>NZ_JBEJGY010000004.1:4800000-7200000 GCF_040253615.1 Streptomyces sp. Edi4
GGGGTGGCGACGGGGACGGGGGACGGGAAGGGGGCGGGCAGGGGAGGGGACGGGCAGGGAAAGGGACGGCCTGGGGGGCGACCACAGCGCTGGTCAAGGTCGAGGTGGTCACGGTGCCCCCGGCGGTCACGGTGTCGGTGGCTACGGTGGGCGTGGGCACCGGGTCGAGGTGGTCACGGTGCCCCCGGCGGTCGCGGTGTCGGTGGCCACGGTGGGCGTGGGCACCGGGTCGAGGTGGTCACGGTGCCCCCGGCGGTCGCGGTGCCGGTGGCCACGGTGGGCGTGGGCACCGGGTCGAGGTGGTTACGGTGCCGGTGGCCATGGTGCCGGTGGTGACCGTGGGCGTGGTCACGATGCCAGTGGTCACCGTGGGTGTGTCACCGTGAGGTGGGGGCGGTCGCCGGGGCGACTATCGCGGTGGCCGGTAGCGCCCCGTGCGCTCTACTCTTCGCCGCATGAAGATCATTGACCTTGAGCCCGGCGACCCGCGTCTGGCGGCCGACCTGCTGCCGGTGCTCCTCGAACTCCGCCCGCACCTCACCGAGGACCTGTTCGCCGGGATCTACGGGGAGGGGCACGCCCAGGGCCTGCGCTTCACCGCCGCCTACGCCGACGACGGGTCCTGCGTGGGCGCGGCCGGCTGGCGCGTCGTGGTCAACACCGTCGCCGGCCGCAAGCTGTACGTCGACGACCTGGTCACCGCCGCGACCGCCCGCTCCACCGGCGTGGGCCACGCCCTCCTCGCCCACCTCGAAGCCCACGCAAGGGCTGCGGGCTGCACCTCCTTGAACCTCGACTCCGGCACGCACCGCACCGACGCGCACCGCTTCTACTTCCGTGAGCGCATGGCCGTGACGGCCTTCAACTTCAACAAGCACCTGGACTGACCCCCTCCGCCAGGTCCGCACGCCAGTCGTTGGAGCGCAGCCGGGTGCCCGGCGGGTACTCGAACGCCACCTCGCCGGCCCAGGTGAACCCCGCCGCCCGGCAGGTGGCGTTGGAGGCCGCGTGGTCCACGGACGGATAGGCGTGCAGCGTGCGCGGGCCGCCCGCCGCGCGTGCCTCGGCCACCACCGCCCGCAGCGCGGCGACGGCCAGGCCTCGGCCCCGGTGGGCGGGCAGGATGCCGTACCCCGTCTCGTACACCGGCTCGCCCTGCCATACGCGCCGCCAGTAACCGACCGTCCCGACCACCTCGTCCGTCCCGGCGACGAGGACCTTGAACATGCGTCCCTCGTCGGCGGGACCGGCGCTCATGGCTGTGTACTCGCGGTGCCGGGACAGCACCTTCTCCTCGGACTCCGGGCCGCCGAGGTGGTCGGTCATCTCCGGCGCGTTGGCCGCGCGGAGCAGGTCGAGGTCGTCGTCCGACCACGCTTCGAGCCGGACGCGCAAGGGAACTTCACGGGCTGTGTCGTTCATGTCCCCCACGGTAGGCGCCGGGTCTGACAATGGCCCTGACCAGGGGCGAAGGCATCCGGGGCCGCTCGGTGGGCCGGTCCTCAAGCAGGGGGCACCGGCCAGCGGGCTCCGCGCGTGCGCCAGTGCAGCGCGCCCGCGTACAGGGCGAGCACGATCGCGAGGAGCGGGTAGTACGCCAGGGGCAGCGCGCCCATGCCGATGAGCGGCCCCAGCGGCGAGAGCGGGAGCAGCAGGCCGGTCAGCGCGAGCACCCCGGCGGTGGCCGGGATGCCGCCGCCGCGCCCGGTGCGCAGCAGCACCATCACCAGCGCCTGGGTCAGCAGGTTCTCGGTGAACCAGCCCGCGTGGAACGGCGTTTGGGCCCGGGTGCCGCTCAGTGCCCACACGAGCACCGCGAACGTCGCGAGGTCGGCGGCGGCGTTGAGCACGCCGAACCCGGTGACGGAGAAGAGGACTTCGCGCGGGCGCAGCTTGAGGGGCCGGCGCAGCGCCGCCGCCTGGGGGCGCTCGTGGGCGAAGGCCAACTGGGCGGCGTCGAAGCACAGGTTCTGGACCAGGACCTGGGAGGGCAGCATGGGCAGGAACGGCAGCAGCAGTCCGGCGGTCAGCATCGCGATGACGTTGCCGAGGTTTGAGGACAGAGTGATCCGCAAATAGCTCGCGATGGTGGCGCCGCCCGCGCGTCCCGCCGCGATGGCGTGGTCGAGCGAGGTCAGATCCTTCGCGGCGAGCACGACGTCCGCCGTCTCGCGAACCACGTCCACGGCGCCCGGCGGGCAGATGCCGACGTCGCAGGCGCGCAGCGCGGGCAGGTCGTTGACGCCGTCGCCGAGGAATCCGGTGACATGTCCGCGCTCGCGCAGGACGCGGACGAGCCGCGCCTTGTGGGCGGGGGAGCAGCGAGCGAAGACAGTAGTACTGGCGGCGAGTTCGCCGAGTTCGGCGTCGCTGAGGGCGTCGGAGGAGGCGGCCGCGACGACGTCGCCCGGGTCCAGGCCGAGCTCGCGGCAGGCCCGTGCGGCCGTGCCGGGGTGGTCACCGGTCAGCACCTTGACCGCGACGCCCCGGTGGGACAGCGCGGCGAGCGCGGACGCGGCCGACTCGTCCGCCGCGTCCCGCAGCCCGACAAGACCCCTGAAGGTCAGCCCGTGCTCGTCGGCGGCGCCGTACGGGCGCGCGGTGGCGGGACGTTCCGCCAGGGCCACCGCGAGGACGCGCAGTCCATCGGCGGCCAGGTGGTCCGCGAGGGCGCGCGCCCGCCCGCGCTCCTCCTCGGTGAGTTCGCACCGTTCCAGGACGTCCTCTGCGGCGCCCTTGACCACCAGGGTGTGGTGTCCGAGCCGGCCCGGGGTGGCGATGACGGCGGTGGACAGGCGGCGCACCGGGTCGAAGGGGAGGGCGGCGACCGCGTCGTACTCCAGGGCCGCGAGCCCCGTGGTGAGACGTTCCTCCACGGCGTCGAGCAGGGCCTCGTCCAGCGCGTCGGGGCACGGCATGTCGGCGAGCCGAAGCGTCCACAGGCTGTTGACGGCGGCCCAGCGCAGCACGGCGTCGTCGGGGGCGCCCGAGATGTCGAGCGCGCAGTCCAGGACCGGCCGGTCCTGCGTCAGAGTGCCCGTCTTGTCCAGGCAGACGACATCGACGGCGCCCAGGTCGTGCAGGGCGGGCAGCCGCTTGACGATCACCTGGTGGGTGCGGGCCAGCGCGGACGCGCCCCGCGCGAGGGTCGTCGTCACGATGACCGGCAGCATCTCCGGGGTGAGCCCGACGGCGACCGCCACCGCGAACGGCAGGGTCTCAAGGCCCCGGCCGCGCAGTGCCGCGTTGGCCATCAGGACGAGTGGCGGAGTGAGCAGCATGAAGCGGATCAGGATCCAGGAGATGCCGTAGACCGAGCGGTCGAACGCGGTCGTGCGCCGGTCGTCGCGCGGCGCCCTGTCGGCCGCCGCGAACCGGGTGTCCACGCCGGTCGCCATCACCACGCCCGTGCCGCTGCCGGACGCCACGCTGCTGCCCTGGAAGCAGACCTCGGGCCGGTCGAAGTCCTCGTCGCCCAGCGCGGGCGCCCGCGCCCCGGACGGCGACGCGTTGGCCGCCCCCGCCCCCGTCCGCGTCTCGTCCGCCCGCCCCCCGGCCGGCGGCGGCGTCCGCGCCGGCTCGTCCACCGGATACTTGGCGACCGGCGCGGACTCGCCGGTCAGCGCCGCCTGATGCATCGTCAGGCCGCTGGCGCGCAGCAGCCGTAGATCCGCCGGTACGAGATCGCCGGGCGCGAGGCGCACCACGTCACCGGGCACCACCTGGTCGACCGGGACCTCACGCGCCACCGGCGCCGCGTCCTCATCCGCCCTGCGCAGCACGGTCGCGGTGCTCGCCACCAGGTGCCGCAGCCGGGCGGCCGAACGGTCGGCGCGGTGCTCGCCCGCGGCCCGCAGCGCGCAACTCACCACCACCAGCACCACGATGACCGAGGCCGTGGCCCAGGCGGCCACCAGTGCGGAGACCAGCGCGAGCCCGGCGAGCACGGCGGTGAACGGGTCGCGCAGGCTGCGTAGGAAAACGATCGGCAGGGCGGGAACTCGGCGGGCGGGAAGGACGTTTTCCCCATATCGCGCGAGTCGTGCCTCGGCGTCGGAGTCCACGAGCCCCCGGGGGCCGGAGTCGAGCGCACGCAGCAATTGCAGAGGAGTGCTCTTTGACAACTGCAGAGTGGAGACCCGCTCAGGCGCCCAGGTCACGGACGAGTCCTGAAGGTCCCGGCAGCTTCACGCCCCCGCCGAGCCGGTCCACCAGCCAGCGCACCATCTGAGCCACATCGGGATCGTCGACGAGATAGACGACCCGCCGCCCCTCCCGCCGGGAGCGGACGAGTCCCGCGAGCTTCAGCTTCGCCAGGTGCTGACTGACGGCCGGTAGCGCACCGCCGACCCTCTCGGCAAGCCCCGACACATCGGACTCGCCATGGCTCAGCATCCACATGATGTGCAGGCGCGCGGGCGAGGCGAGGAGTCCGAAGACGCCCGCTGCCTCGCCGAGTACGTCGGCCGACGGGTCGGCGCTGCTCGTCGTCACCGTCGTCTCCCGTCGCTGTGGCATGACCGTTCCTGTCGCTCCCGGGCAGCCAGTCTAGGGGCGGCGGCTCACAGGGACACGAGAGTCACCTCGGTCGCCTTCACGCTCGACCATACGGCCGCGCCCTCCACCAGTCCCAGCTCGGCCGCCGCGCCCGGGGTGACCTCCGCGATCAGGTCGGGCGACTCGGCCGATCCGATGAGCACCCGCAGTCTGCTCCCGCTCGCCGTGATCTCGCGCACGGTGCCGGGCCAGACGTTGCGCGGGCTGCCGTCGGGACGCCTGCGGTGCACGGACACCGACTCCGGCGCGATGATCGCCAACGCCCTGCTGCCTTCGGGAAGTTGCTCGGCCGCCACGATCCGCCCTCCGCCGGCCAGCGCCAGCCCGTCGCCGCGCGCCTGCCCCGCCCACGCGTTGCGGCCCAGCATCCGGGCGACCCAGGGCGAGCGCGGATGGCGGGTGACCTCGGCGGGCGGCGCGTCCTGGAGCGCGCGCCCGGCCTCCAGGACGAGGACGCGGTCGGCCAGGGAGACGGCCTCGACCGGGTCGTGCGTCACGATCAGACACACCCCGGAGAACCCGGCCAGATGCGTCCGCAGGGTGTGGCGGACCTGGGCCCGGGTCGTCTGGTCGAGCGCGGCTAGAGGTTCGTCGAGGAGCAGAAGCCGGGGCCTGGCCGCCAACGCCCTCGCCAGGGCGACGCGTTGGGCCTGACCTCCGGAGAGCTGGGCCGGCTTGCGGTGGGCCAGTGGGCCGACGCCGAGGCGGTCGAGCCACCGCTGGGCCGAGGCGCGGGCCTCGCCGCGCCCGACGCCCTGGGCGCGCAGCCCGTACGCGGTGTTGGCGAGCGCGCTCAGATGCGGGAACAGCGCGCCGTCCTGGGGGACCCAGGCAACCCCGCGCTGGTGCGGGGGCAGGCCGGTGACGTCGAGATGACCCAGGCGCAGTTCGGCGTGGGCGCGCGGGGTGAGGCCGAGCAGTGCCCGCAGCAGGGTGGTCTTGCCCGCGCCGTTCTCACCGACGATCGCGATCGTGGTGCCGGGCTCGGCGTCGAGAGTGAGCTCGTTGAACCCGGACACGTCGGCGTGCAGGGCCCAACTCGGCGCGGAGCTGGGCGAGTTGGCACCCTTCGCGAGCCGCGCCGGGTCGGCCGATGCCGGGTCGGCTGGTACCCGATCGGCTGGTACCGAGTCGGCCGGGGACGGGTCCGTCTGGGGAGCGGCGGGGCCGGGGTCCCCGAGGGTGGCGTGGGGCGCGGCGCCGCGGGGGGAGGCGCCACCGGTCCAGCGGCCGCGCAGGGCCACGAGGACGGCCATGGCGATGGCGAGCAGCAGCAGGGAGACGGAGGTCGCGGCCTGCGGGGAGTCCTGGAGGAGCAGATAGACCTGGAGCGGGAGGGTCTGGGTGGTGCCCGGAAGGTTGCCGGCGAAGGTGATGGTGGCGCCGAACTCGCCGAGCGCGCGCGCCCAGGTGAGCGCCGCTCCCGCCGCGAGGCCCGGCGCGACCATCGGCAGGGTCACGGTGAGGAAGACGCGGAAGGGGGAGGCGCCGAGCGAGGCCGCGGTCTCCTCGTAGCGGGGCCGCAGTCCGCCGAGCGCCCCCTCCAGGCTGATCACGAGGAACGGCATCGCGACGAACGTGGCCGCCACCACGGCGCCCGAGGTGTGGAAGGGCAGCGTGATCTTGAAGGTGTCCTCCAGCCAGGGCCCCAGCAGCCCCCGCCGCCCGAAGCCGAGCAGCAGGGCGACGCCGCCGACGGTGGGCGGCAGCACCATCGGGAGCAGCACGAGTGAGCGCACCAGGGCCTTGCCGGGGAAGTCGACCCGGGCCAGCAGCCAGGCGAGGGGCACACCGAGCAGGAGGGAGAGAACGAGTGCCCAGAGCGAGACGACCAGCGAGAGCCGCAGCGCCTCGGTGACGTCGGGGCTGGTCAGATGCGTGCCGAGGTCGCCCCATGAAGTGCGGGCCAGGATGCCGAGCAGCGGCATGGCGAGGAAGGCGATGGCGAGCAGCGCGGGCAGCGCCAGGGCGAGGGGCGGGCGCCGGCGGGTGCGGAAGCGGCTGCGAGGCATGAGGTTCCCCGGGTGTCCTGAGGGTGCGGGGCCCGCCCGCCGTGGACGGACAAGGCCGGACGGACAAGGCCGGACGGACAAGGCCGGACGGACAAGGCCGGACGGACAAGGCCGGACAGGCAGGCCCCGCAAGGGAGATGACGCGGTCGGGTTACGGCTGCTGGAAGCCCGCGTCCGTGAGGATCTTCCGCGCCTCGGGAGAGGACAGCCACCTTACGAACGAGGCGGCGGCGTCGGCGTTCTTGGACGTCTTGAGCGTGGCGGCGGGGTACTGGGCCACGGCGTTCTGCGCGTCCGGGATGTCGACGGTGTCGACCTTGCCCTTCGCGGAGGCGGCGTCGGTCTTGTAGACGATGCCGGCGTCGGCCTCGCCCAGCTCCACCTTGCTGAGCACGGCGCGCACATTGGGCTCCTGGGAGACCGGCTTGACCGTGATCTTCTGGGCGTCCAGAACCTGCTTGCTGTAGCGGCCGACCGGCACCTCGGGGGCGGCCAGGACCACCTTCAGGTTCGGCTCGGACAGGTTCTTGAGGCCTTCGACCTTCTTCGGGTTGCCCTTGTCGGTGGCGATGACCAGGCGGTTCTTGGCGATGACCGAGGGGTCGTTCACATCGGACTTGAGGCCGTCCATGGTCTTGGTGTCGGCGGTCACCAGGGCGTCGGCCGGCGCGCCCTGCTTGACCTGCGCGGCCAGCTCCTGCGAACCGGCGAAGGAGAACGTGACCTTGGTGCCGGGGTGCTCCTTCTCATAGGCCGCGCCGGCCGTCTTGAAGACGTCGGTGAGCGAGGACGCGGCGAGGACGGTCAGCTTGGCGGCCTTGGCGGAACCGGTCCCGGCGGACGGCGAGGCGGACGCGCCGTCCCCGCTGTCCTTGCCGCCGCCGCAGGCCGCGGCGAGCGGGATGAGCAGGGCGGCACAGACGGCGGCCGTGGCGGTGCGGCGGCGCTGGGTGCTGAGGGCCATGACAGACATGGGTGGAGCTCCTTCGGATGCGTGTCGAGCCGCGCCGGGAGATGAGGGCTTCCGCTGCTGGACCTCCGTTGCCGGATGCGTGGGAGGCAGAAGAAGGGCGACGCCGCGGGGACGTACGGGAGTGGCCTGGGATCGACGGCCCGGGACCGGCCTAGGCGCGGTCGATGTGCACGCTGGTGGACTTCACCCGCGCGGTGGCCTGCATGCCCACCTCGAGGCCCAGCTCTTCGACGGCCTCCCGGGTCAGGAGGGAGACCAGGCGGTGCGGGCCGGCCTGGATCTCGACCTGGGCGGCGACATCACCGAGTTTGACTGCGGTGACGATGCCGGGGAAGGCGTTGCGGGCGGAGGTGTAGGGCACCTCGTCCTCGCCTTGGGAGGACTGGCCGACCTCGATGGAGAACGCGGCCAGATCCCGCCCGTCGATGAGTCGGCGGCTGCCTTCGTCACGATGGGTCGTGACGCGGCCGCCGTCGGCCCAGCGGCGCACGGTGTCGGGACTGACGCCGAGCAGACGCGCTGCCTGGCCGATGGTGTAGGACTGCATGTGCGACAAGATAGGCGCCTTCGCGCCGCATGCACAAAGGTTCCGTCGGAACATACGCCGCAGCTGCGCGGCCGCATGGGCGAAGCTCCAAGCCGCCGGAACGCCCTCGTAGAGCCCCGGCACACACCCCACGCACGCCCAGTCCCGGCCCCTGCGCCCGCCCCGGCCCCTGCGCCCGCCCCAGCCCCTGCGCCCGCCCCAGCCCCTGCGCCCGCCCCAGCCCCTGCGCCCGCCCCAGCCCCCGCGCCCGCCCCAGCCCCTGCGCCCGCCCCAGCCCCCGCGGCCGCCCCAGCCCCCGCGCCCGCCCTCGTATGACGGCCGGTTCAAATCCCCCTCGGGCCGCCCAACGCCCCCCTCAGAGCCATCCCCTCAGAGCCACCCCCTCAGAGCAGCCCTCTCAGGGCCACACCAAGCAGTACGGCTGATGCCCCGCCTCATGCAACCGGTGGCTGAAGTCCTGCCATTCGTGCAGCAGTTGGTAGACGTTGAACGCGTCGCGCGGGCCGCCGCGGTCGGGGACCGTGGACCAGATGAAGGCGGCGGCGCCGACCGTCTCCTCGCCGACGCCGCGCAGCGGATCGACGACGGTCATGGGGAGCTTGACCACCGCGTAATCGGGGTGCAGGACCACGAGCTCCAGCGGCGGGACCTTGTGCAGCGGTATGCCCTGGATACCGGTGAGGACCATCGCGGCCATCGTCTCCGGCTTGATCTTGGTGAACATGCCGCCCATGCCCAGTTCGTCACCGCCGAGCTCTTCGGGGCGCATGGTGACGGGCACCCGGGCAGCCGTCGCGCCGTCGGGCGCGCCGAAGTACTTGTAGGTCACCCCCATCCGGCCACTTCCGTTCCCCGCCCCCGCGCCACCCGCGACCTGCTCGATCCGGTCGATCCGGTCCTGGCCGTCACGTCGCCGGTGCCGTCCCCGACGGTGGGCGCGCTCGGGGCCCCGGTCATCGGTCCCCTCGCCCAGTCCGCCACCGCGATGCATATCCTTCACCCGACTGCTTGTAGCCCGACTGCTTTGTAGACGGCGCGCGCCCCGCCGCGCAACCCGATCATCCGTCGATGCAACTCGATCATCTGCGGATCATCGTGTCACTGACCTCCCCCGCGCGGGTGCGGTGAAACACCAGTCCGCAAGAACGTCCGGGCCTCTGCCACCATGGCGTGTGTGAGCTATCCGTACGAATACGACGCCCCAGTTTCGCAGAACCTCTTCGACCGCGCGTCCGCCGTGACGCCCGGCGGTGTGAACTCCCCCGTCCGTGCCTTCCGGGCCGTGGGCGGTACGCCCCGGTTCATGGTGTCCGGTACGGGGCCCTACCTGACCGACGCCGACGGCCGTGAGTACGTCGACCTGGTGTGCTCGTGGGGCCCGATGATCCTCGGACACGCGCACCCCGAGGTCGTCGCGGCCGTGCGGGAGGCCGTCGGCCGCGGCACCTCCTTCGGTACGCCCGGCGAGGGTGAGGTCGCGCTCGCCGAGGAGATCGTGGCCCGTGTCGAGCCGGTCGAGCAGGTCCGCCTGGTGTCCTCCGGCACCGAGGCGACCATGTCCGCGATCCGTCTGGCCCGTGGCTTCACCGGCCGCGCCAAGGTGATCAAGTTCGCCGGCTGCTACCACGGGCACGTGGACGCGCTGCTGGCCGCCGCCGGCTCCGGGGTCGCCACCTTCGGCCTTCCCGACACCCCCGGCGTCACCGGCGCCCAGGCCGGCGACACGATCGTGCTCCCGTACAACGATCTGGACGCGGTGCACGCGGCGTTCCACGCCCACCCGGGCGAGATCGCCTGTGTGATCACCGAGGCGTCGCCCGGCAACATGGGCGTCGTCCCGCCCGCCGAGGGGTTCAACGCCGGTCTGAAGGCGGCGTGCGCCAAGAACGGCGCGCTCTACATCTCCGACGAGGTGATGACCGGGTTCCGTACGTCAAAGGCGGGCTGGTTCGGCGTCGATGGCGTCAAGCCGGACCTCATGACGTTCGGCAAGGTCATGGGCGGAGGCTTCCCGGCCGCGGCGTTCGGCGGCCGCGCCGACGTGATGGGCCACCTCGCCCCGGCCGGCCCCGTCTACCAGGCGGGCACCCTGTCCGGCAATCCGGTCGCCACCGCCGCAGGCCTCGCCCAGCTGCGGCTGCTCGACGACGCGGCGTACGCCAAGGTCGACGCCGTGTCCGCCGAGATCCAGGGGCTCGTCACCGGCGCGCTCGGCAAGGAGGGCGTGGCTCACCGGGTGCAGACGGCGAGCAACATGTTCTCCGTCTTCTTCACGCCGGACGAGGTCACCGACTACGACGACGCGAAGAAGCAGGAAGCCTTCCGCTTCAACGCGTTCTTCCACTCGATGCTGTCGCAGGGCGTCTACCTGCCGCCCTCGGCGTTCGAGTCCTGGTTCGTGTCGACCGCCCACGACGAGCGCGCCATCGAGCGCATCGCGGCCGCGCTGCCCGCCGCCGCCCGCGCCGCAGCGGAGGCCACGGCATGAGCGAGCAGAACCGGCCGAGCGGGAACGAGCTCACCGTCGTACACCTGATGCGCCACGGCGAGGTGCACAACCCGGACGGGGTGCTCTACGGGCGCCGCCCCGGCTACCACCTGTCCGAACTCGGCCGCCAGATGGCCGACCGGGTCGCCGAGCACCTGGCGGGCCGTGACGTCACCCATGTCGTCGCCTCGCCGCTGGAGCGCGCCCAGGAGACGGCGACCCCGATCGCCAAGGCGCACGGACTCGACCTCGCGACCGACCCACGCCTGATCGAGGCGGGCAACGTCTTCGAGGGCAAGACCTTCGGAGTCGGGGACGGCGCCCTGCGCAAGCCCGCCAACTGGAAGCACCTGACCAACCCGTTCCGCCCGTCCTGGGGCGAGCCGTACGTCGAGCAGGTCGTGCGGATGATGGGCGCGCTGGATGCGGCGCGGGACGCGGCACGCGGTCATGAGGCGGTCTGCGTCAGCCACCAGCTGCCGATCTGGATCGTGCGCAGCTTCGTCGAGAAGCGGCGTCTGTGGCACGACCCGCGCAAGCGGCAGTGCACGCTGGCCTCGCTGACCAGCTTCACCTACCAGGGCGACAAGATCGTCTCGGTGGGCTACAGCGAGCCCGCGCGCGATCTCGTTCCGGCGCATCTGCTGGCCGGCGCCAAGCCGGTCAAGGGGAAGTCGAAGGCCTTCGGCGCCTGACGCGGAGGCCCGGGCGCGGACCACCCGGCCCCGGCGCGGATCGCCCGGGCCCGGGCGGGCCACCTGGGCCGGTCCGGCACGGATCACCCGGCCCCGGGCCGGACCGCCACCCAGGCCCGGGTCTGGACCACCTAGGCCCGGACCACCCAGGCCCGGCCACCACGGCCCGGACCACCCAGGCCCGGCCACCACGGCCCGGACCACCCAGGCCCGGCACCACAGCCAGCCCGGGCCCGGGTGCCGACGCCCGGCCCGCGAGGTCCGCCCCCGCCCCGCCGGCCCGCGAGGTCCGCCCCCGCCCCGCCGGCCCGCGAGGTCCGCCCCCGCCCCGCCGGCCCGCGAGGTCCGCCCCCGCCCCGCGGGCCCGCGAGGTCCGCCCCCCGCCCCGTACCGTTCACGCGATCCCCACCCCCCGACCCCGCGACCCGCACTCCCCATCTCGTACGGTTTACGAAGGTTTGTGCGAGCTGTGGGGAACCATCCCGGTTTCACCCGGCATCTCACACCTTGCCCAACTGCGGTGACGCACTTGGGCGTGCGGACGACGAGACGACGGTGCGACGCGATGGGAACGGACGGGTTCATGAGGGAGAACGGACGGAATTTCAGCCGGAGGGGCATGCTGGGACTGGGTCTGGGGGCGGCCGCGGCGGCCGGTCTCGCCGGCTGCGGCAGCGCGGACGGGGGCCATGGCGCGAAGAGCGGCAACGGCGACAAGGGCGGTGACGCGGCCGGCAAGAAGGCCGACGCCAAACTCATAGGCGACGGTTCCACCGCCGACACCGGCAAGCAGCCCCACCAGCCCGACAAGCCCGTCCCCCTGGAACCCGGCCAGACCCCGCCCCAGTTCGTGGTCTTCTCCTGGGACGGCGCCGGCGAGGTCGGCAACGGTCTCTTCCCGCGCTTCCTTCAGCTCGCCAAGGACCACGGCGCGGGCATGACGTTCTTCCTCTCCGGTCTGTATCTGCTGCCCGAGGACAAGAAGCGCCTCTACCGCCCGCCGAACAACCCCGTCGGCGCCTCCGACATCGGCTACCTCTCCGACCCGCACCTCAAGGAGACGCTGAAGTACGTCCGCCAGGCGTGGACCGACGGCCATGAGATAGGCACCCACTTCAACGGCCACTTCTGCTCGGGGCGCGGCACCGTCGAGCACTGGACCCCGGCTCAGTGGCAGAGCGAGATAGACCAGGCGATCGACTTCGTCACCAAGTGGAAGACCAACACCGGGTGGACGGACGAGGACCCACTGCCCTTCGACTACCGGCGCGAGCTCGCCGGCGGCCGCACCCCCTGCCTGCTCGGCCAGGACAACCTGCTGCCCACCGCGCAGAAGCTGGGCTGGCGCTACGACGCCTCGTCGCCCGGCGGCACCCAGGTGTGGCCGGTCAAGCGGCACGGGCTGTGGGACCTGCCGCTCCAGCAAATACCCTTCCCCGGCCACTCCTTCCAGGTCCTGTCCATGGACTACAACATCCTGGCCAACCAGTCGAAGAATTCGACCAAGGCCCCGCCGGCCAACTATCCCGGCTGGCGCAAGCAGGCCACCGAGGCCTACCTCGCCGGATTCAAGCGCGCCTACGAAACCAATCGCGCGCCGTTCTACATCGGAAACCACTTCGAACAGTGGAACGGCGGCATCTACATGGACGCCGTCGAAGAGGCCTTCAAGGGCATCGCCGCGCAGCGGGACGCCAAGAAGGATGTGAGGCTCGTCTCCTTCAAGCAGTACTGCGACTGGCTCGACGTCCAGGACCCGAAGGTGCTCGCCAAGCTCCGTACGCTCGGGGTGGGACAGGCGCCCGCAGGTGGCTGGAACACGTTCCTGAAGACCGTTTAGGCGTTCCTGACAAGGGGCTTTACGGGCAGTCAGGGGGGCGCGCAAGATCCCCGAAACCGCCATGCGAAACTTTTCACATGTCCGTGAGTCCTGCTTTCCGACGCCGTCGCACCCTGACGCTGGCCGCGGCCGCCGCGGCCGCCGGCGCGCTGACCCTGACGGCCTGCGGTTCCGGTGGCACGTCCGGTGGTTCCGGTGACACCAAGTTCGTCACCGGCACCGGCGGCATCGCCACCGTGGCCAAGGGGGACCGGCAGAAGGCACCCGAGCTTTCCGGTGCGACCGTCGACGGCAAGCAGCTCGACGTCGCCTCGCTCAAGGGCAAGATCGTCGTCCTGAACGTATGGGGCTCCTGGTGCGCGCCCTGCCGGGCCGAAGCGCCGTATCTGGCCAAGGTCTCCAAGGAGACGCGGGCCAAGGGCGTCGAGTTCGTGGGGATCAATACGCGCGACACGGACAAGGGCCCGGCCCAGCAGTTCGAGAAGGAATTCGGCGTCGACTATCCGAGTCTGTACGACCCGATCGGCAAGCTCATTCTGCGTTTCCCCAAGGGCAGCCTGAATCCGCAGGCCATTCCGTCGACGATCGTTCTCGACCGGAACGGAAAGATCGCCGCGCGCGCCCTGATGGCGTTGGACGACACCAAGCTGCACCAGATGATCGACCCGCTGATCGCGGAGAAGTGATCGCGTGATGGCACTGGCCGCCGTCGGCTCGATGAACGAGACGGTCTTCAGCGGGGCCCTTCTCGTGGCTCTGCCGGTCGCCGTGCTCGGCGGCCTCGTCTCGTTCTTCTCGCCCTGCGTACTGCCCCTGGTCCCCGGTTATCTCTCGTACGTCACCGGGGTCACCGGCACCGACTTGGCCGAGGCGAAGCGCGGACGCATGGTCGCGGGCGCCAGCCTGTTCGTGCTCGGCTTCACCGCCGTGTTCGTCTCCGGCGGCGCGCTGTTCGGCTACTTCGGCAAGAACCTCCAGGACTACGGCGACACGCTCTCCAAGGTCCTCGGCGTCCTGATGATCCTCATGGGCGTCTTCTTCATGGGCCTCATGCCGTGGATGACCCAGCGGGAGTTCCGCTTCCACAAGCGGCCCGTGACCGGGCTCGCCGGGGCGCCGCTGCTCGGCGCGCTCTTCGGCATCGGCTGGACGCCGTGCCTGGGGCCCACGCTCACCTCGGTCAACGCGCTCGCGATGGACCAGGCGAGCGCCGGGCGCGGGGCGATACTGACGGTCGCGTACTGTCTCGGCCTCGGGCTGCCGTTCGTGCTCGCGGCGGTCGCCTTCCGCAAGGCGCTCGGCGCCTTCGGCTGGGTGAAGAAGCACTACGTATGGGTGATGCGGATCGGCGGCGGCATGATGATCGTGACCGGCGTGCTGCTGCTCACCGGCGCTTGGGCGGAGCTCGTCCAGCAGGTACAGGGCTGGTCCCAAGGCTTTCAGGTGGGTGTCTGACGCATGAGCAAGATCGACCAAACCGAACCGACTCCGGAGCCCGACCTCGGCGAGGCCGGGGCACAGCTCTCCACCGCCCCCACCGAGGAACGCTCCAACGGCCCCGTCGGCATCGGCGTGATCGGCTGGATCCGCTGGTTCTGGCGGCAGCTGACCTCGATGCGGGTCGCGCTCATCCTGCTGTTCCTGCTGTCGCTCGGCGCCATCCCCGGCTCGCTGATCCCGCAGACCGCCGTCGATGAGATGAAGGTCGCCGACTTCCAGAAGCGGCACGACACCATCTCGCCGATCTACGAGAAGCTCGGCCTGTTCCACGTCTACAGCTCGGTGTGGTTCTCCGCGATCTACATCCTGCTTTTCGTCTCGCTCATCGGCTGCATCGTGCCCCGCACCTGGCAGTTCGTCGGCCAGCTGCGCGGACAGCCGCCGGCCGCGCCGGGCCGTCTGACCCGGCTGCCCGCCTACACGACCTGGCGTACGGACGCCGAGCCCGAGCAGGTCACCGAGGCCGCGCTCGCCCTGCTCAAGAAGCGCCGCTTCCGCTCCCGGATCAGCGGGGACGCCGTCGCCGCCGAGAAGGGCTATCTGCGCGAGGCCGGCAACCTGATCTTCCACGTCTCGCTGATCGTGATCCTGGTGGCGTTCGCCACCGGACAGCTCTTCAAGTCCGAGGGCGGCAAGCTGATCGTCCAGGGCGACGGGTTCTCCAACACGCTCACCCAGTACGACGACTTCAAGTCGGGCTCGATGTTCAACAGCGAGGACCTGGCGCCGTTCAGCTTCACCCTGGACCGCTTCGACGCGACGTACGAGCGCTCGGGGCCCGAACTCGGCACGGCCCGCGAGTTCAAGGCGCACGTCACCTACTCCGAGGGCGCCGAGGGCAAGCCGCAGCAGAAGACCATCGAGGTCAACAAGCCGCTGGTGGTGGACGGCTCCAAGGTCTACCTGCTCTCGCACGGCTACGCGCCCTCGGTCACCGTCAAGGACGGCAAGGGCGACGTCGTCTTCCACGGCGCGGTGCCGCTGCTGCCGATGGACAACAACCTCACGTCCAGCGGCGCCATCAAGGTGCTCGACGGCTACCGCGACGCCCAGGGCGACAAGGACCAGCTGGGCTTCGCCGCGTTCTTCGTGCCGACGTTCGGCGGCAAGGGCACCGGCGCCACCCAGATGTTCTCCAAGTTCCCCGCGCCCGACTTCCCGGTGCTCAACGTCGGCGCCTACCACGGCGACCTCGGCGTCAACTCGGGTCTGCCCAAGAACGTCTACCAGCTGGACACGGCGAGCCGGTCCATCAAGCCGTTCAAGGACGCCAACGGCACCATCCTCAAGAAGCTGCTGCTGCCCGGCGAGAGCCTCCAACTGCCGGACGGCGCCGGGTCGATCACCTTCGACAAGGGCCCCATCAAGCAGTGGGCGAGCTTCCAGATCTCCCACCAGCCCGGCAGCGGTCTCGCCCTCACCGGCGCGATCGGTGCCATCGCGGGGCTCGCCGGCTCGCTGTTCATCCAGCGGCGCCGGGTCTGGGTCCGGGCCGTCAGGGGCGACGACGGGGTGACCGTCGTCGAGATGGCCGGGCTCGGCCGCAGTGAGTCCGCGAAGCTTCCCGAGGAGCTGGCCGATCTCGCGGTCACGCTCATCCCGCAGGCGCCGACCGCGCCGGATCCAGAACCCCAACCCTCAGAAGTTCCTGCCGAAGGGGCTGAGAAGTGAATCTCGCCGCCACCACCAATGAGAGCCTGGCGCACACCAGCAACTACCTCATCTACTCGTCGATGGCCGTGTATCTGCTGGCCTTCTTCGCCAACATGGCCGAATGGCTCTTCGGCAGCCGCAGCAAGGTCGCCCGCACGGCGGCCGCGCTGACCGGCGCCGGGCAGGACGCCGTGGACGCGGGCACCGTCAAGGTCGAGGTCGCCACCAAGAACGGCGGCACCGCGGTCCTGGAGCGCCCCAAGGTCGTGACGCGCTCCGTCTCCGGCACCCGTGACGTGCCGGACGGGCCGGGCGCCTCCGGCGGGGACGAGAAGGGCGACCTCTACGGTCGCATCGCCATCTCCCTGACGGTGCTCGCCTTCCTCATCGAGTTCTCCGGTGTGCTCACCCGCGCGCTGTCCGTGCAGCGGGCGCCGTGGGGCAACATGTACGAGTTCAACCTGACCTTCTCCACGGTCGCGGTCGGCGTGTACCTGACGCTGCTGGCCCTCAAGAAGAACGTCGGCTGGCTCGGCCTCCCGCTGGTCACCACGGTCCTGCTCGACCTGGGCCTCGCCGTCACGGTCCTCTACACCGCGAGCGACCAGCTCGTACCGGCGCTGCACTCCTACTGGCTGTGGATCCACGTCTCCACCGCGATCTTCTGCGGCGCGGTCTTCTACGTGGGCGCGGTCGCCACGATCCTGTACCTCTTCCGCGACCGGTACGAGTCCAAGCTCGCCGAGGGCGGCACTCCGGGCACCTTCGCGACTTCGGTCATGGAGCGCCTTCCGGCCGCGTCCTCGCTCGACAAGTTCGCCTACCGCGTGAACGCCGCGGTGTTCCCGCTGTGGACGTTCACGATCATCGCGGGCGCGATCTGGGCGGGGGACGCGTGGGGCCGCTACTGGGGCTGGGACCCCAAGGAGGTCTGGTCCTTCATCACGTGGGTCGCGTACGCCTGCTACCTGCACGCGCGCGCCACGGCCGGCTGGAAGGGCCGCAAGGCGGCGACGCTGGCGCTGATCGCGTTCGGCTGCTGGCTGTTCAACTACTACGGCGTCAACATCTTCGTCAACGGCAAGCACTCCTACGCGGGCGTCTGACCCGGGGCCGCTCTCAACTCCGGGCGCCCTGCCGGCTCCGCCGCGGTGGGCGCGGGCGGCTTGGCATGCCGGAGGCCCTACGGGGGCGCGGGGAACTGCGCGGGTGCCCCAGCACGGTCCGCACCCGAAAGGCGGCCGGGGTCGCTGGGGCTCCGCCCCAGCGACCCCGGTTTGCACCGCCCCGCCCCTTCCCGAAACCCTCCGGGGGCGGGAGGGCTGGACGCGAGTTCGGCTGCGGACCGTGGGTGGCTCGTCGCGCAGTTCCCCGCGCCCCTGACGGGACCGGTGCCGGCCTGCATGGGCATAGTCAGCCCGTCCGGCGTGGGCCCGGGGTGGAGCCCCAGCAGCACCTCGGAGGCGAGGAGGCTACGCCTCCTCGCCGAGGTCCCGCTTGCGGTCCTCCAGGGACGCCAGAAACTCCGGGTTGTCGTCCGGCGCCGTCCAGCGCGCCGGCGCCCGGCGGACCTTGCCCGCGATCAGCCACGCGAGCGGCCCGACCAGCACCTCGCCGAAGAGCAGCACCACGATGATCCACACCACCTTGGGCAGGCCCTTGACGTCCTCCTCGGGGGTGTTGAGGCAGTCGATGAACGCGTAGACCCACACGGCCAGGACCAGCAGGAACGGCAGATACCTGAGCATGTTCTAACGGTCCCCCCGGGAACGGTTTCGGGCCGTGCCTCGGCCCCGGTGACCGGCCCAGGGTATCGGGTGCCCGATACTGGACCCCATGGCTTATGACGATCTCCGATCGCTGCTCAGGGCGCTGGAGCGCGAGGGCGACCTCAAGCGCATCAAGGCCGAGGTCGACCCGTATCTGGAAGTCGGCGAGATCGTCGACCGGGTCAACAAGGCCGGCGGCCCGGCCCTCCTCTTCGAGAACGTCAAGGGCGCGTCCATGCCCCTGGCCATGAACGTGTACGGCACCGACCGCCGCCTGCTCAAGGCGCTCGGCCTCGCCTCGTACGAGGAGATCAGCGACAAGATCGGCGGGCTGCTCAAGCCCGAACTGCCCCAGGGCTTCGTCGGCATCCGCGAGGCCTTCGGCAAGCTCGGCTCGATGGTGCACGTGCCGCCGAAGAAGGTGAAGCAGGAGGCGGCCCCGGTGCAGGAGGTCGTCCTCAAGGGCGACGACGTGGATCTCGACCAGCTGCCCGCGCTGTTCACCTGGCCCGAGGACGGCGGCTCGTTCTTCAACCTGGGCCTCACCCACACCAAGCACCCCGAGACGGGCGTACGCAACCTCGGCCTGTACCGCCTCCAGCGCCACGACAAGCGCACCATCGGCATGCACTGGCAGATCCACAAGGACAGCCGCAACCACTACGCGGTCGCCGCCAGGCGCGGCGAGCGGCTGCCGGTCGCGATCGCCTTCGGCTGCCCGCCCGCCGTCACGTACGCCTCGACCGCGCCGCTGCCGGGTGACATCGACGAGTACCTTTTCGCCGGCTTCATCCAGGGCAAGCGGATCGAGATGGTGGACTGCAAGACCGTGCCGCTCCAGGTCCCGGCCAACGCCGAGGTCGTCATCGAGGGCTGGCTCGAGCCGGGCGAGATGCTGCCGGAGGGCCCGTTCGGCGACCACACCGGGTTCTACACCCCGCAGGAACCGTTCCCCGCGCTGACGATCGACTGCGTGACGATGCGCAGGCGCCCGCTGCTCCAGTCCATCGTGGTCGGCCGTCCGCCCACCGAGGACGGGCCGCTCGGCCGCGCGACGGAGCGTTTCTTCCTGCCGCTCCTCAAGATCATCGTGCCGGACATCGTGGACTACCACCTGCCGGAGTCGGGCGGCTTCCACAACTGCGCGATCGTCTCGATCGACAAGAAGTACCCCAAGCACGCGCAGAAGGTGATGCACGCGATCTGGGGCGCGCACATGATGTCGCTGACCAAGCTGATCGTGATCGTGGACGCCGACTGCGACGTGCACAACCTGCACGAAGTGTCCTGGCGGGCCTTCGGCAACACCGACTACGCCCGCGACCTGACCGTCGTCGAAGGCCCGGTCGACCACCTCGACCACGCCTCCTACCAGCAGTTCTGGGGCGGCAAGGCGGGCATCGACGCGACCGCGAAGTGGCCCGAGGAGGGCTACACCCGCGACGGCGGCTGGCCGGCGATGGTCGAGTCGGACGCGGAGACGGCCGAGCGAGTGACGAAGCGTTGGAAGGAGTACGGGCTGTGAGCGGTGAAGCCATTCTGGGCGGTGGCAGCGCGAAGCGTGATCCCCGCCGCGGCGGGGGCGTTCCGGCCTTCCTGCGCCTGGTCATGATCGAGCACTCGGTCTTCGCGCTGCCCTTCGCCTACACCGCCGCGCTCACCGCGATGTTCCAGCTGGACAGGAACATCCACTGGGGGCGCCTGCTCCTGGTCACGCTCGCCATGGTGGGGCTGCGGACCTTCGCGATGGCGTGCAACCGGATCATCGACCGCGAGATCGACGCCCGTAACCCCCGCACCGCCGGCCGCGAGCTGGTGACCGGCGCGGTGTCGGTGCGCTCGGCGTGGACCGGCGCGCTCATCGCGCTCGTCGTCTTCCTCGGCGCCGCCGCCGCCCTTAACCCGCTGTGTCTGGCGCTCGCGCCCGTCGCGGTGGTGCCGATGGTGGTCTATCCGTACGGGAAGCGGTTCACCAACTTCCCGCAGGCCATCCTCGGCATCGCGCAGGCGATGGGTCCGGTCGGCGCGTGGATCGCGATCACCGGCTCGTGGTCGTGGGACGCGGTGATCCTGGGCCTGGCCATCGGCATCTGGATCGGCGGCTTCGACCTGATCTACGCCTGCCAGGACGTGGAGGCCGACCGGGGCCACGGCGTGAAGTCGGTGCCGGCCCGCTTCGGCATCCCGGCCGCAATCCACGGCGCCCGTGGCTGCCACACCGTCACGATGGCCCTGCTCGTCTGGTACGCGCTCGCGACCGGCGCCGGTGTCTTCTTCTGGCTGGGTCTGCTCATCGTGCTCGGCGCCTTCCTCTACGAGCACACGCTGGTCAAGCCGCATGACCTCTCGCGGCTGAACCGGGCGTTCTTCCAGGTCAACGGCTTCATCGGGATCGCACTCTTCCTCTGCGCGCTGCTCGACCTGCTGGTGCGGGGCCTGACGGTCTAGCACCTGGCGCCGCCCGGGGCACGGCGCGGCGGATAGGCTCGGACACGTGGAGCACGTGAACGTACACAGTCAGCAGCGCACGCCCTGGATCGTCGGGGTGTCGGGTGCCTCGGGGACGCCGTACGCGGCGGCGGTGCTGCGCGCGCTGATCGCGGCGGGGCAGAGCGTGGACCTGGTGGTCTCGCGGGCCTCGCGCCTGACCCTGCTCGACGAGACGGGCATCGCGTTCCGTGACGCGCACTGGCGCGACGATCTGCGGGCGTGGCTGGCGCGGGGCGCGGACGGCAAGCCGGACGCCTTCGGCGCTGTGGACGTGTCGGGCGTACGGCACTGGGCGGCCGGGGATCTGGCGGCGGGGCCGTCGTCGGGCTCGTATCCCGTCAAGGGGATGCTGATCGTGCCGGCGTCGACGGCGTGTGTGGCCGGGGTGGCGCTCGGGCTTTCGAAGGACCTGTTGCAGCGGGCCGCGAGCGTGACGCTCAAGGAGCGGCGCCGACTGGTCCTCGCGGTGCGCGAGACGCCGTTGAACGGACAGACGCTCAAGCATCTGGTGACACTGGACGAGGCGGGCGCCGTGGTGCTGCCCGCCTCTCCGGCGTTCTACGCGGGGGCGACGCACATCCAGGATCTGGTGGACTTCGTCGCGGGGCGGGTGCTGGACGCGGCAGGGGTGCCGCACGGCCTGTACCGCCGCTGGGAGGGAGAGCTCGGCTCGGGGCACGCCCCAGGTGAGCGGGGCCGCGACCTCGAAGGAGGCTCAGGGAGGGGTTAGCGCTTCTTGGCGGCGCGCTTGGGGGCGCGGTCCTTCGGCGCGGGCTTGTGAGCACGGGACCGGTTGGCCAGGTCCTGAAGCTCGCGCATCCGGGCGTAGGCCATCTCGATCGTGTACACGGTGACAACTCCTGAAAGATCGTCTTTGATCTGCTGGAAAAGTATCCACACAGCTGAATGATTCGCAGGGTGTCGCCCCTGCATGCCTTAGATTCTACACGTAAACTCGCGGTATCGCTGAACAATGGAAGGCTTCAGGCATATGGACGCCGTCGATAGGCAGCTCATCCAGGCACTGCGGGAGAACGGCAGGGCCTCGTACGCGGAACTGGGCCGGCTCGTCGGCCTCTCGGGCCCCAGCGTCACCGACCGCATCAACCGTCTGGAGGCGGCCGGTGTCATCACCGGATACCGCGCCACGGTGGACTCCGCCTCGCTCGGCCTCGGCGTCACCGCGCTGATCGGCATCTCCCTGTCCGACGCCGCCGACCACGAGGACGTGGCCCGCCGCCTGCGCGATCTGGCCGAGATCGAGGACTGCTGGTTCATCGCGGGCGACGACTCCTACATGCTCAAGATCCGCGCCGGTGACGTGGACGGCCTGGAGAAGACGATCCGCCGCCTCGGCTCCACCAAGGGCGTCTCGCGCACCCGTACCACGATCGTGCTCTCCACGAAGTGGGAGAACCGGGTCGGGGAACTTCCCGAGTAGGGCGGGGCGTACCGTGGGTGGGGCCTGAAAGACACACATATGGGAGGCGGCCTTGATGGACGCGGGACTCAAGCGCGAGCTGGAGCAGAAGGTCCGGGCCGGTGAGCGGCTCAGCCGCGAGGACGGCATCGCGCTGTACGCGTCGGACGACCTGGCCTGGCTCGGCGGCCTCGCCCACGAGGTGCGCACCCGCAAGAACGGCGACGTCGTCCACTTCAACGTCAACCGTCACCTCAACATGACCAACGTGTGCACGGCGTCGTGCGCGTACTGCTCCTTCCAGCGCAAGCCGGGCGAGAAGGACGCGTACACGATGCGCATCGAGGAGGCCGTCCGCCTCGCCAAGGCGATGGAGAACGACAACCTCACCGAGCTGCACATCGTCAACGGGCTCCACCCGACGCTGCCCTGGCGCTACTACCCGCGCTCGCTCAAGGCCCTCAAGGAGGCGCTGCCGAACGTCGGGCTCAAGGCGTTCACGGCGACCGAGATCCACCACTTCGAGACGATCTCCGGGCTCAGCGCGAGCGAGATCCTGGACGAGCTCATCGAGGCCGGTCTCGAATCGCTGACCGGCGGCGGCGCCGAGATCTTCGACTGGGAAGTGCGCCAGCACATCGTCGACCACAAGACCCACTGGGAAGACTGGTCGCGCATCCACCGCCTGGCCCACGAGAAGGGCCTCAAGACCCCCTCGACCATGCTGTACGGGCACATCGAGGAGCCGCGCCACCGCGTGGACCACGTGCTGCGCCTGCGCGAGCTCCAGGACGAGACCGGCGGCTTCCAGGTCTTCATCCCGCTGCGCTACCAGCACGACTTCGTGGACATGAAGGACGGCAAGATCCGCAACCGGCTCCAGGCGCGCACCACCATGGCGACCGGCGCCGAGGCGCTGAAGACGTTCGCCGTCTCGCGCCTGCTGTTCGACAACGTGCCGCACGTGAAGTGCTTCTGGGTCATGCACGGCCTCCAGACCACCCAGCTCGCCCTCCAGCACGGCGCGGACGACATGGACGGCTCGGTCGTCGAGTACAAGATCACGCACGACGCGGACAACTACGGCACGCCCAACAAGCTGACCCGCGACGACCTGCTCGACCTCATCCGTGAGGCCGGCTTCCGTCCGGTCGAGCGCAACACGCGCTACGAGATCATCCGCGAGTACCCGGGCCCGGACCCGGAGCTGCGCGAGAGCCCGCAGCCGATGCGCTTCTGAGAGCGGCCCCGTGGCTCTGACGTTCCGGCTCGACCCGCCGGTCACCCCCGCCCTGCGTGACGGACTCCTCGCCCTGTGGGCCGAGGTGTCCGACGCGGGCGGCGCGGTCGGCTTCGTACCGCCGGTCACCGTGGAGGACGTAAGGCCCGAGCTGGTCAAGCACTTCGCGGCCATGGCCGAGGGGCGGATGCGGCTGCTCGCGGGGTTCGACGGGCGGGGGCGAATCGCCGCCACCGCGTTCGTCGCGTACAACACCCATCGCCTCATGACCCACTGGGTGTGGCTCTACACGGTCATGGTGCACCCGGCCCACCAGGGCAAGGGGTACGGCCGGGACCTGATGGCGGCCGTCGCCGACGCCGTACGGACCCTCGACGGCATCGAGGCGATCCGGCTCACCTGCCGGGGCGGCACCGGCGCCGACCGCTTCTACGCCGCGTGCGGCTACAAGGAGGTCGGACGGGTGCCGGGCGCGATCCGGGTGGCCGAGGGGGACGACCGGGACGACGTCATCATGCTGCTCCCGCTGAACTGATCCATTTGTGGGCGTGCTTCACTAGTCGGGCAGGTGCCACCGTAGAGAGAAGGTCGATCGTGAACGCCGCAAAGCCGAGCGCCACCATCTGGTACACCATGCTGCGCGTGGGGATCTTCATCGGCAGCCTGGTCTTCGTGGCCCTGCTGGTCCAGTTCGGCATCGTGCCCAAGGGCAACGGCAACTCGAACCTCATCTGGGTCATCCTGCTCGCGCTCGTCATCTCGGCGCCGCTCAGCTACGTGCTCCTGCGCAAGCAGCGCGACGCGATGTCCGCCCAGATCGTCAGCAAGGTGGAGAACGCCAAGGCGAAGCTGGAGGCGAACCGTTCGCAGGAGGACGGCGTCATCCAGTAGCGCGCGCCGGCGCCCGCGCGGCGCCGCGTGAGGCCCTGCGCGGGCGCCGCGTGAGGCCCCGCACCCAACCCTTCACGGCCCGGCCCCGAAGCTCACCGCTTCGGGGCTGGGCCTTCGTCGTGGGTGCCTGGCGGGGCCCTGCGGCGGGGCGTCGGCCATCGCGGAGTAAAAGAAGTGCTTTGGGGTTCCCAAAGTTCAAGTGTTAACGTGTCCGACATGACGACAGCAGCTGTGCACCAGCACCCCACCGGCGGAGCCGTTCCGCTCGTGGCGCGTCTGCACGTCGACCTCTGCCGCTGCATGTCCGCGGTCTGTTGCCGCGACGTCTGATCCCGGCACCATGCGGCGGTGTCCCCAGCCTTACGTGACGGTCCTCACCGGCCAGTCCCTCGTGTACGGGCGCCGCGCTCATCTCTGAACGTCGACAAATCCCCGCCCTTGCCCACCAGGGAGTCCTTTCGTGTCCTCCGCGACCGCCCCGGAGCAGCCCAAGTCCGGCTTCTCCATATCCGCCAAGTTCCCGTTCTGGGCCCAGATCATCGCGGGCCTCGTCCTCGGCGGCCTGCTCGGCTGGCTCGCCCGGAGCCAGGACATCAGCTGGCTCAAGTCCACGCTCGAGCAGATCGGCGACACCTTCGTCCAGCTCCTGAAGCTGGCCGTCGCGCCGCTCGTCTTCTTCGCGATCCTGGTGTCGATCACCAACCTGCGCAAGGTCAACAACGCCGCGCGGCTCGCCTCGCGCACCCTGCTCTGGTTCATGATCACCTCGCTGATCGCGGTGGCCATCGGCCTCGCCATCGGGCTGCTCACCAACCCGGGCTCGGGCACGGGCCTGACCCCCAAGGACGGCAAGCTCCCCAAGCACACGGGCAGCTGGCTCGACTTCCTGACCGGCATCATCCCGACCGACGTCGTGACGCCGTTCACCGAACTCAACGTCCTCCAGATCGTGTTCATGGCCGCCGTCGCCGGCATCGCCCTGCTCCAGCTCGGTGAGAAGGCCAAGCCGATCCTCACGCTCAGCGAGGCCGTGCTCGAACTCCTCCAGAAGGCCCTGTGGTGGGTCATCCGGCTCGCCCCGCTCGGCACCCTCGGCCTCATCGGCTTCGCCATCGCCGACTACGGCTGGGACCTCATCGGCAAGTACGCCACCTTCACCGCCGACGTCTACATCGGCTGCGCCCTGGTGATGTTCGGCGTCTACCCGCTGCTGCTCGCCACCGTCGCCAAGGTCAACCCGCTCCAGTTCTTCAAGGGCGCCTGGCCCGCGATCCAGCTCGCGTTCGTCTCCCGCTCCTCGGTGGGCACGATGCCGCTGACCCAGAAGGTCACCGAACGCCTCGGCGTCCCCAAGGAGTACGCCTCCTTCGCGGTGCCCTTCGGCTCGACCACCAAGATGGACGGCTGCGCCGCGATCTATCCGGCGCTCGCGGCGATCTTCATCGCCCAGATCTTCGACGTGCACCTCGGTGTCGGCGACTACCTCCTGATCGCCTTCGTGTCGGTCATCGGCTCCGCCGCCACGGCCGGCCTGACCGGCGCCACGGTCATGCTGACGCTGACCCTCTCCACCCTGGGCCTGCCCCTGGAGGGCGTCGGCCTGCTCATGGCCATCGACCCGGTCCTCGACATGATGCGTACGGCCACGAACGTGGCGGGCCAGGCGCTGGTCCCGGTCATCGTGTCGGCCCGGGAGAAGATCCTGGACCTGGACGCCTTCAACCGGGCCTCCGCCTCCCCGGTCGAGGAGCCCGCCCCCGCCCAGGAGCACGCCCCGGTCCCGGTCGCCGCCTGACCCCGGCCCTTCCTCCCACGACGCCCGCGCCCCGCCTGCCGGGGGCGCGGGCGTCGGGCTGTGCGGGTGGTCCCGCCGCGGCCCGGGACGTCACCGGGGCGGCGGCGTCCCGTCCAGGCGCGTCGTCGCGGGGGTGGTGCGGGGCGTGATGGTGACGCCGGTCAGCCAGCGTTTGAGGCGGCGGCCGACGGGGCGCTCCACGCCCCGGTGCACCGCCCAGGCCGCCGCGAGCAGCACCGCGACGAGGCCGGCCAGCAGCAGATGGGCCGGTACCCGCGTGTGGAGGCGTTCGATCACGGCCCAGCCTATGGACTCGTGCAGGAGGTAGAGCGGGTAGGTCAGGGCGCCGGCGGTGGTGAGGCGGCGCCAGTTGAGGAAGTCCAGTTTTCCGAGCGCGACGGCGAGCAGGATCCCGTAGAAGGCGGTGACGACGGCCAGGGCTACCGTCCAGGAGGGGCGCAGCCCCACCCAGTTCTCGTCGTGGACGAGCCCGGTCAGCCGGTGCTGTGCCAGCAGCCACGAGGCACCGAGGAGCAGCCACAGGACCGGCGCGGGCCGGAAGCGGTGCATGAGGTACAGCACGATGCCGCCGACGAAGAAGGGGGCGAACTGTGGCTGGAAGACGACGGTCATGAGCGGGATGCCCGAGCTCGGCGCGAGGATGGCGCCCAGCAGCCACAGGCCGCAGAAGGCCACCACGCGCCGGTAGGTCAGGCCGCCGTACGCGACGACCGCGAAGAGCAGATAGAAGCGCATCTCCGCCCAGAGCGACCAGTACGAGGGGTCCACATGGGCCACGCCCAGGGGTTCGTGGACCATCGTGAGGTTGGTCAGGACGCGCGAGAGCGTGATCGTCCGGTCGCCGGCGCACCACAGGACGGCGGCGGTGGTCAGGACGCAGACCCAGAACGCCGGGTACAGCCGCACCACGCGGCTGACGAAGAAGTCGCGCGGGGTCCGTCCCCAGCAGCTCATGCAGATGACGAACCCGCTGATCATGAAGAACAGCTCGACGCCGAGCCAGCCGTATCCGGCGACGCTGTGGGCGAGCGGGAAGAGCTCGGCCGTGCTCCGGCCCCAGGCCCCCCGGTCGCCGTACCGGTCGTAGCCGAGGAAGTGGAACGCCACCACCATCAGCGCCGCGATCAGTCGCAGCCCGTCCAGTACGTAGAGCCGCGGCGGTCCGGCCTTGGCGGCCGGGGCCTGGGGGAGCGCCTGGGGAGTGCGCGGGCGGGGGAGCGTGGAACGCAGAGCTGTGTCTGACAAGGCGGGGATCCTAGCCGGAGCCGGTCGCGGCCGTTCCGGTCGGTTCGGGGATGGCGCTGTGTACGAGTGCGATGACCTGGGTTCTTCCTGCACGCTAGTACATACCCCGTGCGTTCGATTTGGTGCGGGGTGCGCGCCCGCCCCGGGCGGCCCGGGCGGGCGCGGTGGTCATCGCGTGCGGCGTCCGGTGGCAGTCGGCCCCAACGCCCCTGCGGCGATCAGCAGTTGGCGTGGGTGGACCGGTCCGCGAAACGGTCGGCAAGCCAGTTCGCGGCCGGTACGCCGCCCACCGTCACGCCGCCGATGTGGCCGAGCAGCGCCAGCGCGTGCCACTCCACGTCCGCGCCACGGGCGCACCAGTCCGAGCGGAGCCCCTGGCCCACCGCGTACGGGATCAGCTCGTCGAGGGTGGCGTGGTACAGGTACACCGGCGCGTCCGGACGTTCCGTGCCGAGCCGGGACCGCTCCAACGCGGCCTGCCAGTCCGGCTGTTGGAGCGGGTTGCGCACGGTCAGGTCGGTGATGTGCTTGAAGGAGCCCACCGTGGTGTCGACGGCCACGCAGTTGTTCCTGAAGTAGTCCACGAGCGCCTTGCCCGCCGGGTTCAGATACGTGTCGAGCCTCAGCTCGGGAAAGGCCGCGTCCTGGCCGGCCGCCGCCATGAGGATGAGGCCGGAGCCGAGGCCGCCGTCGTTGGCGGCGGCGACCTTCATCAGATCGGCCGGGACGCCGCCGGTCGCGGTGCCCTTCACCAAGAGGTCGGGCGCGTAGGTCCGGTGCAGCTCGGCGGCCCAGGCGGCGGCCTGGCCGCCCTGCGAGTAGCCCATGATCCCGACGGGGGAGGCCGCGTCGACGCCGGGGACGCCGAGGTGTTCGGCGGCGCGGGCCGCGTCCAGGACGGCGGTGCCCTCGGCGCGGCCGACGGTGTAGGTGTGGTCGCCGGGCGTGCCGAGCCCTTCGTAGTCGGTGACCGCGACCGCCCAGCCCTTCTGCACCACCTGGTTGATCAGGGTGGCCTCGACGGCCGTTCCTTGGGGGAAGTTGGCGCTCGGCGCGCACGAGTCGGCGAGCCCGACCGTGCCGACGGCGTACGTCACCAGGGGGCGGGGGCCGGTGTGGCCGTCGGCGGGCACGATGACCGTGCCGGAGACGACGTTCGGGGCGCCCGTGGCGCTGGTGGAGCGGTAAGTGACGTGCCAGGCACGGGTGTTGGTCCACTGGCCCGGCAGCGGGTGGAAGGCGGTGGGGGACTGGGTGACGATGTCGCCGGGTGTGAGGGATGACGGGGACGCCGGGGACACCGGGGACACCGGGGACGCGGGGCTCTGGGCGAATGCGGTGGGGGTGGCTGCCGAGAGGAGGAGTACGGCGGCCACGACACCGGCGACTCGGGTACGGATGTGCATGCGGCTCTCCCAACGGTCCGATGGGGCTTGGCAGTTGAGGAGAAGGTAATGACTGTCGGGCGCCCCCGGAGCTGACCGTACCGCTCACCTTCACTGACCGGGCCTCACAGACGCGGGAACCATCCGCATGGCGCGGGGTCGCCCCGGTGTCCATCCGCATGGCGCGGGGTCGCTCCCGTGCCCATCCGCATGTCGCGGGGCCGCCCCTGTGCCCATCCGCATGGCGCGGCGCCGTCCCCGTGCCCCCCATCCGCGCGCTGCTGTGCCGCCCCCGTCCCTCAGTGCTCCAGGCGGTAGGCGCCCGGTGTCGTCCCCGTCCAGCGGCGGAAGGCGCGGTGGAAGCTGGTGTCCTCCGAGAAGCCGAGGCGCGCCGCGATCTCCGCGATCGGCTCGCGCCCCGCGGCGAGCCCCGCGATCGCCGCGTCGCGCCGCACCGCGTCCTTGAGCTGCTGGAAGGACGTGCCCTCCCGGCCCAGGCGCCGGCGCAGGGTGGCCGGCGACATGGCGAGCCCGGCCGCCGTCTCCTCCAGGGTGGGCAGGCGGGGCGAGGAGCGCAGCGAGCCCGCGAGCGCGCGGCCCACCTGCTCGCCCACCGTCGAGCCGTAGGGGTGCCGGCTGAGCAGTTCGAACGGCGAGCGGCGCAACATCCGCCCGAGCGCGGCCTCGTCCCGGATGAGCGGCGCGGTCAGCAGGCGCGCGTCGAACACGGCCTCCGTGCGGGCGCCGCCGAACCTGACCGGGCAGCCGAACAGCGACTCGTACTCCCCCTGGTGCGAAGGCGCCGGATAGCCGAAGGCGGCGCGGGCCAGCGGGATCCTGCGGCCCACGAGCCAGCTGCACAGCCGGTGCCAGATGATCACGAGGCATTCGGTCAGAAAGCGGTCCTCGTCCCGGCCCGCGAGATCGCCAAGGACCGCGAACACGGCGTCGGGGCCGCTGACTTCGAGGGCGAGATCGGGGCCGTGCGCGAACAGGCCGTAGAAGGCGGTGCCCCGGCGCACCGCCGCGCCGAGGTCGCGGCAGCCCAGCACGGCGTGGCACATCATCGCGAAGGTGCCGGGCCTGCTGGGGGCGCCGCCGAGGCCGAGGAACTCGTCCCCCGTCGCCCGGTACAGGGCGCGGAAGAGGCGGGCGAACTGGGCCGGGGTGACCCGCGCCCGGTCGTCCCCGAGCAGCAGCGGCGGGATGCCGGACGCCTGGAGCAGGGGCACGGTGTCGATGCCGTGCCGCTCGGCGCCGCGCAGCACGGCCCGCACATGGTGCACGCTGATCGTCGGCTCCGCCACGGTCAACGACCCTAGCGGGGTTGAGCGTTGAGGTCAGCCGGGGTGACGTTTCCCGTCATCCCGCGCGGCCGGGACCCGTACCTACCGTCGGGTCATGACCCTCCGCAGCCCGCACCAGGAGCCGTCCCCGCGCCCCCGTACGCTCGCCGTGTTCACCGAGTGGACCGCCGAGCGCCATCCCCGCGAGCCGGCCCTGCGGTTCCGTGACGCGGGCGGCGGGTGGGCCGTCGTGACCTACGCCGAGCTGCGCGAGACCGTACGCCGCACCGCGCGCGGGCTGCTCGCGCTCGGCATCGGACCAGGTGAGCGGGTGGCGATCCTCGCGGAGACCCGGCCCGAGTGGACGTACACGCACTTCGCCGCTCTCGCGGTCGGCGCGGTGGTGGTGCCGGTGTATCCGACGGCGGGCGACGAGGAGACGGCGTGGGTGCTGGCCGACTCCGGGGCGAGGGCGGTCTTCTGCGAGGGGCCCGATGCGGCGGACCGCGTGGCGCGGCTGCGCCCGGAGCTGCCCGCGCTCGCCCACGTGCTGCCGCTGACGGGTCCCGGCGGGCCGGACGGGTCCGCCGTCCCGGTCGACGACCTGCTGGCCCGGTCCCGCGCGGTGCGGCCCGAGGACGACGCCGAGCTCGTCTACACCTCCGGTACCACCGGGCCGCCCAAGGGCTGCCGGCTCACCCACGGCAACCTGGGCGCCGTGCAGGACGCGACCCTGCACCTCATCGACGGCGGCCCGGGCGACCGCACCTACCTCTATCTGCCCCTCGCCCACCTGTTCGCCCAGCTGATCCAGTTCTCCACGCTCCTGAACGGCGGGGAGCTGTGTTACTTCGGCGGCCGGATCGAGGACGTGCTGGGCGAGCTGGCCCAAACGCAGCCGACCCATCTGCCGTCCGTACCGCGCCTGTTCGAGAAGGTGTACGCGGCGGCGCGTTCGCTCGCCGAGGCGCGTGAGGGCGGCGCCGAGCGGTTCGACGCGGCGGTCGAGCTCGGTGTCCTCGCGGCGGACGGACGGCTTCCGGCGGAGCGGAAGTCCGCGTACGAAGCCGCGGACGCCTCGCTGTTCAGCCTGGTCAGAGCGGCCTTCGGCGGCCGCCTCCGGTGGGCTTTCACCGGCGGCGCCCCGATCGACCCGGCGGTACTCGACTTCCTGCGGGCCTCAAGGATCGGAATCTTCGAGGGGTACGGGATGACCGAGTCGGCCGGGGTGATCTCGCTCAACCACCCCGGCGCGGTGCGGTACGGCTCGGTGGGGCGGCCGGTGCCGGGGTGCGAGGTGCGGATCGCGGCCGATGGGGAGGTGCTGGCCCGGGGGCCGATGATCTTCCCCGGGTACCACGCCAACGCCCGGGGCACCGCGCAGGCGCTGGACGCGGAGGGGTGGCTGCGCACGGGGGACCTCGGCGCGGTCGGCGCGGACGGCTTCCTGACGATCACGGGCCGCAAGAAGGACCTGATCATCACGTCCGCCGGCAAGAACCTGACGCCCTCGCACGTGGAGCTGGCCATCGAACGGTCCCGCTTCGTCTCGCACGCGGTGATGGTGGGCGACCGCCGCCCCTACCCGGTCGCCCTGATCACGGTGGCCGCGGAGGAGGTGGCCGGCCGGGACGAGGAGGAGGTGCGGGCGCTGGTGGGGGAGGCGGTGGCGGCGGCCAACGCGCGCGTCTCCCGCCCCGCGCGGATCCGGGACTTCGCGGTGCTGGCGCGGGACTTCTCGGTGGAGGCGGGTGAGCTCACGCCGACGTTGAAGGTACGCAGGGCGGTGATCCTGGAGCGGTACGGGGCCGAGATCAACACGCTGTACCCCTGACCCGGGCCACCACCGACCCCGCCCGCGCGGTTCCCCGCGCCCCTGGGGGTGCACCACGTGCGTTTTCGGGTGCGGTCCGTGCGGGGTTGCCCGCGCAGTTCCTCGCGCCCTTGGGTGCGCCACGTGGGTCTTCGGGTGCGGTCCGTGCGGGGTTGCTCGCGCGGTTCCTCGCGCCCCTGGGTGCGCCACGTGGGTCTTCGGGTGCGGTCCGTGCGGGGTTGCTCGCGCGGTTCCTCGCGCCCCTGGGTGCGCCACGTGGGTCTTCGGGTGCGGTCCGTGCGGGGTTGCTCGCGCAGTTCCTCGCGCCCCTGGCGGTACTGGGGTGCGGCGGGACTCCAGCGGCCCGGGGTGCCCTACAGGGGCGCGGGGAACTGCGCGGGCAACCCAGCACGGCCAGCGGGCGAACGCACACCTGACCCACCCCAGGGGCGCGGGGAACTGCGCACAACGCACCCCGGGCCGCGCCGGAAGGCATCCGCACCCCGGGCCGCGCCGGAAGGCATCCGCACCCGTGAGGCAAAAGGCAGGAGCCCCGTCCAAGCGGACGGGGCTCCTTGGGTACTGCTAAGTCAGCGATCGCCAACCCGGAGAAGGTTAGGCCGGGGTGACATTCTCCGCCTGCGGGCCCTTCGGACCCTGAGTGACGTCGAAGTTCACGACCTGGTTCTCCTCCAGGGAGCGGAAACCAGACGCGTTGATCGCGGAGTAGTGGACGAAGACATCCGGGCCGCCGCCGTCCTGGGCGATGAAGCCGAAGCCCTTTTCAGCGTTGAACCACTTCACGGTTCCGGTAGCCATAAGCCCTCCTTGGGCCAAAGGGTTGCCCTGCTCCAGAACCTGCAAACAAGTCTGAAAACTACAAAAGCCTGCGGGTTACATGCTCCGCAGGCTCTGTACTGCAAGGGAAACCAAACTGCAACTTGCGCTGAGCGTAGCACGCGGCTCGGGCCCGGCGGTAGAGGGAAAGATCACTCGGCTCGGACGTTTGTCCGCCCCCTGAGCAGGCCCGGGACCCCGCCCACGCCCCCGCGAACCACCCCGCCCGCCGTCTTCGGGCGACGCCCCGCCAGGCCCGGCGCGGTCCACGAAGTGGGACGGGTCTAGCCTCGGCATGTGGACAATTCAACCAGCCCCCAGCAGCACGGCGACCGGCCCCGCGTCGGCCACATCCAGTTCCTCAACTGCCTGCCCCTGTACTGGGGCCTGGCCAGAACGGGCACCCTGCTCGACCTGGAGCTGACCAAGGACACCCCGGAAAAGCTCAGCGAGCAGCTGGTGAACGGCGACCTCGACATCGCGCCGATCACCCTCGTCGAGTTCCTGCGCAACGCCGAGGACCTGGTCGCCTTCCCCGACATCGCGGTCGGCTGCGACGGGCCGGTCATGTCCTGCGTGATCGTCTCGCAGCGTCCCCTCGAAGAGCTGGACGGCGCCCGCGTCGCGCTCGGGTCCACCTCGCGGACCTCCGTACGCCTGGCGCAGCTCCTGCTCGCCGAGCGCTACCAGGTGGCCCCCGAGTACTACACGTGCCCGCCCGACCTCGGCCTGATGATGCGCGAGGCGGACGCCGCCGTGCTCATCGGAGACGCGGCCCTGCGCGCCTCGCTGCACGACGCCCCCCGGCTCGGGCTCCAGGTCCACGACCTGGGCGCGATGTGGAAGGAGTGGACGGGACTGCCGTTCGTCTTCGCCGTGTGGGCGGCCCGCAAGGACTATCTGGCCCGCGAGCCCGGCCTTGTCCAGCAGGTGCACGAGGCGTTCCTCGCCTCGCGTGACCTCTCCCTCGAAGAGGTCACGAAGGTGGCCGAGCAGGCGGCCCGCTGGGAGGTCTTCGACGCCGAACTCCTGGAGCGCTACTTCACGACGCTCGACTTCCGCTTCGGGGCCCAACAGCTCGACGGCGTACGGGAGTTCGCCCGCCGCACCGGCCCGACGACCGGGTTTCCCGCAGACGTGAGCGTGGAACTGCTCGCGCCGTGAGGGACGCGCCGTGAGCGGAAGCGGTCGTCACGGGACGCGGTTCAGGAGGACGGGGCCGGGGCCAGCATCTGCTTGCTGATCCACTCCATGGTGCCTTCGCCCATGCCCTCCACGTAGGTGTGGGCGTTGTGCGTGCCGTTCTGGATCATCTGGAGTCGGGTCTTCACCGGGCCCTTGCCGTACGTCTCGATGAACTGCTTCACCTTGGGTATGACCGTGGTCTCCTTGGTGCCGACCTGGAAGGCGAGCGCGACCTCGGGGCCCTTCTTGTCGATCAGGTCCTGGGCCAGCTTCTGCGGGTTGTTGGCCTGCTTCTCGGCGTCGTGGCCGGCCCACAGCGGGGAGTCGGGCACGATGTCCGGGCCCGAGGCGATCGCGGCCTTGAACAGGTCGGGCCGTTCGAGCACGGACTTCAGGCCGACGAACCCGCCGGACGAGGAGCCCATGAAGGCCCAGCCGTCGCGGGACTTGAAGGTGCGGAAGTTGGCCCGCACCAGGTCCGGCACGTCCTCGGTCATCCAGGTGCCCATCTTGGGCTGTCCCGGGATGTCGCTGCCGTCGTAGTAGTGCTTGGCGTCCGGGTTGAGGACCGGCATGACGACGATGAACGGCAGGCTCTTGCCGGTCTTGGACCAGGCGCTGATGCTGCTCTGGAGCTTGAGGTCGGTACCCATCCAGTAGTTCTTGGGGTAACCGTTTCCTCCCGGCAGCGCGATGAGCACCGGGAAGCCGCTGTTCTGGTACTGGGGGTCGAAGTACTGCTTGGGCGCCCACACCCACACCTTGCCCGTGAACCCCGACTTCGCGCCCTTGAGCGTGGTCACGCCGATCTTGGTGCCGTCGCCCAGGGTGCTCTGCGTGGTGAACTCGGCCGTGGGGCCGGTCGGCAGCAGCGTCTGCGCGGCCGCGCCGTCCTTGGCGGAGGCGTCGCCGTTCTTCTCCCCGCTCTGCGCCGGCGCCTGGGCGGAGGCCCGGGCCGACGGGCCGCTCGTCCCCGAGTCGAAGCTGACCGGCTTGCCCTCGTCCGAGCAGCCGGTGACCAGCACGACCGAGCCGATGACGGCGGCCCCTATCAGAGCGGCGGGACGGCGACGGTTCATTTCGGGGGCTCCGTGCATCTGGGATCGGGGACAGCGGACGACGGGAAGGGAGAGGCGGCGGGGCGTCCGGGCGGGCCCGCGCGAAGGTAGGGGCGATTCAGCATGAACTACACCAGTCAAGAGTGCGGAATACGCCATTCGGTTCGCCACCCTCCCCCTCCACCCGCCCCATCCGGACGTGATCCCGCGCACGTGGGGGGGTGAAGGGGTGTGCCGGGGACGGGACACCGGGGGCCGGGGCCGCCCGGGCCCCGGCCCCGCACCCTCGGTCCTTCCGCGCCCGGGGCAGCCATTAGCCTCGGGTGGGCCAGAGCAGGGCGAAGGGCCGGGTGGCCGGCGGGGGAGGAAGACGACCATGCGAGTCCTGGTGACCGTCGTACAGGAGGGTGCACCTCCGTACGACGTCATGGTCAACGCCGACGACGACGCGGTCGCCCGGGACGTGGCGCAGGCGCTGGCCGCGTCGGGCGCGGGGCCGTGGCAGGCCGAACGCCCGTCGCAGGTGGTCGTGGCGCTGCCCGGGACCGTTCTCGATCAGCGGTACGGGGGCCGGAGCGCCGAGCCGGTCCTGTGGGCGGACGGGCATCGCTGTGATCCGGACACCCCGGCCGGCCGGATCCTCCGGGACGGCATGCGGGTCTCGGTCGACGACTCCATAGGCCCGCTGCTGCGCAAGGGCGAGCCCGTGGGCTGGTACGAACTGCGCGTCGCCGGCGGCCCCGGTGCGGGGCGGATCGCCCGGCTCGCGGTCGGCACCGCGACGTTCGGGTCGGCCACGACCTGCACCCTGGCGGCCCCCGACCCCGTGCTGGCGCCCGTCGCCGGACAGATCACCGTCGACGTCCGGGGCGGAGCGAGTCTCACCCCGCAGCACGGCTCCACGCTGCTCCTGGACGACGAGCCGGTCGAGGCCGCCCAGGACTGGCCGCTCGGCGGCGTCGTACGAGCGGGGGACTCGCTGTTCGTCCTGGACCGGGTAGGTGAACCGGACGCCCACCTGTCCGCGACCGGTGAGGGAGGTCTCGCCTACAACCGGCCGCCGCGGCTCTCCCCGGTGCGGCCCCGTCCCCGGCTCTCCGTGCCCGTCGAGCCGTCCAAAACCGAGCGCACCCGCTTCCAGACGATCTCCGCGCTCACCCCGATGATCTTCGGCCTGGTCATGTACTTCGTGACCAGACAGGTCTACATGCTGCTGTTCTGCGCGATGTCCCCGGTGATGATGCTGGGCCAGTGGATCAGCGACAATCGCGACGGCAAGCAGCGGAACAAGAAGTCGCTCAAGCAGTACAGGGGCGAACTCGCCGCCTACGAAGCCGAGTTGGCCCGTCTGGGCAAGGAGGACCAGCGCAACCGCAGGGCCGACAACCCCGACCCCGCGGAGGTGCTGCTCTTCGCCACCGGTCCCCGCCGCCGGCTGTGGGAGCGACGCCGTACCGACGTCGACGTCATGCGGCTGCGGGTCGGCGTGGGCACGCTGTACGCCGACATCGAACTCGTCCACGGACAAGGCGCGGCCTACGGAGAGGAGCAGCCCGAACCGCCGCTCCTGTCCCACCTGCCGGTCACCCTGTCGTTCCCCGGGCTCGGCGTCGTCGGTGTCTCCGGCGACCGTCCGCGAGCGCTCGCCACCGCGCACTGGCTCGCGGTCCAGGCCGCCGTGCTGCACAGCCCCCGTGAGCTCTCCATAGTCTTCCTGGCGGCCTCCGCCCAGGCCGGAGCGGACTGGAACTGGGCGCACTGGCTGCCGCACGCCGCGCCGCAGCAGGGTCAGGACTGTGTCGCCCTGGTCGGCTGCGACAGCGAGGCGATCGCGCGACGCGTGAACGAACTCCTCAACGAGCTGGCCCGGCGCAAGGCCGCCCAGGAGAGTTCGGGCGCCATGATGAGCGGCGCCCCGGGGGACGAGCCACACATTCTGCTCGTCCTGGACGGAGCACGGCTGCTGCGCCGCATGCCCGGCGTACCGCAGCTCCTCCAGGAGGGGCCGCGGCACGGGATCTTCGCGCTCTGCCTGGACGAGGACGACCGGCTGCTCCCCGAGGAGTGCAAGGCCGTCGTGTGCTGGACGCCGCGGTCGCCGACCCATGTGCAGTTGCGGGGCTCGGGCCTGGAATCGGTCGGCGATGTGCTGGCCGATCAGGTCGGCCCCGACTGGTGCGATCTGCTCGCCCGCTCCCTCGCCCCCGTCCGCGACGTCAGCCGGGACGACGCGGGCGGAGCTCTGCCCACCGCCGCCCGGCTGCTCAGCCTGCTCGACATGCCCGACCCGAGCGGCGCCGACATCGAACGGATCTGGCGGGCCGGGGGCTCGACCACGGCGGCTCCCATCGGAATCGCGGCCGACGGCGTCTTCACCCTGGACATCCGCAGGGACGGCCCGCACGCGCTGGTGGCGGGTACGACCGGCGCCGGCAAGTCCGAACTCCTCCAGACGATCATCGCCTCGCTGGCCGTCGCCAACCGGCCCGACGCCCTCAACTTCGTCCTCATCGACTACAAGGGCGGCAGCGCCTTCATGGACTGCGCCCGGCTTCCGCACACCGTCGGCATGGTCAGCGACCTCGACGCCCACCTCACCGAGCGGGCCCTCGCCTCGCTCGCGGCAGAACTGCACCGTCGCGAGACGATCCTCTTCAACACCGGCACCAAGGACATCGAGGACTACAACGACACCCGTAAATTCCGCCCCGAACTGGAGCCGATGCCGCGGCTCGTCCTGGTCATCGACGAGTTCGCCTCGCTGGTCGCCGAACTTCCCGACTTCATCGCGGGCCTCGTCGACATCGCCCGCCGCGGCCGTTCACTCGGCGTGCATCTGGTGCTGGCGACCCAGCGTCCGGCCGGTGTCGTCAGCGCCGACATCCGGGCCAACACCAACCTGCGCATCGCGCTGCGCGTGACGGACGGCAGTGAGTCCATGGACGTCATCGACGCCGCGGACGCGGGCGCCATCGCCAAGTCCACCCCGGGCCGCGCCTACGTACGCTCCGGCGCGCAGTCCCTGGTCGGTGTCCAGTCCGCCCGCATCGGTGGCCGCCGTCCGGCCACAGGCAAGAGCGGGCCCAAGGCGGTGCTCTCGCCGTTGCCCTGGACCGCGTTCAGTCGTCCGCTGCCGAGATCGGCGGAGTCGGAGGACGACGGCACGATGGTCACCGACCTGGCCGTACTCGTCGACGCGATCAGGGGCGGCTCCGACACCATGGGGTTCCCGCCGCCCCGCAGTCCCTGGCTGCCCCCGCTGCCCGAGCACGTCACGCTCGAAGCGCTCACGGCCGCGGCGGGCTCCGCCCCCGCCCACGGCGACGTCCCGCCCATCGGGTTCGCCCTCACCGACCTGCCGGCCCAGCAGGCCCGCAAGCCCTTCGCGCTCGACCTCGTCGCGGGCGAACACACGATGCTGGCCGGCGGCGCCCGCTCGGGCCGTTCGACCGCCCTGCGCACCCTGGCCGGCTCGCTCGCCAGGACCGCCTCGCCGCGTGACGTCCACGTCTACGCCATCGACTGCGGCTCCAATGCCCTGCTCCCGCTGGTGCGTCTGCCGCACGTGGGCGCGGTGGTCAACCGGGACGAACCCGACCGCGTGCGCCGGCTCCTCGACCGGCTGCTCGGCGAGATCAGCCGGCGCCAGCAACTCCTCGCGATGCAGGGCGCGTCCAGCGCGGCCGAACAGCGGGCCTCGGCCGCGCCCGAGGACAAGCTGCCCTGGATGGTGCTGCTGCTCGACAGCTGGGAGGGCTACTTCTCCACGTTCGAGAACTACAATTACGGCCAGCTCATCGAGCAGGCCCAGCGCATCTTCCGCGAAGGCTCCGCGGTCGGCCTGAAGGTCGTCATGACGTCCGACCGCAGCGGCCTGAGCGGCATGGTCGCCTCGGCCTTCCAGGACCGTCTGATCCTGCGGTTCGCCGACCCCAACGACTATTCGATGGCGGGCCTGCAACCACGCGAAGTACCCAAGAACATGCCGCCCGGCCGCGCTCTGCGCATCACCGACACCGGCACGGAGGAGACGCAGATCGCTCTCCTCGACGAGGACCCGAGCGGCCAGGCCCAGGTGCGGACGCTCCGCGAGATCGCCGAGCAGGCGCGGAAGGACCACGGCCGTACGCCGGCCCGGTTGCGTCCGATGCGCGTGGACGCGCTTCCCGCCCGGATCACGGCCAGTGAGGCGATGGCGCTCGATCCCGACTTCGCGGTGCCGTCCAAGCTGTGGGCGCTGCTCGCCGTCGGCGGGGACGAACTGGCGCCCGTCGGGATCGACTTGGAGGAGTCGGGCCCCGGCTTCGTCATCGGCGGGCCGCCGAAGTCGGGCCGCTCCACGGCCCTGATGTGCGCGGCCGATTCGTTGCTCGCCCAGGGCACGCCGCTGGTCCTGGTCACCCCCCGGCGCTCCCCGCTGCGCGACCTGGAGGGCCGCGAAGGGGTTCTGGGCGTCCTCGACGGGGAGGCCAGGGAGGACGATCTGGAGGAGTTGGCGGAGAAGGCGGAGGGCCGCCCCTACGTGATCATCGCGGACGACGCCGAACTGCTCTACGACACCAGGCTCGACGAGGCGCTTGAGGCGATCCTGCGCAAGGGCGTCGATGGTGGCCTCGGCCTGATTGCGGCGGGCACGACGGACAGTCTGGCCTCCCAGTACCGGGGCTTCGTGACCGCCGCCCGCAAGACCCGCAACGGCCTGCTCCTCAACCCCCAGAACTCCCAGGAGGGCGAGCTGTTCAGCATCCGCCTGCCCGCGAACACCGGCGGCGGCAGGCCGGGCGGCGGACTCCTTGTCTCGGGCGGGGCGTTCCGGCCGGTGCAGGGGGTGTTGCGGGGGTGAGCGGGGGCCTGAGGCGGCGCCGCGGCTTGCGGGTGGGGCCGACGCCCGCTTCACGCCCCGGCAGGGCAAGCCGAAGGGGCGCCCACCCGTGGTGGACGCCCCTGCGATGCCCTTGATCCGACCGCGAGGGTACGGATCAGGTCGCGCGCTCGATGTTGTCGGCGTTGGTGGACGCGGACTTCTGCGCGTCGTTCAGCGTGTCGACCCACTTCGAGAACGTCGCACGGGCGTCTTCCCAGTCCTTGCGGAACTGGTCGGCCTTGGGGCCCTTCCAGTAGCCGGTGCTGCCGGACGTGGACGAGTTCAGGTTGGTGATGATCGTCTGCAGGTCGTGCGCGCTGCGACCGAACAGCTTCGCAAGGTCCCTGAGTTCCTTGAGACTTGCACCGCGTTCCATAGGGTTCCTCCCCGTGTCACTTCTTACTGAGTAATCAGAAAACCTATCTGATACCAAGCGACGCTATCGCACCGCCCGCACCACCTGTAAAGGGCCGTCGACGTGGCAAAGCGTGACAGCTCGAACCCGCTTGCCGGGCACGGCAGTTGGCGTCGTGCTGTATGGGCGCGGTGTCAGTGCGCCTGATAGACGATGACGGGGACATTGGGTGCAAACGCGTCGACGGCCGCCTGGAGTCGGGCCGGGTCGAGCTTCCAGAAGGTGATGGCGCGGCTCGACATGACGACTTCGTAGTCGACGTGCGGCGCCAGTTTGGCCGCTTTCTCCGGCGTCAGCCGCCCCTCGTTGGGACCGGGCAGCGCGGGCAGTCCCGGGCGCCTGCGCATGCCCACATGGTCCAACGTGGCCCCCGCCGAATGCAGTTGCCACAAGGACAATTCCGTAATGTCCGCCCACGGGACAAGGGTGGTGTGGGCTTTGTAGCGCAGCGGCGCGCCTCCCAAGGTCACGCCTCGTTCGTCGACCCGGAAGGCGACCAGGCGCTTCCAGCCGACACCACCAAGGAGTTGGATGGGGGTGCGCGGGAGATAGGTCTCGTACACGGGAGGGATCGAGTCAGGCATACAAGGACCCTACCCAGGAGGGGAACTCACGTCACGTCGAGGCACAATGCCCGACGCGTGTGACCCCCGCCCCCGCCGCTCCGCCGATACGGCCCTCTATTTGGCCGCGGCCTTCTTCTTTCCCTCTTCTTCCTGGACCTGCTTGTACACCCTGTCGGCTTCGGCCCTGGCCGCGGAGAGAGCGTCACGGATGGCCTGGTTGTGGCCCTTCCAATCGTTTCGGAAATTGTTTCCGGCCGGCCCTTGCCAAGTCTTCTCACCTTTAAGGGCTTCGACGCTGTCCAGGGTCCGTTCGATCTCGTCGGCATAGCGCTTGATGCGACGGACGTCGGCCAGGCAGTCTTCTTCTCGGCTCATGTCTTTCCCCCGTGCTACTCGCCCTTGGCGAGGATCAGGTCCCTGATGCTGCGGTTCAATGAACGAGTGCCGACGGATCGGGCCGTAATGCCCTTGGGGTCATGCGGCTTGTCGACGAGGACGGTCCAGACCGCGTTCTCCGTGGCGTAGGTGGTCAGTAGGGAACCCGGCGGGTCCGAGAGCACGACGAGCTGGGTCACCACGAGAGCGTTTTCGATGGCGTTGTTCAGAGCTTCGCCCACGCCCGCGCCGTCGAGGGCCTGCGGGTCGAGCCGGCGAACCGGACCGTCCTCGTCGGCCACCCCGAACGGATCCGTAAGGGAGTGAAGCATCTCGGCCGCGTCGGTGGCCGAGCTGGCCAGCGTGAAGATGTGCATGCCGCCGCCCGTGATGCGCTCGACGAGCAGGAGGTCGCGGGCATGTACGTACACGAGAGCGTGGATGCTGCCGCGTACGGTCTGCTGCTCCGCCACGACGATGTGTCCGGCCGTGCGCCGGAGAACCAGCGCGAGGTCCACCTCCGGGGAGGTCTTCATCTTCAACGTCGCGCCCGACGCGGTGCCGGGGCCTTCGGCCTGCTCGGCCCCGGGTTCGGCGCCGTCTTGCGAGGAGGCGTTCAGTACCGCGTCCAGCTCCTCGATGTTCTGGACCTCCACCAGGTCGCGTGCGACGAGGGAGCGGAGCGCGGTCGCGAGCACCCACTCCCGCTCCGTGTCCGACATCGCGTCCAAATGAGGAGTGGGGGCCACGACCTCTACCAGGGAATCGGGGTCGAGTACGGCCAGCTCCTCATCGGTGAAGTTGATGAGGTGCTGTGTTCCGCCTTCGGCGAGGGCTTCGCCGATGAAGGAGCGGAACTTGTCCAGCTCCATGTCAAGTTCTTGCTGCGCCATGGTATTCATCCTCTATTTCTGCACGCCGCCGTCAAGTGGCCCCACCAAGGCCGGACTCTCACCAGAATTTGAGCTTCTTGAGTGTCTTGCCGCCCCACTTCTTCGTGGCGTTCCAGGCCTTGCTCGCGCCCTTCTTGATGTCGTCGCCGTACCTGTCCCAGACCATACTTCCCAGGAAATAAGTACCGGCGACGCCGAGGGCCACCCAGCCGACGACGGGGACCGCGGCGGCCGCCGCGGTGCCGGCCCCGAACAAGAGGCCCCCCATGCTGGTGCCGCCCAGGACGGCAACGGCGCCGGCGGCCTGAACGCCACCCATTCCCCGGTCCACCCAGCCCTGCGGGCCCGCGTGATCCGGCAGGGCCATTTCCTTCACGCCCGTCACGATGTTGAGGGGAAGGAGAACACGGGTGGCGAGGAAGCCGGTTCCTGGCGCCTTGCCGAAAATATTGGCCAGTGGGCGCTCCAGGTACTGGCCGACCTTCGGAATCCTTCCGACGGCCGGGATACGCAGCTTGGCGCCGACCTTCTGCACCGCCTGCTGCCATTTCCACGGCTCTTTGTACGCGTTGCGCAGCCGCTGGTCCTCAAGCAGCTCCTTCAGCAGCTCGCCGCGACTGGCCTTGAGTTTTTCGCCTTCGACGCCGAAGTACTTATTGAGCTCGAACACCGCTCGTGCGCCGGCGACGTTCTGTCCCTGCTGCCAACGATCGTACAGACTAAGGGATGCCTCGACCGCCGTGGGTATGGTCATGGCCTTGAGGGTCTTTTTGGCATCCTGGTAATTCTTGTAATCGTCGCTGGTCTTGAGCCCGTCGACGAAGTCCTTGTATTCCTTCCAGTCGTCCAGGACACCGGCGAGGCTCGCATAGAGCAGTTCGGCCTCGGGGTCCGCATCCAGAATGCCGAGCCGACGCCTGATGTCCTTGGCCTGGTCCGCCGCCCAAGACGCCCTCTTGCCGAACTCGGAGAGCTTCCCCGGCACGCCGTTCCACTGAGTGAGGAGGCTGCTGATGAGATTACCCTGGACGGAAAGGGCGCCGCCCGCGACCGAGACGGCGGCGGCAAGGTCCCGTGCCAGATCGCTCTTCATTCCCCTAAAGGACACGGTTGTTGCTCCCCTTCAAAAGTTCTGCGCCCGTGGAGCGGGCGGAAATGCGTGAGCCATTGGTCAGCGGTTGACGGATTGGATTTCCTGGACGGTTACTTGTTGGTCATGTCCGAAGGTGCCGTCGGGGAGGTCGCCGCCAGCGGTTCCGGTTCCGGTCCAGTGGATCTTCCAGGTGATGGTGGCTTTGAGGTTGTAGGGGGTGCCGGAGGTGGCGCGGAGGTAGGTGACGCCGCATGGCGGTGTCTGGTCGGCGTTGCCCGCCTGGTAGGGGGCGCCGATGGAGCCGTCCGCGTTGATGGGGCACTCCCCGGAAGCGGGGAAGAGAGTGGCGTCGCCGGTGCCGGGCTCCAGTTTGAGGGAGACCGGGGTGGCGGTCGTCGTCGCCGAGATGTTCAGTACCGGGACGGAGGCGGTGACCGAGACCGGGTGGAAGTCGGCCTTGTCCAGCCAGGCCCAGGTCGGCAGGTTCACCTTGGAGGCGCCGTCGGGCTTCAGGGTGACCTGGGTGGTCGGCACGCGGATCTCGGCGTATGCCAGCTTGGCGAGGATTTCGGGTGTGATCGCCTCGGGTACGTCGGCCGGCGGGGGTGCGCCCTTGTCGACCCAGAAGTAGGGCTTGTCACAGGCGTCCCAGCCGGGCGGGAAGCTCTTGTTGACGTACGAGTCCCACCAGTAGCCCTGGTCGGCCTTGTCCAGGTTGAAGTCGGTGTACGGCTTTCCGTTCACGTACCGGTCGCGCTGCGCGGCGTCCCAGGAGGCTCCGGTGGAGTCGGCGTTCCAGATCGGCTCGACGTACGCCTTGAACTCGGCGGGGGTGTACTTGGGGGCGTACCAGCAGGCGGGGGGTGTCCAGTTGCCGATGGGAGCGACCGGCCCGGCGGTGGGGCCGGAGCCGTTCTTGGAACGGTCGTAGACCACGCCGCCGGCTGTGGCGGAGAGGGTGCCGTCGGGGTTTGAGCTGCCGTGGGGTGACGGCGTATCAGTTTCTCGCTGTCCGCCCGGGGGCGTGAAGGTGGCCCAGGCGGGCGGTGTGCTTACGACGGTAAGTATCAGGGACGCCATCAGCGCCCCGAGTTTTCCCCGGCTCACTTCACGCATTTCGCTGCCCCCGCAGTGGAAACGATCCGAGTGGTCTGCCACACCCCTGCGGCGTTCTTCTCCAGCCTGGTGCTGTAGAGGATGAAGTCGTTCTTCGACGGGGCGGTGACGTTGACTTTGCCGGACTTGAGGTCCTTGGTGTAGCCCTTGCTCTCGTCGGCGCAGAAAGTGAGAGACGCCGACTTGTCGGCATTCAGGCTGACTTGGCGGTCGAAATAGCTCACCGAGCCGGTCATGGACAGCCCGTCCTTCTTGAACTGCTCAACCCAGGTCGAGGCCGCTTCCAGGGCCTTTCCGGTGTTGTAGTAATTCAGCGCGACGTACTTCGGGTCGGTTCCTGTGACGGCGCTGTTGACCGCACGCATGCGTTCCGCGCCGTCCGCCAACACGGCGTCTTTGACGGGGTCGCCGGTGTTCGTGGCCTCGAACTTCATGGTGAGGTCCGCAGGCAACTCGATTGTTGGCCGGCCGTTCGCGGCCGCCGAGGCCGACGCGCTCGCGGACGCGGACGGTTTGGCGCTTCCCTGGTCCGCCCCGGCGATCTTGTCCGCGTTCTTGGGGCCGGAGTTGCCGCCACCGCACGCGGTCAGTAGGAGGGTGGCCGTCGCCGTGAGTGCGGCGGCGGCCGGCCAGGTGCGACGGTTCACTGGAGCTCCCGGTGAGGCTGGTGTGGTCTGAGAGGCCGACGCTAGCGAGACGCCGCCTGGTTCACCAGAGCGAACTCCAGCAGGAAACAGCACAATTGGGGCGGGTGGGGCGGGAAATGTGACGTGATCTTCCCCTCGGAGGCGTGGACCGGGTCGCAGTCCACGCTCGGGGGCCGGAACAGAAGGGAAGTTCAGCCTCCGCCGTGCATCTTCTGGTCCATCTTCGACTGGTCCTGACGGGCTTTCTCCACCAACCGGTTCTCCTCGGCCGGGAACGAGTCGAAGAGCGTCTTCAGCCGTTTCATGCGGCCGTCGTGGTCGGTGCGCCAATTGTCGGCCTTCTTGCCTATCCACGTCTTCGGCATCATGGACTCGACGTTCCTGATGGCCGTGCGGATCTCGCCCACGGCGGTCTCTATGGCGTTCATGTCCTTACGGCAGTTGTAATCCAGGCGGTCTTCCTGCGGTATGCCCATTTCATTTCCCTTGTTGACTGTTGGCAGGGTTCGCTGGCGTCATCCCGCTCTCCGGCAATCCATGCGCGGCCGACGGCCGGTCGCTCACTTGTAGGTGGCCCGGATCGCGAGAGCCGGCGGCGGCACGTGTTCCAGGTCCACCACAGAACCCAGAGCAAGCAGTTGGTCGCCGCTGCGCGCGAGGAACCAGGGCAGTTGGCACGGGTTGTCCAGCGCGGGGTACTGCTGCCCCGCCGAGCAGGACTTGGCCTTGCCGAAACCTCGTGCCATGGCGGTCAGGCCGCCGGAAGGGTCGATGTGCACGAGGTACACGAAATCGGCGGGGCCCTTCTGCGGATCCCTCAGCACGCGCGCATAAAGACCGCCGTCACCAGCCGGGGTCATGCCCTCGAACGCCATGTCGGAAAGTGGCGTGGAGGCCCCCGGCAGGCTGCCGTGCACCGTCACGGCCGACGGTGGGCGGCCCGGAGCGAGCACGTGAAGGCCAGAGACCAGGCCGTTGGTCGCGTAGACCGTTCCATTCGCCGTCACGGTTCCGCGCGATAGTCCTCGCTCGGTAGGGAAGGCGAAGATCTCGTCCGCCTTGCCGTCCTTGACGGACCACACGCTGTAGTTGTCGGTGACGATGACAGCGCCGTCCGGTCGTACCCCGATCGGCTCGGGACGGGTGAACGTGTGCGTAGACGGGAGGGGGGTCGCGGCGCCGCCGGGACGGACCCGCGAGAGCCCGTCGCGTCCGCCGGTCACCAGGGAGCCGTCCGGGGCGACGGCGAATCCGGAGTCGGCGCTGCGCGTCGCCACCTTCGCGAACTGGGTGACTCTGCCGTCCGATGTCATGCGCAGAATGGGCATGTCAGGGCTTTTGAAGCCGTCGGCCAGAAACACATTCCCCTTCCCGTCCGAGGCGACATGGCCGCTGGTGATGGAGGAGGCGCGGTTCAGGTCGTACTCCGTGCTCACGTCGCTCAGCGCGAAACTGGCCACCTTTCCGGGCTCTGCCACGGGAATTTTGGGGCCGTTCTCGGTCTTGTCGGCCGAACAGGAACCCAAGAACAGCGCGAGCGCACCGGCCATGGCGGCCGCGAGCATTCCCCGAGTGTGATTCTTATTTACCATCAGGCGACACCTCGGCGTGGTCGAAGCCTCCATAGAAGGCGCCCTGGTAATCGTTGCCCGCTGAAGACGGCAGACGATTCCACCAGCCCTGGAAGTCGGTGTCTTTGATGGCATTAGCGGCGACGGTTCCTGTCTGTGGGTCGTACCAGGATGCTCCCGTGGGCGGAGGAACCGCGCCCGACCTGATCAATCCCTGGGCAATCGAAGAGGTGAAGGCAACCTTCTGATCCTTTGCGCTGTCCACGTTCAGTGCTTCTTGCTTCCCAGCATTGTCCGTAGAAAAGGGGTCCGTCTGGGGAGCGACGATCGTCCTTCCGATGACCGCCAGGTTCTGGGAGTACTTGAGGCTCTTCTCGGCAATCTTCTGGCTGATCTTCGACGCGGCTTCGCCGAGGTTGGGGGCGGGCAAAAAGCCGAACAAGGTTCCTGCGGTGTCGAGGATGATCTTGTTGGTCTTGTGCTCCTCGTCGATCTGCTGTGCCTCGGTGTAGCTCTCCTTCACCTTCGCCTTCGTGAGCATTCCCGCGGTATTGCCGATGGCGGTCAGTGCCTTTTTCGGGTCCTTGCTTGCGGCGGCCTCCGAGACCTTCTCGTGCAGCGCCACGTCGAACATCGCCGCCGCGCCCGGGTTGTCCTTGGCGAACAGCCGCATGACTTTGACCGTGTCCGCGTTGTTGCCGATCAGGGAGTGATATCTGGTGGAGTAGCCAGCGGTGCCGCCCTCGGTGGACATCCCGGTGCCCCCCAGGTCGTCGGCCCAGGTCGCCGTGATGCCGGCCAGAGCGACAGCGGTGCCATTGGGGAACTTCGGGTATTCCTCCTTGTCGCTGCCCGAGCGTGCGTCGAAGAGGTCCTTCTGCTTCGCCGCTGCGGCAATGACATTGGCGGCAGCCATCCCGGACTCGTCGATGTGCCCCGGCGTCTGATCGGTTGCCGCAAGTGTGAGCACCCGGCGCACGCCGTCCGAATCGTCGTCCGACATCGATCCGGGCGTCTGCCACCGGAAGTCGACCAGTTCCTCGGCGAAGCGCTTCCCGGAATCGTTGTTCCCCAGCAGGTGCCGCGAGGCATCCGCGTTCTCTCCGAGACGGTTGATGACGGCCAGAGTCGGGTCGTTGGCTTCGATGGCCGCGACGCGCTTCTGTGCGTCGAAAAAGTTCTCGTTATTGGGGCTGCCCGACAGTCCGATCGAGTCGTACCAAGCGTGTTTGGGATCCACGAACGCGGCTCCCGTGTAGCCGGCCATGGTGACCTGACCCTTGAAATACCTCGGTCGCATCGGATGGGCCTTGCGCCAGTCCAGCATCGCCCCGCCGACCTTGGTCAGCACGTCCGTGTCCCACGCGTCGCCCTTGGGCCCGTATTTGAAGAGCATGCCGACGGACCACATGTCGTCGCCGGGCGGGTTGGTGAGGGCCTTCGCGTACTCGGGGTTCGGGGGGATCTTGCCTGCGGTCTGGAGGGTGAAGATGCGGTTGATGCCCGTGGCGTACTGGGCGACGACGTTCTGCGAGTCCTTGCTGAGGACGTCGCCGCCGTGCGTTCCGTCCTCCTCGTGCAGCGCGCGGGGGACGCGGGCCGCGTCGACGACACCGCCCGCGTTGGCGAAAGCGGCCAGGTAGGTGGGGTCGTCCTGGTGGTCGGCGAGGGAGCGGGCGATGGCCTCGATGTCCTCGCGGGAGCTCGCGTCCTTGGGGTTGTCCAGCGCCTTCTTGAGCGTGGCGGCCTCCTGCTTGGCCTCCTTGGCGCTCTGGGCGTTGACGTCCGTCATGTCCCACGGGATGTTGATGATGTTCCCGTCCGGCGTGCAGAGGCCGGAGGCGTCGCCTTCGAGGAGCAGGCTGCGAGCCAGATCGGCGCGCTTGGACATGCTGCGGGCGTCGTCGCCCACGGCCTGCGTCTGCTGGCCGAGCAGGGACAGGTCGAGGCCGCTTTCCCAGGACGTGAAGTTCTTCCGGATCAGCGCCCCGTGTTTGGACAGCGCGCCCTCCAAGTCCTGGAGGCGGTCCGCGAGTTTGCGTACCCGCACCGGATCGACGCCGACGTAATCCCCCATGAGGACAATGCCTTTCACTTCGCTGTTGTTACGGCGGCACGACGTCCCGGGACGCGGCTTTGGCGGGCGATGCCGGCCGTGTCGGGCTCCCTGACTCGCCGCGCGCGATGCCCCCTGACGCCCCGTGGACCTTCGGCCTGTTCCACGATATGCGGTGCGGCCCGGCGTCCGCCCGGCGGGCAACGGCCCGCGATCGTACGGTGTGAGGGGATTTACTCCGCTTCCTTTGGCAAACGAACGTTGATCCTTGACCTTGTCGTGGCCGAGGCGTCCGCAAGACCGACGAATGAGTACGGGTACTCAGGACAGAAAGGCGGTCGGCGCCGAGGGTGGTGGCATCCGGTCGCCGCGTTCGCGTTGGCCGGATATGCCCGGTTGGGCGGGGTGCGTGGGGTGCGGGGCCGCTGAACAGGGCCGTGCCCTTCGGGCCGCTCCCGGGGCCGGCGGCGGACGGGCTCGGCGGCCGGCGCAGGCGGCGTGGGCGCTGGTCACGGGGCCGGACGTCGCGCCCGGTCTCGTAGGTTGCATAGTGATAACAGGTCACGGCGGCGCGGTCATGGGAGGGCCTTTCCGTCCGGGTTGTGGCGGTGTTGATGGGGCGTGCGATGTTCGCGATCTTTAACTCGCCTTGAGGTGACTATGGGCTGCTGCTACGGTGCGATCATGTGATCTGACAGTGTGGTCACGGCTCCGCGAACGGCTCGAAGGGCCGGGGCGGCCGGACCGGTTCAAGTCGTAATGGCCTGAAGTGGCTCGTATCGGTCCCCTGCGGGGTATGGCCGATTTTGTTCAACTCGACGCTGTCGCAAAAGAATGACCACGGGGAGAAGCGACGTGAAGGTCCAGGAGCGCGGCGGGGCGGGGACGCACCGGGGGGCGGCGCCCGGCCAGGGGGTCGGCGAGCGGCTTCCGGCGCCGCCGCGCGAACGCAAGCCCGCCCTCGCGGCGCTCGCTGTTCTGCTCATCCTGATCGGCGCCCTCGGGGCGACCGTTCTGGTGCTGCGGGCCGGCGACCGGGTCGAGGTCTACAAGCTCAAGGGCGATGTCGCCGCCGGGCACTCCGTGTCCAAGGGCCAGCTCACCACCGTGATGGTGGCCGCCGACAACGGCGTCGACTACATCTCGCCCAGCCAGTACAACGCCCTGACCAAGCTTCGGGCCAAGTCCAACCTCTACGCGGGCTCCGTCCTCGTGGGCCAGATGTTCGCGCCGGACGGGGGCCTCCAGGCCGGTCAGGCCGCAGTCGGTGTCTCGCTCAAGGAAGGCCAGTACCCGACCAACCTCAAGGACGGCGAGACGGTCGCCGTCTACCGCGTCGGCAACTCCGCCGGGTCGGGCGGGTCCAGTGCTTCGAGTGGTTCCAGTGGTTCCAGTGGTTCGGGCAAGGGGACGTCCGGTGGCGCCGCCAACTCCGGTTCCACCGGCGGCGGTTCACCGCTGGTCCAGCGTGCCGTGGTCAGCGACACCGCCGCCCAGGACAAGTCCTTCGGCAGCGGCAACCTCGCGCTCACCCTGACCGTGAACACCGCCGACGCCGCCGCCCTCGCCCAGGCCGCGTCCGCCGGCGAGGTCGCCGTCGTGCGCGTCGCGGGCAACGGCTGAGTCGCGCGGCGACGCGGCGATCCGGCCAAGACAGAAGACGCGGAAGACATGGCGCTCATCGCACTCGCATCCGACAAGGGCTCTCCCGGTGTCACCACCGCGGCGCTCGCCGTGGCCGCCGTATGGCCCCGTCGCGTGCTGCTCGCCGAGACGGACCCGGCCGGCGGTGATCTGGTGTACCGCTGCACGGCCACCCACGGCGGTCCCCTCAACCCGAACACCGGGCTGCTCTCGCTGGCCGCGGCCGCCCGTCGCGGGCTCGCCGCCGACCAGCTGTGGGACCACGCCCAGCCGATGGCCGGCGGCCTCGAACTGCTCGTCGGGCTCGGCACCGCCGAGCAGGCCGCGGGCCTCGCCGGCAGCTGGCCCACGCTCGGCCGGGCTTTCGCCTCGCTCGGGGAGTCCCCGCACGCCCCGGCCGACGTCATCGCCGACATCGGCCGGATCAGCGGGGGCTCGCCCGCCCTCGACCTGCTGCCGCACGCCGCGCTGGCTCTGCTCGTCTCGCGTACCGAGCCCGAACATCTGGCCCGCGTACGGGACCGGGCCGCGGCGCTCTCCACCCATCTGCACGGGGGCCCGCGCGGCAACGCGCTCGCGACGCCGTTCATCGGCGTGATCCTCATCGCCGATGCCGGTGCGTCCGTCAAACTCGCCCACCAGGTCAACGACATGCTGGTGGCCGGCCAGGTGGGGGCACGCGTCGTCGGCACCCTCGCACACGACCCCTCGGGCGCCGCCCTGCTCGCCGGCCGCGGCCGCGGGCGCCTCGACAAGTCCCTGCTCATCCGCAGCGCGCGGAAGGTCTCAACCGACCTCTACCAGCAGTTCGGCGCCGCCTGGGCCGGGGCGGCCCGATGAGCGTGGTCGACCACGCGCTGGTCAAACGGTTCCGCCAGGAGGCCGGCGACCGGATCGCCGAACAGCGACGCCTCGACCAGGTGCGCGGCGTCGCCGCCATGTCCAGCGAGGACGAGCGCCAGTACGCGCGCGCCGTCATCGCCCAGATACTGGAGGAGTACGCCCGTACGGAGATCAACTCCGGGCGTACTCCACTCGACGCGGAGACCGAGGAGCAGTACGCCGCCGCCGTGCACGCCGCGCTCTTCGGCGTGGGCCGGCTCCAGCCGCTGCTCGATGACCCCGAGGTCGAGAACATCGACATCAACGGCTGCGACCAGGTCTTCGTCGGGTACGCGGACGGCCGCGAGGCCCGGGCGGACCCGGTCGCCGAGACCGACGAGGAACTGATCGAGCTCATTCAGGTGCTCGGTGCCTACTCCGGTCTCTCCTCGCGCCCCTTCGACTCGGCCAACCCGCAGCTGGACCTGCGGCTGCCGGACGGTTCGCGTCTGTCGGCCGTCATGGAGGTCGCCCGCCGGCCCGCCCTGTCCATCCGCCGGGCCCGCATGGGCAAGGTCTTCATGGCGGACCTGGTGGGCAACGGCACGCTCACGCCGGAGGTCGCGCACTTCTTGGCCTGTGCGGTCCGCGCCCGCAAGAACATCATGATCGCGGGCGCGACGAACGCGGGAAAGACCACGCTGCTGCGGGCGCTCGCCAATGAGATCCCCCAGCAGGAGCGGCTGATCACGGTGGAGCGGGCCCTGGAGCTCGGACTCGACCAGTTCCCCGAACTGCACCCCAATGTCGTGGCGTTCGAGGAGCGGCTGCCCAACTCCGAAGGGCTCGGCATGATCCCGATGGCGGACCTGGTGCGCCGTTCGCTGCGTATGAACCCCTCGCGCGTCATCGTCGGCGAAGTACTCGGCGACGAGATCGTCACCATGCTGAACGCCATGTCGCAGGGCAACGACGGTTCGCTCTCCACGATCCACGCCAACAGCTCCGCCGAGGTCTTCAACCGTATTTCCACCTACGCCCTCCAGGCGGCCGAGCGGCTGCCCATCGAGGCCAGCCAGATGCTGATCGCGGGCGCGGTGAACTTCGTCGTGTTCGTGGAGCGGCGCAACAACTACGAGAGCGGCGGCCGTCTTCAGCGCATGGTCACCTCGGTCCGCGAGGTGAACGGCTGCGACGGCCGCGTCCTGTCCAGCGAGGTCTTCGCCGAGACGCCGGACGGGCGGGTCGTTCCGCACGCCCCCGTCTCCTGCGTCGAGGACCTTGCCGTGCACGGCTACCGGCCTTCCGGGGCCTGGGGGTGAGCGGGGCCGCATGAACAACATTCCCTCCATGGGCGGTCTCTTCGAGGCCCAGACGCTCTTCGCTCTCGCGGCGGGTCTCGCGGTCGGCTGCGGGCTCGCCCTGCTCGTCGTCGCGATCCGCGGCGTCGAGGCGAAGCCGGGCGGCCAGGACCGCCGGCGCGAACGCGTCGGTGAACTGGCGCAGTTCGTGGGCAAGCGCGGCTCGGTGGCCGTCGGCGTCGCCCTACTGGTGCTGCTGCTCACCCGGTGGACGGTGGCCGGTGTCGCCACCGGCCTGCTCGTTTTCTTCTGGGACCGGCTCTTCGGCGGCGCCGCGCAGGAGAAGGCCGCGATGAAGCGGGTCGAGGCGCTGGCAGCCTGGACCGAGTCGCTGCGGGACACCATCGCCGGCGCGGTCGGCCTCGAACAGGCCATCCCCGCGTCGGCCCGGGCCGCCGCACCCGCGCTTCGACCCCATCTCGACGCGCTGGTCGACCGGTTGCGGGCCCGCACGCCGCTGCCCGACGCGCTGCAACTGCTCGCCGACGAGATCGACGACGCGTCCGCGGACATCATCGTCGCGGCGCTCATCCTCAACGCGCGGCTGCGCGGCCCCGGCCTGCGCCAGGTGCTGGGGGCGCTCGCCAAGTCGGCCCGCGAGGAGATCGACATGCGCCACCGCGTGATGGCGCAGCGCTCCTCCACCCGGCGCAGTGTGCAGATCGTGGTCGGCGTGTCGATCGCGTTCGTCCTCGGGCTCTCCGTCTTCAACCGTGACTTCGTCGAGCCGTACAACTCGGCGGTCGGCCAGCTCGTGCTCGCCTGTGTCTGCGGTCTGTTCGCGCTCGGTTTCTGGTGGCTGCGCAAGCTGTCGGTGATCGAGACGCCGGACCGCTTCCTGGTGCGGAGCGAACCCGAGACCCGCTTCGTGCGCCCCGACGCCCCCACGGGCCGGGCCGGGAACCAGGACGGGGACGGCGCGCGTCCTGTCACCGCTGGGGAGGGAGCGCGGTGAGCGACATCATCACCGGGCCGGTACTGATCGGCGCGGTTCTGGGTCTCGGCGTCTACGTCCTGATCAGAGCGCTGACGCGGACGAGGCGTTCGGCGGTCTCGCAGGTGGCGCGGATCGACGCGTTGCGCTCGTCGGGCAGCGTGTACACCCCGCCCTCCGAGGCACGGGCCTCGGGTGGGCTCGCGGGGCTGCGGGCGGGGATCGGCGCCAGGGTCGCGGAGCTGTACCTCAAGCAGGGCTGGGAGCAGCGCTCGATGCGCGCCGATCTGGCCGTGCTGGAGCGGAGCTGGGAGCGGTTCCTGGCCACCAAGGTGCTGCTCGGCGTCGCCGGCCTAGTCTTCGGCCCGCTGCTCTTCGTCATCGTCGCGGTACTCGGTTTCAGCAAGAGCCCGATCATCCCGGTCTGGCTCGCGCTCGTGTGCGGAGCGGTCTTCTTCTTCCTGCCCGATCTGGAGATCCGCCGGGACGCCACGGACAAGCGCCGTGATCTGCGCCGGGTCATCGGCGCCTATCTGGACCTGGTGGCGATGAACCTGGCGGGCGGGCGAGGGCTGCCCGAGGCGCTGATGGCGGCCGCAGAGGTCAGCGACGGATGGGCCCTGCGCCGGCTGCGCAACACCCTCGCCGACGCCAGGATCACCGGCACAAGCCAGTGGCTCGCCCTCGGGCGGCTCGGTGAGGAACTGGGCGTCGAGGAGCTCAAAGACCTGTCCTCCTCGCTCGCCCTGGTGGCGGACGACGGCGCGAAGGTACGCGAGTCCCTGGCGTCCCGCGCCGAAACGATGCGGCACCGGGAGATGGCCGAGATCGAGGGCGCGGCGGGTGAGAAGTCCCAGTCGATGCTCGTCGCCCAGTTGCTGCTCTGCGCAGGCTTCCTGGTCTTTCTGATCTTCCCCGCCGCCATGCGTGTCTTCCAGGTCTGAGCACGCGCCCCCCACTTCCGTTGAGAGGAAACCAACCGTCATGAACCGCCCGCAGTTCCCCAGGAACAGCCACCCGGCCGTCGACTTCCTGGTCACCTTCCTTCAGGGCCGCATCCAGCGGGCCCGTTCCGGCGAGCTCGACCGGGGGGCGTCCGCGGTCGAGTGGGTCATCATCTCCGCCGTCGTCGTGGCGATCGTCGGCGTGGTCGCCGCGGTCATCAACCAGGCCCTGAAGAGCGGCGCCACCAAGGTCGGCGACTGCATCAAGGGCGCGAGCGCCGACAAGACCTGCTGAGGCGCGGCTACTTTGCGCGACAGACTCCGGGCTCTCGTACGCCGGCGGGTGGAGGCAGCCTCCACCCGCGGCGACTCCGGCATGACCGCGATCGAGTTCGTGCTGCTGACCCCGGTGTTGTTCTTCATGATCTTCGCGACCGTGCAGTTCGGCCTGTACTTCTTCGCGGACCACGTGGCACAGGCCGCCGCCCAGGCGGGCGCCCGCAAGGCACGTGCCATGGCCGACGAACAGCCCGGCGCCTGGCGAGGCGAGGCACGGGACCAGGCGTCCAGCTACATCGCCCAGCTCGGCCCCCGGCTCGTGCTCGCCCCCGACGTCCGGGCGGTGGAGCCCAAGGCCAACACGGTGGGCGTGGAGATCACGGCCAAGGTGCCGACCGTCTTTCCCGGCCTGCGGCTGACGGTGCACGCGCGATCGCAGGGGCCGGTCGAGCGATTCGTACGTGAGGGAGCGAACTGATGGGCACGCAGCCGGCACACGGCGTGGCGGCCCGGACCGTCGTCGTACGCCACCGGATTCTCGACGCCGCATGCCACCGGATCGCCGCCGCCGTGTCCCGTCGGACCGCGGCGGCACGGGACCGGGGGCTCTCCACCATCGAGGTGGTCATCCTCGCCCCGGTGATGATCCTGTTCATCCTGGTCCTGGTGGCGTTCGGGCAACTCGTCGACGGGCGGGGCGCGGTGGACAGCGCGGCGCGGGACGCGGCGCGGGCCGGCTCCATCCAGAAGGACCACGGCGTGGCGCTGTCCGAGGCCCAGGCAGCGGCCGACGCCGATCTCGCGGACGTCTGCTCGGGGCCGGTGAGCGTGCGGCAGACCAGCGCGGGCTGGACCGACGCGGACTTCTTCACGGTCGAGGTCAGCTGCCGCGTCCGGGGCCTTTCGATGCTCGGACTCGACATCCCGAAGACTCTGACCGGTACGTCGACGTCCCCGCTCGACCCGTTCAAAAGGAAGACGGCATGAGCGGAGCGCGCGACACCGCCCGGGCCCGTGTTCCGTACGCCCGGTTCTCGTACGCCCGGCTCCCGTACGCCTGGTTCCGGGCCCGGCGTGACCGGCTCGACGACCGGGGCTCGGGCGCCGCCGCCGTCATCATCTTCGCGCTGCTCTTCCTCGGCCTGGCCGCGTTCGTCATCGACGGAGGCCTCTCCATCTCCAAGCGGGAGCGCGCCGCGGACATCGCCGAACAGGCGGCGCGCTACGCGGCGCAGGACATCGACAAGGAAGCGCTGTACGACGGCTCCGGCGCCGGGGCGCCCATCCGCTACGAGAACTGCGGCGCCCGCGTGAAGGCGTTCGCCCGGGCGTCCGGCCTCTCCGGCGCGGACATCGCGGCGTCCCGCTGCGTGGCCGGCAACGCCCAACAGGTCGAGGTGGAGATCCAGTTGACGTACAAGCCCGTGTTCACCGGGTTTTTCTACGGCGGTGAGGTCGTGGTGCACGGCCGGTCCGTGGCCAAGAACGAGGTGGGCTGAGATGGCTTGTTCCCCGCACTTCCCCCACCCTTCCCCTCGACGACGGAGGTCCGCTTCCCCGATGCGCAGGCGTCATCACCAGCTCGCGGCGGGCGGCGTCACTCTGACGCTCCTGGGCGCGCTTGTCCTCACGGGGTGCGGTGGCGCCGGTTCGAAGGACGCGGCGCCCAAGGAGAGCGCGGGGGTGAGCGACGGGACCCCGTCGTCCGCGCCGTCATCCTCCACGCCGTCGTCCTCCGCTGCGGCGGCCGCGACGGACCGGCCGAAGGTCGTCATGCCCGCGGATGTGCGGCACGTGTACGAGGGCGGCCGGACCGGCGACCCGGTCAAGGACGCCGTCCTGGCGGACAACGCGCGCAACCTCGAAGCCATCGACACGGCGATCACCGGGGACCGGGCGTCCACCGAGCCGGCCCTGCGGTTCTACAACAAGGACAAGGCCCTGCTCGCGGTGGCCGACTACATCGAGTCCTACTACGCGGAGAACCGGAGCTTCGTCGGGACGACCCGCTACTACCGGCGCGACGTCACGGTGGGCGGGGGAACGGCGACGCTGACCTACTGCGCCGACGCGACCCAGACCTATCCGAAGGACCGCAGGACCGGCAAGGTGGACCGGTCCGTGCCCGGATCGGCGTCCGATTACACGTTCTTCACCGAGCGACTGCGGAAGAACGACAACGGTGTGTGGCAGTCCTTCGATGTGACCTCGGGACCTGGAGCCGACAAGTGCGCGTGACAGCTGCGGCCGTGACTGTTCTGGCGACGGCGGGTGTGCTTGTGCTCGCCGGCTGCGGCGGGGGAGCGGGGGAAGCCAAGAAGGCGACCCCCTCGCACGACAGACCCTCCGCCCCGGCCTCGGCCACCCCGCCGGTGTTCGCGCCCGCGCCCGCCGATGCCACGAACCGGCCGAAGGTGACGCTGCCTGCGGGAGATGAGTTGATCTTCGAGCCGGAACGGGTCGGGGACCCGGTCAAGGACGCCGTTCTCGCCGACAACGCGGACTATCTGCGGGCCATCGAGGAAGCGATCGACCAGCAGGACCCGGCGTCCAAGAGCGTCGCGTACTACTCGGTCGGCCAGAATCTGATCGGTGACGCCCAGTGGATCGGCGGGTTCGCCAAGGACGGCACCACGGTGACCGGGACGACGCGCCTCTTCGACCGTCAGGTCACGCTCGGCACGGACGGGACCGCCCGGCTCACGTACTGCGGTGACGAGACCAAGGGCTTCACCAAGGACCGCAGGACAGGCAGAGTCAACGTCACTCCGCCCGACAGGGACTCGTACGTCTCGTACGTGACCCAGTTGCGCGAGAACACCCAGGGCGTGTGGCAGACCACCCGGGTGACTTCGGTGCGCGGGGACGCGAAGTGTCAGCGGTGAAGCGGCGCGGGACCGCGGTGCATCCCATTTTTCTCACGGAGGTAGGACCCTTGATGCGTCACCACAAAACCACGACGGCCGCGGCTGCCCTGGCCGCGGGCGTGCTGTTGCTCACCGGGTGCGGTGGGGGCGGGACAAAGGGGGGTGACTCGAAGAAGATCGCGGGCGCGGACTCCGGGCCGTCCGCGTCGGCCACGCCTTCGGCCTCCGCGTCGGCGGCCGCGGACGCCGCCGACCGGCCGAAGATCACGCTGCCGGCGGATGAGGTTCTGACCTTCCACCCGGAAACGACCGGTGACCCGGTCAAGGACGCGGTGCTCAGGGACAACGCGGAGTACGTGCGTGCCGTCGATGAGGCGATTGACAATCAGGACCTCAAGGCGCCGAAGGTGGCGTTCTACGCCAAGGACGACGCCCTGGTGGGCGCCATGCAGTGGATTGGCCTGATCACCAAGCAGAACGTCTCGATCACCGGGACGATCGACTACTTCGACCGGCAGGTGACCGTCCGTCAGGACGGCGCGGCGATGCTCACCTACTGCGGTGACGAGACCAAGGGGTTCACCAAGGACCGTAAGACCGGCAAGGTCGACGTCACTCCGCCCGACAGCGATTCCTACGTCTCGTACGCCCTGGTGTTGCGCAAGAACGACAAGGGCGTATGGCAGACCACCAAACTCTCTTCGGTGCGGGGGGACAAGAAGTGTCAGCGGTGAGGAACTGGAGGAGCGCAGCCGTGGCGGTCGCCGTGGGAGCGATCCTCGCCCTCCAGGCAAGCCCGGCCCAGGCAAAGGTGGGGCCCAAGGGAGCCGCCCAGGGTTCGGCGAGCGCCGCGACGGACGGCAAGCAGGTGACCGTGGGCGTCTCCAAGGTGCAGTATTCCGGCGACACGAAGCGCAAGGGGACGCAGGCGACCGGCGACCTGAAGTCGGTCGACGGCACCTGGACGCCGCCCGCCTGCTGGTACGAACCGACGTACTCGCCGAAGGAGATGGAGGCCATGGTCAAGGGATGGCGTGACATCAAGATCTTCGGCATAGGCGACCTCATCGGCAATCTGTACGACAGCAAGTACAAGAGCGGGGACCCGAAGGACGGCGGGTACAAGGACTACAACCTCGACAAGGAGGGCAAGGGGATGTTCTGGGCGGCGGTGAAGAACCCCGACCGCGAGAACGACCCCGAGGCGAACCTGTGCGACAAGCCGCCCTTCTGGGTGGACAACGGCCAGACGCCGCAGGAGCCCCTGGCCGTGAGCCCCCGGGTCCTCGGGGAGGCCGCGGCGGGCACGGTCGAGCTGACGCCCACCGAGATCACCATGGCGCCGAGTGCCACGTCCACCGTGAATCTGCCGACCTGGGTCTGGACACCCGGCAACGGCTTCAAGGAGAAGCACGCATCCGCCTCCGTGGCCGGCATCACCGCGACGGCCACCGCCAAGCCGGTCGCCCTGCATCTCGACCCGGGGTCGCCGGACGCCACGATGTTCCCGGGCTCGGGGACCTGTCCCATCAATGCCGACGGCAGCATCGGGACCCCGTTCGCGGCCGGGATGGCCGGACAAACGCCGTCCTGCGGTGTCACCTACCAGCGGGCCGGCACGTATCGGCTGATGGCCAGCGTCACTTGGAAGATCAGTTGGTCGGCCTCGACGGGTGACGGCAGCGCGCTGCCCGACAGCGTTTACACCGCCCCGCCCCAACCCGTCACCGTCCAGGAAATCCAGTCCATCAACCGCTAGCAGATTCAGGGGAGTTGGGGGCCATCGAGCCCCCGGCCCCGTTGCCGGACCGGCCCGCAGGGCCCGTACTCACCCTCAGGAACCCACCCCATGGCACGCACCCCCTCCCGCCCCGCGGGTCCGGCGAACCGGACGCCGCAGCCGTTGCCGCGCCGGCGTACGCCCGGTGACTTCGCCAAGGCGTTCCTCGCCTTCGTCGCGCTGCTCGGGCTCGTGGTGGGTGTGCCCGCGGCGCTCGTGGCGAGCGTGGGGTGGCCGCTGCCGCACCGGATGCCCTCGCTCGACATGGTGCGCCAGCAGATCTCCGTGAACGTGTTCGTGAAGATCCTCACGCTGGTCGTGTGGCTGGCCTGGGCGCAGTTCGCCGCGTGCGTGCTCGTGGAGGTCAAGGCCGCCGTGTCCGGGGTCGGGCTGCCCTCGCGGGTGCCGGGCGCGGGCCCCAGTCAACTGCTCGCGCGTCAGCTGATCGCGGCGGTGCTGCTCATCACGGCCACCGCCGCCAGCTTCACGCCGGGGCTCGGGCACGGCCAGCAGATCGAGCACACCAGCAGGCCGACCGTCGCAGCGGCCCAGCAACTGCCGGGACAGCACCAGGCGGCCACCGTCGCGGAGGCGATGCAGAAGCAGGCGGCGGCGCAGGCGCACCACGCGGCCGAGACGCAGGACGGGGCGGCGGCCGAAGGAGCCACCAAGTTCTACCGGATCCAGCCGCCCGAGGGACGCCACCACGACTCGCTGTGGGAGGTCGCCGAGCGCCACCTCGGGGACGGGCGGCGCTACCACGAGATCTACCAGCTCAACAAGGACCGGGTGCAGCCCGACGGCACCAAACTGTCCGAGGCCAGCCTCATCCGGCCGGGCTGGATCATGGAGATGCCGGCCGACGCCCACGGCGGCGACCTGGTCGAGATGCCGGTCCAGGCGCCCAAGGCCTCGCCCCAACTCCAGCGGCAGATAGCCGAGTACGCGAAGTCCGGTGGCCACGCGCAGCCCGCCGGCCAGGCAGTCGGGGCGCGGCCGGCCGAGACGCCCGCACCCCCCGGCGCCGTACCGGAACAGCAGGCCCCGGCCGTCGCGGCCCCCACGCCCGCCCCGGCGGCGGAACAGGCCCACGAGGACACCACCGCGTCCTCGTCGGACAGCGGGTTCGGGCTCGCCGACGCGCTCATCGGGGCGCCGCTGCTCGCCGCGGGCGTGCTCGGAGCGCTCGGCCGGCGCCGCCGCATGGCGCTGTGGCAGTCCGCGATGACGGCCGTAGCGGGACGGCGCGGCATGGAGCCCCCGGTGCCCAGTGGCGCCGACGCCGACGTCCACGACGCCCTGCTGATCGGCGCCGACCCGGAGGCCGTACGCTTCCTCGACCTGGCGCTTCGCGGCCTCGCCGCGTCCCTCGACGAGGCCGGCCGTGCGCTGCCCGTGGTGTACGCGGCCTGGTTCACGGCCACCGAGCTGCACCTCCAGCTGGCCCAGCCGTCCGGTGAGCCGCCCGCCCCCTGGCAGCAGGGCCGCGACGCCACCGTGTGGCGCCTTGAGCGCACCGCGGCCTCCGGCTATCAGGACATGACGCCCGAGACCGCGGCGGCGCCCTACCCCGGCCTGGTCAGCCTCGGCACGCTCGACGGCGCCCGGCTCCTCCTCAACCTGGAGGCCGCCCCCGGCCCGGTCTCGCTCAGCGGCCCGGCCGGTGCGCGCGCCGCGGTGCTCTCATCGGTCGCGGCCGAACTCGCCACCAGCGGCTGGTCCGACCGCATGACCGTCACCGTCGTCGGGTTCGGCCGCGAACTGGGTGCCCTCGCCCCGACCCGGCTGCGCCACCTCGAATCCGTGGCGGTGCTCATCGAAGACCTCGGCGCGGAGATCCAGCAGCGCCGGTCCGCACTCGGCGCGGCCGGTCACGACTCGGTCCTCACCGGGCGCACCGGACCGGCCCAGCACACCCGCTGGGCCCCGCACCTGGTGATGATCGCCGAGACCCCGACCCAGGCCGAGGCGGCCGCGCTCGCCGAACTGACCGCGGGGGCCGGGCGTCTTGGCATCGGCTGCCTGGTCGGCGTCGACGCGGCGGCGCCGGAGCTGGGCGCCGCCTGGGACCTGGAGGTCACCGGGGAGGGCCGGCTGACCGCGCCCCTGCTCGGCCTCGAACTCACCGCGCAACTGCTCCCCGCCGAGGTGCACGACGCGGTCGTACGCCTCTTCGCCACCGCCGACACCATGCCCGGCCCGGACGGCGACGACCCGGCCCCCGCCACTCACGCCTTCCTCGTGGACATCACCGAGCGGGGCCGCCCCGCCGTCTACGCCCGCCTGGTCGGAACGTACGAGATCATCGGGCTCGACGCGCCGGACGACGAGCGGAGCGCCCTGCTGCACGAGGCGCTTGCCCTGCTGCTCCTGCACCGCGAGGGCGTGCACCCGCTCGTCCTCGCCTCCGCCATGTGGCCGCGCGGGGTGACCGACGAGGTGCGCGACGCCCTGCTCGGGCGGCTGCGCGACTGGCTCGGCACCGACGAGGACGGCTCGCCCCGGCTGCGTACCGACGCCCGGGGCCGGCTCACCCTGGCCCCCTCCGTCGTCTCCGACCTCGACGTGCTGCGCTCGTTGCACTACGAGGCGACCGAGGGACGGGGCGCCCGGCGCGCCTCGGTGCGCGAACGGCTGCTCACCGACGCGCTCGGCCTGGTGCGCGGCCCGCTGCTGGCCGACCGGGCCGAGGGCCGCTACGGCTGGCTCGGCCACGAGATCATCGACACCCAACTCCCGCTCCTGGTGGCCGATGTGGCACTCGCGCTCTGTGCCCACCACCGAGAACAGGAGACGCCGGGCAAGGCCATCGGTGTGCTGCGCACCGCCCTCGCGAGCTCCCCGTCGGACGAGCGGCTGTGGAACGAGCTCCTGCGGGCCACGCACGAGAGCGGCGACCAGGACGGTCTGCGCGCGCTGGTCGGTGAGCTCACCGCGCGCAGTGGACCGCGCGGCCTGCCCCCGCGCACCGCCGCCCTCCTCGACGAACTCCTCCCGGCCTGGCGCGGTGACGCCGGGCCCGCCGCGGCGTCCGCGGGCTGACGGGCACTCTTGGTCCCGTGAACGCAACGCTGACCACCGTGGCCGCCGGGTGGGGCGCCGGCGCGGGATACCTGCTGCCGCGCGCCCTGCACCGGCTCTCCGTCGAACCCGACGAGCCCTGGCGCGCGGCCTGCCCGGCCGGGCATCCGATCGCCGGGTGGCTCGGCCCCGCCCGCTGCCGTGACTGCCAGGGGGACGCCGCCAGCGGCCGGGTCCTGTACGCCGTGTCGGGGACCGCGCTCGTGTGCGCCGCGCTCGCCGCCGCCACCGGGCCGCGCCCCGAACTGGCGGTCTGGCTCCTGCTCGCGCCGTTCGCGGTACTGCTGGCCCTGGTCGATCTGGCCGTACGCAGACTGCCCGACCTGCTCACCCTGCCGCTGGCCGCCGCCGGCGCCCTGCTGCTTGGGCTCGCCGCGCTCCTTCCCGGGCACGCGGGTTCCTGGGGGGCCGCCCTGCTCGGCGGGCTCGCGCTCGGCGGCGGGTACTTCGTGCTGTTCCTCATCAATCCGGCGGGCCTCGGTTTCGGTGACGTGAAGCTCGCGCTCGGGCTCGGCGTGGCGCTCGGGTGGTACGGCTGGCCGTGCCTGTTCGCCGGGGCGCTGCTCGGTCTCGTCCTCGGCGCGGTGTACGGGATGGGACTCGTCGTGTTCCGAAGGGCCGGACGCAAGACCGCGTTCCCGCTCGGCCCGTTCCTCATCGCCGGAGCCTTCGGCGGCCTGCTGCTCGGCGGCCTCACCGCATAGGGCCAGGCCACGCGACGGCCCCCGCACACCCGCCCCCGCCCCCTGGCGTACGCTGGATCGGTCCGCCCGCCCGTCCCCACCACCACCCTGAACGAGGCGCTTCGCGCCGTACCCCCAGATTCGAAACCCCCCAGAAAGGGACACCCCCGGTGACTGAGAAGGCCGACCTCCAGTCCGTTCTCGACCGTGCCGCCGCGGGTGGGCGGATCACCCCCGAGGAAGCGCTCGACCTCTACCGCTCCGCGCCGCTGCACGCGCTCGGCTCCGCCGCCGACGCGGTGCGCAGGCGGCGTTACGCCGGCACCGAGCACATCGCGACGTACATCATCGAGCGGAACATCAACTACACCAACGTCTGTGTGACGGCGTGCAAGTTCTGCGCGTTCTACGCCGCTCCCAAGGACACCGCCAAGGGCTGGACCCGTGACCTCGAGGACATCCTGCGCCGCTGCGCGGAGACCGTGGAGCTCGGCGGCACGCAGATCATGTTCCAGGGCGGGCACCACCCCGACTACGGCGTCGAGTACTACGAAGAGCACTTCGCGGCGATCAAGAAGGCCTACCCGCAGCTGGTGATCCACTCGCTGGGCGCCTCCGAGGTCGAGCACATGGCCCGCATCTCGAAGGTGAGCGTGGAGGAGGCCATCAGCCGCATCCACGCCGCCGGGCTCGACTCCTTCGCCGGGGCGGGCGCCGAGATCCTGCCCGAGCGGCCGCGCAAGGCGATCGCGCCGCTCAAGGAGTCCGGCGAGCGGTGGCTGGAGATCATGGAGACCGCGCACCGTCTGGGTGTGGAGTCGACGTCCACCATGCTCATGGGCACCGGCGAGACCAACGCCGAGCGCATCGAGCACCTGCGCATGATCCGCGACGTGCAGGACCGCACCGGCGGGTTCCGCGCGTTCATCCCGTACACCTACCAGCCCGAGAACAACCACCTCAAGGGCCGCACCCAGGCGACCATCTTCGAGTACCTGCGCATGATCGCCATCGCGCGCATCTTCCTCGACAACGTCGCCCACATCCAGGGTTCCTGGCTGACCACCGGCAAGGAGGCCGGGCAGCTCACCCTGCACTACGGAGCGGACGACCTCGGCTCGATCATGCTGGAGGAGAACGTCGTCTCCTCCGCCGGTGCCAAGCACCGCTCGAACCTCCGCGAGATGATCGACATGATCCGCACGGCCGACCGGGTGCCCGCCCAGCGCTCCACCACCTACGAGCACCTTGTGGTGCACGACGACCCGGCCAACGACCCCCTCGACGCGCGCGTCCAGTCGCACATCTCCTCCACCGCGATCGCCGGCGGCACCGCCCACCCCGAGCTCAAGCTCCTCTCCGCCAACTGAGGCTGTGTTCCGGAGGTGTTGACGCTGCACGCCGCCGAACTGCTGCTGCCCGGGGACCGCGAGCCGGTTCCTGGCGGCGCGGTCCTCGTCGACGGCGGCCGGATCGCGGCCATCGGGCGGTACGAGGACCTGGCGGCGGCCCATCCCGCCGCGCGCGTCCGCCGCTGGCCGGGGACGCTCACGCCGGGCCTGGTCAACCGGCACGGCACGGCCCTGTTCGAGCACACCTACTTCCCGGACGACCCCTTCGAGGTGGACGAGCTCGGCAGCGAACCGCTCACCGGGGCCGCCCTCGCCGCGCTCGCGCCGGGCGAGTCCCGCCGGGGCAACAGCGCCCGCCGCTGCACCCAGAAGCTGCTCGCGCGCGGCGTGGTGGCGGTGACGGGGTCGCTGACCACCCCCTCGGTGCGAAGTGCCGTACGCCGGGCGGGACTTGAGGTCCTGCCGGGCGCCGCCGACGGCGCGGGGCCGGCCACCCTGGACCCGTTCGCCGACACCGCGCCGGCCGCCGCCTTCCGGGCCCCACTCACGGTGGGCGGCCCCGCCCGGTTCGCGGTCTTCGCGGCGCCGGACGAGGAGGCCCTGCGCGCGCGAGGAGCCGGCACCTGCGTCGCCACCGTCATCGGCGGCCGGCTGCTGCACCGGCGCGCCTAGTGCCTGCTTCCAAGCCCCGGTTCTGAATGGCCCGATCGCGTTCCAAGTAGCCCGATCGCGGGGCGTTCATCGCGGCCGGCGGCGGCTCAGGAAACAGCCACGTTTGTGGGCGCGCTCCAGCCGGTGACTCTGATCCACTCGACCAGATCCAGGGTGGCCGGCTCGATCGCGCGCACCACCGCGAGGTCCGAGGGGTACTTGCCCGCGTTCGCGAACTCGCGGAACATCACCTTGTCGAGGTCGTTGGGAAGCACGCTCAACGGGAGGACCTCGTACCGTGCCGGAAGCCCGGCGCGCGCGCCGAACGCCGCGGCGATCTGGGGGCCCGTCAGCTCGTCGCCGACGAGCTCGACGGCTCCGCCGGGCGCCTCCGCGGTGCCGAGCAGGAGCGCGGCGGCGACTCGGCCGATGTCCCTGACCGAGATCATCTTCAGGGCGACGTCCTCCGGCAGCGGCATCCTCAGCACGATCTCCCCGTGCTCCAGGCTCGGCGCCAACACGCTCGCGAAGTTCTCCATGAAGGCGGTCGCGCGAACCATCGAGGCCCTGAGGCCGGACTTCCTCAGGCGCTCCTCGATCCAGTGCTTCGAGTCGTGGTGCGGCACACCCGACTCCCGGTCCGCGCCGAAGACCGAGTTGAAGACGACGTGCGGGACGCCCGCCTCGACCGCCGCGTCGACGAGCGCGGTACCGACGCGGATCTCCGCCTCGACCTCTTCGAGGCTGTTCGCCTCCGGGGTCATGAAGTAGAACCCCTCGACCGCCGCCAGCGCGGCGGCCGGCGACGCCGGGTCCTCGGCCCGGATGGCCGCCAGCTCGACGCCGCGGGCGGCCAGCGCCCGAGCCCGGTCGGACTGCGGGTTGCGGACCAGGGCCCGCACCCGCGCCTTGTGGTCCAGCAGCGCGTCGACCACCGCCCCGCCCTGTTGCCCCGTCGCGCCGAAGACCGCGATCGTGCCGGTCGTCCGTGTGCTCATCGCTTCCACCCCTAAGTAGTTCATGCCATGAATGAAATTAGTTCATGGCGTGAACGTCGTCAAGGTGCGGGTGTGGCGGGATCACCTCACGGTGTGATGGGTGGGTTCGGGGTGGGCGAAGAGAGGTCCGAGGTGTCCACGATGGCGGTGGCCACGCGCTCGAAGTCGCGCTGGTCGTCGGCGTCGAGGTTCCTCGCGATCTCGGGCAGGCGCTTGGCGACCTCGGCGTAAATGGCCTCGCCGAGCACCTTCCCCGCGGGCGTAGCACTGAGCATGACGACCCGTCGGTCCTGCGCCGAGCTTGCCCGGCCGACCAACTCGCGCCGCGCGGTGCGATCGACCAGCTGGCTCAACGCGTTCTTGGTCATACCCAACGACGCGGCGAGGTCAGCCATCTGCCGCGGCTCGTTCCTGACTGCGCAGAGCAGCGTGGCCTGCGAGGGGGTCAGGTCGAACTCGGCGCAGATCTGCGCGTACTTGCGTTGAATCACGACCGAGAGCCAGAAGAGTTTGTCGCCATAGTCCACGCCGGTCTCCCCGGTCCGAAGTCGAACGATCAGCCTACTCGTCGCGGGCCGGTGATCACTTCGTTCAGGTGCACGCGGTCGCGGGCCAGGTGGACCGTCGGCCTGGTTCCCCGCGTCTTTGCCGAGGAGGCTACTTACCGGCGAGCCCCAGATTGGCCCCGTCCCGCAACTCCGGAAACCCCTGCGCGATGACAGCGGCCGGCTCCAGGCATGCCTTGCGGGTGTCCGCCGCCGTCGGGCCCGTGGCACATCCCAGGGTTCCGTAGGTTCGGACAGCGACCTGGAGCTTCCGGGCAACGGAATCGAGCGTCGCGAATCCCTTGCGCCCGTTGATCTCGCGCAAGGCCTGGTCGGCGGCTTTGGAGGTGGCGTCGGCCGCTGCCTTGCACTTCGCGGTGAACATCTGAGGTGAGGACGTCGCGCAGGGCGAATTCGTACCTGAACCGAACCGCTGTTCATCCGCCGAGATGCCCTCCTCGACAGCGAGCTTCACGTTCTGGGCGACCTCCGCCTTCGCCGAGACCGATCCACTGGACGACGAGGGGGAGGCCGAGGGCCGGTCCGCGCGATTGCCGCTTCCAGAATCGCCGCATCCCGTGATGAGCACCCCGGACAGGCCCAGCATGGCCACCGCTCGCAGTGCCTGCCTCGTCATCTTCCGCTCCCCCTCCGAACTGTCGCGTCACCCTATCCGAGGGGTCGTTCACGATGAGAGAGCTGATCGCGCAGTTCCCCGCGCGCTCCGCGGCGTGCCCGGGCTCAGGCCTGGGACAGCGCCTTCGCGAAGGCGCCCGGTTCCTGGTCGACGCCGCTGCAACTGGCCTGCGCCACCGAGGTGTTGACGCCGCCGGCACACTTCTGATCGCGGTACGTCACCCACATGGACACCCGCCCCACCCCCTTGTCCCGGGCGAACTTCCGCACCTTCGCCGCGTCCGCGAGCGTGAACGTCTCGCCCTTGACGTCGTTGACGCCGATCATCGGTGTCACCCCGAGCCCTTGCCAGGCCGCCCGGTCGGAGAGCTGGAGCGCCTGCTTGAGCTGGGTCTGCGCGGCCGTCGCCGCCCGTACCGCGTAGTCGCCCATGTTCCCGCCGAACGACGTGCCGTAGTTCATCGTCATGGCGTTGACCGCCGAGACTGTCACGCCGTGCTCCTTGGCCGACGTGAGCAGCGCCAGCGCCTGGGGCGTGAACCCCGTCGGCATCGCCGCCAGCGTGAACGTCACCTTCAGGGTGCGCCGCTTCTGGAGCAGGGCTATCGCCTCGGCGCGCCGGGACAGGGCGGCCGCGTCGGTCAGCGCGGCGCCCTCGATGTCGAAGTCGGCCTCGGCGGCGCCGGCCGCGTCCAGCGCGGAGCCGTAGGCGGCGGCCAGCTGGTCCGGGGTGCGGCAGGTGAGCGCGAGCTCCTTGCCGGCCTGCCCGCCGAACGACACCCGCACCGATGCGCCCCCCTTCTTGAGCGCGGCCACCCGGTCCTTGACGTCGCTGTCCACGATCGCGGTGTCGTCGTCCCACACCGCGCGGCAGGTGCTGCCGTGGGCGATCACGAAGGCCAGGTTGTAGACGGCGGGGGAGCCGACGGCGTCGGTCGGCGCGGCGGTGGTGGCGCTGACATAGGGGGAGTACGTGGTGGTCAGCGGGCCGGTCGCGGCGGGGGCGGCCGGGGTGTCCCGGGCCTTCGGGGCGGCTGAGTCCGCACCGCACCCCGCGCACAGCAGCGCGGCCAGGACACCGGCCCCCGCGACCGGCACCCTCAGGAAACTCCGCATGTCGTGTGCACCCGCTCTCATGTATGTGCGCCCCCGTGGCACCGAAAGGAGAATGTACGTGGCCCCGCTGTGCCGGTGAGGGCCGGGCGGCCGGTGCTCGGCCCCGTACTGCTTGAATGGGCGGCGTGACCCGCGCATCCCTGGACAAGCAGCCGCACGAAGTCGCCTCGATGTTCGACGACGTCGCGGCACACTACGACCTCACCAACGACGTGCTCTCCCTCGGCCAGGCCCGGCTGTGGCGCAAGGAGGTCGCCAAGGCGGTCGACGCGCGCCCCGCGCAGAAGGTGCTCGACCTCGCGGCCGGCACGGCCACCTCCTCGCTGCCCTTCGCGGCGGCCGGGGCGTACACCGTGCCCTGCGACTTCTCGCTCGGCATGCTCAAGGTCGGCAAGGGGCGCCAGCCGCACCTGCCGTTCACGGCGGGCGACGCGACGAAGCTGCCCTTCCGTGACGACACCTTCGACGCCGTGACGATCTCCTTCGGGCTGCGCAACGTGCAGGACACCGACGCCGCGCTGCGCGAGATGCACCGGGTCACCAAGCCGGGCGGGCGGGTCGTGATCTGCGAGTTCTCGCAGCCGACCTGGAAGCCGCTGCGGACGGTGTACACGGAGTACCTGATGCGCGCGCTGCCGCCCGTCGCGACGGCGGTGTCCTCCAACCCGGAGGCGTACGTCTACCTCGCGGAGTCCATCAGGGCCTGGCCCGCCCAGGACGCGCTCGCGGCGCGGCTCCAGGGGGCGGGCTGGTCCAAGGTGGCGTGGCGGAACCTGACGGGCGGAATCGTGGCGCTGCACCGGGGCTTCAAGGCGTAGCCAGGCCGGGCGCGCGGTCCAGGCGCGGACCGGGCCGGCGCCAGGCACTCAGATCCAGCCCGGCCGGGCCCGGGTCAGGCATCCAGCTCCAGGCGGAAGCAGAGCGCGTCCACCCCCAGCGGCGACGACGGGTACGTCCTGGACAGCGTCATCCCCAGGCGCTCGGTCACCGCCACCGAACGTACGTTCCCGGGATGGACCATCGCCACCACGCGCGGCACACCGGCGGCGCGGACGCGGGCCAGGGTCGCCCGGGCCGCCGCCGTCGCGTAGCCCCGGCCCCAGTGGGCGCGGGCGAGGCGCCAGCCGATCTCGATCTCGCCGACCGGGCCCCAGTCGTCGAGCGGCCAGGGCTGCGCGCCGGTGAAGCCGATGACCGTGTCGTCCTCGTCCAGGAGCGTCCACAGACAGAATCCGCGCTCGGCGTCGTGCTTGCGCTGGCGGGCGGTCAGTTCCTCGTACACGGAGACCTCGGCCGGGCGTCCGCCGTGGAACTCCATCACGTCGGGGTCGTCGAACACGCGGTGCCATTCGTACGCGTCCTCCTCGGTGGGCACGCGCAGCCGTACGACGGGAAGGGGCTTCTCGGGGGCGCCGGACCGGGCGGGCTCGGCGGACTCGGCTGACTCGGTGGACACAGTGCTCATGGCGGGGGCAACCCTTCGCGATGTCGATCAACGGCCACCCATAGACTGCATGGGTCCTGTGCTTCTCGGCACGCAAATTCGAGTCTTCGGGAGATCCCGCTGTGACCGAGCCGCTCTCCGAACACACCGCCGACGTGATCGTCGTCGGCGCCGGCCCGGCCGGTTCGACGACCGCGTACTACCTGGCCAAGGCCGGACTCGATGTGCTGCTCCTGGAGAAGACCGCCTTCCCGCGCGAGAAGGTGTGCGGCGACGGTCTGACCCCGCGCGCCACCAAGCAGCTCGTCTCGATGGGGATCGACATCTCCGAAGAGGCCGGCTGGCTGCGGAACAAGGGTCTGCGGATCATCGGCGGGGGTGTCCGGCTCCAGCTCGACTGGCCGGATCTCGCCTCGTACCCGGACTACGGACTCGTCCGCAAGCGTGACGACTTCGACGAGCAGCTGGCGCGCCAGGCGCAGAAGGCGGGCGCCCGCCTCTACGAGCGCTGCAACGTCGGCGCCCCCATCCTGGAGGAGCGCACCGGCCGGATCATCGGCGTCAACGCCAAGCTCGGCGAGGAGAAGACCCCGGTCACCTTCCACGCCCCGCTGGTGGTGGCGGCCGACGGCAACTCCACGCGGCTCTCCCTGGCGATGGGCCTGCACCGGCGCGAGGACCGCCCGATGGGCGTGGCCGTACGGACGTACTTCACCTCGCCCCGCCACGACGACGACTACCTGGAGTCCTGGCTCGAACTCTGGGACCGGCGCGGCCCGCAGGACCGGCTGCTCCCCGGCTACGGCTGGATCTTCGGCATGGGCGACGGCACGTCCAACGTCGGCCTCGGCATCCTCAACTCCTCCTCCGCCTTCCGCGAGCTGGACTGGCGCGAGATCCTGAAGGCGTGGTGCGCGTCCATGCCGGCGGACTGGGGCTACACCCCGGAGAACATGACGGGCCCGATCCGCGGCGCGGCCCTGCCGATGGCCTTCAACCGCCAGCCGCACTACACCAAGGGCCTGTTGCTGGTCGGCGACGCGGGCGGCCTGGTCAACCCGTTCAACGGCGAGGGCATCGCGTACGCCATGGAGTCGGGCCAGATCGCGGCGGACGTCATCGTCCAGGCCCACGCCCGCGCGACCCCCGCCCAGCGCGAACTGGCCCTGCACGCCTACCCGAAGATCCTCAAGGACACGTACGGCGGTTACTACACGCTGGGCCGCGCCTTCGTGAAGCTCATCGGCAACCCGAAGGTCATGAAGATCGCCACCCAGCGCGGCCTGACCCACCCGCTCCTGATGAAGTTCACCCTGAAAATGCTGGCGAACCTGACGGATCCGACGGGCGGGGACGCGATGGACCGCATCATCAACGGGCTGTCGAAGGTCGCGCCGAAGGCGTGACCTGGCCCTCCGGGACCAGGCAGGGGGCCGGGGGCGACCCGGCCCCCTCGCACCACTCGGGCGCGGTGAGTTGGAGGCAGGGCAGGGGCCGGATGTGCCACTCGGCGATCTCTCCGGTGCGGAGGGGGAGGGTGAACCCGATGCCCCGCCCCCGGCAGAGGGGGGCCGCCGCGGCGACGTAGCCGGCGTCGGCCCAGTCGATCGCCCGGCGTGACTCGCGCGCGCTGACCGCGAAGACGTGGGCCGCGCGGAGTTCGCAGCGCAGCGCGCGGACGGCGCTGAATGCCGTGGGCGCCATGGTGAGCCGGGTTGCCGTGGGCACGGGGCGTGGGGGTTGGGTAGCGCAGGGTTTCGTACCAGTACCCGAGGTGTGGGGTTGCCTCTACGAGGGGGCAGGCCAAGGCGGGAGACGCCGCCTGCGCGTGCTGCTGGTCAGGCGCGTACATCCGATCCCTCTCTGCCGACGGGCGGGGCAGCCCTCCCGTGACCCACCGTGCGGGGGGGTGACAGGGAGGGCAACCGCTGGCGACTCTCCCCCAACAGGCGTGATGGCGTGGAGATTGGAACCGCCCGCTCACCGCAGCGGGCGATGCGGGACGGTGTCGCGGTGCGAACGTAGCGCTATGTACGGATGCGTATCAATAGTTTGACGTCTAACGAGTGAGACGGCATGTGACAACGCGTTGTACGGACGTGAAAGCCCCCCGCCGCAGGGCGAGGGGCCGGGGGGAAGCGCTACTTCGCGAGGGCGTCGAACTCGCCCGCCTGAGCGCCTTGGAGGAACGCGAGGAGCTTCTGCCGGCTCGTCCGCACGATCACGTCGCCGTTGTCGCTCTCGCGGAGGAGGACTTCATCTCCGACTCTGGCGAGCTCCAGGCAGTTGCCCTCCGCGTCCGTTGAGAATGAGGACTTTTGCCACTGAATTTCCACTGTCTCCACGCCTTCATGCTTGTTGAGCGATCTCACGAATGAAGTCCCGCGACCTGACCGGGTGCAGCGACCGCTTCTCGGTGCGATCGAGTACGGCCCGGTAGTTGGCGAGAAGGGTTTCGGCGTCCAGGAACGCCGGGCCTGTTGGGGTGTCCATCTGCACGGTATCGAGCTGTGGCACGGGCCCATAGACGTAGAGCGTGGAACTCCCGGCGTTCGGGATCCCTCCCACCGCGAACGGGATGACCCGCACCGTGATGTTGGGACGCTCGGACTGCTTGAGCAGATGGTCGAGCTGAGCCCGGCTGACGTCCGGCCCGCCGAACCGCATCCGCAGCGCTGCCTCGTGAATGAGGAAGGTGCAGGGCAGGGGCTCATCACGGTCGAGCACGTCGCGGCGTTTCAGGCGGTGCGACAGGCGGGTGCGCAGGTCGACGGGGCTCAGTGGCGGCACGGCCTCTTCGAAGACCGCCCGGGCGTAGTCCTCGGTCTGGAGTTGTCCGGGTACGTGCATGATCGTGACGCTGCGGAGCCTGGTGGCCCGGTGTTCCAGCTCGGCGAGATCGAGCGCGGCACTCGACAGCCGGTCGCGGTAGTCGTCCCACCACCCGCCGGAGCGCTCCTCGGCCATGGACACCAGGGCATCGACGTATGCGGAGTCAGGGCACTGGTAGAGGGTGGCCCAGGTGCGCACGCGCTCGCCGCTGAGCCCGAACCGCCCCGACTCGCTGTTGCTGATGGTCGTGCGGTCCGTGCCGACCAGTTCGGCGGCGGCGGAGGGCAGGAGGCCGGCGTGCTCGCGCATCTTTCGAAGCTCTGCCCCCAACCGTCGTTGCCTTGCGGTCGGAGCCTTCCTCGGCGGCATCTGCCTCCCCTTCTGTCCGTGCTCAGTGTGGCCCTGCTCGGCTGTGACGGTCCAGCCGGCTCCTCACTTGAGCCAACTTCGTACAACGAGTGATACGCACCGCCATGTTTCTTCCCAGCACCGCGCCGCACGCCGGGGAGCCCGAAGTGCAGCCATTCGTACGCCCGTTGGGGCGTGAGGAACCGTACGGCCATCGCCACGTGTGGTGGGCGGCGCGAGCCCTGACCGCGTTGGGAGAGACGCCATGACCCTCACGGCATCAACACCGTCCGCCCCGCCCGAATCCGCCCCCACCAGAACACACCGGCTGACCACCGCGAACCGCGCCACCGCGGCGGCCGAGCTGCGCGCGATCGTGGCCGCGCTGCTCCGGGTCGCCGGACACGGACCGCTGGTCGAGTCCGCGACGCTCTGCACGAGCGAACTCGTGACGAACGTCCACCGGCACACCCGGGCCCGGCTCGTGCACGTGGAGGTCGTGCTGGGCGAGGTCGAGGTGACGGTGCGCGTCTACGACGACCAGCCGCGCCCGCCGCTCGCCCCGACCGGAGCGGATTCCGAGTACCGGGAGAGCGGGCGCGGACTGACGCTGGTCAACGAGCTGGCCGACGCGTGGGGCACGACGCGCTTCGGCGCACCCCGGCCGACCTCGAAGGCCGTGTGGTTCCGCATGGTCAAGGGCGGGCGGGGGGTGTCGTGAGCGTGCCGGGCCTCGTCTGGGCCCTGCCCGGCGCAGCTGGCGCTCTCGCTACTTCGCGAAGTGGTCGAACTCGCCCTTCTTGACCCCTTCGATGAAGGCCGCCAGGTTGGCCCTGGTGGTGATGATCTCAGCATCCGGCAGCAGACTTTCGCGGACGCGGATCGTGCCTCCTTCGGCGCCGGCCTGGAGCTCAATGCAGTTCTCGCCACCGCCACCGGAGGCGGTCGCTTTCTGCCAGTTGTCGGGTGCTGAACTCCCGCCCTGGGTTCTCACAGTCCTCCGGTTGCCCACTGGTGGCGTCGGCATACAGGACGTGGAGTCGGCTCCTGAAAAGGAGGGCTTCTGCTGATTGCTCCCGTTGATCCCGTCCGTCATCCGCCTGCCTCGCCTTCGAGCAACGCTATGTCTGTGGGCGGCACTTTGCCACCCAAGGGCAAGTGGGGGCCGCCGGTCGGCCGAAGATCTCGCGCCGCCCGGTCAGCGCACCACGTCGAACACGTTCTTCTGCACCCCGTTCGCGTACGCCTCGGACTCCACCAGCTTCAGCCGCCGCACATCCTTGTCCGCCGTGCTGAACAGCCGCTTGCCCGCGCCGAGCAGGAGGGGGAAGACCAGCAGGTGGTAGCGGTCGATCAGGTCCGCGTCCGAGAGGGCGCGGTTCAGGGTGGCGCTGCCGTGGACGATGATCGGGCCGCCGTCGGTCTGCTTCAGGGCGGCCACCTCTTCAAGGCCGCGCAGGATCGTGGTCTCGCCCCAGTCCGACACCAGGCCGTCCTCGGTGAGGGTGGTCGAGACGACGTACTTGGGCATCACCTTGTAACCGGCGAAGTCCTCCATACCGGGCCACACGGGGCTGAACGCCTCGTAACTCACGCGGCCCAGGAGCATCGCGGTGGCCTCGTCCTGTTCGCGGCCCTTGATCTCGAACGCCTCGGGCAGGAACTCGGTGTGCTTGAAGGTCCAGCCGGCGTTGCGGTAACCGGACTCGCCGCCCGGGGCCTCCACGACGCCGTCCAGTGAGATGAAGGCGGTGCTGATCAAGGTGCGCATCGAAAGCCCTCGGGTTCGTGGCGGAATACGTACGGTGCGCGCACCGGCCAGGGCCGCCGGGACGTGCTCACGCGCATTCTGACCCCGGGTCACACCGGAACTCATCGACCGCCGCGCGCCCCGTTCAGCAGCGCCGCTCCACCTCGTCCGTCCAGCGGACGGGGACCTCTCCGGCGAACCGGGACAGACCGGTGCGCAGTTCGTCCGGGGAGAGGCCGCCGTTCTGGCGGCGCGCGACATATTCGTGGCGCCTGCCGTCGTGCAGCGTCACCCACACCGCGCGGTGGTGCTCGTAGCCGCCGGCCGTCCCCTCGTCGCCGAGCTCCCAGATCGCGACCGTGCCCACCTCGATCTCGCGCACCTGCGACCAGGCCGCGTCGAACCGGGTGGCGAGGTGTATGCCCCGCGCGTCCGCGCGGATGACCGGACGCAGCGCCCCGTACACGCAGGCGACGACCAGGAACGCGCCGGCGCCGAGGACGAACAGCGCGAACCCCCAGCCGAAGGCGAGTTTGGACCAGTTGATCGGGCCCTGCCAGGGGCGGATGCCGGTGAGCATCCACAGCCCCAGCGCCATGAACACGATGCCGATCGCCGCGAACATGCCGAGTCCGTCGGCGTACACCTCGTACGGCTCATACGGCCCCGGTCCCGCGTCCCGCACCCGCTCGTCCATATGCCCACCCCCGATAGGGGATGCTGCCCGGAAACGGGCAGAGTTCAACACAATTAGGGCACGCCGAAGGGCCGTTGCTCCCGAGCGGGGGAGCGACGGCCCTTGCGGAAGGTGCGCGTGCGGCTCAGAAGGCCGCTGAACGCCTCAGAGAACGCGGACGGCGCCCGAGGGGGAGTCCCAGTCCAGGCTGCGCTCGACGACGCCGGTGGAGGGGTTCTGAGCGCCGACGAACTTGCCGCCGCCCACGTAGATCGCCACGTGGTACGCGGAGCCCTTGCCGCCCCAGTACAGGACGTCGCCCGGCTGGAGGTTGGACAGCGAGACATCGGTGCCGGTGGCCGACTGGTCCTGCGAGACGCGCGGCAGGTCGACGCCGACCTGGCGGTAGGCGGCCTGCACGAGACCGGAGCAGTCGTACGCGCTGGAGCCGGTGGCGCCGGAGACGTACGCCTTGCCGACCTGGGCCAGCGCGAAGTTGACGATGGCGGCGGCCGAACCGGTGGCGGTGGACGACTTCACCGAGGTCGTGCCGGTGGAGGTGGCCGCGACCGACTTCAGCGTGGTGCGCTCGGCGGAGCGGGAGGCGCGCTCGGCGGCGTCGGCCTTCGCCTCGGCCTCGGCGTCCGCCTTGGCCTTGGCTTCGGCGGCCTTCTTCTCGGCGTCGTCCTTGGCCTGCTTGGCGTCCTTGGCGGCGCTGGTCGCGGCGGCGTCCTGGGCGGCCTGGAGCTGGAGGTCGGCGGCGATCGCCTTGGTGGCCTGGGCGGAGGCGGCCGCGGTGGTCGCGAGGTCGCCCGTCAGCGTCGGCATCTCGATGGTCTCGGTGACCGGCTGGGCGGCGATGGCGGGGGCGGCCGCGCCTGCCAGCGCGATGGTGCTGAGTACGCCACCGGCAACTCCGGCCCGGAGCGAGACCTTCGAGGCGCTGCGGCGGGGCTTCCGGTGGCTGGGTATGTGAGCGGTGTGGGACATGGGAATAACCGCTATCAGGGGTTCGGGGTTCCCTTCAAGAAACGTGTGCTGCGCCACAGTTGGCCCCGGAGACTGTGAATCCGCTTCACGCCGGGGCTTATTGACGCCGTAACGGACAAACCTGGCAGCACCAAACAGGCCTGTGATCTTGCGTTTTCCATGAAACGCCCGAATTGCCCGGCGCTTACCATCCCCTCACGTCGATGGCCAAGCCCCGTTGATTTCCCGCGCGTTGGTGTGTGACACAGGTCACAGCATGAAGAGATCGGGTCGGGCGGAGAGAGGCCGCGCGACTCGTGAACGCGCGCACGCGTCCACCGACGGGCGCCGAAGCCCCCCGCACGAGTGAGCGCCGGGCGCTTATCACTGAAGGCGCTTGCCCTGCCAATTTGCCTGTAGCGCACATCTCTTGATAATGCCAGACCGTCGATGACCAGGGGTAACACCTCGGGATGTCACGTCTCGTGATCACTCAGGCGCTTCGCGTATGAAGATCACCGCTCATCCGACTTGATGATCCTTCGTCAGGTGGTGGAGATCACAAAGGCGTTGGCGTACCCCGTGTCGCAGATCACAGACCGCCGGGCATAAGATGCGGGGCAGTCGGGCTTGTGAACTGCCTCACATGTGGGCGATCTTCGCGCCGTGCGAAGGGGCGACAGGGCGGTTCGCGGGGCCCGCTGTGCGGTCCAACGGTCAAGGACGACTGGAAGGAGCGAGGAGCGTGAATGCCTACGCGCCCATCCTCGTGCTCGGCGCCCTCGGGGCAGGGTTTGCGATCTTTTCCGTGGTCATGGCCACGCTTATCGGCCCAAAAAGGTACAACCGGGCGAAACTTGAGGCGTACGAGTGCGGCATCGAACCCACTCCCACGCCGGCCGGCGGCGGTCGCTTCCCGATCAAGTACTACCTGACGGCGATGCTCTTCATCGTCTTCGACATCGAGATCGTCTTCCTCTACCCCTGGGCGGTCACCTTCGACGCCCTGGGGCTTTTCGGGCTCGTGGAGATGCTGCTCTTCGTGCTCACCGTCTTCGTCGCCTACGCGTATGTGTGGCGGCGCGGCGGCCTGGAATGGGACTGAGGGGCTGAGGGGCACTTATGGGACTCGAAGAGAAACTGCCTAGCGGCTTCGTACTGAGCACGGTTGAGCAGGCCGCGGGCTGGGTGCGCAAGGCGTCCGTCTTCCCCGCCACCTTCGGCCTCGCCTGCTGCGCCATCGAGATGATGACGACGGGCGCGGGCCGCTACGACCTGGCCCGGTTCGGCATGGAGGTCTTCCGAGGCTCCCCGCGCCAGGCCGACCTGATGATCGTGGCCGGTCGGGTCAGCCAGAAGATGGCGCCGGTCCTGCGGCAGGTCTACGACCAGATGCCCAACCCCAAGTGGGTCATTTCCATGGGGGTTTGCGCCTCATCGGGCGGAATGTTCAACAATTACGCGATTGTCCAGGGCGTTGACCACATTGTTCCGGTTGATATCTATCTGCCCGGTTGCCCGCCCCGCCCCGAGATGCTGATCGACGCCATCCTCAAGCTCCACCAGAAGATCCAGAGCTCCAAGCTCGGGGTCAACCAGCAGGAGGCGGCCCGTGAGGCGGAGGAGGCGGCCCTCAAGGCGCTCCCCACCATCGAGATGAAGGGGCTGCTGCGGTGAGCTCTCCCGATACTCCCGACACCCCCGAGCAGAGCGGGGTACCCGCCCCGCGCGAGAACACCGGCGACGTCATCGGCGTACGCAAGGGCATGTTCGGGGCCGCCGACGGCGGTGACACCAGCGGCTACGGCGGCGTCATCAAGACCGTGACGCTGCCCGGCGCCGCCTCCCGCCCCTACGGCGGCTGGTTCGACGAGGTGGCCGACGAACTCGAAGGCGCCCTGGAGGAGCAGGGCTTGCTGCCCGAGAACGCCATCGAGAAGACGGTCGTCGACCGGGGCGAGCTCACCTTCCACATCGCGCGCGAACACCTGCCGCGCGTCGCCCGCACCCTGCGCGACGACCCGGCCCTGCGCTTCGAGCTCTGTACGGGCGTCAGCGGCGTCCACTTCCTCGGAGACAAGGGCCGCGAGCTGCACGCCGTCTACCACCTGCGCTCCCTCACCCACGGCCGGCTCATCCGGCTCGACGTGAGCGCCCCCGACAGCGACCCGCACATCCCCTCGCTCGTCGAGGTCTATCCGACCAACGACTGGCACGAGCGCGAGACCTACGACTTCTTCGGTCTCGTCTTCGACGGCCATCCCGCCCTCACCCGGATCATGATGCCGGACGACTGGCAGGGCCACCCGCAGCGCAAGGACTACCCCCTCGGCGGCATCGCGGTCGAGTACAAGGGCGCCCAGATCCCGGCTCCGGACCAGCGGAGGTCGTACACCTGATGACCACGTCACCTTCGTCCCCCCGGGAGACGACCGAGGGGACTGTATATACAGTCACCGGCGGCGACTGGGACGACGTCGTCCAGTCCGCCGTGAAGGCCGACGACGAACGCATCGTCGTCAACATGGGTCCCCAGCACCCCTCCACGCACGGCGTGCTCCGGCTGATCCTGGAGATCGATGGCGAGACCGTCACCGAGGCCCGCTGCGGAATCGGTTATCTGCACACCGGCATCGAGAAGAACCTCGAATTCCGCACCTGGACCCAGGGCACCACCTTCGTCACGCGCATGGACTACCTGACGCCGTTCTTCAACGAGACGGCGTACTGCCTCGGCGTCGAGAAGCTGCTCGGCATCACCGACCAGATCCCCGACCGGGCCTCGGTCATCCGCGTGCTGCTCATGGAGCTCAACCGGCTCTCCTCGCACCTGGTGTGCATCGCCACCGGGGGCATGGAGCTGGGCGCGACCACGATCATGATCTACGGCTTCCGCGACCGCGAACTCATCCTCGACCTCTTCGAGCTGATCACCGGTCTGCGGATGAACCACGCGTTCATCCGCCCCGGCGGCCTCGCCCAGGACCTGCCGCCCGGCGCGATGGACCAGCTGCGCGAGTTCGTGAAGACGATGAAGAAGAACCTGCCGGAGTACGACAAGCTCGCCACCGGCAACCCCATCTTCAAGGCCCGCATGCAGGACGTCGGCTACCTCGATCTCACCGGCTGCATGGCGCTCGGCGCCACCGGCCCGATCCTGCGCTCGGCGGGCCTGCCGCACGACCTGCGCAAGACGGACCCCTACTGCGGTTACGAGACCTACGAGTTCGACGTGCCGACCACCGACACCTGCGACTCCTACGGCCGCTTCCTGGTCCGTCTGGAGGAGATGCGCCAGTCGCTCAGGATCGTCGAGCAGTGCCTGGACCGGCTCGCGCCCGGGCCGGTCATGGTCGAGGACAAGAAGATCGCCTGGCCGGCGCAGCTCGCGCTCGGCCCCGACGGCCTCGGCAACTCCCTCGACCACATCAAGAAGATCATGGGCACCTCGATGGAGTCCCTGATCCACCACTTCAAGCTGGTGACCGAGGGCTTCCGGGTCCCGGCCGGCCAGGTGTACGCGGCCGTCGAATCGCCCAAGGGCGAACTCGGCGTGCACGTCGTCTCCGACGGCGGCACCCGCCCCTACCGGGTCCACTTCCGCGACCCGTCCTTCACCAACCTCCAGGCCATGGCGGCCATGTGCGAAGGCGGCCAGGTCGCCGACGTCATCGTCGCCGTCGCGTCCATCGACCCCGTGATGGGAGGCGTCGACCGGTGACCGACACCCACCTGGGCATGCCCCAACTGCCCGCGCCCCACTACCCGGCCGATGTACGCGCCCGGCTCGAAGCGGACGGCAGGCAGATCATCGCCCGCTACCCGGACAGCCGCTCCGCGCTGCTGCCGCTGCTCCACCTCGTCCAGGCCGAGGAGGGATACGTCTCCCGCACCGGCATGGCCTTCTGCGCGGACCTCCTGGAGCTGACCACGGCCGAGGTCACGGCCGTCGCCACCTTCTACTCCATGTACCGGCGCAAGCCCTCGGGCGAGTACCAAGTCGGCGTCTGCACCAACACGCTCTGCGCGGTCATGGGTGGCGACGCCATCTTCGACGAGCTCAAGCGGCATTTGGGCGTCGGCGACAACGGATCCGACATGACCACGGCGGACGGCAAGGTCACCCTCGAGCACATCGAGTGCAACGCCGCCTGCGACTTCGCGCCCGTCGTGATGGTCAACTGGGAGTTCTTCGACAACCAGGACCCCGAGAGCGCCAAGCGCCTGGTGGACGACCTGCGCGCCGGACGCCCCGTGGAGCCCACCCGGGGCGCGCCGCTGTGCACGTACAAGGAGACCGCGCGCATCCTGGCCGGCTTCCCCGACGAGCGCCCCGGCGCCGTCGCCGCGACCGGCGGCGCGGGCCCCGCCTCCCTCGCCGGGCTGCGCCTGGCCAGGGGCGAGACGCCGGGCGCGCGCGTGGTGCACCCGCGCGGCGGCCAGGAACCGCACGACGAACCCCAGCCGGGCTCACACCACTTGAGCTCGCACGACGCACCGCAGCCGACCTCAGCGTCCGACCCCGAGCACCCGGCGGGCCCGGTCTCCGAGGAGGGGGAGTGATGACCTTGGCCACCGAGATCGAGGGAAACGGCAACGGGAGCAGCCCGGAAAAGCTCCTGGCGCCGGTCCTGACCGCCTTCTGGGACCAGCCCGAATCCTGGACCCTGGAGACCTACCGCCGCCACGACGGCTACGAGGGCCTGCGCAAGGCGCTCGCCATGACGCCGGACGACCTCATCGCCTACGTCAAGGACTCCGGACTGCGCGGGCGCGGCGGCGCCGGCTTCCCCACCGGCATGAAGTGGCAGTTCATTCCGCAGGGCGACGGCAAGCCGCACTACCTGGTCGTCAACGCCGACGAATCGGAGCCCGGGACCTGCAAGGACATTCCGCTCCTGTTCGCCAACCCGCACTCCCTCATCGAGGGCATCGTGATCGCCTGCTACGCGATCCGCTCCTCGCACGCCTTCATCTATCTGCGCGGCGAAGTCGTCCCCGTACTGCGGCGGCTGCACGAGGCCGTGCGTGAGGCGTACGAGGCGGGCTTCCTCGGCGAGGACATCCTTGGCAGCGGTCTCAACCTCGACCTCACCGTGCACGCGGGCGCCGGCGCGTACATCTGCGGCGAGGAGACCGCGCTCCTGGACTCCCTCGAAGGCCGTCGCGGCCAGCCCCGGCTGCGACCCCCCTTCCCCGCTGTCGCCGGTCTGTACGCGTGCCCCACTGTGGTGAACAACGTCGAATCCATCGCGTCGGTTCCCGCGATCCTGCACCGGGGCAAGGACTGGTTCAAGTCGATGGGCAGCGAGAAGTCCCCCGGCTTCACGCTGTACTCGCTCAGCGGGCACGTCACAAGCCCCGGCCAGTACGAGGCGCCGCTCGGCATCACCCTGCGCCAGCTGCTCGACATGAGCGGCGGCATGCGCAAGGGCCACCGCCTCAAGTTCTGGACGCCGGGCGGCTCTTCGACCCCGATGTTCACCGACGAGCACCTTGACGTGCCGCTGGACTACGAAGGGGTGGGCGCGGCCGGCTCGATGCTGGGCACCAAGGCGCTCCAGTGCTTCGACGAGACCACCTGCGTGGTGCGGGCGGTCACCCGCTGGACGGAGTTCTACGCCCACGAGTCCTGCGGCAAGTGCACGCCCTGCCGCGAAGGGACGTACTGGCTGGTCCAGTTGCTTCGCGACATCGAGGCCGGCAAGGGCTCGATGGACGACCTCGACAAGCTGAACGACATCGCCGACAACATCAACGGCAAGTCGTTCTGCGCGCTCGGCGACGGCGCGGCCTCGCCGATCTTCTCCTCGCTCAAGTACTTCCGCGACGAGTACGAGCGGCACATCACGGGCAAGGGCTGCCCCTTCGACCCCGCCAGGTCCACCGCCTGGGCGGACGACAGCACGGAGGTGAACGCATGACTGTGACGACGAGTAGCGCTTCCTCCGGGGGCGGCGAGGCGGCGGGGCCGTCCAAGGCCGTTGAGGAAACGGTCTCGCTGACCATCGACGGCATCGGCATCAGCGTCCCCAAGGGCACTCTGGTGATCCGCGCCGCCGAACAGCTCGGCATCGAGATCCCGCGCTTTTGCGACCATCCCCTGCTCGACCCGGCCGGCGCGTGCCGGCAGTGCATCGTCGAGGTCGAGGGCCAGCGCAAGCCGATGGCGTCCTGCACCATCACCTGCACCGACGGCATGGTGGTCAAGTCCCAGCTCTCCTCGCCGGTCGCCGAGAAGGCCCAGCGCGGTGTGATGGAACTCCTCCTGATCAACCACCCGCTGGACTGCCCGGTCTGCGACAAGGGCGGCGAGTGCCCCTTGCAGAACCAGGCGATGCAGGTCGGCTCCACCGATTCGCGCTTCGAGGGCCACAAGCGCACCTACGAGAAGCCCGTCCCGATCTCCACCCAGGTGCTCCTGGACCGCGAGCGATGTGTGCTGTGTGCGCGCTGCACCCGCTTCTCCAACCAGATCGCCGGCGACCCGATGATCGAACTCATCGAGCGGGGCGCGCTCCAGCAGGTCGGCACCGGCGAGGGCGACCCGTTCGAGTCGTACTTCTCCGGCAACACCATCCAGATCTGCCCGGTCGGCGCGCTGACCTCCGCCGCCTACCGCTTCCGCTCCCGCCCCTTCGACCTCGTGTCGTCTCCCTCGGTGTGCGAGCACTGCGCGGGCGGCTGCGCGACCCGCACCGACCACCGGCGCGGCAAGGTCATGCGGCGCCTGGCGGCCGACGACCCCGAGGTCAACGAGGAATGGCTGTGCGACAAGGGCCGGTTCGCCTTCCGGTACGCGCAGCAGCACGACCGGCTGACCACGCCGTTGGTGCGCAACGCCGAGGGCGTACTGGAACCGGCGAGCTGGCCGGAGGCGCTGGAGGCCGCCGCCGCCGGACTCGCCGCCGCGCGCGGGCGGGCCGGGGTGCTCACGGGCGGCCGGCTCACCGTCGAGGACGCGTACGCCTACGCCAAGTTCGCCCGGATCGCCCTGGACACCAACGACATCGACTTCCGGGCCCGCCCGCACTCCGCGGAGGAGGCCGACTTCCTGGCGGCCCGCGTCGCGGGGCACGGGCGCGACCTCGACGGACAGGGCGTGACCTACACCCTGCTCGAACAGGCGCCGGCGGTCCTGCTGGCCGGCTTCGAGTCCGAGGAGGAGGCGCCCGGCGTCTTCCTGCGGCTGCGCAAGGCCTGGCGGGGGCACGGCCAGCGCACCTTCTCGCTCGCCAGCCACCTGACGCGGGGCCTGGCGAAGGCGGGCGGCACCCTGCTGCTCGCGGCGCCCGGCACCGAGACCGAATGGCTCGACGCGCTCGCGGGCGGCGTAGGCCTGGACGAGGACGGGGCGCGGGCGGCCGACGCGCTGCGCTCGCCGGGCGCAGTCCTCGTCGTCGGTGAACGCCTCGCGGGCGTGCCCGGCGGCCTGACCGCCGCCGTGCGCGCGGCCACCGCGACCGGCGCCGCACTGGTGTGGATCCCGCGCCGGGCCGGTGAGCGCGGCGCGGTGGAGGCGGGCGCGCTTCCTTCGCTGCTGCCGGGCGGACGCCCGGCCACCGACCCGCGCGCCCGCGACGAGGTCGCCGCCGCCTGGGGCGTACGCGAACTCCCGCACCGCTACGGGCGCGACACCGGCCAGATCGTCGAGGCCGCCGTCACCGGGGAACTGGGCGCGCTGCTCGTCGCGGGCGTCGACCCGGCCGACCTGCCGGACCCCGCGCGGGCCCGCCAGGCGCTCGCGGGGGCCTTCGTGGTCAGCCTCGAACTGCGGCCGAGCGAGGTGACCGACCACGCCGCCGTCGTCTTCCCGGTCGCCGCGGTCGCCGAGAAGCCGGGCACCTTCCTCAACTGGGAGGGCCGCGCGAGGCTGTTCGAGGCCGCCCTGAAGCCGGAACAGCTGACCCGCACGCCGTCGCCCACCGACGCCCGCGTCCTTCACATGCTGGCCGACGCGCTCGACGTGGACCTCGCGCTGCCCGACGTCCGCTCCGTACGGGGCGAGATGACCCGGCTCGGCACCTGGGACGGGCCGCGCGCGAGCGGACCCCTGGAGCCAGGAGTCGCGTCCGCGCGGCCTCTGCCCCGGCCCGCCGAGGGGGAGGCGGTGCTCGCGGGCCACCGGATGCTGCTCGACCGGGGCTCCCTCCAGGAGGGCGACGAGGCGCTGGCCGGCACCCGGCACGCGTCCGTGGCCCGGCTCTCGGCGGCCACCGCGGCCGAGTCCGGCGTCAAGGACGGCGACCTGCTCCAGGTCACCGGCCCGCGCGGCGGCGTCCAACTCCCGCTCCAGGTGAGCGAGATGCCCGACCGCGTGGTCTGGCTGCCGCTGAACTCCGTCGGCGGCGGGGTCGCCGCCGACACCGGCGCGGTCCCCGGACAGGTCGTCCGGATCGGACCGGCCGCCACGGAAGCACCCTCGGAGGTGGTGGAGGCGTGATCACGTTCGCCGCGGAAGACCTCTCCATGTTCGGCCGCGACCCCTGGTGGCTCGTCGTCGTCAAGGCCGTCTTCTGCTTCGCGTTCCTGATGGTGACCGTGCTGTTCTCCATCGTGTGGGAGCGCAAGGTCGTCGCCTGGATGCAGCTGCGCATCGGGCCCAACCGGCACGGCCCCTGGGGCATGCTCCAGTCGCTCGCCGACGGCATCAAGCTGATGCTGAAGGAAGACGTCATCGTCAAGCGGGCCGACAAAGTCGTCTACGTCCTGGCCCCGATCATCGCCGCGATCCCCGCGTTCATGGCGATCGCGGTGATCCCCTTCGGGCCCGCGGGCAACGAGGTGTCGATCTTCGGCCACCGCACCACGATGCAGCTCACCGACCTGCCGATCGCCATGCTGTATGTCCTGGCGGTCGCCTCGGTCGGCATCTACGGCATCGTGCTCGCGGGCTGGTCCTCCGGCTCGACGTACCCGCTCCTCGGCGGTCTGCGCTCCTGCGCGCAGATGATCTCCTACGAGATCGCGATGGGCGCGGCCTTCGCCTCGGTCTTCCTGTACTCGGGGTCGATGTCGACCTCGAAGATCGTGGAGGCGCAGGGCGACCGCTGGTACATCGTGCTGCTGCCGGTCTCGTTCATCATCTACATCGTCACGATGGTCGGCGAGACCAACCGGGCGCCGTTCGACATGCCGGAGTCCGAGGGCGACCTGGTCGGCGGCTTCAACACCGAGTACTCCTCGATCAAGTTCGCGATGTTCATGCTCGCCGAGTACGTCAACATGGTCACCGTCTCGGCCGTCTCGGTCACCCTCTTCCTCGGCGGCTGGCGCGCCCCCTGGCCCATCAGCACCTTCTGGGAGGGCGCGAACCACGGCTGGTGGCCGATGCTCTGGTTCGTCATCAAGGTCCAGCTGCTGCTCTTCTTCTTCATCTGGCTGCGCGGCACGCTGCCCCGGGTCCGCTACGACCAGCTCATGAAGCTGGGGTGGAAGGTCCTCATCCCGGTCTCCGTGGTCTGGCTGATGATGGTCGCGACCGTGCGGGCCCTGCACAACGAGGGCTACGGCTTCTCCAAGGTCGTTTTGTACGTCGCCGGCGCGGTCCTCGCGCTGCTGCTCCTCTCCTTCCTCGTGGATGTGTTCCGGAACAAGAAGGAGAACGAGGGGGCCGAGGGGCCCGAGGGGGCGAAACCCGCCGCCTTCGACCCGATGGCCGGGGGATTCCCGGTGCCGCCGCTGCCCGGCCAGACCCTTCCGCCCGTGCCCCGCCGACGGCCGCGCCATGAGGGCCAGTTGATTGTCAGTGGCGGGACGGATACTCAGAGTGACGCAGAAGGAAGGGAGGGCGACGGTGTCTGACACGCCATCGGACAAGTCCTTGAGCGGCAACCCGGCGAAGGCCGACAAGCCGGCGAAGGCCGGGAAGCCGGCGAAGGCCGGGAAGCCGGCCGAACCGCAGGAGCCGCAGGACAAGTTCCTCAACCCCGTGGCCGGCTTCGGCGTGACCTTCAAGGCCATGTTCAAGAAGCGGCTGACCGAGCAGTATCCGGAACAGCCCAAGGTCACCGCGCCGCGCTTCCACGGCCGCCACCAGCTCAACCGGCATCCGGACGGCCTGGAGAAGTGCGTGGGCTGCGAGCTGTGCGCCTGGGCCTGCCCCGCCGACGCCATCTATGTGGAAGGCGCCGACAACACGGACGAGGAGCGCTATTCGCCGGGCGAGCGCTACGGCCGCGTCTACCAGATCAACTACGCCCGTTGCATCCTGTGCGGGCTGTGCATCGAGGCATGCCCCACCCGGGCGCTGACGATGACCAACGAGTTCGAACTGGCCGACTCCTCGCGCGAGAACCTGATCTACACCAAGGAGCAGCTGCTCGCCGGCCTTGAGGACACCATGGTCGACAGCCCGCACGCGATCTACCCGGGCATGGACGAGCAGGACTACTACCGGGGCCTGGTCACCGAGGCGGCCCCCGGCACCGTGCGCCAAGTCGCGCTCAGCAAGGGCGAGCGGCCCCAGGAGGGTGCCTCCACCTTCGGTGCGGACGAGCCCGCGTCCGGCAAGGCGGTGGGGGCATGAGCGCGCCCACCGAGCTGCTGGCCGCCACGGCCTCGGCCACCTCCACCGGTGAGGCCTTCCAGTTCTGGGTGCTCGGCACGGTCGCCGTGATCGGCGCCCTGTGCACGATCCTCATGAAGAAGGCCGTGCACAGCGCGCTGTGCCTGGCCGGAACCATGATCATCCTCGCGGTGTTCTACCTGGCCAACGGGGCGTACTTCCTGGGCATCGTCCAGATCGTCGTCTACACCGGCGCGATCATGATGCTGTTCCTCTTCGTGGTCATGCTGGTCGGCGTCACCGCCGCCGACTCGCTGAAGGAGACCATCAAGGGCCAGCGCTGGTGGGCCGCGGCCTGCGGGCTCGGCTTCGGGGTGCTGCTCATCGCGGGCATCGCCCACGCCTCCCTGAAGAGCTTCAACGGACTCGGCCAGGCCAACGCCAACGGCAACGTGGAGGGCCTTGCCGCCCTCATCTTCACCAAGTACGTCTTCGCCTTCGAGATCACCGGCGCCCTGCTGATCACCTCGGCGGTCGGCGCGATGGTGCTCACCCACCGGGAGCGCACCGAGCGCGCCAAGACCCAGCGCGAGATGTCCGAGGAGCGCGTACGCGGCAAGCACCTGCCCCCGCTGCCCGCCCCCGGCGTCTACGCCCGGCACAACGCGGTGGACGTCGCGGGCCTGCTCCCCGACGGCACACCCTCCGAGCTCACCGTCAACCAGACGCTGCGCGGCCGCGGTCAGATCCGCGACGTCTCCAGCGAGGCACTGGCCGACCTCAAGGCACTGGAGCAGCGCTCGGAGCGCCGCCTGGGCCGGGGCCACGACTCAGGGGGCGGCGGCGGCGCCGGGCGCGACCACGACCTCGGGCGCGACCAAGAGGAGGCCGCCAAGTGAATCCGGTCAACTACCTCTACCTGGCAGCCCTGTTGTTCACCATCGGCGCCGCCGGGGTGCTCATCAGGCGCAACGCGATCGTGGTCTTCATGTGCGTCGAGCTGATGCTCAACGCCTGCAACCTCGCCTTCGTCTGCTTCTCCCGGCTGCACGGCAACCTCGACGGCCAGATCATCGCGTTCTTCACGATGGTCGTCGCCGCCGCGGAGGTCGTGGTCGGGCTCGCGATCATCGTGTCGCTCTTCCGTTCCCGCCACTCGGCCTCGGTCGACGACGCCAGCCTGATGAAGCTGTAAGGGGTCGCTGCAACCGTGGGAAACACAGACAACCTCATCGCGCTGCTCATCGCGGCGCCCCTGCTCGGAGCGGCCGTCCTGCTGTGCGGGGGCCGGCGCCTGGACAAGGCGGGCCACTGGCTGGGCACCCTGCTCGCGGCCGCGTCCTTCGTCATCGGCGCGGTGCTCTTCTTCGCCATGCTGGGCCGCTCGGGCGAGCACCGGACGGTGACCCAGCACCTGTTCAGCTGGGTCCCGGTCGAGGGCTTCCAGGCCAACGTGGGCTTCCACCTGGACCAGCTGTCGATGACCTTCGTCCTGCTGATCACCGGCGTGGGCACCCTGATCCACGTCTATTCGATCGGCTACATGGAGCACGACGAGAACCGCCGGCGCTTCTTCGGCTACCTCAACCTGTTCCTCGCGGCGATGCTCCTGCTGGTCCTCGCCGACAACTACCTCCTGCTGTACGTCGGTTGGGAAGGCGTGGGCCTCGCGTCCTACCTGCTCATCGGGTTCTGGCAGCACAAGCCGAGCGCTGCGACCGCCGCGAAGAAGGCCTTCCTGGTCAACCGGGTCGGCGACATGGGCCTGTCCATCGCCATCATGGTGATGTTCACGACGTTCGGCTCCTTCGCCTTCACCACCGTGCTCGGCGGCGCGGGGCAGGCGAGCTCGGGCCGCGACACCGTCATCGGCCTGATGCTGCTGCTGGCCGCCTGCGGCAAGTCGGCGCAGGTCCCGCTCCAGTCCTGGCTCGGCGACGCGATGGAGGGCCCGACCCCGGTCTCGGCCCTGATCCACGCGGCGACCATGGTGACCGCAGGCGTCTATCTGATCACCCGCTCCGGGGCGGTCTTCAACGCGGTGCCCGACGTCCAGACGGCCGTGGTGGTCGTCGGCGCGGTCACGCTCCTGTTCGGTGCGATCGTCGGTTGCGCCAAGGACGACATCAAGAAGGCCCTGGCAGGCTCGACGATGTCGCAGATCGGCTACATGATCCTGGCCACCGGCCTCGGCCCGATCGGCTACGCCTTCGCGATCATGCACCTGGTGACGCACGGCTTCTTCAAGGCGGGGCTCTTCCTCGGCGCCGGCTCGGTGATGCACGGCATGAACGACGAGGTCGACATGCGCAAGTACGGCGGCCTGCGCAAGCACATGCCGGTCACCTTCGTCACCTTCGGCCTCGGCTATCTCGCCATCATCGGCTTCCCCGGCCTGTCCGGCTTCTTCTCCAAGGACAAGATCATCGAGGCGGCCTTCGCCAAGGGCGGCACCGAGGGCTGGATCCTCGGCGCGGTCACCCTGCTGGGCGCCGCGATCACCGCGTACTACATGACGCGCGTGATGGTGCTGACCTTCTTCGGCGAGGAGCGCTGGCGCAACGCCAGGACCCCCTCGCCGGCCGAGCCGAGCGTGGAGCCCGCCGCCGAGACGCGCGGCGCCCACGACGAGCCGCACCCGCACGAGTCCCCGAAGTCCATGACGATCCCCATGATCGTCCTCGCCTTCGGCTCGGTCTTCGCCGGCGGGATCTTCGGCATCGGCGACCGGTTCGTGAAATGGCTGGAGCCGGTCACCTCCTTCGACCACGGCGACTCGCCGGTGGGGCAGTGGACGGTCACCGCCGCCACCATCGTCTGTCTCCTGATCGGCGTCGGTCTCGCCGTCGCCCAGTACGGCAGGAAGCCCGTCCCGGCCGTCGCCCCGCGCGGCTCGCTGCTCACCCGGGCGGCCCGCCGTGACCTGCTCCAGGACGACTTCAACCACGTGGTCCTGGTCAGGGGCGGCGAACACCTCACCCGCTCGCTCGTCTACCTCGACCACAGCCTGGTCGACGGAGTCGTCAATGGAACCGCCGCCTCGGTCGGCGGGCTCTCCGGCCGCCTGCGCAGGCTACAGAACGGCTACGCCCGCAGCTACGCGGTCTCGATGTTCGGAGGTGCTGTGGTGATCATCGCCGCGACTCTGCTGATGAGGGCGGTGTAACGCGATGTCCTTCCCCCTCCTGACCGCGACGGCCGCCCTGCCGGCGCTCGGCGCGGTCGCGACCGCCGCCGTCCCCGCCGCCCGGCGGACCGCCGCCAAATGGCTGGCCCTGCTGGTCTCGGTGGGCACCCTGGTGCTCGCCGCGATCCAGCTCGTGCGGTTCGAACCGGGCGGCGCGCGCTACCAGTTGACCGAGTCACACGCCTGGATCAAGGACTTCGGCGTCCGCTACGAACTGGGTGTCGACGGCATCGGCGTCGCCCTCATCGGGCTCACCGCGCTCCTGATCCCGTTCATCATCGCGGCCGGCTGGCACGACGCCGACCCCCTGGAAACGCACAGCAGCCGCTGGCGCCCGACCCAGGGCTTCTTCGCCCTGATCCTCGCCGTCGAGGCGATGGTGGTGCTGTCCTTCGAGTCCACCGACGTCTTCCTCTTCTACATCCTGTTCGAAGCCATGCTCATCCCGATGTACTTCCTCATCGGCGGCTTCGGCGACCGGGCCCACGCAGGGGGCGACGAGGCGGCGGCGACCCAACGCTCGTACGCGGCAGTCAAGTTCCTGCTCTACAACCTGGTCGGCGGACTCATCATGCTGGCCGCCGTCATCGGCCTGTACGTGGTGGCCGGCTCGTTCTCGCTGAACGAGATCGCCCAGGCGCGCGCCGGCGGCACGCTCCACATGGCGACCGGCACCGAGCGGCTGCTCTTCCTCGGCTTCTTCTTCGCCTTCGCGGTCAAGGCCCCGCTGTGGCCGCTGCACACCTGGCTGCCCAACGCGATGGGTGAGGCGACCGCGCCGGTCGCCGTCCTGATCACCGCGGTCGTCGACAAGGTCGGCACGTTCGCGATGCTGCGCTTCTGCCTCCAGCTCTTCCCGGAGGCCAGCAAGTGGGCGACGCCCGTGATCGTGGTGCTCGCCGTGATCAGCATCATCTACGGGGCGCTGCTCGCGGTCGGCCAGCGCGACATCAAGCGCCTGGTGGCGTACGCGTCGATCTCGCACTTCGGCTTCATCATCATGGGCATCTTCGCGATGACCAGCCAGGGCCAGTCCGGCGCCACGCTGTACATGGTCAACCACGGCATCTCGACGGCCGCCCTGATGCTGGTGGCGGGCTTCTTGATCTCGCGCCGGGGCTCCCGGCTCATCTCGGACTACGGCGGCGTCCAGAAGGTCGCCCCGGTGCTCGCCGGTACGTTCCTGGTCGGGGGCCTCGCCACGCTCTCGCTGCCGGGGCTCGCGCCGTTCGTCAGTGAATTCCTGGTCCTGGTCGGCACGTTCAGCCGCTATCCGGTGGCCGGCGTGGTGGCGACTCTCGGCATCGTCCTGGCCGCGCTGTACGTCCTCGTCCTCTACCAGCGGACGATGACGGGACCGGTCAAGGCGGAGGTCCAGGGCATGCCCGACCTCAAGGTCCGCGAACTGCTGGTGGTCGCCCCGCTGATCGCCCTCCTTGTCTTCCTCGGCGTCTATCCGAAGCCGCTGACGGACATCGTCAACCCGGCGGTGCGCCAGACCATGTCGGACGTGCACAAGAAGGATCCCAACCCCGCGGTGGAGGCGGCCAAGTGAGCTCATCAGCTGTCCACAGCCTGTGGACCACGGCGGCCGGGGGAACGCTGGACAAGATCCCCGCGCCGCACATCGAGTACGCGCAGCTCGCGCCCACGCTGATCGTGCTGGGCGCGGCGGTCATCGGCGTGCTCGTGGAGGCCTTCGTCCCGCGCCGGGGCCGCTACCCCACGCAAGTGTTCCTCTCGGTGGTCGCGCTGGCGGCCGCCTTCGCGGCGGTCGTCGCCCTCGCGGCCGGCGGCTACGGCACGACCAAGGCGCACATCGCGGCCATGGGCGCCGTCGCGGTCGACGGCCCCGCGCTCTTCCTCCAGGGCACGATCCTGCTGGCCTCCATCGTCGCCGTCTTCACCTTCGCCGAGCGCCGCCTCGACCCGGTGACGCACGGCAACAAGGTGGACTCCTTCGCGGCCCAGGCGGCCTCGGTGCCCGGCAGCGACGGCGAGAAGGCCGCCGTCAAGGCCGGGTTCACCACCACCGAGGTCTTCCCGCTCGCCCTGTTCGCGGTCTCCGGGATGCTGGTCTTCCCGGCGGCCAACGACCTCCTGACCCTGTTCGTGGCGCTTGAGGTGTTCTCTCTCCCGCTCTACCTGCTGTGCGCGCTCGCCCGCCGCAAGCGGCTCATGTCGCAGGAGGCGGCCGTCAAGTACTTCCTGCTCGGCGCGTTCTCCTCCGCGTTCCTGCTCTTCGGCATCGCGCTCCTGTACGGGTACGCCGGCTCCGTCTCGTACGCCACGATCGCCGACGTGATCAGCGGCTCGGTGCAGAACCTGGACCCGGCCCTCGCCGGCACCATGGGCAACGACGCGCTGCTCCTGATCGGCGGGGCGATGCTCCTGATGGGGCTGCTCTTCAAGGTCGGCGCGGTGCCGTTCCACATGTGGACCCCGGACGTCTACCAGGGCGCCCCGACCCCGGTCACCGGCTTCATGGCGGCGGCCACGAAGGTCGCGGCGTTCGGCGCCCTGCTGCGCCTCCTGTACGTGGTGCTGCCCGGCATGAGCTGGGACTGGCGGCCGGTCATGTGGGGCGTCGCGATCATCACGATGCTGGGCGGCGCGGTCGTCGCGATCACGCAGACCGACATCAAGCGGCTGCTCGCGTACTCCTCGATCGCGCACGCCGGGTTCATCCTGGCCGGTGTCATCGCCACCAACGCGGACGGCATCTCCTCGGTCCTGTTCTACCTGGCGGCGTACTCCTTCGTGACGATCGGCGCGTTCGCGGTGGTCACGCTGGTGCGGGACGCGGGCGGCGAGGCGACGCACCTGTCCAAGTGGGCCGGGCTCGGCCGGCGCTCGCCGCTGGTCGCAGCGGTCTTCGCGGTCTTCCTGCTCGCCTTCGCGGGCATCCCGCTGACCTCCGGGTTCTCCGGGAAGTTCGCCGTGTTCAAGGCGGCGGCTGAGGGCGGCGCGGGGGCGCTGGTCGTGGTCGGTGTGGTCTCCTCCGCTGTCGCGGCGTTCTTCTACATCCGGGTGATCGTGCTGATGTTCTTCAGCGAGCCGAAGGCGGACGGGCCGACGGTGGCGGTGCCGTCGCCGCTGACGATGACGACGATCGGGGTGGGGGTGGCGGTGACGCTGGTGCTCGGCGTCGCGCCGCAGTACTTCCTCGACCTCGCGCACCACGCGGGGGTATTCGTGCGGTAGGCCTTCTGAGGGGTGCGGGTCCCGGCGCGGGTGGGTGGCGCCGGGACCTTTGCCTTTCCCTCGCGGGGGTCCGGGGTTGTGGATAACTCTCGGGCTGTCGGCGGGGGCGCCTATCGTTACGAGGGTGAACGGTGAGGCGGACGACGGACCAGTACGGGGGACCGAGCGATGACCGCAACGGGCGGGACGCAGATGGTGGACACGCAGAGCGACGCCCTGCGCACACTGCACCGCGTCTTTGGATACGAGGCGTTCCGCGGCGCCCAGGGCGACATCATCGAGCACGTGGTGGCGGGCGGCGACGCCCTGGTGCTCATGCCAACCGGCGGCGGCAAGTCCCTCTGCTACCAGATCCCCGCGCTGGTCAGGCCCGGCACCGGCGTCGTGGTCTCCCCGCTCATCGCCCTTATGCAGGACCAGGTGGACGCGCTGCGGGCCCTCGGCGTGCGGGCCGGGTTCATCAACTCCACGCAGGACTTCGACGAGCGCCGCACCGTGGAGGCCGAGCTGCTCGCCGGGGAGCTCGACCTGCTCTATCTGGCACCCGAGCGGCTGCGCGTGGAGGCCACCCTCGATCTGCTCTCCCGAGCCAAGATCTCCGTCTTCGCCATCGACGAGGCGCACTGCGTCGCCCAGTGGGGCCACGACTTCCGCCCCGACTACCTCGCCCTTTCCCTGCTCGGCGAGCGCTGGCCGGACGTGCCGCGGATCGCCCTCACCGCGACCGCCACCGACGCCACCCACCGCGAGATCACCCAGCGCCTGGTCATGCCGGACGCCCGGCACTTCGTGGCGAGCTTCGACCGGCCCAACATCCAGTACCGGATCGTGGCCAAGAGCGACCCGAAGAAGCAGCTCCTCGCCTTCCTCAAGGAGGAGCACGACGGGGACGCGGGCATCGTCTACTGCCTCTCGCGCGCCTCGGTCGAGAAGACCGCGCAGTACCTGAGCGACAACGGCGTCCAGGCCGTCCCCTACCACGCGGGGCTCGACGCGGGCACGCGCGCCGTCAACCAGTCCCGTTTCCTGCGGGAGGACGGCCTGGTGGTGGTGGCCACCATCGCCTTCGGCATGGGCATCGACAAGCCGGACGTCCGGTTCGTCGCCCATCTCGACCTGCCCAAGTCCGTCGAGGGCTACTACCAGGAGACCGGCCGCGCCGGGCGTGACGGGCTGCCGTCGACGGCCTGGATGGCGTACGGGCTCCAGGACGTCGTCCAGCAGCGCAAGATGATCCAGGGCGGCGAGGGTGACGAGGCTTTCCGGCGCCGGGCCGCCGCGCACCTCGACGCGATGCTGGCCCTGTGCGAGGCCGCCTCGTGCCGGCGTGCGCAGCTCCTTGGCTACTTCGGCCAGGAAGCCACCGCGGAGAACTGCGGCAACTGCGACACCTGCCTGACCCCGCCCAAGACGTGGGACGGCACGGTCGCGGCGCAGAAGGCGCTCTCCACGGTCGTGCGTCTTCAGCGCGAGCGGGGCCAGAAGTTCGGCGCGGGCCAGATCATCGACATCCTGCTCGGCCGCAGGACCGCGAAGGTCATCCAGTTCGACCATGACGCGCTGTCGGTCTTCGGTATCGGGGAAGACCTCTCCGAGACCCAATGGCGGGGTGTGGTGCGGCAGTTGCTCGCGCAGGGGCTGCTCGCGGTGGAGGGCGAGTACGGGACGCTGGTTCTGACCGCGACGAGCGGGGACGTTCTCGGCGGGCGGCGTGAGGTCCGGATGCGGACGGAACCGGAGAAGCCGGCGCGGGCGGCGCGGGCTGCGCGCGGGGCGTCCGGCAAGAAGGCCGCGGTGGCCGACCTGCCCGAGGAGGCGGTGCCGGTCTTCGAGGCGCTGCGGGCGTGGCGGGCGGGGGAGGCGAAGGAGGCGGGGGTTCCGGCGTACGTCATCTTCCACGATGCGACGTTGCGGGAGATCGCCACGGTTCGGCCGGGGTCGTTGGAGGAGTTGGCCACGGTGAGTGGGGTGGGCGAGAACAAACGCGCCAAGTACGGCGAGGGCGTCCTGTCCGTCCTGGCCGGCACGGGCCCTGCCGGGGGTGGCGGCTGAGGTTGCCGGTCCTGGCCAGCATCGCCCCCTGCCGGGGGCGGCGGGCTGAGGATGCGCATGCGGGCCAGCATCAGCCCTGCCAGGGGCGCGGGGAACTGCGCGCTCAGCCACGCACGGCCCGCAGCCGGGGCCCCTGGGGCTCCGCCCCAGACCCCGTTCGCGCCTGAAGGGCGCTCGTCCTCAATCGCCGGACGGGCTAGGTATGTCCCAGTGGGCCAGCACGAGCCCTGCCGGGGGCGCGGGGAACTGCGCGGTCAGCCACGCACGGCCCGCAGCCGGGGCCCCTGGGGCTCCGCCCCAGACCCCGTTCGCGCCTGAAGGGCGCTCGTCCTCAATCGCCGGACGGGCTAGGTATGTCCCAGTGGGCCAGCACGAGCCCTGCCGGGGGCGGACGGGCTGACTATGCCCATGCGGGCCAGCATCAGCCCGCCAGGGGCGCGGGGAACTTCGCGGGCAGCCACCTGCGGCCCGCGCACGCAGTACACCGCCCCCCCGGACGGGCTACCGCGCTGGAGTAACCCGGCCCCGGACCTCGCCGAGGCCTACCGGGACCCCGTGGGGGCCGGGGGCCCACGCCGTGAGGGTGACCTCGTCGCCGTCCTCCAGGAACGCCCGCTTGCCCGAGTCGAGTTCCAGCGGCTCCGTGCCGTTCCAGGTGAGTTCGAGCAGGGACCCGCGCTGGTCGCGCTCGGGCCCACTGACCGTGCCCGAGCCGTACACGTCCCCGGTCCGCAGCGACGCGCCGTTCACCGTCATGTGGGCCAGCTGCTGCGCGGCCGTCCAGTACATCGAGGCGAACGGCGGCTCGGCGACCGGCGTGCCGTTGATCGAGACCGTGATGCGCAGGTCGAACCCGCCCGGGACCTCCTCTGCGGAGTCGTCCAGGTACGGCTGGAGGGGCAGGTCGCGGGCCGGTGGGGCGACGCGGGCCGCCGCGAGGGCCTCCAGCGGGGTGACCCACGCCGAGACCGACGTCACGAAGGACTTGCCGAGGAAGGGGCCGAGCGGCACGTACTCCCAGGCCTGGATGTCCCGCGCGGACCAGTCGTTGAGCAGGAACAGGCCGAAGACGTGCTCCTCGAAGGAGCCGAGCTCCACCGGCTCGCCCAGCGCGGACGGCGTGCCGACCACGAAGCCGACCTCGGCCTCGATGTCCAGCTTGACGGACGGGCCGAACACCGGCGCGGCGTCGGAGGGTGCCTTGCGCTGCCCCCGGGGGCGGCGCACCTCCGTGCCCGAGACCACGATCGTGCCGGACCGGCCGTGGTAACCGATCGGCAGGTGCTTCCAGTTGGGGGTGAGCGCCGCGCCGTCGGGACGGAAGATCTGGCCCACGTTGGTGGCGTGGTGCTCGCTCGCGTAGAAGTCGACGTAGTCGGCGACCTCGTACGGCAGATGCAGCTCGACGTCCGCGAGCGGGTGGAGCAGGGGCTCTATCACGGGGCGGTGCGCGGGCACCGTCACCCACGCGGTGAGCGCCCTGCGCACATCGCGCCAGGCCGTGCGCCCCGCCGCGAGCAGCGGGTTGAGGCTCGGCTTGGCGAGGAGCGCCGCGTACGGGGAGCCCAGCGCGTGCGCCGCGGCCCCCGCGTCCAGGACATGGTCGCCGATGCGTACGCCGACCCTGCGGTCCTCGGGGACTGCCCGGCGTGGAGAACACGCCGTAGGGGAGATTGTGCGGGCCGAAGGGGTCGCCCTCGGCCAGTTCGAGCGGGCTCTGCTCGGACATCGGTGCCTGCCTCGCTTTCGACGGGTGTGGGCTACACGTTACGTCGGCGCTGCTCAGCGCGGCAGTGCCTAAAGAGTTCGTCATGTCCGGAAATTCCGCCCCCGGAAGGGACCGTTCCCCCTTAGCGTCTCTGTCCGGGGCGCGAGCGGCGAGGGGGCCGCCCGTCCCACCGGGCCGGGGTGCCTTTTGTCCCGAGGGGGGACTGGTGGCGGGCAGTGGCGTGCTGTTCAGGGCGGACCGCGACATACCGGGTCTGATCGTGAAGTTCGGGAACTATCCGCTGCATCACGGCGGCGTCGGCGCCATCCGCAGCCTCGGCAGACTCGGCGTGCCGATGTACGCGATCACCGAGGACCGCTGGACGCCCGCCGCCCACTCGCGTTACCTCACCCGGGCCTTCCCGTGGCCCACGACCGGCGCCGAGGAGCCGGGTGCGCTGGTCGCGGGGCTGCTCGCCATCGGCGAACGGATCGGGCGGCCCGCCGTCCTGATCCCCACCGACGAAGAGGCCGCGGTGCTGATCGCCGAGCACCAGAAGGAACTCGCGGAACGCTTCCTCTTCCCGCCGGTCGCGCCCGGCCTGCCCCGGCGTCTTGCCAGCAAGCGGGGGCTGCACGAACTGTGCGTGGAGCACGGCGTGCCGTCCCCGGCGGCCGCCTTCCCCGACACGTACGCCGACGTCGAGGACTTCGCGCGGCACGCCCGCTTTCCCGTGGTGGCCAAGAACCTGGAGGCGTTCGTGCGCCGCCGCCGCCCCGCCGTGCCCGGCACCACCCGGATCGAGGACCCGGCGCACCTGCTCGCGCTCGCCCGTGGCTGGGGCGAGCGGCCCGGCGTGATCCTCCAGGAGTACCTGCCGCGCGAACAGGCCGAGGACTGGATCGTGCACGCCTACTTCGACGAGAACTCCACGCCGCTCGCGCTGTTCACCGGCGTGAAGGTGCGGTCCTGGCCGCCGCACGCGGGGATGACGGCGACCGCGTACGTCGTGGACAACCCCGAACTGGCCGCGCTGGCCCAGCAGTTCGTCAAACAGATCGGGTTCACCGGCATCGTCGACCTCGATCTGCGCTTCGACCGGCGCGACGGGCGCTACAAGCTCCTGGACTTCAACCCCCGCATGGGCGCGCAGTTCCGGCTCTTCGAGAACGTCGCGGGCGTCGATGTGATCCGCGCCCAGCACCTCCACCTCACCGGCCGGGGGGTGCCCAAGGGCGAACAGCGGGCGGGGCGGCGGTATGTGGTGGAGAACATCGACCTGCCCGCCCTGCTCGCCTACCGCCGGGACGGCTGGGTCAGCCCGCATGTGCCGGGGCGCCCGGCCGGGACCGAGCTCGCCTGGGTCGCCGGGGACGATCTGCGTCCCTTCTTCGCGATGGCGGCGCGCTCCCTGAGCCCCGGGGCGCGCCACCTGTACCGGCTCTGGCGCAGTTCGCGCCGCGCGGTGACGAAAGAGGCCGGCCGCCCAACTCACCTGTCGTACACGCCGGCCGAGCCGGCCGAATCCGAGAGATCCGAGAGATCCGAGAGATCCGAGAGAACCGAGAGAAGGGGCCGCGAGTGAGCACTGCGACACGTCCGGTGGCGGTGATCGGGGCGGGGCCGTTCGGCCTGTCCGCCGCCGCGCACCTACGGGCCCGGGGCATCCCGGTCCGCGTCTTCGGCAAGCCGATGGTCAGCTGGCGTACGCACATGCCGGCGGGCATGATCCTCAAATCGACGCCGGCCGCCTCCGGCATCGACGCGCCGCAGCGGGGACACGGGCTGCTGGACTTCTGCGCGGACAGTGGGGCGCGGCGGCTCGAATCGGACTGGGACCTCATACCGGTGGAGGACTTCGCTGCGTACGGGCAGTGGTTCGCCGCGCGGCTCCTGCCCGATCTGGAGCAGGTCGCGGTGGTCTCGGTGGACCAGGTGCCGCGCGGTGGATTCGCCCTGAAACTCGACTCCGGGGAGAGCTTCGAGGCGCGGGCGGTCGTCGTGGCCACCGGTCTTACCGGGTTCGCCCGGATGCCGCGCGAGCTGGCGGCGGCCGCGCCCGACGGGCCCCGCGTGAGTGGCCCGATCTCGCACGCCTCCCAGCACCGCGACCTGTCCGGCTTCGCGGGGCGCGAGGTGCTGGTGGTCGGGGCGGGTCAATCCGCCCTGGAGAACGCGGTGTTGATGGCGGAGGCGGGGGCGGACGTACGGGTCGTGACGCGGCGGACGGGCGCGGTCCGCTTCGGCGCCGCCCCCGACCGGCAGCCGCGCCTGCGTCCCGGCTCGCCGTTCGGCAGGGCCTGGTCGCTGTACGCCCTGTCGTCCCACGCGACGCACGTGCGCCATCTGCCCGCGCCGGCCCGGCACTATCTGGTGCGCCATGTGCTGGGCCCGCTGGGCGCGTGGTGGCTGCGCGAACGCTTCACCGGGCGCGTCGGGGTGAGCGAGGGGCGGCGGATCGTGCGGGCCCGGGTGGAGGCGGGACGCCCGGTGCTGACGCTGAGCGGTGGGACGGGCGCGGAGCGGGAGCTGTCGGCGGATCACGTGATGGCGGCGACGGGGTACCGCGTGGACGTGGCGGCGCTGGGGTTTCTGGGGGACGGGGTGCGGGCCGGGCTCCTCACCTCGCGCGGGGCGCCGGTGCTGGACGCGGGCTTTCAGTCCGCGGTGCCGGGGCTGTACTTCACGGGTCTGCCCGCGGCGTCCTCGTTCGGACCCTTGATGCGCTTCGTCTGCGGCACGGGGTACGCCTCGCCGCGCCTGGCATCGTCGCTGGCCGGCCTCTGACCCGCTGTGCGCGGCTCCCCGCGCCCCGCCGCGGCTGGTGCGGGCGGGTGTGGTCAGCCCGCCGTGCGGGGGAGGCGGTGGTGCCAGGTGCGGTGGAAGACGACTTCGTCGCCCTCGCGGCACACCACCTCGTCCGACATCACGAAGTCCGCCGCGTCGCAGGAGATCTCCGAGCGCGTGTCCACGCTCACGTCCCACCCCAGCTCCGGCCGGTGCAGTTGGACATGCCAGGTGGAACAGGTCCGCGCGGACAGCGGATCGTCGGACTCGATCACATACGTCTCGCGCGCGTCCTCCACACATTCGAGGCCGTCGGGGTGGACCCGGGTCCCGCCGGGGCGCGGCCCGGCCTCCAGGCGCCACTCGCCCTTCGCCACGTCCCGTACGACAAGCCGCTCCGGACGCGGCTCGTCCAGCGGCGCAGGGAAGGAGACGCCCAGCGGCTCGGACTGTTCGGGGTCGGCGAAGGCGATCGTGTCGTCGCACGTGTGCTCCCTGACCGGGAGTTGGAGCGAGGAGCCGGCGGGATCGAGCGTGAACCCGACCGAGTCGGCCTGCGGCCAGATCCACGGCCAGTACGCGGAGGACACCGCGAGCCGGACGCGGTGCCCCGGCGAGAAGGCGTGTCCGATGCCGCTGAGGGCGAAGGTCACGTCCTGCCTCGCGCCCAGCGGCCAGGCGTCCGCGCGGTCCTTGCCGTGGCGCGAGGACAGGTTCAGGACGCCGCGCGTCACGAGCGTGGAGGAGCCGTCCGGGGCCACGTCGCACAGCCGCGCGATCGCCTGGCCGAAGGGCACGTCCATGCGCAGCCGCAGGGTCACCACCGGGCGGCCCAGGATCTCCAGGGGCCCAGGCCCCTCCGGCACGGGGAAGTCGAAGGCGGCCGAGTGGGCGTCCTCGGCGCGCTGGTCGGGGGGCAGGTCGGCGGCGCCGCCGAAGGGGACGAAGCGGCCGGCGTCGAGTCCGGTGTGCTGCGGCGAGCGCACCCGCACGGGCGCGCCGCCCAGCGCGTACGCCACGGGTGTGATGTGCGGCGAGGGCCAGGCGGGGTCGCCCACCCAGCGCCCGGGAAGCTCGGCGTAGGCCGTGGCCGGCGGGTGCGACTGGCTGATCCAGGACCGCAGCAGCGGCTCCTTCATCACGCCCGTCTCCTCGCCCTTGAGGTGCTGGTCCCACCAGCGCAGGGTCTCCTGGAGGAAGCCGATCGCGGGCCCGGGCGACAGGCCCCGGTCGGGGTACTGGTGCGACCAGGGCCCGAGCAGACCCCGCACCCGGTCGGCGGGCAGGTGTTCCACCAGGCGAAGGACCGTGTCCCGGTGGGGGTCGTGCCAGCCGCCCACCGCGAGGACGGCCGCGCCGATGGCCCCGTGGTCCTCAGGGACGCTGCCCTGTTTCCAGTAGGCGTCCCGGGTCTGGTGGGCGAGCCAGGTGTGGATGAAAGGCCGCACCGATTCGAGCCGTTCCAGCCACATTTCGCGCCATTTTTCCCCGACGAAGGCGGGGTCCGGCGGGCGCGCGACCAGCGCCAGCAGGGCGGCCGCCCAGGCGTGTGTGTCCACGGCGAGCACCGAGCCGCCCAGGTAGTGGACGTCGTTGTCGTAGCGGTCGTCGCTGGAGCAGACCGTGACGACCGCCTTCAGGGGTTCGGGGGCGAGCGCCGCGATCTGGAGAGCGGCGCAGCCGCCCCAGGCGATGCCGAACATGCCCACCCTGCCCGTGCACCAGGGCTGCCGGGCCAGCCAGCCGACCACCTCGACGCCGTCGGCGAGTCCGGCCGCGTCGTACGGGTCGCCCGGCAGCCCCTCGGAGCAGCCGTACCCGCGCACGTCGACGCGGACCGAGGCGTAGCCGTGCCCGGCGTACCAGGGGTGGCGCTGCCAGTCGCGCGGGGCCGTCCCGTCGGTGAGCCGGTGCGGGGCGTATTCCAGCAGGGCGGGGACGGGCTCGTCGGTGACGGGACGCCACAGGCGCGCGTACAGGAGCGTGCCGTCGGACAGCGGGATGCGGACATCCTCGCGCCGCGTCCGGTGCGGGAACTCGGTGCGGATGTGCATGGCGGCAACCTCGGGGTACGGGGTGCGGTCCGGCAGGTTCTCCGGGGCGCCGGCCCTTGTTCCGGACAAAAGTCTCTTCCTGGGTGTATGGGCTGATCAAGAACATACTGGTGTCCAAGGGACTGTGCGCGCGGGGTGACGGGAAGGCGCCCATGGTGATCGAACAGCGACCCGATACGCTGACTTGAGTGAAGGCAGCGACACATCGACAATCCGTGTGATCGTCAGCAGACAGGAGTACCCCTCGTGACCGTCGTCGGGCCGTTCGGGCTGAGCGTGCGGGACCAGGCACTTGAAGCCGATGTCCAGACCGGATTGGCAGCGGTCGAGGCGGGGCTGCTCGACGCCACCAAGAGCGAGGTTCCGTTCATCACGGAGGCCGCTCAGCACCTCATCCGTGCAGGTGGCAAGCGTTTCCGCCCCTTGATCGTGATGCTGGCCGCCCAGTTCGGCGACCCGTACGCGCCGGGCGTGGTCCCCTCCGCCGTGGTCGTCGAGCTCACGCACCTCGCGACGCTCTACCACGACGACGTGATGGACGAGGCCGACGTGCGCCGCGGCGTGGACAGCGCCAACGCCCGCTGGGGCAACTCCGTCGCGGTCCTCACGGGTGATTTTCTCTTCGCGCGCGCGTCGCACATACTGGCGGATCTCGGCCCCGAGGCCGTACGTATTCAGGCCGAGGCGTTCGAACGGCTCGTCACGGGCCAGATCCTGGAGACCGCGGGCCCCCGCGACGGGCGCGACCCGGTCGACCACTACCTCGACGTGCTGGCGGGCAAGACTGGCTCGCTCGTCGCCGTGGCCGGCCGGTTCGGCGCGATGATGTCCGGCGCCGACGAGTCGGTCGTGGACATCCTCACGCAGTACGGCGAGCGCCTTGGCACCGCCTTCCAGCTCGCCGACGACGTCCTGGACATCGCCAGCGACTCGCACGAGTCCGGCAAGACCCCCGGCACCGACCTGCGCGAGGGCATCGCCACGCTGCCCGTCCTGCATCTGCGGGCGCGGGCCGCGCGGGAGGGCCGGGCCGAGGACCTGGAGCTGGTGGCGCTGCTCGACGGCGACCTCGCCGACGACGCGCGCCACGCGGAGGCGCTGGGCCGGCTGCGCGTCCACCCGGCCCTCGAACAGGCCCGCAGGGACACCGTCCGGTACGCGGAGGAGGCGCGGGCCACGCTGGCGCCGCTGCCCTCGGGGTATGCGAAGTCCGCGCTCGAAGAGCTCTGCGACGCGGTCGTGCACCGCGCCGGCTGATCCGGTCGGGGGCGCGGGCGCCCCCTGACGACGGGGTCCGTCTCAGGGTTCTGTCATACCGGAGAGGTACGCGGATTGCGCCCGGGGGCTGACGCGCCGTGGCGCCGGTTTTGGTCGAATGGACATCACCACTCCTGACCAATTCGGGTGAGAATGGCGGCGCGGGGTGGAACTGAGCACGACGGACGGACGCCGCCGACCACGGAGGTAGGGCACACATGGCACCGAACGACAGCGCACAGGCCACCGACGAGGCCAGGGAGCCCGGCGCGGGCCGCCGCAAGGCGGCGCGCTACCTGGTCCCGGTCGCCGTCGCGGGCGTCGCGGCAGCGACCATCGGGCTCGTCCCGGCTCTCGCCGCGGCCGGCGACCCCAGTCTGCCGAAGATCAGTGCGCAGCAGCTCATCGAGAAGATGGCCGCGTCGGACACCCAGGAGCTGTCCGGCACGGTGAAGATCAGCACCGACCTGGGCCTGCCGGGCCTCGGCAGCCTCGGCTCCTTCGCCCCCAAGGGCGGCGGCTCCGACAAGTCGGCCGCGCCGGACGCCAAGCTCACCGAGCTCGCCACGGGCACCCACACCCTGCGCGTCGCGGCCGACGGTCCCGACCGCCAGAAGGTGTCCATCCTGGAGGACGCGGCCGAGTACAGCGTGATCCACAACGGCGACGACGTCTGGGCGTACGACAGCGGCTCCAACCAGGCCTATCACGAGCGGCACGCCGCGACAGGCGCGGGCCGGGAGCACGGCGGCAAGAACCCCGGCTCGGACGTGCCGACCACGCCGAAGGCGCTGGCCGACCAGTTCCTCAAGAACGTCGACCCGACCACCGCCGTGTCGGTGGACGGCACGGCGCAGGTGGCCGGGCGCGACGCCTACCAGCTCCTGATCAAGCCGAAGCAGTCCGGCTCGACCATCGGCTCGGTCCGCATAGCCGTGGACGCCAAGACGGGCGTACCGCTGAAGTTCACCCTCGCGCCGAGCGCGGGCGGCAACGCCGTGGTCGACGCGGGCTTCACCAAGGTCGACTTCTCGAAGCCGTCCGCGAGCACCTTCACCTTCACCCCGCCCAAGGGCGCGAAGGTGACCGAGGACGACGGCAAGCACCAGCAGACGTCCAAGCCCGGGCAGAACCTGCCCGGTGGACTCGGCGGACTCGGTGCCCTGGGCGACGGCAAGAACGGCAAGAACGGCAAGGACACCAAGGTGATCGGTGAGGGCTGGAGCGCCATCGCCGAGATCCAGACCGGCGGCAAGGGCATGCCGAAGGCGGACCCCGGCAAGGGTGGCGGGAACGCGCAGAAGTTCCTGGACTCCCTGGGCGACAAGGTCTCCGGCAAGTTCGGCACGGGCACGGTCTTCAAGACCCGCCTGATCAACGCCCTGATCACGGACAACGGCAAGGTGTACGTGGGCGCGGTGACCAAGGACGCGCTGGTCGACGCGGCCAACTCGGGCAAGTAGCGAGGGGGTTGGGGCGGGCGCGGCCGGAACTCCGGCCGCACCCGCCCCGGCCGCGCCTCGCGTGAGCGGCGGAAAGGCGCGGGGTGGGAAGCACTGAACCGGCCGGCGGTGAACGGGCCGTCGGCGACCGGGCCAACCGTGAACCGGCCAACGGTCAACGGGCCGTCGGTCAACGGGCCGTCGGCGAACCGGCCATCGAGACGCACGGCCTGACCAAACGTTTTCGGGGCGGCCAGCTGGCCGTGAACGGACTCGACCTCACCGTGCCGCGCGGCAGTGTCTTCGGCTTCCTCGGCCCCAACGGCTCGGGCAAGACCACCACCATCCGCATGCTGATGGGCCTGATCGATCCGACCTCCGGCAGCGCGCGGGTCCTCGGAGGGCCCATGCCGAAGGCCGCCCGCGCCGTGCTGCCCCGGGTGGGCGCCCTGATCGAAGGACCGGCCCTGTACGGGTTCCTGTCCGGCCGCGACAACCTGCTGCGGTACGACGCCGCCGACCCCACCGCCGACCCGCGCACCCGCGCCGCCCGGGTGGCCGCCGCCCTCGAACGGGTGGGTCTCACGAGCGCGGCGGGCAAGAAGGCGCGGGCGTACTCGCTGGGCATGAAGCAGCGCCTCGGCCTCGCGTCCGCGCTGCTCCAACGCCGTGACCTGCTGGTCCTCGACGAGCCGACCAACGGCCTGGACCCGCAGGGCATGCGCGAGATCCGCGCCCTCGTCCGGGAGCTGGCGGACGAGGGGACGACCGTCTTCCTCTCCTCGCACCTGCTGGACGAGATCGAGCAGGTCTGCTCGCACGCCGCCGTGATGAACCAGGGCAGGCTCGTGGTCCAGGGCGCGGTGGCCGAGCTGGCGGCGAGCGCGCGCGGCCGCCTCGCGGTGACCACCCCGGACACCGGCGCGGCGGCCCGCCTCCTGAAGGAGCACGGGATCGCCGGTGTGACGGTGGCGGGCGGCGACCGCGTCACGGGTGAACTGCCGCCGGACGACGTCGAGTTGGCCGACCTCAACGCCGCGCTCGTGCGGGCCGGGGTGCGGGTGCGGGGGTTCGCGGCCGAGCGGGCCTCACTTGAGGACGCCTTTGTCGCGCTGACCGGGGAGGGCTTCGATGTCGCGGGCTGAAGCCGCCAAGGGCACTGAGGGCACTGAGGCCATGGACGGGCCGGCGCAGGGACCGCCGGTGCGCGCGCCGGGCGTCCTGTGGTCGCTCGGGCTCTTCCGCTCCGAGCTGGTCACCGTGGTGCGCCGCTGGCGCACGCTCGCGCTGCTCGCCGTGCTCGCCGCCGTACCGGTCCTGATCGGCATCGCGGTGAAGATCGACACGAGGGGCGGCAGGGGCGGGGGAGGCGGTGGCGAGGGCGGCGGTCCCGCCTTCCTCTCGCAGATCACCAACAACGGTCTCTTCCTGGTCTTCGCGGCGATCGCCGCCACCCTGCCGGTCTTCCTGCCGATGGCGGTCGGCGTGGTGGCGGGCGACGCGGTGGCGGGCGAGGCCCACGCGGGCACCCTGCGCTATCTGCTGGTCGCCCCGGCGGGCCGTACCCGGCTGCTGCTCGCCAAGTACGCCTCGGTGCTCGCGTTCTGCCTGATCGCCACGCTGGTGGTGGCGGTCTCGGCGCTCGCTGTCGGCGCGCTGCTGTTCCCGCTCGGCGAGGTCACCACGATCTCCGGCACGCGGATCTCGTTCGGGGACGGGCTGCTGCGGGGCGTGGCGATCGCGGGGATCGCCGCGCTGTCGCTGTCCGGGATGGCGGCGCTCGGCCTGTTCGTCTCGACGCTGACCAACAGCGGGATCGCGGCGATGGCCTCGACCGTGGGGCTGCTGATCACGGTCCAGATCCTGGGCCAGATCCCGCAGCTGCACGCCATCGGGCCCTATCTCTTCCCGCACTACTGGCTGTCCTTCGCGGACGTCCTGCGCGAGCCGGTCTACTGGGACCAGTTGGAGCGCAACTTCGAACTCCAGGCCCTGTACGTCGCGGTGTTCGGCTCGGCGGCCTGGGCACGCTTCACGACGAAGGACATCACGGCGTGAGCCGAGCCGAGCGGGACAGTCGTGCCGAGCCCACCCCCGTGCGGCTCGACACGACACGTTCCGTTTCCTGCGCCATTGTTTGGAGTCGGACGTCGTGCTGTCAATCCGGTTCCGGGCCTGCTCGTAGAGTGAGGGCATGATCACCCCGTCCGAGTCCGCCCCGAGTGCCAGGCGCCGCAGCGAGAAGTCGCGGCGCGCGACCCTGTCGGCCGCGCTGGGTCTGTGTACGGAACACGGATACGACAAGGTCACCATCGAGGCCATCGCGGCCCGTGCGGGCGTGAGCAAGAAGACGATCTACCGGTGGTGGCCCACGAAAGGCGCGGTCCTGCTCGACGCGGTCACCGAGCTAGCGGTGAGCGATACGCCCTTCCCCGACACCGGCGACATCGAGGCCGATCTGCGCGCCCACATCGCAAGCGTGGTGAACCTGCTGAACTCGCGGGTGGCGGGCGCCGCTTACACCGGGATCCTCTCCGAGGTGCTGCATGACGAGCGGCTGGCCCGGGCGGTCAACGACGAGCTCGTCATTCCGCGCGTCACCCTCATCCACGAGCGGATGCGCCAGGCCCAGGAGCAGGGCCAGCTGCCGAAGGACGCGGACCTTCCGCTGGCCGTCGAGATGCTGTACGGCCCGCTCTACTACCGGTACGCGCTGGGGCGGCCGCTTCCCTCGCAGGAGCGGGTGGACGCGCTGGTGGCGCATGTCATGCGTGCGTTGCGGGCGTCGGGGTCGAGCTGAAGAAGGTCTTGGCGCGGGTGATCGCGTCCAGGTCGCCCTCGATGTCGCCGGGGTTATTGCCGGTGCCGAGCAGTACGCCGCCCCAGTTCATGCCGAGGTACGCGGCCGAGAGGCGCAGGGTGCCCTTCAGGGGGTCGGCCGCCGTGTGGTCGCTCCCGGCGAGCGCGGTGACGCCCCACAGGGTGCGGCCCGCCATGCGGCGCTTGAAGCCGAGTTCGGGGGTGTGGAGCCAGTTCACCCAGTGGTCCAGGTAGTGCTTGACCGGGGTGGAGACGCTGTACCAGTACAGCGGTGAGGCGATGACCAGGTCGGTGGCGGCCAGCGTCGCGTCCAGGAGCACCGCCGCGTCGCCCGCCGGAGCGGGACGTACCCGCTCCTCGCCGTGGCGAGGGTCGCTGAACGGCGGGAGTTCGAGGTCGGTGAGGCGCAGCCAGCGGGTGCTGTCACCGGCGGGCAGCTGCTCGGCCGCGCGGCGGGCCAGCGTTTCGGTGTTGCCGCCGGCGCGGGTGCTGCCGAGCAGGAAAAGGAAGTCGCGGGCCATGGTCCCCTCCGTCTGTGGCCCGGGCCGTGGACGGCCCGAGGAAAGCATGCGCGTGCAGTATATGCATGCGCATGCGATTGGGGAGAGGGGCGAAGGGGGGCGTTTCGATGGGGAGTTGGAGGCGGGGGGCCGGGGCCCGGCTCCGGGGCGGAGAGTTGGGGGCGGGGGCCCGGGGAGCGGCTGCGACGGGGGGTTGGGGGGACCGGGACCGGGGCCGCCCCCGGTCCCGCCGCCGCCCCTGGTCCACCGCCCACGGTCGGTCAGCTCACCGGTGTGCCCGCGCGGAGTTCCAGGCGGTCGCCGTGGAAGGAGGACCTGAACCGTTCGTCGTGCGAGACCACGACGATCGCGCCCGGGTAGCCGGCCAGCGCCTGTTCCACCTCCTCGACCAGGGCGAGCGAGACGTGGTTGGTCGGCTCGTCCAGTACGAGCAGGTCGGCGGGGCGGGTGACCAGGCGGGCCAGTTCGAGCCGGCGCCGCTGGCCCGCGGAGAGCGCCGCGAGGGGTACCGCCAGGTCTTCCTCGCGGAACAGGCCGAGGGACAGGAGTTCGTCGGCGTGCTCCTCGGGGAGGCCGGGGCGTCCGGCCGCGTACGCTCCGAGCAACGGTACGCGGGCGTGACTGCGGCCCAACTCCTGTGCGAGGTAACCAATGTGACGGGCCGTCCGGCGGACCCGTCCCGTGTCCGGGGTGAGGTCGCCCGCGAGGACGCGGAGCAGGGTGGTCTTGCCCGCGCCGTTGGGGCCCGAGACCAGCAGGCGGCGGCCCGGCTCGACGCTCAGGCTCGGCACGTCGAGGCGGGCGCCCACGGTGACGCCGGTCAGTTCGACGAGCGGTCCGTCGGGCGCGGTGGCGGCCGCCGTGGTGAGGCGGGCCTGGAAGCGCAGGGGTGACGGCGGGGCGGCGACCGGGTGGCGCTCCAGCTGGTCCAGGCGGGTCCTGGCCGCCCTGACCTGCCCGGACAGCTTCGCCTCCGATGAGCGGCGGTGCTTGCCGAAGCCCTGGCCCGGGTCCTTGGCGGTGTTGGCGAGGCGACGGGTGGCCGCCTCCGTCAGGTCGCGGGCGCGGGTCAGCTCCTCCGTCCACTCCTCGTGGGCCAGTTCGCGCCGGCGGCGCGCGGCGGCCCGCGCCGTACGGTATCCGGCCCAGCCGTCTCCGTACCGGACGACCGTGCGCAGGTCCCGGTCGACCTCCAGGATGGTGGTGGAGACGCGTTCGAGGAAGGCGCGGTCGTGGGTGACGATCACCAATGTGCCGCGGTGTGCGGTGAGTTGGGCGGCCAGCCAGTCCACCGCCTGGCGGTCGAGGTGGTTGGTCGGCTCGTCGAGCAGCAGCAGCTCGGGGCGGGCGGCCAGGACGCAGGCCAGCGCGAGGCGGGACTGCTCGCCGCCGGAGAGTGAGCCGAGGGTGCGGTCGCGGGTGAGGTGCGCGAGGCCCAGGGCGTACGTCGCGGCCTCGGCGCGGGCGTCGGCACGGTAGCCGTCGCGTTCCTCGTACGCCGTCAACAGGTCGCCGTACGCCGCGAGTTCGGCCTCCGTCGCGTGCGCGAGGCGGGTCTCGGCGGCGCGGATGTCGGCTTCGAGGGTACGCAGGTCCGCGAGCGCGCGGTCCACGACGTCCTGGACGGTGTGGTCGGGGGCCAGGGCGAGGGTCTGTTCCAGGTGGCCGGTGCCGCCCGGGAAGACGGCGGTGACCTCTCCGGCGTCGGGCCGCTCCGCGCCGGCGAGCAGCCGCAGCAGGGTCGACTTGCCGGATCCGTTCTCGCCGATGACGGCGGCCCTCTCGCCGGGGTGGAGGCTGAACGAGACCTGATCGAGTACGACGCGGTTGCCGTAGGCCTTGCGGACGTCGTGCAGGGTCAGCTGGGAAGGGTGGTGGGCGCGTGGGCGCATGGGGGATCCCCTGGGGTACTCGGTACGGGCTTCTTCCTGGCGGGGCGGGGTGCGGGGCGCGGGGCGCTGCCGCGTGGGGGTCAGCGGAAGAAGTAGTACGAGTACGTGTGCATGGGGGGAGGTTAGCGGGGGTGGGGTTGGGGGCGCGCGGGGTTTTTCCGCGACCCGGGCCGCCCCCGGGGGGTTCGCCCACCCGCCCACCCGTGCAAGGGGTGGAGAAAGCTGGCCCCCTGGGGCTGCGCCCCAGCCCCCTGCGGGGGCTTCGCCCCCTGCACCCCCGGGGGTTTGCCCACCCGCCCACCCGTGCAAGGGGTGGAGAAAGCTGGCCCCCTGGGGCTGCGCCCCAGCCCCCCTGCGGGGGCTTCGCCCCCTGCACCCCCGCAGCCCCTCGGGGGCGCGGGGAACTGCGCGAGCAACCACGCACGGTCTGCGGGGAGGGGGCCGCATCGACCCGCCCGTCGGGGCCGTTTCAGGGGCGCGGGGAACTGCGCGAACGCCGCCCTCCAACACCCGCTCACCCGCCCCCCAAGCGCGCGAACGCCGCCCTCCAGCACCCGCTCACCCGCCCCCCAAGCGCGCGCGAGCGCCGCCGTCCACCACCCCGCTCACCCGCACCGCCCAAACACCCAACCCCCCAAGCGCGCGCGAGCGCCCCCGCCCCCGCGGCTCACGAAGGCGTGTTCACCTCGGACGCGGGGCGGGATGTCGACGCCTGCGTGCGGGCCCTCGTCAGGGACTGGCGGGAGCGGTGCGCGGTGTGGAGGGCGTCCCAGGTCAGGGTGGTCAGGGCCAGCCACACCAGGGCGAAGCCCGCCCAGCGTTCCGGTGGCATCTCCTCGTGGAAGTACACGACGCCCAGCGCGAACTGGAAGACCGGTGCCAGATATTGCAGCAGCCCGAGCGTCGACAGCGGCACCCTGATCGCCGCGCCGCCGAAGCAGACCAGCGGAATGGCCGTCACCACGCCCGTCGCGGCGAGCAGCGCCGCGTGCCCCGGGCCCCCGCTCGTGAAGGTGGACCGGCCCTGGCCGCCCAGCCACAGCAGATATCCGAGCGCAGGCAGGAACTGCACGGCGGTCTCGGCGGCCAGGGACTCAAGCCCGCCGAGGTTCACCTGCTTCTTCACCAGGCCGTACGTCGCGAACGAGAACGCCAGCGTCAACGAGATCCACGGCGGACGCCCATAGCCCACCGTCAGGACGATCACCGCCGCGAGCCCCGTCGCGACCGCCGCCCACTGGGCCCGCCGCAGCCGTTCCTTCAGGATCAGCACGCCCATCGCGATGGTGACGAGTGGGTTGATGAAGTAGCCCAGTGACGCCTCGACCACGTGGCCGGAGTTGACCGACCAGATGTAGACGCCCCAGTTGACGGTGATCACGACGGCGGCGACGGCTATGAGCGCCAGCCTGCGCGGGGTGCGCACCAGCTCGCCGATCCACGCCCAGCGGCGCAGCGCGAGCAGGGCGACGGCGACGAGGGCCAGGGACCACACCATGCGGTGGGCCAGGATCTCCAGGGCGTCCGCCGGTTTGAGCAGCGGCCAGAACAGGGGCACGAGCCCCCACATCCCGTACGCGCCGATCCCGTACAGCAGCCCGGCCTTGAATTGTCCCGACGATTCCTCGGCCACTGGTCCTCCCGTGCGCACGCTCGACCAGCCGAAGGTAGCGCCGAATCGGCCACGGTGTCATGCCCGTACCGCGATACGGTCCTGACGCCCCGGCCGGACCCACCTCATCCCGCCCCGCCTCACCCGTCCCACCGCCCGCGCGGAGGTCAGTCCGGCTGAGGGGCCTGGCCGGCCTCCAGGAGGTGCAGCGCGCGGGACACGTCGAAGGGCAGGATCGTCACCGCGACGGAGGGAAGGTGCTCCAGGGCCTTCGCCATCTCCTCCGCCGTACCCCGGTGCAGCACCTTGCCCAGCGCGTTGGTGTAGAGGCGCCGGGGGACCAGGACCGTCAGCGATGTCGCGCCGTCCTCGGTGGTGCGTGCGGCCAGTTCCACCATGGCGTGCCGCAGCCGGCGGTCGGGGCAGGCCAGGAGGTTCAGGGGGACCGAGGTCGCCGCCGTCGCCTCCCAGGCCGCCGCCAGGTCGCGCGCCCGTGGCTCGTCGATCGCGAAGTGGACGGCCCTGATCTCGTCGGGCCGCACCTCGTGCGCGTACCGCAGCGCTTTGAGGGTCGCCAGATCCAGCGTCTCGACCAGGACGAACACCACGTGCCGGCCCGCCCTTGGCCGGTCGGCGCCGGGCGCGGAAAGGGCGGTGAGCGCGGACGCCTCGCGCCGGTACTCGCGGTTGATCCGGGTCAGCGCCCACACCCCAAGCGGGAAGATCACCACCACCAGCCAGGCGCCCTCGGTGAACTTGGTGACGGCGAAGATCAGGACGACGGCGGCGGACACCACCGCCGCGAGCGCGTTGACGCCGAGCTTGAGGCGCCGGTACCGCTCGCGCCGCCGCCAGTGGTAGGCGGTGAGACCCGCCCCGGCCATCGTGAACGCCGTGAACACCCCGATGGCGTACAGCGCCACCAGCTTGTCCACGCTCGCGCCGGTCACCAGGAGCAGGGCGAGGGAGACGACGGTGAGCGCGATGATCCCGTTGGAGAAGGCGAGCCGGTGGCCACGCCGGGTCAACTGCCGCGGCAGGAAACGGTCCTCGGCGACAAAGCTGGCGAGGAAGGGAAAGCCGGTGAAGGGGGTGTTGGCGCCCGTGTAGAGCACGAGGGCCGTGGCCAGCTGGACGAAGACCAGACCGGCCGTCCCCAACACGCCGCCCCCGAAGGCGAAGTGGGCCTCCTGGGCGATCACCGTCGGGGTGCCGTCCTGGTAGGGGACCGCGTGCGTGAAGCGGGCGAGCGTGGAGACGCCGAGGACCAGGACGCCCAGGACGCAGCTCATCGTGATGAGGGTGCGCCGCGCGTTGCGGCCCTGGGGGTCGCGGAACACCGAGACGCCGTTGGAGATCGCCTCGAGGCCGGTCAGCGAGGAGCCGCCGTTGGCGAAGGCGCGCAGCACGATGAAGAGCGACGCCCCGTACAGCCAGCCGTGGCCCGGGGCGCCGAAGGGGACCACGCCCGCCGCGTGCGGGTCGGCGTGGGGCAGCCCGTGGGTGAGACCGCGTACGGCCGAGACGGCGAGCATCAGGGCGACGGCCGCCATGAAGAGGTAGGCGGGCAGCGCGAACAGCCGCCCCGCCTCGCGCAGGCCGCGCAGATTCCCGTACGCGAGGACCAGGATCACCCCGAAGGACAGCGGGAGTTGGAGGTGGTCCAGGGCGGTGGGGCCGCCGCCGACCAGGTGCGCGAGGGAGACGATCGCGTTGGTGCCGGCCGAGACCTGGACGGCGACGGTCACGATGTAGTCGACGAGCAGGGCGACCGCGGCGACCTGCGCGATGGTCGGGCCGAAGTTCTCGCGGGCCACGACGTAGGAGCCGCCGGCCCGGGTGTAGATCATGACGACGTCGCTGTAGCAGAGGGTCAGCAGGAGCAGGACGAGCAGGATCGCCCCCGTCACCGGCATGAGCAGCGAGAACGCCGCGGCCCCCGCCACCGGGACCAGCACCCGCAGCATTTCCTCGGAGCCGTAAGCGGAGGAGCTGACGCAGTCCGACGCCAGCACGCCGAGCGCCGTGCGGTTGCTCAGCCTCTCGTCGCTGACGCGCTCCGTGGTGAGGGGCTTGCCGAGCAGGCGCCGCTTGACGCGGTAGGCGAGACGGTCCATGCCCCATGAGTACGGGTGCCCGGCCCGGGATTCGCGCAGACTCCCCGGCCGGGCACCCGGCGCTCATGCCACTGGATCAGCCGACGACGGTCCAGGTGTCCTTGCCCGCGAGCAGCGCGCCCAGGTCTCCCTTGCCGTTCTGCTCGATGGCGGTGTCGAGCTGGTCGGCCATCAGAGTGTCGTAGACCGGACGCTCCACGGAGCGGAAGACACCGATGGGGGTGTGGTGCAGGGTGTCCGGGTCGGCGAGCCGGGACAGCGCGAACGCGGTGGTCGGCGAGGCGCTGTGCGCGTCGTGGACCAGGATGTCCCCCTCGTTGTCCGGGGTGACGGGGACGACCACGAGGTCACCGGTCGCCGCGTCACGGACGACGCCCTTGGCGGCGTCGGCGCCGAAGCGGATCGGCTGCCCGTGTTCGAGGCGGATCACCGCTTCCTGCGCCTGGTCCTTGTCCTTGAGGACGTCGAAGGCGCCGTCGTTGAAGATGTTGCAGTTCTGGTAGATCTCCACCAGCGCGGTGCCCGGGTGTTCGGCGGCCTGGCGCAGCACCTCGGTGAGGTGCTTGCGGTCGGAGTCGACGGTGCGCGCGACGAAGGACGCCTCGGCGCCGATCGCCAGGGACACCGGGTTGAAGGGCGCGTCGAGCGATCCCATCGGCGTCGACTTGGTGATCTTGCCGACTTCGGAGGTCGGGGAGTACTGGCCCTTGGTGAGACCGTAGATCCGGTTGTTGAACAGAAGGATCTTCAGGTTCACGTTGCGGCGCAGGGCGTGGATGAGGTGGTTGCCGCCGATCGACAGCGCGTCGCCGTCCCCCGTGACCACCCACACGCTCAAGTCCCGCCGGGAGGAGGCGAGTCCGGTCGCGATCGCCGGTGCGCGGCCGTGGATGGAGTGCATGCCGTACGTGTTCATGTAGTACGGGAAACGCGAGGAGCAGCCGATGCCGGAGACGAAGACGATGTTCTCCCTGGCCAGGCCGAGTTCGGGCATGAAGCCCTGCACGGCGGCCAGGACCGCGTAGTCACCGCAGCCCGGGCACCAGCGCACCTCCTGGTCGGACTTGAAGTCCTTCATGGACTGCTTGCCCTCGGCCCTGGGGACCAGGTGCAGGAGCTCGTTGGCGTGAGCGTCAGGCATCGATGGCCTCCTTGAGGGCGGTGGCAAGCTGCTCCGCCTTGAACGGCATGCCGTTGACCTGGTTGTAGGAGTGGGCGTCCACCAGGTACTTGGCGCGGATGAGGGTGGCGAGCTGGCCGAGGTTCATCTCCGGCACGACGACCTTGTCGTAGCGGGCCAGGATCTCGCCGAGGTTCTTCGGGAAGGGGTTGAGGTGGCGCAGATGGGCCTGGGCGATGAGCTCGCCCCGGGCGCGCAGCCTGCGCACGGCGGCGGTGATGGGGCCGTAGGTGGAGCCCCAGCCGAGCACCAGGGTGCGGGCGCCGCCCGGGTCGTCCACGCCCAGGTCGGGGACCTCGATGCCGTCGATCTTGGCCTGGCGGGTGCGGACCATGAAGTCGTGGTTGGCCGGGTCGTAGGAGATGTTGCCCGTGCCGTCCTGCTTCTCGATGCCGCCGATGCGGTGTTCGAGCCCCGGCGTGCCCGGGACCGCCCACGGGCGGGCGAGGGTCTGGGGGTCGCGCTTGTAGGGCCAGAACACCTCGGTGCCGTCGGCCAGGGTGTGGTTGGGCGCGGTGGCGAACCGCACGCGCAGGTCCGGGAGTTCACTCAGCTCGGGGATCCGCCACGGCTCGGAGCCGTTGGCCAGATAGCCGTCCGAGAGCAGGAAGACCGGGGTGCGGTAGGTCAGCGCGATGCGCGCCGCGTCCAGTGCCGCGTCGAAGCAGTCGGCCGGCGTTTTCGGCGCCACGACCGGCACCGGCGCCTCGCCGTTGCGGCCGTACATCGCCTGCAACAGGTCGGCCTGCTCGGTCTTGGTCGGCAGACCAGTGGAGGGCCCGCCGCGCTGGATGTCCACGATCAGCAGGGGCAGTTCGAGCGAGACGGCCAGACCGATCGCCTCGGACTTCAGGGCGACGCCCGGTCCCGAGGTGGTGGTGACCGCGAGCGAGCCGCCGAACGCCGCGCCGAGGGCGGCCCCGACCCCCGCGATCTCGTCCTCCGCCTGGAAGGTCCGCACGCCGAAGTTCTTGTGACGCGACAGCTCGTGCAGGATGTCGGAGGCCGGGGTGATCGGATAGGAGCCCAGGTAGAGGGGCAGGTCCGCCTGCTGTCCGGCCGCGATCAGACCGTAGGACAGGGCCAGGTTGCCGGAGATGTTGCGGTAGGTGCCGGCCGGGAAGGCCGCCGTGGCCGGCGCGACCTCGTAGGAGACCGCGAAGTCCTCGGTGGTCTCGCCGAAGTTCCACCCCGCGCGGAACGCCGCCACGTTCGCCTCGGCGATGGCCGGGTTCTTGGCGAACTTGGTTCGCAGGAACCTCTCCGTGCCCTCGGTGGGCCGGTGGTACATCCACGACAGCAGCCCGAGGGCGAACATGTTCTTGGAGCGCTCGGCCTCCTTGCGCGAGAGCCCGAACTCCTTCAGCGCCTCCACCGTCAGCGTGGTCAGCGGCACCGGGTGCACGTTGTACGCCGACAGGGAGCCGTCCTCCAGCGGGGAGGTGTCGTAGCCGACCTTGGCCATCGCGCGCTTGGCGAACTCGTCCGTGTTCACGATGATCTCGGCGCCGCGCGGCACGTCCCCCAGGTTCGCCTTCAGCGCCGCCGGGTTCATCGCCACCAGCACGTTCGGCGCGTCGCCCGGGGTGAGGATGTCGTGATCGGCGAAGTGCAACTGGTAGCTGGAGACACCCGGCAGCGTGCCGGCGGGCGCCCGGATCTCTGCCGGGAAGTTGGGCAGCGTCGACAAGTCGTTGCCGAACGACGCGGTCTCCGAAGTGAAGCGGTCACCGGTGAGCTGCATGCCGTCACCCGAGTCACCCGCGAAACGGATGATCACGCGGTCGAGACGCCGGATCTCCTTCGCGCCGGCGGGCCTGCGCTGCTCTTTGACCAGGGCCTCTTCGGCTCCGTCGGCCTGCTCGGCTGGGCTACTGACCTGGCTGGTCACTGAACTGGACCTCCCTCGGGCGGCTGCTCGGGCGCCTCCGGCCGACCGGTAGCGCCAAGGCCCACCCTACGTCGGTAAGGGTGGCCTTCCCTGGACCGCTCACATGTTGGACGCTCTTTTGAGACGCCTCACTGCCCTGAACTGCCATTGCTCCGCTTCCCCGGGGCGGCGCGGCCCGGTGGGCCCTTCACCCCGGACGGCCGGGGCCCGCACGGTCCCCGACGGGGCGGCGGACGGTCATGAGTTGATGTACGTCAGGACCGCCAGGACCCGGCGGTGATCGCCGACGCTGGGCGAGAGCCCGAGCTTCAGGAAGATGTTGCTCACGTGTTTCTCGACGGCGCCGTCGCTCACGACCAGCTGCTTGGCGATCGCGGAGTTGGTCCGGCCCTCGGCCATCAGGCCGAGGACCTCCCGTTCACGCGGCGTCAGATGGGCGAGCACGTCCTGCTTGCGGCTGCGCCCCAGGAGCTGGGCGACGACCTCGGGGTCGAGCGCGGTGCCGCCCTTGGCTACCCGCACCACGGCCTCGACGAACTCCCGCACATCGGCGACCCGGTCCTTGAGGAGATAGCCCACGCCCCGGCTCGACCCGGCGAGCAGTTCGGTGGCGTACTGCTCCTCCACGTACTGGCTGAGCACCAGCACCCCGATCGCGGGGTAGCGCGCCCGCAGCAGCACCGCCGCGCGCACGCCCTCGTCGGTGTGGGTGGGCGGCATCCGCACGTCCGCCACCACCACATCCGGGGCCATGCCCTGCTCCGCCAGCTCCCCCACCGTCTTGACCAGCGCGTCCCCGTCGCCCACACCCGCGACGACGTCATGCCCCCGGTCGGTCAGCAGCCGGGTCAGGCCCTCCCGCAGCAGCACCGAATCCTCGGCGATGACCACCCGCACCCTGTCCTCCACGATCCCGCTGCCCCCCGTGCTTCCTTGGCTCCGTGGCCGGGCCCGCCCGGGCGCCCGGCCCATGACTCGGCGTGAGCCATGGCGTTGTGCCCACCCAGCATCCCAGCATCGGGGCAAGAATCCGCCTGCGCCAGGCAAAATCCCCCGGCCCTGTGCGGGGGCCGGGGGAGTGGGCCGGGCGCGCCGTACCGCGCGGGCGCGAAGGCGGGCGAGGTCAGGGGCGCGTCAGGCGCGCCACGGCAGCTCCGCCGTGATCGTGGTCGGGCCGCCGGGCGGCGAGTCGACGACCAGAATCCCGTCCACGGCGTCCAGCCGTTCCGCCAGACCCGCGAGGCCCGAACCGGCCGACGCGTCCGCCCCGCCGCGCCCGTTGTCACCGACCTGGAGCATCAGCCGTTCCCCCGCGCGCCACACATCGACGGACGCGCGGCCGGCCCCGCTGTGCTTGCTGACGTTCTGGAGCAGTTCGGAGACCGTGTAGTACGCGATGCCCTCGATCGCCGGGACCGGCCGGGCCGGCAGGTCCACCTCGACCATGACCGGGACCGTGCAGCGGGAGGCCACCGAGGACAGGGCCGCGTCCAGGCCGCGGTCGGTGAGCACCGCCGGGTGGATGCCGCGCGCCAGATCACGCAGCTCCTGAAGGGCGACCTTGACCTCGCCGTGCGCCTCGTCGACCATCGCGGCCGCGGCCTCGGGGTCCTCGGCCAGCTTCTCCTTGGCCAGGCCCAGGTCCATGGCGAGCGCCACCAGACGGGCCTGCGCGCCGTCGTGCAAGTCCCGCTCGATGCGCCGCAGGTCGGCCGCCGTGGTGTCCACGACGACCCCCCGGTCCGACTCCAGCTCGCTCACCCGCTCCTCGAGGCGCGAAGGGCCGAGCAGCCCGACGACGAGGATCTTGTCCATCGTGGCGAGCGCGCGGACCAGCCACGGCACGACGAGGGTGATCAGCAGCCCTACCAGCGCGGTCAGGGCGACCGTGGCGGGCGTGTCCAGATACACGTTGTGCTTGTCGCCGCCGTAGACCTGGATGCCGTCGTGGCTGGTGTAAGTGGGGAAGACCCACTGCCACAGCGGGTACGACAGCAGCGTCCAGCCGACCGTCCACGTGGTCAGGGCGGTGACGAAGGCGAAGATCGCCCAGGGGAAGTGCAGCACCGAGTAGAGCAGGTGGCGCCAGGAGACCCCGCTCTTGAGCACCCCGCCGACCCAGCCCATGAACCCGGCGCGCGAGCGCACCGGCCCCGGGTCGGCGATCTCCACCCGCAGCAGCGTCCGCGCCCTGACCCGCTCCATCGCCCCGAAGGCGCGGCAGCCCATCAGGCTCACGGCCATCAAGGGGATGCCGAGGAAGGTGATGAGCAGGCCCGCGCTCATCGACACCATCACGACCGCCCAGCAGAACAGCACGATGCTGATGGGCAGACTGAGCAGCAGGTAGCCGAATTCCCGGAACGTGCGCCCCTCGAACGGCGCGCGCAGCACCGGCGGAAGGAGGTGTTGCCGCGGCTCGCGGGAGCGCGCCCCGCCGTACCCGTACTCGCTCTCCATGGTCATCGGTCCTGTCCGTCCATTCCTCGTGACGCGGCCGCCGTGGTGGCGCCGCCCTCATGAACACCAGCTTCGCGCCGGGCGCGGCCCGGGACCATGCGGCCGGTCACCCTCTTCGGGCGGGGGTTTTCCCTACCCCCGGCCACCCGGAACTCCCAGGTCCCAGGTCCCCGGCCACCCGGAACTCCCAGGTCCCAGGTCCCCGGACCCCCGGACCCCCTGGCCCCGCCCCCTGGATACGCCCCGGCCGCCGCCGGGTCAGTCCTTCGGGCCCCGGTCGCGCCAGGGCAGTTCGGCCGTCACGACGGTCGGGCCGCCCTCGGGGGACTCGAGGACCAGCAGCCCGTCCACCGCGTCGAGGCGTTCGGCGAGCCCGGCCATGCCGGTGCCGCCGTCGAGCCGTGCGCCGCCCACCCCGTCGTCCTCGACCTGGATGAGCAACCGCTCCGCGCTGCGCCACACCTCGACCGACGCGGTGCGCGCCCGGCTGTGCTTGCTGATGTTCTGGAGCAGTTCGGAGACCGTGAAATAGGCGATGCCCTCGATGGCGGCGGCGGGGCGCGCCGGCAGGTCGACGGCGACCGTGACCGCGACCGTGCAGCGGGAGGCGACCGAGGACAGGGCCGCGTCGAGACCCCGGTCGGTGAGCACCGCCGGGTGGATGCCGCGCGCCAGATCACGCAGCTCCCGCAGCGCCAGTTTCACCTCGCCGTGCGCCTCGTCCACCATCACGGCCGCCGCGTCCGGATCCTCCAGCAGCTTCTCCTTCGCCAGACCGAGCCCCATGGCGAGCGCCACCAGACGGGCCTGAGCGCCGTCGTGCAGATCGCGCTCGATGCGGCGCAGATCGGCCGCCGCCGTGTCCACGACCACCCCCCGGTCGGACTCCAGCTCGGCGATCCTGCGCTCCAGGCTGTCGGACGGCGAGAGCAGGGAGCGCACCATCATCCGGTCGACGTTGGACAGGCCCCGCACCACGAAGCCGAGCACCGGCCACGCGAGGAAGAGGGAGACCACCGTCACCGTGAAGGTCAGGATCCCCCACGGCAGCCGCACGAACTCGTACAGCACATTGCGCCAGGCCACCGGGTCGCGCAGGCTGGTCCACAGCCAGGGCAGGAGACCGCCGTGACGTCGTGGACTCGCCGGGATGGGCGTGGACTCCTCGACCCGCACCCCCAGCAGGGCCCGCGCCCTGGCCCGCTCCGCCTTGCCCAGCTGGCGCGCCCCGAGCAGCCCGGCCGCGAGCAGCGGCAGGCCGATCACGGTGACGGAGAGACCGAGCCCCAGCACGACCACCACGACGACATAGGCGAAGCCGAACACTCCGAGCGGCAAGTTGACGAGGAGATGAACGATCTCCTTCCAGGTGTGCCGGTCGTAGGCGAACCGCACCGCTGGCGGGGTCGCGCTCTGGGCGCCGGCGGTGACGCCTGCGGATGGTGCTGCGTACCGTTGCTGGTCGCGGGGGGTGCTGGTCATGGTGCCAAGACTGCCGGGCGCCGATCCCCGATGCCATGGGGTGCCGCACCCTCTTGTACGGGGGAAAACCCCACCCCGGCGGGGCCCGGCGCCGGACGTGCCTGCCAAGGGCCCCCTTAGCAGGGCCTAGACTCCCGTGCGTACACAGCGTCGAACAGGGCGCTACGGGATCATCGAGACCATCGAGGCCAGGGAACGAGGGGCGCGACGTGCCGGAACCGATCGTGCGCCAGACGCCGGCGTTGGCTGCCGACTACTTCCACAGCTACTCGGTCGTCGGCCTGCTGGCCGTGGTCGGCGTGCTGTTCGTCGCCGTGGCCTTCGCGGCCGGGCGGCTGCTGCGGCCCGTCGTGCCGACGCGCGAGAAAATGCTCACGTACGAGTGCGGAGTGGACCCGGTGGGCGAGGGCTGGGCCCACACCCAGGTCCGCTACTACGTCTACGCGTTCCTGTACGTGATCTTCGCCGTCGACTCGATCTTCCTTTTCCCCTGGGCGACCGTCTTCGCGGCGCCCGGCTTCGGCGCCGCCACCCTGGTCGAGATGTTCATCTTCCTGGGCTTTCTGGCCCTGGGACTGCTCTACGCATGGAAGAAGGGCGTCCTGGAATGGACGTGACGACTCCCGGGCCCGCCTCGCAGCCCGTTCCGCTGCCCGAGCCGAAGCGACTGGGCGTGCTCTCGCGCCTGGCCCCCGAGCCGATGAAGGTGGTCCTCAACTGGGGCCGCCGCTACAGCCTGTGGGTCTTCAACTTCGGCCTCGCCTGCTGTGCCATCGAGTTCATCGCCGCCTCGATGGCCCGCCACGACTTCATCCGGCTCGGCGTGATCCCCTTCGCGCCGGGGCCGCGCCAGGCCGACCTCATGATCGTCTCCGGCACGGTCACGGACAAGATGGCGCCCGCGGTCAAGCGTCTCTACGAGCAGATGCCCGAGCCCAAGTACGTCATCTCCTTCGGCGCCTGCTCCAACTGCGGTGGCCCGTACTGGGATTCGTACTCGGTGACCAAGGGCGTGGACCAGATCATCCCGGTCGACGTCTACGTGCCCGGCTGCCCGCCCAGGCCCGAGGCGCTGCTCCAGGGCATCCTCAAGCTCCAGGAGAAGATCGCCCGCGAATCGCTCGGCGAGCGGTACGCCGACGCGGCCACCCCGGCCCAGCTGACCAGCGGGCTCGTGGCCGCGCCGCCCGTGCCCGGGGAGGGGCGGGCGTGAACGCGTACGACACCCTGCCCGACGGCGTCGCCGAGATCTTCGGGGCCGGGGCCACGGCGGCGCGGGCGTATGACCTGCTCACCGTGGACGTGCCGGCCGACTCCTGGATCGCCGCCCTCGAAACCGCCCGCGACCAGCTGGGCTGCACCTACTTCGACTGGCTGAGCGCGGTCGACGAGCCCGGCACCGGCTTCCAGGTCTGCGCGCATGTCGTCGCCCTGGCCGACGGCGCGGTCCGCCGGCTGCTCCTGCGCACGACCGTTCCGCACGCCGCCGCCGTACTGCCGTCCGCCGTCGATGTGTACGCGGGCGCGGCCTGGCACGAGCGCGAGACCCACGAGATGTTCGGCGTGGACTTCACCGGCCACCCGCACCTGGTGCCGCTGCTCCTGCCGGAGAACTTCGAGGGCCACCCGCTGCGCAAGGACTTCGTGCTCGCGGCCCGGGTCGCGAAGGCGTGGCCGGGTGCGAAGGAGCCGGGGGAGCCGGCGGCGGGGGCGCAGGGCCCCAAGCGCCGCCAGATGCTTCCGCCCGGCGTCCCCGACCCCAACGAGTGGGGCCCCCTGAAGGGCCAGCTCCCCCCGGCCCCGGCCCGCCCGGCCCGCCCCGCTCGTGCGGCGGGGGAGCGTCCGGCCCGCGCGGCGGGGGAGCGTCCGGTGCGGCGCGCGCGCAGCGTGTCGGAGGGCTCGGCGTCCCAGGCGCCGGGCACGGAGACGGCGCCGGGTACTCAGGCGACCCCGGGTACTCCTGCGGCCCCGGGTGCGCCGGTGACTCCGGGTACGGCTGCGACTCCGGCGGCGCCCTCGGGCTCCGACGCCCCGGCCGTACGTCCGCGCCGCAACCGGAGCGCGAGCGAGGGGTCCGCCTCGCAGGCGGCTCCCGACGCGGCAGCCCGGGAAGCCGGCGCGAACGTCGAGGCCGAGCCCGCCGCGCCGGCCAGGACGCGCGGTTCGGACGCCCCCTGGCACAACCCGAAACCGGCCTTCGACGAGACGGACCCGGGCCCGGCGGGCGAACCCCGCCCCCGACCCGCACCGGAGCCCGCGCCGGAGTCCGCACCGGAGTCCGCACCGGAGTCCGCGCCCGAACCGTCCGGCCCCGCCGAACCCGAACCGTCCGGCCCCGCCGAACCCGACGCCGAGCCTGACTCCCACAAACGATCCGACCCCGCCGAACCAACCGACCCCGCCGGAGGCGACCCGCGTGAATGACGCACTCGACGTCGCCCTCCGGATCGTCGTCGTCTTCGTCGTCTTCCTCGTCCTCCCGCTGGTCGTCGGGCAGGCCGAGCACAAGGCGATGGCGCACATGCAGGGCCGGCTCGGCCCCATGTACGCGGGCGGCTTCCACGGCTGGGCCCAACTCGTCGCCGACGGCGTGAAGTTCGCGCAGAAGGAGGACATCGTCCCGGCCGCGGCCGACCGGCGGATCTTCCAGCTCGCGCCCGCCGTCGCGCTGCTGCCCTACCTCCTCGTCCTCGTCGCCGTCCCCATCGGCCCGAGCCAGGGCGCGGTCGGCCAGGCCGTCGACGCGGGCATCTTCTTCGTGCTCGCCGTGATGGGCGTGGGCGTACTCGGCTCGCTCATGGCGGGCTGGGCATCGGCCAACAAGTTCTCCCTGCTGGGCGGGTTGCGCACCGCCGCACAGCTCCTCGCGTACGAGCTGCCGATGCTGCTCGCCGCCGCCTCCGTGGCGATGGCGGCCGGCACGGTCTCGCTGCCCGGCATCCTCAATGCCTTCCACTGGTGGTGGCTGCCCTGGCAGATCGTCGGCGCGCTCGTCTTCTTCGTCGCAGGTCTCGCCGAACTCCAGCGCCCGCCGTTCGACATGCCCGTCGCCGACTCCGAGATCATCTTCGGCGCGTACACCGAGTACACCGGCCTGCGCTTCGCGCTGTTCCTGCTCGCCGAGTACGCGGGCATCGTCGTCCTGTGCGGCCTGACCACCGTCCTGTTCCTGGGCGGCTGGCACGGCCCGGGCGGCGCCGACGGCCTGGGCTGGGTATGGACCCTGCTCAAGACGGCCGTACTCGCCTTCGTCGTCATCTGGCTCCGGGTCAGCTATCCGCGCCTGCGCGAGGACCAGCTGCAAAAGCTCGCCTGGACCACGCTCATTCCGCTCGCGCTCGCCCAGATCGCGCTCACCGGCATCGTGAAGGTGGCGATCAGCTAATGGCTGTCCCCGGTTCCGGCCTCGCCAAGGGCCTCGCTGTCACGCTGCGCACGATGACGAAGAAGACCGTCACCGCGCAGTACCCCGACGTCCAGCCCGAACTCCCGCCCCGCAGCCGGGGCGTGATCGGCCTGTTCGAGGAGAATTGCACGGTGTGCATGCTGTGCGCCCGCGAGTGCCCCGACTGGTGCATCTACATCGACTCCCACAAGGAGACGGTCCCGGCGGCGGTCGAAGGCGGCCGCGAACGCAGCCGCAACGTCCTCGACCGGTTCGCGATCGACTTCTCGCTCTGCATGTACTGCGGCATCTGCATCGAGGTGTGTCCCTTCGACGCGCTCTTCTGGTCGCCGGAGTTCGAGTACGCCGAGACGGACATCCACGAACTCACCCATGAGCGCGACAAGCTGCGTGACTGGATGTGGACGGTCCCGGCCCCGCCCGCGCTCGACCCCGGCGCGGAGGAGCCCAAGGAGGTCGCCGCCGCCCGCAAGGCCGCCGACAAGCTGGCCGCCGCGCAGGCCGTGGAAGCCGCGCAGGCCGCTGATGCCGCGCAGGCCGCTGATGCCGCGCAGGCCGCCGATGGCGCCCAGGCCGAGACCCGCTCCACCCCGGATGCCACCCCCGGCCCCGGCTCCGGCCCCGACTCCGCCCCCGAGGGAGGGCAGGCATGAGCGCCGTTCTCGCCCAGGCGGCCCTCACCGCGCCGCACGGCTTCCTGTCGCCGACCGGCGTGGAGATCGCCTTCGTCCTCGTCGGCGTCGCCACCCTCGCCGCGGCCGTCCTGACCGTCACGACCCAGCAGCTCGTGCACGCGGCGCTGTGGCTGGTCGTGGCGCTCGGCGGACTCGCCGTCGAATACCTCCTGCTCACCGCCGAGTTCATCGCCTGGGTGCAGGTCCTCATCTACGTCGGTTCGATCGTGGTGCTCCTTCTGTTCGGGCTGATGCTCACGCGGGCGCCCATCGGCCGTTCCCCGGACGCCGACTCCGGCAACCGCTGGGCCGCGCTCACGGTGGCCGTGGCCGCCGCCGGCGCCCTGGTCTGGGTCGTCGTGGACGCCTTCCGCACGAGCTGGATCGACCTGGACGGCGCGGCCCAGGGCTCCACCAAGGTGACCGGAGAGATCCTGTTCCGGCACTGGGTGCTGCCCTTCGAAGCGCTGTCCGTCCTGCTCCTCGCGGCCCTGGTCGGCGCGATCGTGCTCTCCCGCAGGAGCGGCCCGGGGGACGCCACGGCCTCACTCGCCGACGACGCTTTCGGCGCGGCCCCCGGCCCCGCCGCCCCCCGTGAGACGGAGACGCGCTGATGCACCTCGCCTATCCCGCCGTGCTCGCCGTCCTCCTGTTCTGCGTCGGCCTCTACGGTGTGCTCGCGCGGCGCAACGCGATCCTGGTCCTGATGTCCGTCGAGCTGATGCTCAACGCCGTCAACCTCAACCTCGTCGCCTTCGACGTCTGGCTGCGTGACAGCCTGCACGCGGGCCAGGCGCTCACCCTGTTCACCATCGCCATCGCCGCCGCCGAGATCGGCATCGGTCTGGCGATCGTGCTCGCGGTGTACCGCAACCGAGGCACCGCCGACATCGACAAGCTCCGCGACACCGCCGAAGGCCACGGCCCGGCGGACCCCGAAGACCCCGCCGCCCCGGCGCAGAAGGCTGAGGCCGCCGCGTGACCACCACGACCCTCGCCGTCCTGGTCCCCGTCCTGCCGTTCCTGGGCGCCGCGGCCGCCCTGCTGCTCGGCCGCCGCGTTCCCGGCTTCGTCCGCCCGCTCGCGGTGCTCCCGACGCTCGCCGCGTTCGGTCTCGCGATCGCCGTCGCCGTGGACCAGGGCGGCGGCAAGACGATCGACGCCGCCACCAGGCTCACCCCGACCGGCTCCGTACCGATCGAACTCGCCCTCCATCTGGACGGGTTCGCGGTCCTCGTCGCCGTTCTCGTCGGCCTCGTCGCCACCTGCGTCCAGCTCTACTCGACGGGCTATCTGCGCGACGACCCGCGCTACACCTCCTACGCCGCGCTCGTCTCCCTGTTCACCTCCGCGATGCTCCTCGTCGTCTACTCCGGCGACCTCATGGTGCTTCTGGTCGGCTGGGAGATCATGGGCATCTGCTCGTACTTCCTGGTCGGCCACTACTGGGAGACCCCCGAGGCGCGCGCCGCATCCCTGAAGGCCTTCCTGGTCACCAAGCTCGGCGACGTCCCCTTCCTGATCGCCCTGTTCGCGCTGGCCACCGACGCCGGTACGTTCCGGATCACCGGCGTCGTGCAGGCCGCCCTGACCGGTGGGATCGGCCACCCCACCCTCATCGCGCTGCTGCTGCTCGCCGGGGTGGCCGGCAAGTCCGCCCAGTTCCCGCTGCACACCTGGCTGCCCGACGCGATGGCCGGCCCGACTCCGGTCTCCGCGCTGATCCACGCCGCGACCATGGTGGCCGCCGGCATCTACTTCGTGGCCCGGCTGCTGCCCGTCTTCGCCGCGTCGGCGGCCGCGATGACCGTGCTCGCCGTGATGGCCGCGATCACCATGGTCGGCTCGGCGCTCGCCGCGCTCGCGCAGGACGACATCAAACGGGTCCTCGCCTACTCGACCATCGGTCAGCTCGGCTACATGTCGGGCGCCCTGGCCGTCGGCGACCGCGGCGCCGCCGTCTTCCACCTCCTGTCGCACGGCGCCTTCAAGGCGCTGCTCTTCCTCGCCGCCGGCGTGATCATCCACGCCTCCGGCACCAATTCCCTGACCGCCATGTCCCGCATGGGGGGCCTGGCCAAGAGGATCCCCGACGCGTACTGGACGATGACCGTCGCGCTGCTCGCGCTCGCCGCGATCCCGCCCTTCGCCGGCTTCTTCTCCAAGGAGGCCGTGCTGTCCGCCGCCGAGCACACCGCGCTCGGCGAGAGCCATGTCGCCCCGTCCGGCGCCGGGTGGACCGTGCTGATCGCCGGCCTGGTCACCGCCCTGCTCACCGCCGCGTACGCGACGCGCCTGTGGCTGCTCGCCTTCCGGGGCAGGGAAGCCGAGGCCCCGGACCTTCCCCACGCTCTCCACTCCGTTCGAGCAGGGGAGACCCCAAGGCGGCAGCCGGTCGTCATGAACGCCGTGCTCTGGGTGCTCGCCGTCCCCTCCCTCGCGTTCGGACTCACCACGGGACGTCTCGCCGGCTGGTTCGACGGGCGGCCCCTCACGCCGGCCCTCACCACCGCCGTGCTGTCCACGGGTGTCGCGCTCATCGGCGCTCTGGTCACCTACGCCGCCTGGCGCCACACCTCGGCGCGGGCCGCCCGTACCCCGATGGGCGCCGTCGCCGCCCACCCCGAGGGCGGCGCCGGCCTGGTCGAGGAGGAGGCCATCGCCAGCCACACCGAGGTCTACGGGTCCATCGCCTCCGCCCCCGACCCCGCCGACCCCGGCCGGCTCCTGCTCGGCCCACTGCACCGCCACGCGGCCAACGGCTTCCACCTGGACGCCGTGTACTCCGCCCTGTTCGTCCGCCCGGTCCTCGCGGCGGCCGGCCTGGTCCGCTTCCTTGACCGGGAAGTCGTCGAGACCTACGTACGCGCCGCGAGCGCCGGGCCACGCGGGCTCGGCTGGGCCGTGCGCCGCGCGCAGAACGGCAATGTGCAGCGCTACCTCGGCGCGCTGCTGGCCGGCTCCCTCGTCCTGGCGGCCGCCGTGGTCGTCCTTGCCAACGTCACCTCGGGGTCCTGAGCCGTGATTGATATCAGCGAGTCCGTGATGCGGTTCCTTCTGGCGTTCATCGTCGTCCTCCCCCTGATCGGGGCCGTGGCGGCGCTGCTGCCCGCGCCGCCCGGTCTCAAGGGCCGCAGCCCCGAGCAGGCCGTGCTGCGCCACGGCGTGACCGTGACCGGCGTGATCCTCATCGCCGCGATCGTCCTCGCGCTGGGCTTCGACCGGGGCCACCCGTCGAAGATGCAGGCCACGACGGACATCCAGTGGATCCCGGCTCTCAACGTCCACATCCATCTCGGCATCGACGGCATCTCCCTCCCCCTCCTCGTCCTGACCGCGCTGTTGACCTTCCTCTGTGCGCTGTACAGCTACGGATCGCCCCCGCGTGGGCAGGGAACCAACCCGAAGGCGTTCGTCGCGCTCCTGCTCGTCCTCGAGTCCGGCACCCTCGCCACCTTCGCCGTCCTCGATCTCGTGCTGTTCTTCCTCGCCTTCGAGATGGTCCTCATCCCGATGTACTTCCTCATCGCCCGCTGGGGCGGGGCCGAACGGGCCGCCGCCGCCTGGAAGTTCATCCTCTACACGCTGCTCGGTTCGGTCGTCATGCTGCTCGGCCTGCTCCTGATCGGGGTCAAGGCGGGCACGTTCGACATGGTGGCACTCGCCACTGACAACGGCCGGGGACTGACCACGTCGGTGCAGGTGGTCGCCGTTCTGGCGATCGGGATCGGGCTCGCGGTCAAGACCCCGATGTTCCCGCTGCACAGCTGGCTCCCGGACGCCCACACCGCCGCCCCGACCGTCGGATCGGTGCTGCTCGCCGGGGTGCTCCTGAAGATGGGCACGTACGGGTTCGTACGGATCGTGCTGCCGGTCGCGCCGCACGGCATGCACACCTTCGCGCCCTACCTCGCGGCCTTCGCGGTCGCCGGGATCATCTACGGGTCGCTCGCCTGCCTCTCCCTGGCCAAGGAGGGCAACAAGGGCGACCTGAAGCGGCTGATCGCGTACTCCTCCGTGGGCCACATGGGCTTCGTGCTGCTCGGCATCGCCTCGATGACCCCGACCGGCGTCAACGGCGCGCTCTTCGCCAACATCGCGCACGGTCTCATCACCGGCCTGCTGTTCTTCCTGGTCGGCGCCCTCAAGGACCGCTACGGCACCGCCGACCTGGACACCCTGGCCGGCGCCACCGGAGCCGCGCTCTACGGCCGGGCCCCGCGCCTCGGCGGCCTGCTCGCCTTCGCGGCGGTCGCCTCGCTCGGGCTGCCGGGACTCGCCGGATTCTGGGGCGAGATGCTGGCGATGTTCGGCGCCTTCGACCCGGCGGCCGGACTCAGCCGCCCCGCCTACCGCACCTTCGTGGCCATCGCGGCCCTCGGCACCCTGCTCACCGCCGCGTACCTGCTGGTCGTCGTGCGCCGGGTCTGCATGGGCGCCAAGCCCGCCGAAGGGCCCGTGCTCGCCGACATCCAGGGCCATGAGTTCGCCGCCTGGAGCCCGCTCGTCGCGCTCACCGTCCTCGCCGGGCTCTGGCCCGCGGTCCTCCTCGGCCTCACCGACCCGGCCGTCCAGAAGCTCCTCGCAGGAGGCAAGTCGTGACCCCCGACGTCACCACCGCGGCGGCCGGCACCGCGAGCCTGGTCCAGTCCGTCGACTGGACCGCGATCGCGCCACCCCTGATCACGGCGGTCCTGGCCCTGGTCGTGCTGCTCGCCGACCTGTTCCTGCCTGCGCGGCGCAAGCCGCTCCTCGGCTGGATCACCGCCGCAGGGCTCGTCGTGGCGCTCGCCTCGCTCACGCCGCTGCGCACCGGCAGCCGCTCCACGTTCTGTCTGACCGCCAACCCCGACGCGTGCAGTTACACCGCCGACCAGTTCGCCTTCGTCATCCAGGCGCTGGTCCTGGGCGGCGCCCTGCTCACCGCGCTGCTCGCCATGAAGGACACCGAGGACAAGCTCCCGGCCGGCGAGTTCTGGTTCCTGCTGCTCTCCTCGGCGGCCGGCGCGGCCCTGCTGGCCGCCGCCCGCGACCTGGCCACCCTCGTCGTGGCCCTGGAAGTCGCCTCGCTGCCCGCCTTCGCGCTCGTCGGCCTCAAGAGGGGCGACCGGCTCTCCTCCGAGGCGGCCCTGAAGTTCTTCCTGTCGTCGGTGACGGCGACGGCCGTGATGCTGCTCGGCGTCAGTTTCGTGTACGCGGCGACCGGCACCCTGCACCTCACCGAACTCGCCACCCAACTGGCCACCGTTCCCGGCCAGTTGGCGACCGTCGCCGAGGTGGGCGTCGTCCTGACCCTGGTCGGCTTCGCCTTCAAGACGGCGGCGGCGCCCTTCCACTTCTGGGTGCCCGACACCTATGTGGGCGCCCCCCTGCCCATCGCCGCCTACCTCTCCGTCGTCGGCAAGGCGGTCGGCTTCTCCGGGCTCATCCTGGTGACGGTCGTCGCCTTCCCCGCGTACGCCGACGTGTGGGGCCCGGCGCTCGCTGTGTTCGCCGCGCTGACCATGACGCTCGGCAACGCGGCCGCCCTGCGCCAGTCCGCCACCCGCGCCCACAGCGCGGTCCGGCTGCTGGCCTGGTCCTCGGTGGGCCAGGCCGGCTACCTCCTGGTGCCGATCGCGGCCGCCGCGTACTCCAGCGACAGCAAGGTCGGCGCGACCGTCGCGTACGCCCTGATGTACGCCGTCGTGAACCTGGGCGCGTTCGCGGTCGCCGCCCTGGTGGCCCGCGAGCGGCCCCTGAACCGCCTCGGCGACTACCGGGGCCTGTACGCCGAGCGCCCCCTGGCCGCGCTCGCGCTCGCCTTCTTCCTGCTGTGCCTGGCAGGCCTCCCGCCGGGCATCATCGGCCTGTTCGCCAAGGTCACCGTCTTCTCGGCGGCCGTCGACGCGGGCCTGGGATGGCTCGCGGTCGTCATGGCGCTCAACGTGGTCGTCGCCCTCTATTACTACCTGCGCTGGACCGCGCTCCTGTTCCGCCCGGCGCGGACCGCCGACGAGTCCGCGAACGAGTCCGTGCACGAGACCACGAACCCGTCCGTGAACGAGTCCGCGCACGGATCCGGGCCCGGGTCCCCGGCCGAGCGGCCCGTACGCGCCCGCGTCCCCGCCCCGCTCTCGCTCGCCATCGGGCTCACCGCCGTCGCCGGGGTCGTCCTGTCCGGCCTGCCCCAACTGGTCCTGCACTTCGCCACCGTGACCCTCTTCTGAGGTCCGCGGGGCGCGGCGCCAAGGGCGCGGTTTGGCGCCGGCGCCCTGGAGACGGCAGTGTCGTACGCGTACATCCCGGCGCGCACGCGCGTGCGACGGCGCGGAACACGACGAGAGACATCAGGGAGCAGAGCGGTGCTGAGCGGGTTCAAGGACTTCATCCTGCGCGGGAACATAGTGACGATGGCGGTCGGTCTGGCCGTCGGATCGGCCTTCACGGCGGTGGTCACGGGCTTCAGCACCGCGTTCATCACCCCGCTGATCGGCCTGGCCACCCGCTCGACCGGCGACTTCAGCACGGCGACCTTCAGCGCCGACGGCGTGACGTTCCCCTACGGCAAGTTCGTCGCCGCGGCCATCGCCTTCGTGATCACGGCGGCGGTGCTGTACTTCGTCGTCGTCGTGCCCATGATGAAGGTGCAGGCCCGCTTCGACCGCAAGGACAAGCCGGTGGACATCAAGGCCGCGCTGCGCGACTGCCCCGCCTGCTACTCCCAGGTTCCCGGCATCGCGACCCGCTGCGCGCATTGCACGAGCGAGCTGGAGCCCGACCCGAAGGCGCTGGAACTCGCCGGGCTGCCCGCGCCGCGCTGAGCGGACACGGACGGCGTAACCGCCCTTCGGCGCGCACAAGGGAACCAGCGTCCCCCGCCTGGCGTTGACCAGTACGGGAGAGTCCACTGGACATCGGGAGGACCACCTGCGAAGGCTCCCCACCGCACCACTTGGAGGGCGTACCGTGCACCGCCGGCACAACGGGCTGAAGACCGCTGTCCTTCTCGGAGGACTGTCCGCGCTCATCATCGTCATCGGCAGCTTCTTCGGGCGCACCGGGCTGATCGTCGCGCTCCTGGTCGCGCTGGGCACCAACGCGTACGCGTACTGGAACAGCGACAAGCTGGCGCTGCGGGCCATGCGCGCGCGCCCGGTCAGCGAGTTCGAGGCCCCGGAGCTCTACCGGATGGTCCGCGACCTCTCGACGCAGGCGCGCCAGCCCATGCCCCGGCTCTACATCTCGCCCACCCAGGCGCCCAACGCCTTCGCGACGGGCCGCAACCCGCGCAACGCGGCGGTGTGCTGCACGGACGGGATCCTGCGGATCCTGGACGAGCGCGAGCTGCGGGGCGTGATCGGCCATGAGCTCAGCCATGTCTACAACCGCGACATCCTCATCTCCTCGGTCGCCGGCGCCCTCGCGTCGGTGATCATGTTCCTGGTCAACTTCGCGTGGCTGATCCCGTTCGGCCGCTCCAACGACGACGAGGGGCCCGGCATCTTCGGCATGCTGCTGATCATGCTGCTCGGCCCGCTGGCCGCCTCGGTGATCCAGCTGGCGATCAGCCGCTCACGTGAGTACGAGGCGGACGCGTCCGGAGCCCAGCTCACCGGTGATCCGCTGGCCCTGGCCAGCGCGCTGCGCAAGCTCGAAGCGGGCACCCAGCAGCTGCCGCTGCCCCCGGAGCCGCAGATCGAGACGGCCAGCCACATGATGATCGCCAACCCCTTCCGCCCCGGTCAGGGAGTGTCCAAACTGTTCTCGACCCATCCGCCCATGGCGGAACGCATCGCCCGACTCGAACAAATGGCAGGTCGCCGCCCGTGAAGACAATTCTGAACATCATCTGGCTGATTCTGTGCGGCTTCTGGATGTTCCTCGGCTACCTCCTGGCCGGCGCGCTGCTGTGCGTCACGATCATCGGCATCCCCTTCGGGGTGGCCGCCTTCCGCATCGGCAGGTACGCGCTCTGGCCGTTCGGCTACACCGTGGTGGACCGGCGCGGCGCGGGCGCGCCCTCCTGCGTCGGCAACGTCCTGTGGCTGGTCCTGGCGGGCTGGTGGCTCGCGCTCGGCCACATCGTCACCGGCATCGCGCTCTGCGTCACGATCGTCGGCATCCCGCTGGGCATCGCCAACTTCAAGCTCATCCCGGTGTCCCTGCTGCCCCTGGGCAAGGAGATCGTCTCCACGAACGAGCCGTTCGCCGCGCGCTGAGAGCCGCAACCGCGCGGGCCCTTCGGGCGTCTTCCCCGGCGAAGACGTCAGTTGCGGAATTACGCAACACGGCAAGTGCCCGTGAGCGCGTACGCACGAAAGGCAGGTTCCCGCCATGGGCATGGTCAGCTGGATCGTCCTCGGTCTGATCGCCGGAGTCATCGCCAAGGTCCTGCTCCCCGGCCGCGACCCGGGCGGTCTCGTGGGCACGACGCTCATCGGGATCGCGGGGGCGTTCGTCGGCGGCTGGATATCGGCCCGCTGGCTGGACCGGCCCGTCGCCCACAGCTTCTACGACGGCGCGACCTGGGTGGCCGCGATCGGCGGCTCGCTCGTCCTGCTGATCATCTACCGCATCCTGTTCGGCAATTCACGCAGCCGCTGACCAACAGGGGGTGGGGCAGGGTGAATTGAGGCGTTCACCCGTCAAGTCCCGTTTCGCGCAAGGTGATATTGAGCCGCCCACGGGCGAGACCGGCCGCCGGATCGCCGGTGCCCGGGAGCACCTTGGGGACGCCGTGGTACGCGAAACGGGACGGCCCCCCGAAGACGAACAGATCGCCGGAGGCCAGCTCCACATCCGTATAGGGCCGGCCCCGGTTCTCGCTGTTGCCGAAGCGGAAGACACAGCTGTCGCCGATGCTCAGCGAGACGACGGGCGCGTCGGACCGCTCGTCCTTGTCCTGGTGCAGGCCCATCGTCGCGGCGCCGTCGTAGAAGTTGATGAGCGCGGTGTCGGGCCGGTAGCGCGCCCCGGCGTCCGGGTTGCCATAGGCGGCGGCGACCGCCGAGCGCCCCAACTCCCGCAGCCACTCCGGAAACGCGGCGACCGCGTGCCCGTTCACGTCCGTCGCCGTGCGCGTGTAGCGGTAGGGCTGCCAGTGCCATCCGACGCACACCGTCCGCACCGACATGACGCCGCCGCCTGGCAGCACGGTGTGCCGGATGGGCACCGGCCCGCGCGCCCACTCCCGGCAGGCGGCGACCAGCTCGCGCCGGCCCTCCAGCGGCAGCCAGTCCGGCACATGGACCGCGCCGGGCGCGATCTCGGCCCGCCCGGGCCGCGGCAGCCGGAACAGCCCCTCGCTCATGAGGCGAGCGCGCCCTCGAGCCCGAGCAGCGCCGCCTTGCGCTCCAGGCCGCCGGCGTACCCCTTGAGGGAGCCGTCGGAGCCGATCACGCGATGGCAGGGCCGCACGACGAGCAGGGGGTTGCGCCCGATCGCGGTGCCGACCGCGCGCACCATCACCGGGGAGGCGCCGAGCCGCCGCGCGATCTCCCCGTACGACGTCGTCGTCCCGTACGCGATCGCGTCCAGCTCGGCCCAGACCCGGCGCTGGAAGGCGGTGCCGGGCGCGTCCGCGGCGTACTCGATGTCGAAGCGGGTCAGCTCACCGGCGAAGTACGCCCGCAGCTGCGCGGAGATCGCGGCGAAGGCCCCCGGCGCCCGCCGCCACCCGTCCCCGACCACGGCGCCGCCCTTCTGCCCCGGCACGGAGAGCGAGACCAGCGCGGTCCCGCCCGGCGCGGTCGCCGACTCCTGCCCCACGAGCAACAGCGCACCCAGGGGGCTTTCGAGGGTCGCGTAAACAGTCATCGCACTTTCCCTTCTTTGCGTACGACACCGAGTCTGCGACCCCGACCGCCCCTCGCGCTGGCGGAAATCAGACACCACGACCGGACGCCCCGAGCGGGGGCGGACCGGGCCGGCGGCAGGGGTCAGCGGTAGTTCACGAACTGGATCGCGAAGTCGAAGTCCTTGCCTTTGAGCAGGGCCTGGACGGCCTGGAGGTCGTCGCGGCTCTTGGAGGAGACACGCAGTTCGTCGCCCTGGACCTGGGCCTTGACGCCCTTGGGGCCCTCGTCGCGGATGGCCTTGGCGACCTTCTTGGCGTTCTCCTGGGAGATGCCCTCCTCGATGGAGGCGAAGATCTTGTACTCCTTGCCGGACAGCTGCGGCTCGCCCGCGTCCAGCGACTTCAGGGAGATACCGCGCTTGATCAGCTTGGACTCGAAGATGTCGAGGATCGCCTTGACCCGCTCCTCGCCGTTCGCCTGCATGAGGATCTTCTCGCCGGACCACGAGATCGAGGCGTCCGTGCCCTTGAAGTCGTAACGCTGCGAGATCTCCTTGGCGGCCTGGTTGAGGGCGTTGTCGACCTCCTGCCGCTCGACCTTCGAGACGATGTCGAAACTGGAGTCGGCCATGTCCTGTGGCTCCTTGGATCGGGGTGTGTCGGGGGTGCGCACGAGCCGGCGGCCGGGCGCGCGGCGACCCGGCCCCACTGCCGAACCACCGTCCCAAAGCCTAGCCACCCCCCGCGCGGGAGAGCGCTGATCAATGGGGTGGCGAAGCACCCCTGAGCATCAGGTATCGTTTACGTCGTTGCCACGGAGCACCGCCCCACAGCGGAGATCCGGTGGCGACATCCCATGGCGGTGTGCCCGAGTGGCCAATGGGAACGGACTGTAAATCCGTCGGCTCTGCCTACCCAGGTTCGAATCCTGGCGCCGCCACACTGGGTGAAACCCCCGGTGATCCGCAGTAACGCGGATCACCGGGGGTTTCTTCGTGTTCCGAGGGGGAGTGGTGCGGGTGGCGGGCCTCACGCGTGGGCGGGGGAGAAGAGCGGGCGGGTTCGCGGCGGCCTTGGTGGGCCTGCTGGTGTCGGGGTGCGGCGGCGGCGCCACGGCCGAGGACGCGGCGGTGAAGCTGCTGGACGGCGCGGACACGCGGCCCTGCTCGGCGCAGCTGAGGGCGATCTCGCTGCGCAACGGCGAGCAGGTCTACCAGGCCCAGGGGCGGGTGAACCTCAACGGTCCGCTCACCGGGCGCCTCGCGGAGGAGACCAGCGGGGCCCCGGACGAGGACGTGATCATTACGGCCACCCGGGTCTACCGGCGCCCCGTGTCCGGCAGCGGCGCCTGGGCCTCCTTCGACGCCGCAACGGCGGAAGGTGGCATTCCGGCCGGAAACCTGCGCGGTTACGCCCGTTTCCTCGCCGTCCACGGGGCCAAGGGCGCCGTCGGCGACGACGAGGGGACCGGTCCCACGCGCCGGCTGACCGCCCGGACCACTCCGGCCGACCTGAAGGCGGTCGACCCGGTCGCCGCCGGCAACCTCGCCGGTGTCGACTCCTTCGCCAACTCCGTGTGGATCGACGGGAAGGGGCGCGTGGTCCGGGTGGAGCAGGAGTTCACCGCGCCCGACGGCTCGGCGGTCAAGAACGCCCTCACCCTGCGCGACTTCGGGGCCCCTGCCGCAGTCCTGGCTCCCGTTTGAGCATCGCCGAAGGCGCGCTCAGTTGCCTGCCACGCCCTTGACCGCGACCGTGACCGGTGTGGAGCCCGCGATGAGTTCCAGGGTCAGGCCCGACGTGGCCGGGGTGTCCACGAGTTCGGCCAGGACCGCCGCCACGTCGTCGCGGGGGATGGCGCCGCGGCCGGTCGAGGCGGCGAGGGAGACCAGGCCCTTGCCCGCGTCGTTGGTCAGCGATCCGGGGCGCAGGACCGTCCAGTCCAGGCTCGCGCGGGAGCGTACGGCGTCGTCGGCCGCGCCCTTCGCGCGCAGGTAGGCGTCGAAGACGCCGTCGCCCGCGTGCGAGGCGTCCGCGCCCATCGACGACACGATGACGTAGCGGCGTACGCCCGCCCGCTGCGCCGCGTCGGCGAGCAGGACGGCCGCCGCGCGGTCCACGCTCTCCTTGCGGGCCGCGTCGCTGCCCGGGCCCGCGCCGGCCGCGAACACCACCGCGTCCGCACCCTTGAGCACGTCGGCGACCTCGTCCACGGAGGCGGACTCCAGGTCGAGCACCACCGGCTCGGCGCCGGCTTCCCGCAGGGCGTCCGCCTGCTCCCGCTTGCGGATGATGCCCGCCACCTCGTCGCCGCGCGCCGCGAGCAGCCGCTCAAGGCGCAGCGCGATCTGACCATGACCTCCAGCGATGACAATGCGCATGGTCACGACGGTACGCGGAGATGGCGCGGTCCGCTGGCGGGGCGGGGCTGGGGCTGGGGCTGAGGCCCGGGGGCCACCGGGCCCCCGGGCGCGGTGCGTGCGCGTGGCCGCCGGCTCAGCCCGGTTCGCCCCGTGAGGACTCGGCCCGGCCCTGCCGGGGAAGGTCGAGGGCGACGGCCGCCGCCGAGTCGCAGTACTCACGCACCGCGCTGGTACGGGCCACCACGCGGCCCCGGTGGATGACGATGCGGCTGTAGGCGAGGGAGAGGGCGCCGGCGATGCGTTCGCCGCGTACGGCGAGCAGTTCGGCGGGGAAGCCCGCCTCCACGCGCACCTCGGGCAGGCCCATCGTCTCGCGCGCCACCGTGCTGACCGCCGCGTACGCGTCCTCGGGGCGCAGCCCGGCCTGCGAGGCGAGGAGATAGGCGGCCTCCAGGGGGTCGCCGCGCCCGACCGGGTTGGAGACGTCGCGCAACGTCCCGCTCCCGGCGGCGAGTCGCACCCCTGCCGACCTCAACAGACGTACCGGCGCCACGGATTGACGGTCCGTCATACCGCAGCCGCCCTGGGGCAGACAGGTCACCGCGACGCCTGCCGTGGCGAGTTGGTCGGCGGCCCGGGCCGCGGTCTCGCGTGGGAGGCGGGACAGGCCGCCGCAGGGGCCGATGACGACACCCGGGCGCAGACCGCCGGACATGGCCGCCAGCCGGGCCAGGCGCGCCGGGTCGGTGCCGTCGGTGTGCAGGTCCACCGCGCAGCCGTGCTCGGCGGCGAGCTCGAAGACGGCCTGCGCGTAACCGGCCGGGTCGGCGTCCAGATCGGGGCAGCCGCCGACCACGGAGGCGCCCATCTTGACCGCGTCGCGCAGCATCGCGAGCCCGTCGGCGCCGGCCACCCCGGTCAGGAGCCGGGGTACGGCGACCACGGCGAGCTCGGTGAGGCCGCGCAGGGAGCGACGGGTCTGGAGCACCGCCTCCAGCGGGTCGAGCCCGCTCACCTCGTCGATGCGTACGTGCGAGCGCAGCGCGGTGGCGCCGTGCCCGAGCTGGAGCAGGGCCGCTTCGGTGGCCCGGCGCTGGACCTCCTCGACCGCGTAGGAGACCGGGCCCTCCGCGCCGAGGGCGGTCAGGGCGGTGTCGCTGTGGGCGTGCGGCTCGGCGGGGGCGGGCAGCAGCAGGAACCCGTTCAGGTCGACGCGCGAGGAGCCGGGCGCGGCCAGGCTGCCGGCCGTGCCCACCGCCTCGATGCGACCGCCGCCGAGCCGCACGTCCACGCCGCGTCCGTCGGCGAGCAGCGCGCCGCACAGCAGCAGCGAGGAGCCGGAGGCGGGGTCAGGGCCCTCGCCGGTGCCGGGGGAGTGGGCCGGCTGCTGGTGGCTGTCGGACATCGCGCTCCTGCGTCGGGCTCGGGCTCGGGTGAGCGGGCTCGGGTGATCGGGCTCGGGCGGGCAGATCACGCAGCGTGAGGCGAGCCTAGGGGCGGCCGCGGCACGCATCGAGGAGGAGCGAAATAGTCGTACCGGTGTGGCCCTGAGTGGCCTACGGGACCGCTGGGAGGGTCCCTCGGGAGACCGCTGGTGCGGCGGCGCGAAACGGATTTGGGCGATCGGCGAGGGACCGTGTAATGTCTTCCTCGCTCGCCCCAATAGCTCAGTCGGTAGAGCGTCTCCATGGTAAGGAGAAGGTCTACGGTTCGATTCCGTATTGGGGCTCTGGTGCGGAAGCCCTCACCTTCGGGTGAGGGACTCCGTGTCAAAGCGGTGTAGCTCAGTCGGTAGAGCAAGCGGCTCATAATCGCTGTGTCACCGGTTCAAGTCCGGTCACCGCTACACACAGTAGCCGATTGTGGGGTCGGTCCTTCGATCGGCTACTCTTTCATGCGTTCATCCGTCAACCCGTCCGTCAAGGAGCACTCACGTGGCTGCCACCGACGTCCGCCCGAAGATCACGCTGGCCTGCGTGGAGTGCAAGGAGCGGAACTACATCACCAAGAAGAACCGGCGTAACAACCCGGACCGTCTTGAGATGAAGAAGCACTGCCCGCGCTGCAACTCGCACACCGCGCACCGCGAGACCCGCTAACAACGGCGTCTGGCATTCAGGCTCGTTCGAGAGGCCGTTCCCCACACCGGGGAGCGGCCTCTCGGCGTTGACGTGCGCGAGGCCGACGTGCGTGAGCTGACGTGCGCGAGGTTGACGTGCGTGAGGCTCACGTGCGCGAGCCGATGTTCCCCTCTCACCCTCATCCGCAGGAGGTAGCCAGCCGATGGCGCTCGACCAGTCCTTCGTGGGGCGGACCTATCCGCCCACCGCCCCGTACGAGGTGGGCCGCGAGAAGATCCGCGAGTTCGCCGTGGCGGTCGGGGACGAGAACCCGGCCTACACCGACCCCGAGGCGGCCAAAGCGCTGGGGCACACCGATGTGATCGCGCCGCCGACCTTCGTGTTCACCATCACGTTCGCGGCGGCGGGCCAGGTCGTCCAGGACCCCCAGCTCGGCCTCGACTACAGCCGGGTGGTACACGGCGACCAGCGGTTCGCCTACAGCCGTCCCGTCCGCGCGGGCGACCGGCTCACCGTCACCTCGACCATCGAGGCGATCAAGTCCCTTGCGGGCAACGACATTCTGGACATCCGGGGCGAGGTCCACGACGAGGACGGCGAACACGTCGTGACCGCGTGGACCAAGCTGGTGTCCCGAGCGGCCGAGGGGGCCTGAGATGACCGCGAAGATCCGTTACGAGGACGTCGAGCCCGGCACCGAGCTGCCCGCCGCCTCCTTCCCCGTGACCCGTGCCACGCTCGTGCGGTACGCGGGCGCGTCCGGCGACTTCAACCCGATCCACTGGAACGAGAAGTTCGCCAAGGAGGTCGGCCTCCCGGACGTCATCGCCCACGGGATGTTCACGATGGCGGAATCCGTGCGCGTGGTGACGGACTGGGCGGGCGACCCCGGCGCCGTCGTCGAATACGGCGTCCGCTTCACCAAGCCGGTGGTCGTCCCGAACGACGAGGGCGCGCTGATCGAGGTCACCGCCAAGGTGGCGGCCAAGCTCGACGACGAGGCGCGCACGGTCCGCGTGGACATCACCGCGATGAGCGCGGGACAGAAGGTGCTCGGGATGTCCCGGGCCGTCGTGCGACTGGCCTGACGACGCGGGCCGCCCTGGCTGCCGCCCCCCGGCGGTCACGGGCGGCCGCGCCGCCCGGGCCGCCGCACCCCGGCCCGCCCGCACCCGTACGCTGGACTCCGTGCAGGAACTCCACGACGCCCCCCTCGCCCCCCTGACCACCCTCCGCCTCGGCGGCCCGGCCGACCGTCTGATCACGGCCACCACCGACGCCGAGATCGTCGCCGCCGTGCGCGAGGCCGACGACAGCGGCACCCCGCTCCTGATCATCGGCGGCGGCAGCAATCTGCTCATCGGGGACAAGGGCTTCGCCGGGACCGCCCTGCGCATCGCCACCCGGGGCTTCGACCTCGACGGCACCCGCCTCGAACTCGCCGCCGGCGAGGTGTGGAGCGACGCCGTAGCGCGCAGCGTCGAGGCCGGGCTCGCCGGCATCGAATGCCTCGCCGGCATCCCCGGCTCGGCCGGCGCCACCCCGATCCAGAACGTCGGGGCGTACGGCCAGGAGGTCTCCAGCACCCTCACGCACGTCGTCGCCTATGACCGGCTCGAGCGCGCCACGGTGACGCTCACCAACGCCGAGTGCGCCTTCTCCTACCGCCACAGCCGCTTCAAGCAGCACCCCGAGCGCTATGCCGTGCTCCGTGTCGTCTTCGAGCTGGAGGATGCGGGCGGCCTGTCCGCGCCGGTCAAGTACGCCGAGACCGCGCGCACCCTCGGAGTCGAGCCCGGTGACCGCGTCCCGGCGGCCGTCGCCCGCGAGACCGTCCTGAAGCTGCGCGCGGGCAAGGGCATGGTGCTCGACCCCGAGGACCACGACACTTGGTCGGCGGGGTCGTTCTTCACCAATCCGATCCTCACCAACGAGGCGTACGCGGCCTTCCTGGCCCGCGCGAAGGACCGGCTCGGCGCGGACACGACGCCTCCCGCCTGGCCCGTCGGCGGCGACCGCACCAAGACCTCGGCGGCCTGGCTGATCGACAAGGCCGGGTTCACCAAGGGGTACGGGAGCGGCCCGGCCCGCATCTCCACGAAGCACACCCTGGCGCTGACCAACCGGGGCGGCGCCACGACCGAGGACCTGCTCGCGCTGGCCCGCGAGGTGGTGGCCGGGGTGGAGCGCGCGTTCGGTGTGACGCTGGTGAACGAGCCGGTGGGTGTCGGCGTGGAGCTCTGACGCCCCGCGCGTCCTCTAGTACGCCACCCCCACGCCCTGCTTGACCGTGGCCGGGTCGTCCAGGCAGGCCAGCATGGCGTGCGCCACATCCGCCCGCGCGATGGTCCGCGCGGCCCGGGGGGTGCCGCCGACGACGCGGCGGTAGACCCCGGTCAGGGGCTTGTCGGTGAGCTTGGGCGGACGTACGGAGGTCCAGTCCGTGGCGGAGGCCGCCAACGCGGCCTCCATGGCGCGCAGATCGGCGTACACGTCCTTCAGGATCGCGCTGATCATGGACCGCATGCCCCGGTCGAGCAGGCCGTCGCCGGGCGCCTCGGGCCCGACCGGCGCCGCGCTCACGACGACCAGGCGGCGCGTCCCCTCGGCCTCCATCGCGCCCAGCACCGCCTGGGTGAGCCGGGTCGTGATTCCGGCGTCGGACCGCTTGCGGGCGCCCAGGCCCGACAGCACCGCGTCTCGGCCCGAGATCGCCTCGCGCAGCGGGACCGGGTCGGTCAGGTCGGCGCGGAAGACCGTGAGGCCCGTGCCGAGGCCCGTGCCGGTGACGGCGAACCTGGCCGGGTCGCGGACGACCGCCGTGACGTCGTGCCCCGCCGCCAGGGCCTGCGTGACGATTTCCTTGCCGATGCCGCCGGTGGCACCGAAAACCGTGAGCCTCATGGCGTCACTCCACTCCTTGGATGGGTGAGTACTTACTCACCCCTAGAGTGAGTAAGTACTCACCCACCCGTCAAGTCCCGATGGAGCGCCCATGCAGTCGTCGCCGTCGCCGTCGCCGTCGCCTTCGCAGTCCTCCCGCCCGCCCGCGCCCGCCCGCGTCCGCATCGTCGACGCCGCGCACGAGCTGATGCGCACCATCGGGCTCGCCCGCGCCACGACGAAGGAGATCGCCAAGGCGGCGGGGTGTTCGGAGGCGGCGCTCTACAAGCACTTCGCGAGCAAGGAGGACCTGTTCGTCGCGGTCCTCAAGGAGCGGCTGCCCCGGCTCGGGCCGCTGATCGAGGGGCTGGCCGAGGCGCCCGGCGAGCGCACAGTGGAGGAGAACCTGACCGAGATCGCCCGGCAGGCCGCGCTGTTCTACGCGGAGAGCTTCCCGATCGCGGCGTCCCTGTACGCGGACCCCCAGCTCAAACGCCGCCATGACGAGGCGCTGCGGGAGCTGGGGGCGGGGCCGCACATGCCGATCGAGTGGGTCGACGCGTATCTCCGTGCGGAGCGGGGGGCGGGGCGGGTCGGGGCGGACGCGGACACGTATGCGGCGGCGTGCCTGCTGCTCGGCGCGTGCGCGCAGCGGGCGTTCGCGTACGACATGACCCCGTCCGGGGCGGGCCCCCGCGGCCTGGAGGAATTCGCGCGGTCCGTCGCGCGGACGGTCATACGTGGCATCGCTTGACCCACCCCCGCGCAGTTCCCCGCGCCCTGAGTGTCCGGTGCCGGGCGGTGCGGCAGGCTTGGCCGGGGTGTTGCGCGGTTCCCCGCGCCCCTGGGGGGCCCGGTGCCGGCCGGTGCGACAGCCCTGCCCCACCCCCGCGCAGTTCCCCGCGCCCCTGTGGTTGTGCTGGGGCGTTGCCAGCCTGTCCGGCGTTTGAGGACGAGCGCCCTTCAGGCGCGAACGGGGTCCGGAGCCCCGGGGTTTCTTTTCGACCCCCGGAGGGTTTCGGGAAGGGGCGGGGTGGGGCGTACCCCGGGTCTGGGCGCAGCCCAGGGTGTCTACGCGGCCTGCCCGGCCGGCCGCGCCCACCCCCACCCCGGCGTCACGACGACAGCCACTGATCGACCCCGGCCAGAAGCTTCTCCTGGACGTCACCAGGCGCGGCCGACCCACGAATCGACTGCCGCGCCAACTCCGCCAGCTCCACGTCGTCGAACCCGTGGTGGCGACGCGCGATCTCGTACTGCGCCGCCAAGCGCGAACCGAAGAGCAGAGGATCGTCCGCACCCAGCGCCATCGGCACACCGGCGTCGAACAGGACCCGCAATGGCACGTCCTCGGGCTTCTCATAGACACCGAGGGCGACGTTGGACGCGGGGCACACCTCACAAGTGACACCCTTGTCGGCGAGGCGCCGCAGCAGACGCGGATCCTCCGCCGCCCGCACCCCGTGCCCCACGCGCCGCGCCCGCAGATCGTCGAGGCAGTCCCGCACGGACGAGGGCCCGGACAGCTCGCCCCCGTGCGGAGCCGCGAGCAGCCCGCCCTCGCGCGCGATGGCGAAGGCACGGTCGAAGTCCCTTGCCATGCCCCGGCGTTCATCGTTGGACAGGCCGAATCCGACCACCCCGCGATCGGCGTAGCGGACCGCGAGCCGGGCCAGGGTGCGCGCGTCCAGGGGGTGCTTCATACGGTTCGCCGCGACCACGACCCGCATGCCGAGCCCGGTCTCGCGCGACGCCGCGTCGACCGCGTCCAGGATGATCTCCAGGGCCGGGATGAGCCCGCCGAGCAGCGGAGCGTACGAGGTGGGGTCCACCTGGATCTCCAGCCAGCCGGAACCGTCCTTGACGTCCTCCTCGGCGGCCTCGCGCACCAGGCGCTGAATGTCCTCGGGCGAGCGCAGACACGACCGGGCCGCGTCGTACAGGCGCTGGAAGCGGAACCAGCCGCGCTCGTCGGTGGCCCGCAGCTTCGGCGGCTCCGCGCCGGTCAGCGCGTCGGGCAGCCGCACGCCGTACTTGTCGGCGAGCTCGAGCAGGGTGGCGGGCCGCATCGACCCCGTGAAGTGCAGATGCAGATGGGCCTTCGGCAGATCTCGTACGTCGCGAACGTGCTCCATCCCAAGATCCTGCCGCACGCCCCACCGCACCGGTAGGCCTTTCCCTGAAGGTGGTCTCGCTCGTACACAAAAACGGGGCCTCACCTACGATTCCCGTAGGTGAGGCCCCGGAGCGGAGCGGACCTCAGTCCTTGGCCTCCGCCAGCAGCTTCTGGATCCGCGAGACCCCCTCGACCAGGTCCTCGTCGCCGAGCGCGTACGAGAGCCGCAGGTAGCCCGGGGTGCCGAAGGCCTCGCCGGGGACGACCGCGACCTCGGCCTCGTCCAGGATGAGCGCCGCGAGCTCCGCGGAGGTCGCCGGGCGCTTGCCGCGGATCTCCTTGCCGAGCAGGCCCTTCACCGACGGATAGGCGTAGAACGCGCCCTCCGGCGTCGGGCAGACGACGCCGTCGATCTCGCTCAGCATGCGCACCATCGTCTGGCGCCGCCGGTCGAACGCCTCGCGCATCTTCGCGACCGCGTCCAGGTTCCCGGTGACGGCGGCGAGCGCGGCGACCTGCGCCACATTGCTCACGTTGGACGTGGCGTGCGACTGGAGGTTGGTGGCCGCCTTCACGACGTCCTTCGGGCCGATGATCCACCCGACCCGCCAGCCGGTCATCGCGTAGGTCTTGGCGACGCCGTTGACGACGACGCACCGGTCGCGCAGCTCGGGCAGGATCGCGGGCAGCGAGGTGAACGTGGCGCTGCCGTAGACCAGGTGCTCGTAGATCTCGTCGGACATGACCCACAGGCCGTGCTCGACGGCCCAGCGTCCGATCGCCTCGGCCTCGGACTCGCTGTAGACCGCGCCCGTGGGGTTGGAGGGGGAGACGAACAGCACGACCTTCGTGCGCTCGGTGCGGGCCGCCTCCAGCTGCTCCACCGACACCCGGTACCCGGTCGTCTCGTCGGCCACGACCTCCACCGGGACACCGCCCGCCAGGCGGATCGACTCGGGGTAGGTCGTCCAGTACGGGGCCGGCACGATGACCTCGTCGCCCGGGTCGAGGATCGCCGCGAACGCCTCGTAGATCGCCTGCTTGCCGCCGTTGGTCACCAGGACCTGCGAGGCGTCGACCTCGTAGCCCGAGTCGCGCAGCGTCTTGGCGGCGATCGCCGCCTTGAGCTCGGGCAGCCCGCCGGCCGGGGTGTACCGGTGGTACTTCGGGTTGCGGCAGGCCTCGACGGCGGCGTCGACGATGTAGTCGGGCGTCGGGAAGTCGGGCTCACCTGCGCCGAAGCCGATCACCGGACGCCCGGCGGCCTTGAGGGCCTTGGCCTTGGCGTCGACGGCGAGGGTCGCGGACTCGGAGATGGCGCCGACGCGCGCGGAGACCCGGCGCTCGGTGGGGGAGGAAGGCGGGGGAGTTGCAGCGCTCATACCGGCCATGGTCCCAGACCCGCCCCGAGGGGAGCACGCGCGTTTCACGGACCGGTCAGCATGTGGACAGGCGTCCGACGGCGGCGTCCGACGGCGGCGGGCCGACGGCGTTCGCGGGGAAGCTGTTCGACGCCGGGCCGCCGACCACGTACACTCACTGCCTGTTGGCCCTCACCGACCACACCACCACATGCGGTAGGTTGGGGGAACCACAAAGGGTCGTAGCTCAATTGGTAGAGCACTGGTCTCCAAAACCAGCGGTTGGGGGTTCAAGTCCCTCCGGCCCTGCTACACACACCTTCGCCAGGTTGTGTGCGCATGTACGTACTTCAATGCACCGCCGTGCGGCTCCACCGGGCGCGGCACGGCCATGACCCGGAATCAGGTGAGTAGCGTGACGGACGCCGTGGGCTCCATCGACATGCCTGATGCCCAGGACGAGGCAGCGGAGTCCAAGGATTCGAAGAAGAAGGCCCGCAAGGGCGGTAAGCGCGGAAAGAAGGGCCCTCTGGGCCGTCTCGCGCTCTTCTACCGGCAGGTCGTCGCCGAACTCCGTAAAGTTGTCTGGCCGACACGCAGCCAGCTGACGACGTACACCTCCGTGGTGATCGTGTTCGTCGTCATCATGATTGGCATCGTGACGTTGATTGACTCCGGCTTCTCGCAGGTAGTCAAGTACGTCTTCGGCTGATCCGCGAAGGGCGCCCCTTTTGGCGCCCCTTTCGCATGTTCCACCGCCATCTGTAGCCAGGAAGAAGCAGCCACCGTGTCTGACCCGAACCTGAACGACGCCATCGAGTCGGTCGAGTCCGTCGAGGACGAGCTCGACATCGTCGAGGCGGCCGACGAGGACGAGGCCGAGGCTGCCGACGCCGCTGCGGGCGAAGCGGCCGAAGAGGCTGCCCTGCACGTCGAGTCCGACGACGCCGAGGCCGACGACACCGACGCCGAGGCCAACGACGCCGAGGCCGTCGAGGCGAGCGCCGCCGCCGACTCCGACGAGGACGAGGACGAGGCCGCCGAGTCGGACGAGGAGTCCGCCGACGAGGACGAGTCCGCCGCCGACGAGGCCGAGGAGCCGGCGGAGCCCGCCGCCCCGGTCGACCCGGTCGAGGCCCTGCGCCAGGAGCTCCGCTTCCTGCCCGGCGAGTGGTACGTCATCCACACGTACGCCGGTTACGAGAAGCGTGTGAAGGCCAACCTCGAACAGCGTGCCGTCTCGCTGAACGTCGAGGAGTTCATCTACCAGGCCGAGGTCCCCGAAGAGGAGATCGTCCAGATCAAGAACGGCGAGCGCAAGAACGTCCGGCAGAACAAGCTGCCCGGTTACGTTCTCGTCCGCATGGATCTGACGAACGAGTCCTGGGGCGTCGTCCGCAACACCCCGGGTGTCACCGGCTTCGTGGGCAACGCCTACGACCCGTATCCGCTGACCCTGGACGAGATCGTCAAGATGCTCGCCCCCGAGGCCGAGGAGAAGGCCGCCCGCGAGGCAGCCGAGGCCGAGGGCAAGCCGGCTCCGCAGCGCAAGGTCGAGGTCCAGGTCCTGGACTTCGAGGTGGGCGACTCGGTCACCGTCACCGACGGCCCCTTCGCGACGCTCCAGGCGACCATCAACGAGATCAACGCCGACTCGAAGAAGGTCAAGGGTCTCGTCGAGATCTTCGGCCGCGAGACCCCGGTCGAACTCAGCTTCGACCAGATCCAGAAGAACTGACGCCTCCGGGCGACGCCTTCGGGCACCGGCTTCTGGAACCCGCACTTCCGAGCAGGTCAGAAGGGCTCTCGCAGCCCCTCTGACCTGCTCGGTTTTTAGCCGCGCAGCTATACCCGTTATCGTTGTGCGGTATGCCTCCATCCGGTTGATCGGATGCAGGCGGTTCACTCTCACTAGGACCCGGAGAGAGCAATGCCTCCCAAGAAGAAGAAGGTCACGGGGCTTATCAAGCTCCAGATCAACGCCGGTGCGGCGAACCCGGCTCCGCCGGTCGGCCCCGCGCTCGGCCAGCACGGCGTCAACATCATGGAGTTCTGCAAGGCCTACAACGCCGCGACCGAGTCGCAGCGTGGCTGGGTGATCCCGGTGGAGATCACGGTCTACGAAGACCGCTCCTTCACCTTCATCACCAAGACGCCGCCGGCCGCGAAGATGATCCTCAAGGCCGCTGGTGTCGAGAAGGGCTCCGGCGAGCCCCACAAGACCAAGGTCGCGAAGATCACCCAGGCTCAGGTGCGCGAGATCGCCACGACGAAGCTCGCCGACCTGAACGCCAACGACCTCGACGCCGCGTCGAAGATCATCGCTGGCACCGCCCGTTCCATGGGCATCACGGTCGAGGGCTGATCTCAGCTCACCCCCGTCTGACCTCCAGTGGTAGGGCCAAGCGCTGGCCCGCACCACGACTCCATGCCTGAACACTTACAGGAGCAGAAGTGAAGCGCAGCAAGACTCTCCGCGCTGCGGACGCCAAGATCGACGCGGAGAAGCTGTACGCGCCGCTCGAGGCGGTCCGTCTCGCCAAGGAGACCTCCACGACCAAGTTCGACGCCACCGTCGAGGTCGCCTTCCGCCTGGGTGTCGACCCGCGCAAGGCCGACCAGATGGTCCGTGGCACCGTGAACCTCCCGCACGGCACCGGTAAGACCGCCCGGGTCCTGGTCTTCGCGACCGGCGACCGTGCCGAGGCCGCGCTTGCCGCGGGCGCCGACATCGTCGGCTCCGACGAGCTCATCGACGAGGTTTCGAAGGGCCGTCTGGACTTCGACGCCGTCGTCGCCACCCCGGACCTCATGGGCAAGGTCGGCCGCCTCGGCCGCGTGCTCGGTCCCCGTGGCCTGATGCCGAACCCGAAGACCGGTACGGTCACCCCCGACGTCGCCAAGGCGGTCGAGGACATCAAGGGCGGCAAGATCGAGTTCCGCGTCGACAAGCACTCGAACCTGCACTTCATCATCGGCAAGGTGTCCTTCGACGACACCAAGCTGGTGGAGAACTACGGTGCGGCTCTGGAGGAGATCCTCCGTCTGAAGCCGTCCGCCGCCAAGGGCCGGTACATCAAGAAGGCGACCATCACCACCACGATGGGCCCCGGTATCACCCTGGACCAGAACCGCACCCGCAACCTCCTCGTCGAGGAGGACCCGGCCGCCGTCTGATCCCACGGATCACCGGCAGTCGCGGGTTCGCGTACGGAGACGTACGTACGTCCGTCCTGAGACCGGCCCCCGCACCTCGTCAGAGGCGCGGGGGCCGGTTTTTTGTGAGCGGTCTGTCAGTGGGCTGAGTTACGTTGGCAGAAGAGTTCATCGGATGGATCAAGGGGTGGGGACACATGAGCAGGACCGTCAAGCGCGCCGGTATATCCCTGGCGACGGTCGCGGCACTGGTGGCGGGGGCCACCGCGTGCCAGGGCGGGGGAGGGTCCAAGAAGGCCGACGACGCGCCGAAGCAGGGCTCCCAGCAGTCGAGCCCCAAGGACGCGCGGGCGGCGCTTCAGGCGGCGTACAAGAGGACGTCGGCGGCCAAGTCGGCCAAGGTCACCATCAAGATGTCGATCCCGGGTGCGGCCACGGGCGTCCCCGGTGGAGCCGGCGGCGACATGGAGATGACCGGCGTCCAGTCGTGGGACCCGGCGGCGCTGGACATGACGATGAGTGGTTCGGCCTTCGCGCAGGCCGGCAAGGACGCGCCGAAGCAGATCCGGATGGTCCAGCTCGACAACGTCATGTACATGGACATGGGTGCTGCGGCGGCCAAGGACATGGACGGCAAGCACTGGATGAAGATGGACCTCGGCGCCATCGCCGGCGCCGCCGGTTCGTCCGTTCCGTCGCTGAGTGGTGGCGCCCCGAAGCAGGACCCGGCCCAGCAGCTCGCGATCCTGACGGACTCGCCGAACGTGAAGCATCTCGGTACCGAGCAGATCGACGGCGCCCCGGCCGAGCACTACAAGGGCACCCTGAGCATCGACGAGATGGCCGCCAGCAACCAGGCGCTCGACGGCATGTCCGCCCAGGACCGCCAGAAGCTCATCGACACCACGAAGAAGGCCGGCATCACGGGCTACGACACCGAGCTCTGGATCAACAAGGACGGCTACCCGGTGCAGACGAACGTCGGTTTCGCCATGCCCCAGGGGAAGATGACCATGAGCGCGCACTACTCGGACTACGGCGCCAAGGTCGCGGTCAGCGCCCCGTCGGCCGACGAGACGTTCGACTTCGCCGACATGATGAAGGGCGCCGGGGGCGGCGCGGGCGCGGGCCAGAGCGCCTGACGGACCCGCTGGCGACCCATCGGCGCCGTTCGGGCGGATTTGCCTGACACGGACGACGTAACGTACGCTTTCCCAGAAGCCAAAGACCGCTGGTCGTTGCCGTGCCTTCATTCGAGGGTGCGGTGGCCGAAGGATCCGCTGGATGCGGACGACCCGCGCAGGTGACCGTGGAAAGTTCCCGGATGTCTCTCTTCTGAGTGCAGCTGGTTGAGCTACGCCCCGTGCGCCTGCGCCGGGGCGTTTCGTTTTGTTCAGCCCCTTCTGAGCGGTCCTCATCACCCGGAAGGAGGCCGACGCTCTATGGCAAGGCCCGACAAGGCTGCCGCGGTAGCCGAGCTCGCGGACCAGTTCCGCAGCTCGAACGCCGCCGTGCTGACCGAGTACCGGGGTCTCACCGTGGCGCAGCTCAAGACGCTGCGTCGTTCGCTCGGTGAGAACGCCCAGTACGCCGTGGTGAAGAACACGCTGACCAAGATTGCGGCCAACGAGGCCGGGATCACTTCGCTGGACGACCAGTTCAATGGTCCGACGGCGGTTGCCTTCATCACCGGTGACCCGGTGGAGTCGGCGAAGGGTCTTCGTGACTTCGCCAAGGAGAACCCGAACCTGATCATCAAGGGCGGTGTCCTTGATGGCAAGGCGCTGTCCGCCGATGAGATCAAGAAGCTTGCGGACCTCGAGTCCCGCGAGGTTCTGCTCAGCAAGCTGGCCGGCGCGTTCAAGGGCAAGCAGTCGCAGACTGCCTCGCTCCTCCAGGCGCTGCCGTCGAAGTTCGTCCGCACCGCGGAAGCGCTTCGCGTCAAGCTCGCCGAGCAGGGCGGTGCCGAGTAATTCGGCTCGCGCATTGATCGTGCCCCTTTAGGGACGCGGTCGCAGCGGGCCGAACGTACGCCCGCCTACATGTACATCCGGCACCCGCCGAATTAGTGGAAGGATCGCCCATCATGGCGAAGCTCAGCCAGGAAGACCTGCTCGCCCAGTTCGAGGAGATGACCCTCATCGAGCTCTCCGAGTTCGTGAAGGCCTTCGAGGAGAAGTTCGACGTCACCGCCGCCGCGGCCGTCGCCGTCGCCGGCCCCGCGGGCCCGGGCGCCCCGGTCGAGGCCGCTGAGGAGCAGGACGAGTTCGACGTCATCCTCACCGGTGCCGGCGAGAAGAAGATCCAGGTCATCAAGGTCGTGCGCGAGCTGACCTCCCTGGGTCTGAAGGAGGCCAAGGACCTCGTCGACGGCGCCCCGAAGCCCGTCCTCGAGAAGGTCGCCAAGGAGGCCGCGGAGAAGGCCGCCGAGTCCCTCAAGGGTGCCGGCGCCTCCGTCGAGGTCAAGTAACACCTCGCGGGTCCGCAAGGTCCCGCACCCGCCCGGCAGGCGCGCTCGCGCGCCGCTGGGCACCGCCAAGGGCGATCACCCATCCGGGTGGTCGCCCTTCGGCGTACCCGCGACGCGTGCCTTGCACGGGCCTCCTCGGGGAGTATGGTGATCTTCGCCGTCTGCTCGGCGAGACGCAGGCGCAGGCTCCGCGACGGCTCCCGCGGCATCTCCGGGGAGCGGAGGGGTCTTGACGAACCGCACGCAGCGCGCAATTCTCAGGACGCGTCGTCACAACGATCCGCATCCGAGGCATGGATCGACGGCGAAGAGGGCAGTACTAATCTGCGTCTGCGCGGCGCACGGCCGACCGAGGTACCGAGGTACTTGAGAAGAGCAACGCGGGTGTCGAAGAATCCGCCCTGGACATCAGTGAGCCGAGTGGCTACACTGACCCTTTGCGCTGCCTGTTAGCTGTCCCCTGCCCGTCACCAGGGGCATGCCCTCGCTTGAGCACCTTGGATTGAACCGATCTGACCTGGCCTTTCCGGCCGAATCAGAAACGTCTCTCCCTGTGCCCACGTGGGACCGGTACGCGCGTAGTGAGTCCGAGCCCTCGGAAGGACCCCCTCTTGGCCGCCTCGCGCAACGCCTCGACCGCCAATACGAACAACGGCGCCAGCACCGCCCCGCTGCGCATCTCCTTTGCAAAGATCAAGGAACCCCTCGAGGTTCCGAACCTTCTTGCGCTGCAGACCGAGAGCTTTGACTGGCTGCTCGGCAATGCCGCTTGGAAGTCTCGCGTCGAGGCCGCTCTCGAGAGCGGGCAGGACGTCCCCACCAAGTCCGGTCTGGAGGAGATCTTCGAAGAGATCTCCCCGATCGAGGACTTCTCCGGGTCGATGTCCCTGACCTTCCGCGACCACCGCTTCGAGCCGCCGAAGAACTCGATCGACGAGTGCAAGGAGCGCGACTTCACGTTCGCGGCCCCGCTCTTCGTCACCGCGGAGTTCACCAACAACGAGACCGGCGAGATCAAGTCCCAGACGGTCTTCATGGGCGACTTCCCGCTCATGACCAACAAGGGCACCTTCGTCATCAACGGCACCGAGCGTGTCGTCGTGTCGCAGCTGGTCCGCTCGCCGGGTGTCTACTTCGACTCCAACATCGACAAGACGTCCGACAAGGACATCTTCACGGCCAAGATCATCCCGTCCCGGGGTGCCTGGCTCGAGATGGAGATCGACAAGCGCGACATGGTCGGTGTCCGCATCGACCGCAAGCGCAAGCAGTCCGTCACCGTCCTGCTCAAGGCTCTCGGTTGGACGACCGAGCAGATCCTCGAGGAGTTCGGCGAGTACGAGTCGATGCGCGCCACCCTGGAGAAGGACCACACCCAGGGCCAGGACGACGCGCTGCTCGACATCTACCGCAAGCTGCGCCCGGGCGAGCCGCCGACGCGCGAGGCCGCTCAGACGCTGCTCGAGAACCTCTACTTCAACCCCAAGCGCTACGACCTCGCCAAGGTCGGCCGCTACAAGGTGAACAAGAAGCTCGGCGCGGACGAGCCGCTGGACGCCGGCGTGCTCACCACCGACGACGTCATCGCGACCATCAAGTACCTGGTCAAGCTGCACGCCGGTGAGACCGAGACGGTCGGCGAGTCGGGCCGGAACATCGTCGTCGAGACCGACGACATCGACCACTTCGGCAACCGTCGTCTGCGTAACGTCGGCGAGCTCATCCAGAACCAGGTCCGCACGGGTCTGGCTCGTATGGAGCGCGTCGTGCGCGAGCGCATGACGACCCAGGACGTCGAGGCGATCACGCCGCAGACCCTGATCAACATTCGCCCGGTCGTGGCGTCGATCAAGGAATTCTTCGGCACCTCGCAGCTTTCGCAGTTCATGGACCAGAACAACCCGCTGTCGGGTCTCACCCACAAGCGCCGCCTGTCGGCGCTCGGCCCGGGTGGTCTCTCCCGTGAGCGGGCCGGCTTCGAGGTCCGTGACGTGCACCCCTCGCACTACGGCCGCATGTGCCCGATCGAGACCCCTGAAGGCCCGAACATCGGTCTGATCGGTTCGCTCGCCTCGTACGGCCGCGTCAACGCGTTCGGCTTCATCGAGACGCCGTACCGCAAGGTCGTCGACGGCCAGGTCACCGACGAGGTCGACTACGTCACCGCCGACGAGGAGGACCGCTTCGTCATCGCGCAGGCCAACGCCGCGCTGAGCGACGACATGCGGTTCACCGAGCCGCGCGTCCTGGTCCGCCGTCGTGGCGGCGAGGTCGACTACGTGCCGGGCACCGAGGTCGACTACATGGACGTCTCGCCGCGCCAGATGGTGTCGGTCGCGACGGCCATGATCCCCTTCCTCGAGCACGACGACGCCAACCGTGCCCTCATGGGCGCGAACATGATGCGTCAGGCCGTGCCGCTGATCACGTCCGAGGCGCCGCTCGTCGGCACCGGCATGGAGTACCGCTGCGCGGTCGACGCCGGTGACGTCATCAAGGCGGAGAAGGCGGGTGTCGTCCAGGAGGTCTCCGCGGACTACATCACCGTCGCCAACGACGACGGCACGTACACCACGTACCGGATCGCCAAGTTCGCCCGCTCCAACCAGGGCACCTCGGTCAACCAGAAGGTTGTCGTGGACGAGGGCGCCCGCGTGATCGAGGGCCAGGTCCTGGCCGACGGTCCCGCCACCCGCGAGGGTGAGATGGCGCTGGGCAAGAACCTGCTCGTGGCGTTCATGCCCTGGGAGGGTCACAACTACGAGGACGCGATCATCCTGTCGCAGCGCCTCGTGCAGGACGACGTCCTCTCCTCGATCCACATCGAGGAGCACGAGGTCGACGCCCGTGACACCAAGCTCGGCCCGGAGGAGATCACCCGGGACATCCCGAACGTCTCCGAGGAGGTCCTCGCCGACCTCGACGAGCGCGGCATCATCCGTATCGGTGCCGAGGTCGTCGCCGGCGACATCCTCGTCGGCAAGGTCACGCCCAAGGGTGAGACCGAGCTGACGCCGGAGGAGCGCCTGCTGCGCGCGATCTTCGGTGAGAAGGCCCGTGAGGTGCGTGACACCTCGCTGAAGGTGCCGCACGGCGAGATCGGCAAGGTCATCGGCGTCCGCGTCTTCGACCGTGAAGAGGGCGACGAGCTGCCGCCGGGTGTGAACCAGCTGGTTCGCGTCTACGTGGCGCAGAAGCGCAAGATCACGGACGGCGACAAGCTCGCCGGCCGTCACGGCAACAAGGGTGTCATCTCGAAGATCCTTCCGATCGAGGACATGCCGTTCCTCGAGGACGGCACTCCGGTCGACATCATCCTCAACCCGCTCGGCGTCCCGTCCCGAATGAACCCGGGACAGGTCCTGGAGATCCACCTCGGCTGGCTCGCCAGCCGTGGCTGGGACGTCTCCGGTCTCGCCGACGACTGGGCTCAGCGACTCCAGGCGATCGGCGCCGACCAGGTCGCCGCCGGCACCAACGTCGCCACCCCGGTCTTCGACGGCGCCCGCGAGGACGAGATCACCGGTCTTTTCGAGGCCACGATCCCCAACCGCGACGGCGACCGTCTGGTCCAGCCCTCGGGCAAGGCCAACCTGTTCGACGGCCGCTCCGGCGAGCCGTTCCCGGACCCGATCTCGGTCGGGTACATGTACATCCTGAAGCTGCACCACCTGGTCGACGACAAGCTGCACGCTCGCTCGACCGGTCCGTACTCGATGATCACCCAGCAGCCGCTGGGTGGTAAGGCCCAGTTCGGTGGCCAGCGCTTCGGTGAGATGGAGGTGTGGGCGCTGGAGGCATACGGCGCCGCGTACGCACTCCAGGAGCTGCTGACCATCAAGTCCGACGACGTGACCGGCCGTGTGAAGGTCTACGAGGCCATCGTCAAGGGCGAGAACATCCCTGAGCCCGGCATTCCCGAGTCCTTCAAGGTGCTCATCAAGGAAATGCAGTCGCTCTGCCTCAACGTGGAGGTGCTGTCCTCGGACGGCATGTCCATCGAGATGCGCGACACGGACGAGGACGTCTTCCGCGCTGCGGAGGAGCTCGGTATCGACCTGTCCCGGCGCGAGCCGAGCAGCGTCGAAGAGGTCTGACGGGTCTGACGGGGGCTCGCTAAGAGCCCCCGTCTTCCCCGGGACCCCCCTCAGACCATCTTGAAGAATCGACCCCGAAAGAGGGATTGACGACAAGTGCTCGACGTCAACTTCTTCGACGAGCTGCGGATCGGCCTCGCCACTGCTGACGACATTCGTCAGTGGTCACACGGTGAGGTCAAGAAGCCGGAGACCATCAACTACCGCACCCTCAAGCCCGAAAAGGACGGACTCTTCTGCGAGAAGATCTTCGGTCCGACCCGGGACTGGGAGTGCTACTGCGGCAAGTACAAGCGCGTCCGCTTCAAGGGCATCATCTGTGAGCGCTGTGGCGTAGAGGTCACGCGTGCCAAGGTGCGCCGCGAGCGGATGGGCCACATCGAGCTTGCCGCTCCCGTGACCCACATCTGGTACTTCAAGGGCGTCCCGTCGCGTCTTGGCTACCTGCTCGACCTCGCGCCGAAGGACCTCGAAAAGGTCATCTACTTCGCCGCGTACATGATCACGTTCGTGGACGAGGAGCGCCGTACGCGCGACCTGCCGTCGCTGGAGGCGCACGTCTCCGTCGAGCGCCAGCAGATCGAGAACCGCCGCGACTCCGACCTCGAAGCCCGCGCCAAGAAGCTCGAGAGCGACCTCGCCGAGCTTGAGGCCGAGGGTGCCAAGGCCGACGTGCGCCGCAAGGTGCGCGAGGGTGCCGAGCGTGAGATGAAGCAGCTGCGCGACCGTTCGCAGCGCGAGATCGACCGTCTCGACGAGGTGTGGAGCCGCTTCAAGAACCTCAAGGTCCAGGACCTCGAGGGCGACGAACTGCTCTACCGCGAGCTGCGTGACCGCTTCGGCACGTACTTCGACGGCTCGATGGGCGCCGCTGCTCTTCAGAAGCGCCTGGAGACGTTCGACCTCGACGAGGAGGCCGAGCGCCTTCGCGAGATCATCCGCACCGGCAAGGGCCAGAAGAAGACCCGTGCGCTCAAGCGCCTCAAGGTCGTCTCCGCGTTCCTCCAGACCAGCAACAGCCCCAAGGGCATGGTGCTGGACTGCGTGCCGGTCATCCCGCCGGACCTGCGTCCGATGGTGCAGCTGGACGGTGGCCGCTTCGCGACCTCCGACCTGAACGACCTGTACCGCCGCGTGATCAACCGCAACAACCGCCTCAAGCGACTCCTTGACCTCGGCGCCCCCGAGATCATCGTGAACAACGAGAAGCGCATGCTTCAGGAGGCCGTCGACGCGCTCTTCGACAACGGCCGTCGTGGTCGCCCGGTCACGGGCCCCGGCAACCGTCCGCTGAAGTCGCTGTCCGACATGCTCAAGGGCAAGCAGGGCCGCTTCCGTCAGAACCTGCTCGGCAAGCGTGTGGACTACTCCGCGCGTTCCGTCATCGTCGTCGGCCCGCAGCTCAAGCTGCACCAGTGCGGTCTGCCGAAGGCCATGGCGCTCGAGCTCTTCAAGCCGTTCGTGATGAAGCGCCTGGTCGACCTGAACCACGCGCAGAACATCAAGAGCGCCAAGCGGATGGTCGAGCGCGGCCGCACGGTCGTGTACGACGTCCTCGAAGAGGTCATCGCCGAGCACCCGGTTCTGCTGAACCGTGCGCCCACGCTGCACCGCCTCGGCATCCAGGCCTTCGAGCCCCAGCTGGTCGAGGGCAAGGCCATCCAGATCCACCCGCTCGTCTGCACCGCGTTCAACGCGGACTTCGACGGTGACCAGATGGCCGTCCACCTGCCGCTCTCCGCGGAGGCGCAGGCCGAGGCCCGCATCCTGATGCTGTCCTCGAACAACATCCTGAAGCCGGCCGACGGTCGCCCCGTCACCATGCCGACCCAGGACATGGTGCTCGGCCTCTTCTTCCTCACCACGGATGAAGAGGAGCGCGAGGTGAAGGGCGCCGGCCGCGCCTTCAACTCGACCGCCGAGGCGATCATGGCGTTCGACGCCCGGGAGCTCTCGCTCCAGGCGAAGATCGACATCCGCTTCCCGATCGGCACCGTCCCGCCGCGTGGCTGGACCCCGCCGCTCGACGAGGACGGCGAGACGACCTGGCAGCAGGGCGACTCGTTCCGTCTGCGGACGTCTCTTGGCCGCGCGCTCTTCAACGAGCTGCTGCCCGAGGACTACCCGTTCGTCGACTACTCGGTCGGCAAGAAGCAGCTCTCCGAGATCGTCAACGACCTCGCCGAGCGCTACCCCAAGGTCATCGTGGCGGCGACGCTCGACAACCTGAAGGCGGCCGGCTTCTTCTGGGCGACCCGTTCCGGCGTCACCGTCGCCGTCTCGGACATCGTCGTCCCCGAGGCCAAGAAGGCCATCGTCCAGGGCTACGAGGCCCTGGACGAGAAGGTGCAGAAGCAGTACGAGCGCGGTCTGATCACCAAGGACGAGCGCACGCAGGAGCTCATCGCGATCTGGACCAAGGCGACCAATGAGGTTGCCGAGGCGATGAACGCGAACTTCCCCAAGACGAACCCCATCTTCATGATGGTTGACTCGGGTGCCCGAGGAAACATGATGCAGATGCGTCAGATCGCCGGTATGCGTGGTCTGGTGTCGAACGCGAAGAACGAGACCATCCCGCGTCCGATCAAGGCCTCGTTCCGCGAGGGCCTGACCGTGCTCGAGTACTTCATCTCGACCCACGGTGCCCGTAAGGGTCTGGCCGACACCGCCCTGCGTACCGCCGACTCGGGTTACCTGACCCGTCGTCTGGTGGACGTCTCGCAGGACGTCATCATCCGCGAGGAGGACTGCGGCACCGACCGCGGCCTCAAGCTCAAGATCGCGGAGCGGGGCGCCGACGGCGTGCTGCGCAAGACCGAGGACGTCGAGACCTCCGTCTACGCCCGCATGCTCGCCGAGGACGTCGTCGTCGACGGCAAGGTCATCGCGCCGGCCAACGTGGACCTCGGTGACGTGCTCATCGACGCCCTCGTGGGCGCGGGTGTCGAGGAGGTCAAGACCCGCTCGGTCCTGACCTGTGAGTCCGCGGTCGGCACCTGTGCCTTCTGCTACGGACGCTCGCTCGCCACCGGCAAGCTGGTCGACATCGGTGAGGCGGTCGGCATCATCGCCGCCCAGTCCATCGGTGAGCCCGGTACCCAGCTGACGATGCGTACCTTCCACACCGGTGGTGTGGCCGGTGACGACATCACGCAGGGTCTGCCGCGTGTCGTCGAGCTCTTCGAGGCCCGTACGCCCAAGGGTGTCGCGCCGATCTCGGAGGCCAAGGGCCGCGTCCGGATCGAGGAGACCGAGAAGACCAAGAAGATCGTCGTCACCCCGGACGACGGCAGCGAGGAGACGGCGTTCCCGATCTCCAAGCGTGCCCGTCTCCTGGTCGGCGAGGGCGACGCGGTCGAGGTGGGCCAGAAGCTCACCGTCGGTGCCACCAACCCGCACGACGTGCTGCGGATCCTCGGTCAGCGTGCGGTCCAGGTCCACCTGGTCGGCGAAGTCCAGAAGGTCTACAACAGCCAGGGCGTGTCGATCCACGACAAGCACATCGAGATCATCATCCGGCAGATGCTGCGCCGCGTGACGATCATCGAGTCCGGCGACGCGGAGCTGCTGCCGGGCGAGCTCGTCGAGCGCTCGAAGTTCGAGACCGAGAACCGTCGTGTGGTCACGGAAGGCGGCCACCCGGCCTCCGGCCGTCCGCAGCTGATGGGTATCACCAAGGCCTCGCTGGCGACGGAATCCTGGCTGTCGGCCGCCTCCTTCCAGGAGACGACCCGAGTCCTGACGGACGCGGCGATCAACGCCAAGTCCGACAGCCTCATCGGCCTCAAGGAGAACGTCATCATCGGTAAGCTCATCCCGGCCGGTACGGGTCTGTCCCGCTACCGCAACATCCGGGTCGAGCCCACCGAAGAGGCCAAGGCCGCGATGTACTCGGCCGTCGGCTACGACGACATCGACTACTCGCCGTTCGGCACGGGCTCCGGCCAGGCCGTTCCGCTGGAGGACTACGACTACGGTCCGTACAACCAGTAAGGCGTACGTCTGAGGTACTGAAGGGCGCCCATTCCGCTGTGTGCGGGGTGGGCGCCCTTCGGGGTTTTCAGCGCGCGGCCAGCTGCCACAGGCCGAGCGCGGTGCCGGTGACGGCGGTCAGCGCGGCGATGCTCGCCACCGGCCAGCGCCCGCGCTCCAGAGCGTCCAGCCGTGCCTCGTGGTCGGCGAGCTGGCGATCGGTCTGGTCACTGCGCTGGACGAGCAGGGCCAGCGCCCCGTCGGCCCGGGCGAACCCGGCCTCCAGAGTGCCGCGAAGACGCTCCAGCTCCAGCGCGACCGGCACCGGGTCGCTCCAGTCAGGCTCGGTCATCGGCGGCACCCACGGGCTGGGTCCCGGTGCGCAGCCAGCCGGGCAGCAGACCCTGGACGGCGGGCAGGGCCATGACACGGGCGAGCCCGCCGGCGACGGCCAGTGCCCCGGCGACCCAGGGGAGGGTGGCCGGGACGCCGCCGGCGTCCACGATGGCGGGCAGCGCGAGAGCGAGGCCCACGGCCGTCTGGAGAACGGTGCGCAGGGCGCTCTTGGCGGCTTCGGACATGAGGGGCTTCCTTCTTCGGTACGGGGAGCGGTCCCCGGGAGCGGCGTACCACTTTCGGGACCGCTCGGCGGGGAGGTCAGGCTGTGTACGGGACCTTCAGGGCGTCCCAGGAGGTACGGCCCGGCACGCCGTCGGCGTCCGCGCCCTGGAAGCCGAGCTTGCGCTGCCACCGGGCGTAGGAGTCGCGGTCGGCATTGGTCCAGCGGGGGCCGGGGCCCTCGGAGTACGCGGAGCAGCCCTCGGCGACGAGCCGCCGGCCCATCGCGGTGATCACCGCCGAGTCGGTGCCGTCGGCGAAGAAGGCGGCGCCGGGAAACGGCTGGTAGCCGCGTGAGCCCATCGCGTCGTGAATGACCGAGCCGTGGTAGCCGGTGGGGTTGGCGGCGAGCCGGGCGGCGATGCGCGAGCGCAGTGCCGCCATCGTGAAGCCGCGCGGGTCGTTCTTCCAGTCCGACCACTCCAGATGGCCGATCACGCTCTTCGCGGACCAGCCGTGGGCCCGGCACAGCGCCGCGGAGACCCGCTCGATCGCGTCGAGCTGGGCGGCGGGCCACGGGTCGGCGCCGTCACCGAGGTTGACGCACTCGAAGCCGTAGAAGCGGGCGTTGCCGTCGACCGCGCCGGAGCTGCCCTCGTGCTGGTGGGTGGCCGGCGGGCGGTCGCCGTAGTTCTCGGCGATCACGGCGTTCAGGACCGCCGGGTCGCCGCCGCCCGCGTGGTTGGCCCGGCCGTTGCCGACCAGGTGGACGGTGCCGTCCTTGGCGATGACGCCGTGGCACAGCGGGCCGGGCAGCTCGTCGTAGCCGTCGCTGACGAGCCACAGGGCGACGGGCAGGATCGCGGCCCCTCCTTGCCGGCCTTCCCGACGGACTTCGCCGCCTGGTCGGCGGCGGTCTTCATCCCCTTGAGCTCCTTGGCGGACTGCTGAGCGGCCCCCTTGATCCGCCCGACGTTGGTGTTGGCCGTCCCGGCCTGCCTACCGAGCGTGCCGGCGGAGCGGCCGGCGCCGTCGATTCCTGTTTTGAACCCTTTGAGCGAGCCGGAGGCTCTGGTGAGGGATTGAACTAGGGACATGGTGTATCCATTTCGTAGCCCGCTGCTTCTTCGGTTCCGTCAGCCGAGTGCCCGCGCCAGGTGTGTGATGCGGTCCTCCAGGCGGCTTATCTGAGCGGCCGTCTCCGTGAAATCCCCTATTCCATTTACGCTGGACCGGCGAGGCGGCGGAGTTGCGTTGGCGCGATTCTGTACGTGATCGCGGCGGTTTTCCAGGGAGCGCACCTTTGTTTTCAGTGACTGAATGTGTTGTTGATTCGGTCCGACCGGGCTGTCGGGTACTGCGAGCTGAACCGGATAACGCTGGTTCTCATCCCCTCGGCCTGGGCCAGACCATTTCCGAGGCTATTCAAGCGCACGTTCACGGCGACGAGGGGATCGTCCGGTTTCTTCCCGAAAAGCCATCCCCGCTTGTTCCGATTGAACCGCTTTTCGATGAACGATTCGACCATTTTTGTGCCGTCGAATATGGCTGGCAAGCCGAACTTGATGAAGCTCGTTGCCTTGGCGATGGCTACGATCTCGACAAAGGCGGTGAGGTTTTCTTTCCAGTCCTTGTCGCTCCACATAGCCCCAAAGGGAAGCTCTTTCTTCTCCTCCTTGTTGGCCTTCTTGGCGAGCGACTGTTAACGGCTCCCAACCGCTTGGTTAGAGCATCCTGCTCTCCTTGGAGTTGTTCCGTATCCGGCATCTGCTGGTCGCCCATTCATGTGATCGCCTGTACGCACCTGCTGGGTGACGGTCTTGACGTGAAGAGATCAAACACATATTGTGATGGCAAAATCCCCTTTTTGCTCCCGATCTGGAGATTGCCAAGTGACAACCATTGCCCTTTCCGGGGTTCTCTCGCTGGGTCGTTGGTGGATCTTTTTAGGGGGTATGGCTTGGGTGGCTTGCGCCGTGGGGCTTGCGGTGGCGGACGTCTTCTCCTACCGCCGAAGGGTCACAACGCCTGCCCGGTGCATCTACGTGGAGATGGAATCGAGCGGGATTGCCCTGCACACCCTTGAAAGGGTGCCCGTGGCCGATGAAAAGAAGCTCGTCGCCCTACGGACCAAAGGTGAGGTCGTCCGTCCGCAAGGGGTGCTGAAGATCTCGTACGACCCCAAGAATGCCCACGAGGTTTTCGTGGCGACTGCACATCCCCGAATATCGCGCCTACGCGGCGAAATGTTTATCGCAGCGATAGGTTTCGCTCAGATTTTCTATATCCTCATCCGGTGGGGCATCTCTTGACGCTTCCATTCCGGCGACTGGACTTGTCTGCGGCCTGTCAGCTCAGCTGAAGAAGCGCGCGAGCTCCGCAGGCGTAGGCGTGTCCGTCCCGAGGTACGGCTCCTGGCCGGAGCGCGCGGATTGATCCAGATGTGTTTCCGCGGTGCCCGGCCGCGGCACCGCCTCCGGGTAGTCCAGGGGGTCCGCGTCCTCGCCTGAATTGATCGTCGCGGTCATCCAGTTCGCCACAGCCAGGTGGTCCACCGCGGCGGCGAGGAGGTGGGTGGTGGAGTCCCACTCCACCGCCTCGCCGTGCAGGTCGCGGTTGACCGCGCTGTCGCGCGGCAGGTGCTTGACCAGGACGGCGAGGCGGCGGGACGTCAGGGTGCCGCGATGCCAGTCGAGGAGGTCGACGGCGTAGTGGCGCAGCAGGTCGGCTTCCAGAGCCTCGGCGTGTTCTTCGACGAACGCGTCGAGGCTCAGTCTTCCCCCAGGCCGAGCCCGGTCTCCTTGCCGTACGCCTCCAGGATCGCGGCGATGTCCTGCATCGTGATGTCGTGCTCCAGGAACTTCTTGAACTGCGCCTCGCCGAACAGCAGTCCGAGCAGCCCGTCGACGTCGCTGTCGTCGAGGTCGCGCAGGGACCGTGCCGTGCGGTGGCCGATCTCGGTGGGGAGTTCGAAGGTGTCGCCGTCCAACTGGAAGGACCACGCGGTCCCGTGCGCCTCCAGGCGCTGGGCGCGGGCCGCGTTGACGTCGAATCCGGACATGGTGCTGCTCCTAAGCAGTCGAGGGAAGCGGGGGTGGCGCCGCCCCGGGGAGGGGAGACCCGGGGCGGCGCCGATTCAGGTGGTACGGAGACGGCGCGGGGCCGGCGCGTGAGCACCGGCGCCCGCCCCGATGTGGCGGGAAGCGGGCTCACCCCGAAAAGAGGCGCGAGCCCAACTCGGCTTCCTGAAGGGCTACTTCGTGCCGAACGACGCGTCCTTCATCAGCCACGTCGCCAGCGCCTCGCCCGGCTTGGGGGCCATCGCGGTGAAGGTGACGCCCAGCTTGACGGCGCCCTTGCGGTTCAGGTCGATGTCGTCGGAGACGGTCACCACGCCACGCGGCACCACGAAGCGGTAGGCCACCTGGGTGCCGTCGGTGAACTCGATGCCCAGCGCGCGCTCGTCCTCGCCCTGGTCGCTGTGGATCTCGTACTTGTAGAGATCCGTGTTCGGGGCGACCTCGGAGACCTGGCCACCGCCGAAGAAGAACGGCAGGGTGTCCTCGTTGAGCTGGAGCATGCCGAACTTCAGGGTGAGCTCGCGCTGGGTGTAGATCGTGCGGGCCGGGGTCAGCGACTGCCAGGTGTCGATGTTGGCGGTCTTGCCCTTCCGGCCGAACTTCACGCCGTCGGTGCTGGTGTAACCCAGGTCGTGCCAGGCCGGGCCCCACACGGCGGTGGTGTCGGCGGGCGCGGCGGTGCCGACGGCGGCGAGGAAGATGCGGCCGGTGCCGGCCACGCGGATCTCGCTCGGGTTCATTCCGGACATGCTGGTTCTCCTTGGTGGGTGGTGCGGGATGCGCGTAGGGCCCCGCCGGATCGGCGGGGCCCTACGGTGCGGGGGTGGGTCAGGACGGGCGGAGCGAGAGGCGCACCGTGGTGCGGTTGCCGGCCGGCCGGTTGTGGTCCGGCAGCCAGCGCACGGCCTCGGTCTCGACGACGTCGGTGACGACCGCGGTGCCATAGGTGGTGCCGCGAAGCTGGAGGAGTGCGGCGCGGACCGAGAGCGACAGGGTGTGTGCCGCCGTCTTGGTCGGGCCGTACACCTCCAACTCGACGAGAGGCTGGTCGAGGTGGAGGTCGTCGACCCAGGCGCCGCCGGTCCGGGAGACCAGCACCGCCTGTTGCGTATCGTCGAAGACGGCGGACGGCCGGTTGTCGACGGCCACCCCGGACAGCTCCGGCAGGTACTTGAGGTGGTCGACGATCAGGCGTTCCACATCCGGGAACGCGAGCAGGGCCTCGTTCAACCGAGCCTCCTTTCGGTGGTCGGGGCAAGAGGGCCGGCCGTCCGGCGGACGACCGGATCGCGTGGAGCGACCGGTGGGAGAGGGCCGCGCGAGCAGTGCGCGGCCTCGGCAGCGCGACATCTCGGCGAGCAGCTGAACGCGACGCCACCCACCACGGTCGGCCGGTTCTACGGCGCTAGGCGCTTCGGAGCGCCCCCTGCCCCGGGCCGTCCGGCCGCTGAGGCACCCCGGGGCCGGCCCGCGCTGGAGGCCGCCGAGGCACCCCGGCCGGCCCGCATCAGGGGCCGCCCCGGAATCGTGGAGTGACCGGCGTGTCGTCCTGGACGGCATTTGTTTTGACCCAAGTCGATGCGGTAGGTACGCTCAGACCTTGTGCCTGGGGTGTGCCTGGGCTCCGCTGCGTGCCTACGTCCGCAGCGCGAGCTTCTGGACCGGCCACCGCAATCTGCGCTTCTCCCGCCCTCGGGCGGGGTCCGCAGTATTCGACACACCCGACCGCGTGGGTCGGAGACGTGTTTCAGGTTAGTTTTACTACGGCACACAGAAACCGGAGAAGTAGTGCCTACGATCCAGCAGCTGGTCCGGAAGGGCCGGCAGGACAAGGTCGAGAAGAACAAGACGCCCGCGCTCGAGGGTTCGCCCCAGCGCCGCGGCGTCTGCACGCGTGTGTTCACGACCACCCCGAAGAAGCCGAACTCGGCGCTCCGTAAGGTCGCGCGTGTGCGTCTGACCTCCGGCATCGAGGTCACGGCCTACATCCCGGGTGAGGGACACAACCTGCAGGAGCACTCCATCGTGCTCGTGCGTGGTGGCCGTGTGAAGGACCTGCCGGGTGTTCGCTACAAGATCATCCGCGGTTCGCTCGACACCCAGGGTGTCAAGAACCGCAAGCAGGCCCGCAGCCGCTACGGCGCCAAGAAGGAGAAGTAAGAATGCCTCGTAAGGGCCCCGCCCCGAAGCGCCCGGTCATCATCGACCCGGTCTACAGCTCTCCTCTTGTCACCTCGCTGATCAACAAGATCCTGCTGGACGGAAAGCGCTCCACCGCCGAGCGCATCGTCTACGGCGCCATGGAGGGCCTGCGCGAGAAGACCGGTGCTGACCCGGTCATCACGCTCAAGCGCGCTCTGGAGAACGTCAAGCCGTCTCTTGAGGTCAAGTCCCGCCGTGTCGGTGGCGCCACCTACCAGGTGCCGATCGAGGTCAAGCCCGGTCGCGCCGCCACCCTCTCGCTTCGCTGGATCGTGGGTTACTCCCGCGCCCGCCGTGAGAAGACCATGACCGAACGCCTCATGAACGAGCTGCTCGACGCCTCCAACGGCCTCGGCGCCGCGGTCAAGAAGCGTGAGGACACCCACAAGATGGCCGAGTCCAACAAGGCCTTCGCGCACTACCGCTGGTAGTCGCTACCCACATCGAGACCGAGAGAAGACTGAGCCGATATGGCTACCACTTCACTTGACCTGGCCAAGGTCCGCAACATCGGGATCATGGCTCACATCGACGCGGGCAAGACGACCACCACCGAGCGGATCCTGTTCTACACCGGTGTGTCGTACAAGATCGGTGAGGTCCACGACGGCGCTGCCACGATGGACTGGATGGAGCAGGAGCAGGAGCGCGGCATCACGATCACGTCCGCCGCGACGACCTGCCACTGGCCGCTCGAGGACGTCGACCACACCATCAACATCATCGACACCCCGGGTCACGTGGACTTCACGGTCGAGGTGGAGCGTTCGCTCCGCGTCCTCGACGGTGCGGTCACCGTGTTCGACGGTGTCGCCGGTGTGGAGCCGCAGTCCGAGACGGTCTGGCGTCAGGCCGACCGTTACGGCGTTCCGCGTATCTGCTTCGTCAACAAGCTCGACCGTACCGGCGCCGAGTTCCACCGCTGCGTCGACATGATCGTGGACCGCCTCGGCGCCACCCCGATCGTGATGCAGCTGCCGATCGGTGCCGAGGCCAACTTCGAGGGCGTTGTGGACCTGGTCCGCATGAAGGCCCTCGTGTGGTCCGCGGAAGCGACCAAGGGCGAGATGTACGACGTCGTCGACATCCCGGCCACGCACGTCGAAGCCGCTGAGGAGTGGCGCGGCAAGCTGGTCGAGACCGTCGCGGAGAACGACGACCAGATCATGGAGCTCTTCCTCGAGGGCGTCGAGCCCACCGAGGAGCAGCTGTACGCCGCGGTGCGTCGCATCACCATCGCGTCCGGCAAGGGCGGCGACACCACCGTCACCCCCGTGTTCTGTGGCACCGCGTTCAAGAACAAGGGCGTCCAGCCCCTGCTCGACGCGGTCGTCCGCTACCTGCCTTCCCCCCTGGACGTCGAGGCCATCGAGGGCCACGACGTCAAGGACCCGGAGGTCGTGGTCAAGCGCAAGCCGTCCGACGAGGAGCCCCTCTCGGCGCTGGCGTTCAAGATCGCGTCCGACCCGCACCTGGGCAAGCTCACCTTCATCCGGATCTACTCCGGACGCCTTGAGGCCGGCACCGCTGTGCTGAACTCGGTCAAGGGCAAGAAGGAGCGCATCGGCAAGATCTACCGCATGCACGCGAACAAGCGTGAGGAGATCGAGTCGGTGGGCGCCGGTGACATCGTGGCCGTCATGGGCCTGAAGCAGACCACCACCGGTGAGACGCTTTCGGACGAGAAGAGCCCGGTGATCCTGGAGTCCATGGACTTCCCGGCGCCGGTCATCGAGGTCGCGATCGAGCCCAAGTCCAAGGGTGACCAGGAGAAGCTGGGTGTCGCCATCCAGCGTCTCGCGGAGGAGGACCCCTCCTTCCAGGTGCACACCAACGAGGAGACCGGCCAGACCGTCATCGGCGGTATGGGCGAGCTTCACCTCGACGTCCTCGTCGACCGTATGCGTCGCGAGTTCAAGGTCGAGGCGAACGTCGGCAAGCCGCAGGTCGCGTACCGCGAGACGATCCGCAAGACCGTCGAGCGCGTGGACTACACCCACAAGAAGCAGACCGGTGGTACCGGTCAGTTCGCCAAGGTGCAGATCGCGATCGAGCCCATCGAGGGCGGCGAAGCGGCGTACGAGTTCGTGAACAAGGTCACCGGTGGCCGCATCCCCCGGGAGTACATCCCGTCGGTGGACGCGGGTGCGCAGGAGGCCATGCAGTTCGGCATCCTGGCCGGCTACGAGATGACGGGCGTCCGCGTCACGCTTCTCGACGGTGGCTACCACGAGGTCGACTCCTCCGAGCTCGCGTTCAAGATCGCCGGTTCGCAGGCCTTCAAGGAGGCCGCGCGCAAGGCTTCGCCCGTGCTCCTCGAGCCGATGATGGCCGTCGAGGTCGTCACGCCCGAGGACTACATGGGTGAAGTCATCGGTGACATCAACTCCCGCCGTGGCCAGATCCAGGCCATGGAGGAGCGCAGCGGCGCCCGCGTCGTGAAGGGCCTCGTGCCCCTCTCGGAGATGTTCGGCTACGTCGGCGACCTCCGCAGCAAGACCTCGGGTCGCGCAAGCTACTCGATGCAGTTCGACTCCTACGCCGAGGTTCCGCGGAACGTCGCCGAGGAGATCATCGCGAAGGCCAAGGGCGAGTAACTCTCCCAAGTTCACGCTTTAGGCTTGTCACCGGAGCCACTGGGGCATTCGGCGTAAACCATCCGGTTTACGGTGAGTGCCCCGGGCCCCGGCATCCCAGCAAAGATCACCTGGCGCCGATGAAGCAAGGCGTACAGAACCACTCCACAGGAGGACCCAGTGGCGAAGGCGAAGTTCGAGCGGACTAAGCCGCACGTCAACATCGGCACCATCGGTCACATTGACCACGGTAAGACGACCCTCACGGCCGCCATTACCAAGGTGCTGCACGACGCGTACCCGGACCTGAACGAGGCCTCGGCCTTCGACCAGATCGACAAGGCTCCCGAGGAGCGCCAGCGCGGTATCACGATCTCGATCGCGCACGTCGAGTACCAGACCGAGTCGCGTCACTACGCCCACGTCGACTGCCCCGGTCACGCGGACTACATCAAGAACATGATCACGGGTGCCGCGCAGATGGACGGCGCGATCCTCGTGGTTGCCGCCACCGACGGCCCGATGCCGCAGACCAAGGAGCACGTGCTCCTGGCCCGCCAGGTCGGCGTTCCGTACATCGTCGTCGCCCTGAACAAGGCCGACATGGTGGACGACGAGGAGATCCTGGAGCTCGTCGAGCTCGAGGTTCGTGAGCTCCTCTCCGAGTACGAGTTCCCGGGCGACGACCTGCCGGTCGTCAAGGTCTCGGCGCTCAAGGCGCTCGAGGGCGACGAGGAGTGGGGCAAGTCTGTCCTGAACCTCATGGCCGCCGTCGACGAGGCGATCCCGCAGCCCGAGCGTGACGTCGACAAGCCGTTCCTGATGCCGATCGAGGACGTCTTCACGATCACCGGTCGTGGCACCGTCGTCACCGGTCGTATCGAGCGTGGTGTCCTGAAGGTCAACGAGACCGTCGACATCGTCGGTATCAAGACCGAGAAGACCACCACCACGGTCACCGGCATCGAGATGTTCCGCAAGCTGCTCGACGAGGGCCAGGCCGGTGAGAACGTCGGTCTGCTGCTTCGTGGCATCAAGCGCGAGGACGTCGAGCGCGGCCAGGTCATCATCAAGCCCGGTTCGGTCACCCCGCACACCGAGTTCGAGGCCCAGGCGTACATCCTGTCCAAGGACGAGGGTGGCCGTCACACGCCGTTCTTCAACAACTACCGCCCGCAGTTCTACTTCCGTACGACTGACGTGACCGGTGTCGTTACCCTCCCCGAGGGCACCGAGATGGTCATGCCGGGCGACAACACCTCGATGACGGTCGCGCTGATCCAGCCGGTCGCCATGGAGGAGGGCCTGAAGTTCGCCATCCGTGAGGGTGGCCGGACCGTGGGCGCCGGCCAGGTCGTCAAGATCGTCAAGTAAGTACCTGACGATTGACCTGGTAGCTCGCTGAGCTGTCACAAGAGCCCCGCACCTTTCGAGGTGCGGGGCTCTTGGCGTTGTACGTGCGGGCGGTGCGGGCTGCGCGATGCCAGGCGGGGTCCTACGGGCGCCAGCTCCAGGGCGCGGCGTCGACCCCGAGTCCCAGCGCGAGGGGCCGCCCGTCACGCACGTACAGCGTGGGCGGACCGACCGGGACGGCGCCGAGGGTCCGCTGCGACACCCGCCCCCCGGCGGCCAGTCGGACCCTTCCCCGCTCGTCCGTCCCCAGCACATGGCCGCCGGCCGCGGCGACCGGACCGTACCCGTCGAGCGTGACCGGCGGCGCCGCGCTGCCGTCCAGGTGTACGGCGGTGAGGTGCGGGGACGCGGGGGAGCCGGGGTCCTTGCTGGCCTTCGCCGGATCGGCCGAGGTGCGGTACAGGAGCTGCACGCCGCTGCCCTCGCCCTCGCCGAGCGCGACCGGGGCCACTGGGTCCACGGCGAGTGGCAGCCGGGAGGCGACGGGGGCGAGCGGCTTGTCCGGGGCGTTCTGGGTCCAGTGGTGGACCGTGTCGGCGCCGGCCGCGAAGACGTGCACGCGCCCGCGCCCGTCCACCACGGCGCTCAGTCCCTCCTGCACGTCGCCGCCGCCCAGATCGCGCCAGCGCGACCACGTGCCGTCCGCCTCCCGCACCCGGGTGCTGACGCCCCGGTCCGCGTTGCGCACGAAGAGGTGGACGCGTCCGCCCGGCGCGGTCACGGCGAGCGGCGGCCCGATCCGCCGTCCCCGGGCGTCCCCGCGCTCGGGGTTGCCCAGGCCCTTCCAGGCGCCGAACTTGCCCTCGGGGGCGGCCTGTTCGAGCAGGACGATCTCCCGGGTGTTGGCGCCGGCGCGCCCTTGGAGCGAGGAGAAGCGCAGCGCGAACAGCAGCTGCCGGCCGTCGGGCAGGGTGGCGCCGCCGAGGACGGGCGCCAGCGGAGAGCCGCCCAGGTCCTCGGGCGCGCCCCAGCTGTCGTCGGCGCCCCGCTTCCACCGCACGGCCCGCAGACCGAGTACGCCGTAGGCGTGGGCGCCGTCGGCCGGGACGAGCAGCCGGGCGCCGGGGTGGCGGTAGTGGGTGGAGCGCACCCACCCTTTCCAGTTGGTCAGCGGCCGCTTCCCGCCGACGTTGTAGTCCCCGCATCCGCCGGGGTTGCCGCACTGCCAGTCCTCGGCGCCGCCGTACGGCACGAGGTGCGCGGCCTTCTCGGCGAGGACGCCCGCCGGGAGGTTCTTGGGCCAGTGCCGGTTGTAGTAGGCGCGGTAGGCGGTGGCGAGGAAGGCGTGACCCTGTTCGGCGTGCCGGATGAGCGCGGCCCAGGCGAAGGAGGCGGCGGCGGTGTGGTCGGCGTGGTCGGAGTAGCCGGGCTGCTCGGAGTCGTGCGCGCGAATCGCGGGGGAGCTGTGCTGGATGTCCGGGTCGGGGTCGAGGGTCTGGACGAGGGTGGGGGAGTGGTCGGAGAGGAGCCCGGCCAGCACGTCGATCAGTTCGTCGTACGTGTACGACTTGGCCTCGGTCAGCGGGGAGCCTTCGGCGATGACGACGGGCAGACGCAGACTGTGGTCCTCCCAGAGGCTGGGCAGCCCCATCCTCCCCCCGAGCGGGGTGTGCATCGCGGTGTTGAGGAACACCAACTCCACGCTGCGGCCCTGGTGTTGGAGCCGGTTGACCTCGGCGCGGTGGCCGCCGCGCAGCTCGGCGACGGACTTCTCCCAGGGGGCGTACCGGTCGAGCCCGAGCAGGACCGCGTACGCCTGGCGCAGCCCCTGGTGCCGGGCGGACGAATAGGCGGCCTTGTCGTACACATGCGGCCCGGTGTCGCTCGTGACCCGGTTGTCGCCGTTGGCCTCACCGCCGGTGACGTACACGCTGACCAGCGGAACGCCGGAGTCCAGGGCGTGCTGGGTGTCCGGGTTCATGAAGTACAGGTCGTCGTCGGGGTGGGCGAGGATCTGGAGCAGCAGGGGGTTGCGGGGGGTGGCGGCGAGCGGGGTGACGGCGGCCGATCCGTCCGCCCTCGTCCGCACGGGCACGCCGCACCCCGCGACGGTGACGGCGAGCCCGGCGGCGACGGCACCCCCGAGCACGACCCTTCGCCCCGGTTCTGCGGGCCTTGCTCTCTCGTCCACGTCCGCCCTGTCTCCATCGCTCGCCCGGTCCCCGCGATCCGGCGGGATCGCGCGCCCAGTGAGACGGGGGAGCGGGGGACGGGGTTGCTCGCTAGGGGTAGCGGGGAAGCGATACGGTGGAGATCACCGAGGTGTGCTGACCGGTGGGCTGGTTCGCGGGGTAGTGGCGGGGTGCGGATGCGGCGGGTGGCGGTGTTCGCCGTCCCGCCCGAGGAGCGGAGCCCACGCCTGCGGCGGCGTGGGCCCACCTCCCTGCCAGGCCGGGGCTACTCCTCCCTGAAGACATCTTCAGCCGTCGGGGCCGTGACGGCGCGCCGGAGCCAGCGCCCCAGGACCTCGGGATCACCACACTCGGTGATGCGTTCACGGGCTTCCTCGGGGACGTCGATTCCACGCTCGGCCAGGACCGTCAGGACGTCCTCGGCAGCCCGCCGCGTCTCGCCCTCGGCCCGGCCCTCGACCCGGCCCTCGACCCGGGCTTCGTCACGGATTTCCTCGACGAGGGGCGACTTGTAGAAAGAAAGGTCCACGGCCACTAGTTTCCTCCATAGCGCTGCGGCGGGCAGCTTGCCCAGGCCCTGTGAGATGAATTCGATGACGGGATTCTTGACGGCGTCCGGCGTGTCCACCAGAGCGGTCGTCACTGCTTTGAGTACGGCGCCGATGTCCGGGTTCTTGCCGTGCGTGATCGTGGCCAGAGTGGCCAGGGCGAGATCTTTGCGGACTTCCGAGGGGTCGGTCATCAACGGCATGTTGTGCGGGCCCGCGACCAGTGGGCGCAGGGTGAGCAGAGGCCACTGGGGAGGGCCGAAGCTGACCGGTCGGTCTGCCCATTCGGCGGTGGCACGGTCCTGGCAGACGACCAGCAGCATCGGCTGCACTTGGTACTTCGTGAGCAGATACGAGGCGTAGTACGCCCAGCTCGCGGGCTTGGCCGGGTCCTTCTTGCCCTGGGCCTCGACGGCGAGAAGAAGCGGCTCGTCGTCCGCCATCTCCAGCCGCACCAGCGTGTCGACCCGGCGTTCGAGGGGACTGGTCTCGGTGAGGTCATTGGGCAGGACAGTGATCGAAGTGGGCGGTTTGAAGCCGACGCCGAGTACTTCCGAGACCCGGGAGAAGAGCTCCGGATACTCCTGGAAGACGCGATGCGTCGCCTCGTGGGGCGAGCTGACCATGTGGTTCCTTGCCGGTCGTTGTTCGTGAGTGGGTCGTCAGGAGGATGCGGGCGACGGAGCCCGGCAGCCGCGGCAGCGGCCCGGCGCGGGAGAACGGAAGGCCCGGTCGCAGCCCTCGCAGGTCTGGAGCGGATGCCGTACGTCCAGGGCCGGCGCGGGCGCGCGGACCGGCGGCGGAGGCGGCAGCAGGGCAGTGAGGCGGGTGGTGTGCCGGGTGTTGTCGTGGATGACGCCCGCGACGCGCCGCCGGTGGGGGTGGTTTTTACCCGCGGTACGGGACTGGGAGCGCGGGGGGCGCTAGGGTTCTGCACGTCCATCGGGAAGGTCCTTCTTCCTCGGTGGTCAGGCCCTCGCTTTGGGATGCCAGTCCCGGCGGGGGCCGTCGCATGTCTGGGGTCACCTTCAGCGGTGACGCGCTGAGCGTAGGGCTGTCAACTGGGCCCAAATCCACCGGAGTTGGCGATGCTCACTCGCGTGAGTGAGTTTGCGCGGTAGGTGGACGGATGTGCGGGAGGGAGGGGTGGGGCTTGGTGGGGTTCTCTCTCTCCAGCGGTTCTTTTAAAGAAGAGCGTCGGCCGAACCGGAGCACGGGCCGCCGTGCCCCGGTCCCGGTCCCGCCGGTGAGCGTGCCGGGAGCAGGTCCAGTTCGGCCCAGACGGTTTTTCGGGGTACGGGGCCGAGGCTGACGCCCCAGCGGTCGGCGAACGCGTCCACGAGGACCAGGCCGCGCCCCGATTCGGCGTCCGGGGACGGGGGCCGGCGCCGGGGAAGGGTGTCCCCGCGCGCGTCCGTCACTTCGACGCGGAGCACGTCGGCGGTGGCCAGGAGGGCGAGCTGGAAGTTCCGCCCCGTGAGTCGGCCGTGCGTGGCGGCGTTCGCGGCGAGTTCGGCGACGAGGTGTTCGGCGGTGCGGATGGTGCCGGGTGCCAGGCGCCAGTCCCGCAGCCACGAGACGGCGAGGATGCGGGCGAGGCGGGCGCCGCGTGGCGTGGCGGACAGCAGAACGCTGAAGTGCCGGGCGGGGGCGGTGAGTTGGGTGCGGTTTTCCTGGTTCACGCGACTGAGCGTGGTGCCACGTGCGTACCGTGGCCAGTGACTCAGCAGGTCCGTATGGTCACTGTCCGGAGTTTGTCCGGCGTTGTCCTGGCTGTCGGCACGGGCCGCACGGGTAAGGGGCGTGGCGACCAGGGCGTGCGGCGGAGGGGTGCGAGATGGAGTACGAGGGTGGCGCTGAGGGCCGGCTCAAGGGCGAGGCGGACGAGCCGGGCTGGGAGGTGGATCCGGACGACGACTGGGGCGTGGCGGTCGTCGCGACGGTGGGGCGGCAGCTGAGGCTGCGCCGCGAGGCGAAGGGGATGCGGGCCGCCGAGTTCGGGGTGGCGGTGGGGTACGGCGAGGACATGGTCTACAAGGTCGAGGGCGGCAAACGGATCCCCCAGCCCGAGTACCTGGACAAGGCGGACGAGGTGCTGGGGGCGGGCGGGCTCATCTCGGCGATGAAGGAGGACGTGGCGAAGGTTCGGTACCCGAAGAAGGTGCGGGAGCTGAAGAAGCTGGAGGCCCAGGCGATCGAGATCGGCGTCTACGAGTGCAACATCATCGCGGGGCTGTTGCAGACGCCGGAGCACGCCCGGGCCGTGATCGGAGCAGCGCAGCCGCCGTATTCCCCGGACGATGTGGAGCGGATGGTGGCCGCACGCCTGTCCCGGCAGGCGGTCTTCGAGCGGGATCCGGCTCCCTCGATCCACTTTGTGCTGGAAGAGGCCCCACTGCGCCGACAGGTTGGGGGCACAATGGTGTGGGCACCGCAGCTCCAACGGCTGCTGGAGGTAGGGAAGTTGCGCAACGTCACGCTTCAGGTCATGCCGACGAACACCGAGGCGCATCCAGGCTTGGACGGCAGGATCGAGCTGCTGAAGTTCCGGGACGGGACGGCGGTGGGACGCTCTGACGGGGCGTTTAACGGGCGGCCGATCGCCGATCCGAAGCAGCTTCGCATCCTTGAGCTGCGGTATGGCACCCTCCGGGCGCAGGCTCTCCCACCGAGGGAGTCCCTTGCCTTTATTGAGAAACTGCTGGGAGAGACATGATCCGCAAGGTTTCCACCGGGGACACCTCCGGTCTGACGTGGTTCAAGAGCAGCTATAGCGGCGGCACCGATGGCGAGTCCTGTGTCGAGGTGGCTACAGCCCCCGGCGCGGTCCGCGTGCGCGACTCCAAGGCCCTCGGCGGCCCCCAGCTCGTGCTGACGCCGGACGCGTGGGCGGGCTTCGTGGCGTACGCCTCGGCGTAGAAGTCCGGAAGACGGCGCCCGGCCGCCACGGTATCGAGCACCTGCTGGGAGGCATGGGAGAGACATGATCCGCGAGGTCTCTGCCGGAGACCCTTCCGAGCTGACGTGGTTCAAGAGCAGCTACAGCAGCAGCGGCGTCGGCAACGATTGCACCGAAGTCGCCGCCGCCCCCGGGCACCGTCCACGTCCGGGATTCCAAGCGCGCAACGGGGCCGCGACTCGCGCTGACGCCCGGGGCCTGGACGGACTTCGTGGCGTACGCGTCGGGTCGCTGACCTCCCAACTACTGGCGCCCCGCGCCCGGTTGAAGCCGGGTGCGGGGTGTTGGCGTATGGGTCCGGAAGAGGGCGTCCGGTCGGGGCCAACGGTCGGACGGTCTGCGGTTCGGGCGGCGCCGCATCCTTGGGCCCCGTTGCGGGCATCATCCGGGTGCGAGCCCTTACGTCGCGTGCCCGCTGCCCTTGTCGAGCGACTGCTGGGGGAATCATGATCCGCAACACCAGGGCCGAGGGTGCCTCCGGCCCGGCGTGGTTCAAGAGCAGCTACAGCGACAGCAGCAACAGCAATGAATGCCTCGAGGTCGCGATCGCCCCCGGCGTCGTCCGCGTCCGGGACTCCAAGAACGCGGACGGTCCCCAGCTTGGGGTCGCCCGGGAGGCGTGGGCGGGCTTCGTGGCGTACGCGGCGGGTGGCTGACGCAAGATCTCACGCCCGCATCGGTGCACCGCCTTCCAGCTCCTGGAGAAAGCGTGATCCGCAACACCTCGGCCGGGTATGCCTCCGGCCTGACGTGGTTCAAGAGCAGCTACAGCAGCAGCGGTGACGGCAATGACTGCGTCGAGGTCGCCGTCGCCCCTGGCGTCGTCCGCGTCCGGGACTCGAAGGCCACTGATCGCCCCCACCTCGCGCTGGCGCCGGACGCCTGGGTGGACTTCGTGGCGTACGCCTCGGCGAGCTGACCGGGGGCGGCGGGGGTGCGTCGCGCGCTGGCGCCGGGTGTCCCGGTGGGGCCGCGTGGCTGACGTACGCGTCGACGTAACGCCCGGAAGATCTCGGCCCCGCCGAGGACCCAGCGTGCCGAATGCGTGAGCGCATGTGACGTGGGGTACGCTTCCCGGCTGCGATTGGCCAGGTGCTGTCCTGGTATGGCAGACTGTCGGGGTTGCTCGGTTGAGTGCCGATGCTGCGCGTCTCCCGCCGGGAGGACCGGAAGCGAGTCCCACAGTACTCGTCGCCCCACGCTTCTCTGGATCAGAGGGGCAGGGGCGGACGTACGGGAATCTTCCGGGAAGTGTCAGCGGGGCTCCGGCCAGGCGTCCGGTGGGTGTTCTGCCCCCGCTTGCGAGGTCCTGTGGCCCGCATCCCCTTGGTTGGGAAATTCCGTATGGGATTTCTGCGTAGAGGGAGTGCGACACGCCCGACCGCGTGGGTCGGAGACGGAAAGACAACAGAACCCCCGGGTTCCAGAGCGTTACGAGACAAAGGACTACTAGGTAGCCATGGCGGGACAGAAGATCCGCATCCGGCTCAAGGCCTACGACCACGAGGTCATCGACTCCTCGGCGAAGAAGATCGTCGAGACGGTGACGCGCACTGGTGCGTCGGTCGCGGGCCCGGTGCCGCTGCCCACTGAGAAGAACGTGTACTGCGTCATCAAGTCGCCGCACAAGTACAAGGACTCTCGCGAGCACTTCGAGATGCGCACCCACAAGCGCCTCATCGACATTCTCGACCCCACGCCGAAGACGGTTGACTCGCTGATGCGCCTCGACCTCCCGGCCGGTGTCGACATCGAGATCAAGCTCTGAAGGGACGGGCCGAGATGAGCAAGAACATCAAGGGCGTCCTGGGCGAGAAGCTCGGCATGACCCAGGTCTGGGACGAGAACAACCGGGTTGTCCCGGTCACCGTCATCAAGGCCGGGCCGTGTGTCGTGACGCAGGTCCGCACGAACGACGTCGACGGCTACGAGTCGGTCCAGATCGCCTTCGGCGAGATCGACCCGCGCAAGGTGAACAAGCCCCTCAAGGGTCACTTCGCCAAGGCCGACGTGACCCCGCGCCGCCACCTGGTGGAGCTCCGCACCCCTGACGCCAGCGAGTACACGCTGGGCCAGGAGATCACTGCCGAGGTGTTCGAGTCCGGCGTCAAGGTCGACGTCACGGGCAAGAGCAAGGGCAAGGGCTTCGCCGGTGTCATGAAGCGTCACAACTTCAAGGGCCTCGGCGCCGGTCACGGCGTCCAGCGCAAGCACCGCTCGCCCGGTTCCATCGGTGGCTGCGCCACCCCTGGCCGCGTGTTCAAGGGCGTCCGCATGGCGGGCCGCATGGGCAACGAGCGTGTCACCACCCAGAACCTGACCATCCACGCGGTTGACGCGGAGAAGGGTCTGCTCCTCATCAAGGGCGCGGTCCCCGGTCCGAACGGCGGCCTCGTCCTGGTCCGTACCGCGGCCAAGGGGGCTTGAGGTAATGAGCACCATTGACATCCTTTCGCCGGCAGGCGACAAGGCCGGTACCGTCGAGCTCCCCGCGGAGATCTTCGACGCGAAGACCAGCGTTCCGCTGATCCACCAGGTCGTCGTCGCACAGCTGGCAGCTGCCCGTCAGGGCACGCACAAGACCAAGACCCGCGGCGAAGTCCGTGGTGGTGGCCGCAAGCCGTACCGCCAGAAGGGCACCGGCCGCGCGCGCCAGGGTTCGACCCGTGCGCCGCAGTTCGCCGGCGGTGGCGTCGTCCACGGCCCTCAGCCGCGTGACTACTCGCAGCGCACCCCGAAGAAGATGAAGGCCGCCGCCCTGCGCGGTGCCCTCTCCGACCGGGCGCGCCACTCCCGCATCCACGTCGTCACCGGCGTGGTCGAGGGCACGGCTTCCACCAAGGCCGCCAAGACGCTGTTCGGCAAGATCTCGGAGCGCGCCAACCTGCTCCTGGTCGTCGAGCGCGCCGACGAGGCCGCGTGGCTGTCCGCCCGCAACCTGCCCCAGGTCCACATCCTGGAGCCGGGCCAGCTGAACACGTACGACGTGATCGTCTCCGACGACGTGGTCTTCACCCAGGCCGCTTTCGAGTCCTTCGTGTCTGGCCCCAAGGCCGATGACAACGAGGGGAGCGAGGCCTGATGGCCGAGATCACCAGCAAGACCTTCACGGACCCGCGCGACATTCTTGTCAAGCCGGTTGTGTCCGAGAAGAGCTACGCGCTGCTCGACGAGAACAAGTACACGTTCATCGTGAAGCCGGGTTCCAACAAGACCCAGATCAAGCAGGCCGTGGAAGCGGTCTTCTCGGTCAAGGTCACCGGGGTCAACACGATCAACCGCCAGGGCAAGCGCAAGCGCACGAAGACCGGTTTCGGCAAGCGCGCCGACACCAAGCGCGCCATCGTGACCCTTGCTGAGGGCGACCGTATCGACATCTTCGGCCAGGCCTCCTAACGGAGCGCCCTGGTCCGAATATCGGACGAGGACTGAGAAATGGGTATCCGCAAGTACAAGCCGACGACTCCGGGCCGTCGTGGCTCCAGCGTCGCCGACTTCGTCGAGATCACGCGGTCCACGCCGGAGAAGTCGCTGGTCCGCCCCCTGCACAGCAAGGGCGGCCGTAACAACACCGGTCGTGTGACCGTCCGACACCAGGGCGGTGGCCACAAGCGCGCCTACCGCGTGATCGACTTCCGTCGTCACGACAAGGACGGCGTGCCGGCCAAGGTCGCTCACATCGAGTACGACCCGAACCGCACCGCGCGCATCGCGCTCCTGCACTACGCGGACGGCGAGAAGCGCTACATCATCGCGCCCCGTGGCCTGAGCCAGGGTGACCGCATTGAGAACGGCCCCGGGGCCGACATCAAGCCGGGCAACAACCTGGCGCTGCGCAACATCCCGGTCGGTACGACCATCCACGCCATCGAGCTGCGTCCCGGTGGCGGTGCGAAGTTCGCCCGCTCCGCGGGTGCTTCGGTGCAGCTGCTGGCGAAGGAGGGCACGATGGCCCACCTTCGTATGCCGTCCGGCGAAATTCGCCTGGTCGACGCCCGCTGCCGCGCCACCATCGGCGAGGTCGGCAACGCCGAGCAGTCGAACATCAACTGGGGCAAGGCCGGCCGCATGCGCTGGAAGGGCGTCCGCCCGACCGTCCGCGGTGTCGCGATGAACCCGGTTGACCACCCGCACGGTGGTGGTGAGGGCAAGACCAGTGGTGGTCGCCACCCGGTCTCCCCGTGGGGTCAGAAGGAGGGTCGTACTCGCTCGCCGAAGAAGGCATCGAGCAAGTACATCGTCCGCCGCCGCAAGACGAACAAGAAGCGCTAGGAGCGGGTTTAGATGCCGCGCAGTCTCAAGAAGGGACCCTTCGTCGACGGACACCTCATCAAGAAGGTGGACGCTCAGAACGAAGCTGGTACCAAGAACGTCATCAAGACCTGGTCCCGTCGCTCGATGATCATCCCGGCCATGCTCGGCCACACGATCGCGGTGCACAACGGCAAGACCCACGTCCCGGTGTTTGTCTCCGAGTCGATGGTCGGCCACAAGCTCGGTGAGTTCTCGCCGACTCGCACCTTCCGCGGCCACGTCAAGGACGACCGGAAGTCGAAGCGCCGCTAACGCGGGGTGGAATGACCATGACAGACACTGGAAGGACAACCATGGAAGCCAGGGCCCAGGCGCGGTACATCCGCGTTACGCCCATGAAGGCCCGCCGAGTGGTGGACCTTATCCGTGGCATGGATGCCACGGAGGCTCAGGCGGTCCTGCGTTTCGCCCCGCAGGCCGCGAGCGTGCCGGTAGGCAAGGTGCTTGACAGCGCCATTGCCAACGCCGCGCACAACTACGACCACACGGACGCCTCTTCGCTGTTCATCAGCGAGGCGTTTGTGGACGAGGGCCCGACCCTGAAGCGGTTCCGTCCGCGTGCTCAGGGCCGTGCCTACCGGATCCGTAAGCGGACCAGCCACATCACCGTGGTCGTCAGCAGCAAGGAAGGAACCCGGTAATGGGCCAGAAGGTTAACCCGCATGGGTTCCGGCTCGGTATCACCACGGACTTCAAGTCCCGCTGGTACGCCGACAAGCTGTACAAGGACTACGTCAAGGAAGACGTCGCCATCCGTCGGATGATGACGTCCGGCATGGAGCGCGCCGGCATCTCGAAGGTTGAGATCGAGCGCACCCGTGACCGCGTGCGGGTGGACATCCACACCGCGCGTCCCGGCATCGTCATCGGCCGCCGTGGCGCCGAGGCCGACCGCATCCGCGGCGACCTCGAGAAGCTCACGGGCAAGCAGGTCCAGCTGAACATCCTCGAGGTCAAGAACCCCGAGATGGACGCTCAGCTGGTCGCGCAGGCCGTTGCCGAGCAGCTCTCCTCCCGCGTCTCCTTCCGTCGTGCCATGCGCAAGAGCATGCAGGGCACCATGAAGGCCGGCGCCAAGGGCATCAAGATCCAGTGCGGCGGCCGTCTCGGCGGCGCCGAGATGTCCCGCTCGGAGTTCTACCGCGAAGGCCGTGTGCCGCTGCACACCCTGCGCGCGAACATCGACTACGGCTTCTTCGAGGCCAAGACGACCTTCGGCCGCATCGGCGTGAAGGTCTGGATCTACAAGGGCGACGTCAAGAACATCGCCGAGGTTCGCGCCGAGAACGCAGCGGCCCGTGCGGGTAACCGCCCGGCCCGTGGTGGCGCCAACGACCGTCCGGCCGGTGGCCGCGGTGGTCGTGGCGGCGAGCGTGGCGGTCGCGGCCGCAAGCCGCAGCAGGCTGCGCCGGCTGCCGAGGCCCCCAAGGCCGAGGCTCCCGCCGCCGCCGCTCCGGCTGAGAGCACCGGAACGGAGGCCTGACCGAAATGCTGATCCCCCGTAGGGTCAAGCACCGCAAGCAGCACCACCCCAAGCGCCGCGGTATGGCCAAGGGTGGTACGACGGTTGCGTTCGGCGAGTACGGCATTCAGGCCCTCACGCCGGCGTACGTGACCAACCGCCAGATCGAGGCGGCTCGTATCGCGATGACCCGCCACATCAAGCGTGGCGGCAAGGTCTGGATCAACATCTACCCGGACCGCCCCCTGACGAAGAAGCCTGCCGAGACCCGCATGGGTTCCGGTAAGGGTTCTCCGGAGTGGTGGGTCGCGAACGTTCACCCGGGCCGGGTGATGTTCGAGCTGTCCTACCCGAACGAGAAGATTGCTCGTGAGGCGCTCACCCGAGCCGCTCACAAGCTCCCGATGAAGTGCCGCATCGTCCGGCGCGAGGCAGGTGAGGCGTGATGTCGGCCGGAACCAAGGCGTCCGAACTGCGCGAGCTGGGTGACGAGGAGCTTCTCGGCAAGCTCCGCGAAGCCAAGGAAGAGCTGTTCAACCTCCGCTTCCAGGCGGCGACGGGCCAGCTCGAGAACCACGGGCGGCTCAAGTCCGTCCGCAAGGACATCGCCCGGATCTACACCCTGATGCGCGAGCGCGAGCTGGGCATCGAGACGGTGGAGAGCGCCTGATGAGCGAGAAGAATGTGACTGAGACGACTGAAGCGCGCGGTTTCCGCAAGACCCGTGAGGGTCTGGTCGTCAGCGACAAGATGGACAAGACCGTCGTCGTCGCTGTCGAGGACCGTGTGAAGCACGCGCTGTACGGCAAGGTCATCCGCCGTACGAACAAGCTCAAGGCGCACGACGAGCAGAACGCTGCCGGCGTCGGCGACCGCGTCCTCATCATGGAGACGCGTCCGCTGTCGGCGAGCAAGCGCTGGCGCATCGTCGAGATCCTCGAGAAGGCCAAGTAAAGAATTCTCTGCGGGGTTTCCCTCAGAGTGGTTCCGCCAGGCTCGGTGGGGGCCGCACCTCGTAAGAGGTCCGTGGCCCCCACCGGGAACCGGCAGACGATCAGGAGATAGACGTGATCCAGCAGGAGTCGCGACTGCGCGTCGCCGACAACACTGGTGCAAAGGAAATCCTTTGCATCCGTGTGCTCGGTGGCTCCGGTCGCCGCTACGCGGGTATCGGTGACGTCATCGTCGCCACCGTCAAGGACGCGATCCCCGGTGGCAACGTGAAGAAGGGCGACGTCGTCAAGGCTGTCGTCGTGCGCACCGTCAAGGAGCGTCGTCGTCAGGACGGCTCGTACATCCGCTTCGACGAGAACGCGGCCGTCATCCTCAAGAACGATGGCGACCCCCGCGGCACCCGCATCTTCGGCCCGGTGGGCCGGGAGCTGCGCGAGAAGAAGTTCATGAAGATCATCTCGCTCGCGCCGGAGGTGCTGTAAGCATGAAGATCAAGAAGGGCGACCTGGTTCAGGTCATCACCGGTAAGGACAAGGGCAAGCAGGGCAAGGTCATCGCGGCCTTCCCCCGCGAGGACCGCGTCCTGGTCGAGGGTGTCAACCGGGTCAAGAAGCACACCAAGGCCGGCCAGACCGCTCGCGGTTCGCAGACCGGTGGCATTGTGACGACCGAGGCCCCGATCCACGTGAGCAACGTTCAGCTCGTCGTGGAGAAGGACGGCAACAAGGTCGTCACCCGCGTCGGTTTCCGCTTCGACGACGAGGGCAACAAGATCCGCGTTGCCAAGCGGACGGGTGAGGACATCTGATGGCTACCACCACCACTCCGCGTCTCAAGACGAAGTACCGCGAGGAAATCGCGGGCAAGCTGCGTGAGGAGTTCTCGTACGAGAACGTCATGCAGGTTCCCGGCCTCGTCAAGATCGTGGTCAACATGGGTGTCGGCGACGCCGCCCGCGACTCCAAGCTGATGGACGGCGCGGTTCGCGACCTCACCACGATCACCGGACAGAAGCCGGCCGTCACCAAGGCCCGCAAGTCCATCGCGCAGTTCAAGCTGCGCGAGGGTCAGCCGATCGGCTGCCACGTCACCCTCCGCGGTGACCGCATGTGGGAGTTCCTGGACCGTACGCTGTCGCTCGCGCTGCCGCGTATCCGTGACTTCCGCGGTCTGTCGCCGAAGCAGTTCGACGGCCGTGGCAACTACACCTTCGGTCTCACGGAGCAGGTCATGTTCCACGAGATCGACCAGGACAAGATCGACCGTACCCGGGGTATGGACATCACCGTGGTCACCACGGCGACCAACGACGACGAGGGCCGTGCCCTCCTTCGTCACCTCGGCTTCCCCTTCAAGGAGGCGTAAGCGAGATGGCGAAGAAGGCTCTCATCGCGAAGGCTGCCCGCAAGCCCAAGTTCGGTGTGCGTGGCTACACCCGCTGCCAGCGCTGCGGTCGTCCCCACTCCGTGTACCGCAAGTTCGGCCTGTGCCGCGTCTGCCTCCGTGAGATGGCTCACCGTGGCGAGCTGCCGGGCGTGACCAAGAGCTCCTGGTAATTCCCCCCAGTCCCTTGGGACTTGGGAATTACCCGACGCTCTCGGTAAGTATCTGGTCGGCGGAGGCCCGACTCCCCATGCCGTAGGCTTGTGGGGTTGGGCGTCCGCCGCCCATAACGACTTACTACGCCGTAGGTCCCCGCACCGCACCCGTCCCGCCACTGAGTGGGGAGAGGGATGGCGCATACAGGAAACCGCGGCGAGAGAGGCCGAAGGCCGATTCATGACCATGACTGACCCGATCGCAGACATGCTCACTCGTCTGCGCAACGCTAACTCGGCGTACCACGACTCCGTCGTGATGCCGCACAGCAAGATCAAGTCGCACATCGCGGAGATCCTCCAGCAGGAGGGCTTCATCACCGGCTGGAAGGTCGAGGACGCCGAGGTCGGCAAGAACCTCGTCCTCGAGCTGAAGTTCGGGCCGAACCGTGAGCGCTCCATCGCGGGCATCAAGCGGATCTCGAAGCCCGGTCTGCGTGTGTACGCGAAGTCCACCAACCTGCCGAAGGTGCTCGGCGGCCTGGGCGTGGCGATCATCTCCACGTCCCACGGTCTGCTCACCGGCCAGCAGGCAGGCAAGAAGGGCGTAGGTGGGGAAGTCCTCGCCTACGTCTGGTAGTAGGGAACGGAGGAAAAGCAATGTCGCGAATCGGCAAGCTCCCCATCCAGGTTCCCGCCGGTGTGGACGTCACCATCGATGGCCGTACGGTTCACGTGAAGGGCCCCAAGGGTTCCCTCACGCACGCCGTTGCGGCTCCCATCGAGATCGTGAAGGGTGAGGACGGCGTTCTGAACGTCACCCGCCCCAACGACGAGCGTCAGAACAAGGCCCTGCACGGCCTGTCCCGCACGCTGGTGGCCAACATGATCACCGGTGTGACCCAGGGATACATCAAGGCGCTCGAGATCAGCGGTGTCGGTTACCGCGTCCAGGCGAAGGGCTCCAACCTGGAGTTCGCGCTCGGATACAGCCACCCGATCACCGTCGAGGCCCCCGAAGGCATCACCTTCAAGGTCGAGTCGCCCACGAAGTTCTCGGTCGAGGGCATCGACAAGCAGAAGGTCGGCGAGGTCGCCGCCAACATCCGCAAGCTGCGCAAGCCCGACCCGTACAAGGCCAAGGGTGTCAAGTACGCCGGCGAAGTCATCCGCCGCAAGGTCGGAAAGGCTGGTAAGTAAGCCATGGCATACGGTGTGAAGATCGCCAAGGGCGACGCTTACAAGCGTGCCGCCAAGGCACGTCGCCACGTCCGCATCCGCAAGCACGTGTCGGGTACGGCGGAGCGTCCGCGCCTCGTCGTGACGCGTTCCAACCGCGGTATCACCGCTCAGGTCATCGACGACCTCAAGGGTCACACCCTGGCGTCGGCGTCGAACCTGGACGCTTCGATCCGCGGTGGCGAGGGCGACAAGTCCGCGCAGGCCAAGCAGGTCGGTGCCCTGGTCGCTGAGCGCGCCAAGGCCGCCGGCGTCGAGGCCGTCGTGTTCGACCGTGGTGGCAACAGGTACGCCGGGCGCATTGCCGCTCTGGCTGACGCCGCCCGCGAAGCCGGGCTGAAGTTCTAAGCCCCGGTTCCGGGACTAACGGACGTAACAGAGAGAGGTAAATCCAATGGCTGGACCCCAGCGCCGCGGAAGCGGTGCCGGTGGCGGCGAGCGGCGGGACCGGAAGGGTCGCGACGGTGGCGCTGCCGCCGAGAAGACCGCTTACGTTGAGCGCGTTGTCGCGATCAACCGCGTTGCCAAGGTTGTCAAGGGTGGTCGCCGCTTCAGCTTCACCGCGCTGGTCGTGGTGGGCGACGGTGACGGCACCGTAGGTGTCGGTTACGGCAAGGCCAAGGAAGTTCCCGCGGCCATCGCCAAGGGTGTCGAGGAAGCCAAGAAGAACTTCTTCAAGGTTCCGCGCATCCAGGGCACCATCCCGCACCCGATCCAGGGCGAGAAGGCGGCCGGCGTTGTCCTGCTGAAGCCTGCTTCCCCCGGTACCGGTGTTATCGCCGGTGGCCCGGTGCGCGCGGTGCTCGAGTGCGCCGGCGTTCACGACATCCTGTCGAAGTCGCTCGGCTCCGACAATGCGATCAACATCGTGCACGCGACCGTGGCGGCCCTCAAGGGCCTGCAGCGTCCCGAGGAGATCGCGGCCCGCCGCGGTCTGCCCCTCGAGGCCGTCGCCCCCGCGGCTCTGCTTCGTGCGCGTGCGGGAGCGGGTGTCTGATGGCCCGCCTCAAGATCACGCAGACGAAGTCGTACATCGGCAGCAAGCAGAACCACCGCGACACCCTGCGTTCGCTCGGGCTCAAGCGCCTGAACGACGTGGTTGTCAAGGAGGACCGCCCCGAGTTCCGCGGCATGGTGCAGACCGTCCGCCACCTCGTGACGGTTGAGGAGGTTGACTGACATGGGTGAGAACAGCCCGCTGAAGGCCCACAACCTCCGTCCTGCCCCGGGCGCCAAGACCGCCAAGACCCGTGTGGGTCGTGGTGAGGCGTCCAAGGGTAAGACCGCTGGTCGTGGTACCAAGGGTACGAAGGCCCGTTACCAGGTTCCGCAGCGCTTCGAGGGTGGCCAGATGCCCCTCCACATGCGCCTGCCGAAGCTGAAGGGTTTCCGTAACCCGTTCCGCACCGAGTTCCAGGTCGTGAACCTGGACAAGCTCGGCGCTCTCTACCCCGAGGGTGGAGAGGTCACGGTGGCCGACCTGGTCGCCAAGGGCGCGGTGCGCAAGAACAGCCTCGTCAAGGTCCTGGGCCAGGGCGAGATCTCCGTGGCGCTTCAGGTTTCGGTTGACGCCGTCTCCGGCTCCGCCAAGGAGAAGATCACCGCCGCCGGCGGTACCGTCACCGAGCTTGTCTGAGACAGCTTGATGGCTTGAACATCCGACCGGGGATGCCTCTCAAATGGGGCATCCCCGGTTGGTCGTTCCTAGGGGGGCACGGTCGCCGGTATGGTGGCGTGCACTGTCTAAGTTCCGTGCTGTGTGCCTGGACGGCTCCGGCACGGTTTTTTGGCAGATCAAGACCTCGTCAAGACCTTCACTCCTTCATTCGTCGAACCTCAAGACCGTCACCCTGACGCACGTGCGCGGGGGTCGCAGGAGGCACCGTGCTCACCGCGTTCGCCCAGGCGTTCAAGACGCCTGACCTGCGCAAGAAGCTGCTCTTCACACTCGGCATCATCGTGATCTACCGGCTCGGTACGCATGTACCCATGCCCGGCGTGAACTACAAGAACGTGCAGACCTGTGTGGACCAGGCACAGCAGAACAGCGGTCTGTTCGGCCTGGTGAACATGTTCAGCGGCGGTGCGCTGCTACAGATCACGATCTTCGCGCTCGGCATCATGCCGTACATCACGGCGAGCATCATTCTGCAGCTGCTGACCGTGGTGATCCCACGCCTGGAAGCCCTCAAGAAGGAGGGCCAGGCGGGTACGGCCAAGATCACGCAGTACACGCGTTATCTGACCGTGGCGCTGGCGATCCTCCAGGGCACCGGTCTCGTGGCCACGGCCCGCAACGGCGCGCTCTTCAGCGGCTGCCAGGTCGCCACCGAGATCATCCCGAACCGTTCGATCTTCACCACGATCACGATGGTCATCACGATGACCGCCGGTACCGCCTGCGTCATGTGGCTCGGTGAGATCATCACCGACCGCGGCATCGGCAACGGCATGTCCATCCTGATGTTCATCTCGATCGCCTCCAGCTTCCCGAGCTCCCTGTGGGCCATCAAGAAGCAGGGCCACCTGGCCGGCGGCTGGATCGAGTTCGGCACCGTGCTGCTGGTCGGCCTGGTCATGGTCGGGCTCGTGGTCTTCGTCGAACAGGCGCAGCGCCGGGTCCCGGTGCAGTACGCCAAGCGCATGATCGGGCGCAGGTCGTACGGAGGCACCTCGACGTACATCCCGCTGAAGGTCAATCAGGCCGGTGTGATCCCGGTCATCTTCGCCTCGTCGCTGCTCTACATCCCGGCGCTGATCGTCCAGTTCTCGAACTCGACGGCCGGCTGGGCGACGTGGGTCAAGGACAACTTGACCAAGGGCGACCACCCTTACTACATCGTCAGCTACTTCCTGCTGATCGTGTTCTTCGCGTTCTTCTACGTGGCGATCTCGTTCAACCCCGAGGAAGTCGCCGACAACATGAAGAAGTATGGTGGCTTCATCCCGGGCATCCGGGCTGGCCGACCGACCGCTGAGTACTTGAGCTACGTACTCAACCGGATCACCTGGCCGGGGTCGCTGTATCTGGGGCTGATCGCGCTCGTACCGACAATGGCGTTGATCATCTTCGGCGGCGTCCAGAGCTTCCCGCTGGGCGGGACGAGCATCCTCATCATCGTGGGTGTGGGTCTGGAAACCGTTAAGCAGATCGAGAGCCAGCTTCAGCAGCGCAATTACGAAGGGTTCCTCCGCTGATGCGAATCGTCCTCGTCGGACCGCCCGGTGCCGGCAAGGGAACGCAGGCCGCGTTCCTTGCCCAGAACCTGGCGATCCCGCACATCTCCACGGGCGACCTCTTCCGTGCCAACATCAGCCAGGGCACGGAGCTCGGCAAGCAGGCCAAGGCGTACATGGACGCCGGCAACCTGGTGCCCGACGAGGTCACCATCGGGATGGCCAAGGACCGCATGGAAGCACCGGACGCCGTGAACGGCTTCCTGCTCGACGGCTTCCCGCGCAATGTGGTGCAGGCCGAAGCGCTGGACGAGGTGCTGAAGGCGGACGGCATGAAGCTGGACGCGGTGCTCGACCTGGAAGTCCCGGAGGACGAGGTCGTCAAGCGGATCGCCGGCCGGCGGATCTGCCGCAACGACAGCGCGCACGTCTTCCACGTCGCGTACAACGCGCCGCAGCGGGACGGTGTCTGCGACAAGTGCGGCGGGGAGCTGTACCAGCGCGGGGACGACACCGAGGACACGGTGCGCAAGCGGCTCGAGGTCTACCACAGCGAGACCGAGCCGATCATCGACTACTACCGGGCGCAGGGGCTGGTCATCACGATCACCGCGCTTGGCAAGGTGGATGAGGTTACGAAGAAGGCGATGGACGCGTTGCGCCGCGAGGCGGCGTAGTCGCGGTAGCCGGCGTCGGCGACGGCCGCGGTGCCCCTGGCGGGGTGCCGCGGCCGTCGCACGTCCTGGCCCCGGTGACGGGTGCCTGTCCTCAAGCGCCGGACCGGCTGAGAAGGCCGGTCCTGGCCGGCGCCGAGTAGTTAGGGGCGCGGGGAACTGCGCGACCAGCCACCCACGGTCCGCAGCCGGGGTCCCTGGGGCTCCGCCCCAGACCCCGTTCGCGCCTGAAGGGCGCTCGTCCTCAATCGCCGGACGGGCTGGGTATGCACATGTGGGCCAGCGCGCACCCTGCCGGGGCGGACGGGCTGTGAGGATGTGCATGCGGGCCAGCACCAGCCCTGTCAGGGGCGCGGGGAACTGCGCGCCCAGCCAGCCACGGCTCGCAGCCGGGGTCCCTGGGGCTCCGCCCCAGACCCCGGTTCGCGCCTGAAGGGCGCTCGTCCTCAAACGCCGGACGGGCTGAGGGCGCTCATGCAGGCCCGCACAGGATGCTCAGCCACGCACGGGCTCCGGGCCGGGGCCGGGGGGCGAAGCCTTATCGTGGAGGGTGACCCGTACCTGACCAGAAAGGCGTGAGCCGCACATGGTGGAGATCAAGACCCCCGAGCAGATCGCGAAGATGCGCGAGGCGGGGCTGGTCGTCGCCGCGATCCACGCCGCCACTCGCGAGGCCGCGGTACCGGGCGCCACGACGAAGGACCTGGACGAGGTCGCCCGCAAGGTGATCGCCGAGCACGGCGCGAAGTCCAACTTCCTGGGATACGGCGGCTTCCCCGCCACCATCTGCACCTCGGTCAACGAGGTCGTCGTCCACGGCATCCCGGACGACAAGACCGTCCTGAAGGACGGCGACATCATCTCCATCGACGCCGGCGCGATCATCGACGGCTGGCACGGCGACGCCGCGTACACCGCGTTCGTGGGCTCCGGGCACGCGCCCGAGCTGGTCGAGCTCTCCCGGGTCACCGAGGAGTCGATGTGGGCCGGCATCGCCGCGGTGAAGAAGGGCAACAAGCTCATCGACGTCTCGCGCGCGATCGAGTCCTACATCCGCCGCCAGCCCCGCCCCTCGACCGGCAAGTACGGCATCGTCGAGGACTACGGGGGCCACGGCATCGGGTCCGAGATGCACATGGACCCGCACCTCCTGAACTACGTCGACAAGCGCCGCATGCTGGGCCGCCACAACCCCAAGCTGATCCCCGGCTTCTGCCTGGCCATCGAGCCGATGGTCTCGCTCGGCACCCCCCGCACCGAGGTCCTCGAGGACGACTGGACCGTCATCACGACGGACGGGTCCTGGTCCTCGCACTGGGAGCACTCGGTGGCCCTGACCGAGAACGGTCCGCTGGTTCTGACGATGCCGGACGGTGGCAGGGCGAAGCTGGCCGAGTTCGGGATCACGACCGCGCCGGACCCGCTGGGCTGAGGTGGACCGTCGCCGGTCGGAGGCCGGCGCAGCCGCGCGAAGCTTGTGAGGCGCCCTGGCGCCGAGCCCGCGAGGGGGGCGTGGGGGATGGGTCGGCTGGACCGTCATCACGACGGACGGGTCCTGGTCCTCGCACTGGGAGCACTCGGTGGCTCTGACCGAGAACGGTCCGCTGGTTCTGACGATGCCGGACGGTGGCAGGGCGAAGCTGGCCGAGTTCGGGATCACGACCGCGCCGGACCCGCTGGGCTGACCGGCGCGCGACTTGCTGGCTCGGACACGTACGTCCGGCCGCTTAAGGATCTACCATGGCGGGCAAACTCCCCGGATTCGTCTTTTCGAGTGGCCTGTCGTAGACTGATGCGTCGGCTCTCGTGTACCCGTGTGTCCACGCACGGCTGCGGGAGTCGATCAAGGTAGCCGATTCGAAAGGCGAAGCGTGGCCAAGAAGCAAGGTGCCATCGAAATCGAGGGCACCGTGATCGAGTCCCTCCCGAACGCCATGTTCAAGGTGGAACTCCAGAACGGTCACAAAGTCCTCGCGCACATCAGCGGCAAGATGCGGATGCACTACATCCGCATCCTCCCGGATGACCGGGTCGTGGTGGAGCTCTCTCCCTATGACCTGACGCGTGGCCGGATCGTCTACCGGTACAAGTAGATCTTGCCCACGTCGCCCTCAGCGGCGGCGGTGGCACTGACCCGGAGAACCTGACATCCCATGAAGGTCAAGCCGAGCGTCAAGAAGATCTGCGACAAGTGCAAGGTGATCCGCCGTCACGGCCGGGTCATGGTCATCTGCGACAACCTGCGCCACAAGCAGCGCCAGGGCTGACGCACGCCGACCGACCTGCACTGCGCAGTTCTTCAAGCGACGCGAGCAAAACGTACATACGCAGCATCCACCTGGCCGGCACCCCCGGCTGGTGACACCTCCGGCGGGGGCCGGGGACCCGAAACGTACCTAGTACGGCGGTCGGGAACGGTGCTGTGGAAGACCCCCGAAATCAACTGGAGCCAGTAAATGGCACGCGTTTCCGGTGTCGACATCCCGCGCGAAAAGCGCGTGGAGATCGCACTCACCTACGTCTTCGGTATCGGGCGTACCCGGTCCAAGGAGATCCTCGCCTCGACCGGCGTGAACCCGAACACCCGCGTTCGTGACCTGGCCGAAGAGGACCTGGTCAAGATCCGCGAGTACGTGGACGCCAACCTCCGCACCGAGGGTGACCTGCGCCGTGAGGTCGCCGCCGACATCCGCCGCAAGGTCGAGATCGGCTGCTACCAGGGTCTGCGCCACCGTCGTGGTCTGCCGGTCCACGGCCAGCGCACCAGCACGAACGCTCGTACCCGCAAGGGCCCGCGTCGCGCCATCGCCGGTAAGAAGAAGCCGGGCAAGAAGTAGTCCACAGCGGACGCTTTTCAGCGGTCTTCGCTGTAGGACCGATCACCTCCCCTCCATCTGGAGTAAGACATGCCCCCCAAGGGTCGTCAGGGCGCTGCCAAGAAGGTGCGCCGCAAGGAAAAGAAGAACGTCGCTCACGGCCACGCGCACATCAAGAGCACGTTCAACAACACCATCGTCTCGATCACGGACCCCTCGGGCAACGTGATCTCCTGGGCGTCCGCCGGCCACGTCGGCTTCAAGGGCTCCCGCAAGTCGACTCCGTTCGCCGCGCAGATGGCCGCCGAGTCGGCCGCCCGCCGCGCGCAGGAGCACGGCATGCGCAAGGTTGACGTCTTCGTCAAGGGCCCGGGCTCCGGTCGCGAGACCGCGATCCGCTCCCTCCAGGCCACTGGCCTCGAGGTCGGCTCGATCCAGGACGTCACCCCGACGCCGCACAACGGCTGCCGTCCCCCCAAGCGCCGCCGCGTCTGACGCACGTCGCTTGACCTGAGGTTCTGGGCGGTACGGCTCTTTCGAGGCGTGCCGCCCGTACCCTTGCAGTACGCAGTACCCCGCAGTACCCAGCAGGGCATCAAATAGTGGGTGCCCATGACTGAAGGATCTCCCCATGCTTATCGCTCAGCGCCCTTCGCTGACCGAAGAGGTCGTTGACGAGTACCGCTCGCGGTTCGTCATCGAGCCCCTGGAGCCCGGCTTCGGCTACACGCTCGGCAACTCCCTGCGTCGTACGCTCCTCTCCTCGATCCCCGGTGCCGCTGTCACCAGCATCCGGATCGACGGTGTCCTGCACGAGTTCACCACCGTGCCGGGCGTCAAGGAGGACGTCACCGACCTCATCCTGAACATCAAGCAGCTGGTCGTCTCCTCGGAGCACGACGAGCCGGTCGTGATGTACCTGCGCAAGCAGGGTCCCGGCCTGGTCACCGCTGCTGACATCGCCCCGCCGGCCGGCGTCGAGGTGCACAACCCCGACCTGGTGCTCGCCACGCTCAACGGCAAGGGCAAGCTGGAGATGGAGCTGACCGTCGAGCGCGGTCGCGGCTACGTCTCCGCCGTGCAGAACAAGCAGCTGGGCCAGGAGATCGGCCGCATCCCGGTCGACTCCATCTACTCCCCGGTGCTCAAGGTCACGTACAAGGTCGAGGCGACCCGTGTCGAGCAGCGCACCGACTTCGACAAGCTGATCGTCGACGTCGAGACCAAGCAGGCCATGCGTCCCCGTGACGCCATGGCGTCGGCCGGCAAGACCCTGGTCGAGCTGTTCGGTCTGGCGCGCGAGCTCAACATCGACGCCGAGGGCATCGACATGGGCCCGTCCCCGACGGACGCCGCGCTCGCCGCCGATCTCGCCCTGCCGATCGAGGAGCTTGAGCTCACCGTTCGGTCGTACAACTGCCTCAAGCGTGAGGGCATCCACTCCGTGGGTGAGCTCGTGGCGCGCTCCGAGGCCGACCTGCTCGACATCCGCAACTTCGGTGCGAAGTCGATCGACGAGGTCAAGGCGAAGCTGGCCGGTATGGGCCTCGCGCTGAAGGACTCGCCGCCCGGATTCGACCCGACCGCCGCGGCTGACGCCTTCGGCGCCGATGACGACGCGGACGCCGGGTTCGTGGAGACCGAGCAGTACTGACGGTCTTCGACCGCGGGCCGGCTGTGGCTGGTCGCGCGGTTCCCCGCGCCCCTAACGGGGCGCGGGTCTCCGACAGGCAGCCGCCTGCTCGGACACTGACATCGGTACCTCATACGGCCGGTGCAGATCACTAGGAGAATCACCATGCCGCGTCCCGCAAAGGGTGCCCGTCTGGGCGGCAGCGCCGCGCACGAGCGTCTGCTCCTCGCCAACCTGGCGAAGTCGCTCTTCGAGCACGGCCGCATCACGACGACCGAGGCCAAGGCCCGCCGCCTGCGTCCGGTCGCCGAGCGCCTGATCACCAAGGCGAAGAAGGGCGACATCCACAACCGTCGCCTGGTGCTCCAGACGATCACCGACAAGGGCATCGTCCACACCCTCTTCACCGAGATCGCGCCCCGCTACGAGGAGCGTCCGGGTGGTTACACCCGTATCACCAAGATCGGCAACCGTCGTGGCGACAACGCCCCGATGGCCGTGATCGAGCTGGTCGAGGGCGAGATCGCCAAGAAGGCGACCGTCGCCGAGGCCGAGGCCGCCACCGTGCGCGCCGTCAAGGAGTCCGAGGCCAAGGCCGACGACACCGAGTCGGCCGACGAGGCGAAGGACGCGTAAGCGTTCCGAAGGCTGATTGGACGGGCCCGTTCCCTTCGGGGGGCGGGCCCGTTCCGCTATGTGGATGCTTTGAGAGGAACGGTTACGTGAGCGATGAGGTGGAGCCCGGCCGCGTCCGGGCGCGTCTTGACCTGTCCTACGACGGCAAGGACTTCTCCGGCTGGGCCCGGCAGCCGTTCGGCCGGCGGACCGTGCAGGGCGAGATCGAGGACGCGCTGCGCACGGTGACGCGGTCCGAGGAGAACTACGACCTGACCGTCGCCGGGCGTACGGACGCCGGGGTGCACGCGCGCGGCCAGGTCGCGCACGTCGACCTGCCGGAGGACGTGTGGGCCGAGCACCGTGACAAGCTGCTGCGGCGCCTGGCGGGGCGGCTGCCCCACGATGTGCGGATCTGGCGGGTGGCCGAGGCGCCGAGCGGGTTCAACGCGCGCTTCTCGGCGATCTGGCGGCGGTACGCCTACCGGGTGACCGACAACACCGGCGGCGTCGACCCGCTGCTGCGCGGTCATGTCCTGTGGCACGACTGGGAGTTGGACGTCGAGGCGATGAACGCGGCCTCCTCGGCGCTGCTCGGCGAGCACGACTTCGCGGCGTACTGCAAGAAGCGCGAGGGTGCCACCACCATCCGCACCCTCCAGGAGCTGTCCTGGACGCGCGGCGAGGACGGGATCATCACCGCCACCGTGCGCGCGGACGCCTTCTGCCACAACATGGTGCGCTCCCTGGTGGGCGCGCTCCTGCACGTCGGTGACGGGCACCGGGGCGTGGAGTGGCCCGGCACGGTCCTGGCGGCGGCGGTGCGTGACTCCTCCGTGCACGTGGTGAAGCCGCACGGTCTCACCCTGGAGGAAGTCGGTTATCCCGCCGACGAGTTGCTTGCCGCGCGCAGCAAGGAGGCGCGCAACCTGCGGACGCTGCCCGGCGGTTCAGCCGGCGGGCCTGGCGGCTGCTGCTGAGGCCTGGTTGCGGCCACGGGCGACGATCTGGTTGAAGACGAACTGCGCGAGGTCGTCGCCCGCGCTGAAGACGGCGGTGTCGTCCTTCGTCACGTTCTTGCCGTTGGCGAAGCCGCCGGTGGTGAAGTAGGCATAGCGGCCATAGGAGTTGGTGGTCCTGCGGCAGACCGAGCCGTCCCGGCAGAAGGTGGCGACCCCCGCGCCGGACAGCGACTCGATGCCGCCCGCCGCCTGCTCCTTGGCCTTCTTGGCCGCGGTGTCCGTGTCGAAGACGGCGACGCCCACGGTGACCGCGACGCCGTCCTTGGTGAAGGTGGCCCTGATGACCTGGCGGCAGCCGTTGTTGGTGAGCGCCGGGCCGAGCGCGCCCTGGGTCGCCGCGGCGCAGGCGGTCACCTTGTCGGTGGGACCCTTGGCGTAGACGCCGCTGCCCAGCGTGACGTCCTTGCCGGGGAAGAGGGTGTCGGCGCTGAGCGGGGCCGTGTCCTTCTTGGCGTCCGAGACGTAGTCGTAGGGGTTGGGCGGGGGCGGCGGGGCCACCCGCGAGAACGAGGGCTGGGGCCGCGCGCTGTCGCTGGGCAGCGCGGGGGCGGAGGGCAGCGCGCTCGTGGACTTGCCGTCGTCCTTGGCGCCGGCCTGGACGATCACGGTGGCCACCACCGCGACGACCACCGCCGTCGCGAGTGCGCCGCCGCCCAGGAACAGCCACTTTCGGCGCCTGTTGCGTGCGGCCGACGCGTCGGCGAGCGCCGCCCAGTCCGGTGTCTGCTGATCCCCCGGGCCCCATCCGGGTCCCCCGTGCCCAAAGCTCATGCCGCGCATCCTAATTCGATTGTTCAAGCGGGCGGCGGGTGGGCGACAATCCGCCCATGGGACATCTGGAGGCCGCACACCTGGAGTACTACCTGCCGGACGGGCGGGTGCTGCTCGGCGACGCATCGTTTCGGGTGGCGGAGGGCTCGGTGGTGGCCCTGGTCGGCGCCAACGGGGCCGGCAAGACGACGCTGCTGCGCATGATCTCCGGCGAGCTCCAGCCGCACGGCGGCTCGGTGTCGGTGAGTGGCGGGCTCGGTGTCATGCCGCAGTTCGTCGGTTCGGTGCGCGACGAGCGTACGGTGCGTGACCTGCTGGTCTCCGTGGCGCAGCCGAGGATCAGGGCGGCGGCGGCCGAGGTGGACGCGGCGGAGCACCTGATCATGACGGTGGACGACGAGGCCGCGCAGATGAAGTACGCGCAGGCGCTCAGCGACTGGGCGGAAGCGCACGGCTACGAGGCCGAGACGGTGTGGGACATGTGCACCATGGCCGCGCTCGGGATGCCGTACGACAAGGCGCAGTTCCGCGAGGTGGGCACGCTCAGCGGCGGCGAGCAGAAGCGGCTCGTGCTCGAAGCGCTGCTGCGCGGGCCCGACGAGGTGCTGCTCCTGGACGAGCCGGACAACTATCTGGACGTGCCCGGCAAGCGCTGGCTGGAGGAGCGGCTGGGCGAGACCCGTAAGACGGTCCTGTTCGTCTCGCACGACCGGGAGCTGCTGTCGCGGGCCGCCGAGCGGATCGTGAGCCTGGAGCCGAGCCCGGCGGGGACGGACGTGTGGGTGCACGGCGGCGGCTTCGACACCTACCACGAGGCGCGCCGCGAGCGGTTCGCGCGCTTCGAGGAGCTGAAGCGCCGCTGGGACGAGGAGCACGCGCGGCTCAAGGCGCTGGTGCTCAGGCTGCGCAACCAGGCCGCGAGCAGCCCGGACATGGCCTCGCGCTACCACGCGATGCAGACCCGCTTCAAGAGGTTCGAGGACGCGGGCCCGCCGCCCGAGCCGCCGCGCGAGCAGGAGATCCGGATGCGGCTGCGCGGCGGCCGCACCGGCGTACGGGCGCTGACCTGCGAGAACCTTGAGCTGACCGGTCTGATGAAGCCGTTCTCGCTGGAGGTCTTCTACGGCGAGCGCGTCGCGGTCCTCGGCTCCAACGGCTCGGGCAAGTCGCACTTCCTGCGGCTGCTCGCGGGGCAGGACGTGGCCCACACCGGCACCTTCAAGCTCGGCGCGCGCGTGGTTCCAGGACACTTCGCGCAGACCCACGCCCACCCGGAGCTCCTTGGGCGCACCCTGGTGGACATCCTGTGGTCCGAGCTCGCCAAGGACCGCGGGGCCGCGATGGCGGTGCTGCGCCGCTACGAGCTGGAACGCCAGGGCGACCAGCCCTTCGAGAAGCTGTCGGGCGGCCAGCAGGCCCGCTTCCAGATCCTGCTCCTCGAACTGGCCGGCACCACCGCGCTGCTCCTGGACGAGCCCACCGACAACCTGGACCTGGAGTCGGCGGAAGCGCTCCAGGACGGCCTGGAGTCCTACGACGGGACGGTGCTCGCCGTCACCCACGACCGCTGGTTCTCGAAGTCGTTCGACCGCTATCTGGTCTTCGGCTCGGACGGGGTGGTGCGCGAGACGCCGGAGCCGGTGTGGGACGAGCGCCGGGTGGAGCGGGCCCGTTAGGCGTCCGCGCAGGCCAGAGGGGGTGTCGCCGGATTCCGGTCGGGCGGCGCCGGGGTGGTTTTGACCCACCCGGGTGCGCCCGGGTAGTCTTCTGGTTTGTTATGCGTATTGGCTCAGGCGGTTGCACGCGAGGGGCCTCTACGCAGGTTCTCTGGAGCAGTTACCAGTGACTCGCATACGGGCAGTGTCCCCGGCACTGTGAGTCCCAGCTGCATATCGCTTCAGGGTGCAATGTGTCTGGACCCCATCCACTGAAGAAGCGAAGGCTACTAAGTGCGTACGTACAGCCCCAAGCCCGGCGACATCTCTCGCCAGTGGCACGTCATTGACGCCCGGGACGTCGTCCTGGGTCGTCTGGCGACCACCGCCGCGAACCTCCTCCGGGGCAAGCACAAGCCCGTGTATGCGCCCCACATGGACATGGGTGACTTCGTCATCATCATCAACGCCGACAAGGTCCACCTGTCCGGCAACAAGAAGACCCAGAAGATGGCCTACCGTCACTCCGGCTACCCGGGCGGTCTCCGCGCGGTCCGCTACGACGACCTCCTGGCGAACAACCCGGAGAAGGCCGTCGAGAAGGCCATCAAGGGCATGATCCCCAAGAACACCCTGGGCCGTCAGATGCTCTCGAAGCTGAAGGTCTACTCGGGCGACCAGCACCCCCACGCTGCCCAGCAGCCGGTGCCGTTCGAGATCACCCAGGTCGCGCAGTAGTTCCGGCCACACCCCCTAAGACAGAAAAGAATCTGAGGAGCATCGTGGCCGAGACCACTGTCGAGACCCCCATCGAGGGCGAAGAGACCTACGCGGAGGTCACCACCTTCGAGTCCGAGGTCCCCGTCGAGGGCGAGTACACCACCGAGTCGATGGCGTCCCGCTTCGGCGACCCGCAGCCGGCCGCCGGCCTGGGCCGTCGCAAGAACGCCATCGCCCGTGTCCGGATCGTTCCGGGCACCGGCAAGTGGAAGATCAACGGGCGTACGCTCGAGGACTACTTCCCGAACAAGGTCCACCAGCAGGAAGTCAACGAGCCCTTCAAGGTGCTCGAGCTCGACAACCGCTACGACGTCGTCGCTCGCATCTCGGGTGGTGGCGTGTCCGGTCAGGCCGGCGCCCTGCGCCTCGGCGTGGCCCGCGCGCTGAACGAGGCCGACGTGGACAACAACCGCGCCACCCTGAAGAAGGCCGGCTTCCTCTCCCGCGACGACCGTGCGGTCGAGCGCAAGAAGGCCGGTCTCAAGAAGGCCCGCAAGGCTCCGCAGTACAGCAAGCGCTAAATCCGCGCCTGCCACTACGGCTCTCGTTCGCCCCGGCAGCACTCTCCGTGCTGCCGGGGCGTTCGTCTATTCACCCCCCGCAGTTATCTACCCCGCATTTTCAGTTTCTCGGAGGACAGACGTGGGACGACTCTTCGGCACGGACGGCGTGCGCGGTGTCGCCAACTCGGATCTGACGGCTGAGCTCGCGCTCGGTCTGTCGGTCGCGGCGGCACATGTGCTCGCCGAAGCGGGGACCTTCGAGGGGCATCGGCCGACCGCCGTGGTCGGGCGTGACCCCCGGGCGTCCGGAGAGTTCCTCGAGGCCGCGGTCGTGGCGGGCCTGGCGAGCGCGGGCGTGGACGTCCTGCGGGTCGGTGTGCTGCCCACCCCCGCGGTGGCGTACCTCACCGGTGTGCTGGGCGCCGACCTCGGCGTGATGCTCTCCGCCAGCCACAACGCCATGCCGGACAACGGTGTCAAGTTCTTCGCGCGCGGCGGCCACAAGCTCGCCGACGAGCTGGAGGACCGCATCGAGTCGATCTACGAGCAGCACCGCACGGGCGAGCCGTGGGAGCGGCCGACCGGCGCGGGCGTGGGCCGGGTCCGCTCGTACAAGGAGGGCTTCGACCGGTACGTGGCCCACCTCATGGGGGTGCTGCCCAACCGCCTCGACGGTCTGAAGGTCGTCCTGGACGAGGCGCACGGCGCGGCCGCGCGGGTCTCGCCCGAGGCGTTCGCGCGGGCCGGCGCGGAGGTCGTCACGATCGGCGCCGAGCCGGACGGGCTCAACATCAACGACGGCTGCGGTTCCACCCACCTCGACCTCCTGAAGGCGGCCGTCGTGGAGCACGGCGCCGACCTCGGCATCGCGCACGACGGCGACGCCGACCGCTGCCTCGCCGTGGACGCGCACGGCAACGAGGTCGACGGCGACCAGATCCTCGCGGTGCTCGCGCTCGCCATGCGCGAGGCGGGCACGCTGCGCGGCAACACCGTCGTCGGCACCGTGATGTCCAACCTCGGCTTCAAGATCGCCATGGAGGGCGAGGGCATCCAGCTCGTCCAGACCGGCGTGGGCGACCGCTACGTCCTGGAGTCGATGAAGGAGCACGGGTACGCGCTGGGCGGCGAGCAGTCCGGCCACGTGATCATCCTGGACCACGCCACCACCGGCGACGGCACGCTGACCGGTCTGATGCTGGCCGCCCGCCTCGCCGCGACCGGCCGTACGCTGGCCGACCTCGCCGGGGTCATGACGCGCCTGCCGCAGGTCCTGGTCAACGTCCCCGACGTGGACAAGTCCCGCGTGGCCACCTGCGCCGAGCTGGGTGTCGCGGTCAACGAGGCCGAGCGCGAGCTGGGCGCGACCGGGCGGGTGCTGCTGCGGCCCTCGGGCACCGAGCCGCTGGTGCGCGTGATGGTCGAGGCCGCCGACATCGAGCACGCCCGCTCGGTCGCCGGCCGCCTCGCCGATGTGGTCAAGTCGACGCTGGGCTAGGTGAGTTGACGAAGCGCCGGCCCTCCCCGGGAACGCCGGGCGAGGGCCGGCGCTTTCGTGCCCGACGAGGCGTCAGAAGGTCTCGCGCCGTCAGAGTTTGCGCAGGGAGATCTTCTGGATCTTGTGGTCGGGTCCCTTGCGCACGACGAGGTTGGCCCTGCCGCGCGTGGGCGCCACGTTCTCCACCAGGTTGGGCCGGTTGATGGTCCGCCAGGTCGTACGGGCGTAGTCGAGCGCTTCTTCCTCGGAGACCTGGGTGTACTTGCGGAAGTAGGAGAACGGGTTCTGGAAGGCGGTGTCGCGCAGCTTGCGGAACCGGTTGAGGTACCAGGTCTCGATGTCCTCGGTGCGGGCGTCCACGTAGACGCTGAAGTCGAAGTAGTCCGCGAGGCCCACCCGGGTGCGGCCGTCCTGGCCGGGCAGGGCGGGCTGGAGGACGTTGAGGCCTTCGACGATGAGGATGTCGGGCCGACGCACCACAAGGCGCTCGTCGGGCACGATGTCGTAGATGAGGTGCGAGTAGACGGGGGCGGTGACCTCGTCCTTGCCCGCCTTGATGTCCGCGACGAACCGGGTGAGCGCCCGGCGGTCGTAGGACTCGGGGAAGCCCTTGCGCGACATCAGGCCGCGCCGCTCCAGCTCCGCCATCGGGTACAGGAAGCCGTCCGTGGTGACCAGCTCGACTCGCGGGTGCTCGGGCCAGCGGGCGAGCAGCGCCTGCAAAAGACGCGCCACCGTCGACTTGCCGACCGCCACGGAGCCCGCGACCCCTATGACGAACGGGGTGCCGCGCTGGGTGCCGTGCCCGTTGCCCGCGTCGCCGAGGAAGGTGTTGAGGGTGCCGCGCAGATGGGCGGTGGCCTCCACGTACAGGTTCAGGAGCCGCGACAGCGGCAGATAGATGTCGCGCACCTCGTCGAGGTCGATGACGTCGCCGAGCCCGCGCAGCCGCTCGACCTCCTCGGCGGTCAGCGGCAACGGCGTCTTGTCGCGCAGCGCGCTCCACTCTGCGCGCGTCAGGTCCACGTAGGGAGTCGCCTCCGGCTTGCGGTGGGCGCTCCGTGGCGGCGAAGTGATCACGCCTCCATTGTTGCGGTTGTATGACGTGCGTGGGGGGTGGGGTGGGTCACGTGGCGGCGCCCGCCGTCCTGAACCCGGACGGACGGCGAGGCATACCGGACGGCGGCCCCCCAGGGAGCCCGCCAGTGGCCGTGAGCCGGTGTCCGTCCGGCGGATCCGGTCACCCGCGACGGGGCTCACGGCCGGATGAGTGCTACGGGAGGGACCACCAGTTGACCTGGAGGTCGGAGTCGTCGGTGATCACGAAGGCGTAGGGGCGTTGCGCCGCGTTCGGGTTGTCCTGGACCGTGATCGCTTCACCGGGGCGCTCGATGCCCCGGCCCGCCGGGGTGCCCTGGGCGGCCCAGTTCCACGCCTTGCCGTCCCACCAGTTCACGTACAGCTTGGAGTCGTCGCCGATGACGAAGGCGTAGGGGCGGCTGAAGGCGTTGGGGTCGTCCTTCACGGTGATGGTGCCCACGGAGTCGAGGATGAGCCGGCCGCTGGGGGCGCCCTGGTCGCTCCAGTTCCACTTCGAGCCGTCCCACCAGTTCACATACAGCTTCGAGTCGTAACCCTGCACGAAGGCGTACGGTCGCTCTGCCGCGGTGGGGTTGTCCTGGACGCTGATGACGCCGGCGCCCTTCTTGACGGGCCGGCCCGACGGTGCGCCCTGGTCGCTCCAGTTCCACTTCGAGCCGTCCCACCAGTTGACCCAGACGCGGGAGTCGTCCGTGATGACGAACGCGTACGGGCGGGTGGAGGCGTTCGGGTTGTCCCGTATGGCGGTGACGCCGAGGGGGCGGGAGATGGTGCGGCTGGGCGGTGCGCCCTGGTCGCTCCAGTTCCACTTGGAGCCGTCCCACCAGTTGACCCACAGCCGGAAGTCGTCGGTGATGACGAACGCGTACGGCCGCTGCGGCGCCTGGGGATTGTCCTGCACCGTGACGACCCCGACGCCTTCACGTACCAGCCGGCCGCTGGGCGCGCCCTGGTCGCTCCAGTTCCACTTGGAGCCGTCCCACCAGTTCACGTACAGCTTCGAATCGTCACCGATGACGAAGGCGTACGGCCGCTGTGCCGCGTTCGGGCCGTCCTGGACCGTGACCGCGCCGACCTTCTCGATGATGCCGCGCCCGCTCGGCGCACCCTGGTCGCTCCAGTGCCACGCCTTGCCGTCCCACCAGTTGACGTGCAGCTTCGAGTCCAGGCCGCGTACGAAGACGTACGGCCGCTGGGGTGCGTGCGGATCGTCCTTCATGGTGACGGCGCCGGCCGTGGCCCGGACGCCGACCGTGCTGGTGGGCCTTTGCTGGTTGTTCCACTGCCATGAACCCATCGCGTTTCCCTCTCCGGCCCGCGGCCCGGCGTGACACCGGCGGGGCATGCTGAGGCGTGTTCCAAGGAACCCGGCACCGCGGACGGCGGCACCGGGAGGCGATAAGGACGGGGTCCGGCCGGAGTCCCGCAACGGGGGGTGTGGCCGCACACTCTGCACCGCATTCCATGGCCTGTCACCACCACGCGAAGGAAGGCGACGCCGCGCAGAGCCGATCCGGACACCGCGAGGCTTCTCGCCCCGCCCCAGTGGCAACCCGCGCCCCCTGGGGGCCGGGGGCCCGGCGGGCCGAGGCCGCGTCGATGCCAGGCGTGGGGAGCCGTGCGCGAGGGAGCTGGGCGATGTGCGGCGGCTCCCTGTTCCGCGCCACACCCGCGCCGCGACACCGCTTGAGCAGGGGAGCCGCCGGTTCTCGTGGCAAGGTGGCTCGGTCATGAGGACCCGGCCTTCATGCGGTGAACGTGCGCGAGCGTACGCGGACGTACCCGCGGGTGATGCCGGACCCGGGCACTGGTTGGCCTCGAAGCGCTCGTTGCGTGGGCCGGTGGGAGTCGCTTCCCCACCGCCTCCCCAGCGGGTGTCAGGGGCGCTAAGTGACACCTTAAGCCGCTGGTCAGGCGGCCACGGAGGGGTTTCTATGTGCGGAATCGTGGGTTATGTGGGCGGGCAGTCGGCGCTTGACGTCGTGCTCGCGGGCCTGAAGCGCCTTGAGTACCGCGGGTACGACTCGGCGGGTGTCGCGGTGCTCGCCGACGGCGGGCTCGCCGGGGCGAAGAAGGCCGGGAAGCTGGTCAATCTGGAGAAGGCGCTCCTGGAGGCGCCGCTGCCCGCCGGGGCGACCGGCATCGGACACACCCGCTGGGCCACGCACGGCGGGCCGACGGACGCCAACGCGCATCCGCACCTGGACAACGCCGGGCGGGTCGCCGTCGTGCACAACGGGATCATCGAGAACTTCGCGGCGCTGCGGGCCGAACTGGCCGAGCGCGGCCACCAGCTGGAGTCCGAGACGGACACCGAGGTCGTGGCGCACCTGCTCGCCGAGTGCTGCTCCTCCGCGCAGGACCTGGCCGAGGCCATGCGCCAGGTGTGCCGCCGCCTGGAAGGCGCGTTCACGCTGGTCGCCGTGCACGCCGACGAGCCGGACGTGGTGGTGGGCGCGCGGCGCAACTCGCCGCTCGTGGTGGGCGTCGGCGAGGGCGAGGCCTTCCTCGCCTCCGACGTCGCCGCGTTCATCGCGCACACCCGCTCCGCGATCGAGCTGGGCCAGGACCAGGTGGTGGAGGTGCGCCGGGACTCGGTGGTGGTCACCGACTTCGAGGGCGCGCCGGCCGAGACCCGGGCCTACCGCGTGGACTGGGACGCGAGCGCCGCCGAGAAGGGCGGCTACGACTACTTCATGCTCAAGGAGATCGCCGAGCAGCCCAAGGCCGTGGCCGACACCCTGCTCGGGCGGATCGACGGGGCGGGCTCGCTCACCCTGGACGAGCTGCGCATCCCGCACGCGGTGCTGCGCGAGGTGGACAAGGTCGTCGTGGTGGCGTGCGGGACCGCCTACCACGCGGGCATGATCGCGAAGCTGGCCATCGAGCACTGGACGCGAATTCCCTGCGAGACGGAGCTGGCCAGCGAGTTCCGCTACCGCGACCCGATCCTCGACCAGCGCACCCTGGTCATCGCCATCTCGCAGTCCGGCGAGACCATGGACACCCTGATGGCGCTGCGCCACGCCCGTGAGCAGGGCGCCAAGGTGCTCGCGATCTGCAACACCAACGGCTCGACCATCCCGCGCGAGTCGGACGCCGTCCTGTACACCCACGCGGGCCCCGAGGTGGCGGTCGCCTCGACGAAGGCGTTCCTGACCCAGCTGGTGGCCTGCTACCTCGTCGCGCTGTACCTCGGCCAGGTGCGCGGCACCAAGTGGGGCGACGAGGTCGGGGACGTCGTGCGCGACCTCGCCGAGATCGCCACCGAGGTCGACCGGGTACTCGAAACCATGGAGCCCGTACGGGAGTTGGCGCGCTCGCTGGCCGCGAAGAACACGGTGCTCTTCCTCGGCCGGCATGTGGGCTACCCCGTCGCCCTTGAAGGCGCGCTCAAGCTCAAGGAGCTGGCGTACATGCACGCGGAGGGGTTCGCGGCGGGGGAGCTGAAGCACGGGCCGATCGCGCTGATCGAGCCGGACCTGCCGGTGGTCGTGGTCGTCCCCTCACCGCGCGGGCGCTCGGTCCTGCATGACAAGATCGTCTCCAACATCCAGGAGATCAGGGCGCGCGGGGCCAGGACCATCGTGATCGCCGAGGAGGGCGACGAGGCGGTCGTCCCCTACGCCGATCACCTCATCCGCATCCCGGCGACGCCCACGCTGCTCCAGCCGCTGGTGGCCACGGTGCCGCTCCAGGTCTTCGCGTGCGAGCTGGCGACGGCGCGCGGCAACGAGGTGGACCAGCCGCGCAACCTGGCCAAGTCCGTGACGGTGGAGTGAGCGGGCGGGCGGGCGCCGGCGGGTGGGTGCGGGACGACGTGGTTGAGGGAGGGGTCGAGTGATCATCGGGGTCGGGATCGACGTGGCCGAGATCGAGCGGTTCGGGGCGTCCATCGCGCGGACGCCCGCGATGCTGCGGCGGCTGTTCGTGGAGAGCGAGTTGCTGCTGCCCGGGGGCGAGCGGCGCGGCGTCGCCTCGCTGGCGGTCCGCTTCGCGGCGAAGGAGGCGCTGGCGAAGGCGCTGGGGGCGCCGGCGGGGCTGTTGTGGACGGATGCGGAGGTGTATGTGGAGGGGAGTGGGCAGCCGCGGCTTCGCGTCCGCGGGTCGGTGGCGGCGCGGGCGGCGGAGCTGGGGGTTCGGCATTGGCATGTTTCGCTCAGCCATGATGCGGGGGTGGCGTCCGCGGTGGTGATCGCGGAGGGGTAGTTTCCCCACCCCGCCCCTTCCCCAGACCCTCCGGGGGTACGTAGCCCGCGGACCCTGCGGTGGTTGCTCGCGCAGTTCCCCGCGCCCCTGGCGGGGTTGGTGCTGGCCCGCACGGGGGACCTCAGCCTGCCCGCCGCGCCCCTGGCAGGGGCCGTGCTGGCCTGCATGGGCATACCCAGCCTGTCCGGCGATTGAGGACGAGCGCGTTCAGCGCGAACGGGGTCTGGGGCGGAGCCCCAGGGAGCTTGGCTGCGGGCTGTGGTCGCTTCTCGCGCAGTTCCCCGCGCCCCTGGCGGGGCTGGTGCTGGCCCGCACGGGGGACCGCCCCGTGTGCCTGGTGGGGTTGGGGGTGGGCGGTGTGGATATGGCCACCGGGTCGGACGGGGGTAAGAGTGGGCGTATGCGTACTGCTTACCGCGTGGACATCGTTCGGGCCGCCGAGGCCGACCTCATTCGGCGCGTCCCCGCCGGCACCCTCATGCACCGCGCCGCCGCAGGCCTCGCGGCGGCCTGCGCCGACCTGCTGGGCCGGGTCTACGGCGCCCGCGTCGTGCTGCTCGTCGGCAGCGGGGACAACGGCGGCGACACGCTGTACGCGGGGGCCCGCCTGGCCCGCAGGGGCGCCGCCGTGCACGCCGTGCTGCTCAGCCCCGACCGCGCCCACCCCGACGGCCTCGCCGCCCTGAAGCGGGCCGGCGGCCGCGTCGCCGACGACCCGTTCGACGTACTGGCCGCCCCCGACCTCGTCCTGGACGGCATCACCGGCATCGGAGGCCGCGGCGGTCTGCGTCCCGACGCCGTCCCCCTCGCCCGGGCCGCCCGTGGCTCCGGCGCGCTGGTCGTCGCCGTCGATCTGCCCAGCGGCGTGGACGCCTCCACCGGCGAGGTGGCGGGCGAGGCGCTGCGGGCGGACGTGACCGTCACCTTCGGCGCGTACAAGCCGGGCCTGCTCATCGACCCCGCACGGGAGTACGCGGGGACCGTACGGCTGATCCCCATCGGGCTCGACCTGCCCTCCGTGCCGGATATCGAGGCGCTGCAACACGCCGACGTGGCCGGCCTGTTGCCCACGCCTGGCGGCGAGAGCGACAAGTACCGCAGGGGGGTCGTCGGGATCGTCGCGGGGTCCGCGCGCTACCCGGGGGCGGCCGTGCTCGCGGTGGCCGGCGCGCTGCGGGGCGGTGCGGGGGCGGTGCGGTACGTCGGGCCCGGCGGCGACGCGGTGATCGCCCGCTTCCCCGAGACCCTGGTGTCGGACGGCTCGCCAGCCAAAGCCGGGCGGGTGCAGGCGTGGGTGGTGGGGCCGGGGCTCGGCGAGGGCCAGGGGCAGGCCGTGGCCGAAGTCCTGGCGTCGGACGTGCCGGTCCTGGTGGACGCGGACGGGCTGCGCGGGCTGGACCCCGAGGCGGTACGGGCCCGCTCGGCGGCCACCCTGCTCACGCCGCACGCGGGGGAGGCGGCGGCGCTGCTAGGGGTCGCGCGCGAGCGGGTCGAGGCGGAACGGCTGGCCTCGGTGCGGGAGCTGGCCGAGCGGTTCGGCGCGACGGTGCTCCTGAAGGGGTCGACCACGCTGGTCGCCGAGGCGGGTTCGCCGGTGCGGGCCAACGCGACGGGGACGGCGTGGCTGGCCACGGCGGGCAGCGGGGACGTGCTGTCCGGGCTCGCGGGATCGCTGCTCGCGGCGGGGCTCGGGGGACGGGACGCCGGGGCCGTGGCGGCGTATCTGCACGGGCTGGCCGGGCGGCTGGCGGCGCGGGGCGCACCGACGAGCGCGTACGCGGTGGCGGAGGCGGTTCCGGACGCGTGGCGGGACGCGGCCTCGACCCTGAGCCGGCGGTAGGCCCCGCCCGCGAGGACTCCCAGGGTGACATCTGCCGCGCGGCTTCCGCGACACGCCGTACGCCCGGGGTTCTCTGGGCATATGAGAAAAGAACATCTGCCTACAAAAGGCAAGAAATGGGGCGCGTGCGGCCTCGTGCTCGCCGCCGCCCTCGCCCTCGGCGCCGCCGCGCCCGCCCCCGGCGACCCCCCGCCCCCGGCCAACCTCAGACCCGTGGCCCCCGCCCCGCCGAACCCCGGCACCACCACGCCGAACAGCACCACGGCCCCGGCCGCCACCACACCCCCGGCCGGCACTGCGCCGGGTGCCACCAAACCCGGGACCGCGCCCGCCCCCGGCACCGCGCCCGCCCCCGGCACCGCGGCGGGCGACGCGCTCGTGCCGGGCGTGCCGCAGAACACGTCCGCGGGGCCGCTCGACACCCCCGACCAGGCGCTGGCGCCGGTCGTCTACCAGCCAAGCTCCGACGAGGACCGGGCCGAGCCCGCCGAGGCGGCCGCGGACGCCTACCGGCTCGTCGAGTACGTGCCGGCCAGTGAGACGGCCGCCAAGCCGGGCAGCTGCACCGCCAAGACCGGGCCGCACCAGCGCCAGATCGAGCGCTGGCTCGGGCTCAGGGCGGACGGCCGGCAGTCGCCCGCCGACTGCGCCGCCATCCGCAAGTTCCAGCTGGCGCAGCACATCTCACCGGCCATCGGATTCGCGGGCCCGGTCACCTGGTCGCGGATGCAGTTCCTGTCCGCGCGCAAGAACCCCAACGCCGCCCACAAGTGCCCCGTGAAGAAGACCCGGGTGGCGTGCGTCGACCTCGCGCGGCAGCTGATGTGGGTGCAGACCGGCAAGAAGGTGACGTTCGGTCCCGTCCCCATCCGCAGCGGACGGGCCTCCCTGCCCACCCGTGGCGGCTGGCACAAGATCTACTGGCGGCACAAGAACCACTGGTCGACGATCTACCACCAGTCCATGCCGTACGCCCAGTTCTTCGACGGCGGCCAGGCCTTCCACGCGATCTACCACAGCGTGTACACGACTGTCGGCAGCCAGGGCTGTGTGAATCTCACGCTGCCCGACGCGCGCGGCCTGTGGGGCGCCCTGCGCACCGGTGACGGTGTCTATGTGTGGGGGCATCGCGAGGGCACCTGAGCGGGTGTGGCCCGGGGCACAGGCCCGGTCCTCGTACGCTCTGAGAGACTGGGCGCGATGACCGCGATGACTCAATACCCCGCCGCGCGCGCCCGCGCCGAGATCGACCTGGGCGCGCTGCGTGCCAACGTCCGGACGCTGCGCGCCTGTTCACCGGGCGCGCGGCTCATGGCCGTGGTGAAGGCGGACGGCTACGGGCACGGCGCGCTGCCGTGCGCGCGGGCGGCCCTCGCGGCCGGCGCCGACTGGATCGGCACCGCGACGCCCCAGGAGGCGCTGGCGCTGCGCGCGGCCGGAGTGGCCGGCCCCATGATGTGCTGGCTGTGGACGCCGGGCGACCCCTGGCGCGAGGCGATCGAGGCGGACATCGACGTCTCGGTGAGCGGGATGTGGGCGCTGCGCGAGGTGACGGACGCCGCCCGCGCCGCCGGACGCACGGCCAGGGTCCAGCTCAAGGCCGACACCGGCCTCGGCCGCAACGGCTGCCAGCCCGCCGACTGGCCGGAACTGGTGCACGCGGCCCTGGCCGCCCCTGGCGTCGAGGTCACCGGCCTGTGGTCGCACTTCGCGTGCGCCGACGAGCCCGGCCACCCCTCGATCGCGGCCCAGCTCGCGGTGTTCCAGGAGATGACGGCGTACGCGGAGAAGGCGGGCGTCACCCCCGAGGTGCGGCACATCGCCAACTCCCCGGCCACCCTCACACTCCCCGAGTCGCACTTCGACCTCGTCCGCCCCGGTATCGCCCTGTACGGCGTCTCCCCGTCGCCCGAGGTCGGCACCTCGCGCGAGCTGGGCCTGCGGCCCGTCATGACGCTCTCGGCGTCCGTCGCGCTCGCCAAGCACGTACCGGCGGGTCACGGCGTCAGTTACGGGCATCAGTACGTCACCGAAGGCGAGACCACCCTCGGTCTGGTCCCGCTCGGGTATGCCGACGGCATTCCCCGGCACGCCTCGGGCCGGGGCCCGGTCCTGGTGGGCGGAAAGGTGCGCACCGCGGCGGGCCGCGTTGCCATGGACCAGTTCGTGGTCGACCTTGAGGGGGACATGGTCGAGCCGGGCGCGCGCGCCGTCCTGTTCGGCCCGGGCGATCAGGGGGAGCCGACGGCCGAGGACTGGGCGCGGGCGTCCGGCACCATCGCGTACGAGATCGTCACGCGCATCGGCGCCCGGGTTCCGCGCGTCTATGTGAACGAAGCGGTGGACGCATCGGTGCACGAGGAAGCGTAAGAGCGGCGACGAGCAGGAGCGGAGCGGCACGGTGAGCGAGACCAGCACGGGGGACGCCGTCGTATCCGCGGTCAAGGACGTCCAGTCGGCGGCCGGCAACTGGCGCCGCGCCGGTATCGCGGGCGCCGCGATAGGCGTGGTCGCGGCCGGGGCGGCGGCGGGCGTCGCCATGGAGCGGCTGACCGTGGGGCGCGGCATGCGCCGGAAGGCACGGCTCGCGCTGGACGCGACGGGCCCCTACGGCGCGCTGCGCGGCATGCCGGGCAAGGCGGTGGCCGACGACGGCACCGTCCTCTACTACGAGAGCGACGAGGTCGAGCCGGAGCCGGGCGCCAACGCCCCGCGCAAGCGCCGCCTGTTCGGGCGCAAGGTGCCGGCCCCGGTCACCGTGGTGTTCTCGCACGGCTACTGCCTCAGCCAGGACTCCTGGCACTTCCAGCGGGCGGCGCTGCGCGGAGTGCTGCGCACGGTCCACTGGGACCAGCGCAGCCACGGCCGCTCCGACCGGGGCAAGGCCCAGCGCGAGGGCGTGCCCATCGACATCGACCAGCTCGGCCGCGATCTGAAAACCGTCATCGACGCGGCGGCGCCCGAGGGCCCGCTCGTCCTGGTCGGCCACTCCATGGGCGGCATGACGATCATGGCGCTCGCCGAGCAGTACCCCGAGCTCATCCGCGACCGGGTGGTCGGCGTCGCCTTCGTCGGCACGTCGTCGGGCAGACTCGGCGAGGTCAACTACGGGCTCCCGGTGGCCGGCGTCAACGCGGTGCGCCGGGTGCTGCCGGGGATACTCAGGGCGCTCGGCTCGCAGGCCGAGCTGGTCGAGCGGGGGCGGCGGGCGACGGCCGACCTGTTCGCGGGCATGATCAAGCGGTACAGCTTCTCCTCCAAGGACGTCGACCCGGCGGTCGCCCGGTTCGCCGAGCGGATGATCGAGGGCACCCCCATCGACGTCGTCGCGGAGTTCTACCCGGCCTTCTCGGAGCACGACAAGACCTCGGCGCTCGCCATCTTCGCCGAGGTGCCCGTCCTGGTCCTGGCCGGCGACCGCGATCTGGTCACGCCCAGCTCGCACAGCGAGGCCATCGCGGATCTGCTGCCCGACGCCGAGCTGGTCATCGTGCCGGACGGCGGCCATCTGGTGATGCTTGAGCACCCCGAGACGGTCACCGACCGCCTCGCCGACCTCCTCGCCCGGGTCGGCGCGGTCCCCGGGGCCGCTAACGTTGGGACGTATGGAAGCACCGCACACCAGCCCGGCGGCTGACGCCGGCGCCCGCCTGACCCTCGACTCCCCTTCCGAAACGCAGGAGTTGGGCCGCCGTATCGCCAAGCTGCTCCGCCCCGGCGACCTCGTGATGCTCACCGGGGAGCTCGGCGCGGGCAAGACGACCCTGACCCGGGGCCTCGGCGAGGGTCTTGGCGTACGGGGGGCCGTGACGTCGCCCACCTTCGTCATCGCCCGGGTCCACCCCTCCCTGACCGGCGGTCCCGCCCTGGTGCACGTGGACGCGTACCGGCTGGGCGGAGGGCTCGACGAGATGGAGGACCTGGATCTGGACGTGTCGCTGCCGGAGTCCGTGGTGGTCGTCGAGTGGGGCGAGGGCAAGGTCGAGGAGCTGTCCGAGGACCGGCTCCAGGTGCTCATCCACCGGGCCGTGGGCGACAGCGACGACGACCGCAGGACGGTCACCGTCACCGGGATCGGGTCCCGCTGGGCCGGCGCGGGCATCGAGAACCTGTAGCGCGGCGGCCGCGTCCGGCCACGCGGCTCCGTACATTCCGACAAGACGTCGGCAAAATGTTGCGCCGGTCCCACCGGGCGTGGTCACATGGAGGAAGAGACCTGGTTAGGTCTACCTAACCGCGCCTTCTTCCGCAGCCTCAGGAGGCCGCCATGACCGTGCCGGAACGCGAAGCGAAGCCGGGGGCCCCGCGGGGCGTGCCGGTGCCGTCCGGGGTGTCGATCCGCGATCTGCTCGCCTCGTGCGCCGCGGCGAGCGCGGTGTCCACCCCGCCGCGCGGGAAGACCGGGACCGCCGACGAGGGCGCCGAGGGTGACGCCCGGCAGGACGCCGCGTAGCTCCATCGGGTGGCGTACCGCGCGTCCATCGGGTGGCGCCCCCGCGCCCCGGCGCGCCGTGCCCGTTAGGGGACGACGACGACCTTGGAGTTGTGCGTCGCGAACGCCCACATCGCGTCGCCGTCCGCCCGCTTCATGCGGATCCCGCCGGTCTTCTTCGCCGTCGTGGGGCTCGCCATCGAGTCGTCCACCGCCGCGCTGAAGCCGACCACCACGTTCTGGGCCGTCGTGAACACCACGACGTGCTCGATGGCCACGCCGTCCGAGCCGGTGGTGTGGCCGGTGCGCGAGGTCACGATGTACGTGCCGGGCTTCGGGCTGATCGCGGACGGCATGACGGCGAACGTCCTCGGCGTCTTCGTCACGCCCGCCAGCCACACCCGCTTCGCGCCGAGCGAGTACACCACGCGCACGCCCGTGCCCGAGTTGGCCGGGACCGACAGATCCGGCTTGGTGGCGGGGGAGCCCGCCGGCGGCAGGTTCGACGGCTTGGCGGACGCCGACGCCTTCCCGGTGGGGGCGGCCAGCTGGGCGGCCGGAGGCGCGCTCGCCGACGCCTGGTAGGCGAGGAAGCCGACCACCGCGAGAGCGGCCGCGGTGAGCCCGGCCACGAACCCCGTGCTGCTCCTTGCCACCTGGGCTTCCCCTTTCGTACGTACGTGCATGCCTACGGTCATACCTGCGGCTGACGGTAGCAGCAGGTGACGGCTCGGGCGGGACGCCGTGCCTCCGCCGGCTTGGTCGTAGGCTGTTCGCGTGCTCTTGCTCGCCGTTGATACCGCCACCCCCGCCGTCACCGTCGCCCTGCACGACGGCACCTCCGTGCTAGCCGAGGCCCGGCAGGTCGACGCCCGCCGGCACGGGGAGCTGCTGCTGCCCGCCGTCGACCGGGTGCTCGCCGAGGCCGGCCTGAAACTGGACGCCGTGACGGACCTGGTCGTGGGCGTCGGCCCCGGCCCCTACACCGGGCTGCGCGTCGGCCTGGTGACCGCCGCGACCTTCGGCTCGGTGCTGGGCGTCCCCGTCCACGGTCTGTGCACCCTGGACGGGCTCGCCCACGCCTCCGGCATCGAGGAGCCGTTCGTGGTCGCCACGGACGCCCGCCGCAAGGAGGTCTACTGGGCCCGCTACGACGACTTCCGTACGCGCGTGGGCGAGCCCGCCGTCGACCGGCCCGGCGACATCGCGGAACAGCTGAGCGGCCTGCCCGTCGTCGGCGCGGGCGCCCTCCTGTACCCGGAGGCCTTCCCCGACGCCCGGGACCCCGAGCACCAGTCGGCGGCCGCGCTCGCCTCGCTCGCCGCCGAGAAGCTGGCCGAGGGCTCGCCCTTCCTGCCGCCCACGCCGCTCTACCTGCGCCGTCCGGACGCGCAGGTGCCCAAGAACTACAAGGTGGTCACTCCCCAGTGAGCGGGGTTGGAGCGGGCGGGACCGGAGCCGGCGGGGCCGGAGCGAGCGGGGTCGTGCTGCGCGAGATGCGCTGGTGGGACATCGCGCCCGTGCTGGACCTCGAACACGAACTGTTCCCCGAGGACGCCTGGTCGGTGGGGATGTTCTGGTCCGAGCTCGCCCACGCGCGCGGCCCCGGCGCCACCCGCCGCTATGTGGTCGCGGAGTCCTTCGAGGAGGGCCGGGCGCGGCTCGTGGGGTACGCGGGGCTCGCCGCCGCCGGTGACCTCGCCGACGTCCAGACCATCGCCGCCGCCCGCGACCAGTGGGGCACCGGGCTCGGCGCGCGCCTGTTGAGCGACCTGCTCAAGCACGCCACCGCCTTCGAGTGCGACGAGGTCCTGCTCGAAGTGCGCGTGGACAACACCCGGGCCCAGAAGCTCTACGAGCGCTTCGGCTTCGAGCCCATCGGCTTCCGGCGCGGCTACTACCAGCCGGGCAACGTGGACGCGCTCGTCATGCGACTGACCGTCCAGGAATACGTCCAAGGAACAGAAGAGACTGACTGATGGCTGACGAACCGCTCGTACTGGGCATCGAGACCTCCTGCGACGAGACCGGCGTCGGCATCGTGCGCGGGACGACGCTGCTCGCCGATGCCGTGGCCTCAAGCGTGGACACTCACGCCCGGTTCGGCGGGGTGGTGCCCGAGATCGCCTCCCGGGCCCACCTCGAAGCGATGGTGCCGACCATCGAGCGCGCCCTGAAGACCGCCGGGATCTCCGCGCGCGACCTCGACGGCATCGCGGTCACCGCGGGCCCCGGGCTCGCGGGCGCGCTGCTCGTCGGCGTCTCGGCCGCCAAGGCGTACGCGTACGCCCTGAACAAGCCGCTGTACGGGGTCAACCACCTCGCCTCGCACATCTGCGTCGACCAGCTGGAGCACGGGCCGCTGCCCGAGCCCACGATGGCGCTGCTCGTCTCCGGCGGCCACTCCTCCCTGCTGCTCGCCCCCGACATCACCGCCGATGTGCGCCCGCTCGGCGCCACCATCGACGACGCCGCGGGCGAGGCCTTCGACAAGATCGCCCGGGTGCTCGACCTCGGCTTCCCCGGCGGCCCGGTCATCGACCGGCTCGCGCGCGAGGGCGACCCGAAGGCGATCGCGTTCCCGCGCGGTCTGACCGGCTCGCGCGACCCGCTGTACGACTTCTCCTTCTCCGGCCTGAAGACGGCGGTGGCCCGCTGGATCGAGGCCAGGCGCAACGCGGGCGAGGAGGTGCCGGTGCGCGATGTGGCGGCGTCCTTCCAGGAGGCCGTGGTGGACGTGCTGACCCGCAAGGCCGTACGGGCCTGCAAGGACGAGGGCGTCGACCACCTGATGATCGGCGGCGGTGTGGCCGCCAACTCCCGGCTGCGCGCGCTCGCCGAAGAGCGCTGCGAGCGGGCCGGGATCCGGCTGCGGGTGCCGAGGCCGGGTCTGTGCACCGACAACGGCGCGATGGTGGCCGCGCTCGGCGCGGAGATGGTGGCCAGGAACCGGCCCGCCTCCGACCTGGAGCTCTCGGCCGACTCCTCGCTGCCGGTGACCGAGCCGCACGTGCCGGGCGAGGCGCACGCCCACGCCCACGCGCACGGCCACGATGGCGGGCACAGTCACGACCACGACCATGTGCACGAGGTCAGCAAGAAGAACCTGTACTCATGACGGTCGCCCTGATGTGGGAGGCCCGGGCCGCCGACGGCCGGGGCGCCGACCTTCTGGCCTGGGTGCGCGAGCAGCCCGCGGGGACGCCGGAGCGTCGGGAGATCCTGCGCGCGCCCGGCGACCGGGTCCTCGTCATCACCTGGTGGGACGCGTCCTTCGACGCCGAGCTGCCCGAACTCCCGGACCCGGACGCCGAGTTGGTGGCCCGGCCGGTGCACCGCTGGCGCTTCGAGTCGCTGGGCCCGGAGCCCTACTGACGGCCTCCGATCAATTCAAGCAACCCTCTGACCGTTTCTGGCATCAAGCTAGGAGTAGCTGATGACAGAAACGGGCGGTAAGTGGACATGGGTTGGCTCGTACGCAGGAAAGCGGTCGGCGCGGCGCTCTTCGGCCTGCTGATGGTCGCGGGCTGCTCCTCCGGCGGGGGATCGGGCAGCGCCCCCTCGGCCGCCACCCCGTCCGGCACGGGCGGCGGCGCGTCCTCGAAGGCGTCCCCGGGCGACGACGCGGCCGCCACCGAGGCCGCGTACCGCAAGTGGGGTCTCAAGCCGTTCGCCCCGCCGCCCGCACCGCCGGCCGAGAAGCCGGTGAAGACGAAGCCGGGCGACGTCCCGGTGGTGAGCGACATTCCCACCAACGAGAAAATCGTCTTCGTGACGTTCGACGACGGGGCCGAGAAGGACCCCAAGTTCGTCGAGATGATGCGGGACCTGAAGGTGCCGTTCACGATGTTCCTGACCGACGACATCATTCGCAGTGATTACGGCTACTTCAAGCCGCTCCAGGATCTCGGCAACTCCATCGAGAACCACACGCTCTCGCACCCCAATCTGCGCACGCTCGGTGCGGCCGCGCAGAAGAACGAGATATGCGCCCAGGAGACGAAACTGGGCAAGGAGTACGGCAAGGCGCCCGGCCTCTTCCGGCCCCCGTACGGCAACTGGAACGAGAACACGCGCACCGCGGCCAAGTCCTGCGACATCCGCGCCCTGGTGCTGTGGCGCGAGACGATGCAGATCACGAACATGCAGTACCAGCGCGGCGACAAGAAGCTGCACCCCGGCGACATCATCCTGGCGCACTTCCGCGGCCCCAAGGAGCTCAAGGGCACATCCATGACGCAGATGACGGCCAATATGCTCCGTCACATCCAGGAACAGGGCTTCACGGTGGCCCGCCTGGAGGACTACGTCTGAGCGGCGGGCGGGACGAGGGCCCGTCCGGAACGCGCACGCGGAATCGGAAAAACAAAAAGGCAAGGAGCGCGTGCTCTCCTTGCCACTATCAAGATATAGCGCACCGGGGGGCTTGCGGCAAGGCCCCCATCGTGCCGCAGAATCACTGGCCTCGGGCCAGTACCTGCGGAAATGGGAGTTTCACGAAGTGCGTGGGCAGTTGTCGGTTTCTGAATCCTCCAGCGCGTTCGACCTTCCCGACCGTCTCGCGGCCAAGGCCGATCCGGCGCTGACCGGGGGCGACGAGCGGCACTTCGCCGCCATCGCCCGCACCCTCGACCAGACAATCACCGAACTCTCCGGCCGCCTCGACGAACTGCGCCGGGCACCCGGCGGCGTCGGCCGGGCCGCCATGGACCGCGACAACGAGGTCCACCAGCTCACCGCGCGGCTGCGCACCCTGCGCCGCTTCGGCCTCGACCTCTGCCTGGGACGCGTGGTCGCGGCCGACGCACCCGAACCCCTCTACATCGGCCGGCTCGGCCTCACCGACAGCGAGGGCCGCCGCCTCCTGATCGACTGGCGCTCCCCGGCCGCCGAACCGTTCTTCGCGGCGACCCACGCCGGTCCGATGGGCCTGGCGAGCCGGCGCCGGTACCGCTGGACGCGCGGCCGGATCAGCGACTACTGGGACGAGGTGTTCACCGCCGACGGGCTCGAAGGGCACGCCGCCCTCGACGACCAGTCCGCGTTCATCGCCAGTCTCGGCACCAACCGCTCGGCGCGCATGCGGGATGTGCTCTCCACCATCCAGGCCGACCAGGACGCCATCATCCGCGCGGGATCGCGCGGCGCGCTCGTCGTCGACGGTGGCCCAGGCACCGGCAAGACCGTCGTCGCCCTGCACCGCTCCGCCTACCTCCTCTACTCCGACCCGCGCCTGGGCCATCGGCGCGGCGGTGTCCTCTTCGTCGGCCCGCACCGCCCCTACCTGGACTACGTCGGGGACGTGCTGCCGAGCCTCGGCGAGGAGGGCGTACAGACCTGCGTCCTACGCGACCTGGTGGCCGAGGGCGCCGGCGCCAAGGAGGAGGACGACCCGGAGGTGGCCCGCCTCAAGGCGTCCGTCGCCATGGTCGGGGCCGTCGAGAAGGCCGTCGCCTTCTACGAGGAGCCGCCCACCTCGGCGCTGACCCTCACCACCCCCTGGGGCGACCTGCGCCTCACCGCCGACGACTGGGCCGAGGCCTTCGCGGCGCCCGGCCCCGGCACCCCGCACAACGAGGGCCGCGAGCTGGTGCGGGAGGCGCTGGTCTCGATCCTGCTCGACCAGTACGACGGTGACGACGTCACCCCCGCGCAACTGCGCAAGACACTGCTCAAGGACCCGGAACTGGCCCAGGCGCTGGGCGGCGCGTGGCCGCTGCTCGAAGCGGCCGACGTGGTCGGCGACCTGTGGACGGTCCCCGCCTACCTGCGGATGTGCGCGCCCTGGCTCGGGCCCGACGACGTACGCCTGCTGCGGCGCACGGACGCGCAGGCCTGGACCGTGTCCGACCTGCCGCTCCTGGACGCCGCCCGCCAGCGCCTCGGCGACCCCGAGGCGGAGCGGCGCAAGCAGCGCCACCACGCGCTGGTCACCGCCGAGCGGGAGCGGATGTCCGGCGTCATCGACGAGATCCTTTCGGCGTCCGACTTCCAGTCCGGTGGAGACGAGAGCGAGGGCGCGCTGCGGATGCTGCGCGGCAAGGACCTCCAGGACGCCCTGATCGACGAGAGCGCCCTGCCCGGCGCCGAGCCCGACCTGCTCGCCGGCCCGTTCGCGCACGTCGTCGTGGACGAGGCGCAGGAGCTCACCGACGCGCAGTGGCAGATGCTGCTGGTGCGCTGCCCCTCGCGCAGCTTCACCATCGTCGGGGACCGGGCCCAGGCCAGGCACGGCTTCACCGAGACGTGGCCCGAGCGTCTGGCGCGGATCGGGCTCGACCGGGCCGAGGTGGCCACGCTCGGCATCAACTACCGCACCCCGCGCGAGGTGATGGCGGCGGCCGAGCCGGTCATCCGGGCCGTTCTGCCCGACGCCAACGTGCCGGCCTCGGTGCGCGGCAGCGGCGTCCCGGTGACGTACGGGTCGGTCGCGGAGCTCGACGCGGTCGTCGAGGGCTGGCTCGCCGACCACGCGGACGGGATCGCCTGCGTGATCGGACACCCCGGCTTCCGTGCCACGCCCCGCGTGCGTTCGCTGAGCCCGGAGCTGTCCAAGGGCCTCGAATTCGACCTGGTGGTGCTCGTCGACCCGGAGGAGTTCGGTACCGGGATCCAGGGGGCGGTGGACCGCTATGTCGCGATGACCAGGGCGACACAGCGGCTCGTCGTGTTGACGTCCTGATGTGTTGACGTCCTGATGGCGTGCGGTGTTCCGACGGAATGCCGGGGTGGTGTCGATCCGGTGGGCCCTCGTTCGACGTAGGAGTGAGAGGCGGGGAGAACCACCCCGCGTTCCGTACGCCGTACACAACCGAGCCGTACTCAACCGAACGGAGGCCGGCCATGCCGCGCTACCTGACGATGATCCGCGTCGACGAGAACAACGGCCCCGAGGGCGGGCCCAGCCCCGAGCTCATGGAGCGGATGGGCGCGCTGATCGAGGAGATGACCAAGGCCGGGGTCCTGCTCGACACCGCCGGACTCACCTCGACCGCCGAGGGCGCCCGGCTCCGCTGGAACAAGGGTGAACTGACCGTCACGGACGGGCCGTTCACGGAGTCCAAGGAGGTTGTGGGGGGTTACGCGATCATCCAGGCGAAGGATCGGGGGGAGGCGCTTGAGTGGACGAAGCGGTTTCTTCGTATTCACGGGGAGGAGTGGGACATCACGTCGGAGCTCCGCGAGATCGCCGAGGCCTGACCCCACCCACCCGGCCCACCCCAAACCCCTGGGGCTCCGCCCAAGACCCGGTCCGCGCTGAAGGCGCTCGTCCTCAATTGCCGGACAGGCTGACTATGCCGGTGCGGCCCGGCACGGACCCTGTCAGGGGCGCGGGGAACTGCGCGAGCGGCCACCCATGGTCCGCAGCCGGGGTCCCTGGGGTTCATCCCGGATGGGCTGAGGTTGTCGGTGCGGCCCGGCACGGACCCTGTCAGGGGCGCGGGGAACTGCGCGAGCGGCCCCCCACGGTCCGCAGTCGGGGTCCCTGGGGTTCCGCCCGGGCGGGCCGAGGCGACCGGTGTGGGTCAGGATGGACGTGTCAGGGGCGCGGGGAACTGCGCGACCAGCCACGCACGGTCCGCAGCCGGGCGGGGCGGCGTTCAGCGATGAGTTTCGCGGGCGAGCGCGGTCTTATCTGTCGCAGCCGCCCACCCCCGGGTCCGGCAACGCCGAGGAGGCCGACGATGACCGCGAAGATCACCCAGAAGATCACCCCCTTCCTCTGGTTCGACAGCCAGGCCGAGGAGGCGGCGAACCACTACATCGCCATCTTCGGCGGCGACTCCCGGATCCTGGGGATCACGCACTACGCCGCCTCAGCCCCCGGCGAGACCGGCACGGTCATGACGGTCGACTTCCAGCTCGCCGGCCAGCGGTTCACCGCGCTCAACGGCGGCCCCCAGTTCACCTTCACCGAGGCGGTCTCGCTCGCGGTGAGCTGCGCGGACCAGGAGGAGATCGACCGGTTCTGGACGCGACTGGGCGAGGGCGGCGAGGAAGGACCCTGCGGCTGGCTCAAGGACAAGTACGGGCTGTCCTGGCAGATCGTCCCCGCCGAACTGCCCGAGCTGCTGGGCTCCGGCGCGGAGAAGGCCGACCGGGTCATGGCCGCCGTGATGGACATGAAGAAGCTGGACCTGAAGACGCTGCGGGACGCGTAAGCGCAAGCGCAAGGGGCGGGACGCGCGGGCCGGGCCCCGGCGGACGACGGGATCCGGCCGACCGCGCTGAGCATGACCCAGGGTGGGCGCCCGTGTCAGGGGCGCCCCGGATAACCTCTGGCGCATGTCGCCGAGTTCGCCGCTGCCCCCCTCTCCGCCCCCGGTCGCAATGCGCGCCTGGCGCGACCGCAACGCGCTGCTCGCCGACCGGGCCCAGGCCCTGGAGGTGCTGGTCCGGGGGTACTTGGGCGCGGGCCGGCTGTGGCTGCTCTGGCTGTGGGCGGCGCTCTTCGCGCTGGGCTGGTCGTTGGTCGGCGCGGCGCTGACCTCCCTCACCGATGTGCTGAGCGCGATCGTGGGAGGGCTCTTCCTGCTGCTGGGCCTCGGCGTGATGATCCCGGCCGGACTCGCCGTCGGGTTCGGCCTGCGCAAGGACCGCCTTATACGCCAACTCCTGCGTCAATGGGCCGAGTTGGACCGCGATCCGGTGCTCGACCGGAACCTGGTCAGGCCCGCCCTGAACCTGGCGTGGCTCATACCATCGGTGCTGCTGTGCGGGGCGGGTCTCGCCTTCTGCCTCGTGTTGCCCGCGACCGCCGACCCGGGCCACGACACGTACGCCCTCGTCGTCTACGGCATGGGGCTCGGCCTGATCTGCTGGCTCACCGGGCTCGTGGGCGTGGCCAAGGCGGCGGCGTACCGGCGCTGGGTGCAGCGTTGCCTCGGGGCGCGTACCACGCTGGGCCTGCGCGGGTGACCCGGCTCTATTCTGGGGAGGCCGCGGCGTCACGCGGCAACACATTCCGGGGGAAGGGCAGCCGCTGTGCAGTGGTACTGGTGGATTCTGATCGTGTTCTGGATGGGGGGGTTCGGGTGGGCGATCGACAACGCCCGTACCGCCCTGCGTACGCGGCACGAGCGCAAGATGGAGCGTCTTGAGGCGGCGAAGCAGGAACGCCTCGCCCTGGAATCCGCGCACAAGGCGCCCGAGCCGGTGTGCGGCTGCACGCACCATCTGGCCAAGCACGACAAGGCCGGCAAGTGCCATGAGCGGGTGGAGGTTCCGGTCGCGTGGGACGAGAGCAAGAAGCCGTTGCGGTTTGAATCCGGCCAGTGCAACTGTCAGCAATACGTCGGGCCGCAGCCCCTCTCCCAGGTCTACGCGGATCCCCTGACCGACCTGTCCTGACCCGCGTCGCCTCACGTCAGGGGCGTACGGGCGCGTCGCCTCACGTCAGGGGCGTACCGGATTGCCGATGAGCATCGTGGGGGCGCCGGCCACCCTGGTCAGGAAGACCGTGGCGGAATGCGGTCCGGCCGGCTTCACCCGTCGGCGTACCTCCTCCGGCTCCACCGCCGACCCCCGCTTCTTCACGGTCAGCACCCCCACCTCCCGCTCCCGCAACAGCCCCTTCAACTTCTTGAGGTTGAAGGGGAGTTGGTCGGTGATCTCGTACGCGGAGGCGTAGGGAGACGCGTACGGCTCGTCACTCGTCACGTACGCGATCGTCTCGTCGATCAGCCTCCCCCCGCACCGCTGTGCGATCTCGGCGACCAGATGCGCGCGGATGACCGCGCCGTCCGGCTCGTACAGATAGCGCCCCACCGGCCCCACCGGCGGCGCGGCGAGCGGCGCGGCCGTCCACAGCGAGGCGGACGCGGGCAGGAGTGTGGCGCGGACCGCGCCGGGCGTCACGCCCGTGCCGAACCACAGCACCGCCTCCTTCACGTCGCCCCCGTCCGAGATCCACTCCGCCTCGGCCCGCGGCGGGATCGCCTCGTGCGGGATGCCCGGGGCGACCTTCAGCGCCGCGAAGGGCGCGGCGAGGGCCGCCGAGGTCGCCCAGGACAGCGGCGGCGCGTACGCCTCCGGGTCGAAAATCCTGCCCCGCCCGCCTCGTCGCGCCGGGTCCACGAAGACCGCGTCGTAGGGCGCCGTGTCGATGTCCGTCACGTCCGCGCAGCGCACCTCGATCAGGTCCCCGAGGCCAAGTGCCTCCGCGTTGGCGCGGGCCACCGCCGCCGTCAGCGGGTCGCGGTCGACCGCGAGGACGCGGATCCCGGCCCGCGCGAGCGCCAGCGCGTCGCCGCCGATGCCGCAGCACAGATCCGCGACCGCGCGCACTCCCCGCGCGCTGAAGGTCTTCGCGCGGTGCGTGGCCACCGAGGCACGGGTGGACTGCTCGACGCCGTTGGGCGTGAAGAACATCCGGTACGCGTCCGCCGCGCCGAACTTCGCCACCGCCCGCTGCCGCAGCCGCGCCTGCCCCAGCGCCGCCGACACCAGCCCCGCGTCGTGCTCGCGGCGCAGCCGGGTGGCCACCGCCAGCTCCTGGGCCGGGTCGTACTCGCGCAGGGATGCGAGCAGCGCCCGGCCCTCGTCGGTCAGGAGCAGGGCGAAGGTGTCGAGGTCGTTCACCCCGTCATTGTCGTCCAGCGCGCGACCCGCTGTGGGCCAGGCGGGCGATGGTGGGGACCGTGGCGGCGGTGTCGCCGGGGTCGGCGGGCGCGCGCCTGACAGGATGCGGCGCCATGCAACTAGTACGACAAAAGGGAAAAAACAGGACCAAGGTCGCCTGTGCCGTCCTGGGGCTCGCCGCCGCCCTGCTCGCCTCCGGGTGCTCCTCCGAGGACGCGGGGCACGGCCGGCCCGGGCCGGGGGCCGCCAAGCAGGGGCCCGCCGGCGCGCTCGCCGACTACTCCACGCAGCTCAAGCAGGCCGAGGCCGCCCGCCTCGCGGCCGTCAAGAAGTGGGGTCTCGCCAAGCCGCCCCTGCTCGCGCCCCCCGTGCCCGCCGTCAAACCGAAGATCACCAACCGCCCGGGGTTCGAGACCGACGGCGGCGACTCGCTGCCGCCCGTCTTCACCACCGTCCCCACCAAGGACAAGATCGTCTTTCTGACGATCGACGACGGCGCCGAGAAGGACCCCACCTTCCTGAAGATGATGCAGGAACTGCGCATCCCCTACAGCGCGTTCCTCAGCGACTACCTGGTCAAGGACGACCACGAGTACTTCAAGAAGATGCAGAGCCTCGGCGTCACGCTCAACAACCACACCCTCAACCACCGGTACATGCCCGCGCTCTCCTACGACGAGCAGCGGCGCGAGATCTGCGACCAGCAGGACAAGATCGGCAAGTGGGCGGGCAAGCGGCCCCGGCTGTTCCGGCCGCCGTACGGCAACTACAACGAGGACACCCTCAAGGCCGCCCAGTCCTGCGGGATCCAGGCCGCGCCGCTGTGGGCCGAGGAGGCCTTCACCGACCACATGGAGTGGCGCGAGTGGGACCGCGACCTGCACCCCGGCGACATCATCCTGACCCACTTCCGCGGCCGTCAGGACTGGAACGGCACCATGCCCGACATGGTCCGCCAGGTGATGAAGGTGATCACCGACAAGGGGTACGCCGTGGCCCGGCTCGAGGACTACGTGTGACCCGGTCCAGGGAGACGGGGTGAGGTGGGCGCACCGGCTGCGGGGCGCCCTGGCCGGGCTGCTCGCGGTCGGTGCGCTGCTCGGCCCGCTGGCCGGGTGCTCGGAGCCGAGCGCGCCCGTCGCCCCCTTCCAGCGGCTCGGGCGCAGGGCCGCCCACCCCACCTCGGTGCCGCGCGCCGGGGCCGCCGCGCGGGCGGCCGCCGCCCGGCGCTGGGGCCTTGCCGCCCCGCTCGCCCCCGCCCCGCGCCCGCCGTCCGGCCGCGCCGGCGCGCGCCTGCCCTTCGTCGTGGACCGGGTGCCGGTACGGGCGAGAGTGGTCTTCCTGACCTTCGACGACGGGCCGGTGACCGACCCCGGCTTCCCGCGGATGATCCGCGATCTTGAGCTGCCCGTCGCGCTGTTCCTCACGAGCGCGAACCCCGGCGGCGCCCTCGCCCCCGACGCCGCGACGCGCGAGCGCCTGGACGAGCTGCGCGCCCTTGGCGCCGGGCTCTACAACCACACCCTGGACCACCGCGACCTGCGGACCCTGGACCACGCGGGCCAGCGGGCGCAGATCTGCGGGCAGCGGGACCGTATCGCCGCCCGGTTCGGCAGCCGTCCGAGACTGTTCCGGCCGCCCTACGGTGCCTACGACGCCACCACGCTGCGGGCCGCGAAGGAGTGCGGGGTGGGCGCGGTCGTCCTGGCCCGCGTCACGATGACGGCCGACGGCCCGCGCTATGCCCGAGGCGCCCGGTCCCTGCGGCCCGGGGACATCGTGCGGGTGCGGCTCGGGCCCGGCGCGGACGCGACCCGGCTGACCGCGCGGGCGCTGGACCACATCCGGACGCGGGGGTTCACGGTGGGCCGGATCGAGGACTATCTCTGACCTGATCGCGCCCCCGCCTCTGTCCCCGCTTCTGACCTGATCGCGCCCCGCCTCTGTCCCCGCTTCTGACCTGATCGCGCCCCGCCTCTGCCCCCGCCTCTGACCCGACCGAGTCCCCCGTGCCCCCCGGACCGATCCGCCGCAGAGGCGCGAAATTGGCACTCCGCTTGACCGAGTGCTAACCGTCGTCCTAGTCTCGCTTCTGGCACTCCCCACCGGAGAGTGCCAACACAGCGACGGGCAGGTCCGGCACCCGCGACGACGGATCCACCTGGTCGCCACCCCAGACAGTTAACCCCGTGAGATCTCCGAAGGGGGAGACCGGAACGTGACGACCGTCAGCTCCAAGGTTGCCATCAAGCCGCTCGAGGACCGCATTGTGGTCCAGCCGCTCGACGCCGAGCAGACCACGGCCTCCGGCCTGGTCATTCCGGACACCGCGAAGGAGAAGCCCCAGGAGGGCGCCGTCCTCGCCGTTGGTCCGGGCCGCTTCGAGAACGGCGAGCGCCTGCCGCTCGACGTCAAGGTCGGCGACGTCGTGCTCTACAGCAAGTACGGCGGCACCGAGGTGAAGTACAACGGCGACGAGTACCTCGTCCTCTCGGCCCGCGACGTGCTCGCGATCATCGAGAAGTAATTACCGAAGCAATTCGGTAATTCATCGAAGTACTTCCTCGAAGCCAATGCTTTGAGAGCTGCGCCCCTGGTCACCCCGCTGATTGCCGGGCGGCGAGGGGCGCAGTGTCATTAACCCGAGTTTTCGAGAGGGCTGAACCGCTCCCATGGCGAAGATCCTGAAGTTCGACGAGGACGCCCGTCGCGCCCTTGAGCGCGGCGTCAACAAGCTTGCCGACACGGTGAAGGTGACGATCGGCCCCAAGGGCCGCAACGTCGTCATCGACAAGAAGTTCGGCGCCCCCACCATCACCAACGACGGTGTCACCATCGCGCGCGAGGTCGAGCTCGACGACCCGTACGAGAACCTGGGTGCCCAGCTCGTCAAGGAGGTGGCGACCAAGACCAACGACATCGCGGGTGACGGCACCACCACCGCCACCGTGCTGGCCCAGGCTCTGGTGCGCGAGGGCCTGCGCAACGTCGCCGCCGGCGCCTCCCCGGCCGCCCTGAAGAAGGGCATCGACGCCGCGGTCAAGGCCGTCTGCGACGAGCTCCTGGCGACCGCGCGTCCCATCGACGACAAGACCGACATCGCCGCCGTCGCCGCGCTGTCCGCCCAGGACAAGCAGATCGGCGAGCTCATCGCCGAGGCGATGGACAAGGTCGGCAAGGACGGTGTCATCACCGTCGAGGAGTCCAACACCTTCGGCGTGGACCTGGAGTTCACCGAGGGCATGGCCTTCGACAAGGGCTACCTCTCGCACTACATGGTCACCGACCAGGAGCGCATGGAGGCCGTCCTCGACGACCCGTACATCCTGATCAACCAGGGCAAGATCTCCTCGATCCAGGACCTGCTGCCGCTCCTGGAGAAGGTCATCCAGGCCGGCGCCTCCAAGCCGCTCCTGATCATCGCCGAGGACGTCGAGGGCGAGGCCCTTTCGACCCTGGTCGTCAACAAGATCCGCGGCACGTTCAACGCCGTGGCCGTCAAGGCCCCGGGCTTCGGCGACCGCCGCAAGGCCATGCTCCAGGACATCGCCACCCTCACCGGTGCGACCGTCATCGCCGAAGAGGTCGGCCTCAAGCTCGACCAGGCCGGTCTTGAGGTGCTGGGCACCGCGCGCCGCGTCACCATCACCAAGGACGACACCACGATCGTCGACGGCGGCGGCAACAGCGCCGACGTCGAGGGCCGCGTCAACCAGATCAAGGCCGAGATCGAGGCCACGGACTCCGACTGGGACCGCGAGAAGCTCCAGGAGCGCCTCGCGAAGCTGGCCGGCGGCGTGTGCGTGATCAAGGTCGGTGCCGCCACCGAGGTCGAGCTCAAGGAGCGCAAGCACCGTCTGGAGGACGCCATCTCCGCGACCCGCGCCGCGGTCGAGGAGGGCATCGTCTCCGGTGGTGGCTCCGCCCTGGTGCACGCCGCCAAGGTCCTCGAGGGCAACCTCGACAAGACCGGCGACGAGGCCACCGGTGTCGCGGTCGTGCGCCGCGCCGTCGTCGAGCCGCTGCGCTGGATCGCCGAGAACGCCGGCCTCGAGGGCTACGTCATCACCTCCAAGGTGAGCGAGCTCGACAAGGGCTTCGGCTTCAACGCCGCGACCGGTGAGTACGGCGACCTGGTCAAGGCCGGCGTCATCGACCCGGTCAAGGTCACCCGCTCCGCCCTGGAGAACGCCGCCTCCATCGCGTCCCTGCTGCTCACGACCGAGACCCTGGTCGTCGAGAAGCCGGCCGAGGAGGAGCCCGAGGCCGGTCACGGCCACGGTCACGGCCACTCCCACTGACCCCAGGTCAGCAGTAGCTCCGCACAGCTGAGGCCCGGCGCCCTTTCGGGGGTGCCGGGCCTTTGGCATTGGCAGCGTGAGCACGTGAGCACGTGAGCACGTGAGCACGTGAGCACGTGAGTGCATGGGCGCATGGGCTGGGCGCCCGGTCCGGCTACGCCGAGCGCCAGAGCGACATCGGGTGCACCGGGTCCGCGAAGGGCAGGCCGGAGGTGAATCGCTCCAGTTCGGCCAGGGCGTGATCCGCCATGCGGTACAGCTCGTTGCCCAGCGAGCCGGCGATGTGCGGGGTCAGCAGCACGTTCGGCAGGTCGTACAACGGGCTTTCGCGGGGCGGCAGTTCGGGGTCGGTCACGTCCAGGGTCGCATGCAGGCGGCCCGACAGGAGCTCGGCGAGCAGGGCCTGCTCGTCCACCAGGGTGCCGCGCGCGGTGTTGATCAGCGTGGCACCCGTCGGCATCAGGGCGAGCCGGCGGGCGTCGATCATGCGGTGGGTCTCGGGAAGCTGGGGCGCGTGGACGGACACGACGCTGCTGCGGGCGCACAGGTCGTCGAGTGACACCTGCTCAACGCCCAGCGCACCCGCTTCGGTTCCGCTCACGTACGGGTCGTGGAGAAGAACCTCGAAATCGAAGGGGCGCAGAAGCTCGATCACGCGCCGTCCGATGCGGGAAGCGCCGATCAGGCCCACCGTGCGCCGGTAGTTGCCGGTGTGCTCCGTCTCGTTCAGCCAGGCGGGTGTGGTTCGCAGCTCCGCGTAGCGCTGGGCGGAGCGCAGCACCTCCTTGCCCGCGAAGAGGATCGCGGCCAGCGTGTACTCGGCGACCGGCAGGGCGTTGGCCGCCGCCGCCGAGGTCACCGCGATGCCGCGCTCCCGGCAGGCGTCGGTGACATGGTGCTTGACCGACCCCGCCGCGTGGACGACCGCGCGCAGCTTCGGGGCGGCGGCCAGGACGTCCTCGGTCAGCGGGGGAGCGCCCCAGCAGGTGAGCAGGACCTGGGCCTCGGCGAGGGCTTCGGCGACGGGTCCGGTGGGCGCGGTGAGGTCGTGGGCGACCAGGTACGGGTCGGTACGGGTGAGGGCGGCGAGCCGGGCACGGTGGTGCTCGGTGAGGAGGCGGTCCGCGATGCCGGGGCCCATCGCGAGCAGCAGGGCGGGCCGGTTGTCAGTGGTGTGGTGCATGGTGGAACTCGGGCTCCTCACGAGGCGCTGGCCGGGGCTGACGGGGTGGCGTGGCCGGTCATTTGAGGCTGCCGGCGGCGAGCCCGGCCTTCCAGTGCCGCTGGAGGGAGACGAAGGCGACGATCAGGGGGATGACGGCGAGGAGGGAGCCGGTGACGACGAGAGGGTAGTAGCTCGGCTCGGCGTGGGTGTTGCTGTTCCAGGCATACAGACCGAGGCTCAGCGGGAAGAGCTTCTGGTCGCTGAGCATGACCAGGGGGAGGAAGAAGTTGTTCCAGATCGCGGTGAACTGGAAGAGGAAGACGGTCACGAAGCCCGGCATCACCATGCGCAGACCGATCGACCAGAAGGTGCGCAGCTCGCCGGCGCCGTCGATACGGGCGGCCTCAAGAGCCTCGTCGGGGATGTAGCTGGCGCTGAAGACGCGCGACAGATACACCCCGAAGGGATTGACCAGAACGGGTATCAGGACCGACCAGTACGTGTTGACCAGGCCGACTTCGCTGGCCAGGAGGTACATGGGCAGCGCGAGCGCGGTGGTCGGCACGAGCACCCCGAGCAGGACGACCCCGAAGAGCTTCTCCTTGCCGCGGAAGGCGTACTTGTCGAAGGCGTACCCCGCGGCGACACAGACGAGGGCGCAGATCGCCGCGCCACCGCCCGCGTACAGAAGGGAGTTGAGGTACCAGCGGAAGTAGACGCCGTCGTTGTACGAGGCGAGCTGCGAGAGGTTGTGGCCGAGGTCGAAGCCCTTGAAGGAGAAGGCCTCGCCGGACAGCAGGCCGCCGGTGTCCTTGGTGGCGGCCGTGACCAGCCACACCAGCGGGAAGAGCGTGTAGAGGACGGAAAGACCGAGCGCGCCGTTGACGGCGGCCCTGGACAGCCAGCGGCTCGATGGCCTGCCCGGCGTCCCGGTACGTGGTGGTGGTGCGGTGGCGCAGGGACGCGCGGCCGGCTTGGGCGCGGTGGCGGTCGGGGAGGTCATGCCGTGGCCCCCTTGCGGTGGGTGAGGCGGGTGACGACGAAGGAGAGCAGGGCAGAGGCGAGGGCGAGCAGGACGGCGGACGCGGCGGCGAGGCCGTAGTCGTTGCGGCTGAACGCGGCGGTGTAGGCGTACAGGGTGGGCGTCCAGGTGGAGGTGACCGTGGAGCTGCCGCCCTGGTTGAGGATCAGCGGCTCGGTGAAGAGCTGGAGCGAACCGATGACGGTGAAGAGCGCGACCATCGTCAACGAAGCCCGGATCAGCGGGAGTTTGATGCCGAGCGCGGTGCGCCACTCGCCCGCGCCGTCCATGGTGGCCGCCTCCAGGACGGAGCGGTCGATGGCCTGGAGGGCGGCGTAGAAGATCACCATGTTGTAGCCGAGCCATTCCCACAGCGCGATGTTGACGACGGAGGGAAGCGTGCCGCTGGAGGAGAAGAAGTCGAAGCCGGCGCCACCGGAGCGCATGGCCCGCACGACGGGACTCAGGCCCGGGGTGTAGAGGTAGACCCAGATCAGCGCGGCGATGATGCCGGGCACGGCGTGCGGCAGGAACAGGGCCAGCTGGAAGAAGCGGCGGGCGCGGGCGAGCGCCGAGTCGAGCAGCAGCGCGAGCGTGAGGGCGGCGGCGACCATCAGCGGGATGTAGACCGCGCAGTAGCCGGCCAGTACCAGGAAGCCCTCGCGGAAGGCGCGGTCGGCCAGGGCGGCCGCGTAGTTGTCGAGGCCGCTGAACACGGAGGTGGCGCCGCCGAATCCCAGCCCCGACTGCTTCTCGGTGAACAGGCTCAGCCAGAGCGCGTACCCGACCGGCACGACGGTCACGGCGGTGAACAGAACGAAGAACGGGGCGAGCAGCACCCCTGCGGCCCGCCCGGTCCGCCCGCGTGCGCCGGTCCGCCCGCGTGCGCCGGTCCGCCCGCGTGCGCCGGTCCGCCCGCGTGCGCCGGCCCACCCCCGCGCGCCGGTCCGCCCGCGCGCGCCGGTCCGCCGCACGCCGTCAGCCCTCCACCTTCAGGCCGCGCTTCTTGAGCTCGGTCACCGTGGCGTCGTGGGCGGCCCTGATCGCGTCCGTGATCTTCACCGAGCCGCCGGCGACCTTGCCCAACTGGTCCTTGAGCGTGGTGTTGGTGGTGCCCATGCTCGGGCCCCAGCCCCAGTTGGCGTTGATCGAGCTGCCCGCCGCGTCGAAGAGCCGGTAGACGTCCTGCCCGTTGTAGAACTTCGCGTCGAACGCCTTCTGCGCGGCCGGGCGCAGCGCGATGTCGGCCGGGAAGGCGCTCGACGTACCGGACTTGATGCGGGCGTCGACGCCCGCCTCTGTGGTCGACATCCACGTGGCGAATTCGAGCGCTGCCCGGGTCTTGGTGCTGCCCTTGGTCACCGCCCAGGTGGAGCCGCCGAGCATGCCGCTGGCGGGCTTGCCGTCCCAGGTGGGCACGGGGGCCACCGCCCACTTGCCGCTCTGGTCCGGCACCGTGCCGCTGAGCACGCCCGCGCCCCACGACGCGCCGAGGTAGCCGACGGTGGAGCCGTCCTTGAGCGAGGCCGTCCACTCAGGGCTGAAGGAGACCGCGTTCTGCACGAGCTTGTCGTCGAGCAGGCCCTGCCAGTAGTCGGCGACCCGCTGGGTGGCGGCGTCGGCGGTGTTGAGCTTCCAGGTGTCACCGTCGGCCTTGAACCACTGGGCGCCCGCCTGCCAGACCATCGCCTCGAAGGTGGTCGGGTCGTCGGGGAAGAACGTACCGATACGCGCCTTCGGGTCGGCATCCTTGGCCTTCTGGGCGGCCGCCTCGAACTCGGCCCAGGTCTGCGGGACTTGGATGTGGTGCTGCTCGAAGAAGTCCTTGCGGTAGAAGTACGCCTGGGGCGCCGCGTCGAAGGGGATCGCCCAGTTCTTGCCGCCGAGCGTGGTCTGCTGGATCGCCTGCGGCAGGAACTGCTTCTTCACGTCGGCGCTCACGTACTGGCTGATGTCCTGGAAGGAGCCCTGGCTGACGAATTCGGGCAGCATCGGATACTCGACGGTCACGAGGTCGGGCGCGTTGCCGGCCTTCACCGCGTTGGAGATCTTGGCGTAGCCGCCGGCGTTGCCGGAGGGGATTTCCTCGAACTTCACCTGGACGTTCTTGTGGGAGGCGTTGAAGGCGTCCACCACGTCCTTGGACCCCTTCTGCCAGGCCCAGAAGGTGACGGTGACGGGTTTGTCGGCGGTGCCCTTGCCCGCGTCGCTCGTGCTGCCGTCCTCGCCGCCGCAGGCCGTGAGCACGGCCAGAACGGTCGCGGTGCCGACGAGGGCGGAGGTCGATCTGGTCCAACTGCGGCTCACGGGAGGGCTCCTGAACGTGAGGGGACGAGGCGATGGCCGCGATCCTTGGCCCAGCACCGACCGAAGTCAAGAGCGAAAGTTCGATTGATCGAAAAAAGATCAGAGAACGAGTGAATGCTCGCGTGTCAGGAGCGAACGCTCATGGCTGCCGCGTGGTCTCGGCGGGCGCCCCGCATGACGCCCGCACCCGCAGCCTCGGCAGTAGATCGACATGGCGTCGTGGTGTCTGTTCGCCGTCGCCGTGACCGTTCGCCGCCGCGCGCAGACGCTCGACCAGTAGGTCCGCCGCGTACCGCCCGACCTCGTGCTTGGGCGGGGCGACGGCGGTCAGCGGCGTGTCCGCGAGCGCCGCCACCTCGTCGTCGTACGCCACTAGCGCCAAGTCGTCCGGTACCCGCACGCCCAGCTCGGCCAGGCGCTGCACGATCCGGATGGCGTCCACGTCGTTGTGTACGAGCGCCGCCGTGGCCCGCCCCTCCACGACCGCGTCACGCAGCGCCCGCACGGCCCCCTCGAACCCGTCGGCGTCCGCCTCCACCGGGACCGAATCGATCACCGGCAGCGGCGGCTTGAGGCCCAGCGCGTCCAGCGCGTGCCGGTAACCGGCACGCACCGCGATCGCCGTCGGGCTGTCGGACCGCGCCACCAGTACGGGTGTTCTGTGCCCGAGTCCCAGCAGGTGGCGCACCGCGAGGAGGACGCCGTGGCCGTGGTCGGAGCAGACCCGGTCCAGGTCGTCCAGCTCGCGGCCCGGCACCCCGCGCCGCTCCAGGAGCACGGTGGGCACGGGGAGCCCGGCGATCCAGGCGCCGTGCTCGACCGGGTCGTCCGGCTCCTTCCAGCCCGGCGCGATCAGCAGGCCGTCGGCCCCGGCCGTGAGCAGCCCCGCCGCCAGGCCCGCGTCCTCCTGCGGCCGATAGTCCGAGATCCGCAGGACCAGGCGCGCCCCGGCCGCCTCGGCCGCCTCGTGCGCGCCCCGGATGACCTCGGCGAAGTAGTACGTGGCGTGCGGCGCCAGCATGCCGATGACGAGCTCGCGGACGCCGGCGGCAGCGCCCCCGGCGGGCCCCGGCCCGGGGTGCGGCCCGGGGTGCGGCCCGGGACGCGGCGCGGCCAGGCCCCCGGCGGGCCCCGGCGCGCTGGTCCCGCCGCCCGGCCACGAGACCGAACCGTGCGCCCGGTCCAGGCGCCCCTCGGTGGCCAGGGATTCCACGTCCCGGCGCACCGTCACCGGTGAGACCCCCAACTGGGCGGCCAGCTCCGACACCCGGGCCGAGCCGCGCCCGCGCACCAGGTCGAGCAGTCGGTCATGACGTTCAGCGGCGCTTTCCCGCACGGCGGCATCCCCTTCGCGGTGTTGGCGGCCCGGCGGGCCCCGACGTGGCATCGTGATCGAACGACGTAAGTTTCGATCATTCGGTCTGATCCATTGACGTTCGATCAAACCGGGTCTTACGTTCCCAGATATTTCGCGCGGCCCCGCCGACACCGACGCCGCCATTCGCTCAGGCCCGCCCCGCCCCGCCCCGAGGGAGCATCGCACCATGCGCGTCGCGTCCGAGAACCGTGAGCTCAGCCCGTACACCGGCTGGACCCGCGAGCACTGGGAGCGGTCGGCGGACCGGCTCCTGCTGGCCGTACGGCCCTACGCGACGCCCGGGCACGGGCTCATCCATCTGCCCGGCGCGCGCTCCAGTTGTTCCGGGCCGCACTCGGACGGCCTCGAAGGCTATGCCCGAACCTGGCTGCTGGCCGCGCTCCGGGTGGCTGGCGCCCGGGGCGAGGATCCGCACGGCCACCTGGAACGCTATGCCCACGGCCTCGCCAACGGCGCCCAACCTCCGCTTCCCAGCGGCAAGTTGGCGCCCGCGTCTCCCGACGCCTGGCCGTCGCTCGCCGAAGTCCGCCAAGCCCTCGTCGAGTCCGCCTCCATCGCGCTCGGCCTGCGCCTCACCCGCCCCTGGCTGTGGGACGGGCTCGACGACCGCACCCGTCAGCGCGCCGTCGACTGGCTGCTGCCCGCCCTCGGTCCCTCCCCGGTCGACAACAACTGGTGGCTGTTCGGCCTGACCGTCGCCGGATTCCTCCTGGACGCCGGTATCGAGACCGACCGCGCCGCGGCCACCATCGAACGCGCCCTGGAACGCGTCGACCAGTGGTACCTCGGCGACGGCTGGTACAGCGACGGACCCAACCGCTCCTTCGACCACTACAACGCCTGGGCCCTGCACTTCTATCCCGCCCTGCACGCTCATTTGGGTGACGACCAGGAACTCCTGGCCCGCTACGGACCCCGGCTGCGCGCCCAGCTCGAGGCCCACAGCCGTCTGTTCGGCGCGGACGGCGCTCCGATGCCGTACGGGCGCTCCCTGACCTACCGCTTCGCCGCGGCGGCCGCACCCTGGCTCGGCACGCTCACCGGCCACACCCCGCTCACGCCGGGAGCCACCCGCCGCCTGGCGTCGGGCACCCTGAAGTACTTCCTCGACCGGCCCGATGGCGCCGGCGCCGCCGACGCCGCCGGGTTGCTCACCCTGGGCTGGCACGGCCCCCACCCCCCGGCGGTTCAGCATTACTCGGGCCCCGCGTCCCCGTACTGGGCGGCCAAGGGCTACCTCGGGCTCCTCCTGCCGCCCGAACACCCGGCCTGGACGGCGGTCGAGGAGCCGCTGCCCGCCGAGACCGGCGACGCCACCCTCACCCTCGGGCCGCCAGGACTGCTGATCCAGTCGACCGCCGCGGACGGCCTGGTCCGTCTGCACAACCACGGCAGCAACAACCAGCTGGAGGGCGGCGTCGACGACCCCTGGTACACGCGTTTCGCCTACTCGACCGGCACGGGGCCCACCTCGGACGGTGTGCCCGACAACCACTTCGGACTCCTGGCGCGGGGCGCGTCCACCACCCGGGGACCCGCCGTACCGCTCGGAGGCGGCCCCGGCTGGGCGGCGTCACTGGCCACGCCGGAGCCGGGGCCGCCCGGCGTGCGGATCGTCTCGGCCACCCTGGCGCACGGCCGCGCCGAAGTCCGCGCCCACCTGGTGGTCGGCGCCGCGCCCGGCACCCCCGTGCGCCAGACCGGCTGGGCCGTCACCCCGGGCCGCACCGCGCAACTGCACCCCGTGCACGGCTACGCGGGCGAGGCCTGCCAACTGGCGGGCGGATCAACCCTGTTCGGCGCCGGATCGGACGTCGGGGCGCTGCACGGGACGACCGGCGCCGGGCCGTCCCTCTTCGTCGCGCTGGCCTCCTTGACGGCGGAGCCGGACCCCGTCCCTGTGCACGCCCTCGCCGACGTCGAGATCAGCGGCCCCGCCGTCCGCGTGACCTGGCGGGACGCCACGGTCCGCCGACTCGTGTTCGACCCCGCGGCGGCGACGGTCCGCGCGGAGGACGAGTAAAGGCGCGTCACCACGTGACGTGTCCACGGTGCGGGGTCCACGCGTCCACGGCCCGTGCGGCGCACGTCCACGACCCGGACACCGCACGTCCACGGCCCGGGCGCGACGCGCCTGGATGCCGTCCGGGCGGGCGACGGCCACCCGGACGACAGGCTTCCGGACGGCGATCGCTCGCGCGGCTACCCGGAAGCGGGCCCAAGGGGCTTACTGAGGGCCGTACTTGCGGCCCGTCCTGGAGGTGAGCCCGCCGAGCAGACCGCGCGGCGCCAGCTTCACCGCGCCCATCAGCGCCTTGTAGCGCGGGTCGGGGATCGAGAGGGACTTGCCGCGCGCGAGGTCGGTCAGGGCGGTGGCCACCAGCTTGTCGGCGTCCAGCCACATCCAGCCCGGGATGTTGTCGGTGCCCATGCCGGCCCGCTGGTGGAACTCGGTGCGCACGAACCCGGGGCACAGGGCCATCAGCCGCACCCCGGACCCGGCGAGATCGCGGGCGGCGCCCTGCGTGAACTGCACCACCCACGCCTTGGACGCGCCATAGGTGCCGCGTGGCACGAAGGCGGCGACGGAGGCCACGTTGACGACTCCGCCGCGCCCCCGCTCGCGCATGGCGGCGGCCGCGGCCGACGTGAGCCGCAGGACCGCCTCGATGTGCACCTTCACCATGGTCAGCTCGTCCGCGACGGACACGTCGAGATAGCTGCCCTTATTGCCGAACCCGGCGTTGTTGACCAGGAGATCGACCGGCCGTTTGGGCTGGGAGAGGCGGGACTCGACCGTGGCGATCCCGTCCTCCGTGGACAGATCGGCGGTCAGTACCTCGGCCTCGACGCCGTGCCGGTCGTGCAGTTCGGTGGCCTGCTCGCTCAATCGCTTGCCGTCCCGGGCCACCAGCACCAGATCGTGCCCGTCGGCCGCGAGGCGGCGCGCGAACGCGGCGCCGATGCCCGCCGTCGCTCCCGTAATCAGTGCAGTCGTCATAGGCGCACGTTAGTGCCCCAGCCCGGTGCCCGTTGACCGCCCCCGCCGGGCCGCCGAACCGGCGGTGACCGCCATGAACCGCCCCAATAGCGGCGGTTCACCGGCGCCCCCGGGCCGCCCTCGCCGCCGGCGGCCCGCAGCGCCGCCGGTCTTCGCGACCACCGCGCCCCGGGCCCTACGAACCGTGCTGCGCCAGGTGCTTCCGCGCGGTGTCGTACGCCTCGGGATCCAGGGCGTCACCCGCCGCCAGGACGCGGGGCAGCAACGCCCGCTCGGTCGTGAACGCCCGGAACCAGAGGGCGACCGAAACTTCGTGATCCGGTCGTTCGATCACCTCGACCGGATCACCCGCCCGGATCGTCCCCGGTTCGATCACCCGGAAGAACGCTCCCGGGACCGCCGCCTGCGTGAAGCGCCGGACCCAGCCCGTCTGTTCGAGCCAGCCGGCGAACGTACGGCAGGGGATGCGTCCGCACGCGACCTCCAGGACCACGTCCCGGCCTATCCGCCAGCGCTCGCCGATCCGGGCGTCGTTCACGTCGGTCCCGTACGTGGTGAGGTTCTCACCGAACGAGCCGTTGGGCAGGGCGCGGCCGAGCTCCTTCTCCCAGGCGTCCAGGTCCTCACGGGCGTAGGCGTAGACGGCCTGGTGGTCGCCGCCGTGGTGGCGCAGGTCGCAGACGTCGTCCCCCTCGACACCGCTGGCGCCCACCCCCCTGGGGCCCGGCGCGAACACCCGGACGGGCGTGGACACGGGGCGCTTGTCCACGCCGGTAAGGCCGCCCTTGGCATCGGTATAGGGGACGACCTTGGCGCGGCCGACATTCACAGACAGAAGCTCCATGAGCGAACGCTAACCGAGACGATCTCAAAGATGCTTCCCTGTTTTCTCCACTCGCCCCAAGATTCGCTTATGCTTGAACCATGATCGAGGCCCGTCATCTCCGCGTTCTGCGCGCTGTCGCCACCACCGGCTCCTTCTCGGCGGCCGCCAGGGAACTCGGCTGCACCCAGCCCGCCGTCAGTCAGCAGATGAAGGCACTCGAAGCGTCCGCCTGCACCCCGCTGCTCATCCGGACCGGCCGCGAGATGCGCCTGACCGAGGCCGGCGAGGTCCTGGTCCGTCATGCCTCGGGCATCCTGGCCGGCCTGACCGCCGCCGAGGAGGAGGTCGCCGCCATCGCGGGCCTGCGGGCCGGCCGGGTGCGCCTGGTCTCCTTCCCCAGCGGCTCCTCCACGCTCGTGCCGACCGCGCTCGCGGCCCTGCGCGCCGCCCACCCGGGCACCCGGGTCTCACTGGTGGAGGCCGAGCCGCCGCGTTCGGTGGAGATGCTGCGCGACGGCGACTGCGACATCGCGCTCGCCTTCCGCTACGGCTCCAACGCCACGGAGTGGGACGATCTGGTGGTGCGCCCGCTGCTCGTGGACCGTTTGGTCGGACTGATTCCCGAGGGGCATCCGTTGGCCGGCGCCGGATCCGTGGCCATCAGGGACCTGGCGGAGGAGTCCTGGATCGCGGGCTGCCCGCGCTGCCGCCGCCAGCTGGTGGAGGTCTGCGAGGAGTCCGGGTTCACCCCGAGGATCGACTTCGCGACCGACGACTACCCGGCGGTCATCGGACTCGTGGGCGCCGGGCTGGGTGTCGCGGTGATGCCCGAGCTCGCCATCGCGTCCGTACGCCCCAGGGGCGCGCGCACCGTCAGCGTGGAGCCCGCCGTCGAGCGGGAGATCGTCGCGCTGACCCTGCCGGACCTCGCCCAGGTCCCGGCCGTCGCGGCCACCCTCGACGAGCTGACCGGAGCCGCCGCGCGCGGCTAGGCACGGCACCACGACAGCTGTGCCGGGCGCGCCCTTGTGGCGTCGCCCTGGGGGCGCCGCTTTGCCGACGCGGCTGCGCCAAACGGCGCAGGAACGTTTCTTCTGATCGGATCGGCCGCAGGGACCGTCAGGGGGCCTCCATGCCGCCGCCGATGGGCGCCGCCGACACCAGGCGGTTGCGCGCCCTGCCCATGAGCTCTTCGCGCTCGTCCTCGGTGAGCCCGCCCCAGACCCCGTAGGGCTCGCGCACCGCCAGGGCGTGGGCCGCGCACTGGGCGCGCACCGGGCAGCGCATGCACACCTCTTTCGCCGAACTCTCGCGCGCGCTCCGCGCCGCGCCGCGCTCGCCCTCGGGGTGGAAGAAGAGCGAGCTGTCGACTCCACGGCAGGCCGCGAGGAGCTGCCAGTCCCACAGATCGGCGTTGGGTCCGGGAAGGCGGGAAAAATCTGCCATTGCTCTTGTCCCCTTGAAACCGTGCTGAGGCGGATGGGCGGGCCGGTACGGGACGGGTGCGCGCGGGGGCTCATCCGAAACGTACGTACCGACGAAGGTACATCTCCTGTGTAAGTAGATGTAAATATGACTCATTGGGAATCTAGCCACAGACACCAGCAAAAGGGAAGAAAAGCCGCTAAATGGGGCATAGGGTCAAAAGCTGGGCGGATGGCGTGCCACACTCTCCTGTGTGCACGCTTCCTCACGTAGAGTGCCGAACGTGCCCGCCGGACCCGTAACTCTTTCGAGTGACCGTCGTTGAGAGTGCGGAGGCGATTGAAAGAACAAGCGCTCGGGCAAGTGTCCGAGAGCGTCAATCGCTCAGGTGACACATGTACCCAGCCTGGAGGCTCAAGGTGACGCGCATCAGCTGCGGAGGGCGGCCATGACATCAGTCCTCGTCTGCGACGACTCCCCGCTTGCCCGCGAGGCGCTCCGCCGCGCGGTTGCGACCGTGCCCGGCGTCGAGCGTGTGACGACGGCGGCCAACGGCGAGGAAGTCCTCCGCCGCTGGGGTGCCGACCGCTCGGACCTGATTCTGATGGACGTACGCATGCCCGGACTGGGCGGCGTGGAGACCGTCCGTCGGCTGCTGTCCGCGGATCCGGGCGCCCGGATCATCATGCTCACGGTCGCCGAGGACCTGGACGGGGTCGCGCTCGCGGTCGCCGCCGGGGCCCGCGGATATCTGCACAAGGACGCCTCGCGCGCCGAGCTGCGGGCGACCGTCACTCAAGCGCTGGCCGACCCGACCTGGCGGCTCGCCCCGCGCAGGCTGCGCTCGGCCGAGATGGGCGCGGCGCCCACGCTCACCGCGCGCGAGATCCAGGTGCTCGAAGGCATGAGCCACGGCCGCTCCAACGCCGAGATCGGCCGTGAGCTGTTCCTCTCCGAGGACACGGTCAAGACGCACGCCCGGCGGTTGTTCAAGAAGCTCGGCGCCTCGGACCGCGCACACGCCGTCGCGCTCGGTTTCCGCTGGGGCCTGGTGCGCTGACGACAGGTATGACAGCTGGTCGGAGCCCCGTCCACCACCGGGTGGGCGGGCCCGGCCCTCCCGCGAACGGCAGCAGTAGGTGTTGCTTCCGCCGCGATGCCGCATCCTTGTACGTGTGGAGTTCCTCGGGGACAGGTCGGTCGAGCGGGAGGGGGGTGCAGGGGATGAGTTCCGGCGCACCCGCTCATAACGCTTCGGTGCACAACTACGGACGCGGTGCCGCGGGCGGGAAGACGCCGGGGCACCATGGACCGATGCGCGACGACGAGGTTACGGCGCAAGGGGTCGTCGGTGCCCTGGTGCACCGTGCTGTCGACGGCGACGAGCAGGCCACGCACGATCTGCTCGCGCATGTGCATCCGCTCGCGCTGCGCTACTGCCGCTCCCGGCTGAACCGGCTGCCGGGTGACGCTCGCCACTTCGTCGAGGACCTGGCCCAGGAAGTCTGCGTCGCCGTCCTGATGGCGCTGCCGCGCTACCGCGACACCGGACGCCCCTTCGAGGCCTTCGTCTTCGCCATCGCCTCGCACAAGGTCGCCGACCTCCAGCGGGCGGCGATGCGCCACCCCGGGTCGACGGCCGTGCCCTCCGACGAGATGCCGGAGCGGCCCGACGACTCGCTCGGGCCCGAGGAGCGCGCGCTGCTCAGCAGCGACGCCGCCTGGGCCAAGAAGCTCCTCGCCAACCTGCCGGAGAACCAGCGCGAACTCCTGGTGCTGCGGGTCGCCGTCGGCCTGACCGCCGAGGAGACCGGTCAGATGCTGGGCATGTCGCCGGGCGCGGTCCGCGTCGCCCAGCACCGCGCCCTGAGCAGACTGCGCGCGCTCGCCGAACAGTAGGCCGCACGCCCTGGGCGGCCCGTCGCCGAGGAAACGCGCACCCATAGGCGCGTGACAGGGATGCCAACCCCTCGCGCTCACGTGTGAACGTACAAAGAATCCTGATGATCTTGCTCGTGGAATGAGACACCCGCACAGCCCGTTAGCATGGACATCCGCACCGATCAAGGCCATTGGGGAAGGTGTCATGACTGCAAACGTCGACGGAGTGCCCGAGAAATTCGCGACGCTCGGGCTGACATACGACGACGTGCTGCTGCTGCCTGGCGCGTCCGACATGGCGCCCGACCAGATCGACACCTCTTCGTACCTCTCGAAGAACGTCAAGGTGAACGTCCCGCTGCTCTCGGCCGCGATGGACAAGGTCACCGAGGCGCGCATGGCCATCGCCATGGCCCGCCAGGGCGGCGCCGGCGTGCTGCACCGCAACCTCTCCATCGAGGACCAGGCCAACCAGGTCGACCTGGTCAAGCGCTCCGAGTCCGGCATGGTCACCGATCCGATCACGGTGCACCCGGACGCGACGCTGCGCGAGGCCGACGAGCTGTGCGCCAAGTTCCGCATCAGCGGCGTCCCGGTGACCGACTCGGCGGGCAAGCTGCTCGGCATCGTCACCAACCGCGACATGGCCTTCGAGTCCGACCGCGGCCGCCAGGTGCGCGAGGTCATGACGCCGATGCCGCTGGTCACCGGCAAGGTCGGCATCTCCGGCGTGGACGCCATGGAGCTGCTGCGCCGCCACAAGATCGAGAAGCTGCCGCTCGTCGACGACGCCGGCATCCTCAAGGGCCTCATCACGGTCAAGGACTTCGTCAAGGCCGAGAAGTACCCCCACGCCGCCAAGGACAAGGACGGCCGGCTGCTCGTCGGCGCGGCCGTCGGTGTCGCGGGCGACGCCTACGAGCGCGCTCAGGCCCTGATCGCCGCCGGCGTCGACTTCATCGTCGTGGACACCGCGCACGGCCACTCCCGCCTGGTCGGCGACATGGTCGCCAAGATCAAGTCGAACTCCTCGGGCGTCGACCTCATCGGCGGCAACATCGCCACCCGCGACGGCGCCCAGGCGCTCATCGACTCGGGCGTGGACGGCATCAAGGTCGGCGTCGGCCCCGGCTCCATCTGCACCACCCGCGTCGTCGCCGGCATCGGCGTACCGCAGGTCACCGCGATCTACGAAGCCTCGCTCGCCGCCAAGGCCGCGGGCGTCCCGGTCATCGGCGACGGCGGCCTCCAGTACTCGGGCGACATCGCCAAGGCCCTGGTCGCGGGCGCCGACACGGTGATGCTGGGCTCGCTGCTCGCGGGCTGCGAGGAGTCGCCGGGCGAACTGCTCTTCATCAACGGCAAGCAGTTCAAGTCCTACCGGGGCATGGGCTCGCTCGGGGCCATGCAGTCCCGCGGCGACCAGCGCTCGTTCTCCAAGGACCGGTACTTCCAGGAGACCGTCTCCACCGACGACAAGCTGATCCCCGAGGGCATCGAGGGCCAGGTGCCCTACCGCGGCCCGCTCTCCGCCGTCGTCCACCAGCTCGTGGGCGGTCTGCGCCAGTCGATGTTCTACGTCGGCGGCCGCACCGTTCCCGAGCTCCAGGCGAACGGCAAGTTCGTCCGGATCACCTCGGCGGGCCTCAAGGAGAGCCACCCGCACGACATCCAGATGACGGTCGAGGCGCCGAACTACAACAAGCGCTGACGCCCGCAAAGCGTCCCAGGGGCGGTTCCGGAGTTCCCGGGGCCGCCCCTCACCCGTGTGTCGGGGATACTGGAGCATGCAGACGTAGAGGGAAAGGCCCACACAACGTGACTGAGATCGAGATCGGGCGCGGCAAGCGCGGCCGCAGGGCGTACGCGTTCGACGACATCGCCATCGTCCCGAGCCGGCGCACCCGGGACCCGAAGGAGGTCTCGATCGCCTGGCAGATCGACGCCTACCGTTTCGAGCTGCCCTTCCTGGCCGCCCCCATGGACTCCGTGGTCTCGCCGCGAACGGCGATCCGCATCGGCGAGCTCGGCGGCCTCGGCGTGCTGAACCTCGAGGGTCTGTGGACCCGGTATGAGGACCCGCAGCCGCTGCTCGACGAGATCGCGGGTCTCGACGAGGCGACCGCGAGCCGGCGCCTCCAGGAGATCTACGCGGCGCCCATCAAGGAAGAGCTGATCGGGCAGCGCATCAAGGAGGTGCGCGACTCCGGTGTCGTCACCGCCGCCGCGCTCTCCCCGCAGCGCACCGCGCAGTTCTCCAAGGCGGTCGTGGACGCGGGGGTGGACATCTTCGTCATCCGCGGCACCACCGTCTCGGCCGAGCACGTCTCGGGCGCCGCCGAGCCGCTGAACCTGAAGCAGTTCATCTACGAGCTGGACGTGCCGGTCATCGTCGGCGGCTGCGCCACGTACACGGCGGCGCTGCACCTGATGCGCACCGGCGCGGCCGGCGTCCTGGTGGGCTTCGGCGGCGGCGCCGCGCACACCACGCGCAACGTCCTGGGCATCCAGGTCCCGATGGCCACCGCCGTCGCCGATGTCGCCGCGGCCCGCCGTGACTACATGGACGAGTCCGGCGGCCGCTACGTCCACGTCATCGCGGACGGCGGCGTGGGCTGGTCGGGCGACATCCCCAAGGCCGTCGCCTGCGGCGCCGACGCCGTGATGATGGGCTCCCCGCTGGCCCGCGCCACCGACGCGCCGGGCCGTGGCCACCACTGGGGCATGGAGGCCGTCCACGAGGACGTGCCGCGCGGCAAGCTCGTGGACCTGGGCATCGTGGGCACCACCGAGGAGATCCTGACCGGTCCCTCGCACACCCCGGACGGTTCGATGAACCTGTTCGGCGCCCTGCGCCGCTCGATGGCGACCACCGGCTACAGCGAGCTCAAGGAGTTCCAGCGGGTCGAGGTCACGGTGGCGGACGCGCAGCACAAGCGCTGACACCGGACACCGACGCGTCGGCCGCCTGTGACGCATACGAAAGGACCCGGATCGATCAATCGATCCGGGTCCTTTCGTATGCCGTGCGACTGATCAGGCGGACGCCTTCTTGGCACCCGAGAAGGAGGCCACGGCGGCGAGCGCGAAGAACAGGAAGGTGATCGCGTCGGCGTCGGCCTTCCAGGCCTCGTTCAGGAGGCTGAAGTGGTCGAAGAACATCTCGGAGACCGTCACCGGGAGCTGCTTGCTGGCGATGATCGCCTCGCCGAGCAGCTGGCCGGAGTAGACGGCGACCAGCGACAGTACGGCGCCGAGGACGGGCAGCGCGGGGTTGCGGCCGCCCACCTTGCCGGCGGCGAAGCCGACGATGAAGCCGACCGCCACGGCCGCGTAACCGATCTCGTGCTTGGTGGCGCCGATGATCGCGCCGTAGACGCCGGCCGTCACGACGGCGGCGACGATCGCGGTGATCAGGCCGAGCGCGAAGTTGTCCCGCACCGGAGCGGCCGGCGGCGCCGTCGGGTAGCCGAAGCCGCCCTGCGGCGCCTGGGCCTGGTCGAACGGGCCCGGCTGCGGCTGCTGCTGCGGTGGCGGAAAGGACTGACTCATCTTCGCGTTCCCCCTGGAAAACACACATGGACAAGCGCACGGTTGTGCGATTGAGCGGCCCCGAAGGGTAGCAGTCCGTAGCCGGTTGGTCATAAGGAATTGGTAAGGGCGGCTTCACAGCCGGTGCGCGGCGCCCGCCGGGGTGGCCCCGCGCGTGTCCAGGAGAAGCTGCGCCTTGACCGCCAGGCCCTGGAGGTCGTATGTGCGGTGGTGCTGGAGCAGGACCGTCAGATCGGCGTGGGCGGCGGCCTCGTACAGCGAGTCCGCGCGTGGCACCGGCTGGTCGCGGACGCGCCAGGCGGGCACATGGGGGTCGTGGTACGTGATCTGCGCGCCCAGGTCCATCAGGCGCCCCGCGATCTCCTGGGCCGGGGAGCCCTCCTGGTCGGCGAAGTCCGGCTTGTAGGTCACGCCCAGGAGCAGGACGCGGGCACCGCGCGCCGACTTGCCGTGCTCGTTCAGGAGCGTGGTGGAGCGCTGGATGACGTATCCGGGCATGTGCGCGTTGATCTCGCGGGCCAGACCGACCATGCGCAGGCCCGCGTAGGGCAGCGGGGCCGGGTCGAGCGGGATGCCGTGGCCGCCGACGCCGGGGCCTGGGCGGAACGCCTGGAAACCGAACGGTTTGGTCTCCGAGCAGCGGATGACGTCCCAGAGGTCGACGCCCATGTCGTGGCAGAGCACGGCCATTTCGTTGACCAGGGCGATGTTCACGTGGCGGAAGTTGGTTTCGAGCACTTTGGACATCTCCGCCTCGCGCAGGCCCCGGGCGCGGACCACCTTGTCGGTGAGGCGGCCGTAGAAGGCGGCCGCCGATTCCGTGCACGCGGGGGTGAGGCCGCCGATGACCTTGGGCGTGGCGGCGTAGCCGTGGGTGCGGTTGCCGGGGTCTACGCGGCTCGGCGAGCAGGCGAGGTGGAAGTCGCGCCCGGCGCGAAGGCCCGAGCCCTCTTCGAGGAGCGGGCGCAGAAACTCCCCGGTGGTGCCCGGGTGTCCGGCCGACTCCAGGATGACGGTGGTGTGCGGCCGCAGCCGCCCGGCCAGCGCCCGGGCCGCGTCGGCGACCGCGCCGAGGTCGAGGGTGCGGTCGGCGGCCAGGGTGGTGGGAGCGCAGATGACGGCCGTGCGGACCCGGCCGAGTTCGGCGGGATCGCTCGTGGTGTGGAAGCCGCCCGCGACCATGCGGCGCAGATCGGCCGGGGTGAGCGAGCCGTCGAGCGGGGTGCGGCCCGCGTTGAGTTCCGCGACGGCACGTGGATCGGTGTCGTGTCCGACGGTCTGGATGCCGGCGGCGACGGCGGCTTGGGCGAGGGGCAGGCCCAAGTGGCCGAGTCCGATGACGGCGAGGTCTGCGGGCATGTGACCGTCCTTTCCCTTAACCGGAGGGGACATGGGGCGCAAGCCCTGTGGACAGAATGGGCGTCCGGAATGTCAGACTAAGAGGAAATATGACTGATATGCCGCATTGCGGGGGCGAGTGGACCCGAGTGTTGTCCACAGGCGGTGGCCGATGTCGGTGGTCCCGTCCAGAATCGAGGATGTGAGCCAGACCACCCGGTCTGCGGAACCACCCCGATCAACGGGAGGCAACGCCGTGAGGACAGCGACACTGGGACCCGAGCAGCGCGCACAGGCACTCGCCGCCATGGCCGAAGGCGAGCTCGACGTGCTGGTCGTGGGTGCGGGGGTGGTCGGAGCCGGCACGGCGCTCGACGCGGCGACCCGGGGCCTCTCCACCGGCCTCGTCGAGGCGCGCGACTGGGCATCGGGCACATCGAGCCGGTCGAGCAAGCTCATCCACGGCGGCCTGCGCTATCTGGAAATGCTCGACTTCGCCCTGGTGCGCGAAGCGCTCAAGGAGCGGGGCCTGCTGCTCGAACGGCTCGCCCCGCACCTGGTGAAACCCGTCCCGTTCCTCTATCCGTTGCAGCACAAGGGCTGGGAGCGGTTGTACGCGGGATCGGGTGTCGCGCTGTACGACGCGATGTCCGTGTCGTCGGGACACGGCAGGGGACTGCCGACGCACCGTCACCTGAGCCGCCGCCACGCGCTGCGCGTGGCGCCCGCGTTGAAGAAGGACGCGCTGGTCGGAGCGTTGCAGTACTACGACGCGCAGATGGACGACGCCCGTTTTGTGACCACCCTGGTGCGCACCGCCTCCTCCTACGGGGCGCGGGTCGCCAACCGGGCCCGGGTGGTGGGCTTCCTGCGCGAGGGCGAACGGGTGGTCGGCGCCCGGGTGCAGGACGGAGAGGCGGGCGGGGAGTACGAGATCCGCGCCAAGCAGGTCGTGAACGCGACGGGGGTGTGGACGGACGACACCCAGGCGCTGATCGGGGAGAGGGGGCAGTTCCATGTACGGGCCTCGAAGGGCATCCACTTGGTGGTGCCCAAGGACCGGATTCACTCGAATACGGGCCTGATCCTGCGGACCGAGAAGTCCGTGCTCTTCGTCATCCCCTGGGGCCGGCACTGGATCGTCGGGACCACCGACACCGACTGGGATCTCGACAAGGCGCATCCCGCCGCGTCCAGCGCCGACATCGACTACCTGCTCGAACACGTCAACGCGGTGCTCGCGGTCCCGCTGACCCGGGACGACGTCCAGGGCGTGTACGCCGGCCTGCGGCCGCTGCTGGCGGGGGAGTCGGACGCGACGAGCAAGCTCTCACGCGAACACACCGTGGCGCATCCGGTGCCCGGGCTCGTGGTCGTGGCGGGCGGCAAGTACACGACGTACCGAGTGATGGCGAAGGACGCCGTCGACGAGGCGGTGCACGCGCTGGACCAGCGGGTGGCGGCCTGCGTCACCGAGGACGTCCCGCTGCTGGGGGCCGAGGGGTACAAGGCGCTGTGGAACGCCCGGGCCAGGATCGCGGCCAGGACCGGGCTGCACGTGGTGCGTGTGGAGCACCTGTTGAACCGGTACGGCTCGATGGCCGAGGACCTGCTGGAACTGGTCCTCGCCGACCCCTCGCTCGGCGAACCGCTCGCCGCGGCCGACGACTATCTGCGGGCCGAGATCGTCTACGCCGCGTCGCACGAGGGCGCGCGCCACCTCGACGACGTACTGACCCGGCGCACCCGGATCTCGATCGAGACCTTCGACCGGGGCACGCGGTCGGCGCGGGAGTGCGCGGAGCTGATGGCGCCGGTCCTCGGCTGGGACACCAAGCAGATCGAGAAGGAGGTGGAGCACTACGAGAAGCGAGTGGAGGCCGAGCGGGAGTCGCAGCGTCAGCCCGACGACCTGACGGCGGACGCGGCCCGGCTCGGAGCACCGGACATCGCGCCGGTCTAGGAGACGGACGGCGAGGCCGGGCGGTCAGGCGGACGGCGACCCGGGTCCGGTCGCGCGGGCGTGGGCGGGCGCGGGTCCCCGCCCCTGGGCCTGGACGGCCGGCGGTGCGCCGGACGGTTGCGGACAGAACACGGCATTCAGGACGGCGAGTTCGAGGGAGGGATCGCTGAGGGCACCGACATTGGCACGGAGGACGGCGGTGCGGCGGCCGTCGGAGGTGGTGGCGGCGCGCACATAGCTGTCGGCGATGTGGCCGCCGTGCCCCCACCCCGTCAGGCCGCAGGCCAGGCGCCGGGGATGGATGCCGGGGGCGTACGCGCCCCGGGTGGCGGCGGTGCCGAGCAGTTCGTGGCGCTGGGCCGCCGGCAGCAGGGCTCCGCCGAGCAGGGCCGCTTAGAAGCGGCTCAGGTCGGCGAGGGTGGAGATGGGTTCGCCGGATGCGCCCGCTTCGCGGGGGTCGAGTTCGGTGACGTCGCGGCCGTTCGATGTGTAGGCGCGGCTGTGGGGTTCGGGCAAGGTGGTACGGGCGCCGGGCAGCGAGGCGCCGGTGAGATGGAGGGGGTTGATGACGCGACGGGTGATCTCGACCGCATAGGCGCGTCCGGTGACGGCCTGGATGATCTGGCCGAGGAGTACGTAGTTGGTGTTGGAGTAGGCGTACGTGCCGAGGCGCCCCGGGGATTGGGCGAGCGCGGTACGGATGGCTTCGCCGGGACCGAGCGCGACCGGAACCGTGGTGTCGGCCGTGTAGTTGAAGAGACCGTTGGTGTGGGAGAGCAGGGAGCGGAGGGTGAGGCGGCGGCCGTCGTTGCCGTGCCCGCGAACGAGCCCGGGCAGATACCGGTCCACGCGGTCATCGAGCCGGAGCCTGCCCTCGGCGGCCAGTTGCGGGACTACGGTGGCCACGAACGTCTTGGTGACGCTGCCCGCGCGGAAATGGTCCGCGCGGCGAAGAGGGGGGCCGACGGCCAGGTACCGGGTGCCGGAGGGGTCTTCGGTGAGCAGGGAGGCTGCCGGGGCGCCGCCCTCGGTGACCAGTCGGGCCAGTGCGGCGCGTGGGGCGCGGGGCCTGCCCGGCCGGGCGACGACGCCGTGACGATGACGCACAGTGCTGTGGTCATCGCTGCGACGAGCAGGGCCCGGAGCCTTGGCATGATGGGCTTCCCTTCGTTCGCGGCCATCTTGGCGGACGGCGGACCCGGGACCATCATCGGTCCTGGCGTGAGGGACAATGGGGGCTCTGCCAGGGCGGGTTACGGGCTGGCACGGACGCGGGCCGGACAACGGCTCCGGACGGCCGGGCACCCGGCAGGACAAACAGGTCGGAGCGGTGTGCCGGGCCGCCTCCACGAGGGCAGGTAGCGGCGGGCCGTTGGCCGAAGCCGGCGCGGGCGAAGATCAGAAATCGCAGAGGGGACGCATGTCGGAGGCGGAGCAGTCGCGGGAACCCCAACGGGACGAGCGACAGGAACCGGGGGCGTCGTCGGCGCCCGCAGAATCCGCCTCGGGCGAGGCGGGCACGAAGTCCGGGCGGCGCCCGGCCGGTGCGGGGGACGCGGTGGCGAAGCCGGATACGACGGACGCCGTGGCGAACTCCGGTGCGGGTGAGGCGTCCAATGTCGGGCGGGACGCGGCGGACCCGAAGGGCCGCGCTTCGGCCACGCCGTCAGGCGAGGACGCGGCGGGTGCCGCGCGGAATGCCGGCGGCGCGAAGGCCAAGTCGGCCTCCGCTTCCGGAGGCACCGAGCGCGCCGGTGTGTCCGATGTGTCCGGCCCGGCCAAAACCGAGCCGGGTGGGAAGCCGGCCAAGGGCATGGCGTCCCCGGCCACGGCCGCCGAGCCGGTCGCGCGGGGGGCCGGGGCCGGCCCCCAACTGCCCACCGACAACCGGGACGCCGAGCCGAACGCCGCCGTATCCGACGCGGGGCCGCGTTCCGCCGGCGCCAAGTCGGCGGGCACGCCGGGTTCCGCGGTCGCGAATCCCGACCGCGCCGCCGAGCCGGCCGACGCCACGTCGCGTTCCGCTGCCGCCAAGTCCGTTGCCGGGTCGGGCTCCGCCGGCGCGGAGGCCAACCGTGACTCCCAGTCCGCCGACGCCGAGCCCGGGCCGGCCGCTGCCAAGGCGGCGGCCAAGTCCGGCCCCGAGGCAGACGGCGTCGACCGTGGCGCCAAGCCGGGTGCCGCCAGGACGAGCGCTGCCGCCTCCGGCGCCACGCCCAGTGCTGCCGCCTCCGCTGCCAAGCCCAACCCTGTCGCTTCCGGCGCGAAGCCCGACCCGGTCGCCTCCGGCGCGAAGTCGGGCTCCGCCGGCGCCAAGCCGGGCTCCGCTGACGGCAAGTCCGGTGGTGCCGGTGCCGCTGGTTCCGGCGTTACGTCCCGGGTCGGGGCCGGTAGGGGTGGGGCAGCCGGTGCCGGGGAGGACGCGGTCGGTGGGGAAGGGCGGCTGCTCGCCGGGCGGTACCGGCTCGGTGGGGTGCTCGGACGCGGCGGGATGGGGACCGTCTGGCGGGCGGTGGACGAGACGCTGGGGCGGACCGTCGCCGTCAAGGAACTGCGCTTCCCCTCCAGCATCGACGAGGACGAGAAGCGCCGGCTCATCACGCGTACGCTGCGCGAGGCCAAGGCGATCGCCCGGATCCGCAACACCGCCGCCGTGACGGTCTACGACGTGGTGGACGAGGACGACCGCCCCTGGATCGTCATGGAGCTCGTCGAGGGCAAGTCGCTCGCCGAAGCGGTCCGCGAGGACGGCACGCTGACGCCCCGTCGGGCCGCCGAGGTGGGGCTCGCGATCCTCGACGTCCTGCGCTCGGCCCACCGCGAAGGCATCCTGCACCGCGACGTGAAGCCCTCCAACGTGCTGATCGCCGAGGACGGCCGGGTCGTCCTGACCGACTTCGGCATCGCCCAGGTGGAGGGCGACCCCTCCATCACCTCCACCGGCATGCTGGTCGGCGCGCCCTCGTACATCTCGCCCGAGCGGGCCCGTGGCCACAAGCCCGGCCCGGCCGCCGACCTCTGGTCGCTCGGCGGGCTGCTGTACGCGAGCGTCGAAGGCGTACCCCCGTACGACAAGGGCTCGGCGATCGCGACCCTGACGGCGGTCATGACCGAGCCGGTCGATCCGCCCAAGAACGCGGGGCCGCTCCTGGAGCAGGTCATCTATGGTCTGCTCGCCAAGGACCCGGCCCAGCGTCTCGACAACGCGGCCGCGCGCAAGCTGCTCACGGCGGTGCTCAACGCGCCGGACGGCCCCGAGCCCGGGCCCGAGCCGGTGTCGCCGGAGGCGACCCGGGTGGTCCCGTTGCCGCCGCTGCCGTCCGCGCCCAAGGGCGACGCGGCCGCCGAGCGGGTGCGCGGCGCGCTCAAGTCCGTACGGAACGCGGCGGCCGAGGCCAAGACGTCGGCCAAGGAGAAGGCGCAGGGCGCCCGGGCGCGTGACGTCCGGTCCAAGGCGGTGCCCGCCGGGCGGCCGAGGTCCGGGTCGCCTTCGGGGCCGGTCCCGCCGCCCCGTGCCTCGCTCACCGACGTCGTGCCGCGCCGCACCCTGGTGATCATCGCCGTGGTCGCGGCCCTGGCCGTGCTCGGCACGGTGCTGGCCATATCCCTGAGCGGGGGAGACGACACCTCCGGCAAGCCCAAGGGCGACAAGGCGTCCTCCAGCGGACCGGTGGCCGGTGCCTCACCGGCAAGCAGCAACAAGGGGTCGGGCGGCCAGAAGTCGTCGGGCGGGAGCACCCCGTCGGCCAAGGGTTCCGCGAACGGCCAGGTCGCCTCGGGCGGCCAGGGCGACGGCAAGGGCGACGACAGCACCGGTGACGGCACGGGCACCGGAACCAACGCCAGTGCCGGCACGGGTGACGACAGCAAAGGGAGCGGCGCGGGCGGCACGGGCGGCGTGGCCACCACGCCGTACAAGTCGGACCAGGGCTTCTCCATAGGGCTGCCCGCGGGGTGGGCGTACAAGTCGACCGACGACGCGGGCGCCCGGTTCACCGGGCCCGACGGGCAGCGCCTGCTGATCGGCTGGACCGACACCCCCAAGTCCAACCCGGTGGCGGACTGGATGAACCAGGAGTCGTCCATGACGAGGTCGGGCTACAAGCGGGTGAAGATAGCCGCGGTGGACTACCGGGGCTGGCCCGCCGCCGACTGGGAGTTCACCTATGACGACAGCGGCACCAAGTACCACACGGTGGACCGCGGATTCGTCGTGAGCACGAAGCAGGGCTACGGAATCATGTTCTCGGCCAAGGACGACGCCTGGTCGAAGCCGGAGACCCAGCAGACCCTGGCCGCGCTCTTCGCCACGTTCCAGCCCGCCTGACCCCGGCGATCCCCGGGTACCAGTGGCTCCCGGGGAAACGGGTATCCCCCGGACGTGACGCGGCGGGGCCACGTATCGTGAGAGCTCGCGGACGGTACGCAGCCGCAACAGGCCGGTAATCGACCGTAATTGACGGTTGCGGCGCGATTGAGAGCCGTGGCCCGGGGGAACAGCGCGCTGTGGGGAGGCGTCGTGGACGAGTACGCGGGCCGGGTACTGGCCGAGCGCTACCGCCTGCCCTCGCCCGCCGACGACGGCTTCGATCTGGTCGAGACACGCGCCTTTGACACCTACAGCGGCCAGCAGGTCCTGGTCCGGCAGGTCCCCTTGCCCGAGGTCGTCGACGCGGAAGTGCTGGACGGCGACGACGAGTACGGGTACGGGAATGGGTACGGCGCCGACGGACACGGACACGGACACGGCACCGCACACGGCGGCGGTTACGGCGGCGGTTACGGCGAGGCACCCGGCTATGGGCGCACCACCCGGCGGCCCCCCGAGCCCGCCGTGCGCCGGGCCATCGAAGCGGCGCAGGCGGCCGCGCAGATCCCCGACCACCCGCGTCTCGACCAGGTCTTCGACGTGTTCGCTCAGGACGGTTCGCTGTGGATCGTCAGTGAACTGATCGCCGCCCGCCCCCTGTCCGCGCTGCTCGCCGACCGCCCGCTGAACCCCTTTCGCGCCGCAGAGGTCGCCTCGGACGTGCTGACCGCGCTGCGGGTCCTGCACGCGCACGGCTGGACGCATCGCAACATCACGGCGCGTACGGTCCTGATATGCGACGACGGCCGGGTCGTGCTGACCGGGCTCGCGGTGGGCGCCGCGCAGGAGGCGCTGTGCGGATACGCCCCCGTGCCGCTGCCGCCGGACAGCGACGGGTTCGGCGGCACGCCGCCGCCCCCCGCCCCGGACGGGCCCAACGAACGCTCCGGGAACGCCACTTCGGCCCCGGAGCTCGGCCCCGTTCCCGGTCCTGACCCCGTCCCGCCCGGCGCCGCCCCGCGCCCGGGGGCGATCGCGGCGTACCGCGCGGGCGCGGGCGCCACCGCGCACACCGGCGCGGACCCCGCCCTCCCGGCCCCGCGTCAGAACCCTGGGCCCGAGCGGCACCCGGTCTCGCGCCAGAACCCTTGGCCCGAGCGGCACCCGGCCGCCGATCAGGCCACCCAAGGTCAGGATGGCCAGGGCGGGTCCGAGGGCAGCGGGGCCGGGGCCGGGCAGAGCATGTACGACCCCGTGCGGGGGGTGCGGGTGTCCGGCGGCGGCGCGAGTCCGTACGCCGACGAGGGCCCCGACTCCGGCCGTACCCGGCGCCAGTACGACCCCGTGACGGGCCGCTGGGTGGCGCGCCCCGCCGGGCGTCAGGCCGAGGGCCCCCGGCCGTCGCACCCCGGAGGTGCCGCAGGACCGGACGCCCCCCGCCGCCACACCGGTTCCGACGGACCCGAGACGTCGCGGGCCGCCGTCGCGCCCGCGCCAAGGACGCCCGCGCTGCCCCCGGGGTTCCGGGCCGACGCCTTCCGCGCCGACTCCCAGCGCACGCCGCACCCCGGCGCCCCGGCCCCCGCCCAGGAGCGCGCCTCCGCGACGCGGCGCCGCCCGGCCGCCGACGACCCCGGGCGCCCCCCGGCGGCCGGCCCCGAGGACGCCGAGCGCCGCATGGACGCGGCGCGCACCTCCCCTTCGGCGCCCCAGGACCCGGCGTCCGGGCCCTACCGCGGCCCCGCCAACCGGCTCGACGCCGAGCGGGCCCGGGGGACCCGGATGGCCGTCGTGGGGGCCGTCACCGAGCGGTGGGCGCCCGAGCAGGCCGGACCCATACACGAGAACTGGCGGCTCGCACCGCCGATCGGACCCGCCACCGACCTCTGGGCCCTGGGCGCCCTGCTGTTCCGCGCGGTGCAGGGTCACGCCCCCTACCCGGAGGACAGCGCGGCCGAACTCGTCCAGTTGGTGTGCGCGGAGCCGCCCGCGTTCGCGGAGGAGTGCGGTCCGCTGCGTCCGGTCGTGGAGTCGCTGCTGCGTCAGGACCCCACCGAGCGGCCCGAGTTCGAGGAGCTGCGCGGCTGGCTGCGTTCGCTCGTGCGGTCCGCGCCCGAGCCGGACGCGGGCGCCCGCATCCCCCCGCTGATCGTCCCGGACGCCAAGAAGCTCCCCGTGCTGCGCCGCCGGGGCGAACTGGTGCGCCGCAGAAGGAAACCCGCCGCGCCGGTGGCCGAACACGGCCGGCACCGGCACCGCCAGGCCGCGCCGCCCACCAGGAAACCTCGCTCGCTCGGCCGGCTGCTCCTGGTGCTCGTGCTGCTGCTGTTGGCCGCCGCGATCGCGTACGCGATGCTCTTCATGCCCCGGTCGGACTCCGCGCGGGACACCGCGGGCACCAACCCGCCGCGCACCAACGGGCAGCAGAGTCCCGATCCGTCGACGGACGGGCCCCGGACGCCGTCCGCCGGGAGCACGCCGCCGTCCCAGCAGACGCAGACGACGGGATCCGGCGGGCCGACGCCCTCCCCGGCCGCCGGTTACGTGGTACGCGACGACCCCGAGGGCTTCCGGGTCGGCGTCGACGCGAGCTGGCAGCGGCAGCCGATGAACGACGCGGGTCAAGTCCGTTATGTCGGGGGCGACTTCACCCTTGTCGTGGTTCCCGGCCGGGACTCCGTGCGGGACGGCGGTGCGGATCCGCTGGCCTACCAGGCGGACAAGGAGCGCGAACTCCAGCCCTTCCGGGACTCCAGCTGGTCCACCTCCACCGGGCTGCGGCGCATCGACGTGGGGCGGCAGTCCATGGCGGAGGGGCAGTTCACCTGGCAGGACAGCACCGGCCGGCAGGTGTACGTGCGCAACCTCGCGATGATCATCAATGGCCGGTATCACGTGGTCCAGGTCATCGGTCCCGAGTCGCAGCGCGACAAGGTGACCGAGATCTACGGACAGGCCACCCGCGCCTACCGGGCCACCCGCTGAGGCCCGCTGACACCCGGTCACGCTCCGCGCTCCCCGAAATCGCCCCGTCGGTACGGGATTCCTGCTGTGCGCGTTATGGGGTGAACCAGTGAAAGCCCTGGTCATCGTGGTGTGGCCGGTCCCGGGAAGTACGGTTGGGTGCCCCGAGGTTCCCTGGCTGGATTCCGCTCCGTAACCTGGCTCCGTAGGAAAGGTCTGGGCGGGCGGGGGACGTGGAAAACACTCACAGCACGAGCGGCTCGGGGGCGGGGCTGTTGCTGGCCGGGCGCTATCGGCTCGGGGACGCGATAGGGCGCGGCGGCATGGGCAAGGTCTGGCGCGCCCACGACGAGGTCCTGAACCGCACCGTGGCCGTCAAGGAACTGACCGCCGCCCTGTACGTCGCCGAGGCGGACCGTGCGGTCCTGCACGCCCGCACGCAGAAGGAGGCGCGCGCCGCCGCCCGCATCACGCATCCCGGCGTGGTCACCGTCCACGACGTGCTCGACCACGACAACCGGCCCTGGATCGTCATGCAGTACGTCGACGGGCCCTCGCTCGCCGACGCGGTCAAGGCCGCCGACGGCAGCCGCATCGAGGCACGCGAAGCCGCCCGCATCGGGCTGCACGTGCTGGGCGCCCTGCGCGCCGCGCACTCGGCGGGCGTCCTGCACCGGGACGTGAAGCCGGGCAACGTCCTGCTCGCCAGGGACGGCCGGGTGCTGCTCACCGACTTCGGGATCGCCGCCATCGAAGGCGACGTCACCATCACCAAGACCGGTGAACTCGTCGGCTCCATCGACTATCTGGCGCCCGAGCGGGTCCAGGGCGCGCACCCGGGTCCCGCCTCCGACCTGTGGTCGCTCGGCGCCACCCTGTACGCGGCGGTGCAGGGCGCCTCGCCGTTCCGCCGTGACTCGCCGATCTCCACCATGCAGGCCGTGGTGGAGGAGGAGCCCCCGGCGCCGGACCGCGCGGGGGCGCTGGGTCCCGTCATCGTCGCGCTGCTGCGCAAGGCGCCGGAGGAACGGCCCTCGGTCGAGGAGGCCGAGCGGATGTTCCTCGACGCGATGGAGGGACGCGCCTCCCTTGCCGCCCAGGCGCATGTGCCCACCGACCGGTTCTCGGCGGCAGAACTGCGCTCGGCCGCGAGCGCCGGGACCGGGTCCACCGTGGCGAACCCGGTCTTGAGGCCTGCCCCCAGCAGGCCGGCCCCCGAACCACCGGCCCCCGAGCGTCCGGTGGTGGAGCGTCCCGCGCCCGCTCCACGGCCCGCGCCGCGACGGCAGCGCTGGCGCACCGTCGCTCTCGTGGTCGCGCTGGCCGCGGTGGTCGGCGTGGGCACCGGGTTCGGGTATCTGAAGTACCAGGAGCACCAGGGCGGTTCGGGCACCGGGACCGGCACGGGCGCCTCCGGTTCCCCCGCGCCCTCCGCCTCCCCCGACGCGGGGCAGCCCTCCGGCAGTTCCGGCGACGGGTCGGTCCCGGCGGGCTGGCAGCGCGTCCAGGACAAGGCCGGCTTCAGCCTGCTCGTGCCCAAGGGCTGGAAGCGCCAGATGGACGGCGCCGAGATCGACTACACCCCGGACAACGGCAAGCACCGCATCCGGATCAGCGTCGACAAGGTGCCGGACTTCGAGAACCCGTACATGCACATGCTCAACATGGAGAAGTCGCTCAAGGACCGGCTGCCCCAGTACAAGCGGGTCACGCTGCACAGCAACAACTACCGCGACCAGGTGAAGTCGTCCCTGTGGGAGTTCACCTACACCGAGAAGCAGGACTTCCCCGGCAAGCGGCACGCCATCGATCAGATGTATTACGGGGACGGCGGCAAGCCCGAGTACGCCCTCTACATGTCGGGCCCCGATGAGGACTGGGCGACCACGCGCCAGCAGTTCGACACGGTGCTCCAGGGCTGGCAGCCCGGTTCGGGCACGGGCGGCTGACCGGGCCCGCCGTCACTCGTGGCGAACGCCGTCGCCGTCCGGCGGGGTGCGGCATGATGGGCTCTTCACGCGTGCGGGGAGATCGAGGGGGAACCCGGTGCCCACAGCAGAGCAGGATCCGCAGCAGCCCCGACACCGCCTGGACTCCCGCCTGATCGCGGGGCGTTACCGCCTGGGCGGTCGGCTCGGCCGGGGCGGGATGGGCACGGTCTGGCAGGCCCACGACGAACTGCTCGGCCGTCAGGTCGCCGTCAAGGAACTGCACCCCGAGGGCGGCGCCCCGGCCAGGGCCGCGCTGCGCGAGGCCCGCGCGGTCGCCCAGATCAAGCACCCCCATGTGATCGTCGTGCACGACGTGGTCGAGGACGGCGGCGTAAGCGGTGGTGTGGGCGGTCGCGGGTTCGGGGGCGTAAGCGATGGCGTGGGCGGTCGCGGGGCCGGGGGCTGGGACGACCGGTGGCGCGGCCGGGGTGAGGAGCCCCGTTCGTACATCGTGATGGAGCTCGTCGAGGGCGGCTCGCTCGCCGACCGGCTCGCCGCCAAGGGGCCCGTGGACGTGGACGAGGCCGCCCGCATCGGGATCGCGCTCCTGGGCGCGCTGGCCACGGCGCACGCCCGGGGTGTGCTCCATCGCGACCTCAAGCCCGCCAACGTCCTCATCGAGCAGGACGGCGGTCGTGTCGTGCTCACCGACTTCGGCATCGCGCAGGTGCCGGGCGCCTCCACGATCAGCGAGGAGGGCGCGTTCGTCGGCTCGCCCGAGTACACCGCGCCTGAGCGGATGCAGGGCGCGGGCGCGGGGCCCGAGTCGGACCTGTGGTCGCTCGGCGCGCTGCTGTGCGCGGCTCTGTCCGGCGAATCCCCCTTCCACCGCGACTCCCTGGGCGGGGTCCTGCACGCCGTCGTCCTGGACGAGATCAGGCCGCCCGAGGCCGCGGGCCCGCTGCTTCCCGTCGTGCGCGGCCTCCTGGAGCGGGACCCGGGGCACCGCCTGGGCGCGGCCGACGCGGAATCGCTGCTGCGCGCCTTCACGGCGACGGGCATGATGCCCCGGCCCCGCCCGGCGCCGGCGGACCGCGTCCCGCCGCCCCAGGACGAGTACGGGTCACGGGCCGATGGCGCCCCGGCCGACGTCCCGGACCCGGCCCACCCCGCGCCCGAGGGCGAGCGTCCTCCCAGCGCGACCGGGGTCCCGGGCGGAGCCCCGGACGCCGCCGCGCCCGCGACCTCAGCGACCCCGGCGACCCCCGTCGCGCGGACGGCCACCGCCGCCCGGCCGTGGCGGACACGAAGCCTGCTCGCGGCGGGCGCGGTCGTGATCGTGCTGGCCGGAGCGGGCGCGGCCGTCGCGGTGTTCGCGCTCGACGGCCTCGGCCCGGGCCACGTCGGCGCGCGGTCCGCGTCGAGCGCGGCCGCCGAAGTCGGCGCCCCCGAGCCCGGCGCGGCCGCGCCCCGCCGGCCGCCCCCGCCGCCCCCGCCGCCCCCACCACCCCCACCGCTCCCGCGCACCGCCGCGCTGCCCCCGGTGCCCGACGGTTTCCAGTTCGTACGCGACCCCAACGGCTTCGGCATCGCCGTGCCCGACGGCTACGTACGCACCACCGACGCGCAGCGCGTCTTCTACAGCTCGCCGGACGGCGCCATCCGCGTCGGCATCAGGACGCAGAACACGGTGGCCGGCGGCCCGCTCGGGGTGTTGCGGCAGGAGGCCGCCAACGGGTCCGCCAGCAACCCCGGTTACCGCGACGGCAAGGTCACCGCGACCACCCACCGGGGACATGACGCGGCGCTGTGGGAGTTCACCTGGAACGGCTTCACCAAGGCCGAGGGCGCCCGGCACACCTACGACCTGTGCTGGGAAGCCCAGGGGCAGTTGCGCGACGTGTGGGTATCGGCGCCCGTGGGCCGGCTCGACGAGGCCAAGCGGGACTTCGACACCGCGCTCGACTCCTTCGTGCCGCGCCTCTGAGTCCGCGCCGGCCGCTCGTGTCACGGGTGTGCATCCGCACACGGCCCGGCGTGGCACCGGGTTCCGCCGTTCGTCAGGATGTGCTCATGACGAACGATGGAGGCTGGGCGAACGAGCCCACCAGCTACGGCCTGCGACCCCCGTCGGCCCCCGCGATCCCGCGACAGGAGCCGGCCCCCGCCGCCCCCGCGGCCTACGAGCCGACGCGGCAGCACACGGTGGAGGACGGCGCGGGGCGGCTGCTCGGCGGCCGCTACCGGCTCCTCGGCCGGCTCGGGCACGGCGGCATGGGCACGGTCTGGCGGGCCCGCGACGAAGTGGTGGACCGCGAGGTGGCCGTCAAGGAGCCCCGCGTTCCCGACCACTTGGGGGAGCGCGAGCGCACCACCGTCCATCTGCGCATGCAACGCGAGGCCCGCGCCGCCGCCCGCATCGGCCACCCCTCGGTGGTCACCGTGCACGATGTCGTCCTTGAGGACGGCAGACCCTGGATCGTGATGGAGCTGGTGCACGGCCACTCGCTCGCCGACCGGCTCCAGGAAGGCACCCTCGATGTGCGCGAGGCGGCCAGGATCGGGCTCGCGGTGCTCGACGCGCTCGTGGCGGCGCACGCTGCGGGCGTGCTGCACCGGGACGTCAAGCCGGACAACGTGCTGCTCGGGGGCGGCGACCGCGTCGTGCTCAGCGACTTCGGCATCGCCCAAGTGGAGGGCGAGCAGGGTCTGACCGAGACCGGCGGCTTCGTCGGCTCGCCCGAATTCATCGCCCCGGAGCGGGTGTTGGGCCAGCGCCCCGGCCCCGCATCCGACCTCTGGTCGCTCGGTGTCGTCCTGTACGCGGCGGTCGAGGGCGTGTCGCCCTACCGGCGCAGCAACACCCCGGCCACCCTCCAGGCCGTGCTCTCCGCAGAACCGCCGACGCCCACGCGCGGCTCCGGCGCGTTCGCCGCCCTGGTCACGCGGCTGCTGCGCAAGGACCCGGGCGCGCGGCCGGGAGCCGAGGAGATCCGGGCCGCCCTTGAGGCGGTGGCCTCCCCCGAACCGGCACCGGCCACCCGGGCCCACCCGCAGGCCGACGCGGGCGCGGGCGCGCCGGTGGGCGCGAACCGCTGGGTGCCACCGGTCCTCGTGGGCAACCGCAGGGCCCAGTACGGCCTCGGCGGCGTGCTCGTGGCGCTGGCCGCCGTGCTCGCGCTGCTCGTCGGTGACCCGTTCGGCGGCGGCGGGCTGCCCGCGGGCTGGCAGGTCAGGCCCGAGAACGAGGTGCTGGGGGCGGACGTGGCCGTTCCCGACGACTACGCGCGTACTCAGGGCAGCATGAACGACAGCGTCACCTACGACGACCCGAGCGCCGTATTCACGATCTACGCCGACCGGCTCGATCCGGCCAAGGACACCGCAGGTGCCAACCACCCCACGCTGCCCGCCGACCCCGCCGCGTGGAAGGCGTACTACGAGAAGGGCGGCAAGGACGGCACGGAGTTCCGGGACGGCAAGGTGACCACCACGACCGTCACGCACCAGGGCAAGAAGGCGTACGACCTCGTCACCGACTACACCCCGCTCACCGCGTCCTCCTCCCCCCGTCCGACCCGCTACCGCTACCACGAACTCCTGGTGCCGGGAAAGGGCACCGCTTACTGGCGGCTGCGGGTCGCGACGCCGGCGGCGGGCAGGGCGGCGGTGGACGGCGAGAAGCTGTTCACCGAGGTCTCGGACGGTTTCAAGATCCACGATCTCTGAGTACGAGCGGAGTACGAGCGGCCCCGATCCGGCCGTAACCCGCTGATCAGCACTTATGCGGCCAGTGTTCACTGGCGTGGTTGGCGGGACCGGAAAAGCCGTTACCGACGGGTACCGAAAGTCCCAGCCCCGGCATACGCTCGGCCCATGACGGACTCGCAGGCTTCGCCCACGACCACCCGCACACGCGTCGGCACCAACCCGGCCGCCCCCGCCCCAGCGGGCGCCCGCACCGCGGCCGACGTGGTCACGAGCCGGCTGGTCGCCCAGCTCACCCGAGGCGTGGTCGGCTCGGGGCGGACCGCCAACCACACCCCGTTCAGCGGCGAGAAGCTGGCCGACCTGCCCGAGTCCACCCCCGACGACGTCGCCGAGGCGTTCGCGCGCGCCCGCGCCGCGCAGCGCGCCTGGGCCGCGGTGCCGGTCCGCGTCCGCGCCGCCGTGCTGCTGCGCTTCCACGATCTGGTCCTGGCCCGCCAGGGCGAAGTGCTCGACCTGATCCAGCTGGAGACGGGCAAGGCGCGCCTGCACGCGCACGAGGAGGTGCAGGCGGTCGCCGTGGCCGCCCGCCACTACGGACGCAAGGCGCCGGCCTACCTCAAGCCCCGGCGGCACACGGGCGTGGTGCCCACCTTGACCAAGGTGACCGAGTTGCGCCAGCCGCGCGGGGTCATCGGGCAGATAGCCCCCTGGAACTACCCCCTGGAACTCTCGGTGGGCGACGCGCTGCCCGCGTTCGTCGCCGGCAACGCCGTCGTGATGAAGCCCGACACCGAGACGGCGCTGACCGCGCTGTGGGCGCGCGACCTGCTCATCGAGGCGGGGCTTCCGCCCGAGGTGTTCCAGGTCGTCATCGGCGACGGTCCGGTCGTCGGCCCCGAGGTGGTCAAGCACGCCGACTACGTCTCCTTCACCGGCTCGACCCGCACCGGACGCGAGGTCGCCCAGGGGGCCGCCGCGCGTCTGGTGGGCGTCTCCCTGGAGCTCGGCGGCAAGAACGCGATGCTGGTGCTGCGCGACGCCGACGTGGAGAAGGCGGCCGCTGGCGCGGTCCGCGCGTGCTTCTCCTCCGCGGGCCAGCTCTGCATTTCGATCGAGCGACTGTACGTTCACGAATCGATCGCCGACGCCTTCCTCGATCGTTTCGCCGCACGTACGAAGGCGATGCGGCTCGGCCGCTCCCTCGCGTACGGGGCGGACATGGGCTCCCTGGTGGGCGAGCGCCAGCTGGAGACCGTCACCCGGCACGTCGAGGAGGCCGTCGCCAAGGGCGCCAGGCTCATCGCGGGCGGCGTCGCCCGGCCCGACATCGGCCCGCTCTTCTACGAACCCACCATCCTGGACGGCGTCGAGGCCCCGATGGCGGTGTGCACCGAGGAGACCTTCGGTCCGGTCGTCTCCGTCTACCGCTTCCAGGACGAGGACGACGTCATCGACCGGGCCAACGGCACACCGTACGGCCTCAACTCCTCGGTGTGGACCAGGGATTCACGCCGTGGCCACGAGGTCGCCGCGAAGCTCAGCACCGGCACCGTCAACATCAACGAGGGGTACGCCCCGGCGTACGGCAGCGTGCAGTCCCCGATGGGCGGCATGAAGGACTCCGGTCTCGGCCGCCGCCACGGCTCCGAGGGCATCCTCAAGTACACCGAGGCCCAGACCGTCGCCCAGCAACGCGTCATCCCGCTCGCCCCCGCCTTCGGCATGGACGACGAGAAGTACGCCGCGTTCATGACCCGCAGTCTCAGGGCGATGAAGGCCCTGCGCCTGCGCTAGCCGGGACCGCCCGGCGAAATACTCGGGCGAGCCCCCTTGCCGAAGGCGTCCGCCCCTCACCGACCGATCCGCCCGTGTACGAGGAGAGCCATGTCCCAGGTACCCCCAGCGCAGAACCCGGACGAGGCCGGCGAGGACGACGGGTACGACTACGACGTCCTCGTGATCGGCTCGGGTTTCGGCGGTTCGGTGACGGCGCTGCGGCTCACCGAGAAGGGCTACCGCGTCGGGGTTCTGGAGGCGGGCCGCCGCTTCACCGCGGCGACGCTGCCCAAGAACTCCTGGGACGTCAAGAACTACCTGTGGGCCCCGAGGCTCGGCCTGTACGGCATCCAGCGCATCCACCTGCTGGGCAACGTGATGGTGCTCGGCGGCGCGGGTGTCGGCGGCGGCTCCCTCAACTACGCCAACACCCTCTATGTGCCGCCTCGGCAGTTCTTCGACGATCCCCAGTGGAAGGACATCACCGACTGGCAGGACGAGCTCGCGCCCTTCTACGACCAGGCGCGGCGGATGCTGGGGGTGCGGCTCAACCCGACGATGACCCCCTCCGACGTCCACCTCAAGGCCGCCGCCCAGCGCATGGGGGTCGGCGACACCTTCCACATGGCGCCCGTGGGGGTCTTCTTCGGCGACGGCCAGGACGGTGACGGCACGGCGAAGGCCGCTCCCGGCACGGCGGTCGATGACCCCTACTTCGGCGGCGCGGGCCCGGCGCGCAAGGCGTGCGTCGAGTGCGGCGAGTGCATGACCGGCTGCCGGCACGGCGCGAAGAACACCCTCAACGAGAACTACCTCTACCTCGCCGAGAAGGCCGGCGCGGCCGTCCACCCCATGACGACCGTCGTCTCGGTGACCGGCGACTCGCGCGGCGGCCACGCCGTCGCGACGCTGCCCACCGACCGCAAGGACGCCCCGGGCCGCCTCTTCACCGCCCGCCATGTCGTCATCGCGGCCGGCACCTACGGCACCCAGACCCTGCTGCACCGCATGAAGGCCGGCGGTCAACTCCCATACATATCGAAGCGGTTGGGCGAGCTGACCCGGACCAACTCCGAGGCGCTTGTCGGCGCGCAGACCACGAGCCGGCGCTACCGCAAACGGCACGGCGTGCCCAGGGTCGACTTCACCCGGGGCGTCGCCATCACCTCCTCGATCCACCCGGACGAGAACACCCACATCGAGCCCGTGCGCTACGGCAAGGGCTCGAACGCGATGGGCAGCATGTCGATCCTCCAGGTGCCCTACGGCGTCAACCGGGTACGCAACTGGCTGGGCAACGCGGCCAAACACCCCCTGCTTCTGGCTCGTTCGCTCAGCAACCACCACTGGTCCGAGCGAACGATCATCGGCCTGGTCATGCAGTCACTCGACAATTCGCTCACCACCCACCTCAAGCGGGACGGTGTCGGCAAGGGCCTGCTGACCGCGGAGCAGGGCCACGGCGCGCCCAACCCCAAGCAGATCAGGGCGGCCGCGCAGGGAGCCGCGGCGATCGCCGCCGAAATCAACGGATTCGCGGGGTCGAACATCGGTGAGCTCATGGGCACCCCGCTCACCGCGCACTTCCTGGGCGGCTGCCCGATCGGCGACTCGGCCGGGACCGGCGTGATCGATCCCTACCACCGGCTGTACGGGCATCCCGGCATCTCGGTCGTCGACGGCGCGGCCGTCTCGGCCAACCTCGGTGTGAACCCGTCCCTGACGATCACAGCGCAGGCCGAGCGCGCCATGTCGCTGTGGCCCAACAAGGGCGACGCGGACCCCCGCCCCGCCCAGGGCGCCGCCTACGTCCGCCTCGCCCCCGTGGAGCCGAGGTCCCCGGTGGTCCCGAAGGAGGCGTTCGGCGCGTTGAAGCTGCCGTTCCTCGGGATGCCCGCCGTCCCGCCGAAGAACGCCGGGCGTGCGCAGGAGCCGACACCGTAGCGGGACCGGACACGACAAGAGGCGCTGCACCCCCCTCCGAGTGCAGCGCCTCTCGCGTACGCGGAGACCTGGTGGAGCCCCGCAGGCGTGAACAGAACACGGGCGAGGCTGTTGGTTCCGACTGCATGACCCGTGACAGACGTGAATGGTTGTCCACTCTTCACGGAATCCTTATGTGATCCACGCCACTTCGCCCCGGGGGCAACCCTCGCCCGGCTCCGCCCGTCGAACGGCTGCCGCGGCCGTTCGCGCCGCCCGTGACATGCCGAAGAGGGACACAGTGAGCGAGAAGCAGCCGCCGTCGAGAGGGGCCTCGGGGGGCGAGGTGCCGGATGAGGTGTGGGAGCGGTTCATTCGCGACAGCGAGCTGGACATCAAGGCGTCCGCCGCGCCCAAGGAGCCCTCGGCACGCGCCCGCCTGGCGGCCGGACGACTGCGTGAGCAGCGCGAGGCGGGGAAGGCCGGGGGCCGGGGCAGCCAGGACAAGCGGCGCCCGGCCGAGCCGACGGGCTGGCGGACCGGGCCGGCCTGGCAGGAAATGAACGGGCGGGCGGCGCGCAAGCGCAGAGCCGCGGGCGTGATCGGCATCCTCCTCGCCGTGGGCCTCCTGCTGGTCGCGCTCGACCCCGGCCGCGCCCTGTCCCTGCTGACCGGGAAGGACAGCACCGGCGACACGGCCACGACCCCGCTCCCGGCGGAGACCGCGGCCCCCACCGGCGCCCCGCCGTCCTTCGATCCGGACCGCCCCACCCTGAAGGAACCGTTCCGCGGCTCCCCGGCGATCCAGTACGCGGACGGCGCGGCCGGCATCGAGGTGCCCGAGGTCACCGCCGTGGGAGGCCTGCCCAAGGAGCGGATCGCGGCGGCGTTCGCCGATGCGCGCGCCCTGCTCATCGACACCAACCTCAACCCGGCGACCCTGCGCGGCGAGCGCCCCGAGGCCGCCCTCGGCCTGATCGATCCGTTGGAGAAGCAGACGGTCGACCACCTGACCACGAGCCTGGACCGGCCCGACAAGGACCACGATCCGCTCACCTTCGTCACGCGGTTCGATCCGAAGGAGGTCGCGCTCGTGGGGAACGTGGTCAAGACCCGCGGCCGGATGACGCTCGACGCGCGGCCCGGGGGCGGCGCCGTCGTGCACGCCGACTACACCTTCGTCTACCCGCTGGTGAAGGCGGCGCCCGGCTCGACCGACGTGGCCCGCACGATCGTGCGCCGCACCCTCGACGTCAAGGTCCTGGACCCCACCGTGACGAAGTCCACCAAGGGCAAGCTCTGGATCGGCGAACACCAGGTGGACATCGCCAACACGGCCTGCGGTGTCAGCGACGGCTACGCGCACCCACAGTTCGAGGGCACGCCGAGGACGGGGGCCGAACCGAGCGGGCCCGCCGTCGATCCGTACAACCGCAGCGGGCCGCTCTCCCGGGGAGCGGATGAGTGCGGCGTCCTCAGCCGCACCTGAGCGTGGCAGCGGCCGGGTGCGGGCCGTCTGTCGTGGCGAACGGTGAGGGGAGGGGCCGCGTCCGGCGCCCGCTTCGATCCGGATGCGGCCGGCCCCGGGCGTCCCCGGGAACCGACCGCTGTTGGGTGTGACCGGGCTGCTGTCCCCTGCCGTCCGGTCACGCACACTGGGGCGAGGTCCCACGACGTACTTGCAGATACGTCACACGCCCCAGCGGAGCCACGCGTGGATTTCTTCGGCCCGCCCCTGGCTGGCACGGACACCCCACCAACGAAGCCGGGCGGCGGACGGTCACGGCGCCGTACGGGTGAGGAGTGCCCGAACTCAGATACGGCCCCGGCACAGTTCCAGCATCGTCATCGCAAGCGCGGTGCCGGGCCGGCCCAGGGCGTCGCGGAAGTGGGCAAGGACCTCCATCTCGCGGTTGAGGCTGACCCGGCGCCCGCCGGAGGCGATACGGGACTCCTGGATGACGGCCGAGACCGCCATGCGTTCCTGGATGAGACCGATGATGCGGTCGTCGAGCGCGTCGATGCGCTCGCGCGCGCCGGTGATCAGCGCGGCGGCCTCGTCGGTGCGGGCGCCGGTCTTCTCGGTGACGGTGACGGTGACGGGGGTCGCGGAGGTCGTGGTGGTCGCGGTGGCGGCGGTCGTGGGCATGGGGGCTCCTCGGGGAATGCGGGGCCCCGCGGCCGGCAAGGACCGGACACCGCAGAGCGCCCCGGGCCTTGTCGGCCCGGGGCGCTCTGGGAAGTGTGTGTCAGTCGCTCATGCGGCGAGACCGACGAACCCATGGCGCCCGGCGGGCCGGGTGCCATAGGTAAAGACGAAGGTCTGGTGCTCGCGCATGGGGCCCAGTATGGACCGACGCCACGAGCGCGGGCCAACCAGGGTTCGGATGGTGAGACGAACCGGCCGTCGCCGGCCCCGGTAGAATTGACAAATACCGACCCCCTCCCCACTGCCGGAAGGCCGCCACCCGTGCCAGCAGCACCCTCCGCAGCCGCGCCCGACAGCAACCCGGACGTCGTCCTGGTTGTCGACTTCGGCGCGCAGTACGCCCAGCTCATCGCCCGCCGCGTCCGCGAGGCCCGGGTCTACAGCGAGATCGTCCCGAGCTCCATGCCCGTGGCCGAGATGCTGGCGAAGAACCCGAAGGCGATCATCCTCTCCGGCGGTCCGTCCTCCGTGTACGCCGAGGGCGCCCCGCGTCTGGACCGCTCGCTCTTCGAGGCCGGGGTGCCGGTGTTCGGCATGTGCTACGGCTTCCAGCTGATGGCGACGACGCTCGGCGGCACGGTCGACGACAACGGCGCCCGCGAGTACGGCCGCACCGCGCTGACCGTCACCAGGCCCTCCTCCACCCTCTTCGAGGGCACCCCGGACCAGCAGTCGGTGTGGATGTCGCACGGCGACGCCTGCTCGGCGGCGCCCGAGGGCTTCACCGTGACGGCCTCCACCGACGTCGTGCCGGTCGCGGCCTTCGAGAACGACGAGAAGAAGCTGTACGCGGTCCAGTACCACCCCGAGGTGCTGCACTCCACGCACGGCCAGCAGATCCTGGAGCACTTCCTCTACCGCGGCGCGGGCATCGAGCCGACCTGGACGACGCACAACGTCGTCGAGGAGCAGGTCGCCCTCATCCGCGAGCAGGTCGGCGACAAGCGCGCGATCTGCGGCCTGTCCGGCGGTGTGGACTCCGCGGTCGCCGCTGCCCTCGTGCAGAAGGCCATCGGTTCGCAGCTGACCTGTGTGTACGTGGACCACGGTCTGATGCGCAAGGGCGAGACCGAGCAGGTCGAGAAGGACTTCGTGGCCGCCACCGGCGCCAACCTGAAGGTCGTCGACGCGCAGGAGCGGTTCCTGAACGCGCTTGCCGGAGTCTGTGACCCCGAGGAGAAGCGCAAGATCATCGGCCGCGAGTTCATCCGCGTCTTCGAGCAGGCGCAGCTCGAGATCCTCCAGGAGGACGGCCCCGAGGTCGCCTTCCTGGTGCAGGGCACGCTCTACCCGGACGTCGTGGAGTCCGGCGGCGGCACCGGCACCGCGAACATCAAGTCGCACCACAACGTGGGCGGCCTGCCCGACGACATCGAGTTCGAACTCGTCGAGCCGCTGCGCAAGCTCTTCAAGGACGAGGTCCGCATGGTGGGCCAGGAGCTCGGCCTGCCGGACGAGATCGTCCAGCGCCAGCCGTTCCCGGGCCCCGGCCTGGGTATCCGCATCGTCGGCGAGGTCACCAAGGACCGCCTGGACCTGCTGCGCGAGGCCGACGCGATCGCCCGCGAGGAGCTGTCGGCGGCCGGTCTCGACCGCGAGATCTGGCAGTGCCCGGTCGTGCTGCTCGCCGATGTGCGCTCGGTCGGCGTCCAGGGCGACGGCCGCACCTACGGCCACCCCATCGTGCTGCGCCCGGTCTCCTCCGAGGACGCGATGACGGCGGACTGGACGCGGATGCCGTACGACGTCCTGGCGAAGATCTCCACCCGCATCACCAACGAGGTGGCCGAGGTCAACCGGGTGGTCCTGGACGTGACCAGCAAGCCCCCGGGCACCATCGAGTGGGAGTAACCCCACCCCGCTCAGCCGACGGCGCCGCCCACTTCCGGGCCGGCGCCGTTGCCGTACGCGCACATCCCACCTCAGTGCGCCTTCAAATGCTCCCGCGCCGCCGCGACGAACTCCCCGCGGAGCCGGGTGAACTCCTCCCACACCCCCACCGGCTCCGCCTCCGCCTCATGCATCGCCCGGATCGCCGCGACCAGCGCCGAGGCCTCCGGCGCCGCGCCGACCGCCTCCAGGTCGATCATGTTGAAGGCGGCCTGCGTCGTGGAGAAAGCCGCGTCCGTCGCGGCCAGCGCCTGCTGGCGGTCCTCGTACTCCCCGCGCCAGCGCCGCCACGACACCCGGGCCTCCATGTCCGTCGCGGTCAAGAACGCGGCGTACGTCTCCCGGTGCGCCAGATAGACCGCCGTCCAGTCCTGCGCCACGTAGGTGCCCTCCCCCTCGCCCGATCCGTCACCTGACTGTCAGTCAGGTCACGATGGCACGAGCCGTCCCGGACGAGAAGGGGGAAGAGGCAAGAGGAAGAAAGCCCTCAACGCCCGGGCTCGCGAGGGCAGTTACTTGTTGACCGCGAAGCGCAGCAGGCTCTCCTGGTCGCCCTGCTTGACCGTGCCGCGCGAGTTGATGACCTCAAGCTTCCACGAGGCGCCGACGCGGTACGCCTTGGCGACCGCGATGGCGTTGCCGTTGCCGAGGAGCGAGGGCCATATGTCGGCGACCTGCTGAGTGGTGCCGCCCGTGCTGTCGTAGACCTTGAAGGACACGTTCGCGGCCTTCTTGAAGTCGCTGCCCTTCTTGTAGGCGGCGCAGACGAACACAATGCTGGTCACCTGCGGCGGGACCCGGTCGAAGGTGACCTCGATCAGCTCGTCGTCGCCGTCACCGCGCCCGGTCTGGTTGTCACCGGTGGAGGTCACGCCGCCGTTCTGGAGCGGGTCGGTCACATCGAGGCCGGCGTAACGGACCGGGTCCTTGCCGTTCATGAGGATGGCGAAGACGTCGAGGTCGGTGCCGCGCGCCTTGCGCAGGGCGCCCAGCAGGGCGTTGCCCCCGCCGGCCGTGGTGTCCCAGGACGCGCCGATGCCCATCTTCGTCACACCGTCGAGGTCGGCTGCGCCGTGCTCCTTGGTCAGGGTGAGGACGTTGGGCGTGGAAGGCGTAGTCATGATGTGGAACCTTTCCGGTGTCAGGATTTGTCAAGGTGCGGACCGTTGTGGGCTATTCAATCACTCGGACGGGCTACAGAGTTAGGGACGGAACCACACCCGCACGGAACAACACCAGTCCCGCCCTGCCTCGTTCCTGACGTCGTACGCCCAGCCGGGGCGGCCGAGCGGTGTCGCGCGGGGGATTGAGACACGCGTTCTCCCCGTCCGTATCGTCTGGTGACAGGTGAAAACGGATGGAGGCGGAATCAGCCATGGTTCATGGATACGCGACCGGGGGGCGGGCCGGGACGGACCGGCCCCGGGGGTGGCGGGCCACCGCCCGCACGTACGCGCTGGTGCCGCTGCGGATCTTTCTCGGCGTGACGTTCGTCTACGCCGGCCTGGACAAGCTGACCGACAGCGCGTTCCCGCACGCCAGCGGCGCCGGCTCGATCGGCGAGCTGATGCACGGCGTGCGGGACAGCGCCGCCGTCCCCGCGCTCGTGGACCTCGCCCTCAAGAGCCCGGCCGGCTTCGGGTACGCCATCGCGCTCGGGGAGCTCGCCGTCGGCATCGGCACGCTGCTCGGCCTGTTCGGGCGGCTCGCCGCGCTGGGCGGCGCCCTCATCTCGCTCTCGCTGTGGCTCACGGTGAGCTGGCGGACCAGCCCGTACTACTACGGCAACGACCTGGCCTACTTGATGGCCTGGCTGCCGCTCGTGCTGGCCGGGACGCCGTCGCTGTCGCTGGACGCCCTGCTCGCCGGGCGGCGCCGCCGACGCGCCCCGTAGTCGATCCAGCCCACCAGCGAGGCGATGCCAAGGCCCCCGCACACCAGTGGGATCACCGTGGGGGAGGGGGCGTCCCACCGTCCCGCCGCGTCCCCCGCGAACAGCACGGCGGTGGCGATCAGGGCGAGCCCGGCGACGACCCGGCCGGGGCGGAACTCATGACGCGGCACGGTCCACCTCCACCTCACCGACGGCGACCTTGAGCCGCAGCTCCAAGGTGCCCGCGGGTTTCGCACCGGCGGGCGGGTCCAGCGTGAGGGTCCGCTTCTGGTGCGTCGCGACCCGCATGTCGTCCGGCCCCTCGCCGGGAAGCCGCACACCGGCGACGCCCAGGTCCAAGCTCATCTTCACGGTCACGTCCTTCGGTACGACGACCCTGGCGCGGCCCGCGCCGAGCTCGGCGCCGGTGGTCAGGGTCTTTCCGGCCGGCACGGTGATCCGGCTCAGATCGAGGGTGGCGTCGCCCGTGCCGAGCCGGTACCCGGGCCGCACCTCGCCGGCCACCGCCGGTGCCCAGTCGGTCCGCACCCACTGCGCGTCGATCGACTTGGGCAGGGCGGCGGACCCGGCGAGCAGGGCCGCCGTGAGCACCGCGAGGAACAGCGTGCCCCAGCCCGTACGGCCGAGGAACGAGCTGAACACGAGCCCGAGCCCGAACACCGCGAGCGCGGCCGCGAAGCCGAACTCCAGGCCGGTGCCGAGCGGTTGACGGCCCCAGCCCTGGCCGAGCCCTGCGCCGAAGGCGAGCAGCGCCGCCAGGAAGACGAGGCCGCCGATGGAGCGCGAGCCCCGGCCTTCGCGCGCCGTCGCCCTCGCCGCCTTCCCGGTCTTGGCGAGCGGGGTCCCGGACGCGTCGGCGGGGCCCCACAGATAGCCCGTGGCCACCGGCCCCGTCGTGCCGTCCTTGACGATCGGGTCGCGCCACCAGGACGGCGGGGACGGCGCCGGCGGCGCCTTGGTCTCCGGCGGCGCGTCCGCTGCGGCCTGCGCGGCGACCGGGTCGAGCGGGGTGTCCGCCGGGGTGGCGGCGCGGCGCTGCGACCAGACGCCGGCCCCGGCGGTCAACAGGACGAGCAGCACGGCGAACGTCATCACCGGGCCGTTGCGCAGCATCGTCAGGAAGATGCCGCAGCCGGCCAGGGCCATCAGGACGGCGACGAGTGCCGCGCCCTCGACGCGGCCGGTGAGCAGGCGGCGGGCCTCGTTCTCGTCCTCCCCGTCGAGCGGCAGCAGCAGCCAGGCGAAGCCGTACAGGACCAGGCCGAGGCCGCCGGTGGCCGCGAGCACGCCGAGCGCGATCCGGAAGAGCACCGGGTCCACGTCGCAGTACCGGCCGAGGCCGCCGCAGACACCGCCGATGACCTTGTTGCGGCCGCTGCGGCGCACCTGGGGTGGCCCGGGGTCCGGATCGGGCGGCGCGAGGGGGGTCTCGGTCGGCGTGCTCATACGTCCATGGTGACGGGCCCACGCGGCCCACGGCACCCGTCCCGACCCTGGCCTCACCCTGATTTCGCTTCCTCGGGGAAGCCTGGGGGGCAACCCTGATGCCCGGGGGGCCGGGGCCGTGTGACGATCGGGGCATGCCAGTCGCCACCCCCCGCCGGTCGCCGCCCGAGGCCGACGACGTGCCGGTCCGCAAGCTGTACCGCTCCGCCGAGGGGCGGATGCTCGGCGGCGTCGCGCGCGGCCTCGCCGGGCACCTCGGGCTTCCGGTGGTGTGGGTGCGGATCGTCTTCCTCGGCCTCCTGTCGGTCAACGGCCTGGGGGCGCTGCTGTACGCGGCGTTCTGGTTCGTCGTGCCGCTCGGGCTCGGCGGCACGGCTGAGCGGTACTCCGCCTTCGAGGCCGGCGCGGACGGCGGGCGCCGGTTGCGCAAACCGGACAAGGGCCAGGTCGTCGCGCTGATCGCGCTGGTGCTCGGCGCCGCGATCTTCGCCTCCAAGGTGGACGTGGGCGGCTGGGCCAACCCGTATGTCTTCCCCAGCCTGCTCATCGGCGTCGGCGTCGTCCTGGTGTGGCGCCAGGCCGACAACACCCGCCGGGCCCGCTGGACCGAGGGCGCCCGGCGCAGCCGCTGGCTCCCGCTGGCCCGGGGGCTCGCCGGGGTCGCCCTGGTCGGCACGGGGCTGACCGGCTTCGTGGTGGTCAACGGCTCGGCGGCGCAGCTCGGCAGCGTGATGACCGCCGCGATCGCGGTGCTCGCGGGCATCGCCCTGCTCGCCGGGCCCTACCTGGTGCGCATGACGCAGGACCTGTCCGAGGAACGCCTGATGCGCATCCGCGCCCAGGAGCGGGCCGAAGTCGCCGCCCACGTCCACGATTCGGTGCTGCACACCCTGACCCTGATCCAGCGCAACGCGGACAGCGCGGGCGAGGTGCGGCGCCTGGCCCGGGCCCAGGAGCGGGAGTTGCGGGCCTGGCTGTACAAGCCGGAGGGCACAGGCAAGGACAGGGAGGAGGAACCCCAGACGCTCGCCGATGCGGTGAAGAAGGCGGCCGCCGAGGTCGAGGACAAGCACGGCGTTCCCCTGGAGGTGGTCGTCGTCGGCGACTGCCCGCTGGACGACGGCCTGTCCGCGCAGATGCAGGCCGCGCGCGAGGCCATGGTGAACGCGGCCAAGTACGGTGGCGAGGGCGGCGCCGTCCAGGTGTACGCGGAGGTCGAGGGCCGCACGGTCTTCGTCTCGGTACGCGACCGGGGCCCCGGATTCGACCTGGACGCGGTGCCCGGCGACCGCATGGGCGTACGAGAATCAATCATCGGCCGGATGCGGCGCAACGGCGGCAGCGCCAGGCTGCGTTCGGTGCCCGGCGGGGGCACCGAGGTCGAGCTGGAGATGGAGAGGGCACAGGAATGACCGAGGAAACGACAGGCCGCCACGTCAGGGTGGTCCTCGTCGACGACCACCGGATGTTCCGCACCGGGGTCCAGGCGGAGATCGGCCAGACCGCGACCACCGGCGTCGAGGTGGTGGGGGAGGCCGCCGACGTGGACCAGGCTGTCACGGTCATAACCGCGACCCGCCCCGAGGTCGTACTGCTCGACGTCCACCTGCCCGGGGGCGGTGGCGTGGAGGTGCTGCGCCGCTCGGCGGCGATGATGGCGGACGCGGAGAACCCGGTGCGCTTCCTCGCGCTGTCGGTCTCGGACGCCGCCGAGGACGTGATCGGTGTGATCCGCGGCGGCGCGCGCGGTTACGTCACCAAGACCATCACCGGCGCCGACCTGATCGACTCGATCTTCCGGGTGCAGGACGGCGACGCGGTGTTCTCGCCGCGCCTCGCGGGCTTCGTCCTGGACGCGTTCGCCTCGACGGACGCGCCGCCGGCCGACGAGGACATGGACCGCCTCACCCAGCGCGAGCGCGAGGTACTGCGGCTCATCGCCCGGGGCTACGCCTACAAGGAGATCGCCAAACAGCTGTTCATCTCCGTCAAGACGGTCGAATCCCATGTCTCGGCGGTCCTGCGCAAGCTCCAGCTCTCCAACCGGCACGAACTCACCCGGTGGGCGACGGCGCGGCGGCTGGTCTGACCGGCGGCCGCGGTTCACCCGCGTAAAACCATGGAAAAACCGGCAACCCGGGCCCGCGCATGTCACTCTTGGCGGTCGTGATGAGCCTGACCGGAACGCCCTTCTTCGCGACCGCGATCATGGTCGCCGCGCTCGCCGTCCTGGTGCCGCTCCTCGTGTGGCACCGGGTCAAGGGGTCGGCCCTGGTGCGCGGCGCCGTGCGGCTCCTCATGGTGGTCACCGCCCAGGCCTCGGCGGTCCTCGTGGTGTTCGTCGCCGTCAACGACGCCAACGGTCTCTACGACACCTGGGGTGACCTGCTCGGCACCGACAGCCATGTCGTCGCCGCGCCCGACCTCGGCGCCGACGGCACCGGCGGGCACGGCGTCGCCGGCCGGCCCCGGGTGCGGCAGAGCTTCACGGCGGCGGACGAGCCGGACCTCGGCGCGGGCGTCCGGGTCACCCAGCTGACCGGCCGGGTCTCCGGGGCTGAGGGTGAGGTGTACGTGTGGCTGCCGCCGCAGTACGACGACCCGGCCTTCCGCGACAAGGACTTCCCCGTGGCCGAACTGCTGCCCGGCTATCCGGGCTCGGCCCGGGACTGGTTCACCAACCTGGACGCCGCGGGCCAGCTCGCACCGCTGATGAACAAGGGCGAGGTCAAGCCGTTCATCCTGGTCGCGCCGCGCACCTCGCTGCTTCCGGGGCGCGACACGGGCTGCGCCAATGTGCCGGGCGTCGTCAACGCGGACACCTGGCTGAGCGTGGACGTCCGCAAGATGGTCACCGACAACTTCCGCGCCCTCGCCGGCGCCGACGGCTGGGCCGTCGCCGGGATATCGGCCGGGGCGCACTGCTCGGCCAAGCTCGCCATCGAACACCCCGACCGCTACCGCGCCGGCATCGCCCTGTCCGGCTACAACGACCCCGCCGCCGAGCCGGGCTCGGTCACGGCCGGCGACCCGGCGCTGCGGCGCCGGACCGACCCGCTGTGGATGCTGACCCACGCCAAGCGCCCGCCGCGCACCTCGCTCTTTCTCACCGGCCAGCCCGGGGACGGCTACGAGGACGGGCTCGCGCTGCGCGCCGCCGCCAAGCCGCCCACCAGGATCTGGGTGCGCGAAACCGCCGGGGGACATCTGAACTCGGTGTGGCGCCCGCTGGTCCCGGACCTGTTCCGCTGGCTGTCCGGCCAGGTGAGCGGCGTCCAGAGCGCCCAGCACCCCAGGCCCGCGCCGCTCACCGGCCGGATGGGCGCTCACGCGGCGGTCGTGCGGGCCGCGGCCGGTGGCGGCGTACGGAGGGAGAAGTAAACGGCGCAAGGCGTCACCCTTTGGTAAAACACTGGCAAAGAGGGCAACTGGCGTCCATGGGCGCCCCTCTTCGGGTGCGTGATGAGCCTGACCGGAACCCCCTTCTTCGTGACCGCGATCCTCGCGGCCGCGGCCGCCCTGCTGCTGCCCCTCGTCCTGTGGACCAGGATCGGCGGTCCGGCGATCGTGCGCTGGATCTCCCGGCTCCTCATGCTGGGCTTCGCCCAGGTCACCGCGATCCTGGTGGTCTTCCTGCTCGTCAACGACGCCAACGGCCTCTATGACACCTGGGACGACCTGCTCGGCGGCGCCAACCACGTCAACGCGGCCCCCGACCTCGGCCCCGACGGCACCGGTGGCCGAAACGCCGCCAGTGAGCCCAAGGTGAAGCAGAAGTTCGAGCCGTACACGAACAAGGTCGGCAAGGACGTCATGAAGACCATGCTCAAGGGGCAGGTCTCCGGGGTCGAGGGCGATGTGGCGGTGTGGCTGCCGCCGCAGTACGACGATCCGGCGTACAAGGACAAGACCTTCCCCGTCGTCGAGCTGCTGCCCGGCTACCCGGGGTCGATAGGGGCCTGGTTCGGCACGCTGAAGTCGCAGGAACAGCTCACGCCGCTGATGGAGCGGGGCGAGGTCGCGCCGTTCATCCTCGTCTCGCCGCGCACCACGCTCCTGAGCGGCAAGGACACCGGCTGCGCCAATGTGCCGGGCGTCGTCAACGCGGACACCTGGCTGAGCGTGGACGTCCGCAAGATGGTCACCGACAACTTCCGCGCCGACACCGGAGCCGACGGCTGGGCCGTCGCCGGGTACTCGGCGGGCGCCCACTGCGCCGCCAAGCTCGCCGTCGAGCACCCCGACCGCTACCGCGCCGGCGTGGACCTGTCCGGCTACAACGACCCGGCCGCCGAGAAGGACTCGATCACCGCGAAGGACCCCAAGCTGCGCGAGGAGTCCAACCCGCTGTGGATCCTCAAGCACGCCGCGACCCCGCCGCGCGTCTCGCTGTTCGTCTCCGGCGAGCAGAACGACGGCTACAACGACGGCCTGGCCCTGAAGAAGGCGGCCAAGGCGCCCACGTCGGTGACCGCGGTCAAGCTCAACGGCGGCGGCCACGCGAGCTCGGTGTGGAAGGCCCAGGTGCCCGATGTCTTCCGCTGGCTGACCAAGGAGATGGGCGCGGGCGCCAAGCCGGCCGCCGGACGCGGGGTCTGACGGAGCGTCAATTATGGCGGCGCGCGTGCCTCACGCGGGCCGCACCGCCCCGGCGAACGGCATCTCGTCCACCGGCGCGACCCGCACCGGCGCCCCCGGATGCGGCGCGTGGATCATCTTGCCGTCGCCGATGTAGAGCCCGACGTGGCTGATCCCGGAGTAGAAGAACACCAGATCGCCCGGCGCCAGCTGGGAACGGGAGACCGCGCTCCCCGCGTTGATCTGGGTGTACGTGGTCCTCGGCAGCTGCACCCCGGCCGCGCGCCAGGCGGCCTGGGTCAGGCCCGAGCAGTCGAAGGAGGAGGGGCCGGTCGCGCCCCAGACGTACGGCTTGCCGAGCGCGCTGTAGGCGAAGGCGACGGCGGCCGCCGCGCGGGAGCTCGGCGCGGCCGCCAGGGGCCCGCGCGGGGTGTCGGACGAGCGGCTGGCCCGCGCGGCGTCGGGCGCCGCGCCGTTCTGCTCGTAGGCCGCCCGCTCGGGCCGGCTGAGCCGGGCGAGCAGCGCCTCTGCCGAGGCGATCTTCGTCTGGATGGCGCTTTTCTGCCGGCTCAGCGTGGACTGCTGGCCGCGCAGCTCGGCGAGCTTCGTGCCGGCGGTCGCGCGCAGCCGGTCGAGGCCCGCGAGCTGCCCCCGCACCCCGGCGACGGCGCTCGCGGTGCGCTCCCCGGTGTGCTGGGCGAGCGCGGCGTCGTCCAGGTACCGCGCCGGGTCGGCGGACAGGAAGAGCTGGAGTTCGGGGGCGATGGTCCCGCTGCGGTACTGGGCGGCCGCGATCGATCCGAGCGCGGCGCGCGCCGAGTTGAGCTCGGCGGTCCTGCGCGCGGCCTCGTCCCGCAGCGCGTTCAGCGCCCGCTCGGTCGCGTCCGCCTTCTCCTTCGTCCCGTCGTACGCCTCCGTGGCGACCTCCGCGTCGTGGTACAGCTGGTCAACCTTGGCCTTCACCTGCGCCGGTGTGAGCTGGGGGTCCGCGTGCCCGGAGCCCTCGAAAAGCGTGGCGGTGGCCGCCGACGCCAGGGCGAGCGTCGCGGCGGTGCGGGCGGCGGGACCGGTGAGCGGATGCCGCCTGGGCTTGCGGTGCGCAGCCACGAGGGCCTTCACGTCCTTCCGTACGGCAGTGCTTGCGCGCTGCTGCGGCGCCCCGCGAGGGGAGCCGTTCCGACGACGGACCGCACAGGGGGAGCGGCCCGCCGCCGGTCCTTTCGGCGCGGGTGTCCGACAGCCGCCCGGTGGTGCGGCGGCGGTGGGGAGTCGGTCACCTGGGCAAGGACGCTAAACCTGGGCGACACGGCCCAGCGAGGTCATGACGGGAAGTGCCGCTTTCCGGCGATGTACTGATCGGATCCGACCGGACCGGGGACATCGCCGCCCCGCCCTGTGGGCCGGCTGTGACCGAAGTGCCGGTCCTGCCCCACCCGCCGCACCGGCCCTGCTACGCGGGAATTAGGCTCCGCCCCATGGACGTACTCATCAATGTCGTCGTCGGCCTGCACATCATCGGCATCGCCGCGCTGCTCGGCGGATTCCTCACGCAGATGAAGGCGATGAGCGCGGGCACCGCACGCTTCGTCCCCGGCATGCTGCACGGCGCCCTGACCATGCTGGTCACCGGCGTCGCCCTGGTCGGCCTCACCCAGGCCAACGGCGAGAGCGTGAACACCCTCAAGATCGGCGTGAAGCTCGCGGTCCTGATCGTCATCCTCGGGCTCGTCTATGTGAAGCGGGACGAGGAGCGGATCGAGAAGGGCGTGTTCGGCGCCGTCGGCGCGCTGACCGTCGTGAACATCTTCATCGCGCTGCTCTGGCACTGAGCCGGGCGCGCTCCGTGCGGGGCGGCGCGGGCCCGGCGCGCTAGCCGGGTCTGACCGCCCCCCGCACCGGCAGACAGCCGACCGGCTCCTCGCGGACGTACGCCCCCGAGTGCGGCGCGTGGATCATCATGCCGCGGCCGCTGTAGAGGCCGACGTGACTGCGGTCGTCGTAGAAGAAGAGCAGGTCGCCCGGGCCCAGCTCGCCGGGCGCGACCTCGGCGCCCGCCATCGTCTGGTCACGGGCGGCGCGCGGCAGCTCCACTCCGGCCGCCTTCCACGCCGCACGGGTAAGGCCCGCGCAGTCGTAGGAGGCGGGGCCGGCCGCGCCCCGCACATACGGCTTGCCCATCTGGGCGCGGGCGAAGGCCAGGGCGCCGGCGGCCTTGAGCCCGTGGGTGGGCGCGGAGACGGGCGGGGGCGGCGGGACGGCGAGCAGCGCGCGGGCCGCCGTCAGCTTGTGCTGGGCCTCCCGCTTGGCAACCCGCAGCGACCGCCGCGTGGCGCTCAGCGCGGCCGCCAACCGGTTCGCCTCGGCCCGCCGGTGTGCGGCGGTGGCCGCGTCGTCCGCCCTGACGGCGGTGGCCACGGTGGCCGCGGTGGCGACGGCCGCGGTGGCGACGGATCCGGTGGCGACGGATCCGGTGGCGGTGACGGCCGTGGCGGTGGCCGGATCCGCCTGACGGTAGAGGTCGACGACCTTCCTGCGCACCTCATCGGCGCTCGGCCCCTGCCCGGCGGACCCTGGGCCCGCGCTCTGCGCGAGCAAACTCAGCGAGGCGAGCGCGGCCGTCGTCACACCCATGACGGGCACGTGCGCGGTGAGCAGCGCGGCGCCACCGTCGCAGTGGCGCGGACGCTCGCGCCGCCGGGTGCGGGCCTTGCGGTGGGAGGGCAAGCCACCACCCTCCTTCCGCGTCGTTCAAGCCGGGGGCGGCCCCCGGCTGCTGCGGAACGCTAGCCAACTCCCGCGCCCCCTGGGAAGGTTGATGTCGGACAGGCCCGATACGTGCCGCTGTCCTTCACGGTGCGTAGTCGCGGGCGCTCTCTCCGAAGGGGGCGGCGGACTGTCAGTGGGGCGGCCTAGACTCGAGAGACGATGAGCAGCCTCTTTGACGACAGCTTCCTGGCGGACCTCCAGCCCTCCGAGGAGGAGCACCCGCCCCCGCCTGAGGAGTCGCACGCGCCCGAAGCGGTGCCGGACGACCTGTTCGGCGGGCGGTTCGACGCGCCCGTGGACCGCGACGCGCACTACCGGGGCGGCGCCCCGCGCCCGGTGATCGACGCGGCGGCCCTCCTGGAGGGGCTGAACGAACAGCAGCGCGCCGCCGTCGTGCACGCGGGTTCGCCGCTGCTCATCGTCGCCGGCGCGGGCTCCGGCAAGACCCGGGTGCTCACGCACCGTATCGCCCACCTCCTGGCCACCCGGGGTGTGCACCCCGGCCAGATCCTCGCGATCACCTTCACCAACAAGGCCGCCGGCGAGATGAAGGAGCGCGTCGAGCAGCTGGTCGGCCCGCGCGCCAACGCGATGTGGGTCATGACCTTCCACAGCGCGTGCGTACGGATCCTGCGCCGCGAGTCGAAGAAGCTCGGCTTCACCTCGTCGTTCTCGATCTACGACGCGGCCGACTCCAAGCGCCTTATGGCCCTGGTCTGCCGCGATCTGGACCTCGACCCCAAGCGCTTCCCGCCGAAGGCGTTCAGTGCCAAGGTGTCCAACCTGAAGAACGAGCTGATCGACGAGGAGACCTTCGCCGGGCAGGCGGCCGACGGGTTCGAGAAGACGCTCGCCCAGGCCTACACGCTGTACCAGGCGAGGCTGCGCGAGGCCAACGCGCTCGACTTCGACGACATCATCATGACCACGGTCCATCTCCTCCAGGCGTTCCCGGACGTGGCCGAGCACTACCGGCTGCGCTTCCGGCACGTCCTGGTGGACGAGTACCAGGACACCAACCACGCCCAGTACACCCTCGTACGGGAACTGGTGGGCCCCTCCGGCGAGGCGCAGGCCCCCGCCGAGCTGTGCGTGGTGGGCGACGCCGACCAGTCGATCTACGCCTTCCGCGGCGCGACGATCCGCAACATCCTCCAGTTCGAGGAGGACTACCCGGACGCGACGACGATCCTCCTGGAGCAGAACTACCGCTCCACCCAGACGATCCTGTCCGCGGCCAACGCGGTGATCGAGCGCAACGAGAGCCGCCGCCCCAAGAACCTGTGGACGGACGCGGGGCCCGGCGCCCAGATCGCGGGCTACGTCGCGGACACCGAGCACGACGAGGCGCAGTTCGTCGCCGACGAGATCGACCGGCTCACCGACAAGGGCGAGGCCAAGGCGGGCGACGTCGCGGTCTTCTACCGCACCAACGCGCAGTCCCGTGTCTTCGAGGAGATCTTCATCCGGGTCGGCCTGCCCTACAAGGTGGTCGGCGGCGTCCGCTTCTACGAGCGCAAGGAAGTCAGGGACGTCCTGGCCTATCTGCGCGTCCTGTCCAACGCCGAGGACACCGTCCCGCTGCGCCGCATCCTCAACGTCCCCAAGCGCGGCATCGGCGAGCGCGCCGAAGCCATGATCGACGCGCTGTCGCTGCGCGAGAAGATCACCTTCCCGCAGGCGCTGCGCCGCGTCGACGAGGCGTACGGCATGGCCGCCCGCTCGGCCAACGCCGTCAAGCGCTTCAACACGCTGATGGAGGAGCTGCGGACGATCGTCGACTCCGGCGCGGGCCCGGCCGTCGTGCTCGAAGCCGTCCTCGAACGGACCGGCTACCTCGCGGAGTTGCAGGCATCGACCGACCCGCAGGACGAGACCCGCATCGAAAACCTCCAGGAACTGGCCGCCGTGGCCCTGGAGTTCGAGCAGGAACGCAGTGAGGCCGATGGCGGGGAAGGTGCGGGCACGGGCACGCTCGCGGAGTTCCTGGAGAAGGTCGCCCTGGTCGCCGACTCCGACCAGATCCCCGACGAGAGCGAGGACGGCTCTGGCGTCATCACCCTGATGACCCTGCACACCGCCAAGGGCCTCGAATTCCCCGTCGTGTTCCTGACCGGCATGGAGGACGGCGTCTTCCCGCACATGCGCGCGCTCGGCCAGGCCAAGGAGCTTGAGGAGGAGCGCCGCCTGGCCTACGTCGGCATCACGCGCGCCCGCGAGCGGCTGTACCTCACACGCTCCTCGATGCGCAGCGCGTGGGGCCAGCCCTCGTACAACCCGGCGTCGCGCTTCCTGGAAGAGATCCCGGTGCAGCACCTGGAGTGGAAGCGGACCGGGCCGATGTCCGCGCCGGCGGGCCCGGTGTCCGGGAAGTCGCTCGGCGGCGGCATCGGCAACTCACTGTCGTCCTCGCGCTCCAAGGCGGGCCCGTCGGGCTTCGCGACCCGGCGCGGCAGCGACAAGCCGGTGATCTCCCTGTCGGTCGGCGACCGGGTCACCCACGACCAGTTCGGCCTGGGCACCGTGATGACGGTGACGGGCTCCGGCTCGGACGCCCAGGCCACGATCGACTTCGGCGACGAGCGCCCCAAGAAGCTGCTGCTGCGGTACGCGCCGGTCGAAAAGCTCTAAGCCCTCTTGGGCGTCACGTCGGGTCCAGGCCGTGGCCGCGCAGCCACGGCAGGGGGTCGATCGAGGAACCGCCGTCCGGCCGCACCTCGAAGTGGAGGTGCGGTCCGGTGGAGTTGCCGGAGCTTCCCGAGTACGCGATGACGTCACCGGCCTTCACCGGACCCGAGCGGATCTTGGTGCTGGACAGATGGCAGTACCAGGTCTCGGTGCCGTCGGCGCCCGTCACTATGGCCATGTTGCCGTAGGCGCTGTTCCACTGGGTGCGCACCGTGCCGTCGATCGCCGACATCACGGGAGTGCCGAAGGAGACCGGGAAGTCGATGCCGGTGTGCACCGACATCCAGTTGACGCCGGCCTGCCCGTAGTAGGCGCTGAGGCCCTTCTGCGTCACCGGCAGGACGAACTTGGGGCGGGCGGCCTCCTTGGCGGCGGCCGCCTCCTCCTTTTTCTTCTTCTCCGCGTCCTGGCGGGCCTTGAGGTCGATACGTTCCTGCGTCCGGCTCGCCCGGTCGGCGAAACTGTTCGCGCCGGCGCTGAGATGGGCGAGCTGGGTGTCCAGGTTCTTGTTGGCCGCGACCGGCTTGACCGAGGCGGGATCGGACGCGGCCAGCACGGCGCCGCTCCCGTCCTTGCCGCCGCCCAGCCCGTCCACCGAGGCCACCGCGACACCGGCCACGCCCATCACGCACACGGACGGCACCGCGACGGTCAGCAGCGCCGAACGCTTGGCGGGGGTACGCCGCCGCCGGTTGCCGGCGCGCCGCGCCTCGGCCCGCGAGGCCGGGACCGCCGCGCCGGACGGCGATGCGCCGGCGTCGCTCTCGCCCGGCGCGTCGCTCTCGCCCGGCGCATCGCAAGACCCGGGGCCGGACACCTGGGCGAGCTCCACCTGGGGGAACTGGGCTGTCTCGTGCGGGAGTTGGTCCCCCGCGTCCGCCAGGGTCGTCGTGGTCGTCGTGCCGACCGTCGCGTTCCACGCGGTCGCGCCGGTCGTGGCGTTCCAGGCGGTCGCGTCGTACGTGCCGGTGTCGGCGTGGGCGCCGGGCACCGCCCACTGTCCGGTGGTGTCGTACGCGCAGGGGAGGGCGGTGGTGGCGTACTGGCCGGTGTCCTGCGCCGGGGCCCAGGCGTGGGCGTCCCACTGGCCGGTCGTGTCGAAGCCGCCGGTGTCGTACTGGCCGGTGTCGAACTGACCGCTGTCGAACTGGCCCGTGTCGCATGTGCCGGTGGGGGTGGCGAAGGTGTCGGTGGTGAAGGTGCCGGTGTCGAAGGCAGCGGTGTCGAACGCGGCGGTGTCGAAGGCGGCGGCCGGGAACGTGCCGGTCCCCAGCGGGTCGTGGTGCGGGGTGCCGCCGTGTCCGTACGCCGTCGCCTGGGCCGGGACCGTCCAGGTGCCGGTGGTGTCGTACGGGGAGGCGAAGGCGCCGGTGTCGAACTGCCCGGTCCCGTCCGGGGCATGGCCGCTCGGCGCGGAGGGGGCGCCGGGACCGCCCCGCATGGAGCCGAAGAGCGGGTCGACGTCGAAACTGCCCGTGCTGTGCGCGTGGGGGCCGTCGCCGCCCGGGCCACTGCCGCCGTTGAGGTATCCGTCATGTCCGACGTACCCGGCGTGGGCGTGCTGGTCAGTCACCAACTTCTCTCTCGCCTCGGCAACAGAACCTGCGGCCGGGGTCCCCGCTGGGTGGGGGTCCCGGGGGCAGCAGTGGCGTGACTGTACCCGGCGGTACGTGACGGCGACAATCTTCGAGGCTCGTGCGGGCCGCGGAAACGAGCAATCGGCTTCCTTTGGGCGGCCCCTGGGCACAGCCTTGGCCCTGTGTTCGGCCCGCGTTCGACGCGGAGCGGACGTGCGTACGCCCCGCGCGGCCCCGACTCGCGCCGCGCGGGGGCGTGTTCAGGCCGCCGGGGTTCAGCCACCGGCGTTCAAGTTTCCGCCGTTCAGGCCACCGCTGTTCAGGCCACCGAGAACGCGTCCTGGCCGGCGGCCTCCGGTTCATCGGCGGTCAGCGCCTGCCGCACACCGGCCGCGACGGCCGGGTGGACCGGCAGGGCCAGATGCCCGATGCCCGTGACTCTGATGTTCCGCGCGATCAGATCCGGGTGCTCCACGCGGGCCGTGCCGACCGGGATCATCAGCGTGTCGAGGTCGCTCCAGAACCCCACGAACCGGGTGCGCACGCCGGGCGCGGGAGCGCGCAGCTCCTCGATGAGCGCGGAGCCCGGGCACATCTGCCGGCCGATCGGGTGGGCGTGCGCGAGCTGCGCCGAGCGTGTCCCTCCATGCGGGGTGCCGAGCGTGACCAGCGTACGGACCCGGCGCTCGCCGCCCAGGCACTGCACGTAGTAACGGGCTATCAGGCCGCCCAGGCTGTGCCCCACGATGTCCACCTCGGGGTGGCCGGTGCGGGCGCAGATGTCCTCGACATGACGGCCGAGCAGGGCGGCGGCGGCCCTGATGTCGGCGGTCAGTGGCGAGTAGTTGAGGGATTCGAGGTGCCGCCAGCCGTGCCGGGCAAGCGAGCGGCGCAGCAGGACGAAGACGGACCGGTTGTCGATGAAGCCGTGCAGCAGGACCACGGGCGGGTGCGAACGGCCCGTTGTGGGCAGCGTGGTGGCGTCCGGGCCGGTCGCCGGGTGGCGCTCGGGGGTCAGGCCGGTGGGGTAGAGGAGCAGGTGCCCGGCCAGCACCGCCAGGTCGAGCGCGGTGGCGCGGATCAGCGCCACCGGGAGCCACGCCCGGCGCAGGCACCCGGACAGTAAGGACAAGAGCGGCACGGCGACGACCTCCCGAATGGCACACGGACGACCGCTCCGTCCCCCGTGTGCCCTCATGGGGCTCCGCCGGCAAGGGCCGGCCCGCCCGGGCCGGCCCCTCGGTACGCGGAGCCGGACCACCGTGCCGTGCGGCTGACGGCACGGTGGTCCGGCGCCTTCACAGCGGCTCCCCTGCGCCGTGCCCGCCCGGGAACGACCGGCCTCCTGCCGCGCCGACGGGCAGGCCGGGGCGGCGGCGGTGCGGGTGCCGATGCGGGTACGGTGCGAAACGAACGTGTCCCACGTGTGATTTCCCCCTCCCTCCCCACCGCGAAACGGCGGCGTGCGGGATGCTGTGGATAACGTTCGTTCACTTCCCCGGGTTTCGGCGCGGGGTGCGCAGGTGGGACAGGTGGAGGCAGTGATGGGTGTAACTGGTCCGATCCGCGTGGTGGTGGCCAAGCCGGGGCTCGACGGTCACGATCGCGGAGCCAAGGTGATCGCGCGGGCGCTGCGGGACGCCGGTATGGAGGTCATCTACACCGGGCTGCACCAGACGCCCGAGCAGATCGTCGACACCGCGATCCAGGAGGATGCCGACGCGATCGGGCTCTCCATCCTCTCCGGGGCGCACAACACGCTGTTCGCGAAGGTGCTCGAGCTGTTGAAGGAGCGGGAGGCGGAGGACATCAAGGTCTTCGGTGGCGGCATCATCCCGGAGGCGGACATCGCCCCCCTGAAGGACCTCGGAGTGGCGGAGATCTTCACGCCGGGAGCGACGACCGGGGCGATCGTCGGATGGGTACGCGAAAACGTCCGAGCCGCGTAAACCCGGCCCGGGCCGGGTCGGCCAACGCGGGCCAGCACCGCCCCCCCCCGGGGCGCGGGGAACTGCGCGCTCAGCCACGCACGGTCGGCAGCCGGGGTCCCTGGGGCTCCGCCCCAGACCCCGTTCGCGCCTGAAGGGCGCTCGTCCTCAATCTCCCCCAAGGCCTTGAGGGCCAGGGGGGACCCCCATGACGGGCGGGGTATGTCCAGGTGGGCAGGCACGGACCCTGCCAGGGGCGCGGGGAACTGCGCGCTCAGCCACGTACGGTCCGCAGCCGGGGCCCCTGCGGCTCCGCCCCAGACCCCGTTCGCGCTGAAGGCGCTCGTCCTCAAGCGCCGGACAGGCTGACTATGCCTGTGCTGGCCTGCGCCGGATGCTCAGGGGCGCGGGGGGTTGACGATGCGGGCCAGCACCGCCCCCCAGGGGCGCGGGGAACTGCGCGCTCAGCCACGTACGGTCCGCAGCCGGGGCCCCTGCGGCTCCGCCCCAGACCCCGTTCGCGCTGAAGGCGCTCGTCCTCAAGCGCCGGACAGGCTGAGGGTGCCGGTCCGGACCCGCGTCGGAAGCCCAGGGGCGCGGGGAACTGCGCGACCGGCCACCCACGGTCCGCAGCCGGGGTTCCTGGGCTCTGCACCAGAGCCCGTTTGGGAGGCTGCCGACGCGGGCCAGCGTCGACCCTGTCAGGGGCGCGGGGAACTGCGCGTGGGGCCGGGGCTCAGCGCGGGGGACACGCATCCAGTTCCTCCCGCATCGCCAAGCGCAGCGACAACGTCGCGACCAGCCGCCGAAACGCCTCCGCCCAGTACGACCCCGCCCCCGGCGACGCCCCCTCCCGCTCCGGCGGCGCAGCCGTAAGCGCTTCCAGACGGGGCGACTCCGAAGGATCGAGGCAGCGCTCCGCCAGGCCCATGACCCCGCTGAAGCTCCACGGATAGCTGCCCGCGTCCCGCGCGATCTCCAGCGCGTCCACCACGGCCCGCCCGAGCGCCCCGGCCCACGGGACCACACAGACCCCGAGCAGCTGGAACGCCTCCGACAACCCGTGCGCCGATATGAACCGGGCCACCCACTCCGCCCGTTCCTCCTGCGGCAGGATGGACAGAAGTTTGGCCCGCTCGGCCAAAGATCCCGTGCCCGCCCCCTCGCCGGGCGGCTGCGAGGGGGCGCCGAGCAGCGCCCGTGCCCACTCCGCGTTGCCCTGCCGCACCGCCGCCCGGCACCACGCCGCGTGCAGCTCGACGCCCCAACCGTCCGTCACGGGCAGCGCGACGACGGCCCGAGCCGTCCGCCCGCCGAGCCGCGCCGGCCAGCTGTCCAGCGGTGCGGACTCCACCAACTGCCCCAGCCACCACGACCGTTCGCCCCGCCCCCCGGGCGGCCTCGGCGCGATGCCGTCCCGCTGCATCTCCGCGTCGCACTCGTGCGGCGCCTCCACCGCGATCGCCGCCCCGTCGCCCGTCCGGTCGAGGGACACGCAGGACGCGGCACGCCGTGCCATCCGGCCCGCGAGCGCCGAACCGGGCAACGCCGAAAGCAACTCCGCCGCCGTCGCCCGCACATTGCGGCTCCGGTCGGCCAGGGCCCCTTCGAGGAACGGCTCGTCCGCAGCCGAGAGGCCGTCACGCAACGAGTCGAGGAACAGCAGCCGGTCCTCGGCCCGCTCCGTTGACCACGTCTCGGCCAACAACGCGCGCGCCGCGTCCGGACCGTGGGCCCGCACGGCCCCGAGCACCGCCACTCGTTCCGCGAACAGGCCCTCCTGCCACAGGCGTTGTACGCCGGCGGTGTCCCCGGGGTCGGGCAGCGCCGTGCTGCCCGAGGCGCCCCGCAGCGCGAACCGCCACTCCGGGTTGTGCCGGGCGAGCCACAGCCCGCGCGGGCCCGCGAAGGTCAGGGCCCCCGGGCGCAGATCGGTGCGGGCCCGGGCCGCGTCGAGGAGCGCGGGCAGCAGCGCGGCGGGCGCGCGCATCCCCCGTTCGTTGGCGAGGGCCAGCCACTGCGGCAGCAGCTCGCCGAGATCGGGCGCCGTGCCGCGCCGGCCACCGGCGTGGGCGGGCGCCGAACGGTCCGCGAGGAGCTGGGCCAGTCGACGCCGCGCCGCCCGCGGTACCGCACGGCGCGGATCGGGCGGCGCGGCCGGCGGACGCCCAGCCGCCGACGCGGGGACCAGCCCCGCCCTGCGGCGCACGGTCTGTATCGCGGCGGTGTCCAGCAGCTCCTCGGGCGTGCCGGCCGCCGGGCGCCGGTCGGTACCGAGGAGCGCCGCGCTCACCAACTCCTCCCAGGGCGGGGAAACCGCTGTCGTCGCCCCCTTCGGCTCCCCATCGCCGTCCATGCCGGCGCCGACCATGCTCGTGTGCGTACTTGCGTTCGTGCTCGTACTCGCGCTCACTGCTCCCCCTTCGCTTCGGCCCGGGCCGTCCGTGCGCGGACCCGCGCCCCGCCCCCGGCGCACCCGCTCCAGCAGCCCTCCCTCACGTCAACGCCACCGCCTCCGTGGCCCCTTCGGACCACACCGCCAGCGGGGTGAAACCCCGGTGGCCGCATTCGCCGAACACGGTCACCGGGGAACCCCCGGACACGGCGAGGAGCTTCCACAGCCCCGCGCGGCCGACGCCGCCCGAGGCCACTGGCAGAGCCAACGCGCCCTTCACGTCGGCCAGTTGCCACCTCTCGGCGTCGCCCTGAGGAGGTATCGGGACGACCTCGGTGAGCGTCGTGGGGCACGCGTCGAGCCACGGATCGTCCAGGAGCGCCCGGCCGTACCGCTCCAGCGCCTGCGCCGTCGTGGTGCCCGGCGGCGGACCGCCGGCCGGGACCGGAGTCCCGTACCGCTCGCCCAGGGCGGCCCGCACCTGCCCCGCGCCGGGATACGGCGTCAGATCGGCGTCGATCGCCAGGCCCACCGGCAGCGCGACCGACGGCGCGCGGCCCGCCGCGCCGAAGTCCAAAACCAGCGCCGAGCGGCCCGATTCCCTTCCGTACAGCCAGATCCGGCGCGTGGTGAGCTTCGCGTCGGCCGTGTCGTACTGGGCGATGACCTGCCAGCTGTCGCGGATCGCCGGGCCCTGCGGGGCGGCGGGCACGCCGACGCGTGAACGCACCGTGGCGGCCAACGGGGCCGGCGCGACGTCCCGGCCGAGCCACGCCCGGTCCAAGAGGTGCAGCAGCGCGCACTCCTCCAAAAGCCGCGCCGGCCAGCCCGGCCCCGAGCCCGGTATCGCGCCCAACTCCCTTACCCGCGCGGCCAGTCCGGGTGCCTGGGCGTCCACCATGCGGGCCGCCGTCTCCTCCCACAGGCCGTACCCGGGCCGCTCGGCCGCCGCGAGGCCGCCCCGCAGGAGATCCGCGAGCCGCTGCTCCAGCTCCAGGGCCCCGGAGGTGATCCGGCCCGCCCGTTTCTCGGCCCGCCGCCTGGCCGCCTCGGGGTCGGCGACGGCGCCGGTGCCGCCCGCCGGTCCCGTACCGTCCCGCCCGCCGCGCTCGCCGCCCCGGCGGCGGGCATCCAGCCACCGCTCCACCCAGTCCGGCGCCACCCCCTCCGGCACCGCCGCCTCGCCGCCCGTCCAGAGCAGCAGCAGTCCCACCGCGTGCTTGCACGGGAACTTCCGGCTCGGGCAACCGCACAGGAAGGCGGGGCCCGTTGTGTCGACCACCGTCCGGTACGGCTGCTCGCCGCTGCCCGCGCACAGGCCCCACACGGCGCCCGTACCGTCACACCCGCTCCCCGACCACGGCCCGGCCGCGCCGAGCCTGCTTCCCGCCTTGCGTGACGCGTCGTCAGGCGCCAGGGCCAGCACCTGCTCCGCCGTCCAGCGGACCCCCTGCTGAGTCATGTCCCCGAAGGTACGGGCGGCCACTGACAATCGGCTCCGACCTGCGACGATCCGCCGCCCACGGCCGATTGTCAGTGGCGTGGTGCACGGTGGGACCACAGCCGGCCGAACGGCTCGAACGATCTGGAGGGGGAGCCATGACCGTGTCCGAAATCGGGTCCGACGTCGCATCCGCAACCGAGCCCGCAACCGGGCCCGCAGCCGAGCCCGCCCACCCCGCGTCCCACGCCGGCGCGGGCGGGACGTCCCCCGCCGGCCACGCCCGGTCCGGCGGCGACGGCGCCTCGCCCGAGCCCCTGCGGCCCCATGCCGAGCACGCCTTCGCGGACGAGCTGGCGGCGCTCGCGGCGGCCGACGACCGTCCGCGTCCGGCCCGTTGGCGGCTCTCGCCGTGGGCCGTCGCCACGTACCTGCTCGGCGGCGTCCTGCCCGATGGCACCGTGATCACCCCGAAGTACGTGGGCCCGCGCCGCATCGTGGAGGTCGCCGTCACCACCCTCGCCACCGACCGCGCCCTGCTCCTGCTGGGCGTGCCCGGCACCGCCAAGACATGGGTGTCGGAGCATCTGGCGGCGGCCGTGAGCGGGGATTCCACCCTGCTGGTGCAGGGCACGGCGGGCACCCCGGAGGAGGCGATCCGCTACGGCTGGAACTACGCGCGGCTGCTCGCCCACGGCCCGAGCCGTGAGGCGCTGGTGCCGAGTCCCGTCCTGCGGGCCATGGCGCTGGGCATGACCGCCCGGGTCGAAGAACTGACCCGCATGCCCGCCGACGTACAGGACACCCTGATCACGATCCTGTCCGAAAAGACGCTGCCGATCCCGGAGTTGGGGACACAGACGCAGGCCGTGCGCGGCTTCAATCTGATCGCCACCGCCAACGACCGCGATCGCGGCGTGAACGAACTGTCCAGCGCCCTGCGCCGCCGCTTCAACACGGTGGTCCTGCCGCTGCCCGCCACCGCCGAAGCCGAGGTCGACATCGTCTCGCGCCGGGTCGGCCAGCTGGGCCGCTCGCTCGACCTGCCGGCCGTGCCCGACGGCATGGCGGAGATCCACCGCGTCGTGACCGTCTTCCGCGAACTGCGCGAGGGCGTGACCACCGACGGCCGTACCAAGCTCAAATCCCCGTCGGGGACACTCTCCACGGCCGAGGCGATCTCCGTGGTGACGGGCGGTCTCGCCCTCGCCGCCCACTTCGGCGACGGGGTGCTCAGGTCGGCCGACGTGGCCGCCGGCCTCCTCGGCGCCGTGGTGCGCGATCCGGCGGCGGACCGTGTCATCTGGCAGGAGTACCTGGAGACGGTGGTCCGGGAGCGGACCGGCTGGCAGGACTTCTACCGCGCCTGCCGTGAGGTGTCCGTATGACCACGCCCGGACCCCACGCCGTCCCGCCCGGCGCCGTCCCGCCCCACGCCGTCCCGCCCCGCGCGGACGGGCCGCTGCTGCTCGGGGTGCGCCACCACGGGCCCGGGTCCGCGCGTGCGGTGCGGGCCGCGCTCGGGGCCGCGCGGCCCCGCGTCGTCCTGGTCGAGGGACCCCCTGAGGGCGACGCGCTGCTGGCCCTCGCCGCCGAGAAGGACATGCGCCCGCCGGTCGCGCTGCTCGCGCACGTGGCCGACGACCCGGGGCGCGCCGCGTTCTGGCCGATGGCGGAGTTCTCGCCGGAGTGGGTGGCGATCCGGTGGGCGCTGGCGCACGGAGCCGAGGTCCGCCTCATCGACCTGCCCGCCGCCCACTCGCTCGCCCTGGCGGACGGTACGGATCCGGCCGATCCCGACCCCGCCCCCGGCGCCCCCGCGACCACGGAACCCGCGACACCGGAACCCGCACCCGAGGGCGGCGCCGCGCCGGCCGCCTCCGTCGACCCGGTCGGCGCGCTCGCCGAGGCCGCCGGATACGACGACCCGGAGCGCTGGTGGGAGGACGTCGTCGAGCACCGGGGCGCGGTGGCCGACCCCTTGGCGCCGTTCGCCGCGCTCGGCGAGGCCATGGCCGCGCTGCGCGAGACGTACGGCGACGGCGGTCATGCACACGACCTGATCCGCGAGGCCCACATGCGGCAGCAACTGTGCGCCGCCGTAAGGGAGTTCGGGGTAGCGGAGGTCGCCGTTGTCTGCGGGGCCTGGCACGTGCCGGCGCTCGCCGGACGGTTCACCGTCGCCGCGGATCGAGCCCTGCTCAAGGGGTTGCCCAAGGTCAAGGCGGAGCTGACCTGGGTGCCCTGGACGCACCGCAGGCTCGCCCGGCGCAGCGGCTACGGCGCGGGGATGGACGCACCCGGCTGGTACCGGCATCTGTTCGAGGCCACCGACCGGCCGGTGGAGCGCTGGATGACCAAGGTGGCGGGCCTGCTCCGCGAGGAGGACCGCCAGATCTCGTCGGCCCACGTCATCGAGGCCGTCCGGCTCGCCGGGACGCTCGCGGCGATGCGCGACCGGCCGCTGCCGGGCCTCGCCGAGACCATGGACGCGGTACGGGCCGTGATGTGCGAGGGGTCCGACGTGCCGCTCGGCCTGATCCACGACCGGCTGGTCGTCGGAGACGTGCTGGGCGAGGTGCCCGACGCGGCGCCCGCCGTCCCGCTCCAGCGCGACCTGGTGCGGATCCAGCGCGGCCTGCGGCTCAAACCGGAGGCCGCCGAGCGGGAGTTGGAGCTCGATCTGCGCAAGGAGACCGACGCCGGGCGCAGCAGGCTGCTGCACCGGTTGCGGCTGCTCGGCATCGGCTGGGGGGAGCGCGTCCAGGCGCGCTCCACCGGCACCTTCCGGGAGAGCTGGCGGTTGAGCTGGGAGCCCGAGCTCTCGGTGCGGGTCGCCGAGGCCGGGGTGTGGGGCACCACCGTGGTGGCCGCCGCGACCGCCAAGGCGCGGGCCGACGCGGCCGCCGCGACCTCGCTCGGCGCCGTCACCGCCCTCGCCGAGCGCTGCCTGCTCGCCGAACTGCCGGGCGCGCTGGCGGTGGTGATGCGGGCGCTCGCCGACCGGGCCGCGCTCGACACCGACGTCGCCCATCTCGCCCAGGCACTGCCCGCCCTCGCCCGCGCCCTGCGCTACGGCGACGTCAGGGGCACCGGCACGGCGGGTCTCGCCGAGGTCGCCGCAGGTCTGGCCGAGCGTATTTGTGTGGGCTTCGCGCCCGCCTGCTCCGGCCTCGACGCGGACGGCGCCGCCGAGATGCGTACGCACCTGGACGCCGTGCACACCGCGACACGCCTCCTCGCCGGCCCGTCCGGCCCCGGCGCGGACGGGTTGCGCGAGCGCTGGAGCGCCGTCCTGGTCCGGCTCGCCTCGCGGGACACCGTCCCCGGGGTCATCCGGGGCCGGGCGGCCCGGCTGTTGCTCGATGAGGGGAGCATCGAGAGCGAGGACGCGGCGCGGTACATGGGCCTCGCCCTGTCCCCGGGTACGGCGCCCGCCGACGCGGCCGCCTGGATCGAGGGATTCGTCGGCGGGGCATCGGGCGGCGGCATGCTCCTGGTGCACGACGACCGGCTGCTCGCCCTGGTCGACGGCTGGCTGACGGGCGTGCCACCGGACGCGTTCACCGACGTACTGCCGCTGCTGCGCCGCACGTTCGCCGCGTACGACGCGGGGGCGCGGCGCACGCTGGGGGAGCTGGTGCGGCGCGGACCAGCCGAGCGCCCCGGTCCCGGCGACGCGGCCGCCCCCGGATTCGGCGCCGCACTCGACACCGGGCGCGCCGACGCCGTACTGCCGCTGATGGCCCTGCTGCTGGGCCGCACCGCGCCGGCGCCCACCGGGTACGAGCCCGCACCGGCATCCACGCCACCGCTCACACCCCCACCCACAACCACCGGCTCACTCCGGACCAACGCCTGTGCCAGACCCGACGACTTGAAGGGATCCGACACCCTTGCCGGAACCGACGCCTGTGCCGGACCCGACAATCCCGATGACCCCGTTCGTTCCAGCGGCCCCGATGGGGATGGTCGCGACTGCCTTGGCCGCTCCAACAACCCTATGGGGGTGCGGTGTTGACGACGTGCACGCGACCAAGTGATGACGAGCGACTGCGGCGCTGGCGGCTGGTGCTCGGCGGGGAGCCGGGCGCCGAGGGGACCGGCCGCGCCCTGACCGGACGGGACGCCGCGATGGACGGCGCGCTGGCCGCCCTCTACGGCGGCGCGGGTCACACGGCCAGGAGCGGGGCCAAGGACCGGGGCGCGGGGCTCGGGGCGTCCGCGCCGTCGGTCGCGCGCTGGCTCGGCGACATCCGTACGTACTTCCCGTCGTCCGTCGTACAGGTCATGCAGCGCGACGCGATGGAACGGCTCGGCCTGTCCGCCCTGCTCCTGGAGCCGGAGATGCTGGAGGCCGTGGAGGCCGACGTGCATCTCGTCGGGACCCTGCTCGCGCTCAACAAGGCGATGCCCGAAACCACCCGGGAGACCGCCCGCGCCGTGGTGCGCAAGGTCGTCGAGGACCTGGAGAAGCGGCTGGCCACCCGGACCAGGGCCACCCTCACCGGCGCCCTCGACCGGGGCGCCCGCGTCAGCCGGCCCCGCCATCGCGACATCGACTGGGACCGCACGATCCGGGCCAACCTCAAGAACTACCTGCCCGAGCACGGCACCGTGGTGCCCGAGCGCCTGATCGGGTACGGGCGCGCGGCGCGGGGGGTGAGGAAGGAGGTCGTGCTCTGTGTCGACCAGTCCGGTTCGATGGCCGCGTCCGTCGTCCACGCCGCGGTCTTCGGCGCCGTGCTGGCCTCGATGCGCTCGATCGCCACGCGTCTCGTGGTCTTCGACACCGCCGTCGTCGACCTCACCGACCAGCTCGACGACCCCGTCGACGTCCTGTTCGCAGCCCAGCTGGGCGGCGGCACCGACATCAACCGGGCGCTCGCGTACTGCCAGTCGAAGATCACCCGTCCTGCCGACACCGTGGTCGTTCTCATCAGTGATCTTTACGAGGGCGGCATACGGGACGAGATGCTGAAGCGGGTCGCGGCGATGCAGGCGTCGGGGGTGCGGTTCGTGGCCCTGCTGGCGCTCTCCGACGAGGGCGCCCCGGCCTACGACCGCGATCACGCCGCGGCGCTCGCGGCCCTGGGCGCCCCCGCCTTCGCCTGCACCCCCGACCTGTTCCCCGAGGTGATGGCCGCGGCGATCGAGCAAAGGCCGCTGCCGATACCCCAGGGGTGAGGGAAGTCATACCTGGGCGCGCCCTGAGCAGGGGATCTGTGACAGGTATCACCGCTCAGGTGTGATCCTTGATTTAGGGAGGCGCGGCCCACGGAGATAACCTGCGAGACGGACATGCCGCGTACTCGGACACCGTGTACGCCTCCCTCAGTGACAGCGCCGTCACGTTGCCCTTCGCGGCACGCCCAGCAGACAACGCAACCGCGATACCACTGAAAAGGGACGGACGCGCGTGGACCTGTTCGAGTACCAGGCGAGGGACCTCTTCGCCAAGCACGGTGTACCGGTGCTGGCCGGTGAAGTGATCGACACGCCTGAGGCGGCGCGCGAGGCCACTGAGCGTCTCGGCGGCAAGTCGGTCGTCAAGGCGCAGGTGAAGGTCGGTGGCCGCGGCAAGGCCGGCGGCGTGAAGCTGGCCGCCGACGCGGACGAGGCAGTCGCCCGCGCCACGGACATCCTCGGCATGGACATCAAGGGCCACACGGTCCACAAGGTGATGATCGCCGAGCTGTCGCCCGAGATCGAGGCGGAGTACTACGTCTCGTACCTCCTCGACCGCACCAACCGCACCTTCCTCGCCATGGCGTCGGTGCAGGGCGGCATGGACATCGAGGAGGTCGCGGAGAAGACCCCCGAGGCCCTGGCGAAGGTCCCGGTCAACGCCGTCGAGGGCGTCGACATCGAGAAGGCCCGCGAGATCGTGGCCCTGGCGAAGTTCCCGGCCGACGTGGCCGAGGGCGTCGCCGAGGCCATGGTGACCCTGTGGAAGACCTTCGTCGCCGAGGACGCGCTCCTCGTCGAGGTCAACCCGCTGGTGAAGACCAAGGACGGCCGCATCCTCGCCCTCGACGGCAAGGTGTCGCTCGACGAGAACGCCGAGTTCCGTCAGCCCGGCCACGAGGCGCTTGAGGACAAGGCCGCGGCCAACCCCCTCGAGGCGGCCGCCAAGGCCAAGAACCTCAACTACGTGAAGCTCGACGGCGAGGTCGGCATCATCGGCAACGGCGCGGGTCTCGTCATGAGCACCCTGGACGTCGTCGCGTACGCCGGTGAGGCGTACACATCGGCGAATGGCGGCGGCGTGAAGCCGGCCAACTTCCTCGACATCGGCGGCGGCGCCTCCGCCCAGGTGATGGCGAACGGCCTGGAGATCATCCTCGGCGACGCGGACGTCAAGTCCGTGTTCGTCAACGTCTTCGGCGGCATCACCGCCTGCGACGAGGTCGCCAACGGCATCATCCAGGCGCTGGCCCTCCTCGCCGACAAGGGCGAAGAGGTCACCAAGCCGCTCGTCGTCCGTCTCGACGGCAACAACGCGGAGCTGGGTCGCAAGATCCTCAGCGACGCCAACCACCCGCTGGTGCAGCGCGTGGACACCATGGACGGCGCGGCCGACAAGGCCGCCGAGCTCGCGGCTGCGAAGTAAGGGAAGAGGTTAAGACACCACCATGGCTATCTTCCTCACCAAGGACAGCAAGGTCATCGTCCAGGGCATGACCGGCGCCACGGGCATGAAGCACACCAAGCTCATGCTGGCCGACGGCACCAACATCGTCGGTGGCGTGAACCCGCGCAAGGCCGGCACCTCCGTCGACTTCGACGGCACGGACGTCCCGGTCTTCGGCTCCGTCAAGGAAGCGATGGAGAAGACGGGCGCCGACGTCTCCGTCCTCTTCGTGCCGCCGGCCCACGCCAAGGCCGCCGTCGTCGAGGCGATCGACGCCGAGATCGGTCTCGCCGTCGTCATCACCGAGGGCATCGCCGTGCACGACTCGGCAGCCTTCTGGGCGTACGCGAACTCCAAGGGCAACAAGACCCGCATCATCGGCCCCAACTGCCCCGGTCTGATCACGCCGGGCCAGTCCAACGCCGGCATCATCCCGGGCGACATCACCAAGCCGGGCCGTATCGGCTTGGTGTCGAAGTCCGGCACGCTGACGTACCAGATGATGTACGAGCTGCGCGACATCGGCTTCTCGTCCGCCGTCGGCATCGGTGGCGACCCGGTCATCGGCACCACGCACATCGACGCGCTCGCCGCGTTCGAGGCCGACCCCGAGACCGACCTGATCGTGATGATCGGCGAGATCGGCGGCGACGCCGAGGAGCGTGCGGCCGACTACATCAAGGCCAACGTCACCAAGCCGGTCGTCGGCTACGTCGCGGGCTTCACCGCGCCCGAGGGCAAGACCATGGGCCACGCCGGCGCCATCGTCTCCGGCTCCTCCGGCACCGCCCAGGCGAAGAAGGAGGCCCTGGAGGCCGCCGGCGTCAAGGTCGGCAAGACGCCGACCGAGACCGCCAAGCTCGCGCGCGCCATCCTCGGCAGCTGAACCGCGCCTGACGGAGCCCGGCTCCGGACGTACGCGTGAAGGGCCCGCACCCCACTGGTGGTTTCCAGGGGTGCGGGCCCTCATGCGTACCGGCGCCGCGTCAGCGGATGTCGAGGACCAGGCGGTAGGGGCCACGGGCGGGTTCCGCGCGCAGCTTGTCCCGCAGTTCGACGTCCTCGCTGCTCAGTCGCGGGGGACCGGCGTAGACGGGCACGCCGCCGACCCGCTGGCCGAAGGGGACCGGCCGCACGTGGTAGTGCGGCACGGTCACCACGGTGAACGCCGTCGCGCCCACGATCATCGCGGTGAACGCGATCGCGGCCCGGGTCCAGAACCGGCGGCGCCGCTCGCCCCCGACGCGTACGCCCCGGGCCGCAGGCAGCACGGTCAGGGCGGGGGGCCCGGCGAGCGCGAGATCGGTGATGCGGTCGCGCAGCACCGCCGACAAGGCCCCCGGGGTCTTGGCGTGGTGCACGGCGGGCACCCGCTCGACGATGGCGGCGCGCGCGTTCAGCACCCGGTTCGCGGTGGCCGGTGTGCTGGCCTGGATCTCGGCCGCCGTCTCCGGCAGGTCGAGTCCGAGCCCGTCGTAGAGCAGCACGGTGTGCCGGTAGGCGGGCGGCAGCGCGAGCAGCGCGTCGAGCAGGGCGCGGCGTTCGGGCTCCACGGGGGGCCGGTCGGGGTGTTTGTGGGTGCGCCGGAAGCGGTGCCAGGGGGACATCGCGTACTCGTACGCCGCCGTCCGCACCCACCCCGCCGGGTCCCGGTCGGTGGCGACCTCGGGCCAGTTCTCCCAGGCCAGATGGAAGGCGCGCTGCACGGACTCGCGCGCGAGCCGGATGCGGCCGGTGAGCAGATAGGTCTGCTGGGCGAGCGCGGGCGCGGTGGCGGCGTACAGCGCGTCGAACGCCTCGGCGGGAGTGAGTCCGGTGATGGGCGACGGCTCGGGACGCGGGGCGGCGGGCGCCGGGCGCGCCTCGGGCGTGGCGCCGGGTTCGGCTTCGTCCGACACGGCGGGGCCGGGATCGTGTTCCGCGTCCGGCGGCCGCTCGGGAAGGGTGCGGACGCTTCCGGTGGACAGCGCTCCCGCGCCGGTCAGCGCGGCGGCGGACTGCGACGCCTCCTTGGCGGGTTCCGGCACGGTCACGGCGCCGGCGGGGGCCGGCTGGGGCGCGGGGGAGGGCTTGGCGGTGGTCCTGCCCCCTGGCCTGGACGACTTGCCGGCGGACCCGTCGGCGGCGGGCTTGGGCCGGGTGTTCACCGCGTGCGGCCTGGCCGGCGGTTTGCCGGCGCTCGCCCCCTGTCCGCGCCCCGCGACGGCATGGCGCTCCCCGGCGCCCGGCGCACCCCCCGGGCCGCCGTCCTGGGCGGTGTCACCCTCGTCGCCGTCCTGGACGGTGTCGCCCTGGTCGGGCCCGGCCGATGCGTCGCCGCGCCGGCCGACGGCTCCGTCGGCTTCGTCGCGATCGGCGTCCGTGCCGTCGGTGCCGCCCGGGTGACCTGGCTGGTCCGGCTGGTCCGGGTGTTCCGGGTGTCCCGGGTGGTCTCGGTGGCCGGCGCCCGGATCGGCGGGTCGGGAGCGGTGGGCGCCGGGGCGCTTGTGACGGGGCGAATCGTTTCTGGAGACGGTCGCGTCCTTCGACGCGGGCGGAGGCGCCGTCTCCGCTTCGAACGTGGCCAGCAGCCGGGCGTAGATCGCGCGCCTGCGTCCGCGTGGCGCGGTGCGGCCGGTCTCCCAGGAGCGGACGGTCGCCCGTGTGACGCCGACGGCCGACGCGACCTGCGCCTCGCTCAGCGCCTTCGCCTCACGCAGACGGCGCCGTTCCTTGGGGGTGGGCAGGGGGGACATGGCATCGGATTCACCGGTACCGGCGGTGCTCTGTGTCATCAAGGGCTCCCAGGACTCCCCGCGAAGGCCGTGTCGGCTCGTGCACCCGGGGAGAGGCGGCTCGACGGACCCCGGATGAAAAGTACATAACCGTATATTGGGCGACACATCGGGCATTCGCCTATTACGCGTAGAAAGCGCGTGTCGTTGGCAGCATGGCCCGCGTGACCCAAGTGACCGACCGCAGCCTGCCGTTGCCTTCCGCCCAGGCGCGCTCCTCCGTGCTCGTCACCTGTCTGCTGCGCGGCGCGATCGCGGCGGGGCTCGGCCTCGGCGCCCTCGCCGTGCTCGTGATGGTGCTGTGGATCAGCTCCCCCTACCCCGACAGCGGGCCCGGCGGCGCCCTGCGCACGGCCGCCTCGCTCTGGCTGCTCGCCCATGGAACGCGACTGGTCAGACCCGAGACGCTGACCGGCTCGCCGGCCCCGGTCGGCCTCGTCCCGCTCCTGGTGACGGCGCTGCCCGTCTGGCTCGCCCACCGCGCCGCACGCGACGCGCTGATGCCGGGTCAGGAGGACGTCTACGAGACCGAGGAGGCGCCGCTGCCCTCGGGATGGGCCGTGTTCGGCGGCGTGACCTGCGGCTACCTCGCGATCGCGAGCGCCACCGCGCTGTACGCGTCGGCGGGCCCGCTCCCCGCCGCACCGCTCAGCGCCGCGCTGCACCTGCCCCTCACGGTGGCGCTGGCGACCGCCGCCGGGATCTGGACCGCCCACGGCCGCCCGCTCGGGCCGCTGCCAGCCCGCGTCCCGGCCCGCGTGCGCGCCGCCCTCTTGGGTGTTCGTACGAGTGTGGCGGCGCGGGCCGCGGGGGCTGCCGTCGCGACGCTGCTCGGGGGCGGCGCGCTGCTCGCGGCCGCCGCGCTCACCTGGCACATCGGCGGGGCCGAGGACGCCTTCCTGCGGCTCGCGGAGGACTGGTCGGGCCGGTTCGCGATCCTGCTGCTCGCCCTCGCGCTGGTGCCGAACGCCGCCGTGTGGGGCGCCGCGTACGGGCTCGGGCCCGGTTTCGCCATCGGCGCGGGCGCGGTGGCGAGCCCGCTCGGGGTGACGGGCGCACCCGCCCTGCCGCACTTCCCGCTGCTCGCGGCGGTGCCCGGCGGCGTGCACGGGGCGTGGTGGAACTGGGTATCGGCCGGGGTGCCGCTCGTGGCCGGGGCGGTCCTGGCCAGGTTCACCGCGCGGGCCGCCGTGGCCGAGGGGTGGGGGCGGCGCGAGACCGCGCGGGCCGCGCTGCTCGGCGCGGTCCTGTGCGGCTGCGCGCTGGCCGCGCTCGCGGCCCTCGCGGGCGGCCCGCTGGGCAGCGAGGCCCTGGCGTCGCTCGGCCCGGTCTGGTGGCGCACCGGGGGAGCGGCGCTGTTGTGGACGCTGGTGGTGGGGGTGCCGGGGGCGGTGGCCCTGCGGGCGTTGCGGGCCCGGGGTGCGGCGGCGGCGCCGAAGGCGCCCCGGGCGTCCGCGCGATCCCGGATCACGGGCATGCTCGCGTGGTGGCCTCGGCGCGGAGCGACCCCCAAGAGCCTGCCGGGGTCGGCCCCGGCTCCCGTGGACGAAGGAGGCGACGACTACGAACCGTACGACTTCCTGCCGGTGGGCGGCGGTGGCCTGTGGCACGAGGACGGCGCGCGCGAGGCCCGCTGGGCGGCGCTCAAGGAGGCGTCGGGCGGTCTGATGGCGGACATTCCGCCGACGGACGCCCCGCCGCCCGCGCCCGCGTCCATGCCCGCACCGCCCGCGTCCATGCCCGCACCGGAAGCGGCGCCCGCCGTGGAACAAGCCCCGGCGCCCGAACCCGGGAAGCCCGCGCCGGAACCCGTACGGCCGCCCGCGCCGGAACCCGTACGAGGTCATGAACCCGTACGCGGTCATGAACCCGTACGGCCCTCCGAGCCCGGAGCGGCCCAGCCGAAGGAAACGCCTCCCGCGAGAACCCTGGAGGACCGGGTGGACCCGGAGGACTCGCAGGACCCCAAGGACCCGGCCGGGACCCGCCCCCGGGACGGCGGCGAGTGACGAGCGACGAGCCCGCGCGCTACTCCTTCACGCCGAACAGCGGGACCAGCTTCTTCGGCAGGTGGTCGTTGCACGACAGCTGCCCCGTCTTGGTCAGGGCGTCGTCCACGCAGCTGTAGTAGTCGCGGTACACGATCTGCATCGTGAAACTGGAGGCCACCACCATCAGCGCAAGGACCGCCGTGACCAGGCCCGTCACCGCCGCCGTCACCTGCGGCCTGCCTTGCGCGGGCCGGGGCGCGGGTGGCGGTCCGGTCTGGGTGCTCTGCGGTGCGGCGTACGGCATGGGGGGAGCGGCGGCGCGGGGCGCACCGCCGACGGCGTTCGCGGCGGACGCCTCCTGAGGCTTGGGCTTGGCCCGCAGGGAGCTGATCGCCCAGTACAGGCCGAGCGCCCCGAGCAGCAGCGCGATCTCCGGCATGTCGAACAGGGCGAAGAAGAAGGCCCACATTCCGGAGAGCAGCGCGTAGCGGGCGCGGCGCTGGGCCGGGTCCGTGGGGTCCCAGCGCAGGCCGGATGAGGGCTGCGGGTTCTGGTTCTGGCCGCCCTGGGGCCGCTGGGGGCGCTGCCCGAACCCGCCGGGCGCGCGGCCGGGCTGCTGGTTGCTCCACTGGCTGCCCCAGGGCGAACCGTGTCCGGGACCGCCCTGGCCGTGCGGGCCGCCGTCTTGGCCCGCCGGCCGGCGCGGGCGCCACGGCTGGTCGGGCCGGCCCTCGGGCGGCGGCGCGAAGGGATTGTCGTCGGTGCCGTTGACGGGGCCCGCGCCGGTGCCGCTCCCCGTGTCCTCGCCCCCCGAGCCCTCCGGGTCCCTCGCCTTGGAGGAGCCGGAAGAGCCGGAGGAGCCGGAAGAACCGGGGGCGCCGGGTGAGCCGGGGGAACCTGAGGAACCGGCAGAAGAGGACTGGCGGGCTGCGAACAGCTGGTGGCGTCGGTCCGGCATCTGGTGAACGTCTTCCCCTCGGACCCGGCCGGCCGGTTCGGGCCAGGGGTCGCATCTCGCAAGTAAGTGAAGCAAGTAAGCCTGTAAGTGAAACAGTCGCGTCAAGGACGTCAAGCAAGTCGGCCCCGTGGCGGAGCCCGGTCTCGATTCCGGTCTCGATCACGTCTCCCTCACGTGAGACGTGTCTCGCCTCGCGGCGTCCTCCCAGACGCTACCTGGCGGTCCGGCCCCCGTCCCGTGGGGGCCGTCCGGTGTGCCGGTATCGTTGCTGACGGTCGGCGCTTTCGTAGAGTTCCCCGTATCGAGGGGCACGATTCGTTCGTACGACCACACAACGACGTACGACCGCGAGAAAGAGCCCCGCCGTGGCCTCCCCGCCCCCCTCCGCGTCCGCCTCTCCCCCCGGTGTCCCGCCCGCCCGCACCCGTCCCGCCCGGGTCGTGGTGCTGGTCTCGGGATCCGGTACGAATCTTCAGGCCCTGCTCGACGCCATCGCCGCCGATCCGCAGGGGTACGGGGCCGAGATCGTGGCCGTGGGCGCCGACCGGGACGCCATCGCCGGCCTCGAGCGCGCCGAACGGGCCGGGATCGAGACGTTCGTCTGCCGGGTCAAGGACCACGGCTCGCGCGCGCAGTGGGACGCGGCGCTGACCGCCGCCACCGAGGCGTACGCGCCGGACCTGGTCGTATCGGCCGGGTTCATGAAGATCGTGGGCAAGGAATTCCTCGCCCGCTTCGGCGGCCGGGTGGTCAACACCCACCCCGCGCTGCTGCCCAGTTTTCCCGGAGCCCACGGCGTACGCGACGCGCTCGCGTACGGCGCGAGGGTCACCGGGTGCACCGTCCACTTCGTCGACGACGGCGTCGACACCGGCCCGATCATCGCCCAGGGTGTGGTCGAGATCCGGGACGAGGACGATGAGGCCGCTCTGCACGAGCGGATCAAGGAAGTCGAGCGAGCGCTGCTCGTCGATGTCGTGGGGCGTCTGGCCCGTAACGGCTACCGCATTGAGGGACGAAAGGTTCAGATCGGTGAACTCGGTCAACTCCGCTAACACGGACACCGTCAAGCCCATCCGGCGGGCGCTGGTCAGCGTCTATGACAAGACGGGCCTGGAGGAGCTGGCGCAAGGGCTCCACGCGGCCGGTGTCGAGCTGGTGTCCACCGGGTCGACCGCCGCGAAGATCGCCGCCGCCGGGGTGCCCGTCACCAAGGTCGAAGAGCTCACCGGATTCCCCGAGTGCCTGGACGGGCGGGTCAAGACCCTGCACCCCAAGGTGCACGCGGGCATCCTCGCCGACCTGCGCCTCGACGCCCACCGCGCGCAGCTCGACGAACTCGGCGTGCGCCCCTTCGAGCTGGTCGTCGTCAACCTCTACCCGTTCAAGGAGACCGTCGCCTCCGGCGCGAGCCCCGACGAGTGCGTGGAGCAGATCGACATCGGCGGCCCCTCGATGGTCCGCGCCGCCGCCAAGAACCACCCCTCGGTCGCCGTGGTCACCAGCCCGGCGTGGTACGCGGCCGTGCTCGACGCCGTCAAGAACGGCGGCTTCGACCTGACCGCCCGCAAGCGCCTGGCCGCCGAGGCCTTCCAGCACACGGCCGCCTACGACGTGGCCGTCGCCTCCTGGATGACCAATGTGTACGCGCCCGAGGAGGGCGGGGCCGCGCTGCCCGAGTTCCTGGGCGGCACCTGGGAGCGCAAGTCCACGCTGCGCTACGGCGAGAACCCGCACCAGGCCGCCGCGCTCTACACCGACGGTCAGCCGGGCGGCATCGCCAACGCCGAGCAACTGCACGGCAAGGAGATGTCCTTCAACAACTACGTGGACACCGAGGCCGCGCGCCGCGCCGCCTACGACCACGACGAGCCCTGCGTCGCCATCATCAAGCACGCCAACCCGTGCGGCATCGCGGTGGACGCCGACCTCGCCGCCGCCCACCGCAAGGCCCACGCGTGCGACCCGCTGTCCGCGTACGGCGGCGTCATCGCCGTCAACCGGCCGGTCACGGTGGCGATGGCCGAGCAGGTGGCGGAGATCTTCACCGAGGTCATCGCGGCCCCGGGCTACGAGGACGGCGCGCTCGAGGTGCTGGCCCGCAAGAAGAACATCCGGGTGCTCGAGGTGGACGGCGCCCCGCACCAGCCCGGCGACCTCAAGGCGGTCTCGGGCGGCGCGGTGCTCCAGCAGACCGACGTCTTCCAGGCCGAGGGCGACGACCCCGCCAACTGGACGCTGGCCGCCGGCGAGGCGCTGAGCGAGGCCGAGCTGAAGGAGCTCGCCTTCGCCTGGATCGCCTGCCGGGCCGTCAAGTCCAACGCGATCCTGCTCGCCAAGGACGGCGCGTCCGTCGGCGTCGGCATGGGCCAGGTCAACCGGGTCGACTCCGCGAAGCTCGCGGTGGAGCGGGCGGGCGAGGAGCGGGCGCGGGGCTCCTACGCCGCGTCCGACGCGTTCTTCCCCTTCCCCGACGGCTTCGAGATCCTGGCGGCCGCCGGGGTCAAGGCCGTGGTCCAGCCCGGCGGTTCGGTCCGTGACGAGCTGGTGGTCGAGGCGGCGAAGAAGGCGGGCGTGACGATGTACTTCACCGGCACGCGGCACTTCTTCCATTAGCTCTGGTAGCTCCGGTAGCTCCGGTAGCTCCGGTACTCCGGTAGCTCCGGCCGGTACGCCGAAGGCCGCACCCCGTGCGGGGTGCGGCCCTCCTGTTCGGCGTGGGGAGCCCGGCGGCCCGGAGCTCACCGGCTCAGTACTGCGGACGCTTGAACCACTGGGCGCCGCTCTGCTTGCCGACGAACACGGCGATCAGGATGGCCAGCACCGTGTGGATGAGCCCGACGACGACGAACGGATAGACGCCGAGCACCGCAGTCACGATGGCGAAAACCATCAGGGTGACGCGCAGTCCGTTGCCGCCCGTGCCGAACTTCGCGGCGAGCACGATGGCGAAGATCAGCCAGGCGACCGCGAAGACCGCCATGACGTAGAGCACGCCGATCGGGTAGTCGGCGAGCTGCTGGAACTGGACATCGTCCCGCGCCGCGGCCTGGTTCTTCGCGGCGCTCATGCCGATCGCCCCGATCACCATGATGACAGCGCCGATGGCCTGGAGGCCGACGATGACCCACAGCATCACGCGGGCGGCGGAGACGGTTCCGGGCATCGTCTGCGGGCCCATGGGTGCGCCGCCGTAGGGCTGTTGCGGGTACCCGTAGCCCTGCTGCGGCACCCCCTGGGGGGCCTGCTGGCCCTGCGGGTAGCCGTAGCCCGGCTGGCCCGGCTGCTGGCCATAGGGGTTGGCACCCTGCTGGGGCTGCTGCCCATAGGGGTTGTTCGGGTCGCCGAAGCTCATGACGGGCTTTCCTCCGTTGGTTGTGCGGGGACGACGCGGCCCGAGCGGAGAGCAGAGCTGTTCTGAGCGGATCGCCCCCCGGCACTGCCCGCGGCACTGCGCGGATCATCGTTCTAAATAAGACATAAGTTTGTCCAGCCGAATGCTGGATGTGTTGTGCAAGTGCAACTTGGGCGATCACGTGTCGCCCTGAAAGAATGGGAAACATGACCGCCCAGATTCTCGATGGCAAGGCCACCGCCGCAGCGATCAAGTCCGAACTGGCCGTCCGCGTGGCGGCCCTGAAGGAGCGAGGCGTCACCCCCGGCCTGGGGACCGTGCTCGTCGGGGACGACCCCGGCAGCCAGAAGTACGTCGCGGGCAAGCACCGCGACTGCGCCCAGGTCGGCATCGCGTCCATCCAGCGCGAACTGCCCGCGACCGCGACGCAGGAGGAGATCGAGGCGGTGGTGCGGGAGCTCAACGACAACCCCGAGTGCACCGGCTACATCGTCCAGCTGCCGCTGCCCAAGGGCATCGACGAGAACCGAATCCTGGAGCTGATGGACCCGGCCAAGGACGCCGACGGCCTGCACCCGGTGAGCCTGGGCCGCCTCGTCCTCAACGAGCCGGGCCCGCTGCCCTGCACCCCGTACGGCATCATCCAGTTGCTCCGCAAGCACGGCGTGGAGATCAACGGGGCCGAGGTCGTCGTCGTGGGACGCGGCGTCACCATCGGGCGCTCCATGCCGCTGCTGCTCACCCGGCGCTCGGAGAACGCGACGGTCACCCAGTGCCACACCGGCACCCGCGACCTGTCCAAGCACCTGCGCCAGGCCGACATCATCGTCGCGGCCGTCGGCGTCCCTCATCTGATCAAGCCCGAGGACGTGAAGCCCGGCGCGGCGGTGCTCGACGTCGGCGTCAGCCGTGACGAGAGCGGCAAGATCGTCGGCGATGTGCACCCCGGCGTCGCCGAGGTCGCGGGCTGGCTCTCGCCCAACCCGGGCGGTGTGGGCCCGATGACCCGCGCCCAACTGCTCGTCAACGTCGTCGAGGCGGCCGAGCTCGCCGCCGCGGGCTGACAGGAAAGGGCCTGACCCATGGGTGCTGGTAGGAGTCACGAGGCGTCCGGGGACCCGCGGAACGCGGAGAACGCAGCGTCCGCCAAGGCCGGTTCGCGGCGGCCCCCCTCGCTGACGCGGGACACCGCGCGCCCCGAGGGCGGCGGCCGGGCCGCGGCGGGCGACGCGCCGGCGCCCGCCCGGCAGTGGCCGCTGCTGTGCGTGCTGCTCGCCGTCGGCCTCGGGCTGCTCATGGTCGCGATCGACCCGTTCGGGGCGGCGTTCCGGATCGGGCTCGTCATCGTCGGCGCCGCCCTGATGGTGGGCGCCGCGCTGCGCTGGACACTGCCGTCGGTGGGCATGCTCGCCGTCAGGTCCCGCTTCACCGACATCTCCACGTACGGAGTGCTCGGCGTCGCCATCGTGCTGCTCGCCCTGATGGCCCAGCCCCGCCCGTGGCTGAACGTCCCCTTCCTTGAGGACGCGGTCCACTTCACCGTGCGTTAGCGGTACCGGCGGACACGGACGGCCCGCGCCCACCCCGGTGGGCGCGGGCCGCCCCGTCTCCCCGCCGGGCCGCTGCCGCAACTCACGCTGTACCGCGCGGAGTTGACGTACGCGCTCCGTACCATCGTTACGCTGCGACGATGCGGATCCGCCCCCAGTTCGCCGACGCGCTCCTGGCCGTGGCGCTGACCTGTGCCTCGGTGGCGCTCGGGCAGGAGTCGGCGCGGCAGGGCTGGAACGCGCTGGACGCCCGGGGGTACGCCCTGGCCGCGCTGGCCGGACTGCCGCTCGCCTTCCGCGTCAGGGCGCCGGTCGCGGTGCTGCTCTGGTCGCACCTGGTCTTCGTCGGGTACGTGGCCTGCGGGTACTGGCCCGTGGTCACGAGCTTCGGCCCGATGCTCTCGCTGTACACGGTGGCCTCCCTGCGCGCCCTGCCCGCGGCGGCGGCCTGCGCGGCCCTCATGGCGGGGGCCTGGATGTACGCCGGAGTGGCGAGTCCTCGCAGCGCCATGGTCTCCGTGGTCGCCCAGGCCCTCGTCTTCGCCCTGGTACTGCTCCACTTCGGAGCGCTGGCCCGCCGCACCGCCGAACTCGCCCGGCGCCTGCGGCAGGAGCAGGCCGACCGCGCGCGCCGCGCGGTGGCGGCCGAACGCGGGCGTATCGCGCGGGAGTTGCACGACGTGGTGGCCCACCACATGTCCGTCATCTCCGTGCAGGCCGGGCTCGCCGGGTTCGTCTTCGCCTCCGATCCGCCCACCGCGCGCGCCGCCCTTTCCACCATCTGCGGCACCAGCGCCGAAGCTCTTGAGGAGCTGCGCCGGATGCTCGAGGTGCTGCGTGACGCCGACGACGAGGCGCCCGGGGCCCCCATGCCGGGCCTCGGCCGGATCCCGGAGCTGGCGGAGCGGATCGGGGCCGCCGGCGTCCCCGTGACCCTGCGCACCCTCGGCACCCCGCGGCCGCTGCCGCCCGGCGTCGAACTGTGCGCCTACCGGGTGGTGCAGGAAGCGCTCACGAACGTGCTCAAGCACGCGCGAGGAGCCGAGACCGAAGTCCAACTCCGGTACGCCCGGAACCAGTTGATGGTATCCGTCGTCAATGGGGACAAGGGCGGCGGACGCGGGGGGCCGCATCAGGACGGAGTGCCTACCGGCGGTGGCCACGGCTTGCTCGGCATGCGGGAGCGGGCCAAGCTCTACGGCGGGTCGGTCAGCGCCGGCCCGCGGAGCGAAGGCGGGTTCGCGGTGACCCTGACCCTGCCGACCTCCGCAGGAGCGCCACCCGGGGAGGAAGACGCATCGGGATGATCAGGGTGCTCGTCGTCGACGACCAGTTCCTCATCCGGGCGGGCCTGACGGGGCTGCTGAGAGCGGCCCCCGGCGTGGAGGTGGCCGGGGAGGCGGGCGACGGCGCCGAAGCGGTGCGCCAGGCCGCCGCGACCCGCCCGGACGTGATCCTCATGGACATCCGGATGCCCGGCATGACCGGCATCGAGGCCACCGAACGCATCCTGGCCGGGGCCGCCGATCCGGCGCCGCGCATCCTCGTCCTCACCACGTTCGACCTCGACGAGTACGTCTATGGCGCGCTGCGCGCCGGGGCCAGCGGATTCCTGCTCAAGGACTCGGGGCCGGAGCGGCTGCTGGCCGCGGTGGCCGCCGTCGGCGGGGGCGACGGGCTCTTCGCGCCGAGTGTCACCCGCCGCCTGGTCGAGGCGTTCGCGCGGCGGCCCGAACCCGGCCCGACGCCCGAACTCGACGTCCTCACCGCCCGCGAGACCCAGGTGCTGCGCCTGATCGCGTGCGGCCTGGCGAACCAGGAGATCGCCGGCCGCCTCTACATCAGCGAGGCCACGGTCAAGACCCATCTGAACCGCGCCATGAGCAAACTGGATCTGGCCAGCCGGGCCCAGGCGGTGGTGCTGGCGTACGAGACCGGCCTTGTCACCCCGGGCGGCGCCCGCCCCTGAGCGCCGGCCGCCCTTTGTGCGAGCCGGTGCGCGCCACCTGTGGAGCTGCCATCCTGGATCCGCGCGTGCCGCCCGCGCCCTGGCAAGCGAGAACTTGGGGGAAGCGATGCCTCGCTGGAAGGCGCTGCCGGACCAACTCGACCCGCAGGTGCGGGAGTTCGCGGATCAGCTGCGCCGGCTCGTGGACCGCAGCGGGCTCAGTGTCGCGGCGGTCGCCGAGCGCACCGGGTACAGCAGGACGTCCTGGGAGCGGTATCTGGGCGGCCGGCTCTTCGCCCCCAGGGCGGCCGTCGTCGCGCTCGCCGAGGTGACCGGCGCGAACCCGGTCCACCTGACCACCCTGTGGGAGCCGGCCGAGCGGGCCTGGGCCCGCTCCGAGCAGCGCCACGACCGCGTCATGGACGCCGTGCGGGCCGACCGGTCGAGAACCGCGACGGCCGAGCCGCGACGGCCCGCCGCGCCCCGCGCCGTTTTTCAGGCCCCGCCCGCCGGGCCGGGCGGCCGGAGCCGGATCGTCATGTTCCTGGCCGGGGTGGTGGGCGCGCTGCTCGTCATCACGGCGGCCGTGCTCCTCACCGGCCGCGGCGGGCCCGCCGACGACAAGCCGGCCACCGCCAGGCCTCCGGCCGCCGCGCAGTCGTCCAGCCGCACCGCCGCGCCGCCCAGCCACACCGCCGCCCCGGCGGCCGCGCTCCCTCCCGGCGTGTCGTGCCTGGCCGCCTCGTGCACCGGCCAGGATCCCGAAACGACGCGCTGCGCCGACACGTCGGTCCGTACGGTGGGCAGCGCCAGGGTCGGCGTCGCGGTCGTCGAGGTGCGCTACAGCCGGACGTGCGAGGCGGCCTGGGCGCGGCTGAGGCGGGTCGTCCCGGGCGACCGGGTGCGGATCAGCGCGGGCGCCCTGGCCCGGGACGCGGTGGTGCAGGGGGCGGGCCGCGACACGTACACCAGGATGCTCGCCGTCCAGGGTCCCGCCGCCGCGCGGGCCTGCGCCACGCTGACGGACAAAAGGAGCGGCTGCGCCACCGGAACGGACACAACCGGCCGATGATCGATCAGCGTGAGCCGTCCCACAGGGCGGCGGGGGTGTAGAACTCCCAGGGTCGGATAGCCTGACCGCTGGACATCTCTTCACGTCAAGATTCAGACGGTCGCACGTCAGGTTGCCGGCGTTTACGGGGTGCCCGGAAGCCAGGGGCAACCCCCCACCACCTGCTGTTTCTTACGGAGATCGCCATGACCCGCACTCCCGTGAATGTCACCGTCACCGGCGCGGCCGGCCAGATCGGCTACGCGCTGCTCTTCCGCATCGCCTCCGGTCACCTGCTCGGCCCGGACGTGCCGGTCAACCTGCGCCTCCTGGAGATCACCCCGGCCCTGAAGGCCGCCGAGGGCACCGCCATGGAGCTCGACGACTGCGCCTTCCCGCTGCTGCGCGGCATCGAGATCACCGACGACGCCAACGTCGCCTTCGACGGCGCCAACGTGGCCCTGCTCGTCGGTGCCCGCCCGCGCACCAAGGGCATGGAGCGCGGCGACCTGCTCTCCGCCAACGGCGGCATCTTCAAGCCGCAGGGCAAGGCCATCAACGACAACGCCGCGGACGACATCAAGGTCCTCGTCGTCGGCAACCCGGCCAACACCAACGCGCTCATCGCGCAGGCCTCGGCCCCGGACGTACCGGCCGAGCGCTTCACCGCGATGACCCGCCTCGACCACAACCGGGCGATCTCGCAGCTGGCGAAGAAGACCGGCACGACGGTCTCCGACATCAAGCGTCTGACCATCTGGGGCAACCACTCGGCCACCCAGTACCCGGACATCTTCCACGCGGAGATCGCCGGCAAGAACGCCGCCGAGGTCGTGAACGACGAGCAGTGGCTGGCCGACGAGTTCATCCCGACCGTCGCCAAGCGCGGCGCCGCGATCATCGAGGCCCGTGGCGCGTCCTCGGCCGCCTCGGCCGCCAACGCCGCCATCGACCACGTGCACACCTGGGTCAACGGCACCGCCGATGGCGACTGGACCTCCATGGGCATCCCCTCGGACGGCTCCTACGGCGTCCCGGAGGGCCTGATCTCCTCCTTCCCGGTCACCGTCAAGGACGGCAAGTACTCGATCGTCCAGGGCCTGGACATCAACGAGTTCTCCCGCAAGCGCATCGACGCCTCCGTCAAGGAGCTCACCGAGGAGCGCGACGCGGTCCGCGAGCTCGGCCTCATCTGAGCCCCGCGGTACGCCCCTTGGCGTACCGCCCGACGAAGCCCCGGCAGCCACTGCCGGGGCTTCGCCCGTTTCCTAGCCGCGCGCCGCGTCCCGGGTCAGCTGGACGGCGGCGAGCAGGCTGAGCTCGGGCCGGGCGTCGCGCAGCGCCTTGACCGCGTGGACCGACTCGTTGTCGGGGCCCGTGTAGCCGACCGACGCCCGCTGCTCGCGCACCCAGCGGCCCCGGCGCTCCCGGTCCGGCTCGGCCGCCGCCTTCTCGGCGATCGCCAGTGCCGCCTGGAGGCCCGGCCGTTCGGCCTCCCCGGCGTCCGCGAGCGCGTCGCGCAGTTCGGACGCGATGTCGTCCGCGTCGCGCAGCCACAGGACCGTGAGCTGTTTGCGGCCGAACAGGCCCCGAAGGTCGGACATGACGAACTCCCCGCTGTCGCGTTGCTTGTTGTGGTTCCACTCACCAATGTAGTACTTCTTATACATGAGCGAGCAGGTGCACAACAGGCTGGCGATGGTGCGGGCCGAGCGCAAGGTGTCGCGCCAGAGCCTGGCCGAGGCGGTCGGGGTCCACTACCAGACCATCGGCTACATCGAGCGGGGGCAGTACAACCCGAGCCTCGACCTGGCGTTGAAGATCGCGGAGCACTTCGGGCTCCCGGTGGAGGCGCTGTTCTCCCTGACACCGTTCCGCCCGCTCACCGACGAGGCCTACGGGAGGAACCAGTGAGCGACGTGCGGCTGACGCGTTATGACCGGTGGATGTACAAGACCATGAACCGCCGCGAGTACGAGGGTCTGTACGCGACGGCGGCCCGCAGAAGGGTGCTGTTCGGCGCCCACCTCGCGCTGACCGCCGCGTACGTGGCGGCGGGGCTCGCCGCGGTCCTGGTCCCTTCCGTGACCGCGCTGTGGGTGATGCTCGTCCTGCTGGTGCCGTGGTGCGTGGCCATGGGGGCCATCAACACCGCCACCCGGGGCCTGCTCGAACTGCGCCGCCGGGCCCTGGACGAGCGCCAGCGCGCCGAACGCAGCGAGGTCCTGGCCCGCGCCCACCGCGTCACCACCGTCCTGCTGGTGGCCACCGCCGTGGCCGCCGCCGTGTACGGCCACACGGGCGGCGACCTGGCACCCCCGTCCCTGCCCGCCCTGACCGCCCTCCTGGTCACCCACGCCCTGACCCCGAGGTGGACAGCTCTCCTGCGCACCCAGAACGAACCGACCGACGACTGACCCCGACAGGCCCGATGCCCCGGACGCCCCCGGCACCGCCGCGCCCGGCGCCTACAACGCGCGTACCTGGTGGGCGATGTCGCGTAGGGCCTGGGTTGCGCGGTGTTGGAGGCCGGGGCCGAACGTGATGCGGGTCGCGCCCAGTTCGGACAGGCGGCGCGGGGTCGGGCCGTCGGGCAGGGCCGCCATGTTGACCGGCGCCGGCACGGCCGCGGCGATCTTGGGCAGGTGGTCGGCCGGCGCGGCGAACGGGTAGACGCCGTCGGCGCCCGCCGCCACGTACGCCCGGGCCCGCGCGATGGTCGCGTCCAGGTCGGGCAGGCCCCGGATGTAGGTGTCGACGCGGGCGTTGATGAAGATGCGATCGCCCGCCTCGGCCCGCACCTCGGCCAGCCAGTCCGCGTGCCGCGCCGGGTCCTTCAGGGCGCCGCCCGCGGAGTCCTCCAGGTTGCAGCCGACCGCGCCCGTCTCCAGGAGCCGGTCCACCAGCTCCTTGGGCGCGAGCCCGTACCCGTCCTCGATGTCCGCCGACACCGGGACCGACACCGACCGCACGATCCGGGTCACGGCGGCGAACATCTCCTGCGCCGGCGTCGAGCCGTCCTCGTACCCCAGGGACGCCGAGACCCCCGCGCTCGGCGTAGCCAGGGCCGGGAAGCCGGCCTCTTCGAAGACCCGGGCGCTGGCCGCGTCCCACGGGCCCGGCAGGATCAGCGGGTCGCCCGTGGCGCGGCCCTGGTGCAGGGCGCGGAACGCGGCGGCGGGGTTCAGCTGTGCCATTGCGTGTCTCCGGGTGTCGTGCGGCGGGTCACCATCAGCCGGTTCCAGCTGTTGATGACGGTGATGACCGCGATGAGGTGGGCGAGTTGGGTCTCGGTGAAGTGCTCGGCGGCCGCGTCGTACACCGCGTCGGTGACGGATCCTTGCCCGGGCTTCGTCCGGGAGGCGCCCTGGGCCAGGACGGTGACCGCCTCGGTCAGCGCGAGCGCGGCCCGCTCCCGCGCGCAGAACAGCCGGCCGCTCTCCTCCCAGGCGGCGATCAGGGCGAGCCGTTCCTCCGCCTCGCCTGCCTTGCGGGCGGCCGTCAGATGCATGTCCAGGCAGAAGGCGCAGCGGTTGAGCTGGGACGCCCGGATCATCACCAGTTCGGCAAGCGCCGGGTCGCCAAGACCCCGTTTGGCGACGGCGCTGAGCTTCGCGAGATCATGGTAGACCGCGCCCGGCACCCGGAACTCCCGCACCGCAACGCTCACTTGTACATCCCCGGCTTGTAGTGGCCCGCCGTCGCACGCGTGGTCACACCGAAGCGGTTCCAGGCGTTGATCACGACGATGGTGGAGACGAGCTGCGCCAGCTCGCCCTCCTCGAAGTGCTCGGCGGCCCTTTCGTACACCTCGTCCGGCACGAATCCCTCGGTCAGGACGGTGATCGCCTCGGTCAGCGCGAGGGCCGCCAGCTCCTTGGCCGTGTAGAAGTGCGCGGACTCCTCCCACGCGCTGAGCTGGGTGATCCGCTCCACCGACTCGCCCGCCGCCAGCGCGTCCTTGGTGTGCATGTCCAGGCAGAAGGCGCAGCGGTTCAGCTGCGAGGCGCGGATCCTGACCAGCTCGGCGACGGCCGGGTCGAGCCCTCGCTCGGCTGCCTCGTTCAGCTTCATCATGGCCCGGTAGACCTCGGGCGCCGCCTTGGCCCAGCGCAGACGCGGGGCTCGCTCGGGCACGTAGGCCATGGTCTCGTCCGTCGTGTTCTCCGTCGTCGTCATGAGTACGACCGTAGGGCGCGGATGGCACCCCGGTATGGTCCACTCCCATGGTGAAATCCTGGGCCACTTCTCCGGAAACCCTCGGTGTCGATCTGCACATCGACGTGGGCGGCGCGGGCCTGCGCTCGGGCCTCATGGACGCGCTGCGCGAGGCCGTACGCACCGGACGGCTCGCGCCGGGCGCCCGGCTGCCCTCCTCGCGCACCCTCGCCGCCGACCTCGGGATCGCCCGCAACACGGTGGCCGACGCCTACGCCGAGCTGGTCGCCGAGGGCTGGCTCACCGCGCGCCAGGGCTCCGGCACCCGGGTCGCCCAGCGTTCGCGGGCGCGCCAGGACCGAGCCCATGCGCCGCGTCCCACCGCCCGGCGCAAGCCCGCGTACAACCTGATGGCCGGCTCGCCCGACCTCGCCTCGTTTCCGCGCGCCGAGTGGCTGAGGGCGGCTCGCCACGCGCTGACCGAGGCCCCGCACGAGGCATTCGGCATCGGCGACCCGCGCGGCCGCATCGAGCTGCGTACGGCGCTCGCGGACTATCTGGCCCGGGCCCGCGGTGTGTACGCGTCGCCGGACCGCATCGTGGTGTGCTCGGGGTTCCTGCACGGCCTGATGCTGATGGCTGCGGTGCTGCGGGCGCGCCGGGTGCGGGAGGTGGCGGTCGAGTCGTACGGGCTCGACTTCCACCGGAAGGCGCTGACCGACGCGGGCCTGCGCACGCCGCCGCTCGCCCTGGACGAACGGGGCACGCGCACCGAGGAGTTGGGGGAGCTGGGGGAGCTGAAGGGCGCGGGCGCGGTGCTCATGACGCCGGCGCACCAGTTCCCGATCGGGCTTCCGCTGCCGCCCGACCGGCGTGCGGCGGCCGTCGACTGGGCGCGCGCCACCGGCGGCCTGATCGTGGAGGACGACTACGACGGGGAGTTCCGCTACGACCGCCAGCCCGTGGGCGCCCTGCAAGGACTCGACCCCGAGCACGTCGTCTACCTCGGCACCGCGAGCAAGGCCCTCGCGCCCGGGCTCCGGCTCGGCTGGATGGTGCTGCCCGCGCGTCTGGTCGAGGAGGTCGAGCGTGCCAAGCGCGGGGACTGGGCGTGCGGCGCGCTCGACCAGCTCACGCTGGCGCGGTTCATCAGTTCCGGAGCGTACGACCGCCATGTGCGCACCATGCGGCTGCGCTACCGGCGCCGCCGCGACCAACTGGTGGCAGCCCTCGCCGAGCGCGCCCCCGACGTGCGGGTGAGCGGCATCGCCGCCGGCCTGCACGCTTTGCTCGAACTGCCCCCCGGCACCGAACGCTCCGTGGTCCAGGGCGCCGCATGGCAGGGCCTGGCCCTGGAGGGCCTTTCCCATTTCCGCCACCCCCAACTCCCGCCGGACCGCGACGCGTTGGTGGTCGGGTACGGGACGCCCCCGGATTCGGGGTGGACGGGGGCGCTGGACGCGCTGATGGGGGTGCTTCCGTGAGCCCCGTGGCGGGAAGAACTAGGCCTCGGGGTGGTCCGGCGGCGCGGGCGCCGTCTCCGGCGCCTCACCGAAGCGGGCCAGGGCCAGGGCGCCCGCCACCGCCACCGCGAAACCCGTGATCGCCAGCCACCCGAGCCCCGCGCGGGTGTGGTCGCCCAGCCAGGCGACGCCGACCAGGGCCGGGCCGATGGTCTCGCCGATGACCATGCCCGCCGTCGCCGTGGTGACCGAGCCGCGCGACAGGGCCGAGGTCAGCAGCAGGAACGCGGCGCCGCCGCCGGCCAGCAGCGCGTACAACGCCGGGTTCGTCAGGTCGAAGGGGTCGTCGATGAGGCGCACGGCCACCTCGACCACGCCGAACCCGCAGCCCGCGCCGAGCCCGAGCACCAGCGCCCTGGCGCGTCCCGGCAGCCTTCCGCCGGCCGCGCCTGCGGCAAGGACCGCGGCGGCCACCCCGAGCAGCCACCAGCGCAGGGACGCGGGGCCCGCCCCGTCGCCCTCCGCGCCGGAGGACAGGCCCAGCATGGCGAGCCCCGCGCAGACGACGCCGACCGCCGCCCACTCCGTACCGGAGAGGCTGACCCGCAGGATCCTGGCCGCGACCACCGCCGTCACCGCGAGCGAGGCGGCGAGCGCCGCGCCCACCGCGTAGATCGGCACCGACCGCAGCGCGATGACCTGGAAGACGAACCCGAGACCGTCCAGCGCGAGCCCCACGACGTAGCGCCACTGGCGCACGGCGCGCAGCAGCAGCGCCGCGTCCACGCCCGAGCCCGCCCCCGTACCGGGTTCGGCCGCGCGCGTCGCGGCGGCCTGGAGGACGGTGGCCGTACCGAAGCAGAGCGCGGACGCGAGCGCGCAGATCATCCCGAACACAGGGGGACTGTAGTCGCAGGCCCTGCGGCCCCGCGAAAGCCCGGGGGTGGGGGCGGCGCGGGCCGGGAACTAGGGTGTGGCCGGAACACGTCCCACCAGGGAGACCTGGCGGGGACAGGACAACACGGCAGGGCAACAGGGAAGAGCAACGAAGCAGGGCAACGAACCGACAGCGGGGGAGGTCGCGCGATGCGCAGGTTCAGGTCCACCACGGTGGTGCTCGGCGGCATGGGCGTGCTGGCCGCGACGCTCGCGGCGTGCGGCAACGAGCCGGACCGGCGGTGCGTCGACCCGGTCACCTACAAGGAACTCCCGAAGTACCAGTGCAAGAGCGGCGGCTCGGGCCAGTACTACTACGGCGGGACCAGCCGCAACGGCAAGGTCTCCGGCGGCTCCTTCGACAAGTCCGGCGTCTCGCGCGGCGGATTCGGCCACGGCGGGTCCAGCGGCGGCTGAACGCGATGACGCCGGGACGCCGGGACGCCGGGACGCGGTGAGGCGGTGACGCGGTGAGTGGGGTGAGCGCGGGAACACCGTACGGAGGGATCGAGGGACCAGGGACATGGAACGCCATCGCATACAGCCGCGCCCCGACTGGCAGCGCACCGTCGAGGAGCAGGGCGTCATCTATCCCCTGACACGCCACCCCGACGACTCCCTGCGCCCCTACTGGGACGAGAGCGCGTACTACTCCTTCACCGGGCCCGAGGTCGAGGCGCTGGAGGAGACCGTCGAGGAGCTGCACGGCATGTGCCTGGCCGCGGCGGCCCACATCGTCGAGAAGGGGCGCTTCGCCGACCTCGGCATCATGGACGGCCGCCTCGCGGACCTGGTCGCCGAATCCTGGCGCAGACGGGCCGAACTCCCCTCCCTGTACGGGCGGTTCGACCTGCGGTACGACGGCACGGGCCCGGCCAAGATGCTGGAGTACAACGCCGACACCCCGACCTCGCTCGTCGAGGCGGCGAGCGCGCAGTGGTTCTGGATGGAGGACCGCTTCCCCGGCGCCGACCAGTGGAACTCGCTGCACGAACGCCTCGTCGACGCCTGGCGGCGACAGGCACGGCTGCTGCCGCCGGGACCGGTGCACTTCGCCCACTCCGACGGCGACGAGCTCGGCGAGGACCTGATGACCGTCGCCTATCTGCGCGAGACCGCCGAGCAGGCGGGCCTGGACACGGAGGCGCTGTCGATGGAGACCATCGGCTGGGACAGCGTCACCGGCCGCTTCGTCGACGACCGGCTCCGCTTCATCCGCGCCTGCTTCAAGCTGTACCCGTGGGAGTGGCTGGCCTCGGACGCGTTCGGGCCGCAGGTCCTCGACACCCTCGACAACGGTGGCGGCACGGGAACGACGTGCTGGATGGAACCGGCGTGGAAGATGCTGCTCTCCAACAAGGCGCTCCTCGCGGTGCTGTGGGAGCTCTACCCCGGCCACCCCCATCTGCTCCCCGCCTATCTGGACGGGCCGCGCGAGCTCGCCACGGGGCGGGGGTACGTGGCGAAACCCCTGCTCGGCCGCGAGGGCGCGGGCGTCACGCTGCACCCGCCCGGCTCCGGCCCGGCCCCGCGCCCCGAAGAGCCTTGCTGCTACCAGGAGTTGGCCCCGCTGCCCGACTTCGAAGGGAACCGGACCGTGCTCGGGGCGTGGGTCGTGGAGGACGAGGCGGCGGGGCTCGGCATCCGGGAGTCCGCAGGCCTGGTCACGGACGAGTACGCGCGGTTCGTGCCTCACCTGATCAGATGACGCGTCCGGTGGGGTGGCGCGTCCGGCCGGGTGGCGCATGCGTTCCGACGACGCCGGGCGGCCCCTGCGCCCCCGCGTGCGCCCGCTGCCCCGTGCCATGCCTCGCAAGAAGCTGTGGGGAGGATGTGGACGGGGCGCCGTGCGGGGTGGCGCGCCGCTACCATGTCCAGCCGGCGGGCGCCCGCGAACACCCCCTCCGCCCAAGCGGATCGGCACGGGGCGCACGCCCTCGTTCCCGGGGGAGAAGAACATGACGCAGGCCCATGTGCCGCGGCAGGCCCAGCCGGCGGGGCCGGAGGCCGACGGGCTGCCGCCGGTGCACCCCTCGCTCAGCGAGGCCACCCGTCTGATGGCCGCGGGCACCTACCTCGACACCGAGTACCGCGACGCCGTCATCGACGAGCTGTACGTCCACGAGGAGCGGATCGTCGCGCCCTCGCTCGGCTTCGACGCGGCCCGCGTCCTCGCGCACGCGCTGCGCGCCCGGACCCTCGAACTGGCCTGGTCGCTCGGCATCCTGGCGCTGTGGCTGCTCAGCGTGGTCCTCGTCCACTACGCCATGGTCATGTTCATGATGGCGTCCCTGCTGATCGGCGCGGCCCGATTCCTTCGTGGAACGGCCAGGACAGCGCCGTGGTACCGCACCGTGCCCGCGTTCCTCGCGCGCTGGTGGGGCCGCGGCACGCTGGTCTGGCTCGCCGTCGCCGAGACGACGGCCCTGTTCGGCGGCTCCGACTCGCCGTCGCGCACCTACCCGTCCGGGTACGGGAGTTATGCGGACATGTACGGGGACTCCGGCGCGAGCCTGTCGGACGCCGGCCCGCTGTCCATCGCGGGCCCCGCCCGGCTCGTCGGCGGCGGCGCCTTCGTCGAAACGGGGCGCGGCTACGCCTGGGGAATCCTCGCCTGCTTCGGTGTTCTCGCGCTCTGCGTCGCCCTGCGCCACGTCCAGTTCACCCGCGTCATGGCGGGCGAACTGTCCCCCGAAGGCTTCCAGGACTCCGCCGGTGACCCCGCCCAGAACAACGACAACGGACGGCTCCAGCGGCTCAGCGCCCTGATCCGCGCCGAGCAGCACGCCCCGCTCGCGGTCTACCGCGCCGACGCCCCCTTCCGGGGCGCGGGCGACCTGCTCGACGCGTGGTCGGTCTCCATCCAACTGCGCCCGCGCAAGTCCCTGGGCGAGCGCGCACCGGAGCCGATCAGCAACGCCGAGATCCTGCGCATCGTCGAACTCCTCATCACGCAGTTGCGTATTCCGGCGCCCACGGCGCCCGCCCAGGCCCTCGCCGTACGCGACCGGCTGCGCCAGCTCGAAGTGGCCGAGTACGTCTTCCTGCCGGTCGACGGGCTGCCCTCGCGGGCTCAAGCCCCTTATGGCGAGGACCAGTTCGAGCAGCATCACGCGGCCGCGCTCGAAGAGGGCGGCGAGGCCCGCCGCCACTTCCTGCGGATCCGGGTCGGTGGCTGGGAGGAACACCTCGTCACCACCGTGTTCGTCCGCGTCCACACCCAGGGCGGCATGCTGGTCCTGGAGATCGCGCCGCACGTCCTGGCCCCGCTGCGCGAGGACTTCATCCGCGCCGATCGCGTGGCCCACGCGTTCCGCTGCCGCACCCCGCTGGGGAAGGCGGCCTGGGCGCTGCGGCGCACTCCGGGCTCGCTGGTGGCCTCCTTCCTCGTCGTGGGCCGAGCGGCCCGTTCCGGCTGGGCCCGGTTCACCGGCGGGTACGGGCAGGCGCTGCCCGACGGCCCCGCGTGCTCGGTGCGCGAGCTGGCCGCGGCGCCCGAGGCCTCACTCTTCCAGGTGATGGACTGCCGCCGATATGTGAAGTCCATCGAGGACCGGGTGACCAGCGGCGTACGCAGCGCCCTGTACGAAGCCGGCTACGACACCGGGCAGTTCGAGCAGAAGATCGTCAACGTCACCCAGGGCGGTGTCATGATCGAGAACTCCCGGGGAGCGATCAGTGTCGGCGACCACAACACCGTCAAGAACGAGGGCTGAGATGAGCATGCCGGGTGACGACAGCACGCAGCGCGACCACGCACGCCGCGACCCCCAGCGGTCCGTGCACATCAGCGGGGTGACCGGCTCCGTCTCGGTCGGCGACCACAACACGGTGCACAGCGCCTACCACGCGGGCGGCGCCGACGACGAGGCGCACCGCCAACTCATGGAAGCCATCGTGCAGTTCAGGGCGGGCCTCGCCCAGCTCGTGGTCAACGACCGCACGCGCGTCCTGGACGCCGAACTCGCGGACGCCGAGGGCGAGATCCGTACCGTAGGACGGGCCACGCCGGGCCGCCTGGCCCGGCTCGGCGACATCCTGGCGGGCGCGACCTCCCTCACGGGCCTGCTCGCCTCGGGCGAGACGCTGGTCCAGCGCGTCCACGATCTGATCGGGCGGTGAGGGCGAGGTGAGCGGCGGCAGAGGAGAGGTCCGCTGGAACGCGGCGACGCAGAAGTGGGAGCCCGTGACGGCCGCGCCCGAAGCGACGCCGCCGACGGCCACGTCACCCTCGGCCACGTCACCCTCGGCCACGTCACCCTCGGCCACACCGCCACCGGCCGCGCCGTTCGCGCCCCCGCCGCTTCCGCCCCGGCCGCCGGCCGACGCGTTCGCGCCGGACGCGTTCGCGCCGGACGGGTACGCCCCCGGGCCCCGCACCGAGCCCCCGCCGCCCTCTGAGCCGGGGCGCCTGCGGCGCGTGCCCCTCGCCGTCCTCATCGCGATGGTCGTCGTCGCGGTGGCCGGCGCGGGCGGCGGCTATCTCCTCGCCCGTGGCGGGCACGGCGGCGCGAAGGCCGCACCCACCACGTCCGCGAGCGGTCCGGCCCTGGACACGCCGGACCGTACCGGCGACGGCAAGGACAGCCCGTCGCCGACGGAGTCCTCCTCGGCCTCGCCGAGCGCGACCGTCCCCGCCGGATACCGGCTCACTCAGGATCCCCAGGGGTTCAGGCTCTACGTGCCGCAGGGCTGGACCCGCGAGGACCAGGGCAGCCATGGTGTCTTCTACAACTCCGCCGACCACAAGCGTCTGATCCAGGTGTACCGGGTCGGCGGGGCGGGGCTTCGCCCCTATGACGCGCTCAAGGCGACCTCCGGCGAGCTGGCCCGGGAGCACCCCGACTACCAGGAGATCAGCCTGGCCGACGACGCCACCGTGCCCGGGATCGCAGGGCCCGTGGCGCGCCTGGTGTACGCCTACGACAACCAGGAGCTCGGCCACCGGCGCCAGGTGGCGGACTATGCCTTCCTGACGCCGGACGGCACCCAGTACGCCGTGCTGTCCGCCGCCCCCACCGACACCTGGCCGGAACAGGAGGACACCCTCAAGACGGCGCTCAGCGTGTTCTGCGCGGGCGCCAACTGCCCCTCCAGCACCCCGGGTTGAGCCGACCGGCTAGTGCTCGGCGAGCACCGCGCGCAGCTGGTCGAGTCCCCAGTCCAGGTCCTCCTTGCTGATGACCAGGGGCGGGGCGATCCGGATCGTCGAACCGTGGGTGTCCTTGACCAGGACCCCGCGGGCCATCAGCTTCTCCGAGATGACGCGCCCCGTCCCGTACGAGGGATGAATGTCCACGCCCGCCCACAGGCCGCGCCCCCGGACCGCCTCGACCGCGCCGGCGCCGGTCAGCAGGCCGAGCTCGTGGTGCAGATGGTCGCCGAGCTCGGTGGCGCGCTGCTGGTACTCGCCGGTGCGCAGCATCGCGATGACCTCAAGGGCGACCGCGCAGGCCAGCGGGTTCCCGCCGAACGTCGAGCCGTGCTCACCCGGCCGGAACACGCCGAGCACGTCACGGGAGGCGGCGACGGCCGAGACCGGGACCACACCGCCGCCCAGCGCCTTGCCCAGGATGTACACGTCGGGGACCACGCCCTCGTGCTCGCACGCGAACGTCCTGCCGGTGCGGCCGAGCCCGGACTGGATCTCGTCGGCCATGAACAGCACGTTCCGCTCGCGGGTCAACTCCCGTACGCCCGCCAGATATCCGGGCGGCGGGACAAGCACGCCGGCCTCGCCCTGGATGGGTTCGAGCAGGACGGCCACGGTGGTGTCGGTGACGGCGGCCCGCAGCGCGGTCAGGTCGCCGTACGGGACGATCTCGAAGCCCGGCGTGTAGGGGCCGTAGTCCGCGCGGGCCTCCGGGTCGGTGGAGAAGCTGACGATCGTGGTCGTACGGCCGTGGAAGTTGTCCCGGGCGACGACGATCTTCGCCTGGCCGTCCGGTACGCCCTTGACCTTGTATCCCCACTTGCGGGCGGTCTTCACGGCGGTCTCCACCGCCTCCGCCCCCGTGTTCATGGGCAGCACCATCTCCTTGCCGCACAACTCGGCCAGCTCCGTGCAGAATTGGGCGAACCGGTCGTGGTGGAAGGCTCTCGACGTGAGGGTGACGCGCTCCAGCTGGGCCTTGGCGGCGTCGATGAGACGGCGATTGCCGTGGCCGAAGTTGAGCGCCGAGTAACCGGCCAGCATGTCCAGGTAGCGCCGGCCCTCGACGTCCGTCATCCAGGCGCCCTCGGCGGAGGCCACCACGACGGGCAGCGGATGGTAGTTGTGCGCACTGTGTGCCTCGGCGGAACGGATGGCGTCTTCGGTCGATGCGTGTGTCGACACGGGTTCTCCGATCGTCATGCGGCATGGGGCGTTGGTGGTGCCCTTTTCTATCGTCGCTCGGATGCCGGACGCGGAAACCTTGCCGTAGGGGGTCGCCGGTAGGGTGTCCGGTACGCGCGGCGACTGGCGAGCGGGGAAGCGACCCCGGGGGAGCCGTGCGCGGCCTGCCGCAGAGGTGCCGCCCGCCTGGGCACCCCGGGAACCTGTCAACGGACCCGGAGGACGCCATGAGCCTTCCCCTTTCCCACCCCGCCCTGCTGAGCGCCGACCCCGAGCTCGCCTCGCTCGTCGCCGCCGAGGAACAGCTCCAGTCGGACACCCTGCGCCTGATACCCAGCGAGAACTACGTCTCGGCGGCGGTTCTCGAGGCGTCGGGCACGGTGCTCCAGAACAAGTACAGCGAGGGCTATCCGGGGCGGCGCTACTACGAGGGCCAGCAGAACATCGACAAGATCGAGCGGCTTGCGGTGCTGCGGGCGAAGGCCCTGTTCGGCGTCGAGCACGCCAATGTGCAGCCGTACTCCGGCTCGCCGGCCAACCTCGCGGTGTACCTCGCCTTCGCCGAGCCCGGCGACACCGTGATGGGCATGGCCCTGCCGATGGGCGGCCACCTCACGCACGGTTGGGACGTCTCTGCGACCGGCCGGTGGTTCCGCGGCGTGCGGTACGGCGTGCGGGCCGACACGGGCCGTGTCGACCTGGACGAGGTGCGCGATCTCGCGCTCAAGGAGCGGCCCAAGGTGATCTTCTGCGGGGGCACGGCGCTGCCCCGCACGATCGACTTCGCCGCGTTCGCCGAGATCGCGCGGGAGGCGGGCGCGGTGCTCGTCGCGGACGTCGCGCACATCGCGGGGCTGATCGCGGGCGGGGCGCACCCGTCCCCGGTGCCGTACGCCGATGTCGTCTCGACCACCACGCACAAGACCCTGCGGGGTCCGCGCGGGGCGATGCTGATGTGCCGCGAGGAGCACGCGAAGGCCATCGACAAGGCGGTCTTCCCCGGGCTCCAGGGCGGGCCGCACAACCAGACGACCGCGGCGATCGCCGTCGCGCTGCACGAGGCGGCGCAGCCGGCCTTCTGCGCGTACGCCCATCAGGTGGTGGCCAACGCGAAGGCGCTCGCGGACGCGCTCCTCGCGCGGGGCTTCGATCTGGTGTCCGGCGGCACGGACAACCATCTGATCCTGATGGACCTCACCTCGCGTGACGTCTCCGGCAAGATCGCGGCGAAGGGGCTCGACCGGGCGGGGATCGTCGTCAACTACAACACCGTCCCCTACGACCCCCGCAAGCCTTTCGATCCGTCCGGGATCCGCATCGGTACGCCGGCCCTGACGTCGCGGGGGCTGGGGGTCGAGCACATGCCGGTGGTGGCGGAGTGGATCGACCGGGGTGTCGCCGCGGCCCGGGCCGGCGACGAGCCGGCCCTCGCGGCGATCCGGGCCGAGGTCACGACCCTCCTGACCGCCCACCCGGCCCCAGCCCTCTGACCCGAGGCTCCGCCCCAGCCCCCGTCCGCGCCTGAACGGCCTCGTTCTCAATCTCCCCAAGGGGGTAAGGGCCAGGGGCCCCATGACGGGCTGGGTATGCCTCAGCAGGGGCCCTCTCAGGGGCGCGGGGAACTGCGCGAGGAGCGCCCACGGCCCGCAGCCGGGGCCCCTGGGGCTCCGCCCCAGACCCCGTTCGGCCTGGACGGCCTCGTTCTCAATCTCCCCCAAGGCGTTAAGGGCCAGGGGCCCCATGACGGGCTGGGTATGCCTCAGCAGGGGCCCTGTCAGGGGCGGGGGGGAACTGCGCGAGGCGCCCACGGTCCGCAGCCGGGGGCCCTGGGGCTCCGCCCCAGACCCCGTTCGTGCCTCAACGCGCTCGTCCTCAATCGCCCCCAAGGCCTTATGGGCCAGGGACCCCCAAGACGGGCTGAGGTGTGCCCGGGGCGGGCCGGCACGAACCCTGCCGGGGGCGGCCACGGGCGGCTCGCGCTGGGAGGGGGGGCCTGTGGGGGCGGTCACAAGTGTGGGGTTTCCGGGGGAGCGCGCGCACCTGAGAGAATGATGGGCATGGCCTCCACTCGCCCGCCCGTCGCCCACAGCCACCCGCAGGGACCCGGCTCCGCCACGCGGCAGCGCCCGCGCGTGCTCTCCGGAATCCAGCCCACCGCGGGCTCGTTCCACCTCGGCAACTACCTCGGCGCGGTCCGCCAGTGGGTGTCGTTGCAGGAGTCGCACGACGCGTTCTACATGGTCGTGGACCTCCACGCGATCACCGTCCCGCAGGACCCGGCCGAGCTCCGCGCCAACACCCGGCTCGCCGCCGCGCAGCTGCTCGCCGCCGGTGTCGACCCGGAGCGCTGCACGCTCTTCATCCAGAGCCACGTGCCCGAGCACGCCCAGCTCGCCTGGATCATGAACTGCCTGGCCGGTTTCGGCGAGGCCAGCCGGATGACCCAGTTCAAGGACAAGTCGGCCAAGCAGGGCGCGGGCAACGCGACCGTGGGCCTGTTCACGTACCCGATCCTCCAGGTCGCGGACATCCTCCTGTACCAGGCCCACCAGGTCCCGGTCGGCGAGGACCAGCGCCAGCACATCGAGCTCACCCGTGACCTCGCCGAGCGCTTCAACGGCCGCTTCGGCGACACGTTCACCGTCCCGGAGCCGTACATCCTCAAGGAGACGGCGAAGATCTACGACCTCCAGGACCCGTCGATCAAGATGAGCAAGTCGGCCTCGACGCCTAAGGGGCTCATCAACCTGCTCGACGAGCCGAAGACGACGGCCAAGAAGGTCAAGAGCGCGGTCACCGACACGGACACGGTGATCAAGTACGACACCGAGAACAAGCCGGGTGTCTCCAACCTGCTGACCATCTACTCGACGCTGACCGGCCGCACGATCGCCGAGCTCGAAGCGGACTACGAGGGCAAGATGTACGGCGCGCTCAAGACCGACCTCGCCGAGGTGATGGTGGAGTTCGTCACCCCCTTCCGCACCCGTACGCAGCAGTATCTGGACGACCCCGAGTCGCTGGACGCACTGCTCGCCAAGGGCGCGGAGAAGGCCCGCGCGGTCGCCGCCGAGACGCTGGCGACGGCGTACGACAAGGTCGGCATGCTGCCCGCCAAGCACTGACACCGCCCCGGGCGCGCCCCTGACCGGCCACGCTCCGGCCACCGCCACACCGGTGTGGCCGGAGCCCGGCCCCGGCCTCTGGTCAGGGGGCGCCGGGGCCGTCACACTGCACACCAGCAACCACCACAGCACGGAGGAGAACGACGTGGGGACCGTAACGCTCGGCGTTTCGATCGCGGTCCCGGAGCCTTACGGCAGCCTGCTCCAGGAGCGGCGCGCGGGCTTCGGTGACCCCGCCGCGCACGGCATCCCCACGCACATCACGCTGCTGCCGCCGCACGAGGTCGAGGCGGAGTGCCTGCCGGAGATCGAGTCGCATCTGGCCTCGGTCGCGGCCGAGGGCCGCGCGTTCACGATGCGCCTCGCCGGCACGGGCACCTTCCGCCCGCTCTCGCCGGTCGTCTTCGTCAAGGTCAGCGAGGGCGCGGGCGAGTGCGCGTGGCTCCAGCAGCGGGTGCGGGACGAGGCGGGCCCGCTGGTGCGCGAGCTCCAGTTCCCCTACCACCCCCACGTCACGGTGGCGCACGGCATCTCGGACGAGGCGATGGACCTGGCGTACGCGTCCCTTGCCCAGTTCTCCGCGTCCTGGACGTGCGGCGGGTTCGCCCTCTACGAGCAGGGCGCCGACGGGGTGTGGCGCAAGCTGCGCGACTACCCCTTCGGCATCGGGGCGCTCGGCGTCCCGGCCCAGGGCGCCTGCCTGGACCACCCTTCGCTGCGCTAGCGCGGCCTAAACCGGCAGCCGCCGGAACACCCCGCGCGGCACGTGCCGCAGCGCCGACATCACCACCCGCAGCGCCCCCGGCACCCACACCAGCTCCGAGCGCCTGCGCAGCCCCGTCTCGATGGCCAGGGCCACCGCCTCCGGCGTGGTGGCGAGCGGCGCCTCGGCCAGGCCCGCCGTCATCTTCGTACGCACGAATCCGGGGCGTACGACCATGACGTGCACCCCGCTGTCGTGCAGCGCGTCGCCGAGGCCCTGTGCGAACGCGTCGAGGCCCGCCTTGCTCGACCCGTAGATGAAGTTGCCGCGCCGGGCGCGTTCGCCGGCCACCGACGACAGCACGACCAGCGAGCCGTGGCCCTGGGCCTGGAGGGCCTTGGCGCAGATGAGCCCGGCCGATACCGCGCCGGTGTAGTTGGTGCCCGCGACCCGCACCGCCGCCATCGGCTCGCTCTCGTCGCGGGCCTGGTCGCCGAGCACCCCGAACGCGAGCAGCACCATGTCGATGTCGCCCTCGGCGAAGACCTTCCCGAGCGCGACCTCGTGCGCGGCGCAGTCCAGCGCGTCGAAGTCGAGCGTGCGCACGTCCGCGCCGAGGCGGCGCAGACCGGCCGCCGCCGAGTCCAGCGCGGGTGAGGAGCGCCCCGCGAGCCAGACCGTGCGGGTGCGCCGGGCCACCAGCCGGCGGGCGGTGGCGAGGGCGATCTCGGATGTGCCGCCGAGCACGAGCAGCGACTGCGGGGTGCCGAACGCGTCCTTCATCAGGGCTCCTTGGGGTGGTGGGGTGGGGAGAGGTCGCGGGCCGCGCCCGGTGTCCGGCCGAACGCCCGGGCCCACGCGCCGGCGTCCGGCACCTGTCACAGGCCCAGGCGCCGGCTCAGGTCGGACGTGAAGACGCCGCGCGGGTCCAACTCGGCCCGCAGTGCCCGGAATTGGGGCAGCAGCGGATACATGTGCGCCACCAGCTCCGGGCGCAGCCGCGCGTCCTTGGCCAGGTAGACGCGCCCGCCCGCGCCCGCCACGTCCTCGTCGAGTTCGTCCAGGAGGGCGCCGAGGCCCGGCAGGTTCGCGGGGATGTCCAGGGCCAGCGTCCAGCCGGGGAGGGGAAAGGACAGCCAGCCGGGGTCGGCCTCGCCGAAGCGTTTCAGGACGGCGAGGAAGGAGGGGCAGCCGTGCCGGGAGATGCGCCGCACGATGGCCCGCAGGGCGTCCTCCTGCCCGTACCCGACGACGAACTGGTACTGCACGAAGCCGCCGCGCCCGTAGACGCGGTTCCAGTGCGGCACCCCGTCGAGCGGGTGGAAGAACGCCGGGATGGGCTGGAGTTCGCCCGTGCGGTGCCTGGGCGCCCTGCGGTACCAGTACTCGTTGAAGGCCGCCACACTGGAGCGGCCGAGCAGCCCTTCGGGCAGGAAGGACGGCGCGGCCGGCAGCCGGCGGGGCCGGAAGGCGAGCGGGGCGCGGGCGGCGCGGGGCGGCAGCATGTCGAGCGGCGCGTGCTCGCCCCGGGTCAGTACCGAGCGCCCCATCGCGGCGCCCCGAGCGAGCAGGTCGATCCATGCCACCGAGTAGCGGTAGCGATGGTCCCCCGCTTCGAGCCGCGTCATCAAGTCGTCCAGATCCACCGCGCGTTCGGTGTCCACGGCCATCAACGACGTCTGGACGGGGTGCAGTTGAAGGGTGGCCCGCAGGATCACGCCCGTCAGGCCCATGCCGCCGGCCGTCGCCTCGAAGAGCTCGCTGTCCGCGGTGACGGTGCGTACCGTGCCGTCGGCCAGCAGCAGTTCCAGGGCGCGGACATGGCGGGTGAAGGAGCCGGAGACGTGGTGGTTCTTGCCGTGGATGTCGGCGCCGATCGCGCCGCCGACCGTGACGTAGCGGGTGCCGGGGGTGACGGGGACGAACCAGCCGAGCGGCAGCAGCACCTCCATCAGGCGGTGCAGGCTCACGCCCGCGTCGCAGACGACGACGCCCGCCTCGACGTCCAGGGTGCGGATGCGGTCGAGTCCGGTCATGTCGAGGACCGCGCCGCCCGCGTTCTGCGCGGCGTCCCCGTACGCCCGGCCGAGGCCCCGGGCGATCGTGCCGCGCGCCCCGCACGCCCGCACGGCGTCCGCCGCCTCCTCGTAGGTGCGCGGGCGCAGCAGACGGGCGGCGGTGGGGGCGGTGCGGCCCCAGCCGCTCACGGACGTCGGCGGGCCGGGGGGCGCGGGCACGGGCGCCGTGTCGGGCGCCGTGTTGGGGGACGGTGACGTGTCGGGGGACATGAATGTGACCGTATCGCCTCTCTCATCCCCTTTGTCTTAGTCACGCGCGGTTGTCTCGGCGGCGCGCGTCCCCCGCCCGGCCGCGCGCGCCCCTCGTCGGCCGTGCCCGGCCGTGCGGCGCGGGCAAGCCCGGGGTGCGTAAGTCACTCACCCCGATAATCACTCAGCGAAACGGGTGATTGCCCGGGTGTCAGCCCCATTTGTCCCGTATTCGTCCCCTCGGGCGCAGCAGAGTCGCCGGTGGCCTGGGCCAGTTGGCGGGCCGACGTCAGGGAAGAGGGGTGGCAGATGCACAAGCCGTCGTACGCCGACGCCGAGCGGCGGCTCCTGGCCGCGCTGCGCGACTGCGCCAGGGACCCACAGGTGGCCGCCGGCGCCCGCGCGCTGTCCTTCGCCGGGGAGCACGGCGCGCTCTGGCTGGCGGCCGGGCTCGCCGGGGCCGTGGCCGACCGGCACCGGCGAGCGGCCTGGCTGCGTGCGACCGCCCTGGTCGCGGGGGCCCACCTCGCCAGCATGGGCGTCAAACGGGTGGTGCGCAGACCCCGGCCGCTCCTGGCGGGGGCCGAGCCCCTGGTGCCCACCGCTGGGCGGCACTCCTTTCCCAGCTCGCACGCCAGCTCGGCGGCGGCCGCATGCGTCGCCTACGGGGCCCTGCGCCCGGTGGGCGCGCGTCTCGTGCCGCCGCTCGCCGCCGCGGTGTGCGTGTCCCGTCTGGTCGCCGGGGTCCACTATCCGAGCGACATCGCCGCGGGCGCCCTGCTCGGCGGTGTCACCGCGCGGGCCGGCGCGGCCTGGATGCGCGGGCCGCTCGAAGGGAGCCGCCGATGACCGAGCCCGGCGTGGTCATCCTCGACGAATCCGGAGCGGGCGCGGGCGCGGCGACGGCCCCTCGGCGCCTGCTCGCGCTACCGGGCGCCCTCGTGCGTACCGCGCGCCCCCGCCAGTGGATCAAGAATCTGCTCGTGGTGGCCGCCCCCGCCGCCGCCGGACGGCTGCGCGACCCGCACGTGGTGGTCCGACTCGCCCTGGTCTTCTGCCTGTTCACCGCTGCGGCCGCCGCCGTCTACCTCATCAACGACGCCCGCGACGCCGAGGCCGACCGCGCCCACCCCGACAAGCGCCACCGCCCGGTCGCGGCGGGCCTGGTACCGGTGGGCGCCGCCTACGCCACCGGCGCCGTCCTCGCCGTGCTCGCGCCGCTGTGCGCCGCGCTGACCTGCAACGCGATGACGGCCACGCTCCTGTCCGCGTACCTGGTCATGCAGCTCGCGTACTGCGTCAAGCTCAAACACGTCCTCGTCGTCGATCTGGTGGTGGTCACCAGCGGCTTCCTGATGCGGGCGATGACCGGCGGCGTCGCGCTCGGCATCCCGCTGTCGCGCTGGTTCCTGATCACCGCCGGGTTCGGCGCGCTGTTCATGGTCTCCGCCAAGCGCTACTCCGAAGCCCTCAGGATGGAGGGCAAGGGCGCGGCGACCCGCGCGCTGCTCGACGCCTACACCACCGGCTATCTGCGCTTCGTGTGGCAGCTCGCCGCCGGCGTCGCCGTCCTGGCCTACTGCATGTGGGCGCTGGAGGCCGGCGGGATGGTCAAGGGGTCGCTGCTGCCCTGGCGCCAGCTGTCGATGGTCCCCTTCATCGGGGCGATCCTGCGCTACGCGGTCTTCGCCGACCGGGGCAGCGCAGGCGCGCCCGAGGACGTCGTCCTGCACGACCGCGCGCTCGCGGTCATCGGCCTGTCCTGGATCGCCCTGTACGCGCTCGCGGTGGCGGGCCTGTGAGCGTCACCAGGTCCGAGGTGATCGGGTTCGCGCTGGCCGGGATCTGCGCGTACGCCGTGGACCTCGGGCTCTTCGTGTGGCTGCGCTCCGGGCTCGGCTGGGACCCGGTCACCGCCAAGTCCCTCTCGTTCGTGGGCGGTTGCACCCTGGCCTACCTCGGCAACGCGTTCGGCACCTACCGGGGCCGCCGCGCAGGGCGGCGCGCCTACGCCGTGTTCCTCGCCGTGAACCTCGCGGGCGCCCTCGTCCAGCTCCTGTGCATCGCCGTGACGCACTACGGCCTCGGCCTGACCTCCGCGCGCGCCGACACCCTCTCGGGAGCCGTCCTCGGCATGGCGCTCGCCACCTGCCTGCGCTTCTGGGGAACGAGAACCCTGGTCTTCGGCGCGGCCCCCGACGCCGGGCGCGGCGCCAGGACGCCCGACGACACGCCCCGGCCTCGGGGACACGGCGGGGCCGGAGAGGGTAGTCGTACGTCATGGACTGGCTGAAGAAACTCCCCGTCGTCGGGCCCTGGATCACCCGTCTCACGCGGACGCACGTCTGGCGCTCCTACGAACGGCTCGACCGGGTCTCCTGGGCGAGGCTGGCCGCCGCCATCACGTTCATCAGTTTCCTCGCCCTGTTCCCGCTGCTCACCGTCGGCGCCGCCGTCGCGGCCGCGCTGCTGTCCACCGGCCAGGTGGACAAGCTCCAGAACACCATCGCCGAACAGGTCCCGGGCATCTCCGACCAGCTCGACCTGAAGGCGCTCATCGACAACGCGGGCACCGTCGGCGTCGTCGCGGGGGCCCTGCTGCTGTTCACCGGCATCGGCTGGGTCTCCCAGATGCGCGGCTGTCTGCGCGTGGTGTGGGAGGTCCCGGAGAACGAGGAGGGCGAGAACCCCGTCCTGCGCAAGCTCAAGGACGGCGGTGTGCTCCTCGGCCTCGGCGGCGCGGGGCTCGCCTCCTGGGCCGCCTCCTCCATCGGCTCCACCGCCATCGGCTGGGCCGCCGGCCGGCTCGGCATCGACGAGGGCGGCATGGGCGGGGTGTTCCTGCGCGTCGCCGCGATCGCCGTCGCCGTCCTCGCCGACTTCCTGCTCCTGCTGTACGTCCTGACCCTGCTGCCCGGCGTGAGCCCGCCGCGCCGGCGCCTGATGGTGGCCGCGCTGCTCGGCGCGGTCGGCTTCGAACTCCTGAAGATGCTGCTCGGCGGCTATATGAAGGGCGTCGCCGCCAAGAGCATGTACGGGGCGTTCGGGGTGCCCATCGCGCTGCTCCTGTGGATCAACTTCACGGCGAAGCTGCTCCTGTTCTGCGCGGCGTGGACGGCCACCCCGTCCAAGAAGGACGACCCGGCGCTCTCGGCGGACCCCGGTGTCAGCGCCGCCGGAGCGGCCAGCGACGGTTGATCAGGAAGAGCGCGCCCGCGACGACGACGAGCGCGCCGCCCGCGATCCCGAGCGCGATGCCCGCGCCGCCGCTCCCGTCCTTGGCGGCGGCCGCCTGCCCGGGCCTGCTCCTGGCGCCGCCCTGCGCGCCGGCGCTCGCGGTGTCCTTGACGGTCTTGGCCGTCGCGTTCTTCGGCGCGATCAGCTCACCGACCGGAGTGACCCTGCCGTGTGCCGCGAATCCCCAGTCCAGCAGGCGCGCCGCCTCCTTGTAGACGGCCTGGCTCTCCCGGGCCCCGGGGTTCATGACGGTGACGAGCAGCACCTTGCCGTCCCGCTCGGCCACGCCGGTGAACGTGGCGCCCGCGTTGGTGGTGTTGCCGTTCTTGACGCCCGCGATGCCCTTGTACGGATTGAGCCCGAAGTCGCCGGTGAGCAGCCGGTTGGTGTTCTGGATGTCCACCATCTCGCGCTTCTTGTCCTTGTTCTCGGGGCCGGGGAACTTCGCGGTCGCGGTCGCGCAGTACTCGCGGAAGTCCTTGTTCTGCAACCCCGCCCGGGCGAACAGTGTCAGGTCGTAGGCGCTGGAGACCTGGCCCGGCATGTCGTAACCGTCCGGCGAGACGACTTGGGTGTCCAGGGCCTGGAGCTTGTCGGCCTCGGCCTGCATGTCCTGGACGGTCTTGGCCACGCCGCCGTTCATCGAGGACAGCACGTGCACGGCGTCGTTGCCCGAGCGCAGGAACACGCCGAGCCACAGGTCACGCACCGAGTACGACAGGTTCGCCTTGACGCCGACCAGGCTGCTGCCCGCGCCGAGCCCGTCGAGGTCCTTCGGCACGACCAGGTGCTCCTGGTCCCTGGGGAACTTGGGCAGCACGGTGTCGGCGAAGAGCATCTTCAGGGTGGAGGCGGGCGGCAGGCGCCAGTGCGCGTTGTGCGCGGCGAGCACCTGGCCGCTCTCGGCGTCCGCGACGATCCAGGACCGCCCGGTCACGTCCTTGGGCAGCACCGGCGCGCCCGCGCCGAGCCGCACCTGGGTCCCCGGCTCGCCGAGGAGGTCCCCGCCGACCTTCGACATGCCGGCCGGGGGCGCGTCCTCGCGCCGGCCGGGGCCCGCCGATGGGGCCGGCTTGTCGTCCCCGGGCAGTGCGGCGGCGGGAACCGATGGCAGCACGGCCGCGCACAGGGCGGCGGACAGGACGAGCCCGGCGGCCCGCTTCGGCACACGGGGAGGCGCGGCCGGGACGTATGGACGCGGGGCTGGACGCGGGGCGCTCTGGTTCACGTTCACGGGAGGCACGTCCGCGAACGTACAGGCCCCCGGCCACCGATCCGATCATCGTACGGATGACCCGCCGACGACTCCCACCCACCCGGAGGTGGTGCCGGGCGGCCGGCGTCGATACTGGAGCCATGAAACTCAGCCGCCCCCTCTCCTGGTTCCTGCTCGCCTTCGGCGCGTGGAGCTGGGTCATCTGGACCACGTTTGTGAAGAACCTGTGGGCGGACGCCAGTGGCCTCGCGTTCGACGCCGCCGGCGATCCGACCGCCTACTTCTGGGTCCACCTGCTGCTCGCCATCTCCTCCTTCCTCCTTGGCACGGCCGTCGGCGCGATCGGCTTCGTCTCGCTGCGCCGGCTCCGGCGTGAGCGGGCGGTCACGGAGAGTTCCGTCACGCTCGGCTAACGAGTCCCTGTGAGGAAATGGTTGTCTCTTCCACAATGTGAAGGTCGTGTGATTGGGTGAGGCCCATCACGGGCGCAGTGTGGGGACTCCGCGCGCCCGGCCAGGGTGGGGCGTTCCGAGGAGAGCACGGCGATGCGGTCGATCCGTATGCGATGGGTGGCAATGGGCGCGGCCGTGGTGGTCGCGGGCGTGGGCGGGTGGCAGCTGCTGCCCTCCGGCCAGGAGAAGAAGGACCCCATCGTCGTCGGCACCACCGACGTGATCACCTCCCTCGACCCGGCGGGCGCCTACGACGCCGGTTCCTGGGCGATCTACAACAACGTCTACCAGTCGCTGCTCACCTTCCGGGAGGGCAGCTCGACGCCGGTCCCGGATGCCGCCCAGAGCTGCGCCTTCATCGGGCAGAAGCTCCAGACGTACCAGTGCGTGCTCCGTGACGACCTCACCTTCTCCAGCGGGCACAAGATCACCGCCCAGGACGTGAAGTTCTCCTTCGACCGGATCGTCAAGATCGGCTCGGACCTCGGGCCCGGACCGCTGTTCTCCGTGCTCGGCTCGGTCCAGGCCGAGGGGAACACGGTGACCTTCAACCTGAAGACGAAGGACGCCACCTTCCCCTCCAAGCTCGCCACGGGCGCCGGCTCCATCGTCGACAGCAGCCAGTACCCGGCGGACGCGCTGCGCAAGGGCGACTCGGTGACCGGTTCGGGTCCCTATCTGCTCAAGGGGTACACGAAGGACTCCTCGGGGCATCCGGTCAGCGCGCGCCTTGAGCCCAACCCCCAGTACAGGGGCGCGGTGACCAGGAAGGGCCTGCCCATCACGGTCCGCTACTTCGCCGAGGCCGACCAGCTCAACGACGCCTGGCAGGCCAAGCAGGTCGACGTCACCCACCGCGAGATGCCCCCCGCGGTCCTCGCCAAGCTCTCGCCGGGGCCCGATCTGCGAATCACCACCTCGCCCGGGTACGACATCCGGGAGATCAACTTCAATCTGAAGTCGTCGAGCCCGGTCGCCAAGACCAAGGTGCGTCAGGCCGCCGCCGCCCTCATCGACCGGGGGGCGCTGGCCAAGTCCGTCTACAGCGGCACCGTCGAACCGCTCTACTCGATGATCCCGCAGGGCTTCACCGGCCACAGCACCGCGTTCTTCGACGCCTACCCCCAGCCCGACCCGGCCAGGGCCAGGACCCTGCTCAAGGGCGAGCAACTGCCGGTCCGCTTCGACCTCGCCTACCGCAAACTCGGCGCGGACGGCGCGGAGGCCGAGGAGATCAAGCGGCAACTGGAGAAGGACGGCCTGTTCAAGGTCGATCTGATCGCCGAGGCCGACTGGCCGAAGATGCAGCAGAATTACGCCGAGGGCAAGTACGACGCGTACACGGCGGGCTGGCTCGCCGACTTCCCCGACCCCGACAACTTCAGCCAGCCGCTCGTCGGCACCGGCAACAGCCTCCACAACAACTACTCCGACAAGACGGCCGACGAACTCATCCGCCAGACCCAGGAGTACACCGACCGCGGCCGGACCGCCGACGATTTCAAGGCACTTCAGGAGAAGGTCGCCGAGGACGTGCCGCTGATCCCACTGTGGCAGGGCAAGAACTACGTCCTCGGCAGCAAGGACGTCAGCGGTTCGCAGTACCTGTCGGACGGCACAGGCGTGTGGCGGCTGTGGGAGCTGGGCTGGATCTGAGCCCGAGCGCCCGCCGGCCCCGATGGGCGGACCGGTGCGGCCCCGGCGATGGAACCGGTGCGGCCCCTGGGGCGGTGGTGAACCATCGGGGTTGACCCAAAGGGCTTCTGTCCAAGGGGCCACCGGTTCTGCTCCATTGACCGCGCCCGGACGCGCTGCTTCCGTCGAAGGATGCGCCTTTCCCGCCGTACGCTCCTGAGTTCGCTCGCCGGATCGGCCCTCGCCGTCGGGGCGGCCGCCGGGACCGGGCCCGCAGCCCAGGCCCTGGCCGCGTCAGCCGATGCCACGCCCGCCGATGCCGCGCCCGGGCCCGCCGCGCGGGCGCTGGTCCGGCTGCTGCCCCGCCACGCGGACCAGGTCACCTTCCGCGCCCTGGCTCCCGCCGCCGGCCGCGACCGCTTCCGCGTCTCGGGCGGGGCCGGGCGCATCCTGGTGGAGGGCAGCACCCCGGCCGTCCAGCTCACCGGATTCCACTGGTACGCGCGCCATGTCGCCCACGCCCACATCTCCTGGGCGGGCGAACAGACCTCGCTGCCCGCCACCCTGCCGCCGGTGCCCGCGCCGCTGGCCAGAACGGCCGACGTCACCCACCGCTTCGCCTTCAACGACACCAACGACGGCTACACGGGCCCCTTCCACGACTGGGCGTACTGGGAGCGCGAGCTCGACGTCCTGGCCCTGCACGGCTACAACGACGTGCTGGTCTATCTCGGCGCGGACACCGTCTACCACCGCACCTTCCTCGAGCACGGCTACGACGACACCGAGCTGCGCGCCTGGATCCCCGGACCCGCGCACCAGCCCTGGTGGCTGCTCCAGAACATGTCCGGCTTCGGCGGTCCGGTCTCGGCCCAACTACTGGACGAGCGAGCCGAGTTGGCGCGGCGCGTGGTGGCCCGGCTGCGTGAGCTCGGCATGAACCCGGTGCTGCCCGGCTACTTCGGGACCGTCCCGCCCGGCTTCGCCGACCGCGAACCCGGCGCGCGCGTGGTGCCCCAGGGCGTTTGGGGCGGCTTCGCCCGGCCCGACTGGCTCGACCCGCGCACCGACGCCTTCGACCGCGTCGCCGAGACCTTCTACCGCGTACAGGACGAGCTGCTGGGCGCCGCCCCGATGTACAAGATGGACCTGCTGCACGAGGGCGGCACCCCCGGCGACGTCCCCGTCGGGGAGGCCGCCCGGGCCGTCGAGGCGGCGCTGCGCGCGGCGCACCCCGAGGCGCTGTGGACCATCCTGGGCTGGCAGAACAACCCGCAGCGCGCCATCATCGAGGCCGTCGACCGGTCGAAACTGTTCATCGTCGACGGGCTCTCCGACCACTACCCCTCCGTCACCGACCGCGAGAAGACGTGGCTGGACACGCCGTACGCCTTCGGCTCCATCTGGAACTTCGGCGGGCACACGGTGATGGGCGCCAACACCCCCGACTGGGCGTCCCTGTACGAGAGTTGGCGTACCAAGCCGGACAGCGCGCTGGACGGCATCGCGCTCATGCCGGAGGGCGCCGACAACAACCCCGCCGCGTTCGCCCTCTTCTCCGACCTGCCCTGGACCGAGGGTCCCCTGGACCTCGGCGACTGGTTCCGTCAGTGGCCGCGCTACCGGTACGGTGGCGACGACGCGCACGCGGCGCAGGCGTGGGACGTGCTGCGCCGCACCGTCTACGGCACCACCCGCGCCGACTCCTGGAGCGAGGGCGCGGACGGCCTGTTCGGCGCCCGCCCCGATCTGAACGCCCTGACCGCCTCCTACTGGTCGCCGACCCAACTGCGCTACGACGCCGCCGAGTTCGCGCGGGCGCTGCCCGCCCTCCTGGCCGTCTCCCCGGCCTTGCGGACCTCGTCCGCCTACCGCTACGACCTGATGGACGTGGCCCGCCAGGTCCTCTCCAACCGCTCCCGGCTGTTGCTGCCCGCCCTCCGCGCCGCCTACGAGGCCAAGGACGAGAAGGAGTTCGCGCGTCTGACGGGGGAGTGGCTGCGCGACCTCGGTCTGCTGGAGCGCGTCGTGGCGACCGACCGGGGCCACCTCGTGGGCCGCTGGATCGCGGACGCGCGGTCGTGGGGCGACACCGCGCAGGACAAGGACCGCCTGGAGTACGACGCGTTGTCGCTGCTCACGGTGTGGGGTCCTCGCCGGTCCGCCGAGGAGGGCCATCTGCGGGACTACGCCAACCGGGAGTGGTCGGGTCTGGTCGGCGGCCTCTACACACTGCGCTGGCGCACCTACTTCACCACCCTGTCCGCCGCCCTGAGCACCGGCGGCGCCCCGGTCCCGGTGGACTGGTACACCCTGGAGGACCAGTGGCTGCGCACCCACCCCCCGTTCGCGGCCGAGCCCCGGGGCGACATCGTGAAGGTGGCGGCCGAGGTGAGCCGGGCACTCGGCCTGTGAGGCGGCGCCAATTGGTCCCGGACGCGCCCGGCGCCAGCAAACTATGGCGCTCCTACGGAGCGGCCGAGGTGTCCTGGGGCTGCTGGGAGGTGCCCCCCTCGCGGGTCGTGCGGGTTTCGCGCGTCTTGCGGGCGGCCGCCGCCTGGGACATGCCGGGCAGGAAATCGGTGAACAGCTCGTGCACCTCGCGCACGAGGGGGCGCAGCACTCGGAACCGGGCCAGCGCGACGCCCCGGGTGGTGAGCCCCGCGCCGCGTGCCGCGAGGCGGTAGCTGCGCTCGCGCCCGGGCGAGCGGTCGAAGACCCAGTACAGGACGAGTCCCATGTGGGAGAGCCACATCAACTCGGGCAGGATGTCGGCGAGTTCGGCCGGCACCTTGGTCTTCGTGCCGGCCAGCACCTCGCGGTGCACGGAGATCGCGGCCTGGCGCGCGTGCTCGGACTCGGTGGAGAACGGGCTGAGCGGACTGTCCGGGTCCGCCGCGTTCTTGAAGAACTGCGCCGCGAATTCGTGGTACGGCGACGCGATGTCGAGCCAGGCCCGCAGCACCCCGGCCAGCCGCGCCTCCAGGCCGGTCTGGGTGTCGAGGACCTGGCGCACGGCGGCCTGGTGCTGGGCGGCGATCCGGTCGTAGAAACCCTGGATCAGGTGTTCCTTGCCGGCGAAGTAGTAGTACGCGTTGCCGACCGAGACCCCCGCCTCCTGGGCGATGGCCCGCATCGTGGTCTTGTCGTACCCCCGCTCCTGGAAGAGCCGCATCGCGGTCTCCAGGATCAGGGTGCGGGTCTGCTCGCCCTTGGCGGGGCGCGGCCCGTCCTCGTCGCGGGCGCTCTCGTCGGGCGCGTTCTGTGCTGGCACGGCACGAGCCTAATCGGACCCGGCCCGGCCCGGCGGCGAGGGTTCAGACCCGCACGCGCGGCAGCCCGGTCACGCTCATCACCAGGGAGTGGAGGGAGGTGGTGGCGGTGATGAACAGACGGTTGTTCTTGGGGCCGCCGAAGGTGATGTTGGAGACGGGCTCGGGGACGCGCAGCCGTCCGATGAGGGTGCCGTCGGGGTCGTAGCAGTGCACGCCGCCCGCCATGGCGGCCGCCCAGAGCCGCCCGCCGTCGTCGAAGCGGATGTTGTCGAACCGGCTGACGCCGTCGGCGGTCTCGGCGAAGACCTTCCCGTCGCCGAGCGTGCCGTCCGCCCGCACGTCGAAGACGCGGATCACGCCGCCCCGGGTGTCGGACACGTACAACTGGGATTCGTCGGGCGAGAACACCAGCCCGTTGGGCGCCTTGAACCCGTCCGCGACGAGCCGTACCTCGCCGCTCGCGGGGTCGGCCCGGTAGATGTGGCACCCGTCGAGCTCGGGCTCGGCGCGGATGCCCTCGTAGTCGCTGGTGATGCCGAAGTCGGGGTCGGAGAACCAGACGGACCCGTCGGAGTGGACGACCGCGTCGTTGGGGGAGTTGAACCGCTTGCCCCCGAAGCGGTCGGCGATCACGGTGACGCGCCCGTCGGGCTCGGTGCGGGTGACCCGGCGGTTGCCCTGTTCACAGGTGATGAGCCGGCCCTCGCGGTCGAGGGTGTTGCCGTTGGGGTGCCCGGCCGGGGAGCGGAACAGCGAGACCGCGCCGCTCTCCTCGTCCCAGCGCAGCATCCGGTCGTTGGGAATGTCGCTCCAGATGAACTGCCGCCAGGCCGGCAGGTAGAGCGGCCCTTCGGCCCAGCGGCAGCCGTCGTACAGGGTCTCGAGCCGGTCGTCCCCCGCGGCGCACCGCCCGGTGCGGAACCGCTCGTCAAGGATCTCGTACAACGGAGTGCGGAGCTGATCGGACACGATTTCCCCTAGGTGCTGTGATGCCGAACCACATTCGTTCGAGGACGACTATGTCAGAACGAGATATGGTTCGGCCATGGGAAACGTGGATGAGATCGACCGAAGGCTGATCGCCCTGCTGCAACACGACGCGACGACGGCGTACGCGGCGCTCGGCAAGGAGGTGGGCCTGTCGGCCGGCGCCGCCCACGAGCGGGTGCGCAAGCTGCGCGAGCGCGGCGTCATCAGGCGTACGACGATCGAGGTGGACCCCGGGGCCCTCGGCCAGGGCGTGCTGGCGTTCGTGATGGTCGACTCGACGGCGTGGATGGGCGAATCGGCGGCCGCCTTCGCGGCGATACCCGAGATCCAAGAGGCCCATGTCATCGCGGGCAGCGCCTCGGTCCTGGTGAAGGTCCGCACGGTGACGACCGAACAGCTCCAGGACGTGCTGCGCCGCCTCTACGCGATCGACGGCGTGAGCGGCACCCACGCGACGGTGTCCCTGGAGACGTTCTTCGAGCGGCCCCTCTCACCGGAGCGCGCCGTTGGGACGTGAGGCCGGGGCGCGCGGCCGGGGCGCCCTCCGCGCGCACCCGTCGCACGCACGAGGGCCCCGCCCCCGGAAGCGAACTCCCGGGTGCGGGGCCCTCGTCGAGCCGTACAGGGATCAGAAGCGGCGCGTGATCAGAGCGCGCTTGACTTCCTGGATGGCCTTGGTGACCTCGATGCCACGCGGGCACGCGTCGGTGCAGTTGAACGTGGTGCGGCAACGCCACACGCCGTCCTTGTCGTTCAGGATCTCCAGGCGCTGCTCGCCCGCCTCGTCACGGCTGTCGAAGATGAAGCGGTGCGCGTTCACGATCGCGGCCGGGCCGAAGTACTGCCCGTCGTTCCAGAACACCGGGCAGGACGACGTGCACGCCGCGCACAGGATGCACTTGGTGGTGTCGTCGAAGCGCTCGCGGTCCTCGGGGGACTGAAGACGCTCGCGCGTCGGCTCGTTGCCCTTCGTGATGAGGAAGGGCATCACGTCGCGGTACGCCTGGAAGAACGGCTCCATGTCCACGACCAGGTCCTTCTGGACCGTGAGGCCCTTGATGGCCTCGATGGTGATGGGCTTGGAGGGGTTGATGTCCTTGATCAGCGTCTTGCAGGCGAGCCGGTTCTTGCCGTTGATGCGCATGGCGTCGGAACCGCAGATGCCGTGGGCGCACGAGCGACGGAAGGTCAGCGAACCGTCCAGCTCCCACTTGATCTTGTGGAGACCGTCGAGCACGCGCTCCTTCGGGTCGATCTCCAGCTGGAAGTCCTCCCACGTCGCTTCCTCGGAGATCTCCGGGTTGAAGCGACGGATGCGGAAGGTGACCGTGATGTACGGCGAGTCGGCGAAGCCGGGCTCGGGCGCGCCGGCCGCGGCGGGCTTGTCCATCGTCGGGGTTGCCATCAGTACTTACGCTCCATCGGCTGGTAGCGGGTCTGGACGACGGGCTTGTAGTCGAGTCGGATCGAGTCCTTGCCGCCGTCCGCGACCTCGCGGTACGCCATGGTGTGGCGCATGAAGTTGACGTCGTCGCGGTTGGGGTAGTCCTCGCGGTAGTGACCGCCGCGGGACTCCTTGCGCGCCAGGGCGGAGACGGCCATGACCTCGGCCAGGTCGAGCAGGTTGCCCAGCTCGATGGCCTCCAGGAGGTCGGTGTTGAACCGCTTGCCCTTGTCCTGGACGGACACGTTCTTGTAGCGCTCGCGCAGCTCGGCGATCTTCTCGACCGCCGTCTTGATCGTCTGCTCGGTGCGGAAGACCATGACGTTGGCGTCCATGGTCTCCTGGAGCTCCTTGCGGATGACCGCGACGCGCTCGGTGCCGGTCGCCGACAGCAGGTTCGCGACCTGGGCCTCGACCATGGCCGCCGGGTTCTCCGGAAGCTCGGCGAAGTCCGCGGTGTGCGCGTACTCGGCGGCGGCGATGCCCGCGCGCTTGCCGAACACGTTGATGTCCAGGAGCGAGTTGGTGCCCAGACGGTTGGCGCCGTGCACGGAGACACAGGCGACCTCGCCGGCCGCGTACAGACCCGGCACGACCGTGGTGTTGTCGCTGAGGACCTCACCCTGGACGTTGGTCGGGATGCCGCCCATGGCGTAGTGCGCGGTGGGCTGGATCGGGATCGGGTCCGTGTACGGCTCGATGCCCAGGTAGGTGCGCGCGAACTCGGTGATGTCCGGGAGCTTGGCGTCCAGCTGCTCCGGCGGCAGGTGCGTGAGGTCGAGGTAGACGTGGTCGCCCTCGGGACCGCAGCCGCGGCCCTCACGGATCTCGGTGTAGATGGAGCGCGAGACGACGTCACGGGACGCGAGGTCCTTCATGACCGGCGCGTACTTCTCCATGAAGCGCTCGCCGTCCTTGTTGCGCAGGATGCCGCCCTCACCGCGGGCGCCCTCCGTGAGCAGGATGCCCATGCGCCAGATGCCCGTCGGGTGGAACTGGAAGAACTCCATGTCCTCCAGGGGCAGCCCGCGGCGGTAGCACGCGGCCTGGCCGTCACCGGTCAGGGTGTGGGCGTTGGACGTCACCTTGAAGAACTTGCCGGTGCCGCCGGAGGCGTAGATGACCGACTTCGACTGGAAGACGTGGATCTCGCCGGTCGCCAGCTCGTAGGCGACGACGCCGGCGGACTTCTTGACGCCGTCCTCCTCGACCAGGAGCTGATCGAGGACGTAGAACTCGTTGAAGAACTCCACGCCCTCCTTGATGCAGTTCTGGTAGAGGGTCTGGAGGATCATGTGGCCGGTGCGGTCGCCCGAGTAGCAGGCACGGCGGACCGGGGCCTCGCCGTGGTTGCGGGAGTGACCGCCGAACCGGCGCTGGTCGATCTCACCCTTGGGCGTACGGCCGAAGGGCAGGCCCATCTTCTCCAGGTCGAGGACGGCGTCGATGGCCTCCTTCGCCAGGATCTCGGCGGCGTCCTGGTCGACCAGGTAGTCGCCGCCCTTGATCGTGTCGAAGGTGTGCCACTCCCAGTTGTCCTCCTCCACGTTGGCGAGCGCGGCGGCCATGCCGCCCTGCGCCGCGCCCGTGTGGGAGCGGGTGGGGTAGAGCTTGGTCAGCACCGCGGTGCGGCTGCGCTTGGTCGACTCGATGGCCGCGCGCATACCGGCGCCGCCGGCGCCGACGATGACGGTGTCGTACTTGTGGATCTTCATCGTTGAATTCCTCAGTCCCTCAGCCCGTGGACTAGCGCATGTTCGGGTCGAAGGTGAAGATCACCAGCGTGCCCAGCAGGACGGTGAACACCGTGGCGGTGTAGAGCAGCATCTTCAGCCAGAAGCGGGTGTTGTCCCGCTGCGCGTAGTCGTTGATGACGGTGCGCAGGCCGTTGGCGCCGTGCAGCATGGCCAGCCACAGCATGGCGAGGTCCCACACCTGCCAGAACGGGGACGCCCAGCGGCCCGCGACGAACGCGAAGCCGATCTTGGTGACGCCGCCGTCGAGGACGAGCTGGATCAGCAGGTGGCCAAGGACCAGGACGACCAGCACGATGCCGGACAGCCGCATGAACATCCAGCCGTACAGCTCGAAGTTCGTACGGGTCGACTTCGGGGTCTTCCTGGTGCGCTGGCGCGGGGCCTCGATGAGCGGGGCCGGGTGCTCGGCGTCGTACAGGCTCGCGCCCTCGACTTCACCGATCGCGGCGGAAGAGGTTTCGGCAGACATCTCAGTCCTCAGCTCCCGAACAGTTCACGAGCGGCGTGGCCGAGCACCGGCAGGATCGCGCAGATCATCAGCACGACCCAGACGCCGACGACGGTCCAGAGCATCTGCTTCTGGTAGCGCGGGCCCTTGGCCCAGAAGTCGACGGCGATGATGCGGAGGCCGTTCAGTGCGTGGAACAGGATGGCGGCGACGAGGCCGTATTCCAGACACGCGACGATGGGCGTCTTGTAGGTGGCCACGACCTTGTCGTACGCCTCGGGGGAGACGCGCACGAGAGCGGTGTCGAGGACGTGGACGAACAGGAAGAAGAAAATGAGGACGCCGGTGACTCGATGAGCCACCCAGGACCACATTCCTTCCCGGCCGCGGTACAGCGTTCCAGCCGGCACGGAAGAACCCTCCGGGAGCGGTATTCGAGGGTCGGCCGGCTTCAGTGTCGGTCTGACCCGGCCGGGTACGGTCCACCGGCCCCGGTCATCGTAGCGACGCGATGTCGGTTCCCTCGCGCCGGGTCCATAGGTGTGATCAAACAGGCAATCAAACAGCCTCGTACGGCCTAAAGGACGCGGTGGGCCGTGCTCGCCGTGCCGGGTTCGGGATGGGATGCCACGAGATGGGCGAGCCGGGCCCGCGCGAGGCGGCGCAGCTCGTCGGCGGCGATCGAGCGCTCCTCGTCCGGTTCGTTGTTCATCCGGACCCGGATCCCGGTCAGCACCCGGTCCAGCTGTTCGGCCGCCTCGACGCCGTCCAGGCAGATCACGAAGGCGTGCCGGAAGCTGCTCTCGTACGCGGCGTGCGCCGCGGCGAGCGCCGTCTGGGCGGCCTGCGGGGCGCTGTCGTGCAGGCAGGGCGAGACCTCGTCGGCCAGGGCCTCGGCGAGGTCGGCCGCGCTCAGGTCGTAGCTGGCCTCGTCGGCGGCGGCGAGCAGGGAGTCCAGGTCGGGGTAGGGGCGGTGGGCGGCGATCCGCAGGGCCCAGCGGCGGCTGGCGCAGCAGGCGAGCAGCGCGGTCTCGGCGGCGCCGGGTGCCGCGTGGTTGAACCGGTCGAGCCCGCCGGGGCGCTGCGGGGCCGGCGGAACGGATGTGCCACGGACCTGATGCGGTATGGCCGCGCACCCCTGGGCACGAGGAGTGTGATGGAGTGGCGGCGGTCGCTTCCGGGGACCGGGGTGGGAATCGCTGGACAGCGTGGGCTCCTCGAATGCACGCGGGACGGTGCGGTGCGGGCGGTGCGGTGCGGGACGGACGGGCTCGGACCGCGGGACTGGAGTGGCGCGAGAGGTGGGAGTGCCGCCACGCTATCCACGTGGAGCGGGAGACGCCCGACTGTTGCGCGAAATTTCACCCGGACGTGAAAACCGGGCGACGCGCGGTGGACGAGCTTCCCGGCACGGCATTCCAGCACCGCCCGGCAGTACGGGCAGGGACCGGGACAACCGGATCCATGCCCGGGACGCCGGATTCATGCCTGGGACGCCCGGATCCACGTCCGGGGACGCCGGACCCAAGCCCGGGGCGACCGGATTCACGTCCGGGGACGCCGGAACGACATCCGGGGCGACTGGATTCATGTCCGGGGACGCCGGATCGACATCCGGGGCAACCGGATCCACGTCCGGGGACGCCGGTTCCGTATCCGGCGGAGCCGGTTCCGCCCTTACTCTTGCAGGACGGGAGGTTTCTGAGTGATGTCGCGTTTCAGGATGTCACGGCCCCGGATGCCGTGGTCGCGGGGTCCCGAGCGAGCGCCCACGCCGTCCCGGGTGCGCGCCTCCCGGCCCCGGGCGCCATGGTCGAGGCCCGCCTGGCTGCACCGGCCCCGGGGGCGCGGCGCGCTGGTCCTTCGGGTGGCTCTGGTCTGTCTGGCGATGCTGGCCCTGATCGTCGCGGTCTGGCCGGACGACGACACCCAGGGCGGCCACGGCGGGCCCATCGACAGCGGAAGCCTCGCGTCGGCGCTGCCCACGCCCTCGATCTACCCGATCTCCTCCCCGCCCCGCACGATCCCCTCGGTGCGCGAGCACCGCGCCGCCCGGGGCCCCGGCTTCCGGCCGGGCGGCTCGTCCCGGGTCATCGTGGCCGTCGGCAGTGAAAGCCTCGCCGACGAGGGAAAGCTGTTCGCGCAGGAGCTGGGCGCCGCATACGCGCTGGGCGGGCAGCCCCGCGCGGGGGACATCGAGCTCTCCCTGAGCCCGCCGCCCGCCGGCCAGCAGGTGGTCCCCGAGTCGTACACACTCACCACCCACGACCGCCGGGCCTGGATCACGGGCGCCGACGACGCGGGGGTCTTCTACGGCACCCGCACCCTCAAGCAGGCGCTCAAGGGCGGCGGCGTGATGCCCGAGGGCGTCGTCAAGGACCGGCCCGACAAGCCGCAGCGCGGCCTCAACCTCGACATCGCGCGCAAGCCGTACACCGAGACCTGGATCGAGGGCCAGCTGCGGCAGATGGCCGATCTGAAGATGAACCAGCTCGGGCTGCACTTCTCCGACGACCAGGCCTTCCGGATCGAATCCGAGAGCCACCCCGAGATCGTCTCGCGCGACCACCTCAGCAAGCGCGACGTCCAGCGGATCGTGTCGCTCGCCACCAAGCTGCACATCACGGTGGTCCCCGAGATCGACTCGCCGGGCCACCTGGGCGCGGTGATCGCCGCCCACCCCGACCTCCAGCTGCGTGACAAGGACGGCAGGGCGGTCAAGGGCGCCATCGACATCGCCAACCCCGCGTCCGCGCGCATCGTCGACGACCTGCTGCGGGAGTACGCCGATCTCTTCCCCGGGCCGTACTGGCATCTGGGCGGTGACGAGTACCAGGCGCTGGTGGTGCGGGCCCCGGCCACTCCCGAAACCACCTATCCGGGTCTCGCGGCCGCGGCCCGTGACAAGTACGGGCCGAAGGCGGACATCAAGGACCTGGCGACGGGCTGGCTCAACGACCGCGCCGAGACCCTGCGGTCGGCCGACGCGGGGCTCACCTTCAAGGCGTGGAACGACGGCTTCTTCCCCGACGGCCAGGTGGCCGCGGACCAGGGCCGCGAGGTGGAGTACTGGACGGGCAAGGAGAACGGGGCGCGCCCGCCCGAGGACTTCCTCGCCGAGGGCCGCCGGATGGTCAACCTCAACGACGAGTACCTGTACTACGTGCTCGGTGAGCCCAACACGTTCAAGTACCCCACGGGCAAGCGGATCTACGAGGAGTGGACCCCGCTGGTCCTGCGCGGGACCAAGCCGGTGGACGCCAAGTACGCGGGCCAGATCCTGGGCGGCCGCTTCGCGGTCTGGGGCGACATCCCCGGCGCCCAGACCGAGGAACAGGTGGCGCGCGGCATCCGGATGCCGCTGCGCGCGACGGCCCAGAAGCTCTGGGACACCCGCCCGCCGGCCATGGCCTGGGAGGAATTCAAGTCCCTCGCGGACCGACTGGGCTGAGCCCGCGCAGCGCGGGCAGCCCGGGCAGCCCGGCCCAAGGACGACGATCGGACCCGCCGACCCTGGCCTGCCGGGCTTTGCGGATGGCCCCTGACAGGCGCCCGGACGCCGCTGGACCCGGGGCGGGCGGTGTATTCGCGCACCGAGACCGAGTACCCGCTGCGCGAGGACCCGCCGCTACGCCCTGCTGCCCGGCCTGACTTTTCCTGACTGCTGTTGGATTGGGTGGCCGGCGGCGGCCGGTATTGGACCAGGCCGTGCCGGCTCGGTTCGAGCCGTGTCGGCAGAGATCGCTGCCGGGGCAGGTCGGTACTCACCTCAGCAAGCATGCATCGCCCCAGGTCAGGGCAGGTGAGCCCGGAGGACGGCCGGGGCCGCCACCCCCCACAGGAGAGGCCCCGGCCGTCGTCCGGCGGGGCCGTTGTGGCGACCCCGTACTCTCTTCAGCGCCGTGCGTGCGTTTTCTGTCACAGCGCGCTGTGACAGCGGGTCGTGACAGCGGGTTGTCGGGTTGGTTGCAGCTTGTACAAGTCGTGGACTTATGGGGCGCCGAGGCCGTAGCGTGCAGATTCGCGTTCGGGGACGCGGCCGTGACGACCAGCGGTGACATCGGAAAAGTCGGCCAGGACAAGGTGCAGGGATTGCTGGGGGACGACGCGGAGCTGACCGCCGCGGTGCTCAGGGCGCAGGACGGGGACGAGGAAGCCTTCCGTACCGTCTACCGCGCTGTGCACCCACGCCTGCTCGGCTACATCCGGACACTGGTCGGCGAACCCGACACCGAGGACGTGGCCTCCGAGGCCTGGCTCCAGATCGCGCGCGACCTCGACCGCTTCGAGGGCGACGCCGACCGCTTCCGGGGCTGGGCCGCCCGCATCGCCCGCAACCGGGCCCTCGACCACATCCGGATGCGCGGCCGCAGGCCCGCGGGCGGCGGCGACGAGAGCGAGCTGGCCAACCGGCCCGCGGAGTCGGACACCGCCGACGAGGCGATGGAAGCGCTCGGCACCGGACGTACGATGGCGCTCATCGCCCAGCTCCCGCAGGACCAGGCCGAGGCCGTGGTCCTGCGCGTGGTGGTCGGCCTCGACGCGAAGAGCGCGGCGCTGACCCTGGGCAAACGGCCCGGCGCGGTGCGGACCGCCGCGCACCGGGGCCTGAAGCGGCTTGCTGAACTGCTCGGCGCGGACGGCCCCCCGGGGGATGTGGCCCAGGACGCGGAGGAGCTGGGTGCCGTGCCGTCGCAGCGTGCGCCGGAACGCGGTGTGACGCAATCGCGGGCCCGGACGCAGAAGGACATGTGATGGCTGACGAGCGGCACGAGTGGCTTGACGGGGATGCCGCCGAGCGACTGCTGCGCGGCGAAGGAGCCGAGCCCGGCGACGAGCGGGCCCGCGCCGAGGCCGCCGAGCTCGCCGGGCTGCTGCGTTCCCTGCGCGGCCCCGAGCAGGCCACCACCGAACTCCCCGGCGAGGCGGCCGCCCTCGCCGCCTTCCGCGAAGCCCGGGCCGGGAGCGCGAGCGCGACCGCCGGCGAAGCCCTCGGCGTCGTGCGGATCGGACACGTCAAGGACGGCGCCGGTGTGGCCGCGCCGCGCCGGCGCCGCTTCGCGCCGGTACGTCTCGGCATCGCCGCCGCGGTGGCCTGCTGCACGCTCGGCGGGGTCGCCGTCGCCGCGGGCACCGGGGTGCTGCCGGGGCCGTTCGCCTCCGACGAGCAGGACCCCACCCCCGCGTCCACCGTCTCCGCCGACCTGACCCCCAGCCCCCTCGACGCCTCCCCCTCGCACCCGCTGCCCTCGGGCTCCCCGGCGCCGGGCCGGCCCACGCCCTCCGTTTCCGCGCCCACGCACGACGCCGGCCCCTCGGGCACCCAGGGTGCGCCGAGCGCCGCCGCGAGCCCGGACCGGGGAACGGACGACGGCACCCGTCAGGGCGGCTCCGGCGACAGCGACGAGAACGCGGGCGGCGGCCAGTGGCTCGCCAGGACGGCCGAGGACTGCCGCGACTACCGCTCGGGCCGGCTCGACCAGGACAAGCGCCGCGACCTGGAGTCCGCCGCGCACGGGCCGGCCGCCGTGAAGGCGTTCTGCGACCTGTTGCTCGACGACAAGGGCGGCGCGGGCGGCGGTGGCGCCAAGGGCGGCAGCGGCGGCGGCAGTGACGGTGGCAAGGGCGGCAAGCACGGGGGAGCGGACGGCGGCAAGGGCAAGGGTGACGGCGCCGGGAACAAGAACGGCGGCGGTGGCGGCGGCAAGCAGAACTCGATGGCCCGCCCGGGTCCGCTCCTCGGCCTGCTCACGCCCACGCTCGGCACAGCGGCCGGCACCTGAGGGGCGGGGCACACGTGGCCCTGGCCGCAGCGCCGGACCGAGTCCCGGGACCAATCCGAGCGCCGGTCCGGGAATCAGTCCGAGCCGGTCTGGAACCGGCCCGGGACCGGTCCGAGCGCCGGACCGGACATCACTCCGAGCGCCGGCCTGGAACAGGCCCGGGACCGGTCCGAGAACCCCTCCCAGAACCCGCAGTAACGTTTTTCGGGATGCCGGCGCAGTACTGAGTGAGCCGACTGGTCATCGGCGGCGCAGAAGAGCCGGGGTTCCCCCCGTACCCACGGCTCCGCGCGAATGGCGCGGGCGGGACACGTTCCCCCGGTCCCGCCCGCGCCCCCCTTCGTGACCGTCGGGCGCGCGCCGAGCCCGAGCGCCGCTACCAGTACACGACGACCTTGTCGCCGATGTTCACCTGGTCGAACAGCGCCGCGACCTTCGCCTTGTCCCGGACGTTGACGCAGCCGTGGGAGGCGCCGTTGTAGCCACGGGCGGCGAAGTCGGACGAGTAGTGCACGGCCTGGCCGCCGCTGAAGAACATCGCGTACGGCATGGCCGTGTGGTAGATCGTCGAGACGTGGTCACGGCTCTTCTCGAAGACCTTGAAGACGCCCTCGCGGGTCGGCGTGTACTGCGAGCCGAAACGCACGTCCATCGTCGAGCGCACCGTGCCGTCGACCACCCAGGACAGGGTGCGGCTCGTCTTGCTGATGCAGATCGCGTGGCCCGTCAGGCAGCGCGGGTCGAGCTTGACGGCCGGCTTGTTGACCGCGCGGCCCGCCAGCTCCCCGGCCGTCGGCTCGGTCGTCATGCCGAGCAGCTTGGCCCAGGTCACGCTGTCCGTGCTGCCCGTCGCCGGGAGCCCGCGTTTGCCCTGGAAGCCCTTGACGGCGGCGGTGGTCGCCGCGCCGTATGTGCCCGTCGGGGTGTCGTCGAACCAGCCGATCTGGGCGAGCCGGGCCTGGAGCTCCTTGACCTGGGCGCCCTTGGAGCCGTTCGCCATCAAGACCTTGGGCGCGGGCTCGGGGTCGGCCTTGGCCGCCGGTTTGGCCGCCGCTTTGGCCGTCGGCTCCGCCGCCGGTTCGGCGACGGCCCCGGCCGGAGTCGCGGGTTTGTCGTCGGTGGCCGCCGACGCGGACGCGGCCGGTGGCGCGGGTGTGGACGGCGCGGTGGACGGCGCCGAGGGTGCGCCCGGGGCGGCCGGAGCTTTCGCGCCGGCCCCGGCGCTCTGTGGACCGCATCCCACGGCCGCCGCGATGACGGCGGTCGCGGTGAGGGTTTGGGCTATGAGAGTGGTGCGGTGGTTCCGGCGCATGCGTCGCCCCCTGATTCTCTGGTGTCCCCCTAGACAGTTTCCCGGCGCGAACGGTTGCAAAAGCGCCCGTCCGCATCGGGCGCGTTGTGAGCAAGCTCCCAGCGCGCGTCCGCCCACCCCGCGCGCCCTCGCCGCTACAGTCCGTCGCGAGGGTCGGGTACCAGCGAGTAATACGGCTTCAACGGGAGGCACTGCACATGGCGCGCGAGTCTGAATCCGGTCTGCCCATCGAGCCGGTCTACGGGCCGGACGCCCTCGCCGACTGGGACCCCGCCGAGAAGCTGGGCGAGCCCGGCGCCTACCCCTTCACCCGTGGCGTCTACCCGTCGATGTACACCGGCCGCCCCTGGACCATGCGCCAGTACGCGGGCTTCGGCACCGCAACCGAGTCCAACGCCCGCTACAAGCAGCTCATCGCCAACGGCACCATGGGCCTCTCGGTCGCCTTCGACCTGCCGACCCAGATGGGCCACGACTCCGACGCGCCGATCGCCTCCGGCGAGGTCGGCAAGGTGGGCGTCGCCATCGACTCCCTGGACGACATGCGCGTCCTGTTCGACGGCATCCCGCTCGACAAGGTGTCGACGTCCATGACGATCAACGCCCCGGCGGCGCTGCTGCTCCTGATGTACCAGCTGGTCGGCGAGGAACAGGGCGTAACTGCCGACCAGTTGACCGGCACGATCCAGAACGACGTCCTGAAGGAGTACATCGCGCGGGGCACCTACATCTTCCCGCCGAAGCCCTCGCTGCGGCTGATCGCCGACATCTTCAAGTACTGCGGGGCCGAGATCCCCAAGTGGAACACGATCTCGATCTCCGGCTACCACATGGCCGAGGCCGGCGCCTCGCCCGCGCAGGAGATCGCGTTCACACTGGCCGACGGCATCGAGTACGTCCGCACGGCGGTCGCGGCCGGAATGGACGTGGACGACTTCGCGCCGCGCCTGTCCTTCTTCTTCGTGGCCCGCACCACGATCCTCGAAGAGGTCGCCAAGTTCCGTGCCGCGCGCCGGATTTGGGCCCGGGTGATGCGCGAGGAGTTCGGCGCGAAGAACCCCAAGTCGCTCATGCTGCGCTTCCACACCCAGACCGCGGGCGTGCAGCTCACCGCGCAGCAGCCCGAGGTCAACCTCGTGCGCGTCGCCGTCCAGGGCCTCGCGGCCGTGTTCGGCGGCACCCAGTCGCTGCACACCAACTCCTTCGACGAGGCGATCGCGCTGCCGACGGACAAGAGCGCGCGCCTTGCCCTGCGCACCCAGCAGGTCCTCGCTTACGAGACCGATGTGACCGCGACCGTGGACCCCTTCGCCGGGTCGTACGCGGTCGAGAGGATGACGGACGAGGTGGAGGAGGCGGCGCTCCAACTGATGCGGCGCGTCGAGGACTTGGGGGGCGCGGTCGGCGCGATCGAGCGGGGTTTCCAGAAGGGCGAGATCGAGCGCTCGGCCTACCGCGTCGCGCAGGAGACCGACGCGGGCGAGCGCGTCGTGGTCGGCGTCAACCGCTTCCGGGCCGAGACCGAGGACCCCTACGAGCCGCTGCGGGTGGACCCGGCGATCGAGGCCCAGCAGGCGGCCCGCCTCGCCGCGCTGCGGGCCGGCCGCGACCGGGCGGCGGTGGACGCGGCCCTGGCGGAGCTGAAGCAGGCGGCCATGGGCGAGGACAACGTCCTGTATCCGATGAAGACCGCCCTGAAGGCCCGGGCGACGGTCGGCGAGGTGTGCGACGCGCTGCGCGAGGTGTGGGGGACGTATGTGCCCACGGACGCGTTCTGAGGGTGGGACCGGGCCGGGGCGGCGGGACCGGGCCCCGGCGGTGGGGCCGGCCCCCGGGCGGTGGGACGGGCCGGGGTGGCGGGACCGGCCCCGGGCGGTGGGACGGGCCGGGGTGGCGGGACCGGCCCCGGGCGGTGGGACCGGCCCCGGCCGGAGGGACCAGCCCCGGGCGGTGGGACCCGGCCCCCGGCCGGTGGGATCCGGCCCCCGGGCCGAGGGGCCGAGCCCCGGCCGGAGGGACCAGCCCCGAAGGCGGGGATGCGGGCCCGGGCGGAGGGGTGTGTTCCGCTCTGTGAAACGCGCGTGCCCGCTGTCGTACCCCCGTGCGAGACTCACCCCCATGCTGGGTGTGACCGATCTTCCGACCTATCTCGCCGGCGTGGCGCTGATCGTCCTGCTGCCGGGGCCGAACTCGCTGTACGTGCTGTCCGTCGCCGCCCGGCGCGGGGTGCGGACGGGGTACGCGGCCGCCGCCGGGGTGTTCACCGGCGACACGGTGCTGATGACGCTGTCCGCGCTGGGCGCGGCCTCGCTGCTCCAGACGACGCCGCTGCTGTTCGCCGCCGTCAAGTACGCGGGCGCGGGCTATCTGAGCTGGCTGGCGCTCGGCATGCTGCGTCAGGCGGTGGCGATGTGGCGCTCACGGCACGACAAGGCGCAGGAGTCCGCTGCCCCCGCGCAGGACGCGGCGGGCGCGGCGGGTGAGCGCCCCTACCGGCGGGCGCTGATGCTGAGCCTGTTCAACCCGAAGGCGATCCTGTTCATGATCTCCTTCTTCGTACAGTTCGTGTCGCCCGACTACGCCTACCCCGCCCTGTCGTTCCTGGTGCTCGGCGCGCTGCTCCAGCTCGGCAGCTTCCTGTATCTGTCGACGCTCATATTCAGCGGCACCCGCCTCGCGGCCGCGTTCCGCCGCCGCAAGCGGCTCTCGGCGGGCGCGGCGTCGGCGGCGGGCGCGCTCTTCCTCGGTTTCGCGGTGAAGCTGTCCCTCAGCGGGGTGTGACGGTCCGGGGTGTGACGGGCCGGGGTGTGGCGGGCCGGACTGTCAGCGCCCGGCGCAGCAACGGCGTGGCCCAGCGCTCCACATAGCGGTTGAGCAGCCAGGCGAGGAGCAGCATCGCCGCGATGGTCAGGGCGAAGGTGGCAGGCGCGGGGACGTGCAGCTCGCGGTGGAGCACGCCGACCACCACCCAGCCCAGGTGCTCGTGCACCAGGTAGAACGGGTAGGTGAGGGCGCCCGCCACGGTGAGCCAGCGCCAGTTCGCCCAGCGCAGGTGGCCCAGCGCGATCGCGCCGACGAGCAGGAAGCCGAGCGTGACGATCGCGACGATCACCCACACGTGCCGGTTGGAGAAGGCCGCCGGGTTCGGCTTGTGCCACAGGCCCGCGACCGCCCAGTGCTGGCCGATGGCCCAGCTGACGGCGACGATGCCCCAGGCGGTCACGTCCCGCCGGTTGCGGTGCAGCAGGTACAGGCCCATGCCGCCGATGAAGAAGGACGCGTACTCGGGCATGAACACCGCGTCCAGGAAAGGCTGTTTGGCCGTCGAGGTGAGCGCGGCCGCCAGCGTCCAGCCCGCGCAGAACAGCACCACGCGGCGCCGGGTCGCGCCGGGCAGTACGACACACAGCGCGAACAGCGTGTAGAAACGCAGCTCGGCCCAGAGCGTCCAGCACACCCCGAGCACCCGGTGCACGCCGACCGGCATCTGGAGCATGGTCAGGTTCACCACGAACTCGCTGGGCGTGACCGTCCTGTAGACCACCCAGGGCAGCGCGAACACCGCCGTGACGATGATCAGCGCCGCCCAGTACGCCGGGTAGAGCCGCGAGACGCGGGAGGCGAAGAAGGAGCGCAGCGGGCGGCCCCAGCCGCTCATGCAGATGACGAAGCCGCTGATGACGAAGAAGATCTGCACCCCGAGGCAGCCGTAGGAGAACCACTCGTGGGCGTCCGGGAACAGCTTCTTGGGGGAGGCGCCCCAGCCCCTGCTGATGTCGCCCGAGCGGCCGCCGTAGTGGTAGAGCGCGACCATCAGGGCCGCGATCAGTCGCAGTCCGTCGAGCGCGCGAAGCCGCGAGACCGGGGCCGCCACCGGCGCTCTCGCGGAAGTCGGCCGGTGCGTCGGACGGCCGGCGGCGACGCCGGCCACCGGCAGGGTGTTGGTCACGGTTCTCCTCTGGCCCGGTTCTCCTGCGGCCCGGTGGGCCTCGGCGTCGACAGCGTAGAACCGCCGAACGCCGAAAAAAGGCCCACCGCCCGGGAGTTCCCACGCTTGACGCGGCATGTTCATCTCACGCCCCGGCGCGTTCTCCTGGGCGTCGATTCCAGGGGCACCAGCGGCGGCACCGGGCCGACGGGCGCGCGGACGGGACCGACGGGCCTGTGGCGGGGGCTTGTTGTCAGTGGCGGCCGATAGCGTGCGCGGACCACGAACGGCGAGGAACGGGGACGACGGGATGCAGTTCCGGATCGAACGGGGCGTGCTGGCCGACGCGGTGGCGTGGGCGGCCGGATCGCTGCCCGCGCGCTCACCGGTGCCGGTGCTCGGCGGGCTGCTCCTGACGGCGGGGAAGGGGCGGCTCGCCCTGTCGGGGTTCGACCACGAGGCGTCCGCGCACATCGAGGTCGCGGCCGGGACCGGGGCCGCCTGGCAGGTCCTCGTGCTGGGCCGCAGGCTGCTCGACATCTGCAAGGTGCTGCCGGAGGCGACGCTGACCTGCGCGATGGAGGGCTCCCGATTCACCGTCGAGGGCGGCGGGATCAGCTTCGGTCTGTCCACCCTGCCGGTGGCGGAGTACCCGGCGCTGCCCGCGCTGCCCGCGCGGCGCGGGTCGGTGGACGCGGCGGCGTTCGCGACGGCCGTCGCCCAGGTGTCGGTCGCGGCCGGGCGCGACGAGGCGCTGCCCGTCCTGAGCGGCATCCAGCTCCGTCTGGACGGCGCCTCGATGACCCTGGCGGCCTCCGACCGCTACCGGTACGCCGTGCGCACCCTGCCGTGGCGGCCCGACCGGCCGGACCCGGAGCCCGCCCAGGTGGTGATCCCGGGCCGCAGGCTCGCCGAGCTCTCGCGCTCCCTGGCGAAGGCGGGAACGCTCACGGTGGGTCTGGACGCACCTGTGGGGGGCGGCGGTTCGGGCCGGGGCCTGATCGCCTTCGAGGGCTCCCGGGCGCGCACCACCTTGCGCCTCCTGGACGGCCGGCTGCCGCGCTACGACAAGCTCTTCGCGCTCGCGGACCCGGCCGTCGCCGTCACCGGACGCGAAATGCTCGCCGAGGCGGTCCGCCGGGTCGCGGTCGTCGCGGAGCCGAACAGCCCGGTCCGGCTCGGCTTTCGCGCCGACCAGACGGTGCTCCTCCAGGCGGGTTACGAGGACGACATCGCCGCGCAGCGCCTGCCCTGCGCGCTGACCGGCGCCGACGACCTGACCGTGGCCTTCAATCCCGCCTATCTGCTGGACGCCCTCACCTCGCTGCGGGCGCCCCGGGTCCGCTTCGAACTGTTGGGCCCCGGACAGCGGGCCTTGCTCAGCGGCGCCCCGGCGGCGGAGGGCACGAGCCGGGCGGACGGCGCGGTGGCCCCGGCGTCGGGCGAACACCGCCATCTGCTCATGTCCGTACGGCAGTTGGCCTGACGCCGTTCCGGCCGCCCCCCGCTCAGGCGCGGCGGCGGGCCAGGGTGCGCGCTCGGGTCACGGTGCGGGTGCGGGTCAGGGCGCGGGCTCGGCGGGCGAGTCTGCGGACCGTCGCGTTGCGCGGCACGAAAGCGAGCCGCCCGGGTATCGCGCCCGGAAGGGCGAGCGCGGTCAGGCGGCGCCGCTTGAAGTAGCGCCACGTGTACGCGTCGAGCGACCCCGCGAGGTAGCGCTCGGCCGCGCCCCGCAGATCCGGGCGGATCTCGGGCTGCATCGCGTAGCCGACCGCGCTCAGGAGTTCCGGCAGGTCGACGGAGGGCGCCGGCTCCTTCTCCAGGGGCGGGACCAGCGCGTCCACGATGGTCACCGGCACCCGGTTGCTGTTCTGGTAGGGCGCGAGCCGGTCGAGAAGGAGTTCGGTGCCGACCCGGGCGGTGGGGATGCCGTAGAAAGCCGACGCGGTGAGCAGACCGGTGGAGAAGCAGCCCACCACGAGCGCGGGGGACAGCCGCTCGTACAGCACCTCGGCGAGCAACGGGCGGTCAACGACGGTCAGTTGGACGCCAAGCGCGTCCGCCTCAAGCACGAGTTCCCGCGTTCCGGCGAGCGGCGCCGAGGGGTGCGGCTTGAACACGATGTGACGGTGCCCGCGCGCCGCCGCGCCCCGCAGCATCCGCAGGTGCAGCTCCTCCTCCTGCTCCGGGGTGAGGATGGACAGCGCGGACAGGTACTGGCCGAGCAGGAGCGCCACCGGCTCGCCCCCGGCAACCGCCCCCAACTCGCCCTCGGTGGCGCCCAGTTCGCTCGCCACCTTCAAAAACGCGGCCGTCGGCACCGGCTCGCACGGCACCTTGAACTCGCCGAGCAGCAGCGGAGCCAGGCCCGGCACCAGGTCGAGGTGGAGCACCCGGCGCACCCGCCCGCCGATCAGCGGGTCGAGCTTGTTGCGGGTGGGGCCGTACGTCATCAGGCCGTCCGCGTAGACGGTCAGGGGCGCGTCGGGGAAGAGCTGGGCCACGGCCTGGGCCGGGTTCACCTGGATGGATTCGACGGCGAGCTCGATCCGGTCCTCGCCAAGCCCCCACAGGGCTCTCAACTGCCGCTCCCACAGCGGGACATCGTCGGCCCTCGGGGACCAGCCGCCGGGGTGGAAGGGCGCGATGGTGGCGTTCCAGGAGAGCACACCGTCGAAGCGCTCCCGCAGCGGCTCGAAGCCCGGCATGGTGTCCAGCGGCGCCGACGTCTCGGGCACGGGCGCGTTGTTGCTGATCAGCAGGAGCCGGCGGTCGGCCGCCGGAAAACAGCCGCTGTCGAGCGCGGCGGCCAGCGTGGCCACCCCGTACAGGGTGGACGCGGCGAAGATCTGCGTGGTGCGTACGGCCGGGGTCGTGGGCATCAGGCGGCCGCCCCCGCCGAGACGGTGGCCGGCCGGCGGCGCAGCCTGCGCAGCCGGGCGGCGCGGCGGGAGTCCATGGAGTCCAGCGCGTCCCTGAGATGGTCCTGCGGCAGCCTTCTCAGGGCGTCCGCGCTCAGGGCCCGCAGCTTTCTGGCCACGGCGGGTTCGAACCTTTCGATGCCGCTCATATGGTGGGAAATGATCGCGCAGTACGTCCGTACCGCTTTCGGGAGCAGATCGGCCGCATTTCGGTCCTTTGCCGTCTCTTCTATTACCTGGTCGAATGCGCGAATGAAATCGAGTTGCCGGACATCGCCGATCTGCGTGAGCGAGGAAGCCACGCCGCGCCGGTAGAAGACGCCGAGCGCGCCCGTGACGGCGAACGTCCGCGCCTCGCGGTGCAGCCGCCAGATCCACGGCCGGTCCTCCGCGGTGCGCAGGCCGTCGGTGAAGTGCAGCAGGCCCTGGTCGACGAGCCTGCGGTGGTACATCCCGGCCCACGCGAAGGCGTAGTCCACCGAGGTGGAGCGGGTGGCGGGCAGGATCGCCTCGCGCGGCGACATCACCTCGCCGCGCCGCCCGTGCGGCACCCGGTGCACCGTACGCTCCTGCCCCGTCACCTGGACATGGTCGGCGCGTATGAAGTCGCAGCCCAACTCCTCGATGGAGGAGAGGAGTTGAGCGAAGTGGCCCGGCGCCACCCAGTCGTCGCCGTCCAGGTAGGCCAGATAGGTGCCGCGCGCCGCGTTCAGACCCGTGTTGCGCGCCGTGGCCAGACCGCCGTTGCGTTCGTGTCTGAGCAGCACCGCCCCTGGCAGCTCGCGCTCGGCGCGTTCGAGCAGCTCGATCGTGCCGTCCGACGAACAGTCGTCGACGAGCACGAACTCGAAGTCGTCGCGGGTGTTCGCGCGCAGACTTCGCAGGGTGTCGGGTGCGTAGGCGCGCACGTTGTAGAACGGCACGATGACGGAGAGCTTGACCACGGCCGTGACGCTAGGCGCGCCGCGCGTCCTTCGTCCTGTCCGGCGGCCGGATGCCGGATGAACGACGGACGGCGAATTCGTTAACCGGTCCGTCCGTATGCACCGGGCGCCATTCGTAGTCACGCTGTTAACCCTTTGTTGCGGCCGAGTTGGGCCGCGAATCCGCCGGGCTTCCTAGTTTCTACGGCGTGCCATCACGTACACCTTCACGGCTGCGGATCGCGGTCCTCGCGGATTCGGACACCCGGTGGAAATGGGGCGCGCTCACCGCGCGCCGCCTCGCCGGACAGATGCCCGGATCCGAGGCCGACGCGTCCCGGCCCGCCGCCTGTGACCTCGACGGCTTCCTGCTGCGCGGCCGCGCCACCCCCACCTCACGCCAGCTCGCCGAGGTCGGCGCGGACACGGGCGCGCCGGTCGAGCTGACGATGGCTCACTTCCTGGACAGGGCCGCCAAGTCGGCCACAGGGTGCGCCGAGGAGCCCGCGTACGACGTGATCGTGCTCGCGCTCGTCGGCGGCGCGGCCCAGGCGGCGCTGCACGGACTCGCCGCCCGGTGGCGGGGACGCGCGCGCCGGCCCGTGGTCGTCACCGGCTATGTCGGCGTCGTCTACGAGAAGCTGGCCGACGGCCTGCTCCTGCGGCACGGCGCGGACATCGTACTCGCCAACTCCCGCCACGACGCGGAGCGTTTCCGCGCCGTGTACGAGGGAGTGGGCGCCGACGCCGGCGCGGTCACCGAGGCCGCGCTGCCCTTCCTCGGCGGCGCCCCCCACCGCGCCGAACCAGGACGCGACACCGTCGTCTTCGCCGCCCAGCCCTCCGTGCCGGAGTCCCGCGCCGACCGCCAGTACCTGCTGCGGCGCCTGGTCGCGCACGCCCGGCGCCACCCCGGGCGCGAGGTCGTGCTCAAGCTCCGCTCACAGCCCGGCGAGCACACCACCCACATCGAGGAGCACCCCTTCCAAAAGCTCGCCCGCGGTGTCGACCTGCCGCCCAACTTCCGCCTGGCGTACGGAAACATGGGCGAGGTCCTCGACCGCACCGACCTCCTGGTGACCGTCTCCTCGACCGCCGCCCTCGAGTCCCTGCACCGCTCGGTCCCCACCGCCGTCCTGACCGACCTCGGCGTACGCGAAAACCTCGGCAACCACCACTTCGTCGGCTCCGGCTGCCTCACCTCCTGGGACCGGCTCGACGCCGGGCACCGGCCCGCGCCCGACGCCGGCTGGCTCGCCGCCCACGGCGTCGCGCCGGGCGAGGCCCACCAGCGCGCCTTCGACGGCGTACGAGAGCGCCTGGACGGCCTGCTCACGCGCCGGAGCCTGCCACCCATCGCGCCGTACTACACCCCGGCCACCGCGCCCGGCTATCTGCCCGGTGTCCTCGCCCGCCACCACCTCGCGCCCGACGGCACCCCGCTGCCCGGCGCGGCCCCCGCGCGCGAGCCGAACGGGCTGCGCCGGGTGTTCAGGGACGCCGTGCGCGACGCGGCGCGCGGCGCCTACCGCCACGGCGTACAGCGGATCGCGCCCGTGATCCGCCGGATGGGAGAACTGTGATGAGTCCAGCGACGGCCACCCCGGCCACCAGGGTCCTCGCGGTGATCCCCGCGCGCGGCGGCTCCAAGGGGGTGCCCGGCAAGAACCTGGCCCCCGTCGCCGGTGTCCCGCTCGTCGTACGGGCCGTGCTGGCCTGCCGCGCCGCGCGCCACGTCACCGACGTCGCCGTCTCCACCGACGACCCGGCGATCGCCGCCGCGGCCCGCGCCGCCGGCGCCGACGTGGTCGTCCGGCCCGCCGCCATCGCGGGCGACACCGCCAGCAGCGAGGCCGCCGTCCTGCACGCCCTCGACGCCTACCCCTCCACCGCCGTCGTGCTGCTCGTGCAGTGCACCAGCCCCTTCCTGGCCCGCGAGGACGTCGAGGGCGTGGCGGCCGCGGTCGTCGAGGACGGCGCCGACAGCGCGGTGACCGTCGCCCCCTTCCACGGCTTCCTGTGGCGCGAGGACGAACTCGGCGGCGGCCAGGGCATGGGCCACGACAAGGCGTTCCGGCCGCGCCGCCAGGACCGCCCCCAGGACTTCCTGGAGACCGGCGCCGCCTACGCCATGGACGCCGCGGGTTTCCGCAAGCACCAGCACCGCTTCTTCGGCCGCACCGCGCTCGTGCGCACCGACCCCGCGCGGGTCCTGGAGATCGACGAGCCGCACGACTTGGCGCGGGCCCGCGCGCTCGCCCCCCTCATCGACCCCGCGACCACCCCCGTACTCGACGACGTCGACGCGGTCGTCCTCGACTTCGACGGCACCCAGACCGACGACAGGGTGCTCATCGACTCCGAGGGACGCGAACTGGTCGCCGTGCACCGGGGCGACGGGCTCGGCGTCGCCGCCCTGCGCCGGGCCGGCCTGAAGCTGCTCATCCTGTCCACCGAGCAGAACCCCGTGGTCGCCGCTCGCGCCCGCAAGCTGAAGATCCCCGTCCTGCACGGCATCGACCGCAAGGACCTCGCCCTCAAGCAGTGGTGCGAGGAGCAGGGCGTCGATCCACAGCGCGTGCTCTACGCCGGCAACGACGTCAACGACCTGCCCTGCTTCGCGCTCGCCGGCTGGCCCGTGGCCGTCGCCGACGCCCACGACTCGGTGCGCGCCGCCGCGCGCGCCGTCACCCGCACCCCCGGTGGCGCGGGAGCCGTCCGCGAGATCGCCGCCTGGCTCCTGGGACCCGAGCTCGACCGCACCCCCTCACCTGCCATCTCATCCACCCCGTGACCCGACGCACCCCCAGCCACACCCCACCCCGCACAGCTAAGGAAACGCCCTCATGAGCAACCGTCTGCGCACCCTCGGCAGCCGCACCGCAGGTCCGGGCCGGCCCGTGTACATCACCGGCGAGATCGGCATCAACCACAACGGTGACCTGGACAACGCGATCGCCCTGATCGACGCGGCCGCCGACGCCGGCTGCGACGCGGTCAAGTTCCAAAAGCGCACCCCGGAGATCTGCACCCCGCGCGACCAGTGGGACATCGAGCGCGACACCCCGTGGGGCCGGATGACGTACATCGACTACCGCCACCGGGTGGAGTTCGGCGAGGACGAGTACCGCGCCATCGACGCGCACTGCGAGGAGCGCGGCATCGACTGGTTCGCCTCCCCGTGGGACACCGAGGCCGTCGCCTTCCTGGAGAAGTTCGACGTGCCGGCCCACAAGGTGGCCTCCGCCTCGCTCACCGACGACGAGCTCCTGCGTGCCCTGCGGGCCACCGGACGCACCGTCATCCTCTCCACCGGCATGTCCACGCCGCAGCAGATCCGGCATGCGGTGGAAGTGCTCGGCAGCGCCAACATCCTGCTGTGCCACGCCACTTCGACCTACCCCGCCAAGGCCGAAGAGCTCAACCTGCGGGTGATCAACAGCCTGATGGCCGAGTACCCCAACGTGCCGATCGGCTACAGCGGCCACGAGACCGGCCTCCAGACCACGCTCGCCGCCGTCGCCCTCGGCGCCACCTTCGTAGAGCGCCACATCACCCTGGACCGCGCGATGTGGGGCTCCGACCAGGCCGCCTCCGTCGAGCCCGGCGGCCTGGCCCGCCTGGTCCGCGACATCCGCACCATCGAGGCGGCGCTCGGCGACGGCGTCAAGAAGGTCTACGACTCCGAGCTCGCCCCGATGAAGAAGCTGCGCCGCGTCGCCGGTGTCGTCGCCCAGACCGAAGCGGACCAGGACGCCGAGCGGGCCGGCAGCGCCACCGAGGACCGCGCTCCGGCCGCGGTCTGAGCGGGCCGCCCACCGTGCCCCGGGAGATGGCCGCCACCGTCGCGTTCGTGGAGAGCCCGGTCCAGCTGCTCAACGTCCTGGAGTGGGCGCACGCGCCAGGGCCGCTGCTGGACGGCGTGCCCGTGCAGCAGCGCGCCACGCAGGACCTGGCGGGCCTGACCGTCGTGGTGCTCTCGCCGACCGACCCCATGTCACGCGGCCAGCTGCGCCGGATGGCCGAACTGGCCCGTGACGCGGGCGCGACGGTGCGGTGGGAGGAGGCGCGCGGCGGTCTCACGGCGCCGCTGCACACGGTGGCCGGGCTCACCCCGACGCTGCGGCGCGCGGAGCGGATCGTCATCGGCGACCCCTTCTCGCGCTATGTACAACTGCTCCTGACCGTGGCCGGCGCCCGCGACCTGGTGGTCGTCGACGACGGCACGGCCACGATGGAGTTCGTCTCCCAACTCGCGGGCGGAGAACGCCTGGTGCGCTGGCACCGGCGCGGCAGCAGGGCCGGCGCGCGCGACCTGGTGTTCGCGCCGGTCTCCGCCGCCGCCCGGCGCCGGCTCACCCCCGGGGCGCGGCACGGCGTCGAAGTGTTCAGCGCGATGCCCATAGAGGCGCCCGACGGGGTCACGGTCACGGCCAACACCTTCGGCTGGACCCGTGCGCGCTTCGGGCCGCCGAGGCTGACCAAGGGGGCCGATCTGGTGGGGACTTCGCTGGTGGAGACCGGCGTCGTGGACCCCGGGAGCTATCTCGACGCCGTCGGCCAGCTGGCCGCCAGGCACGGGGTGACCCGCTACTTCGCGCACCGCAGGGAGTCGGCGGACAAACTGCACGCCCTGCACGCCCGCACGGGCCTCGAAATAGTCCGGCCCGATCTGCCGCTCGAACTGATAGCCCGGCGCGGGCCCGTGGGCCGTACGGTCCTCAGCTTTCCCTCCACCGTCGTCCACACGCTGCCCCTCGCGCTCGCGGGCACGGGCGTGTCCGTCGTGGTCTGCGACATCGACCCGCGCTGGCTGACCGAGCGGGCGTCCCCCCGGGCGCAGGGCTTCCTCGACGGCGTGACGGGGGCGGCGCGCAAGGCCCACGGGCTCGCGACGGTGGCGGCCTGAATCTTGCGCGCACCGGCCCGGCTCCACGCGGAGGCTGTGCGCCGAGGCTGTGCGCGAAGGGGAGGGCCGGCCCCGGGCATCGGGCAAAAGGACGAAATACAGTACCCAGGCGACGCGATCGCCATGCGCCAGGTGACCCGCTTTCTTTCCCCTATGCGACTGAACTTTTGTTGATCGCGAGCGAGTTGACCCTCGAAAAGGCCTACCCTCAACGAGTGAACCACTTGATGTCCCGTGAGTCCGAAGCCGATCTGCCCGGCGAAGCACCGCTGCCCGGCGAGCTGAGCGAGGCCCTGTGTGCCGAACTCATCGCCTTCCGCCGGGACTTGCACATGCATCCCGAGCTGGGCAATCAGGAGTTCAGGACCACCGCCGCGATCAGAGCCCGCCTCGAAGCGGCCGGCCTGGAACCCCGCGTCCTGCCGGGCGGCACCGGACTCATCTGTGACATCGGGACCGCGACCGGGCCGAAGGGCGGCGGCGCGAGCAAGGGCGGCGCCCCCCGCCCGATGCTCGCCCTGCGCGCGGACATCGACGCCCTGCCCATCCCCGACGCCAAGGCGGGCGTTTCCTACCGCTCCACCGTGCCCGACCGCGCGCACGCCTGCGGTCACGACGTGCACACCACCACCGTCCTGGGCGCCGGCCTGGTCCTGGCCGCCCTGCACCGCGAGGGCCGCCTCCCCGCGCCCGTACGGCTGCTCTTCCAGCCCGCAGAAGAGGTGCTGCCGGGCGGCGCCGCCGACGCCATCGTGGCGGGCGTCCTCGACGGGGTGGGCCGGATCATCGCCGTGCACTGCGACCCGCGCGTGGACGCCGGCCGGATCGGGCTGCGCACCGGCGCCATCACCTCCGCCTGCGACCGCCTGGAGGTCGCCCTCGACGGGCCCGGCGGACACACCGCCCGCCCGCACCTGACCACCGATCTGGTGACCGCCGTCGCGCGGGTCGCCGCCGACGTGCCGGCGCTGCTCGCCCGCCGCGTCGACGCCCGCGCGGGCCTCGCCCTGACCTGGGGCCGCATCGAGTCGGGCCACGCCTGCAACGTGATCCCGATGCACGCCGAGCTGGCCGGCACCGTGCGCTGCCTGGACCTCGCGGCCTGGCGCGACGCGCCCGACCTCGTACACGCCGCGATCGACGAGGTGGCCACCCTGCACGGGGCCAAATCGGAGATCAACTACGTCCGAGGGGTGCCCCCGGTCGTCAACGATCCCGCCATCACCGAACTGCTGCACGACGCCATGACCGCCCGCCGGGGCGCCTTCTCGGTCGAGGACACGGAGCAGTCACTGGGTGGCGAGGACTTTTCGTGGTACCTGGAGCACGTACCTGGGGCGATGGCCCGGCTCGGGGTCCGTACGCCCGGCTCCCATGCCCGGCTTGACCTCCATCGGGGTGATTTCGACGCGGACGAAGCCGCGATCAAGGTCGGGGTGGAGCTCTTCACCGCCGCCGCGCTCCTGGATGGCAACCGCTCGTAACCGGACACTTCATCCCCTGTTCGCGACGATCCGATAACGGCTTCCGAACAGGGCTTTACGCGACATCTACGCGCGTTACGATCCGACGCGAAACCAGCGCCGGTAGGGGCGCCTCGGTTCAGGTTTGAAGGGACCTCCTCTTGCGCCGGGTATCCAAGATCGCTGCCGCGGGTGTCGCCACCGCAGCGCTCGCGCTTTCCGCCACCGCCTGTGGCTCCACGTCCTCCCAGAAGGACTCGGGCACCTCCTCGTCGTCCTCCACGGGCGGCAAGGGCGTCAAGATCGGTGTCGCGTACGACGTCGGCGGCCGTGGCGACCACTCGTTCAACGACTCCGCCGCGCGCGGCATCGACAAGGCCAAGTCCGAGTTCGGCGGCTCCGTGAAGGAGCTGACCGCCAAGACGACCGACACCGAGGCGGACCGCGAGCAGCGGCTCACCGACCTGGCGGGCGCGGGCTACAACCCGGTCATCGGCATCGGCTACGCGTACGCGACCTCGATGAAGAAGGTGGCGGACAAGTACCCGAACACCACCTTCGGCATCGTCGACTCCGTCGTCGAGGGCCCCAAGAACATCGACAACATCGTCTTCACCGAGGAGCAGGGCTCCTACCTCGCGGGTGTCGCCGCGGCGCTGAAGTCCAAGACGGGCCACGTCGGCTTCATCGGCGGTGTGGACGTCCCCCTGATCAAGAAGTTCGAGGCGGGCTTCAACCAGGGCGTCAAGGACACCAAGCCGGACGTCAAGATCGACAACCAGTACCTGTCGCACGGCTCGGACACCTCCGGCTTCGCCAGCCCCGACAAGGGCAAGGAAGCCGCGCAGGGCATGCTGGACAACGGCGCCGATGTGATCTACACGGCGGCCGGCTCCTCCGGCACCGGCGCGATCGAGGCCGTCGCGGGCAAGAAGGGCGCCTGGGCGATCGGTGTCGACTCCGACCAGTACCAGCAGGCCTCGCTGTCCAAGTACAAGAACTCGATCCTGACCTCGGTCGTCAAGAACGTCGACATCGGCGTCTACGACCTGATCAAGTCGATCAAGGACGGCAAGCCGCTGGTCGGCACCAACAGCTACCCGCTGGCCAAGGGCGGCGTCTCGCTCGCCACGAGCGGTGGCTTCATCGACGACCTGAAGCCGCAGCTCGACGCGGCCCAGAAGAAGATCGTCGACGGCACCATCAAGGTCAAGACCACCCCGTGATCCATGGCGGTCGCTGACCGCCCCGTCACGAACCGGCCCGGTGGGCAGGGACCGCCCTGCCCACCGGGCCGTAACGAAGTGTCAACTCTACGCGCGTAGGCCGGAGTTGGCGCGCCGTGAGTGTGCTGAACTACTACGCCGGGACCCGGCGTGGCACACCAGTACGCTTCCCGGCTTCCCCGGAAGCTCCCCGCCCCCCTGCTCCTGCCCACGAGGAGAGTGCGCCATCAACGCGTCCAGCCCTCCCGCCGTCGAACTGCGCGGCATCACCAAACGATTCCCCGGTGTCGTCGCCAACAAGGACATCGACATCACCGTCCGCAAGGGCACCGTGCACGCCCTGTGCGGTGAGAACGGCGCCGGCAAGTCGACCCTGATGAAGATCCTCTACGGCATGCAGAAGCCGGACGAGGGCACCATCACCATCGACGGCACCCAGGCCTCCTTCGCCGGCCCGGCGGACGCCATCGCGCTCGGCATCGGCATGGTCCACCAGCACTTCATGCTGGCCGACAACCTGACCGTCCTGGAGAACGTCGTCCTCGGCGGCGAGAAGCTGTACGGCATCGGCTCCAAGGCCCGCAACAAGATCAAGGAGATCTCGGACGCGTACGGCCTCGGCGTGCGACCCGACGTCCTGGTCGAGGACCTGGGTGTGGCCGACCGCCAGCGCGTGGAGATCCTGAAGGTCCTCTACCGCGGCGCCCGCACCCTCATCCTCGACGAGCCGACCGCGGTCCTCGTGCCCCAGGAGGTCGAAGCCCTCTTCGACAACCTGCGCGAGCTCAAGGCCGAGGGTCTGACCGTCATCTTCATCTCGCACAAGCTCGGCGAGGTGCTGTCGGTCGCCGACGAGATCACGGTGATCCGGCGCGGCACCACGGTCGGCACCGCCGATCCCCGCACGACCACCACCAAGCAGCTCGCCGAGCTCATGGTGGGCAGCGAGCTGCCCTCGCCCGAGACCCGCGAGTCGACGGTCACCACGGTGCCCATGCTCCAGGTCAGCGACCTGCGCCTGGCGGCCACCGACCCCGACGGCGTGGTGCGCGAGGTGCTGTCCTCGGTGTCCTTCACCATCCACAAGGGCGAGGTGCTCGGCATCGCGGGCGTCGAGGGCAACGGCCAGGCCGAACTGGTCGAGGCCATCATGGGCATGCGCCTGCCCGACGGCGGCGTCATCACCCTGGACACCGCCGACATCTCGACCGCCCCCACGCGCAAGCGCCGCGAGGGCGGCATCGGCTACATCCCCGAGGACCGCCACCGCCACGGCCTGCTCCTGGAAGCGCCGCTGTGGGAGAACCGCATCCTCGGCCACGTCACCGAGAAGCCCAACTCCAGGGGCGCCCTCCTCGACAACGGGGCCGCCCGCAAGGACACCGAGCGGATCGTGCGCGAGTACGACGTGCGCACCCCCGGCATCGAGGTCACCGCGGCGTCCCTGTCCGGCGGCAACCAGCAGAAGCTGATCGTCGGCCGCGAGATGAGCCACCACCCCAAGCTGCTGATCGCCGCGCACCCGACCCGGGGCGTGGACGTCGGCGCCCAGGCGCAGATCTGGGACCAGATCCGCGAGGCCCGCCGTGAAGGCCTCGCCGTCCTGCTGATCTCCGCCGACCTGGACGAGCTGATCGGCCTGTCCGACACCCTGCGGGTGATGTACCGGGGCCGTCTGGTCGCCGACGCCGACCCCGCCACGATCACCCCCGAGGAACTGGGCTCCGCCATGACCGGTGCCGCCAGCGGCCACCTGGAGCACCAGCACAACACTGGGGGAGAGGACCGATGAAGAAGCTCACCTCCCGCATCGACAAGGAGAAGCTGCTCCTCGCGATCGCGGCGCCGCTGCTCGCGCTCGTCGCGGCCCTTGTCGTCACCGCCCTGATCATCCTCGCCACCGGCAGGAACCCGTTCCCGGCCTTCAACGACATGCTGTCGTACGGCTCGGCGAGCGACAGCCAGGTCTACATCCTCAACAAGGCGACGACGTACTACCTCGCGGGCATCGCGGTGGCCATCGGCTTCCGGATGAACCTCTTCAACATCGGTGTGGACGGCCAGTACCGCCTCGCGGCCTTCCTCGCCGCGGTGGTCGGCGGCGCGCTGAACCTGCCCGGCATCGTGCAGATCCCGGTCATCATCGTCGTCGCCATGCTGGTCGGCGCGATGTGGTCGGCGGTCGCGGGCGTCCTGAAGGTCACCCGGGGCGTCAGCGAGGTCATCTCGACCATCATGCTGAACGCCATCGCGACCGCGATCATCGCCTATCTGCTCCAGCCCGACCGGCTCGGCCAGCTCGACCAGGCCGGCACCCTGGTCTCCACCAAGCCGCTGCCCAGCTCGTCGTGGTTCTTCACCCTGGACATGGGCCCGGCCGGACAGCTGTGGGGCTTCATCGTCGTCGCGGTCCTGGTCGGCGTGGCGTACTGGTTCACCCTCGGCCGTACCCGCTTCGGGTTCGACCTGCGGGCCGTGGGCCAGTCCGAGTCGGCCGCCGCCGCCAGCGGCGCCGACGTCAAGAAGATGATCGTCACCAGCATGATCATCTCGGGCGCCGTGGCCGGTCTCGTCGGCATGCCGACGCTGCTCAACGACAGCCACCAGTTCGACAACAGCTTCCCGCTCGGCCTCGGCTTCACGGGCATCGCCATCGCCCTGCTCGGCCGCAACCACCCGGTGGGCGTCGCGCTCGCCGCCCTGCTCTGGGGCTACCTGGAGCGCACCACAGGACACTTCGAAGTGATCGGCTACGACAAGGAGATCCTCGGCGTGATCCAGGGCGTCATCGTCCTGTGCGTCGTGATCGCCTACGAACTCGTCCGCCGTTACGGCCTCAAGCGCCAGCAGCAGCGCGTCGGCGCCGAGCTCGCGGCCCAGGCCGCCAAGACCGAGACGGAGGTGACGGCATGAGCGTCACGACCGACACGACCACGACCCCACCGCCTCCGGCCGGGGTCAAGCGGGGCAACGCCACGCGCAAGTTCTCCCTCGCGCAGGTCCTGATGATCATCGCGGGCGCGCTGATCCTCGTCTCCGCCGTACGCGTCATCACCGGCGCCGAACAGCTCACCAGCGAGGGCCAGATCAGCGCCGCGCTCGGGCTCGCCGTGCCGATCGGGCTCGCGGGCCTGGCCGGCCTGTGGTCGGAGCGGGCCGGCGTGGTCAACATCGGCCTCGAAGGCATGATGATCCTCGGCACGTTCGGCGCCGGCTGGGTCGGCTGGCAGTCGAGCCCCTGGCTCGGCCTGCTCGCCGGTATCGGCTTCGGCGTCCTCGGCGGCCTGATCCACGCGGTCGCCACCATCACCTTCGGCGTCGACCACATCGTCTCCGGTGTCGCGGTCAACCTGCTCGCGCTCGGCGTGACGCAGTACCTGGCCAAGCTGTTCTTCAACGGTGGCGAGGCCCAGGTCAAGGGCGGCAACCCCAAGCAGTCGCCGCCCGCCGACCCCCTGCCCAGCTTCAGCGTCCCGGGCCTGTCCTCGGGCCTGGAATCGATCCAGAACCGCCACTGGTTCCTGGTCTCCGATCTCGCCGGCATCATCGGCGGCCTGCTCACCGACGTCTCCTGGGTCACCGTCATCGCCGTCGCGCTGTTCGTCGGCACCTGGTGGCTGCTGTGGAAGACGGCCTTCGGCCTGCGTCTGCGCTCCTGCGGCGAGAACCCGATCGCGGCCGAATCCCTCGGCGTGAACGTGTACTCCTACAAGTACGCGGCGGTCGCCGTCTCCGGCGGCCTCGCCGGCCTCGGCGGCGCCTTCCTCGCCCTGGTCACCTCGCACATCTACCTGGAGAACCAGACCGGCGGCCGCGGCTACATCGGCCTCGCCGCGATGATCTTCGGCAACTGGCGGCCGGGCGGACTCGCCATGGGCGCGGGCCTGTTCGGCTTCTCCGACGCGCTCCAGCTGCGCAATGGCGGCCCCACGGTGCACGCCCTGCTGCTCCTGCTCGTCGTGCTGCTCGCGGCGCTGGCGGGCTGGAAGGCGTACAAGAAGGCCATGATCCAGGCCGCGATCAGCGCGGTGATGGCCGTGCTCATCCTGGTCTGGTACCTGGTCACCGACGACGTGCCCGGCGACTTCGTCGGCGCGACGCCCTACGTGGTGACGCTGCTGGTCCTCTCGCTCTCCGCCCAGCGCCTGCGGATGCCCAAGGCGGACGGCATGCGCTACCGGAAGGGCCAGGGCAAATGACGCCCACGCCCGACTGGGAGGCCCTGCGCACGGCCGCGCGCGAGGCCATGTCCCGCGCCTACGCGCCGTACTCGGGCTACCCGGTCGGCGCGGCGGCCCTGGTGGACGACGGGCGCACGGTCACCGGCTGCAACGTCGAGAACGCCTCGTACGGCATCGGCCTGTGCGCCGAGTGCGGGCTCGTCTCGGCGCTCCAGCTCTCCGGCGGCGGCCGCCTGACGCACTTCACCTGCGTCGACGGCCACGGCGACGTGCTGGTGCCGTGCGGCCGCTGCCGTCAGCTGCTCTTCGAATTCGGCGGCCCGGACCTCCTGTTGGAGACCCCGAAGGGTGTGCTCACGCTCGCCGAGATGCTGCCCCAGGCCTTCGGCCCGGACCACCTGAAGTAACCTCGCGGCCCCCGCACCACGCGTGCGGGGGCCGCACTCTCAACTCCCCTCTATGCGCGTAGAGTCGCGTAGGTACCCATGTGTGCGGACGTACCAACGTGTGTGTACGTACCCACCTGCACCAAGCCGGAAGGAATGCCATGGACGTCATCTCCGTCATCCGCACCAAGCGAGACCGGGGCGAGCTGTCTCCCGAGCAGATCGACTGGGTCATCGACGCGTACACGCGCGGGGTGGTCGCCGATGAGCAGATGTCCGCCCTGGCCATGGCGATCCTCCTCAACGGCATGAACCGCAAGGAGATCGCCCGCTGGACGGCGGCCATGATCGCCTCCGGCGAGCGCATGAACTTCGACTCCCTCTCGCGCCCGACCGCCGACAAGCACTCCACCGGCGGAGTCGGCGACAAGATCACCCTGCCGCTCGCCCCGCTGGTCGCCGCGTGCGGCGCGGCCGTGCCGCAGCTCTCGGGCCGGGGTCTTGGCCACACCGGCGGCACCCTGGACAAGCTGGAGTCCATCCCCGGCTGGCGCGCGCTGCTCTCCAACGAGGAGATGCTGAACGTCCTGGACACCACCGGCGCGGTCATCTGCGCGGCGGGCGACGGCCTGGCCCCGGCGGACAAGAAGCTGTACGCGCTGCGCGACGTGACCGGCACGGTGGAAGCGATCCCCCTGATCGCCTCGTCCATCATGTCGAAGAAGATCGCGGAGGGTACCGGCTCCCTCGTCCTGGACGTGAAGGTCGGCACCGGCGCGTTCATGAAGACCATCGAGGACGCGCGTGAACTCGCCTCCACGATGGTCGCGTTGGGCACGGACAGCGGCGTCAAGACGGTGGCCCTGCTCACCGACATGTCCACCCCGCTCGGCCTCACGGCGGGCAACGCCCTGGAAGTGCGGGAATCCGTCGAGGTGTTGGCGGGCGGCGGCCCCGCCGACGTCGTCGAGCTCACCATCGCGCTGGCCCGCGAGATGCTGGACGCGGCGGGCATCAAGGACGCCGACCCGGCCAAGGCCCTCGCGGACGGCTCCGCGATGGACGTGTGGCGCCGGATGATCGCGGCGCAGGGCGGCGACCCGGACGCGAAGCTCCCCGTGGCGCGCGAGCAGCACGTCGTGACCGCGCCCTCCTCGGGCGTCCTGACCCGCCTGGACGCGTACGACATCGGCGTCGCCGCCTGGCGCCTCGGCGCGGGCCGCGCCCGCAAGGAGGACCCGGTGCAGGCGGGCGCGGGCGTCGAGCTCCACGCCAAGCCCGGCGACACGGTGACGGCCGGCCAGCCGCTGCTGACCCTGCACACGGACACGCCGGAGAAGTTCGCGTACGCGCTGGAGTCGTTGGGTGGCTCCTACGACGTGGCGCCGGCGGGAACGGCCTTCTCGGCGACCCCGATCGTGCGGGAACGTATCGCTTGACCTGCGCGTTTGGGCTGACGCCCTCGTATGGGTGAACGGGACCGGTGGACCATCGCCGGTCCCGTTCGGCATGCTGGACTGCGTGACGAACCGACGTAGGGAGACCGCCATGAGCGCACTCACGGTTGGCCACGACCCCGGCCAGGGTTGGGACGACGTCGTCCGCCTCTGGGAGGGGACGGACTGGCCCGAGGGCTGCAAGGTGGAGATCATCGAGGGGATCGTCACCGTGTCACCACCGCCGTCCAATGCCCACAACGACATCGCCGACAGTGTTCAGCGGCGCTTGTACGGGGCCATCCCCGAAGACTGGGGGATCTATCAGACGCTGGGAGCGGCAGTGCCCTCCCGCAGCAGTCTGTACATCCCCGACCTCGCCGTGGTGCCGAAGGGCCTCTTGCACGAAGGGTCCGGCAGCTACATCTCGGCGGCCGCAGCCGAGTTGGTCGTGGAGATCACCTCGAAGGCCAACGCGGTCCACGACCGCGTGACGAAGGCGGCGGGCTATGCCTCCGCGGGCGTTCCGCTCTACCTCCTCATCGACCGCTGGGCTCCGGCCGGCCCCATGACCACGCTCTATGGCGAGCCGAAGGGCGATGTCTACCGGGTTCTGGAGACGGTCAAGTTCGGTGAGGTGATCCGGCTGCCCGCGCCGTTCGGACCGGGGCTGGACACGGGGGCTTTTCCTGTCGACTAGGAGCCGGTCCCAGCAGGACCGGGGCCACGGCCCTGCTGGGACCGCGACGCACTGTGAGGCCACGTCCGGGTGAACGAGATCGTGCACCCGTCATCGTCCCGTTCGGCGTGCTGGACTGCGTGTTGAACCGACGTAGGGGGCCGCCGTGGGCGCGATTGCCGTCGATCACTCGGGGAGTGGCGATGAGTGGGACGACGTCCTCCGGACCTGGGAGGGGACGGACGCACCCGAGGGCCGGAAGGTGGAGATCCTTGACGGGGTGATCACCGTGGCGCCCATGCCGTCCGGGGGACACGTCGACGCCGTGCTCCTCGACCCCTGGCACTCGGACAGGCCGGCCCCGACGCTCTACCGCGCGCCCGAACACGGCACCTACCGGGTCCTCGACATCGTCGAGTACGGCGCGAAGCTGACGCTTCCAGCACCCTTCGACCTGGAAGTCGACACCGGGGAATTCCCGGTCCTCTAGGCGGGGCGGGCCGCTCGCTCCGGCCTACCGATGACTTCCGCGACCCGCCGGGGTCTCATCGGTGTGGAACCCATCGATCCCCCGGAGCGGCCCGCCGTCCTCAGCGTGCCCGACCCCCTCACCTTCGCCGACGTACCCCTCCTGTGCGAGCGGCTGCGTGGGCTGTACGGGGCCGGGGCGCGGGAGGTGGTGTGCGACTTCGGCGCGGTGACCCGGGCCGACCTGGCCGTGGTCGAGGCCGTGGCCCGGCTGCGGCTCACGGCTCGGCGGGCCGGGGGACGGGTGGTGCTGCGCAACGCGGGGGCGGGGTTGGTGGCGCTGCTCGATCTGGCGGGGCTGGGGCTGGACTCCCCGTAACACCCGGGCCGCACGCGGCCGAACGTCCCGGTGCGGGGCCCGGTGGACGTCCCGACACGGGGTCCGGCGAGCGGACGGCCGACGTGCGATGACGGCCTTCCTCGTCAATGTCAATGAATGTCGTGGTCGGGGTGCGTCCGGTCGTACGCCTGCCTGGCTTCGGCGATGGCGCCCCGGTGGGCCAGAGACCAGTCGGCGAGTGCCTTGACCAGGTGGGTCAGGCCGGCTCCGGTCTCGGTGAGCCGGTAGTCGACCTGCGCCGGGACGGTCGGATACACGGTGCGCAGTACGAGGCCGTCACGTTCGAGTCTGCGGACGGTGAGGGTGAGCATGCGCTGGGAGATGCCGTCGACGGCGCGTTGCAGTTCGCGGAACCGGCGCGGCCCGCCCGCGAGTTCGACGATCACCAGCACCGACCATTTGTCGCCGATGCGGTCCAGGACGTCCCGGATCCCGCAGTCGGGGTGGTCTTCGCGGCCACAGGGGCCAAGGGCGGCAGGAGTGGTTACCCCGGTGTGCGTGGCTGACATCAAAGTGCCTTCTTGTGGCGGGTGGGCGTGCGATGAAGGATCAAGCGTAGTTACTGATGAGAACCACGACGGAAGACTGCGAATCACATGATCTTGGTGACGGGCGCAAACGGGAACCTCGGCGCGGCCACCCTCGCGGCGCTGCGTGCGGGCGGCGCCACCGCCACGGGCGGCAGCCGCACGCCGGGCGAGGGAACGCGGCACCTCGACTTCGACGATCCGGCGAGCCTCGATCTCACCGGGGTGTCGACCCTGGTGCTGATTTCCGCCGGTTACGGCGAGGACGATCAGGTCGTCGGCCGGCACACGGCTGTCCTGGACGCCGCCGTCCGTGACGGCGTGCGCCACGTCGTGTACACGAGCCTGACCACGGCCGGCGACCACCTCGGATTCGCCCTGGCACACCGGGCCACCGAGCGCCTGGTGCGGTCGAGCGGCCTGCCGTGGACGATCCTGCGCAACGGCCTGTACGCCGAGCTCTTCGGCGGCCTGCTGATGTGGGCCGGTGACGCGGTGGAATCCCCGTTCGCAGAGGGCGCTCTGGCGGCGGTCGCGCGGGAAGACCTCGCCGATGCCGCGGCGAACGTGGCGGCGGATCCGGCGCGGCACGACGGCATGGTCTACGACCTCGTCGGCACGCCGATCACGGCGGGGCAGGTGGCGGACGAACTCGGCGTCCCGCACCACACCATCGGCCTGGGCGAGTACCGCCGAAGGCTTCTCGATGAGACGCCGGGGCTCCTGCCGTTCCAGCCCCCCATGCTCGCGTCGATCGCCACGGGCATCCGCCACGGCTTCCTGAACGGCACCACTCCCGACCTCGCGCATCTTCTCGGCCGCCCGGCCCGCGACCCGTTGACCACGGCGGTCGCCGTCGCGTCCGCCACACGGGCAGAGGCAAGCCTCTAGCACCGCACCCCGTGCTGATCAGTGAACTCCCCGTACGGGTGGGACGCAGGTCGAACGGCGGAAACCTGCGTCCCATGTCGCCGCACGGTTGGCCTCCTCCATGCACGGTGGGTACCGCCCGCCGGTCAACGCTCCGGCCCTGCGGGGCGATCCGGCGCGGCTGAACGTATTCCGTTCCCTGCTGCTGGCCCGGCTCGGTGATGAGCCAGGGGCGGTCGCCGCACAGGACGCGGTCCGCGCGGAGCTCCCCCCGGCTCTGCCACGCTCCGCCACGCATCTGGATATGCACCGGGGCTTGATGCTGGCGCGTGCCGGAGACCGGCAGGGAGGCGCCGCTTACGCGCTGGCGGCCATGGACGCATTGCTGCCCGAGAAGCACAGCCTCACTTTGCGCATGCTCATGCGTGAGATCCAGGGGTGAGGGGAGGCCCGCCATCCCACCCCGCCGAAGTGGCGGGGCGCGTCGATGGCAGACGGCCATCGCCGACCGGAAGTCGGTTGAACTGCTCGGCACTGGCTGCCCAGTCCTTGTGGCGGGAGCTCGCCACCACGGTGGGTGCGGGGCTCCCGCGCCGGGATGATTCGGTGTTCGGCGTGCCGTACTACGGAACCCTAGGCCGGGTCTCGCCGGCCTTGACGCACCGAAGGTGCCAATGGGCGATACGACGCGTTCCGTCCCCGTGAGCGCGCGTCCCTCGCTGGGCGGGCAGGTCCAAGGGGATGGGTTCGCGACAGGCCGGGCACGTTTCGCGCCTCGCGGTGTAGGTCACGTACTCGAACCGGACTGTCTCGGTGCCGGACACGCCTTCCATGCCAGTTGACCCTCCTTTTTTACTTCGCTTTCGCTTCGTTTGCCACGCGGTGGGCCTCCCGCGTGGGCGGTGCGCCACTGTCCGGTGAGCAACGCGCCGACCGTGCCCGCCAGTTCGGCCCCCTTGCGACCGGTACTGGACGCGGTCTGGGGGTTACTCAATGCTTCGGGTGTCGGCCCGCGCGTCCTCGGCGGCGCCGCCGAGGTGCCTGTATTCCAAGGCGTTGGCCTGGGCCCGTCGTTCCTGTTCGGCCCGGTCGGCCAGGACCACGACGGCCGTGTCCTGGACCGTGCGGGTGAAGACGGCGTGGCCGGTGTTCGCCGTGTGCTGCCGCATGGCCTGGCTCGCCTTGTCGACCTGGTCCGTCGGAAGGACCACGAAGTGGCAGGCCCCCTTCACGCACGTAGCCGAGATGCTGAAGGGTCCGTCCGGGTGGGCCATGACGCGGTAGCGCACGAACCGTGCGGCGCTCCTGATGCTCATCGGTTCCGTCGCCCCTGGACGGGAGTGTCGAGGACGTGTGCCTGGACGAGTTCGGTGGCCGAGGGGTGGCGCAGGGCCTCGGGCCGGGTGGTCCACTCCACTCCGCCACCCGGCGGCCGAAGGTACACGCTCCCCTCGAAGCGTTCCTGTACGACGCCGATTCTGTTGTCGTTCGCCGTGTCCACCGCGTATTCGGCGGTGCTTTCGGTGGCGTCCTCGGCCCGGTGCATGGTGCTGTCCACGTCCATGGCGCGGTTCCTTCCTCGGTGGTCTCTCCTGTCTCTAAGCAACCGCATGACCACGCTCAGCGGTACCGTGGATGCGGCGCGGCGGATTTATAACGTTTAAATCGCTTACTGGCGAGGGGAGTTGGCGACGATGGCAGGCATGCCGAACGATCACCTGCGGCGACTGTTCGCGGAAAGCGGCTGGACGCTCAGCCAATGGGCGCGCGCCGTGAACCTGGTCGGGAGCGAGAACGGCACGCCCCTGCGATACATCGCCTCCGCGGCACATCATTGGCTCGGGGGTACGACGCCCCGGGACCGGGTGCGGGGCTTCATCGTCGAAGCGCTGTCGCGACGGCTTCAGCGTCCCGTGACCCACGCCGAGGCGGGGTTCGGGCGTTGCTCGGCCCCGTCTGCACCCGTGCCCGATGCGGTGGAGGGGCTGGTCGAGTTGGGGAGGGGGGACATGGGCCCGTCACGGCGAGGCGTGCTCGGTGCGGGCCTGTTCTCCGTGGCCCTCACGATCCCCGGATGGCCGGACGTCGTAGGTCGTGCGGAAGCTCTGCAGTCAGGGAAGACCACGCGTATCGGCCCGCACGACGTCGACATGGTCGTCGCCATGACCGAGCGCGTTTCCGATCTGGACGACGAGTTCGGAGGACGGTACGCACGCCCCATGGCTGCCGCCTTTCTGGTCAACACGGTGGCTCCCGCTCTCCGCGCCGATGGCTCCGAAGCGGTCAAGAACGCCATGCGGTCGGCCGCATCGGACCTCTGCTACCTAACCGGATACATGGCGGTGGACGAGGGCCTGCACGGGCTGGCGCAGGGCTACTACGTGAAGGCTCTTGAGCTTGCGGGGGCGGCCGACGATCACCTGACCTACTGCACCACGCTGCGGGGGATGAGCGTTCAAGCCGTCGATCTGGGGCACGGCCGAACGGCGGCGCGGCTGGCCGACTCGGCAGCTGCGGCCTCGCCTGCCGCAGGGCCGCGCATGCGGGCCTTCCTGGCCGGACAGCAAGCTCATGCCGCCGCGCAGACCGGAGACCGAGTCGGCGCGCTGCGGTACATGAGTGAGGCCGAGGTCGCCATGGACCGAGCCGAATCCCGGGGGAAGGCCTTCGGCTCGTACGATCCCGCTTCCCTTCACTACCACGTGAGCCAGGTCCGCTATGAGCTGGGTGATGTGGCGGGCGCGGTCGAGGCGATGCTGGAGTCCGATCGGACGCGGCACAATGTCTACCGGCGCTCTCGTGTGCACCGCCGGGGGCTTCTGGCCGAACGGCAGTTGCAGGTCGGACACCTTGAAGCGGCTTGCCATACCTGGGGTCTGGCGCTTGACGACTACCCGTTGGTGCAGTCCGGGCGAGCGGATGACCGGATGTCCCGCATGGCGGGGATGTTGCGGCCCCATGCCAAGAACGCGGTGGCCCGCGAATTGCTCGACCGCGCGCGTGCGGTGATGCCGGGCCGGCTCTACGGGTAGGGGTCGTGGCCCGGGTCTCGGTGCCGGCTGTTCGCGTCCCGCGCGGTTTCCCCGGCGCCGTAGGAGCACCCGGTGCCGGGGCCACGGCGGTCGCGGTGGGGCCGCGTCGCAAAAGGCACAGCTCCGCGCACCCCGCACCGAGAGGCTGCCCCCCTCAGTCGGCCGTCACCGCGTACCCCTCCGCGTCAAGGCGGGCCGGGAGGTTGAACAAGGGGAACCAGCGTTCCGTGTCCAGGAAGGACGTGATGCCCGAGACCTTGCCCCCGGTCGTTTCCAGCACCATCAGGGCCCACGGGGCGAACCCGCCCGCCGGGTCCGGGTGGTAGTGGGCGAACGCCGGCGTGCCGTTGGCCACCGTCGGCAGGAGGCGGGAGCCGCGGCAGACCGAGCCCACGCCCAGCATCCAGCCCACGATGTCGTCGTGGCCCCGCAGCCACAGGTCGTACGGCGGCATCGACAGCGTCGCGTCCTCGTGGAGCAGGGCGGTCAGGGCCGTCATGTCGTAGCCCTCGAAGGCCGCCACATAGCGGTCCAGGAGCTTCTGCTGCTCCTCGTCGAGGGGGTCGGCCGCGTCCGTCTGCTTCGGGTCGGACTCGGCCAGCGTCGAACGGGCGCGCTGGAGCGCGGAGTTGACCGAGGCGACCGTCGTGTCCAGGAGCTCGGCGACCTCCGCCGCCTTCCACGCCAGCACCTCGCGCAGGATCAGCACCGCGCGCTGCTTGGGCGGCAGGTGCTGGAGCGCCGCGACGAAGGCGAGCCGCACCGACTCGCGGGCCAGCGCCGCCTCCGCCGGGTCCTCGACAGTGGGCAGCACCCGGCCGTCCGGCACCGGCTCCAACCAGGTCACTTCCGGGCGGGAGTTGAGCTGGGCGTTGGCCACCGGGGTGGCCGCCGTCAGATCCATCGGGCGGGCCCGCTTGTTGCCTGCCGTCAGCATGTCCAGGCACACGTTGGTCGCGATGCGGTACAGCCACGAGCGCAGGGAGGAGCGGCCCTCGAACTTGTCGATGCTCCGCCACGCCCGCACCAGCGTGTCCTGCACCGCGTCCTCCGCCTCGAAGGCCGAGCCGAGCATGCGGTAGCAGTACCCCGTCAGCTCCCTGCGGTGTTCCTCCAGGCGTACGTCCAGGTCCGCCGCCGCTGCCAGATCACTCATCGGTCCACCCCGTGTCGCACCGTGCACTACCAGCACTCGCGAAGCTACCCGACCCCACTGACAATCGCGCGCTTAACCGAAGAAAGCGCAGGTCAGGGGCGGGCGTGTGCCAAGCGCAGGCGCTGGACGCGGCGCTCGGCGCGGGCCGCGTGGGTGCCGTACAGAGTCACCGATACGACGCCGACGACCGCGACGAGGCCCAGCGCCACCGTGGCCGGCCAGCCCGCCGCGTGGAAGGCGACCGCGCCGAGCGTGCCGCCCGCGCTGGAGCCCAGGTAGTACGCGGACTGGTAGAGCGCGGACGCCTGGGCGCGGCCCTGCTTGGCGGTGTGGCTGACCGAGGAGGAGGCGACGGAGTGGCCCATGAAGAAGCCCGCGGTGATCAGGACAAGGCCCGCGAGGATCGCCGGCAGGGAGCTCGCGAGTGAGAGCAGCAGGCCCGCCGCCGTCGTGGACACCGCCAGGTACAGGGCGCCCCTGCGGCCCACCCGGGCCACCAGCTTGCCGGCCGTGGCCGAGGAGACCGTACCGACCAGGTAGACCAGGAAGATCGAGCCGATCAGGCCCTGCGGCAGATGGAAGGGGGCCGCGGTGAGGCGGTAGCCGATCACCGTGTAGACCGCGCCGAACACCGTCATGAACAGCGCGCCGATGACATACAGCCGGACCAGGAGCGGGTCGGTGAGGTGGCCGCGCACCGTGTGGGCCAGGGCGCGCGGGTTCAGTGAACCCGGCTGGAAGTTGCGGGCGCTGGGCAGCAGCACCTTGAAGGCGACCGCGCACACCGCCGCCAGTACGCCCACCGCGAGCAGCGCCGCGCGCCAGCCGAGGGCCTGGGCGACCCAGCCGGTCAGGATGCGCCCGCTCATGCCGCCGATCGAATTGCCCGCGACGAACAGGCCGATCGCCGCGACCAGCGCCTTCGGCCGCACTTCCTCCGCCAGGTACGCCATCGCCGACGCCGGAAGTCCCGCTATCGCCGCGCCCTGGACGGCGCGCAGCGCCACCAGCCAGGTCACGTTCGGCGCGAACGGCACGAACAGGCCTACCGCCACCGCGACCGCCAGGGACACCGTCATCATCCGGGTGCGCCCGAACCGCTCGGACAGGGCGCTGAGCGGCAGGACGAACAGGGCGAGCGCGCCGGTGGCCGCCGACACCGTCCAGCTGGCCGCGCTCGCCGTGGCCCCGAGGTCGGCGGAGATCAGGGGCAGCAGGGCCTGGGTGGAGTAGAGGAGGGCGAAGGTGGCGACACCGGCGGCGAAGAGCGCGAAGCTCATCCGGCGGTAACCGGCGGCGCCCGGGGCGAGCTGGAGCGGGGACGACGAGGTCGAGGCGGCCACGGTGGTGGACGCCCCGGTACTGGCGGGAGGCATGCCAAGACCGTAGGCCCGCCTTCGTTGATGCGTCCAATGCACAGATGGGGGACAATCAATCCACTCCTGCATCAGCCGAGGTCAGAGGCGCGCGTGTCATTGAACAGTTACGTAGAATCCATGGAGGGCGCCGCGATGGCGCTCGCGCCGCGCCTCGCCTGCTTCGTCGGGGTGGCCCGCCACGAGCACGTCACACGCGCCGCGCTCGAACTGGGCGTGCCGCAGTCGACCCTCTCGCGCGCCATGGTCCGTCTCGAAGAGGACCTGGGCGTCGCCCTGTTCGCGCGCAAGGGCCGCACCGTGGCGCTGACCGCCGCGGGCCGCGCCTTCCTCGGCTCGGCCGAGCGGGCGCTGGCCGAGGTCGGCAGGGCCGCCGAGTCGGTGCGCGCGGACGCCGACCCGGGCACCGGAAAGGTCGCCTTCGGCTTTCTGCACACCATGGGGTCCGAGACCGTGCCGGGTCTCATCCGCGCCTTCCGGGCCGATCATCCCCGGATCCGCTTCACCCTCGTACAGAACTACGGCGAGGCGATGATCGAGCGGCTGCGGGCCGGTGAACTCGACCTGTGTCTGACCTCGCCGGTGCCCGACGCGCCCGACCTGGTGGCCCGGCGCCTGGACGAGCAGCGGCTGCGTCTTGTGGTGCCCGAGGACCACCGGCTCGCGGGGCGCAAGCGGGTGCGGCTCGCGGAGGCCGCCGATGAGACCTTCGTGACGCTGGAGCCCGGTTACGGTCTGCGGCGCATCACCGACGACCTGTGCGCCAAGGCCGGGTTCGCGCCGCGCATCGCCTTCGAGGGCGAGGAGGCCGAGACGCTGCGCGGTCTGGTCGCCGCCGGGCTCGGCGTGGCGCTGCTGCCGCCACCGGCGGTGGCCAGGCCCGGGGTCGTGGAGCTGACCGTCACCGCGCCGCGCGCGGTGCGCGAGATCGGCGTGGCCTGGCTCGACGGCCACCCCGACACCCCGCCGGTGGCCGCCTTCAAGGCCTTCCTGCTGTCCCGGCGCGGCAAGCTGATCCCGCAGTGAGTTCCCGGACCGAGGCCCAGCAACTCCCTTACGGGTGCAGGGACTTGCCGAACCCCGCGGCCAGGGGCATGCGCAGCCCCAGCGGCGGCGGCGCGGCGAAGGCGTCCTCGACCGGGCGGGCGTACGGGCGCGAGCACAGGGTCCCGAGCACGAAGTCCACGGCGAGCGCGTGCACTTCGGGGCGGTGCTGGCGCAGCGCGTGGCCGTCGGAGTGGACCTCGAAGCGGCAGGTGTCCCGGTTGGCCTTCTTGGCGCGCTCGGCGAGGCGGTAGGAGAGCTCGGGGTCGCTGCGCGCGTCATTGGTGCCGTGCACGATGAGCACCCGCCGTCCCACGAGCTGCTTCACCGGCTCCCCATCGGCCGTCACGTCGTCCGGCGGGATCCAAGGGGCGAGCGCGAGAACGGAGTTGACCGCCGGGTGGCCCGCCGCGCGCAGCGCCGCGCGGGCACCCATGCCGTGTCCCGCCAGGCACACCTGGACATCGCCGTAGCGGCGTACGGCCTCGTCGGCCGCCCACTCGGCGTCCAGGGCGAGCCGGGCGTCGCCGCCGTTCCAGCCGCCCGCGCGGTAGTGCACGCCGTGCGCCACCAGGCCCGCCGCGCGGCCGTCCCTGGCCAGCCTGCGGGCCAGGGGCAGCGCGGCCGCGTAGGAGAAGGGGGAGGGCCGGCGTGCCGAGACGGGGTCGCCGTCCGGGAGCACGAGGACCACACCGCTGACCGTCGCGCCGGCGCCGGTCGCACCGACGGCCCGTCCCAGCCGGGCAGCAGGCAGGGGAATCGCTTGCTGTGCCATGGCAGAACAGTCTCAGAAGCCCGGGTGTACGCCACCCGTCCGCACGGTCACTGTTACGTATCGACGACGCCTGGGCGCCCGGACGCCCGACACCCGGCGATCTACGCGCGTAGGGGCTAGAGTGCGCAGATGACGAGCCAGACCGCATCCGTGCCCACCCCGGATCAGATCAGCCGTGCCCCGAAGGTGCTGCTCCACGACCACCTCGACGGGGGTCTGCGCCCCGGGACCATCATCGACATCGCCCGCGAAGTCGGGTACGAAGGCCTGCCCGAGACCGAGGCCGACAAGCTCGGCATCTGGTTCCGCGAGGCCGCCGACTCGGGCTCCCTCGAACGGTACTTGGAGACCTTCGCGCACACCTGCGCCGTCATGCAGACCCGCGACGCGCTCGTCCGCGTCGCCGCCGAGTGCGCCCAGGACCTGGCCGAGGACGGCGTCGTCTACGCCGAGGTGCGCTACGCGCCCGAGCAGCACCTGGAGGGGGGCCTCACCCTCCAAGAGGTCGTCGAGGCCGTCAACGAGGGCTTTCGCGAAGGGGAGAAGCGGGCCCGCGCGGGCGGCCACCGCATCCGGGTGGGCGCGCTGCTGACCGCCATGCGGCACGCCGCCCGCGCCCTGGAGATCGCCGAACTGGCCAACTCCTACCGGGACTCGGGCGTCGTCGGCTTCGACATCGCGGGCGCGGAGGCGGGCTTCCCGCCCACCCGTCACCTCGACGCCTTCGAGTACCTGAAGCGCGAGAACAACCACTTCACCATCCACGCAGGCGAGGCCTTCGGCCTGCCGTCGATCTGGCAGGCGCTCCAGTGGTGCGGCGCCGACCGGCTCGGCCACGGCGTCCGCATCATCGACGACATCGAGGTCACCGAGGACGGCGGCGTGAAGCTCGGCCGGCTCGCCTCGTACGTGCGCGACAAGCGGATCCCCCTGGAGATGTGCCCCACCTCCAACCTCCAGACCGGCGCCGCCTCCTCGTACGCCGACCACCCCATCGGGCTGCTGCGCACACTGCACTTCCGGGCCACCGTCAACACCGACAACCGGCTGATGTCGGGGACCAGCATGAGCCAGGAATTCGAGCACCTGACGAAGGCGTTCGGCTACACGCTCGACGACATGCAGTGGTTCACGGTCAATGCGATGAAATCCGCGTTCATTCCTTTCGATGAACGGCTCGCGATGATCAATGAGGTGATCAAGCCCGGTTATGCCGAGTTGAAATCCGAATGGCTGTTCCAGCAGACGGCCACGACCAGCGGTTCCGCCTCCGCGAGCGGCTGATCCCCGGCGGACGGGAACGGCCGGGTGGCCGAACGCCCGGCCGTTTTCGGGTGTTTGCCCCCGGGTCCCGGCGTGACTACCTTGGCGAGCCGCCCACCCTCCCCTTCCCAAGGACGAACCTCTGATGAAGCAGTCCCCCAAGACGATCGGTGTCGTTGCCCTCGGCGCCGCCGCCCTCGCTGCCGTCGGTACCGGTACGGCCTCCGCCGCCCCCGCGCTTCCGATGGGAACGGTGTCGAGCCTGACCGCCGGCACCCCGCTCGGCGTCGTCGCCCGGGCGGTGCCCGCGGCCTCCCCCGAGGCGCTGGCCGGCCAGAAGAAGGGCACCAGCTCCGACCCGGTCGCCGGGCTCCTCGGCGGACTGCCCACAGGGCCGGTGGCCGGCAGCCTCAACACTGGCGGACTGCCGGGTCTCTCCGGCTGACCTGGACCGGCCCGCCAGGGGCGGGCACCCGTGAGCCGGGTGCGCGCCCCTCGGGTGTCCGAGTAGGGTCCGGATCATGCGTCCGACGGCGTACGCCCGAGCGGCGGTGCTCACCCTGACCGCGGTGGCCGCGGCGGCCTGCGCCGGACCGCGCGGTGGGCCCGACGGCTTCGCGGGCGCTTCCTCCCCGATGCGCGCCGCCCTTGCGCGCGCCGCGCTCGCGGCCGCCGACGTGCCCGGCTACCAGGTGTCGGGCGACCCCTCGCCCGACGACACCCGCGGCACCCCGCACGCCGACCGGGCCGCCTGCGCGCCGCTCGCCGAAGTCATGGGCGAACGCCCCGACGACCGCGCCCGCGCGACCGTGAACCGGGGCCTCGGCTCCCGCAGCGTGCCCGGCCTCGCCGTGTCCGCGTCGCTCTCGGCCTACGCCGAGCCGGACGCGCGGGACCTGATGATCCGGCTGCGCACCGCGCTGACCCGCTGCGGGACAGACTTCGCCACCCTGCTCGACGGCCGCGAGGCCACCTATCAGGACGTGCGGGCGGTGCCCTACGACGTCTTGGGCGGAGAATCGGTCAGCTGGACGGCCACCGCGCCGAGCCGGCAGGCGCCCGCGCCGGTGCACATCGTCGTCGTGCGCCGGGGTGCCACCATCGTGCGGTTCATGGCGATCGACCTGTCCGGGCGCCGGGCCCCGGCGGTGCGGGTGCCCCGCGAGATCGCCGACGTACAGCTGGCCAAACTGGCCAGGTCCGGGACCGGCTGACCTGCCGGCGCTGACCTGCCGGCGGTGACCTGCCGGCGCTGACCTGTCGGCGGTGATCTACCAGGCGGCGCGGGGTGACTTCTCGCCGGGGATCAGGGCCCACAGGGCCAGATAGAGCACGCACTGCGGCCCCGGAAGCAGACACGACACCAGGAAGATCACGCGCATCGTGGACGCGGAGGTGCCGAAACGCCGTGCGAGTGCGGCGCACACCCCGCCGATCATGCGGCCTTCGGTGGGTCGGACGAGAGAGGCGCTCATGGAAGGCTCCTTCGGGAGCGGGCGGGGAGCCCTCTGCGTGGGCTCCCTCGTGATGTCTCCATGGTCCAGCCCGGCGCGGCGCGCGGCCTCGGGCTACGGGGCGATCCCGACCCTGGGAATCGTCGGGGTGCGCCCCTGAGCGGAGTCCTCCCGAAGGACGGGGGCGGGGCCCACGCGCTGGTTCCTGCGGCGTATGCCGCGCCGGCCCGCCGGTACCACCGCGAGGTGGGCCAGGGCCACTCCGGTGGTGTTCAGGAGCAGCGCGTCGACATCGGGCACCTGTCCGGGCACGGCCGTCTGGAGCAGGGCGATGCCGAGGGAGATCAGCGCGCCCGCCAGGACGGTGCGGACCAGCGAGGCGAGCGGGGAGACCCAGAGGCGGCCGCCGGCCAGCGGGAGCAGTATCCCGAGCGGCGCCAGCAGCAGAAGCCCCTCGCCGATCCGGTGGGCGGCCTCCAGGGGGCCGAGCGCCAGATCGGCCTTGATGCCGGCGAGCGGGGTCAGATTGGTGGCGGTCACCCACAGCACGTCCCGTGGACGCAGGGTGACCCATGCCACGAGCAGCAGATGCGCGAGGAGGAGCACGCATCCCACCACGCGGAACCGGATGACGGCGTCGCCGCCCTGACCTTCACGCTGCTGCACGCTGCCCAAGACGCGGACGGCGGCGGGAACGGTTCCGCCTCGGCCGGGTGATTCCCCCGAGTGCTCCTCTAGGGGGTCTCTGGTGGACCATGGCCGGGGGTGCCGACCCTGATCCACCAGCCACCCCCTAGGCCCGCGGGGAGGGGGCGATCTCGCCGAGGGTGGCCGTGCTGTCGGGGCGCGACTTCATCTCGGAGGTGCAGCTGTAGCCGCGCGCCGGATCCCCGCCAGGCCCGCCGAGCAGGATCTGCTGGGCGTCAGGCGCGGCCGGGGTGTTCTCCGCGAACGTGCACACCACCTGCGAGAGCGCCCGGGCGGACAGGGCCTCGGGCTCGCGGCTCAGGCGCAGCGTGCCCGCCGGGTCGCCCGGGCGGGCCGCCGAGACGGTCAGCGGTCCCTTGAGGGCCGTGGTGTACCCGGCGTCCTTCTCCTCGCCCGACGCCGGGGCGATGAGCGCGTCGAGCAGCGCCTGCGCGAAACGGACCCGGTCGGCCGCGCCCTTGCTCTCGGGGATGCGTACCGAACGCTCGGCCGTGACCAGCTGGGCGCCGCACACCAGATACACCTGGACGGTGACGCCCTCGAACTGCGGGGTCAGCGCGTCCTGCGACACCGTGCACGCCACCCGCGACGGCGCGGGGCCCGCGTCGACGGGGACGGACGTGGGACGGATGCCGCAGCCGGACGCGGCCGCGCCCAGCGTCATGAGCCCGGCCAGCACGACGGCCGGCCGGTGAAGGGGTCCTCTCACTGCGCCGCGTCTCCTTCCGGCGTCCGGGGGCCGGCGGGCGGCGTGGCGTCGATCGGCAGGCGCAGCACGAACACGGCGCCGCCCTCGGGGGAGTTGGTGGCGGTGATGTCGCCGCCGTGGATGTGCGCGTTCTCCATGGCGATGGACAAACCGAGCCCGCTGCCCTCCGAACGCGGCCGTGAGGCGCTGGCCTTGTAGAACCGGTCGAAGACGTGCGGCAGTACGTCCTCGGGGATGCCGGGCCCGTGGTCGCGTACCGCGATGACCAGCTCCTCGCCCTCCACCCGCACCGAGACCCGCACCGGGGACCCGCCGTGCTTGAGCGCGTTGCCGATCAGGTTGGCCAGGACCACGTCCAGGCGGCGCGGGTCGAGGCGGGCCATGATGCCGCGCTCCGCGTCCAGTTCGACGGCGTCGAGCCAGGCCCGGGCGTCGATGCACGCGGTGATCTGGTCGGCGATGTCCACGTCGTCCAGGACCAGACGCGCGGTGCCCGCGTCGAAGCGGGTGACCTCCATCAGGTTCTCGACCAGGACGTTCAGGCGCCGCGTCTCGGAGACCACGAGCCGCACGGCGGGCGCGATCATCGGGTCGAGGCTGTCCTCCTCCTCGTCGAGGACTTCGGCGACGGCCGTCAGCGCGGTCAGCGGCGTACGCAGCTCGTGCGACATGTCGGCGACGAAACGGCGGCTCGCCTCCTCGCGCGCGCTCATGTCGGTGACCTTCTTCTCCAAAGCCTCCGCCGTGCGGTTGAACGTCCTTGACAGATCGGCGAGTTCGTCCGTGCCGGACACTCGAAGCCGGGTGTCGAGCTTGCCCTCGCCCAGCCTGCGCGCCGCGTCCCCGAGGCGCCGTACCGGCCGCAGCACGGTGGTGGCGGCGGCCTGCGCGAGCAGCGCGGAGGCGAGCAGCGCGAGGAAGGTGGCGATGCCGAGCGACCAGGCCAGGGAGTTGAGGTCGCGCCGCTCCTGGTCCAGCGGGGCCAGCATGTAGCCGGTCGGCCCGGCGCCGATCACCTTGGTGCCGCCGACCAGGTAGGGATGGCCGTGCAGCGTGACGCGCTGCCAGAAGAGGTGGTACGGGTAGGCGTTGGTCTGGGTGACCTTCTGCTTCTTGGTGACCGCGTCCTGGAGCGAGGCGGGCACGTCATCGAGCGTGAAGACGTCCAGGTCGGACGCGCCCACGATCGGCTTGCCCGGGGCGCGCTCATCCACGAGGACCACGTTGTACCGGGAGTTGGAGCTGTCCGCCATCTGCTGGGCGGCGCTCTGGAGGTCGTGCTCGGCCGGCTGCAACGGCAAGGACGCCGCCCGGCTCTGCATGCCCTGGCGGAAGTCGTTGAGGGCCGCGTCCTGGGTGCGCACCAGCACGGCCTCGCGGTTGAGCCAGTACGCGATGCCGGAGGCGGAGACGGCGGCGGTGAGCGCGACGAGTGCGAACACGACGACGAGCCGCAGCCGCAGACTGGTCCAGCGCAGACCGGCGAGTACAGCTCGCTTCACTTGCCCTGCTTCTGGGGGGTACGGGGACGGTGTGACAGGTTCACGAGGGGGTGTCCAGGCGGTAGCCCACGCCACGGACCGTACGGATCAGCGTCGGTGAGGACGGCACGTCCTCGACCTTGGCGCGCAGGCGCTGCACACAGGCGTCGACGAGCCGGGAATCGCCCAGGTAGTCGTGCTCCCACACGAGCCGCAGCAACTGCTGGCGGGAGAGCGCCTGTCCGGGACGGCGGCTCAGTTCGAGCAGCAACCGCAGTTCGGTGGGGGTGAGTTGCAGGTCCTCGCCGTTCTTGGTGACGGTCATCGCGGCCCGGTCGATCACCACGCTGCCGAACGCCGCCGAGTCGGTGGCCTCCCGCTCGCCGCGACGCAGCACCGCCCGGATCCGGGCGTCGAGCACCCGGCCCTGGACCGGCTTGACAACGTAGTCGTCGGCCCCGGATTCAAGGCCCACCACCACATCGATGTCGTCGTTGCGCGCGGTCAGCAAAATGATCGGCAGCTGGTCGGTGCGCCGGATGCGGCGGCACACCTCGAAGCCGTCGATCCCGGGCAGCATCACATCCAGCACGATCAGGTCCGGCCGCTGCTCGCGCAGCAGTTTCAGGCCGTCCTCTCCCGTCGCCGCGGTGGCCACACGGTGGCCCTGGCGTGACAGGGAGAGTTCGAGGGCCGTGCGGATGGCGTCGTCGTCCTCGATCAGCAACAGGAAAGGCACAGAGGTCATTCTGGCCCATGGGGGGAAGGAGTACGACCCCCGTCCTGCCCCCGGACCGCGCGGACGTGCGCCACGACGGCTGTGACGCCTCTGTGACAGTCGCAGGACAACCCCATGAAACTGCCCGGGCAGGCTCTTCCTCGTAACCGAGCACGCCGATGAAACACAGACTCCACCCGACGGGGGGCGCGAGATGAAAGCACTGCACAGCACCAACTCCAGCGCAGTTGTGACGCGTCTCCACGACGTCGTACGGAGCACCGAGAAGTCCGGTGCCGCGAGCATGCGGGGGTGCGCTCGCGGCGCCGGGCGTCAGCACACGCCCTCCGCGCAGCAGGACCCTCGCATGACGCTGCCCTACATGACGGTGGTGGAGGCCCCTTCGGTTCCGTCCGGGGGCGACGCGTGGCGAACCGGCGGAGAAGCGGCGTACCGGGAGGGCTCGGGGGAGCCGGCGAGCCTGTCGGAGGCGGAGTTCACCGCCTACGTCCAGGAGCGCCGCGCCTCCCTTTACGCCACCGCCTACCACCTGACCGGCGACCGCTTCGAGGCCGAGGACCTGTTGCAGAGCGCGCTGTTCTCCACCTACCGGGCGTGGGACCGCATCAGCGACAAGGCGGCGGTCGGCGGCTATCTGCGCCGCACGATGACCAATCTGCACATCAGCGCCTGGCGGCGGCGCAAGCTGAACGAGTACCCGACCGAGGAACTGCCGGAGACGGCGGGCGACACGGACGCGATGCGCGGCACCGAACTGCGCGCCGTGCTCTGGCAGGCGCTGGCCCGCCTTCCCGAGACGCAGCGCACGATGCTGGTCCTGCGCTACTACGAGGGCCGCACCGACCCGGAGATCGCGGACATACTCAACATCAGTGTCGGCACGGTGAAGTCAAGCATCTGGCGCTCGCTGCGCCGGCTGCGCGAGGACGACGTCCTCAGCTTCGGCCGTGACGAGGAGGAGTCCTTCGGCGAGCTGGTGGCCTGAAGGTCCGGGGGAGGGGAAAGGGAAACGGGGGTCCACGGGGGACACGGGGACCCCCGGGGGGATCGGGGGGAGCGGCGGGGCCATCGGCCCCGCCGCTCTGTTGTGTGCCGCCCGCCGGGCCCGCTCAGGCCGCCGCGGCCGTACGGGAGCGGCCCGCCGCCGCGCCCGCGATGCGGCCAAGTGCCTCCTGCTTGCCGCAGGGGTGCGCGCCCAGGGCCGACTGGCGGGCCACGATCGCGCGCTCGGACCGCATCAGACGCCAGCCGCGGCGCAGCAGGAACGCCACCGACTTGCGGCCCTCGCGCAGATCACGAAGGAGGCGCCGGCGGAAGGTGGTGCTCGGCCGCCCGCGCAGGCAGATCGCGTCGGCCAGGACACCGAGCTCCTGGCAGCGGGTCACGATGTCGGCGGCGAAGATGCCCTCCGCGATGAACAGCGGGGTGCGCTCGATGGCGAGCGTGGTGGTGCCGGTGATGGAGCTCGTCGCGATCGAGTAGAGCGGCACCGAGGTGCGGCCCGTGCGGCACAGCTCCACGATGGCGTCCACCGCCGCGTCGGCGTCCCAGGACAGCGGGGAGTCCCAGTCGATGTCCGAACTGCCCGCCACCACCGGCAGGGTCGGGTCGTCACCTTCTTTGTAGAAGTCGTCCAGGCGCAGCACGGGCAGGTCCGTGTGGGCGGCGAGGGACGACTTGCCGGAGCCGGAGGGCCCCGAGAGGAGGACGACGCGCGTCGCCACGGCAGAAGAGCTCACGGGACACCAGTGTGGGCCATGCACCCGGGAGTGGGATCCATCGGGGAGGCCGGTGGTATCGAGCATCACATCTCAACTACGCTTCGTGTTCGCCTGATTACGCTTCGAACGCTACGAGAGTGAGTGGGAACCCATGGCACATCACGAGGCCCCCGGCGTCGCCGGCACCCGGCGTCACAGGGCGCTGCTGCGCGCCGGGCTCACCGTCACCGCCGCCGGTGTGGCCCTCGTGGGCGCCGGCCAGGCCGCCCAGGCCCTGCCGATGCCCGCGCCCGCCCTCGGCCGCGACGCGGGCGCCGACGACCTCACGGCCGCGGCCCAGGGCCTGACCGGCGCGGTCGGCCACACCGTCGGCCCCGTGGCGGGCCTGCGGCTCGACCCGCTGGCCAACACCGGCGTCGACCCGCTGACCAATGGAGTGGGCACCCAGATCGCCGACTTCAAGCCTGTCTCGACGACCTCGGCCACCGGCGTCCTCACGAGCGGCGCCGCCCTCAAGGACCTGCCCGTGGTGGACACGGCGGTCGGCGCGCTCCCGCGCTGACGGACACGGGGAACGTACGGGGGAGATGCGGGGAAGCCACGGGAGGGCGCGAGAAGGGCCCCGCCGGCGCCGGCGGGGCCCTTCCGTGTGACGTGCGCGAGGACGCGCCGGCTCAGTACGCCGAGCCGGACGCGCCGAGCGAACCCGTCGGATGCCAGACCGTCTTGGTCTCCAGGAACGCGGTGAGGCGGCCGGTGCCCGGGTCCGCGGTGAAGTCCACGGGGCCCGGGCGCAGCACGCGCTTGAGGTTGTCCGCCGCCGCGATCTCCAGGTCGCGCGCGAGATCGGCGTCCGCGCCCGTCAGGTCGATGGCGTTGACGTCCTGGTGCGCGGCCAGCGGCGCCGCGATCTCCGCCGTGCGGCCGGACAGGACGTTGACCACGCCGCCGGGCAGGTCGGACGTGGCCAGCACCTCGCCGAGCGAGAGCGCCGGGAGCGGCGCCTTCTCGGAGGCGATGACGACCGCGGTGTTGCCGGTCGCGATGACCGGCGCGATCACCGAGACCAGGCCGAGGAAGGACGACTCCTGGGGGGCCAGGACCGCCACAACGCCGGTCGGCTCGGGGGTGGAGAGGTTGAAGAAGGGGCCCGCGACCGGGTTGGCCCCGCCCACGACCTGACCGATCTTGTCGGTCCAGCCCGCGTACCAGACCCAGCGGTCGATCGCCGCGTCCACGACGGCGGCGGCCTTGTGCTTGGAGATGCCCTCGGCGTCGGCGACCTCCCGCACGAACTGGCCTCTGCGGCCCTCCAGCATCTCCGCGACGCGGTAGAGGATCTGGCCGCGGTTGTACGCGGTCGCGCCCGACCAGCCGCCGAACGCCTTGCGGGCGGCGACGACCGCGTCCCGCGCGTCCTTGCGGGAGGACAGGGGAGCGTTGGCCAGCCACGTGCCCTTGCTGTCGACCACTTCGTACACCCGGCCGCTCTCGGAACGCGGGAACTTCCCGCCCACGTACAGCTTGTAGGTCTTGAAGACGCTCAGCCGCGTCGGCTCGCTCTTCTGGCTCTTGTCAACGGTGCTCATTTAGCGCTCACCCTCCGGGCTCGACGGGGCGAGGTAGCCCTCCAGGCCGTGCCGGCCGCCCTCGCGGCCGAAGCCCGACTCCTTGTAGCCGCCGAACGGCGAGGTCGGGTCGAACTTGTTGAACGTGTTGGCCCACACCACGCCGGCGCGGAGCTTGCCCGCGACCGCGAGGATGCGCGAGCCCTTCTCCGTCCAGATGCCGGCGGAGAGGCCGTACTGGCTGTTGTTGGCCTTGGCGACGGCCTCGTCGGGGGTGCGGAAGCTCAGCACCGAGAGGACCGGGCCGAAGATCTCGTCACGGGCGATGGTGTGCGCCTGGGTGACGTTGGTGAACAGCGTCGGCGCGAACCAGTAACCAGCCGACGGCAGTTCGCACGGGGCACTCCAGCGCTCGGCGCCCTCGGCCTCGCCGGTCGCGGTGAGCGCGGTGATACGGGCGAGCTGCTCGGCGGAGTTGATCGCGCCGATGTCGGTGTTCTTGTCCAGCGGGTCGCCCAGGCGCAGCGTGGACAGGCGGCGCTTGAGCGAGTCCAGGAGCTCGTCCTGGATCGACTCCTGCACCAGCAGGCGCGAGCCCGCGCAGCAGACCTGGCCCTGGTTGAAGAAGATGCCGGTGACGATGCCCTCGACGGCCTGGTCGATGGGGGCGTCGTCGAAGACGATGTTGGCGCCCTTGCCGCCCAGCTCCAGGGTGACCTTCTTGTCGGTGCCCGCGACGGAACGCGCGATGGCCTTGCCGACGTTGGTCGAGCCGGTGAAGGCGACCTTGTTCACGTCCGGGTGCTCGACCAGGGCCGCGCCCGCGTCGCCGTAACCGGTGAGGATGTTGACGACGCCCTTGGGCAGGCCCGCCTGGCGGCAGATGTCGGCGAAGAAGAGCGCGGAGAGCGGGGTGGTCTCGGCGGGCTTCAGGACGACCGTGTTGCCGGTGGCGAGCGCCGGGGCGATCTTCCAGGCCAGCATCAGGAGCGGGAAGTTCCACGGGATGACCTGGCCGGCCACGCCGAGGGGGCGCGGGTTCGCACCGAACCCGGCGTGGTCGAGCTTGTCGGCCCAGCCCGCGTAGTAGAAGAAGTGCGCGGCGACCAGCGGGAGGTCCGCGTCGCGGGTCTCCCTGATCGGCTTTCCGTTGTCCAGGGTCTCCAGGACGGCCAGCTCGCGGCTGCGCTCCTGGATGATCCGGGCGATGCGGAACAGGTACTTGGCGCGCTCGGAGCCGGGCAGCGCCGACCACTTCACGAACGCCTTGCGGGCGGCCTTGACGGCCCGGTCCACGTCCTCGGCGCCGGCCCGGGCGACCTCGGACAGGACCTCCTCGGTGGAGGGCGAGACGGTCTTGAAGACCTTGCCGTCGGCTGCCTCGGTGAACTCGCCGTCGATGAACAGGCCGTAGGACGGCGCGATGTCGACGACCGAGCGGGACTCGGGAGCGGGCGCGTAGTCGAACGCGGCCTTCTGCTTTTCCATTGCCATGGTGATCAGTCCACCGTCACGTAGTCGGGGCCGGAGTAACGGCCGGTCGCCAGCTTCTGACGCTGCATCAGGAGGTCGTTGAGCAGCGAGGAGGCGCCGAAGCGGAACCAGTGGTTGTCCAGCCAGCCCTCGCCCACGGTCTCGTTGACCAGGACCAGGAACTTGATGGCTTCCTTGGTGTTGCGGATGCCGCCGGCCGGCTTCACGCCGACCTGGGTGCCGGTCTGGGCGCGGAAGTCGCGTACGGCTTCGAGCAGGACCAGGGTGTTGGCGGGGGTGGCGTTGACGGCGACCTTGCCCGTCGACGTCTTGATGAAGTCGGCGCCGGCCATCATGCCGAGCCAGCTGGCGCGGCGGATGTTGTCGTACGTCGACAGCTCGCCGGTCTCGAAGATGACCTTGAGGCGGGCCTTGTCGCCGCACTCGGCGCGGACGGCCGCGATCTCCTCGTAGACCTTGAGGTAGTGACCGGCCAGGAACGCGCCCCGGTCGATCACCATGTCGATCTCGTCGGCGCCGGCCGCGATCGCGTCCCGTACGTCGGCGAGCTTGACCGCCAGCGCGGCGCGGCCCGCCGGGAAGGCGGTGGCGACGGACGCGACCTTGACGTCCGAGCCCTTCAGCACCTCCTTGGCGGTCGCCACCATGTCCGGGTACACACAGACGGCGGCGGTGTGCGGGGTGGTGCGGTCGGTCGGGTCGGGGTTGACGGCCTTGGCGGCGAGCGCCCGGACCTTGCCCGGGGTGTCCGCGCCTTCCAGCGTCGTCAGGTCGATCATCGAAATGGCCAGGTCGATGGCGTAGGCCTTGGCCGAGGTCTTGATCGAGCGGGTGCCGAGGGACGCGGCACGCGCTTCCAGGCCCACCGGGTCGATGCCGGGGAGCCCGTGGAGGAAGCGACGCAGCGCGCCGTCGGACGCGGTCGCGTCGGCGAGGGCAGCAGAAGGTGCATTGGTGGGCATGGTCACCAGATGAGCATATCTACGCGCGTAGCTTCCTGTACAGCCCTCCGGGCGCAGGTGGCTGCCGGTGAGGCCTGTCACACGCCCGTGACACGGGGCGGACGCTTCTCGCACAGCTGCTCCATAAGTTTCTTCTTGCAGCCCCGCCCAGCCTCAGCGGCCCCACCCGGCAGAGGAGGCGGCATGCGACCTCCGCTTCTTCCTCTTCCGGCCGCTCGGCCGGCCTGCGTCATGGAGTCGTTCATGTCGACCTACACCCGCACCTCGCTCCGCGCCGCGATCGCCACCGGTGCCGTCGCCACCGCCGCCGTCGCCGGGGCCCTCCTCACCCCGGCGACCGCCTTCGCGCAGTCCGGACCCTGCCAGGTCACCGAAAAGATCCCCTCGGCCTTCGGCGGCATGTCCGTCTCGCTCACCAGCGACCCCGGCACCGGCCCGATCGCGGTGCTCCGGGACGCGGACGGCAAGGCGGTCGCCACCGTGGACCGGGCCCACCCCACCGATCTGGCCGACGGCATCAAGATCGAGGAGCCCAAGGGCGGCGCGCCCGTCTTCTACCAGCGCTCCCAGGGCGGCGACACCGCCTGGCAGTCGCACGCCTTCCCCGCGCTGCCCAAGTCCTGCACGGAGACGGGCGTGACGTACAAGCTGGTCGACGGCGAGTCGGTGAAGGTGACCAAGTCCGGTCCTGGCCAGTACAGCGCCGTGGCCGCCGCCGGCGGCAAGTCCGTGACGGTCCTTCAGACCCGGGCCACCGGATGGGACGCGGACGGGTTCTACCGGGGGATGCACGTGACCCTCAGCTCCAAGACGGGCCAGGTGTACTCCGAGTACACCGACAGCCGCTCCGGCTGCATTGTCAGCACCGTCGTCACCAGCGTCTTCCACGACGGCGGCTCGGTGAAGCTCACCATCGGCCCCGAGGGTCCGAAGGCGGTCCTGCGCGACAGCGCGCTCAAGGCCGGGGCCACCGTCGACCGCGCCCACCCCAGCGACCTCGGCGCCGGCGTGATCATCGAGGGCGCGAAGTCCGCCACGCCCAAGCTCGGCCAGCGCACCCAGGGCGGCAGCGCCCCCTACACCTACAGCGCCTTCCCCGAGCTCCCGGCCGGGTGCGCGAGCGGCACGCCCGCCAAGGCGGCCACCGGCGCCACCGCCGCGGCGGCCAAGACCCCGGCCAACGCACCGGTCCAGAACGGCGGCCAGACCACCGTCGTTCCCAAGGGCGCCGTCGCGGCCGGCGCCGAGTTCCAGCAGGGTGGCAGTGACACCGGTGTCCTGGTCGCGGGCGGGGCGGCGACGGCCGCCGTAGCCGGCGGGATCGGGTTCGTGGCGCTGCGCCGGCGCGCGGCCGGCCGCGTCTGACCGTCTCCTGCCGTCACTCATACCGTCTCGCCCCGGGCGGGCCCCCAGTGGGCCCGCCCCTCTTCCGTCTCCCGGAGCGCCCCATGTCCCGCACCCGCGTGGCCCGTTCGGCCGCCGCCGCTCTGTTCCTGCTCACGCTCGGCGCCTCGGTCACCGGCTGTGGCGCGAGCGCCGCGAAGCCCGCCACCCCGCCCCCGAACATCGTGTCCGCCAGCGCCGCACCCAGCGCCGCCTCCTCCGCCCCCGCGACCGCCCTGCCCGCCTCCAAGCCGGTACGCGTACGGATCCCGGCGGCCGGCGTCGACGCGAGTCCGGTTCTCGACCTCGGACTCGCCGCCGACGGCACCGTGGAGGTGCCCGCCGTCGCCGACGCCGACAAGATCGGCTGGTACGACAAGGGCGTGACCCCGGGCCAGACCGGGCCCGCCGTGCTCATCGGGCACTTCGACACGGTCCAGGGGCCCGCGGTCCTGAAGAACGTCTCCAAAATCAAGGCGGGCGACACCGTCTCGGTCGAGCGCGCCGACGGGAAGACCGCGCAGTTCAAGGTCCGCGCGCTCGAACAGGTCGACAAGAAGACGTTTCCGACGCAGAAGGTCTACGGCAACACCGACCGCCCCGAACTGCGGATCGTCACCTGCGGCGGCGAACTGACCGGCGGGCACCGGCCCGACAACATCATCGTGTACGCGGATCTGGTGGGCTAGCGCGGCCGCCCCCGAAGGTGTGAGGCAGAATCGGGCCATGACGAGCCCCACGCCGCCCGCCGAGCCGGCCTACGCCGACCGTACCTACCGCTCATCCGCCGGTATCGCCGGTGGCGCGCTGCTGCTCGCGCTCTGCCTCTGGCTCGGCATCGACGCCGTGTTCCAAGGCCACGGCAACGCCCCCTGGCTGGCGCTCGCCGTCCTGCTGTGCGTGGTGCCGCTGATCGTCGCCTTCAGCCTGCGCCCGGCGGTGTTCGCGAGCGCCGACCGGCTCCTGGTGCGCAACCCCTTCCGTACGATCACGCTGCCCTGGTCGGCGGTGGCGGACGTGCGGGCCGGGTATTCGAGCGAGGTCTACGCGCACTCGGGGCGCAAGTACCAGATGTGGGCGATCCCCGTGTCGCTGCGCGGGCGCAAGCGGGCCGCCCGCCAGCAGGCCAGGGCGGCCGCGCTCGGCGACCGGCGCGGTGCCTCGGTGAGCGCCGACGTCACCGACGACAAGGCGCGCCTGGCGGCCGCCGACCAGTCCATCCGGGACCTGCGCGACCTCGCCGAACAGGGCGCCTCCCGCGAGAGCGCGCAGGGCACCGTGAGCGTCCGCTGGGCGTACGAGGTCATCGCGCCCGCCGTGGCCGGCGCGCTCGTGTTCGCCGTACTGCTCGCCATCGGCTGAGGCCTTGGGGCCGGGCGCGGGCCGGGCCGCTCACGGCGGGCCCGGCCACACGAGCAGCATGTACGCGCCGGCCCACGCCGAGGACAGGGCGGCCGCGGCAAGCACCACAAGGGCCGGCGCCCGCCGGGCCCTCGCGAGCGCGAGCGCGACCGGGAGCAGCAGCGGGAAGGCCGGGACCAGGAAGCGGGCCCGGGGGAAGTAGACCCCGCCGCTGCCGAGCACGACCAGGAGCAGCGCCCCGGTGAACACGAGCAGCACCAGTGGCTGGCGGTCGGCGAGACAGAGCAGGTAGAGCGCGCAGGACCCGATCAGGACCAGGGTCACCAGGACCAGGAACAGCGGCGGGCGCTGGGCGTACACCAGCAGCTCACGGATGTCGCGCAGGGTGCCGATGCCGCCGTCCCACTGGTTGTCCCATCGTTTCTGCACCGCGAAGTAGCCGTCCCAGCGTCCGACGCGCAGCCCCACCCAGGCCACGTAGCCGCACCAGCCGGCCGGCGCGAGCAGGCCCCCCAGAGCCGTGCGCCACTCCACGCGGCGGCCGCGTACGAGGGCGGCGAGCGCGGCCAGCGAGACGGCGGCCGCGAGCGCGACCCCGGTGGGCCGGGTCAGGCCCGCGAGCGCCGCGAGGGCGCCCGCCAGGACCCAGCGCCGCGCCAGCACACAGTGCAGCGCCCACGCCGTCAGGGCGGTGAACAAGGACTCGGTGTAGCCCATCCACTGCACCACCCCGACCGGCAGCGCGGCCCACAGCACCGTGAGCCAGGTGCCGGCGCGCCGGCCGTGCAGCCGGCTCCCGACCGCGAACACCCCGCACGCGGCCACCAGCGAGAAGCCCACGGCCAGCAGCAGCCCCACGCCGGCACGTGAGCCGGGCGTGACGGCCGCGACCGCCTTCTCCAGGGCCGGGTACAGCGGGAAGAAGGCGAGGTTGCTGGTCTCCTTGGGGTCGGCGGGCAGCACATAGCCGTGGGCCGCGATGCCGAGGTACCAGTTGGAGTCCCAGGACGTGGCGAGCACCGGCCACAGGCCGTGGTGGCGCGCGTGCGCCCACTTGGCGAGGACCAGCGTCCCCAGGAGGCGGACCGCGAGGTAGCCGGCGAGCGCGGGGCCCGCGTGGGCGAGGGCGGCGCGGGCCAGGGCGGTGGCCGGGGGCCGGCCGGGTGTGCCGCGCGGTCCCGGTCGTCTGCGGGCGGCGGGTACGGGCCCGCGACGGCCCGTGGTCGTCGCGGGGGACGGCGCGGTCGGGGGCACTGCGACAGCTCCTTGGCTCGGACAGGGCGCGAGGGGGTGGATGCCACCCTTTCGCGCGCGCCCCCGCCGATTGCGGCACCGCTGCGTCAACCGCCGTACGAAATCACCCGAAAGCAGGACCGGGGCGGTGGTCCCTTGACCACCGCCCCGGTTGCGTTCCTCGCCCGCGCCGTCAGATGCCGGCGGCCGCCGCGAGGTCCTTCTTGATGCCGGCCAGGAGCTCGGCGCCCTTGGCGCGCGCCGCGTCCAGCTCGTCGGCCGACGCGACCGGCACGACGACCTCCAGGTAGCACTTGAGCTTGGGCTCGGTGCCGCTCGGGCGCACGATCACACGGGCGCCTTCCAGGTAGTAGCGCAGGCCGTCGGTGGGCGGCAGGTGCTCGGTGCCCTCCGTCAGGTCCTCGGCCTTCGTCACCGCGAGGCCGGCGAGCGAGAGGGGCGGCTGCTCGCGCAGGCGCGCCATCGCGTCGGAGATCACCGTCAGGTCCTCCACGCGCACCGACAGCTGGTCGGTGGCGTGCAGGCCGTGCGCCAGGGCCAGTTCGTCGAGCAGGTCCAGGACCGTGCGGCCCTGCTCCTTCAGGACGGAGGCCAGCTCGGCGAAGACCAGGGCGGCCGTGATGCCGTCCTTGTCGCGCACGCCCTCGGGGTCGACGCAGTAGCCGAGCGCCTCCTCGTAGCCGTACCGCAGGTCCTCCACGCGGGCGATCCACTTGAACCCGGTCAGCGTCTCCTCGTACCCGAGCCCGGCCGCTTCGGCGATGCGGCCGAGCAGCGAGGACGACACGATCGACTCGGCGAACACGCCGCTCACGCCCTTGGCGACCAGGTGGGCGGCGAGCAGCGCGCCCACCTCGTCGCCGCGCAGCATCCGCCACTGGCCGTCGCGGTCCTTGACGGCGGCGGCGCAGCGGTCGGCGTCGGGGTCGTTGGCGATCACGAGGTCCACCCCGCCGTCCCGGCTCTCCACGCGGCGGGCGGTGGCGAACGCCAGGTCCATCGCGCCCGGCTCCTCCGGGTTGGGGAAGGCCACCGTCGGGAACGCCGGGTCGGGCTCGGCCTGTTCGGTCACGAGCACCGGCTCGGGGAAGCCCGCCCGGGCGAACGCGGCGAGCAGGACGTCCTTGCCGACGCCGTGCATCGCCGTGTAGACGACGTTGGCGGTGCGCGGGGAGCCCGGGGTCAGGACGGCGTCCGTACGCGCCAGATAGGCCTCAAGGACCTCCTCGCCCAGCACCTCCCAGCCGCTCTCGGGGCGCGGCACGTCGTGCAGCGAGGCGACGGCGGCGATCTCGGCGGCGATCTCCGCGTCGGCCGGCGGCACGATCTGGGAGCCGTCGCCGAGGTAGACCTTGTAGCCGTTGTCACGCGGCGGGTTGTGGCTCGCGGTGACCTCGACACCGGCGACGGCGCCCAAGTGCCTTATGGCGTAGGCCAGTACGGGCGTGGGCAGCGGCCGGGGCAGGAGCATGGCCCGCAGCCCCGCGCCGACCATGACCGCCGCGGTGTCCCGCGCGAAGTCCGCGGACTTGTAGCGGGCGTCGTAGCCGATGACGACGACCCCGTCGCCCTGCCCCTTGGCCTTGAGGTACGCGGCGAGCCCGGCGGCGGCGCGGATGACGACCGAACGGTTCATCCGCATCGGCCCGGCGCCCAGCTCGCCGCGCAGCCCCGCGGTGCCGAACTGGAGCGTGCCGCTGAACCGCGCGGCGAGGTCCGCGGCGTGCCCGGCGTCGGACGCGCTCTCGATGAGCTTGGCCAGCTCCTCGCGCGTCTCGCTGTCCGGGTCCTCGGCCAGCCAGGCCTCGGCCCGCGCGATCAGGTCCTGCGTCACGATGTCAGCCTTTCGGGGAGGGGGCTCGGGGGGGAGGGCTTGTGAAGGGATTTCAGATGCGGTCGAGTACCCGGGTGAGCAGTTCACCCATGCGCGCCGCCGAGTCACGGCCGGCCTGGAGCACCTCTTCGTGGTTGAGCGGCTCACCGGTCAGACCGGCGGCGAGGTTGGTCACGAGCGAGATCCCCAGGACCTCCGCGCCGGCCTCGCGCGCGGCGATGGCTTCGAGCACGGTGGACATGCCGACGAGGTCGCCGCCGAGCACGCGGACCATGTTGATCTCGGCCGGGGTCTCGTAGTGCGGGCCGGGGAACTGGACGTAGACGCCCTCTTCCAGCGTCTCGTCGACCTCCTTGCACAGCGCGCGAAGGCGCGGCGAGTACAGGTCGGTGAGGTCCACGAAGTTGGCGCCCACGATCGGCGAGGTGGCCGTCAGGTTGATGTGGTCGCTGATGAGGACCGGCTGGCCCGGGCGCATGCCGTCGCGCAGACCGCCGCAGCCGTTGGTCAGCACGATGGTCCGGCAGCCGGCGGCGACGGCGGTGCGCACGCCGTGCGAGACGGAGGCGACGCCGCGGCCCTCGTAGAAGTGGGTGCGGCCGAGGAAGACCAGGACGCGCTTGGCGCCGATCTTGTACGAGCGGATCTTGCCGCCGTGGCCCTCGACGGCCGGGGCCGGGAAGCCGGGCAGCTCGGTCACGGGGAACTCGGCCTCGGGGGAGCCAAGGGCGTCGACGGCGGGGGCCCAGCCGGAGCCCATCACCAGGGCGACGTCGTGGGTCTCGGCGCCGGTGAGCTCACGCAGGCGCGCGGCGGCGGCGTCGGCGGCCGCGTAAGGGTCGTCCTGGAGCTGGTCCGGGGTGGCAGATGCGTTCACTGGGTCTCTCGCCTCGCGAAGGAACGTCGTCCCGCCCGGTGACTGTCCGGCCGGGTCCGGGGGGTTTTCCCCCGGTAAAGAAGAAGTACGCGCACGAGCGTAACCGCTGAAGTCCTACGCGCGTAGATGTCCGAGGATAACGGACTCGCCGGATCCGTTTGTGGCTTCGCACCAAAGCCCGGTCCCGCGCCGCCGCCGGACGCCCCTGACCTGGGGCGCGGCTCAGCAGGGGCGCTTGCGCAGCTCCATCACATAGTCGTGGGGCGCGCCCGCCGACTCGGCCGCGTCGGCCAGCTCACCGAGGTATCTGGCCGAGGGCAGACCGCCCTCGTACCCGTTCAGGACGTACAGCCAGGCCGCGTCCTCGCCGTCCAGGGTGTGCACCCGCACCCGCATCCGGCGGTAGATGTCGAGCCCGACGCCCTCCCACCGGTCCATCGACTCCTCGTCGAGCGGCGCGATGTCGTACAGGGCGACGAAGACCTGCGAGCGCGGGGCCTCGACGATCGTCGCGAGGGCGCCCTCCCAGCCCATCTGCTCCCCGCCGAACGTCAGGCGCCAGCCGTTGAGCCAGCCGGTGCCGCGCAGCGGTGAGTGCGGGGCGCGGCGGGTCATCAGCCGCGGATCCAGGTTGCCGGCGTACGCGGCGTAGAGCGACATGGTGTCGAGGGTACGACAGTGGCCCGCGGGGGCACTTCGCACGGCCCGCCCGGGCGAAGTGCTCGCGACAGCGCGTCACGACGGCCGAATGGCGCCCCCGGGGCGAAGACACTTGAAGCGTGCGGGACAATGAGGTATGTACTGCGTTCCCCCGGGGCCCCGCCCCGGACCCCCGGCCGGGCGGGCAGGCAGGCCGGGATCGACACTACGAGGCGGACTTTTTCGTGACGCGGATCGTGATCATCGGTGGCGGACCGGGCGGATACGAGGCGGCCCTGGTGGGCGCCCAGCTCGGTGCGGAGGTGACCGTCGTGGACTGCGACGGTCTGGGCGGGGCGTCGGTGCTGACCGACTGCGTACCGTCGAAGACCCTGATCGCGACGGCCGAGGTGATGACCACCTTCGACTCTTCGTACGAGGAGTTGGGCATCCTCGTCGCCGACGACACCCCGCCCGATGAGCAGGCCGCGCGCGTGGTCGGCGTGGACCTCGGCAAGGTCAACCGGCGTGTCAAGCGCCTCGCGCTCGCCCAGTCCCACGACATCACCGCCTCCGTGACCCGCGCGGGTGCCCGGGTCATGCGCGGCCGGGGCCGGCTCGCCGGACCCCAGGGCATCGACGGCACCCGGGACGTGATCGTCACCTCCGCCGACGGCACCGAGGAGATGCTGACCTGCGAGGCCGTGCTGATCGCCACCGGCGGCAGCCCGCGCGAGCTGCCCGACGCGCAGCCCGACGGCGAGCGGATCCTCAACTGGACGCAGGTGTACGACCTGGACGAGCTGCCGGAAGAGCTGATCGTGGTCGGCTCGGGTGTCACCGGCGCCGAGTTCGCCGGCGCCTACCAGGCGCTCGGCTCCAAGGTCACCCTGGTCTCCTCGCGCGATCGCGTGCTGCCCGGCGAGGACCCGGACGCGGCCGCCGTACTGGAGGACGTCTTCCGCCGCCGGGGCATGAACGTCATGGCCCGCTCCCGCGCCGAGTCCGCCAAGCGCGTCGGCGACCGCGTGGAGGTCACCCTCTCCGACGGCCGCGTCATCAGCGGCACCCACTGCCTCATGGCGGTCGGCGCGGTCCCCAACACGGCGAACATGGCCCTGGAGGAGTCGGGCGTACGCCTCAAGGAGTCCGGCCACATCTGGACCGACAAGGTCTCGCGCACCTCCGCGCCCGGCGTGTACGCGGCCGGCGACGTGACCGGCATCTTCGCGCTGGCCTCGGTCGCCGCCATGCAGGGCCGCATCGCGATGTACCACTTCCTGGGCGACGCGGTGGCCCCGCTCAACCTGAAGACGGTCTCCTCCAACGTCTTCACCGACCCCGAGATCGCCACCGTCGGCTACACCCAGGCCGACGTGGACGCGGGCAAGATCGACGCCCGGGTCGTCAAGCTGCCGCTGCTGCGCAACCCCCGCGCCAAGATGCAGGGCATCAGGGACGGCTTCGTGAAGATCTTCTGCCGCCCCGGCACCGGCATCATCGTCGGCGGCTGCGTCGTCGCGCCGCGCGCCAGCGAACTGATCCACCCCATCTCGATCGCGGTCGACAACAACTTGACGGTGGAACAGATCGCGAACGCGTTCACCGTGTACCCCTCGCTTTCGGGATCGATCGCCGAGGTGGCGCGCCAGCTGCACACCCGCAAGAAGGCCGGAGAGGCGTAACTCGCCTGGTGGGACAGGGGGTTGGCGAGTGCGGCGGGCGTCCCGGCGGGACGCGCGGGACGTATACCACTTGCCGACCCCCTTTGGGTGCACCTTCCGTTATTCGGCGGAAACTGCTGAGAACATTCGGCCGCCCAGGTTACTGTCAGTTCCGTGTTCGCTGCAGAACGTCGTCAATTGATCCTCGAAATGGTGCGCGCCAACGGGGCGGTATCGCTCCGTGAGCTCGCCCGCGTCGTCCAGACCTCCGAAGTGACCGTACGGCGGGACGTGCGGGCGCTGGAGGCCGAAGGACTCCTCGACCGCCGCCACGGCGGTGCGGTGCTGCCGGGCGGTTTCACCCGCGAATCCGGCTTCCCGCAGAAATCCCATCTAGCGACCGCGGAGAAGACGGCCATCGCCGACCTCGCGGCCGGTCTCGTCGAAGAGGGCGAGGCCATCGTGGTCGGCGCGGGGACGACCACGCAGGAGCTGGCCCGCCGGCTCGCGCGTATCCCCGGCCTGACCGTCGTCACCAACTCCCTGCTCGTGGCCCAGGCGTTGGCGCACGCCAACCGGGTCGAGGTCGTCATGACCGGGGGCACCCTGCGCGGCTCCAACTACGCCCTGGTGGGCAGCGGTGCCGAGCAGTCCCTCCAGGGCCTGCGGGTCTCGCGCGCCTTCCTGTCGGGCAGCGGCCTGACCGCCGAACGCGGCCTGTCCACCTCCAACATGCTCTCCGCGAGCGTGGACCGCGCCCTGGTCCAGGCGGCTGCCGAGGTCGTGGTCCTGGCCGACCACACCAAGCTCGGCACCGACACCATGTTCCAGACGGTGCCGACGGACGTCATCACGCGCCTGGTCACCGACGAGCCGCCGGTCCACGACGACCGGGCCGCCACCGAGCTCCAGGCGCTCGCCGACCAGGGGGTGCAGATCGCCGTGGCCGGCGCCGCCGGGGCGCCACCGGGCGAGGCCGCCCCCGGCCGCCCGCCGCGCCGCGACATGCCGCTGCCCGGCCAGCGCCGAACCCACGCGCCCGGTACGGGGCCGCAGTTGCGCAGCGCGGCGGCGATGGGCGAGCCGCAGGGCCCCGGGAGCCCCGCCGAGCGCGCGAGGGTGGCGGATCTGCGCCGGCGCTAGTCCTTCAGGCGGCGCTAGTTCTTCAGGCCCCGGTAGGTGAGGGCGAGCAGCCGGTCCGCCAACTCCGGGTCCTCCGGGGACTGTTCGGCCGCGAGCGCGATGGCGTTCGTGAGCTGCATCAGGTCGGTGATGGTGACGTCGGCGCGTACGGAGCCGGCCGCGCGGGCTCGCACGAGCAGGGCGTCGCCCGCCTCCCGCATCGGTTCGCTGCACCGGGCCAGGGCCGAACTGGCGTCGCCCGATGCCGACATGAGGGCGCGGGCCACGCCCCGGTACGCGCCCGCGTGCGTGATGATGGCGCGCAGCCACTCGACGAGGGCGGTGCAGGGGTGCTCGGCGTCCAGCAGCTCTCTCGACCGGTCGAGCAGGACGTCCACCTCGCTCTGGAACACCGCGCTGAGCAGGGCGTGCCGGGTGGGGAAGTGGCGGTACAGGGTGCCGATGCCAACTCCTGCCCTGCGGGCCACGTCCTCCAGCGAGGTGTCCGTGCCGTGTTCCGCGAAGGCGGTGCGGGCTGCGGCGAGCAGGCGGTCGCGGTTGCGCCGTGCGTCCGCCCGCAGCGCGCGGGGCGCCCCCGAAATCCGGTCCATGCCCCCAGCATGCCACCGCCCCATCCGGCCCCGGCCGGAGCGGTGTGCCCCCGGGGCCCGAAGGGGTCCGCCTTCGGGCGCGGATCGTGCGGGGCTGGTCGCGCGGTTCCCCGCGCCCCTGGGTATCCGGTGCCGGCCCGGTCCGGCGGCCTCGGCCCGTCCGGGGGCAGGGCTGGTGCCGGCCCGGTCCGGCGGCCTCGGCCCGTCCGGGGGCAGGGCTGGTGCCGGCCCGGTCCGGCGGCCTCGGCCCATGGGGTGGGGTGGAGCCCCGGGCCGGCGGGTGGGCCGGGGCTCCGTTAAAGGGGGGGGTCAGTCCTTGATTTCGCAGATGGTGGCGCCGGATGAGACCGACGCTCCGACCTGCGCGGCGAGCCCCTTGACCGTGCCGGCCCGGTGGGCGTTGAGGGGCTGTTCCATCTTCATCGCTTCCAGGACCACCACGAGGTCGCCCTCCTTGACCTCCTGGCCCTCCTCGACGGCGACCTTGACGATCGTGCCCTGCATGGGAGATGCCAGGGTGTCCCCCGACGCGGCGGAGCCGGCCTTCTTGGCCGCCCGCCGCTTCGGCTTCGCGCCGCCCGCCGCGGCCGTACGGGCCAGCGTCATACCCAGCGAGGACGGCAGGGAGACCTCGAGACGCTTGCCGCCGACCTCGACGACGACCGTCTCGCGTCCCGGCTCCTCATCCCCTTGCGTGTCGGCGGTGGCCGTGAACGCGGGGATGTCGTTGACGAACTCCGTCTCGATCCACCGGGTGTGGATGGTGAAGGGGTCGGCGGTGAAGGCGGGGTCGGCGACCACCTTGCGGTGGAAGGGGATGGCGGTGGCCATGCCCTCGACCGTGAACTCCGCCAGCGCCCGCGCGGCCCGCTGCAACGCCTGCTCACGCGTCGCGCCGGTCACGATGAGCTTGGCCAGCAGGGAGTCCCACGCGGGGCCGATGACCGAGCCGGACTCCACGCCCGCGTCCAGACGCACACCCGGCCCCGAGGGCGGCGCGAACAGCGTCACGGTGCCCGGCGCGGGCAGGAAACCACGGCCCGGGTCCTCGCCGTTGATCCGGAACTCCAAGGAGTGCCCGCGCATGACCGGGTCGCCGTAGCCCAGTTCCTCGCCGTCGGCGATACGGAACATCTCCCGCACCAGGTCGATGCCGGTGACTTCCTCGGTGGCCGGGTGCTCGACCTGGAGACGGGTGTTGACCTCAAGGAAGGAGATCGTGCCGTCCGCGCCGACCAAAAACTCCACCGTGCCCGCGCCGACGTACCCGGCCTCGCGCAGGATCGCCTTGGACGCGGCGTACAGCTGCGCGTTCTGCGCCTCGCTCAGAAACGGTGCCGGGGCCTCCTCGACCAGTTTCTGGTGGCGGCGCTGGAGCGAGCAGTCCCGGGTGGACACGACGACCACGTTGCCATGGGTGTCGGCCAGGCACTGCGTCTCCACGTGCCGGGGCTTGTCGAGGTAGCGCTCCACGAAGCACTCCCCCCGCCCGAACGCCGCGACCGCCTCACGCACCGCGGAGTCGTACAGCTCGGGGACCTCCTCCAGGGTGCGGGCGACCTTCAGGCCGCGTCCGCCACCGCCGAAGGCCGCTTTGATCGCGATGGGCAGGCCGTGTTCGCGGGCGAACGCGACGACCTCGTCCGAGCCCGATACGGGGTCGGGGGTGCCCGCGACCAGAGGCGCGCCGGCGCGCTGGGCGATGTGACGGGCCGCGACCTTGTCCCCCAGGTCGCGGATGGCCTGCGGGGGCGGGCCGATCCAGGTCAGGCCCGCGTCCAGGACCGCCTGGGCGAACTCGGCGTTCTCGGAAAGGAATCCGTATCCCGGATGGACCGCGTCGGCCCCCGAGTCGGCCGCGGCCGCGAGCACCTTGGCGATGTCGAGATAACTGGCCGCCGGGGTGTCACCGCCCAGGGCGAATGCCTCGTCCGCTGCCCGGACATGCAGAGCGTCCCGGTCCGGATCGGCGTAAACGGCAACGCTCGCGATCCCGGCATCCCGGCAGGCCCGGGCAACACGGACAGCGATTTCGCCTCGGTTGGCGATGAGCACCTTGCGCACGATGGCTCCCTCCTTGAAACAAGCTGAGTTTAGGGAAGCCGCACACTGGCATACGACCCGTCCCCAATGGTGAGCTTGCCCACACGGAGTGTGATCCGAGGCACGCTCAAGTCGCGAAATCCCTTGTCGAACCACGGTACGCCGGGCTCCCGTACCGCACAGTAGCGGTGAGGTGTGGTCAAGGTCTCTGTCTCGGGCCCCAGCAGGTCCGTGCGTTTCTTTGTCGAGTCCCTACGAACGACCGCGTACGCCCACCGAGATTCTTTCCGGCCGGAACGCCGCGTCGTGAAGCGCTTTCCTCCCGCATCCGGCCGGATTCCGGTACCGGCGCCGCCCCTTGATCCATCCAGGACCCTTGTACGAACCGTTACTCGTTAGTAGCGTGCGCGCCACAGCCGTACTACGGGTAACAGGGGGTCGTGCCATGCTGCGACGACTGATCGCCATCGTGGCCGCGCTCGTCCTCGTCGCCGAGGCCGCCGCCGTCGTGCTCGTGAACTACGTGCTGGGCAGGGTGGCGGCCAACCAGCACATGGCCCTCGCCGGCCTCGATCCCTACGCGATCGCCACCGGGGCGTGGGTCGCGGGCGCCGTGCTCGGGGTGTTCCTCGTGGTGTGCGCGGTCCTTCTGCTGGTCGTCGCCGTCCGCGACCGCGCGCCCGGCCGGGTCGCGCGCATCACCCTGATCGGTTGCGCGGTGGTGCACGCGGTGCTCGGGGCGTTCCTGGTGGGCCTGGTCGGGTGGGCGGCGTTCGCGGTCCTCATGGTCGTGCTCGCGCTGCTCGTCTTCGTACTCCTCGCGTACGTGAGGGAGCGGCCCGCGCCCGGTCCGAAGGACGAGACCCCAAACGCGCCCGGCGCGCCCGACCACGGGGCCCCGGCGGCCGCCTGAGCCGGGGTCACGCCCAGAGGTCGGTGACCGAGAGTCCGAGCTCGGCCAGGAGCCCCCGCAGCAGGGGCAGCGAGAGCCCGATGACGTTCCCGTGGTCGCCCTCGATGGAGTCGACGAACGGCGCCGAGCGGCCGTCGAGCGTGAACGCACCTGCCACGTACAGGGGTTCACCGCTCGCCACGTACGCCGCGATCTCCGCGTCGGTGGGCTCGCCGAACCGTACGACCGTCGAGGCGGTGCGGGCGGCGCGCCCGCCCGTCGCGGTGTCGATCACGCAGTGGCCGGTCTGGAGGATGCCCGCGCGGCCGCGCATCGACTTCCAGCGGGCTGTGGCGTCCTCGGCGTCGGCGGGCTTGCCGAGGGCGCGGCCGTCCAGTTCGAGCACCGAGTCGCAGCCGATGACCAGGGCGCCGGCGGCCTCGGGGCGGGCGGCCACGGCGTCGGCCTTCGCCTCGGCGAGTACGAGGGCGAGCTCGGCGGGGCTCGGGGCGGTCAGGGCGTCCTCGTCGACGCCGCTGACGATCACCTCGGGCGCGAAGCCGGCCTGGCGGAGCAGGCCGAGCCGGGCGGGGGATTGGGAGGCGAGGACGAGCCGGCGCTGAGCAGTCATGCGTGCCATCGTAGGCGCCCGCCCCGGCCCCCTCCCGGCCCGGCCCGGCGGCTTCGGGCTCCGCGGGGGCGTCAGCGCAGGCCGACCGCGAGCATCGCCACGATCATGGCGAGGGCGAGGAAGAGCCCCGCCCGGCGCATCATGGCCTGGGCGTCGCGCAGTTCCTTGGGAGGCTCGTCCTTGGGGTCTGACCACAGCATGGGTTCGATAGTGCGGCGGGCGTCGGCGCGGCGCCTGAGTACGCATACTCACCCAACCCCGGCCGGGCTAGGTACGCCTGGCCGGGCCCCCAACCCCGCCAGGGGCGCGGAGAACTGCGCGCCCAGCCGCCCACGGCCCGCAGCCGAGCTCCCTGGGGCTCCGCCCCAGACCCCGTTCGCGCTGAAGGCGCTCGTCCTCAAACGCCGGACAGGCTGAGGATGCCCATGCAGGCCCGCACCAGATGCTCAACGGCCACGGGCTGAGGTGGCCGATGCGGGCCAGCACCGCCCCCGCCAGGGGCGCGGGGAACTGCGCGAGGAGCGACCACGGCCCGCAGCCGAGCTCCCGGGGGCTCCGCCCCAGACCCCGTTCGGCCTGAACGGCCTCGTCCTCAAACGCCGGACGGGCTGAGGTGGCCGATGCGGGCCAGCTCCGACCCTGCCAGGGGCGCGGGGAACTGCGCGAGGAGCGAGCACGGTCCGCACCTGAAAGCCGGCCGGGAAGGCGCCCGTGGGCAACCCCGCCCGCACTCCACGCGGCCGGGGTCGCAAGGGGAACCCCTAGCCGGGCCAGTACGTGCGGGCCCACGTTCGCGTGCCCGGCCTCGGCAGAGCCCCGCGGGCGATGCGCGCGGGATCGGACCAGCCCGCACGCGGACGGGGCGCGCCGGTACCGGCCGCCGCCGTCGCCGCGGCGCGCGCCTGAACCACCGCCAGCGCGGCGGCCAGCTCCTCCGGGGTCGGGTTGCCCCGAACTACCTTGATCACAGCGGCTCCTGGATCGACGATCGACTCGTGGACTAGAGGGCTAGAGAGGGATGTTGCCGTGCTTCTTCGGCGGCAACGACTCCCGCTTCGTACGCAGCTGCCGCAACCCCTTCACAATGTGCGCCCGCGTCTCCGACGGCATGATCACCGCGTCCACGTACCCCCGCTCCGCCGCGATATAGGGGTTGAGGAGCGTGTCCTCGTAGTCGGAGATCAGTCCGGCCCGCACCCCCTCCTGCTCCTCGACGGCCGCCGCCGCGATCGTGCGCCGGTGCAGGATGTTGACGGCGCCCTGCGCGCCCATCACCGCGATCTGCGCCGTCGGCCACGCCAGGTTGAGGTCCGCGCCCAGGTGCTTGGAGCCCATGACGTCGTACGCCCCGCCGAACGCCTTGCGCGTGATGACGGTGATCAGCGGAACCGTCGCCTCGGCGTACGCGTAGATCAGCTTGGCGCCGCGCCGGATGATGCCGCCGTACTCCTGGTCGACACCGGGAAGGAAGCCCGGCACGTCCACGAAGGTCAGCACCGGGACGTTGAACGCGTCGCAGGTCCGCACGAACCGCGCCGCCTTCTCCGACGCGTCGATGTCGAGGCAACCGGCGAACTGCATCGGCTGGTTGGCCACGATGCCGACCGGGTAACCCTCGACGCGGCCGAAGCCCGTGATGATGTTCGGCGCGAACAGGGCCTGGGTCTCCAGGAATTCACCGTCGTCCAGGACGTGCTCGATCGCCGTGTGCATGTCGTACGGCTGGTTCGCGGAGTCCGGGATGAGGGCGTCGAGCTCGCGGTCCTCGTCCGAGGTCTCCAGGTCGGCCTCCTCGGGGAAGGCCGGCGGCTCGCTCAGGTTGTTCGACGGCAGGTACGACAGCAGGGACTTGACGTATTCGATCGCGTCCTTCTCGTCGCCCGCCATGTGGTGCGCCACGCCCGACGTGGTGTTGTGGGTGCGGGCGCCGCCCAGCTCCTCGAAGCCCACGTCCTCACCGGTGACGGTCTTGATGACGTCGGGCCCGGTGATGAACATGTGCGAGGTCTGGTCGACCATCACCGTGAAGTCGGTGATCGCGGGCGAGTACACCGCGCCGCCCGCGCAGGGGCCGACGATGAGGGAGATCTGCGGGACGACGCCCGACGCGTGGACATTGCGGCGGAAGATCTCGGCGAACAGGCCGAGCGCGACCACGCCCTCCTGGATGCGGGCGCCACCGCCGTCGTTGATGCCGATGACCGGACAGCCGGTCTTCAGGGCGAAGTCCATGACCTTGACGATCTTCTCGCCGTACACCTCGCCGAGCGAGCCGCCGAAGATCGTGAAGTCCTGCGAGTAGACGCACACCGGGCGGCCGTCGACGGTCCCGTAACCCGTGACCACACCGTCCCCGTACGGGCGGTTCTTCTCGATCCCGAAGTTGGTCGAGCGATGCCGGGCGAACTCGTCCAGTTCGACGAACGAGCCCTCGTCCAGGAGGAGTTCGACCCGCTCACGAGCCGTCAGCTTGCCCTTGGCGTGCTGCTTCTCGATCGCCCGCGCGGAGCCGGCGTGGGTCGCCTCGTCGATCCGGCGCTGAAGATCCGCGAGCTTTCCCGCGGTGGTGTGGAGGTCGACGGTGGCGTCGCTCTGGGCGTTTTCCGGCTCGGACATCGGGATGCGGCTCCCTGCCTGGTCACGGGGTGGCTACGGACTCGTAGGCTGGCTACTGACTCGTAGGGTAGTGGTGCGGATACGGTTCGGCAGTGCGGCGTTGGCCACACCCGAAGCCCCTTGCCATCGCGGCCTAACCTGGCTGCATGACACCCCAGGACGCCCCCGACAGCCGCTGGTCCGACCTCGACCGGCCGCCCCTGAACGCCACCGCGCTGCGCCGCGCCCTGCTGCGGCCGGACGCCCTGTGGACCGCCCTGGACGTGGTCACCGCCACCGGCTCCACCAACTCCGACCTCGCCGCGAAGGCGGACGCGCTCGGCGAGGGGGCCGTCCTGGTCGCCGAGGAGCAGACCGCGGGACGCGGGCGCCTGGACCGGCGCTGGTCCGCGCCTGCCCGCTCGGGCCTGTTCTTCTCCGTCCTGCTCAAGCCGGGCGAGACGGTGCCCATGGAACGGTGGGGCTGGCTGCCGCTGCTCACCGGCGTCGCCGTGGCGACCGGGCTCGCCCGGGCCGCGGGCGTCGACACCGCCCTGAAGTGGCCCAACGACCTCCTGGTCACGGTGGAGGGGCAGGAGCGCAAGGCCGGCGGCATCCTCGCCGAGCGGGCCGGCACGGACGGGGTCGTCGTCGGCATCGGCCTCAATGTCACGCTGCGCGCCGATGAGCTGCCCGTGCCCGGCGCGGGCTCCCTCGCGCTCGCCGGCGCCGTCTCCACCGACCGCGACACCCTGCTGCGGGCGGTGCTGCGCTCCCTGGAGCACTGGTACGGGACCTGGCGCGCGGCGGCGGGCGACCCGGCGGGTTCCGGGCTCCAGGAGGCGTACGCGGCGGGCTGCGCGACCCTGGGGCGCTCCGTGCGCGCGGAGCTGCCCGGGGGGCGGGCGCTGACGGGCGAGGCGGTCGCGGTGGACGGGGACGGGCGTCTGGTGCTGGCCACGGCGGAGGGCGTCCAGCGGCCCGTCGCGGCCGGCGACATCGTCCACCTGCGGCCGGCCGCGCCGTAGGCGGCGCCGGGACACGCTCCCGCGACGTGAGCTACGGCACACCTGCCGTATCGTGGAGCCCGATCCAGCGACAGATCGGCAGGGCAGTGCGCAGGCAACGGGCAGGAGGCGGCCGGTGACCGTCGACGAGACACGGTCCGGTGCGGAGTCCGGTGACGGCACGGGCGGCGGCCCCGGCGCCGGTGCGGGCGGCTCCGGCGCCCCCGACCAGGCGCCCGTCTCCGCGTATCCGACGCCGCACCACGCCGTCGACCACACCGCCGAGCCCACCGACGACCCGCTCGCCATCCGCCTGGAACAGCTGATCCTCGGCGCCGACCGCCGCTACACGCCCTTCCAGGCGGCCCGTACGGCGGGCGTCTCGATGGAACTCGCGTCCCGGTTCTGGCGGGCCATGGGGTTCGCGGACATCGGGCAGGCCAAGGCGCTCACCGAGGCCGACGTGCTCGCTCTGCGCCGGCTCGCCGGTCTGGTGGAGGCGGGGCTGCTCAGCGAGCCGATGGCGGTGCAGGTCGCCCGCTCCACCGGGCAGACCACCGCCCGGCTGGCCGAATGGCAGATCGATTCTTTTCTGGAGGGCCTGACCGAGCCGCCCGAGCCCGGCATGACCCGCACCGAGGTCACCTACCCCCTGGTCGAGCTGCTGCTGCCCGAGCTGGAGGAGTTCCTGGTCTATGTGTGGCGGCGCCAGCTCGCCGCCGCGACCGGGCGCGTGGTGCAGGCCGCCGACGACGAGGAGATGGTGGACCGCCGCCTCGCGGTCGGTTTCGCCGACCTCGTCGGGTTCACCCGGCTCACCCGGCGCCTTGAGGAGGAGGAGCTGGGCGAGCTGGTGGAGGCCTTCGAGACCACCGCCGCCGACCTGGTCGCGGCGCACGGCGGCCGGCTCATCAAGACCCTCGGCGACGAGGTCCTGTTCGCCGCCGACGACGCGGGCACGGCCGCCGAGATCTCGCTGCGGCTCATCGAGACGATGGCCGGTGACGAGACCATGCCGGCCCTGCGCGTGGGCATCGCCTTCGGCACCGTCACCACGCGCATGGGCGACGTGTTCGGCACCACCGTGAACCTCGCGAGCCGCCTCACCTCGATAGCCCCCAAGGACGCCGTCCTGGTGGACGGCGCGTTCGCGGAGGAGCTGGCCCGCACCGGCGACGCCCCCGTCTCCGAGGCGCAGGCCGCGCAGGACGCGCTGGCCGCCGAGAAGGAGGGCGCGGAGCCCGTGCCCGCGACGAAGTACCGCTTCGCGCTCCAGCCCATGTGGCAGCGCCCGGTGCGCGGTCTCGGCGTGGTGGAGCCCTGGCTCCTGCACCGCCGCGAGGCCAAGAGCCTGTCCTAGAGGCCGAGGGCCCTGTCCCCGAGGCCGAGGGCTGTCCCCGAGGCCGAGGGCTGTCCTAGAGGCCGAGGGCTGTCCTAGAGGGCCGAGGGCCTGTCCTGGAGGCAGACCTGGAGGCCGGACCTGTCCTGGAGGAGGGCGTGGGTCACGGCCTAGGATCACCCCCGACGTAACGTTCGTTAACGGAGGGGTTGCCATGGCCGAGCAGCGGTTCGGGGAGTTCGTCGTCGTGCGGCGCGAGGGGTACGTCGCCGAGCTGGTGCTCGACCGGCCGAAGGCCATGAACGCGGTGTCGACGGAGATGGCCCGCTCCATCGCCGCCGCCTGCGACGCGCTGGCCGCCGACGCCGACGCCCGGGTCACCGTGGTGACCTCGTCCAACGAGCGGGCGTTCTGCGTCGGCGCGGACCTCAAGGAGCGCAACTCCCTGAGCGACGCCGAACTCGTACGCCAGCGGCCCACCGCGCGCGCCGCGTACACCGGCGTGCTCGACCTGCCCATGCCCACCGTCGCCGCCGTACACGGTTTCGCGCTCGGCGGCGGCTTCGAGCTCGCGCTCGCCTGCGACGTGATCGTGGGCGACGCGAGCACCGTGGTGGGCCTGCCCGAGGTGTCGGTCGGCGTGATCCCCGGCGGTGGCGGTACGCAGCTCCTGCCGCGCCGGGTGGGCGCCGCCCGAGCCGCCGAGCTGGTCTTCACCGCGCGTCGCGTCGAGGCCGTGGAGGCACGGGAGTTGGGGCTTGTGGACGTGCTGGCCGAGGACGCGCGCGCCGAGGCGATGGCGCTCGGCGGGCGCATGGCGGCCAACTCGCCCGTCGGGCTGCGCGCGGCGAAGCGGGCGCTGCGGCTCGGCCACGGGCTCGACCTGCGGGCCGGCCTCGAGGTCGAGGACGCGGCCTGGCGCTCGGTGGCGTTCTCGGGAGACCGCGCGGAGGGTGTGGCCGCGTTCAACGAGAAGCGCGAGCCGGTGTGGCCCGGGCGGTGAACGCGCCCCGGGCGGCCTGTCCCGCGTCCCCCCGGGTCAAAACGCGCAAAACCTCCCTAAGCTGGAGGAATGGGTGGAGAGGATGCCCGGCTGCGGGCCGTGGTTTCGCTGGCGCAGGCCATGGCCGCGGCGCACACGCCGCGTGAGTCCTGGGCCGCCGCCGCGCTCGGCGCGCGCGAAGCGCTCGGCGGGAACTTCGCCGCGCTCTCGGTGTGGGAGCGCGAGCTCGGGCTCCTGAGGGTCCTGGTGAACGAGGGCGAACGGGCCTTCGGGGAGGAGGAGTTCCCCGACGGCGAGACCTATCCCGTGCACCAGTTCCCGGAGATCACCGAGTTCCTGCACGAGCGCTGGGCCGGGGGCGGGGAGCCCAACGCCTGGGTCGAGACGGCCACCGCGCCCCCCGGGGGCGACACGGGCCAGGGCCATGTGGGGGTGCCTCCCAGCGGCAGCTGGGGGAGGGTGGCCGCGCTGCGCCGCCGCGGGCGTGGCTGCTGCGTGGTCGCCCCGATCGTGCTGCACGGCCGGGCGTGGGGCGAGCTGTACGTGGCCCGGCCGGTCGGTGCCCCCATCTTCGACGCGTCCGACGCCGACTTCGCCACGGTCCTTGCCTCCGTCGTGGCGGCCGGCATCGCCCAGACCGAACGCCTCGAAGAGGTACGCCGTCTCGCCTTCACCGATCCGCTCACCGGGCTCGCCAACCGGCGCGCGGTCGACATGCGACTGGACGAGGCGGTGGAGCGCCACCGCGCCGACGGCTCGGTCGTCAGCCTCGTCGTGTGCGACCTGAACGGGCTCAAGGGCGTCAACGACACGCTCGGGCACGCGGTGGGGGACCGGCTGCTGGAACGCTTCGGCTCGGTGCTTTCGCTGTGCGGCGCGATGCTGCCGGGTGCGCTGGCCGCGCGGCTCGGCGGGGACGAGTTCTGTCTGCTCTCGGTGGGTCCGAGCGCCGACGACGTCGTACGGGTCGGCGAACAACTCTGCTCGCGGGCCGGGGAGTTGGAGCTCGGGGAGGGCGTTGCCTGCGGCATCGCCTCCACGGGCGACCCCATCGGCGAGGTGCGCTCGGCGCGGCGCCTGTTCCGCCTCGCGGACGCGGCGCAGTACCGGGCGAAGGCGGCGAGGTCGGCGAAGCCGGTGGTGGCGGGGCGGGACGGGGAGGTCCTGGCCCTCGCCGAGAACCCCCCGACCCCGCCGCACGATCGCCGCCGCTTCAGGGGCCAACGGTAGGTTTTCCGGCGCGGGCCGGTGGATGGCCGGCCGCGCAGTTCCCCGCGCCCCTGCCGAGGCTGGTGCTGGCCCCCACCGGCAGCCCCGAAGGGTGCGTTCTCGGGTGCGGGTCCGTGGTGGCTGGGCGCGCAGTTCCCCGCGCCCCTGGCGGGGGCGATGCTGGCCCACACCGGCAACCTCAGCCCGTCCGGCGATTGAGGACGAGGCCGTTCAGGCCGATCGGGGTCTGGGGCGGAGCCCAAGGGGTTGGTCGCAGCACCTAGTGACATGACCGGATTCAATCCGTAGGGTGCTGAATATGGATATGCACACTGTCGTGGTGGGGACCTCCGGGACCACCCCCGAGGACGTCATCGCCGTGGCCAGGCACAACGCGAAGGTCGAGCTCTCCGCCGCCGCCCTCGCCGCCCTCGCCCGGGCCCGCGAGATCGTCGACGCCCTGGCCGCCAAGCCGGAGCCGGTGTACGGCGTCTCCACCGGCTTCGGCGCCCTCGCCTCCCGCCACATCAGCCCCGACCTGCGCGCCCAGCTCCAGCGCAACATCGTCCGCTCGCACGCCGCCGGCATGGGCCCCCGCGTGGAGCGCGAGGTCGTACGCGCCCTGATGTTCCTGCGCCTGAAGACCGTGGCCTCCGGCCACACCGGCGTACGCCCCTCCGTCGCGCAGACCATGGCCGACGTACTGAACGCCGGCATCACCCCCGTCGTCCACGAGTACGGCTCGCTCGGCTGCTCCGGCGACCTCGCGCCGCTGTCGCACTGCGCCCTGACCCTGATGGGCGAGGGCGACGCGGAGGGCCCCGACGGCGTCGTGAAGCCCGCGGGCGACCTGCTCGCCGCCGCCGGCATCGAACCCGTCGAGCTGCGCGAAAAGGAGGGCCTTGCCCTCCTCAACGGCACCGACGGCATGCTCGGCATGCTGTGCATGGCCATCGCCGACCTGAAGAAGCTCTACACCTCCGCCGACATCACCGCGGCCCTCACCCTCGAAGCGCTGCTCGGCACCGAGAAGGTGCTCGCCCCCGAACTGCACGCCATCCGCCCGCACCCCGGCCAGGGCGCCTCCGCCGCCAACATGCTCGCCGTCCTGGAGGGTTCGGGCCTGACCGGCCACTTCCAGGAGGAAGAGGCGCCGCGCGTGCAGGACGCGTACTCGGTGCGCTGCGCCCCGCAGGTCAACGGCGCCGGACGCGACACCATCGCGTACGCCCTGACCGTCGCCGAGCGCGAACTGGCCGCAGCCGTCGACAATCCGGTCGTCCTACCCGATGGGCGGGTCGAGTCCAACGGCAACTTCCACGGCGCCCCGGTCGCCTACGTCCTGGACTTCCTCGCCATCGCCGCCGCCGACCTCGGCTCGATCACCGAGCGCCGCACCGACCGCCTCCTGGACAAGAACCGCAGCCACGGCCTGCCGCCGTTCCTCGCCGACGACGCCGGCGTGGACTCGGGCCTGATGATCGCCCAGTACACCCAGGCCGCCCTGGTCAGCGAGATGAAGCGGCTCGCGGTGCCGGCCTCCGCCGACTCCATCCCGTCCTCCGCGATGCAGGAGGACCACGTCTCCATGGGCTGGTCGGCCGCGCGCAAGCTGCGTACGGCCGTCGACAACCTGACCCGGATCATCGCCGTCGAGCTGTACGCGGCGACCCGCGGCATCGAGCTGCGCAAGGGCCTCACCCCGGCGCCCGCCTCGCAGGCCGCCATCGCCGCGGCCCGCGCGGCCGGCGTCCAGGGCCCGGGCCCCGACCGCTTCCTCGCCCCCGACCTGGCCGCCGCGGACGCCTTCGTACGCGAAGGGAAGCTGGTCGCCGCGGTCGAGCCGGTGACGGGCCGCCTCGCCTGATCCGCCGTACCGAAAAGGGCCGCCCGGGATGTCGCATCCGGGCGGCCCTTTCGCGTACGCCGAGGTCAGCTGGGCTGTGACCGGCGGACCGAATACATCACGAACCCCGCCCCGAGGCCCAGGAACAGCGTGCCGCCGACCAGGTAGGGAGAGGTGTTCGCGCCGCCGGTGTCGGCGAGGGCGACCGGACCGTCGGTGCCGGCGGCACCGTCAGCCCCGGCAGCGCCGTCAGGGGGGACGGGGACGGCCCGGTAGGGGGAGTGCGTGGCGGGGGTCGAAGGGCGGTGCTCGTCCGTGGCGTTGGCGGACGGTACGAACCAGAGGGCGCAGAGCAGGGTGCCCGCCGCGGTGGCGGTGAGCAGGGGACGACGAGCGACGGACAAGTGAGCGATTCCCTTGCGAGTACGTCGAATTGGCGGGATGCGCTGATGCTAGTGAAAGCAGCGGGTCGCGGGAAAGTCGCGGCCGGGTCGAGCCCTACGCTCCCTGGCATGAGCGAAGAAGAGACATCACGGTATGTACGGCTGCGCGTCGATTTGGTCCTGGGGATCGAGGACGCGGGCCAGTTGGCGGCGGCCGCCCTGACCCGCATCGCCGACGACGAGACGATGCGGCCCGAGGAACGCGCGCATGCCGAGGGGGCGGTGCGGGAAGACGGAGCGGAGGCCCTGGCCTACCTCGTGGACCCGGTCGGTCTCGTGGAGGCACTGCCCGGCGTGGAGCTGGCCCAGGCCTCCTGGAGCAGCGAGCGCGTCGGTTACGACCCGGACGACGAGGAGTGGGACCTCGACGAAGACATCGACGACGAGGACTGACGACGAGGACTGACGGCGAGGAGTTGCGACGAGGAGTGGCGACGGCCGACGAGGACTGACCGGACCGACGAAGCGGTCGGTTGGCGGCTGACGGCTGACGGCTGACAGATGACAGATGACCGATGGCAACTGACGACTGACAGCTGACGGCTGCCGGGCGGTGACGGCGCGGCCGGGCGGGACGGCACGGGAACCGCCTTTTGGTGATCTTGTACCGTCCCGACCCGTCCCGCCCCATCCCGTCCGCCGACGCGTGGTGTGCCCCACATTCACCCCCCGCCGAGGAACGGGAACGGGCAGTCTGATGTTCTAGACGTGATGACGTGGGTGACGGCGACGATGGAGAAGCGTGTGAAGACGGAGAGTAAGCGGCGCAAGCAGGGTCTCGCGGCGGCGTGCGCGGTGCTCGGCGGCGTACTGGTCCTTTCTGCCTGCAACGGCGACGGCGACAAGGGTGCCAAGGCCGACAGCTCGTCCTCGGCACAGGCGGCGGCGGACAAGGCCGCCGCGAAGGACACGTCGGACGCCAAGATCACCATCACGCCGAAGAACGGCGCCGACAACGTCGGCATCAACAGCGACACCAAGGTCACCGTCGCCGACGGCAAGCTGACCGATGTGACGCTGACCTCCGCCGAGGGCGCCAAGGTCGAGGGCAAGATATCCGCGGACGGCCTGAGCTGGGCGCCCGCGACGCCCCTGAAGCGCTCGGCCACGTACAAGATCACCGCGACGGCGGCGGACGCGAAGGGGCGCCAGGCGCACGAGAACGCGTCCTTCACCACCGTCTCGCCCAAGAACAGCTTCATAGGCAACTTCACGCCCGAGGACGGCTCCACCGTCGGTGTCGGCATGCCGGTGTCGGTCAACTTCGACAAGGCGATCACCAACAAGAAGGACGTCCAGGCCAAGATCACCGTCTCCTCCAGCAGCGGTCAGGAGGTCGTCGGGCACTGGTTCGGCTCGCAGCGCCTCGACTTCCGCCCGCAGGAGTACTGGAAGGAGGACTCGACCGTCACCATGAAGATGGACCTGGACGGCGTCCAGGGCGCCAACGGCATCACCGGCGTCCAGGAGAAGACGGTCACCTTCAAGATCGGCCGCAACCAGGTCTCCACGGTGGACGCGAACACCCACACCATGACCGTCACCCAGGACGGCAAGACCGTGAAGACCATCCCGATCTCCGCGGGCTCCCCCGAGCACCCGACGTACAACGGGCAGATGGTGATCTCCGAGAAGTACAAGGAGACCCGCATGAACGGTGCGACGGTCGGCTTCACCGATGACGACGGCAAGGGCGAGTACGACATCAAGGACGTGCCGCACGCCATGCGTCTGTCCGCGTCCGGCACCTTCATCCACGGCAACTACTGGGGCGCCAAGTCCATCTTCGGCAGCGCCAACACCAGCCACGGGTGCGTCGGTCTGTCCGACACCAAGGGCGCGGGCGACGACAGCACCCAGGCCGCCTGGTTCTACGACCACTCGATCACCGGCGACGTCGTGATCGTGAAGAACTCGCACGACAAGACGGTCCAGCCCGACAACGGCCTCAACGGCTGGAACATGAGCTGGGACCAGTGGAAGGCCGGCTCCGCCGTCTGACCGTCTGACCGTCTGGCCGTCTGGCCGTCTGACCGCGCGACCATCTGACCGCGCGGATGCCGAGGGGCCCTTCGGGGCCCCTTTCGCGTGGGCCCCGCTCAGCCCGCGTGGGCTCCCCTCAGCCCGTGCGCACCGGCTGGTCCGCGCTCCAGCTGCCGAGCAGGCGCAGCGACTCCTCCGACGCCGAGCCCGGCTCCGCGTGGAAGGTCACCAGCGACAGGTCGTGCTCGTCGGGCAGCTTCAGCGTCTCGTACGCCAGCGTCAGCTCACCCACCACCGGATGGTGCAGCCGCCGGATACCGTGGCCCTTCTCGGCGACGGTGTGCGCCGCCCACATGGTGCGGAACTCCTCGCTCTTGACCGACAACTCGCCCACCAGCGCCGTCAGTTGGGGATCGTTGGGGTAGCAGCCCGCGCACAGCCGCAGAATGCTCACCACGTCGATCGCCTTGCCGTGCCAGTCCACGTACAGCGAGCGGGAGGCCGGGTCGAGGAAGACGTGTCGGGCCAGGTTCCGCTCCTGCGGCGGGAGCTGGGACATGTCGCCCAGCAGCGCCGCCGCCATCCGGTTCCAGCCGAGGATGTCGAGGCGGCGGCCGATGAGATGAGCGGGCACGTGGTCCATCGAGTCCATCAGCTGCTGGAGCGCCGGGCGCACCTGCTGGGGCCGGCAGGCCGCCGCGCGCTTCTTCTTCGCCTTGCCCTTGGCGAGATGGGTGAGGTGGTCCTGCTCGATGTCGTTGAGGCGCAGCGCCCGCCCGATCGCGTCCAGGACCTCCACCGACACGTTCTGCGCGTTGCCCTGCTCCAGGCGCGTGTAGTACGCCACCGACACCCCGGCCAGCTGTGCCAGCTCCTCCCGGCGCAGGCCCGGCACCCGGCGGTGGCGCCCGTGGTCGGGCAGTCCCACGTCCTCCGGCTTCAGCCGGGCGCGGCGGGAGCGGAGGAATTCGCTGAGTTCGGAGCGCTGGTCCATGACTCCCCAGTATCCGTCCTCATCGCCATGGACGTACGACCAGGAGCCTGACCCTGCCAGTGGTACGCACGCTGGTCGTAGGCAGAGCAGGGGCCTGGGTGACGGGCGGGATCTCGGGCAGGCTCGATGGCATACCCCACAGATCTGAGGAGAACGGCACATGACCACCGTCGCCGCGTACGCCGCCCCCGCCGCCAAGGCTCCGCTGGAGCGCACCACCATTGAGCGCCGCCCGGTGGGCCCCAACGACGTACTCATCGAGATCAAGTACGCCGGGATCTGCCACTCCGACATCCACCAGGTGAACGAGGGCTGGGGCGAGGCCATCTTCCCGATGGTGCCGGGGCACGAGATCGCCGGCGTGATCACCGAGGTCGGCTCGGACGTCACCGCCTTCCAGGTCGGCGACCACGCGGGGGTCGGCTGCTTCGTCGACTCCTGCGGCAAGTGCGAGGCCTGCCAGTCCGGGCAGAACCAGTTCTGCTCGGACGGCGTCTCGACGTACAACGCGATCGGCCGGGACGGCACGCCCGCCTACGGCGGTTACTCCACGCACATCGTCGTGGACGCCGATCACACCCTGCGCATACCCGACAGCATCCCGCTCGACGTGGCGGCCCCGCTGCTCTGCGCCGGCATCACCCTGTACTCGCCGCTCAAGCGGTGGCAGGCGGGCCCCGGCAAGAAGGTCGCCATCCTCGGGCTCGGCGGGCTCGGCCACATGGGCGTGAAGATCGCGCACGCGCTCGGCGCGGAGGTGACCGTGCTCAGCCAGTCGCTGCGCAAGCAGGAGGACGGGCTGAAGCTGGGCGCCGACCACTACTTCGCGACCAGCGACGAGGAGACGTTCACCAAGCTCGCCGGCACTTTCGACCTCATCGTTTCCACGGTCTCCGCCCCGCTGGACCTCGGCGCGTACCTCGCGCTCCTCAAGACCGGCGGCGCGTTCGTGAACGTGGGCGCCCCTGAGGAGCCGAACGCGCTCAACATGTTCGGCCTCATCGGCGGCAACAAGATCCTCGCCGGTTCGATGATCGGCTCCATCGCCGAGACCCAGGAGATGCTGGACTTCTGCGCGGAGCACGGGCTGGGCGCGGAGATCGAACTGATCCGCGCGGACCAGATCAACGAGGCGTACGAGCGGGTCCTGGCCAGCGATGTCCGCTACCGCTTCGTGATCGACACGGCGACGATCTGACCCGGGCCGGCCCCGACCACCGGGGTGCCCGCCCCTCAGGGCTGGGCACCCCGCGCGGGGCCGCGCCGGATGCCGAGGGGCGCGGGAAACCGCGCCACGCACGGGCTGGCTGCCTGCCCTCGCCACCTCCGGATGCCCAGGGGCGCAAGGCCTTCAATTCCCTTATCGGCCAGGGTAGTTGGCCGCGTCCGGATCAGGGCCGATCCGGCCGCCGTTGTCTAGGGCGGCGATGTCGCACAGATCCTCCGAGGTGAGGTCGAAGTCGTAGACATCGATGTTCTCCCGGATCCGCGACGGGGTCACCGACCGGGGAATCACCAGGTTCCCGAGCTGTAGGTGCCAACGGATCACGACCTGGGCCGGCGTTTTCCCGTACTTCTCGGCGAGACGGGTGAGGACCGGCTCGGCGAGGAGCCGCCCGCCCTGGGCGAGCGGGCTCCAGGCCTCGGTGGCGATGGACCGCTCGGCGGCGATCGCGCGCATCTCGTTCTGGGGGAGGTAGGGGTGAAGCTCGATCTGGTTGAGGACTGGGACGGTACCGGTCTCCGCCAGTAGCCGGCCGAGGGTGGTGGCGGTGAAGTTGGAGACGCCGATCGCTTTGGCGCGCCGTTCGGCGTGGAGCCCCTCCAGGGCCTTGTACGACGCGACGTACAGGTTCTGCTCCGGGGCGGGCCAGTGGATCAAGTAAAGGTCGATGTAGTCGGTGCCCAGGCGACGCAGGCTCGCGTCGAACGCGTGGAGCGCGGCGTCGTATCCCTGGTCGGCGTTCCACAGTTTGGTGGTGATGAATACGTCCTGACGGGGGACGCCTGAATCGCGGACCGCGCGGCCGACGCCCGCCTCGTTGCCGTAGACCTGGGCCGTGTCGATGCGGCGGTAGCCGGCGTCCAGGGCATGGGTGACGGCCGTGTACGCCTGATCGTCCGTCAGCGGCCAGACACCGAAGCCGATCCGTGGGACGCAGGTGCCGTTGTTGAGGGTGCGACGTTTCATGAGCGGGCCGTCCGATCCGTATGTGCGGCGACGACCAGCCCTTCGAGCGTGCCGCCAACGGTGGGTTCGAGGAAGCGCCGACTGCGGTCTCCCGGCGGGTGTCACCTCTGGCCCTGTCAGGTGTCAGGTGTCAGGTGTCAGGTGTCAACTGTCAGGTGTCAGAAGGTGTCAGGTGTCAGGTGTCAGGTGTCAGCGTGCTGGCTTCCGGGCCTACCGCATTGCGGCGACGGGATCACATCCGCCGCGAACGCCATCGCGTGCCAGTCAGGAACCAGGGTGGTCCTGATCAGGTCATCGGCCTCCCTGATCTGGGCCGCTGTCAGGTAATCGCGGAATCCCCCGATGATCCCGCGGCGGGTCTTGAAGGACTCGGGGTCGCCCGGTCTGCCGGGCCGCAGGCGTTCCGAGTGGAGGGCGTCGCTGAGTTCCATCGCCCGCATGCTCGAGAAGCCGGCGTATTGCACCGCTTCCCGCAGTGCTTCGGGCTCAACTCGCGGGAGCCCGCAGAAGGCCAGGATCCGGGCGAGTTCTCCGGGGGTGTCGGTTGCGAGACGCTCGTAGGAGGTGAGGAGGAACGAGCGCGGAACGTCCCTACGGGCGTGCCAGATGTTCCAGAACGCGACACAGGTCCGCAGGCTGCCCTCATTCTCGCCGATGAACTGTCCGAGCGGTCCGGTGTAGGGGTTGTCCGGCCGCAGGGTGCGCTGGAAGTAGTAGGAGACCGTCGTGTCCCGCAGGTCGCGAGTCAAGAACACGACCCGTCGCCTGCGGTAGGGCGCCTTGTCCGTGGACAGTTGCGCGGGTGTGCGCCACCCGACCTGGTCGTCGTGGCTGAAGGTGATCTTGGGGATACGCGGGTCCGCGGAACTGAACTCCTCCAACCGCAGATCGCGGCAGATCTCCATCGGCAGGCCCCAGCTGATCGAGATGGCCTTGGCCATCAGCAGCCGCAGCCAGGTACGTCCGCACTTCGGAAAGGAGAGGACATGGATATCCGGTGCGGCAGACAGTTCAGGAAATACCGACGAGCCTGTCATGGAGAATGATTATGTACGCTCCCGGCAACCGCACAAGGGTGTCGGGGCCCGGGGGATCAGCAGCACTGCGCACCGTCACCCGCGTCCCCCCTCTTCAGTGATCTTCGAAATCCTCGGGAAAGAGCGTCAGTCCCGTCCTTCGCTCGACGACCGAGATGGCCTCCACGGGGCAGGTGAACGCCGCGTCCAGCACGCGGTCGTCGGGGGTGACGTGCGCGGCGGTCGGCCGTGAGTGATGGGTGCTGTCGATCGCGAAGTGGTCGGGCGCGGTACTCGCGCACACTCCCGAACCGATGCAGCGACGGCTCTCGATGTCGAGCCGCCATTCATCCGTCATGTGGTTCCTCCTTTCCGTGCGCTTTCGCTCCGCGACTGCTGCCGGTCTGGTGAAGATCTCCTGACCGGATGCCTTCGAAATTCTCGGAATTCTCGTCGGCTGCGCACGCAAGAGAAGCAGGGGAAAGGTGTCAACCGCGCGCAGAAAAGGAATCCGTCCTCAAATTACCCTTCTCGGCGACCGAGCGAAAGACCGTCTGATTCAGCCATCTTCGACGCGCCCCGCCACCGGTGACCCGGCCGGGACCGGTCCATCGGTCAACACCTCGCCCGACGGTGGCCGAGCGTACCGATTCGACCACGAAGAGGCGCCGTGGGCTGGAGGGACAGATACTCTGCGGCTCCCCGCGCGCTGCGGTGCCCCAGAGCACTCCACCGGCTCCCACGCTGTCGCCAAGCGGAATTCCGGACTGCGTACCCTCGTCCGGATAGCCGTCGTACTCGCCACTCACCCTTGGCCGGGGCACTTCCGGCCCGGACGATGATGAAGCCGGTGCACCCGACCGAGCACGGTAGGGCCGGTGTGGTGAAGGGAGTACTCCATGAACGAGGAAATCGAGCAGCTCGCAGACGAAGACCTTCCCGAGCTCGCGCTGATGATCGACATTCCCTCGCGCGACTAGTCACGACTGGTCCTGACGGCACATCCGCACTCCCTGCGGCGGGCCTTCCGGTCCGCCGCACGGTTGTCGAAGACCCCGGAAGAGGGTGCATGCGCGTCGAACCGGACACCGAGGAAGCCGTCGACGAGCGGACGCGGCTGCTGGGGCGCATGCGGCGCGTGCTCGAGCGGGCGGAGCTGGCGCCGCCGGGCAACGACGGCCTGCGCCACCCGGCGGCGGTCGAGGTCGCCCACACAGCCCAACAGGCGCTGCGGGCCGGCCCGCTGGGAGCGGAGCGGCGGCGCAGGCTGGCAGAACGACTGGAGCGCGTGTCACCGTCCGCCTTCGCGCCCGCCGATCCGCAGGGCCACCTGAGCCGTAGCGTGACCCGGGCGCTACGGTCGGTCCCCGCTCACCGGGGCGTCGACGGACAGCCGGCCACGGCCGGGGTCGTGGTGTGGCAGGAGCATGAGCGCGAGGCGCTGGCACGGGCTGTCGGACTGCTGACCCGGGTCTGGCCTCAAGCCGCCGCCGAGGTACGGGAGACGGTCGCCGAGATCGCGCTGCTGGAAGGTGACGCGATCGACGGGTTCACCGACTTCACCATTCACGGCGCGATCCTGGTGCACCGGGCCCGCCTGACGGACAGTGCCGCCGGGCTGCCGGGCCCGGTGCGGTTCGCCGAGGCCCTGGTCCACGAGGGCGCGCACACCCGGTGCAACGCGGCGGCCCTGACAGGTCCCTTTCTGCTTCCCGACCGCCATGAGGGCGCCGGAGCCGCGCCCCGGGGCGAGGATCTGCTGGTCGAGACGCCACTGCGGGCCGACCCGCGGCCGCTGACCGGCTTGTTCCAGCAGACGGTGGTGCTGGCCCGCAGTGTGCTGCTGTACCGGCGGCTCGCGGGTCTGAGCCCGGTGGTCGACTCCCGGCACGAGATGCTCGTGGGCTCGGCGCACCAGGCCGTTCATGCCCTGGGGGCCCACGCCGACAAGTTGACGCCCCACGGCAGACAGCTGCTCGCGGAGTGCGCCGACCACGTCGGAGCGGCCACGTGACGTCGTGGACGCCGCAGGTGTTCGCGCCCTATCCGGAACAGCCCGGCATCGTGTTCGCGCGAGTGGCCGCCCGCTCGGCGGCGTTCGAGAGCACGAGCGCGGCCGGCGGGGCGCCGGTGCTCGTCGGTGCCGCCGCAGGGCACGACCGGGGCCAGGTCGCCGTGAGCGCGCGCGGAGAGCTGCTGGAACGGCTCGCGAACGTGCTGGCGGGCCGGGCGGCCGAGGCGGCCCCCGAACTGGTGGGCACCCGCGAGGACCTGCGCCGCAAGGGGATACCCACCATCGAGCCGCGGCCCGGCGCGGACACCAGACGGTTGTGGGTACGCAGCCGGACGACCCGCGGCGAAGAAGCGTTCGTCCCGGCGGGCTCGGCATTCCTCCACCACCGGCCCCCCGCCGGATGCGACGCCGCGCAGTCGTCTGGCTCCACCGGCATCGCCGCGCACCCCGAGGGGAAGGCGGCGGCTCGCCACGCGGCCTGGGAAGTGCTCGAACGCGACCTGCTGCGGCGCAGTTGGTACGGGCTCACGGACCGGCCGCCGAGCCTGGTCCCGTTCGTTCCCCCGCCGCCACTGGCCGCCTTCCTCCGGTCCGCGGGGCTGACGATGACGGCCTTCGGCGTCCCCGCTCCGGCCGCGACAGCCTGTGTCGTCGTATGCCTGCACCAGCCCGACGGCACCGGTCAGGCGTTCGGCGCCCGCTGCGGGCCGGCGAACACCGTCGGGTCCCTGGCCGAGAAGGCGGCGTACGAGGCGCTCATGGTGCGGTGGAGCATGCGGACACCGGTCGCCCGCGCGGCCTGGGGAAAGTGGCACGGCGCGAGCGAACCGGCGACCGCCGTCGAGCACGCGCTGTGGACCTATCACCGCCAGGACAGCCTCCGGTTGTGGAACGTGTCGCCGCACGACATCGGCGCCCGGCCGGACAGTGGTGTGCCGACTGATCCGCCCGACCCGCTCGACGTACTCGCCAGGCACACCGGCCAGGAGGTCGCCCTGGTGGAGAGCACGGCCGCGGCGGCCCGCGACGCGGGCGTGCGAGTGGTGCGCGTACTCGCCCCCGGGGCCCTGCCCCTGCCGTCCGGCCCCGGAACCGGCCCCCCTCACCCCTTCGGCTAGGAGCCCCATGAACGACGTCCCCCCGTTGCCGTGCCCCGGCTACGCCTTTGACTTCGCCGACGACTACGACCGTTGGTTCGCCAAGCCCGGCATCACCGGAGCGACCGTCGAATCCCTCGCCGCTCTCGCCGGCCACGGGCCGGTCCTCGAACTCGGCATCGGCACCGGCCGGGTGGCCCTGCCCCTGGCGGCACGCGGCGTCGAGGTGCACGGCGTCGACGGCTCCGAGGCGATGCTCCGCCGCCTGCGTGCCAAGCCGCAAGGAGCCGACATCCCGGTGACGGTCGGCGACTTCGCCGACGTCCCGGTCGACGGAAGCTTCAGCCTGGCCTTTCTCGCCGGCGGCACCTTCTGCGAACTGCCGGACCAGACCGCGCAGGCCCGCTGCTTCAGCAACGTGGCAGCGCGGCTCACGCCGGGCGGTCTGTTCGTGCTGGACGCCCATGTGCCCGAGGCCCTGGCAGTGGCGACCGGCCCCGAGGTCGTCTCCGAGGGAGACGACCACCTGGTGCTCTGCTACCGCCGCCTCGATCCGTCGGCTCAGCGCTACCGCTCGCACTACGTCATCCACGAGGACGGACGCACCCGGCACCTACGCGTCGAGTTCCGCTACGCGAGCCACGGCGAGCTCGACCTGATGGCCGGTCAGGCCGGCCTGCGGCTCAAGGAACGCTGGGGCAGCTGGAGCGGCGCCCCCTTCACCCGCGACAGCGCCTACCACGTCTCCGTCTACGAACGCCCCTGACCAGCACACCACGACGCAACGGCGGAAGGCCGAATGACACAGTCAGAACAGATCCCGGCGTTCCCCTTCCCGCACCGGGACGGGCTCGACCCGATACCCGAGTTCGCCGAGCTGCGCCGCAACGCCCCGGTCACCCGGGTCCGGATGCCCAGCGGCGACACCGCGTGGCTGGTGACCCGGCACGCGGACGTCCGCCGCGTCCTGGGGGACCCGTGTTTCAGCCGGGCCCGGGCAACCAGGGGAGAGGGGCCAAGGGTCGCGCGCACGACCACGCTGCCGGACTCGATCCTCGCCGCCGACCCGCCCGACCACTCCCGGCTGCGCAGGCTCGTCGCGCCCGCTCTCGGCGGACGCCGGGCAGAGGCGATGCGAAGCGACATCGCGCTCCTGGCCGACCAGTTGCTGGCGAGCATGGAGCGGCAGCCACAGCCCGCCGATCTCGTCGCGTGCTTCACCCGGCCGCTCACCCTGACCGTGATCTGCGATCTGCTCGGGACACCCCGGCTCGACGGTGACCAGCTCGACACCTGGAACGACGCAATGCGCAGCGTCACCGCCATGCCGGACACCGACGTCATGGCGGCCGTGGACGACATGACCGGCTACCTCACCGACCTCGTCGCCGCCAAACGCGCCCACCCCGGAAACGACATGCTGAGCGTGTTGATCGCGGCACGTGACGAGGGGGACCGGCTGAGCCAGGGCGAGCTCATCTCTTTCTGTGTCGTCCTGCTCGCCGGCGGTTACGGCACCACCGCCGACCGGCTCGCCGGCCTGCTCCACCTGCTGCTGGACCAGCCGGAGCGCTACCAACTGCTGCGCCACGAACCGGAGCTGATCCCCAGTGCCGTCGAGGAACTGCTGCGGTTCGCCCAGGCCACCGTCGGGGCCAACCTCCGGGTGGCCGTTCAGGACGTGGTGCTCAGCGGAGTGAAGATCGCGGAGGGTGAGGCGGTGATCGCCCTCACCTCCTCGGCCAACCACGACGAGGACGTCCACACCGCGCCGGAAACGCTCGATCTCACCCGGGCCGCGCCGGCCCACCTGGCCTTCGGCCACGGCGCCCACTTCTGCGTCGGGGCGCAACTCGCCCGGGTCCAGCTCCAAGAGGCCCTCGCCGCTGTGGTGCGCCGTTTGCCGGCACTGCGCGCGGCGGGCCCGGCGGACTGGAAACGCGGCCAGATCACCCGGTCCCCGCGCACGCTGCCGGTGCGCTGGTGAAGCGCGACCAGCCGCCGGAGGGCCAAAGAGCGTGTCCGGGCCGTCGAAGGGACCGGAGCTCCGGCCCTGGACCCACCCACCGAGGAGCAGCACCGCATGCGCATCGCCTACCTGCACCAGGGCAGCATCCCCTCGTTCTTCGCCAACGGCGTCCACGTCATGCGCATGTGCGACGCGTTCACTGACGCCGGGCACGACGCCACTCTCTACTCCCTGCCCGGCACGTACACCGACGACGACCCGTACGCGTACTACGGCGTTCGTCACCGCTTCCCGATCCGGCTGGTCCCCGCCCCCGACCACACCCCGGCCGGCTACCGCAGACGCGGCGAAGACATCCGCGGGCTACTGACCGGTGACGCCCTGCCCGACCTCATCTATGCCCGCGATCCCTACACCCTCACCGCCACCGCCGATCTCGCCCCCTTCGTGTACGAGGTCCACCAACTGCGCCGGGACCTGCCCGCCGGGACCGAACAGGCCCTGCTCAGCCATCCTCGGCTCGCGCGCGTCGTCGTCATCACCCATGCGCTCGCCCACGACCTCCAAGAGGCCTACGAGCACCTGGGCACGTTGCCCATCCACGTGGCGCCCGACTGCGCGGACCCGCCGGGCCCCGACACGGCGGCCGTGACACCCATGCTGCCGGGCCGCCCGGACGCACCGAAGATCGGCTACGTCGGGCACCTCTACGACGGACGTGGCATCGACCTCATCCTCGACCTGGCCGGCCGCCTCCCCCTCTTCGACTTCCACCTGGTCGGCGGCACCACCGAGGACCGGGCCCGCTGGGAAGACCCCTGCCCGCACCCCAACGTGTACTTCCACGGGCACCAGCCGCCATCCGCCCTCCACGGCTACTTCCCCCTCTTCGACGTGGTCCTCGCCCCCCACCAGCCCAAGGTGTACACCTGGGGCCGGCTCGACGAGATCGGACGCTGGACCTCCCCGATGAAGCTGTTCGAGTACATGGCCCACGGCCGGGCCATCGTCGCCTCGGACCTCCCGGTCCTGCGGGAAGTCCTTCAGGACCGCGTCAACTGCCTGTTACGTCCGTCCGACTCCCCGCAGGCGTGGGCCGACGCCCTCATCGAGCTCACGGCGGACCGGACGTTGCGCGGGAGGCTCGGCGACGAGGCCCGGCGGGAGTTCCTGGAGCTGTACACCTGGCGCCGCCGGGCCGGCTTGGTTCTCGCGGACCTCGGCCTGCCGGACACCCCGGGCACCGGCCGCACGCCGTGACCACGACCACCGGACCGGCCCCGGGCACGGGCCGCCAGCACCCGCATCCGCGTCGTCCGGCGGACGTCGCGGTCGTCAACGACCAACCTCACGGGAGAAGTTCATGCAGCAGCGGGCGAACCGGCGACCGGCACTGGGCAGGACCGTCGTCACAGGCGCCGCTGGTTTCATCGGCTCGCACCTCGTCGAATCCCTCCTCGCCGACGGGACCACCGTGGTCGGCGTGGACCGGCGCGCCCCGCATCTCGACTCGGTGGCGGCGGCCAACCTGGGCCGAGTGCTCGGCGACCCGAACTTCACGCTCATCACGGCTGACCTGCGGACCTGTCCGCTCACAGCCATCTTCCGGCAGGCCGACGCGGTCTTCCACCTCGCCGCTCTGCCAGGGGTGCGCGATTCGTGGGGCGAGCGGTTCACCGAATACGCGTCGTGCAACATCTTCGCCACCGAACGCGTGGTGGCCGCCTGCGAGGACGCCCGCGTACCCCGCCTCGTCTACGCCTCCTCCTCCAGCGTCTACGGGACCAGCAGCCGCGCCACCCGCGAGGTGACCACGCCGAACCCCGCCTCCCCCTACGCGGTCAGCAAGCTCGCCGGAGAACAGCTGTGCCTGGCCCACGCCGGCAGCGCCAGGTCGGAGCTGACCGCGGTGGCCCTGCGCCTGTTCACCGTCTACGGGCCCCGACAACGCCCCGACATGCTGATCGGCCGCGCCCTCACGGCGGCTCTGGGAGGCCCGGAGTTGACGCTCTACGGGGACGGCAGCCACACCCGCGACTTCACATACGTCGGTGACGTGGTCCGCGCCGCGATCGCCGCCGCCACCCGGCGGATCGAAACGACCGTCCTCAATGTCGGGGCCGGCGTCAGCACCAGCGTGCTGGAGGTGCTGTCCGCCGTCGAGGAGTTGAGCGGCCGCGCGGTGCCGGTCACCAGGCTCCCCGCACAGGCCGGCGATGTGGACGCCACCCTCGCCGACCGCTCCCAGGCAGCGGCCCTCCTGGACTGGGCACCACGCACCACCCTCGTCCAAGGCATCGCCCACCAGTTGTCCTACCTCACCGCCGACGCGTCAGCGAAACGCAACGCTCAGGGTGGCGCTCGTCGAAGAGAGCGAACCGAGGGGCTGACGCCCCGCTGACAACGGCGAACCCGTCCGCCCCGACGTGCTCACCCTCGACGACTCCACCATGCGCGGCTGCCCGCAGCCCGGGCCGACGACCTCTGAGGGCCGGGGGACCCCATGACGGGCCGACTGTGCCCCTACAGACCGGCACCGGATGCTCAGGGGCGCGGTGAACTGCGCGCCCAGCCACGCACCACCGGCGTGTCAAGGGTGGGCGGGGCTACTCCTGCGGGTTTGGTGCCGTCGCGAGCCCCGTGGGGCAGGACGCACCCCAGTTCGTCTCGAACGGCGCCGCCAGCTTGACGCCCGTTCCGCCGATGCCGCAGTAGCCCGCCGGGTTCTTGTCCAGATACTGCTGGTGGTAGGGCTCCGCCGGGTAGAACGGGCGGCCCTCGGCAGGCAGCAGCTCCGTCGTGATCGTGCCGTGGCCCGAGGCCGTCAGGACCTCCTGATAGGCCTCGCGCGAGGCCCGCGCCGTGGCCTCCTGCTGGGGGCTGTGGGTGTAGATCGCCGAGCGGTACTGGGTCCCCACGTCGTTGCCCTGGCGGAACCCCTGCGTCGGGTCGTGGTTCTCCCAGAACACCTTCAGGAGCTGGGCGTAGGAGACGCGGGCCGGGTCGTACACCACCCGGACCGCCTCGGTGTGCCCGGTCAGGCCCGAGCAGACCTCCTCGTACGCCGGGTTCACCGTGCTGCCGCCCTGGTAGCCGACCAGCGTCGTCCAGACGCCCGGCGTCTGCCAGAACTTGCGCTCGGCTCCCCAGAAACAGCCCATGCCGAAGTCCGCGACCTCAAGGCCCCCGGGGTAGGGACCCGCCAGCGGGTTGCCGAGGACCGTGTGCCGGGAGGGCAGCGTGAATTCCGGCTCCGGGCGGCCCTTGAGGGCCTGCTCGGGGGTGGGCAGCTCGGGCGGGCGACGGCCGAAGATCATCATGGGCTCCTCAACGAGGCGGGGGTGCGTAGGGGGAACGCACGGCCGGCCCCGTAGATTCCGGCCGCCCCGGCCCGCGTGACCCGCTCCCGCCCCGACCCCGCCTCCGCGTGCGCGGCCCGTCCCGCCCTACGGCCGCCGCAGCGTCGCCGGGCTGCCCCCGTTCGCCTCGTACCCCGCCACCGCCAGCGCCCGGTACAGGGCGTACTCCGCCGCCGGGTCCTCGCTGAGCGTCCACGGCACGGCGCCCACGTGACCGTCGAGGGCGACGAACTGGTCCATGGCCTCCGCCCAGCGTTCGGCGCGTACCAGGAAGGACGCCAGGAGGTGGCGCACCTGGGGCAGCGCCGGGTCGTCGGGCCGGGCCAGGTGCACGGCGTGCAGGGCGCCCTCCATCGCCCGGCTCACCACGGCCGTGCGGTAGAAGTCGTTGACGAGGACGACGTCGGGGATGTGCTCGTGCAGCGCGAACAGGGGCAGCGCCGACAACAGGGAGCCCTGCGGGGCGCGCGCCGCCGCCGACGTCGCGAACTCCTCGGCCTCGGCGCGCGAGCCGTGCCACTTCTCGCAGTGGTAGTGCAGGGCCGCGAGGTGGGCGCCCATGTGCCCGGGGGCGCGGTCCATGACCTTCGCCCAGAGCTGGTCGAACTCCGGGCGGGGACGGGCCAGTCCACGGGCGACGGCGAGTTCCACGATGTAAGGGACCGGGTCGCCCGGCGCGAGCAGCGCGGCCTCGCCGCACACCGTGTGCGCCTCCTCCAGGATGATCCGGAAGTCGTCCTGGCCCACCGAGGAGGTCCGCCACGCCTGCTGGACCAGGAACTCCGCGTGCACCTGCGCCGCGCCCGCGTCCTTGGGCGCCTCCGAACGCCACGCGCGCAGCCAGGCGCCGCCGACGCCGGGACGCTGGGCCAGCTCCAAGGAGGCCGCGCCCGCGAAGGCCTGGACGCGCTGCCAGCGCCGCTCGCCGTCCTTGGGCGTCTCGGCCAGCAGGCGCTGGGCGGGCTTCCAGTTCTGGGTGCCCTGCACCACCGCGAGCACGTCGAGGAGATCCTGGTCGGGACCCGGCAGACGTACGTCAAGGTCCTCCTGGCGTACGAAGTCGTACGCCGCCGGGTCCGCGGCGTCCGGCGCTCCGGGCCGGGACAGCTGGATGCCGGGGCCGCCGCCGCGCCGCAGCGCGAACCGGCCGAGGATCGCGACGACCACGCCCAGCGCGATCAGGGTCCACAGAATCTCCATGGTCCCCAGCGAACCAGACGTCCGCCGGATATGACGAACTCGGTGAGCCGACGAACTAGGCTCTGGGGCCATGAGCCACGAGCACTCTGACAAGAGCTTCGAGACCATCGCGATCCATGCCGGCAACACCGCGGATCCGTTGACCGGTGCGGTCGTTCCCCCGATCTACCAGGTCTCCACGTACAAGCAGGACGGCGTCGGCGGGCTGCGCGGCGGCTATGAGTACAGCCGCAGCGCGAATCCGACCAGGACCGCCCTTGAGGAGAACCTGGCGGCCCTCGAAGGCGGCAGCCGAGGCCTCGCCTTCGCCTCGGGACTCGCCGCCGAGGACTGCCTGCTGCGTACGCTGCTGACGCCCGGCGACCACGTGGTGATCCCCAACGACGCGTACGGCGGCACGTTCCGCCTGTTCGCCAAGGTCGTCTCGCGCTGGGGCGTGGAGTGGTCGGTCGCCGACACCTCCGACCCGGCGGCCGTGCGGGCCGCCGTCACCAACCGCACCAAGGTCATCTGGGTCGAGACGCCCTCCAACCCGCTGCTCGGCATCACCGACATCGCGGCCGTGGCGCAGGTGGCCGCGGACACCGGCGCCCGGCTGGTCGTGGACAACACCTTCGCCAGCCCCTACCTCCAGCAGCCGCTCTCGCTCGGCGCCGACATCGTGGTGCACTCGCTGACCAAGTACATGGGCGGTCACTCCGACGTCGTGGGCGGCGCCCTGGTCGCGGCGTCGGCGGAGATCGGCGAGGAACTGGCGTACCACCAGAACGCGATGGGCGCGGTCGCCGGTCCCTTCGACTCGTGGCTGGTGCTGCGCGGCATCAAGACGCTTCCGGTCCGCATGGACCGGCACAGTGAGAACGCGGGCCGGGTCGCCGAGATGCTGTCGCGGCACGCCAAGGTCACCAAGGTCCTCTACCCGGGCCTGCCCGAGCACCCGGGTCACGAGGTGGCGGCCAAGCAGATGCGCGCCTTCGGCGGCATGGTCTCCTTCCGCGTCGAGGGCGGCGAGGAGGCGGCCGTCGAGGTCTGCAACCGTACGAAGCTGTTCACGCTCGGTGAGTCCCTGGGCGGCGTCGAGTCGCTGATCGAGCACCCGGGCCGGATGACGCACGCGAGCGTGGCCGGCTCGGCCCTGGAGGTCCCGGCGGACCTGGTGCGCGTCTCGGTGGGCATCGAGAACGCGGACGACCTGCTGGCCGACCTCCAGCAGGCGCTCGGCTAGATCCCGGCCTCCAGCAGACGCTGGGCCAGATCCCTGGATCCCTAGATCCCGACGGGTGGCGTCACCGAGGACGGCGGCGCCACCCAGGGATGGGCGATCGAGGCCCAGAGCGCGAAGGCGAGCACCGCCGCCGTGGCCAGAAGCCACAGCAGGCGCCGCGCCACGCGCCGTCTGCGCAGCACACGCAGCCCCAACTCGGCGGCGCGGGAAGCGAGTTCGGCGGGCAGGACCGGATGGGCGCCGCCTTCGAGGAGCCGGCGGACCTCGGCGCTCTTGCGGTCGGGCATGCTCATCCGTACCTCCGCCCGCCGTGACCGTCCCGCCGCTTCACGGCGCGGCCTTGGGGGTCGCGGGCGTGCTGCGCATCGCGGCGACCGCCCGGGCGCAGATGGCGCGGACCCGGTCCACCGGCAGGCCCGTCATCGCGGCCGTCTGCTCCTCGGCGACGCCCTCGTAAAGCCGCAGCACGAGAATGAGCCGTTCCTGCGGGGTCAGCCGGGCCAGCAGCCCGGTCCCCGGGCGGGGCCCCGGCACACCGGGGAGCGCCGGGCGGCGACCGCGCCAGGCGGTGCGGGCGAAACGGGCGGCGAGTTCCTGACGGGTCCGGTCGTAGGGATCCTCACCGCGCAGCCGCTGCCAGCGGGCGTACGTCTGGGCGAGCGCGGCCGTCAACAGGCGCAGGGCGCGCGGGTTGGCGTCGGGCGCCTCGGCGGTCAGGAGGGTGGCGGCGTGCAGCAGCCGGCCGCCCGCGCCCGCCACGAATGCCTCGAACTCCCGGGTGCGGCGGCGGTGTTGGGCAGAGTGCCGCTCGCGCATGAGCCTCATATGAGGGCAGGCGCGAGCCCCGGGTCAAGAGGTCGGCGCCGCCGGCTCCTGCGGGGCCGACTGGCGGGCGGAGAGCGCGGTGTTGAAGCGGGTCAGGAGCGCGCAGAACGACTCGCGCTCCTCGTCCGTCCAGCCGTCGGTGACCTGCGCCATCAGTTCGCGCCGCGAGGAGCGCACCTCTTCGAGCCGTGACTGGCCGCGCGGCGACAGCTGGAGCACCACGGCCCGGCCGTCCTCGGGGTGCGAGGTGCGCTTGACCAGGCCGGTGTCGACGAGCGGCGCGACCTGACGGGTCACCGTCGAGGAGTCGATCCCCATGCCCGACGCGAGCGCCTTGACGCCCATCGGGCCTTCCAGGTCAAGCCGGTTGAGCAGCAGGTAGGCGGCCCGGTCCATCGAGTTGCGGACCTGTCCGACCCCGCCGAGCCTGGTCTGCTCTGCGCGGCGGGCGAACACGGCCACCTGGTGCTGGAGGGCATCGAGGAGGCCGGGGTCGAGCGGGGGAGTCATGTCCTGAACTGGGGGCATGGCCGGGGCTCTCTCGTGCGGGTGTCGGTGTGGTGGGGGACAGAGTACGCGGCCTGCTCGGCATACGTACCGGCGGTGCGCAAACCTGTGGACAACTGCCTTCGTGATCGAAATCCGGACAGTCCCGAAGGGGGCGAGCTGCGAGACTTGAAGCATGAGCTTCGGTACGTCCAGCCCCGCACACCCGCTGATCCTCGACGATGTCCGCGGCGCGCAGAAGATGCTGTCGGGAGTGGCCCGCACCACCGCGATGGAAGGCTCCCGCCACCTCTCGTCCCTGGTGGGCGCGCCCGTCCACCTCAAGTGCGAGAACCTGCAACGCACCGGCTCGTTCAAGCTGCGCGGCGCGTATGTGCGGATCGCGGGGCTGCGGCCCGAGGAGCGGGCGGCCGGGGTGGTCGCGGCGAGCGCCGGCAACCACGCGCAGGGGGTGGCCCTCGCCTCCTCGCTGCTCGGGGTGCACGCCACGGTGTTCATGCCGATGGGCGCCCCGCTGCCGAAGGTGGCGGCCACCCGGAGTTACGGCGCGGAGGTGATCCTGCGCGGCACGGTCGTCGACGAGACGCTGGCCGCTGCGCAGGCGTACGCGCACGAGCGGGGCGCGGTGTTCATCCACCCCTTCGACCACCCGGACATCATCGCGGGCCAGGGCACGGTGGGCCTGGAGATCCTGGAGCAGTGCCCCGAGGTGCGCACCATCGTCGTCGGTATCGGCGGCGGCGGGCTCGCGGCGGGGATCGCGCTCGCGGTCAAGGCGCTGCGGCCCGACGTGCGGATCGTGGGGGTGCAGGCGGCGGCCGCCGCCTCCTATCCGCCCTCCCTGGCCGCGGGCCGCCCACTCGCCATCGACGCGGCCCCGACGATGGCCGACGGGATCAAGGTGGGCCGGCCGGGCGACCTGCCGTTCGCGCTGATCAGCGAGTTGGTGGACGAGGTGCGTACGGTCACCGAGGACGAGCTCGCGGCGGCCCTGCTGCTCTGCCTCGAGCGGGCCAAGCTGGTCGTGGAGCCGGCCGGGGCGAGTCCGGTGGCGGCGCTGCTCAGCGAGCCCGCGGCGTTTCGCGGGCCGGTGGTGGCGGTGCTCTCCGGCGGCAATGTGGACCCGCTGGTGATGCAGCGCATACTGCGGCACGGGATGGCGGCGGCGGGCCGTTATCTGTCGGTGCGGCTGCGCCTGAAGGACCGCCCGGGGGCGCTGGCGGCGCTGCTGGGGGAGCTGACGGTCCTCGATGTGAACGTCCTGGACGTGGGCCATGTACGGACCGATCCCCGGCTCGGGCTCGCCGAGGTGGAGGTCGAGCTGCACCTGGAGACGAAGGGGCCCGAGCACTGCGCGGAGGTGACGGCGGCGCTGGAGGAGGCGGGGTACGTGGTCATCGGCTGAGCCGGCGCCGATCGGCCGTCCGGCCGGGGGGGCGCCTGTTCGCCCGCGCGGCCGCCCGGGCGGGACCGCGCCCGGGGCGGGAGCGGTTCGTTGTGCCGGGATCGGCCGAACCCCTGACGAGACGCGATGTATCGCGTTAGGGTCTGCCTTGATGTGGCCCGCCGGGGTGTCCCGGCCGGGCTCATCGGGCGATGGCTGCCCGGAAATTCTAGGATTTGTCCAGAAAGCAGCAAGTCACAACAGTCTTAATCCACCACAGTCTTCATCCATCATTGGGGGTACTCGCATGCCAGGCGCCATCTACGCCGAAGGCCTGGTGAAGACTTTCGGCGACGTCACGGCTCTGGACGGGGTGGACCTCGACGTCCCCGAAGGCACCGTCCTCGGCCTGCTCGGCCCCAACGGCGCCGGCAAGACCACCACCGTGCGCGTTCTGACCACCCTGCTCAAGCCCGACCGGGGCACGGCGGTCGTCGCGGGCATCGACGTGCTCAGGCATCCCACCGAGGTCCGCCGCTCGATCGGCCTGTCCGGCCAGTTCGCGGCCATCGACGAATACCTCACCGGCCGCGAGAACCTGCGCATGGTCGGCCGCCTCTACCAGATGAGCGGCAAGGCCGCGAAGGTGCGCGCGGGCGAACTGCTCGACCGCTTCAACCTCGCCGACGCCGCCGACCGGCCCGCCAAGACGTACTCCGGCGGCATGCGCCGCCGCCTCGACCTCGCGGCCGCCCTCGTGGTCTCGCCGCCGGTCATGTTCATGGACGAGCCGACCACCGGCCTCGACCCGCGCAACCGGCAGCAACTGTGGGAAGTCATCCAGGAGTTGGTGGCCGGCGGCACCACGCTGCTGCTCACCACGCAGTACCTGGAGGAGGCCGACCGCCTGGCCCACGACATCTGCGTCGTCGACCACGGCAAGGTCATCGCCCGGGGCAGCTCCGACCAGCTCAAGGCCCGCACCGGCGGTGAGCGCGTCGAGGTCGTCGTCCACCAGGGCGACCAGATATCGCCGGCCCGCGACGTACTCGCGACGTTCGGCAAGGGCGAGGTCAAGGTGGAGGAGCACACCCGCCGCCTCACCGTCCCCGTCACCGGCGGCGCCAAGCTGCTCGCCGAGGTCATCCGGGACCTCGACGCGCGGGGCGTGGAGATCGACGACATCGGCCTGCGCCGCCCCACCCTGGACGACGTCTTCATCTCGCTCACCGGCCACGCGGCCGAGAGCCCCCCGGAAGAGGGCGAGGCGGGCACCACGACGGACGGCGCGGCGGGCCGGGGGCCCGGAGCTCAGGCAACGGACAAGGCGAAGGGGCGCGACAAGTGAGCACAGTGAGCGAAACGGTCACGTCCGGGGCGCCGGCCCCGCGCGGTGGCATCGCCGGGTCCGTACGGGACTCGCTGGTCATCGCTCAGCGCAACATCATCCGTATGGCCAGAATCCCGGAGATCGTCCTCTTCGGTCTCATCCAGCCCATCATGTTCGTGGTGCTGTTCACGTACGTCTTCGGCGGCTCCATCAGCGTGGGCGGCTCCACCGACCCGGGGCTCTACAAGGAGTTCCTGATGGCCGGGATCTTCGCGCAGACCGTCACCTTCGCGACGGCGGGCGCGGGCGCGGGCATCGCGGATGACATGCACAAGGGCCTCATCGACCGCTTCCGGTCGCTGCCGATGGCGCGCGGCGCGGTCCTCACCGGCCGCACCCTGGCCGACCTGGTGCAGACCGCCCTCACCCTCGTGGTGCTGGCCGGCGTCGCGCTGCTCGTCGGGTGGCGCAGTCACGAGAACATCGGCAAGGTGATCTGCGGCTTCCTGCTGCTGCTCCTGCTCGGGTACGCGTTCTCCTGGATCGGCGCGCTGATCGGCCTGACGGTACGCAGCCCGGAGGCGGCCACGTCCGGCGGCCTGATCTGGCTGTTCCCGCTGACGTTCATCTCGAACGCCTTCGTGCCGGTCACCGGGATGCCGTCCTTCCTCCAGCACATCGCGGAATGGAACCCCTTCAGCGCGACGGTGGCGGGGGCGCGGGAACTGTTCGGCAACACGATGCCGAACGTGCCGAGGTCGATCACGGGTGCGTGGCCGATGGAGCACCCGGTGCTGGCGTCGGTCATCTGGTCCGTCCTGATCATCGCCGTCTTCCGCACCCTGGCGGTCCGCAAGTACCGGCGGGCGGCGAGCTAGCTCCCCCAACAGCCCTGCGGGGGGCGGCGGTTGCGTCCGGGGGCGTTGTCGTACCCGACGGATCGACGCCCCCCGCGGGTAGTTTTACGCCTGTCCGTCGTGAGAGCGGATTCATTCGCTCGACCGGGCGGGATGCCTACGGCTTCCGGTGCCTCCCCCTGCCCGGGGCGAGCGGCTGCTTCTCCGAGCCGGGGGCGGGAGTCGGGGGAGCGTCGGCTTCCGGGTAGAGGATGCGTTTGGCTTCAGCGAGGTTGGCCGCGAACGCACAGGGCTCCCAGGCGTGCCCGTTCCAGCGCTCGATGACGCGGGGAGCGCCGGGATTCAAGTGCGAGCCTCGGGGGCCGGCACCGGGGAACATCGGCACAGCCCGCAACCGGCCGATCCTCGCGTGACGGCGCTCCGCCCACGCCGAGAGAGGCTCCTCGTCCATGTGCCAACCCTAGCGGTGCGGCGAAGTCAGTATCCGCCGTCAACGCGGTGCTCCCAACGCAGAGCGGGCTGACCGTCCACCCAATACGCGTGGGACCTGTCCGTGACACGGAGCTGTACGGCGGTGATGTCGGGGTTCCCTGCGGCCTGCCAGGCGATGAGGGTCCGCTCGACCTTGTCCCACAGGGCCACGGGGCCGCCCTGGCGGACGACCCAGCCACCGCCGTCAGCCCTCTCAGGGTCGAAGAGGTAGAGCAGTCGGGCGCCCTCGCTTGTGGCAGCGCGGACGAAGTGGGCACCGGGGACGGAAAGCTGCGCGAGGAAGGCGGGTACCCATTCCTCCAGCCGGAGTGGCGACACCCTGGCCTCTCGCTCACTGTCGGCGTACGCGGTACGGGCCGACAGGTCACCCGCCACGGGGGTGACTGCCTGGGCGCGGGCCTGCATGAACGAGGAGCGCTTGATAATCGAACCCTCTGCGGTGCCGTTCTCCTTGACGGTGACCTTCGCAAGGCCCGTTCCCCAGGGCCACGAGCCCACGGTGCTGAGGATGATCCCGCCGGGCCGCGTCTGCCTGACCCAGGTGTATGGGATGCGGCGGACGGCACAGGTGGCGATCACCCGGTGGTAGGGCGCTCGGCGCGGGTGGCCGAGAAGTCCGTCGCCGGTCACGGTCCATGTTGAGTAACCCACTGTCTCCAGGGTGGCATCAGCACGTGCCGCCACCTGCGGGTCGACCTCGATCGTGGTGACGTTGTCCTCGCCGAGGTAGTGGCACATCAGGGCCGTGGAGTAGCCGGTGCCAGTACCGATCTCCAGAACCCGGTGTTCCGCCTTGAGGTCCAGGGCCTCGATCATGCCCACGACTGTGGTCGGGTCGGTAGAGGAGGATGTCGGTACGCCCGCGACGGCTTCGCTCACTTGGTCGGCGGCGAGGTGGCCATCGAGCTGGGTGGCCAGTGTGTCGACGCTGTAGGCGATCTTCAGCCACTCGTCCGGGTCCGACCCGAGGGCCGTGAGCGGCCGCCACGTCCGCCCCTCGTCGAGGAAGACCCCGGGGTGGAGGAATCGCTCGCGCGGCACGCTCTCCACAGCCCCGCGCAGCCAGGGAAGCGTCAGGACGCCCTTGTTCGCGAGCGCGGCGGCCATGCGGCGCCGCTCGGACGCGGAGCCTGTCATCGGCTGTCTCCTGGCGTGAGCAGGTCGGCGAAGGCTGCGGACATCGGGAGACCGGTCTCCGTCTCCAGCCACCCCCATTGACCGTTGGGGTTCAGCTCCAACCACCAGTAGTCCCCTGCGCGGTCCACTGCGAGAGCAAGACCTTCACCCTCTCCGAGCCGCGCGCTGCCGCCCGGTCGCGTTGGGCGGACCCGCCGTCGTTCCGCCAACCGCCGGTCGGCCGGCCGTCGTTCCGCTAGTCGCAGGTCGGCCGACCGTCGTTGCGCTAGCCGCCGATCCGCTTGGCGTAGCCGACGAAGGACTGCCAGGCGGTCGACGACGCCGTCAGGGCCGGGCCGTCGCTGCCCAGCTTCGAGTCCCGGAACATCACCCCGCCCGGTGCCGACTTCGTCTCGACACAGTTGCCCTCGCCACCGCTGTGGCTCGACTTGGTCCAGGTCTGCTCATTGATCATGCTGCTCGTGCTCCTCAAGTGCCGCTCCGATACGTGCAAGGGACTGCTCGTGCGGTAGGGCGCACGCCCTTGCCAAATCGTATGACCGGCGACACTTGGCAAGCTCGGCGGGCGTATCCATCACGCTGCCGCTGTGGGGGCCTTCGGTGTACGCGATCTGGGCGCCGTCCTCCATGGTCATGATGCGTAGCTGGCCGACCTTGAGAGCGTGCATGCCGATCCGCCGGGGGACGAGCTGCAAAACGATCTTGCGCGACTCCATCAGACCCAGCACGTGCCGCAATTGCGCTGCCGCGACCCCGGGCCCCAGATCCGCGTCCAGCATGACCTCCTCCACGATGAGCCAGACCTCCGGACCACTCCCCGGAGCAAGGAGCCTGGCCCGGTCCACGCGCTGGTCCACGAGCTCTTGGATCGCGGCCTCGGAGTGGTACGGCCACACGGACTTGAACACGAGCTTCGCGTAGGCCGGACACTGGATCAACCCGGGCCACATGCTGGGGTTGTACTCCTCGATCCGCTGAGCCTGCTGCTCCATTTCGGCCACCCACGCGAAGAAGCTGGGCATGAGACCGGAAGACTTCTCTGCCAACTCGAAGAGGCGGACGAAATGGCCGTCCGTCTCGAATGCCAGATCCAGCCGTATCGACAGCTCGCGCGTAGGTGGACGCACGCCCCGCTCCAAGCGGCTCACGTAGTCCTCCGACACGCACATCTGCCGACTGAGTTCGTCCTGGAGCCACCCGGCCTTTTCCCGCAGCCGCTTCATTTCCGAGTGCCAGAAGCTGCGCGGGTTCTGCGTCCCGTCCAGCCCTCCCGGCTCCGTCATCGCACACCTCCTCAGCCGGACAAGGGCGTTGTCCGGGTGCCGCCACTGGTGAGCGTACTCAGTAAGAGGAACTCTCGTATCAGCAAACGGAGTTGAGCCCCAGGAAGGACGAATGCATGTTCGCCAGCAATATGCCCATGCCGACAAGAAAAACCCCCTTCATTCCGGAGACCAGGGCCGAAGTCGTGGACGAGGTCTTCCTGGATTTGCGGGCGGCGTTGGAGGGGGCCGGGGTCGACGTGGGGGAGCTCACACTGGAATGCGCGCGGACCTGGGACCCGGCCGCCGGGCGCCACGTCGACCTCCACACCATCCGGTTCGGCCGGATCTCGATCGACGGGGCCAGGAAGCTGACGGACCTCTGCCGGGCCGCGCGGAGGCGGCCCAGGTGAAGTACGCGAAGGGCGAGGTTGTCGTGGACATGGCCCGGAATCTGGCCGGCCAGGTCATGGAGGTGAACGGAAACGCACTGACCCTGGCCCGTTCGGAGGGCTGGGGCACGTGGGAGCAGGAGGCCGACCAGTGCAGGCCCGCCAGCCCCGTGGAGGCCGCGTCCCTCACCCCCGGCGGAGCCATCCGCGTCATCTCGTCCTCGCGACGGCGGCCCTGATCCTCACAGCCCTGGCCGTCGGCGTCTTCTGCGCCGCGACAGCCGTCCATTACGTGGGCCGGCACGGACAACCCCGAAGCGGCCCCCGCGTGGCCGCCATGCGCCGCCGGACGGCCGACGGGACCGGTGGGGGCCGTGCGGGAGGAGGGGCCCAGGGGATGGGCGGGGCGGAAAACGCCCCTACACTCCCCTCATGGCACAGAAGATCGTCACCATCTACACCGATGACCTCACGGGTGAAGAAACCACTGAGGCGGCCACGCACCAGATCGTCATTGACGGCGTGGCTTATGAGATCGACCTCGCTCCGGAGAGCTACGACAAGTTCCTTGAGGCCATCGCGCCGTTCACCAAGGCCGGCCGTCGGGTCCGCGCGGGCAAGGGGAAGGCTGCGGCCCCGGCCAAGTCGGCGGGCGGCAGCGGCGACACCGCGGCCATCAGGGCCTGGGCCAAGGAGAACGGCCACCACGTGAACGACCGAGGCCGCGTCCCGGCCGAGATCCGCGAGGCGTACGAGAAGGCCACGAAGTAGCGGACGTACCTGCGCGTACGTACCCCCGCGGACACGTACCCCGCGTACGTAGCCACGCGGACACGTACCCCCGCGTACATACCCACGCGGACGTGCCCCCCCCCCGAGCGGCGTACCCATGAAGCTGCGTACGCAGAATGTGGCGTACGTGCGAGGTGGCGTCCCTCCCCCGGCGCCCCGGCCCGCGCCACACCCGCACGGTCACGGCCGCGCCCCCCGGGCCGGTGAGGACCACGCCCCGACAACGAAGCCCCGGCCGCCGCAGAGGCGGCCGGGGCTTCGACGTGGGGCTCGGCTGCGTCAGCCGTTGAACGGCACCGCCGCCAGGATCTTCACGGAGGCCTTCTTGCCGTTGGGCAGCTCGTACTCCGCGTCCTCGCCGACCTTCTTGCCGTTCACGCCGGAGCCGAGCGGCGACTGCGGCGAGTACGTCTCGATCTCCGTGGAGGCGTACTCACGCGAGGCCATCAGGAACTCCAGCGTGTCGTCCGGGTCGCCGTCGAAGGCGATCGTGACGAGCATGCCGGGGGCCACGACGCCGTCCGCCGCCGGAGCCTCGCCCACCTTGGCGTGCTCGAGGAGCTGGGTCAGCTGGCGCACCCGGAGCTCCATCTTGCCCTGCTCCTCCTTGGCCGCGTGGTACCCGCCGTTCTCCCGGAGGTCACCCTCCTCACGGGCCGCCGCGATCTTTACGGCGATCTCCGTGCGCGCGGGACCAGACAGGTACTCCAGCTCGGCCTTGAGCTGGTTGTACGCCTCCTGGGTCAGCCAGGTGACGTTGTCGCTGGTCTGGGTCACAGGTGCTCCTCGTCGGTACTGGATATACAAAGCACATACAAAGCACGCCCTACCCTCAAGCATGTTCCTTGACGGGTGGGCGAAACCACGAGCCTAACAATTCAGGCGCCGTAGGGGGAGGACATACACCGCTGGGATTGCATCAGCGCAGGTCAGGCCGGGTTGAGCCGGTTGAGCCGGTTGGGCCGGGCGAGCGGGCCGGGCGCCGGCGCTCAGTCGGACTGGCAGCTGACCAAGGAGGCGGCCGTCGCCCGCGAGGTCGTGGTGATCGTGAGGACCTTGTCGACCTGGGTGACCGGCTCGTCGAACCGGAAGTCCGCCCGGCCCACGTCGTCACCGCTGGTCTGCTGGGCGCGCAGGGTGCAGGTGCCCTTGGCCTTCTTGTCCTTGGTCACTTCGAGGTGCACCTCGACCCTGGTGTCCGAGACGACCTTGAACTTGATCACCTGCGCGGAGAGCGACTGCCCGCCCACGTAATCGAAGCCGATCCAGGCGACCACGCCGAGCAGCGCGGCGCCGAGCACCGCACCGACGATCTTCAGCTTGCGGTCCGCGCGCTGGTCCGCCGAGCGCCCGTAGCGCCCCTCGGGAAGCTGCTCGCGCACAGCGCCCATGATCGTCCTCCTGCTGGTGGGGGTCCAGGAATTTTCCGTCCCCCGATTCGGTCACTATAGAAGCCGCCCATTGCGTCGATCACAGAGGGCGCCCCATTCACTTACTGAGTCACCGAGGATCGAGTCTTGACTGAGCAGCTGCGACTGATGGCCGTGCACGCCCACCCCGACGACGAGTCGAGCAAGGGCGCGGCCACCATGGCGAAGTATGTGTCCGAGGGGGTGGACGTGCTGGTCGTGACCTGCACGGGAGGCGAGCGCGGCTCCATCCTCAACCCGAAGCTCCAGGGCGACAAGTACATCGAGGAGCACATCCACGAGGTCCGCAAGAGGGAGATGGACGAGGCGCGCGAGATCCTTGGCGTCCGTCAGGAATGGCTCGGTTTCGTGGACTCGGGTCTCCCCGAGGGCGACCCGCTGCCGCCGCTGCCCGAGGGCTGCTTCGCCCTGGAGGACGTGGACGAGGCGGCCGGGCGCCTGGTGCGTTCCATCCGTCACTTCCGTCCGCAGGTCATCACGACCTACGACGAGAACGGCGGCTACCCGCACCCCGACCACATCATGACCCACAAGATCTCGATGGTCGCCTTCGACGGCGCGGGGGACGCGGAGAAGTTCCCCGAGGCCGAGTTCGGGCCGGTGTTTCAGCCGCGGAAGCTGTACTACAACCAGGGCTTCAACAAGCCGCGCACCGTCGCGCTGCACGAGGCGCTGATCGCCCGCGGCATGGACTCCCCCTACGGTGAGTGGCTGGAGCGGTGGAAGGAGTTCGGCCGCGCCGAACGTACGCTGACCACGCATGTTCCCTGCGCGGAGTTCTTCGAGATCCGGGACAAGGCGCTGATCGCGCACGCCACGCAGATCGACCCCGACGGCGGCTGGTTCCGCGTTCCGCTCGACCTTCAGAAGGACGTCTGGCCGACCGAGGAGTACGAGCTGGCGAAGTCGCTCGTGGACACTTCCCTCCCCGAGGACGACCTCTTCGCGGGCGTACGCGACAATGCCTGATATGAGCGCAAGCCTCGCAATGACGCACTTGGTCCCGCTGGCCGACGAAATCAACAACGACAAGGTGACGCCCGGTGTCCTCGGGTTCATCGTCTTCGCGGCACTCGCCCTCGGCGTGTGGCTCCTGATGAAGTCGATGAACCGGCACATGGGCAAGGTCGACTTCGAGGAGTCCCCGGAGCCGGACGCCGCGGCGTCGGCGTCTGCCCCTGCGGCCAAGGACACGGCCAAGAGCGCGGCCAAGAGCGCCTAGCCGGCAGGCCGCGCCGCCCGGGTCGTCGGCGCCCCGGTCCGCCCCATCCGTACGGCCAAGGCGCTCCGGGTCGGCCGCGCCGCCCGGGCCGGCGAGGGCCACGCTGTGACGACGAAGCCCGGCCGCTCACATGCGGCGGGGCTTCGACGCCTGGGCCGCCGCGCCGCCCGGGTCGCCCCGCGCCACGTCGGTCAGGGCCCGGGGGTGGGTTCGTCCGGTCCCGGGCCCATTTCGGCGGCCCGAGGCGCGGCGAGGCGCGAGGCCGGCCGCCCGGGCCCTGGAGCTACGGGGTCGGCGGGCCGCTCGCGGGCGATGCGGCGTCCGCCGAAGCCGGTACGCCCATGACCTCCCGGGCGTGCCGGTCCGGGACCATGCCGAGCTGCCAGGCCTGCCAGCCCGCCTCCAGGGAGACACCGCGCTCCAGCATGAGCGCGAAGGCCTCCACACAGTCCTCCAGCTTGCTGTCGCGGGCGTCGTGCCCGGCGCGCAACAGCTCGGCCAGCTCCTCCTGCGCGACCGCCGTGCCCACCTCCACGCCGCCCGCGCCCGCGTACGGCAGCAGCGTGCAGCGCAGGAAGCGGGCCCAGTCGCCGCCGCGCCGGTCGTCGTAGGAGGCGAAGAGGGCGGTCGCCTCGTCGCACAGGGCGAGCGCCGGGCCAGGCCGGTTGTTGCCCGCGTCGATCAACGCCAGCTCAAGGCAGGTCCAGGCCTCGCCGTGTGCCACCCCGATGCGGTGGAAGTCGGTGCGCGCGTCGACCAGGAGCTGCCGGGCGAAGCCGGAATTGCGCAGATTGCCGGTCTGGGCGGCCCGCTGGTCGCGGGTGACCCGGCCCGAGTGGTGGCGGGCGCACGCCAGCCCGTACACGTCCCGCATGCGCGAGAACATCGTGCGGGCCCGCTCCAGGTCGCGTACCGCCTCATCGCGGTCGCCGCGCTCCTCCAGGGCCTGGCCCAGGTAGTACAGCGTCCACGCCTCGCCGCGCGCGTCCTCCTGCTCGCGGTGGCGCGCAAGCGCCTGGCGCAGCCCGTCGATCGCGGGCCCCGCGTCGCCCTCGACGAGCCGGGCCCGGGCCAGCTGGGTCAGCGCCCAGGCCTCGCCGCGCCCGTCGCGGGTGTGCCCGTACAGATCGAGCGCGGCACGCAACTCGGCCTCGGCGCGCGGCACTTCACCGGCCCGCAGATGGAGCTGGCCGAGCTGGAAGTGGGTCCAGGCCTCGCCGTGCAAGGACTCGTTCTCGCGGTGCAGGGCCAGTGCGGTGGCGAGCAGGGTCCGCGCGGTGGACAGGTTCGCGCGGTCGCGCTCGACCGCCGCGAGCGCGTGCAGCGACCAGGCGCGGTCGCCGGACAGCTCCTCGCCGCCCTGGAGGCCGATCGCCTCACGCAGCCGGGCCGCCGCCTCGGCCAGATTGCCCTGGTGGTGCAGGGTGATGCCCAGCGAACACAGGGCCAGCGCCTGGCCCGCGTCGTGCTGGGCCTCGCGGTAGAGGTCGACCACCGAGGACAGCGTCGTACGCGCGGTGTCCAGCTCGCCGAGCTGACGGGCCGCGATACCGGTGCGCCACTGCACCGATCGCACCAGGAGCCCCTGGCCGACGGCCTGCGTCAGCTCGCTGATCTCGCCCAGGCGGTAGAGGTCGCCGCGCAGCAGGCAGTAGTCGCACAGCGCGCCGAGCAGGCTGAGCACGGCCTCCTGGTCGACGCCCTCGGCCTGGCGCAGGGCCGCCGTGATGAAGCTCGACTCGTCGTCGAGCCAGCGCAGCGCCGCGTCGAGCGAGGGGAAGCCGTGGCCGCCGAACTGGCCGGCCCTGGTCGACATCTTGCCGTCGACCATCCGCCCCACCGCGTCGGCGAGCTCCGCGTAGTTGCGGATCAGGCGTTCCTGGGCCGCCACCCGCTCGCCGGGGTCCTCCTCGTCGGCCAGACGCGCCAGGGCGAAGGAGCGTACGACGTCGTGCAGGCGGTAACGGCTGCCCCGCACATGGTCGATGAGGCCGGCCGTCGCGAGCGCGGTGAGCTGGCGCTGCGCCTCCTGTTCGTCGGCGGCGAGCAGGGCCGCCGCGGCGGCCGCGCCCAGCGAGGCCCGGCCCGCGAGCGCGAGGCGGCGCAGCAGGCGGCGGGCCGGCTCGGACTGGTCGGTGTAGCGCAGCCACAGGGCCCGCTCGGTGGGCGCGACCGGACCGTACGCCGACAGGTCCGAGGCGAGCGCGCGCGGCGAACGCGGCCCCAGCGAGGACCCGGCGACGCGCAGCGCCAACGGCAGCCCGCCGCACAACTGCCTTACCAGCTCGGCCGATTCGGCGTCGTAGGGGCCGCTGTCCTTCTCTTCGGCGGCCTCGCGCAGCAGCTCCTCCGCGCCCGCCGCGTCCAGTGGTTCCACCGGCAGCTGGTGCACCCACGCCGGGAAGTCGGCGGGCAGCTCCAGCGGCTTGGACGAGGTGACAAGGACCAGGCCCTCGGAGCGCTGCGGCACCAGGGTGCACACCTGCTCGGGGTCGTCGGTGTCGTCCAGGACGACGGTGACCGCGAGGCCCGTCAGATGCTGGTGGTAGAGCTCGGCCAGGCGGCGCACCTGCTGCTCGGGCGACGACCTTCCCCACGCTTTCGACTCCGCCCGGTCAGGGGTGGCCCCATTGCGGAAGAGCAGCTGTTCGCGGGGGGCGCCGAGCCGGTTGAGCAGATGGAGCAGCGCGTCCCTGGTGGGCAGGGGGTTCTCGCCCGCAGGGCCGCCGCCGCGCATGTCGACCAGGCACGCGCCCCGGAACTGGTCGCGCAGGGCGTGCGCCGCTCGGAGCGCCAGGGTGCTGCGGCCCGAGCCGGGCGCGCCGTGCAGGACCACGACGACGGGGCGGGTCTCGGTGGAGGCGCGGGCCGCCTGCACCCACTGGCCGATCCGGGCCAGCTCCGTCCGCCGGCCCGCGAACGGGCCCTGCGGATCGGGCAGATGGCCGAACGACTGCTCAAGGACCGACCTGCGTCGCGCGGCCGCGCTCTTGTCGGTGCCGCGCAGCTGCGTCGGCACCTTCTTCTTCTGCTGCGGCTGGGGGCTCACCACCCGCTGCTGGTCGAGGAAGGGCCGGATGCCGCGCACCTCGAGGGCGGTCAGCCACTGCAACCGCAGCTGTTCGAGGCCGCCCGGCTGGCTGAGCGCCCCGGCCCTGTGGTGGGCGGCCGGCACGTGCGAGAGCGTCACCTTGGCGACCGTCGCGGCGGCGCCGGCCACCAGGACGGCCGCCCCCGCCCCCACCGCGCCGCCCGCGCCGAACCCGAGCGCCCCGTCGACCACGATCGCGGCGGCCGCGCCAACTCCCGTCGCCAGCAACGCCGTTGGGCCGCCGTCGCGTCCGAAGCGCTCTTTGAAGGAGAGCTGTCCGGCCGCCGCCTCGTCCAGGGCGTGGGTGTACGCCGCGTACTCCTCGGCCGCGCTCTGCGCCAGCGCGTCGAGTGCGCCCCGGCCCCGGGAGAGCAGCGCGTTGCCGTCGGACCGCCCGCCGGAGCGCCGTACCTCTTCCTCCACGGCGCGTACCAACAGCCGTTCGGCCTCGGCCCGATGGCTGTCCCGCATGTGCGTCCCCCTTAGAGAGCCGGTCCCGCCTGCGCCTCCCAGTGTCGTGGGTGACGGGCGTCGGCGCGAGCGAGTCGCGGGATCATCTCCCGTGCGGGGACGGGCCCGTGGGCGCGCCGGGCGGCTCAGGCGCCGTCGGCCTTCGCCGCCATGAGCTCGTCGAGCTTGTCGAGGACCAGCGCCGCGTGCCGCGCGGGGTCCGGCACGGGGTGCAGCAGCGCCCGCACCTCACCCGCGCGGTCGAGGATCACCGCCGCCCGGGCGAACAGCGTCCGCCCGTGCGCCGTCACCTCGGGAACGCCGAGCTCCCGGCCGAGCGTCAGGCCGCTGTCGCCCACCAGCGGGTACCCCAGGTCGCGGGCGCGGGCGAACTTGGCCAGGTGTCCCGGCGCGTGCGCGCTGACGCCGAGAACACGGACGCCGGCCCGGGCGAACCGGGCGGCATCGTCCCGCACGGAGCACAACCCCGTGGTGCAGCCGCCCAGTTCGGGCAGAACCTCCCCGATGCCGGGCTCGGTGATGAAGAACAGCGCGGTCCAGGGATGTTCGGCGGACGGGATGCCGACCGGACCTTCGGTGCTCTCGACGGTGACGTGCATGGTGGTTCCTCGCGGGGTGGGGGTGGGTGCGGGCGCCAAGGGGGCGGATGCCGTGGAATCCCGGTGCCGCCCGCCGGCTCACACGGCCCGCGAGGTCGCGCCTTGTCTCCGACGCCCGCTCACCGTAGCGGTCGGCTTCGCCGCCATCGCCTGACGGGGGTGGTGTTCGCGCGGGCGGTGAGGGGACGGCCGACCGGCCGTCGTGTCCGCCGATACCCCGGTGCTTCGCCCGGAGAGCGGGATGGGCCCTGAGCGCGCAAGCCCCGTCGGCCAGCCCCAGTAGGCGGCGGCGCTCACACCTCTCTGATGATCACGCGGCTCCCGCAGAGCTTCGACCAGTCGTCGCGGTCGGAGGTCAGAACGATCACGGGGCTCGGGACGCGGAGCGCGAGCGCGGCGACGAGGGCGTCGATGGCGTACTTGTGCCCGTGCAGCCCGCCTGCGTCCTGAAGCAGCTCCACCGCGGTCAAGGAGTCCTCCTGGGTGACCGTTTCCACCCGCAGCCGGGAGAGCACCCACTTCAAACGCGCCAGATCGGTCTTCCCGTGGACGGCTTCCACAATGGTCAGCACGGACACGAGGACGGGAACCCCCGCCTGCCGGGATGCCTCGATGCGAGCCGCCATACCGCGGTCGTTGCGCAGCAGCAGGGAGAGCGCTTCGGAGTCGAGCACCAGCGAGCGGGTCGGCCGCTCCTTCACGCGGCGCCCCGTTCGACATCCCCGGCCTTCTCGTCTCCGAATAGCTCGCGACGAGCGGCTTCGATCTCCTGCTCCGTGAGCGCTCCGTGCTCTTCCTCGTGGGCCGCGACGATCTCGGCGAGCCCATCCATGGCGAGCTGATGCCTCACGGCCTCGGTGATGTAGCCGGACAGGCCTCGGCGCCCGGTTCTTGAGCGGAGCTCACTGACCAGCTCGGCGGGCATGGATACGGAGATGTTTTCGGTGGTCCCGGCTCGGGTCGGCTTCACACCGGAAGTGTAAGACGATGTCTATTACAAGAGAAGGATCTCGGCACCCGCGTCTGCGGCGGCCAGCAGCCCGGCATCCACGAGGTCCGAGACAGATACCCGCCGTCCCTCGACCGGCCAGGAGGTTCGCCCCGGTGGCGCTTGCGCACCGTTGCCCAGCTTGCCCGGCCGTAGGTGTTGTTTTCGGCGCGATCCCCCTTGGCACCGGTCTGATCACCGCGGAGGCGCATGCAGCACCGCAGGATGCTCGGCGATTCATATATTAAGCACATACGGTGAGTGACCAGCATGGAATAGTTGCCAAGATCGGTGTCGCCAGGGAAGACGACCGTCTTGATTCGGGCGTTGAGTGACCTGGCTCTGCGAGGGAAACGGGTCTTGCTGGTATCCGCAACCAATGTAGCGGTGGACAACGCGCTGGAGGCCGTTGCTCAAGGAGCGGGATTCGCTGGCACCAGGCCTGATGGCCGAGCCGGCTCTCCCGCGCTCCGTCAGGTGGCCGAGGACCGTGGGTTTCGTTGCCTTTACTGGTGCGGGCGAAGGTGGCGCAGGCCGAGCGGGCGGTGGAAGAGGTCGCCGAGCAGCTCGCCGCTCTGGCGACCGAGCGATCTGGGAGGCATTAGAAGGCCCCGTCCAGTACACCGCCATCCATGACGATGACACCTGCACCCCGGCGCCCTCGATGCGGGAGCACCTTTTACATGTGCTTGGTGTACCAGGGGGACCAGAGCCAAATACGGTGGCGGGCCTGGTTAAGGGGACGGCCCTCGGCAGCCTCAGCGCCTTGTCTCATGCGCCGGGCGTTCAGGGGCGACGAGAGATCATGGTCCCGTTCCGGGTCCGCCGATTCGCCCGCGATATTCTTGACCACGAGAACGATGAACTCTTGCTCCACCCGCTCGTCTGCCCCGACCATGGACGCGAGGCCGAGCTGCGCAAATGGACTATCTCGTCCAAGCAGCGCCCTGCACGATCCCCGCACGCGACCAACGCATGCATGCTGATCACGGCCGCCAGATACACGATCGGAGTCGTGCTTTCCGCCGCCAGTGGCATGATCTGGGCTGTGCTTTCGTATGGACATCTGCCGCAGGCACCTTTTGGTAGGCCGTGCTCGCACATCGTATGTCCTGGCCCCTGTGCATGACGAAGGTGAGCTCCCAGAGGGGTCATAGTTCGGCGGCTTGACGCTGAAGGCTCTGTCTCTATTTCTGAGAGGCTGAGCTGCCCTCAGGAAGTACATGAACGGGCTGCGGCATCTTCTCTCCGCGCTGAAACCGAAGCTGTTTGACGGGTTTCTGGAGGACCCAGGCATTCCATGCTTTGAGGTAGAGGCCGAGTTGTCCGCGTGAATCGCTCCGGCGGCGTCCGCTGGTGCCTGTGCCAAGAGAGATCAGTGCATTGCGAAGAGCCAGCCGAGGATCTCCCGGGGAGAGGTTAGCGCCGGTTGTCACGCCCTTCACCCATGAATCCTGGTCGACGCCGGGTGACGCCTCGTGCGTGGTGTAATAACCAACCGCCGCAGCAGTGGGAATGATAAGGCGTTCCTTGCTCATGAGCCGCGCGATTCCGCAGGCAGTCGCGACCTTCTCCCGATTCGCCTCCAGGAAGGCGAGTACCTGGGCGTTGGTGAGACGAGAGGAGTGCCCCTTCCATTCGGTGTCGGGCATGGTGTTGAAGAGATGAATATGGCGAATGGCGGCAGCCATGAGTGCCGCGTCATGCTCGCCTTGCATGGCGAGGACGGTCGATGCTGTGCGAGAACGGCCGGTATCCATGACCGAGAATGTCTCGACGGGAACGTTCTCGAACACGAATAGTGAGACCGTCTGGCCTGATTGACGGATGGCTTCGAGGCGATGTTGCCCGTCCAAGAGGCGACCGTCGGACCAGGATCCCGAAAATGCGATGCCTTGATGGCTGACGAGCCATTCGCCCCGAAGGATCGCCTCCCGAAGATGCGCTACTCGGCCTTTGTCCAGGGGGCGGTTATCGCGGTTTCGCGTGAGCATCTCTGCGGCCAGGGACGGCGAGATGCTGACGATGCCCGACGTGAGGGGAGCTTCTTGGGAGGCGGTACGCCGAGTGGTGGTCATATTGCCCAGTGTGACGCGAGTTTCAGCCCCTCCTGGTCATCCGATCACATTTCATCGAAAATGCTCGATAGTTGACCATCGAGTGCAATGTTTTGCTCGAGCTATCTCTGGCGTTGACTTGGTTTCGTCAGTCCAGAACGTCCAGGCTGGTGAGTGTGGCCCTGGGTGCCGCGGAAGCTCTTTCTGTGTAGCGGGACCTGCGTATGAGTGTCCCTATGGACGCCGGCGCGTGGCGACTGCTGGGCCACGGGGAGAGCCGTGCCTGAGGCTTGGGTGGGCTGAGATGTGCACGCACTTTGCGATGGCATACTGTCGCCTTACGGTTACCCACTGTTGTGGCTAGGGCGGGGCGTGGCATGCATGGCGCTCATGTCCGGCACATCTGGTGGGATCCATCGCCTTGGCGTCACCGAAGGGCTGGGCCGGTGGAAGTCGTCCGGCACTGCCGGAGGGCTGCCGGAGTACGCCCGAGAGGGTGGTTGGTCGTCATTGTCCTATGAGCTGGCCGACTGTCCTCCAAGTAGCGAGAAGGGTCTGGAAGTTGGCCCGCGAGTTCAAGCTCCTTATGGTGCTCGTTTGCATGGTCTTCGTGATCATCATTGCTGTCGGTGCTGGTCTCCTGTGGAGCGTGCTCGGCCATGAGCGTTCGGCCAGTGTGAAAGCCGCCGGCGTGACGTTTCTGAGCTTGGCGGGAGTAACGGTTGCCTTGCTTCAACTCCTCCTCTGAGCGTGTAGGGGCAGGATGGAGTCCTTGATTGTGCGAGAGTGGAAGGATGAACCGACTGGCAGACTCCCAGTCGCCCTACCTCCTCCAGCACGCCGCCAACCCGGTGGACTGGTGGCCCTGGGGAGACGAAGCGTTCGCGGACGCGAGGCGGCGGGGGGTGCCGGTGTTTTTGAGTGTCGGGTACAGCTCCTGTCACTGGTGCCATGTCATGGCGCACGAGTCGTTCGAGGACGAGGCCACCGCGGCCTATATGAACGAGCACTTCGTGAACATCAAGGTGGACCGCGAGGAGCGGCCCGATGTGGACGCGGTCTACATGGAGGCGGTGCAGGCGGCGACCGGGCGGGGCGGGTGGCCCATGTCCGTGTTCATGACCCCGGACGGCGAGCCCTTCTACTTCGGTACGTACTTCCCGCCCGAGCCCCGGCACGGCATGCCCTCCTTCCGGCAGGTGCTCGAAGGCGTCCAGAGCGCGTGGGCGGGCCGGCGCGAGGAGGTGACCGAGGTCGCCGAGAAGATCACTCGCGATCTGGCCTCCCGCGAACTCGACCACGGCGCGGGCGGGCTGCCCGGCGAGGAGGAGCTGGCGCAGGCGCTGCTCGGGATCACCCGCGAGTACGACCCGGCCAGCGGCTGGCTCGGCGGGGGCGACACCAAGTTCCCGCCGGGCATGGTGATCGAGTTTTTGCTGCGCCACCACGCGCGGACCGGCTCGGAGGCGGCCCTCGAAATGGCCGAGGGCATGTGCGAGACCATGGCCCGCTCCAGCCTCTACGACCAGATCGGCGGCGGCTTCCACCGCTATGTGCTGCGCCCCCGCCCGCACGCCACGCTGGTGCCGCACTTCGAGAAGATGCTCTACGACAACGCCCTGCTGTGCCGGGTGTACACGCACCTGTGGCGGGTCACCGGCTCGGACCTGGCGCGCCGCGTCGCCCTGGAGACCGCCGACTTCATGGTCCGCGAGCTGCGCACCAACGAGGGCGGGTACGCCTCCGCGCTCGACGCCGACAGCGATGACGGCGGCGGACACCATGTGGAGGGCGCGTTCTATGTGTGGACGCCCGCACAGCTCACCGAGGTGCTGGGCGAGCGGGACGGTGAGGCGGCGGCGCGGCACTACGGGGTGACGCCGGAAGGCACGTTCGAGGAGGGCGCCTCCGTCCTCCAACTCCCCGCCGAGGCAGGCGAGTTGCCCGGCTCCGCGCGTGACCGGCTTCTGGCGGCGCGGGAGCTGCGGGCGCGGCCCGGGCGGGACGACAAGCTCGTCGCGGCCTGGAACGGTCTGGCCATCGCCGCGCTCGCCGAGACCGGCGCGCTCCTGGACCGCCCGGACCTGGTCGAGCGCGCCACCGAGGCGGCGGACGTTCTCGTACGGGTCCACCTGGACGACCACGCGCGGCTCGCCCGTACGTCCAAGGACGGCCAAGTCGGCGCGAACAGCGGGGTGTTGGAGGACTACGCCGACGTCGCCGAGGGCTTCCTCGCGCTGGCCGGGGTGACCGGCGAGGGGGTCTGGCTGGAATTCGCCGGGTTCCTGCTCGACATCGTGCTCGACCAGTTCGCCGGTGAGCAGGGCGTCCTGTACGACACCGCGCACGACGCGGAGCGGCTGATCCGGCGCCCGCAGGACCCGACCGACAACGCCACGCCCTCGGGGTGGACGGCGGCGGCCTCGGCCCTGCTCTCCTACGCGGCGCACACCGGCTCCTCGGCGCACCGGGAGGCGGCGGAAGGGGCGCTCGGGGTGGTGCGGGCGCTCGGGCCACGGGCGCCCCGGTTCATCGGGTGGGGGCTCGCGGCGGCCGAGGCGGCGCTGGACGGGCCCCGCGAGGTCGCGGTGGTGGGGGCGCCCACGGATCCTCGGACGGGAGCGTTGCACCGCACGGCACTGCTTTCGGCCGCGCCGGGAGCGGTGGTGGCGGTGGGGGCGCCGGGGGACGCGGAGTTCCCGCTGCTCGCGGGGCGGCCGTTGGTGGACGGCGCGCCGGCGGCGTACGTGTGCCGGCGCTTCACGTGCGACGCTCCGGTGACGGCCCCGGACGCCTTGGCGGACGCGCTGACCTGAGTCCGACGGGCTGTCCTGACCCCGCCGGGTTGTCCTGACCCCGCTTGTGCGGGCGGGCCGGCGCCGAGTGGCCGGGGGCGCGGCGCGCTACGTCGGGGGCAGGCCGCTGGACAGGACGGTCATCGTGCGGGCGACGAGGTCCAGGAGGTCGTCCTCGTGGTCCCGCTCCGCCCAGTACACCGACGCCTCGTGCAACGCCCCCAGCACCGCCATCGCGAACACCCGGACCTCCAGGTCCGCCTCCACCCGCCCCGCCCGCTCGGCCAGCACCCCGCACAGCAGGCGGCCCGTCCGCGCCACCGACTCCATCACCCGGGCCCGCAACGCCGGCACCTGGGCGATCAGCCGCGTACGCTGCACCGTCTCCTCGCGGGCGTGCAGCAGCGCGATGCGGGCCGCCTCCGTGATCACGTACCGCAGGGAGTCGAGGGGAGCCTCCTCGGCCGGCCGGGCGCGCAGCTCCCGCAGCAGGACCTGGTCGAACTCGTCGGTGAGGACGATGTCCTCCTTGGCCGGGAAGTAGCGGAACACCGTCGAGGGCGACACCTCCGCCTCCTGCGCGATCTGCTCGACGGTCGTGGCCTCGTACCCGTGCGCCGCGATCAGCCGGTACGTGGCGCGGCGGATCCCGGCACGGGTCTTGATCTTCTTGCGCTCCCGCAGGCTCAGTTGAGACTGAACGCGGCTCTCCGCGCCCGGGGCGAGGGACCCGCCCCGGTCGGCGGCGGGGGAGCGGGGGCGGGAGGTGGCGGCCATGACGGTCATTGTCCGCCAAGGGCCAGGGGCCAGGGGGCCGTGGTCTCGGCCGGGGCGGCGTAGTCGACGCCCGGCACGCCCCACCCGTACAGCTCGCGGATCTGGCCCATGAACCACTCGGCGCCGGCGGTCGCGCGCGTGAGGCCCGTCCGGGGGTCGGACCACAGGGCGCGGACGCGGTCCTGGACGTGCTCGTCGAGTTCCCAGCCGTCGAGGCGGATGCGTCCCTCGCCGTCCGTGACCAGCGGGGCCGCCCCGGTGAGCTGGTCCCAAGGGTCCTGGGCCTGCTCGGTGGTGGTACGGAAGTCCTCGCCGAGGACGGCGCGCAGGAACGTGGTGTAGAGGGCGATGGAGGGGATGGCGCTCGACGCCTGAGTGACGGCGGCGCCCGCGGCGACGGTGAACGCCCGGCCCCGGCCCGCCAGAACGCCCGCGGTGAGCTCGCCCGCCGTGCGCTCCAGGTGTTCCTTCGCGGCGCCGATGGTGCCCTGCCGGTAGATGGGGGCGGTCAGTTCGGAGCCGATGTAGGTCAGCGCCGCAGTGGTGAAACCGTCGGCCAGCAGGGCGCGTTCGGCCAGCGCCTCGACCCACAGGCGCCAGTCCGCGCCGCCCATGACCTGCTCGGTTGCGTGCCGTTCGGCGGGCGTCGCGGGTTCGAGGCGGACGCTGCTCACGCGCGGCGTGGCCTCGGAGAAGTCGAGCGCGGGGGCTTCGTAGGGACGGCCGATGGGCTTGATCACCGAGTGGTGGACGGTGCCGGTGGCCGGGTCGGTGCGCCGGGGCGCGGCCAGGCTGTAGATGAGGTGGTCGACCGGCCCGTACCGCTTCTCCACCAGGTCGAGGACCTGCGCCTTGCCCTGCTCGGAGAAGGCGTCGGCGTTGACGAACACGAAGTCGTGGCCGCCCTCCTGGACGAGGCGGGCCGCAGCGGCGGTGCGGTACCAGCCGGCGCTCGCGGTGCGCCGCTCGGTCTCCGGCGCCTCGAAGGCGACGCCGACGCCCCGGATGCCGTGCCCGCGCAGCCCCGTCAGGAGCGTGGCCAGGCCGTAGCCCGCGCTGTGCCCGAGCAGCAGCACCACGGGACTCGTGCCGCCGGGGCGGGCGGGGATCCGCTCCCACATGCGGGTGACCGTCTCGGCGGCCCCCACGGGGTGGGCGTTGACGATCAAAAGGCCGCGCTGCTTCGGGTCGATCTGGCGGAGGCTCACGAGATGAGGTCTTTCCTTGGAGGGCCGGGTGGCGAGAAGGTGACGTACACCCGCGCGCACACCGCCGGGCCCCGCTCCCGGCGGGCGCCTTCATGATCGTAACGACGCCCGGGGGAGCGGCTGTGACGAGCGCGGTACGGAGAAACCGCCCGCCACTTGTCGCCTTCCGGCATTGACGCCCGACGCCCCCCTGCCGGAGCCTCAGCCGTGCTGGTACGCCACGATCGAGATGCCCACGTAGTGCACGACGAACGCGGCCAGCGTCAGCGAGTGGAAGACCTCGTGGAAGCCGAAGAAGCGCGGTGAGGGGTTGGGGCGCTTGAGGCCGTAGATGACGCCGCCCGCGCTGTAGAGGAGGCCGCCCACGACGACCAGGACGAGCACCGCGACGCCGCCGGCCCGCATGAAGTCGGGCAGGAAGAAGACCGCGGCCCAGCCCATCGCGAGGTAGCAGGGGGTGTAGAGCCAGCGCGGGGCGCCGATCCAGAAGACCCGGAAGGCGATGCCCGCCAGAGCGGCCGCCCAGATCGACCACAGCAGGACCCGGCCGGTTGAGGCGGGCAGCAGGAGAAGCGTCAGCGGGGTGTAGGTGCCCGCGATGATGAGGAAGATGTTGGCGTGGTCCAGGCGGCGCAGGATCGCCTCACCGCGTGGGCCCCAGTTGCCCCGGTGGTAGAGACCGCTGACGCCGAAGAGCAGGCACGCGGTGAGGGCGAAGATCCCGCAGGCTATCCGGGCCTTGGTGGACCCCGCGCACGCGGTCAGCACCAGTCCCGCGATCAGCGCGGCCGGGAACATCCCGGCATGCAGCCAGCCGCGCATCTTCGGTTTCACCATCTGTGTCACCGGGTCGATCACATGGGCCGTCACCTGATCAGTCATGGTCCGCATGCTACCTACGGCCCCGTAAGTTACGGATAGGTACCGGCCGTCGCGGAGCGTCTTGGGGCCGACGGGTAAGTGAACGGCAAATGGCAGTTAAGAAGGCGGTAAGTGGTGATGCTCACGTGAGAGGCCCCCTGGACATATGGGCGAACGACGCGGAAGATCAGATGAGTGCGGTCGGCACCGGATGAGCGCCAAGAGGATCCACGGGGTCAAGCATCCGGGTCGCAGCCCCCACGGGGCGGCAATGAAGTAGTTCGTCAAACCCTCCCGAAGACCTCATCTAGGAGCGATCGTGGCGCGCGATATCGCGGCTCCCCTCTCTGTCCCCACCAAGCACCAGGAACTGATCTCGTGGGTCAACGAGATCGCGGAACTGACCCAGCCCGACAACGTGGTCTGGTGCGACGGATCCGAGGCCGAGTACGAGCGCCTGTGCGGGGAGCTCGTCGCCAAGGGCACGTTCAGGAAACTGGACGAGGCCAAGCGCCCCAACTCCTACTACGCCGCGTCCGACCCGCGTGACGTCGCCCGGGTCGAGGACCGCACCTTCATCTGCTCCGAGAAGGAGGAGGACGCGGGCCCGACCAACCACTGGAAGGCCCCCGCCGAGATGAAGGCCATCTTCACGGGCGAGCAGGGCGTCTTCCGCGGTTCGATGCGCGGCCGCACGATGTACGTCGTGCCGTTCTGCATGGGCCCGGTCGGCTCGCCGCTGTCCGCGATCGGCGTCGAGATCACCGACTCCGCGTACGTCGCCGTGTCGATGCGCACCATGACCCGCATGGGACAGCGCGTCCTGGACGAGCTCGGCACCGACGGCTTCTTCGTGAAGGCCGTCCACACCCTGGGCGCCCCGCTCGCCGACGGCGAGGCCGACGTGCCGTGGCCCTGCAACACCACCAAGTACATCTCGCACTTCCCCGAGTCGCGCGAGATCTGGTCCTACGGCTCGGGCTACGGCGGCAACGCCCTGCTCGGCAAGAAGTGCTACGCGCTGCGCATCGCCTCCGTCATGGCGCGCGACGAGGGCTGGCTCGCCGAGCACATGCTCGTCCTCAAGCTGACCCCGCCGAACGGCGAGGCCAAGTACGTCGCCGCCGCGTTCCCGAGCGCCTGCGGCAAGACCAACCTGGCCATGCTGGAGCCGACGGTCCCGGGCTGGAAGGTCGAGACCATCGGTGACGACATCGCCTGGATGCGCTTCGGCGAGGACGGCCAGCTGTACGCGATCAACCCCGAGGCCGGCTTCTTCGGCGTCGCGCCCGGCACCGGCGAGCACACCAACGCCAACGCCATGAAGACGCTGTGGGGCAACTCCGTCTTCACCAACGTCGCGCTCACCGACGACGGAGACGTCTGGTGGGAGGGCATGACCGAGACGGCGCCCGCGCACCTGACGGACTGGAAGGGCAACGACTGGACGCCCGCGTCCGACACCCCCGCCGCCCACCCCAACGCCCGCTTCACCGTGCCGGCCGGGCAGTGCCCGACCATCGCGCCGGAGTGGGAGGACCCCAAGGGCGTGCCGATCTCGGCCATCCTCTTCGGCGGCCGCCGCGCCTCCGCGGTGCCGCTGGTCACCGAGTCCTTCGACTGGAACCACGGTGTCTTCCTCGGTGCCAACGTCGCATCCGAGAAGACCGCCGCCGCCGAGGGCAAGGTCGGCGAGCTGCGCCGCGACCCCTTCGCGATGCTGCCGTTCTGCGGCTACAACATGGGCGACTACATGGCCCACTGGGTCAAGGTCGGCGCGAAGGCGGACGCCGCGAAGCTGCCGAAGATCTACTACGTCAACTGGTTCCGCAAGAACGACGCGGGCAAGTTCGTGTGGCCCGGCTTCGGCGAGAACAGCCGCGTCCTGAAGTGGATCGTGGAGCGCCTGGAAGGCAGGGCCGAGGGCGTCGAGACCCCGATCGGCATCCTGCCGACGAAGGAATCCCTCGACACCGACGGGCTCGACCTGCCGGAGGCCGACCTGGAGTTCCTGCTCAAGGTCGACAAGGAGGTCTGGCGCGAGGAGGCGGCGCTGATCCCCGAGCACCTGAACACCTTCGGGGACCACGCGCCCAAGGAGCTGTGGGACCAGTACCGCGCGCTGGTCTCCCGCCTCGGCTGAACCGGCCCTTCGAAACCCCCTCCGGTCCTGGCCGGCCGCCTGTCCTGGCACGGCCGGGCCGGAGGTGTGAGCGGCGGGTCGGTTCGGCTTCCGCCCTGACCTGTGGGGTCACACGTGACCCGCCGCGCCTCGGCCGGCCCCCGGAGCCCCCTCACGGCTCCGGGGGCCGGCCGTTTTCGCGTGCGGTGACGGCTGGGGCGTACGTACGGTGACGCTCGCGGGCGTACGCGCGCGACGCTCGCGGGGTACGCCCGGTGTGAGAGGCGCCCGGTCCGCGTACCTGTGCGGCGCGCGGACCGGGGCCGATCGGGGGGCCGCTCAGGAGGCGGCGGTGAGGGCGCGGGCCTCGGCGTGGGCGTCCATGCGCTCGGCGGCCAGGATCGCCGAGGCGGTGTCGGCGCGCGAGGCGGCGACGACCAGGGCGCGGCCCGCGAGCGCGTGCGCGCGGGTGTGCAGGGCCTTGGTGTCGGCGCCGCTCAGGCCCGCGTGGCGCACCGGCGGCAGTCCGCCGCGCAGCCGGGCGACCTGGCGCGCGATCGCGTCCCCGGCCTCGGTGAGCCCGAGTTCGTCGGTGACGGCGAGCAGCGCGGAGAGGTGGCCGGCGAGCTGGATGTCCAGCTCCTCCTCGCGGGAGCGGTGCGGGACGCGCTCACTGTCGGCGGCCATCGTGCTGTGGACCGACTTGGTGCGGATCGGCTCGTACATGGGAATGGCCTCCTGAACGTTTCAGGAAGCCATCCTAGCTTAGATTCTGTCTAAAGTTGAGCCGGGCCCAGATGCGGGGCCGGGCCGGTCACATCTGGCCGTAGCCCTCCAGGAACTTCCCGATCCGCGTCACCGCGTCCGCCAGGTCCTTGGCCGCCGGCAGCGTCACGATCCGGAAGTGATCGGGCTCGGGCCAGTTGAAGCCGCTGCCGTGGACGACCATGATCTTCTCGGCCCTGAGCAGGTCGAGGACCATCTGGCGGTCGTCCTTGATCTTGTAGACGTCCGGGTCGAGGCGCGGGAAGAGATACAGCGCGCCCTTGGGCTTCACGCAGGTCACCCCGGGGATCTGGGTGAGCAGGTCGTACGCCGTGTCCCGCTGCTCCAGGAGGCGGCCGCCGGGCAGCACCAGCTGCTCGATGGACTGCCGGCCGCCGAGCGCGGTGGCCACCGCGTGCTGCGACGGCATGTTCGCGCACAGGCGCATGTTCGCCAGGATCGTCAGGCCCTCGATGTACGAGGACGCGTGGGCCTTCGGCCCGCACACCGCGAGCCAGCCCGAGCGGTAGCCGGCCACCCGGTAGTTCTTCGAGAGCCCGTTGAAGGTGAGCACCATCAGGTCGGGGGCGATCACGGCGGTCGGGGTGTGGGTGGCGCCGTCGAAGAGGATGCGGTCGTAGATCTCGTCCGAGCAGACGACCAGGTTGTGGCGGCGGGCGATCTCGGTCAGGCCGCGCAGCATCTCGTCGTCGTACACCGCGCCCGTGGGGTTGTTCGGGTTGATGATGACGATGGCCTTGGTGCGGTCGGTGACCTTGCGCTCGATGTCGGCGAGGTCCGGCATCCAGTCGGACTGCTCGTCGCAGCGGTAGTGCACCGCGGTGCCGCCGGCGAGCGAGACGGAGGCGGTCCACAGCGGGTAGTCCGGGGCGGGGACCAGCACCTCGTCGCCGTCGTCGAGCAGCGCCTGCATCGACATCTGGATGAGCTCGGAGACGCCGTTGCCGATGTAGACGTCCTCGACGTCCAGCTCCACGCCCTTGGTCTGGTAATGCTGCATCACCGCGCGCCGCGCGGACAGCAGGCCCTTCGCGTCTCCGTAGCCGTGCGCGCCCGACAGGTTGCGGAGGATGTCCTCCAGGATCTCCGGCGGGCACTCGAAACCGAACGCCGCGGGGTTGCCGGTGTTCAGCTTGAGGATGCGGTGGCCCTGCGCTTCGAGGCGCATGGCCTCTTCGAGCACCGGGCCCCGGATCTCGTAACAGACATTGGCGAGCTTCGTCGACTGGATCACCTGCATGACGGCCACCTTACGGGCGGGTTTCACGGGGTGCCTCGGGATTTGGGGCCGGGTGGGTGGGGGTGCGGGGCCGGTGGCTTCCATCGCAATGCGGGTGGGTGGGTGGCGCCGGGGAATGCACGCCGCGGGGCCCTGGCGGGGCTTGGATTACGAGAACTGAGACTTTCCCCACGCGGGCCCTGCCGGGGGCGCGGGCCAACTATGCCGATGCGGGCCGGCACCAGCCCTGCCAGGGGCGCGGGCCAACTATGCCGATGCGGGCCGGCGCCGACCCTGGCGGGGGGCGCGGGCCAACTATGCCGATGCGGGCCAGCGCCGACCCTGCCAGGGGCGCGGGGAACTGCGCGCTCAGCCCAGCACGGTCGGCAGCCGGGCCTCCTCGGGCTCCGCCCCAGACCCCGTTCGCGCCTGAAGGGCGCTCGTCCTCAATCTCCCCCAAGGCCGAGGGCCAGGGGGGACCCCCAGGACGGGCTGGGGTTGCCGATGCGGGCCAGTACCGGCCCTGCCAGGGGCGCGGGGAACTGCGCGAGGAGCGACCGCGGTCCGCAGCCGAGGTCCCTGGGGCTCCGCCCCAGACCCCGTTCGCGCCTGAAGGGCGCGCCCAGCCCAGCATGGTCCGCAGCCGGGGTCCAGGCATGTCCTCGGGCGCCGGACAGGCTGAGGTTGCCGATGCGGGCCAGCATGGACCCTGTCAGGGGCGCGGGGAACTGCGCGCTCAGCCACGCATGGCCCGCAGGCCAACCCGCCGGGCCAGCACCGACCCCGCTAGGGCCGCACCCGACCACGCGCGGTCCGCAAGCGGAAGGGGACCGGATTCCGACGCGCGGACAGGGTCGTGGCCAGGGCCGGGAGCCAGCCCAGGGCGGTGGCCCAGACCGCACCGGACACCGCCCCGGCCACCCCGTACAGAACCCACCCCAGGACCCCCGCGTCCACCAGCCGCGCGGCGACAAGACCCCGCCACACCCCGGACACCCCACCACCCACGACCAGCGCGGACCACCCCGCCAGCGCCCGGCGCGCCCACCCCGCCGCCGGGCGCGTCCGTACATGCCGGCGCATCCGCAGCGTCGCCGCCGTCACCAGGACCACCGCCGCGAAGTCCTCGCAGAGCAACTGGACCGGACCCGTACCCCCCAACGGCACCGCCCGCAGCGGCGGCAGGGCCAGGGGCGCCCCGAGCGCGCTCGGCACCAGGGCAACGCCCGCGTGCGCGGTGAGCGCGGTCAGGACCGGGGTGAGCCCGAAAAGCAGCGTGAGCAGCAGGCAGACCCCGCCCACCGCGACCACCGCCGGAGCGGTTCTGGGCAGACGCATCGCCGGACGCATGGCCGGACCCTAGACCATGGGACGCCCGGTGAGAAGATGCTGAACATTTCTCAACTATGGCTGTGAGCAGGGGTGTTGGGCGGAACGCCGAGCCCCTAGAGTCCGGCCATGCGGCTACGGGTGACGCCACGGGCGACGAGATGGGCGACGGCGGCCACGGCGACGGCACTGGCCGTCGCCCTCCTGATGGCGGCCGGCCCCCCGAGCGCGGCCCCCGCGCACACGGCCACCGGCCACCGCTGGATCACCGACGACCAGGGCCGCGCGCTCGTCCTGACCGGGCTCAACACCGCGAGCAACGCCAAGTCCCGCCCGGACGGCCTGCCGTGGATCACGGAGGCGGACGTTGGCCGCGAGGCGGACGAGCTCGGCTCCGACTTCGTACGCCTGCTCATCCAGTGGCGCACCGTCGAGCCGAGCCCGGGCCGCTACGACGACGGCTATCTCGACCGGGTCGCCGAGCGCGTGCGCTGGTACGGGGCGCGCGGCTTCCACGTCATGCTCGATCTGCACCAGGACGTCTACGGCCCCGCCGTCAAGGGCAACGGCGCGCCCGCCTGGGCGACCGAGTCCGACGGGCTCCCGGTCGCCGCCCGCGACCCGTGGGAGCTCACTTACGTCGAGCCCGGCACCGTACGCGCCTTCGACCACTTCTGGGGCACCCGCCGGGCCGGCCGCGACCTGCGGGCGCACTACGCGGCGGCCTGGGCGCACGTCGCCGCGCGGTTCGCCGACGATCCGGCCGTGCTCGGCTACGACCTGATGAACGAGCCCTTCGGCGGTAGCGTGCAGGGCCCCGCCTTCGAGGCGGGACCGCTCGCCGCCCTCTACCGCCAGACCATCGCCGCCGTCCGCGCCGTCGACCACGACTCCTGGATCTTCGTGGAGCCCGAGGCGGTCAGCGCCAACTGGGGCCTGCCGAGCGCACTTCCCTACCTCCCCGACCCGCGCGGCTCCGGCGAGCGGGCCCGCATCGCGTACGCGCCGCACCTCTACCCCCTCCCCATGGACCTCGGCGGCGGCTACACCGGCGACGCGGGAAAGTGGGTGGACCGCACGCTCGCGTCCTGGCGCGAGCAGACCGAGAAGACCGCGAGACGGCTCGGCGCGCCCGTCCTGATCGGCGAGTACGGCCTCGACATCGCCCTGCCCGGCGCCCTGCGGTACGTGGAGAAGGTGCGGGCCCTGGCCGACGCCATGGGCGCGGGCACCGCGTACTGGTCCAACGACCCCGGATCCTGGGCCCCTTGGGACCAGAGCCTGCGCCCCACTCCTCTTCTCCCGGTCCTCGACCGCCCGGAGCCCAGGGCGATCGCGGGGGACCCGGTCGCCTACGGCTGGGACGAGGCGAGCCGCACCCTGTCGCTGCGCTGGCGGCCCCAGGCCGGCGTGCGCGGCGACACCGAGGTCCATCTGCCGGCCCGGTTCTTCCCCGAAGGCGGCGTGGTCACGGGCGCCGAGCGGGGCCGGTGGGACCCGAACTCGCGTGTCCTGCACATCACTTCACCGCCCGACGGCCCAGGGGAGGTCTCGGTGCGGATCCGTCCGGGCGCGTGAGGGCCGGGCGGGAGCGGGAACGGATTGAGCCACCCGCCCCTCGGTGGTGTTGTGCCGGGCGCGGGGCTGTTCCTAACGTCCGGTACGCGCCGGAACGTCCGTCGTGCCAGACCGTAGGCGACAGGAGGCAGGCAGTGGACACGACCGTGCCCGAGCGGTCCCGTGGGCGGCCGCGCTGGCGGGGCCTGCTGGCCGCCGCCCAGCGGGAGTACGACGCGCCCGCGCCCCACTACGACAAGGTGATCGACCTGCTCGACCAGGTGGTCGGGTCCGCCGTGCCCGTCGCCGCGCTGCGCAGCGCGAAGGCGCTCCAGGCGCTGGCCCTCACCCAGCTCGCCTACGCGGCCGACTACGGCCCGCTGCGCACGGTCTACCTCACGGCGGCGCGCGAACTGGCGACGGACCCGCTCAGCGCGCCCCGGGCGTCCGCCGCACCGAGCGGCCCGCGAGCACATCGGTCCGCCTGCCGTCCTTGATGACGAACTTTCCGTCGATCAGGACGTACGGGATGCCGACGGGCAGCGTGCGGGGGGCGGCGAAGGTGGCGCCCGCCGCGACGGTGTCCGGGTCGAACAGGACGAGGTCGGCGCGGTAGCCCTCGCGCACCAGGCCGCGGTCGGGCAGGCGCAGACGGGCGGCCGGGCGCGCGGTGAGACGGGCGACGGTCTCCTCAAGGGTGAGGATGCCCAACTCCCGTGCGTAGTGCCCGAGATAGTGCGGGAAGGTGCCATAGGCGCGGGGGTGCGGCTTGTCGCCCTGGAGGATGCCGTCGCTGCCTCCGGTGTGCACCCGGTGGCGCATGATGGCCCGCACGTTCTCCTCGTGGCCGACGTGCTGAAGGATGGTGGGTCCGAGCTCGTCCTCGATGAGCAGCCGGCGCGCGGTGGCCCAGGGCGTCTCGCCCCGCCGCGCGGCGGCCCGGGCGACGCTCTGGCCTACGTATCCGGCGAGCGCGGGGTGGCTCACGCCCGAGATCTCGATGGTGTCCCAGTCGATGGGCACGCCGTGGCAGCCGTCCGCGCCGATGACCTCCATGTGGTGGCGGACGCGTTCGGCGGTGTCGTCGTCGCGCAGCCGGGCGAGGATGGCTTCGGGGCCGCCCTCACTCGCCCAACTGGGCAGCAGGGCGACGAGAGTTGTGCATCCCGGGGTGTACGGATAGGTGTCGAGCGAGATGTCGCCACCTCGCGCGAGCGCGTCGTCCAGCAAAGCGAGCAGGTCGGGTGCGCGGCCCTCGTTCACGCCGAAGTTCATCGTGGCGTGAGCGAGGTGGAGGGCGCATCCCGCGTCCTGGGTGAGCCGGATCATCTCCTCGTACGCGGCGAGGGCGCCGGCGCCGTAGGAACGGTGGTGGGGGCAGTAGTAGCCGTCGTAGCCGGCCACGATGCGGCAGAGTTCGGTGAGTTCGGCGTCACCGGCGTACATGCCGGGGGTGTAGGTGAGCCCCGAGGACATGCCGACCGCGCCCTGTTCAAGACCGTCCGCCACCAACTGCCGCATGTGATCCATCTGTTGAGGTGTGGCGGGCCGGTCGTCCCAGCCGACGGCGAGCATCCGTACGGCGCCCTGAGGGACGAGGTAGGCGGCGTTGACCGCGATGCCCCGGTCGAGGCGGTCGAGGTATTCGCCGACGGTGCGCCAGTCGAAGTCGATGTCGCTTCCGTCGCCGTTCCACCCGGTGATGGCCCGGCGGACCTCGCCGAGGGTGCGGTCGTCGACGGGCGCGTACGAGAGCCCGTCCTGGCCCAGCACCTCAAGGGTGACCCCCTGGGCGGCCTTCGCACTGTGGTCCGGGTCGCGCAACAGGGCGAGGTCGGAGTGGGCGTGCATGTCGATGAACCCGGGGCAGAGGGTGAGGCCGTGGGCGTCGAGCGTGCGGGTGCGGGTGCGGGTGCGGGTGCGGGTGCGGGTGCGGGGGGCGGTGAGCGGGGGCTCGCCCGGCTTCCTGATCTCGGCGATCCGGCCGTCGGTGATGCGGAGGTCGGCGGGGTAGGAGGGGGCGGCGGTCCCGTCGATGACGCGGGCGTCGCGGATGACCAGGTCCATGGGTGCCTCTCGTGTCTACGGTGTCTTGTCCCCCACCCCGCCCCTTCCCGAGACCCGCCGGGGGTCCCTCCGGCTGCGGGCCGCGCGTGGCTGGTGCGCAGTTCCCCGCGCCCCTTGAAAACCCCGTTCGTTTTCGGGTGCGGACCGTGCTCGCTTCTCGCGCAGCTCCCATCGCCCCTGGGCATCCGGTGCTGTCCCCGCATCGGCATCTTCAGCCTGTCATGGGGGTCCCCCCTGGCCCTTGAGGCCTTGGGGGAGATTGAGGACGAGGCCGTTCAGGCCGAACGGGGTCTGGGACGGAGCCCCAAGGTTTTTCGCCCCCGGAGGGTTTGGGGAAGGGGCGGGGAGGGGCCGGAAACCGGGGGCTGGGGCGGAGCCCCAGGGGTTGCTCGCATCCCGGGTCAGAACAGCGTGCGGATGTAATCCGCTACCACCCCGTCCTCCCCGGCCACGGGAATGAGGCCCCACTTGTCGAACACCGTGCACGGATGCGAAAGCCCCATCCCCACCCAGTCCCCGACGGACAGCGAAACCCCCGCCTCCGTGCGAAGCCACCCGTGCTGATCGGAGAGCCCCGTAACCGAGATCCCCGACCCGTCCCGCACCACCCCGCTCACCGCGTCCCGCACCACCCGCACCACCGGCAGATCCAGGTCGTACGCCGCGTCCCGCTTCCCCGCGTTGACGAAGGCCTGCTCGGGGGAGGGCCGGGAGACGACCTGGGCCCACAGCAGGAACGCGGGCCGCAGGGCCCCCTCGGCCGGCACCCGGTTGAAGGGCGTGAGCTTGCGGTAGTGCCCGTCGTCGTGCGAGACGTACGCACCGGAGCGCAGCAACTTCAGCACGGGAAGCGAGAGTTGGGGCACGGACGTGAAGACGTCCGCGACCACGTCGAACCACGCGGAGCCGCCCGCGCTGAGCACGATCTCGTCCACGCCGAGCCCCGCGAACCGCCCCGCCGCGTCGAAACCGGCCGCCAGCGAGACGAGCCGGCCGAGATAGTCCCGTACCCGCTCGGGATCGGCGCCCGGCACCTCGCCCTCGTACCCGGCGACCCCCACGAGCCGCAGCGTGCCCGTGCCGGCCACCGCGTCGGCGACCCGCGCGCACTCGGCCTCCGTGCGCACCCCGGTCCGCGCGCCCTCGCCCGCGGCGAGCTCCACCACCACGTCCACCCGCCGCGCGCACGCGCCCCGCAGCGCCTGGTCCATGAGTTCGACGCCGCGTACGGAATCGACGTAGCAGATGAAGCGGAAAGCCGGGTCGCGCTCCAGCTCCCCGGCGATCCAGCGCAGCGCCGCCGCGTCCACCAGCTCGTTCGCGAGGAAGATCCGCTCGGTGCCGAACGCCCGTGCCACGCGCACCTGGTGGGGCACCGCCAGGGTGATCCCCCAGGCGCCGCGCTCCACCTGGCGGGCGAAGAGCTGGGGCGCCATCGAGGTCTTGCCGTGCGGCGCGAACGCCAGACCGTGGCGCCGCGCGTACGTTTCCAGGAGGCCGAGATTGTGGTCGAGCGCTTCCGCCGACAGCGTCAGGACCGGCGTGGTGAAGCCGCCGGTGAACAGGGAGCGGCGCTGCGCGGCGAGTTCGGCGACGGTCAGCCCCTCCGCGTCCGGCGGCAGCCCCTTGAAGCGGTGGTCGACGCGCTCGGCGCCCAGCTCCGCCAGCTTGTCCTCGGGCCCCTCCTCGCGCTGGTTGTCGCGCTTGTCGTCGCGGTGGATGGCTGCCACGGAAACCTCACCCTCCTCGGAGGGGCGTTGCAGTATTTGCAACACCCATTGCGCATATCGCTTGGTGCTGTCTAACATCCGGGCCAGCGCCGGGTCAATGACCGGACCGGCCGTCCAGCAGTGAGGAGCCGGCAGTGACCCAGGGACCCCCAGCCGAGGCGGACGCCGTCGACGCCGCCGTCGATGTCGTCTGCCTCGGGGAGTCCATGGTCACCTTTCTTCCCCTCCGGCCGGGCCGCCTCGCCGACGTGCCCGCCTTCGAGCGGACGATCGGCGGTGCCGAGTCCAATGTGGCCTGCGCGCTGGCCGCCGCCGGGCACAGCACCCGCTGGGTCAGCCGGGTCGGCGCGGACGGCTTCGGCGACCATCTGGTGGAGACCATCGGCGGCTACGGTGTCGACGTGCGCGCGGTGCGCCGCGACCCGCACCGGCCCACCGGCATCTACTTCCGCACCGCCGACGACCGCACCGCCGACGGCCACGAGGTCCTGTACTACCGCGCCGGGTCCGCGGCCTCCGCCATGTCACCGGCCACCGTGCCCCACCGCGACCTGTGGGCGGGCCGCGTCCTGCACCTGTCGGGCATCACCGCCGCGCTCTCCGACGACTGCCTCGCCCTGATGCGCGACCTCCTGGCACGCCGGCCCGGCCGGCCATCGGTGTCCTTCGACATCAACTACCGGCCGGGACTGTGGCGCGACGCGGCCGGGCCCCGGGTCCTGCTCGACCTGGCCAGGGGCGCGGACATCGTCTTCGTCGGCGCGGACGAGGCGGAGGCGGCATGGGGGATGCGCGGACCTGCCGCCCTGCGTGAGGCGCTGCCCGAACCGGACGTGCTGGTGGTGAAGCAGGGCGCGGCCGGTGCGACGGTCTTCGCGCGGGGGAGCGGACACGTGGCCGAGCGGGCGCCGCGCGTGGAGGTGGTGGCCCCCGCCGGCGCGGGCGACGCCTTCGCCGCCGGGTTCCTCAGCGCCACCCTGCGCGGCCTGCCCGTACGCGACCGGATCCGGCACGGACACCTCATGGCCGCCGCCGTGCTCACCGTGCCCGGCGACCTCACCCGGCCGCCCGCTCCCAGCCCGGCCGCCGTCCCGCCCGGAACCGGCCCGCGGCACACCTCCTGGACGGCGCGCGCCGACCGGCTCGTGGCCCTGGACGACACCGCCTGGGGGAGACTTCGTCTCGGCCCCGGGTGGACGGGGGACGACCAGGAGGTACGTACGTCATGAGCCAGACCGTCGACCGGGCGCTGAGCATCCTGCCGCTGCTCGCGCGGGGCCCCGCCGACCTCGGGCAGGTCGCCGACCGGCTCGGGGTGCACAAGTCCACCGCGCTGCGGCTCCTGCGCACCCTGCACGAGCACGGGCTCGTCTACCGCCAGGAGGACCAGCGCTACCGGCTCGGCGCCCGGCTCTTCGCCCTCGCGCAGGAAGCCGTCGAGAACCTGGACGTGCGCGAGATCGCCCACCCCCACCTCGTCACGCTGAACGAGCGGATCGGCCACACCGTCCACCTCGCCGTGTACGAGGATGGCGAAGTCCTCTACATCGACAAGGTCGAGAGCCGCTACCCGGTGCGGATGTACTCGCGCATCGGCAAGCCCGTCGCCATCACGGTGGCCGCCGTGGCCAAACTGCTCCTGGCCGACCTGCCGGAGGCCGAGCGCCGCGCCGTCGCGGACAAGCTCGACTACCCCTCGTACACGCCCCGTTCGACGCCCAACGCGGCCGCGTTCCTCAAGGAACTGGCGACGGTGCGCGAGCAGGGGTGGGCCACCGACCTCGGCGGCCACGAGGAGTCCATCAACTGCGTCGGGGCGCCCATCCACGGCGCGGACGGTCGCGTCGTCGCCGCCATGTCGGTCTCCGCGCCCAACGTCGTGGTCACCGCCGAAGAACTCCTCGCCCTGCTCCCGCAGGTGCGCCGCACGGCGCAGGACATCAGCCGGGAGTACTCCGGCACCGGCACCGGCTCCGACGCCGAACCCGGTCCGAGCTCCGACCTCAGCTCTGCCCCCACCCCCAACACTCCATTCGTATAAGGAAGTTCGATGACCGAGAAGACCGCGCTCACCCCGGCCACGCACACCACCCCGCCCGCCAGGTTCTCGCACGGCGTGAAGAAGGGGAACATCCTCCAGGTCGCGGGCCAGGTCGGTTTCCTTCCTGCGGCCGAGGGCCAGGCCCCGACCCCGGCCGGCCCCACCCTGCGCGAGCAGACCCTCCAGACCTTCGCCAATGTCAAGGCGATCCTGGAGGAGGGCGGCGCGAGCTGGGACGACGTGATGATGATGCGCGTCTACCTCACCGACGTGGCCCACTTCGCCGAGATGAACGAGATCTACAACGACTACTTCGAGGAGCAGGGCCTCAAGGCCCCCGCCGCCGCTCGTACGACGGTGTACGTGGGCCTGCCGCCCGGCCTCCTCATCGAGATCGACGCCCTCGCGGTCCTGGACGCCTGATCCCCTCAACTCCCTTGCCGCACCTGGCCCCACCGCTCGACCCGCCGCACGGTGCGGCGCCCCGGACCGCCGGGGCGCCGTGCCGCGGTCCTCCCTGCCCGCAACGCCCCTGCTGCACAACGGAGTTGACCCATGTCGTTCCCAGCTGTCGCGGCCGCCGCCCCACCCCCGCCCGTCCACACCGGTGGCATCCTGCCCCTGATCGGCGGCACCGCCGGTCTGCTGACCGTCGCCGTCCTCGGTATCGCGCTCCTCCTCTTCCTGATCATCAGAGTCAGACTCCAGCCCTTCGTGGCGCTGCTCGCGGTCTCCATAGCCGTCGGCCTGGGCGCGGGCCTTTCGGTCACCGAGCTGTTCGGCACGGTCCAGAAGTCCGCCGCCGTCTCCGTCGTCGAATCGGGCATGGGCGGCATCCTCGGACATGTGGCGATCATCATCGGGCTCGGCACGATGCTGGGCGCGATCCTCGAAGTCAGCGGCGGCGCTGAGGTGTTGAGCGGCCGGCTGCTCGGCCTGTTCGGGGAGAAGCGCGCCCCCCTCGCGATGGGGCTCACCGGCCTGATCTTCGGCATCCCGGTCTTCTTCGACGTCGGCATCTTCGTCCTCGCGCCGATCGTGTACGCGGCCGCGAAAATCCCCCAAGCGCCTCCGACAAGCTCCGGTGCCGTGGGGACCCCCACCGGCAGGTCGATCCTGCTGTACTGCATGCCGCTGCTCGCGGGTCTGTCCATGACCCACGCCTTCCTGCCGCCGCACCCGGGCCCGGTCGCCGCGGCCGGCCTGTTCCACGTCTCGCTCGGCTGGGTCATCCTGATGGGCGCCGTCGTCGGCGTCCCCGCCGTGCTCGCCGCCTGGGGGTACGCCGCCTGGATCGGCAGGCGCGTCTTCGTCGCGGTGCCCCAGGACATGGTCGAGGCCGCCGAGGAGGCGAAGGCCGCCGTCGCCGCCGAACAGGCGGCGTCCGGGGTCACCCCGCGGGAGGACCCGGTGCCGCTCGGCGCGGTCCTCGCCATCATCGGCACCCCGCTCGCCCTGATCCTGGCCGCCACCTTCTCCTCGGTCGCCCTCGACCCCTCCACGCTCCGCTCGGTCCTGGAGTTCTTCGGCCACCCGTTCGTGGCCCTGACCATCGCGCTGCTGCTCGCCTACTACCTGCTCGGCATCCGGCGCGGCTGGTCGCGCAGGTCCCTGGAGAGGGTGTCGACCTCGTCGCTCAAGCCGATCGGCAACATCCTGCTGGTGGTCGGCGCGGGCGGCGTCTTCGGCGCGGTCCTCAAGGCCTCCGGCATCGCGGACGCGCTCGCCACCACCTTCCACGACGTAGGCCTTCCGGTGATCCTGCTCGCCTGGCTGATCTCGGTCGTCCTGCGCGTGGCCCAGGGCTCGGCGACGGTCGCGATCGTCACCACGGCCGGCATCGTGGTCCCCCTGGTGGAGGGCTCGGGATACTCCCAGGCCCATCTGGCCCTGATCATCATGGCGATCTCGGCGGGCTCGATCTTCGCCTCGCACGTCAACGACGGCGGCTTCTGGATGGTGGCCAAGTACTTCGGCATCTCCGAACGCGACACCCTGAAGTCCTGGACGGTCCTGGAATCGGTTCTGTCGGTCGCGGGTTTCGCGGTGGCGGCGTTGCTCAGCCTGTTGATCTAGCCGGGTGGCCGCCCGTACGCGGATGGGCCCAGGGCTCGTTCGGCATGCGCGAGGCTGGGGGCGGGGTGGGGCGTGGTCCGCTCCGGGAGGAGGCCAGCCGTGGCTTGCCGCGTCTTGGGCGGCACGTCTCGTGTCACCTCCGCGTGGCTGTCGGCCCGTTCGTCGGGGCTCCGGTTCTGGTGGCGCCCCGTCCGGGCTCTCCCCCTCAGGTACAGGGAAGTCGACCCATGAAGCTTCGTCGCACAGCTGCCGCCCCCGGCATGGCGGCCGCCCTGGTCATCGCCGCGAACCCCGCCGTCGCTGAGGCCACCGCGGCTGAGGCGCTGAAGGCTCAGAAGACGGCCGACGACGCGGCTGCCACCGCCCTCAAGGGCGCGGCCGCCGCAGCAGGTCGCAAGGTGCCCGCCGCCCCGGCTCTCCCGGCATCCTGACGATTCCGACAGCCGCTCCCAGGCGCCGAGGGCACGATTTGCCCGACGCCCCATGAGCGCACCCCGCCGCGCGAATCCCCATGCGCCGCGGGGCGGTTGCGTGAGCACCATCAGGGGTGACCAATTGGCGTCTCCCTTTCTCGGCTTCTCGGCGCATAAAATCTTGGCGCCCAGCGGTCGACGGGCTTCCCCCATTCGAACACCGGGGCCTGAAAATGTCGAAAATTGCCACATGGGGCAACCCTGGTCCAAACGACAATAGGGTGCCCGGTCGACGTAATGGGCGTGCCCGGTCCGGCTCCGCGAACTCCGGCGCTGCACCGGCGCACTCGCGGACCGGGGGCGCCGAGGGGCAGGAAAATTCCACGCGATCCCGCAAACTGGTGAATTGGCCAGGTCAGGGCGGGTGGCTCGACCGCTCGATAAAATCCGTCCCATCGTCGATTCTTCGCGTTGAAGGATGGGGCCGCACCCCGACGTCCGACTGCCGGGTGAATTTCCGTACGGCGGGTGGAGGACTGCCTTCCGGGGATAAATGGCGGGACAAATTAAGCCCCCCGTTTTGATACGCATACGGCGTACTGCGCGTTCTATGGAAGTAGCCGGGGATTCGCCGAACCTCCGACGGCGTGCGGCAGGGAAAAGCCGGGGCAGGAGTAGGCCCTTCTCTGTTCCGCGTCGCTCGCTTCAGCGTCCCCATCCCCGCCCCGTTTCACCCGAGCCAGAGGAAACGTCATGAACAGGAACCAGACCCTCGCCCTCCTCGCCCTCCCCGCTCTTTTCAGCAGCGCACTTCTCCTCGGCTCATCGGCCGGCGCCTCCCCCCTCGCCTGTACCGCCGGCACCGCCGGCGTAGCAGGTGCCAACGGCACCTCCGCCCACCCCAGCGGTTTCCCCGGCACCGCGGGTGGCCCCGCGACCGGAACCGGCGACTGCGCCGGCGGCGCGGGGGGTCCCGGCGGCAACGGGATCCTCGGCGGGGCCGGCGGTGTGGGCGGCAACGGCGGCATCGGTCTCGGCAGCGGTTCCGGTGGCGCCGGCGGCGTCGGCGGCGCCGCAGGCCCCAACGGCGGCGGGGGCGGCAACGGCGGCACCGGCGCGTCCGGTGGTCTCACCGGCGCCGGGGGCGCGGGCGGTGCGGGTGGCCCCGGCACCCACGCCGGTACGGGTGGCATCGGCGGGACCGGCGGCAACTCCGGCGCCTCCGCGGGCGCGGGCGGTCGCGGCGGCATCGGCGGCGCCGGAGGATCCAACGGTGGTGCGGGCGGCGACGCGGGCAAGGGCGGCACGGGCCACGGCGGTGGCGCGGGCGGCAACGGCGGGGCCGGCGGTGTCAACGCCTCAGGCAACGGCGGCGCCGGCGGCAAGGCGGGCAGCGGCGGCGACGGCAGCTCCGGCGGGGCCTACCCGGGCGGCGCCGCGGGTATCGGCGGCGCCGGTGGCCTGTCCTTGGGAGGCATCGCCAACTCGGGCGGCCACGGCGGCAACGGCGGCAACGGCGGCGCCAAGTCGGGCGCCGGCGCCGACGGCGCCTGCGGTATCGGCGGCGCCGGCGGCAACGCCACCGGTGGCTTGCTCTTCCACGGCGGTGCCGGAGGGGCCGGCGGGACCTTCGGCGCCGGCAGCCCCTGTGCGAGTGGCGCCCACGGGACGCCGTGACCCGCTGCGGCGGGCGCCCCACGCCATCCCATGGCCAGGGCGCCCGGCGCCGTCCCGGAGTACGAGGGCCACACACACTGACCCCCGTCTGTGAGGGCCACATCCTGACCCCCCGTCTGTGAGGGTCACATCCTGAACACCCCGTCTGTGAGGGTCACATCCTGAACACCCCGTCTGTGACGGTCACATCCTGAACACCCCGTCACCGGGGGACGGCCCGCGGCCCCCGGTGACGTCGGCGTGCCCGGAGCCCGGCAGCCTGCGGCCTCGCCATTCGAAACCCGGTCCGCCTCGCGGAGCGGTCCCGCCCAAATCATCACGTCCACTTGCCCGTTGAGAGCGAACACCCAACAATGCACATGACAAAACAGCACTCCTTCATCATCCGCGCACCCCCACAAAGGGAACCCCCACATGAAGAAGTCCTTCGTCGGCGCACTCGGCGCCGTCAGTGCCCTGCTGCTCGCGGCCGCGGGCGCGGCGCCCGCCGTCGCCGCGCAAACCTCCGGCGGGAAGGCCGCCCCAGCCAGGCCCGCCACCAAGGCGGTCACCTTCGCCGGGACGGTGGCGCTGAGCAACTGCTCCGGCTCCGTGGTCCGTACGCCCAGCTCGCAGCCGAGCGACCCCGCGCTCGTGCTCTCCAACGGCCACTGCCTGGAAACCGGGTTCCCCGGCGCCGGAGAGGTCATCACCGACCAGCCGTCGTCCCGCTCGTTCTCACTCCTGAACGCCTCGGGCTCCAAGGTCGCCACGCTGCGCGCCACCAAGGTCTCGTACGCCACGATGACCGACACGGACATCTCGATCTACCAGCTCAATACGTCCTACGCCAAGATCCAGAGCAGCTACGGGATCAGCGCGCTCACCCTCAATGACACCCACCCGGTCCAGGGCACGGCCATCAAGGTCGTCTCCGGGTACTGGAAGCGCACCTACAGCTGCAATGTGGACGGGTTCGTCTACCGCCTCAAGGAGGGCGACTGGACCTGGAAGGACTCGGTCCGCTACACCTCGTCCTGCAACACCATCGGCGGCACCTCGGGCTCCCCGGTGATCGACACGGCGACCGGCAAGGTCGTCGCCGTCAACAACACCGGCAACGAGGACGGCGAGCGCTGCACGGAGAACAACCCGTGCGAGGTCGACGAGAACGGCAACGTCACCGTCCGCCAGGGCATCAACTACGCCGAGGAGACGTACCTCATCGTCCCCTGCATAGGCGCGGGCAGCGTGATCGACCTGAGCCGCGCGGGCTGCGCCCTGCCCAAGCCCTGACCCCCGGGGCACGGCCCCACTGAGCACGGCACGTGAAGCGGCGCCCCCCCAGGCACAGGGGGGCGCCGCCGACGTGTGCGGTGGTGGTTGTGGTGGTTACGGCAGGGCGTGGACGTGCGGCCCGACCGCGTTGGACCAGGCGTTGCCCGAGGTGGCGTCCCAGTTGGTGGACCAGGTCATCGCGCCGCGCAGGGACGGGTAGGTCTTGGCCGGGTGGAAGGTGCCGCAGCTGGTGCCCTTGGTCAGGCAGTCGAGGGCCGCGTTCACCACGGACGGCGACACATAGCCGCTGCCCGCGCCGGACGTGGAGGCCGGAACGCCGAGACCGACCTGGGAGGGGTCGAGCCCGCCCTGGAGCTGGATGCAGGCGAGCGCGGTCAGGAAGTCGACCGTGCCCTGGGAGTAGACGTTGCCGTCGCATCCGTTCATCGAACCGCTGTTGTAGTACTGCATGTTGACGACGGTCAGGATGTCCTTGATGTTGAGCGCCGTCTTGAAGTACTCGTTCGAGGGGGACTGCATGTCGATGGTCTGCGGGGCCATCGTGATGACGGTCTTCGCGCCGCCCTTCGCCGCGATCGCCTTCAACGCCTGTGTCATGTAGGTGGAGTTGAGCCCGTTCTCCAGATCGATGTCGACACCGTCGAAGCCGTACGTCTGCATCAGCGCGTAGACGGAATTGGCGAAGTTGTTCGCCGAGGTGGAGTCGCCCACGGAGATCGTGCCGTTCTGGCCGCCGATGGAGATGACGACGGACTTGCCGGCGGCGTGCTTGGCGGCGATGTCGGCCTTGAACTGGTCGACGCTGTAGCCGCCGAGTCCGGCCGAGTCGAGCGTGAAGCTGACCGCGCCCGGTGTGCTGGTGGCGTCCGCGAAGGCGACGGCGATGATGTCGTAGTTCGCCGGCACGTCGCTGAGCTTCTGCACGGTGGCGCCGTTGTTGAAGTTCTGCCAGTAGCCGGTCACCGCGTGCTTGGGTACGGCGCCGCCGCCGGGCGGAGTGCCGCCCGACGCCGAGGTCGTGGCGGTGACGGCGGCCGACTTGGGGGACTCGCCCGCGGCGTTGGTCGCACTCACCTGGAACTGGTAGGAGGTGGAGGCGCTCAGATTGGTCACGGTCGCCGAACTGCCCGTCACGGACTGCACCTTGGCGCCGCCCTGGTAGACGTTGTATCCGCTCGCGCCGGACACCGCGCCCCACGACAGGTTCACCGACGAGGAGGTGACCGAGCCGACCGCGAGGCCGCCGGGCGCGGCCGGGACCGTGGGCGCCGGGTCGCCGCCACCGCCGCCGTCGGGCCCGTACACGGATATGTCGTCGGCGTAGTAGGCGGGCTGCCCGTACCAGCCGTGGGTGTAGATCTGCACCGAGGTGGTGGCGGCGCCGGTCTTGAACGTGGTGGTCAGCTGCCCGTACCCGGAGCCGGTGCCGGGCGTCCAGGTGGAGACGTCGGATGTGCCGGTGCCGGTGGCGCCGAGGTAGACGTAACTGCCCTGGACCCAGGCGCTCAGCGTGTACGTCGAGTTGGGCTGGACGGCGACGGTCTGCGCGCACTGGGCGGTGTCCGAGCCCGAGGGCGTGGCCTTGAGGGCGGCGGTCCCGGCGTGCACGGGCGAGGAGACGGTGGCGCCGCTGCCGGCCGAACAGCTCCAGCCACCGAGACCCGCCTCGAATCCGGCGTTCCTCACATTGTTGACGTCGGCCGCCTGAGCGGTGCCGGAGAGCCCGGCCATGGACAGAGCCCCGGCCGCGACCACGGCCAGAGCGAGCCTTGCATGTCTCGCGCGGTTCACTTACTGCCTCCGGGAGGGGAGTGGGGAGGACGGGAAAGCGGGACGCGTCCGAGAAGTGGGGGCGGGCGTCCTGGTCGCACAAGATGGTCCAGACCAATTGGGTTGTCAAGGGGGTGGGGAGGGCCGGGGGGCGGGAAAGCGGAAGCCCGCCGCCGGTGGCCCAGCCGTGGCGGCGGAGGAGCCAAAGGGTGACTTCCGGCCGGGACTTGGCCGACTTCGCGCGTATCTCCCGCCCCACCGGCCCCAAAGTCGGCCGCCGGAGCACACAGGAAAGGGGAAGACGGTTCTCCCGCCGGTAGGTCGTGGATAAAGTGCTGATGCAGGTGGGAATCGCAGTGATCAGTTGCGGTCGTGAGGGCTCGCCCGGGCTCGCGCGGCCAGGAGACGGGGGCCACCCGGTGGCGACCGCGATCAGTGAACGGGGGCCCGCGACGTGCCGACCGCGATAGCCGTCACCAGCCCCGATCTGGTGCTGGCGCCGACCGACCCGGGGACGCCGCTCGCGGCGCTGCTCCAGTCACCCGGCGCCCAGCCCCTCGACGCGGCGCTCGCCGACACGCACCGACTCGTGGAGCAGCACGGATACGTCATCGCCCTGTATCCGGCCTCCCTCTGCGCTGCCCATGAACACCGGCTGCACACCGTGCGGTCGCTGCTGGAGACCGACCGGATCGCCCTGATCAAATCCGGCCTGCCGCCTCTGGGGCTCGCCGTCCTGGTGCGGCAGTTGAGGCAGCTGTCGGTCTGCGACTTCAGCCCCGGCGTGATCGCGTCGGCGGCCCGGTTGCTCTCCCACTACATCTACGCGGGCGCCGTCCTGAACTCGGTGACCCATGTCGACCGGATCCCGGTCGGCCTCACCGCGCATGCCAGATCCTGGGTGCCCGGCAGTCAGTTCGCCGTGCTGGCCAACCCCCGGCCCCAGCTGGTCAAGGTCGGCCCTGCGGCCGCCCTCACCGGACCCGACTTCGCCTCTCAGCTGCTGGTGGCCAGGGGCGCCGTCGGCGCCGACTGGGTCACCACCACGCTCGCCCCGGCCTGGCGCGTGGGCGCCGTACAGGAAACGGCGCCGCCCGCGGATTCGGCCACATGGTGGGGCACCGGCAAACTGACCGAGTTCGTGGCCCACCTGCCGGACCTCTCGGTGCTCTACCAACTCGTCTCCTCCGTACGGCGCGAACAGTGCCGCTGGTGCGCCATGGAGCTGATCGGCGACCGCTGCGGATTCTGCTCCTCACCCCAGCCGGCCGAGGACCGGCACACCGCCCCCGACGGCGCCGAGCTCGCCCCCACCCCCGCCCACCGGGCCCGCCCTCTCACCCGGGCCGAACGCCGCCGCGCCATCTCGCCGGGCCCCTGACCCCCACCCACCCAGCGCCAGCAGCCCGCCACTTGCCCGCTCTGCCCCACGTCAGCGAACGAGGTCGTACGGTCAATGAACTCCCGCCAGCGCCGCGGCATCATCCTTCTTCTCCTCTCGGTCCTGTGCGCCCTCGGCGCCTTCGCCGGGGTGCTCGCGGTGATCAGCGACGTGGACTCCAAGGTGGGACCCGAGGTGACGGCGTACAGACTCAAGGACGACATAGACGCCTACGCGCCCCTGAGGGCCGCCCAGTTCGAGAAGACGAGCATGCCCAAGCGCTGGCTCTCCCGGGGCGCGGTGACCGACCTCTCCGACGTCGTGGGCAAGATGGCCGCCACCCACCTCACCAAGGGATCGCTGCTCCAGGACGGCATGTTCACCGACCGGCCCCAACTCAAGCCCGGTGAACAGGAGATCGCCATCATGATCGACGCGTCGACCGGTGTCGCCGGAAAGATCAACGGAAACGACAGCGTCAACATCTTCGCCACGTTCGCCGCCACGAAACAGGGCGACACCGCCGAGTCCAAACTCATCGTGGCGAACGCCCGGGTCATCCAAGTGGGCGCGGTCCAGTCGCTCAGCCCCAACTCCTCCGACAAGAACCAGGCGACCCAAGCCGTTCCCATCACCTTCGCCCTCAGCACCCTGGACGCCCAGCGGGTCGCCTACGCCGAGTCGTTCGCCACCCATGTCCGCCTCGCGCTCGTCGGCCGCGGCAACGGCGACAGCGCGATCCCGCCCGGTGACCGTACGTACCGGCTCGAAAAGGACCAGTGAGGCGCGGATGACCACTCGTATCCTGCCGGCCGTCGCCGATGCCGAGGCCGCCCGATCCGTCACCACCCTGCTCAGCCAGCTCCCCGACGCCGAACCGTCGATGCCCGTCAGCGACTCCACGCAGCTGCTCGACACCCTGGCCAGGCTGGCGGGGGAGTCCCTGGACGAACTCCCCGAGGTCATCCTCGTCCATGAACGCATCGGACCGCTCCCGGCCCTGGAACTGGTCCGTGAAATCGCTCTGCGGTTTCCCGCGGTCGGCGTCGTCCTGATCTCATCCGACGCGGGGCCCGCCGTCTTCTCGGCCGCCATGGACTGCGGGGCGCGCGGCCTGATCGCGCTGCCGCTGTCCTACGAAGAACTCGCCGCACGCGTCCAGGCGGCGGCCCAGTGGTCCGCCGGCGTACGCCGCCACCTCGGCGCGAACCTCGACGTGTTCAGCGGCCCCGGCGGTACCGTCACCACCGTCACGGGGGCCAAGGGCGGCGTCGGGACCACCCTGGTCGCCGTCCAACTCGCCCTCGCGGCGCGGGCGTCGGGCCGCGCCACCGTCCTGGTCGACATGGACCTCCAGGCCGGTGACGTCGCCTCCTACCTCGATGTCCACTTCCGGCGCTCCATCGCCGACCTCGCCGCGATCACCGACATCTCGCCCCGCGTCCTGGCCGACGCCGTCTTCAACCACGAGAGCGGGCTCGCGCTGCTGCTCGCCCCGGGCGAGGGGGAGCGCGGCGAGGACGTCACCGAGCGGGCCGCCCGCCAGATCACCGGCGCGCTGCGTACCCGGTACGAAGCCGTCATCGTGGACTGCGGCAGCCAGCTGACCGCGGCGAACGCGGCCGTGGTGGAGATGGCCGATGTGGCACTCCTGGTCACCACCCCCGACGTCGTGTCGGTGCGGGGCGCCAAACGCACCGTACGGATGTGGGACCGGCTCCAGATCCGCAAGGCCGAGGAGACCACCACCGTGGTCAACCGGCACACCCGTACCACCGAGATCCAGCCCCCGATCGTCCAGAAGATCACCGGCACCAAGGTCGCCCAGACCGCCGTGCCGGCCCACTTCAAGGAGTTGCAGTCCGCCGTCGACGCGGGCCGCCTGCACGACCTCGACCACAGGAGCACGGTCAGACAGGCCCTGTGGGAGCTGGCCGGAGAGCTCGGGCTGCTCAAGGCTCCCGAGAGCAGGGCCAAGGCGCGGGCCTCGCGCGGTGCCGGGCTCGTCCTGCGGCGCAGGGGCGGCTGATGCGTCCCGCGAGGCAGGCGTGGAGGGCGGGCCCTGCGCGGCGGTTACCGGTCCGTGCGGACGAGCGGGATTCGGGACAGACCCTCATCGAGTTCGTCGGCGTGCTTCCGCTGATCCTGCTGCTGCTCGTCGCGCTGTGGCAGTGCGCCCTGGTCGGCTACACCTTCGTGCTGGCGGGCAACGCAGCGGACGAGGGGGCGCGGGCCGGGGCGGCGTCGACGGGCGACGCGGACGGCGCGTGCCGGACGGCGGCCCTGCGCGAGCTGCCCTCGTCCTTCGACGGCGCCCCCGACTGCCACGACGAAGGGACCGGCATGTACCGGGCCACCGTCACCCTGAGGATCCCCGTCCTCATCCCGGGCGTCCTCAACGGATTTCCCGTCGACGGCACCGCCGCCCATGTGAAGGAGCGCTGAGCCGTGCGCGTCCGCACCCACCCAACGCGCGCCGACCGGGGTCAAGTGGCCCTGGAATACATTGGGTTCGTGGCCATCGCGCTGCTCGTCGGCCTCGCCGCGATCCAGCTCGGCATTGCCGCGTACGCCGCGAACCAGGCCGGCACGGGGGCGCGGGCGGCGGCGCGCGCGGCCAGTCTCGACGATCCGGCGCCGGGCGGGCCGCGCCTGGATCCCGTGGCCGCCGGGACGGCCGCGGTCAGCGGATGGCTCAAGCCGCGGGTCGCGCCCGCCGGTGGCGGCGGCGACGCGGTGGCCTACACCGTCACCCTCACCATTCCCAGCGTCATTCCCGGCATCGACGACTTCGGCACCACCACCCGCACGTCCACCATGCCGAAGCTGCACGCCCACCCCTGACCCGAGACGACTGGAGACGAGGCACATGAGTCTGCGGGCACGCATCGCGGTCCCCGAGGAGTCCGGCGCCGGGCGCGAGGACGGCCATCTGGTCGCCTCCTACCGGTCCAAGCTCCTGGAGGAGATCGACCTCGCGGAGATGTCCGCGCTGGCCGCCGCCGAGCGCCGGGCCCGCCTCGAGCGGGTGCTCGGGCACATCATCAGCCGCGAGGGACCGGTCCTGTCCACCGCCGAGCGGGCCCAGCTGATCCGCCGGGTGGTCGACGAAGCGCTCGGCCTCGGCATCCTCGAGCCCCTTCTCGAAGACGCCTCCATCACCGAAATCATGGTCAATGGGCCCGACCAGGTCTTCGTGGAGCGCGGCGGCCGGGTGGAGCAGCTGCCGCTACGGTTCGCCTCGCACGAACAGCTGATGCAGACGATCGAGCGGATTGTGTCCACCGTCAACCGCCGCGTGGACGAGTCCAACCCGATGGTGGACGCCCGGCTCCCCTCGGGCGAACGCGTCAACGTGATCATCCCGCCGCTCTCGCTGACCGGAGCGACGCTCACCATCCGGCGCTTCCCGAGGTCGTTCACGCTCCAGGAGATGATCACCTTCGGCTCGCTCGACGAGCACATGCTGCTGCTGCTCGCCGGGCTCGTGCAGGCCCGGTTCAACATCATCGTGTCCGGCGCCACCGGCACCGGCAAGACCACCCTCCTCAACGCCCTCTCCGGCCTGATCCCGCCGCACGAGCGCATCATCACCATCGAGGACTCCGCCGAGCTCCAGCTCCAGCAGGCCCATGTGATCCGCCTGGAATCCCGGCCCCCGAACGTCGAGGGCAAGGGCCACATCTCCATCCGCGACCTCGTCCGCAACTCGCTGCGCATGCGCCCCGACCGCATCGTGGTCGGCGAGGTCCGCGGCGGCGAATCACTCGACATGCTCCAGGCCATGTCCACCGGTCACGACGGCTCGCTCGCCACCGTCCACGCCAACAGCGCCGAGGACGCCCTGATGCGCCTCCAGACACTGGCCTCGATGTCGGAGGTCGAGGTCCCCTTCGAGGCCCTGCACGACCAGATCAACTCGGCCGTCGACGTCATCGTCCAGCTCACCCGGCACGCCGACGGCGCCCGCAAGATCACCGAGATCGCCCTCCTCGAATCGCACGGCCGCGACCCGTACCGCATCACCACCGTCTGCCGCTTCGACGCCCAGCCCATGGCCGCCGACGGCGTCATCCACGGCCGCTTCCGGTACTTCCCGCTGCCCCGCCGCGTCGCCGACCGCCTCTACCTCGCCAACCAGCCCGTCCCCCAGGCGTACGGAGTCGCCGCCGACGCCGAACAGCTCGCCGTCCGCCACGCCACCTGACCGCGCCCCCACTTCGCCGATCGAGCCGCCCGCCCACCCCGACCGACAGGGAACGCGCAGATGAACCTCTCCTTCCTCACGCTCGGCGTCACCATCCTCGCCGGGGTGCTGGCGGTCCTGGGGCTGCGCTCCTACGGGGCGGGCCGCGCCCAGCGCCACGCCCTCATCGACCGGCTCAGCAACCCGGGCGCCCCGGCGGCGACCGGGCGCCACCGCCCGTTCCAAGGCGTGGACCGCCGGCTGCGCGGCACGAAGCTCGGCGGCCGCATCGACCGGAAGCTGGCCGCGACCGGCCTCGACGTGACCCCTGGCGAATTCTTCGTGTACATGTTGGCGGGGGTGGCCGCGCTGTGGCTGATCGCCGCGTCCGTCCTCGCGTCCTTCTTCGGCCCGCTCGCGGGCCTCGCCGCGCTCTGGGGCGCCAACTCCTTCCTCAACTGGCAGCGCCAGAAACGCATCGAGCGCTTCATCAACCAGTTGCCCGAGCTCTCCCGCATCCTGGCCAACGCCACCCAGGCAGGCCTTGCGCTGCGCACCGCCATCGCCATGGCGGCCGAGGAGATGGAGGCGCCGGCGGGCGAGGAGCTGGGCCGGGTCACCGACCGGCTCGCCGTCGGGGAGTCCCTGGACGACGCCCTCGGCGAGATCGCGGACCGGCTGCCCTCGCGCGAACTGGTCGTCCTGGTCACGACGTTGGTGCTCGCCAACCGCGCGGGCGGCACCGTCGTCAGCTCGCTGCGCAACCTCACCACCACCCTGGAGGAGCGCAAGGAGACCCGGCGGGAGGTACGCACCACGCTGGCCCAGGTGACGGTCACCGCGTACGCCGTACCCGGCTTCGGCATGGCCGCGCTGCTCATGCTGAACGCGGTGATGCCGGGCGCGCTCGACCGGATGACGGGCGCCTTCCTCGGCCAGGTGGCGGTCCTGGTCTCGATCGCCCTGTACGCCCTCGGATTCTTCGTGGTCCGCCGCCTGTCCCGCATCGACGTATGAGCCCGCACGATCCGCGATCCGCCACACGGAGATCCGCCACACGGAGATCCGCCACACAGAGATCCGCCACACAGAGGGGAGTGAGCGACCCATGGGACTGCTCTTCGCGGCCCTGATGGGCCTGAGCGTGTACGGGATGTTCCACGGCATCCGCGTGTACCGGGCCGAGGTGAAGCTTCCGAGCGACCTCTCGGTGGCCCTTAAGGTCGGTGCGACCCGCACCACGGCCGTCGGCTCGGCCGTCGACCGCCTCGGCATGCGCTGGGCGCCGGCCGTGCTGCGGATGATGGGCCCCGAGCGGGTCGCGCGCAAGCGCCGCCGGATCGACCTCGCGGGCAACCCCGGCGGCCTGACCCTTGACCGGTACGCGGCCCGGCGGGCGGTGTACGGAGCGCTCGGTACGGCCGCCGCGCTGATCATGCTGCTCGAAGGGCACTGGATCATCGCCGTGCTGATGGTGGCCTTCGCCCTGTTCTGGGTGGAGGCGGGCATCTGGTCGGCGGTCCGGGTGCGCCGCGACCACATCGAGCGCACCCTGCCCGACTTCCTGGACGTACTCGCCGTCGTGGTCAGCGCCGGCCTCGGCTTCCGCCAGGCCCTCGACCGCGTCGCCGACAAGTACGAGGGGCCCTGGGCGGACGAACTGCGCATCACCCTGCGCCAGATGGACATGGGCGTCAGCCGCCGCCAGGCCTTCGAGGAGCTGCGCAAGCGCAACGACTCCGAGCAGGTCGCGATGTTCGTGACCGCGCTCCAGCAGGGCGAGGAACTGGGCGCGCCCATCGTCGAGACGCTGATAGCGATCGCCGCCGACATGCGCCGCACCGACGCGCAGAACGCCCGCCGCAAGGCGGCCCGCGCCGTCCCCAAGGCGACCTTCGCCGTGACGACGTTCCTGCTGCCCGGCACCCTGATCCTGCTCAGTGTGGGCTTCGTGTACGGCGCGAACCTGGACTTCGGGGGCTTCTTCGGAGGACCCAAGTGACCCTTCAACTCGCTGTCCCGGCAAGGAGGCTGAGCATGGCGAGTCCGCGCGCGACGGCTCCGGCCGTGCCGCCCCCCACCCTCGCCCTCCAGATCAACGCGCTCCAGGCGATGTGCCGCCAGGTGTTCGGCTTCCGCCTGGCGATGATCGCCATCGGCGCCCCCTTCGCGCTGGCCGGCACCGCCAAGGGGGCGCCCGGGGTGCTGGTCGGCTCGGCGGTCCTCGTCACCTTCATGGGCTCGTACGTCCTGTTCCGAGACTGGGAGCGCTTTGGTCCGCTGCTCCTCCACCACCCGTGGCTGCTCGCCGTGGACGCTGTGTTCGGCGCGCTGCTCCTGATCACCGCGACCCCCGAGTCCCCCCTCGGGTACGTCACCATCTGCACGCCTCTGCTGGCCGGGCTGGTCTACGGCTGGCGCGGCGCGGGACTCTTCGCGGGCCTCCAGGTGGCCATCTTGGCGCTGGTGTACGCGACGGGTCCTGGCCGTCAACTCGCGGACACCTCAGCGCTGTTGCTGCCGGGGTTCTGCGTGATCGCGGGGGCGGTCGGCGTGACGATCCGCAACCTTCTGCTGCGTTTCGGCGCCGCGAGCCAGGCCCTCACGGAGACCCGGGCCCGCCTCGCCGTGCACGACGCGGTGGAGGAGGAACGGGCGCGGCTCGCCCGCGATCTGCACGACTCGGTGGCCAAGACCCTGCACGGACTGGCGCTGGCCGCCGACGGACTTGCCGCCTCGGCCGACCGCTCGGATCCGCGTACGATCCGCCGGCAGGCGGAACTGGTGGCGCGGGCCGCGCGCAGGGCGGCCGCGGAATCTCGCGAGCTTCTGGGCGACTTGCGGCGCGCGCCCGGCGACGTGGACATCCTGGCCGAATTGGCCTCGGCCGTCACGGACTTCACCCGCCGAACGGGAGTGCGAGCACGGTGGGCGGCGCACGGTGGCGGCCCGGCTCCGATGGTCCCGGCGACGGTGGCCCATCAGCTCCTGGCGATCGCGAACGAGGCGATGGACAACGCACACCGGCATGCGGACCCCAGCGAGCTGGTGGTGGAGGCGGGCGTGTCGGACGCGCCGGGCCTCGAAGGCGCCGTGCTGCGCCTGAGCGTCAAGGACAACGGCAGGGGCCTGCCGCCGGGCACCACCCTGGACGCCTTGAAACGCACGGGGCACTTCGGTCTGGTGGGCATGGTGGAGCGGGCGGCGGCGATGGGTGCGCGCATCAGGGTGGGCCGGGGCGGCGCGGAGTCGGGAACGGAGGTGCGGGTAGAACTCCCGTTGCCCCCGAGGGCTTCACGGGAGAACCCGCACGCGTAGCGGTAGGCGGGTTGAACCGGAACGGACTGCCCCGGAGCGGGCTGAACCGGAACGGGCTGAACCGGAACGGGCTGAACCGGAGCGGGCTGAACCGGAGCGGACCGAACGGGAAGGGAGGCGCCATGCAGGACGACATCGCGTACCGCACGGGTCGGCGGGGAGCGGGTCAGGGCCGGGCGCGGGAGCCGGGCGCCCGCAGCGCGGCGCGGCCGCTGCGGATCGTCGTCGCGGACGACAATCCCGTCGTGCGGGCGGGGCTGGCCGCGCTGCTGCACGGGCGCCACGACATCGAGGTGGCCGCGGAGGCCGCCGACGGCCGTGAGGCGTACGAGGCCGCGGTGCGGCACCGTCCGGACGTGATCCTGCTCGATGTGCGCATGCCCGGCACCGACGGCCTGACCGCGCTCCCGCACCTGGTGCGGCTGGCTCCCGTCCTGATGCTGACGTACAGCCGGGAGAGCGAGATCGTCCGGGCGGCGCTGCGGCTCGGCGCCGGGGGATATCTGGTCCATGGCGAGTTCACGGCGGACGAACTGGCCGCGTCGGTACGGGGGATGAGAGAGGGCAGGGCCGCCTTCACCGCCACGGCCGCGAACGCGCTCCTCGCCCACCTGCGCGAACAGCCGGACCCGGAGTCCGTAACCGCCATTTCCGCTCCATCCCTTTCGCAACTGCAATCGGTTGTGGCACAGTCTTCAACTGCACGACGGGCGACGGGCGTGCGCAACAGGGAAGCGTTCAGGCTGAGTTCGCGGGAGGCCGAGGTGATGGACTTGATCGCGGCGGGCATGAGCAATCAGCAAATCGCGGCCGCGTGCTTCATCAGTGAGAAGACGGTCAAGAACCACATCAACCGCATCTTCGCCAAGCTGCACAGCGCCACGCGCGGCGAGGCGATCGCGTGCTGGCTGGGGGTGTCGGGTGGGTAAGCACCGCACCTGGGCCCGGATCTGGGCCCCAGGGCCCTCGGCGCCCTCCGAGGCCCCGTCGTACGTTCCCGAGGACGTACGACGTGACGCCGCAACCGGAGGAGAGCCGCGACATGCCGCAGGACACGCTGCTGAAGACCGCCGTCGCCGCGCAGCTGCGGGTGCGCGACTGGAGGGACACGGCCATCGCCAGGACCCGCTCCCGGCACGCCTGCGGCGAGCGGGACCGGGGGCAGACGTCGTTCGAGTATCTGGGGATCATTCTGGTGGTGGTGGCGATCATCGGGGGGATCATGGCGACCGGGATCGGGACGTCCATCACCAACAAGATCAAAGAGCAGATCGACAAGATCAAGGCCGGTGGCTGATCCCGGATCTGAGCCAGGACCGAGGGCAGGCCTTCCCCATCTACATCGTGATGGTGGCGGGTCTGCTCTTTCTCGCGTTCGCGTTCTTCGCGGTGGGCCAGGCGTCAGCCACGCGCAACGGTGCTCAGGGCGCCGCCGACGCGGCGGCTCTCGCGGCGGCCCAGCGTGCGCGTCAAGAGCTGGGTCCGAGGGTTCTGGCTGCGCTCATGGCGCCCGGTGGCCCCGCCGACATCTTCAACGACGGCGCTGTCACCGCTGACGCGCATGACGAGGCCATCGTGTTCGCCGCCAGGAACCATGCGGACCTGTCGGCGTTCGCCTCTCGCCCCGACGGTGCCGGGCGCTTTGCTTTCACCGTGAGCACCAGAACCCAGTACACCGTGGGGAGATCCGTGATCCCGGGCACCGAGGACGAGCACGGGACCGCCAGCGCGACGGCCGTGATCGAGCTGCGATGCAGCCTCCCGCCCGGTGGCGGGACCGGCGGTGGTTCCGACAGCGGGCCCGCGCCGTCGCCCACGACCACGCCGACTCCCGCGCCGTCTCCCACTTCGGCTCCCGTCACGATCACCTGTGGCGGCCAGGACATGCCCGCCGATCCCATGCCTGATCCGGAAAAGATCTTCACCGTGAAACTGGTCGACTGACAGCACGCGACGAGCAGAGGAAAGGCACCGATGAGCGTTGGGCATGCGGGCAGAGCCCGTAGGAGGGCGGTGGCAGCGGCGCTGGCGGTTGCGCTGGCGTTGGCTGTCGGTGGGTGCGGCGGCGACAGCAAGGATGGCAAGCCGGGCGCGACCGATGGCGGCAACCAGTCGAAGTCGGCCTCTTCGGAGAGTCGGCAACCGGCGCCGTTGCCGCAGCCCGAGTCCACGGCCAAGCTCGCGGAGGCCACGGGCGGGGGCGGAATCGTCCTCACCATCAACAGCGTGACGCGCGACCCGGGCGGTTTCGTCACCGTGTCGGGTCAGCTGAAGAACCCAGGTTCGCAGAACTTCGTCGACACCTCCGGCTGGGTCGGCACGGAGAAGGACGTGCTGGCCAGCGGGGACTCCGTGGCGGGGGCGACACTGATCGACAAGGTCGGCAAGAAGCGCTATTACGTACTGCGCGACACGGGCGGCAAGTGCCTCTGCACGATGGGCATCGTAGGGGTCAAGGCGGGCCAGACCGTGCCGGTCTTCGCCCAGTTCCCCGCCCCCCCCAACGACACCAAGCAGGTCGACTTCCAACTCCCCACCTTCCCCACCATGACCGTTCCGGTCTCCGGGTGACCACGCCATGACCAGAACCCGGCACGCAGCCGTAGCGTTCGCCGCCGCGCTCGTCCTGACCGTCGGCGCCGGCGCCGCGTACGCCGACGACACGCCCAGCAGCCCCCCGCTGCCCGGCACCGAGGCGACGAGCGATCCCTCGATGAAGGTCGACGCGACCTCGCCGAACCTGAAGCTCCCCGAGGGCGGCACGCTCGCCGCACCCAAGGTGCTGGACATCAAGTCGATCGTCGAGGACCAGGGCGGTGAGGAGCGCCGCTCGGACACCAACACGAGCGTGACGTTCGCGCTCCAGGCGGAGGTGCTGTTCGCGATGGACAGCGCGGCCCTGTCGTCCGACAGCAACGACCGCATCCAGGGCATCGCCGAGGAGATCAAGAAGCAGAAGGCGACCAGCGTGCGGGTCTTCGGCTTCACGGACAACCTCGGCACGCACGAACACGGCGTGATCCTCTCGAAGGAACGCGCGGACGCCGTGCAGAAGGCGCTCTCCCTCTCCCTCGGACCCGACGTCACCTTCGAAATCCGGGGCTACGCCGAGCAGTACCCGATCTCCGACAACTCGACCGAGGACGGCCGCAAGAAGAACCGCCGCGTGGAGGTCAGCTTCACCCGGAGCGGCAGTTAGTCGTTCGACGCCCTCTACGTGTGCCGGCATACGTGTGCCGGCGCCCGAGCGTGGGCCCGGGCCGCCGCCGCATTGCGACATCCTGAGTACGGGTACTCAGACCGCTTGAGTGATCGCCCGGACGTCTTGGGTCCGTCTGCCCGGCTAACCTCCATGCCGCTGGCCTCAATGGGCGCCAACGCAACCGGGTGACGCGCCTTCGAGGTCGCGCTTGACCGAGAGGGAGGAGCCACGCATGCCGTGGGACGAGTGGGAGCAGCTGAAGGCGCAAGCGGCCGATCGACACAGCACTCGTATGCAGATCAATGGGCTCCCGTCAGCCGGGGCCGGGAGCGGTGGGTTCGACTTGCGGATCACCGCCACGCCGTGGGCCGGCGCGGCCGAAGTGGCCAGGGAGCTTCACAAGTCCACCCATGACGGTCTGACTGAACTCAAGGAGTCGCAGGACGGGTTGGGCAGTGGTGCCGAGGGCTTCGACTGCACGTCCGCGTTGAGTGAGATACAGCCGACCTGGGAAGCAAGGCTCGGGTCCTGCGCGATGAGTGTGACCGGCTGAACGAGACTCTGGGCAAGACCGGCAAGCACTTCGGCGAAGTGGACCACGACGTCCGCGACCACATGGGCCCCTCTGTGCCGAGCACGACCAAACCCAGCTGGGCCAGGTGATCCCGGATGCCCACTTGGCAGCAACTGCGTGACGTAAAGATCACCGAGTTCGAGGAAGCCGCTGATGGCTGGGGAAAAGTCAGCCATCGCGCCGACGCCGCACGCATCAGAGTCGACCAGGAGATGTCGATTCCTGTTCGCAGCACCCAAAACGGTGAGACCCCTGATGCGGCCGTCGGTCAGCTCAACCGGCTCAGTGACAACTACCAGTACCTGCACAGCGAGTGTGGATTGATACGCACCGCGCTGCACGCACTCGCCGTGGAACTCTGCGCCCCGCAAAGGAAGTTGAAGCAAGCTCTCGAAGACGCACACTCGCTGGGCTTCACAGTGAACGCGGACGGGTCGGTGACGTACCCCAACTCTGCGCCTCTCCTGCTAGGCGCAGGCAAGGCCACTCCGGGTGCACCCTTCCCCTTACTGCCTGGCAAGGGTGAAGGGCAGGGCAACGCCAACAAGGGTAAGGCCGAGGATATAGCCGAGCGCATTTCCACCGCTGTCAGCGAAGCCAACGACATCGACAGCCGCTACGCGGGTGTACTGCGCAAACTCAAAGCCCCCGCCGGCCTGGACGTCACCAAGGAGATGCTCGCCGATGCCGGCCAGGACCTGGACGCTGTGCAGAAGGCGGCGGGAGGAGTCGTCCACAGGGACGATATTCCGCGCGGCAAGACACCGGCAGAGAACAAGGCATGGTGGGACGGCCTGACCGACGAGCAACGCGACGAGTACGCCACGCTGTATCCAGCTGAGGTGGGTGCTCTCGATGGCCTGCCTGCCGTCGCGCGAGACACCTCCAACCGTATGGTGCTGGCTGAAGCACACGCTCAGGTGCAGATCGATCTGGCCAAGCTCGGTCCGGAGCCGCAGAAGACCACGCAGACCACAGCCGGACCGGTGATCAACCCCCTGTGGAGCATGTGGGACAAGAATGGCGGTCCGCTCAAGAAGCAGCTCGCGGGTATGGATGCCATACAGGCTCGATTCGATGCAAGCGGCATGCCGGGGGAGAACGGCAAGTCAGGTTTGCCGCAGGCGTACCTCCTGGGCTTCGACAACCAGGGCATCGGTCACGCCATCGTCGCCAACGGCAACCCCGACACGGCCGACCACACTGCCGTCTACGTGCCTGGGACGACCCCTCGAACCTCGCGGGGATCGGCGGAAACATCAATCGGGCGACCCGCTTGTGGCAGCAGGCACAAGCCCAGGCCCCGGGGGAGACGACAGCCACCATCACGTGGCTCGGCTATGACGCTCCGCAAGGACTCGTTTCTGATGCGACGTCCGACGACTACGCCTACGCCGGGGCCCCCAAGCTGAATGCTTTCCTGGACGGACTGCAAGCGGCCCAGGGCGGATCGGACAAGAGCCACACCACCGTCATCGGCCATAGTTACGGATCGACCGTGATTGGTGCCGCCGCGATGAAACACGATCTGGCAGCGGACGACGTCGTGACGGTCGGTAGTCCGGGAGTGCTCGTCGGCTCGGCCGACGAGCTCGATGTGGGTAAGAATCATGTGTGGTCCGAGGCCGCCAGATCCGATCCCGTCCCCTTCCTGGGCAGAGACTTTCTCGCGGGATGGAAGTGGGGCGTCAACACGTGGAACGGAATCCCTTACGACGCCGGGTACATCCAGTCGATCCCCTCTGACGAATCGTTCGGAGCGCATCGCATGGATGTCGACACGAGCGGGCACAGCGACTACTGGAACCAGGACTCGCAGTCGTTGAAGAATCAGGCATGGGTCGTAGTGGGCCGCTACAACCGCGTAGAGGAAGACGATTAGATGCTGAGCCGCACCGGCCCGAGGATCCGCAGGCGTGCCGCGAGCGCTCTGCCGCTCTTTCTCGGCGTCCTACTTTTTGCGACAGGATGTGCTGACGACGTGAACAACGACCCCGCCGACACCCCGGAGACCCTGTCCGTGGCAAAGGCGCGCGAGAGGACCAGCGGTGTGTCCAGCCAGATCCTCGAAATGATCGGAATCAAGGAGGGGAAGGTGACGGAACCCGGGCCGGGTATCGCCCCGTGCGCGGAAGACCCGCGTCATCTGTACCGGGCCAACCACCCGTGGTCCGTCTACGCTGTCTCCTCCGAAGAGGTGCTGAAGGACGGATTTCAGCGGCTTCGCGAGAAACTGCCCGAGCGCGGATGGAAAATCGTCGAATACGGTCCGAACAAGAGCAAGGCGAAGACTCTCGAACTGACCGCTGATTCGACGAAGGACCGCTACTCGATCAATGCAGAACTGGTGGTGTCCAGCCCGGCAGCCGGTCAGGAATCCAACCCGCTCATCCTGGTGACCGTGACATCGGGCTGCTTCCGCGCCCCCGAGGGGACCAAGCTGGACCAGGAGTTCTGACCCGACGACTCGTCCGGAACGGTTCGACCCCCGGCGTCCGGCTTCCCCCTGGCCGGCCCGGCCGCAGCGCCACCGGTCTGTCCCGTCCAACCCGGCTCCGAAGTCGGCGTTGGTCGCGCTCCGGACCGGGTATCCGGGACACATCGGGTGTCACCGGTTTTCGTCGAGCGGGACTGGGCGGGGCAGGACCCAGCCAATCCACAGGAGTCGTTGTTACGGTGCTGGGTATGAAGCCAAGGCTGCTACGGAGCCGTGCGGCGACGGTCGGGGTGTGTCTTGTCGCGCTCGTGGGTGCGGCCTCCTGTGGGCCCGGTGGGGCGGGGGCCGAGGGGGCGGGGGGCGCGGTCCGGGAGACCGGGGCCGCGCCGGGTACCAGTGCCACCCCGCGGACCGCGGCGGCCGCCGGGGCGCTCAGCGGGGATCAGCTGGCCGCGGCCGCGCTCGTGACCGGTGACGTCAAGGACTTCGCGGCCGAACCCCTCGAAGGCGGCGTCCCCACCGGCAGCTCCCGGACCTCGAAGCCCGCCTGCATGCCGTTTGTCTCCGTCATCAACGGCACCCCGCAGCCCGCGCCCTCCGCGACCGTCTTCCGGCGGCTGGTGAACACGAGCGAGGACGGCCAGGCCGACCAGACCGTCGTCACCGAGGTGCTGGGCGCCCACCCCTCCGGCGCGAGCGACGTGCTGCCCCGGCTGCGTTCCGCCATCCAGGCGTGCGCCGACGGGTTCACCACCAAGGGCGGCGACCTCGAACCGTCGGCGTTCACCGCGGTCAAGGAGCTGCCCACGCCCCAAGTGGGTGACGAAGCCATCGCCTACGAGCTGATGGGCGACGCCCAGGGCGACCCGGTGCCGATGGTCTTCCAGGTGGTGCGCAGCGGGACGACCGTGGTGACGTACTACGCCGTCGACGTCACCGGGGACGACACGCCCCAGATTCCCGCCCAGCTCGCCGTCGCGCAGGCGGCCAAGCTCAAGTCCTGAGATCCTGACCGGTTGCCTCCCGGCCGCCCGCCTCGATCACCAGCCGGACACCCGGCCGAAGCCCCCACCCCGCCATCTGCCCCGCCTCCGCCTCCAGGACGTGGCGTGCTCGCGGGCGCGGCAGGCCAAGGCGGCCCGGGCGCATGGTGGTGACGGCGATCACGCGCAGCTCGCGGTCCAGATGGGCGACGTCGATGGCGAAGCGCATCCGGAAGGTGTGCACGCTGCTCGCCGGGGTCAGCAGGAGCGCGCCCTGGACGCCGTCCCGCCCGAGCAGGCCCCGCGTACGGGTGCGGTAGGACGCCGCGATCTCCAGCGCGATCCCCACATCCGCGCCCCCCGCCACGCGCAACACGCCCGTCCCGTCCCTCCATCGGCCCATGGATAAACGGTAGTGGCTCGCGGGGCCGCCGCGTAGGGTCCGCGATATGGGCCGAAACATCAGGAATCACAACAACCGCCCCTTCGAGGAACTGATCGACGAGGCCGCGTCCGTCTCCGTCGACGGCTGGGACTTCTCCTGGCTCGACGGCCGGGCCACGGAAGAGCGGCCGTCCTGGGGATATGCCCGTGCGATGGCCGGGCGGATGGCCAAGGCCACCGCCGCCCTGGACATCCAGACCGGCGGCGGCGAAGTCCTCGCCGCCGTGCCCCAGCTGCCGCCGCTCGCCGTCGCGACGGAGGGCTGGCCGCCGAACGTCGCCCGCGCCACCGGCCTGCTCCACCCGCGCGGGGTGGCCGTCGTCGCCGACGAGGACAAGCCGCCGCTGCCGTTCGCCGACGGCGCCTTCGACCTCGTCGTCAGCCGCCACCCCGTCACCACCTGGTGGTCCGAGATCGCCCGCGTCCTCTCCCCGGGCGGCACGTACTTCTCCCAACAGGTGGGCCCGGCCAGCGTGTTCGAGCTCGTCGAGTACTTCCTGGGACCGCAGCCGCCCGAGGTGCGCGGCGGGCGCGACCCCGGCAAGGCGCGCAAGGAGGCGGAGAGCGCGGGGCTCGAAGTCGTCGATCTGCGTCTGGAGAAGCTGCGTACGGAGTTCAACGACATCGGCGCCGTCGTCTACTTCCTGCGCAAGGTGATCTGGATGGTGCCGGGCTTCACCGTCGAGGAGTACCGCGACCAGCTGAAGGCGCTGGACGAGCAGATCCGTACCGAGGGCCCCTTCGTCGCCCACACGACACGGTTCCTCATCGAGGCACGGAAACCGCTGCGGCCCACACGCGCTGCCTAGCATCGGGGCATATGGGGACAATCGCCGATCAAAGAGTGGGGCGGGGCGCGCGACCGATCACGCCCGCACCCGTCAGCTCCCGTATCGCGCGCGTACGCGCCGGCCGGCCCGCCCTCCTGTGGTGGGGGTGGGCCTGCGCCCTGTTCCCGCTGTACGCGACCGTCTCCGCGCGCCGCCAGGCCCTGGTCCGCACCACCGGCTACGACCTCGGCATCTTCGAGCAGGCGGTCCGCGCCTACGCCCATCTGGACGCGCCGATCGCCCCCCTGCGCGGCGACGGCTTCAACCTCCTGGGTGACCACTTCCACCCCGTGCTCGCCGTCCTCGCCCCTCTCTACCGCCTCGCCCCCTCCCCGTACACGCTGCTCCTGGCCCAGGCCGCGCTGCTCGCGCTCGCCGTGGTGCCGCTCGCCCGACAGGCCACCCGGGTCATCGGCCGGCGCGCCGCCCATGTCGTGGCCCTCGGATACGGGCTGAGCTGGGGCATCGCGTCGGCGGTCGGCTTCGACTTCCACGAGGTGTGCTTCGCGGTCCCGCTGGTCTCCTGGGCGCTCGAGGCGCTGGCCCGCCGCAACTGGCGGCGCGCGCTCGCCTGGGCCGCGCCACTGCTCCTGGTCAAGGAGGACCTGGGGCTCACGCTGGCCGCGATCGGGGCGTACGTGGCCTGGCGAGGACCGCGCCGGCTCGGCCTGGCCGCCCTCGCGCTGGGCCTGGCGGGCAGCGCGCTCACGTTCACCGTGGTGCTGCCGTTCTTCAACCCCTCCGGCGGCTACGCGCACGCCGCCAACCTCGCGCCCGCCCACCACGCGCCGCTCGTCACGCTGCTGCTCGCGCCGCTGGACGCGGTGCGCCCCGAGGTCAAGGCGACCACCCTCGTCCTGGTCTTCGCCCCCGCCGCGCTCATCGCCCTGCGCTCACCGCTGGCCCTGGTCGCAGTGCCCACGCTCGGCTGGCGGATGCTGTCCGCCAACGCCTTCCACTGGGGCACCGCCTTCCACTACTCCGCCGTCCTGATGCCCATCGTGTTCGCGGCCCTCATCGACGCGCTGCGGCCCTACGCCGCCGCCGGCGATCCGCTCGCCCGGCGGCATGTGCGGGCCTCGCTCGCGACGGTCGCCGCCGTCACGCTCGTCCTCGTACCGTCCTTCCCGCTCGCCCAGCTCGCCCACCGCTCCACCTGGCGCACCGACCCGCACGTGCTCGCGGTGCGCGACATCCTGCGGCGCGTGCCGGACGGCGCGAGCGTCGCGGCCTCCAACCGCCTTGCCCCGCAACTGACTTCACGCGCCACGGTCGTCCTTTTCCCGACCTTCCCGGTCGAGGGGAAGCTGTACTCCACGGACCGCGCCATCCCGCGCCCCACCGCGCGGTGGATCGCCTACGACCGCCGGCCCCCGCAGTCCTGGCCCTATCCGCCCGGCGCCTGGCCCTACCCGGCCGAGCGGCAGGAACGCGAGTACGCCCTCGCGCTCGCCCGATACGGGTATGTGCGGGTGGCGCAGGCGGACGGTGTCTCGCTGCTGCGCCGGCGGACCTGAGCGCCCGCTGTGCACGCGCTGACGCCGTACGGTCACGGCGCGCGCTCCCCGGTGCGCCAGTGGGGTGAAGCACACCCGGAGGGCGATCGCGCCGCCTTCTCGCGTCCCTCAGCGGCTTCCCGCGCCCCCGCGACCCCTCTGACCTGGACGGTCAAGCCCGAACCCCGGGGCGGGGTCACCCCTGCGGGGGACTGGAAAGGCGTACTGGACCGGTTTCGGAGCGTAGTTCCGAGGCGCCGTGGCACACAGCAGCACTTACGAAGGGTTATGGTGGAAACCCCCCCTCGGGCCGGTCCGTATCCCCCCCCCACGGACCGGCCCGTTTTTTCTTCCGGCCGCCCGGCGGGACCTCCGGGAGCTGGGTGCCGTCAGCTCCGTCCGGCCCAGATGTTGGTGCCCTCGGTGTCCACGGCGAAGGTGTCGATCTCCTTCAACTCCCCTTCGGTGAGCGCCGGTCCGCCGAGCGCCGCCACGTTCTGCTCCAGCTGGCGCACGCTGGACGCGCCGATGAGCGCCGACGTCATGCGCGGGTCGCGCAGCACCCAGGTCAGCGCCAGCTGCGCGAGGGACTGGCCGCGACGCGAGGCGATGTCGTTCAGGCCGCGCAGCCGGCGTACCACGTCGTCCGAGAGCAGACCCGGGTCGAGGGACTTGCCCTGGCTGGCGCGGGAGCCCTCCGGAATGCCCTTGAGGTACTTGTCGGTGAGCAGCCCCTGGGCCAGCGGCGCGAAGGAGATGCAGCCCATGCCGGCCGCCTCCAGGGTGTCGAGCAGGCGGTCCTGCTCCGTCCAGCGGTTGATCATCGAGTACGACGGCTGGTGGATCAGGGCCGGCACGCCCATCTCGCGCAGCAGCCGCGCCGCCTGCCCGGTCTGCTCGCTGTTGTACGAGGAGACGCCCACGTACAGCGCCTTGCCCTGCTGGACGGCGGAGGCGAGCGCGCCCATCGTCTCCTCCAGCGGGGTGTGGGGGTCGAAGCGGTGCGAGTAGAAGATGTCGACGTAGTCCAGGCCCATCCGCTTGAGGGAGGCGTCGAGGGACGACATCAGGTACTTGCGCGAACCCCACTCGCCGTAGGGGCCGGGGTGCATCAGATAGCCGGCCTTGGTGGAGATGACGAGTTCGTCGCGGTACGGGGCGAAGTCCTGGCCGAAAATCTTGCCGAAGTTCAGCTCGGCGGAGCCGGCCGGCGGGCCGTAGTTGTTGGCCAGGTCGAAGTGGGTGACGCCCAGGTCGAAGGCGCGGCGCAGGATCGCGCGCTGGGACTCAAGGGCCCGGTCGTCGCCGAAGTTGTGCCACAGGCCGAGCGAGACGGCGGGGAGCTTGAGGCCGCTGCGGCCGGTGCGGCGGTACTCCATGGAGTCGTAACGGTGGGGGTCGGCGAGGAAGCGGAGGGATTCAGTCACGTTTCCCTGCTTATCACGGACTTGTGACAGACCGAGTTGGGCCGCCATGACCCCTGCGCAGTACTGTGCTTTGTCTGGGGCGGCCGGTGTGCGGGGCGGCGGCGGGCCCCCGGAAGGCAACGAGAGGGTGAAATCGGTGAGTTTGCGCGACCTGGTCTACAGGCTCTATGCGCGCCGGGTGGAAGGCCGCCTCGACCACGACCAGGTGCCCAAGCACATCGGCGTCATCCTGGACGGCAACCGGCGCTGGGCCAAGGCGTCGGCCCGCAGCCCCGAGCAGGGCCACCAGGCCGGAGCCAGCAAGATCCAGGAACTGCTCGGCTGGTGTGCCGAGACGGATGTCGAGGTCGTCACCCTCTGGCTGCTCTCCACCGACAACCTGGACCGCCCCGAGGACCAGTTGATCCCGCTGCTCGGCATCATCGAGGACGCGGTGCGGGACTTGGCGGCGGACGGGCGCTGGCGGGTGCATCACGTGGGCAACGCGGATCTGCTGCCCGGGCACACCCAGTCCGTGCTCAAGGAGGCCGAGCAGGCCACGCACGACATCGACGGGATACTGGTCAATGTCGCCGTCGGCTACGGCGGCCGCCAGGAGATCGCGGACGCGGTCCGATCGCTCCTGCTCGAGCACGCGACGAAGGGGACGTCCTTCGAGGAGCTTGCGGAGATCGTCGACGTCGAGCACATCTCGGAGCACCTGTACACGCGGGGGCAGCCGGATCCCGACCTCGTGATCCGCACGAGCGGCGAGCAGCGGCTGTCCGGGTTCATGCTCTGGCAGTCCGCGCACTCCGAGTACTACTTCTGCGAAGTGTTCTGGCCGGCCTTCCGCAAGGTCGACTTCCTGCGGGCGCTGCGGGATTACGCGGCGCGGCATCGCAGGTACGGCACCTGAGCGCTGGCCGCTGTGTGTTGAGTGCTGGTGGGTGAACGCCGCCCGCGCAGTTCCCCGCGCCCCCGGCAGGGTCTGTGCTGGCCCGCATGGGCAACCTCAGCCTGTCCGGCACTTGAGGACGAGCGCCCTTTAGGCGCGAACGGGGTTTGGGGCGGAGCCCCAAGGGTCGGCTTTTGGGTGCGGGCCCGTGGTCGGTTGATCGCGCAGTTCCCCGCGCCCCTGTCAGGGTCTGTGCTGGCCGGCATGGGCAACCTCAGCCGATCCGGCGTTTGCCCCCGGCAGGGTCCGTGCTGGCCCGCATTGGCATACCCCAGCCTGTCCGGCGATTGAGGACGAGCGCCTTCAGCGCGACCGGGGTTTGGGGCGGAGCCCCAAGGGGTCGGCCTATGCGTGCGGTCCGTGCGTGGCTGGTCGCGCAGTTCCCCGCGCTCCCAGGCAGGTTGCCCCCGGCCGGGCGGGGCTGGGTCCGGTGGGAACTCTGGGCATATGACGGGGCATGGCTTCGCTTGTTCGAGGGCATAACCACCCCAGGTCGACGTCCGGTCCACGGCCGTCGGATCTCAGTGGGCGGCGAACAACGCCACCCGCCCGGGAGGCCCTTTGCACCAGGACGACCGCGCACCGCACGCGGGCGACGTGGAGGGCCGGAGCTCGGCCCGCGCAGCGCGGCCGAAGCCCGGTCCCCGTTTCCGCGACGCCGTCGCACCCCGATCTCATGCGCCTCTTACGAGGGGGTACGTCCTTCCGTGGTGACCAGCACAAAGCGCCGCATGCCCGACCGGCGCACCTACGTACTTGACACCAGCGTCCTGCTGGCCGATCCCAACGCGATGACCCGGTTCGAGGAGCACGAAGTGGTGCTCCCCATCGTCGTGGTCACGGAGCTGGAGGCCAAGAGGCACCATCCCGAGCTCGGTTACTTCGCCCGGCAGGCGCTGCGCCTGCTTGACGACTTCCGGGTCCGCTACGGACGCCTCGACGCCCCCATCCCGATGGGAGACCTCGGTGGGACCCTCCGCGTCGAGTTGAACCATTCCGATCCCGGCGTACTGCCCGCCGGCTACAGGTTGGGGGACAACGACTCCCGGATCCTCGCCGTCGCACGCAACCTCCAGGCGGAGGGCTACGACGTCACCGTCGTGTCCAAGGACCTGCCGCTGCGGATCAAGGCGTCGTCGGTGGGTCTGCTCGCCGAGGAGTACCGGGCGGAACTGGCCATCACCGACTCCGGCTGGAACGGCATGGCCGAACTGCCGCTCAGCGGCGAACAGGTCGACCTCCTGTTCGAGGAGGAGACGCTGTACGTCCCGGAGGCGGCCGGGCTCCCCGTCCACACCGGGCTCGTGCTGCTCTCCGAGCGCGGCAAGGCGCTCGGACGGGTCACGCCGGACGGGAACGTGAAGCTGGTACGGGGCGATCGCGAGGCCTTCGGCATCCACGGCCGCAGCGCCGAGCAGCGCATCGCGCTCGATCTGCTCCTCGACCCCGACATCGGGATCATCTCGATGGGCGGCAGGGCCGGCACGGGCAAGTCGGCGCTCGCACTCTGCGCGGGCCTCGAAGCCGTCCTTGAGCGCAGACAGCACAAGAAGGTGATGGTCTTCCGGCCGCTGTACGCGGTGGGCGGGCAGGAGCTCGGCTATCTGCCCGGCTCGGAGGCCGAGAAGATGGGCCCCTGGGCGCAGGCCGTCTTCGACACGCTGTCCGCCGTGACGAGCCGTGAGGTCATCGAGGAGGTCACCTCGCGCGGCATGCTCGAAGTCCTGCCACTCACCCACATCCGGGGCCGCTCCCTGCACGACGCCTTTGTGATCGTGGACGAGGCGCAGTCGCTGGAACGGAACGTCCTGCTGACCGTTCTGTCCCGGATTGGGGCCAATTCCCGCGTGGTGCTCACTCATGACGTGGCCCAGCGCGACAACTTGAGGGTCGGCCGGTACGACGGCGTCGTCGCGGTGGTCGAGAAGCTGAAGGGACACCCGCTGTTCGCCCACGTCACCCTCACCCGGTCCGAGCGCTCGCAGATCGCCGCCCTGGTGACCGAAATGCTGGAGGATGTTCAGCTCTGAGGCAGTACGCGCCAGTTGGCGCCGTCCGGCGAGCGCAGCAGCTTAGCCGGGCGGCGCCTTTTTCTGCGTCAGGTTGGTGAAATCAGGGGCGCCGAACGTGGTGTGACGTTTCCCACGCAACGGAGAATTGCTTCGCGGCGTTGCCTTCCGGCAGAGTCTTGGATCCGTCAGGCCCCGCATACGGCACCCCTGTATCCCGGGTACCCCGGTACCCACGCAACTCAATAGCCGAGCCGTATGCCGCCCGCGCATCACGCGGCGCTTCCCGCGAGGAAGTTGCCCATCGGGTCAGTTCCTCCCGTGACCCAGCAGTTGGGAGGAGAGAGCCAGGGGCACGATCGCGTCCGCGAGGTCACCCGTGCGGACGCCGCTGGAAGGAAACCGTGTGAGCCGGATCTCGGTCCGGGGATTCGCGGTGGCATCTGCCACTGCGGTCACCACCGTTGGCGCCGTAGTCGGCGTTGCCGCGGGCAGTCCCGCCGCCGCTTCGAACGACAACTTCGAGGCAACCGCGGCCGGCACGACGCTCCTCGCGGACCTCCCCGCCGGTCAGCAGGCCCAGGTGCAGACCGCTTCTCTGACGCAGCAGGCGGACGCGCAGGCCGCGCAGGCCAGCGCCACGGCGAAGAAGTCCGCCGAGGAGGCCGCGCGCGTCCAGGCCGCTCAGGACGCCAAGGCCAAGAAGGACGCCGCGGACAAGGAGAAGCAGGACAAGGCCGACGAGGAGGCCAAGGCCCGCGATCTGGAGACGCAGGCGGCCAGCCGCTCGGCGAGCCGGACCGACTTCGCGGTCAAGAGCTCCTACTCGGTCTCCGAGATCCAGGCGATCGCCCGCCAGATCGTCCCCTCCGGCCAGTTCCAGTGCTTCAGCCACATCGTGAACAACGAGTCGAGCTGGAACTACCAGGCCACCAACGCCGGTTCCGGCGCCTACGGTCTCGTCCAGGCGCTGCCCGGCAACAAGATGGCCTCGGTGGGCTCCGACTGGCAGACCAACCCGGCCACCCAGATCAAGTGGGGCCTGAACTACATGAACGAGCGCTACGGCAGCCCCTGCGGCGCCTGGTCGTACTGGCAGTCCCACAGCTGGTACTAGTCCGGCCGGTTGGGCGGCCCGACGGAAACCTCCAGGGCCCACTCGACCTCGTGGAGCCCCGCACCGTCCTTCGGTGCGGGGCTTCGCCCGTGTACGGTCGGCTTCGGACAGCACGGGGGAGGCGCCGGGGAGAACCGGCGCCGGGGGAAAAGGGAACGGCGGGATCATGTCGACAGTGCCCGGTTTGCTCGCACGGCTTGGCGCCGGCCTGACCCGGTGGGGAGAGCGCCTTGAGGAGCGCCGGGCCGAGACGGAGGCCGGGGCCGATGAGGAGGTCTCCGTCCCGGTCGCGGCCCACGCGCCGAAGGCGGCCCCGGCACGGGCCGTACGGGAAGCCGCAGCGGCCAAGTCCCGGGCGCCGGCGGACGCTTCGCAGGATCACGCCCCCGACCACGTACCGCCGCCGCCCACGTACGCGCCGGCCGTGGCGGCCCGGCCCGATCCGGTGCACGCGGTGCCGTGGAGCATGCGGGTCGCGGCCGAGGTCGGCTGGCGGCTGCTCGTGCTGGCCGGGGCCATCTACGTACTGACGCAGATCATCAGCGCGGTCAGCCTGGTGGTCCTCGCGTTCGTCGCGGCTCTGCTGATCACCGCGCTGCTCCAGCCGACCGTCGCCCGGCTCAAGCGCAGGGGACTGCCGCGCGGGCTCGCCACCGCGGTCACCGCGATCTCCGGGTTCGTCATCATGGGGCTCGTCGGCTGGTTCGTGGTGTGGCAGGTCATGGACAACCTCGACGACCTGTCCCACAAGGTGCAGGGCGGCATCGAGGAGCTGAAGAGCTGGGCCCTGAACAGCCCGTTCCATGTCACCGAGGACCAGATCAACCAGATCGCCAAGAACCTCAGCGACACCATCGGCGCCAACACCAACGAGATCACCACGGCCGGGCTCCAGGGCGTGACCGTCCTGGTCGAAGTGCTCACCGGCATACTGCTCGCGATGTTCTCGACGCTGTTCCTGCTCTACGACGGCCCGAAGATCTGGCAGTGGGTGCTCAAGCTGGTGCCGGCGGCGGCCCGGCCGGGGGTGGCGGGCGCGGGCCCCAAGGCCTGGCGCACGCTCACGGCGTATGTGCGCGGCACGGTGATAGTGGCTCTGATCGACGCGATCTGCATCGGCGTCGGGATCTACTTCCTCGGCGTGCCCATGGCAGTGCCGCTCGCCGTGTTCATCTTCCTGTTCGCCTTCATCCCGCTGGTGGGCGCGGTCGTCTCGGGTGCGCTCGCGGTCGTGGTCGCCCTGGTCACCCACGGCGTCTTCAACGCCCTGATGGTGCTGATCGTGGTGCTCGCGGTGCAGCAGATCGAGGGGCACGTGCTCCAGCCGTTCATCCTGGGCCGCGCGGTGCGGGTGCACCCGCTCGCGGTGGTCCTCTCGGTGGCCGCCGGCGGTCTGGTGGCCGGCATCGGCGGCGCCGTCGTCGCGGTCCCGCTGGTTGCCGTCACCAACACGGTGGTCGGCTATCTGCGCCAGTACGCCCGCGACAACGCGATGCGCGCCGCGCACCCGGAGGGCGCGACGACGTCCCCCGAGGAGCCAGGCCCGGACGGAACGCCGCCCGACGCCACGCCGCCCGGCCACGGTGCGTCCGCGCCGACGCACGAGGAGAAGCCATCCGAGGCGGCCCCCGAAGCGTCGACGCACGACGAGACCCCGCCCCCCGACGCGCCACCCGGCCCACCCGCCGGAAAGCCCGAGTAACCCCGGGGCGGGCAGCGAAAGGGCCCCGCCGATATCGAACGACGCCTCCGAATGCCTCCGCCCGCGATCCGAAGAGCCCGCCCCAGGCCCCGGAGGGTACGTTCTCGACGGTGCCCCCACGCCGGACACGAAGCCGACGATCCACCCGGCGACGGACCGGGTCGAGGACGCCCGCTTCCCCAAGGCCCAGGCCGGACGGGTCGAGGTGGGGCGCCGGATCGGCACCGACGGCATGCGGCTGTTGAAGATGATCTGGACCGATGACGCCCCTTTGGCGCTTCGGACACCGGACACTGCCTCCGGTGCGGATCACTGAAGTCCGTGACCGTCCCGCACGCCCGCGGCGAGGTTGCCCACCGGCAGGACGCCCGCCACGATTTACTGGGACAACCAGCACGTGACCTGCCCGAACGGCATCACCAGCACGCAGTGGAACCCGCCCCGTTCGCAAGATGGACTGCTGGCCATTCGGGTCCAGCCCTCTCCAGCGCCGCGAGCATCCGCACCGACACCTGACTCGTCGGCAAACCCCGCGCCCGCGCCCGCACCAGCCCCCTGGGCAGCACTTCGCCCCGCCGCATAACGACGGGGCGAAAGCGTAGGGCCCGGCCCGGGTGAGTTACCCGCGGCCCCCGGAGGGGTTACGCCGCGAGCGCGGCCTCGGAGTCCAGCGTGACGCCCACGGCCTGGATCACCGCGGCGATCTTGAAGGCCTCCTGGATCGTCTCGCGGTCGACGCCGGCCTTGCGCAGGACCTGCTCGTGCGAGTCCAGGCACTGGCCGCAGCCGTTCACTGCGGAGACGGCGAGCGACCACAGTTCGAAGTCGACCTTCTCCACGCCCGGGTTGCCGATGACGTTCATCCGCAGACCGGCCCGCAGCGTGCCGTACTCCGGGTCGGAGAGCAGGTGGCGGGTGCGGTAGAAGACGTTGTTCATCGCCATGACGGCGGCAGCCGACTTGGCGGCCGAGTACGCCTCGGGCGACAGGTTGGCCTTGGCCTCCGGCTCCAGCTCACGCAGCACGATCGGGCTGCGCGAGGCTATGGCGGTGGCGAGCACCGTGCCCCACAGCTGCTGGGCCGGCAGCTCGGAGTTGCCGATGACCGAGCCGAGGTTCAGCTTCAGGTCCTTGGCGTAGTCCGGGACGGCGGACTTCAGCGCGTCGAGGGACATGGATCACTCACCGGCCAGGAGCGCGACCGGGTCGAGGGTGTTCTCGCCCTTGGTCCAGTTGCACGGGCACAGCTCGTCGGTCTGGAGGGCGTCGAGGACCCGCAGGACCTCCTTGGGGTTACGGCCCACGGAACCGGCGGTCACCATCGTGAACTGGATCTCGTTGTTCGGGTCGACGATGAAGACGGCGCGCTGCGCGAAGCCGTCCTCGCCCTCGATGCCGAGGTCACGCATGAGCTCGTGCTTGGAGTCGGCCAGCATCGGGAAGGGCAGGTCGGTCAGGTCCGGGTGGTCCTTGCGCCAGGCGTGGTGCACGAACTCGGAGTCACCGGAGAAGCCGAGGACCTGCGCGTCACGGTCGGCGAACTCGTCGTTCAGCTTGCCGAACGCGGCGATCTCGGTGGGGCAGACGAAGGTGAAGTCCTTGGGCCACGCGAAGACCACGCGCCACTTGCCCTCGTAGGTCTTGTGGTCGATCTGCTGGAACTCCTGGCCGCTCTCCAGCGACACACAGGCAGTCAGGTCGTACGTGGGGAACTGGTCACCAACAGTGAGCACGCGCTCTCCTAGCAAATCGAGGAAGTACCGATTCGAGCGGATTCGGAAGCTTCCTGGGGGGTTGGACGGATTACCGATCCTGGCACAGGAGGCATTGATCAGGGAAATAGCTAGACTGGGTCAGCCTGATCGGAGGTGCCTATCAGTGCGCCTGAGTAAAGAGGAGCGTGGGTCCATGGGGCCGAGTGGGCGAGGTGGCCGGTCGTGGCTCTGAGCAGCCGGGGCAAGCAGCCCAGCCTGGCGCAGCTGCGCGCGTTCGCGGCGGTCGCGGAGCATCTGCACTTCCGTGACGCGGCGGCCGCGATCGGGATGAGCCAGCCCGCCCTGTCCGGCGCGGTCTCCTCGCTGGAGGACACCCTCGGCGTGCGGCTCCTGGAGCGCACCACCCGAAAGGTGCTGCTCTCGCCTGCGGGCGAACGGCTCGCGGCGCGGGCCAAGGCCGTGCTGGACGCGGTCGGCGAGCTGATGGAGGTGGCCGAGGCGGTACGGGCGCCGTTCACCGGGGTGCTCAGGCTCGGCGTCATCCCGACCGTGGCGCCCTATCTGCTGCCCGCCGTGCTGCGGCTCGTCCATGAGCGCTACCCCGACCTCGACCTCCAGGTCCACGAGGAGCAGACCTCCTCGCTGCTCGAAGGGCTCACGGCGGGACGGCTCGATCTGCTGCTGCTCGCCGTGCCGCTCGGGGTGCCCGGCGTCAGCGAACTCCCCTTGTTCGACGAGGACTTCGTACTCGTGACCCCGCACGACCACTGGCTCGGCGGACGCAGCGAGATCCCGCGCGAGGCGCTGCGTGAACTGCGGCTGCTGCTCCTCGACGAGGGGCACTGCCTGCGGGACCAGGCGCTCGACATCTGCCGCGAGGCCGGGCGCACCGACGGGGCGCCGGTGACGACGACCGCGGCCGGGCTCTCCACGCTGGTGCAGCTCGTGGCCGGCGGGCTCGGCGTGACGCTGCTGCCGCGCACCGCCGTCGAGATCGAGACGAGGCGCAACGACCGCCTGGTCACGGGGTACTTCGCCGAGCCCGCCCCCTCTCGCACGATCGCCCTGGCGATGCGGACGGGTGCCGCGCGCCAGGGCGAGTTCGAGGAGTTCGCCGCCGCCCTGCGCGGGGCGCTGCGCGACCTTCCGGTACGGGTCTCCAAGTAGGGCCGTCGGAGCTCGAACTCCCTTGGTTTCCAGGGGAGTTCGAGCGTTCGCGGCTACTCCGTGCGCAGTCCCTCCGGGCGCATGAGGCGCCACAGCGGCGGCAGCGAAAGGGCGGTGACGAGCAGCACCACGCCTGCGCCGATGCCCACCATCGACACCGCCGGAACCCAGTCGATCGTCACCGGGCGGCCCACCATCCGCAGCAGCACCGAGCCGAGCCCGAGCCCGACCGCCGCCGCCAGCGCGAGACCGAGCGCCACCGGCACCGCGCTCTGCCACAGGACCGAGAGGCTGAGCGTGGTGCGCCGGGTGCCGAAGGCCACGAGCGCGGACAGCAGCTTCTTGCGTTCGCGCAGCTGCTCGAGCATCGACACGAGCAGGCTCGCGCCGATCAGCATCAGGACCGCCGCGGCCCCGATGTACAGGCCCTGGCGCACCCCCGCGAACCGGGCGTTGGTCTGCGTGCCGGTCAGCGCGCGCGCCGAGCTGAGCGGGTCGGCCTCGGCCGCCTGGGTCAGCACCCGCTCCTTGGCGAGGCCGTCACCGGGGGAGGTGGAGACGTACACCGTGGAGTGGACCGGGAGCTTGACGCCGTGCGGCAGCGCGCCCGGGGTCACCAGGACGCCGGGGCGGCGCTGGCCGCCCGGGTCGGTGCGGGCCGTGACCTTGCGGGCGCTCGCCGGAACGGTCCAGCGGACCTCCGCGCCCTTGGTGGTGGAGCCGCCGTTGGTCGGGTCGAGGTAGAGCGTGCCGCCCGGCGCGGGAAGTCCCTCGGGCTGCCAGTCGCCGCCGGTCGCGAGGAACGCGTCGCCGTCCCGGCACGAGGGCAGGGTCGCGATCTGGCCCAGGTCCGCGCAGGTGGCGACCGTGACCGGGGTGAAGTGCTGGGGCTCCTTCGCCTTGTCGCCGCCGTCCAGCGAACCCAGCACCACCGTGGCCGTCACGCCTTCGGTGCTCTTGATGGCGCTGATCTCGCGGGACTGGGCGTCGGGCGAGGCGTCACCGAGCGGAACCACCAGCTGGGCCCGGCTCGTGTCCTCGCCATTGGCCTTCACGTAGTCGCCCTCGACGGCGCCGAACAGCATCTGAAGGGCGATCGCCCCGGCCACCGCGACCGCGATGCCGTTCACCATGCGGGCCGCCGAACCGGACGTCAACTGGAGCCTGCGCACGGCCAGTTGCCAGCCGACCGGGCCGCCGCCGAGTCCGCGTACGACCGCCTCCACCAGCCAGGGCAGCAGCGCGGTCACGCCGATGAGCAGCAGCACCGTGCCGCCGATCACCTGGGCCTGGTTGAACATGCCGTTGTCACGGCCCCGGCCCATCATCGGCAGCAGCAGGCCCGCGCCCGCGAGCGGTGGCAGCACCCGCCACCACACGCGCCGCCTGCGCGCCACCGTGGTGCGCACCACGCCGAGGGGTTCCACGACCACCGAGCGCATCGCGAACAGGGTCACCGCCACCGCCGACGCCGGCACCGCGAGCACCACGCCCACCGCGAGCAGCGGGCTCGGGTCGATGTCGGAGGGGAAGACATTGAGCCCCGCCACCGAGACGTCGCCCACGTACTGGCGGCCGATCAGGAAGAACACGGCGCCGATGACCACGCCGACCGCGGCTCCGGCCAGCGCCTCGCCCGCCGCCATCCAGCGGGTCATGCGCCGGTCGGCGCCCGCCAGGCGCAGCGCCGCGAGCCTGCGGTCGCGCCGGTCGCCGCCGAAGCGCACGGCGGCCGCGATGAACACGCCGACCGGCATGAGCAGCACCACGAAGATGATGACGATGAGCAGCGCGAGGACCGGGTCCAGCTTCTCCTGGACGGCGTTGACGAATCCCTTGACCCGCACCACCTCGCCGCGATCGCTCACCTCGTCGTCGCGCTTCTTGAGGATGTCGCTGCCCGCGTAGTAGGCCAGCTCGTGCGGGCCCATCAGACCCCGGTCGGCGATGGTCGCGGTCACCTTGTACGGGATGCGCCGGCGCAGCAGTTCGCCCTCGGGGGAGGCGAGCAGGTCGCGCAGGGCGGGCGAGGCGACCATGGTGCCGGGCGCGGGAAGCGCGGAGACGCCGGGCGGCACCGGCGACCTGGGGCCCTCCGCCTGGAGCAGCCTGCCCCGTACGTCCGCGCCCTTGAACTGGGTGTCGGCGCGCCCGATCAGGAGGGTGCCCGGGCCGGGGCCCTCGTTGGTGGAGGCCCCGTAGTCGTTGCGGGCGTTGTCGCGGGCCTGGCGGGCGGTGAGCGCGCCGGGCAGCGCGGTGGTGCCAAGGAGCAGGGCGACGCCGAGACCCACGCCGACCGCCGTGAGCAGCGTGCGCGTCCAGCCCTCACGGCCGCCGGTGAGGGCGAACCGGGCGCCGAACGCGAGGTCGCGCAGCAGGCTCATACGGAGTGCTCCAGCATCATGTCGCGGGACTTGCCGTCGCGGACGACGATCTCGCGGTCCGAGTAGGCCGCGACCCGTGCCTCGTGGGTGACCAGGACGACCGCGGCGTTGGTGGACCGGGCCGCCTCGGTGAGCAGCTGCATGACACGCTCGCCGTTGAGCGAGTCGAGTGCGCCGGTGGGCTCGTCGGCGAAGACGACGCGCGGCTTGGTGACCAGCGAGCGGGCCACGGCCACCCGCTGGCCCTGGCCGCCGGACACCTCGCCGGGACGCTTGTGCCCGAGGTCGGCGACCTCGAGGCGCTCCATCCACTCCAGGGACCTGCGCTCGGCCTCCTTGCGCTTGACGCCGGTCAGGCGCAGCGGCAGGGCCACGTTCTCCACGCAGGTCAACTCCGGTACCAGCTGGCCGAATTGGAAGACGAAGCCGAACTCGGTGCGGCGCAGGGCGCTGCGCTCGGCGTCCGGCATGGCGGACAGCTCGCGGCCGTCGTACATGATCCTTCCGGAGTCCGGGGTGACGATCCCGGCGAGACAGTGGAGCAGCGTCGACTTGCCGGAGCCGGAGGGGCCCATCACCGCGACGACCTCGCCGGGGTGGATGGAGAAGGCGGCGCCGTCGAGGGCGGGCGTGGGGCCGTAGGCCTTGTGCAGGTCCTGGGCGACGAGAAGGGAGCCGGCGGGCGTCATGCGCGTACCTCCGTGGCGAGCCGGCCGAGACGGGCGGCGGTCAGTTCGAGCCACCGCAGGTCGGCTTCCAGATGGAACAGGGCGTGGTCGCAGATCAGCTGGTCGGTGAGGTCGCCGTGGCGCTTGCGGTCGGTCAGTACGCGCATCAGGCGCAGGTGCTCGGCGCGCTGGGTGTCCAGCACGTCGCCCGCCTCGCGGCCGGTCAGCAGGGCGAGGACGACCTTGGTGTAGAGGGTCGACTGGAGGTAGGGCTCGGGTTTCTCGGGCTGCCTGAGCCACGTCTCGACATCGGTGACGCCGGCCTCGGTGATGGCGTACCGCTTGCGCTCGGGGCCGCCGCCGGCCTCGACGCCGTCGACCTCGACGAGGCCGTTCTTCAGGAGCCGGGACATCGTCGAGTAGACCTGCCCGTAGTGCAGCGGACGGTCGTGGCCGAACTTCTCGTCGAAGGCGCGCTTGAGGTCGTACCCGTGACGTGGGCCCGACTCCAGGAGCCCGAGGAGGGTGTGTCCGATGGACATGGCGTGTGCCTCGCTTCTCAACTGCCGCCGCCCATGGGCGAAGAGATCACCCGCAGCGGAAGGCGTCGCTTGATGGAAGGCACTATACGCACTAGGTATACCTGCGGTGTATACCCGGCGTGAATAGTGGCTCGCGACCGGGTCATTGGGGGGCAAATCGGGGCGGTGTCGAGATCACTCGCAACCCTTGGCACGATTCGCTCGTCGGTTCCCATGGGGCAGGTGCTGATTCTCACGTACGGAAAAGACGTGATCGGATCCGCTTTGTCCGTACGTGCGGTGTTAGTTTTCTGAGCTGATCTGGCGAGTCTGGTGAGTCATATGAAGGCGAGCGACTGAGGTTATGGGCCGAGCGGAAGAGCGGCGCGCCCGGCAGGGCGGGACGCGCCGAGCCAAACAGAAGGTGAAGAAGAAGGGCATACGCCGGTTCTTCACCTGGAAGAAGATGCTCGGCACGTTCTTCGGGCTCTGCCTTCTCGCGATGGGCGCGTTCTACGTCATCTACCTGATGGTGCCCATCCCCAGCGACAACGCCGAAGCCCACATGGAGAGCAACGTCTTCAAGCTCTCCAACGGCCAGGTGCTCGCCCGCACCGGAACGGTCAACCGCGAGACGGTCGGCCTCGACAAGGTCCCCGTGCCCATCCAGCACAGCTTCGTCGCGCTGGAGAACAAGACGTTCTACGAGGACAAGGGCGTCGACTTCAAGGGCACCACCCGAGGCATCCTGAAGACCCTGATGGGCAAGGGCGCCCAGGGCGGCTCGACGATCACCCAGCAGTACGTCAAGAACAACTACCTGACGCAGGAGCAGACGGTCACCCGCAAACTGAAGGAGATCGTGATCTCCCTCAAGGTGGACCAGCGCTACAGCAAGAACGAAATCCTCGCCGGGTACATGAACACCAGCTACTACGGCCGGAACGCCTATGGCATCCAGGCGGCGGCGCAGGCGTACTACGGCAAGGACGTCTCCAAGCTGACGCTTGAGGAGGGCACCTACCTCGCGGCGCTGCTCCAGGCCCCCAGCCAGTACGACTGGCAGACGGCCGGGCCCGTCGGCAAGCAGCTGGTGGAGGGCCGCTGGAACAAGGCGCTCGACAACATGGTCGAGAAGAAGTGGCTGACGCCGGACGAGCGCAAGAACCTGAAGTTCGAGCCGCCCATGGACGCCAAGGTCGCACCCGGCATGGAGGGGCAGACCGGTTACCTGGTCGACGCCGCCAAGAGCGAGATGGCCGCCAACGGGATCGGTGAGGACCTGCTGGCGCGGGGCGGCTGGACGATCACGCTCAACATCGACCCCGCCAAGCAGAAGCTTCTGGAGAACGCGGTCAAGGAGAAGCTGACCAGCAAGCTCGACCCGAAGAAGCGCAAGGTTGACGCCGACCTCCAGGCCGGCGCGGCGTCGGTCGACCCGAAGACCGGTTCCGTGGTCGCCCTCTACGGCGGCCAGGACTACATGCACCACATGCTCAACAACGCGCGGAACACCACGTACCAGCCCGCCTCGACCTTCAAGCCGGTCATCCTCGCAGCGGCCCTCAACGAGGGCGCCGAGACGCAGGACGGCAAGCCGATCAAGGCGAACACGGTCTACAACGGTGACAGCAAGCGGCCCGTCAAGGGCAGCAAGATCGCCTTCGACCCGCCGAACGAGGACGACGTCAGCTACGGACCCGTCAGCGTCCAGGTGGCGATGAACAAGTCGATCAACTCCGTCTTCGCGCAGATGGGCGTCGACGCCGACCTCTCCAAGGTCCGCGACACCGCTGTGGAGATGGGGATGGAGTCCCTGAAGGGCAAGAACCCGGTGCCCTCCATGACGCTCGGCTCCTACGGATCGAGCCCGCTCCAGATGGCCGCGGTCTACGCCACGCTCGACAACCACGGCAAGAAGGTCACGCCGTCGATCGTGAAGTCGGCCGAGCACAAGGACCACAAGTACAACAAGCCCGACCCCATCGGCAGCCAGATCATCAGCAGGGGGGCGGCCGACGCCGTCACCTCGGTGCTCACCGGCGTGGTCGACGACGGTACGGCCCAGAAGTCGGTGGCCGAGGCCGACAACCGCGGCAACAAGCAGGTCGCGGGCAAGACCGGTACGTCCGACAACAACAAGTCGGCCTGGTTCACGGGCTACACCCCGGATCTGGTCACCTCGGTCGGCCTGTGGGGCGAGGCCGCGGACCCGCGCGTGGTGAAGGACGACGACGGCAAGAACGTGACGGTCCCCAAGGGCGGTCAGGTCACGATGATCAACGGCGCCGGTGAGCCGGGCCGTGTCAACGGTGGCTCCATCCCGGCCCGCATATGGGCCGCGTACACCTTCGACGCGGTCAAGGGCGGCACCGCCAAGTTCGACCTGGACACCGATCAGGGCGCGGCCGTCGAGCCCGCCTACACGCCGCCGAAGTCGCCGAGCTCGACTCCCTCGAAGACGCCGAGCGCCCCGGCTTCCAAGTCGCCGAGCGCCCCGCCGTCGATGACGACGAGTCCCACCCCGTCCAAGTCGGTGAGCAGCCCGCCGAGCGGGTCGCCCTCGCACCATCCCTCGAAGTCGGCGCCGCCTACGCCGTCGAACTCGGGTGGACCGAGCCTGCCGGACGATCCGTTCAACCCCAACTGAGCCGCTGTGACGGCCGACGGCCCCCGTCCCGGGATCCCGGGACGGGGGCCGTCGTCGTGTGTGCCGTCCTGGCCGGGGCCTTCCCTCAGGGGCGGGTGGGCAGTTCGAACCAGACCACCTTGCCGCCGGAGAGGCGGGTGGCGCCCCAGCGCCGGGCCAGGCGGTTGACCAGGAACAGGCCGCGCCCGCCCTCGTCGGTCTCGCGGGCCCGGCGCTGGCGGGGCAGCTGGGGCGAGTCGTCGCCGACCTCGCAGCGCAGGACGTCGGTCTTGAGCAGCCGCAGCGTGACCGGCCGCTCGGCGTAGCGCACCGCGTTGGTGACGACCTCGCTGACCAGCAGCTCCACGGAGTCGGTCAGCTCCTCCAGGCCCCACCGCTCCAGCGCCCTGCGCGCCAGGCGCCTGGCACGGCCGGGAGCGGTCTCCTCGGGGTCGAGGAACCAGTACGCCACATCGCTCGGCGCGATCCCGTCGAAGCGGGCGGCGAGCAGCGCGATGTCGTCGTCGCGATCGCCCGGGCCGAGCATGTCGAGCACGTCGTCGCAGAGCGCTTCGAGCGGCGGCGAGTGGTCGGGCCCGGTCAACTGGGCGGTGGCGGCGAGCCGTTCACGCAGCTGCTCGATGCCGGTCCACACGTCGCGCAGGCGCGACTCGACCAGGCCGTCGGTGTACAGGAGCAGCGTGGCGCCCGCCGGAGCGTCCAGCTCGACCGCCTCGAAGTCGACGCCGCCGACCCCGATCGGGGCGCCCGAGGGCACCCGCAGCACCTCGGCACGGCCCCCGAGGTGGAGCAGCACCGGCGGCGGGTGTCCGGCGTTGGCGATGGTGATGCGGTGGGCGACCGGGTCGTACACCGCGTACAGGCAGGTCGCCATGCGGTCGGTGCCGAGCCGCTGGGCCTGCTCGTCCAGGTGGTGCAGGACCTCGGCGGGCGGCAGGTCGAGACCGGCCAACGTCTGTGCGGTGGTGCGCAGTTGGCCCATGATCGCGGCGGACGTCATCGAGTGGCCCATGACGTCGCCGACGACGAGCGCGACCCTGCTGCCGGGCAGCGGGATCGCGTCGTACCAGTCGCCGCCGACCCGGGCCGTCTCGGCCGCCGGGAGGTAGCGCGAGGCGAGCCGCACCCCGGTCGGCTGGGGCAGGCTGTCGGGCAGCATGGTGCGCTGGAGCTCGTCGGCGATGTATGCCTCGCGCCCGTAGAGCACCGCCTTGTCGATGCCGAGCGCGGTGTGCGTGGCCAACTGGGCCGCCACGAGCAGGTCGTTGGCCTCGAAGGCGGGCCGCTCGGGGCCGCGTACGAAGACGGCGGCGCCGATCACCCGGCGCCGGCCGCGCAGCGGCGCGAGGATCGCCCGGCGCCCTCCGGGCACGGTGCGGTCGGGGCCGAGCAGTTCGGCCAGGGCCGCGCGGGCGGCGGGAGACTCCGCGAAGACCGGGCGCACCCCGCGCAGGACCTCGTTCAGCTCGCCGCCGGTGCGCACCTCGCACAGCTCGGACGCGGGGGTGAGGTCGGGCCCGGGGCCGCCGAGCACGGTCAGGCCCTCGGCCTCCGCGCTCTCGCTCAGCGCCTCGTCGACTAAACGCAACCGGTCGGTGCGGCGAAGACGCAGCACGAACGGGGTGGCCGGGCGCTCGTCGCCGACCGGGAGCGGGTCGCGCAGATGGACCAGGATGGCGTCGGAGAACGTCGGCACGGTGGCGCGGCACAGGCCGAGCACGATCTCGTCGAGGTCTATGCCGCGGGCGATCCTGCGGGTGGCGGCGCCCACGAAACGCAGCCGGTCGCCCTCGCGGCGGGCCACCGCCTCGGCGCCGTCGTCGCCGGCCGGCGTCCCGGGGCCGTCGCCCTCGGGCGCCACGCCCACGCCGGGCACGGCCGCCGCGGCCGCCGCGTCCCGGCCGCCGCGCCCGGGCTGGCCCGGCACGGAGGCGGTCACGCCGGCGCTCCGGCCGGCCGCGCGGGCGCCCGGCGAGGTGTGCCGGGAGGGGCTTCGGGCCGGGCCGCGCGCGGGGTCCTGCCCGTTGCCGGCGTGGGCGTGGCCGCCGGACGGCTCCGCGCCCGCCCGCGCGGCGGGCGGTGTGTCGTCGGCATGAGGCCTCCCCTGCTCCTCAAGGGCGTGAGGGAGGGGCTGCTCGGTGGGCCGGCCGAGTTCCTTGTGCCGGCTCTCGTGCGAGGTGGGCTGGGGCTCCGTCACGCGTCGGGTTCCGTCCGTCCGGGATGAGACATCCGCCCTGCCGCGAGCGGCGGCAGTGGCAGCGACAGGGTAAGGATGCGTGCTGCGGTCGCACCACGCTAAATACCCTCCCCCAAGTCCTCGAGGTGGGGGGGAGGCCTCGTCCGGGCGGCGTCGGCACCGGGCACGCTCCACCCCCCTGTGGTGACATACGGTCAATTCTTGCACCGGTACGGCCGATTGGCGCTGCCGGCTCCCGCGCGACCCGCGGAGGACGATCCTACGTTTGAACCCCGGGGGCGCATCAAGGGTCTCACGACGTCATGTGCGCCGGAGTGCGATCCCAGTCCGCCGGGAGCGCGGGAACGGGCCAGCGCGGATCCGGCCGCCAGGCCTCCCAGCCGTCCGCGAACGGGCTGCCCCACGCGGTGATCACCTCGACCGCGGACCGCCCGGCCGCCCTGACCCGCCGCGCCTGGCCGCCGTCCATCAGCCCCGCCTGCTGGGCCTGCGCGAACTCGTCCTCGTCCAGCCACTGCCAACTGCGGTCCGGGTGGACGGCGATGTCGAGGAAGTGGTCGGTGGAGTCGATGCCCCGCGACCACCGCGCACGCGGCTCCTCCAGGTTCACGTACCAGTTCTTGAAACGCCAGCCCCGCTCCCAGAACAGCCACACCGACCAGGGCTCGCCCGGCCGCGCCAGCTTGAGCACCCCGCTGCCCGACCACCGCGCGCGCTCGGTGGTGCGCGGGGCGGTGTAGCGGGTGGCCAGCGGCTCCTGGTGAATGGGGCGGCCGTCGGTGAGGACCGGGCGTACGCAGTGGGTGCCCGGCGCCATCCACACCGCGAGCAGGTCGTCGGTGTCCTGGACGACCGTGACCGGGCGGCAGATGTGGACCCGCCCCTTCGTCGCGGGAGCGTGGTCGAGATAGCGCCAGAGGATGTGGTCCCCCGGCGCCCAGTGCGGGGTGCCGTCTCCTGTGCCTGCCATGTGCAGATATTACGGAGTGCGGTCAAGACCGCGCCGCGAGGGGGATCACGACGGGGCGGCCGGGGAGCCGGGGTGGCCGCTGACGTGTCAGGGATGTGTCAGAGGCGGGTCAGGGCACGTCAGGGGCGGGTCATGCGCAGCACGTCGAGGGCTTCGTCGAGCTGCTGGACCGTCAGGTCGCCGCGCTCGACGTAGCCGGATTCGAGGACGACCTCGCGGATGGTCTTCCGCTCGGCCAGGGACTTCTTGGCGACCTTCGCGGCCTCCTCGTACCCGATGTACTTGTTGAGCGGCGTGACGACCGACGGCGAGGACTCGGCGTACTCGCGGGCCCGCTCCACGTGCGCGGTGATCCCGTCGACCGTGCGGTCGGCGAGCAGCCGCGCGACGTTGGCGAGCAGCCGGACCGACTCCAGGAGGTTCTTGGCCATCACCGGCAGCATCACGTTGAGCTCGAAGTTGCCGGCCGCGCCCGCCGTCGCCACTGTCGCGTCGTTGCCGATCACCTGGGCGGCGACCATGAGGACGGCCTCCGGAATGACCGGATTGACCTTTCCGGGCATGATCGAGGAGCCCGGCTGGAGGTCGGGAAGACTGATCTCGGCCAATCCTGTGCGCGGGCCCGACGCCATCCAGCGAAGGTCGTTGGAGATCTTCGTGAGCGACACCGCGACGGTCCGCAGCTGCCCGCTGGTCTCCACCAGGCCGTCGCGCGCGCCCTGCGCCTCGAAGTGGTCCCGCGCCTCGGTGAGCGGGAGCCCGGTGGTGCGCGCGACCTCGGCGATCACGGCCGCCGAGAAGCCGTGCGGGGTGTTGATGCCGGTGCCCACGGCCGTGCCGCCCAGGGGCAGTTCGGCCAGCCGGGGCAGGGCGGAGCGCAGCCGCTCCACGCCGTGCCGCAGCTGCGCCGCGTAGCCGCCGAACTCCTGGCCGAGGGTGACGGGGGTGGCGTCCATCAGATGCGTACGCCCCGACTTGACCACGTCCGCGAACTCGGCCGACTTGCGCTCGAGAGCGGCCGCCAAGTGGTCGAGGGCCGGGATCAGATCGGCGGTGACGGCGGCCGTCGCGGCGATGTGGATGGAGGAGGGGAAGACGTCGTTGGAGGACTGCGAGGCGTTCACATGGTCGTTGGGGTGGACGTCGCGGCCCAGCTTCTCGGTGGCGAGCGTCGCCACCACCTCGTTCATGTTCATGTTCGACGAGGTGCCGGATCCGGTCTGGAAGACGTCGACCGGGAAGTGCTCGTCCCAGCGGCCTTCGGCGACCTCGCCCGCCGCCTCCTCGATGGCGCCCGCGATGTCCTTCTCGAGCACCCCGAGCTCGGCGTTGACCTTGGCGGCGGCCGCCTTGACGCGGGCCAGCGCCTCGATGTGGGCGCGCTCCAGACGTTGCCCCGAGACGGGGAAGTTCTCCACCGCCCGCTGTGTCTGCGCCCGCCATTTGGCGTGCGCGGGCACCCGCACCTCGCCCATCGAGTCGTGCTCGGTCCGGTACTCGCTGTCGTTCATGGTGATGAACCTCCCGAAAAAGTTGAGCACTTGTCTTGTTCTACCTATTCCCAACACGCCCTACCGGCCAGTAAATACCGGTGGGCCGCATTCTCCCGGGAGACGACCCTCGTACCCCGCAGGCCCACCAGGAGGCGTCATGACGCGCACCAGGCACAGACTTCGCCGCACGCTCGCGGCCGCCGCGGCCGTGGCGGCCGCGTTCGGGGGCATGGCGGCGGGCGCGGCCACCGCGCAGGCCGCCGCCGCGCCGGCCGTCCAGTCCACCCCGCTCCCGCCCGACCTGGAGAAGATCCGGGCGGCGGAGGCCACCCAGCTCTACGGCGATCCCGCCGAGCGGCCCATGGCCGACCGCAGGACGGGCCTGATCTCGCTCGGCGACAGCGAGATCTCCGGCGAGGGCGTCGGCACCTACGAGGCCGGCACCAACGGGCCCGACAACTGGTGCCACCGCTCGCCCGACTCCGCGATCCACCGCACCGGCATCCCGGCCGACGAGACGTACAACGTGGCCTGCTCGGGCGCGTACACCGGCAACATCAGGATCGGCGGGACCAAGCAGTACGCCGACGAACTCGTGCAGAGCGACAGCCTCGCCATCAAGGCCCGCAACACCCGGATCAAAATGGTGCTCCTGGTCGCGGGCGCCAACGACGATCTCCAGTTCGGCCCGGTCATGACCGACTGCGTCGAGCGCTATCTGCTGCTCCAGGGCCCGTGCCAGTCCAAATACCAGCCCGGCTGGCAGGCCCGGGTCGACGCGCTGGTGCCCAAGGTCGAGGCGACCGTGAGTGACCTCAAGACCGTGATGCGCGACGCGGGGTACGCCGACGGCTCCTACAAGCTCGTCGTGATGGGCTACCCGAGCCCCATCGGCCCCGACTTCCACGACAACCCGTCCTTCCCCGGCAAGCTCGTCTGCGGCGGCCTCGGCTACGACTCCGACACCGTGTGGGGCCGCGACACGGCGGTGCCCGCCTTCGAGGTCGGCATGCGCAAGGCCGCCGAGGCCACCGGCGCGACCTACCTGGACGACTCGCGGCTCTTCAACGGCCACGAGGTCTGCATGGAGGACACCTGGGCCAGGGGCCTCTACATCGACGTCTCCAAGCCGGGCCTGCCGGACGCCAACTCCGTGCGCCAGTCCTTCCACCCCAACTACCGGGGTCACGGCGCCTTCGCCTCCTGTCTCACCCAGCTCTACAACTCCGGCGCCAAGGAAGGCAGTTGCGCCGACCCCGCCTCCACGGGCAGCCCCACCCTCTACCCGCTCGCCTGGGACGACGCCTACCGGCCGCTGAAGAACGAGGCCACCGGGAGCTGCGCCGACGTCACCGCCTCCAGCAGCGCCAACGGCACGGCCGTCATCGGCTGGGACTGCCACGGCGGACGCAACCAGGGCTGGTGGTACGACGACGGCCGCAAGTCGGTGCACACCCAGCTCACCCAGGACCGCTGCCTGGACGTGCCGGGGGCGAACTACACCGCCGGTGCCCAGCTGATCATCTGGAACTGCTCGGGCGCGGCCAACCAGGAGTGGGTGCGCGCCTCGGGCACCCTGCGCCCGGCCGCGGCCACCAGCCTGTGCGCCACCCTCGGCGCCGCCAAGGACCCGCTCACCCTGCGCCCCTGTGACGGCACCGCGAGCCAGCGCTTCGCCTGACCCGGACGCGGCCCGGACGCGTCCCACCCGGGCCGCCCGGCGCTCGGCCCCGTCATGGACAGCCGTCCGCGGCGGGGCCGAGGTGTGCCACCTCGATGGCGGAGGGCGAAAGGGCGGCCGCCACCCGCACACGCGCGCCGAAGCCCAGCGGAGTGCGGGCCCGCGCCGCGTACTTCAAGGGCCGTCCACGCACGCAGAACAGCACCTCGCCGTACCCGCCGCGCGGGATCGGCGTGACCACATGGCCCGCGGCGCCGACCATCGCGGCGGCCGTCGGTGACGCCTTCGCGCGCCGCCGCGGCCACGTCCGGTCCAGCCCCGCCAGTAACCCGCCGGGCCCGCTGAACCACCCCAACTGCGCCACCCCTCCCGGTGATTGAAGCGCCCCGGCCGATGCGGCGACCGGGGCGATTGCGGACACATGCCAGGATAGGCGGCCAATTCACCGGGCCCTTAGGGGCTTTGGACCCTATTCGCGCACAGGATTCCAGGGGGGAGGCCTTCGGGCTCCACCTCCCGATGGAGCCGGGACGGTCAGACCTGTCCTGCGCCCCGCACGGGGATGTTCAGGAACGTCGGCGGCTCGGCCGGCGCCTGGAAGAAGTCGTTGCCCTTGTCGTCCACGACGACGAACGCCGGGAAGTCCTCGACCTCGATCTTCCACACCGCTTCCATGCCGAGCTCTTCGTACTCGACAACCTCGACCTTCTTGATGCAGTCCTGCGCCAGGCGCGCCGCCGGGCCGCCGATCGAGCCGAGGTAGAAACCGCCGTGCGCAGCGCACGCGTCGGTGACCTGCTGGGACCGGTTGCCCTTGGCCAGCATCACCTTGGAGCCGCCGGCCGCCTGGAACTGCTCGACGTAGGAGTCCATCCGGCCGGCCGTGGTCGGGCCGAACGAGCCAGAGGCGTACCCCTCGGGCGTCTTCGCGGGACCCGCGTAGTACACCGGGTGGTCCTTGAGGTACTGCGGCATCTCCTCGCCCGCGTCAAGGCGCTCCTTGATCTTGGCGTGCGCGATGTCACGGGCCACGACCAGGGGGCCGGTCAGCGAGAGGCGGGTCTTGACCGGGTGCTTGGTGAGCTCGGCCAGGATCGCGTCCATCGGCTGGTTGAGGTCGACGCGGACGACGTTGTCGTCGCCCGCGTCCAGGTGCTCGTCGGTGGTGTCCGGCAGGAAGCGCGCCGGGTCGGTCTCCAGCTGCTCAAGGAAGACGCCCTCGGCGGTGATCTTCGCGACGGCCTGGCGGTCGGCCGAGCAGGAGACGGCGATCGCGACGGGCAGCGAGGCACCGTGGCGGGGCAGCCGCACCACGCGCACGTCGTGGCAGAAGTACTTGCCGCCGAACTGCGCGCCGATGCCGATCTTCTGGGTGAGCTCGAAGACCTTCTTCTCCAGCTCCTCGTCGCGGAAGCCGTGGCCGAGCTCCGAGCCCTCGGAGGGCAGCTCGTCCAGGTAGTGAGCGGAGGCGTACTTCGCGGTCTTCAGGGCGAACTCGGCGCTGGTGCCGCCCACCACGATCGCCAGGTGGTACGGCGGGCACGCGGCGGTGCCCAGCGAGCGGATCTTCTCCTCCAGGAACTTCATCATGGAGGCCTCGTTCAGGACGGCCTTCGTCTCCTGGTAGAGGAACGACTTGTTGGCGGAGCCGCCGCCCTTGGCCATGAAGAGGAACTTGTAGGCGCCGCCGTCGGTCGCGTAGAGCTCGATCTGCGCGGGCAGGTTCGAGCCGGTGTTCTTCTCGTCCCACATGGTCAGCGGCGCCATCTGCGAGTACCGCAGGTTCAGCTTGGTGTACGCATCGTAGATGCCGCGTGAGAGCGCTTCCTCGTCGCCGCCCTCGGTCAGGACGTTCTGGCCGCGCTTGCCCATGACGATCGCGGTGCCGGTGTCCTGGCACATCGGGAGGACGCCCGCCGCGGCGATGTTGGCGTTCTTCAGGAGGTCGAGCGCGACGAACTTGTCGTTGCCCGAGGCCTCCGGGTCGTCGATGATCTTGCGCAGCTGGGCGAGGTGGGCCGGGCGGAGGTAGTGCTGGATGTCGTGGATCGCCTCGGCGGCGAGCGTGCGCAGCGCCTCCGGGGCGACCTTGAGGAACGTACGGCCGTCGGCCTCGAAGGTGGCGACACCCTCGGCGGTCACCAGGCGATACGGCGTGGTGTCCTCTCCCAGGGGGAGCAGATCGGAGTACTGAAACTCTGGCATGGGGCGGCCATTCCTCACTCGGCAGACAGCTGCTGGGCCTCCATTGGCACAGCACCCTCCAGCGTATGCCGCGTCCGGAGCGCCGTTTCTGTGAGGTAGGGCTCAGTTGCCGAGCCCGTGGCGCCCCGCGACTAGTCGCGATCTATCGCGTTTGGGTACGCTGCCTCCGTGGACCTCGAAAAGCACGCCAAGGCGGATCCCGCGCGGCCCGCGAAGGCCGACCCCACCCAGCACGCCGAGCCCCCGGCGCTGCGGGCGTCGGACGCCGACCGGGACAAGATCGCCGACATCCTGCGCGACGCGCTGGCCGAGGGGCGCCTCGACGCGGCCGAGCACTCCGAGCGCATCGACGCGGTCTACCGCGCCAAGACGGTCGGTGAACTGGAGCCCCTGGTCAAGGACTTGCCCGCGAGCGGCGCCCGCCCCCGGCCGGTGGCCGCGCCCGCACCGCGCGAGGTGGCGGAGAGCGTCGGGCCCGTCGAGGCGGAGAACCTGGTCGCGATCTTCTCCGCCTCCACCCGCAAGGGCCGCTGGCGGGTCGGCCGGCGCACCAATGTCTTCTCGCTGTTCGGCAGCGTCGACATCGACCTCACAGAGGCGCTGTTCGAGCAGCGCCTGACCGTCATCAACGCGACCGCGATTTTCGGCAATGTGGAAGTCCGGGTCCCGGAAAACCTGAGCCTGCGCGGGAGCGGCACCGGAATCTTCGGCAACTTCGAGGTGCACACGCTCGAGGCCGACGATCCGGAGGCTCCGGTGGTCGTCATCAATGGATACTCGGTCTTCGGCAGCATCGAGGCCAAGCCGAAGCGGGGCAAGCTCATCGCCGACCTCCACCAGAGGCTGCGCAAGCGGCTGGACCCCTGACGGCCAACGCGATTGTGGCGAGGGCGAGTTCAGGCCATGGGCCGACCGAGCGGAGCCGCGCCGGTCGGAACGCAGTGCATAGGCCCGCGTACAGCGGGTAGGGACTTTTCCATCGTCGCTCGCTCGCGAAGCCGTCGTCAGGAGTAGACCGTGCTGCATCCGCCGCATCATTCCCTGCAGGTCGCCGCCGTTCCGCCGCAGCGTGGTCCAGCCAGGGAGGATCAGGCGGGCCCGTGGCACGCGGAGGCGGTCTGCCGCCGGGACGAGGCGGGTCTGTTCTTCGCCCCGTCCAAGGAGCCGACGGCCGCCAGACTCTCCCGCGAGGAGGCCGCCAAGCGCGTCTGCGCCCGCTGTCCGGTCATGGTGGAGTGCCGCGAGCACGCCCTGCTCATGCCCGAGCCGTACGGTGTCTGGGGCGGCCTGACCGCGGCCGAGCGCCGGGTGGTCATCGCCCGCCGCCGCCGGCGCGAGGTCGAACTGAAGAAGTCCGCGTCCGCCGCCTAGCGTCCTTCGCCGCCGCTCGGCACGGCTCCGCGCGTCCGCGTCCGCGTGCGTGAAGGGGCGCCCCCGCCGCACCACGGGGACGCCCCTTCATCTACGTGCGAACTGCCATGCGTCCAGGGTCACTTGGGCCCGAAGCGGCTTGCTCTACCGGTTCTACTTGGCCCGGTCGAAGTCGATCTGGCTGTACGCGCGCAGCTTGGAGAGCCGGTGCGTGGAGTCGATCTGGCGGATGGTGCCCGACTTCGAGCGCATCACGAGCGACTGCGTGGTCGCCGTCTCCGCGCGGTAGCGCACCCCGCGCAGCAGCTCGCCGTCGGTGATGCCGGTGGCGACGAAGAACACGTTGTCGCCGCTGACCAGGTCGTCCGTGGAGAGCGTACGGTCCAGGTCGTGCCCCGCGTCGAGTGCGCGCTGACGCTCGGCCTCGTCCTTGGGCCACAGCTTGCCCTGGATGACACCGCCCAGGCACTTGATCGCGCAGGCCGAGATGATCCCCTCGGGGGTGCCGCCGATGCCCATGAGCAGGTCGACGCCGGTGCCCTCGCGCACGGCCATGATCGAACCGGCGACGTCGCCGTCCGAGATGAACTTGATGCGCGCGCCGGTCTCCCGGATCTCCTTGACGATGCCCTCGTGGCGGGGGCGGTCCAGGATGACCACGGTGACGTCCTCGGGCGAGGAGTTCTTGGCCTTGGCGACCCGGCGGATGTTGACCGAGACCGGGGCGTTGATGTCGACGAAGTCGGCCGCCTCGGGGCCCGTCACCAGCTTGTCCATGTAGAAGACCGCGGACGGGTCGAACATGGCGCCGCGGTCGGCGGCGGCGAGCACGGCGATCGCGTTCGGCATGCCCTTGGCGTTCAGGGTGGTGCCGTCGATGGGGTCGACGGCGATGTCGACCTCGGCGCCGGTGCCGTCGCCGATGCGCTCCCCGTTGTAGAGCATGGGCGCCTCGTCCTTCTCGCCCTCGCCGATGACGACGATGCCGTTCATCGAGACGGTGGAGACGAGGGTCCGCATGGCGTTGACCGCGGCGCCGTCCGCGCCGATCTTGTCCCCGCGGCCGACCCAGCGGCCCGCGGCCATGGCGGCGGCCTCGGTGACCCGCACGAGCTCAAGGGCCAGGTTGCGGTCGGGGGCCTCGGGAGAGACCTCGAGTTCGGACGGCAGATGATGCTCGGTCATCGGAGCGCACCTTTCTGTACGGCGACGGCCGCAAGGTAAGAGGGTGCTAGGACTCTATCGGCACGTCGACAAATTGAGCAGAGGGGCCCACGTATGAGCGGCGGGATGACCTGAGAACATGGGGTCGTGGCAGGAACGCGCAGCAGTAAGCAGACAGTCCGGAACATGCTGCAGTCGCTGGCGGTGATCGGCATCGCGGCGGCTGTGATCTATGTGTTCATCCCGCACGACGAATCGGACGCACCTCCGCTCAAGACCGTGAACTACTCGGTCGAGCTCACGACCGTGCGCAGGGCGGCCCCGTACCCGGTGGCGGCCCCCGTCGGCCTGCCCGACCAGGACAAGTGGCGCGCGACCTCGGTGTCGTACGACGGCACCAAGGACAACGCCTGGCACCTGGGCTTCCTCGACCCGCAGAACCAGTACGTCGCCGTCGAGCAGTCGACCGCGCCCACGGAGAAGTTCGTCACCGAGGTCAGCAGGCGGGCGACGAAGACCGAGAAGTCGCAGCAGATCGCGGGCGCGACCTGGACGTTCTGGGACGGCCCCAAGTACGACGCGCTGGTCCGCCAGGACCAGGGTTCCACCACGGTGGTCACGGGCACGGCGCCGTACGAGCAGCTGGTGGCGATGGCGGGGGCGCTGGAGTCGAAGAAGACGGCCTGAGGCCTCGGGGGCGCGCCGGCCGGGCCCGGGGAGCGGACACGAAAAGGCCGCCGCACCGGGTGGGTGCGGCGGCCTTTCGTGTGCGGCTGCCTTTTCGCGTGCGGCTCAGACGGTGGTGACGACGTCGTCGTACGCCAGGCGCGGGCTGCGCGGGTACCAGGCGTCGTCGCCGGGCTTGCCGATGTTGACGACCATCAGCGGGGTGTGGTCGTCGTCCAGGAACTCCTTCTGCACGCCGGCGGGGTCGAAGCCGGTCATCGGGCCCGCGGCCAGGCCGGCGGCGCGGACGCCGACGATGAAGTAGGCGGCCTGGAGCGCGGTGTTCAGCAGCGCGGCGCTCTCGCGGACCGGGCGCTCGGAGAAGAAGGCGTCCTTGGCGGCCGGGAAGTGCGGGAAGAGGGCCGGCAGCTCCTCGTGGAACTCGTTGTCGGCGGAGAGGATCGCGACGAGCGGCGCGGAGGAGGTCTTGGGGCGGTTGCCCTCGGCCATGTGCTGGACAAGGCGCTCGCGAGCCTCGGGGGAGCGGACCAGGGTGATGCGCAGGGGCGACTGGTTGAAGGCGGTCGGGCCGTACTTGACCAGGTCGTAGATCGCCTGGACCTGCTCATCGGTCACCGGCTCGTCGGTGAACGTATTGGCGGTGCGGGCCTCGCGGAAGAGGAGGTCCTGGGCGGCGGGGTCAAGAACGAGCGACATCTGCGTCATACCTTCCGGAATGTTGATCAAGCGGTGTCTCCGACGGTACGGCAGGGTTAGGTTAACTTTCAACTAAATCTGGGGATGGGTGACGATGCTCACACGGGGCCGGGGCCGGGGTGGATGGTGCGGCGGCGTGCCGGCCGCCGGGTGCCGGAGTGGCCACCGGCGCGTGCGCCTGTGCGCAGGTTCCCCGCGCCCCTTGAGGGCTTGGTGTTCGGGCGCGGACCGTGCTGGGGCGCTCGCGCAGTTCCCCGTGCCCCTGACGGGGGTGGTGCCGGCCCGCATGGGGAACCTCAGCCTGCCCCGTGCTGCTGAGCTTGAGGTGCCGGCCCACACCGGCATCTTCACCCTGTCAGGGGGTCCCCCCTGGTCCTTGAGGCCTTGGGGGAGTTTGAGGACGAGCGCCCTTCAGGCGCGATCGGGGTCTGGGACGGAGCCCCAGGGTTCCTCACCCCCGGAGGGTTTGGGTAAGGGGCGGGGAGGGGCCAGAACCCCAAGGGTGACCTCAGCCGGCCTCGGGCGAGTCGGCCAGGGCCGCGTCGAGGCGGGCCCGAGCCCCCTCGAGCCACCGCCGGCACACCTTGGCCAGCTCCTCCCCCCGCTCCCAGAGCGCCAGGGACTCCTCCAACGTCGTACCCCCCGCCTCAAGCCGCCGCACGACATCGATCAGCTCGTCCCGCGCCTGCTCATACCCCAGCGCCGCGTCACCCGACACGGCCTCGTCCGTCGTCTTGGCCATGCGCTCCACCCTATGTCCGCGCTACGACAGTGACGTGCAGTTCGCCCTCGGCGACCCGGGCCCGCAGCTCCTCCCCGGACGCGACGTCCCCGGGGGCGCGGACCACCTCGCCGCCGGCCCGCTGGAGCACCGCGTACCCCCGCTCCAGCGTGGCCGCGGGCGAGAGCGCCACCACGCGCGCGTGGGTGTGCGAGAGCTCGGAGTCTGCCCGGTCCAGGTGGTGGCCGAGCACCCGGCGTGCGCGGTGCAAGAGCGCGTCCACGTCGTCGGCGCGGTCGTCCACCATGCGCTGCGGCCGCTCCATCCAGGGCCGCCCGAGCACCCCCGCAAGACCCCGCTCCTCGCGGTCGACGACGCCGGTGACGTGGCGGCGCGCGCGGTCGCGCAGCATCCGTACCCGCTCCAGCTCCTCGCCGACGTCCGGCACGACCTTCTTCGCGGCGTCCGTCGGCGTGGAGGCCCGCAGATCGGCGACCAGGTCGAGCAGCGGAGCGTCCGGCTCGTGCCCGATCGCGGAGACGACCGGCGTACGGCACCGGCCGACCGCCCGGACCAGCTCCTCGTCCGAGAACGGCAGCAGGTCCTCCACGCTGCCGCCGCCCCGCGCCACGATGATCACGTCCACGTCGTCCAGCTCGTCGAGCTCCCGCACCGCCTGGACTACCTGCGGCACCGCGTGCACGCCCTGCACCGCCACATTGCGTACCTCGAAGCGCACCGCGGGCCAGCGCCGCCGCGCGTTCTCCAGGACGTCACGCTCGGCTGCCGAGGCGCGCCCCACGACGAGCCCGACGAGCTGTGGCAGGAAGGGCAGCGGACGCTTGCGGTCCAGGGCGAAAAGGCCCTCCGACGCCAGGCTCCGCTTCAACTGCTCGAGTCTGGCGAGCAGTTCACCGATGCCGACCGGTTTTATCTCCACCGCGCGCAGCGAGAGCTGGCCGCGCGGCGCGTACCACTCGGGCTTGGCGTGCACCACGACGCGCGCGCCCTCGGACACCACGTCGGCCACCGCGTCGAAGACCTGGCGGTAGCACGTGACGCCCACGGAGATGTCGTGTGAGGGATCGCGCAGCGTCATGAAGACCACACCCGCGCCGGGCCGCCGCGAGAGCTGGGTGATCTGCCCCTCCACCCAGACCGCCCCGAGACGGTTGATCCACCCCCCGATGAGGCGCGACACCTCGCCGACGGGGAGCGGCGCGTCCGCACTCGTATTCAGAGCCATGTACGCAGGCTAGCCCCCGCCACCGACAGTCCCGCCGGGCCCCGGCGGCTCCGCGTCGGACCCCGGCGGCTCCGCGTCGGGGCCCGGACGCCGGCCCCCCTGCATGGCGAGCACCACAAGACCCACCGCGAGCCAGCCGAGCCCGACCAGCTGCGCGGTCGCCGTCGCCTCCCAGATCACCGCGACGATCACGGCCGCGCCGAGCGCCGGGACCACCACGTGGCTCAGCCAGTTGGGCGCGCCCTCCATGCGGCGTACCGCGTACCAGGCGACGACGGAGACGTGCAGCAGGAAGAACGCGGTCAGCGCGCCCATGTCCACGACCGAGACGAGGTGGTCCATGCCGTCGTCGCGCCGGGCCGCCCACACCGCGGCGACCAGCGTGACCACCGCGGCGAGCAGCAGCGCGGGGCGCGGCACCCCGGCGCCTGTGCGCGACAGGGCGCGCGGCAGCCGGCGGTCGCGGGCCATCGCGAAGACGAGCCGGCCGGCCGCGGCCTGCCCGGCGAGCGCCGCGAACGCCGCCCCGATCGCCTTGCTGACCGCCACCAGGGTGTGCAGCCAGCCGCCCACCGACGTCTCCACCGTGTCGTAGAACGCCGAGCCCTGCTTGACCGGGTCGGCCGCGAGCCGCGCCGACGACAGGGGTTCGAGCAGCGCCGCCAGGTAGGACTGCACGATGAACAGGGACCCGGCGAGCACCAGGCAGAACAGCACCGCGCGCGCCACCTTGGCCGACCCCCCCGTCACCTCCTCGGCGAAGGTCGCGATCGCGTCGAAGCCGAGGTAGGACAGGACCGCGACGGACACCGCGCCGAGGACCGCGCCCAGGGAGAACCCGGCGTCCCCGCTCAGCGGCGAGAGCCAGCCCCGGTGCGCCCCGTCCCGTACGAGCACCACCACGGCCGACACCACGAAGACGAGCAGCACCACGATCTCCAGGGCGAGCACCGCGAAGCCGACGCGGGCGGCGGCCCGTACGCCCCACAGGTTGAGCAGGGTGGTGATCACCACCGCGACCGCCGTCCACACCCACCGCGACACGGACGGGACCAGGGAGTTCATCGCGATGCCGGAGAAGAGGTAGGCGACGGCCGGGATGAGCAGGTAGTCGAGCATCGCCATCCACCCGGCGATGAAACCCGGCCCCTCGCCGAGCGCCTTGCGCGCGTACGCGAACACCGACCCGGCCAGCGGCACGACCCGCACCATCTGGGCGTAGCTGAACGCGGTGAAGCCCATGGCGATCGTGGCCACCAGATAAACCAGCGCGACCGCGCCGTGCGACTTGGCGTCCAGGGTGCCGAAGATGCCGACGGGAGCCATCGGCGCGATGAAGAGGAGCCCGTAGACCACCAGGTCCCGGAAGCCCAGACTCCGCCGCAGCCGCCCGGCCCCCTCCGCCCCGGGACCGGGGTCGGCCCCGTACCCCGCGCGGCCCGGCGCGCCCGGCCGGCCTTCTTCCCCGTGCCCTCCGTGCCGCTCGCGCTCCTCGTGTACGCCGCTCATGCGGCCAGTCTCACCGGACCCGCGGCCTTCGGCCCGCCGGGCGGGCCGGTCGAGCGGGCGTGCCGGTCGAGCGGGCGGGCGGCGGGTCCGGCCGGGCTGTCGGTGTGAGCCCCTACCATGGACGGCATGACTGCTACCGCCCACCCGTCGCCCGCCACCGCCGCCAGTGGAGGCGCCGCGCGCCACAGTGACAAGCGGGTCCTGCTCGCCGCTCCCCGTGGCTACTGCGCGGGCGTGGACCGTGCCGTGATCGCCGTGGAGAAGGCTCTGGAGCAGTACGGGGCGCCCATCTACGTCCGGCACGAGATCGTCCACAACAAGTACGTGGTGCAGACGCTGGAGAAGAAGGGTGCGATCTTCGTCGAGCGGACGGCGGAGGTGCCGGAGGGCTCCATCGTGATGTTCTCCGCCCACGGCGTCGCCCCGACCGTCCACGCGGAGGCCGCCGAGCGCAAGCTGGCGACCATCGACGCCACGTGCCCGCTGGTGACCAAGGTCCACAAGGAAGCCGTGCGGTACGCGAAGGAGGACTACGACATCCTCCTGATCGGCCACGAGGGCCACGAGGAGGTCATCGGCACCTCCGGCGAGGCCCCCGACCACATCACCCTGGTCGACGGCCCGGACGACGTGGCGAACGTCGAGGTGCGCGACGAGTCGAAGGTCGTGTGGCTCTCGCAGACCACGCTCTCCGTCGACGAGACGATGGAGACGGTCGGCGCCCTCAAGAACAAGTTCCCCAACCTGCTCTCGCCGCCCAGCGACGACATCTGCTACGCCACGCAGAACCGCCAGGTAGCGGTGAAGAAGCTCGCCGAGGACGCGGAGCTGGTCATCGTCGTCGGCTCCAAGAACTCCTCGAACTCGATCCGCATGGTCGAGGTCGCCCTCGACGCGGGCGCACCCGCCGCCCACCTGGTGGACTTCGCGGACGAGATCGACGAGGCGTGGCTGGAAGGCGTCACCACGGTCGGCCTGACCTCGGGCGCCTCCGTGCCGGACGTCCTGGTCGACGGCGTCCTGGAATGGCTGGCCCAGCGCGGCTACGGCGACGTGGAGACCGTGAAGACGGCCGACGAGTCGATCACCTTCTCGCTCCCCAAGGAGCTCCGCCGCGACCTGCGCGCCGAAGCGGCCGAGCTCGCGGGCGAGTGACACCACCGGTCCGCCCCTTCCACGCGTAAGGCCCGCCCGCCCGTACGGTGGGACTCATGAACGCCATGAGGAACGTGTTCGGAGTGGACGTCGGCGGAACCGGCATCAAGGGTGCCCCGGTCGACCTGGCGCGCGGTGATGTGGCCAAGGAACGCCACAAGGTGCTGACCCCGCATCCCGCGACGCCCGATGCCGTCGCGGACGGCATCGCGGAGGTGGTCGGCCACTTCGGCTGGTCCGGCCCGGTCGGGATGACGTTTCCGGGGGTGATCGCCGCGAACACCGTACGGACCGCCGCGAACGTGGCCGAGGAGTGGGTGGGCGTGGACGCCGCTCGCCTCGTGGCCGACCGGCTCGGGGGCATGCCGGTCACCGTCGTGAACGACGCGGACGCTGCGGGCGTGGCCGAGATGAACTTCGGCGCGGGGCGCGGCCGCCAGGGCACGGTGATACTGCTGACCTTCGGTACGGGCATCGGCAGCGCGCTGTTCGTGGACGGCCGCCTGGTCCCCAACACCGAGCTCGGCCATCTGGAACTCCACGGCCACGAGGCGGAGAAGCACGCCTCGACCAAGGTCAAGGAGGACGAGGACCTGAGCTGGTCGCACTGGGCGCGCCGGGTCCAGAAGTACCTGGCGCATGTGGAGATGCTGTTCTCGCCCGAGCTGTTCATCATCGGCGGGGGTGTGAGCCGCAAGGCCGAGAAGTTCCTGCCGCTGATCGAGGGCATCACGGCCGAGATCGTGCCGGCGCAGCTGGAGAACAACGCGGGGATCGTGGGGGCGGCGATGGTGGCGGCGGAGAGGTGAGGGCGCAGGGGGGAGGGCGCACGGGGGAGGGCGCAGGGGTGAGGGCGTACGGGGGAGGGCGCAGGGGTGAGGGCGTACGGGTGAGTGCGCAGGGGTGAGGGCGTACGGGTGAGGGCGCAGGGGTGACGCCGCGAAAGCGGGCCCGGCCCGCTTTCCCGCTGCCTACTGGCCCACTGCCTACTGGCCCACTGCCTACTCCTACTACCGCCGGCCGGGTTTTTTGGGGGCGGCGGCATTCCTGAGGCCTCGTCGGCGCCCCATCAGCCGGAGCTTGCGTACGGTGGCGATGACGCCGGCCACGAGCGTTCCGGCGTAGAGCCAGCCCGCGTGGAGGGCGAGCGCGGTGACCACGGCCAGCGTCTGGCCGCCGAAGCCGCCAGTGCCGCCGGCGATCGGGATGATCCCGACGGCGAAGGCGATGGGGACGCAAATGGGCGCGGTCACCACGTCGGCGGGCCGCACCCAGAGCGCGGTGACGGCGCTGACCAGCAGGAACAGCACGCCGTACACCACGGGTGAGGCGTCGAGGAGCAGCCAGTCGAGCCCGGCGAAGGCGAACATCAGGGCCGCGGCGAAGAGCCCGCCGCCGAGTCCGGTGAGCCGGGGGGACGGCAGTCTGCGCAGGGCGAGGACGACGGGCGGCACCGGCCGGGTGCGCCCGGCGGCGCCGGCGAGTGGCGCCCGGGGGGCGGCCGGTGCCGATGTCCGGGGTCGCTGTGCGCGCTGCGGGGTGCGTGTCCTGTATTGCTCCACCGCACCAACGTAGGTCTCCCCGGGGGAGGAACCACCCATTGGACACGCCCTTTGGCCGACCTTGCCCACACGTTCGACGCGGGGGCGGCCGTCGGGGGCCGGGCGGGGGCGGGGGGTGCGCCATGGCCGGAACGGGGGGCAGCTGGGCGCCCCGGCCGCATCGGGGGCGGTGGCCCGGGCCGTCACGGGTGGGACGGCGCGCCCGTAAACTGGTGGGCGGTCCACTCTCGGACCGTCCACCGCCCTCGTACCGGGAAGTCGCCACGTGTCGCTCACGATCGGAATCGTCGGTCTGCCGAATGTCGGCAAGTCGACCCTGTTCAACGCCCTGACCAAGAACGACGTACTGGCGGCCAACTACCCGTTCGCCACCATCGAGCCGAACGTCGGCGTCGTCGGCGTCCCGGACGCCCGCCTGGCCAAGCTGGCCGAGGTCTTCAACTCCCAGCGGATCCTGCCCGCCACGGTCGACTTCGTCGACATCGCCGGCATCGTGCGCGGCGCGAGCGAGGGCGAGGGCCTGGGCAACAAGTTCCTGGCGAACATCCGCGAGTCGGACGCGATCTGCCAGGTCATCCGTGCCTTCAAGGACGAGAACGTCGTCCACGTCGACGGCAAGGTGTCCCCCAAGGACGACATCGAGACGATCAACACGGAGCTGATCCTCGCGGACCTCCAGTCCGTGGAGAAGGCGGTGCCGCGCCTCACGAAGGAGTCCCGCCTCCAGAAGGAGAAGATCGCGGTCCTGGCGGCGGTCGAGAAGGCCCAGAAGATCCTGGAGTCCGGCGAGACGCTGTTCTCGGCGGGCATCACCAAGGGCACGGAGCAGGGCGATCTGCTGCACGAGCTGCACCTGCTGACCACGAAGCCGTTCCTGTACGTCTTCAACGTCGACGAGGACGAACTGGTCGACGAGGACTTCAAGAACGAGCAGCGCGCACTGGTCGCCCCGGCGGAGGCGATCTTCCTCAACGCGAAGATCGAGTCCGAGCTGATCGAGCTGGACGACGACGAGGCCCTTGAGCTCCTCCAGTCCATGGGCCAGGAAGAGCCCGGCCTCGCCACCCTGGGCCGCGTCGGCTTCGCCACCCTGGGCCTCCAGACCTACCTGACGGCCGGCCCGAAGGAAACCCGCGCCTGGACCATCCCCCAGGGCGCCACGGCCCCCGAGGCGGCCGGTGTCATCCACACCGACTTCCAGAAGGGCTTCATCAAGGCGGAAGTCATCTCCTTCGACGACCTGATCGCCGCAGGCTCAGTGGCAGAGGCCCGCTCGCGCGGCAAGGCGCGGATGGAGGGCAAGGAGTATGTGATGCAGGACGGGGATGTGGTGGAGTTCCGCTTCAACGTGTAGCGGCTGACCCATCACCACGTCGCTGATCTGGCAAACATGCAGGTCAGGAGGGGCCCGGCTCTTCGGAGTCGGGCCCCTTCGCTTTCCCCGTGCTGGATCGGTGCTGGGGCGGCTGATCGTCCGTCAGTCGTTTTTCTCTCCTGAACGGCACCAAGAGTGGTACGTTATTACGTACCAGTTAATGGAAGGGGCAGGGCATGTCCATAACCGCGAGTGAAGCCCGCAAGGAACTGTTCCCGCTGATCAAGAAGGTCAACGAGAACCACGAGGTCATTGAGATCGTCTCGAAGCACGGCAACGCCGTGCTTATCTCGGCCGATGACTATGCGGCGTTGCGTGAGGGGTCGTACCTGCTGCGCTCGCCGGCGAACGCCCGGCGTCTGCTCAAGGCGTACGAGAACGCCCTGTCCCACATCAACGTGTCGGAGCGTGAGCTGATCGATCCGGGCTCGTCGGACGCTGGTGCGGGTGCCGCGTGAGGCTCGTCTTTGAGGATCAGGGCTGGGAGGACTACACGTCCTGGCTCAAGAACGACCGCAAGATGCTCGCTCGGATCAACAAGCTCATCGAGGACGTCAGGCGCGACCCCTTCTCGGGAATCGGCAAGCCTGAGCCGCTGAAGTACCACTTGCCGGGGGCTTGGTCGCGACGGATCGACGACGAGCACCGCCTCGTCTACCTGGTAACGGCCAAGGAGATCGTCATCCTCGCCGCCAGGTACCACTACTGATCGCTGAGTCGTCGGTGTGGGCTGGGATGCCCTCCCGGGCTGAGATGACCTCCTCGAAATCTCCGTTTTCGCAGTTGGAATCTCTGCGGCCGATGTTCCGCTTCACCCTGGCCGAGTTCCGGTCTAACCTTCGATCCGAAGAAATAGGGGGATTTTTGAATGGCCGATGTCACCTTTTGAGCCAGGCTGAACCGGTCGATGAGTACGGGCGTGCTCTTTATGCGGTATCGCGATCAATTCTGAGGGCTCATTTCGATGAATTGTCGCAAGCGGACCTTGAAGACCTCAATTGCGATCGGGTGGACGTCACGTTTCGGCAGCTCGCTAAGCTCGCTCGTCTCCATCGCGACAAGGGATCACGCGGAGATGGGTTCGAGTGGGCTGTTCACGAGGCGATTGTCGGCGGCGAACCACGCGTTGTAGATCTGGTCGGCGAAGCACTCAGGAAGGTGCGCCCTAGGTCATTTGCTGATTTGTGACAGACCGACATCCCTGATGTTCGGGCACGAGCGTGCACGCCATCTCGGATTCACTGAGGCCGTTGTCAATAACGCGAGTGGTGATGCGGTGTTGCTGCCTGACGGATCAGGCCGACCATTCGCATTCGGATCCTGGGTGCCGATTGCTGCTGGCGGTGTTGCCGCCGAGCCTCAACTTCGGGAACGGATCAAGAAGGTATGGAAGACCGACCTGTTCCTGAGTAGTACGGAGAAGGCGCGATTTGCTGCCGCGCCTATCAAGAGTAATTGGCATCAACTCGAAGATGGTAACGGGCTCCGAGTGGCGATTGTTCCCCAGGCTGTAGACCTCCCGGCAGGATATCAGAGATGGGAGAGTCTCCACCTGATCGCCCTACCAGACCCGGACGGCTTTATGGGCTTGTTCAACGATGCGTATGAGGCGATTGCTGAAGCGATTCTGACGGTTGGCAGGCACGATCGTGCGCCCTATTACTACAAGCCGAGTGCGAAGGCGCAGAAGATCCAGGCGCAACTGGAGAAGTACGGGAAGGTGAAGGTAGTCGAAATACTTGACGCCCTGAACGAAGCAGCGCAGCAGAATCTAATTACTGTCGACCGAAAGCTCATGTCAGTGGAAGCGCCTACGTGGCTCCATATCAATGAGAAGCGTACGCCCATCATCGCGCCGAGGCCGTCGTTCGAGAAGCTTGACTGATCTGACGACGTTCCGGCTGCGGAACGAGCGCGGTGAACCGAGGGGATCGGTCTCCAGCGCGGACAGCTTGCCTAGGATGCGCAGCGCCGTGTCGCCATGGATCTTCCGCAGCCGGGCCTGCGCTTCCCGTCGCAAGTCGGTCGGTATTTGCGCACCGCGCGCCAGCGTCTCCCTGGCGATGTCCTCGATCGGGTGACGGTGGGAGGGCCTCTCATCGCGGTCGTGGGTGCTGGATGTGCTGGGTGAGCAGCTACCGTGCTGGATCGGTGCTGGATGCGGCCCTCTCGAAGCCTGTTTCCGCAGGTCGGAGCTCTGCGTTGAACGTTCCGCTTCAACGTGTGGTCGTGCACTTACTGCAAGTGACTTGATTGATCAAGCGTGGAGGTCGGAAGGGGTCGGACTCTGTCGAGTTCGACCCCTTCGTCGTCACCGTGCTGGATGGGTGCTGGATATTCTGACGTGGAGTCAGTGGCACTCAGGTCTCGTAAACGGTGGACCGGTGCCCGACGTGCACGACCCAGATCACAAGTTCCCCGTTGTCGATCGCGTAGACGACGCGGTAGTCGCCGACGCGGAGGCGGCGACGTTCGGGCCGGGAGACGAGTGCGGTGGTGTTGAAGCCGAGAGGGTCGGTTTCCAACTCGGCCAGCTTGGCCAGGATGCGCAGCGCCATGTCGCGAGGGATCTTCCGGAGCTCGGCCTGGGCCTCGGGTCGGAAGATGGTTCGGTACTCACTCACTGCGCGCCAGCGTCTCCCTCATGATGTCCTCGATCGGGATACCGGGTGTCGAGTTGGCCATGCGCTCGTCGATGATCCGGTTGATCTCGCGCTCTTCCCACTCCTGGTACTTGCGCAGCACCTCAATGGACACCACGGCGGCGACTTCCTTGCCCCGGCGCGTGATCACCGTGGGTACGTCGTCGCGGTCCGCGCGCTCCACGACCTCCGCCAGGTGAGCGCGCACGTCGCGGATGGACTCTATAGGCAGGGGCTGCGTCATGGGCTCAAGAGTACCGAGTGTCTCGTGTGTACACAATGGGTGCCGTGACGGTGGACGGGCTCCCTCGTCGCGTTTGGGCGTGCTGGATGTGCTGGATGAACTCGCACCGTGCTGGATCGGTGCTGGATGACCACCTTCAGAACCGAGTTTTCGCGGGTCGGGGCGCTGCGCTGAACGTTCCGGTTCAACGTGTAGTGGGTGCCGTTGCACCACGTTGCCGATTCTGTAAACACGCAGGTCAGAAAGGGTCCTCTTCCCTTGGGGTGGATCCCTGGTTTTTCCCATGCTGACTTGATGCTGACCTGGAAGCACACCTCATCACTCCTCCGGGCTGGGACACGAGTGCGGTGGTGTTGAAGCCCGAGAGGTCGGTCTCCAGTTCGGTCAGCTTGGCCAGGATGCGCAGTGCGTGTTGTGAGGGATCTTCCGAAGCTCGGCCTGTGCCTCGGGGGTGGAGGACGGTTCGGTACTCACTCAGCGACGTGGGAAGGCGCGGTTTCGCAGGTCGCGGTGGTGTCGTGGGGGTTCCGTCGTCGAGGCCTGGCTGGGTGGGGGAGGCGGCTACGGTGCGGACGTGGGCCGGGCGCTCTGCGTGGGCCGGATCCCTGGAACTGTTCGGCGTTCAGAAGGAGTTCTCCGTGAAACACCGCACACTCGGCACCCACGGGCCACGGGTGTCTGCCGTGGGGCTCGGCTGTATGGGCATGTCCGTCGCCTACGGGGTGCCGGACGCCGCCGAGTCCGAGCGCACGCTGGACCGCGCTCTCGACCTCGGGGTCGACTTCCTCGACACGGCGGACGCGTACGGACGCGGCGCCAACGAGGAGCTTCTGGGCACCTGGTTGCGCCGCCGGGCCGCCGAGCGGAGCCGCGTGGTGCTGGCGACGAAGTTCGGGCTGCGCCACGACCCGGAGTCCGGCCGGGTGGACGGCGTGGACACGTCGGCCGGGTACGTGCGGGACGCCTGCCACGCGTCGCTGCGCCGCTTGGGCGTCGACTACATCGACCTCTACTGTGTGCACCGCCGCGACCCCGCGACCCCCATCGAGGAAACGGTCGGCGCGATGGCCGAGCTGGTGGAAGCGGGAGACATCCGGTACCTCGCGCTGAGCGAGGTCGGCGCCGACACGCTGCGCCGGGCCCACGCCGTGCACCCCATCAGCGCGGTCCAGTTGGAGTACTCGCTCTTCACCAGGGACGTGGTGGAGGGCGAGATGCTGGACACCTGCCGGGAGCTCGGCATATCGGTGGTGGCGTACTCCCCGCTCGGGCGCGCCATGCTGACCGGGAGCATCACGGCGGTGGGCGACCTGGGCAGCGGGGACAACCGCAGGCGCTGGCCCCGGTTCGCCGACGAGAACCTGCCACACAACCTGACTCTGGTCGAGGCCGTGCACCGGGCCGCCGACGAGATCGGCTGCACGCCCGCGCAGGCCGCCCTCGCTTGGCTGCTGGCGCAGGGCGACGACATCGTTCCCATCCCCGGTACGAAGAAACGGCGCTACCTGGAGGAGAACGCGGCGGCCGCCGACGTGACCCTGACCGAGGAGCAGTGCGCGCTGCTGCGCGGCGCGGTGCCGGACGGGGCGGTGGCCGGCGGCCGCTATCCGGAGCAGGCCATGTCCCGGCTCGGCCACTGATCCCCGCCGGCCTGGGCCATCCGGCCTGGGCCGTCCCCGCCGGCCTCGACCGCTGGCCCTCGCCGGCCGACACCGGCGAGCGGGGTGTCGCGGTCGCGGGCCGCGCTGGTCGCAGGCGCCGAAGCGGCCCTGGTGGTTTTGCTGGACCTCGATCGGGAAGTGTTCGCTCCGCCGGTCACGCCGGTCACGCCGGTCACGCCGGTCACCCCGGTCGCCCCGGTCGCCCCGGTCACGCCGGTCACCCCGGCCACGCCGGTCACCCCGGTCGCGGCCCGACAGCGGCACCGGCCACCGAGCCACCGAGCCACCGAGCCCCGTCGTGCTAGGGATGCACAGGACGGTCCGTGCCGTCGGCGTGCCGTGGTCGGGGTGGCGGGGCGGCCAGGCCCTGTTGGAAGGCTATGGATGCCGCCTCCGTGCGGGTGGTCGCGTTCAGCTTGGTCAGGATGTGGGAGACGTGGACGCCCGCCGTGCTGGGGGAGATGTGCAGGCAGGCAGCGATCTGACGGTTGGTCAGGCCGTCGGCGAGCAGCTGGAGCACTTCGCGCTCGCGTTCCGTGAGGCCGTCCTGGGCGGGCCGGGGGCGCAGGAGCCGGGCGATCTGGCGGGACAGGGGCGCGGCCCCCAGGTCCTGGGACAGCCGGGCGGCTTCGTGGAGGCGTGTCGTCGCGCCGGGCCGGTCGCCGCCGGCCAGGGCGACGCGCGCGCCGTGGAAGAGGCACAGCGCCAGTTCGTAGGGCTGTCGCAGCTCACGCCAGCGGGCCACCGCGTGATCCCAGCCGTCGTCGGCGAGCAGTGCCCGGAGCATGGTCCGCCAGGCCGAGTCCAGTGTTCCGTCCACACCGAGCGCCGCGTCCACGGCGGCCAGTTGGGCCTGCCGGGTGGCGATCCGCTGCCGCAGTTCGCGGTCGGCGCGGGGTGACAGCCGTGCCCGCTGCACCAGGGCGCCCGCCACCAGGACCGGCCGGGCGTCGCTGCTGAAGTCCCGGGTGAGCGCCGGGTCGGACAGGGCGCGCTCCACATACCGGTCGGCGCGCTCCATGTCGCCCTGGGCGGCCGCGAGCAGACACAGCAGCTGGTGGCGGGGGGCCAGGCTTCCGCTCCGGGACTGGTCTTCGCCGTCCAAGTCCCGCACTTCGGCGGCGACTTCGGCCGCCGACGTCAAGTCGCCGCGCAACAGCGCCAGATGGCCGGTGAGGGTGCGCAGTCCCCGCTTCGACTGCGGGGGCGCGTCCTCCCGCAGGGCCTGCGCCAGCACGGTGGCCGCCTCGTCCCAGCGTCCGGCCAGGATGAGGCCGCGGGCCGCGTAACGGGCGAGTTCCGCGCCCCGGCTGCGGCCGAGCCCGTACCGGCGGGCGAGATGGATCCCGTCGCGGGCCGCCTCGATGGCGCGTGGGTGGTCGCCCGCCTTGGTGTGCAGCGTGGCCTCGTACATCGGTACCGTCATCAACAGGTCGCTGCTGTCGAGCCGTTCGGCGAGGACGCGGGCTTCGGTCAGCGCCGCCAGGTGGCCGGTCATGGATGCGACGCCGAGGAGGCCGCGGATGGTGACCGTGGCGTCACCGGTGGCCCGGCCGATGGCAAGGGCCTCGTCGAACGGGGCGCGGGCCCGCTCGATGTCGGGCAGCAGGCCCATCGCCAGGACGCCGAGCAGCCGGCCCCGCTGGAGGCCGCCGGGAGGCAGCAGGTCCAGGGCGCGCTCCCAGTCGGCTGTCCCGGTGCCGCCCAGCCGGTGCCGCAGCCTGCCCCGGTGTTCGAGAAGCAGGGCGGTCCGCTCGGGCTCGCGCCGCTCGTCCACGGCGGCGAGTGCGGCGTCGGCGTACTCGATGCCGAGGGCGTAGTCTCCGCTGAGCATGCACGCCTCGGCGGCGTCCGTCAGTACGTCGATCCGGTCCGCGCCCAGCTGGACTACCGGGTCCCACAGGTCCAGGACCACGCCGAGCAGGCGTGCTTGTTCGGCGTAGGCGTAGGTCCGGTGGGCCTGGCCGGCGGCCAGGAGGGTGGCCGACAGGGCCAGGACGCGGTCACCGGCGGCCCGGGCGTGGGCGGCCAGTTCCGCCGGGGCGCCGTGCGCGCGCAGCGCCTGGGCATAGCGCGCGTGCAGCCGGGCCCGCTCGCCGGGCAGCAGGTCCTCGTACACCGCGTCCCGGATCAGGGCGTGGCGGAACGCGTAGCCGTCGCCGGACATGACCAGCAGGCCCTTGTCGATCAACTCCCGCAGCACGGCGTCCAGTTCCGCGCCGTCGTGTCCGGTCACCTCGGTCAGCAGACGGTGCGGGAGGTGTCCGCCCGACACCGAGGCGACGCGCAGCAGTTCGCGAGCGGGGCCCGGCAGGGAGCGCGGGCCGTTCAAAAGCAGGTCGCGGGCGCTGTCCGGGGTCCGCTCACCTGACCGGGCCAGCGCCTCGACGAACAGCGGGTTGCCGTCACTGCGTTCATGGACGCGGCCGACGGTGGCCGGGTCCGGTTCGGTGCCGAGGATGGCGGTCAGTTGGCGGCCCACGTCCCGTGGGTCGAGACGGTCCAGGCGCAGCCTGGTGGTGCCCGGGCGGCGGATGAGTTCCGAGAGCAGTGCTCCGGTCTCCGGCGGGCGGCAGGTGATCACGAGGAGCACCCCGGCCGCACTCAGGTTCCGTACGAGGAATCCGAGGAGCTCGCTGGTGGCGGCGTCCGCCCAGTGCAGGTCCTCGATCGTGAGGACGAGCGGCTGGTGGGCGGCGGCTCGTTCGACCAGCGTCAGCACCTCCTCGTACAGCTGGTGCTTGCCGCCCTCGGTGTCCTCGGCCGCCTCGCCGAGCTCGGGGAACCAGCGGGCCAGCCTGCGGCACGGTCTCGGCGTCACGCCCTCGATCCGGATCAGGGTCCGCAGGATCGTCACGAACGGCGCGTACGGCAGGCCGTCGCGGCCCAGCTCCGCGCACGCGCCGCCGACCACCCGCACGCCCGGGCCGAGCGAGAGCGCGAACTCGGCGAGCAGCCGGGACTTGCCGATCCCGGCGTCCCCGGTCACAAGCGCCACCCCCGGGCCCCGCCCGACGGCCGTGTCCAGGGCCGCCCTCAGCGCCGACAACTCCTCGTCCCTGCCGACGAACACAGGACTGACCACACGCCACGTCACCACCGCGCCAGCATATAAATCCCACATATAAATAGAGAGATCGACCGATGCGCCGTGCCTGTTCATCCCGCGACGCTCGACACATGACGACGACCTACCCGCTGCGCACCATCACCGCCCACGAGATCGACGCGTGGGCCCGCATGGTCACCACGACCTACGGCCAGGACTGGCGGGAGGGCGGGCTGCGAGGCGCCGCCCGCTCCCTCGAACCCGACCGTACGATCGCCGCCTTCGACGGCCCGGAGATCGTCGGGGGCGCCTCGATCTACGGACGCCTCCTGACGGTCCCCGGCGGGGCCGCGCCCGTCGCGGGCATCACGCTGGTCGCGGTGCTGCCCACCCACCGGCGGCGCGGCATCCTCACCGCGATGATGCGCGAACAGCTCACCGGCCTGCACGCGGCGGGCGGCGAGCCGATCGCCGCGCTCAACGCCGCCCAGGCCACGATCTACGGCCGGTTCGGGTACGGCGTGGCCAGCCACGTGGCCCAGATCCGCGGTGACAAGCGGTTCATGGCGCTGCGCCCCGGCACCGATCCGGGCGAGGGGACCATCCGTCTGCTCGGCCGCGAGGACGCCCGTCCGCTCCTGGAGAAGGTCTACGAGCGGGCGCGCGAAGGCGCGGTCGGCTGGGTCGATCGCGCCGAGAAGTACTGGCAGGCGCGGCTCGCGGACGGTGAGGGCGCACGCGAAGGAGGTACGGCTCTGCGGTACGCCGTCCATCGGGAGCCCGGCGGTGAGGCCACCGGATACGCCCTCTACCGCTCCATGCCGGACCTGGTGCGGGTCATCGAGGTCGCGGCCACCTCCCGGCAGTCGTACGCCGCTCTCTGGCGCTTCCTCATCGAACTCGACGGCCACGCCGAGCTGGCCTACGACGGCGCGGTCGACGAACCGCTCACGCACCTGCTGGCCGATCCGCGCACGGCCCGCACCACGCTGATGGACAACCTCTGGGTCCGGCTGGTGGACGTCGACCGGGCGTTGAGCGCACGCCGCTACGCGACCGGGCTGGACGTCGTTGTGGAGGTGCGGGACACGTTCTGCCCCTGGAACGCCGGCCGCCACCGGCTGACGGCCGACGGCGACACCGTCACGTGTGAACGCACCCGGGCCCGGGCCGACCTGCGCGTGACCGCCGCCGAACTCGGCGCGGCCTATCTGGGCGGCACCACGCTGGCGTCGTTGGCCGCGGCGGGCCGGGTGGAGGAACTGCGCCCGGGCGCGGTCACGACCACCTCACGCGCCTTCCACGGCGACCGCGCGCCGTTCCACCCCTCGGGGTGGGCGTTCCCGGCGTTCTGACCACCATCCCGGCGAGACGTGGGCCAAGTCGGGTCCGTGGCAGCCAACACGTCTGTCGCGCCGCGCGGTTCGCGTTTGCCGCGCCGCTGAGGCCCCAGCGGCGGCCGCTGGGACGCAGGGGGACTCAGGCATCCGGGGACCGTTTACCCCTGCTGCGAGGTACCGCCAAGAAGCAGCTCACCCGCAGTAGGGGAAGTGCGTCGTTCCGAATCGCCGGCCAGTTCCCGCAGCTTCTCGCGTGTCTCGGAATCGGTCGAGTACACCACGGTGCCCATCATCCCCCGCGTCAGCAGCACCTTGTACGTGTGGCGGATCAAACGGTGTACATCCGCTTCCGGAGTGGACTTCTTGAAGACCGGGTCCTTGGACGCCGTCCGGTCGGTGACCCAACGGTCACCGCGCCAGACCAGGTCGGGACCGATGATCACGCCGCTCCAGTCGTACTCGAATCCCTGCGCCGTATACACGCACCCGACCTGTCCAAAGCCGGCCGGGTCAGTTGCCCAGAGGGCAGCCGGCGGAGCGCCGCCGACGGCGCGATCACCGAAGACGTTCCAAGGGCGCTCCCACTCCCCAATGACCACGTCCGCCGGCAGTGCTTGGCCGGGAGGCACCTTTTTGGACCACTTCCAGCAGTAGCCGGCAGTCATCCGCGCGCTGTATCCGCGGGCACGGCGGGCGTCGAGAATCGTCTCCATCTCCTGTGGACTGTCCGCGAGTACGAGTTGCATCTTTCCGTCGGGTTCCCACGCGGCGGGGCCGCCCGGCTCGAGCCCCAACAGCCGCAGGATCCATTGGAGATACGCCTCGCTGCCACCGCATCGGAACTGGCTGTCCAGTGCGACCACCTGACAGTGGAGCCCCTTCTTCGCGGCGGCCGCCTCGATCTCCGCGACCGTTCCCATTTCGCCGGGCCGAACGACCTGATGCTCGTCCAGCAGGAAGACCGGAACGCGCGCCGCGTCGATGAGTTCCTCCACCTGGGCCTTCCCCGTCCGGTTGGCGGCCCGGGTGTAACGGTTGGCGGAGGTCTCCCTCATGCGGTGCGCTTCATCGCAGATCAGGACGTCGAGGCTATTGCGCTCAACGGTCATGAAGCCATTGAAGTACTTGAAGAGTTCCTGCACCTCTCGCTTTCGGGAGCCCGCGATCTTCCTCATCGTCGTCGTGAATGAGCTGGAGCCCGTGGCGTGAAGTGCGGTGGTGCCATGCCGGTACAGCTCGCCGAGGAGGGAGAGGGCGATGACGCTCTTTCCGGTGCCGGGACCGCCGGTGACAATCACGACTTCTTTGTGATCGGATTGTTTGGCACGCCGGACGGTATTGAGCACTGTCCGGTACGCGAGCCGTTGTTCGTCGAGCAGTACGAACTGCTCGCGTTCCCGCACCTCTCGTGCGGCCAGGGCCATGAGCTGCTTGGAAGGGCCGATCTTCCCGTTGAGGAGATCGTCCGCAGCCCAAGCTCCAGGCGCCGGACCGAGTTTCGAACGCAGGAATGCGATGAATTCGCCACGCCGCTCGCCGATGAAGAGCTGGCCGTACTGGTTCTGTTCCGCCTCGAAGAGGCCGCCGACTCCGAGCTGGGTGGCATTGTGCAGGTATGCGGCACCGCTGACGCGCTCGGGGTGCTCGGCCAACGCGCCGTTGAAGGAGATGAGGTATTCGCAGTACCCGCGCACCTGCTCAGCGGGGTTCAATACCGCGCGCGCATAAGCGTCTACGCGGCACAGCGACGGATCGTCGTCGTCCGGTTCGGCGCTGCTCCACTGCTTCAGCTCCACGATCACGTACGAGGGCATACCGGTCTTGGGGTGAGTCCCGGCCAGGACGGCATCGGCCCTCTTGCTGGTCAGGGGCAGCCCGTACTCCAGGAGGATCTCCACCTGTCCGAGGCCCGCTTCGTTGAGCGCGTTGGCCAGAACCGGAATGCTGCGCTCCCACGACCGGACCTCGGACGAGCTGGGCTTGTGACCGTGGACGTGCGCGAATTGCTCCGTCAGGCGGAAGAAGAGAGCCTTGGAGTGGCACTCGGCGGCGACCGAGGCGGCGGAGTCACGGAACAGCAAGGATTGCCCCCAGGCAGCACGAAGGAACTCGTGCGGGTGGGGGCATGTCCTGGGTGCTCCGGCAGGCGGAGTGGAAGCCCGGCGGGCCGCAGCTACAACACGATCAAGGGTACCCGTGACGTCTGCGGTGAGCAGGGGGCAGCTGTGATCCCTCGGTGGTGAGCCGCGGCTGGGCGCCGTCGTAGTGCTGCATGCCGATGGCACCCGGGATGAGCCTGCGCAACGCGTTGTGGGTTTCCGGGTCAACCGCGTAGACGACTGTGCCGATCACGCCGCGGGTGAGGAGCACGTGGTACGCGTTTCGGACACATCGGGTGACGATCGCGTCGTCGACGTCTACCAGACCACGGAAAGCGGGGTCGCGGGAGGCAGCCCCGTTCACCGTGAATTTCCCGTCACGGAACAAGAGGTCGGGGCCGATGATGACGCCATTCCAGTCGTACTCGAAGGTCTGTGCCGTGTAGACGCACCCGACTTGATCAATGCCGCGGGCATCGGTCGACCAAAGGTCCGCCACGGGTGCGTGCGGGACCTTGTGTCTCGGCTTCACATTCCAAGGCATGCGCCAGTCCCCGATGACGACGTCATCGACCAGCTGCGTACCGGTCGGGTTGCTCCATGGCCAGCAGAAGCCCGCGGTGATGCGAGCCGTGGCTCCCGCCAGTCCCTGTGCCCGGATGAACTCCTCCATCTCCTTGGGGGAGTCGGCGACCGTGAGCGCCATCCGTCCGTCCGGGCGCCAACCCACCGGGTCGGACGTGTCCAGCCCCAACAGCTGTTGTACCCAGCGTTGGTACCGTTTGCTGCCGCCGGCCCGGAACGTGCCCTCCAGATCTGTCACCTCCACTCGGCAGCCGTTTTCTTCAGCCAGCTTCTTGAGGTAGTCGGCCGTGCCCACTTCATCCGGGCGGATCGACTGATGATCGTCGAGCAGGAAGATAGGCACTTTGGCGGCCCTGATCACCTCGGTGGCTTGGGGGCGGTCGTCGTCCCGGAGTTCCTTCGGCATCCACTGGTGCGTCGAACTGCGTCGCATGCGGTGCGCTTCATCGCAAATCAGGACATCAATGCTGTCCGGCGGGGTGTCGGTGAAGCTGTTGAAGTACTGGTAGAGCCTGTTCGCCGCGCGGCGTTTGTGTGCTACTTGCCCCTGGCGTGCGGTGCTCAGCATGATCTGGCGCAGGGTCTCCGTGTACGCGTGGGATCCGCTCGCCAGGACGGTTTCCCGACCCTTGAGTCCGAGCGCGCGCTGCAATTCCAGCGCGACGGCGCTCTTCCCGCTGCCGGGACCGCCGCGCAGGATGTAGACGCGCTTCGGCGACGGGTCCGGAGCAGGGCTGTGGGCGCGGTCGGGATCGTAGAACAGTCCCACGTCAAAGCTGCTGAACCGCGCGGTCTTCTCGAGGTGCCGGGTGATCCGGTCGACGGCGACGTACTGCTCGTCGAGGAGCGTGAGGCCTCCTCCCACGACGGATCGCTCCCGCGCCACGTCGATCACCTTGAGCAGAGGCTTGCGCCGGCACTTCTCCAGAGCGCGTGCGGCCCGCCTCCCGGATGCGGCGGCGAACTTCGACGTGAGGACTCGCCGGAACCGGGCCAGGTCGTCGAGCGTATAGAGGAAGCCGTGTTCGGTCTCGGGTAGTTCGAACAGGGCCTCCACGTCGGCGTCCCTCGCGTTGTGGAGCAATGCCACGCCCGTCAGCCGGTCCTGCCCGTGAAGATGGGATAGATAACGCACCATGTACTCGCAGTAGCGCTGAACCTGCCGCACCGGGTGCAACTTGTTCTTCCCGTCGCCGAACCCGAGATCGACGGCGATCGGACATGCGGGGTCGACTGTGGCGTGCCGTACTTGTTTGAGTTCGATCGCGAGGTACGAGTCGGCTCCCGTGCCCGGGTGCTGGCCGCACAGCACGAGATCGACGGCGCAGTTCGTATGAGGCAGGCCGACCTCGATCTGGACTTCCACTTCGTCGAGCCCACAGTCCAGGAGGGACCTGACCACGACGGGGATGCTGTTGTTCCAGGACGTGACTTCGCCCTGGCTCGGCGGGGTTCCCCGGCGCTGGGAGTACTCGTCGATCAGGCGCTCAGCGAGCGGAGTGTTCGCGGATCCGGGTGAACCAACGATGAGTTGACCGAGTTCGGACGCGGACAGTTGCAGGAGCACGAAGGATCCCCAGGCACGAGAGGACTCGTGCGGGTGGGGGCGTGTCCTTCATGACTCCACGAAGCGGAGCGGAAGCCCGGCGGGCCGCAATGACGCTTCGTAGATTAACCCGTGCGGGGGGCAGTGGGGGCGGGGCCCCCGGAGGCCCGCCCGCCGCCTGGCTCAGCCGAGGCGGTGCACCACAGCCTGCGTCAACGCGCAGATCAAGTTTGAGCCGAGGCTCACCACGATGCCCACCAGGACATCGCGGACCCAGATGCGGCGCTTGGGCGTGTGCTCGACGGCAGCCATAAGAATGCGTCCCCTTCGGTTGTGACCGGTGACGGACGCCAGGTGGCTCCCGCCGGGAGCACGCCATGAGGCTGCGTCACCGTAACCGAAGGGCCTGCTTCTCAGCGGGCCATGTCGCGTACACCCTCCGGGGGAGGCGTGGTGCGGAACAACGCTAACTTATCCTGGCCGTTGCTCCCCACCCAGTTGGTCCCCAGTGGCTTCGGGACCGCATCAGATTCGGCCACGCGTGGCCGTCCGGCCCAACTACCAACGCTCCACAGTGGGTTGACGCCAGCAGTACAGCAATCGACCGCACATCCCGGCGCCGGCGCATGCCGGGCCCCCGCGTGCGGGAGGGCGGCGGAGACCGGGTGCTGGGGGATGGTGGAGTTCGGCGTCGGCGACGGTGGGGAGTTGTGCGGGGCGCCCAGTGGGCCGGTGTCGGCTGATGGGGCGCGCTCCACCGCGAGCCCCGGCACAGATGCTGGTACCGGCTGATCTTGGTCGGGGGGGAGAGAGCAGCGGGCCGATCCGGTCGCCTGGCACACTCGGTCCCGCCGCCCCAACCTGGTGCCCGTGGTGCGCGAGGTGACCGTGTACTAGCGGTAGTTGTGCGGCCGTGGGTTCCAGGGGGTCAGCTACGAGACCGGCGCGGGACGCAGCCTGTCCGACGCTCTTGCCGGGCACGAGCCCGCCCACCGCGTGGCGTCGGTGACGACCGTCCTACGGGCGTTCTCCTGCTGGCGCGAGGCGGTCGGCGTGGGACTTTTGGCGCTGTCTGCCGACATCGTGCTGGCCGGACACCGTCCGCTGCTGCCGCTGGCCGCCTGGGGCGCGCCCTCGCTGGCCGAGGCCTTCGCCGAGCCGGACGACGAGCCGGAACGTCGGTCCAACGGGCCGCCTGCGCAGCTGTGTTCCCCGACCAGTTCAGGGCGGGCATTCGGCGCATGCGCGAGAACGGCGAGATGGGCCGGGGCGAGCTCCACGAACATGGCATGCGGCTCGCGGACTTCGAGCTGCGGCTGCACGAGGCACAGGACGGGACAGGGCGGCATACATGTGACCACCACCAGGTCGTCCGCCCGGGCCGCATCCGACGGATGACCCTCAGGTGCGCTTCTTCTTCGGCGCGGGCGCGGGCGCGGGCGCAGGGGCGGGGTCCGGGGCCGGGGCCGGCTCGGGCGGCGGGGTTCGCTCGGTGTCCTCGGCCACGGCCGCCAGGATCGTGGCTACGTTCACGCGCAGGTCGAACGGGGTCAGTTCGAAGTACTTCAGCGCCTTGCCGTCCTCGGAGAGCTCCAGGCTGCCGAGCACGAGGCCGGCCTTCTCCAGGCGCTCCAGGTGCATGTAGAGCAGGGGGCGTGACATGCCGAGGCGGCGGGCCAGTTCGCTGACGTACATGCGGCCCTCGGAGAGCTCGGCGATGACCCGCAGGCGCTGGGCGTGGCCGACCGCGGCCAGTACGGCCAGTAGCTCCTCGCTGGTCATGGCCCACCTCTAGCGTCCTGGAAACCTGTAGGCCGAGACTTTCCCATGGCATGAACGGCTGTCAAACGTACGTCATGACCTACAGGCGCAGTGCGGGAAAAGGTGCGGGAAGAGGTGCGGGAAAAGACAGACGCCGGGCCGGGGGTGTCCGGTCCGGCGTCCGTGCGGGCGGGCACCCGGGGCGGGGGGCGGTCAGTGGTAGGTCGGGGCCGGCGGCTGGTGGGCCGGTGCGGGGCCGGCCGGCGCGGACCGGGCGTCCCGCTGGGCACGGCGCACCGCGCGCGAGGGCCACCAGCTGGCGTCGCCGAGCAGCATCAGGGCGGCGGGCAGGATCATGACGCGGATGACGAAGGCGTCCAGGAGCACCGCCACCGCGAGGCTGAAGCCGATCTGCTTCATCTCGGCCAGGTGCAGGAACATGAAGCTTGCGAACACCGTCACCATGACGACCGCCGCGCTGGTGACCACCTTGGCCGAGTGCCCGATGCCGTCGATCACCGCCTGCCGGGTGGGCACCCCGCGCAGCGCCGCCTCCTTGATGCGGCTGACGACGAAGACCTGGTAGTCCATCGAAAGCCCGAAGAGGATCACGAAGAGGAACAGCGGGACCCGGGATCCGATCGCGTGCGTGGCGCCGTCCTCGAAGCCGAACACCGTGGACGCCAGACCCCATTGGAAGAAGACGACGACCAAACCGAACGAGGCGCCGACGGACAGCAGGTTGAGCAGCACGCCGAGCGCCGCGATGGTGGCCGAGCCGAAGACGAACAGGGTCAGAACGAAGGTCAGCAGGAGCAGGAACCCGACGACGACGGGCAGCTTGTCGTTCTGATGGGCGAGATAGTCGGCATCCTGGGCGACCGGACCGCTGACCGCGAACTCGGCACCCGGCACCTTCCCGAGCGTCTGGGGCAGATAGCTGTGGCGCAGTTCCGTCAGTGAGTCGTGCGCCTGGGACGAGTTCAGGCTGAACGGCACGGACAGGGTCATGACGCTGATCCGGCCGTCGGGGGTGGTCGCCAGGCGGGGCGGCTTCTTGGCGAACATCGGGTCGGCCTGCGCCTTGGCGGCCAGCTCGTTCAGGGCCGTCCGCACCTCGCTCCGCTCACCGGGGTTGTTGTCGCGCACCATCACCCAGTGCTCGGCCAGCAGGTCGGGGAAGGCCGCGTTGAGACGGTCGTAGGTCTTCAGCTCCGGGATGGCCCGGGAGTGGGTGGCCAGGTTCAGGACCCGCAGGTGCATGCCGAGCGCGGGGACCGTGAGGCCCGCCATGACCAGCACCGAGATGAGCAGGGTGGCCACCGGACGGTTCTTGGCCGGCCGGAGCAGCGCGGTCCACACCCGGCCCGTTCCGCCGGGCGCCCGCCGCCCGGCAGGCCGGCCGCGCCGCGCCGCCCGGGACGCCTTGCGGTCCAGGCGCCGGCCGATCAGGACGAGCAGGGCGGGCAGCGCGGTCATGGAACTGAGGACGGCGACCAGGACGACCACGATGGTCGAGACGGCCAGCGAGGTGAAGACGATGTCGGTGGCCAGGAAGAGGGTGGCGGTGGACAGGGCGACCGCGAGGCCGGAGACGGCGATCGCCCGGCCCGAGGTCGCGGCGGCGATCCCCACCAGGGCCTCAGGACTCAGCCGGCCCTGCGCCGTGGCGCGTTCGTCGCGCTCCCGCTTGAGGTAGAAGAGCGTGTAGTCGACGCCGACTGCCATGCCGATCAGCAGGATGACGCTCTTGCCGACCCCCGCGTCGGGCACCAGGTGCGAGATCAGCTCGGACAGGCCCATGGCGGCGGCGATCGAGGAGACCGCGAGCAGCAGCGGCACCCCGACCATGATCAGCGAGCCGAACACGACCAGCAGGGTGATCAGGGTGATGGGGAAGGTGATCTTCTCCGACGCCGCGAGGTCGTCGTCGCGCGAGGTGTCGAGCCCCTTGGAGACCGAGGCCTCGCCGGCCTCCTCGACCTTCAGATCCGGGTTCTTCCGCTGGACCTCGGCGCTCTGGTCGAGCAGCGGCTGGATGTGCCGCTGGGCCTCAAGCCGCTTGGCTTTCATGGTCACTTCGACCATGAGCATCGTGCCGTTGGCCGAGCGCACCGGGGCCGCGACGTGGTCGACCTCGGGCAGCCGCCGCATCCGCTCGACCACGTCCCGCGCGGCGTTCATCGCGTTCGCCCCGGGTTCCGCGCCGGACTTCTCGGTGATCATGATCCGTTCGGCGGGCCTGTGCTGGAGGTTGCCCTCCGTGGCGATGGCCTCGGCCCGGCCGGCCTCGCCGACCCAGTAGTCCTTGTCGCCTGCGTTGACCGTGCCGACCGCGCCGCCGATGGCGAGGCACAGGGCGACGAACACGAACCACCCGGCGATGGCCCGTCCCGGATGCCGGGCGCTCCAGCTCGCCACCCTCACGGTGATTGGCTGTCTCTTCACTGACCCAGCTCCTTACAGAAGTCACTGCTCTCCGACGGGTGTAAGTCGAGAGTTACATGTGACCTGGTGGGCCGTCAACTGCCGTGAAGCGGCCCCCGCGCGGGCGCTTGGTCGGGTCTCATGCGGGCTTCGTGCGGGCGCGCGCGTGCCCGTTCTCCCCTTGTGCGCTGGGGGAGTTGAGGGCCGGGGGCCTCGAAGGCGCGTGCGCGCCGGACCGGTGGGATCCAGCCTTGACCGCACGGGCGGCCATATGTAAGTCTCGGCTTACAGGCTCGGGGGCGCCGTCAGGGAAGGGCCCGCCACCAGGAAGAAGGGGGGCGCGGCATGACCGGCGCCGTCATCACCATCTCCATCACGCTGCTCGTCGTGGGCGGCATCACGGCGAGCGTGGTCGCCTATTTCCGGCTGCTGCGCCACCGCGCCGACGCGGTCGCCATGGCCGAATTCCGCAAGCTGGCCGAGGAGTTGCCGCTCGTGCAGCAGGCGCTCGGCAGACAGCTGGGCGCTTTGGAGGAGCGGATGAAGTCCATCGAGAACCTGCTGCGAAGCGTCGGATGAGCGCGCCTTCGCCGAGCCGGTACCGGGGCGGCCCTTGCTCCGCCCGGCGGCTGCGCGTCCACCGCCATCCCGTACGGATGCTGCTCTCGCCCGCGCCCTGGTGCGCGACGGGCTATCTGCTCAGCTATCTGGTCGCGGGGCCGGCCCTGTTCGCCGTGGCCGCCACCGCCCTGGTGCTAGGTGTGGTGTTCGCCCAGTTCACCCTCACCGTGGCGCTGACGGTCGGCTCGGCGTGGGTCGTGCGCTGCTGCGCGCAGGTCGAGCGGGGACGCGCGGTGCTGGTCGACGAGCCGGTTCCGTACGCCTATCGAGCCCCCGTGAAGCCGGGCCTCGTCGGGCAGTTCACGGCGCGCTGCGGCGACCCGGTGACCTTCCGCGACCTCGCCTGTCTGGTGCTGCTCTTCCCGTTCCTGCTGCTGCTCGACCTCGTCACGCTCGTGGTGTGGCTGGTGCTCCTGGCCGGCGTCTCGCTGCCGCTGTGGTTCTGGAGCCTCAACTGGCGTCAGAGCGACGGCAGTTGGATCACCGGGGTGTGGATCGGAGGGCCCGACGAGGGTGCCCCCGGGTTCTGGATCGCCGGCTGGCCCGCCACGCTCGTCACCGCCGCCTGCTGTCTCGCCCTGCTCCTGTACGCCTGCTACGGCGTGGTGGCGGCGGCGCGGCTGCATCTGCGCGTGGCCCGCGCACTGTTGAGGCCGCCGCGCGATCCGCTGGCGCGGGCCAGGGCGGTCCTCGCCGGGCCGGGCCCCCTCGCGCGGGTCAGTCCACGCTGCGCAGCAGGGTCTCGACCGACTTGACGCGGTCGTGCAGCGCGCTGAACTCCCCTTGCAGCGCCGCCTGGTTGGCGACCGCCTCCTCGGCGAGCCTGCGGTACTCGGCCATGGCGACGGCGTCGGCGCGGTGACGTTGCAGTCCGAAGTACGCGACCACGCTCGCCGTGATGCCGCCGATGACGATCAAAACGATGGCGATGGCGATGACAGCGCCGGTCATGCGGGCCCCCCTTGGTGCGTTCCGTGCTCGTTACCGTGCCGTGAGGGATCGTATCCACGTTCGGACCCGGGGGCCGGGCCGGGCCGGTCGGCGGTAGGGTCGAGGTCCATGATCGGATCGCAGCTTCCCCCGACACCCCTTCGCATCGCCGCCGCGCAGGCCCAGGCGGCCCCGGGCGAGATCGAGACCAACGCGGCCACCGTGGCGCGGATGGTGCGGGCCGCCGGGGACGAGGGCGTACGGGTCGTGGTGTTCCCCGAGAAGTTCCTCAGCGGGTACGAGCCGGACCTGATCCGCGCCGACCCCGAGCGCTGCGCGGCGCACCCGGCGGATCCCCGTCTGGAGCCGGTCGCCGAGGCGTGCCTGCGGGCCGGGGTCACCGCGGTCGTCGGGGCCGCCGTGCGGGTCGGCGGTGAGCTGCGGGTGTCCGCCTTCGTCATCGACGGAAGCGGGGTCGTGGGGCGCTACGACAAGCAGACGCTGTTCAAGAGCGAGCGGGCGCTCTACGCACACGGCCCGGCGGGCGCCACCCTCGAAGTGGACGGCTGGCGGCTCGGCCTGGGCATCTGTTACGACTCCGGCTTCCCCGAGCACGCCCGCGCGGCGGCGCTCGACGGCTGCCACGCCTATGTCGTGGGCGCGCTGTTCAGCGAGGGCAACGGCTATCACGAGTCCCGGATCTGGTTCCCGGCGCGGGCCTTCGACAACACCGTCTACGCCGTTCTCGCCAACCACATCGGCGTGACCGGCGGCTGGCGCACCTGCGGGAGCAGCGCGGTGTGGGGGCCCGACGGACGCGTCGTGGCCGAGGGGAGCCGCACGGAGGAGCAACTGGTCGTCGCCGACCTGCTCCCCGAACAGCTGCGCGCGGCACGGGAGGCGGAGCCGATGCTGCGTGACCTGCATGACACGGCTTCGGCGCCCCGCGCCCTGCTGCACACGGCGCCCCCGGCCCGGACCGTCACCCGCGTGAGCTCCAACACGTCCGCTTCCACCGGTAGTTGAGGACTTCGCGGGACCGGACCCGGCGCGGACGCCGCCGCGCGGCGCCTCCGGTGGTTTGCGCCGCCCGAGGTGCGTGCGGGGGGCGGCCCGGCCGGCTGCGCCCCGTCGCGGTCCGCGTACCATGCGCATTCGCGCAACCGTTCGCACCGCCGATGAGGAGCACCTTTCCCGTGGAGATACCGCCGCCGCCCGCACCCGGGCAGCCCCAGGAACCGCAGCCGGGGCCGGGGTCCGGATGGCCGACGCCGGGCCGGGCGCCGGGGGCGCACCCGGGTCCCTTTCCGGGGCAGCCGACGCACGGCGGTCCCTGGTACCCCTACCCGATGGCCCCGCAGGCCCCGCCGATGAGCGGCCTGGCCATCGCCTCCCTGGTCACCGGCATCGTGAGCTGTGTGCCCCCGCTCGGCCTGATCCTGGGCGCCTTCGCCCTCGGGAAGATCAAGAGGGAGGGGCAGCGCGGCAAGGGCATGGCCGTCGCCGGCATGGTGCTCTCGACGATCAGCGTGGTCCTTGTCGTCGTCTCGATCGTCACGGGCGGACTCGCCGACAGCTGGGCGGGCTTCAAGGAGGGCTGGAACAGCTCCGTCGGCACGCGCAGCACCCTGGACCTGCGCAAGGGGGACTGTTTCAACGTGCCGGGCGGCAAGCTGGAGCGCGAGGTCGTCTCGGTCCAGGTCGTGCCGTGCTCGGACCGGCACGACGGCGAGGTGTCGGGCTCCTTCCGGCTGTCCGGCGGCGACACCTACCCGGGCACGAGCGTGATCTCCGCGCAGGCCGACACGCGCTGCCTCACCCTTGGGCAGGAGTACGCCATGGACCGCTGGAAGGTGCCGACGGCGGCGGATCCGTACTACTACACACCGAGCCGGGAGAGCTGGGGCTTCGGCGACCACACGGTGACCTGCGCGTTCGCCTCGCAGGGCAGCAAGCTCCAGGGCTCGGTGCGCAACGACGCCACCAGCCTCGACGCGGACCAGATCGCCTTCCTGCGGGCGGCCAACGCCATCGACAGCGTCATGGACAAGGCTCCCGACGAGGACCGGGTCGAGGACGACGTGCCCGGGTTCAGGACATGGGCGGCCAAGGTGGCCGTCGAACTCGACGTGCAGACGGGCGCGTTGAGCGCGCACCACTGGCCTGCCGGATCGGCCGCCGCCGTTCAGCCGTACATCGACGGCCTGAAGAGTGCCCAGAAGGAGTGGCAGCAGGCGTCGGGCGCCACCGACGCGGACACCTTCTACCAGCACTCCGCGGCGGCCGCCAAGGGACAGAGGCAGTCGACCGAGATCACCGCCCGCGCCTCGCTCCACCTCGCCACGACCCCGCCCGCCACCGGCGGGGGCTCGGAGGGCGACGGCGACGGCGGTCGCGAGGGTGTCAGCGGCGGCGGTTCCGGAACCGGTGGTTCCAAGAGCGTCTGAGAAGCGCGCGAGAGGGGCAGAACGTACCCGCTGAACCGCGGGTACGCGCTGGGCAGCGGCAAGTCATCACTTCGAGTGAATGTCTGGCCTTTGCTTGCGGGAGTCAACCCACGGTTGCCACGCTGTTGCAGTCTGTCAACCTGATGGGAGTGGCCAGTGACATTCGGTGAGCAGCCGGCCTATCTGCGCGTAGCCAGCGATCTGCGGGAGAAGATCGTGAGTGGTTCGCTGCCGCCGCACACCCGGCTCCCCTCGCAGGCCAGGATCCGCGAGGAGTACGGGGTTTCGGACACCGTGGCCCTGGAGGCCCGCAAGGTATTGATGGCCGAGGGCCTGGTCGAGGGCCGCTCGGGTTCGGGTACGTATGTGCGCGAGCGCCCGGTGCCGCGCCGGGTGGCCCGCTCCGGCTACCGCACCGCCAGGGGCGCCAACCCCTTCCGCCAGGAGCAGGCGGAGGAGGCGGCGCGCGGGACGTGGGAGTCGAACAGCGAGCAGGAGGAGGCGACCCCGGAGATCGCCAAGCGGCTCGGCATCAGCCCGGGCGACCGCGTGATGCGTACGCGGTACGGCTTCCGGGACGCGGGCGAGCAGATGATGCTGTCCACGTCGTGGGAGCCACTGGCCGTCACCGGGCGCACCCCGGTGATGCTGCCCGAGGAGGGGCCGCTCGGCGGATGCGGGGTGGTGGAGCGGATGGCCGCCATCGACGTGGTGGTGGACAACGTGGTGGAGGAGGTCGGCGCGCGCCCGGGGCTCGCGGAGGAGCTGTTGGCGCTCGGGGGCGTCCCCGGCCATGTCGTCCTCGTCATCGAGCGGACCTACTACGCCTCGGGGCGCGCGGTGGAGACGGCGGACGTGGTGGTCCCCGCCGACCGCTACCGGATCGCCTACCACTTGCCGGTGAAGTGAGCCGGGGCGCGTAGCCAGGGGCCCCTCGCGGCGAGCCCGGCAGTCCCCTTATGGGGGTGCACTCACGAGTGCGCCCCCGTTTTCACGTGTGCCGGTTGACCGAATTCGTATCTCTTCGTATAAACACGTATCCGCTGAGTAAAGGTCAGGCGTAGGCTCGGGCATATGCGGATCGGGGTTTCGTGGGGATGCTTAGTGACCTGCACGCCGGAACCGGGGGAGGTGCGATGAACGACAGTGGTGCGGTGCTCTCCTGGCTGGTGATACGTCAGGACGACAACGGCAACCAGTACCGCGTCGGCAAATACGCCACGCGCGCGGAGGCACAGCGCATCGCCGACAGCCTCGACGACCGCGGGCACAAGCAGCTCTACTGGGTCGAACGGATCGGCGCGCCCGCCCAGCAGTGAGCCCGGCGCCTGCCTCGCCGGGCAGCGCGCGAAGTCGTCCGGGGCGCGCGTTACGCTCCGGCGCATGAACGAGACCGTCGTGGTGGCCGGAGCCGTGTACGACCAAGGGCGCCTGCTCGCCGCCCGCCGCAGCGCCCCGCCCGAGCTGGCCGGCCGCTGGGAACTGCCCGGCGGCAAGGTGGAACCGGGCGAGAGCGCGCAACAGGCCCTCGTGCGCGAGCTGCGCGAAGAACTCGGCATCGAGACCGAGCCGCTGGAGCGGATCGCGGGGGAGTGGCCGCTCAGGCCCGGTCTCGTCCTGCACGCCTGGACCGCCCGCCTGCTCGACGGCGAGGCCCGCCCCCTCCAGGACCACGACGAACTGCGCTGGCTCGCGCCCGATGAGGCCGACAGCGTCGACTGGCTTCCCCAGGACCGTCCGGCGGTCGCCGAAGCCGTGCGCATTCTGGGGAAACTGAGTCATTAGTGCCGCCATCCGCCCCACTTGGGGATAGGCCGTCCCAATTACCGGGTATGTGCCTATTAATCGTTTTCAAACCCCCCGAACCATCGGATGCGGGTGATCGGCGTGATCGACACCTCGGGCGAGTGCGCCGAGTGGACCTTCCCTGCTGAGCCGGGGGCCGTACGGACCGCACGGCATGCCGTGCGCGACGCGCTGCGCGGCTGGGACCTGGACGCCGGGGCGGTGGACGTGGCGGTCCTGCTGGTCAGCGAACTGGTGACCAACTCCCTTCGCCACGCATCGGGACCCATCGGCGTACGGCTCGACCGGCTCGACGGCACCACTCTTCTGGTGGAGGTCTCCGATCCGCTGCCGGATCCGCCCGTCGAACGCACCGCCGGAATCGACGACGAGGGCGGCCGGGGAATGCAGCTCGTGGCCTGTTCCGCCCGGCGCTGGGGAACCCGTCGCGGCAGAACAGGCAAGACCGTGTGGTTCGAGCTGGCTCTGCATGGTTAGAAGGAGGGAGGGACAGACGATCACGGCCCCGCCGCGAGCCCGCCGACAACGGCTGGAAAAGAACGAGACCGGGATGTGATCGTGAACGCCGTGCCTGCTGGGGCCGTAGTGCTGAATACTGCGGTCAAGGCCGGTCCGGTGCGGTGAGCTGGAGGGGACGGTCGCGTGAGCGAGATACCTGAGACGGCGGGCGACGTCGTGTGGCAGAGCAGTCCGCCTGGCTCGATCTATGACTACATCCGCGTCGCCTCGTTCTCGATCGGGCCGGACGGACTGATCGAGCAGTGGAGCCTGCGGGCCGAGGAGCAGTTCGGCCTGGCCGCGGCCGCCGTGATCGGGCGCGATCCCATCGAGGCGTTCATGCCCCCCGAACTGCGCCCGAGCGGCCACCGGCGGGTCGCGGAGATCCTGGACGGCAAGGAGTGGACGGGCGTCGTCCCCTTCCGGGTGCCGTCGCCCGAAGGGGGCGAGGGCGCCCAGGGTCTCGCCGAGCTGTACGTCATGCCGAGCCGGACGGCCACCGACGAGCGTGCCGCGCTCTGTATCGTCGTGGACGTACGCGCTCTGCGCGGAATCGAGACCGACCTGGCCGCCTCGCAGGCCATTTTTGGACAATCTCCCTACGGCTTCCTCCTGTTCGGCACGGACCTCACCGTGCTGCGCGCCAACCGGCGCTTCGCCACCGTCTTCGGCGGCGACCCCGAGGAGCACCGGGGCCACACCGTGCACGACTACCTCTCACGCCCCGAGGCCGACCGGATGGCGGCCGCCCTGCGGCGGGTCCTGGACACCGGGGAATCCGTCATCGACCTCCAGATCATGGGCTCGGCGCCCGGCGGCGCCGACCGCAGGCACTGGTCCATCAACCTCTACCGGGTGCACAGCGGCACCGGGCGCCCCATCGGCGTCGCGGGCCTCGGCATCGATGTGACCCGCCGTCACAACGCGGCCCGCGAGGCCGCCGACGCCCGCCGCAACCTGGCCCTCCTCAACGAGGCAGGCGCCCGGATGGGCAACACCCTCGACCTGGAGACCACCGCTCGCGAACTGCTCGACATCACCGTCCCCGGCTTCTGCGACCTGGCCTCCGTCGACCTCTACCAGTCCCTGCTCACCGGCGGCGACGCCGCGCCCGGCAGCTCCGACGGGCGCGGCGAGCTGCGGCGCGTCGCTTTCGCGAGCGCCGTCTCGGACGCGCTGCCGGCCGGCGGCGAGGCGGAGGTGGCCGTCGGAGACATACACCGCTACCGCTTCCACTCGCCCTACGCCGGTGCCCTGCGAACCGCGCGCACCCACACCGTGCCCTCGGACGGCGGTCTCGTGCAGACGACGCTCGCGGTCCCCATGGTCGCCCACGACACCGTCGTCGGCCTCGTGCAGTTCGCCCGCGCCAAGGGCAGCGAGCCGTTCGGCGAACGCGATCGCGCGCTCGCCACCGAACTGGCCTCGCGCGCCGCCGTCTGCATCGACAACGCCCGCCTCTACCGCAGGGAGCACGAGCGCGCGCTCATTCTGCAACGTTCCCTGCTGCCGCCGGGCGCCCCCGAGGCCGCCGGACTCGACATCGCCTGCCGCTACCTGCCCGGCAGCGCCGAGTCCGAGGTCGGTGGCGACTGGTTCGACGTCATCGAGCTGCCAGGACACCGCACCGCGCTCGTCATCGGCGACGTGATGGGGCGCGGCCTGCGCGCCGCCGTGGCCATGGGCGAACTGCGCACGGCGGTACGGACGCTGGCGCTGCTCGACCTCGAACCCGCCGAAGTGCTCTCCCACCTCGACGAGATCGCGCGCGGACTCGGCGCCCCCGGCGGCAGCCAGCAGGCCTCGCGCGTCTCGCACAAGTCACGCGAAGCCGACCTGTCCGAGGTCTACCTGGCCACCTGTGTGTACGCGGTCTACGACCCGGTCACCCGCCGCTGCACGTTCGCCAACGCCGGGCACCTTCCGCCCGTCCTGGTCGAGCCGGGCGACGACCCCGGGGAGCCCGCGATGCTCCTGGACGTGCCGCCCGGGCTGCCGCTCGGCGTCGGCGGCGAACCCTTCGAGGAGGTCGAGGTCGATCTGCCCGAGGGCGCCCTGCTCGCGCTCTACACCGACGGGCTCGTCGAGTCCCGCGACCATCCTCTCGACGAGGGCCTGCACGCCTTCCGCAAGACCCTCACCGACCCGGGCCGCCCCCTGGAGGACGTCTGCGACCAGGTGCTCGGCTCACTCGACACCCGCCACGGCGAGGACGACATCGCGCTGCTGCTCGCCCGCGTCCAGGGTCTGCCGGTGGACGCGGTCGGCGACTGGCGGCTGCCGCGCGAGCCCCGCTCGGTGGGCCGCGCCCGCGAACTCACCCGCACGCAGCTGCTCGCCTGGGACCTCGACGACCTCGTGGACACCACCGAGCTCCTGGTCAGCGAGCTGGTCACCAACGCCCTGCGCTACGGCGACGGGGAGATCAGGCTCCGGCTCCTGCGCGACCGTACGCTCGTGTGCGAGGTGTGGGACGCGGGTCTGGTGCAGCCGAGGCGACGCAGGGCCCGCGACACCGACGAGGGCGGGCGGGGCCTCCAGCTGGTCGGACTGCTCAGCGCCGCCTGGGGGGCGAGGCGTACGCCGCGCGGCAAGACGGTCTGGTTCGAACTCGCCCTGCCGGACGGGGAGTCGGGCCCGGTGGAGCTGACCGAGGAGCAGATCCTGAGCATGTTCTGACGGGGGCGTCGCCCACGTGGGTGCGGGTGGTCCTCGCGCGGTCGCTCGCGTGATCGCCCGCGCGGTCGCTCACGTGATCGCTCACGTGGTCGCCTTCAGGGCGGCGAGTCTCGCCTCCACCTCCGCCGTGTCACCGGGGCTCTCAAGCCGCTCGAACTCGCCGTCCAGGCAGGACGCGGTGAGCTCCCGGCCCGCGAGCCGAGCCTCCTCGCGGGCCACCTTCTCCTCGAAGCGGCCCAACTCGGTCGTGGTGTCAAGGGGGTTGACGCCCCCGGACCCGTCCCGAGTTCCCGCCCGCGCCCGTACCCCCTCGTGCCCGGACTTCAGGGCGCCGAGCCTGGCCCGCATCCCGTCGAGTGCCGCGCCGAGCCGGGCCACCAGGTCGCGCTGGGAGGCGATCGCGGGCTCGGCGGCGGTCGCCTCGCGTTCCGCTCTGAGCTGCCGGGCGAGCGCCACCTTGGCGAGCCGGTCGAAGGTGTCGGCCGCGCCGCCCGACCCGGCGGCCCGCAGGACGTCCGCCCTGCGGCTCACCGCCCGGGCCCGCGCGCCCCACTCGGCGTCCGCCCTCACGTCGTCCGCGTGGTCCTGTTCGAGCAGGCGCAGGGTGCCGAGCGTGGTGGACACGGCGCGCTCGGCGTCCGCGATGGCGTCGGTGTAGTCCCGTACGAGCCGGTCGAGCACGGCGCCCGGGTCGTCGGCCCGCGCGATCAGGGCGTCCACATCGGTGTTGGCAAGCCGGACGACGCGGCCGAGCACGGACTGCTTGTCGCTCACGGCGCTCTCCTCGCGCGGGGCCCGTTCGAGGGGTGGCGGCGGGCCCGGGTCGCGGGGCCGCCGAAACCGGGCGGGCCGCCCGGGCGCCGCGAGCCGTCGGTTGCCGGGCTCTCCAGGACGATCCCGCCGGCCAGCGCGGTGACCGGGCCGCCGTCTCCGGCCCCGCCCGCGAGGCCCGGCGTCCGGTACGCCGCCACGTCCTGCTCGGCGTGGTCCAGGGCCTCCCTGGCCAGGGCGTCGGCCGCCCGGGCCGAGGACAGGGCGCCCGGCGCGTCGCTCCCGGTGTCGGGCAGCTGGGCCAGGTGCGCCCGGGCCGCCGCGAGCCGGGTACGGGCCCGGCAGCCCACCGCGCCGCCATGGGTGGCGATGTGCGCGTCGGCCGCGTCGATCGCGGCGCGGGCGGCCAGGACTGCGGAGTCCAACAGCGCGCGGCCCCGTGGTGCGGCGGCGTCGCCCGCGTCGGCCCCGGCGGTCTCGAGCACGCGGCGCGACGCGTCGAGCGGGTCGTGCGGCCCGGCGCCGGACTCCTCACGGACACCGGCGAGAACGGACCGGGCCCGCGCGATACGTTCATGACGGCCGGAGTCGGCATCCAACTCGGCTTGGTGATCAGCGAGTCGGTCGTCGCACGCGGTGAGCAGAGGGGGCAGCAGCTCGGCCGCTTCGGCGAGTGCGCGGCCGCGTCGCTCGACCGCGTCGGCCAGGACGCCCGCCTGGTGGACGGCGCCCTCGGCGACCCGCACCTGAGCCGCCGCGTTCGCGCGGTCGCCCGCGTCGAGTGCCTGGCGGGCCGCGTTGAGGCTGGTGGTGGCGAGCACCAGGCGGTCCTTGGCCTCCTCGATGAAACCGGCCACGGGGGCGGACGCCGAGGGAGCGTACTGCCGCAGCAGCCCCGTGAGGGTCCGCTCGGCGGCGCCGGTCCGGGTGGTCAGCTCGCGAAAGGCCGCCTCGGCGGCGGCGATCGCCCGCGCGGGGTCCTGGTCGAGGGCGCGCAGCCGGTCGAAGGCGTCGGCCTCGGCGTCCAGACACCGGCCGGCGCCGTCGCAGCGCGCGGTCATCTCGGCCAGGACGCCCCGGCGGGCGCTCTCGTCCTCGGGCCGGCCCTCGTCGAGTTCCTGCCGCAGCCGGAAGGCGGTGGCGAGTTCGCTCCGCGCGTGGGTGAGGGCGCCGGTGAAGGGACCCACGGCCTTGGCGTCGGACTCCGCCCGCGCGAAGTCCAGCTCCTCCGCGCTGGTGCGGACCGCCTCGTCCGTGGCGACCAGGGCGGCGCGTGCCTCGTCGTCGAGTACGTCGAAGGGGGTGGCGGGTGGTACGGGCTCGGGGTGGGCGCCCGAACCGCCGGGCGTGGTGCGGGAGTGTGTACGCCGCTTGCGCTTCAGGTATGCGTAGGCGGCGAGTGCGCAGACCACGACCACGACGCCGATGGGCAGGATGAAATCGCTGCCGGAGTTGTGCGGGACGCCGTGTGTGCCGGCCGCGTGGGCGGTTCCGGTCCCGGACACCGCCGAGCTCCAGTACGCCATCGCCACGGTGAGGCGCTGGGCGGCGGCGCGGTGCCGGGCTCTTTTGACGGGCGGCGTCACACCACCGAGCGTATGGCCGAATCCACCCCCTCGCACCCGGACCCTGGGGCTCCGCCCCAGCCCCCGTTCGGCCTGAACGGCCTCGTCCTCAATCGCCGGACGGGCTGACTATGCCCATGCGGGCCAGCACGGACCCCGCCAGGGGCGCGGGGAACTGCGCGAGGAGCGACCAGGGCCCGCAGCCGAGGTCCCTGGGGCTCCGCCCCAGACCCCGTTCGGCCTGAACGGCCTCGTCCTCAATCGCCGGACCGGCTGAGGTATGCCGGACGGGCCAGCACGGACCCTGCCAGGGGCGCGGGGAACTGCGCGAGGAGCGACCACGGTCCGCAGCCGAGGTCCCTGGGGCTCCGCCCCAGACCCCGTTCGGCCTGAACGGCCTCGTCCTCAAGCGCCGGACGGGCTGACTATGCCGATGCGGGCCAGCACCAACCCCGCCAGGGGCGCGGGGAACTGCGCGGCCGGGGTCCCTGGGGTTCCGGCCGGACCGGCTGAGGTATGCCGGACGGGCCAGCACGGACCCTGCCAGGGGCGCGGGGAACTGCGCGAGGAGCGACCACGGTCCGCAGCCGAGCTCCCTGGGGCTCCGTCCGGGCGGGTTGAGGCTGCCGGTGCGGGCCGGCACCGACCCCGCCAGGGGCGCGGCCCGCACGGGATGCCCGGGCCCGTGGGCCCCGGCCGGGGCCGTTAGGGTGGCCCGAGCGCATGACGGGGGAGGGCACATTGGCGGGGATACGCACCTGGTGGCACGGTCGCGGTGGCCGCTGGACCCGCCGCGCCCTGCTCACCACCGCCCTCACCCTCAGCCTCGCCGTCGCCGCCGCAGGCGTCGGCCTGCGCGCCCAGTACGCCGGCGTCCCCGGCGCCGACACCCGGACCCGGGACCGGGACGCGTACTGGCTCGGCCACGCGTGGGTCGACGGGCGCAAGAGCGAGAGGGACCTCGACGCGTTCGCCGCCAAGGTGCGCGGCAGCGGCATCAAAGACCTTTTCGTGCACACCGGCCCCCTCAACCACGACGGCACCCTCCCCACCACCCGCTACCCCCGCGCCCGCTGGCTGGTGGACGGCGTCCACCGCAGGCTGCCCGGAGTGCGCGTCCAGGCCTGGCTCGGCGACGAGCTGGCGAGCGAGGGCCCGGTCGGCCTGCGGCTGGAGGACGCCGCGACGCGGGCCGCCGTCGTCGCGACCACCCGCCAGGTGCTCGACACCGCCCACGTCGACGGCGTCCACTTCGACCTGGAGCCGCTGCCCTCGGGCGACCGCGACTACCTCGCCCTGCTGGACTCGCTGCGCGCCCTCACCCGCCCGCGCGGCGCCCTGCTCTCGGTCGCGGCGCACCAGATAGACCCGCTGCCCGCCCTGCACGCCGCCGCCGAAGGCCTCACCGGGCACGGCAAGTGGTGGTCACAGGCGTACTTCGGCCAAGTGGCCCGCCGTGTGGACCAGATCGCCGTGATGTCGTACGACACCGCGATGCCTCTCCAGAGCCTGTACGGGGGATACGTGGCCCGCCAGACCGCGCTGGCCCTCCAAGTCACCCCGAAGGACACGGACCTGCTCATGGGGCTGCCGTTCTACGACGACGAGAGCGCGACCCACCACGGCTCCGCCGAGACCGTGGAGGCGGCCGTGCGCGGCGCCCGGCTGGGGCTCGCCCGCACCGACCGCCACCGTCAGCACTTCGGCGTCGCCCTCTACGTCGACTTCGCCGAACGTGGCGAGGACTGGGGCGCATACCGCAGGGGATGGAGCTGACGCCACGCCGCCACCCGCCGCGCGGCCACGCGGTCCCGGCTCAGTCCTCGCGGCGCCGGATGCGGCTGCCCAGCCACACCAGCGGGTCGTACTTGCGGTCCACCGCCCGCTCCTTCAACGGGATCAGCGCGTTGTCGGTGATCTTGATGTGCTCGGGGCACACCTCCGTACAGCACTTGGTGATGTTGCAGTAACCGAGACCGTGCTCGTCCTGCGCGGCTCGCTTGCGGTCCAGGCCCGCCTCGAGCGCCGCGTCCAGCGGGTGCATGTCGAGTTCGGCGACCCGCATCAAGAAGCGCGGGCCCGCGAAGGCCCCCTTGTTCTCCTCGTGGTCGCGCACCACGTGGCACGTGTCCTGGCACAGGAAGCACTCGATGCACTTGCGGAACTCCTGCGAGCGCTCCACGTCGATCTGCGCCATCCGGTACTCCCCGGGCGCCACCCCCTTGGGCGGCACGAACGCCGGCACCTCCCGCGCCTTGGTGTAGTTGAACGTGACGTCCGTGACCAGATCCCGCACAACGGGGAAGGCTCGCAAGGGAGTTACCGTGATCACGTCGCCCGGCGCGAACACCGACATCCGCGTCATGCACATCAGACGCGGCCGCCCGTTGATCTCCGCGCTGCACGAACCGCACTTGCCCGCCTTGCAGTTCCAGCGCACCGCGAGGTCGGGCGCCTGGGTCGCCTGGAGGCGGTGGATGATGTCGAGGACCACTTCGCCGTCGTTCACCTGGACCGTGAAGTCGGTGAGCTCACCGCCGCCGGTGTCGCCCCGCCAGACCCGGAAGCTCGCATCGTACGTACTCAACTCTTGAGCTCCTCTTCGGCGAGGTACTTGGCCAGCTCCTCCCTCTCGAACAGGGAGAGCAGATCGGCACGGATGGGGTCGGTCTCCTCGCGGACCAGCCGGATCTGGCCGCCCTCGGACTCGGACGGCGCCAGGCCAACGGTGGGGTCGGCCAGGCGGCACAGCAGGTTCACCCGGCGCCAGGAGCGGTCCATGGCGGGCCGGTCCTCGCGGGTGTGGCCGCCACGGCTCTCGGTCCGCTCAAGGGCGGCCCGCGCCACGCACTCGCTCACGAGCAGCATGTTGCGCAGGTCGAGCGCGAGGTGCCAGCCCGGGTTGAACTGGCGGTGCCCCTCCACCCCGGCCCGCCGGGCCCGCGTGCGCAGCTCGGCGAGTCTGCGCAGCGCCTCGCGCATCTCGCCCTCCCGGCGGATGATGCCGACCAGGTCGTTCATGGCCTGCTGGAGTTCCTGGTGCAGGGTGTACGGGTTCTCTGCGGGCGAGCCGTCCGCGGGGCCCTCGGCGCTGAAGGGGCGCAGCGCCTCGGCCGCGGCGGCGTCGATCTGGGCCTCGTCCACGGCGGGGCGTACGGCGAGCGAGTCCGCGTACCGGGCGGCGTGCAGACCGGCGCGCCGGCCGAAGACCAGGAGGTCGGAGAGCGAGTTGCCGCCGAGCCGGTTGGAGCCGTGCATGCCGCCCGCGACCTCCCCGGCCGCGAACAGGCCCGGCACCCCCCGGGCCGCCGCGCTGTCGGAGTCGACCGCCACACCGCCCATCACGTAATGGCAGGTGGGCCCCACCTCCATCGCCTCGGCCGTGATGTCCACGTCCGCCAGCTCCTTGAACTGGTGGTACATCGACGGCAGCCGGCGCCGGATCACCTCGGCCGGCATCCGGGTCGACACATCGAGGAAGACGCCGCCGTGCGGGGTGCCCCGGCCCGCCTTGACCTCGGCGTTGATGGCCCGGGCGACCTCGTCGCGGGGCAGCAGCTCGGGCGGGCGGCGGTTGTGGTCGGGGTCCTCGTACCAGCGGTCGCCCTCGTCCTCGGACTGCGCGTACTTCTCCTTGAAGACGTCCGGCACGTAGTCGAACATGAACCGCTTGCCCTCGGAGTTGCGCAGCACCCCGCCGTCGCCGCGCACCGACTCGGTGACCAGGATGCCCTTGACCGAGGGCGGCCAGACCATGCCGGTCGGGTGGAACTGCACGAACTCCATGTTCACCAGCGGCGCCCCCGCGAGCAGCGCGAGCGCGTGGCCGTCGCCGGTGTACTCCCACGAGTTGGAGGTCACCTTGAACGACTTGCCGATGCCGCCGGTGGCAAGCACCACGGCGGGGGCCTCAAGGACGAAGAAGCGGCCGCTCTCGCGCTCGTAGCAGAACGCCCCGCTGACGCGCTCGCCGTCCTTCAACACCCGTGTGACAGTGCACTCCTGAAAGACTTTCAGGCGCGCCTCGTAGTCGCCGAACTCCCGCTTGTCCTGCTGCTGGAGGCTCACGATCTTCTGCTGGAGGGTGCGGATGAGCTCAAGGCCCGTACGGTCACCGACGTGGGCCAGACGCGGGTACTCGTGACCGCCGAAGTTGCGCTGCGAGATCCGGCCGTCGGGGGTGCGGTCGAACAGGGCCCCCCACGTCTCCAGCTCCCACACGCGCTCGGGGGCCTCGCGCGCGTGCAGCTCGGCCATCCGCCACTGGTTGAGGAACTTCCCGCCGCGCATGGTGTCGCGGAAGTGGACCTGCCAGTTGTCACCGGCGTTGACATTGCCCATGGAGGCGGCGATGCCGCCCTCGGCCATCACGGTGTGCGCCTTGCCGAAGAGGGACTTGCAGATCACCGCCGTCCGCCGGCCGCGCTCCCTGGCCTCGATGGCGGCCCGCAGCCCCGCTCCGCCCGCGCCGACCACGACGACGTCCCACTGCTGCCGTTCCAGCTGAGTCATCTACGCTGCCTTCATTCAGAAGAACCTCGGATCGTCGAACGCCCCGGTGGCGAGCAGATACACATAGAAGTCGGCGAGCGCGACGCTGATCAACGACGCCCAGGCCAGCATCATGTGACGCTCATTCAGCTTCCCGACGAAGCCCCACAGCCGGTAGCGCACCGGATGCTTGGAGAAGTGCCGCAGGCGGCCGCCGACGATGTGCCGGCAGGAGTGGCAGGAGAGGGTGTACGTCCAGATCAGCGCGATGTTGACCAGGAACAGCAGGCTGCCGAGCCCCATGTGGCCCCACCGGTAGTGCTCGTCGCGGAAGGCGAGCGCCGTGTCGTACGTGAGGATGCCGGCGACGACGACCGCGAAGTAGAAGAAGTACCGGTGGACGTTTTGCAGGATCAGCGGGAAGCGGGTCTCGCCGGAGTACTTCTTGTGCGGCTCGGCCACCGCGCAGGCCGGCGGCGAGGCCCAGAAGCCCCGGTAGTACGCCTTGCGGTAGTAGTAGCAGGTCAGGCGGAAGCCGAGCGGGAAGATCAGAACGATGAGCGCCGGGGACAGGCCCCACCAGTTGCCGAAGATCTCCGCGTTCGGGCCGTGCCGCATGGGGGCGCAGTTGTCCGCGAGGCACGGCGAGTAGAAGGGCGAGACGTAGGGCGCGTGGTAGTAGTCCGCGTTCGCGAACGCCCGCCAGGTCGAGTAGACGACGAAGGCGAGCAGCCCCGCGGCGGTGACGGCCGGCGCGAGCCACCAGCGGTCGGTGCGCAGGTGGCGGGGGGTGATCGCGGCGCGTGAGGCGTCATGGACGCCGGTGCCGTCCCCTGTCAGGGGAGAGGGTTCCGTGCCTGTGGCCAAGGGGGGCTCCCGTGGAGGTCAGGGGGTGCGCCGGCCGCGGGACCGGGTGCTCCCGAGCCCTTCGTCGTCCGAGTCGGTCCAGAGCGAGGTGTCGTACGGGGCGTCGGGGATGGTGACCAGGTCGGGGCGGGCGGGGGCGCCGCCGGGGGGCGCCGCCTCGCGCAGCAGCGCGAGACTCTCGCTCAGATGGCCCGCGTCGGTCCGCACCCGCCGGATGTCCAGGCCGGGCCCGCACTCCTTCTCCAGGCGCCCCACGGACCGCAGAAGTTCCTCGAGACAGCGCTGAGTGGCCGTCAACTCGTCGTGCAGGGACATGACTTGCCCGCCTTTCGCCGGAGCGGGTGGCAATGTTCATGCGCCGAGAAGTGTGGCGCCTCACCCGCGCGATTGTGAAGGTGCGTGCACGGGGTTGTGGGGTCGCGCGGTGCGTGGGCGCCCCCTGGGGGGTGTCTGGGGGCCGGTGTCGGCCAAAAGGGTGGCCCGGGCGCCCGCGCCCCGGCGCGCGTTCGGCCGCACGGGTGGGCTTCGGGGCCCGCCGCGCCGTGTCGTCGCCCCAGGAGCGCGGGCGTCCTCTTCAGTGGCTGGGATACGTGTGATCATCACGAAATGGCATCAAATCCCATACATCTGACGAAGAGGTACAAGCCATGTCCCACGTCGGTGACCCGAACGGGGGAGCGCCCCGGATCGTCGCGGCGATCCGGACCGCGGCCTCTTGGCGGTCGCGCTCCATCGCGCTCCTGACCAGTGGAGTGCTCGCGCTCCCCGTGCTGACCGGCTGCGGCTCGTCCGACAGCGGGACCGCGGCGGGCGCCGCGCCCCAGGACATCGGGGCCGCGGCCCGGGCGAACGTCACCGACGGGGGCACCCTGAAGTGGGCCGTCGACGCGATGCCCGAGACGCTCAACACCTTCCAGGCCGACGCCGACGCCGGCACCCAGCGCGTCGCGCAGGCGGTGCTGCCCGCGCTGTTCACGCTGGACGAGCACGGCCGGCCGCAGCGCAACCCCGACTATCTGGAGTCCGCGGAGGTCGTCAAGCGCGAGCCCAAGCAGGTCGTGCTCTACAAGCTCAACCAGAAGGCGGTGTGGAGCGACGGCCGGGAGATCGGCGCGCCCGACTTCGTCGCCCAGTGGCGCGCCCTCAGCGGCAAGGACTCCGCGTACTGGACCGCCCGCAACGCCGGGTACGAGCGCATCGAGAAGATCGAGAAGGGCGCGAACGACCTGGAGGTCAAGGTCACCTTCGCCAAGCCCTACGCCGACTGGCGCTCCCTGTTCAGCCCGCTCTACCCCAAGGACGTCACCGGCACCCCCGACGCCTTCAACGACGGCGCCCGCACCAAGCTCAAGGCGACGGCGGGTCCCTTCGGCCTGAAAGAGGCCGACCGCGCGCGCGGCACCATCACCCTGGAGCGCAATCCGCGCTGGTGGGGCCGGCCCGCCAAGCTCGACAGCCTCGTCCTGACGGCTGTGGCGCGCGACAAGCGGGCCGCCGCGCTGGCGGGCGGCACCGTGGATGTGGCCGAGATCGACCGCGCCGACGCCGACCGCATCGCGCTCGCCGAACGCGACAAGGGCCAGGCCCTCAACCACGGCCCCGGCGCCGCCATCACCCCGGCCTCCGCCCTGCGCTCCTGGGCCATCGCCCACAGCGGCGAGGAGGAGAGGGCCGAGGCGGAGCGCCAGGCCCGCAAGGAGACCGAGGCCGCCGTGGAGAGGTACGCCGCCGAGCAGGCCGGCCTGCGCGGCCTCGCAGTCCGCAAGTCCCTGGAGCCCGCCTACACCCAGCTCGCCCTGAACGGCGCCTCGGGTCCGCTCGCCGATGAGCGGGTCAGGCGCGCGGTGGCCAGAGCCCTGAACCGCAAGGAGATCGCAGAGGCGGTCCTCAAGCCGCTCGGCCTGCCGGCCCAGCCTCCCGGCAGCCATCTCGCGCTGGCCGGGCAGGACGCGTACACCGACAACAGCGACGCGCTCGGCAGCCAGGACACCCAGGAGGCCCGGGCGCTGCTCGCGGATGCCGGATGGACGCCCGCCGGGGCCCGTATGAAGCCCAAGCAGGACGCCGCCAAGGCCGGCAGCAAGCCCGACGGCGAGCAGCAGTCCGAGGACGGCAAGCGCCCGGCGGCCGGAAACCACCCCAACGACGAGGGCACCTACATCGTCGGCGACGACAAGCCCGGCGGCGTGCGGGTGGCGCTGCTGCGCCAGGCCCGGCTCCTGGACGCCGAGCCCGCCGATCAGACGAAGAAGGGCGCCGACAAGCACACCAAGACCGAGGCCCGGCTCAAGGGCGGTGCCCCCGGCGCGTACGCCCCCAAGGGGACCGCGGCCCCGGCGCCCAACAGCGGACCGCTCGGCAAGGACGGCAAGCCGCTCACCCTGCGCTTCGTCCTGCCCTCGGGGCCCGGCTCGCAGTCGCTGCGTGACGTGGGCGACAGGATCGCGGCCATGCTGAAGGGCGTCGGGATCAACACCGAGACCGTCAAGGTCGCCGACGACAGCTACTTCAAGGACCACATCGCCTCCGGCGACTTCGACCTCGCCCTGTACTCCTGGCCCGGCACCGCCTACCCGGCCACCGACGACCGGCCGATCTTCGCCAAGCCGGAGCCCGCCGCCGACGGCTCGCTGGTCGTCGAGCAGAACTACAGCCGGGTCGGCACCGACCACATCGACCAGCTCTTCGAGCAGGCGGCGGGCGAGCTGGACGAGGACGAGGCACGCGACCTCGTCCAGAAGGCCGACGCCAGGATCTGGGCGGCGGCCGGCTCCATCCCGCTCTACCAGCGCCCGCAGCTGGTCGCCGTGAAGCCGAACGTGGCCAACGCGGGCGCCTTCGGCTTCGCCACCCCGCACTTCCAGGACATCGGCTTCAAGAAGCCGGCGGCGGCGCACGGCGGATCGCCGAACGAGAAGAACGAGAAGGACTAGATGAACCAGCAGGACCAGCGGGATGACAAGAACGAGAAGAACAGAAAGCGCCAGAAAGTGAGCTAGAACAGGAAATCAGCAGGTCAGGGGTGGGGCACGAACGGCGGCCCAAGCTCAGAACCTGCTCAAGTCTCTTGCCCGCCGGTCCCGCCGGCGGGCAAGGTCGGGTACGCCCCTGACCCAGGCTCAATCACGGTGCGGACCCTGCCGCCCGCCTACTCGCCCCCTGCTGAAGATCGCCGGAATCGGCCCGGGAGGCCGTCGGCGCGGCCGCCCCGTACCATGGGAGGCAGCCGTGGCCTGTCTGCCCGGCGGGCGGACGAGGACTCGACCGCGTCAGACGCCTGATCCCACGATCGAGAGAAGCGCCAGTCAGTATGCCCACGCGCCACGACATCCGTAACGTCGCCATCGTCGCCCACGTCGACCACGGCAAGACCACGCTGGTCGACGCCATGCTCAAGCAGGCCGGCGCCTTCGCCGCGCACGCCGCCGAGTCGCTCGACGACCGCATGATGGACAGCAACGATCTGGAGCGTGAGAAGGGCATCACGATCCTGGCCAAGAACACGGCCGTCAAGTACCACCCCAAGGATGGCGGCGACGTCATCACCATCAACATCATCGACACCCCGGGCCACGCCGACTTCGGTGGCGAGGTCGAGCGCGGTCTTTCGATGGTGGACGCGGTCGTCCTGCTCGTGGACGCCTCCGAGGGCCCCCTGCCGCAGACCCGTTTCGTGCTGCGCAAGGCCCTTCAGCAGCGCCTGCCCGTCATCCTGTGCATCAACAAGACGGACCGCCCCGACTCCCGGATCGACGAGGTCGTCAACGAGACGTACGACCTCTTCCTCGACCTGGACGCCGACGAGGACCAGATCGAGTTCCCGATCGTCTACGCCTGCGCCCGTGACGGCGTCGCGTCGCTGACCAAGCCGGAGGACGGCACCGTCCCGGCCGACAGCGACAACCTGGAGCCGTTCTTCTCCACGATCCTCTCCAGCGTCCCGGCCCCCGAGTACGACGAGAGCGCCCCCCTCCAGGCGCACGTCACCAACCTCGACGCCGACAACTTCCTCGGCCGCATCGCGCTGCTCCGCGTCGAGCAGGGCGAGCTGCGCAAGGGCCAGACGGTCGCGTGGATCAAGCGGGACGGCACGATCTCCAACGTCCGCATCACCGAGCTGATGATGACCGAGGCTCTGACCCGCAAGCCGGCCGAGGTGGCCGGCCCCGGTGACATCTGCGCCGTCGCGGGCATCCCCGACATCATGATCGGCGAGACCCTGGCCGACCCGGAGAACCCGATCGCGCTGCCGCTGATCACGGTCGACCAGCCGGCCATCTCCATGACCATCGGCACCAACACCTCGCCGCTGGTCGGCCGCGGTGGTTCCGGCAAGGGCGCGGACGCCAAGGCGACCGTCAAGGACCGCAAGGTCACCGCCCGTCAGGTCAAGGACCGCCTGGACCGCGAGCTCATCGGCAACGTATCGCTGCGCGTGCTGGACACCGAGCGTCCGGACGCCTGGGAGGTCCAGGGCCGCGGTGAGCTCGCGCTCGCGATCCTCGTCGAGCAGATGCGCCGCGAGGGCTTCGAGCTGACCATCGGCAAGCCGCAGGTGGTCACCAAGCTCGTCGACGGCAAGGTGCACGAGCCGGTCGAGCGCCTGACGGTGGACGTCCCCGAGGAGCACATGGGCGCGGTCACGCAGCTCATGGGCGTGCGCAAGGGCCGCATGGACAACATGTCCAACCACGGCTCCGGCTGGGTCCGCATGGAGTTCGTCGTGCCCTCGCGCGGCCTCATCGGCTTCCGTACGGAGTTCCTGACGAACACCCGCGGCACCGGTATCGCCCACTCCATCCACGAGGGTCACGAGCCGTGGTTCGGCACCCTGACGACCCGTAACAACGGTTCGCTCGTCGCCGACCGCGCCGGTTCGGTCACCCCCTTCGCGATGATCAACCTCCAGGAGCGCGGTGTGCTGTTCACCGAGCCCGGCACCGAGGTCTACGAGGGCATGATCGTCGGTGAGAACTCGCGCGCCGACGACATGGACGTGAACATCACCAAGGAGAAGAAGCTCACCAACATGCGTGCCGCTTCCGCCGACAACACCGAGAACGTGGTGCCGGCGCGCAAGCTCTCGCTCGAGCAGTCCCTGGAGTTCTGCCGCGACGACGAGTGCGTCGAGGTGACCCCGGAGGCCGTGCGCATCCGCAAGGTCGTCCTGGACGCCAAGGAGCGCGGCCGCACCGCCTCGCGCGCCAAGCGCAACTGACGCGTCTTCCGCGCCCGAAGGGCCCGGCTTCCCGGCACACGCCGCGAAGCCGGGCCCTTCGGCGTCGCCGGGAGGTTTGGACGGCCGTGTCCACCCCGGCGGGTGATCGAGTTCAAAGGACTGTCCAAAGAGCCCGGGAGTGGGCGGGGGAGGCCCTAGGGTCAAGTTGTTTTAAGGGGCATCCTGTTCGGATATCGACCGTCGCTCTCCGGAAGATGCGTTAACGGTCCGTTTCGCGGGTGTCTGTCTGTGCTCATTTTGTCCGGATTTCGGGCCGTTGCCCGGTACTGATGTTGTCAAAACGAGACCCTTTAAGTGTGGTTTACAGCCCGGCCGTACTTAATAGTTGGCTCCATTGAGCTCGGGTCAATGGGTCACGCACTGTGGGGAGTGCCGACTCACGAGCACACTCGGGGCACTTGACGTACCAGCGCTGTCAGGGGTGTCAGCGCGCGTAGAAGTGCCCTTCTTGTAGTGACAAGTGGACTCATGAGGAGGAAACCCATGCGTGGTGCTACGAGCGCCAAGTGGGTCGCGGGAGCGGCAATCATCGCCCTGGCCGCGACCGCTTGTGGCGGTGGCGGTAAGAGCGACAGCGGGGCCAAGGGGGCGGTTGACCCGAACGGCATCTTCTCCGTGGAGCTCGGTGAGCCGGAGCACGCGCTGATTCCGTCGGACACCCAGGAGTCGAACGGCAGCCTCGCCGTCAACTCGATCTTCTCCCAGCTCGTCGACTACGACGCGCAGGGCAAGCTCACGATGGTCAACGCCGAGTCCGTCACCAGCCCGGACAGCAAGACCTGGACCGTGAAGCTGAAGAAGGACTGGAAGTTCCACGACGGGACGCCGGTCACGGCCAACTCCTACGTCAAGGCGTGGAACTGGGCCGCGAACGTCAACAACAACCAGATCAACTCGTCGTGGTTCGACGCGATCAAGGGTTACACCGACGTCCACCCGGCCGAGAAGGGCGCCAAGCCCACCGCCGACGCCATGTCGGGTCTGAAGGTCGTGGACGACAACACGTTCACCATCGAGCTCAACGCCCCGCTGCCGTACTTCGCGTACAAGCTGGGTTACACGGCCTACTCGCCGCTGCCCGACTCCTTCTTCAAGGACCCGAAGGCCGCGGGCGAGCACCCGATCGGCAACGGCCCCTACAAGTTCGAGAGCTGGGACCACAAGAAGCAGATCAAGGTCGTCCGTTACGACGACTACAAGGGCCCGGACAAGGCGAAGAACGGTGGTGTTCTCTTCAAGAACTACACCACCCTCGAGGTCGCCTACCAGGACCTGAAGGCCGGCAACGTCGACGTGCTGCGCCAGATCGGCCCGAAGGACCTGCCGAAGTACCGTCAGGACCTCGGCGACCGCGCGGTTGACAAGCCGTACTCGGCCATCCAGACGATCGCGGTCGCGTTCTACACGGACCAGTGGAAGACGGTCAACCCGAAGGTGCTCCAGGGCCTTTCGATGGCGATCGACCGGGACACGATCACCAAGACCGTGCTCAACGGCACCCGTGAGCCCGCCACCGGCTGGGTCGCCAAGGGCGTCCTGGGCTACCAGCCCAACGCCGCCGGCGACATCACCAAGTACGACCCGGCCAAGGCCAAGCAGCTCATCACCGAGGGCGGCGGCGTCCCCAACGGCGCGATCACCATCCAGTACAACGCGGACGGCGGCCACAAGGAGTGGGTCGAGGCTGTCTGCAACAGCATCACCCAGGCCACCGGCGTCAAGTGCACGGGCGACAGCAAGCCCGACTTCCAGGCCGACAACCAGGCCAGGAACAGCAAGCAGGTCAAGTCGCTCTACCGCTCCGGCTGGGTGCTCGACTACCCGGTGAACGCCAACTTCATCAGCGACCTGTTCCGTACGGACGCGGGCGGCAACCAGGGTGGGTTCTCCAACAAGGACCTCGATGCGAAGATCGCCAAGGCGGACTCCGCGGCGTCCCTGGACGACTCGGTGAAGCAGTACCAGGACATCGAGAAGGACCTGGTCAACTACATGCCGTCGATCCCCCTCTGGTACTACAAGGTCAACGCCGGCTACTCGCAGGCGGTTTCCGGCGTGGACTACAACCAGCAGGGTGACCCGATCCTGACGGACATCCAGGTTCACAAGAAGTAGTCATCACCGAAGCGTAGTTCGCACGCGGTGCGGGACCGCGACCACGATCCGGTCCCGCACCTGGCCGTACGCTGTGGCCCGGGCCCTTCCACGACACCCCGCGCCGTCAGGCGCGGGCCACGGGAGGGCCCGTGGGCTGCCGCTGCCACTTCTATGGAGGCACGATGGGGCGCTATGTCGCACGACGACTGCTCCAGATGATCCCGGTCTTCCTCGGGACAACTCTGCTGATCTTCCTCATGGTCTACACGCTGCCCGGCGACCCCGTCGCGGCGCTGTTCGGCGACAAGGCCGCCGACCCGACCACCGTCGCGAAGATCAGACACGACCTCGGTCTTGATCAACCCGTCCTGAAGCAGTACTGGGACTACATGTCCGGCATCGTGCTGCACTTCGACTTCGGCAACCAGATCGCCAGCGGGCGGCCGGTCACCGACGTCCTGAGCGGCGCCTTCCCCGTCACGCTGCGTCTGGCGGGTCTGGCGTTCGTCTTCGAGATCGTCGCCGGCCTCGGCCTGGGCATCTTCGCGGGCATGCGCGCCGGACGGCTGGCCGACAACGCCATCCTGATCTTCACGCTGATCATCATCTCGGTCCCGGTCTTCGTGATCGGCAACATCGTCACGGGTGTCTTCGGCGTCGAGAACGTCAGCCTCGACGAGAACACCAGTGAACTGATCGCGCCCGCGATGGTCCTCGGCTCGCTCTCGCTCGCCTATGTCGTCCGGCTCACCCGGACCTCGATGGCCGAGAACCTGCGCGCCGACTACATGCGCACGGCGGTCGCCAAGGGACTGCCGCGCAGCCGCGTCATCGGCGTCCACCTGATGCGCAACTCGCTCATCCCGGTCGTCACCTTCCTCGGCACCGACCTCGGCGCGCTGATGGGTGGCGCGGTCGTCACCGAGAGCATCTTCAACATCAAGGGCGTCGGCGGACTGATCTACGAGTCGATCGTCCGGCGCGAGGGCACCACCCTCGTCGGTCTGGTGACCATCCTCGTGATCGTCTACCTCGTCATGGCCCTGCTCGTCGACCTGCTGTACGCGGTCCTGGACCCGAGGATCCGGTATGCCTGACCTGATCAAGACCGCTCCGGAGGCCGACGAGGCCGGACCCGCCGTCCCGCCCGCCGCCCCCAAGTCCGAGAAGACCCGCAGCCTGTGGGGCGACGCCTGGGTCGACCTGCGGCGCAACCCGTACTTCCTCGTGGCGTCCGTGCTGATCCTTGTCCTGCTGATCATCGCGGCGTTCCCGACGCTGTTCACCAGCGCCTCGCCCACCACCGGCGACCTGGTGCACCACTACCTCGGCAAGCCGGAGCTCAGCAAGGTCGGCTCGCCCGAATGGCTCGGCTACGACGGCCAGGGCCGCAGCGTCTACGCCCGTCTGATCCACGGCACCCGTGCCTCGATCATCGTCGGCATCTCCGTGACCCTGCTCGTGACCGTAATCGGCGGGCTCATCGGACTCGTCGCCGGCTACTTCGGCGGCTGGCTGGACGCGCTGCTCTCCGGCTTCGTGACCAACGTCTTCTTCGGCATCCCCTTCCTGCTCGGCTCGATGGTCGTCCTTCAGTCCTTCACCTCTCGCTCGGTGTGGGTGGTGTCCCTGGCGCTGGCGTTCCTCGGCTGGACCCAGACCGCCCGTGTCATGCGCGGCGCGGTGCTGACCATCAAGCAGTCGGACTACGTGCACGCCGCCAAGGCGCTGGGCGCGTCCACCTCGCGGATCCTGTTCCGGCACATCCTGCCGAACGCGATGGCCCCGGTGATCGTGGTCTCCACGATCTCGCTGGGTGTCTTCATCTCGGCCGAGGCGACCCTGTCCTACCTGGGACTCGGCCTGTCGTCCCCGGCCATCTCCTGGGGTGTGGACATCTCCGCGGGCATCGCCCAGATCCGTACGGCGCAGCACATCATGCTGTACCCGTCGATCATGCTGAGCATCACCGTTCTGGCGTTCATCATGCTCGGCGAAGCCGTCCGTAACGCCCTCGACCCGAAGATGCGCTGAGGAGGGCATACGACGTGAGCATCAGCGACAACACGGCCAACACGGCCAACACGGCCAAGACCACCAACACCGCCACCATCCCGGCGCCCCGGGGCGAGGACGACCACAAGGGCCCGCTGCTCGAAGTGCGCGACCTGCACGTGGAGTTCCACACCCGTGAGGGCGTGGCCAAGGCGGTCAACGGAGTCAACTACTCGGTGAACGCCGGCGAAACCCTCGCCGTCCTCGGTGAGTCCGGCTCCGGCAAGTCCGTGACCGCGCAGGCGATCATGGGCATCCTGGACATGCCGCCGGGCAGGATCCCCCAGGGCGAGATCCTCTTCCGCGGCCAGGACATGCTGAAGATGTCCGCAGAGGAGCGCCGCAAGATCCGTGGCCGGAAGATCGCGATGATCTTCCAGGACGCGCTCTCCTCGCTCAACCCCGTGCTCACCGTGGGCTACCAGCTGGGCGAGATGTTCCGGGTCCACCAGGGCCTGTCCAAGAAGGCGGCCAAGGACAAGGCCGTCGAGCTGATGGACCGGGTCAAGATCCCCGCCGCCAGGGCCCGGGTCAACGACTACCCCCACCAGTTCTCCGGCGGCATGCGCCAGCGCATCATGATCGCCATGGCGCTGGCCCTGGAGCCGGACCTGATCATCGCGGACGAGCCGACCACCGCGCTCGACGTGACCGTCCAGGCCCAGGTCATGGATCTGCTCGCGGAGCTCCAGCGCGAGTTCAACATGGGTCTGATCCTGATCACCCACGACCTCGGCGTGGTCGCCGACGTCGCGGACAAGATCGCGGTCATGTACGCCGGCCGGATCGTCGAGCAGGCGCCGGTGCGCGAGATCTACAAGCGTCCCGCGCACCCGTACACCAAGGGCCTGCTGGCCTCGATCCCGCGGCTCGACCAGAAGGGCCAGGAGCTCTTCGCGATCAAGGGCCTGCCGCCCAACCTCCTGAAGGTGCCCTCGGGTTGCGCGTTCAACCCCCGGTGCACCATGGCGCAGGACATCTGCCGCACCGACATCCCGGCGCTCCTCCCGGTCACCGAGCGGGACGGCACCGAGCTGACCGGCCGCGGCAGCGCCTGCCACTTCTGGAAGGAGACGATCGATGGCTGAGCTCAAGAAGACGGACGAGACCCCGAACGTCACCGACGTCGTACAGCAGGACGCCTCGACGACCTCCGAGGTCGAGGCGATCCTGGACGCCCGGGTCGACCGGGGCGAGCCGATCCTCCAGGTGCGCAACCTGGTCAAGCACTTCCCGCTGACCAGCGGCATCCTCGTCAAGAAGCAGGTCGGCGCGGTCAAGGCCGTGGACGACATCTCCTTCGACCTGTACCAGGGCGAGACCCTGGGCATCGTCGGCGAGTCCGGCTGCGGCAAGTCGACCGTCGCCAAGCTCCTGATGACGCTGGAGCAGGCGACGTCCGGCGAGGTCTTCTACAAGGGCCAGGACATCACCAAGCTGTCCGGGCGCGCCCTGAAGGCCGTCCGCCGCAACATCCAGATGGTGTTCCAGGACCCGTACACCTCGCTGAACCCGCGCATGACGGTCGGCGACATCATCGGGGAGCCCTTCGACATCCACCCCGAGGTGGCTCCCAAGGGCGACCGGCGGCGCAAGGTCCAGGAGCTCCTGGACGTCGTGGGCCTGAACCCGGAGTACATCAACCGCTACCCGCACCAGTTCTCCGGCGGTCAGCGCCAGCGCATCGGCATCGCCCGCGGCCTGGCCCTGCACCCCGAGATCATCATCTGCGACGAGCCGGTCTCCGCCCTGGACGTCTCCGTCCAGGCGCAGGTCATCAACCTGATGGGGAAGCTCCAGGACGAGTTCAACCTCTCCTACCTCTTCATCGCGCACGACCTGTCGATCGTCCGGCACATCTCGGACCGGGTCGGGGTGATGTACCTCGGCAAGATGGCCGAGATCGGCACCGACCAGCAGATCTACGAGCACCCGACGCACCCCTACACCCAGGCGCTGCTCTCCGCCGTCCCGGTCCCCGACCCGGACGCGCGCGAGCACCGCGAGCGGATCATCCTCACCGGTGACGTCCCCTCGCCCGCCAACCCGCCGTCGGGCTGCCGCTTCCGCACCCGGTGCTGGAAGGCGCAGGACCGCTGCGCGACCGAGCTGCCGCTGCTCGCGATCCCGGAGCGCTTCCAGGGTCTGGACAGCCCGGTGGCGCACGAGTCGGCGTGCCACTTCGCCGAGGAGAAGGCTGCTCTTATCGGTTAGAAGCGTGGCGTCGACGCGGCCTGAACACAGCGTCATACGGGTGGGCCCGCGGTTCCTTCACCGGAACTGCGGGCCCACCCGTCTGTGCGCCCGTACGGCCTCGGCCGACGTGCGGTACGCGCACTTCTGGGGTGATATGTGGGCCTGAGTGTGACTTGGACTCGAATGGGACTCTGGGAGGACTCCATGCGCGGAGCCACGCACGCCAAGTGGGCCGCAGGTGTGGTGGCCATCGCCCTGGCGGCGACGGCCTGCGGTGGCGGGGGCAGCGGCGGCGGCAGTGGCGCCGACGGCATCGTCAGCTCCTCCTGGGGCGATCCGCAGAACCCCCTGGAGCCGGCCAACACCAACGAGGTCCAGGGCGGCAAGGTCCTGGACATGCTGATGCGCGGGCTCAAGCGGTACGACCCGAAGACCGGCGAGGCGAAGGACATGCTCGCCCAGAAGATCGACACCTCGGACTCGCAGAACTTCCGCGTCACCCTCAAGGACGGCTGGACGTTCTCCAACGGCGAGAAGGTCACCGCCAAGTCCTTCGTGGACGCCTGGAACTACGGCGCCAACCTGAAGAACAACCAGAAGAACGCCTCGATGTTCGCCTACATCGACGGGTACGACCAGATCCACCCCAAGAGCGGCAGCGCGAAGACCGACACTCTGTCCGGGCTCAAGGTCGTCGACGACAAGACCTTCACGGTCAAGCTCAACCAGAAGTTCTCCACCTGGCCCGACACCCTGGGCTACCCCGCCTTCGCCCCGCTGCCCCGGGCGTTCTTCGACCATCACGCGGCCTGGCTGTCCAAACCCATCGGCAACGGCCCCTACCTGGTGGACTCCTACACCAAGGGCTCCAAGCTCGCGCTGCGCAAATGGGCCGGGTACATGGGCGCGGACAAGGCGCAGAACGGCGGCATCGACCTCAAGGTCTACACCGACAACAACACCGCCTACACCGACCTGACGGCCGGCAACCTCGACCTGGTCGACGACGTGCCCGCCTCCCAGCTCAAGAACGTCAAGGCCGACCTCGGCGACCGGTACATCAACACCCCCGCCGGCATCATCCAGACGCTCGCCTTCCCCTACTACGACGCCGCCTGGAACACCCCGGACGCCGTCAAGGTCCGCAAGGGGATCTCGATGGCGATCAACCGGCAGCAGATCACCGACACCATCTTCCAGAAGACCCGCACCCCCGCCACCGACTGGACCTCCCCGGTGCTCGGCACGGCCGGCGGCTACAAGGCCGGGCTCTGTGGCGACGGCTGCACCTACAACCCCACCGAGGCCAAGAAGCTCATCTCCGAGGCGGGCGGTATCCCCGGTGGCCAGCTGAAGATCACGTACAACGCGGACACCGGCTCGCACAAGGAGTGGGTCGACGCCATCTGCAACAGCGTCAACAACGCGCTCGGCAACGACAAGGCGTGCGTGGGCGGCCCGGTCGGCACCTTCGCCGACTTCCGCAGCCAGATCACCCAGTCCAAGATGAGCGGCCCCTTCCGGGCCGGCTGGCAGATGGACTACCCGCTGATCCAGAACTTCCTCCAGCCGCTGTACTACACCGGAGCCTCCTCCAACGACGGCAAGTGGACCAACGCCGAGTTCGACAAGCTCGTCGACCAGGCCAACGCGGAGACCGACAAGGCCAAGGCCGTCGCGGACTTCCAGCAGGCCGAAGGGGTCGTACGGGACCAGATGGCGGCCATTCCGCTCTGGTACCAGAACGGCAGCGCGGGCTACTCCGAGCGGGTCTCGAACGTCTCGCTCAACCCGTTCAGCGTCCCGGTCTACGACCAGATCAAGGTCAGCTGACGTCGATCCCCGGAGGGCCCGATGGGACGGTATGTGATCCGGCGTCTGCTCCAGATGATCCCGGTCTTCTTCGGGGCCACGCTGCTGATCTTCCTCATGGTGAACGTCATGGGGGACCCGATCGCCGGCCTGTGCGGCGACAAGGCGTGCGACCCCGCCACCGCGGCGCAGCTCGAGAAGGAGTTCGGCCTCGACAAGCCGGTGTGGCAGCAGTACCTGACGTACATGGGGAACGTGTTCACCGGAGACTTCGGGACCGCGTTCAACGGGCAGAAGGTCACCGAGCTGATGTCCGCCGCCTTCCCCGTCACCATCCGGCTGACCGTCGTGGCGATCGTCTTCGAGATCGTCATCGGCATCAGCCTCGGCGTGATCACCGGGCTGCGGCGCGGCCGGCCCGTCGACACCGTCGTCCTGATGCTGACCCTCATCGTCATCGCCATCCCCGTCTTCGTCACGGGCCTGCTGCTCCAGCTGTTCCTCGGCGTGGAGTGGGGGGTCGTCAGACCCACCGTCTCGCCGGAGGCGCCGTTCGACGAACTCCTGGTCCCCGGCCTGGTGCTGGCGTCCGTCTCGCTGGCGTACGTCACCCGGCTCACCCGGACCTCGATCGCCGAGAACTCCCGCGCCGACTACGTCCGCACGGCCGTCGCCAAGGGCCTGCCCCGGCACCGGGTGATCACCCGGCACCTGCTGCGCAACTCCCTGATCCCCGTGGTCACCTTCATCGGCACGGATGTCGGCGCCCTGATGGGCGGCGCGATCGTCACCGAGCGGATCTTCAACATCCACGGCGTCGGCTACCAGCTCTACCAGGGCATCCTGCGCCAGAGCACCCAGACCGTGGTCGGCTTCGTGACCGTGCTCGTGCTCGTCTTCCTGATCGCCAACCTCATCGTCGACCTTCTGTACGCCGTACTCGACCCGAGGATCCGCTATGCCTGAGCCGTACGACGAAGGAGCGATCGCCGGTACGGGCGCCGGCGGGGCGATGGACCTCGCGGCGAGCGAGGCGACGACGCTGGAGCGCACCCCGGGCGGACCGCAGGGCACCGGCCCCACCGAGAAGGCGCGCTCGCTGTGGTCGGACGCCTGGCGCGACCTGCGGCGCAACCCCGTCTTCCTCATCTCCGGGCTCGTCATCCTCTTCCTGGTCGTCATCTCCCTGTGGCCCTCGCTGATCGCCAGTGGCAATCCGCTCCAGTGCGACCTCGCCAAGGCCCAGGAGGGCTCCCAGCCGGGCCACCCCTTCGGCTACAACGGGCAGGGCTGCGACGTCTACACGCGGACCGTCTACGGCGCGCGCACCTCGGTCACCGTGGGCGTGTGCACCACCGTCGGCGTCGCCCTGTTCGGCTCGTTCGTCGGCGGTCTCGCCGGGTTCTTCGGCGGCGGCTGGGACGCGCTGCTCTCCCGCGTCACCGACATCTTCTTCGGCATCCCGGTGGTCCTGGGCGGTCTGGTCTTCCTGTCGGTGGTCACCTCCTCCACCGTCTGGCCGGTCATCGGCTTCATGATCCTGCTGGGCTGGCCGCAGATCGCCCGCATCGCGCGCGGCTCCGTCATCACCGCCAAACAGAACGACTACGTCCAGGCGGCCCGCGCGCTCGGAGCCTCCAACTCCCGGATGCTGCTGCGCCACATCGCGCCGAACGCCGTCGCCCCGGTGATCGTCGTGGCGACGATCGCGCTCGGTACGTACATCGCGCTCGAAGCGACGCTGTCCTACCTCGGCGTCGGCCTCAAGCCGCCCACCGTCTCCTGGGGCATCGACATCTCGTCCGCTTCGCAGTACATCCGCAACGCCCCGCACATGATGCTCTGGCCGGCCGGCGCGCTGGCCCTGACCGTGCTCGCGTTCATCATGCTCGGCGACGCGGTGCGCGACGCCCTCGACCCCAAGCTGCGATGAGGAGACCGGCCATGCTGCTCGAAGTACGCGACCTCCAGGTCGAGTTCAGAACGCGCGAGGGTGTCGCCAAGGCCGTCAACGGGGTCACCTACTCGGTGGAGGCGGGCGAAACCCTCGCCGTGCTGGGCGAGTCGGGCTCGGGCAAGTCCGTCACCGCGCAGGCCGTGATGGGGATCCTGGACATGCCACCGGGGCGGATCGCGGGCGGCGAGATCGTCTTCAAGGGTACGGACCTCCTGAAGACCAAGGAGGACGAGCGGCGCAAGATCCGCGGCTCCGACATGGCCATGATCTTCCAGGACGCGCTCTCCTCCCTGAACCCGGTGCTCAGCGTCGGCGACCAGCTCGCGGAGATGTTCATCGTCCACCGGGGCGCCTCCCGCAAGGACGGCCGGGCCAGGGCCGTCGAGCTGATGGACCGGGTGCGCATCCCGGCGGCGAAGGAGCGGGTGGGCCAGTACCCTCACCAGTTCTCCGGTGGCATGCGCCAGCGCATCATGATCGCGATGGCGATGGCCCTGGAGCCTTCACTGATCATCGCGGACGAGCCGACCACCGCGCTCGATGTCACCGTGCAGGCCCAAGTCATGGACCTGCTGGGCGAGTTGAGGCACGAGCTGAACATGGGGCTCATCCTGATCACCCACGACCTCGGCGTGGTCGCCGACGTCGCGGACAAGATCGCGGTGATGTACGCGGGCCGCATCGTCGAGCACGCCCCCGTGCACGAGATCTACCGGGCCCCCGCGCATCCGTACACCAAGGGCCTGCTCGCCTCGATCCCGCGCCTGGACCAGAAGGGGCGCGAGCTGTACGCGATCAAGGGCCTGCCCCCCAACCTGACGCACATCCCGCCGGGCTGCGCCTTCAACCCGCGCTGCCCGATGGCCCAGGACATCTGCCGCACCGAGGTGCCGCCGCTGTTCGACGTGGGTCCCGGGCGGCGCAGCGCGTGCTTCTTCTGGAAGGAGACCCTTGATGGCTGAGGCCATTCTGGAGGTCAGGGACCTGGTCAAGCACTATCCGCTGACCCAGGGCGTCCTGTTCAGGAAGCAGATCGGGGCGGTCAAGGCGGTCGACGGGGTGTCCTTCGACGTCGCGGCGGGCGAAACGCTCGGCATCGTGGGCGAGTCGGGGTGCGGCAAGTCGACGGTGGCCAAGATGCTGGTCAATCTGGAGCGGCCGACGGCGGGGCGGATCTCGTACAAGGGCGAGGACATCACCACGATGTCCGGGCGCGCGCTCAAGGCGGTCCGGCGCAACATCCAGATGGTCTTCCAGGACCCGTACACCTCGCTGAACCCGCGCATGACGGTCGGGGACATCATCGGGGAGCCGTACGAGATCCACCCCGAGGTGGCGCCGAAGGGGGACCGGCGCCGCAAGGTCCAGGACCTGCTCGACGTGGTCGGCCTCAACCCCGAGTACATCAACCGCTACCCGCACCAGTTCTCCGGCGGGCAGCGCCAGCGCATCGGCATCGCGCGGGGGCTCGCGCTCCGGCCCGAGATCATCGTCGCGGACGAGCCGGTCTCCGCGCTCGACGTCTCGGTGCAGGCGCAGGTCGTCAACCTCCTGGAGCGCCTCCAGAGCGAGTTCTCCCTCTCCTACGTCTTCATCGCCCACGACCTGTCCATCGTGCGGCACATCTCCGACCGGGTCGGCGTGATGTACCTCGGCCGGGTCGTGGAGATCGGGCGGGACGAGGAGATCTACGAGCATCCCACCCACCCCTACACGCAGGCGTTGCTGTCGGCGGTGCCGGTGCCGGATCCGGCGGCGCGGGAGGTGCGTGAGCGGATCATTCTCACCGGGGATGTGCCCTCGCCCGCCAACCCGCCGTCGGGGTGCCGCTTTCGTACGCGGTGCTGGAAGGCGCGGGAGCGGTGTGCGCGGGAGGTGCCGTTGCTCGCGGTGCCGGCCGAGTTCCGTCTGGCGTCCGGGCCGGCCCGGCATCCCTCCGCGTGCCACTTCGCGGAGGAGAAAAGGGTGGTCCCTCCGGGGGGCTAGCTCCTGGCCGGGGTGCCTGGTGCCGCCTTCCGCGCGCGGATCGTACGTGGTTGCCCGCACAGTTCCCCGCGCCCCTTTGGGGGGTGCTCGGCTGCGCGTCGCGGTGGGTGGTTCGCCTGCGGGCCGGCGGGGGCCGTTCGCGCAGTTCCCCGCGCCCCTGGGGTGCCTGGTGCGGCCCTCTGCGCGCGGGCCGTGCGTGGTTCTCGCGCAGTTCCCCGCGCCCCTGAAGAGCTCGGCTGCGCCGTCGCTCACTTTCCCAGAAGCACGGGGCGCGCACTCCGCACAGCCCGGGGCCAACCCCCTGGGGGCGCGAGGAACTGCGCGGGCAACCACGCACGTCCTGTGCGCGAGGGACGGCACCAGGCCCCCGCAGGGGCGCGGGGAACTGCGCGAGCGACCACGTGCGGCCCGCGCGTGAAGGGCGGCGCCAGGCCCCCGCGGGCCCGGGTCAGGGGGTCGGGGTCGGTGGGGGCTCGAGTGTGGTGAGCGCGGGGTCGAGGACGACGTCCTCACCCCGCGCCGCGACCGTCGGCTCCTCCGGGAAGTGGCACGCCGTCAGGTGCCCCTCCCGATTGCCCCCGATCCGCACCAGCCCCGGCACCTCCCGCGCACACCGCTCCCGCGCCTTCCAGCACCGCGTACGAAAGCGGCACCCGGACGGCGGGTTCACCGGCGACGGCACGTCACCCGCGAGCCGGATCCGTTCGCGGCCCGCGCCCTCCTCCTCCACCACGGCCTCGGGCACCGCCGAGAGCAGGGCGTGGGTGTACGGGTGGCGCGGGCGGCGGTAGATCGAGTCGCGGTCGCCGACCTCCACGATCCGGCCGAGGTACATGACCGCGACCCGCTGCGAGAAGTGCCGCACGATCGCCAGGTCGTGGGCGATGAAGAGGAAGGCGATGTCCAGCTCCCGCTGGAGCCCCTGGAGCAGGTTGACCACCTGCGCCTGGATCGACACGTCGAGCGCCGAGACCGGCTCGTCGGCCACGATCAGCTTCGGGCCCATCCCCAACGCCCGTGCCACGCCGATGCGTTGACGCTGACCGCCGGAGAATTCGTGCGGGAAGCGGTTGTAGTGCTCGGGGTTGAGGCCGACCGTCTCCAGGAGCTCACGGACCCGCCGCTCGATGCCGCCGGCCGGCTTGATGCCGTTGACGACCATGGGGTTGGCGATGATGTCGCCGACCGTCTGGCGGGGATTGAGGGAGGCGTACGGATCCTGGAAGATCATCTGGATCTCGGACCTGATCGGCGCGAGCGCCCGGCGTGAGGCGTGGGTGACGTCCTGGCCGGCGTAGCTGATCCGGCCCGCGCTGGGCTCCAGGAGGCGGGTGACCAGGCGCCCGGTGGTCGACTTGCCGCAGCCGGACTCGCCGACCAGGCCAAGGGTCTCGCCCCGGCCGATGGTGAGGTCGATCCCGTCCACGGCCCGTACGTCACCGACGTGCCGCTTGAAGAAGGACCCCATGGTGATGGGGAAGTACTTGGCGAGCCCTTCCACTTCGAGCAGGGGGGTCGTGGCACCGGTCCCGGGCGCGGTGCCCAGCGGCTCGGCGGCACTGGTGGCACTCGTGGCTATCTCACTCATGGCGATGTCCCGCATCCTTGTTCAGCGCAGCCGGGGGCGGATCTGCTCGGTGAAGAGGGTTTCCTTCTGATCGGCCGTCAAATGGCAGGCCGCGCCGCGCCGCCCGGCCTCCGGCAACGTCGGACGCACGGTGTGGCAGGCGTCGCCCGCCACCTGGTCCCGGAAGCCGCACCGGGGGTGGAAGGGGCAGCCGGGCGGCGGCGAGAGCAGACTCGGCGGGGCGCCGGGGATCGGCACGAGCGGAATGTCCACGGAGGAGTCGAGCCGGGGAATGGAGCTGATCAGACCCCAGCTGTAGGGGTGCTGGGGATGGTGCATGACGTCCCTGACCGTGCCGCGCTCCACGCACCGCCCCGCGTACATGACCATCACGTCGTCGGCGGTCTTGGTGATCACCCCCAGGTCGTGGGTGATGATGATGATCGCCGAGCCGGTCTCCTGCTGGAGGTCCTTGAGCAGGTCGAGGATCTGCGCCTGCACGGTCACGTCGAGCGCGGTGGTCGGCTCGTCGGCGATCACCAGCTCGGGGTCGCAGACCAGCGCCATCGCGATCATCGCGCGCTGGCGCATGCCGCCGGAGAACTGGTGCGGGTAGTCGTCGACCCGCAGCTCGGGCTGCGGGATGCCCACCTTGCGCAGCATGTCCACGGCCCGCGCCCGCGCCTCACGGCGGGGCGCGCCGGTGTGCTTCATGAAGGGCTCGGCGATCTGGCGGCCCACGGTGTAGAAGGGCGAGAGCGCGGCCAGCGAGTCCTGGAAGATCATGGCCATCTTCCTTCCGCGCAGTCGGTTCAGCTGCCGTTCGGTGGCGCCGGTCAGCTCCTGCCCGTCGAGCAGGATCTCGCCCTGGATCGTGGTGTTGCGCGGGTTGTGCAGACCGAGGACCGCGAGGTTGGTCACCGACTTGCCGGAGCCCGACTCGCCGACGATGCCGAGCGTGGAGCCGCGCTCCAGGTCGAAGGAGAGTCCGTCGACGGCCTTGACGGTGCCGTCCTCGGTGGCGAAATGGACGTACAGGTCTCGGACCGAGAGGAAGGGGGAGGACTCTCGGGCCGCCGGTTCGGCGGCGGTCTGGCTCAAGGCGGACACGGGCGGTTCTCCTGTGGCTGGTCCCCCAAGGCGTCAGGCGAGCCTGATCCGGGGGTCGATGAAGGCGTACGCCATGTCGACGACGATGTTGCACAGCACGATGAGCGTGGCGCCGATGAGCATGACGGCCATCTCCAGGGGCAGATCGCTGCGCAGCACGGCCTGTACCGCGAGCGTCCCGAGGCCGTGCAGACTGAAGGTGAACTCGGTGATGATCGCGCCGCCGAGCACCGAGCTGAGGTCCACGCCGAAGATGGTGATGATGGTGGCCATCGCGCCGCGCAGGGCGTAGCGGAAGAAGACGTACCGGGACGACATGCCCTTGGCGCGGGCCGCCCTGATGTGGTCCTCCGACAGCTGCTCGACCATCAACGACCGGGTCTGGCGGCTGTAGTTGGACCAGAAGATCACCGAGAGGACCAGACAGGGCAGGATCATCCCGCTGACCGATCCCAGCGCGTCGTGTTTCCAGTCGACGTCGTGGCCCCGGTCGAGCCAGCCCAGTTTGGTGGAGAACAGCAGGATGGCCAGCGGGCCGATGAAGTAGATCTGCACGGACTGGCCGAGCAGTGACGCGGCGCTGGCGATCCGGTCGAAGACGGTGCCCTGGCGCCAGGCGGAGATGAGGCCGAGCGAGACGCCGATGGTCAGGAAGACCGCCGAGCCGCCGACGGCGAGCGTGAGGGTGGTCGGGTAGCTGTCGGCGATCGTGTTCCAGACGGGCTGCTGGTTGGCGAAGGAGTAGCCGAAGCAGGGGGCGGGGCAGTCACCGATCGGCATGTGCCGGCCCGCGAATATACCGGCCATGTAATGCCAGTACTGCGTCCATATCGGCGTATCGAGGCCGAGATTCTTGCGGATCAGGGCGACATTCTGCGGGTCGCACTGTTTACCGCAGGAAAGCAGCGCCGGATCGGCCGGCAGGAAGAAGAAGAGGAAATAGGTGATCATGCTGATCAGCAGCAGGATGACCAGGGCACCGAGCACGCGGCGCACCAGGAAACGCACCATCGGTTGACTCTTCCGTCGCTAAGCGGTTTCCCCGGCCCGGCGCGGGCCGGGGAGACCGAGCCGGGATGCTATTGCTTCACGAAGATCGTGTTCGGGTTGATCGCCCCGTACACCTGGTTGTAGGTGACGCCGCCGAGCCGGGATCCGTACAGGTTGAAGTACTTGTCGAAGAGGAACGGAATCTGCGACGTGTCGTTCTTGAGCACGTACTCCGAGAGCGTGCGCCACTCGTCGGCCTGCTTGGTGAGATCCGTGATCTGCATGATGCGGTCGATCTCGGAGTTGACCTTGGGGTCGTTCATGAACGAGTAGTTGTTGGTGCCGTCCGCCAGATCGCGTCCGTCCATGGTCGGCGGGATGACCGTGGAGCCATTGGGCCAGTCCGCGCCCCAGCTGGTACGGAACATGTCGTACGGGGTGTCGAGCTTGCCGACCACGGTGTAGTACGACGTCGGGTCGATGGCCTTGCGCTCCACCTTGAAGCCGGCCTTGGCCAGGGCGTTCTGGATGGTCAGCGTGACGTTGTCCCAGCGCGGGGTGTTCGCGTAGGCCAGCGAGATCTTGTACGGGGTGGTGACGCCGGCCGACTTCAGGAGGTCGAGCGACTTCTGGGGGTCGCCCATGGGCTTGGCGAGCTTGCCGAACGGGTCGAACTTCTGCCAGCCGGACACGGTCGGGCTGATCAGCGTGGTGCCGAGGTCGCCCTGGGCGCCGCCGCCGAACGCCTGCTGCACCTGCTGCATCGGGAAGGCGTAGACCAGCGCCTGGCGGATCTTCGGGTCCTTGATCCGCTTGGTGTTGATGTTGAACACCTCGACGTAGGGCTGGTACTCGTTGACCGTCCGGCTCTTGTACTGCGGGTCCGAGGTCAGCGACTGCATCTTCGACGGATCGGCAGAGGCCGACATGGCGAGGGCGAACTTGTCATTGCCGGTGTCCGCGGCGAGCCGGTTGGTGAGCCCCGGCTCCTGGATGCCGAGCTGGAACTCCCACTTGTCCGGGTAGGCGTTGCGGATCGGGTCGCTCTTCGGGTCCCAGTTGGGGTTGCGCACGAAGGACAGCGACTTGCCCGGCTTGTAGTCCGCGATCTTGTACGGGCCGGAGGAGACCGGGTGGTTGTTGTACTTCTGCTGGTCGTCCTTGGCCTTGGGGACCGGCGCGATGTTGGGCATCGCCATCGCGTACGGGGTGTCCGCGTGCGGCTGGAGGAAGTGGAAGACGATCGTCTTGTCGTTGGGCGTGGAGATCAGGTTGTCCGGGATCTCCTTGCCGTCGTAGGGCCCGGCGTAGGCCTTGCGGTAGTCGGGACCGTAGATCCACTTCTGGACGTACTGGGGGCCCTGGGTCTGGTAGTCGGCGAAGAGCCGCTCGACGCCGTACTTGATGTCCTTGGTGGTGATCGGCGAGCCGTCCTCGAACTTCAGCCCGTCCTTGAGGGTGTACGTCCAGGTCTTCGAGCCGTCGGAGGGGGTGCCGGCGTCGGTCGCGAGGTCGCCGACGACGATCGTCTTGCCGGTCTTCGGGTCGATCTTGTAGCCGGTGAGCGAGCGGTTGTAGAGCAGCTGCACCGAGAGCTGGTCGCTCACGTACTGCTGGCCCGGGTCGAGGTAGTCGAAGCCCGTCTGGTCGAGGCTGTAGGCGGTGCCGCCCGATTTGGCGCCGTCGACCTTGACGGCCGGGCCCGTGGAGTCCGCCTTGGTGCCCACGCCGAAGTTCTGCACCTGGGCCTTCTTGCCCGAGTCGGCGCCGCTGCCGCCGCCGTTGTCGCTAGAGCCGCCGCTGCTGCACCCGGCCGCCAGCGCCAGGGCCCCCACCGCCAGAATCGCGGAAACCTGGCGCGCCTTGTTTATTCTCATGGATTCCTGCCTGTCAGGATGATCGGAATTCAGCGCACGGTCTTGGGGTCGAGAGCGTCCCGGACCGAATCCCCGAGCAGGTTGAAGGCGACGACGAAGACGACCATCGCGATGCCGGGGAAGAACATGAAGGTGAGATCGGAGTCGTAGTACGTGGCTCCGGCCTGGAACAGCAGCCCCCAGTCGGGGGTGGGGTTGTGGACCCCCACGCCGAGGTAGGAGAGCCCGGCCTCGGCCGTGACGTTGACCGGCAGCAGGAGCGTGGCCTGCACCAGCACGGTCGACCAGATGTTGGGCAGCAGCTCCTTGCGGATGATCCGCCACCCCGACGCGCCGCTGAGCCGGGCCGCCTCGATGAACTCGCGCTCGCGCAGCGACAGGACCTGGGCCCGGATGAGCCGGCCCATCGTCATCCAGCCGAGGAGCAGCTGCACCAGGATCAGAGCGACGACGCGCACATACGTCGGCTCCTCCTCGGTGGGCGAGACGAACAGGGCGACGATCACCGGGGTGAAGGCGATGAAGAACAGCTGCGCCGGGAAGGACAGCATCAGGTCCGAGAACCGGCCGACGAAGTAGTCGGTCCTGCCGCCCAGATAGCCCTGGACCAGGCCCACGAGAACCCCGATGAAGACCGCGACCACGGTGACCGCGAGGGCGATGAGCAGTGAGGTGCGGATGCCGTAGATCAGCAGTGTGAAGACATCGCGTCCGAGCCTCGGTTCGATACCGAACCAGAATTGCCCGTCGACCCCGCCGTTGGGTTTGAGTGGAATCCCGTAACTGTTCAGGAGCCCGCGGTCCTGCCCGTACAGCTGATACGGATCCTTGCCGTACAGCCGGGAGATGAGCGGAGCGGCCAGCGCCAGCGCGATGAATCCGAGAACCGTAAAGGCGCACAGGATTCCGACCTTGTCGCGTTTGAACCTGATCCATGCCAGACGCCCGGGCGAGCGTCCGACGAGTTCACTCGTCTTTACCTCAACACCACCGTCCGGGGCGGGCCCGTCCCCCTCTCCGGGCAGTGGATCGGTCGGCTCCATGGCAGCTCTTGTGGAACTAGTCATTTCGCATTGCCCCCCGCGCCGGAAGGTTTCATCAGAGCCGAGTGGCGTCCTTTGTTGATCGGAAGATTCAACCGTCCGGAGGTGGGCGTCAAGGGGTTGGCGCGGGCCGGTAGGAACTCATCGATTAACTTGGCCCAAGATTTTCGTCTTTGGTGCGGGCGCGTGCTTGACAGGGTTCCGGCATACCCGGAATCTCGCGCTAAATACTCATCAAGTCCCGTGCGTCACAGGGGAGTTGACCCGATCAATTCCGTTATCCGAACATGCCGCGGCGGGCACGGTACGGGGCCCCGGCCAATGATCTCCGGGGCCCGCCCAGGGGTTCGGTCAGGCGTGCGTGGCGCCCAACGAGCGGCGCAGGAAGTCGACTTGGAGCAGGAGCAGGTTCTCGGCGACCTGCTCCTGCGGGGTCATGTGCGTCACGCCGGTCAGCGGCAGCACCTCGTGCGGATGGCCCGCGGCGAGCAGCGCGGACGACAGGCGCAGGCTGTGCGCCACCACCACGTTGTCGTCGGCCATGCCGTGGATGACCATCAGGGGGCGCGCCGGGTCCGCGCGCCGGGCCAACTCGCCCTCGTGGACGAGGGAGTTGGCGGCGTAGACGTCCGGGTTCTCGGCGGGGAGGCCGAGATAGCGCTCGGTGTAGTGCGTGTCGTACAGCTCCCAGTCCGTCACCGGCGCCCCCGCGATGCCCGCGTGGAAGACGTCGGGGCGGCGCAGCACGGCCAGCGCGGAGAGGTAGCCGCCGAAGGACCAGCCCCGCATCGCCACCCGCCCCAGGTCGAGCGGATGGGTGCCGGCCAGGCCGTGCAGGGCCTCGATCTGGTCGTCGAGGGCGACGGTGAAGTCGTCCCTGATCGCCTTCTCCCACGCGGGGGAGCGGCCCGGGGTGCCGCGGCCGTCGGCGACGACGACGGCGAAACCCTGGTCGGCGAACCACTGCGAGGTCAGGTGCGCGTTGTGCGCGGCCACCACCCGCTGTCCGTGCGGTCCCCCGTACGGATCCATCAGTACGGGCAGCGGTCCGTCCGACTCCCGGTAGTGGGATGGAAGCAGAACGGCGCACGGGATGCGCTGTGCGCCCCCTTCGGTCAGCCGGAGCCGCACGGAGAGACCCGGCGTCGCGGCATATGACACGATCGTGGCCAGTTCCTTGCCGTCCCGCAGAACCCGGACCGCCGCCCCCGGCCGGTCGGGCCGGGACGAACTCAGCACGGTGACCGCCCCGCAGCGCACGGCCGAGTGGACTCCGGCGCCGTCCGAGACGCGTTCTGTTCCCAGCTCGTTGACCCGGTACACATGGATCTCGCCGATTTCGGGGGCGTCGCCCGCGTCGGCGGGGGCCTTCGTCCCGGTGGATGCGGCGATCAGGACGTCGTCGTCGCCGATGTCCAGGACCGCCCTGACGTGCGTCCGCGCGCCGGTCAGGGTCCGGTCGCCCACGGCGAGCACCCGCGCCCCGCCCTCGTCCGCGATCCGCACCAGACGCCCGTCCGGCGCCCAGGCCGGGACGCCCGGCGGCAGGTCGAGCCAGACCGGGTCCTCGTCGGCGTGCACGGTCCGGGTCGAGCCGGAGGCGGGATCGACGGCGAGATGGAGCTGGGTGCGCTGGTCGCGGGACTGCACCAGCAGCAGCGGCGCCCCGTTCGGCGACCAGTGCACCTGGGCGAGGTAGGGGTGGCGCTCCCGGTCCCAGACGACCTCGGTGCCGGCGCCGTCCAGGTCGTACAGGAAGAGCCGCACCTCGGCGTTGGGGGTGCCGGCCGCCGGATAGGCGACGCGGGCCGGCTCCTGGCCCGGGTTGGCCGGGTCGGCGATCCACCAGCGGCGCACCGGCGCCTCGTCCGCGCGCGCCACGAGCAGACGGTCGGAGGCGGGGCTCCACCAGTAGCCGCGCGAACGGGACATCTCCTCCGCGGCGATGAACTCCGCCAGCCCGTACGTCACTTCGGGCGTCTCGGGCTCGGCAAGCGCGCGGTCGCCCTCGCCCTCGGCTCCCACGACCCGCAGCGCGCCCTGCGCCACATAGGCCACATGGCGCCCGTCGGGGGAGGGCCGCGGGTCCAGGACAGGACCCGGCACCGGCAGTTCGCGGGCCGTGCCCGCGCGCAGTTCGGCGGTGAACAGGCGTCCGGACAGGGCGAAGGCGGCGAGTTCGACGGCCGCGTCGGTGGCGTAGCCGACGATTCCGGCCGACCCCTCCCTGCTGCGCTCGCGCCGTGCCCGCTCCTGGGCGGACAGCTGCTCGCCGTGGCCGCCGAGCAGTGCGCCGGGGTCGGCCGCGACGCGCTCGGTACCACCGCCTGCCAGGTCAAGTACCCAGAGCAGATGGCTGCGTTCGGTGCCTGAGGGCGAGCGGAGGAAGACGACGCGCTCGCCGTCGGGGGAGACGGTGAAGGCGCGGGGCGCACCGAGGGTGAAGCGCTGGGTGCGTGCTGAGTGCCGGGGGAAGGAGAGCTGCCCGGCGTCCTCTGGGTCTGCGGATGCGGTGGTAGTCATGAGGGGAACCTAGTCCGGTGCCGCGCGACCCGCTCGGGCCCGGGCCTTGTGCGCCCCTCGTGCGCCCGTGCCCCGATCAATGCGTTCCCACGGATAGTTATGATCCGTAGCGCTCGGTGGGTATGAACCCTGCCGGCTGTACGCACTGCTGGGTCCGTTAGACCACCGGAACAGATGGAGGTGAACCGCCGTGGCACTCTCGATTTCGGCGGTGGTGCTGCTGGCGATCGTCGTCTTCCTGCTGGTCCGGAAATCCGGGCTCAAAGGCGGACACGCGGCGGTCTGCATCCTGCTCGGCTTCTACCTGGCGAGCTCGTCCATCGCCCCGACCATCAGCCAAGTCACCAACAACGTGGCCGGAATGATTGGCGGGATCAAGTTCTAGGTCGTGTCTTCCTGGGGCCCCGCGCCCGAGGTCCTGACCGACCCGCCCGGCCCACGCCGGGGGCGCGGCCCGCCGCGGGCCTCGTAGGCTTGCCCCATGTCGGAACTCCCCGCCCGCCGTCTGCTCCTGGTGCACGCGCACCCGGACGACGAGTCGATCAACAACGGCGCCACCATGGCGAAGTACGCCGCCGAAGGCGTGCACGTCACCCTGGTGACCTGCACGCTCGGCGAGGAGGGCGAGGTCATCCCGCCCCGGCTCGCCCACCTCGCGCCCGACCGCGAGGGCGGGCTCGGCGCGCACCGGATCGGCGAACTGGCCGCCGCGATGAAGGAGCTGGGCGTCGAGGACCACCGTTTTCTCGGCGGCCCCGGGCGGTTCAGGGACTCCGGGATGATGGGCGTCGAGCAGAACCACCGGCCGGGCGCGTTCTGGAACACCGGGGTGGACGACGCCGCGGCGTCCCTCGTAGAGGTGATCCGTTCGGTGCGCCCCCAGGTGCTGATCACCTACGACCCGGAGGGCGGCTACGGCCACCCCGATCACATCCAGGCGCACCGCGTCGCCATGCGCGCCGCCGAACTCGCGGCCGAGCCCGGATACGGACGCGAGTTCGGCGCGCCGCACGCGATCGCGAAGATCTACTGGAACCGGGTGCCCCGCGCGGCCGCCGAGCGCGCCTTCGCCGAACTGCGCGCCGCGAACCCGGACTTTCCCGGCATCGCGGCCATCGGCGATGTGCCGGGTGTCGTGGACGAGTCGGAGATCACGGCCGAGATCGACGGGCGGGCCCACGCGGCCGCCAAGTACGCCGCGATGCGCGCCCACGAGACCCAGATCACGTTGAAGGAGCCCTACTTCGCGCTCTCCAACGACCTGGGCCAGCCCGTTTTCACCACCGAGTACTACCAACTGGCGGTGGGCGCCCCCGGCGTCCCGGCCGGGCAGCGCGAGCGCGACCTGTTTGAAGGTGTGGACAAGTGAGTAGTCGTACGGCCATGGCTGACGCAAGGACGGGCAGCACCGCCGCCCGCATCGCGCTGTACGCGCTGCTCGTGGTGGTCGGCGCGCTCGTCGCCGCCGCCGGGGCGCTCGTCCAGGCGGCCTGGTTCCCGGGCGGCCTTGTGCTGGCCCTGGCCGGCGCCGTCGGGCTCTTCTGGACCGGTACGCGGCTGATGGGCGGCCGGGGCGGAGTGGGGGCGCCGGCGGCCGGATGGCTGATCACCGTCGTTCTGCTGACGGCCTCGCGGCCCGAGGGCGACTTCGTGTTCGGGGCCGGAATCGGCTCGTACGTCTTCCTCGTCGGCGGCATGGCCGGCGCTGTGATCTGCGCCACGATCGGTGGATTCGCGCAACCCGGCGGCCCGGCCGCCCGACTGGGCAAGTGACATGCGCGGGCGCCGCGACGCAGGAGAAGGGGACGGGGTGCGCCGTTCGTGGCCCGGCCCGTACGCGACGGCGACGGCCAGTATGGTGGTGCGCGCCGCCGAGCCGCCCGCACAGAAGGACCACACGAACGAAACCGGGTGGCGGAGCCAATCGGGAGAGAACCAGCCTTGAGTCGTGAAACTGACAGTTCGTCCTCCGGCCCCCGCGGGCGGGGCTCAGCCGGGTATCCCTCGGGTACTCCGCCGTACGGGACCCCGTCGTCAGCGGGTCAGGACACTCCTGAGCCCGCCGCCGAGCCGGACGAGCCGAAGACCGAGACCACGCTGACGACGCGGATCCGGATCAACATCCCCGGCTCGCGCCCCATCCCGCCGGTCGTGATGCGTACGCCGATGAGTGACGCGACCAGAGCGCCCGAGGCGGACGGCGCCTCCCAACGCACCGGTTCGGTGGCGAAGCCCGAGGCGCCCGCGGCGACGGACGCGGCCGACGTGAGTGACGCGGCCGCCGGTGAACCTGCCGCCGACGAGTCGCCCACCAGTGACTGGTTCGCGCCGCGCAAGTCCCCGGCGTCGCCAGCCTCTTCGTCCACCCCGCCCTCCGGCACTCCGACGCCCGGACTGCCGTACTTCTCGGACGGCACGGACGGCGCGGACCGCGCGGGCTCACCGGGTGGTGGCGCTCCCACCGCGCCGTCCGGCCCGACCGCGGCCGTCACCGGCCAGGCCGCGCTGCCGGTCCGGCCCGTCGGCAACCGCACGGGCATGAACCAGGGCGCCGCACTCGGACGCGAGGGCCAGGGCTCGGGGGGTTCCCCGAACGCGCAGGGCCCCTGGCGCGCCGAAACGTCTGACTTCGGCGGGGCGCCGGGTCAACTCCCGGGCCGGGGGCCGGACTTGGGCCAGGGACTGGACTTGGGCCAAGACGCCGGACAAGTCCCGGGTCATGGGCCCGGCTTGGGTCAGGGTCAGGACCAGAGTCTTGGCCTGGGACAGGGCCAGAGCCTCGGCCAGGGTCAGGGCCTCGGGCAAGCGCCCGGGCAGGGCGGCGGCCCCGGGCGTGACGGCTCGCGTCCCGGTGACGGTGTGCGCCCCGGGTCGGGGCCGGACGCCGGGCCCGGCGGCGGTCACCCCTTCGCTCCCGGTGGGCAGGGCCCCGCGCCCGCGCTCTCCGACGACACCGCGATCCTCACCCCGCAGACGCCGGCGCCGAGCCCCTTCGGGCCGGAGTCGGTGGGCAATCCGCTCGCCAGCCCCTCGGTCAACCCCGCGGCGGCGCCCGGCGGTCACGTCTCCGGTGACACGCTGACCAGCGGGATCCCCGTCGTACCGCCGGAACACCGGGGCGGGTCCTTCCCGTCCGCCCCGTCCGGCTCCACCGGCGGCCCGCGTCTGACCCCGCCGCCCGGCCCGGACGCCGATGAGGCCGGGCCTCCCGCGCCGCAGGCCCGCACCGCCGCGCCCGCCGCGTCCGCCGCGTCATCGAAGAAGAAGGGCCGCTCCAAGCTCGGGCTGCTCGGCGGCGGCCTGGTGGCCCTGTTCGCGGTGGCGTACGGCGCCGGACTCGTCCTGAACCACTCCGAGGTCCCCAAGGGCACCACGGTCCTCGGCGTCGACATCGGCGGCGGCACCAAGGAGGCGGCGGTCTCCAAGCTGGACCAGACGCTCGGCAAGCGCGCCAACCAGCCGCTCAACCTCACGGTCGACGGCAAGCAGGAGCAGCTGAAGCCGGAGATCGCCGGGCTCTCGCTCGACAGTCAGGCGACCGTGCGGGCGGCGGCCGGCACCGACTACAACCCGATGTCCGTCATCGGCTCGCTCTTCGGCGGCAAGCGCGTCGCCCAGCCGGTGATCCCGGTCGACGAGGAGAAGCTGGGCGTCGCCCTGACCGACCTCGCCGGCGCGTCGGGTTCGGCGACCGAGGGCACGATCAAGTTCCTGCCGGGCAACGCGGTGGCCGTGCCGGGCAAGGCGGGCAAGTCGCTCGACGTGAACCGTTCGATGATCGCGGTCAAGGACGCGTACCGGACGCTGGTGCAGACGGGTGCGGCGAAGGCGGTGCCGCTGCCGGTGTCGGTGCGGCAGCCGACCGTCGGCCAGGCCGAGATCGACCGGGCGATGAACGACTTCGCCAAGCCGGCGATGTCCGGGAACGTCACGATCAAGGCGGGCGGGAAGTCGCTGCCCTTCGGGCCGAAGAAGTCGCTGCCCAAGATCTTGTCGATGAAGGCGGTCGACGGGAAGCTGGTCGAGGTCTACGACAAGGCGGCGATCACGGAGCTGATCGGCAACACGTTCAAGGGCGTGATGGTTGGTCAGGGTGGGCAGAAGCACGAGGTGTCCGCGGACGATGTGGCTGTCGCCATGAAGTCGGCGTTGCGGGGTAAGTCGGCGGCGGACCGGACGGTGACGATTCAGTAGCCTGCGCGGGCCTTGGCGCCCGGTGCCGGCCCGCGTGGACGTGCTGCCCCCTGCCTGCGCAGTTCCCCGCGCCCCTGGGGGTTCGGTGCTGGGCGGGATCGGCGTCCTGCGGGCCGGTTTGCGCAGTTCCCCGCGCCCCTGGGGCGCCTGGTGCGGGCCCGCGTGGACGTGCTGCCCCCTGCCTGCGCAGTTCCCCGCGCCCCTGGGGGCGCCTGGTGCCGGCCCGTGTGGACGTGCTGCGCCCTGCCTGCGCAGTTCCCCGCGCCCCTGGGGGCGCCTGGTGCGGGCCCGTGTGGACGTGCTGCCCCCCCGCATGCGCAGTTCCCCGCGCCCCTGGGGGCACCTGGTGCCGGCCCGGATCGGCGTCCCGCGCCCCTGAGGGGTCGGTGTCGGGCGGCATGACATTCGTCATGGGGGACTTACGACGGGGGGCACTGCCGGGGTGGGGCCGGGTCGGGTGAGGGTGGGGGCATGACGCAGACAGTATCCGCGAAGCGCACCACCCACCCCGTGGTGCGCTTCGAGAACGTGAACAAGAGCTACGCGGACGTGCGCGCCGTGGCCGACCTCTCGCTGACGCTCCACCCCGGCGAGACCGTCGCCCTGCTCGGCCCCAACGGCGCGGGCAAGTCCTCCACGCTCGATCTGCTGCTCGGGCTGCGCAACGCCGACTCCGGCACGGTCAGCCTCTTCGGGATGACGCCGGCGCAGGCCATCAACGCCGGCAAGGTCGGCGCGATGCTCCAGAGCGGTGGCCTCATGGAGGACGTCACCGTGCGCGAGCTCGTCAAGCTGGGGTGCGACCTGCACCCCGACCCGCACCCCGTGGCCGAGGTCATGGACCGCGCGGGCGTCACCAGCATCGCCGACCGCAAGGTCAACAAGCTCTCCGGCGGCCAGGAGCAGCGCGTCCGCTTCGCCCTCGCGACCGCCGGCGCCAACGACCTGATCGTCCTGGACGAGCCGACCACCGGCATGGACGTCACCGCCCGCCAGGCGTTCTGGGCGACCATGCGCGAGCAGGCGGCCCAGGGCCGTACGGTCCTGTTCGCCACGCACTACCTCGAAGAGGCCGACGCGATCGCCGACCGGGTGCTCGTCCTGCACAAGGGCAAGCTCCTCGCCGACGGCACCGCCGCCGAGATCAAGGCCAAGGCGGGCGCCCGCCGGGTCAGCTTCGACCTGGAGGGGGCCATCGACCAGGAGGCCCTGCGCGCGCTGCCCTTCCTGTCCACGATCGACATCTCGGGCCGCACCGTCCGCATCCAGTCGCACGACGCCGACGCCACCATGCACGCCGTCTACGGGCTGGGCCTCTACCCGCGCAATCTCGAAGTCGCGGGTCTCGGCCTCGAGCAGGCCTTCGTCGCCATCACCTCGGCCGAGGAGGCCAACGCACGATGAACACGCTGATCAAGCTGGAAATCACCCGCACCCTGCGGAACAAGAAGTTCATGTTCTTCTCGGTGATCTACCCCTCGGCCCTCTACCTGCTCTTCGCGGCCTCGCAGAGCAGCACCGACAAGGTCCCGGGCACCGACCTCACCTTCCCCGCCCTCTACATGGTCTCGATGGCGTCGTTCGGCGCGATCACCGCCGTCCTCATGGGCAACAGCGAGAAGATCGCCAAGGAGCGCGAGAAGGGCTGGGTGCGTCAGCTGCGCCTGACCACCCTGCCGGGCCGTGGCTACGTCCTCGCGAAGATCGCCAGCGCCGCCGTGGTGACCCTGCCGTGCATCGTGGTCGTCTTCCTGGTGGCCGCCGCCACCAAGGGCGTACGGTTCGATGCCTGGCAATGGGGCGCGCTGACCGTCGCCATCTGGGCCGGCTCGCTCTGCTTCGCCGCGCTCGGCGTGGCCATCGGCTACGTCGCCAGCGGTGACGCGGTCCGCCCGATCACGATGATCATCTACTTCGGCATGTCGATCCTGGGCGGCCTGTGGATGCCCAGCACGGTCTTCCCGCAGTGGCTCCAGAACATCGCGGAGTGGCTGCCCACCCACGCGTACGCTGCCCTGGGACAGGCCATCGAGCTGGGCGACGCCCCGCACGGCAAGGACCTCGCCATCCTCGTCGCCTACTTCCTGCTCTTCGCGGGCGGCGCGGCGTGGCTGTACCGGAAGGACACCCTGAAGGCGTGAGTGCCGTGAACCAGGGCCCCGAGGAGGCACCCGCGGTACGGATCGGGCTGCACCCCGAGACGTACCGCCAAATGTGGCAGAAGCTGATGTGGGTCGGCATCTGGCTCGCGTTCATGACCGCGCCGGTCAAAGACCTGCTCGACGGCCACCACACCACCGTGCCCACCGTGCTCGGCTGGCTCGGCCTCGGCGGCTTCGTCACCGTCTACCTGACCCTGGTGCTGCGGCACACCGCCCGGCCCCTGGCCACCACCGCCGGCCACATTCTCCTCGGCTTCCTCGCGGCCCTGGCCCTCACGCTCTCGCTGACCCTCGGCGGTCCGTGGCTCGTGCTCTTCGTGTACGTGTCCGTCTCGTGCGGGGCGACACTGCCGCTGGCCCTCGCGACCTGGGCCATCCTCGCGGCGACGGCCTCGATGACCGTGATCGGGGTCCGTGTCGACCACGTCAGCGGTGTCGTGCCGAGCCTGGTCGTCCCGACGCTGCTCGGCGGCTTCGCGATGACGGGCGTACGCCATCTCATCCGTACCTCGGTCGAGCTGCGCGAGGCCCGCGCCACCGTCGCCCAACTCGCCGCGAACGAGGAGCGGTTGAGGATGGCGCGCGATCTGCACGACCTGCTCGGCCACTCCCTTTCGCTCATCACGCTGAAGAGCGAGCTTGCCGGGCGGATGCTGCCGGGGGATCCCGGGCAGGCCGCGCGGCAGGTGGCCGACATCGAGCAGGTGAGCCGCCAGGCCCTCACGGACGTACGGGCCGCCGTGGCCGGATACCGCAGGGTCACGCTCCCCGCCGAGCTGGCCGGCGCCCGCACCGTCCTGAACGCGGCGGGCATCCAGGCGGACGTACCGACCGACGCGCCCCAGGGGCTGCCGGCCGCCGAGGAGGAGGTGCTTGCCTGGGTCCTGCGCGAGGCGGCCACCAACGTCGTACGCCACAGCGGCGCCCGGCACTGCGCGATCACGCTCACCGAAGTGCAGAACCTGGACGGCCGGTTCCTGGAGCTGCGGGTCCGGGACGACGGCCCCGGCGGGTCCCCTTCCGGGCCGCCGGTCGCGGGCAACGGCCTGACCGGCCTCAAGGAGCGTCTGGAGAAGGTGTCCGGGGCCCTGGAGATCGAGGCGGGCCGCAAGGGCTTCACACTCACCGCGCGGATCCCGCTGATTCCGGAGCCGTCCGCGCTCCCTCTAGGATCCGGTTCATGATCCGACTTCTCCTGGCGGAAGACCAGTCCATGGTCCGCGAGGCCCTTGCCGCGCTGCTCGGCCTTGAGCCCGACATGGAGGTGGTGGCGCAGGCCGCGCGGGGGGACGAGGTCCTGGCGGCGGCCCGCGCCCACGCGGTGGACGTCGCGCTGCTCGACATCGAGATGCCGGGCCTGACCGGCATCGAGGCGGCGGCCGCGCTGCGCCGCGAACTGCCCGCCGTGAGGATCGTGATCCTGACCACCTTCGGGCGCCCCGGCTATCTGCGCAGCGCCATGGAGTCGGGCGCGGACGCGTTCCTGGTCAAGGACGCGCCCGCGGCCCAACTTGCCGCCGCCGTCCGCACGGTGCTCGCGGGGGAGCGGGTCATCGACCCCACGCTCGCGGCGGCCGCGCTGGCGGAGGGCGCCAACCCGCTGACCGACCGCGAGCGCGATGTGCTGCGCGCCGCCCAGGACGGCGCGACCAACGCCGAACTGGCCGCGTCCCTGTGCCTCTCGCAGGGCACGGTCCGCAACTACCTCTCCATGGCCATCCAGAAGCTCGCGGCCCGCAACCGGGCGGAGGCCGTGCGCATCGCCCGCGAGAAGGGCTGGCTGTAGCGGGGAGGCGTCGGTGCGCGTCGGTGCGTCAAAGGCGAGCCGTCGGCGGACGCCCGGCGGGCGCGGCGGGACTCAGCAGCTCACCAGGAGCAGGGTGAAGGCCGAACAGACGTGGACCGCCGCGTTGTTGCCCGGGTCGGGATCGGCGGGGGCGATGTCGACCAGGGCGGCCGTGACCGGCAGATTGCCGCTCATCGTCAGCAGGCCGGCGCGCAGCGTCAGCTTCTTGCCGACCGTGGCGCCCGAGGGGATCGCGCCGAGCGCGCAGACCGCCGTGCGATTGGTCCGGTCGACCGCGCAGCCCGGCGCGGACGGCGCCGTGAACCCGGCCGGATAGCTGAACCACACATGCGCCGCCGTGACGTCGGCCGGGCCGGCGTTGGTGACGTGCGCGGTGAACGTGACCGCGTTGATGGCGAGCCCCTGCGGCGAGACCGCGAGGGTCACGGCGAGGTCGGACCGCGCGGGGTCGGCGGCGGCGGGCGCGGCGAGACCGACGGCGGCGAGGAGCGGCAGGAGCAGGGCGGGGGCCAACCGGGCGGCTATGGGTCTGAGGCGTGACATGGGAACTCCCGAGGTCGCGTCGGAGTGAGCGGGACACAGCGGCGCCCGCCCCAACAGGCCGTACGGCACCGGGGGTTGAGGCAGCGTCAACAGATTGTGACCGCTGCCCGCCGATCCGGTGGGGTTTTCCGGGCGCGGGCGGGGATTGGCCGGATGTGGTCACGCGGGGCGGGGCGCGCCGCTCAGCGTTCGGGACGCCCGGTCCCCGGGCCGAGGACGACACCCCGCCCGGCGTAGAACCGCTCCAGGTCACCCCATCCGACGGAGACGAACTCCTGGGACCGGCCCTTGAACCCGGAAGGGTTGTGGAAGACCAGGGCGTCCTCGTCGGCCCCCACGGCGAGGACCAGATGGCCGCCCCGGCGTTCGGGAGCGGGGCCGAGCCCGCGGATCGAGGGGTGGACGGAGAGCAGCGCCAGATGACCGGCCTCGATCAGCCGGCGCAGCTCGGCGAGCGGCAGATGCGGACGGGCCACCGCCTTCAGGCCCCAGCGCTCCTCGGCGTACGACGCGAACGGGGCGTAGATCAGGCCGTCGAGGCCGTCCTCGCGGCGCACGTACGCCCCCGCCGCCAGGCACTCCCGGGCGAGCTCCATCGCGGTGGGCGCCGAGCCCCGCCAGTACTCCAGGGCCATCCGCAGACACGCCACCCCGCACAGCCGCCAGGACCACCACGCGTACTCCCCGGGGCTCTCGGCGCCGTAGGCCCGCCACAGTGGGTCTTCGGCCGCGTCGAGTGAGCCCTCGACGATCGCCTCCACCAGTTCGGGCGAGGCCCATTGGGCGTGGTAGGGGACGGGGTGGACGGTCGCGGGCGTGCTGCGGGCGGTCGCGGGCGTGCCGCGGTGCGGGCTGCGGGCGGTCATGATCACGAGCCTAGGCGGCCCGGTGGCCGGTCTCCGGGGCGGATTCAGTTCAACCTCGCCCGCGCCGCCCGCGCCCGGCGCCGTACCGTCTCCGCGGTGGCCGGTTCGACCGGTTCGAGCACGTCCGCGTAGTCGTCGAGCGCGGCGGCCCCGGACAGGAAGTCGCCGCGCTGGACCAGGATCTCGGCGCGCTCGTAGCGCAGGCGGGCCGGGTGCGCGGGCAGCAGCAGCGCGAGCTCCACGGCCCACAGGGCCACGTCGCTGCGTTCGGGGCGGGCCGAGGCCCAGGCGCGGATGTTGTTCAGGACGCGCGCGACGATGTCCAGCGGCTCGGCCGGACTCAGCATCGTCTCCTCCAGCGGCGCTCCCGTGGCACCGGCCACCAGGAGCTCCGCGTCCGAGGGGGCGAGCAGCCGGCCCCCGTCGAACGGATCGGCCAGGACGCGGTGTTCCGGCGCCCCGAAACCCACGACGAAGTGGCCGGGCAGCGCCACGCCGTACACCGGCGCGCCGGCCCTTCGCGCCACCTCGATCCACACCACCGAGAGCAGGATCGGCAGGCCTCGGCGGCGCCTCAGCACCTCGTGCAGCAGGGACGACTCCAGGCGCTCGTAGTCGTGCGCGCGGCCACGGAATCCGTGGTCGCCGCCCAGAAGCTGGGCCAGCGCGAGGGCCCAGGGGCGGGCGCCGGTCAGGCCGAAGGGGAGCAGGCCGGCGAGGCGGTCGAGCTCGATGTGCGCGGCGTCGATGCCGCGCTGGCCGAGCGTGGGATCGGCGACCGCGCCCAGCAGCAGGCACAGCGACGCCACGTCGGGGCGCTCCGCGCGGGCCTGGTCGGCGAACTCCCGCCGCCAGTCGGTGACTTCCGGTTCCATATCGGCCTCGTACCCGCTCAGCGCGACCGGAAGTGGTGGTAGTGGTGGTGGGTGGCGAAACCCTGGCCCTCGTAGAGCGCGCGGGCGCCCGCGTTGTCGTGCTCCACCTGGAGCCAGGCCGCCGACGCGCCCTCCTCAAGGGCCCGGCGGGCCAGGGCGCTCATCACGGCGCTCGCCAGGCCCTGGCGGCGCCGCGCCGGGTCCACCTCGATCGCCATGAACCCCGCCCAGCGTCCGTCCACCACGCACCGCCCGATCGCGGCGGGCGTTTGGCCCTCGCCAGGGACCGAGGCGAACCACACCGAAGGCCCGGTGCCCAGGACCCTCAGGACGTGCTCGCCCGGCTCCGGCGACCGCTGGTAGCCGCTCAGCCACGCCTGGTCGGCGGTGCGGGCCAGGCGTACCCGGGAGACGTCCGCATCCAGGTCGCCGATCGGCGCGAGCGCCGCGATCTTCACCTCGGCGCTCACCTCGCGCTCCCAGCCCGCCCGTTCGAGCTCGGCGCCCAGCTCCTCCTGGGTGCCGGCGGCGCCCGTCGCGGTCTGGACGTAGGCGGGCAGCCCCCGGGCGGCGTACCAGGCGGTGACGCGCGCCAGGGCGTCCGGCAGGGGCAGGCCGGGATCGCCCAGGGGGAGCGCCGAGTTGGCCCGGCGGGTGAAACCACCGGCCGCGCGCAGCGTCCACTCGCCCAGGCGCTCGCTCTCCACCGGCTGCCATGCGCGCGCAAGGACCGGCGCGAGCTCCGCGAAGGAGGCGGCCGGGCCGCGACGGCGGGCGGGGGCCGCGGGGACCACCTTGCCCGCGACGAGCGCGGACTCCTCGATCCGCACCGTCTCACCATTCTTTCGTGTGATCGACAACACACCTTCGTCCCATGCGGTGAGAACGCCGACGGTGTCGATGAACAAGGAGCCTGGAGTTCCGCTGGAGCCCAGGCGCCGGACTGATACGCGTTTGCCCGTATCGGCCGCCGTAATCCGGACCTCAAGCCGTCCGCCGGTGGTGAATTCCACAGCTCTCTCCGCCCCTCCTGTTCGGATCGTGCCCCGAACCGGAGATACTAGGTGCGGGCATCGACGACGCCGCGCTCCCGCGCGCCACGTGGACGGAGCCGCAGATCGGCCCGCCGCGCCCTATCGAGGAGGAACGACAGCGTGACCTACGTCATCGCGCAGCCTTGTGTCGACGTCAAGGACAAGGCGTGTATCGAAGAGTGCCCGGTCGACTGCATCTACGAGGGCTCCCGGTCCTTGTACATCCACCCGGATGAGTGCGTCGACTGCGGCGCCTGCGAGCCGGTGTGCCCGGTCGAGGCGATCTTCTACGAGGACGACACCCCGGACGAGTGGAAGGACTACTACAAGGCGAACGTGGAGTTCTTCGACGAGCTCGGCTCGCCCGGTGGCGCCTCCAAGCTCGGCCTGATCGAGCGGGACCACCCCTTCATCGCAGCGCTGCCGGCGGACATCAACGCGGAGCACTGACCCAGGCGGTCCATCCAGCCCCGTACGGCCACCACGCCGTACGGGGCCGCGGTGTTTTCCCGGTGGCTCGCACAGCACCGTACGTACGAGAAAGTGAGCACTTCCGTGAGCGCAGTCTCCTCACGCCTTCCCGTCTTCCCCTGGGACAAGCTGGAGCCGTACAAGGCGACGGCGGCGGCCCACCCGGACGGCATCGTGGACCTGTCCGTGGGCACGCCCGTGGACCCGGTCCCCGAGCTCGTGCGGCGGGCGCTGAGCGAGGCGGCCGACTCGCCGGGCTATCCCACGGTGTGGGGCACGCCCGCGATGCGTGAGGCGATCAAGGGGTGGCTGGAGAAGCGGCTGGGCGCGCGCTCCGTCGAGCACACCAACATTCTGCCGGTGGTCGGCTCCAAGGAGCTGGTCGCCTGGCTGCCGACGCAGCTCGGTCTCGGCGCCGGCGACCGGGTCGCCTACCCGCGCCTTGCCTACCCGACGTACGAGGTCGGCGCCCGGCTGTGCGGCGCGGAGCCCGTGGTCTACGACGACCCCACGGATCTGGACCCCACCGGCCTGAAGCTGCTCTGGCTCAACTCGCCGTCCAACCCGACCGGCCGGGTGCTGGCCAAGGACGAGCTGGTGCGCATCGTGGCCTGGGCCCGCGAGCACGGGGTGCTCGTCTTCTCCGACGAGTGCTACGTGGAGCTGGGCTGGGAGGCCGAGCCCGTCTCGGTGCTGCACCCGGACGTGTGCGGCGACGGGTTCGAGGGCGTCGTGGCCGTCCACTCGCTGTCCAAGCGCTCCAACCTGGCGGGCTACCGCGCGGCCTTCATCGCCGGCGACGCGGACGTGCTCGGCGAACTGCTCCAGATCCGCAAGCACGGCGGCATGATGACCGCCGCGCCCGTGCAGGCGGCCACCGTCGCGGCCCTGGGTGACGACACCCACGTACAGGAACAGCGCGCCCGGTACGCGGCGCGGCGTGCGGCGCTGCGCGAGGCGCTTGAGGGCCACGGTTTCCGCATCGAGCACAGCGAGGCGAGCCTGTACCTGTGGGCGACCCGCGACGAGGGCTGCTGGGAGACGGTCAAGCACCTGGCTGAGCTCGGCATCCTCGTGGCGCCCGGCGACTTCTACGGCCCGGCGGGCGAGCGGTTCGTGCGGGTCGCCTTCACCGCGACCGACGAGCGCGTCGAGGCGGCCGTGAAGCGTCTGGCGCGGTAGGCGGCCGGCCGCCGGAAGGCACCGCGGCCAGGCAGGGACCAGGCAGGGCGGGCACGCGCGGCGGGCACGCACGAGGGGCCCGGGAAGTGCGAACTCCCCGGGCCCCTCGGCATCACCCGCGCCCCGGTCAGCCGAGCGGCAGGCTCTTCAGGGGGAGCTGGCCGGTGTTCGGCAGGCCCTGGGTGGGCAGGGCGCCGGTCGGCAGGCCGCCCTGGGTGGCGGTCTTGGCGGTCGAGCCGAGCAGGTCGCCCGCGCTGCTTGCCGCGTCACCGGCCGCCTTCTGCGCGGCCGGGGTCGCCACCTTGCCCGTCTGCCCGACCGTCCTGCCCGCCGTCGGTACGGCCTTCTTGACGGCGTCGGCTCCGGTGTTGCCTGCCATGCCGGTGGCCTTCTGGGTCACGCCGTCGACGGCGTTGCTGACCGAGCTGGGGTCCATCTGGGTCAGGCCGCCCAGGTTCGGCGCGGCCTGGGGGAGTTCCACGGCGCTTGCGGAGCCGGCCGCACCGACCACCGGCGCTGCGCCTGCCGCGATGAGCAGCGCGGCGCGGGCGATCCGACGGGTCAGGGGGAGGGACATGATGCTCCTTCAGACGGGTTGGAAATGTGTCGCTGTCCGGCGTTCGGACACAGTGACAACCGCCGTGGGGGCAGGAGAGGTTGCGGTGGGCCGGGGTAAAGAGTTCTTAATGCGTCGCATTATCTACTCCGGATGAAACGGGCAAATGACTCGGGGTCGAAATCCCTGATGGTGCGTCAGATGCCTTGTTTCTCAAGGGGATTGACGATTCCTCGGGTCGGCGTCCGGACGCGGGTGCGAAACACCGGAGTGGACGACACGCCGTCCCCCGGCCGGGTGCCCTGGGGAACAGGCGTCCGGGTCAGGTGGCGAGGGTGATGCGCACCTCTTGCGCGCCCGCGTCCGTCCCTGTGCCCGCGCCCGCGTCCGTGCCCCCCACGCCCGCCGCGCTCGCGCCCGGATCCGGCGCGGCGTCCCGGCGGGCGGCGGTCCAACCCCTGTCCGAGCCGTCCGCGCTCCAGGTGCGGCCCGCGTAGGAGACCCGCGCGATGTGCAGCGCCTCGGCCCGCGCCACCGCCCAGTGCGCCAGCTCCCAGCCGTGCCGCGCCCGGCCGGCGCCGGACGCGGCCGCGCCGTCGGTGGCCCGCACGGGCACGACGACGTCCCCGGCCCTCTCCCCGGGCTGCCGCGCGGGCGGCGCGATGGCGTCGCCGAACGCCTTCGTCAGCTCCTCGCGCACCCGCGCGGGATCACCCGGCTCGGCGTTCTTGCCCACCGCGCAGGTCAGCGCGGCGGACTCGCGGCCGGTCAGCGCCGACATCAAAACCGTCGCGTCCGGCTCGTGCTTGGCGTACGCCTGCGGGAAGCCGCTGCGCTGGACGTCCTGGGCGGCCACCGTCAGCGGCAGCCGCGAGTAGCCCGGGATCTCGGCCAGGTGCTCGTAGAACTTCCCGGCCGCGTACACCGGGTCCATGATCTGCTCGGCGGTGCCCCAGCCCATCGAGGGCCGCTGCTGGAACAGGCCGAGGGAGTCGCGGTCGCCATGGTCGAGGTTGCGAAGCCCCGACTCCTGGAGCGCGGTGGCCAGCGCGATCGTGACCGCCCGCTCCGGCATCCCGTGCGCGGTGCCGACCGCCGTGATCGTCGCCGCGTTGCCCGCCTGCTCGGGGCTCAGCCCGAACGTGCCCTGCCCCTGGCCCGTGCCCGCCACGCATTGGGGAGCGGAGCCCCCGCTCACGTACTGCACCACCACATAGCCCACGAGGGCGAGCAGCACGGCGAAAGCCGCTCCCAGGCGCAGGAGGCGGCCGCGTCGGGAGGGGCGCGGGAGGTCGATGGGCTCTGACACGGGGCCCACCGTACTGGAGCGCGAAGCCAGCCCCCGCGATCGAGTCGGGGGATCGAGTTCGGCTCCCGCGATCGCGTTAGGGTCGGGCGCATGGCCGACACCACGCTGGATCTCACCGCCGACGCCCCCACGCTCACCGCGCGCCTTGTCGACTTCGCCTCCGTGAGCGGCGAGGAGCGGCCGCTGGCGGACGCCATCGAGCACGAGCTGCGCAAGCTGGCGCACCTCACCGTGGACCGGTACGGCAACAACATCGTGGCGCGCACGCACCTGGACCGGGCCGAACGGATCATCCTGGCCGGGCACATCGACACCGTGCCGATCGCCGACAACGTCCCCTCCCGGCTCGACGAGAACGGCATCCTGTGGGGCTGCGGGACCAGCGACATGAAGTCGGGCGTGGCGGTGCAGCTGCGCATCGCGCAGACGGTGACCGCGCCCAACCGCGACCTGACCTTCGTGTTCTACGACAACGAGGAGGTCGCCGCCCACCTCAACGGCCTCGGCAGGATCGCCGAGGCCCACCCCGAGTGGCTGGCCGGCGACTTCGCGGTGCTCCTCGAACCCTCCGACACCGAGGTCGAGGGCGGCTGCCAGGGCACGCTGCGGGTGCTGCTGAAGACCAGCGGCGAGCGGGCCCACTCGGCGCGCGGCTGGATGGGGTCCAACGCCATCCACACGGCCGCCCCCATCCTCGCGAAGCTGGCCGCCTACGAGCCGCGCCGGCCCGTGATCGACGGGCTCGAGTACCGCGAAGGCCTCAACGCCGTGGGCATCGAGGGCGGCGTCGCGGGCAATGTGATCCCGGACGCGTGCACGGTCGTCGTCAACTACCGGTACGCGCCCGACCTCACCGGCGAGCAGGCTCTGGCCCATGTCCGCGAGGTCTTCGCCGACTGCGACATCGCCGAATTCGTCGTCGACGACCACTCGGGCGCCGCGCTGCCCGGGCTCTCGCACCCGGCCGCGGCCGCGTTCATGGCGGCGGTGGGCGGCACCGCGCGGCCCAAGTTCGGCTGGACCGACGTCTCGCGCTTCGGTGAACTCGGTGTCCCCGCCGTCAACTACGGGCCCGGCGACGCGCTGTTGGCCCACAAGCGCGACGAGCACGTCGCCGTCGAGCGGATCACCCGGTGCGAGCAGCGGCTGCGGGCCTGGCTCACGGACTGAACCCGCCGGACGGAACGCGGCGTTCAGGGCTCCGCCAGGGGCGTGGCCTGCCGGAATTCCGCCATTCGTAACGTTGGCCGACCTACCCTGGCTGGGCACGCGCAACATCGTCAGCGGAGGGAGCACGGCATGGCCAACCCCGAGGGAGCGTCGTTTCCGGCGGAGCAGCGTCTTGAACAGCGGCTCGGACCGGTACTGCGCCGCCGCGACCAGGTGCAGGCCGGCACCACCAACCAGCGCCTTCTGGACACCGAGGGCGACTCGCAGTGGGTGCACACCGACCCATGGCGGGTCATGCGCATCCAGTCGGAGTTCGTCGAGGGCTTCGGCGCGCTCGCCGAACTGCCCAGCGCCATCAGCGTGTTCGGCTCGGCCCGCACGCCAGCCGGCTCACCGGAGTACGAGGCGGGCGTGCGGATCGGGCGCGCGCTGGTCGACGCGGGATTCGCCGTGATCACCGGCGGCGGCCCCGGCGCGATGGAGGCCGCGAACAGGGGCGCGCGCGAGGGCAACGGCGTCTCCGTGGGGCTCGGCATCGAGCTCCCCTTCGAACAGGGGCTCAACCCGCACGTCGACATCGGGATCAACTTCCGCTACTTCTTCGTCCGCAAGACCATGTTCGTCAAGTACGCGCAGGGCTTCGTGGTGCTGCCGGGCGGACTCGGCACCCTGGACGAGCTGTTCGAGGCGCTGACCCTGGTCCAGACCCGGAAGGTCACCCGCTTCCCGATCGTGCTGTTCGGCACGGCGTACTGGGGCGGGCTCGTGGACTGGCTGCGCGACACGGTGATCGCCCAGGGCAAGGCGTCCGAGGGCGATCTGCTGCTCTTCCACGTCACCGACGACGTGGACGAGGCCGTCACCCTGGTGACCAAGGAGACGGGTCACTAGGGGGTGTCTGGTGGACCATGGCCGGGGGTCCGCTCACGCCAGCCCCCGGCGGGCCACCGCGGGCGCCCGGTGGCCCGCGATCGAGGCCACCATGTCCAGGACCTGGCGGGTCTCGGCCACCTCGTGGACGCGGTAGACCCGGGCGCCGAGCCACGCCGACACCGCCGTCGTCGCGAGCGTACCGATCACCCGTTCCTTCACCGGCCGGTCAAGGGTCTCGCCCACGAAGTCCTTGTTGGACAGCGAGACCAGGACCGGCCATCCGGTGTCGGCCATCTCCTGGAGGCGCCGCGTGGCCTCCAGGCTGTGCCGGGTGTTCTTGCCGAAGTCGTGCCCGGGGTCGATCATGATCCCGTCCGGGCGCACCCCCAGGTCCAGGGCGCGCTCCGCGAGGCCCACGGTGACCCGCAGGATGTCCGCCATCACGTCGTCGTAGGCGGTCCGGTGCGGCCGGGTACGCGGCTGCACGCCGCCCGCGTGGGTGCACACGAGCCCCGCGCCGTAGCGCGCCGCGACCTCGGCCAGCTTCGGATCGACGCCGCCCCAGGCGTCGTTGAGGACGTCGGCCCCCGCGTCGCAGACCGCCTCACCGACCTCGTGGCGCCAGGTGTCCACGCTGATGACGACGTCGGGGAACCGCTTGCGCACCTCGGCGACGAACCCGACCGTGCGCCGCGCCTCCTCCTCTGCGGTGACCTCGTCGCCGGGGCCCGCCTTCACGCCGCCGATGTCGATGATGGCCGCGCCCTCCGCGACCGCCTGCTCGACGCGGGCCAGCGCGGGCTCGTCCTGGAAGGTCGCGCCCTGGTCGTAGAAGGAGTCGGGGGTCCGGTTCACGATCGCCATGATCACCGGTTCGTACGCGGTGAATTCGCGCCGGCCAAGCCGCAGCGTGCCGCGGTCCGTTGCGCTGTGCATCCCCTGTGTCCTTTGCTGTGGTCCGGGCCGTTGTCCGCCTGCGACCCTAACTGTCAGTGCCGCATGGCACGATCGGACCCGACAGTTTCCGGCGTCGGGAAGAGGCTCGCTCGTGTTCTGGTTCTTGCTGGTCGCGATGGTCGTCGTGGTCGCCGCGGTGACCCTCGCCGTGGTGGGCGGGGGTGAGGACGCGGAGGTGCTGCCGGACGCCGAGCCCGAGCACCTGGCCGACCCGCTGCCGGAGCACCGCCCCGTGACCCGGGCCGACGTGGAGGCGCTGCGCATCCCGGTGGCGGTGCGCGGCTACCGCATGGCAGACGTGGACGACGTGCTGAGCAGGCTGGGCGCGGAGCTCGCCGAGCGGGACGCGCGGATCACCGAGCTGCGGTCCGCCGCGCTCACGAAGCGGCCGGAGCCAGGCGCCGGGCGGGAACCGGTGGGCGGTGGCCCCGGCCCCGCCGTCGCGGGCCCGGCCGATGAGGAGACCCAGCGATGAGCGAGGCCGCCCCGGGTCCCGACGGCAGGTTGCGCTGCCCCTGGGGGCTCTCCGCCGAGGACTATCTGACGTACCACGACACCGAGTGGGGCCGCCCGGTGCGCGGCGACGACGCGTTGTATGAACGGCTCTGCCTGGAAGCTTTCCAGTCGGGCCTGTCCTGGATCACGATTCTGCGCCGCAGAGAGGGCTTCCGGAAGGCGTTCGCCGGGTTCGAGATCGCGGCGGTGGCAGAGTTCACCGAGGCCGACAAGGAGCGCCTGATGGCGGACGCGGGCATCATCCGCAACCGCCTCAAGATCGAGGCCACCATCGCCAACGCGCGGACGCTCGCCACGTGGTCGCCCGGCGAACTCGACGGCCTCATCTGGTCCTACGCGCCCGACCCGGCGACCCGCCCGGCCCCGCGCACGCGCCTGGACGTGCCGGCCGTCACCGACGAGTCGACGGCCCTGTCCAAGGCCCTCAAGAAGCGCGGCGTGCGCTTCATCGGCCCGACCACGGCGTACGCCCTGATGCAGGCGTGCGGCCTGGTCGACGACCACCTCGTGGACTGCGTGGCACGGGGCGGTGCCTGAGACACCGCCCCGCCCGAGGCGCGCGGGCTCAGCGACCCACGTAGCGCGGCTTCTCCTTGGCGAGGAAGGCGGCCACCGCGATGGCGTGGTCCTCGGAGGCTCCCGCCCTCGTCTGGAGCTCGTCCTCCTTCTCCAGCGCCTCGGCGAGCGTGTGGCCCGCGCCGTACGCGAGCGAGGCCTTCAGCGCGCCGTACGCCACCGTCGGGCCCTCGGCCAGTGTCCGCGCCACCGCGAGCGCGGCCCCGGCCAGCTCACCGGCCGGTACGACCTTGTTGACCAGGCCGATCTCGTACGCCTCCTGGGCGGAGATCGAGCGCGGGAACAGCAGCAGGTCGGCCGCGCGGGACTGGCCGATCAGGCGCGGCAGCGTCCATGAGACGCCCGAGTCGGCGGTCAGGGCCACCCCCGCGAAGGAGGTGTTGAACGCGGCGGTGTCGGCGACCACCCGGTAGTCCGCCGCCAGCGCGAATCCGAGTCCCGCGCCCGCCGCCACCCCGTTGACGCCGGCCACCACGGGCTTGGGCATCTCGGTGAGCGCCTTCAGGATCGGGTTGTAGTGCTCGCGCACGGTGCTCATGGTCTGCCCGGTGCCCGCCTCGCGGTCCGCCGCCAGCGAAGCGACGTGCTCCTTGAGGTCCTGGCCGACGCAGAACGCCCGCCCGGCCGCGGTGAGCAGCACGGCGCGCACCGCCGCGTCGGCGGCCGCGGCCCGGACCGCCTCACGCAGGGCGGTCTTCGCCTCCGTGTTCATGGCGTTCATGGCCTCGGGCCGATTGATCGTGATGGTCGCGAGCCCGTCGCTCACCTCGTAGAGCACGGTGTCGGCCATGGTGGGGTCCCCTCCGTCGCGGATGTTTCTCGGTCGTCGTGTCCGCTCAGCATGGCGGAGATCACCTGCGGTGGGCATGTGACCTGCGTCTAACAATCAGGGCGCCCCGGGGATCGGACGGCGGCGAAGTATCGCAGGCGGATCGCCGAATTGAGTGGTTTTGATAGAGCGCGTTGCTCAAGCGATGCGGACCGATGTTGGTCATCGGGTCCTGGGATGCGGGATAATGACCTGGAAGCAATGTGTTCGATGCCGTGACGCGTGCCCAATCCCGGGGGCCGTCGGCTGACGATGAGCTGGTTTCAGGAAGGGGAACGAGCATGGCGGCCATGAAGCCGCGGACGGGCGACGGCCCGCTCGAGGTGACCAAGGAGGGGCGGGGCATTGTCATGCGCGTTCCGCTCGAAGGCGGCGGTCGGCTTGTCGTCGAGCTGACTCCGGACGAGGCCGATGCCCTCGGCGATGCCCTGAAGAAGGTCGTCGGCTGAGCTAGCGGGTCCGACGCAGATTCTCACCGCCCCGGCTCGGCGTGTACGACAACCGTGCACGCCGTGCCGGGGCGGTGTTGTATCCCGGGGCCGCGCCCGGCGCGGGCCGGGCGGTGATGTCACGCGGGGGCGGGTGAGTCCCGGGGTGTCTCGTGCGGGGCGGGTGAGTCCCGGGCGGGGCGGGGCGGGGCGGCCCCAGATGTCACGCGTGGGGGCGGGTGAGTCCCGGGTGTCCCGGGCGGGGCGGGTGAGCCCCGGATGTCACGCGCCGGGCGGGAGGGTGAGCCCCGGGGTGTCTCGTGCGGGGCGGGTGAGCCCCTGATGTCACGCGTGGGGTGGGGCGGGTGAGCTCCGGATGTCACGCGTGGGGGCGGGAGCGCCCCGGATGGCTCGCGCCGGGCGAGTCAGCCCCGGCGGACCGCGCAGAGCAGTCCGTCCCCGACGGGCAGCAGCGAGGCGACGAGCTCCGTGCTCTCGCGCACCGCGCGCAGCAGCTCCCGCAGCCGCAGGACCTCGGCCGGCTGGGCCGCCGAGTCGACCGTGCGGCCGTCGGCGAAGACGCCCTCGAAGCAGACGATGCCGCCGGGCCGCAGCAGGCGCAACGATTCAGCGAGCACGTCGAGCGACTCCAGGCGGTCGCCGTCGCAGAACACCAGGTCGTACCCGCCGTCCGCGAGCCTCGGCAGCACATCGAGGGCGCGGCCCGGGATGAAGCGGGCCCGGTTGGTGGCGAAGCCGGCCGCACGGAAGGCCTGCTTGGCGAACTGCTGGCGGTCCGGCTCCGGATCGACGGTGGTCAGCACGCCGTCGGGCCGCAGCCCCTGGAGCAGATAGATGCCGGATACGCCGGTGCCGGTGCCGATCTCCGCGACCGCCTTGGCGTCCGCGGTGGCAGCGAGCAGCCGCAACGCGGCACCCGTCCCCGGGGACACCGAACGCAGGCCTGCCTCACGGGCCCGGTCGCGGGCCCAGCGCAGCGCGTCGTCCTCGGCGACAAAGGCGTCGGCGAACGCCCAGCTCGTCTGCCGGTTGGCGGTAATGGCCCTCTCCTGTCCCCTTGGTTGGCGCAACGGTGACTGTATCCGCTGGAGTCGGGAACCCGCAGATGGGACCGCGCGTTATGCAGGACAGGGAAACCGCGGGGGGAGCACATGGTCGCGATCACGGAAGAGGGGCGGAAGCCGTCCCCAAATGCACGTAAAGATTCTTATCCGGAGCTAACGGGCGAGGTGGCTATGGTAGGGGCTCCGCTGGACACCACCAGAGCCGACAGGGGAGGTGCGGCTGCGCCTGTGGATCGGGGAGGAGTGCTGCGGCGCCTTCTCAGGTCGGCGGGTGAGCCGAAATCCGTGACCAACACCGCTGACCGTTCCCGCGCTACCAGCTCCGCAACTACCGCGACGTTCGCCGACGCGGAATCCCAGGCGTGGACTCCTCCTACGTGGGAGGAGATCGTCAGCACGCACAGCGGCCGCGTCTACCGCCTCGCCTACCGCCTGACGGGCAATCAGCACGACGCCGAAGACCTCACGCAGGAGGTCTTCGTCCGCGTCTTCCGCTCGTTGTCGACGTACACGCCGGGCACCTTCGAGGGCTGGCTGCACCGCATCACCACCAACCTCTTCCTCGACATGGTCCGCCGCCGCCAGCGCATCCGCTTCGACGCGCTCGGCGACGACGCGGCGGAGCGGCTGCCCAGCCGTGAGCCCAACCCCCAACAGGCTTTCAACGACGCCCACTTCGACGCCGATGTGCAGCAGGCGCTGGACACGCTGGCGCCCGAGTTCCGCGCGGCCGTCGTGCTCTGCGACATCGAAGGTCTCTCCTACGAGGAGATCGCGGCCACTCTCGGAGTGAAGCTCGGCACCGTCCGCAGCCGGATCCACCGCGGCCGCTCGCATCTGCGCAAGGCCCTCCAGCACCGTTCGCCCGAAGCCCGCGCCGAGCAGCAGCGTGCGCTGGCGGGGGTGGCGCCGGGAGCGCTCGGGGTGGCCGGAGAGGGGATGGCGTGAGTGGTACGAGTCCCACCCCGGCGGAACAGCACCTCGGGGACCGGCTCGCGGCTCTGGTCGACGGCGAGCTGAACCACGATGCCCGCGAACGTGTCCTGTCCCACTTGGCGACCTGCGCCAAGTGCAAGGCGGAGGCCGACGCCCAGCGCAACCTGAAGAACGTCTTCGCGCAGGCGGCCCCGCCACCCCCTTCGGAGACCTTCCTGGCCCGGCTCCAGGGCCTGTCCGGCGGCCCCGTGGGAAGAGCCGGCGACCTCGATGAAGGGGACGGCTCCGGCGGGCCGTTCGGCGGCGGCCGGCCGGCCGACGCGTTCTTCGGTGGGCTCGGCGCGCTGAGTCCCGCCACGGGCGGCCCGCCGGCCCCGCGCGGGGCCGGCGCGGGCGACTTCGGCTACCTCCCGGCCCGCCCTCACGCCGGCGTCCTGCCCGACGCGCTGACGGGTGGCTTCCGCATCCACGAGGTGGGCAGATCCGAGCAGGACCGCTCGGGATCGCCGTGGCGCGGGCGCAGATTCGTGTTCGCCGCCGCGAGCGCGGTGTCCCTCGCGGCCATCGCTTTGGGCGGCACGCTCCCGCTCGGCTCGGCCACGGGCGCCCGCGCGGCGGGTGGCAGCAGTGTGGTGCCGCTGCGTTCGGGCAGCCCCGCCCCGAGCGGCGGATCCGCCGACGACCGCCGCCGAGGCGGCACCACGGCCGGCCTGCTCTCCGCGATGTCCACGATGTCCGGGGGGACCTCGGCGCCCGTCACGCCGGGTTTCAGCGGCCTGAGCGGGATGCCCACGCAGAAGGGGCCGGTCCAGCCGCTGGGCGGCACGTTCCCCGTGGCCCGGCTCAACGGCTCTTCCTTGCCGCCGTTGATACGACCGGCCGTCGCGACCCTGCCGCTCACGACGACGGACCTCTCCGGCGGCGTGCTCGCGCTGGCCCCGTCGGCCGCCCCCGCCGAGCCGGTGCGCCGCGCCGCTTCGGGGGCTCCGGGGATGCCTCTCTCCGCACGGCGCTGACCTCGCCCTGCCCTCGCCCCCGGCGACCTGGTTGAATCCGGGGGAGGGGTGCTCATGGGAGCACGCAGGCCAGTTGCGGGGAGAGCATGAACCAGCAGAAGCCCACCGGGCCGAGGCCCAAGTGGTGGAGCCGTCCGCCGGCAGGCCGACCCGAAGGCAGTGAGCCCCCGGTGACGCCCGGCCCCGCCGAACCCCCTGCGGACACCTACGACTTGGCCCCGCCGGCCCCGGCCCCGGCCCCGTCAGCGGACTCGGCCCCGGCCCCGTCGTCCGAGCCGCACCACGCGTCACCCATGGACCCCGCGCCCGCCGCCGGGCCCGAACCCACCGGGGTGGACGCGACCGACGGCACGGGCGACGACGTCCGTACCACCGAGAGCGTGCCCGCCACCACCGAGAGCGTGCCCGCCACCACCGAGAGCGTGCCCGCCACCACCGGCAGCGTGCCCGCCACCACCTCCCCCGCCCGCGGCTCAAGCTCCGGCGCTCCCGCCGAGGCATCCCCCGCCGGCCAGACCTCCGGCGCCGAGCGGCAGGGCCCCTTGCACGCGCCCGACCCCTACGGCACCCCGCCCTACGGCGGGCCCGGCCCCTGGGCACCAGCGCCGCCCGTGCAGCGTCCGGTACCGACGCCGCCCGGCGGCACCGCGCTGCCCCCGCAGCCCGCCTACGCCGCGCCCCAGCCCGCGTACGGCGTGCCCCCGCAGGCCTCCCAGGCCCAGCCCCAGCCGCCCGCCCCGCAGCTGCCGCCACCGCACCAACCACCCGCGACTCCCGCGCCCCTCCTCGCCACGGACGCGTCCTTCCTGGCCACAGAGCCCCAGTGGGCCCAGTACGACCCCTGGAGCGGGCCCGGAGCCGCGCCGGGGGCCGCCGGGGGGCCGGGGCAGCCGGGGCCCAGGAAGCGGCGGCGAGGCGCGCTGCTGGTCGGGGCGCTGCTGCTCGCGCTGGTCGCCGGTGGCATCGGCGGCGGCGTGGGGGCGTACGTGGAGCGCAACGGCGGGATCACCAGCGTGCACCTGCCGCAGGCGGGCAAGGAGCCGGGGGGCCGCGCCCCCGACAGCGTCGCCGGGATCGCCGCGAGCGCGCTGCCGAGCGTGGTCACCATCCACGTCAGCGGCGTCACCGAGTCCGGCACCGGCACCGGCTTCGTCCTGGACAACGCCGGGCACATCCTGACCAACAACCACGTCGTGCAGCCCGCTGGCACCTCGGGGAAGATCTCCGTGACGTTCAGCGGGGGCGAGAGCGCGGCCGGCACGGTGGTGGGCCGCGACACCGGGTACGACCTGGCGGTGGTCAAGGTGGACGGCGTGTCGGGGATGAAGCCCCTGCCGCTCGGCAACTCCGACAACGTGATGGTCGGCGACCCGGTCGTGGCCATCGGCGCGCCCTTCGACCTCTCCAACACGGTGACCTCGGGGATCATCAGCGCCAAGGAGCGCCCGATCACCGCCGGGGGCGAGGCCGGCGACGGCAGCGACGTCAGCTATGTGGACGCGCTCCAGACCGACGCCCCGATAAACCCGGGCAATTCCGGCGGCCCGCTCGTGGACTCCAAGGCGCGCGTCATCGGCATCAACAGCGCGATCCGGTCCGTCGGGGGCGGCAGCAAGGAGGGCGGCGGCCAGGCCGGCTCCATAGGGCTCGGGTTCGCCATTCCGGTCAACCAGGCCAAGCGCGTCGCCGAGGAGCTGATCAACACGGGCCGGGCGACGCACCCGGTGATCGGTGTCACGCTCGACATGAAGTACACCGGTGACGGCGCCCGCGTCGGCGACAAGGCGAGCGACGGCAAGCCGGCCGTCGTCCCCGGCGGACCCGGCGACAAGGCGGGCGTCGCGTCGGGGGACGTCATCACCAAGGTGGACGGTCAGCGGGTGCACAGCGCCGAGGAGTTGATAGTGAAGATCCGCGCGCACCGCCCCGGCGACCGCCTCGGCCTGACCGTGCGGCGGGACGGCAAGGAGCGGGAGCTGACGCTGACGCTCGGCTCGGCGTCATGAGCCGGGGACGCCGCCGTACGGGTCCTCCCCGCCCGATCGGCGCCGTCCCGACGCCCAAAGGCCACCCCGGAGGTACCGCGCCGACAGCTCGGCCGGGTACCGTGGAGCGGTCCGTGATGGGACGCGGAGCCGAGACCGGGCGCCGATCGGGGCACCGATCATGAGCACCGGTCGCAAGCACCAGGCACGAGCGCCGGTCGCGCGCACTGATCACGGGCACCGAGATCGCGAGCACCGAGATCACGAGCACTGAGAACACGAGCACTGAGAACACGAGGAGCAGCGGGTGTTCACTGACATAGGGCCCATGGAAGTGGTCACACTCGTGGTCCTCGCCGTGCTCATCTTCGGCCCGGACAAGCTGCCCAAGCTGATCCAGGACCTCTCGAACGTGATCCGCAAGGTGCGCTCGTTCTCCGAGAGCGCGAAGCAGGACATCAGGGCCGAGCTGGGCCCCGAGTTCAAGGACTTCGAGTTCGAGGACCTGAACCCGAAGACGTTCGTGCGCAAGCAGCTGATGGAGAACGACGACCTGGGTCTGAAGGAGATCCGCAGCAGCTTCGACCTGCGCAAGGACATGGAAGAGGTCGCGGACGCCGTGCACGGCCGGGAGACGGCACCGGCGGCCGCGAACGGCTCGGTGAACGGGTCGGGCGCCGGCCCGGACCTGGTCAAGAAGCGCGAGAAGCTGGACCCGGGCGAGCGCCCTCCGTTTGACGCCGACGCCACCTGATACACGCCAATCCCACATGGGCTTTTCCGGCAAGCCGCGATCAGGTGGCTATCCTCCATCTGTCCGGAGGCAAGGACGCCCGAGGGGGGCGGGCCGCTCCGGACGCCACTGATCTAGGAGGCGGCCGGGCAGATGGAGACGACAAGCCGGGTAGCGGGGCAGTCCGCTCAAGGGGCGCCCGATGGCACCCAGCCCCCACCGGAAGGCGTGCCGGCTTCCCGGCGTACGGTCGACGGCTATCTGCGCGCGCCCTTCCCCTGGTACGGCCTGGATGAGGCGTTCACCGGGCCGCGCTGGCTGATGCAGGTGACCGCGGCCGCCGACGGCACGGTGCAGCACGGTTCGACCGGGCACGGGGACGAGCCGTCGATACGGCCCGAGGTGACGGGCGCCGCCGACCGGGAGCGGTTCGCGGTGGTCGTGAGCATTCCGGCGAATCCCGTGCGCCGCAGTGGTGACGGCACGGGCATCCTGGAGGCCACCTCCGTCTCGTCGGCCGCCTGGCTCGCCGGGTCGGGGCTGCTGTCCTTCACCTGGCCCGCGCAGATGGACCACGTGCTGCGCGGCGACTGGCTCGACCAGCAGACCGAGACGGCCTGGGAGCTCGCCGACGACCTCGAAGGCCCCCACTGGACGACGCTCTCGCTGCCCGTGGACGGCGTGCCGACGCCGTTCCACTACCGCGAGTCCGAGTTCGGCTGGGTCCTGGCGGGTTCGGCGGGCAGCGGGGTGCACCTGGGCGCGTACGGGCGCGGTCTCAGCGCGTACGGGCTCGGGTTCTCGGTGATCGAGGACATCGCCTCGTACGCCTGACCGCCGGTGCGCGAGCACCCGCCACGCGTGCGTGAACACGTGTAAGGGGCGCCCGCCAATCGCGGGCGCCCCTTACACGTGCCGTACGCGTCCTAGAACTTGTTGCGCGGGGTGATCCCGAGCGACATGCCCGACAGGCCGCGGGCGCGGCCGCCCAGCTTGCCGGCGATGGCACGCAGCGCGGCGCCCGCCGGGGAGTCCGGGTTGGACAGGACCACGGGGCGGCCGTCGTCGCCGCCCTCGCGCAGACGGACGTCGATCGGGATGGAGCCCAGCACCGGCACGGTGGCGCCGGTCGTCCTGGTGAGGCCGTCGGCGACCTTCTGCCCGCCACCGGTGCCGAACACGTCGACCATCTCGTCGCAGTGCGGGCACGGCAGGCCCGCCATGTTCTCGACGACACCGACGATCTTCTGGTGCGTCTGCACGGCGATGGAGCCGGCCCGTTCGGCGACCTCGGCGGCGGCCTGCTGGGGGGTGGTCACGACCAGGATCTCGGCGTTCGGCACCAGTTGGGCCACCGAGATGGCGATGTCGCCGGTGCCCGGCGGCAGGTCGAGGAGCAGGACATCGAGGTCGCCCCAGTACACATCCGCGAGGAACTGCTGGAGGGCGCGGTGCAGCATCGGGCCGCGCCACACGACCGGCGCGTTGCCCGGGGTGAACATGCCGATGGAGATGACCTTCACGCCGTTCGCGGACGGCGGCATGATCATGTTCTCGACCTGGGTGGGCTTGCCGTCGACGCCCAGCATGCGGGGCACGGAGTGACCGTAGATGTCGGCGTCCACGACGCCCACCTTCAGGCCGTCCGCCGCCATCGCGGCCGCCAGGTTGACCGTCACCGAGGACTTGCCGACGCCGCCCTTGCCGGAGGCGACCGCGTAGACGCGGGTCAGTGAGCCGGGCTGGGCGAAGGGCACCTCGCGCTCGGCGGTGCCGCCGCGCAGCGCGGACGCCAGCTCCTTGCGCTGCTCGTCGCTCATCACGTCGAGCGTCACATCGACGCGGCTGACGCCCTCGACCCGCTCGACGGCCTCCGTCACGTTCTTCGTGATGGTCTCGCGCATCGGGCAGCCGGACACGGTCAGATACACCGTGACAGCGACCGCCCCATCCGTACCGATCTCCACCGATTTGACCATGCCGAGCTCAGTGATCGGTCGGTGGATCTCGGGGTCGTTCACCGTCGCCAGTGCCTCAAGCACCGCGTCTTCCGTAGCCATACGGTCGATGGTACGGCGCCTACCGCACCGTACGGAAAGCCCTGTCAGCGGTCGCCTTCGTCACGTCCGTGGGTGCGCTCGTGCGGGAATAGGTTCCTGCGCTCGTCCATCTCCTTGACCAGGTCCTGGAGTTCGGAGCGGATCCAGTCGCGGGTGGCCACCTCGCCCAGACCCATCCGCAGCGCCGCGATCTCCCGGGTCAGATACTCGGTGTCGGCGATGGACCGCTCGTTCTGCTTGCGGTCCTGCTCGTGGGTGACCCGGTCGCGGTCGTCCTGCCTGTTCTGCGCCAGCAGGATCAGCGGGGCCGCGTAGGAGGCCTGGAGGGACAGCGCGAGGGTGAGGAAGATGAACGGGTAGTTGTCGAAGCGCAGATGGCTCGGCGCGAAGATGTTCCAGGCGACCCACAGGATGATGATCAGGGTCATCCAGACGATGAAACGCCCGGTGCCGAGGAAGCGCGCGATGCGCTCGCTGAACCGCCCGAACGCCTCGGGGTCCCACTCCGGCAGCAGCCGCACACGCCCCGCGCTCGGCTGGTCGAGCCGGCTGCGGCCGCGCGGCAGGGCGCTCGCGCCGCTCGCGCGGGTGCGCTCCTCGGACCGGTCAGTGCCGCCCATCGGGCACCCCCTCCGGTCCGTGGAACTCCGTCTCGCGCCAGTCGTCCGGCAGCAGGTGGTCCAGTACGTCGTCGACGGTCACCGCGCCGAGCAGCGAGCCGCTGTCGTCGACCACGGGCGCCGCCACCATGTTGTACGCGGCGAGGAAGCTGGTCACCGAGGGCAGCGAGGCGTCCGGCGGCAGCGGCTTGAGGTCGCTGTCCACCACCGAGCTGACCAGCGTGAACGGCGGCTCGCGCAGCAGCCGCTGGAAGTGCACCATGCCCAGGTACTTGCCGGTCGGCGTCTCGTCCGGCGGCCGGCACACGTACACCTGCGCGGCGAGCGCGGGGGAGAGGTCCTGCTGGCGGACCCGGGCCAGCGCGTCGGCGACCGTGGCGTCGGGGCGCAGCACGATGGGCTCGGTCGTCATCAGACCGCCCGCCGTGCGCTCCTCGTAGGAGAGCAGCCGGCGCACATCGGCCGCGTCGTCGGGCTGCATCAGGGTCAGGAGGCGTTCCTTGTCCTCCTCGGGCAGCTCCGAGAGCAGGTCGGCGGCGTCGTCCGGGTCCATCGCCTCCAGGACGTCGGCGGCGCGCTCGTCCTTCAGCTTGCCGAGGATCTCCACCTGGTCGTCGTCGGGCAGCTCCTCCAGGACGTCGGCGAGCCGGTCGTCGTCGAGGGCGGCGGCCACCTCGGCGCGCCGCTTGGGCGAGAGGTGGTGCATGACGTTGGCCAGGTCGGCCGGGCGCAGCTGCTCGAAGGTGGCGACCAGGTTCTCGGCGCCCTGGCCGTGCTCCTCCAGGGAGAACCCCGTGACGGCGGACCACTCCACGGTCAGGGTCTCGCCCTTGCGGCGGAGCGCGCCCGCCTTGCCACGGCGTACGAAGACCTTGTCGATCTCCCAGTCGCGACGCGCCGGCAGCTGCTGGATCGCGACGTCGAGGACGGTCACCTGCTCGTCGGTCCCGACCAGGGTGACCCGGCGGTCCAGGAGCTCACCGAGGACGAGACGTTCGGTCGGGCGCTGCTCGAAGCGGCGCAGATTGACCACGCCGGTGGTGATGACCTGGCCCGACTCCACCCCGGTGACCCGCGTCATCGGCAGGAAGATGAGCCGTCGGCTCGCCACCTCGACGACGATGCCGAGCAGCCGGGGAGGCCTGCGGCCCACGCGCAGCATCGCCACCAGGTCGCGCACCCGGCCGACCTGATCGCCGTTCGGGTCGAAGACGGCGACGCCGGAGAGGTGGGAGACGAAGACCCGAGGGGCGGCTGCCGCCATGCGTGCCCCTCCTTCTGTGCCGGGAGTCCCAGGTGCCACGACGCGCTGCGGGACAAGGGCTTCAGGCTAGCGGGTGAGTGAGCGCGTCGCCCTCGCGGGTCGCCCGTCCGGCGCCCGGGCCGGCGGCGGCAACCGTGCGGGTAGGGTGCGGTCTGCCGATCCCCCACGTCCATGCGAGAGGCAGTACGCAAGGTGACCTCATCCTCCTGGTCCCCGCGGGTACGGGCCCGCCGGGCCGCCCTGTCCGTCGTGCTGTGCGCGGGGCTCGCCGCGGCGCTCACCGCGTGCGGTGGGGACCCGGACGAGGGCACCAATGGCGTCGGCAAGCTGTCCGCCCCCGAGATCGAGAACAAGGCGCGGGCGGCGGCCGACGGCGCGGGCGCGGTGCGCTTGTCGGGGACCCTGGTCAGCCAGGGCGGCTCGTACAAGATCGACATGAAGCTGAAGGGCAGCGGCGGCACGGGCACGGTCACGTCGCAGAAGAGCACGTTCGGGCTGCTGCGGGTCGGCGAGGACCTGTTCTTGAAGGCCGGCGCGGGGTTCTGGTCGCGCAGCGAGTCCGGCGGCGCGAGCGCGGCGGCGGGCAAACTCGACGACAAGTACGTCAAGGTGCCCTCCGGCGACCCCGCCTACCAGCAGCTGCGCGGGTTCACCGAGAAGTCGGCGCTGCTCAAGGGGGTGCTCGGGTTGCAGGGCACGCTGTCCAAGAAGGAGCGCTCCGAGGTCGCAGCGCTTCCCACGGTACGGATCGAGGCGGGCCGCGACGGCGAGGGCGGCACCCTCGACGTCTCCCTCAAAGGCACGCCCTACCCCCTGCGCTTCGAGCGGGCCGGCGGGGCGGGCGTCCTCGAACTGGCCGACTGGGACAAGGACTTCGCGCTGGCCGCGCCGGCGAAGGGGGACACGGTGGACTACGGCAAGCAGCTGCCGACGGCCTAGCGGGGTGCCTCCGGCGCGGGCCGCGCGTCGTGGGCCCGCCGGGGTCTCAGCGCCGCTTCCGCTTCAGGAGCAGCCGGGGCAGCGCGGCCGGCACCGCGTGGCGGGTGGTGGCGGGGGAGGCCACCGGGGCCGCCGCGAGGGAGGTGTCCGGGGCCGGCTCCAGGGGGCCCGCCGGAGTCAGGGCGACCAGACGGCACTGCGCCGCCCAGCGCGCGGGCATCGCCTCGCCGTCGGGGGCGTTGAGCCGCTTGCCCTTCAGCTCGGCCACCGCGCTCTCCCACGCGGCGGAGCCGGCGGGGATCTCGCGGACCTGTGCCGTCCAGGCCACCACGCGGCCGCCCTTGTCCTTGGAGCGGACCGTCACCGTCGCCGCGGCGCCGTCCACCAGGCCGTCGAGCGGCTGCTCGCCGGGGCCGCCGCCGATCACGTACGCCGCCCCGTCGATCCACGCGTGCCACAGGGCCCGCTCCGGCGCACCGGCGCCGCGCACCCAGATGAGCCCGGACTTCTTGGTGGCCTCCTCGACCAGCGCCCCATCGAGGAGGGCCTGGCCGGACAGCGTCTGCGTCATGGCACCACAGTAGAGGCCCAGGTGGGGGCCCGAGGAATAGTCAGTTCCGTAAACCCGTGATGCCCCTTACGCTTCCGCTGTGACCACTGCAACCACCCCGGCCCCCGCGCTCGCGGCCGTCCCGCGCACCGACGTCGTCCTGCTCGGGGTCGCCATCGCCAGCGTCTCGCTGTCCGCGCCGCTGATCGCCGCGACCGCCGCGCCCGCGCTGGCCATCGCCTTCTGGCGCAACGCGCTCGCGGTCGGCGCGCTGACCCCGGTGGCGTGGTTCAAGTACCGTGCCCGCCTGCGCGCCCTGACCCGGCGCGAGGTGGGCCTGACGGTCGGGGCGGGCGCGCTGCTCGCGCTGCACTTCGGACTGTGGCTGCCCAGCCTGAGCATGACGTCCGTCGCCTCCTCGACCGCGCTGTGCACCACCACCCCGATCTGGACGACCATCGCGCTGCGCCTGCGCGGCCACCGTCCCCCGGCCCTGGTGTGGACGGGCACCCTGGCCGCCTGCGTCGGCGTCGTCCTGCTCACCGGAGTCGACCTGAGCCTTTCGCCGCGCGCGCTGGCGGGGGACGCGCTCGCCCTCGGCGGCGGCGTCGCGGCCGCCGGGTACGTCCTGCTCGGCGCCGAGGTGCGCAAGAGCGTGGACACCGTGCCGTACACCTACCTCTGCTACGGCACGGCGGCCGCCGGGCTGCTCACGGCCGCCTTCCTGAGCGGCGCGGAGCTCACCTCGTACGACGGCACGACCTGGATCAAGCTCGGCGTGCTCACGCTCGCCGCCCAGCTCCTCGGCCACTCGCTGCTCAACCGGGTCGTGGCGAGTCTCGGCCCGTCCGTCACCTCTACGGCGATCCTGCTCGAAACCCCGGGCGCCGCCCTCATCGCGGCGCTCTGGCTCGGCCAGCAGCCCCCGGCCCTGGCCTACCCGGCGCTCCTGGTGATCCTGGCCGGGCTCGCCCTGGTCGTCCGGGCCAACCGCGCCTCCTGAGCCGTACGGCGGCCCCGGCCCCGGCCCGGGCGGGGGCCGCCCGGGCCGTCAGAGCCAGCCGTTGCGCTTCAGGGTGCGGTGGATGACGAAGCAGGCCACGGCAACGAGCCCCATCGAGACCGGGTAGCCGTACCTCCAGTGCAGCTCCGGCATGTGGTCGAAGTTCATCCCGTACACGCCACACACCATCGTCGGTACGGCGATGATGGCCGCCCAGGACGTGATCTTGCGCATGTCCTCGTTCTGGGCGACGGAGGCCTGCGCGAGGTTGGCCTGGAGGATGGAGTTCAGGAGCTCGTCGAAGCCGACGACCTGCTCCTGTACGCGGGCGAGGTGGTCGGCCACGTCCCGGAAGTACTTCTGGATGTCCGGGTCGACCAGGCGCATCGGGCGCTCGCTCAGGAGCTGCATCGGGCGCAGCAGCGGCGACACCGCGCGCTTGAACTCCAGTACCTCGCGCTTGAGTTGGTAGATCCGGCCGGGGTCGACGCCGCGCGGGCTGCCCTTGGCCGGGGCCGAGAAGACCTCGATCTCCACCTCGTCGATGTCGTCCTGGACGGCGTCCACGACCGCCAGATATCCGTCGACCACCTGGTCGGCGATGGCGTGCAGCACGGCGGACGGGCCCTTGGCCAGCAGCTCCGGGTCGCCCTGGAGGCGGGTGCGCAGCGCGCGCAGCGAACCCTGGCCGCCGTGCCGGACGGTGATGACGAAGTCCCGGCCCGTGAAGCACATCACCTCGCCGGTCTCCACGACCTCGCTGGTCGCGGTGAGCTCGGCGTGCTCCACGTAGTGGATCGTCTTGAAGACGGTGAAGAGGGTGTCGTCGTAGCGCTCCAGTTTCGGGCGCTGGTGGGCGTGGACCGCGTCCTCAACGGCCAGCGGGTGCAGCCCGAACTCTGCCGCGATACCGGCGAATTCGGCCTCCGTCGGCTCGTGCAGACCGATCCAGGCGAAGCCGCCGTCCTCGCGTACGCGGCGCATGGCCTCACGGGGCGTCAGGCACACCGTCTCCTCGGCGGAGGCGGAGGCGGTGGCGGAGGGGGAGGCGGCGGACGCGCCGGACGGTGCGGGGACGCACTGCGGGGACTGCACGCGCCGCCCGTCGCGGTAGACCGCGCAGTCCACGACGGCGCTGCTCGCCGACGGGTCGCGGGTGGTGTCGTAGCCGCCGCTGTAGGGCGCGCTGGTCTTGCGCAGCGCGGGGCGGACCACGGCGCGCAGGTCACGGATCATCGACATGGCAGGGCTCCTTCACGGAGGGCCGTCGCAGGGCGTGACGCTCTGGAACTGCCCGGAATGAGGACGTGCTGCGGCGAAGGGAGACCACGGGGCCGAAGTGCCCCGGAAAAGGCGTCAATCGCACACGTTCGCATAGCGGGCGGCACCACAGGGGCACGCGCGGACGGCGTTCGCTACTGAAACGGACAAGGCGAGGCGATGTGCTCTTCCGTCGGGCGAAACGCCATGAGACTCAGGGTGTTTCCGGGGTGTTTCCGGGCGCTGGGGCCGGGGAAAGAAGTTCTCGGATCCCACCGAGAACTCAGATCATCGGGAACAACGCAGCCGCGCGGAAGAGCGGTTGGTACTGCCAGGCCGACTTCGATCCATCGCAGCCCCACCTCCTCCAGCCGGTCCCCCGTGGGGAACTTCCTGCTGTCCCGAACAGCGGCCAAGACTATCAGCCCACCGTCACGTCAAGCCCCGTCTTTGCCGCTTGCATACGCCTTCTATGCTCGGCCCATGGTTGATGTTCTTGCTCTGGTGGAAGCCCGGTTGCGCACCGCGCTCGGTGAGCCGGACGCGCGCGCCGCGGTCACCTTTCTCGGCACGGACCGGATCGAGGTGCTGCGGTTCACCGAGGGCGACATCGTCCGGTACGCGACCCTGGGCATGTCCGCGCAGCCGATGGCCGACCCGACGTCGGCGCTCGCCGACCCGGTGAAGGGGCCTCGGGCCGAGCTGATCCTGTCCGTACGGTCCGGGCTCGCCGACACCGACAAGGTGCTCCGCGCGCTGGCCGTGCTCGCGGCGTCCCCGCAGGTGGAGGGCCTGGTGGTGGCTCCGGGTGCCTCGCTCGACACCGGGGAGGCGCTGTGGCCGGGCGCGCCCTTCACCTCGGTGCTGGTCGCCGAGTCGGGGGGGCTGGTGGAGGATCTGGAGCTCGACGCGCCGATGGATCCGGTCCGGTTCCTGCCGTTGCTGCCGATGACCACGAATGAGGCGGCGTGGAAGCGGGTGCGGGGGGCGAAGGCGCTGGAGGAGCGCTGGCTGGCCCAGGGCACGGATCTGCGCGACCCGGTGCGCAAGCCCACCCGCCTGGACTGAGTACGCGCCCGTCCTCAATCTCCCCCAAGGCCTTAAGGGCCAGGGGGGACCCCCATGACGGGCTGGGTATGCCCATGCGGGCCAGCACCGACCCCGCCAGGGGCGCGGGGAACTGCGCGACCAGCCACGCACGGTCGGCAGCCGAGCTCCCTGGGGCTCCGCCCCAGACCCCGATCGCGCCTGAAGGGCGCTCGTCCTCAATCGCCGGACAGGCTGAGGTTGCCGATGTGGGCCAGCATGAGCCCCGCCCGGGGGTTGGCTTCACGTGGGCCAGCGCGGACCCTGTCAGGGGCGCGGGGAACTGCGCGAGGAGCGACCACGGTCCGCACCGGAGGTCCCTGGGGCTCCGCCCCAGACCCCGTTCGCGCTGAACGCGCTCGTCCTCAATCGCCGGACAGGCTGAGGGTGTCAGTGTGGGCCAGCACGCACCCCGCCAGGGGCGCGGGGAACTGCGCGGCCGGCCACCCACACGGTCCGCGGCCGGGGTCCGAAGGGACCAGCGTGCTCACACCCCGGATGGGCTGGCCGAGCGCACGCCGGCCCGCGCTCCATGGACGACCTCCCGCACCAGCACCCCCCGCCTCACCCACACGATCACCGCTCCGACCACCGCCGCAAGCGCCGCCACCACGAACGGCACGTGCAGATCACTCCACTCCTCGATCTTCGGCGCCAGATAGGGCGCGGCCGCCGCGGCGAACCAGCGGACGAAGTTGTAGCCCGCGCTCGCCACCGGCCGGGGCGCGTCCGAGACGCCGAGCGCCAACTCGGTGTACACGGTGTTGTTGAGCCCGATGAACGCGCCGGAGGCGATCGTCGCCGCCACCGCCGTGGCGTGGTTGCCGTACCCGAGCACGACCAGGTCCGCCGCGAGCAGCACCAGCGATCCGCCGAGCACCTTCAGGGAGCCGAACCGCTCCTGGAGCCGGGGCGCGACGAGCACCGAGAACACCGCGAGCAGCACACCCCACGCGAAGAACACCCCGCCCGACTTGTAGGGCGACATGTTCAGGACGAACGGGGTGAAGGCGAGCACCGTGAAGAACGCGTAGTTGTAGAAGAAGGCGGACGCCGCCGCCGAGGCCAGTCCGCCGTGGCCCAGCGCCTTGAGCGGGTCGAGCAGCGAGGTCCTGCGCGCGGGCTTGGGCTGTTCCTTCAGGAACACCGTGATCGCGAGGAAGCCGATCGCCATGAGGGCGGCCGTGCCGAAGAAGGGGTAGCGCCACTTCATGTCGCCGAGGACCGCCCCGACCAGCGGCCCGCACGCCATGCCGAGCCCGAGCGCGGACTCGTAGAGCAGGATCGCCGCCGCGCTGCCCCCGGCCGCCGCGCCCACGATGACCGCGAGCGCGGTGGACACGAAGAGCGCGTTGCCGAGTCCCCAGCCGGCCCGGAAGCCGACGAGTTCGCCGACCGAGTTCGACGTACCGGCGAGCGCGGCGAAGACGACGACCAGGGCGAGACCCACGAGCAGCGTCTTCTTGCCGCCGATCCGGCTGGACACGAACCCCGTGACCAGCATCGCCACGGCGGTGATCAGGAAGTACGAGGTGAAGAGCAGGGAGACCTGGCTGGGCGTGGCGTCCAGGCCCTTGGCGATGGAGGGCAGGATCGGGTCGACCAGGCCGATGCCCATGAAGGCGACGACAGAGGCGCCCGCCGTCGCCCAGACCGCCTTGGGCTGACGCAGCAGGCCGCCGGTTCCCGCGCCCTGGTCGAGAGGGTCCGTCCCTTGCCGCATGGCTGCTCCCGCTTCCGGTTGGAGGGTGGCCGCATCGAGGACGGCCACAAGGTCGTTGCGTAGTGCACACGATAACTTAGCCAACCTAATGACTGCAATATGAAACTACTTTTTCCGGCCCGGTCGGCCCGGTCGGCCCGGTCCTTCGCGACAGGCCCAGGCCCACCGGACGGGTGATCGTCCTTGACGGGGCGACGGCCGGGGAGGAGCGTGGGGCCTTATGAGGGGCGAACCCAGTTGCCCGAAGTGCGGAGGCCGGGTCAGGGCGCCCGGTCTCTTCGCCGACACCTGGCAGTGCGATGCCCACGGCCCGGTCCACCCGCTGCAACCGGTGCTCCCGCCCAGCGTCGAAGGCCTGGAAGTCGTCGTGCGCCGGTCCCAGGTGCCGGTGTGGATGCCCTGGCCGCTCCCGGTCGGCTGGCTGTTCACCGGCGTCGGTTACGCGGGGGACGACCGCAGCGGCGGCCGCGCGACCGCCGTCGCCTGCTCGGGCCCGGGGCCCCTGGGCGGCCTGGGGGAGCTGATCCTGGTCGCGGAGGAGCTGGGCGTGGGGCTCGGCGCGCGGTTCGCCGGCATCGACGGTCCCGACCCCGGCCCCTATATGAGCGTCGACAAACCCCCGCACGCCAAGGTGCTCGCCGCCGGCCGCCCCACCCCGCTCTGGCACGTCAGCCGCACGCCGGACGACCGCGCGGTCTTCGCCGGCGAGGCGCGCGGCCTGTGGCTGTGGGCGATCGCGTGGCCCGAGCAGTCCGGGCTGCTCATGTACGACGAACTCGTCCTGACCGATCTGCGCGACGCGGGCGCGGAGGTCGAACTGCTGCCGTGCGGCGCCCTCACCCCACGCATCCTGTCCTGACGCCGGCCTTGGCACCGGCCCGCACCGGCCCGCACCGGCCCGCACCGGCCCGCACGCGGGCGGACGAGGGGGCGCGCTCGAGCGGACGGCGGGGCGCGGGCGGGCGGTTATCCTTGACTGTCCCCTGATCCGCCCCTTATGCCCTGGAGTACGCGTCGTGCGCATCGATCTGCACACCCACTCCACGGCGTCCGACGGTACGGACACCCCGGCCGAGCTCGTCCGCAACGCGGCGGCCGCCGGGCTCGACGTGATCGCCCTGACCGACCACGACACCACCCGGGGCCACGCGCAGGCCATCGCCGCGCTGTCAGGCCTCGACCTCACCCTCGTCACCGGCGCCGAACTCTCCTGCCGCGTCGACGGCGTCGGCCTGCACATGCTGGCCTACCTCTTCGACCCCGAGGAGCCCGAGCTCTCCCGCGAGCGCGAGCTCGTGCGCGACGACCGGGTCCCGCGCGCCCAGGGCATGGTCGCCAAACTGCGCGACCTCGGCGTTCCGATCACCTGGGAGCAGGTCGCGCGCATCGCGGGCGACGGCTCGGTCGGCCGCCCCCACGTCGCCGAAGCCCTCGTCGAACTCGGCGTCGTCAGCTCCGTCTCCGACGCCTTCGTGCCCGACTGGCTCGCCGACGGCGGCCGTGCCTACGTGGGCAAGCACGAACTCGACCCGTTCGACGCGATCCGGCTGGTCAAGGCCGCCGGCGGCGTCACCGTCCTCGCGCACCCGCTCGCCGTCAAGCGCGGCCGGGTCGTGCCCGAATCGGTGATAGCGGAGCTCGCGGCGGCCGGACTGGACGGCGTCGAAGTCGATCACACCGACCATGACGCGCCCACCCGCGCCCGGCTGCGCGCCCTCGCGGACGACCTCGGGCTCCTCGTCACGGGCTCCAGCGACTACCACGGCAGCCGCAAGAGCGTACGGCTCGGCGCGTGCGTCACCGACCCCGAGATCTACGGCGAGATCACCCGCCGCGCCACGGGGGCCTTCCCCGTGCCGGGTGCGGGCGGAGAGCTCCGCCCGTAGGGAGAGCCCGCCTCTCCCCACACCCCGGGGGCGCCACCCCCGTACTCACTTCCCGGTACCCCCGGCCGACTCGTGTGCGGCTCCGGGGGCCGGTCCGGTCGGCCCGCGCGCCGGCCCCCTCATGTACATCCCTCACTTGCAAGGCTCACCGTGTTCGACGCTGCCGTCTTCGGCTCCCTCTTCCTCACCCTGTTCGTCATCATGGATCCCCCGGGGATCACGCCGATCTTCCTCGCGCTGACCGCGGGCCGGGCCGGCAAGGTCCAGCGCAGGATGGCCTGGCAGGCCGCCGCCGTCGCGCTCGGAGTGATCACGCTCTTCGGTCTCGTCGGCCACCAGATCCTGACGTATCTGCACATCGACATCCCCGCGCTGATGATCGCGGGCGGCCTGCTGCTGCTCCTGATCGCCCTCGACCTGCTCACCGGCAAGACCGACGAGCCCCAGCAGACCAAGGACGTCAACGTCGCGCTCGTACCGCTGGGCATGCCGCTGCTCGCCGGGCCCGGTGCGATCGTCCAGGTGATCCTGGCCGTCCAGAACCACGACTCGGTGTCCGGTCAGGTCTCGGTCTGGGCCGCGATCATCGCCATCCACCTCGTCCTGTACGTGACGATGCGGTACTCGCTGCTGATCATCCGCGTCATCAAGGACGGCGGCGTCGTCCTGGTGACCCGGCTCGCCGGCATGATGCTCTCCGCGCTCGCGGTGCAGCAGATCATCAACGGCGTCACGCAGGTCATCCACGCCTACTGAGCCCGCGCGCCGGGCTCGCCGCTGTCGCGGTGCGCCCGGCTCGCCGCCGTCGCGGACGGCCCCGGACATGCCAAGCGCCCCCGTACATCCGTGTACGGGGGCGCTCTCCGCTTTTCGGCGCCCGCAGCCGTTCTTCTGGCTCGCGGGGGCGCCGGCTCTTACGCGTTACGAGGCCGAGGCTTCGGCCGGGCGGATATAGATGCGCTGGCCCATGGCGGCGGCCTGCTGCACAATCCGGTTGACGGAGGCGGCGTCCACGACGGTGCTGTCGACGGCGATGCCGTCGACGTCGTCCAGGCGCATGATTTCGAAGCGCAAGGCTTCTCCCTTCGTCTGATCCTCCTGCTAGGAGAACTACTGGTGCGGGAACTGCTGTTCAGCATGCCCGCGAGCGGCGTCGGGGCGGTTGCCCGCCCGTTAAGAGTGGATTGCGTGGCTGCTGTGCAACGCGTTCCATAGGGGACAACGAGTTGCCTCCAGCAAACATTCCCTACGCTAAAGAAATTTTTCGCGTCGCTAAGGAACGGGGCCGAGACGGGGACGGCACGTGCCCGGTTGTGCCCGGTGCGTCACGGCGCCGACAATGGACAACGTATGGACGACTCCCAGGTACCCCAGGTGCCCCTCGGTATTGCCGCCGACCTCGACCGCAAGCTCGACCGCGCCAACGAGCTGTTGCAGCGCATGCTCGCAGAGGTCGCCAAGACACCCTCCACGCACGCGATCTTCGTCGACGCCGGGTACGTCTACGCGGCCGCCGGGCTCCTCGTCACCGGCACCGAGGACCGGCGCTCCTTCGATCTGGACGCGGAGGGGCTGATCGAGGCGTTCATCGACAAGGCGCGCACGATCTTCGCCGACAGCCGGCTGCTGCGGGTGTACTGGTACGACGGCGCGCGCCGGCGCATCCACACGCCCGAGCAACAGTCGATCGCCGAGCTTCCCGACGTCAAGGTCAGGCTCGGCAACCTCAACGCCAACAACCAGCAGAAGGGCGTCGACTCCCTGATCCGCTCCGATCTGGAGTCCCTGGCCAGGCACCGCGCCATCAGCGACGCGGCGCTGATCGGCGGGGACGAGGACCTGGTCTCGGCCGTCGAGGCGGCGCAGGGGTATGGGGCGCGCGTCCATCTGTGGGGCATCGAGGCCGCGGACGGGCGCAACCAGGCGGAGCCGCTGTTGTGGGAGGTCGACAGTCAGCGGACCTTCGACCTCGACTTCTGCAAGCCGTACGTCACGCGGCGGCCGGTCACGCTGTACGAGCAGGAGGGGCCTGCGCCGGGCCGCGAGGACGTGCGGTTCGTCGGGGCGCGGATCGCGGCGACGTGGCTCTCCGAGCGGGGGCGGGCGGCGCTGGCCGACCTGCTGCCCGGGCATCCCTATCTGCCCGGGCCGGTCGACCAGGACCTGCTCATCGAGGCGGAGCGGTTGCTCCAGTACTCGTTGCGTGGGCACGCGGATTTGCGGCGGGCGCTGCGGGACGGGTTCTGGCAGCACCTCCAGTCCCAGTACTGACCCCCGCCGGTTGCCCGGCGGGCGGCGACCCCCGTTTCGCGCAGTTCCCCGCGCCCCTTGGGGGGTGATGGTTGCCGGTTGCCTGTGGGTGGGTGACGGCTTCCCGCGCAGTTCCCCGCGCCCCTTGGGGGGTGATGGTTGCCGGTTGCCTGTGGGTGGGTGACGGCTTCCCGCGTAGTTCCCCGCGCCCCTTGGGGGGTGATGGTTGCCGGTTGCCTTCGGGTGGGTGACGGCTTCCCGCGTAGTTCCCCGCGCCCCTTGGGGGGTGGCGGCCGCCGGTTTTCTGCGGGTGGGTGGTGGCTTGTCGCGCAGTTCCCCGCGCCCCTGGCGGGGCTGGTGCTGCTCGGCGCTGGGTCGGGGAGCCCCTTGGGGGCGCGGGGAACTGCGCGATCGGCCACGCACGGTCCGCGCGTGAACGTGTCGGGGGTGGGGGAGTCGGGCAACGCATCGCGCGGGTGGCTGATGGCTGGTTGGGGGCGCGGGGAACTGCGCGAATGGCCACGCACGGCCCGCGCGTGGGCGTGTCAGGGGTGCGGGGAACCGCGCGAATGGGCTGCCCGGGCTGCGCGTGGGCGATCAGGGGCGCGGGGAACTGCGCGAGGCCCGGGTTTGATTACGGGGGGCGGGGTCAGGCGGATTGCGTGGTGGACCAGAAGTTGGTCAGGGCTGAGGTCAGTTGACCCGGGTGGGACACGTTGGGGGAGTGACCGGCGCCCCGGATGACCGTATGCCGCGCCCCCACACTCCGCGCCAGATGCGCCAACTCCCCCACCGACCACACCATTTCCCCATCCCCGTACGCCACGTGCAACGGCAACGGCAACCCCGCAAGCCCAACCGTACGGTCCGGCTCCACCCTCAACTGCCGCCCAGCGGCGATGAGTTGAGCGGGCTGCGTACAGAACCAGCGCCGCTCGAGGAACGCCACGATCTCCGGCGGATCGGCGACGTACGCCGGATCGCGGCCGTCGAGCCACTGCGTCACCGCCCACACCCACGAGGGCGGCAGCACGGGCAGCGCCGCCCGCAACATCCTGATCTTGGTGCGCTGATCGGGACCGACCCGCCCCGGCCCGGAGGACAGCAGGGTCAGCGAACGGAACGCGGAGGGATCGAGCCGCGCCGCCGACCGGGCCACGAAACCCCCGAAGGAGTGCCCGACCAGGTGCACGGGTCCGTCGCCGAGCGCCGCGACCTGCGCCAGCACATCACCGGCGAGAGCACGCGGGGTGTACGCGGACGCCCGGCGGGGCCCCGGGCTCTCGAACTGACCGCGCCCGTCGACCGCCACCGCCCGATACCCCGCGTCCGCGAGCGGACCGAGGAGTTCGAGGAAGTCCTCCTTGCTCCCGGTGTACCCGGGCACGAGCAGCACGGTGGCGAGCGCCCGCCCCTCGGGCCGGGAATCGAGTACGGCGAACTCCTGGCGCGGGGTGGAGAGCCGGTACGCACGCGTACGCGCCGGGAGGTCGAGGGAGCGCGGCTTACTCATGAGTAGAGCGTATCCGCCCAGCCCAGACGCCCACATGCCCGTCAGCGCGGCCACCGGCCCCGCGCCCCCGGCGCCCGCCCCCAACGCGAACGGCCCGGGTCCCCCTCGGGGGAAACCGGGCCGTGCGCGTGGTGCGGGTGATTACGCCTCGGGGGCGGCCGCCGTCTTCTTGGCGCGGGTGCGGCGGGGCTTGGCCGGGGTTTCCGTCTCGGTCACCGGGGTGGCTTCGACGGTGTCGACCGCGGCTTCGGCCTTCTTGCGGGTGCGGCGGGGCTTGGCGGGGGCCTCGGCCTCGGTGGCGGTCTCGACGATCGCCTCGGGGGCGGCGGCTGCCTTCTTGGCGCGGGTGCGGCGCGGCTTGGCCGGGGTCTCCGCGTCGGCGGCCGGGGTGGCCTCGACCGTTTCGGTCGCGGCTTCGGCGACCTTCTTGGCGCGGGTGCGGCGGGGCTTGGCCGGGGTTTCCGTCTCGGTCACCGGGGTGGCTTCGACGGTGTCGACCGCGGCTTCGGCCTTCTTGCGGGTGCGGCGGGGCTTGGCGGGGGCCTCGGCCTCGGTGGCGGTCTCGACGATCGCCTCGGGGGCGGCGGCTGCCTTCTTGGCGCGGGTGCGGCGCGGCTTGGCCGGGGCTTCCGCGTCGGCGGCCGGGGTGGCCTCGACCGTTTCGGTCGCGGCTTCGGCGACCTTCTTGGCGCGGGTGCGGCGCGGCTTCGCCGGGGCCTCCGCCTCGGCCACCGGAGCGGCCTCCACCGTCTCGACCACGGCTTCCGCGGCCTTCTTCGTCCGCGTACGCCGCTGCTTGACCGGGGCTTCCTCCACCGCGACCGCGGCGGCCGGCGCCTCGGCGACGGCGGACATCGCGGCGTTGGCCGCGGCCTTCGCCGCCCGGGCCAGCTCGATGGCCGCGGACTCCGGCGTCAGGAAACCGATCTCGGAGTCCGGGTCGGCCTTGCGCACCCGACGGCGGCGCGCCTTGGGCTCCACCGGCGCGGCGACGGCCTCGACGACCGGCGCCGTACGACGACGCGGCTGCGCCTTGACCTGCGACTTGACCTGCGCGGGTGCGGGCTCGGCCCGCACCGGCTCGGCGACGGGCTCGGCGACCGCGACGGCGGCCGGTGCGGACTCGACGACCTGAGCGGCGGTCACCGGCGCGGCCGACGGCGCGCCCACGCGGGCACGGCGACGACGACGGGGCGTACGCGGCTCGGTCACGGCGGGCTCGTCCGGGGCCGCGACGGGCGCCGGCGCGCTCGCGACGGCCTCGGTCCCCGAGGTACCGCCCCGGGTGCGGCGGCGCTGACGCGGCGTACGCGTACGCTCCGGGCGCTCCTCGGTGACGACGGGAGCGGCGGCGGCCTTGCGGCCACGGCCGCCGGTCTCGCCCAGGTCCTCGACCTCTTCGGCGGCGAGCCCGGCGCGGGTGCGGGCGCCCCGGGGCAGCACGCCCTTGGTGCCCGCCGGGATGCGCAGCTCCTCGAACAAGTGCGGCGACGTGGAGTACGTCTCCGGCGGGTCGGGGAACTTCAGGTCGAGCGCCTTGTTGATCAGCTGCCAGCGCGGGATGTCGTCCCAGTCCACCAGTGTGATCGCGATGCCCTTCTTGCCCGCGCGGCCGGTGCGGCCGATGCGGTGGAGGTAGGTCTTCTCCTCCTCGGGCGACTGGTAGTTGATGACGTGCGTGACGCCCTCGACGTCGATGCCGCGCGCGGCCACGTCGGTGCAGACCAGCACGTCGACCTTGCCGTTGCGGAAGGCGCGCAGCGCCTGCTCGCGGGCGCCCTGGCCGAGGTCGCCGTGGACCGCGCCGGAGGCGAAGCCGCGCTTGGCCAGCTGCTCGGCGATGTCGGCGGCGGTGCGCTTGGTGCGGCAGAAGATCATCGCGAGCCCGCGGCCCTCGGCCTGGAGGATGCGGGCGACCATCTCCGGCTTGTCCATGGAGTGGGCGCGGTAGACGAACTGCTCGGTGTTGGCGACGGTCGTGCCCTCGTCGTCCGGCGACGTGGCGCGGATGTGCGTGGGCTGCGACATGTAGCGGCGGGCGAGGCCGATGACGGCGCCCGGCATGGTCGCGGAGAACAGCATCGTCTGACGCTTCGGCGGCAGGTGCTGGATGATCTTCTCGACGTCCGGCAGGAAGCCGAGGTCGAGCATTTCGTCGGCCTCGTCCAGGACGAGCGCCTTGACGTGGGAGAGGTCGAGCTTCTTCTGCCCGGCGAGGTCGAGCAGACGGCCCGGGGTGCCGACGATCACGTCGACGCCCTTCTTCAGGGCCTCGACCTGGGGCTCGTACGCCCGGCCGCCGTAGATCGCAAGCACGCGCACATTGCGCACCTTGCCGGCGGTCAGGAGGTCGTTGGTCACCTGCTGGCACAGCTCGCGCGTCGGAACGACGACGAGGGCCTGCGGCGTGTTGGTGAGCTTGTCGGCCGTGGCCCGGCCCGCCTCCACGTCGGCGGGGACGGTGACCCGCTCCAGGAGCGGGAGGCCGAAGCCCAGCGTCTTGCCGGTGCCGGTCTTGGCCTGGCCGATGATGTCGGCGCCGGAGAGCGCGACGGGGAGCGTGAGCTCCTGGATGGGGAACGGGGACACGATGCCCACGGCTTCAAGGGCTTCGGCGGTCTCGGGAAGGATCCCGAGCTCTCGGAACGTAGTCAGGGTGCTGCCTCTTCTGTGAGACGCGGTACGGAGGCGAACGCGGCGGGTCGTACCGTGCCCATGTCGTCCGGCGGGAAGATTTCGACCGGGTTCGGTCGGGGTGCCGGGTGGCGCGGGACCACTGCCGTCGCTCAAGCGCTCGTGCCGCTGAGGGATCCCTCTTGGGTGGCACGTGGGGGAACGTGCCCCGCGGAGGGCTGTCGGGTCGGAGCCGACCGGAGCAACCGACCGGGCATCCTCATTCGTGCGGCCCGTCGAATACTCGGCAGGCGCATTACCACTGTACCCCGGATTCGCGCATGTGTGTCGGGAGAATTCGCGGGACGGGTGCGACCGGTGTGATCGAGTAGGCCCTTACAGGGTGCCCCGGGCGGGCTATTGTGCGGCTTATGGAGACGTCTGACAACGCCACTACGGCCGAAGAAATCACCCCGGAGCCCGAGCGCACCGGTATCGCCGCCCAGGACTGGGCGACGGCCTCCGCGGTGCCCCAGTACCGCGCGGCGGTGGTGGACCTCCTCGGCGCCCTCGCCTACGGCGAGCTCGCGGCCTTCGAGCGGCTCGCCGACGACGCGAAGCTCGCGCCGTCCCTGGCGGACAAGGCGGAGCTGGCGAAGATGGCGTCCGCGGAGTTCCTGCACTTCGAGCGTCTGCGCAACCGGCTCGCGGAGATCGACACCGAGCCGACGGCCGCGATGGAGCCGTTCGCCAAGGCGCTCGACGACTTCCACCACCAGACCGCGCCGTCGGATTGGCTCGAGGGCCTGGTCAAGGCGTACGTGGGCGACTCGATCGCGAGCGACTTCTACCGTGAGGTCGCCAGCCACCTGGACTCCGACACCCGCTCCCTGGTGCTCGCGGTGCTCGACGACACCGGGCACGGCAACTTCGCGGTGGAGAAGGTGCGGGCGGCCATCGAGGCGGACCCGCGCGTCGGCGGACGGCTCGCGCTGTGGGCGCGTCGCCTGATGGGCGAGGCGCTTTCGCAGGCCCAGCGGGTGGTCGCCGAGCGCGACGCGCTCTCCACGATGCTGGTCGGCGGCGTGGACGGGGTGGCAGCGGGCTTCGACCTCGCGGCGGTGGGCGAGATGTTCACCCGGATCACCAAGGCCCACACCAAGCGGATGGCCGCGCTGGGGCTTGCCGCCTAGGGTGGCTTGGTCCTGACGCCCCGTCAGTTCCCGGCGTTCGTCGGACCTCCCGGCTGCCGTCGGACCTCCCGGCTGCCGTCCAGCGTTCCCGGAGGCCGCCTGGCGCTCCCGGTGCCGCCTACGCCGCCGAGCGGCGCAGGCGGCGCGTGGGGCGCAGCAGCAGCGAGAGCAGGACGGCCGCGACGAAGACGGCGCCGAGCACGGTCGTGATCCCGTGGCCGGGGCCGATCGCGGAGTGGGTCAGGAAGGCACCGAAGAGACCCGCGAGCGGGCCCGCGCCCAGTACGACGCGGCGGTCGGGAAGCCGGTGGGACAGCCGGGCCGCGGCCGCCCACGCGAGCGCGAATCCCAGCAGGACGGAGCCGAGGGCTTCCAGAAGCATGTGCGTCGCCTCCCAGGGTGTGGCCAGGGCGGAACAGGTCACTGCCGTCCTACCCGAGCCTCGCGGAACGCAACCCTCCCCTCACCGGGAGGAATCAAGCCGCGCGATCCCGCGCGCCTTGGCATGCCGCGGCCCGTCGGGCTCGTCGGGCCCAGCGGACCCAGCGGGCCCGACGGACCCAGCGGACCCAGCGGACCGAACGGACCCAGCGGACCCAGCGGACCGAACGGACCCAGCGGACCGAGCGGGCCCGACGGACCCAGCGGACCGAACGGATCGAACGGACCCAGCGGACCGAGCGGGCCCGACGGACCCAGCGGACCGAACGGATCGAACGGACCCAGCGGACCGAGTGGACACGACGGACCCAGCGGACCGAACGGATCGAACGGACCGAACGGACCCAGCGGACCGAGCGGACACGACGGACCCAGCGGACCCAGCAGGCCCGGCGGACCCAGCGGACCCGACGGACCCGTCGGACACGACGAAGGGGCGCCGCCAGATCTCTCTGGCGGCGCCCCTTCGACGGTGACGCCTGCTACAGCGCTGTCGTGTACTGCGGCAGCTCCAACAGCTGGACCAGTACAGCAGATGGACCAGCTACAGCAGCTGGACCGGCTACTACAGCGCGCCGAAGCCCACGCGGCGGACCGAAGGCTCGCCGATCTCCACGTATGCGATCTTGTCGGCCGGCACCAGGACCTTGCGGCCCTTGTCGTCGGTGAGGCTGAGCAGCTGCGCCTTGCCGGCGAGGGCGTCGGCTACCGCGCTCTCGACCTCTGCGGCGGTCTGCCCGCTCTCCAGAACGATCTCCCGGGGCGCGTGCTGCACACCGATCTTGACCTCCACGGCTATGTCCCTCCGACCTCGTGCGGTGCGCGGTCAGCCGCGCCGTACGCTGCACACATTAGCCCGGAGAGGCGACCGGAAATGGCCGGTCGCTGAACGCCAGGAGCGAACAGAATCCAGGAATGACCGCGCGACGGCCGCTCAGTGGCCTTCGGTGGCGTGCAGCGGGAAGCCCGCGATACCGCGCCAGGCCAGCGAGGTGAGCAGCGTGACGGCCTTGTCGCGAGGGATGGTCGACTCGCTGGAGAGCCAGTAACGGGCGACCACCTGCGAGACCCCGCCAAGACCCACGGCGAGCAGCATCGACTCGTCCTTGGACAGGCCGGTGTCCTCGGCGATGACGTCCGAGATCGCTTCCGCGCACTGGAGGCTGACCCGGTCCACGCGCTCGCGCACGGCGGGCTCGTTGGTCAGGTCCGACTCGAAGACGAGGCGGAACGCGCCGCCCTCGTCCTCGACGTACGCGAAGTAGGCGTCCATCGTCGCGGCGACGCGGAGCTTGTTGTCCGAGGTCGACGCGAGCGCGGTGCGGACCGCGTGGAGCAGGGACTCGCAGTGCTGGTCGAGCAGGGCCAGGTACAGCTCCAGTTTGCCGGGGAAGTGCTGGTAGAGCACCGGCTTGGAGACGCCGGCGCGCTCCGCGATGTCGTCCATGGCGGCCGCGTGGTAGCCCTGCGCGACGAAAACCTCCTGGGCCGCGCCCAGGAGCTGATTGCGGCGGGCCCGGCGCGGCAGGCGCGTGCCTCGCGGGCGCGCCGCCTCGGTCTGCTCGATGGCTGTCACGCCGCCTCCCAAAGTTGTTCTGTTGCGCGATGCACGCGCGCCGCCATCGTACTTTTGGGTAACCCGGCTGTGCGCGGTGCGAACGCAGAATTTCACGGACCGGACGCGCTGGGTAGCCGGAGGTACGGGGAGGAACCGGCACACATCACCGGTAGTCGTCCTCGTCGAGGGCGACCACCCGGGCCTGTTCGACGGCGTCCGCCTCATTGGCGGCGGCCGGGTCGACGCCGGTCAGCGGGTCGTCGTGGCTGGGCCGTACGTCCGTGCGCTGTTCGGCCGCGTCCGCCTCGGGGGTCTCCTCGGACAGCTCGGCGGTGGCGGTGTCGACGGACTCTTCCTGGAAAGTTTCCGGATCGCTGGGATCGACCGGCATGACTGCTCCCTTTTCGTCCACTTCGAGTGATTCGGGGGCTTCCTTACGAGCCTAGGAGTTCCCCGCGCGAGCCGCTACATCCCCCCGCATCCCGCCCGCCCCTTCGGCGGCGCCGAGCCGTTTCCCGCCGGACGGCGTGAACGCCTTGCGGCCAGCGATCCGTATACGCCCACGCGCCCCCTGTCGGGCCCGTCGCCGGTGTGATACTCCGGCCCTACTCCTGCGAGAGGAACGGATCGTGACTTGTACGAAGTGCGGCCAGGCGATGACCAAGACGCAAGACGGCTGGTGGATCTGCTATCCCTGCGGGACGTCCCAACCGGGATGACCCGCTGCCCACGCTGCGCCGCCCAGCTCGCGCACGGGGCAGGCGACTGGTGGCAGTGCACCCAGTGCGAATTCGAGATCGAGCACGGCGCCCTCCAGTACCACGAGGTGCTTTCGGCGGCGTTCGAGGAGCACCCGGCCGCGTTCTTCGCGTACGTCCTCCAGCGCCGCGACGAACTGCGTGAGGACGAACCGGCCTGGCAGCGCCGTCCCGCCGCCTGAGGGGGCGCCCGGCGTCCCCGCAGCGCCCGGCCCCGGACCGCCAACCGCCCTCCAGGTCAACGGGGTCGGATAGTAGGATCATCACGAACACATAACCGTACGTCCCTGACCTGCGCCGATTCATCAGAGAGAAGCTTTTGCCGCATGTCTTCGACCGAGTTGCCGCAAACCCCCGCCGCTGCCGCCCTGGCGCCACGGGTGAGCCCGGTCGGGGTCGCCGAGGGCGAAGAGCTGCGCTCCGTGAACCTGCCGGGGCTCACGCTGGCGATCAGGTCCCGGCCCACGAGCGGTCCCGGTCTCGAACCGGCGCTGTACGTTCACGGGCTCGGCGGTTCGTCGCAGAACTGGTCGGCGCTGATGCCGCTGCTCGCCGACCGGCTCGATGGCGAGGCGGTCGACCTGCCCGGTTTCGGCGACTCCCCGCCGCCCGACGACGGCAACTACTCGCTCACCGGGCACGCCCGCGCCGTGATCCGCCTGCTCGACTCCTCGGGCCGGGGCCCGGTGCACCTCATCGGCAACTCGCTCGGCGGCGCCGTCGCGACCCGCGTCGCGGCCGCGCGCCCCGACCTGGTGCGCACCCTGACGCTCATCTCGCCCGCGCTGCCGGAGATCCGCGTCCAGCGCGGCGCCTGGCCGACCGCGCTTGTCGCGCTGCCCGGTGTGGCCTCCCTGTTCGCCCGGCTCACCCGGGGCTGGAGCGCCGAGGAGCGCACCCGCGGAATGATGGCCCTCTGTTACGGCGACCCGGCGCGGGTGAGCCCCGAGGGGTTCGAGGTGGCCGTGCGTGAAATGGAGCGGCGTCTTCAACTACCGTATTTCTGGGACGCGATGGCCCGCTCGGCCCGTGGCATCGTGGACGCCTACACGTTGGGCGGCCAGCACGGGCTGTGGCGGCAGGCGGAGCGGGTGCTGGCGCCGACGCTGCTCGTGTACGGGGCGCGCGACCAGCTGGTCTCGTACCGGATGGCCCGGCGCGCGGCGGCCGCCTACCGTGACGCGCGTCTGCTCACGCTGCCCGACGCCGGGCACGTGGCGATGATGGAGTACCCCGAGACGGTCGCAAGGGCCGTACGGGAACTGATCGACGAGAGCGGCGGCGACGCCGGCCGCCGTGACGACCGAGACAACAGGAGCTGATCCGGGGCGTGGGACGACACAGCCGACCCAAGGGCTCCAGCGGCGCGGACCCGATACCCGAGGCGCGCGTGACGCCGCCGGCCGAGCGGCCGGGCCCCTCGTCCGGCGGCCGGCGCAGGCGCGACACCCAGGACGGCGGCCCCGGTGACGGCGGCGGGACCTGGCCCAGGGACGCGGCCCTCCACCAGGAGCAGGCCCGGCCGCAGGACCCGGCCCGGCGCACCGAGTCGGCGTGGCCGCACGACCCCGCCCGACCACAGGACGCGGTGCTGCGCCAGGAGCCGGCCCCTCACCACGGTCCGGACCGGCGGCACGCCACCGGCACGCCCGCCTTCGGCACCCCGCAGGTGCGCGGCGGACACCCCCAGCACCACGAGGGCGGGGCGCCCGAGCGGCACGCGAGGCCGTACCCGCTCCAGCAGGGCGCCGCGGGCCGCATACCGGGACCGCGCCGCGCCTACACCGAGGCCTTCGACGGTCCCGGCGCGACCGGCGCCCCCCGCACCGCGGGCATCCCCGCGCCCGCCAAGGGTGAACCCGGGACGCCCGCGCCCGACGCCACGGACAACACCTCCCGGGCGACCGGGACGCGCCGGACGGACAAGGACGCCAAGGGATCCGGGGGGTCCAAGGACGTCAGGGCAGCCGGGGCAGCCAAGGACGTCAGGGACGCCAGGGACGCCAAGGACGTCAGGGACGTCAGGGACGCCAGGGACGCCAAGGACGTCAGGGACGCCTGGGACGCCAAGGACGTCAGGGACGCCAAGGACCCGGCGGGCTCCAAGGTCTCCAAGGGGCGGACGTTCACCGGGATCGCGGCCGCCGCGGTGACCACCGTGCTCGCGGTCGTCGTCGCCGGACAGGTCACGTCCGACGGCGGCAAGCACGAGGTCGCGAGCCAGTCGGCAAGTGACAAGGGCCGGGCGGACGACGGCTCGGCCTCCCGCGGCAGCGGCCGGTCCACGCCCCAGGTGGCGCCGGCGGCGCAGACGTACGACCAGAAGATGGCCGAACAGTTCCCCCTCGACGCGAACCTCAAGGGCTCCGGCGAGTTCGAGCCGGTGCCGGGGGCCGACCCCGCGCCGGGCAAGGGGATCAAGTACCGCTACCGGGTCGACATCGAGAAGGGACTCGACCTGGACGGCACTCTGTTCGCCGAGGCCGTGCAGAAGACCCTGAACGACGACCGCAGTTGGGGGCACGCCGGGAAGATGACCTTCGAACGGGTCTCCTCGGGCAAGCCGGACTTCGTGATCACGCTGGCCAGCCCCGGTACCACCGGGGTCTGGTGTGCCAAGTCGAGTCTGGACACCACCGAGGACAACGTCTCCTGCGACTCGGCCGCCACCGACCGCGTGATGATCAACGCGTTCCGCTGGGCGCAGGGCTCGGAGACGTTCGGGTGGGGCAAGGCGATGCTGGCGTACCGGCAGATGCTCATCAACCACGAGGTCGGTCACCGGCTCGGCCACGACCACACGAGCTGCCGCAAGGCCGGCACACTCGCGCCCGTGATGCAGCAGCAGACCAAGACCCTCGACCTCAACGGGATCAAGTGCCTGCCCAACCCCTGGGTGTATCCCACGAGTTGACGCCGACCCGGTGTGACATGTCCAGCGTGCGGGACCCTTTCGCAGGGCCGGAGTCCGGCGTCGGGGCTGACATCACGTCCACCCCGGCCACCACCCGGGCCGATCCGGTAACCCGCGCCCCCCGGTTCGGACAAGAGCGCGTCGGCGTACGTCCGACCCCGCAGCGGCCCGCCGCCCGCCGTGCCGCCCGTCACCCCTCGCCGCCCAAGGGTGGGCCCGTGGCGTAGCCGAGAGTGAGCGACGCGTCCCTTAGCGCGACCGAACGCCGCCGGGTTGAGAAAGTCACGTGCATTCACCCCTTCCGGTGGCGCGACGGACAACCGTCCATCGCGCCACCGGCATCGCCCTTACGTTCTTCCCGCTGCGAGTCGCCGTTGCCAACGGTGGCCGCCCACAAGGGAGATCGGGGGTGCGCACATGCGGATCGGACTGCTGACCGACGGCGGACATCCGTACCCGACCGGCGAGACGGGGCGGTGGTGCGACCGGCTCGTGCGCGGGCTCGCGCGGCACGAGTTCGACATATACGCGCTGGGCGGTGGCGCGAGCGCCGAAGGGCAGGGCCTGCCCGCTCTGCCCCCGCAGGTGCGCCGGGTGCTCACCGCGACGCCGCAGGCCCCCGCCGGGCGCCGCCCCCCGCGCCGGGAGCGCGGTGAGGGGCGCGGCTACGGACGGCGGGAACGCCAGGCGTTCGTCGCGCACTTCGGACGCCTGGCCGCCGCGATCTGCGCCGACGACCCCGCCACCCCGGCCGCCAGCGGCGGCGAGGACTTCGCCGACGGCCTGTACGGACTCGCCGCCCTCGCCCGCGACCATGGCGGGCTCGCCGGTGAACTGCGCTCCGAGACGGCCGTCCGCATCCTGGAGGGCGCCTGCCGCGCGCCCGGCGCGAACCGCGCCGTGCGCGCCGCCCGGGTCCCCGACCACCTCGCCTTCGCGAGCGAGCTCGAACGCGCCCTGCGCCCGCTCTCCCTCGACTGGTACGGCGACGACACCCTCGGCTCCGTCGACCTCAGCCACGCCGCGTCCGGCGGCCGCGCGGCGCTGCCCGGGCTCCTGGCCAAACGCTTCTGCGGGGTGCCGCTCCTGGTCACCGAGTACGGCGTCCAGCTGCGCGCCCACTACCTCACCGGCTCCCAACTGGGCGCCCCAGCGCGGGCGTTGCGGTACGGCTTCGAGCGTCGGCTCGCCGCCGAGGTGTACACCCAGGCCGAGCTGATCACCCCCGGCAACGCCCACACCAGGCGCTGGCAGGAGCGCTGCGGCGCCGACCGCGCCAAGCTCCGCACCGTCCACCCCGGCCTGTCGGCCGACCGGTTCCACGCGGTGGGGGAGGGCGCGTACGACGCGGACCCGGGCACCCTGGTGTGGGTCGGCCGGGCCGAGCCCGCCAAGGACATCATCGCCCTGCTGCACGCCTTCGCCGAGGTCCGCAAGGCCGAACCCGGCGCGCGCCTGCGGCTGTTCGCGGCGCCCGCGCGGGACGCGGAGTGCGCCGGCTACCTCGCCCACTGTCGCGCGCTCGCCGCCCACCTCTTCCCCGACGAGGCCACGGGCGCCCACGCGGTCGGCGACAACCCCGTCTCGTTCGAGGAGATCGGCGGCCCCGAGGCGCCCGGGCTCGCCGACGCGTACGCCACCGCGAGCGTCGTCGTCCTGTCCAGCGTCGTCGAGGGCTTCCCGCTCAGCCTCGTCGAAGCGATGTTCTGCGGCCGGGCCACCGTCTCCACCGACACCGGCGCGGTCGTCGAGGTCATCGGCGGCACGGGCCTCGTGGTGCCACCGCGCAACCCCCGCGCGCTCGCCGACGCCTGCCTCGCCCTGCTGCGCGACCCCGAACGGCGGGCGCGCCTGGGCGCCGCCGCCCGGGCCCGCGCGCTCGAACTGTTCACCGTCGAGCAGAATCTCGCGGCATTTCGCGGCATTTACCTGGAGCTCATGTCACACAACCCGGTCCGTCGCGAGAGCGCCGACGGCACGGCCGCGCCCCAGCCCTTCGCACACCCCGCCGAAGCGCATGTGCCGGGCCGCTGGGCGGCGCCCGCCGCCACCCGGGGCCCCATGGTCCCCGCCCGCCCGGCCGCCCTCCTGACGAGGGAGCGGCCCGCCGCGCGGGAAGCAGCAAAAGGGGCGGCGCATGAGTGACCTCACCTCCGCCGAGCCGGCCGGCGCCCGGCCGGTCAAGAGCGCCGAGGTGCCACGGCGCGGCGGCCCCGCCGACCCCGTCAAGGCGCTGATGCACCGCCACCGTGAACTGTGCGAGCGGGCCGTCGACCCGCTGGAGATCGCGGCGGGCCTCGAAGCGCACGGCGTCACCGACCGCACCGCCGCGCGCTTTCGGCACCGCGACGTCTTCTCGCTCGCCGAAGAGCTCTACGCCCGCGTACCGCGCGAGGACGCGCAGGACGGCGACGAACAGGCCGCCCACGCCCGGGAGTTGACGGCGGCCATCGCCGGGTGGGCGCCGTGGGCGCCGCTGCCGGGCGTCGTCTGCGTCCTCACTGTCACCGGCGCGCGGGCCGCGACCGGCGCGCTCCGCCCGGCGCTCGTCCTCCTCGGGGCCCTGGCCTTCGTCGCGGCCCTCACCCTGGCGCTGCGGCGCGGCCCCCTGCGGGCGGCCCCGCGCGCCGGCCTGACCGTCCGGCTCTGCGCCGGCTGGCTCATGGCGTACGCGATCGGCGGCGACGCGCTGCTCGCCGACGCCGTGCGCGGCGGGCCCGACGGGGGCTGGCCGCTGGACCCGGCGGCGGCCACCGGTCTGGCGTTCGCCGTCGTGCCCGGCCTGTGGTGCGCCCACCTCTTCTCCGTGCGGGCCCGCCGCGAGCTCGTGTCGAGCCGGGGACTCGCCGAGTTCTCCGGACGGTCCAGACCCCTCCTCCTGGCGACGGCGGCCCTGTTCGCCGCCGGTCTCGCGGTGAGCCTGACGCTCAATCAACTGGCTTATGGAGGCGAGTCGTTCGCCGGGTGCACGGCGCTCGGCATGCTGCTCTGGCTCGCCCGGCTGCTCGCGGCGCACGGCTTCGCCCGCGCCGCGGCCAAGGTGCTGGCCGCGGCCGCAGGCGCCGAACTCCTCGCGCTGTGCGCCGTGTTCGCCGGGCGCCTGCCCGGCCTCTCCCTCGTCGGCCGTCCCGTCGCGACCGCCGTCCAGAACTGGGGCGCAGGGGCCCTGCCCGCCGCCGTGTGCGGCGCCGCCGCCCTCGCCCTGCTCGCCCGGGCCGCCGCGGTACTCGCCCGCGCCACGGCCCACCGTGACCAGTGAGGCGCCCGACGACCGACGCGCCCACCCCACCGAAGCGCCGGACCCGCCCGACCACGCCACACGGCGGGCGGCAAGGCATTGAAGGAGAACGACACATGACCGCCGCCCTGCCCCCGGCCTCCGGCCGCCCGCACGGAAGGACCGTGCGATGAGGGTGCTGCTGCTCGGAGCCAACGGATACCTCGGCCGGTTCGTCGCCGACCGCCTGCTCGCCGACCCCGCCGTCCAGCTCACCGCACTCGGGCGCGGTGACGACGCCGACGTACGGTTCGACCTCGCCACCGGCAGCCCGGGAGCCCTCACCCGCTTCCTCGACGCCGTGCATCCCGGGGTCGTCGTCAACTGCGCCGGCGCGATCCGTGGCGGCGCGCGCGAACTGACCCGGCACAACACTGTCGCCGTCGCCACCGTCTGCGAGGCCCTGCGCCGCAGCGGCTGCGGCGCGCGTCTGGTGCAGCTCGGCTGCGCCTCGGAGTACGGGCCCTCCCAGCCCGGCTCGTCGACCGCCGAGGACGCGGTGCCGCGCCCCGGGGGACCGTACGGCGTCTCCAAGCTCGCCGCGACCGAACTCGTCCTCGGCTCCGGGCTCGACGCGATCGTGCTGCGCGTCTTCTCACCCGTCGGTCCCGGCACCCCGGCCGGCTCCCCGCTCGGCCGGCTCGCCGAGGCGATGCGCCGCGCCATGCAGTCCGGCGACGGCGAGCTGAAGCTCGGCGGGCTCGGGGTGCAGCGGGACTTCGTGGACGTACGCGATGTGGCGCGGGCCGTGCACGCCGCCTCGCTCTCGGCCGCCCAGGGCGTGGTCAACATCGGCACCGGCCGCTCGGTGAAGCTGCGCGACGCGGCCGCCGTGCTCGCCAGGGTCGCCGGATACGCGGGCGCCCTGCACGAACTGGACGGGCCGCCCGGCATGCGGCCCGGGCACATCGGCGCCCCGCGCTCCGGCGAGGCCGCGCTCGACCACCTGGCCACGCCCTCGCCCTACCCCGACGGCTGCGGCAGCTGGCAGCAGGCCGATGTGCGCACCGCGCGCGACCGGCTCGGCTGGCGGCCCCGGATCAATCTGGAGGAGTCGCTGGCCGACATCTGGATGGAGGCGGCATGCCGCATCTGACCAGGACCGCGCGGCAGCGCGCGGCGACCGGCGCCGGCCGGCTCGGCCTCGGGGTCCCCGGTTACGCCCACCCGCTCGTCGCCCCCGTCGAATGGGCCGAACTGACGCGCCCGGGAACGCCGTTGCACTGGGCCGTGCTCAATGTGTCCGGCGGAGGCACGGGCGGCCCGGGCACGCGGCCCGATCCGCACTGCCTGGAAGCGGCCGGAAAACTGCGCAACGCCGGGATCCGGGTGCTCGGCCACCTCGACGCGGCGTACGGGCACCGCCCCTTCGGCGAGCAGATCGCCGAGGCGCACCGCTACCTCGACTGGTACCGGGTCGACGGCTTCCTCCTGGACCGCTGTCCCACAGGGCGAGACGAGCTTCCCGCCATGCGGCGCACGGCGGAGACCCTGCGGGCGCTGCGCGAGGGCGCCCACCTGGTCCTCGGGCACGGCACCCACCCGTGTCCCGGATACGCCGAGATCGCCGACCAGCTGATCACCTACACCGGCCCCTGGCACGACTACCGGTGGTCGCAGGTGGCCGAATGGACCGCCGAGTACCCGCCGGAGCGCTTCTGCCACCTGGTGCACGGGGTGCCGAGGAGTCATCTGGAGGAGGCGCTGCGGATCGCCCGATGGCAGGGCGCGGGCACGGTCTACTTCACGGACCGCGCCGACCGGGCCCCCCGGGGAAGGGGCGCAGTGGACCCCTTCGAGACGCTGCCCGGCTACTGGGACGAAATTGTCTCGCGGATCGGACCTGGTATCTCGGAATGAGAGGGGGCGTGGCAGTGTTGCGGAGAGAACAACCGTACTGACATACCGACCGACTGCGTAAATTGAGGTTCACGTGTCGCTGCCACCCCTGGTCGAGCCAGCAGCTGAGCTCACCGTAGACGAGGTCCGCAGGTACTCGCGCCACCTGATCATTCCCGACGTCGGGATGGACGGCCAGAAGCGCCTGAAGAACGCGAAGGTGCTCGCGGTGGGCGCCGGCGGTCTCGGCTCGCCGGCCCTGATGTACCTGGCCGCCGCCGGTGTCGGCACGCTCGGCATCGTGGAGTTCGACGAGGTCGACGAGTCGAACCTCCAGCGCCAGATCATCCACAGCCAGGCCGACATCGGCCGCTCCAAGGCGGAGTCCGCGCGTGACTCCGTCCTCGGCATCAATCCGTACGTGAACGTGGTCCTGCACGAAGAACGGCTCGAGGCCGAGAACGTGATGGACATCTTCAGCCAGTACGACCTGATCGTCGACGGCACGGACAACTTCGCGACCCGCTACCTGGTCAACGACGCGTGCGTGCTGCTCAACAAGCCGTACGTGTGGGGTTCGATCTACCGCTTCGACGGCCAGGCCTCGGTCTTCTGGTCCGAGCACGGTCCCTGCTACCGCTGCCTCTACCCCGAGCCCCCGCCGCCGGGCATGGTGCCCAGCTGCGCCGAGGGCGGCGTGCTCGGCGTGCTGTGCGCGTCCATCGGTTCCATCCAGGTCAACGAGGCCATCAAGCTCCTCGCGGGCATCGGCGAGCCGCTGGTCGGCCGCCTGATGATCTACGACGCCCTGGAGATGCAGTACCGCCAGGTGAAGGTCCGCAAGGACCCCGACTGCGCGGTCTGCGGCGAGAACCCGACCGTCACCGAGCTCATCGACTACGAGGCCTTCTGCGGCGTCGTGTCCGAGGAGGCCCAGGAAGCGGCGATGGGTTCGACGATCACTCCCCGGCAGCTCAAGGAGTGGATCGACGCGGACGAGAAGATCGAGATCATCGACGTCCGTGAGCCGAACGAGTACGAGATCGTCTCCATCCCGGGCGCGAAGCTGATCCCGAAGAACGAGTTCCTGATGGGCTCGGCGCTGGAATCGCTTCCCCAGGACAAGCGCATCGTCCTGCACTGCAAGACGGGCGTCCGCTCGGCGGAGGTCCTCGCGGTCCTCAAGTCCGCCGGCTTCTCCGACGCGGTCCACGTGGGCGGCGGCGTGATCGGCTGGGTCAACCAGATCGAACCGGAGAAGCCGATCTATTAGGCGCGGGTTTCGATCTGCGGGCGTCTGTGGCTGGCCGCGCAGTTCCCCGCGCCCCTGATCGGGGGCGCGGGGCTGTGCCATTGGTGCGGGTCCGCCGCGTGGGCGCGAACGCCGCTGATCGCCTCGCGCGGGTCGTCTCCATGTGGCCAAGGGGTGCGGGGAACTGCGCGAACGGCCCCCACCGGCCCGCAGGTGAAGAGCAACCCGTTACTGGCACACCGTCCCGGCGGCCGGCACCTTCCCGTCCAGCAAATACGCGTTCACCGCGCCCTGCACGCACTTGTCACCGCTGTCGTACGCCCCGTGCCCCTGCCCCTTGTACGTCAGCTCCACGCCGACGCCCGGGCCCAGTTTGTCCACCATGTTCTTGGCGCCCTGGTAGGGCGTGGCCGGGTCGCCGGTGTTGCCGACGACCACGATCGGCGGCGCGCCCGGCGCGCTCACATCGGGCGTGGTCCACTGCCCGGCGACCGGCCACTCCGAGCAGCCGAGCAGGCCCCAGGCCATGAAGTCGCCGAAGACGGGCGACGCCTTGCGGAACGCGGGCACCTTGGCCTTGGCCTGGCCGACCGTGTAACGCTGTTTGAAATCGGCGCAGTTGACGGCCGCGTTGGCCGCCTGGATGTTGCTGTACGTGCCGTCCTTGTTCCGCCCGTTCATGGAGTCCGACAGGACCAGGAGCAGGGCCCCGTCGCCGCCCTCCGCGTCGTCCACCCCCTGTTCGAGCAGCTGCCAGTACTCCTTGGAGTACAGGGCCTGCGCGATGCCGTTGGTGGCCTGGGTCCGGCCGAGGGTACGCCCGCTGCGGCCGGCCGGGATGGGCTTGGTGGCGAGCTGGGCGAGCAGCTTGACGATGACGTCCTCGACCTCCTTGACGTTCGCGCCGCGCAGCAGGCACTTGTCGCCCCGGTTCACACAGTCCTGGGCGAAGTTGTCCAGAGCGAGCTGGAAGCCCTTGGCCTGGGCGAGCGCGCCCTGTTCGACGTCGTTGGTGGGGTCGACCACTCCGTCGAAGACGGCCCGCCCGACGTTCTTGGGGAACAGATGGGCGTAGACGCCGCCGAGCTCGGTCCCGTACGAGATCCCCATGTAGTTCAGCTTCTGATCGCCGAGCACCTGGCGCAGCAGGTCCATGTCGCGGGCCGCGCTGGTGGTGCCGACGTGCGGCAGGACCTTGCCGGAGTTGTCCTGGCAGGCGGTGGCGAAGGACTTCAGGCTTGCGAGGTACGTCTTCTCCTGGGCCGCGTCGTCCGGGGTGGCGTTCTGCGCGAAGTAGGCGTCGAGCTGGGTGTCGTTCTCGCAGCGCACGGGCGCGCTGGCACCCACGCCGCGCGGGTCGAAGCTGACCAGGTCGTAGCGGGCGCGCAGGGCCTTGTAGTCGCCGGCGGCGGCGGGCAGGGTGGTGATGCCGGAGCCGCCGGGGCCGCCGAAGTTGAAGACGAGCGAGCCGACGCGGTGGGCCCGGTCGGTGGCCTCGGTGCGGATGAGGGCCAGGTCCAGGGTGCCGGCCTTGGGGTCGGCGTAGTCGAGCGGCACCTTCATGGTGGCGCACTTCCACTGGCCCCCGCCGGGCGGAGCCGAGGGCGCGGAGCCCGTTCCCTGCGCCGGGGTGGGCGCCGCGCACGGCTTCCAGCTGAGCTTCTGCGAGGCGAGCGCGGCCGGGTCGGCGCTGGTGGGGGTGAGCCCGTTGTCGTCCTTGCCCCCGCTGGAACAGCCGACGACGGTGAGCAGGAGGGCGGCGGCAGTGAACGCGGTGGCCCGGGTCCGCTTGCGTGGGGCACGGTGGTGTTCCATCTCCCCATCCTGCGGCGCGGGCACGGGGGGTGCGCGAGCGGGGCGGCCCATGCGGGTGGCGCCGTCGCGGGCCGGACCGGCGGCGCCGACGCGCGCGGGCGGGCCCGGCCCGGGCGGTCTCCGGCCCCCCCCGGATCTACCGGATCTACAACTGCCCTTTGCGCGTGAGGTAGTTGAAGCACAGCCAGCCCGGCAGCACCGGCAGCCAGAAGGTCAGCAGCCGGTACAGGAGCACCGCCGACGTCGCGGTCTCGGCGGTCATGCCCGCGATCGTCAGCGCCGTGGACAGCGCGAGCTCGACCGCGCCCACACCGCCCGGAGTGGGCGCCGCCGATCCCAGCGCGTTGGCGGTCAGGAAGACCACGGCGACGCTCGCGTAGCTCAGGGTGTGGTCGCTGCCGGTGCCGAACGCGCGGATCGAGGCATCGAGACACATCACGAAGACGCCGGTCAGCAGCAGCATGCCGCCGATCCCGGTGACCAGTTTCTGCGGCCGTTGCAGCACGTCGAGCATGCGCGGCACCACACCCGCGAACAGCGAGCGGACCCGGCTGACCACGAACTTGCGCAGGAACGGGACCGCCGTGACGACCAGGATCAGCACGGCCGCCGTGAGCAGGCCCGCGATCACCGTGCGGGACGGCGAGAGCTCCGAGGTCTGCTCGGTGCCGGTCACATAACCGAAGACCAGCAGCAGCGAGATGTGCGAGGCGAGCCCGAACAGCTGGGAGGCGCCCACGCTCGCCACCGCGAGGCCCGGACGCACCCCGGCGCGCTGGAGGAAGCGGGTGTTGAGGGCGACGCCGCCCACCGCGGCGGGGGCCACCAGCTTCACGAACGAGCCCGCGACCTGGGCCACGACCGCCCGCCAGAACGGCACCCGCTCGGGTACGAAGCCGAGCAGGCTGGCCGCCGCCGCCGGATAGGACAGCGCCGAGAACAGCGCGGCCGCCGCGACCCAGCCCCACTGCGCGTTGGCGATCAGATCGCCGAACTTGATGTTGGTGAGCTGCACGAGCAGGAAGTAGGCGGCGAAGGCCCCCGCCACGAAGCTGATCAGCGTCTTGACCTTGATGCGCTCCAGGCGCACCGGCTCGACCGGGGCCAGCGGGCGGATCAGCAGCACCTGGTGGCGGATCTGGGTGAGCAGATCGTCCTCGTGCGCCTGCTCAAGGGCCTCGTCGATGGCCAGTTTCTCGGCCTTCTTCTCCGCCTTCACCGCCTTGCGGGCGTCCGGCGCGGCCGCCTCGGGGCGGGCCGCCGCTTCCTTGGCCGCCGCTTCCTTGGCCGCCGCCGCCTCGGCGGCCTTCGCCTCCCGCGCCGCGTCCGACGCCTCAAGGACCGCCTCGCGCTCGCGCTGGGCCTGCTCGCGGCCGAGCCTGCGCAGCGTCGCGCGGGTGGACCGGCTCAGGGCAATGGGCTGGAGCAGCGGAAGGCTGTCGGCGACCGCGTCGGGGCCGAGCACGTCGAGCGCGGCGGCGACCGAACGCTCGGCGCCGACGCGCAGTCCGAACGTGGTGAGCAACTGGGCGACGTCCATCCTGAGCACGATGTCACCCGCCGCGATCTCGCCGCCGCGCAGATCGGTCACGATGACCCTGCCAAAACGATCCACCAGGATCGCGTCCCCCGCGAGCCTGCGGTGCGCGATCCGCCGCGACTGCAACGCCCGCACCTGCCGCCACGTCTCGCGCATCAGCTCGTCGGTGATCTCCTTGTCCTCCAGGGAGTCGAGGGTGCGGCCGCCGGTGTGCTCGTACACCAGCATCACGGCGTCCGGGCCGAGCTCGGAGGTGGCGATCAGCTTGGGCGCGTTCGCCCCCGCCGCGATCGCCGCGTACGCGAGCAGCGCCTCCTGCTCAAGGGCCTGCCTGAGCGACTGGATCGAGCGGCGGGTGGTGATGGAACGCAGCGTCAGACGGCGCCACACCCGGTAGAAGAAGCCCTGCGCCTGCTGTTCGCGGTCGACGACGGTGACGTCGAGCGGCGGGCCGTCCTCCAGGGTGACCAGATAGCGCCGGCCCCGTTCGCCCTGTTCGAGCGAGTCCGGCACGTCCTCGGCGCGCAGCGCCGTCACCGGGTTGAAGCCGACGTGGCGCAGGCCCGCGAGCAGGGTCTGCCCGGTGGGGCGCACATTGGGCGAGCCGACCGCGTAGAGGGCGCCGTACGCGACGGTCCAGCCGATCAGGATCGTGACGATGATCGAGAACGGTGTGGTCTGGCCGCCGACGAGCACCGCGAAGGAGTTGAGCAGCAGGACCGCCCACAGGGCCACCCGCCAGCGCGGTCTGCGTGCCATTCCCACCGCCGTCATATAGGCGATGACGGGGGCGAGATAGCCGTGTACGGGGTCGGTGAGGGCGCCGGACGCGGACTGCTGGGTCAGCGCCTCGGTGATCGAACCGGGCGCCGACTTCGACACCCACAGGTCGGTGGCGAGCGCCACGCCGTGCGCGAGCACGGCGGCGAGCACGCCGTCCGCGATCCGCAGGCCGTCGCGTTTGATCAGCCGCTCGATGGCGAAGGCGACGGGCAGCACGAGGACGGCGATGCTGGAGGCGAGGCCGGCGAGGCGGATCAGGACGTCGGGGGTGCCGGTCGTGCCCTTGGTGATGTCGTCTTCCAGGCCCGAGGTGGTGCCGTGCGCGAAGGCGGCGACGGCCAGCACGACGGCGATCGCCAGCACGCCGGTGAGCAGCCGGAGCAGGTCGGACGGGCGGTGCACGCGGGCGGGCAGCAGCGGCTCGTCGACGGAGACCCGCTCGATGGACCCGGAGTCCTCACACACACCGTCGGAGCCATTGGGTTGGGCGGCGTCGGGGGTGTCGGGTCCGTCGGGGGACGCGGGGTGGCCGGGGGCCTTGGGAGCCCCGGGGTCCCCGGCGTCGGCGGGGCCGGGGCGGACGGGTCCGCGGTCGGCTGAGTCCGAACCGGTGGTGTCCGGGCCGGTCGGGCTGGGTCCGGTGGTCTCCGGGTCGGTGGCGCCGGGTCCGGTGGTGTCCGGGCCGGTGCTGTCCGGGGCGGTGGCGCCGGGTCCGTTCGTGTCCGGGCCGGTGGTGCTGGGTCCGGTGGCGTCCGGGCTGGTCGTGCCGGGTCCGCTCGTGTTCGACCCGGTCGAGCTCGGGCCGGTCGTGTCTGAGCCGGCGGCGTCCGGGCCGGTCGTGTCTGAGCCGGCGGCGTCCGGGCCGGTCGCGCCGGGGCCGGTGTTGTCGCCCCGGTGGGCCGGGTTTTGGGGTGTGGCGGGCTGTCGCCGCGCGTCGGGGCTGCCGCTTGCCGCCGCCTCGGGTGGCTGCACGCCCCGCTCCTTCGCCGACTTGTCCGTCTTGTCGCTGTCTCGTATCACCGCTCACCGCCCGCACGATGGTGGCATGTCCCGAGATCCCGGAGGGGCAGCAGGGTGCGTTGCCGGGGCGTACGCGGTGTGAGTTGCGCCCCTTTGCCGCTCCGCGCACCGGCTGCGACCGGAAATGACCGGGACAGGCGCGACTGTCGGTGGCGTACGGCAGGATGGAGCGGATGAGCGAGCAGCGCAGCGACCGGGCGGGCGAGGCACCCGGGGAATCCGGGGTGCCCGAGGCGCCGGCGTACCCGGAGTACGCGGAACGGGTGCTCGACCTCGCCGAGCGCATCCCGCCCGGCCGGGTGATGACGTACGGGGACGTCGCGGAATGGCTCGGCGAGGGCGGCCCCCGCCAGGTCGGCCGGGTCATGTCGCTCTACGGCGCCGCGGTGCCGTGGTGGCGCGTGGTGCGCTCGGACGGCGTGCTGCTGCCGGGCCACGAACTGCGCGCGCTCGGCCACTACCGCGACGAGAGCACACCGCTGCGCGGGGCGAGCCGGTCCGCCGATGACCACACGCCGAGGCTCGACATGAAGCGGGCGCGCTGGGACGGCTCCGGCGGCGAGGCGGCACATACCTGACAGCTTGTGCCATCCGGCGTCCGTCCGGGCGGCCTGAGGACCGTAAGGATGACTCGCTGCGTCGCGGGCACGGTTCGGCGTACCGTCGAGGGTCCGCGCCGTGCGCGCGGGCCCCGTAAGCACCATCACGACCAGCACACCCACCAGGACCGGCGATCCACGTGAGCTCCTCCTCCTCCACCGGGCGTACCGCGTACCAGCAGGTACGCCGGGCGGCCCCCGGCGCGTACCGGCTGGTGCGCACACCGCCGGACCCGGTGGAGCCCCCTCTCCTTGACGCACCCCAGCGCAGGGTGGTTGACCACCGCTCGGGTCCGCTTCTGGTGCTCGCGGGGCCCGGCACCGGCAAGACCACCACGCTGGTCGAGGCGGTCGCGGCCAGGGTCGCGGAGGGCGCCGACCCCGAGCGGATCCTGGTCCTCACCTTCAGCCGCAAGGCCGCCGTCGAACTGCGCGACCGCATGGCGCTGCGGCTCGGCGCGGGCGCCAAGAGCCCGCAGGCCACCACGTTCCACTCCTACTGCTACGCCCTGGTGCGCGCGCATCGGGCCCCCAGGGACACGGAGCCGTTCGGCGATCCCCCGCGCCTGCTGTCCGGTCCCGAGCAGGACGTGGCCGTACGCGACCTCCTGGCCGGCCAGATCGACCTCCAGCGCGGCGGCCTCGCGCACGTGAGCTGGCCCGACGAACTGCGGGCCTGCCTGACCACGCGGGGCTTCGCCGACGAGGTCCGCGCGGTGCTCGCCCGCAGCCGCGAGCTGGGCCTCGGGCCCGAGGAGCTGGCCCGCTTCGCCGCGCGGGCCGGCCGCCCCGACTGGAAGGCCGCCTCCGCCTTCCTCGCCGAATACCTCGACGTCCTCGACCTCCAGGGCGTCCTCGACTACGCGGAGCTGGTGCACCGCGCGGTGCTGCTCGCCGAACGCACCCCGCCGCCGTCCTACGACGCGGTGTTCGTCGACGAGTACCAGGACACCGACCCCGCGCAGGTCAGGCTGCTGAAGGCGCTCGCGGGCGGGGGGCGCACGCTGGTCGCCTTCGGCGACCCGGACCAGTCGATCTACACCTTCCGCGGCGCCGACATCAACGGCATCCTCGGCTTCCCCGACGCCTTCGCGCGCGCCGACGGCACCCCGGCCCCCGTGGAAGTCCTCACCACCTCGCGCCGCTCGGGCACCGCGCTCCTTGCGGCGACCCGGCTCCTGACGCGCCGCATGCCGCTGCCGCGGCTGCCCTCCGAGCAGGTCCGCGCCCACCGCGACCTGCGCCCCACCCGCACCGGCGGGCGCGTGGAGACGTACACCTATCCCACGGCCTCCACCGAGCTGGACAACATCGCGGACCTGCTGCGCCGCGCCCACCTCGAAGAGGGCGTCCCCTGGCAGGAGATGGCGGTCCTGGTCCGCGCCGGCACCCGCGCCATCCCCGCACTGCGCCGCGCCCTCACCTCGGCCGGCGTCCCCGTGGACACCTCGGGCGCCGACATCGCGCTGCGCGACGAGCCGGCGGTGGCACCGCTCCTCACGGCGCTCGGGGTGGTGGCGCGAGCCGCCGTCGGGCGCGCCGCCGCGGCCCCCGGGCCCCCACCGGTCAGCCTCGTCCACCCCCGCCGCACCCCTCCGGTCACGGCCGAGGCGCCGGCCGGGCTCGACACCGAGACCGCGCACACCCTGCTCACCTCGCCGCTCGGCGGCATGGACACCGCCGACCTGCGCCGCCTCGGCCGGGCCCTGCGCGACGAGGAGCGGGCCGGGGGAGTGCGCGTCCCGGCCCCCTCGGACGTGCTGCTCGCCCGCGCCCTCGCCGAACCCGAACGGCTGGTCGCGCACGACCCCGCCTACGCCAGGGGCGCCCAGCGCCTCGCCACCCTCCTGCGCAAGGCCCGCGAGCTCCTTGAGGGCGGTGGCACGGCCGCCGAGGCGCTGTGGGAGCTGTGGAACGGCACCCCCTGGCCCCAGCGCCTGGAACGCGCGGCGCTGCGCGGCGGCGCGGGCGGCCGGGCGGCCGACCGAGACCTCGACGCCGTCTGCGCGCTGTTCGACACGGCGGCCCGCGCCGAGGAGCGCACCGGTGGCCGGGGCGCGCTCAACTTCATCGAAGAGGTCGACGCGCAGGACATAGCGGCCGACACCCTCACCCGCAGGGCCGCCCGCCCCGACGCGGTACGCCTGATGACCGCCCACCGCTCCAAGGGCCTCGAATGGAGCCTGGTCGTGGTCGCCGGGGTCCAGGAAGGGCTCTGGCCCGACCTGCGCCGGCGCGGCTCGCTCCTGGAGGCCGACCGGATCGGACGCGACGGCCTGGCCGAACCGCTCACCCCGGGCGCGCTGCTCGCCGAGGAGCGACGCCTCTTCTATGTCGCCGCCACCCGCGCGCGCGAGCGTCTGATCGTGACCGCCGTGAAGGCGCCGGCCGACGACGGCGACCAGCCCTCCCGCTTCCTCACCGAGCTCGGCGTCGAGCCCCGCGACACGACGGGCCGCCCGCGCCGCCCCCTCGCGGTCGCGGCCCTCGTCGCCGAGCTGCGCGCCACCACGGTCGATCCGGCGGCGTCCGACGCGCTGCGCGAGGCCGCCGCCGAACGCCTGGGCCGGCTCGCCGCGCTCACCGACGACGAGGGCCAGCCGCTGGTCCCCGCCGCGCACCCGCACCGCTGGTGGGGCCTGTACGAACCGACCCGCTCCGAGGTCCCGCTGCGCGACCGCGCGCTGCCGCTGGCCCTGTCCGGCAGCGCCCTCGACCAGCTCGCCAACACCTGCTCGCTGCAATGGTTCCTGGGCCGCGAGGTGAAGGCGGACGCGCCCGCGACGGCCGCACAGGGCTTCGGCAACGTGGTGCACGTACTGGCCGACGAGGTGGCGTCGGGCCGTACGCCCGCCGATCTCGCGGTCCTGATGGAACGCCTGGACTCGGTCTGGGACGCGCTGGCCTTCGACGCGCCCTGGAAGTCGCTCCAGGAGAAGCAGAACGCGCGCGCCGCCCTGGAACGCTTCCTGCGCTGGCACACCCTGGACCGCGCCGGGCGCACCCCCGTGGCCACGGAGCACGGCTTCGACGTGACCCTGGAGGCGGGGGAATACGAGGTGCGCATCCGGGGCTCCATGGACCGGGTGGAGAAGGACGTCGAAGGCCGGGCCTACGTGGTCGACTTCAAGACCGGCAAGCAGGCGCCCACCGCCGCCGAGGTGTCCGCCCATCCCCAGCTGGCCGTCTACCAGCTCGCGGTCCGCGAGGGCGCCCTGGACGAGGCCTTCGAGGGCCGCCGGCCGGACGCCGGGGGGGCCGAACTGGTCCACCTGCGCCAGGCCGCGCCCCAGCGCGAGGGCGGCGAGGCGTTCCCCAAGGTGCAGGCGCAGGAGCCGCTGGCCGGGGAGTGGGTGTCGGACCTGCTGGCCACGGCGGCGGGCAAGGTCCTGGACGAACGCTTTGCTCCGACGCCGGGGACGCACTGTGCGCACTGCGCGTTCAGGGCGTCGTGCACGGCCCAGCCGGAGGGCCGCCAGGTAGTGGAGTGACCGGCCCCCCGCGCAGTTCCCCGCGCCCCTAAGAGGTGCGTCTTCGACCGCGGGTTGTCGTGGGTCATTCGCGCGGTTCCCCGCGTCCCTTGAGGCGTGTGTGGTCGGGTGCGGGCCGTCGTGCGTTGTTCGCGCAGTTCCCCGCGCCCCCTTAGGCGGGGTCGAGGGGCGCAGCCCCCGTGGGGGCCCGGGGGCGGAGCCCCCGGAGAAAAACCCCTTCCCCCTTCCCCCTTCCCCCCTTCCCCCGGCGGGTTTCGGGGAGGGGCGGGGGGACACCCGCCGCAGGCACCCCCACCTGCACAAAACCCCCATTGTCGGCACCCCCCACTACCCTTCCTGACGTGCCCACCCACCTCACCCACCCCGACCAGCTCATAGAGCTGCTAGGCATCCCCTTCACCCCGGAGCAGACGGCCTGCATCACCGCCCCGCCCGCCCCGCAGGTCATCGTGGCCGGAGCCGGCTCGGGCAAGACGACCGTCATGGCCGCCCGGGTCGTCTGGCTGGTGGGCACCGGCCAGGTCGCGCCCGAGCAGGTCCTGGGCCTGACCTTCACCAACAAGGCGGCCGGCGAGCTCGCCGAACGCGTACGCACCGCCCTGACCAGAGCCGGCATCACCGACCCCGACGCACTCGACCCTGAGCGGGGCGAGCCCGGCATCTCCACCTACCACGCCTTCGCGGGCCGCCTCCTCACCGACCACGGCCTGCGCATGGGCCTGGAGCCCACCTCACGCCTCCTCGCCGACGCCACCCGCTTCCAGCTCGCCGCCCGGGTGCTGCGCGAGGCCCCCGGCCCCTATCCCGCGCTGACCAAGTCGTTCGCGACCCTGGTCAGCGACCTGCTGGCGCTGGACGCGGAGCTCGCGGAACACCTCGTACGCCCGGAGCGTCTGGCCGCGTACGACCAGGATCTGCTGCGCACCCTCGCGGACGCCAAGCTCAGCAACGCAGAGCTGCGCAAGGTGCCGGAGGCGGCCACCGCCCGCCTCGAACTGCTCGACCTCGCCGTGCGCTACCGGGCCGCCAAGAAGAGCCGGGACCTGCTGGACTTCGGCGACCAGATGGCCCTGTCCGCCGAGCTCGCCCTCACCCACCCCGAGGTCGGCCGGCTGCTGCGCGAGGAGTTCAAGGTGGTGCTCCTGGACGAGTACCAGGACACCTCGGTGGCCCAGCGCCGGCTGCTCGCCGCGCTCTTCGGCGGCGGCACCGGCCACGCCGTGACCGCCGTCGGCGACCCCTGCCAGGCCATCTACGGCTGGCGCGGCGCGTCGGTCGCCAACCTCGACGACTTCCCGCGCCACTTCCCGTACGCCGACGGCCGCCCCGCCACCCGCCAGGCACTCTCCGAGAACCGCCGCAGCGGCGGCCGCCTCCTGGACCTCGCCAACTCCCTTGCCGCGCCGCTGCGTTCGATGCACGCGGGAGTGGAGGCGCTGCGCCCGGCGCCCGGCGCCGAGCGGGACGGAAGCGTGCGGATCGCCCTGCTCGACACGCACGAGCAGGAGATCGACTGGCTCGCCGACTCGATCGCCCACCTGGTGCGCACCGGCAAGGCGCCCGGCGAGATCGCCGTCCTGTGCCGCACCGCCGGTGACTTCCCCGCGATCCAGGGCGCGCTGGTGGCCCGCGACATTCCCGTCGAGGTCGTCGGGCTCTCCGGCCTCCTCCACCTGCCCGAGGTCGCCGACCTGGTCGCGGTCTGCGAAGTCCTCCAGGACCCCGGCGCCAACGCCTCCCTGGTGCGGATCCTGACCGGCCCGCGCTGGCGCGTCGGCCCCCGTGACCTCGCCCTGCTCGGCCGCCGCGCGCGCGATCTCGTCCGGCGCGTCACGGGCGAGCCCGGCGACCCCGACCAGCGCCTCGCCGACGCCGTCGAGGGGGTCGACCCGGCCGAGGTGATCTCGCTCGCCGACGCCCTCGACACCTTCCTCGAAGGCGCCGAGGACGACGGGCTGCCCTTCTCCGCCGAGGCCCGCGTCCGCTTCGCGCGCCTCGCCGCCGAACTGCGCGACCTGCGCCGCTCGCTCGCCGATCCGCTCATGGACGTCCTGCACCGCGTCCTGAGCGTCACCGGCCTCGAAGTCGAACTGTCGGCGTCCCCGCACGCCTTGGCCGCCCGCCGCCGCGAGACGCTGTCCGGTTTCCTCGACACGGCGGCGGGTTTCGCCGCGCTCGACGGCGAGGCGTCCCTGCTCGCCTTCCTCGGCTTCCTGCGGACCGCGGCCCAGTACGAGAAGGGCCTGGACAACGCGCTGCCCGGCGGCGAGAACACGGTCAAGGTGCTCACCGCGCACAAGTCCAAGGGCCTGGAGTGGGACGTGGTGGCCGTGCCCGGCCTGGTCACCGGCGCGTTCCCGTCCACGAGGGCGAGGGAGGCCTGGACGTCCCAGGCGAAGGTCCTGCCGCACGCGCTGCGCGGCGACGCCCCGACGCTGCCGGCCGTCGAGACGTGGGACGCGAAGGGGCTCAAGTCGTTCAAGGAGGCGATGAAGGACCACCAGCACACCGAGGAACTGCGCCTGGGATACGTCACGTTCACCCGTCCCCGCACCCTGTTGCTCGGCTCGGGCCACTGGTGGGGCCCGAACCAGAAGAAGCCCCGGGGCCCCTCCGCCTTCCTGCACGCGCTGTACGAGCACTGCGCGGCCGGCCACGGCGAGATCGAGGCGTGGGCGGACGAACCGGCCGACGACGCGGAGAACCCCGCGCTGCGGGAGTCCGCGACGGGCCACGCCTGGCCGCTGCCGCTCGACCCGGAGTCCCTGGCCCGCCGCCGCGCCGCGGCGCAGCGGGTCCTGGCCCACATCGAGGCGGCGCCGACGCGCGAGGACGGGACGCCCTCCTCCTACGAGGACGAGGCGGACCTGGCCACGCCCTTCGAGGACGGGGCCGGGCCCTACGGGGCCGAGTCCTACGGGGTCGAGCCCTACGGAGCCGAGCCCTACGGGGATGAGCCCTACCAGGACGGGCCCTACGCGCCTGAGGAGTTCGGCGTCCCCGAGGACGAGGACGAGGACGAGAGCCTGCCCCTCGACGACTGGGACCTGCTCACCACGGAGCGCCCGACCCAGTCCGCGCCCCTCACAGGCGCGCCCGCCGCGCCCGCCGAGCCGATCGACCCCGCCAAGCTGATCGACCTTGCCGCACCCGCCGAGCCGACCGCCCCCAACACCCCCGCCGACCCTGCTGCACCCGCCAAGCCGACCGACCCCGCAGAGCACACTCGCACCCCGGCCCTCACCGACACCGGCGCCCGCGACCACACCCGCGACGAGACCCTCCGCGAGGGGACCCCCCGCACCGAGTCCCCCCTCGCCATCCCCGCCCCCCGCCTCACCCCCGAGGACCGCCGCGTCCTGCACTCCTGGGACCGCGACCTGGAAGCGCTCACCACCGAGCTGCGCAGGGCCCGCGCCACCACCCGTGAGGTCGCGGTGCCGGCCTCGCTCACCGCGTCCGAGCTGCTGCGCCTCGCCGCCGACCCGGACGGCTTCGCCCGGGAGCTGGCCCGGCCCATGCCGAGCCGCCCCCAGCCCGCCGCGCGGCGCGGCACCCGCTTCCACGCCTGGGTGGAGTCCCGCTTCGAGGAGCTTCCGCTGCCCATGCTCGGGCCCGATGAGCTGCCCGGCATGGACGACACCGAGGCCGACATCGCGGACGAGCGCGACCTGGCCGCGCTCAAGGAGGCCTTCGAGCGCACCCCGTACGCGACCCGTACCCCCTTCCGTACCGAGGCCCCCATCCAGCTGACGCTGGCGGGCCGGGTGATCAGGGGCCGGATCGACGCCGTCTACAAAGAGGGCGAGGGCGCGGGGGCCACGTACGAGATCGTCGACTGGAAGACCGGACGGCAGGCCACCGCCGACCCCCTCCAGCTGGCGGTCTACCGGGTCGCCTGGGCCGAGGAGACAGGCGTGCCGCTGGAGTCGGTCACGGCCGCGTTCGTGTACGTACGCACAGGTGAGACGGTACAGCCGAGTTGGCTGCCGGGCCGCGCCGAGCTGGAGGCGATCCTGCTCGGTCACCGTCCGCACGGCGCACCGCCCGGCCCGCGTCCGCAGGGCGGACCGGGGGACGGGCCACCGCCCCCGGCCGGATAGGCTCAAGGGCATGAGCGAGACCCCGGACAGCGCCGTCCAGACCGCCGCCGCGGCGGTGCGCGCGTACATCGAGCAGCACCGCGCCGCCTTCCTCGACGACCTCGCGCAGTGGCTGCGCATCCCGTCCGTGTCGGCCCAGCCCGACCATGCCGCGGACGTACGGCGCAGCGCCGACTGGCTCGCCGTCAAACTGCGCGAGAGCGGCTTTCCCACCGTCGAGATCCTGGACACCCCGGGCGCCCCCGCCGTCTGCGCCGAGTGGCCCTCGGGTGATCCCGGCGCGCCCACCGTCCTGGTCTATGGCCACCACGACGTGCAGCCCGCGGCCCGCGAGGACGGCTGGCACACCGACCCCTTCCAGCCGGTGATCGCGGACGGCCGGATGTACGGGCGCGGCGCCGCCGACGACAAGGGGCAGGTGTTCTTCCACACCCTGGGCGTGCGCGCGCACCTCGCCGCCACCGGGCGCACCGCCCCCGCCGTCAACCTGAAGCTTTTGATCGAGGGTGAGGAGGAGTCCGGTTCGCCGCACTTCCGCGCCCTGGTGGAGCGGCACGCCGAGCGCTTGGCGGCGGACGCCGTGATCGTCTCGGACACCGGCATGTGGTCCGAGGACACCCCCACCGTGTGCACGGGCATGCGGGGCCTGGCCGAGTGCGAGATCCGGCTGCACGGGCCCGCTCAGGACATCCACTCCGGCTCCTTCGGCGGCGCCGTCCCCAACCCGGCGACGGCTGCGGCCCGCCTGGTCGCGGCCCTGCACGACGCGGACGGACACATCACCGTGCCCGGCTTCTACGACGGCGTCGCCGAGCTGAGCGACGCCGAGCGCGAGCTCTTCGCCGAGCTGCCCTTCGACGAGGCCGAGTGGCTGACCACCGCCAAGTCGCGGGCGGCGGCGGGCGAGGCCGGTTTCTCCACCCTGGAACGCGTATGGGCCCGCCCGACCGCCGAGGTCAACGGCATCGGCGCCGGCTACCAGGGCCCCGGCGGCAAGACGGTCATTCCGTCGTCGGCGATGGTGAAGCTGTCCTTCCGTCTGGTCGCGGGGCAGGACCCGGCGCACATCGAGAAGCTCGTCACCGAGTGGGCCGCGGGCCGGGTCCCCGCCGGGATCCGGCACGAGATCGACTGGAGCGCGGGCACCCGCCCCTGTCTGACCCCGCTGGACCACCCGGCGCTCCAGGCCGTCGTGCGGGCGATGGGCACGGCCTTCGGCACGAAGGTCCGCTTCACCCGGGAGGGCGGCTCCGGGCCCGCCGCCGACCTCCAGGACGTCCTGGGAGCGCCCGTCCTGTTCCTCGGGATCTCCGTCCCCTCGGACGGCTGGCACGCGCCGAACGAGAAGGTCGAGCTCGACCTCCTGTTCAAGGGCGTCGAGACGGCGGCCCACCTGTGGAGCGATCTCGCCGCCACCACCGCATGATCCACCAGCCCGCGGCTGCGCCGGCCCGCGTCACCGGCTGACAGATATCGCTGAACACACCGTCCATCAGGGGGAGTTGGAAGCACCTGTGAGCACCACCAGCAGTGAAGTCCGCACGGACCGGCCGCTCGGCCCGTCCGCGCCCATCAGCCTGACCGAGACGGGCGGCATCGACCGTGCCGCCCATCACCGCCTCGACGAGGCGTGGCTCGCGGCCGCCTGGAGCCACCCCACGACCCGGGTCTTCGTGGTCTCCGGCGGCCAGGTCCTCATCGACGAGACCGTCAACGAGGCGGCCGGCGCGGACGGCGAGCCGGTGCGCACCGAGATCGTCATGACGCCCGCCTTCGAGGCACCGGTCACCGAGACCCACCGCTACTTCCTCGGCACCGACGAGGAGGGTGTGAGCTACTTCGCCCTGCAAAAGGACGCCCTGCCCGGCCGCATGGACCAGTCGGCCAGGCCGGCCGGACTGCGCGAGGCGGGTCTGCTGCTGTCACCGCGCGACGCGAGCCTGATGGCCCACGCTGTGGCCCTGGAGAACTGGCAGCGTCTGCACCGCTTCTGCTCGCGCTGCGGCGAGCGCACGGTCATCGCCGCGGCCGGCCACATCCGCCGCTGCCAGGCGTGTGGCGCCGAGCACTACCCGCGCACCGACCCCGCCGTGATCATGCTGGTCACCGACGAGCAGGACCGGGCGCTGCTCGGCCGCCAGGTGCACTGGCCCGAGGGCCGTTTCTCGACCCTGGCGGGGTTCGTGGAACCGGGCGAGTCCATCGAGCAGTCGGTGCGCCGCGAGGTGTTCGAGGAGGCGGGCGTCACGGTCGGCCCGGTCGAGTACGTGGCGAGTCAGCCCTGGCCCTTCCCGTCCAGCCTGATGCTCGGCTTCATGGCCAAGGCCACGTCGTCGAAGATCACCGTGGACGGCGAGGAGATCCACGAGGCCCGCTGGTTCTCCCGCGAGGACCTGGCCGCCGCCTTCGCGTCCGGCGAGGTGCTGCCCCCGTACGGCATCTCGATCGCGGCCCGGCTCATCGAGCTCTGGTACGGCCGCCCGCTGCCGAGGGCGACGCACTGACCTGAGCGGGCGTACCGGGTGGTGATCCGGTCATACCGGGCGGGGGCCCGTGCGGGCCGGCCGCGTGCGCGCACGCGAAAGGCCCCGCCCAGGACTCCGGGGGTCCGGGCGGGGGCCATTCGTACGAGGGCCGGGGCCCCCGTGGCGCAGAAGCGGTGGGCGTCAGACGCCGATCTTCTGCTTGACCTGCGCGAGCGAGGGGTTGGTGAGCGTCGAGCCGTCGTCGAACAGGACGGTCGGCACCGTCTGGTTGCCCCCGTTGGCCTTCTCCACGAACGTGGCCGACTCCGGGTCGTGCTCGATGTTGACCTCGGTGTACGCGATGCCTTCGCGGTCCATCTGCTTCTTCAGCCGCGTGCAGTAGCCGCACCACGTGGTGCTGTACATCGTCACAGTGCCCGGCATGTCTCTCGCGCTCCTCTTGATGGCTGACTGGCGTGCGCGCCCCGCCGAATGCGGTTCCGCAGGGAGTGGAACGTACCGGAACCGGCCACCATTCCCGCGCCACCCCCGTATGTGACCCAATCGCCATGACGGGCCCTTCGGCCGGGTTCGGCACGGGCGGGAAGCGCCGGAGCCGGTGCCGCGGCGGGCGAGGGGCCGTGCGGTCTGCGTGCCAGGCATGAGCCCGAGGCCCCGGATTAGTACGACCGCGGCCGCCTCCTGTGGACAACGCGGCGCAACCGTCCCGGACGACCTGGCAGCATGGCGGGGTGACAGCAGCAACGCACTCCACTCCCTTCCCGCAGGTCCCCGAGACGGCCGACGCGGTGCTCGACGGGCTCGACCCCGAGCAGCGCGAGGCCGCGACGGCCCTGAACGGTCCGGTGTGCGTGCTGGCCGGCGCGGGCACGGGCAAGACCCGCGCGATCACCCACCGGATCGCCTACGGGGTGCGCGCCGGCATCCTCCAGCCCTCCAGCGTGCTGGCCGTCACCTTCACCAACCGGGCGGCCGGCGAGATGCGGGGCCGGCTGCGCCAGCTCGGCGCGGGCGGCGTCCAGGCCCGCACCTTCCACTCGGCGGCGCTGCGTCAGCTCCAGTACTTCTGGCCCAAGGCCGTCGGCGGCCAGCTGCCCCGGCTCGTCGAGCGCAAGGTCCAGCTGGTCGCCGAGGCGGCGGCCCGCTGCCGGCTGCGGCTCGACCGCAACGAGCTGCGCGACGTCACGGGTGAGATCGAGTGGGCCAAGGTCACCCAGACCGTCCCCGGCGACTACCCGGCGGCCGTCGCCAAGTCCCACCGCGACGCCCCGCGCGACCCGGCGGAGATCGCCCAGGTCTACCGGATGTACGAGCAGCTGAAGCAGGACCGAGGCGTGATCGACTTCGAGGACGTGCTGCTCCTCACGGTCGGCGTCCTCCAGGACCGGCACGACATCGCCGACCAGGTCCGCCGCCAGTACCAGCACTTCGTGGTCGACGAGTACCAGGACGTCAGCCCCCTCCAGCAGCGCCTGCTCGACCTGTGGCTCGGCGACCGCGACAGCCTGTGCGTGGTCGGCGACGCCAGCCAGACCATCTACTCCTTCACCGGCGCCACCCCCGAGCATCTGCTGAACTTCCGCACCCGCCATCCGAACGCGACGGTGGTCAAGCTGGTCCGTGACTACCGCTCGACGCCGCAGGTCGTGCACCTGGCCAACGGGCTGCTCGCCCAGGCCACCGGCCGCGCCGCCGAGCACCGCCTGGAGCTGATCTCCCAGCGCCAGGCGGGCCCCGAGCCCGTCTACACCGAGTACGGGGACGAGCCGGCCGAGGCCGAGGGCGTCGCCCGGCGCATCCGCGACCTGATCGCCTCGGGCGTCTCGGCCGGCGAGATCGCCGTGCTCTACCGCATCAACGCCCAGTCCGAGATCTACGAGCAGGCCCTGGCCGACGCGGGCGTGCCCTATCTGCTGCGCGGCGCCGAGCGGTTCTTCGAGCGCCCCGAGGTCCGCGAGGCGGTCGTGGCCCTCGGCGGCGCCGCCCGGGCCGGCGACAACGACTCGCTGCTCGACGACGCGGTGGACCTGCCGTCCCAGGTGCGCGCCGTGCTCGGCACCAAGGGCTGGACGGCGAAGCCCCCGGCGGGCTCCGGCGCGGTCCGCGACCGCTGGGAGTCGCTGGCCGCCCTGGTCAGGCTCGGCGAGGACTTCGAGCGGGCGAAGCCCGGCGCGACGCTGTCCGACCTGGTGACCGAGTTGCGCGAACGCGAGGCCGCCCAGCACGCGCCGACCGTCGAGGGCGTCACCCTGGCCTCGCTGCACGCGGCCAAGGGCCTGGAGTGGGACGCCGTGTTCCTGGTCGGTCTCACCGAGGGCATGATGCCGATCACATACGCCAAGACGGACGAGCAGATCGAGGAGGAGCGCCGGCTGCTGTACGTCGGCGTCACCCGGGCCCGCGTCCACCTCGGGCTCTCCTGGTCGCTCGCGCGCTCTCCCGGCGGCCGGGCCTCGCGCCGCCCCAGCCGCTTCCTGAACGGCCTGCGCCCCGGATCCGGCTCGCGGGCGGCGCGCGCGGCGACCAGCGGCGTGGCGGGCGCGGCGGGCACGGAGCGAGGCCCGGCCGCCCGCAAGCGCACCCGCCGGGGCCCGGTGCTGTGCCGGGTGTGCGGGAAGACACTCACCGAGGCCGGCGAGATGAAACTGATGCGCTGCGAGGACTGTCCGTCGGACATGGACGAGGCGCTGTACGAGCGGCTGCGTGACTGGCGCTCGCACCAGGCGCGGGACCTGGGCATGCCGCCGTATGTGGTCTTCACCGACAAGACGCTCATGGCGATCGCGGAGGCCGTGCCGTCCAACGGCCACGAGCTCGCGGTGATCTCCGGCGTCGGCGCCCGCAAGCTGGACCGGTTCGGCACCGATGTCCTGGCCATTTGCGCAGGTGGTGAGCCTGGGGGAGACGACGAGGAGGGTTCCTGAAAACTCGTCGAAAAAATAGTTTGCGCCCGCCCCGGGGATCCCCATAGGTTCTTAACCACGGAAACGAGAGCTTCTCCGAAGCCGGGTCTCCGTGCTGTACTTAGCTGTACTTATCCGAATACGCATGGGACCAGGCCTTCGCGGGCCGAAGTCCCCGAGACGCCGAGAGGAGGCGAGACCAGTGGCCAGCTACATCAAGACCGACACCAGCTTCATCACCACCAAAGTGACCGTCCGCTCGGTCGTCGCCACCTGCACGCTCGGCTCTTCGTTCCAGGGCACCGGTATGTCCACCGGCGTCTTTGGTCTGCTCGGCCTCAGCGCTCCGGTTCCGGCTCCGATGGCCAGCCTTCCCGTGCGTGATGAGCGCAATGAGCGACCGATTTCGGCGTCGGCGGCAGCAGTAGCGAAGGGCAGGGCGAAGGCCCACGCCTTCGCGGCGGCCGGCGCGGGAGCGGGACAGCAGACGAAGCAGTACCAGCACCACACGATGTGGGCCTTCCGTGGGCTCGAACCCTGGAGTGATCCAGCCTGATTCGGATCAGGCAGGCGCCTTCAGGGCCGCGGAACCCCACCCGGGATCCGCGGCCCTTCTGTTTGTCCCGAACGGGACGGACGGAGTGAAGGGGGCCTCGGTACCAGCCGAAACCCGGCCGACCGGCCGGACCGACACAGCCGAACACAGCCGACAAGACGAGGTTGACATCACCGTGCAACTCGAAGCGCACGCCCCGTCCGTACCGCCCGCCCCGACTCTTCCCCCGCCCGGTCTCACGGAGGACCCCGCCTTGACTCCCCTCACCGCGCTCACCGCGCTCGACGACGCCATCGAGAACCTGGGCGTACCCGTCCCCTGCCGTTCCTTCGACCCGGAGGTCTTCTTCGCCGAGTCGCCGGCCGACGTCGAGTACGCCAAGTCCCTCTGCCAGACCTGCCCCCTGATGGCCGCCTGCCTCGCGGGCGCCAAGGAGCGGCGTGAGCCGTGGGGTGTCTGGGGCGGAGAGCTCTTCGTCCAGGGTGTGGTCGTCGCCCGCAAGCGGCCGCGTGGCCGCCCGCGCAAGAACCCGGTCGCCGCATGAACCGCCCGGGAACCATCGACCACCCCCGAACGAACGACCCCCAGAAGCAGGCCCCGATGACGACATCCGCCAGCGAGCCCACCGGCTCCGCGACCCCAGACTTCACCACCACCGGCGCGAACGAGTCGCGCCAGAACAGGACCCTCGAAATGCAACTCATGCCAGAAGCCCTGGCCCGTGCGCATATGCATCAGCGCCTGCGGGAAGCCGAGGTGGAGCGCCAGGCACTGCGCCTGGTGGCCGCCCGGCGACTGCAGCGCCGCGCCGAGCGCGCATCGATGCGTGCCCGCCGCGCGCTGGCGATGGCCGTCATGCACTGACAGCCCTCGCCCGGCCGGGCGGGGCCAGGAAACACCGAGCTGAAAACAGCGAGCGACAAACAGCGTGACGCGGGGGCCGGTCCGAACGGACCGGCCCCCGCGGTGCGTTGTGCCCCCCGGGGACCCGGGCGCGGCGGTATCGTCACAAGGTGGACGACCAGAATCGGCCCATGGCCGAAACCATCGTGTGCTCCCACTGCGGGACCCCGGCTCCGGCCGAGGGTCCACCGGCGACCTGGGTCTACTCGGTCGAGAACGGCAGCGGCCGCTACTACTGCGACGCCTGCGCCCGTGCCAACATCAGAGCCATCGAAGGCAGGCTCGACGCCGACTGGTGGTAGCGCCCGGCCCCGCGAGCACAGCGGGCCCGGACCGCCGCCCCTCACGCCTCCTCGGCCACCACCGCCTCCTCGGCCACCACTGTCTCCCCGGCCGCCACCGACTCCTCGGCCGCCGCCCCTTCGGGTTCGGGCTCCGCCGGGTGGGGCACCTGCGCCACGAACCCGGGCAGCCACTCCTCCAGTTCGTCCCGCATACGGACCGTGGCCTCCAGTTGGCACAGCACGCCGATGGTGGACAGCGTCACGCGATGGATGAGGAGATAGGAGGGCGGCAGATTGAGCAGCTTGCCCAACTGGTGGGCGGGGGAGCGGGGATCGGCGATCCGGGCCGCCTGCCGGCGCATCCAGCCCCGGCTGAAGGTGAACTCCTCGGCCTGGGCCGGTTCAATGATCGGCAGCAGATAATCGAGGACCGCGTCCGGGTCGAGGTCGATGGACTCCTTCACGAAGCCCTCCTCGCGCAGCATCGCGTAGACCGCCTCCGCGTCGCCCTCGATCGTCATGCGCAGCGCCGCGCCGATGGTCGCCGGGAGCCCGCCGGGCAGCCGGTCCACGGTGCCGAAGTCCAGGACGCCGAGCCGCCAGGGCCCGCCGGCCTTCTCGGGTGCCAGGAGCCGGAAGTTGCCGGGATGCGGATCGGCGTGCAGCAGCCCCGTCCTGGCCGGGCCCGAGAACAGGAACCTCATCAGCAACTGACCTGCCCTGTCGCGCTGTTCGGGCGTGCCGTCGCTGATCACCTCCGAGAGCGGTATGCCCTCCATCCACTCGGTCACCAGGACCTGGTCGCTCTGATGCACCACATCGGGCACCAGCACGCCCTCGTCCCCCGCGAACTCTGCCGCGTGCTCCCGCTGCGCCCGCGCCTCCAGGCCGTAGTCCAGCTCCTCCGAGACCCGGTCGCGCAGCTCGGCGATGAGCGGCTTGATGTCCATCCCCGGGATCAGCGGCCCCAGCAGCCGGGCGAACCGGCTCAGCTGGGTCAGATCCGACAGCAGCGCCTCGCCGGCCCCCGGGTACTGCACCTTGACGGCCACCTCGCGCCCGTCGTGCCAGATCGCCCGGTGGACCTGCCCGATCGAGGCGGCGGCCGCCGGCTTCTCATCGAACTCCAGGAACAGCTCGCGCCAGTCGGGGCCCATCCGTTCCGCGAGGACGGCATGGACCGTGCGCGTCGGCATCGGCGGCGCGGCCTCCTGGAGCTTGGTCAGGGCGGCCCGATAGGGGCCCGCGACCTCCTCGGGCAGGGCCGACTCGAAGACGGACAGCGCCTGCCCGAACTTCATCGCGGCCCCCTTGAGCTCGCCCAGGACCTTGAAGAGCTGGTCGGCGGTGCGCTGCTGGAGCTCGCGGGCCACCAGCTCCGCGGACTTCCCGCCGATCCGCTTACCCAGGCCCCAGGTCGCCCGGCCCGCGAAGCCAAGTGGCAGTGCGGCCAGCTTGGCGGTCCGGGTGACCGCCTTCCGGGGAAGATCAGACATGCGCCCCTCCAAGTCCCAGACAGCCACGCCCTCGCAGGCGCTACCCGGCCATTGTGTCGTGTGAGCCCGCCACCCCCGAGGCCTGCACCCCCCGAGTCTTTCCGGCGGCGCCGCAGAAGCAGCCGCTGTGCGGCCCCACCGGGGCGGACCGCCAGTCGAGGTGGGGCAGCGACGTCTCCCACCGGCTGCCGGTGCTCGCCGGAAGATCACCGTCGAGGAAGGCCAGGGCGTGCGCGGCCGCGAGCCCCGCGACGGCGGTCGCCAGTGCCAGGTCACAGGCCGGCACGGCGGCCCGGTGCCGCCCCGAGCGCCACTGCGCGAGCAGCCGGGGCCAGCCCGGATCGCGCTCGGTCCGGGTCAGCGCCAGGCATCCCGCGCACCCGGTGCCACCCGGCAGGACCAGCGGGCCCACTACCCCCGTCGTCTCCACAACTCCCGCGTACAGATGGGGAATTCCGGCCCGGACCCAGTCCTGCGCGTCCACCGCGTTCGGCGCGTGGACATCGAGGGGTTCGCGCGGGGCCACCACGATCAGGGAGAGCGACGTCCGCTCCGGGTCCCGCCCCTGGCGCGGCGTGGGACCCGGCGCGGCGCGCCGCACCAGCCGGGCGGCCGCCGCCGCGCGCCGCTCGCCGACCGCCTGCTCCGCGAGCCCGCCCGGCGCCACGTCACCCGGCTGTACGGAGCCCCCGTCCAGCGCGTCGACCCGGCCCACCCCCGAGCCCGAAAGCACGGCGGCGATCATCGCGCCCACCCGCCCGGCCCCGCGCACCTGGACGCGTATGGCGCCGCGCGCCGCGAGGCGTGCTGTCGCGGCGCCCGGCTCCGCGTGCAGGAGGGAGAGGGACGCCAGATCCGGCCGTAGTCGCTCCAGCGCCTGCGTCCGGGCGCGCAACGACTCGGCCTCGGGGCCGCCGGCCGCCGCGTCGTCCACCACGCCGGCCGCCGTCAACCGTGTGATCAGTTCGTCCACTTGGGCCGGTGGCAGATCCAGGGCGCGCGCCCGCTCGTACAGGAGGGCCAGGCCCTGGGTGCCGTCGAGCAGGTCGAGGAAATGCCCCGTCGCCGGATCCACCGGCGAGAGCACCACCGCCTGCGCGGGAGTGATCCCGAACTGTACGGTCGCCCGGTCGCGCCAGGCCCGGCGCAGCGCCGGCTTGATCATCGGATGCATGGTCCAACCCCCGTCGTCGTGTCCGCGTGAGCCGCCTCGGCACCCGCCCGTCCACGGGCCGTCGTGCGGCATGAGGCCAGCGTGCACGGTCGCGCCGAGCGGCGTGAAAAGTTGTCCACAGGCAGGGGGTATTAGTCATTCAAATGGTGCGGCTCAGCGGATGGATCATGGCTCAACCGCCCCGGAGGCGGGACTTCCCCCACTGACAGCGGGTAACGTCGGGGCGTGCCCGCCGACCCGCTGCAGAGTGCCGGAAGCCCGCCGCGCCGCCCGACCGGCCTGCCGCCACGCGGCCCGGTGACGAGCGCGGTCGAGGTGCGCCGCAGCGCCCGGCGCAGCAGGACCGTCTCCGCCTACCGCGAGGGCGACCGCACGATCGTGCTGATCCCGGCCCGGATGTCCGAGGCCGAGGAGCAGCGCTGGGTGACGGTGATGCTGGACAAGCTGGCCGCCCAGGAGTCCAAGCGCATGCTGGGCGACGCCGAGCTGACCGAGCGCGCCGAGCGTCTGTCCGCGCAGTACTTCCAGGGCCGTGCCCGCCCCGCCTCGGTGCGCTGGGTGACCAATCAGAACACCCGCTGGGGTTCGTGCACCCCGGCCGAGGGCAGCATCCGGCTCTCGCACCGATTGCAGGGCATGCCCGAGTACGTCGTCGACTATGTGCTCGTCCACGAGCTCGCGCACCTCCTCGTGCCAGGTCACGGGCCCCGGTTCTGGCAGCTGCTCGACGCCTATCCGCGCACCGAGCGGGCCCGTGGCTACCTCGAGGGCGTGGTGGCCGCCGCCCGCCTCCCGCACCTGCCCGCCGCGCGCGAGGAGTAGGTGTCGACGGTTGTGTACCGAATGTGCCGCGGCTTGGCCGATTGTCCGGGGCAGCCGTTAGCCTGGCGCGACGCAATCACCTCGGGATGGGGGACGGTCGGTACATGGCCAGGGAATTCCAGCGCGGCCACAAGGCCAAGGTCAGTGATCTCACCGCAGGGACGGATCTGTACGTCGGCGTACAGATCGGCGGACCCGGACTGACCTTCGACATCAGCTGCTTCGGTCTCGACGCCCGTGAGCAGCTGTCCGACGACCGTTACTTCGTCTTCTTCAACCAGCCCGAGTCCCCCGAGGGTTCCCTCCGGCTCCTCGGCGCGCAGTCCGGTGACACCGAATCGTTCCGCGTCACCCTCGACCGCCTTCCGGCGCACATCCAACGGCTCTCCTTCACCGCGACCCTGGACGGCCCGGGCCAGATGTCGCAGGTGGGCCCCGGTTACATCCGGGTCGTGGCCGGCGGCGAGGAAGTGGTGCGCTACTCCTTCACGGGAGCGGAGTTCAGCACCGAGCGCGCCGTCATGCTCGGTGACTTCTACCTGAAGGACGTCTGGCGTTTCGCCGCCGTGGGCCAGGGCTTCGACGGGGGACTCGAGGCGCTGTTGAAGAACTTCGGCGGCGAGGTCCTTGAGGAGGATCCCGCCCCGGCACCGCAGGAGCCGCAGCCCCAGCCGCACCCTCAGGGCGCGGCCCCCGGGTTCGCCCCGCCGCCCCAGGCCGCCGCGCCCGCCCCGCAGTTCGCCGCCCCCGCGCCTGCTCCGGGGCCCGCGCCGTCCTTCGGCGCGCCCGCACCCGCCGCCCCGCAGCACTACACGCGCCCGGCAGCGCAGGGCGGCCCACCGCTCCCGCCGCCCCCGCCTCCGGCGCCGAGTCCGCAGATCCACGCGGCGCCGACCATCGCCGCGCCGATGCACCTGGCGCCGGGCACCGTGCCGCCGCCCGCACCGGCACCGTACGGCGGGCCCCAGCCCGCGTACGGACAGCCGCCGCAGCAGCCGCAGTTCGGGCGGGGCCCCGGCCCCATCCCGGGCCAGACCCCGCCGCCGGGCGCCCCCGCCCCGTACGGCCAGTCCGCCCCCTACAGCCAGCCCGCGCCTTATGGCCAGCCCGCCCCCTATGGGCAGCCGGCTCCCTACGGTCAACCCGCGCCCTACGGTCAGCCGCAGGGCATGCCCCAGGGCGGCGGCGGACTGCACGCCGCGATCCAGATGTACAAGGAAGTCCCCACCGGCGCGCGCTGGACGGCGCAGAACAAGCAGCTGGTCCGGGCCGACCTCGGGGCCGACGGCCAGCCCGTCCTCGCCCGTCAGGGCAGCATGGTCATGTACCAGGGCAAGGTCGACTTCGGCTACAAGGGCGCCGGGTTCGCGGGCCGGATCGTCGGCAACGCGACCGGCCAGGAAATGCAGCTGATGCGCTGCACCGGCCGCGGCCAGGTCTTCCTCGCCGAGAACAGTGCCTACCTGCACCCCATCGAGCTCCAGGGCGACGGCATCTGCGTCTCCGCCGAGCACGTGCTCGCCTTCGACGAGTCGCTGCACTACGAGGTGCGCCGCATCGAGGGCCACGGCATCCCCGGCGGCGCCCTGTTCACCATGCTGTTCCAGGGCGCGGGCACCGTCGTCGTGATGACCCACGGCACCCCCGTGGTGCTGCCCGTCACCCCGACCACGTTCGCCGACAGCGACGCCATCGTCGCCTGGTCCGCCGCGTCCCAGGTCATCGTCTCCAGCCAGGTCAGGTTGCGCCGCAACGCCTATCCCGGCCACAGCGGCGAGTCCGTCAATCTCCAGTTCCGGGGCGCTCCCGGCAACTTCATCGTCGTCCAGCCGTACGAGGTCTGAGGGAGCCCGAAGAAATGAACCAGCAACTCGCGGGCTACGCCCCCACACCCGTCGTGGCCCGGATGGAGAACCACGGCAGCGCCATGCTCAAGGTGGCCATGGCCACCGGCCAGGACCTGTTCGCGCGGGTCGGCTCGATGGTCGCCTACGAGGGCTTCATCCAGTACGAACCCAACCCGCCGGCCGTGCGCCAGATGGCCAGGGACTGGATCACCGGTGAGGGCGCCCCCCTCATGAAGTGCACCGGCGACGGACTGCTCTACCTTGCCGACTACGGCGCCAACGTCGTGATCGTCCACCTCGACAACGACGCGATCTCCGTCAACGGCACCAATGTGCTCGCCTTCGACGCGAGCTTGCAGTGGGGTGTCGAACGGGTCAAGGGGCTCGCCAAGTTCGCCGGCCAGGGCCTGTTCAACGTCAAGATCTCCGGCACCGGCTGGGTCGCTCTCACCTCGCGCGGCATGCCCGTCGTCGTCGACTGCGGCAGCGGCGAGGACGAGACGTACGTCGATCCGGACGCGCTCGTGGCCTGGTCGCCGAACCTGAAGGTGAAGGGCAAGCGCAGCTTCAAGGCGTCCTCGCTGATCGGCCGGGGCAGCGGAGAGGCGTACCAGATGGCGTTCTCCGGCAAGGGCATCGTGGTCGTACAGCCGAGTGAGGACAGCACGGACCGCCTGCGGGCCCGGGGCTGAGGGGGAGTAGACACCAATGCAGAGCTCGCTTTTCAGCTACACCGAGCAGCAGTCCCAGGAGCGCTACACGGCGCAGAATCCGCAGCTCCTGCGCGCCGTGCTCACCGGCCACGACGACCTCCTCGCCCGCAAGGGCTCGATGGTCGCCTATCAGGGGCTGCTGGAGTTCGACGGGGAGTACCGGTCCAACGGCCAACAGCAGGCCCGCGCCCGCACCGGCGAAGGGCTCGACCTGATGCGCGTCTCGGGGCAGGGCACGGTCTACCTGGCCAACCTGGCTCAGCATGTCCACGTCGTGGACGTCGACCGGGACGGACTGACGGTCGACAGCGGTTACGTCCTCGCGATGGACTCCTCGCTGCACCACGAAGTCATCGCCGTGGACAGCCAGTACGGCGTCTCCGGCACCGGCAAGTACCAGCTCAACATCACCGGCACCGGCAAGGTCGTCCTGATGACCTCGGGCCAGCCGCTGATGCTCCAGGTGACGCCCGACAAGTACGTCAACGCGGACGCGGACGCGATCGTGGCCTGGTCGACGTCCCTGCGCGTCCAGATGCAGGCGCAGACGCACTCCACGGGCGTGTGGCGGCGCCGCGGCAACACGGGTGAGGGCTGGGAGCTCAGCTTCCTCGGCCAGGGCTTCGCGCTGGTCCAGCCAAGCGAGGTGCTGCCGCCGCAGAACGCGATGATCGGACAGGGCCTGCGGGCCCAGTACGGCATGGGCCAGCAGGGCGCCCACGCGCAGAACCAGGGCAACGCCTGGAGCTGAGCGCCGAGGTCCCCGCGCGCGCGGCACGACACCGCGCGGGCCGGCTTGGCGCGGCACGGCACGGGTAAGGGGCGGTCGCTATAGCGACCGCCCCTTACCCGTGAACAACCTTGCCCCGTACGCCAGTTGAGGCCCGGGGCGCCCTCGGCTACAGCCGCGAGCGGGTCGCCTCCACGAGGTTGACCACCGAGGTGTCGGCCACGTCGGCCACCTCGTCGTAGGCGAACCAGCGCAGGTCGAGGGATTCGTCGCTGATCGCCTCGACGGCGCCGGCCGGGGCGAGCGCCGCGTACTGGACGTCCAGGTGCCAGTGGCAGGGCGCCGGGATGGGGTGGCGGTCGAGCCGGACGGGGCCCCCGGCGAGCAGCGTGAGGCCGCCCACCCCGGACTCCTCCTCGGCCTCGCGCAGCGCGGCGGCCGCCACCGTGGCGTCGCCCGGCTCGCAGTGGCCGCCCATCTGGAGCCACATGTTCAGCTTCTTGTGCAGCGTCAAAAGGACCCGGCCGCGCTCGGGGTCGATCACCAGCGCGCTCGCCGTGAGGTGGCCGGCCTCGCAGGCCTTCCACATCCCATCGGGGTGCGCCGACAGATGGTCCAGATAGTCCTGGCGCAGCTCGGGCTGGTCCTCGTACGCCTTCAGTACGAGGACCGCGTCGTCATGCAGGCTCACTGGTCCGCTTCGCCCTTGCTGTTGTCGGTGTTGTCGGTGTCGTCGCCGGCGTCCTTGCCGGACGCGCTCTCGCCGTCCGCCTTCTTCTCGCCCTCGTCGGCCTTGTCCTTCTTCAGGGACGGGCTGTTCTGCTCGGCGGCCTCGCCCAGCATCTTGTCCAGCTCCGAGAAGTCCAGGTGCTCGCGGTGCACGAAACCGTCCGGGTCGTCCAGGTCGGATGCCGTCGGCAGCATGTCCGGGTGCTCCCACAGGTCGTCCCTGCCGTCCACCCCGCGCGCGTCGGTGAGCGAGGCCCACAGGCGCGAGGCGTCCCGCAGCCGGCGCGGACGCAGCTCGAGGCCGATCAGCGTGGCGAACGTCTGCTCGGCCGGGCCGCCGGTCGCCCGGCGCCTGCGCAGCGTCTCGCGCAGCGCGTCCGCCGAGGTGAGCCGGGGCTTGGCGGCGGCGTGGACCACTGCGTCCACCCAGCCCTCGACCAGGGCGAGCGCCGTCTCAAGACGGGCCAGGGCCGCCTTCTGCTGCGGGGTGTCCTCCGGCTGGAAAAGGCCCTGCTGAAGGGCTTCCTGAAGCTGCTCCGGGTTGGACACGTCCAGCTGGCCGACGGCGTCCTCCAGCTTCGCCGTGTCAACGGTGATGCCGCGCGCGTACCCCTCGACCGCGCCGAACAGATGCGAGCGCAGCCACGGTACGTGCGCGAAGAGCCGCTGGTGGGCGGCCTCGCGCAGGGCCAGATAGAGCCGGACCTCGTCCTGCGGGACACCCAGGTCCTTGCCGAAGGCCGCGATGTTCAGCGGAAGCAGCGCGGCCTTGCCGGCCGGTCCGAGCGGCAGCCCGATGTCGGTCGAGCCGACGACCTCGCCCGCGAGCGTGCCGACCGCCTGTCCGATCTGCTGGCCGAACATGGCGCCGCCCATGGAGCGCATCATGCCGATCAGCGGGCCGGCCATGGCCTGCATCTCCTCGGGCAGCACGCCGCCCATGGCCGCGCCGACGCGCTCGGCGACCGGGTCGACCAGTTCCTTCCAGGCCGGCTGGGTGGCCTCGACCCACTCCGCGCGGCTCCAGGCCACCGCGGTGGTGGAGCCCGAGGGCAGCGACGTCGCGTCGTCGAGCCACAGGTCGGCCAGGCGCACGGCCTCCTGGACGGCGGCGCGCTCGGCGGGGCCGACGCTCTCGTCCTTGGTGCCGTCCGCCGTGCCCTGGGCGACCGTCTGGCGGGCGATCTGCTTGGCCATGTCCCAGTTCACGGGACCGCCCTCGTAGCTCAGCATCTGCCCGAGCTGCTGGAAGGCGGCGCCCAGATCGTTCGGGTTCATCGAACCGAACATCGCGGCGAACGGATTGTCCGCGCCGCCCGGGCCGCCGAAGCCGAAGGGGTTGCCGCCCTGGCCGCCGGCACCCTGACCGCCTCCGGCAGGGTCCTTCTTCTTGCCGTCGCCGCCTTCCGGCTCCTCCGGCGGAAGACCGAATCCGAATGGGGTGTCACTCACGGGTTTCCTCGGCTCGTTAGGCCGCCGGCTTCTGCCGACGGCGGGCTGGCCCACAACACCACCAGCGTAGACATCCGAGCCGGATCGGGGCTCGGTGCTCCGCCTCCGCGCGGCCTGCGGCAGGATGGACGCCACCTGGTACGCACGCGTCCTTAACGTACGTACTGAAGACAACCGCTGGAGACGCCCGGTGAGTTCCCCAGATCCGCAGGTTCGCGCAGCGCGAAACCACTCAACCTCGACCTCACGGGGTCCCGTGGTCGCCGTGACCGGTGCCGCCTCCGGGATCGGCGCCCTGCTGACCGCGCGGCTCGCCGCGTCCGACGAGGTCAAGCAGGTCGTCGCCATCGACGAGCGCCGGGGTGAGGTCTCCGAGGCGACCTGGCACATCCTGGACGTACGGGACCCGGCGATCGCCGAGAAACTGCGCGGCGCCGACGTCGTCGTGCACCTCGCGCTCGACCTCGATCTGGAGACGGACGCGGCGGCCCGCACGGCCTACAACGTGCGCGGAACCCAGACCGTCCTGACCGCCGCGGCCGCCGCGGGGGTGCACCGGGTCGTCCTGTGCACCTCGGCGATGGTCTACGGGGCGCTGCCCGACAACGACATCCCGCTCTCCGAGGACGCCGAGCTGCGGGCGACCGCCGAGGCCACCGGCGTCGGCGACCTCCTGGAGATCGAGCGGCTGGGGCGCCGCGCCCCGCGCGCCCACCCCGGCCTGAACGTCACGGTGGTCAGGCCCGCCGTCCTGGTGGGCGGCACCGATACCGCTCTCACCCGCTACTTCGAGTCGCCGCGCCTCCTGGTCGTCGCCGGGTCCCGGCCCACCTGGCAGTTCTGCCACGTCGAGGACCTGTGCAGCGCGCTGGAGTACGCGGCGCTCGAGAAGGCCGACGGGGAGTTCGCGGTCGGCTGCGACGGCTGGCTCGAACAGGAGGAGGTCGAAGAGCTCAGCGGCATCCGCCGGATGGAGCTGCCCTCCGCGGTGGCGCTCGGCGCGGCCGCCCGGCTGCACCGGATCGGACTCACCCCCTCGCCGGCCGGTGACCTGGCGTACACGATGCACCCGTGGGTGGTCAGTGTCGGGCGGCTGCACGACGCGGGCTGGCGGCCGCGCTGGACCAACGAGGAAGTCCTCGCCGAACTCCTCGAAGAGGTCGCGGGCCGGCACACCGTCGCCGGCCGCAGGCTCGGCCGCAAGGACGCCACGGCCGCCGGAGCCGCCGGCGCCACCGTCGCGCTGCTCGGCGCCGCCGCGGTGGTGCGCAGGGCCCGCAAGCGCCGCGGCCTGTAGGACCCTCCTAGGGACGGGCGCGGCGCCCGGTCGAAAGAGCCATTTCGGGATGTCGGTGGCGTGCGGCACGATGGGTCCATGGCACGCACGTACCCCGAGCACCCCGGTGAGCAGCCGGCACAGGACCCCATCCGGCTCCTGGCGATCCGTGACACCCCGCTGTCCGTGGACGAGGTCTTCGCCGCCGCCGGGGACGCGGCGGCGGGCGGCACCACGCTCTTCGTCGGCACGGTGCGTGATCACGACGGCGGCGCGGACGTGGACGGCCTCGGATACTCCTGCCATCCCTCCGCCGAGGACGAGATGCGCCGGGTCGCCGAGAAGGTGATCGCCGAGTACCCGGTCCGCGCGCTGGCCGCCGTCCACCGTGTGGGCGAATTGGCGGTCGGTGATATCGCGGTCGTCGTGGCGGTGTCCTGCCCGCACCGCGCGGAGGCCTTCGAGGCCAGCCGGCGCCTGATCGACGCCCTCAAACACGAGGTGCCGATCTGGAAGCACCAGAAGTTCTCCGACGGCACAGAGGAATGGGTCGGCGCGTAGCGCCGTCCTTGAGGGGTGGCGGTCGGGTGACGGGTGGGAGGGTCGGCGCGTAGCGCCGTCCTTGAGGGGTGGCGGTCGGGTGACGGGTGGGAGGGTCGGCGCGTAGCGCTGTCCTTGAGGGGTGGCGGTCGGGTGACGGGTGGGACGGTTGGGGCGTAGCGGCGTCCTTGTGGGGGCAGTTGAAACCCCTGTGGGGGCAGGGCGCCCCGATTTGCGTAACCGCCCCCCGGGCACGAGCGTTGAGGCGGTGGACGACTAGTCTGCCGATCTGTCAGTTTTCATCGCTCTAGTGGGGACGGGAGGTCGGAAATGGCCGCACTCGCCTGGCTGCTCATTCCGCTCTTCGCTGCTGTCGGCGCGGCGATATGGGCGCGTTGGGCCGCTCGAAACCGTACGACCGGCGATGTGTCCGAACTCGCCGGTTACAGCAGGTTCCGTGAAGCGATGGAGAAATCCCGCTCCGGACACGACGCCGTCGAGGCGGCGCCCGCCGAGTGTGCTCCCTCGGCCGGGACCGCGGTCCGTTCGTAGCCGTTCGCGGCCGTCCGTCCAGGGACGCGCGGGCACCGGCCCGAGGCCCCGTACGGACCGGCCCCAGGGGTGGGCGCACAGGACGGTCCCGTACTGTCGTTCCATGCCACGCCGCACCGCGACGATGCTCGCCTCCACCCTCGTGCTGATCGCGCTGCTCTGCGCCGGGGTACTCATCAAAGTGCCGTACGCCGAGATGTCCCCCGGGCCCACCGTGAACACGCTCGGCGACTCCGGTGGCGAGCCGGTGCTGCGGATCACCGGTCACAAGACGTACCCGACGAGCGGGCACCTCAACATGACGACGGTCAGGGTCACCGGCGCGGACTACCGGATGAACCTCGTCGAGGCGGTCTACGGCTGGCTCGCGCACGACAGCGTGGTCGTTCCGCACGACACGCTCTACCCGGACGGCAAGACCGACGAGCAGTCCAACCAGGAGAACGCCGAGGAGTTCAGCCAGTCCCAGGAGAGCGCCAAGGTGGCGGCCCTGAACGAGGTGGGCGTTCCGGTGAAGAGCTGGGTGATCGTTTCCTCGGTCGTCAAGGGCACCCCGGCGGAGGGCAAGCTGCACGCCGGTGACGCCATTGGGGCGGTCGACGGCACGCCGGTCACCAAGCCGGCCGATGTCGCGACGCTGGTGACCAAGCACAAGCCCGGTCAGAACGTGGTCTTCACGATCGTCCCCGCCAAGCAGGCGGAGGCCGCCAAGAAGGCGGGCAAGACGCCCGAGGGCGCCGAGAAGATCACCATCACCACGGAGAAGGCGCAGGACGGCGACCGGGCCATCGTCGGCATCCAGGCCGGGACCGACCACGCGTTCCCGTTCACCGTCGACATCAAGCTCGCCGACGTGGGCGGGCCGAGCGCGGGCCTGATGTTCTCGCTCGGCATCGTCGACAAGCTGACGCCCGATGACCTGACCGGTGGGAAGTTCGTCGCGGGCACCGGCACGATCGACGACGCAGGCAAGGTCGGCCCGATCGGCGGCATCGAGATGAAACTGATCGGCGCGCGGCAGGCGGGCGCCCGCTACTTCCTGACGCCCAAGGACAACTGCGCCGCCGCCGCGGCCGACATCCCCTCGGGTCTGACCCTGGTGAAGGTCGACTCCCTGCACGACGCGCGGCAGGCGCTGGACAAGATCCGTACGGGGGACACGGCCGGGCTGCCCAGCTGCTCGCCCAAGTGAGGTAGGCCGTGTCCCCGTCGGGCGGCTAGGCGAACGTCGCGGCCAGCGCCTCCGCCAGGCCCGGTACCAGGTCGGGGCCGGTCAGGACCTCGGTCGCGGAGTCCTTCTCGCGCAGCCGGATGGCGGACTCACGGGCGCCGCCGCGCAGCACCGCCACCGTCATCCGCACCTCCTGGCGATCGGGGTGGGAGGCCACCCACTTGGCGAGCTCCTTGTCGCTCAGTCCTTCGGGCACCGACGCCTCGGCGGACGGCGGCAGCATCAGGCGCTCCACGGTGAGCGCGCAGCCGGCCACCGAGTCGGGCCAGGCGATCGTGCCGAGGAACTTGTCCAGCGGCTTGTTGCGCGGGATCTCCTCCTGCTCGATCGGGGTCAGCCCGGAGACGGCCGCGTCGTCGGCGGTGGAGACCAGGTTCGGCGCCTTGGCCCGGAGCTTCGCGGTGTCGACGAGCGCGAACAGGCGGGCCGGCTTGTCCCAGCCGAGGACGGAGGCGTACTCGTCGATTTCGAGCACCGCGCGGGTGAGCGGGCTCGCGGCCATCGGGGGACCTGAGGGGGAAACGTTGGACATGGACAACATCCTGCCCTCTTTCACCCCCCGATCGGGAACTGAGTAAAGCCTCAGTAAGTTGCATGAGTGGGCTCTACGATCGCGGGGCCCGCTCATACGACAGCGAACTTCGAGGTGCGCACGTTGGCTTTCCAGATGCCGGACCGCGGCTCAGGCCCGTCCGGGCCACGGATCAGAGTCGGCCGGCCGTCCCGCCGGGTCCGCACCCTGCTCATGACACTGGGCATTCTGGCCGTGCTTGCCATGGCCTTCGTCATGTTCGCGGGGTTCTGGACCGACTGGCTCTGGTACCGCTCGGTCCACTACTCGTCGGTGTTCACCACTCAGCTGTGGACCAAGATCGGACTGTTCGCCGTCTTCGGGCTCCTGATGGCTGTGGCCGTCGGCCTGAACATCTGGCTGGCGCACCGGCTGCGGCCGCCGCTCAGCGCGATGTCCCTCGAACAGCAGAGCCTCGACCGCTACCGGATGGGCATCGCGCCGTACAAGAAGTGGATGCTGCTCGGGATCACCGCGCTCATCGGGCTCATCGCCGGCGCCTCGGCGTCCGGCCAGTGGCGGACCTGGCTGATGTGGGTCAACGGGGTGCCGTTCGGCCAGAAGGACCCCCAGTTCAAGCTGGACGTGTCGTTCTACGCCTTCGACCTGCCCTGGTACCGCTTCCTGCTTGGCTTCGGCTTCGCGGCCGCCGTCCTGTCGCTGATCGCCGCCGCCCTCACGCACTATCTGTACGGCGGCCTGCGCATCACCAGCCCCGGCGCGCGCGCCACGGGCGCGGCCACCGGGCACCTTTCGGTGCTGCTGGGGGTCTTCGTGCTCCTGAAGGCCGTGGCGTACTGGCTCGACCGGTACGGCCTCGCGGTCAAGTCCAGTGACTTCAAGGCGGCCAGCAACTGGACGGGCCTGCGGTACGTCGATGCCAACGCCTATCTGCCGGCGAAGACCATTCTGTTCTGCATCGCGGTCATCTGCGCCGTGCTGTTCTTCGCCACGCTGTGGCGCCGCACCTGGCAGCTGCCCGTCATCGGCTTCGGCCTGATGGTGCTCTCGGCGATCCTCATTGGCGGGCTCTACCCCGCGATCGTGCAGAAGTTCCAGGTCCAGCCCAACGAGCAGGCCAAGGAAGCGCCGTACATCCAGAAGAACATCGACGCCACCCGCGAGGCGTACGGCATCGACAACGCGCAGGTGTCGGACTACAAGGGCACGACGGACGCCACGGCCAACCCCAAGCTCCGCTCGGACGCGGACTCGGCGGCGAGCTACCGGATCATCGACCCCAATGTGGTCCCGCCCGCCTTCCAGCAGCTCCAGCAGGAGCGTAAGTACTACCAGTTCCCCTCGACGCTGGATGTGGACCGCTACCAGGACAAGGACGGCAAGGAGCAGGACACCGTCATCGGTCTGCGCGAGCTCGACCTCAAGGGCATCAAGCGCAACTGGATCAACGACCACTTCACCTACACCCACGGCTTCGGCGCGATCGCGGCCAAGGGCACGAGCGTGGACGTGAATGGCGCGCCGGACTTCACCGAGTCGAGCCTGCCCACCACCGGCCAGCTCCCCTCGGGCTACGAGCAGCGCGTCTACTACGGCGAGAAGACCGACCAGTACTCGATCGTCGGCGGGCCCCAGAAGGAACTCGACTACGAGAGCGAGGGCAAGGGCCAGGTCACCACGAGCTTCCAGGGCAAGGGCGGCGTGAGCCTGGCCAACCCCTTCACGCGGGCCGCGTACGCCGTGACGCTCAACGAGCCGCAGATCCTGTACTCGGGTGCCATCGGCAAGGGATCGAAGATCCTCTACAACCGCACCCCCAAGGAGCGCGTCGAGGCGGTCGCCCCCTGGCTGACGATCGACGGCGACGCCTATCCGGCGGTCGTGGGCAAGCACATCCAGTGGGTCGTCGACGCGTACACGACGACCAACGGCTACCCCTACGCCTCGCGCACCACGCTCGGCGAGACCACCACGGACTCGCTGACGGACAACCAGCGCGCGGTGGTGGCCCAGCAGAACCAGGTCAACTACATCCGTAACTCGGTGAAGGCGACCGTCGACGCCTATGACGGCACGGTCACGCTGTACCAGTGGGACGACAAGGACCCGGTCCTCAAGACCTGGATGAAGGCGTTCCCCGGCACGGTGAAGGCCAAGTCGCAGATCCCGGACGAGCTGCGCGCGCACCTGCGGTACCCGCAGGACATGTTCAAGGTCCAGCGCGAGCTGCTGACCCGCTACCACGTCACCAACCCCGCGCAGTTCTACAGCGGCAGCGACGCCTGGCAGGTGCCGGACGATCCGACCAACAAGGACAACAACGCGGTCCCGCCGTACTACCTGTCCATGAAGATGCCGAACGCCGAGAGCGAGGGGAAGAAGTTCTCGCTGACCACGACGTTCACACCCAACGGCCGGCCCAACCTCGGCGGCTTCATGGCGGTCGACGCGGACGCGGCGAGCAAGGACTACGGCAAGATCAGACTCTTGCGCGTCACTGACAACGTGCAAGGACCACAGCAGGTCCAGAGCAAGCTGAACGGCCTGCCCGAAGTCGCCGAGTTCGTACGGAACCTGAGAGGCACCGATTCCGAGATCGACTACGGCAATCTGCTGACCGTGCCGCTCGGCGGGGGCTTCCTCTACATCGAGCCGGTGTACGCGCGCGGTGGCAGCGCCAACTACCCGCTCCTGAAGAAGGTCGGCGTCTCCTACGGCGACAAGACCGTCTTCAAGGACACTCTGGCCGACGCGTTGAACGCGGCCTTCGGTGCCGACGGGGCGACGCCGCCGTCCACGACGAACCCGAACCCGCCGTCCACCACGACGCCGCCGACCACCACGCCGCCCACCTCCGGCAACGCCACCGTGGACCAGGCCATCAAGGACGCGCAGAAGGCGTACGACGACGGCCAGAAGGCGCTCGCCAAGGGTGACTGGAAGACCTACGGCGACAGCCAGAAGGCGCTCCAGGACGCGTTGCAGAAGGCGGCCGACGCGGAGGCGAACGCCTCGAAGCCCAAGAGCTGACGCCGGCCGGACCGGAGCAGGGGCGCGGGACCGGAGCCCCGGGACCGGAGCTGACCTGGGCAGACCAGGTTGGCTCCGGTCCGGGCCCGGACCGGAGCGTGGTAGCGTTGTGTTTACCGACGCGGGGTGGAGCAGCTCGGTAGCTCGCTGGGCTCATAACCCAGAGGTCGCAGGTTCAAATCCTGTCCCCGCTACTGCTGACGAGGGCCCGGATCCTTTCAAGGATCCGGGCCCTCGTCGCGTCCGGATCGCGTGTGCGGGGACGGCCGTTGACCGGTGGCTGGAACCCGTTGGCGTGAAATTGGGTCTTCTCAGGGGGAGTTGGGGTACACGGGGTTTGGTGTGTCTCTCTGTGGGCATGTCGACAAAACGCTGAAGTGACCTCACTGGCTGCGGTATACCAGGTGTACGCGGGTTGCGGGTGGTGCGACGATGGTATTTATGGGGGACAGGGCAACTCTGTTGGAAACAGGGCGGTTTGTGCAGACACGCTCCGATGATGACGCCGACACCGCCGACGCCGAGACCGAGGCGCGGCACCGGCGCGCCGCCGACAGCGGCGACGCCGAGTCCATGAGCGTCCTCGGCTCCCTGCTGCTGCGCCGCGGCGACCTCGACAGCGCCGAGCCCTATCTGCGGGGCGCCACCGCCGAGGGCGACCGGGCCGCCGCCAACAACCTGGGTGTCCTGCTCCACCAGCGCGGTTACACCGACGAGGCGGCCGGCTGGTGGCGGATCGCCGCCGTCGCGGGGTCCGCCGCCGCTGCCCACGCGCTCGGCCGCCACTACCGCGAGCGCGGTGACGAACCGGCCGCCGAGTACTGGCTGCGCCAGTCCGCGGAGCAGGGCCACGCCCTGGGCGCGTACGCGCTCGCTGACCTCCTGGAGCACCGCGGCGACATCGGTGCCGAGCGCTGGCTGCGTGCCGCCGCCGAGCAGGGACACCGCGAGGCCGCCTACCGCCTCGCCGGCCTCATCGACCGGCGCGTCGAGAGCGAGACGGCGGGTGAGGCCCCCGGTGACATCGCTGTCGGGCAGCCGGCGGACGGCGAGAGCGGCGCAGAGGACGCCGAGCCCTGGTACCGGCAGGCCGCCGCGCGCGGGCACCGCCGCGCCGCCCTGCACCTCGGCGCGATCCTGGAGAAACGCGGCGAGCTCAAGGAGGCCGGCCGCTGGTATCTGACCTCCGCCAAGGACGGCGAGGCCAAGGCCGCCTGCGCGCTCGGCTTCCTCCTGCGCGACGCGGGGGACGAGGAGAGCGCCGCCGTGTGGTGGCTGCGCGCCGCCCAGGACGGCGACGGCAACGCCGCGAACGCGCTGGGCGCGCTGCACGCGGCACGCGGCGAACAGCAGACCGCCGAGCGCTGGTACCGCGCGGCGATGACCGCGGGCGATGTGAACGGCGCCTACAACCTGGGGCTGCTCTGCGCCGCCCAGAACCGGACGGCCCAGGCCGAGCAGTGGTACCGCAGGGCCGCCTACAGCGGGCACCGCGAGGCCGCCAACGCCCTCGCGATCCTGCTGCTCCAGGCCGGCGACCCGACCGGCGCCGAGCCCTGGTTCTCCAAGGCCGCCGAAGCCGGCAGTGTGGACGCCGCCTTCAACCTCGGCATCCTCTTCGCCGGCCGCGACGACGACCGTACGGCCCTGAAATGGTACGAGCGGGCGGCGGCCGCCGGGCACACCGACGCCGCCCTCCAGGTCGGCATCGCGCTGCTGCGCGACGGCGAGGAACAGGCCGCCGAGCGGCACCTGCGGTGCGCGGCGGGCGGCGGCAGCGCCGAGGCCGCCTTCCGGCTCGCCACCGTCCTGGACGCGCGCCAGCCGCCGCCCGGCCCGCCCGCGCTCGGCGAGCCCTTGGCCGAGAAGACCGAGTGCGAGGAGTGGTACGAGCGGGCCGCGCGGCAGGGCCACCGCCGCGCCCAGGTGCGGGTGGGCATGCTGGCGGCGGACCGGGGCGACCTGGCGGCGGCCGCGCGCTGGTACGGGGAGGCCGCCGAGGCGGGCAGCCGCAACGGCGCCTTCAACCTCGGCCTGCTACTCGCCCGCGAGGGCCGCGAGCGCGAGGCGGCCCTGTGGTGGACCCGCGCCGCCCACGCGGGGCACGGGCGGGCCGCGCTGCGCCTCGCCCTGCTCGCCGCCCGCCACGGCGAGCTGAGTGAGGGCCAGCGCTGGTGTGCGAGGGCCGTGGAGCTGGGTCCGGCGGAGGTGGCCGAGCGGGCCGCCCGGCTGCGCGAGGCGCTGCACCAGGAGCTCACGGCCTGACCGGCGGCCTGACGCCCGGGTTCTGAGTCCGCTCCAGGGGCCGGAGAACAGATTTGCGCCGCCCGGTGCCGTCCCGTAAGGTTGGGTTCACCGACGCGGGGTGGAGCAGCTCGGTAGCTCGCTGGGCTCATAACCCAGAGGTCGCAGGTTCAAATCCTGTCCCCGCTACTGATCGACCGAGGCCCGGATCCTTTCGAGGATCCGGGCCTCGGTCGTATGCGCCGACAGGGAAACACGACCGCCGTCGCGATGACTGCCGGCGCCGCGAGGGCGCCGGCGCGTCGTGGTCAGGCCGCGGCGCAGTTGGGGCAGGTGCCCCGGTAGGTGACCTCGACGGCCGCGATCGTGAAGCCGAAGCGCTCGGTGTCGGGCAGGTCCGCCAGGGGGTTGCCCTGCGGGTGGACGTCGCGGATCGCGCCGCACTGGGCGCAGACCAGGTGCTGATGGGGCCGGTGCGCGTTCGGGTCGTAGCGCTTGGCGCGGCGGTCGGTGGCGACCTCGAGGATCTCGCCGAGCGTCACCAGCTCGCCCAGCGTGTTGTAGACCGTCGCCCGGGAAATCTCCGGCAGTCGCTCCGCGGCCCGCGCGTGCACCTCGTCCGCCGTCAGATGGACGTGGTCGCCGTCAAGGACCTCGGCCACGACGCGCCGCTGCGCGGTCATGCGCCAGCCACGGCCGCGCAGTCGTTCCAGTAGGTCACTCATGAGGGCCAGCCTAACAGGGGAGGGGTCCAGTTCCGAACCGGTGTGGGTTTGGACATTCATTTGACTTAGACAATGTCCATTGTAGGATCGGTTCGGCAGGCACCGAGGGACAGGACACGCAGGACATGACGCAGGAGGCGCACGTGACACAGGGACCGCTCACGACGGAGGCCGGCGCGCCGGTCGCCGACAACCAGAACAGCGCGACCGCGGGCGCCGGCGGCCCGGTGCTCATCCAGGACCAGTCGCTCCTGGAGAAGCTCGCCCACTTCAACCGCGAGCGCATCCCGGAGCGCATCGTGCACGCCCGTGGCGCGGGCGCGTACGGCACCTTCACCGTCACGCGTGACGTCTCGCAGTGGACGCGCGCCAAGTTCCTCTCCGAGGTCGGCAAGCAGACCGAGACGTTTCTGCGCTTCTCCACCGTGGCCGGCAACCTCGGCTCGGCCGACGCCGTGCGCGACCCCCGCGGTTTCGCGCTGAAGTTCTACACGGAGGACGGGAACTACGACCTGGTCGGCAACAACACGCCCGTCTTCTTCATCAAGGACGCCATCAAGTTCCCCGACTTCATCCACACCCAGAAGCGCGACCCGTACACCGGCAGCCAGGAAGCCGACAACGTCTGGGACTTCTGGGGTCTGAGCCCCGAGAGCACCCACCAGGTGACGTGGCTCTTCGGCGACCGGGGCATCCCGGCGACCCTGCGCCACATGGACGGCTTCGGCTCGCACACGTTCCAGTGGAACAACGAGGCCGGCGAGATCTTCTGGGTCAAGTACCACTTCAAGACCGACCAGGGGATCAAGAACCTCACCCAGGCCGAGGCCAACAAGCTCGCCGGTGAGGACCCCGACAGCCACCAGCGCGACCTGCGTGAGGCCATCGAGCGCGGCGACTTCCCGTCCTGGACCGTGCAGGTGCAGATCATGCCGGAGGCGGACGCGGCGACGTACCGCTTCAACCCGTTCGACCTCACCAAGGTGTGGCCGCACGCGGACTACCCGCCGATCGAGATCGGCAAGCTGGAGCTCAACCGCAACCCGGAGAACATCTTCGCCGAGGTCGAGCAGTCCATCTTCAGCCCGGCGCACTTCGTCCCCGGCATCGGTCCCTCCCCGGACAAGATGCTCCAGGGCCGGCTCTTCGCGTACGGCGACGCGCACCGCTACCGCGTCGGCATCAACGCCGACCACCTGCCGGTCAACCGCCCGCACGCCACCGAGGCGCGCACCAACTCCCGTGACGGCTACCTGTACGACGGCCGTCACAAGGGCGCGAAGAACTACGAGCCCAACAGCTTCGGCGGCCCCTTCCAGACGGACCGCCCGCTGTGGCAAGGGAGCCAGATCACCGGTGTCACCGGCAGCACGCAGGCGCCCGTGCACGCCGAGGACAACGACTTCGTGCAGGCCGGGAACCTCTACCGGCTCTACTCCGAGGACGAGAAGGCCCGTCTGATCGAGAACCTTTCGGGGTTCATCGCCAAGGTGTCGCGCGACGACATCGTCGAGCGGGCGATCAACAACTTCCGTCAGGCGGACAGCGACTTCGGCAAGCGGCTCGAAGCCGCGGTCCAGGCCCTTCGCGGCTGACCCGGGCCGATCGCCGGGGATGATCGGCGGGCCGGGTTCCCTTCGGGGGCCCGGCCCGTCGGCGTGTCAGCCGGTCAGCGCCGATTCACGGCGCGCGGGGGACCAGCACCGGATGATGTCGCGCACCGAGACGACGCCCACCGGTCCGTGGCCGTCCAGCACGATCAGATGCCGGAAGCCGCCGTGCGTCATGGCGTCGGCGGCCTCGGCCAGGGTCCAGGACGGCGCGGCGAAGACGACGTCGGTGGTGGTGTGCCGGCTCGCGGTCTCGTGGTCGGGATCCTGGCCCAGGCCGAGGGAGTTGAGGATGTCGCGCTCGGTGAGGATGCCGAGGCCGCTGGTGTCGGGATCGAGGACGACGGCCGAGCCGACCCGGCGCGCGGACATCAGGCGGGCCGCCTGGCGGAGGGTGTGGGCGGGGCCGATCGTGAGGACCATGGTGCTCATGGCGTCGCGGACGAGCATGAAGGGAGCCACCTCCTGGGTGGATTCGGCATCGGGCGCGGCGACCGCGGTCAACGGCGTCCGCTCCGAGACGAATTCACACGTTCACAAGTGGGGGGACTCCTAGAGTCGCATCCGGACCGGACGTCAACAAGGGGTGAGTAGAGGCCCGTTGAGGGGCGCGTAAAAGTACGACTCACGCCCCTCAGGGGCCTCATGCGCGAGGGCCGCTCCCGGACGCGGGCCGGCTCCGCTCCGTGACGAAGCCTTGGGTCAGGCCTGCGGCGCGTCGCCCAGGTAGCCGAGCAGTTCCTCGTGGAGCAGGCCGTTGGAGGCCGCCGCGTTGCCGCTGTGCGGGCCCGGACGGCCGTCGAGGCCGGTGAAGACGCCCCCGGCCTCCTGTACCACGATCACGTTCGCCGCCATGTCCCACATCGACAGCTCGGGCTCGGCGCAGAAGTCGACCGAGCCCTCGGCGACCATCATGTACGGCCAGAAGTCGCCGTACGCGCGCGTGCGCCAGCACTCCCGGGTCAGATCGAGGAAGTCCTCCAGCTTGCCCCGCTCGTCCCAGCCGTCCAGCGAGGAGTACGCGAACGAGGCGTCGGCCAGCTTGGAGACGCTGGACACCTTCAGGCGCGTCGCCGAGGTCAGGCTGCGGCCCGTGAAGGCGCCATGGCCCTTCGCCGCCCACCAGCGCCGGTTCAGCGCGGGCGCCGAGACGACACCCACCACCGGCTGAAACCCGTTCTCGCCCGCCTCCATCAGGGAGATCAGGGTCGCCCACACCGGCACGCCACGGACGTAGTTCTTGGTGCCGTCGATCGGGTCGACCACCCAGCGCCGAGGGCCCGTGCCCTCCAGGCCGTACTCCTCGCCGAGGATCGCGTCGCGCGGCCTGGCCCGTTGCAGATGCCCCCGGATGACCTCCTCGGCCGCCTTGTCGGCCTCGCTCACCGGGGTCATGTCCGGTTTGGTCTCGACCACCAGGTCGAGCGCCTTGAACCGGTCCATGGTGGCCGCGTCGGCGGCGTCCGCCAGAACGTGGGCGAGACGCAGATCATCGTGATAGTCGGGCATGGCCACCACCGTAGCGATCGGCCGGGGCAGCGACCACAGCGCCCGCACTCCGGGACGCCCGTGCGAGCGCCCCCGGCGCCCCTTGACTGTCCCGGCGAGCGCGTCAACGCTGAACGCGAAGCCACTCACAAGGCCCCGGGCGCTTCGGAGGCGACCATGCCCACAGCGCGGGAATCCTTACTGGACGCCGCCCTGACGGCGCTCGAGACGCTGCCCTGGCCGGCGGTCCGGATGGTGGACGTGGCCTCGCGTGCCCGGGTCTCGCGGCAGACCCTCTACAACGAGTTCGGCGGCAAGGAGGGTCTGGCCCGCGCGCTGGTGCGCCGGGAGGCCGATGTTTATCTGCGCGGCGTCGACAGAGCGCTCGCCGAACCCCCCGCTCCCGGCGGGCACCCCGCCGACCGCCTCGTGCGCCTCGCGGAGTGGACCCTTCGCGCCGCCCGCTCCCGTCCCCTCGTGCGGGCCCTGCTCACCGGCTGCTGGAGCCCGCGCCTCCCCGCGCCCTCCGTCCGCCTCCCGGGTCCCGGCCGCGTCGTGCCGGCCCAGCGGCGCGCCGACGCCGGGGTCCCCGGCCCCGGCGAACTCGTGGCCGCCGTACGGGACAGGGCGCTCGCGGCGCTGGAGCGGGAGGCGCCCGGCGCGGACCCGGCGGAGCTCGCCCGGTACTGCGAGACGGCGGTCCGAATCGGCCTGTCCTGCGTGGTGGCGCCGCCCGGACGGGAGGAGGAGCACGCCGCGTACGTCCGCGCCGTGCTCGGGCGGCTGCCGGTACGTGAGGGCACAGCGGCTCGACGGGTGACGCCAGGTGCCGCTCCGTGACCCGGCGTTCGCCGTGACGTTCCGGCTCCGCGCTCGGGCCGCCGGCTCAGTGCGCGGAGCCCGAGATCTGGAGTCCGATCACGCCCACGATCACCAGCGAGATCGACACCAGCTTGAGGACGGAGACCACGTCGCCGAGGAAGACCATGCCGTAGATCGCCGTCCCGGTCGCCCCGATGCCGGTCCACACCGCGTACGCCGGGCCCACGTCCAGCTTCTTCAGGGACAGCGTCAGCAGACCGAAGGAGCCCAGCGCGAACGAGGCGAAAGCGATCGTCGGCCACAGCCGCGTGAAACCGTGCGACAGCTTCAGACAGACGGCGAACCCCGTCTCGAGGATTCCCGCCACCACGACCAGCAGCCACGCCATGTCCAGGGCCTCCCGCAACGCGTCATCGCCGACTGCATGGTCAACACTTGGTGCGATTATGCAATGAAGAGCAGGCGGGCGCCCCTGAAAACCGGTCAGTCGCCCTCGCGTCGCTCCCGGGTGGCGAGCAGTCGGCGCAATGAGTACAGCCGGGCCGGATCGGCGTGCCCGTCCGCCACCCACTGGTCGAGCGCGCACTCCGCCTCGTCGTGGCTGCACGCGCGCGGGCAGTTCTCGGTGCCCGGCACGAGGTCGGGGAAGGCCAGGATCACCCGGGACGGATCGACGTGGTGCAGGCCGAAGGACCGCACGCCCGGGGTGTCGACGACCCAGCCGCCGTCCGCGCTGTCCAGAGGCAGCGCGAGCGCGGAGGTGGTGGTGTGCCGACCGCGCCCGGTGACCGCGTTGACATGGCCGGTGATACGCCGCTGCGCCTCGGGCACCAGCGCGTTGACCAGGGTCGTCTTGCCGACGCCCGAGTGGCCCACGAACGCGGTGACCTTGCCGTGCAGGTGCTCGCGCACCCGGTCCGCCGCGTCGCCCTCGTACAGCTCGTCGCGCGAGGTGACCACGTGCGGGACGCCCAACGCGCCGTACATCTCCAGGAGTTCGTCGGCCGGCGCCAAGTCCGACTTGGTCAGCACGAGGAGCGGTGTGAGTCCACCGTCGTACGCCGCCACCAGGCAGCGGTCGATGAGGCGGGGGCGCGGCTCGGGGTCGGCGAGGGCGGTGACGATGGCGAGCTGGTCGGCGTTGGCGACGACCACGCGCTCGTAGGGGTCGTCGTCGTCGGCCGTGCGGCGCAGCACCGAGGTGCGCTTGGCGATCCGTACGATCCGCGCGAGCGTGTCCTTCTTCCCGGTCAGGTCGCCCACGATGTCGACCCGGTCGCCCACCACGGCCGCCTTGCGGCCCAGTTCGCGGGCCTTCATGGCGTGGATCGTGCGGCCCTCGACCAGACAGGTCAGCCGGCCACGGTCCACGGTGAGGACCATGCCCTCGGCCGCGTCCTCGTGCTTGGGGCGGATGGTGGTGCGGGGGCGGTTGCCCTTGGGGTTGGGGCGGACGCGGATGTCGTCCTCGTCCGGGTTCTTGCCGTAACGGCGCATGGTCTTAAGCCCCGCTCAGCTTCCGGACCCCGCCAGCATCGCTTCCCACATTTCGGGGAAGTCGGGCAGCGTCTTGGCCGTCGTCGCCACGTTCTCGATCCCCACGCCCTCCACCGCGAGGCCGATGATCGCGCCGGCCGTCGCCATCCGGTGGTCGTCGTAGGTGTGGAAGACGCCGCCGTGCAGCGTGCGCGGGCGGATGTGCAGCCCGTCCTCGGTCTCGGTCACATCGCCGCCGAGCTCGTTGATCTCCTTGGTGAGCGCGGCCAGGCGGTCCGTCTCGTGCAGCCGCAGGTGGGCCACGCCGCGCAGCGTGGAGGGCGAGTCGGCGAGGGCCGCGACGGCGGCGATGCCCGGGGTCAGCTCGCCGACCTCGCTCAGGTCCACGTCGATGCCGTGGATGCGGCCCGAGCCCGTGAACACGAGCCCCCGCTCGGTCAGTTGGCAGGCGCCGCCCATCTCGGTGAAGATCTGGCGCAGCTGGTCGCCGGGCTGGGTGGTGCGGGCCGGCCAGTCGGGGATGACGACCGTGCCGCCGGTGATGAGGGCTGCGGCGAGGAACGGCTGGGCGTTGGAGAGGTCGGGCTCCACGGTCAGGTCGCGGCCGAGCAGCGCGGAGTGGGTGACCCGCCACACGTTGGGCTCGCCGCCCGTCTCCGGCTCGTCCACCTGGGCGCCCACGCAGCGCAGCATGTCCACCGTCATCCGGATGTGCGGCATCGACGGCAGGGCGGCGCCCACGTGACGAACCTCCACGCCCTGGTTGAAGCGGGGCGCGGAGAGCAGCAGGGACGAGACGAACTGGGAGCTGGATGAGGCGTCGATCTCCACCCGGCCGCCTTCAAGGGCGCCCGCGCCGTGCACGGTCATGGGCAGCGCGCCCCGGTTGTCGTCGTCGATGCGGGCGCCGAGCGCGCGCAGGCCCTCGATGACCCCGCCGAGCGGGCGCTCGTAGGAGCGCGGGTCGCCGTCGAAGCGGACCGGGCCGTCGGCGAGGGCGGCGACCGGGGGAAGGAAGCGCATGACCGTGCCGGCGTTGCCGACGTCGACCGTGGCCGGGCCGTGCAGGCCGGCCGGGATCACCCGCCAGGCCTCGCCCGAGCCGTCGGGCCCCACGCCCTCCTCGATGCCCACACCCAGGGTGCGCAGGGCCTCCGCCATCAGGAGGGTGTCGCGCGAGCGCAGGGGGCGGCGCAGCCAGCCGGGCTCGGCGGCGAGCGCGGCCAGGACGAGGCCCCGGTTGGTGACCGATTTCGATCCGGGCACGGTGACCGTCGCGTCGACGGCTTTGCTCGCGAGGGGGGCGGGCCAGAGGGCGGGGTGCACGGGCGTTTCGGTCATGGCCCTCACTTTAGTGGGGCCATGACCTACAGGCCGAGCAGCCAGCGGCCGCCGCCGATCAGTGAACAGACAGAAACGGCGTGGAAGAGGAAGAGCCAGAGCGCCGGTGGTACATGAGTGAGCCGTGCGAGCTGGTCGGCGTCGGAGTCCCCGTCGTTGTAGCGGCGGCGCTTGCGCTGGAGCTCGAAGGCGGGGCGTACGCCGCCAAGGAGCAGGAACCACACGGCGGTGTACGCGAACGCCGACTGGACGTCGGGGCCGGTCAGCCAGGAGACGAGCAGGAACGCGGCGCCGGTGATCACCACGGTCAGGACGCCGTAGGCGTTGCGGATCATCACCAGCATGGCGAGCAGCAGCGCGGTGGCCAGCCACAGGAAGAGGGTGACGTGGTGGGCCGCGAGCAGCCAGGCGCCCCCGAGGCCGAGCAGCGGGGGCGCGGTGTAGCCGGCGGCCGCGGTGAGGATCATGCCGAGGCCGTACGGCTTGCCCCGGCTCACGGTGAGGCCGCTGGTGTCGGAGTGCAGCCGGATGCCGTCGAGGCGGCGGCCCGAGACGAGCGCGACCAGGCCGTGGCCGCCCTCGTGGGCGATGGTGATCGCGTTGCGGGACAGGCGCCACAGACCGTGCGGGACGATCGCGGCGAGCGCGGCCAGGCCCGTCGCGACCACCAGCCACTGGGCGGGCGGGCTCTGGGTGCCGAAGAGCTGGAAGTCTTGCAGCGCGGACATGTCGGGGACGGCTCCTCACGGGGTACGGGCGCCGTGGCAGTCTGGCAGCGGGCACCGCACGGGCGTACGGCGGGTAGCTGGTGGTGTGGGGGAGAGGACGAGCGCAGCCCCGCCGGAGGTTCCCGCCCGCCCCGCCGACGGACTCGCCGGCGCGGGGCGCCGGCCGTCTGTCACCCTTGGATGCTGCGAGGACAAGGCACCGCGCACGCCCGGTGCGCGACACGGCCGTCCGGCCCGGCGTCGGTGCGGCCCAGTGGGGAGGCTGGACATGTGTGGCAGGTACGCGGCGAGCCGCGCGCCCGAGGATCTCGCCGGGGTCTTCGAGGTACAGCAGTGGGACCCGGCCCAGACGCTGGAGCCGGACTGGAACGTGGCGCCCACCAAAGAGGTCTACGTCGTCCTGGAGCGCCCGCTCAAGGACACCGGTGATCCGCGCCCGGTCCGTCAGCTGCGCACGCTGAAATGGGGGCTCGTGCCGTCGTGGGCGAAGTCACCCGAGGGCGCGGCCCGGATGATCAACGCGCGGGCCGAGACGATCCACGAGAAGCCCTCCTTCAAGAAGGCGTTCGCCGCACGCCGCTGCGTCATTCCCGCCGACGGCTACTACGAATGGGTCACCGGCACGGGGGAGCGCGAGCTGGAGGTCGAGGGCAAGAAGAAGCGGCCGCGCAAGCAGCCCTACTTCGTGACCCCCGCCGACGGCTCGGTCTTCGCGATGGCCGGCCTGTACGAGTTCTGGCGCGACCGCACCCTGCCCGACGACCACCCCTCGGCCTGGTGGGTGACCTGTTCCGTGGTCACCACCGAGGCGGAGACGGGACCGCTGGGCGTGGCCCCCGCCGAGGGCCCGTCCTCGCTCGCCGACATCCACCCCCGGATGCCGCTCATGCTGACCCCGGACCGCTGGTCGGCGTGGCTGGACCCGGCCCGCCAGGACATCGAGGACGTACGGGCGCTCCTGACTCCGCCGCCCGGCGGCCTGATGCGCGCCTATCCGGTGTCGACGGCCGTCAGCAACGTACGCAACAACGGCCCCGAACTGCTCAAGGAACTGGAGGGACCGGAGGTGGGCACCCTGTTCTGATCCGCCCGTTCCGGATTCCGATCGGCCTGCTCCGATCCCCCTGCTCCGATCCTCCTGCTCGGGTCCCCGTGCCGGGACCTCGGGTGACGCAGGATGGGGTCCGTGAGCGAGAGCGAGATCGTTGAGACCGGCGCCGGTGCGGCGCGCATCACCTGGCATCCCGCCGAGAAGCCCCGCCTGCTGCTGGCCGTGAGCCACGGCGCGGGCGGCGGCATCGAGGCCCGCGACCTCCAGGCGCTGGCCGGCGCCCTGCCGCCGCTCGGTGTGAGCGTGGCCCTGGTGGAGCAGCCCTGGCGGGTGGCGGGCAAGAAGCTGGCCCCGGCGCCGAAGACGCTGGACACCGGATGGCGGGGCCTGTGGCCCGCTCTGGCGGAGCGGGCACTGCCCGTCGTCGCGGGCGGCCGCAGCGCCGGTGCGCGGGTCGCGTGCCGTACGGCGGCGGAACTGGGCGCGGCCGCCGTCCTTGCCCTGAGCTTCCCGCTGCACCCTCCGGGCCGCCCGGACAAGACCCGGGCGGCGGAACTGCTCGGCGCGGGGGTGCCCACCCTCGTGGTGCAGGGCGGCAACGACCCGTTCGGCAAGCCCGCCGAATTCCCCGAAGGGCCCCACGAACTGGTGGAGGTGGCGTGCGCCGACCACGGCTTCGCCGTCCCCAAACGGGCCCCGCTCACCCAGCAGGACGCACTGGAGGTGATCACAGGGGCGGTTGCCGCCTGGTTCGGCGGGCTCGCCCCGTGACGCCGGGAATGCCGGATGCGGGCGGGCTGTTGTCGCCGACGTAAGGGATACGCAGACCAGCTGTGGAGAGGGAGTCCGTCGCATGGGTTCGACCATCTGCCCGAGCCGCAAGGCCGCCTCTGACCTGGAGTGGACGGTGCTTTCCGCGGCCAAGGCCAGCTCTATTCGAGCGGCGGGCGGAGCGGATCGTCGTCTATCCTCCGATTCGAGTGGGTCCGCATTCGGACTCAGCACACCGTTCGAGGAGGTGGGTCCGGTCACAGGGACCGACGACGGCCACGTGGAAGAGACCACCGCCGAGCGCAACGCGCGCTTCGAGCGGGATGCCCTCGGCTACCTCGACCAGATGTACTCGGCGGCCCTGCGCATGACGCGCAACCCGGCGGACGCGGAGGACCTGGTGCAGGAGACGTACGCCAAGGCGTACGGGTCGTTCCACCAGTTCCGCGAGGGCACCAACCTGAAGGCTTGGCTCTACCGGATTCTCACCAACACGTTCATCAACTCCTACCGGAAGAAGCAGCGCGAGCCCCAGCGCAGCGCCGCCGAGGAGATCGAGGACTGGCAGCTCGCGCGTGCCGAGTCGCACATGTCCACCGGTCTGCGCTCCGCCGAGTCGCAGGCGCTCGACCACCTGCCCGACTCGGACGTGAAGGCGGCCCTCCAGGCCATTCCGGAAGAGTTCCGCATCGCCGTGTATCTCGCGGACGTAGAGGGCTTTGCGTACAAGGAGATCGCGGACATCATGGGTACACCCATCGGTACGGTGATGTCCCGACTGCACCGGGGCCGCCGCCAGTTGCGCGGAATGCTGGAGGACTACGCCCGTGACCGCGGGCTCGTCCCGGCGGGCGCCGGTGAGTCGGACGAAGCGAAAGGCTCGGGCTCATGAGCTGCGGAGAGCCGCACGAGACGGAGTGCTCTGAGGTCCTTGACCACCTCTATGAGTTCCTGGACCACGAGATGCCCCCCACGGACTGCAACAAGTTCGAGGTGCACTTCGAGGAGTGCTCGCCGTGCCTGGAGAAGTACGGGCTCGAACAGGCCGTGAAGAAGCTGGTGAAGCGCTGCTGCGGCTCGGACGACGTGCCGAGCGACCTGCGCTCCAAGGTGATGGGCCGCATCGACCTGATCCGCTCGGGGCAGGCCGTGCCCGAGCAGGACGTGGTCACCGGAGAGGTGCCGACGCTCCGGCCGGAGTGACCCCGCCGACCGCCGCCGTGACGCGGACGGTCAAGCACGGGTGAACTGCCGCCCGTGGCAGGACAGTTGAGAGCGGCCCCGGCCATCGCCGGGGCCGCTCTTCGTGTTCCTTCTCCGCGATATCACCCGAAGGTGCGAATCCGGGTGGCTCGAAACCGCCTATTTGGGCCATGCGCCTGACCGCCGCCCCCGACGGGCCTATCCTCGCGAAGCTGTACGCAACGGGCTGCCCGGGCGGATGGGGAGGTGGGGGCCATGGCGGAGCCGAGCGGAGCGCGGGACATTCCGGTGCGGGCGCGCCTCGTCGTCGCGATCACCGCCGTCGGCGCCTGCGCGTGCGCGCTGCCCCTGCTGCGCCCGGGCGTGCCCTGGGCCGCCGTCGCGCTCCTGGCCGGCCTGTACGCGCTGTGCGAGTGGCCGGCCCGCTGCCCCGTGCTCGCCGGGCGGGTGGACGTGCCGGTCGCCTCCGGCTCCTTCTTCCCGGGGCTGCTCGCCGCCGTCTTCCTGCTTCCGCCGGGCGCCGCCGCGCTCGTGGCGGTGCCGGGCGCGCTCCTCGCGTACGTCGAGGACGAGCCCCGCCGGGTGCGCAGGATCTGGCGGGCCGCCCAGCTCGCCGTCGCCGCGGCCACGGCGGCCCGCTGCCACCAGCTGCTCGGCGGGCGGACCGTGCTCGGCGGCCGCGCGCCCGGGGCGGTCCCCGACTTCCCCTACGCCCTGCTGCCGGCCGGGGCCGCCGCGCTGGTCTTCTGCCTCGTCCTGACCGCGCTCGACGGCCTCATCCTGGCCACCGCCGAACGCCGCCCCGTCGGCACCGCCTGGCGGGGGCTGCTGCTGCGCTCGCTCGCGCCGCACTGTGTGCACGGGCTCGCCGGGCTGATGATGGCGGTCCTGTGGCGCAGCCGGTTCGGGCCGCCCGCCGCGCTGTTCGTACTGCTGCCCATGTACATCTCCTGCTGGGTCTTCGCCCAGTACCACCGCGAGCGCGCCGCCCACCAGGCCACCATCCGCGCACTCGTCCAGGCCGTCGACATCAAGGACAAGTACACGCGTGGCCACAGCGAACGGGTCGGCCGCGCCTCTGAGCTGATCGCTCGCGAACTCGGCATGGCGGAAGGGCGGCTTGAGGTCATCCGGTTCGCCGGGATCCTGCACGACGTCGGCAAGCTCGGGGTGCCCACCCGGGTGCTCAGGAAGGACGGCCCGCTCACCCCCGAGGAGCGCGCGGTGATCGAGCTGCACCCCGAGTACGGCCACGAGATGGTGCGCGGCATCGGCTTCCTCGGCGAGGCGCGCGCGGCGATCCTGCACCACCACGAACGCCTCGACGGCAGCGGCTACCCATACGGTCTGGTCGGCGCGCAGATCCCCGAGGCCGCGCGAGTGGTGGCGGTGGCCGACGCGTTCGACGCGATGACCTCCACCCGCTCCTACCGCCGGGCCCGGCCCGTCACGGCGGCCGTCGGCGAGCTGCGGCGGTGCGCGGGCGCGCAGTTCGACCCGCGCGTGGTGGAGGGCCTGGTGCGGGCGCTCTCACGCCACGGCTGGCACGTGGAGGTCACCGCGGCCGAGCCGGCCGCCGCCGCCCCGCGCGGAAACGTGCCTGTGCCCGGGCCGACCGGGCGGACCGGGCCGTCCGGGCCGTCGGCGGACGGGCGCAGGCCGCCCGCCGACGGCCCGCGCCCCGCCGCCCGCCCCTCCAGCACACCCGGCGCCTGACATGGCCCGCCGCCCGACCCTGCCCGTGCTCACCGCCCACACCCTGGCCTGGGCGCTCACCGCCTGGGCGCTCGCGGCGACCGTGCGCGGCCCGCTCGCCGAGCCCCGCACCGCCGTCGCCTTCGGCGCGCTCATCGCGGTGGGCGAGCTGGCCCGCTGGGGCGCCAGGGACGGCGAACGCGACCCCGCCCCGCTCGCCTCCGCCGGAGCCCTCGCCTACGCCCTGCTCGGCCAGAACGCCGGGCACCCCACCGGGCACGGGGTGCTCCAGGTGATCGCCGTGGTGGTGGCCGCGTCCCTCCTCGGCTGCGTACCGCACGTGGCCGCCGGGCGCGGGCCGGGCCCGGACGAAATGGCCCGCCGGGTGCTCACCGCGGGCTTCGCCGCCGTCTGTTTCCAGCCGCTCTCCGACTCGGGGCTGCTGGACGACTGGTCCGGGCACGGACCCCGCGCCGCGTTGGTTCTCCTGCTGCTGCTCGTCCTGACCGCGCTGTGCGACGCGGTGGTCGCCGCCCTGCTCCTGTACGCCCGCACCCGCCACCCCTTCGGCCCGCTCCTGCGCGACGAGCTGCGCGGCCTGCTCGGCATCGGGTCGGCCGTCGTCGCCACCGGCACCGTCATGGCCCTCGCGGTCGCCGTGGCGGGCCTGTGGGCGCTGCCGGTGTTCTGTGTGCCGCTGCTCCTGACCCAGCTCGCGTTCCGGCGGTACGCGGCCGTACGCACCACCTACCGCCAGACCATCACCTCACTGGCCCGCGCCACCGAGATCGCCGGATACACCACGGCGGGCCACGCGCGCCGGGTCGCCCAGCTCAGCCGGGCCGTCGGGCGCGAGCTCGGGCTCGGCGCGAGCGAGCTGACCGTCCTCGAGTACGCCGCGCTCATGCACGACATCGGGCAGCTGTCCCTGCTCGACCCCGTGCCCGCCGGCGCCACCGCCGTCCTGCCCCCCGCCGAACAGCGCCGCATCGCCCTGCTCGGCGGCGCCGTCGTGCGCCAGACCGGGGTGCCCGCCGACGTCGCCCGCATCGTGGAACGCCAGGCCGACCCGTACCGGGAGCAGCCGCTCGCCGCCCGCATCATCCGCGCGGTCAACGCCTACGACGACCTCGCGGAGGGCGCCGAGGACCCCGGCGGCCCGCTGAACGCACTCGAACAGCTGCGCCTGGGCACCGGCCGTGACTACCATCCGCACGTTGTCGAGTCCCTGGCACGCGTGCTGGCCCGGGGCTGTCTGACCCGGGTCCCACCTGGGTAACCCAGGAGTAATGAGCGGCCTTCCGGCCGGGCATGGTTGGATGCGAAAAGAACCCAGAAAACTGGGAGACCGTAAGACCGACCCGGTAGTCGGGGCCGGTCTGGGCAGGCGGGAATCGTGAGGATCTTCGGCAAGGGACGGCACCGGCCCTCCGCCTCGTGGCGGCAGGCCACAGACCGTGCGTTCACGCTGATCGGCGACGGCAGGTACGAGGACGCCGGCGCGCTGCTGACGCGCGCCGCCGACCTGGAGCCCTGGCTGTCGGAGTCCTGGTTCAACCTGGCGCTCCTGCACAAGTTCCGGCACGACTGGGAGCAGGCCAGAGCGGCGGGGCTGCGCGCCGTGGCGCTGCTGGACAAGGAGACCGGCGCCCCCGACTGGTGGAACGTCGGCATCGCGGCCACCGCGCTCCAGGACTGGCCGCTGGCCCGCCGTGCCTGGCAGGCGTACGGCCTGAAGGTGCCCGGCGAGGCCACCGGCAGCGGCGAGCCCGTCGGCATGGAGCTGGGCAGCGCCGCCGTGCGCCTGTCGCCCGAGGGCGAGGCCGAGGTGGTGTGGGGCCGCAGGCTGGACCCCGCCCGCATGGAGGTCCTGTCCATCCCGCTGCCGTCCTCGGGGCGGCGCTGGGGCGAGGTCGTGCTCCACGACGGCGTCCCGCACGGCGAGCGCACCACGGCGGCCGGGCCGTCCTTCCCGGTCTTCGACGAGATCGAGTTGTGGGCGCCCTCGCCCGTGCCGACCTGGGTCGTTCTCCTGGAGGCCGCCACCGAGGCCGACCGGGACGCCCTGGAGCGCCTGGCGGCCGACGCGGGCTTCGCCGCGGAGGACTGGTCCTCCTCGGTGCGGCTGCTGTGCCGGGCCTGCTCGGAGTCCCAGATGCCGAGCGACGAGGGCGACGGCGAGCACCTGGACCCGCACGACCACAGCGAGCCCGGCCACCCCGGCCCGCTGGGCCACCGCACCAACGGCGACCTGTGGGTCCCCGAACGCGAATGCGGCCTCGCGGCCCCGGCCGGTCTGGTGCGCGGGCTCCTGGACGGCTGGGTGGCCGACAATCCGGACAGCCGCGAGTGGCGGGATCTGGAAGAAGTCTGCTGAACGGCAGCGGAGCCCGGCCGGGCCTGGCCTTAGGCTGTACGGGATCGGAATCAGGTTTTTGAGGAAGGCTTACGGCGGACATGGCGCAGCAGCAGACGGACCAGCAGGTCGAGAACGACGGGTTCGTCGTGGACACGGAGGACTGCGAGGCGCGTGAGCTGGCCCACCGCGAGCGCGGCACCGCCCGCCCGATCACGGTCGTCGGCAACCCGGTCCTGCACAAGGAGTGCAAGGACGTCACCGCCTTCGACGGCGAGCTGGCCCAGCTCATCGACGACATGTTCGCCAGCCAGAAGGCAGCCGAGGGCGTGGGCCTCGCGGCCAACCAGATCGGCGTGGACCTGAAGGTCTTCGTCTACGACTGCCTGGACGACGAGGGCGTGCGGCACGTCGGCGTCGTCTGCAACCCGGTCATCGAAGAGCTCCCGGCCGAGCTGCGCGTCCTTGACGAGTCCAACGAGGGCTGCCTCTCGGTCCCGACCGCGTACGCCGAGCTGGCCCGCCCCGACTACGCCGAGGTCAGCGGCCAGGACGCCGAGGGCAACCCGATCAAGGTGCGCGGCACCGGCTACTTCGCGCGCTGCCTCCAGCACGAGACGGACCACCTGTACGGGCGGCTCTACATCGACCGCCTCTCCAAGCGCGACCGCAAGGACGCGCTGAAGCAGATGGCGGAGGGCACCGCCCGCTACGAGACGGTCCCGAACAACTGACGCGGTACGCCCATGAGTTGAGGCCCCGCCCCCCGGAGTTCGCCTGGGGGAGCGGGGCCTCGGCCGTTCACGACGGGCCTAGAACTCCTCGTCGAAGCCCACCGAGCCCTCGACGGCCACCTGGTAGGCGGACGGGCGGCGCTCGAAGAAGTTCGTCAGCTCCTGGACGCCCTGGAGCTCCATGAACGAGAACGGGTTCGACGAGCCGTACACCGCAGGGAAGCCGAGCCGGGTCAGGCGCTGGTCGGCGACGCACTCCAGGTACTCGCGCATCGACTCGGTGTTCATGCCGGGCAGGCCCTCACCGCACAGGTCGCGGCCGAACTGGAGCTCGGCGGCGACCGCCTCCTTCAGCATGTCGGTGACCTGCTGCTCCAGCTCGTCGTCGAAGAGGTCCGGCTCCTCCTTGCGGACGGTGTCCACGACCTCGAAGGCGAAGTTCATGTGCATCGTCTCGTCGCGGAACACCCAGTTGGTGCCGGTCGCCAGGCCGTGCAGCAGGCCCCGGCTGCGGAACCAGTAGACGTAGGCGAAGGCCCCGTAGAAGAACAGGCCCTCGATGCACGCCGCGAAGCAGATCAGGTTGAGCAGGAAACGGCGCCGGTCGGCCTTGGTCTCCAGACGCTCCAGCTTTTCGACCTCGTTGATCCACTTGAAGCAGAACTGGGCCTTCTCGCGGATGGAGGGGATCTCCTCGACCGCGTCGAACGCGGCGGCGCGGTCCTCCGGGTCGGGCAGGTAGGTGTCGAGCAGCGTCAGATAGAACTGGACGTGCACGGCCTCCTCGAAGAGCTGACGGCTCAAGTAGAGCCGCGCCTCGGGGGAGTTGATGTGCTTGTAGAGCGTGAGCACCAGATTGTTGGAGACGATCGAGTCGCCCGTCGCGAAGAACGCGACCAGGCGGCCGATCATGTGCTGCTCGCCCGGCGTGAGCTTGGCGAGGTCGGCGACGTCGGAGTGGAGGTCGACCTCCTCCACGGTCCAGGTGTTCTTGATCGCGTCCCGGTAGCGCTCGTAGAAGTCCGGGTAGCGCATGGGGCGCAGGGTCAGTTCGAAACCCGGGTCGAGCAGGTTCTTGTGTTCGGTCGAGCTCATTACTGGCAGGCCTCGCAGGACTCGGGGTTTTCCAGGGAGCAGGCGACGGCGTCGGCGTCGGGGGCCGCCTGCTGAGTGGGGATGGTGGTGGCCTGGGCGGCGCGGGCGATGCGGGTCGCCGGGCGCGAGCGCAGGTAGTACGTCGTCTTCAGGCCCTGCTTCCAGGCGTACGCGTACATCGACGACAGCTTGCCGATGGTGGGCGTCTCCAGGAACAGGTTGAGCGACTGCGACTGGTCGAGGAAGGGGGTGCGGGCGGCGGCCATGTCGATCAGGCCGCGCTGCGGGATCTCCCACGCCGTGCGGTACAGGGCGCGCACGTCGGCCGGGATCCAGCCGAAGCCCTGCACCGAGCCGCTGGCCTCGCGCAGCGCCTCCCGCGTCTGCGCGTCCCATACGCCGAGGTTCTTCAGCTCCTCCACCAAGTAGCCGTTGACCTGGAGGAATTCACCGCTCAGGGTCTCGCGCTTGAACAGGTTGGAGACCTGCGGCTCGATGCACTCGTACACGCCCGCGATGGAGGCGATGGTCGCGGTCGGGGCGATCGCAAGGAGCAGCGAGTTGCGCATGCCGACCGCGGCGATCCGCTCGCGCAGGGCGGCCCAGCGCTCGGGCCAATTCAGCTCGACGTCGTAGTGGTCGGGGTGCAGCACGCCGCGCGCGGTGCGGGTCCTGTCCCACGCCGGCAGCGGGCCTGACCGCTCGGCGAGGTCGGCGGAGGCCTCGTACGCGGTCAGCATGATCCGCTCGGACAGCTTCGTCGACAGGGCCCTCGCCTCGGGGGAGTCGAAGGGCAGGCGCAGCTTGAAGAAGACGTCCTGGAGGCCCATCGCGCCCAGGCCCACCGGGCGCCACCGGGCGTTGGAGCGGCCGGCCTGCTCGGTCGGGTAGAAGTTGATGTCGACGACCCGGTCGAGGAAGGTCACCGCGGTGCGGACGGCGTCGTCAAGGCGCTCCCAGTCGATGCCCTGGGACTCGGTGTCCACGAACGCGCCGAGGTTGACCGAGCCGAGGTTGCACACGGCCGTCTCGCCGTCGTCGGTCACCTCGAGGATCTCGGTGCACAGGTTGGAGGAGTGCACCGTGTGGCCGGGCTCCGCCGTCTGGTTGGCGGTGCGGTTGGAGGCGTCCTTGAACGTCATCCAGCCGTTGCCGGTCTGCGCGAGGGTGCGCATCATGCGGCCGTACAGGTCGCGCGCGGGCATGGTCTTGCGGGCGAGCCCGGCGGCCTCGGCCTTGCGGTATGCGGCGTCGAACTCCTCGCCCCACAGGTCCACGAGCTCGGGCACGTCGGCCGGCGAGAACAGCGACCAGGCGCCGTCGGCCTCCACGCGGCGCATGAACTCGTCGGGGATCCAGTGCGCGAGGTTCAGGTTGTGCGTACGGCGCTGGTCCTCGCCGGTGTTGTCGCGCAGCTCGAGGAACTCCTCGATGTCGGAGTGCCAGGTCTCCAGGTACACCGCGGCCGCGCCCTTGCGGCGGCCGCCCTGGTTGACCGCGGCCACCGAGGCGTCCAAGGTCTTGAGGAAGGGGACGATGCCGTTGGAGTGGCCGTTGGTGCCCCGGATCAGCGAACCGCGCCCACGCACCCGGGAGTAGGAGAGCCCGATGCCGCCCGCGTGCTTCGAGAGCCGCGCCACCTGGTGGTAGCGGTCGTAGATGGAGTCCAGCTCGTCCAGCGGCGAGTCGAGCAGGTAGCAGGACGACATCTGGGGGTGTCGGGTGCCGGAGTTGAAGAGCGTGGGGGAGGACGGCAGGTAGTCCAGGCGGCTCATCAGGCCGTACAGGGACGCCACTTCGTCCAGGGCGCGCGCCGACTCGTCCTCGGCGAGGCCGGACGCCACGCGCAGCATGAAGTGCTGGGGGGTCTCGACGACCTTGCGGGTGATCGGGTGGCGCAGCAGGTAGCGGGAGAAGAGGGTGCGCAGGCCGAAGTAGCCGAAGCGGTCGTCGGCGCCGTCGGCGAGCGCGGCGTCCACCAGGGAGTCCAGGCGGGCGGCGTGGGCGCGGACGAACGCGAGGGTGCGGTCGGCGATCAGACCCTCGCGGTGACCGGTCTCCACGGAAGCCGAGAACGACACAGCGCCCTGGCTCGCGGCCTCTTCGGCGATGGTGACCGTCAGGAGGCGGGCGGCGAGTCGGGAGTACGCCGGGTCCTCGGAGATGAGCCCCGCGGCCGCCTCGGTGGCCAGCTCCCGCAGCTCGGCCGCGTCGGAACGGGCGTTGCGGCCCCGCAGCGCGGCGGCGGCGACCCGGCCCGGGTCGGTGTCCGGGAGGTCGGCGGTGAACTCGGTCAGGGTCCGCAGCAGCGCGGTCCCGGGGGCATCCGCGAGCTCATCGGTGATCGCTGAAGCGGGATCCGCTGGGGCGATGGTCACGTGGGGGGCACTCCCTCGCTCGGCACGGGGCCTTCGGGGGAGGCGTCGGCGCGCGTCGGGGCAGCCCTCAGCGCGTCGTCCACCGGCCCAACCGCGAGGCCCGGACGTCTGGCACCCGGATCGGTCGAACCGGGAGCGCCGTCGGCAGGTTGTCGGACTCGGCCCGTACGTATCCGTACGAGTCATACCGTTGCGGGACAGTTCCGGATTCGCACCGGATTCCCCTGCGGCGACAGCGAGGACGAGCATACATGTGGGGGGCGCTGTGGGTGGCGCCCCCCACATGTTGTGTCGTCGGTCGATCCGCCTCCGACTGTCAGGGGCCTCCGCTATCGTCGGTGACAGAGCCCTGAAGGAGGCGAGCCGACATGACCGCGACGACTGACCGGCCCCACATGCTGACGGAGGATTTCGAGGCCGTCGCGCGCATAGCCGCCCGTGAGAGGGAGGGGACGCGGCTCGAATTCATCAACGGGGTCATCAGGAGCAAGGCCATGCCGGACGGGGACCACGGGCGGATCATCCAGTGGCTCACGCGCATCTGCGTACAGCATCGGCCGGAGCTGTGGTTGCATCCGGGGCAGGGGATCAAGGCTCAGCAGTACCGGGCGGGGCGAGCGATCCCGGGCGGGGCGCTCGCGCCATCCGACGCCTTCGTCGGACAGGGTGACTGGGTGGACCCCGAATCGATCCTCATGGTGGTAGAGGTGACCTCGTGGGACTCCGACACGCACCGTCGTGACCACGTCGAGAAGCCGCAGGCTTACGCCGAGACCGGCATTCCCCTGTATCTGCTGATCGACCGGGCCGCGTGCGAGGTCTCCGTATACAGCGAGCCCGATGGCCACCGGTACGCGTCGGTGCGCACCCTCCCCTTCGGCCGGGACATCGAGCTTCCCGAGCCGGTGGGGATCACCCTCCAGACCGAGCAGCTCAAGGACTGGGTGCGCTGACCCACACGACGAAGGGCCGTGGCACCCCGGGTGCCACGGCCCTTCGTCGTTCAGCGGAACCTCAGTGCGCCGCCCCCGCCGTCGCCGGCGGCAGCTCGGTTGCGACGCCCGGGTCGCCCGCGTCCGCCGTGTAGTCCTCCGGCGAGGTCTCGTCGACGCCGTCGGGGGCCTTCACCGCGCGCAGGACGAAGGTGAGGACCACGGTGACCACCACGTTCAGGACGAACGCCGTGAGGCCGATGTAGCCGATCTCGCCGATGCCCGGGATCTCCTTGGAGGAGCCGCCGAAGTGCTTCTGCGTGGGCGAGGCCACCCCGTACGCGGCGAGCGTGCCGTAGACCATGCCCACCGCCCAGCCCGCGAGCAGCGCCCAGCGGTGGAACCAGCGCGTGAACAGGCCGCCGACCAGGGCCGGGAAGGTCTGGAGGATCCAGATGCCGCCCAGGAGCTGGAAGTTGATGGCCACGGTCTTGTCCATGGTCAGGACGAAGACCAGCGCGCCGACCTTCACCACCAGCGAGACCAGCTTGGAGACCTTGGCCTCCTGCGAGGGCGTCGCGTCGGGCTTGATGAAGTCCTTGTAGATGTTGCGGGTGAAGAGGTTCGCCGCCGCGATGGACATGATGGCGGCCGGCACGAGCGCGCCGATGCCGATCGCCGCGAAGGCGACGCCCGCGAACCAGTCGGGGAACATGTCCTCGAAGAGCTGCGGGATGGCGAGCTGCCCGTTGGTGACCTTGACGCCGGCCGCGATCGCCATGAAGCCGAGCAGTGCGAGCAGGCCCAGCATCAGCGAGTACAGCGGCAGGATCGTGGTGTTGCGGCGGATGACGTTGCGGCTGCGCGAGGAGAGCGTGGCCGTGATCGAGTGCGGATACATGAACAGCGCGAGCGCCGAGCCGAGCGCGAGCGTGGCGTACGTCCACTGGCTCTTCTCGCCGGGCACGAGCGCCCCGGTCGGCTTGCCCCCGGGCGGCCCGGCGAACTTGTGCTGCGCCGCGCTGAAGATGGCGTCGAAGCCGCCCAGCTTGATCGGGATGTAGATGATCGCCACCGCGATGACGAGGTAGATCAGACCGTCCTTCACGAAGGCGATCAGCGCGGGCGCGCGCAGGCCCGAGGAGTAGGTGTACGCGGCGAGCACCGCGAAGGCGATGAGCAGCGGCAGGTCCTTGACGAACCAGTTGCTGGACTCGCCGCCCACGCCCATGACGTCCAACACGGCCTGGATGCCGACCAGTTGGAGCGCGATGTAGGGCATCGTGGCGAGGATGCCGGTGATGGCGACCGCCAGCGAGAGGCCCTTGGAGCCGAACCGGCCACGGACGAAGTCCGAGGTGGTGACGTAGCCGTGCTTGTGGGAGACGGACCACAGGCGCGGCAGGAAGGTGAAGATCAGCGGGTAGACGAGGATCGTGTACGGGACCGCGAAGAAGCCCGCCGCGCCCGCCGCGTAGATCGCCGCCGGGACGGCCACGAACGTATAGGCCGTGTAGAGGTCGCCGCCGAGCAGGAACCAGGTGACCCAGGTGCCGAACGACCGGCCGCCCAGGCCCCATTCGTCGAGGGTGGCCGCGCTTTCGGCGGACTCGGCCTTGCGCCAACGGGCCGCCAGGAAGCCGATCACGGTCACGGCCAGGAAGAAGAAGATGAAGACGCCGAGCGCGACGCCGTTCACGCCGTCCTTCACTTGGACGCACCCCCCTTCTTGTCGAAGGAGACCGACGCGGCACCGGACGCGCGCGAACGCTGGTCGTGCTGCCACAACTTGTACGCGACCATGGTGAGCGCGGTCGAGATCAGCACCCAGAGCATCTGGTACCAGTAGAAGAACGGGATCCCGCCGAGCGTGGGGTCGGTCTTGGCGTAGGAGCTCACCCACACCATCGCGACCAGGGGCGCGATCAGGCAGAGAGCGATGACCACGCGCACGGGCGTGATCACCGGTCTCCTCACTTCCGTCGATTCCGGCATTGGGCGACTCCGTCCCCTCACGATCACCTGTGCGTTGGATCACTGTGCAATGCGCAGGAAATCTAGGGGACAGTTTCGGTCAAGGGAACCCCCGTCCGGATTCCGGACGGGACGCCTCGGGCCGGACGGTCCGCCCGGGGCCGAACGGGCTCAGTCGGCCCGGCTCAGTCGGCCCGGCTCAGTCGGCCGGGCGCTTGAGGCGGGCCACGAACTTGTAGCGGTCGCCCCGGTAGACCGAGCGCACCCATTCCACCGGCTCGCCCCCGCCGTCCAGGGAGTGCCGCGACAGCATCAGCATCGGCAGGCCCACGTCCGTGCCGAGCAGCCCGGCCTCGCGCGGGGTGGCCAGCGACGTCTCGATGGTCTCCTCGGCCTCCGCCAGACGCACCCCGTACACCTCGGCCAGCGCGGTGTAGAGCGAGGTGTACTTCACCAGGGAGCGGCGCAGGGCCGGGAAGCGCTTGGCGGACAGATGCGTGGTCTCGATGGCCATCGGCTCGCCGCTCGCCAGGCGCAGCCGCTCGATGCGCAGCACGCGGCCGCCGGCGGTGATGTCGAGCAGCCCGGCGAGGGTGTCGTCGGCGGTGACGTAGCCGATGTCCAGGAGCTGGGAGGTGGGTTCGAGGCCCTGGGCCCTCATGTCCTCGGTGTAGGAGGAGAGTTGGAGGGGCTGGGAGACCTTGGGCTTGGCGACGAAGGTGCCCTTGCCCTGGATGCGCTCCAGGCGGCCCTCGACGACCAGCTCCTGGAGGGCCTGGCGCACGGTGGTGCGGGAGGTGTCGAACTCGGCGGCGAGCGTCCGCTCGGGCGGCACCGGGGTGCCGGGCGGCAGGGTCTCCGTCATCTCCAGCAAGTGGCGCTTGAGGCGGTAGTACTTCGGCACGCGGGCGGTACGGACGCCGGCGCCCGCCTCCGTGGTACCGCTGCCGTCGGCGGCCATGGTCTGCCTTCCCGAGTGCTGCGCTGCTGCCGTCACCGGCTCCTCCGTCTGTCGCGGCTCACATGGTGGCACGGACCGGTCACGGGTCGTCGCCCTCCGTCAGGGTGTCGGTCCGGTAACGCGATCGACAAGCCCTTCTTATACACCGCCGCGCGGCGGACGTGCGGGGGAGTATGCAAGTTGGTCTAAACCATTAAAGCCCAGGAGGGTCTTGGAGGCAGCTCGGCGGGTGCGCGTGAGGCCTGCGGAAGGGGGCGCGCGGGGCCCGTGGGAGGGGGCGCGGAGGCCCTGGCCGGCGCCGAGGTGTCGGTCCGATAACGGACGGTCTCGGCGTTCTTATCGGCCCTTGACACCCCTAAAGGTCTAGGCCAAGCTCCCGGTACTGGTCTAAACCATTAAAGACCAATCCCAGTCCCACGGGTAGTACTTCGCGTATGCGGCATCGCGGTGGGCGGGGCCATGAAGAGGGCAACGGGGTCAGTCATCCCTGAGGAGAGTGGCGTGAAGCGCAAGCTCATCGCGGCGATCGGCGTCGCGGGCATCATGATCGGCGCCGCGGCCTGCGGCGGCAGTGACAAGAAGGACGGCGCCGCGGGGGGCGACGCCAAGGAGCTCACCGTCTGGCTGACGGTCGATGCCCAGAAGAACTGGCCCGAGCTGGTGAAGGCGGCCGACGACGCGATCGTCGCCAAGCACCCCGGCCTGAAGATCACCCACGAGTACTACGGGTGGCCGGACAAGAACGCCAAGCTCGACGCCGTCCTCGCCACCGACAAGGCGCCGGACGTGGTGGAGATGGGCAACTCCGAGATGCCCTCCTACACCGGCAAGGGCGCCTTCGCCGAGGTCGACGCGTCGAAGTTCGACAACTCCGCCTCCTGGCTGGACGCGCTCAAGGCCTCCGTCACCTCCAACGGCAAGACCTACGGCGTCCCCTACTACGCCGGTGGCCGCACCGCGACCTGGCGCAAGGACATCGCCACCGACGCGGGCATCACCGCCACCCCCAAGACCTACGCCGAACTGACCGCCGACCTGGACAAGGTGCAGGCCGCGAAGGGCGACAAGTTCAGCGCCTGGTACCAGCCCACCCGTGACTGGTACGCGGCCATGTCCTTCGTGTACGACGCCGGCGGCTCCATCGCCAAGCAGGACGGCGACAAGTTCAAGGCCAACCTGTCCTCGCCGGAGTCCATCAAGGGCCTGACCGAGTACAAGAACGTCGTCGACAAGTACATGAAGGGCGACAAGACCAAGGACGAGGCGGACCGCCCGATCGTCTACGGCCAGGGCAACTCCTTCCTCGTCTTCAGCCCCGCCTGGGAGGGCGCCAACGCCGCGCTGCCGGAGAACGACAAGGTGGGCAAGCTCGCCGACAAGATCGAGAGCTTCGTGATGCCGGCCCCGTCCGGCAAGCCCATGCCGGTCTTCCTCGGCGGCTCGGACCTCGCGATCCCCGTCAAGTCCAAGGCGCAGGGCGTCGCCGCCGAGTGGATCAACGCGTTCACCGGCACCCAGGGCCAGAAGGGCCTGGTCGCCAAGGGCAACCTGCCCAACAACAAGACGGACCTGGCGCCCCTGAAGGCGGACCCGAAGACGGCCGTGCCGGCCACCGCCGCCGAGTCCAGCTGGTTCGTGCCCATGGCGGCGGGCTGGGGCCAGGTCGAGAAGGCCAAGATCCTCCAGGACATGCTCCAGGCCATCGGCACCGGCAAGAAGACGGTCGAGGCCGCCGCGAAGGACGCGGACGCCGCGATCGACAAGGTCATCAACAACAAGTGACCTCCGGGCAGGGCCCCGTCACGCCGACGGGGCCCTGCCTGACCAGTTCCAGAGAGGGATCCCCAGGAGCGCGCGATGAGTGCCGCAGAGACAACCACCGCCAAGGTGCCGCCGACGCGGCGCGATCCACAACCGGGCGCCGGGTCGAAAGAGCCGGGAAAGCCGGGCAAGAAGCGGGGCACGGGCGGGGGAGCGGCGGTGCCCTGGGCACTGCTCGCGCCCTGCCTGCTCGTCCTCGCGCTCGTCCTCGGCTATCCGCTGGTGCGCCTGGTCACCCTGTCCTTCCAGAAGTTCGGGCAGCCGCAGCTGTGGGGCTTCCAGGCCGCCGAGTCGGTCGGTCTGGACAACTTCACGAACGTCCTCGGTGACGCCGAGTTCTGGCGCGTCGTCGTGCGCACCATCCTCTTCGCCGCCTCCGCCGTCGTCCTGACCATGGTCATCGGCATGCTCGTCGCCCTGCTGCTCCAGCGGGTCTCGGGCTGGGTCAAGACGCTCATCAACGTGGCGCTCGTGGCGAGTTGGGGCATGCCCATCGTCGTGGCGATCACCATCTTCAAGTGGATGTTCGACAGCGACTACGGCGTACTGAACTGGCTGCTCAGCCAGTTGCCCGGGGTCGATGTCACCGGACACAACTGGTTCATCTCCAGCACCCAGGGTCTCGCGGTGATCATGGTGCTCGTGGTCTGGGGCGCGGTCCCGTTCGTGGTCATCACGCTCAGCGCCGGTCTCACCCAGGTGCCCAAGGAGCTCGAAGAGGCCGCCCGGCTCGACGGCGCCGGCTCCTGGGGCGTCTTCCGCCACGTCACCCTGCCGATCCTCAAGCCCATCGTCGTGATGCTCGCGACGCTCTCGGTCATCTGGGACATGGGCGTCTTCCCGCAGGTCTTCGTGATGCGCGGCGGCCACCCCGAACCGGAGTACCAGCTGCTCACCACGTACTCCTACGACAAGGCCTTCGTGGTCAACGACTACTCCCAGGGCTCCGCGATCGCCCTGCTCACCGTGCTCCTGCTGCTCGGTGTGATCGCGGTCTACATGCGCCAGATGCTCAAGATCGGGGACGTCGAGTGAGCGCCACGATCGGAAAGGACGGTGCGGCGATGGCCGCCTCGACCGCCGTGGCGCCGGTCGCCACGCGCGGGAAGTCCCCCCGGAGGAAGACCAAGCTGGGCTGGAACCTGCTCGGCCTGCTCGTCTTCGTCACCGCGGGCTTCCCGGTCTACTGGATGCTGAACACCGCGTTCAAGCCCGCCAAGGACGCGATCGACCCGAACCCGCATCTCTTCCCGACGCACTTCACGCTCGACAACTTCCGCCGGGCGCTCCAGATCGGTGACTTCTGGGGTGCGATCGGGCGGTCGCTGACCGTCTCGGTGGTGGTCGTCGTCATCGGCATCGCGGTCGGCCTGCTCGCCGCGCTCGCCATCTCCCGGTTCGCCTTCCGCGGCCGCAAGATCGTCATCGTCGGCATCCTCGCGGTGCAGATGGTCCCGCTGGTCGCGATGATCATCCCGGTCTTCCTGCTCCTCAACGACCTCGGTCAGTACGACAAGCTCTCCGGCCTGATCATCACGTACCTGACCTTCATCCTGCCCTTCACGGTGTGGACGCTGCGCGGATTCATCGTCAACGTGCCCAAGGAGCTGGAGGAGGCGGCCATGGTCGACGGCTGCACCCGCACCGGCGCCTTCATCCGCGTGGTCTTCCCGCTGCTCGCCCCCGGCATGGTGGCGACCTCGGTCTACGGTTTCATCCAGGCCTGGAACGAATACCTCTACGCCCTCATGCTGATGAGCCAGAACCATCAGACGGCCACGGTGTGGCTGTCCAGCTTCACCACGCAGCACGGCACCGAGTACGCCCCGATGATGGCCGGATCGACCATGATGGCCGTGCCCATCGTGATTCTCTTCCTCCTCGTCCAGCGCAAGATGGCCGCGGGTCTGACGGCCGGCGCAGTGAAGGGATAACCCCGCCCCATGACGACAATGACCACGGGCTCCGACACACTGACCCGCGACGCGCTCGCCGTCCTCCAGCCCGGCTTCACCGGCACCACCGCGCCCGACTGGCTGCTTCGCCGCATCGGCGAAGGCCTCGCCTCCGTCGGCCTGTTCGGCCGCAACATCGTCACCGGCCCCCAAGTCGCCGAACTGACAGCCCAGTTGAGGGCCGAGCGGGACGACGTCCTGGTGGCCATCGACGAGGAGGGCGGCGACGTCACCCGTATAGAGGTGCGCACCGGCTCGTCCTTCCCGGGCAACCTGGCGCTCGGCGCGGTCGACGACCTGGACCTCACCCGCGAGGTCGCCCGCGAACTCGGACGCCGGCTCGCCGAGTGCGGCGTCAACCTCAACTGGGCGCCGTCGGCCGACGTGAACTCCAACCCCGACAACCCGATCATCGGCGTACGGGCCTTCGGCGCCGACACCGACCTCGTGGCCCGGCACACGGCCGCCTACATCGAGGGCCTTCAGTCGGCCGGAGTCGCCGCCTGCACCAAGCACTTCCCCGGCCACGGCGACACCAATGTCGACTCGCACCACGCCATGCCCCGCATCGACGTGGATCTCGACACGCTGCACGCCCGTGAGCTGGTGCCTTTCCGGGCCGCGATCGCCGCGGGTTCCAAGTCGGTCATGAGCGCGCATATCCTTCTACCCGCGCTCGACCCCGCCCGTCCCGCCACGCTCAGCCCGCGCATCCTCACCGGGTTGCTGCGCGACGAACTCGGCTACGACGGGCTGATCGTCTCCGACGCGGTGGAGATGCAGGCCATCGCCGGGACGGTCGGCATCGAGCGGGGCTCCGTCCTCGCGATCGCGGCGGGCGCCGACGCCCTGTGCGTCGGCGGCGGCCTGTGCGACGAGGGCACCGTCCTGCGCCTGCGTGACGCGCTGGTCGCGGCGGTACGGGACGGCGAGCTGGCCGAGGAGCGGCTGGCCGACGCGGCGGCGCGCGTGCGTGCGCTGGCGGCGTGGGCCCAGCGGGCCAGGGGGGACAGGACGGGGCCGGGCGCGGCGGTGCAGGAGGGGACCGCGCCCGGCACCGGCTCCGGCGGTGACATCGGCCTGGTGGCCGCCCGCCGGGCCGCCCGGGTCACCGTGGCGCCGTCGTGGCGCCCGATGAGGAGCGCCCCGTACGTGGCGACGTTCACGCCCGTGATGAACATCGCGGTGAGCAGCGAGACGCCCTGGAGCATCGGCGCCGAGCTCGCCGCCCTGCTGCCGGGAACCGAGGGCGGCACCTACGGAGCGGACAGCACCGCCGCCGACGTGCTCGCGGCCGCGGGGGAGCGCCGCGTCGTCGCCGTGGTGCGCGACGAGCACCGCCACCCGTGGATGGCGGCGGCCCTGGACGCGCTCCTCGCGGCCCGCCCGGACACGGCCGTGGTCGAGATGGGCGTGCCACGGGCCGCTCCGCGCGGGGCGCTGCACATCGCCACGCACGGCGCGGCGCGGGTGTGCGGCCGGGCGGCGGCGGAAGCCATCACCAGGGTCTGACCCGGCCCACGAGACACGTGGCGGGGTGACGGTCGGCGGACCGTCACCCCGCCACGTTTGCATGTGCGGGCCGGGTGCGGGCCCAGTGCGGGCGCCGGCCACCCCGCGCGGGGGATGTACGAAGGGGCCGAATTTCGGTGTACGCGAGGGCCGAATCGCGCCGGTTCTCCGGAGCCACGCGTTCCGGATTCCCCGCCGGAAGGCCCTCAACTCGACGACGGGGCGGTCTACTTGACAGTACGTATCCGTCGTGTGTCCGGTGCGTGAACTGGCCCGATTCCGGACTTGTACGGCCTCAACTTCGGGCTTGACACCAGAAGTTGGTCTAGTCCACCTTGGAGGAACGCAAGATCGGTGAGGGTGCCCTCGACCCATGAGCGGCACCGAGCGCAAGGAGGTGGCACCCCGGCCCTGTCGTCGTCGAGAGGGACACTCTCCGCCGGGTGGCCGGCCGGCGCGACGAGGCGCCCAGCCCGCCAAGTCCGGTCGCTCCGAGCCTGTTTGCCCGCGCAACGCCCCAGGGTGAAGCGGCCGGAACGAGGGCCGCCCGGGAGCGTCCCGTACCGCCCGGCGCCGCACACCTCGCGGCCGTTACCGGCCGCACGCCCGGCGCCGGACGCGAGCACGACCGCAAGCCGACCCCGCCCGCCGCGCCGCCCGCCGCCGACCGGCCGTGACCACACCCGGCCGAAGGCGCCCGGTCCGCACCGGCCACCGCACCCCGCCGATCCCCGCCCCGCCGCCACCCCACCGCGCCCGCGCCCGGGCCCGGTTCCCCGTGCCACCGGGATCCCCACGCCAACGACCCCCGACCCCCGACCACCGGAGTGATCGCATGCCGGCCCCCGACCGTCACCTCTACCGAGCCGCCTCGGCCCGTCCCTACTTCAGCTCGGACGGCGGTGAGACCTACCTCGCCCGCACCCCGCTGCGCGACATCGACAAGACGCGCCCTCTGCGCGTGCTCTCCGAGGAGGACTTCGCCTTCTGGCAGACGTACGGCTACGTCATCGTCAGGGAGGCGATCCCGGCCGCCGCCGCGCGCCGCCTCCTCGACTTCGCCTGGGACTTCCAGGGCCTGGACCCCGAGCGCCCCGAGACCTGGTACTCCGAGGACCGGGTCTTCGCCACCGAGCTCGAACAGCACCTGCACGTCTACGGGTTCGTGGAGGCGTACCACCACCAGCTCCTGTGGGACAGCCGTCAGACGCGGCGGGTGTACGAGGCGTTCGCCGACGTGTGGGACTGCGAGGAGCTGTGGGTCACCCTCGACCGGCTCAACCTGAACCCGCCCAACATCAAGGACCGCGACCGCGCGCACATCGAGCCCACCGACACGGGCTTCGACATCGAGCTGCACTGGGACGTCGACACCACGCTCGGTGTGTTGCCGCAGCGCGTCCAGGGCATCATCGCGCTCAACGACACCCAGGACGACCACGGCGGTTTCCAGTGCTCGCCCGAGCTGTTCCGCCGCTTCGAGGAGTGGAAGGTCGCACAGCCCGCCGACCGCGACCCCATCAGGCCGAACGCCGACCGCGCCGAGTTCCCGGTCGTCCGCCCCGAGCTCAAGGCCGGCGACCTGCTGATCTGGAACGGCCTGCTCGCGCACGGCGTGGCCCGCAACACCTCTGACAACGGTGTCCGCGCGGTCCAGTACCTCTCGATGATGCCCGCGCTCGAATCGGACCACGAGGTGCGCGCCTCGCGCGTGGAGTCCTGGCGCACCCTCAGCACCCCGGACTGGAACAAGACGCTCGTCGGTGACGCGCGCCGCCCCGAAGCGCTCCGGTACCCCACCGCCGCCCTCGACGACCTCGGCGCCAAGCTGCTGGGCCTCGCGTCGTGGGGCACCACCGGGCCCGTGGCCCCCACGGAGGAGCCCGCGTGCGACGCATCTGCCTGACGCTGCCCACCAACCGGGCGTGCGCGGCCACTCTCGTGGCCGTCCACGAGGAGGCCGCACACGCCGCCGCCCACTTCGACGTCGAGGTCCACCTGCTCGTCCTGGACTCCTCCGACGACCGTACTCGCACCGAACACGCCCGTACCGTAAGCGAGTTGGCACCGTCCCCCGGCGTCGTCGTGCACCATCTCGACGAGGCGCGCCAGCGCGACTTCCTGCGGCGGGTCATCGAGGGCGCCGGCGTCGCCAAGCCCGACCTGATGCTCGACCTCATGCTGCCCGCCGGTGTGTCCTACGGGGCCTGCACCAACCGCGCGTTCCTGATCGCGAGCGCGCTGGGCTGCGAGTCCGTGCACCGCAGGGACTCCGACAGCAGCTACCAGATACTCGACGGCGAACCCGTCTTCCCCATCCACCACGAACTGCTGTCCCTCGGCAAGCGCGCCGTGGACGCCCTGCCCGGCGTCACCAGGACCCGCCTTGACCCGGCCGACGTGTACAAGCCGGTGTCGATGGTGGGCAGTTCCTTCGTGGGTGAGCTGTCGGTGGACATCGGGGAGATACGCGACCTGGACCCGGAGATCTACTACGAGGTGGTCGGCCTGTGGGCCGAGGCCGGCACCCCGCCCGAGGAGCGCCGCGAGCTGGTCGACGACTCCTTCGTCGGCGCCGGGACCGACCCCTTCACGCACGACGAGTCCACGCTCGGCACCCCCGACATCTGGCGGGTCGACATGTGCAACATCGCCCTCGACCGCGAGGTCTATGAACGCGTGCCGCTGCCGCCCGCCACCAGCACCATAGGCAGCGACTACTTCCTGCTGCACGTGGTGCGGGACGCGACGCTTCCCGGCGTGGTGCACAACCGCAACATCGTGAACTACTACACCCCCGAGCGGCGCACCGGGCCCGGATTCACCGCCTACCAGCTGCGGTGGACCAAGTTCCTCCTGTCGATGCTCTACCTCTATCCCGTCTACACGGAGATGGAGCGCGTCCGTGGCGCGCTGCTCGACGAGCGCCACCACGTCCGCGCCGACGCGATCGGCGCGCTGGTCGCCCACAGCACGGGCGAGGACCGCGCCGAGAACATCCGCAGACTCGACGTCCTCGATCGCTGCTACCGCCAACTGGGCGGAAAGTACGCCGAGTTCGCCGACCACCTCATGCCGCTGCGCGATCGCCTGCTCGACGAGGCGCAGGCCGACACCGAGGACTTCGCGCTGCTCATCGAGGAGTGGGGGCCGCTGGTGGCGGCCGCCAAGTTGCTGGGTCCGCTCCAAGGCGGCGACGATGCGTGAGAGCGCGGCCATCCGGGCGGCCCTCGCGGCCGCCACCGACGACCGGATCTTCTTCGACCTCACCGGGATCGAGGGGCAGTACGCGGCGCTGCTGCGTGAACTGCCCGGCGTCGCGGTCCGGTTCGCGATGAAGGCGTGCCCCGTGGACGAGGTGCTTGCCTGCCTCGCCGCGAAGGGCGCGGGCTTCGACGCGGCCGGCCCCAACGAGATCGAGCAGGCCCTGGCGACCGGTGTGCCGGCCGGTCTGATCCACTACGGCAACACGATCAAATCGGACCAGGACATCGCCGCCGCGTACCGCATGGGCGTACGCGACTTCGCCACCGACAGCGTCGAGGACGTCCGCGCCATCGCACAGCACGCGCCCGGCTCCCGCGTGTTCTGCCGCCTCGCCACCAGCGGTGAGGGCGCACTGTGGGGCCTGAGCCGCAAGTTCGGCTGCTCGGCCGACGACGCCGTACGGGTCCTGGAATTGGCCCGGGACACCGGCCTCGTCCCCTCGGGTCTGTCCGTGCACGTCGGCTCGCAGCAGATGACGGCCGAGGCCTGGCAAAGCGCCATCGACGACCTGACGGACCTGGTCGTGACCCTGAACGGGCGCGGCATCCTGCTCGACCGGATCAACCTCGGCGGCGGCCTGCCCGCGCTCGGCTGCCTCGACAGGGCGGGCCGGCCGCTCGACCCGCCCCTCGACAAGATCTTCGCGGTGCTGCGCGAAGGAATGGAGCGGCTGCGCGCGGAGTCGGCGTCGCCCCTGATGTTCCTGCTGGAGCCCGGTCGGCACCTGGTCGCCGACCACGGCGCGATCCGGGCCCGGGTCTCCCGGCTCTCGGCGCGGCGCGGGCACGACGGAACGCGCCGGCACTGGCTGTATCTGAGCTGCGGCAAGTTCAACGGTCTGTACGAGATGGACGCGTTGCAGTACCGCCTCGAGTTCCCCGGCCACGACACGGGCCCGCGCGTCGCGGCCGTGGTCGCCGGGCCCACCTGCGACAGCGACGACGCGTTCGACGAGGCGGGGCCGGTGCGGGTGCCCGCGTCGGCCGCCTCGGGGGATCCGGTCTGGATCCACTCCTGCGGCGCCTACGCCGTCGGCTACACCACCCAGGGTTTCAACGGCTTCGACCCGCTGCCGTACACCTGCATCGGAGGTTCGCGGTGACGCCGCAGCTGAACACCGTCCCGGACGACAGGCTCGTACTGGACCCGGACATCGTCATCCGCCCGCTGGCCGATGGCGACTGGGACGCGATCGTGGCCCTGGAAGCCGGCGCCTATGCGCGGGACGGTCTGTCGGAGGGGCGGGCGGCCCTCAAGTCCCGTTACGCGCCCGGCACATGCTTCGTGGTGGAGCACGAGGGGCGCGTCGGCGGCTACCTCCTCGCCCTGCCGTACCCGCCGCTGAGCAGCCCGGATCTCAGCAGGGCGGAGGAAGCGGGTCCACTGCCCCCGGCGGCGACGCGCAACCTGCACGCGCACGACCTGGTGATCGCGGAGCATCTGCGCGGCCGGGGCCTCGGGCCCCGCCTGCTCACTCATCTGCGCTCCGTGGCGCGGGGGTTGGGCTACGAGCGCATCTCCATGGTGGCCGTCAGGGGAGCCCATGTCGTCTGGGCCCCGCTCGGCTACCAGCCCCGTCCCGAGGTCGAACTGCCGCCGAGCTACGGAGCGAACGCGGTGTACATGTCCATGGAAGTAGGCTAAATCCGCATGTTCGGCCCCTTCGACGCATACCGCCGCTCCCAAGTGGCGATCGCGGCCCTGTTCTGCTGTCTCGGCTTCCAGTACGCCACGTGGGTCTCCCGCATCCCAGCCCTCAAGACGCGGCTCGGCCTGTCCGAGGCGGAGCTCGGGCTGCTCCTCATGGCCTGCGGGGCGGGCGCGGCGGTCTCCTTCCCGCTCGTGGCGGTCCTCACGAAACGGCTGGGCTCGCGGCGGCTCGCGATCTGCTCCACGCTCTGCCTCGGCGCGGTCCTGCTGGCGTTCTCGGTCACGCCCGACTACCCGGTGACGCTGCTCATCGCGTTCTTCGACGGGATCGCGGTCGGGTGCCTGAACGTGGCGATGAACGCGCAGGCGGCCGCGTTGGAGGTCGCCTACCAGCGCACGACGATGGCCAGGATGCACGCGACGTTCAGCGCCGGTTCGCTGTTGGCCGCGCTGCTCGCCTCCGGCGTGACGGCGCTTTCCCCGGCCCTGCCGGTCCACTTCGGCGCGGCGACGGCGCTGCTGGTGGTTCTGGTGCTGGGCGCGCGGGGAGGTCTGCTGCCGCAGGACCAGAGCGCGGCCGAGCCGGCGCGGCCCGCCGCGGAGAAGCGCCGCAGGCCGGCCCTGCCCACCCGGGTGACCATCTGGATGGGGCTCGCGATGGCGTTCGGGACGGTCACCGAGGGGGCCATGAACGACTGGTCCGCGCTCTATCTGAAGGACAGCGCCGGCGCGACGGCCTCCCTCGCGCCGCTGGGCATCGCGGTCGTCTCGGTCATGATGGTGCTGGCCCGGCTCTTCGCGGACGGCTGGCGCGGCAAGTGGGGCGACGAGCGCGTGGTGCGGGCCGGCAGCGCGCTGGCCGGTGCGGGCCTCGCGCTGGCCCTGCTGGCGGGCGGGGTGGTCCCGGCGCTGCTCGGCTTCGCCTGCGTCGGACTCGGCATCGCGGCGGTGACGCCGTGCGTGTACGTGGCGGCGGCGCGGCAGGGTTCGGACGCGTTGGCGCTGGTCGCGGCGATGGGGACGACGGGGTTGTTGGCAGGGCCCGCGGTGATCGGATTCATCGCGAGCGGCACGAGTCTGGCGTGGGGGATGGGCGCGGTGGCGGTCTCGGCCCTGGCCGTCTCCCTGTGCAGCACGCGCATCCGCTTCCCATCATTGGCGACGCCGTGACCGCGCGGGGCGGCCGCGGGCTGAGTGCCGTTTGCGCAGTTCCCCGCGCCCCTGGGTGGTTCGGGCGAGTGCGTGACGGCAGGCGGCAGGTGGCTGGTCGCGCGGTTCCTCGCGCCCCTGGGGTGGTTGAGCACGTGCTTGGCCGCAGCCGGTAGGTGGCTGGTCGCGCGGTTCCTCGCGCCCCTCAGCCAGGGACGGTCCGCACGGGATCTCGGCCTATGCGCGCGGAGCGCGCTTCCAGGGGCGCGGGGAACTGCGCGAACGGCCACGCACGGCCCGCAGGGGCAGACGGCCCTACGACGCGCAGCGCGTGCTCAGGGGCGCGGGGAACTGCGCGAAGGGTGCCGCACACGCACCCCGGACGCCCCGCGTAACGCGCACCCCCACCCCCGCCCGCCGCCCAGGCGCAACGCACCCCGGGGAGGCTAAAGCCCCTGCCACACCGGCTTGTTGGCGAACGTGTGCCGGAAGTACGGCGCAAGCTTCAGCTTGGACGCCGCCGCCTCGTCCACGACAACCGTCGCATGCCGGTGCAACTGCAACGCCGACGCCGGAACAACCGCCGCCACCGGCCCCTCCACGGTCTGCGCCACCGCCTCCGCCTTGCCCTCACCCGTCGCGAGCAGCACCAGGTGCCGCGCCTCCAGGATCGTGCCGATACCCTGCGTGATCACATGGTGCGGCACCTGGTCGATGTCGTCGTCGAAGAACCGCGCGTTGTCGACCCGGGTCTGCTCGGTCAGCGTCTTGATCCGGGTACGCGAGGCGAGCGAGGAGCAGGGCTCGTTGAAGCCGATGTGCCCGTCGGTGCCGATCCCCAGGATCTGGAGGTCCACACCGCCGGCCGAGGCCAGCGCGAGGTCGTACGCCTCGCACGCCGCCTGTACGTCATCGGCGGAGCCGTCCGGGCCGATGAAGGAGTCGGCGCCGAGCCCGAGCGGCTCGACGACCTGCCGGATCACCGTGGCACGGTAGGACTCGGGGTGCCCGGCCGGCAGCCCCACGTACTCGTCGAGCTGGCACACCCGCGCCCGCGAGACGTCCACGTCACCGGCCAAGACCTTGGCCGTCAGGGCCTCGTAGATCGGGATCGGGGTCGATCCGGTGGCCACGCCGAGCAGCGCGTCGGGCTTGCGTCGCCACAGGGCGGCGATCGACTCCGCGATGAGCTCGCCGCCTGCCTTGGCGTCCGGGACGATGACAACTTCCACGAGGGCCTGCCGATCTGGTGACGTGATACTGCAACGGGCGTGGTATAGACCAATCTAGCAGAGGGAGCGCCCCTCCCCATGGTCGTCCGACGGGGTTGCCGTCACGCATACGGAGACGGCCATTGGGGGGCACGCACGATGAAGCACCCCGCCCGCGCGACGGACCCACCCCGCCCGCACGATGAAGCACCCCGCCCGCGCGACGGACCCGCCCCGCCCGCGCGACGGACCCGCCCCGCCCGCGCGACGGACCCACCCCGCCCGCGCGACGGACCCGCCCCGCCCGCCGCCCTAGGCGATCGCCCCGCCCGTCGCGTCCAGCCACTGGCCCGTGATCCAGCGCCCGTCGTCCGAGGCCAGGAACGCCACCGCGTCGGCGATGTCGGACGCCTCACCGACCCTGCCCAGCGGCGACATCGCCGCCGTCGCCGCCCACGCCCCGTCGTCCGCCCGCAGCCAGTCCGCGTTGATGTCGGTGTCGATCACCCCGGGCGCCACCGAGTTGACCGTGATCCCGCGCGGCCCGAGGACCTTGGACAGGTTGCGGGTCAGGACGTCCAGCGCGCCCTTGGTCATCGCGTAGGTGAGCGTCTGCGGCATCATGGCCGCGCGGGCCAGCCCGCTGGAGATGTTGATGACGCGCCCCCCGTCCCGCAGGCGGGACAGGCCGAGCTGCGTCACGAAGAACGGCGCCCTGGCGTTGACCGCGAAGAACCGATCGTACGTCTCCTCCGTGACCTCCCCGAACGGCACGGGCCACCCGATCCCCGCGTTGTTCACGAGGATGTCCACCCCGTCGGCCTCGCGGTCGAAGGCTTCCCACAGCGCCGCCGCGTCCCCCGGGACCCCCAGCTCCTGGCCGACGGTGAAGGCCGAGCCGCCCGCCGCCTCGATGACCGCGACCGTCTCCTTGGCCGCCGCCGCGTTGGTGGCGTAGTGCACCCCCACGCGCGCCCCGTCCCGCCCGAGCCGTTCGGCGATGCCCCGCCCGATCCCCCTGCTGCCGCCCGTGACCAGCGCCGTCTTCCCGTCGAGCGAGCCCATGGCCGTGCCCCTTCCACCCCGGTGAATTATGTAGCGGTCGCTACGGAAGGAACGTAACACATTCTGTAGCGGTAATTACAGAAGAGTGCCGGCCCCGGAAGGTTGCGCCCTCGGGGCCGGCACGGGATATTGCGTCGTGCATACGGATGGACAGGGCAGAATGGTCTAGTCCACAATGAACACACCGCGCTTCCGCCCACCCCGCACAGGCGGGCGGAACCGAGGCCCCGGCGCTCTCTGCCCTGACCGCGCCGTGACCTCTCTTTGACGGCCGAGGGGACCGCACACCCGTCGGCCGGCAACCGGGCTGCGGTGCCCGGACGGGCTGAGGGTCCCGTCCCGGCGCCGCGGCCCGCAGTCATATCGGCCGAGATCCGCGGGTACGCTCGCCTCGTGCCCTCCATGAACGACCTCGTCCGCCAGCACACCGCTCTGAGTGAGTCCGACCTCGAGTGGCTGCACCTGCTGGTCTCGGAGTGGCAGCTGCTCTCCGACCTCTCCTTCGCCGACCTCGTCCTGTGGGTCCCCACCCTGGACGGCACCCGCTATGTGTCGGTCGCCCAGATGCGCCCCAACACCGGCCCGACCTCCTACCAGGACGACATGGTCGGCCACCTCGTCCCGCGCGGCCGGCGCCCGCTCCTGGACGCCGCTCTCGACGAGGGCCGCATCGTGCGCGAGGGCGATCCGGAGTGGCGCGAGGAGGTCCCGGTCCGCGTCGAGTCCATTCCCGTACGCCGCGAGGGCCGCGTTCTCGGCGTCATCGCGCGGAACACCAATCTGCTCACCGTCCGTACACCCTCACGGCTCGAACTCACCTATCTCCAGTCCGCGTCCGACCTCGCTCAGATGATCGCCGCCGGGTCCTTCCCCTTCCCCGGCCAGCAGGTGGACATGGACGCGTCACCGCGCGCCGGTGACGGCCTGATCAGGCTGGACGCCGACGGCATCGTCCAGTACGCCTCGCCCAACGCGCTCTCCGCCTACCACCGGCTCGGCCTCGCCTCGGACCTCGTGGGCCAGCACCTGGGCCAGCTCACCGCCGAGCTCGCGCCCTCGCGCGGACCGGTGGACGAGGCCATCGCCAAACTCGCCAGCGGCTACGCGCCCCGCGAGGCCGAGGTCGAGGGCAACGACGGCGTCATCCAGCTGCGCGCCATCCCGCTCAAGCCGAAGGGCACGCGGATCGGATCGCTCGTGCTGCTGCGCGACGTGACCGAACTGCGCCGCCGGGAGCGGGAGTTGATCACCAAGGACGCCACCATCCGCGAGATCCACCACCGGGTGAAGAACAACCTCCAGACGGTGGCTGCCCTGTTGCGTCTCCAGTCCCGCCGGATGGACTCCGACCAGGGCCGGGAAGCACTCAACGAGGCGGTCAGGCGCGTCGGTTCGATCGCCATCGTGCACGAGACGCTGTCGCAGAACCTGGACGAACGCGTCGAGTTCGACGAGATCGCCGACCGGGTCCTCGCCATGGTCGCCGAGATCTCACCCGGCAAGATCGACTGCCGTCGCACCGGCCGCTTCGGAATACTCGACGCCGAGGTCGCCACCCCGCTGTCCATGGTCCTGACCGAGGTGTTGCAGAACGCCCTTGAGCACGCCTTCGTCCCCGGCGACCAGGGCTCGGTCGAGGTGGCGGCGCTGCGCGGCGGCACCCGCGAGGACTCCCGGCTGCTGATCACCGTGCGGGACGACGGCCGGGGACTGCCCGAGGGCTTTGACGCGAAACGCACGGGAAACCTGGGCCTCCAGATCGTACGGACCCTGGTGGAGGGCGAGTTGGGCGGAAGCTTCGACATGGTCCCGGCCCCGGAGCGCGGCACGAAGGTCGTGCTCGACATCCCGGTGGGCCCCGAGAAGTAGCGCGTACCCGGGCTCCGCCGGCGTACACGGCCTTGATGATCCGGACGGCCCATACCGCCCTGCACAGCAGCGAGCCCCGAACCATGTGACACGGTTCGGGGCTCGAATGCTGTGGGTTTGTTTCTACTGCTGCGCGCTGCGGCTCGGGGGGCGGTGAGTGCGTACGCTCTGTACGCGCCGCGCGGGGCTAAGGCAGGTGTGGGGGCTCAGGCGGTCGCGTTGCGCGCCCGGTTGCGAGCGGCACGGCGCTTCATCGCGCGGCGCTCGTCCTCGCTGAGGCCACCCCAGACGCCGGAGTCCTGGCCGGACTCGAGCGCCCACTGCAGGCACTGCTCCATGACGGGGCAGCGGCGGCAGACGGCCTTGGCTTCCTCGATCTGCAGCAGCGCAGGACCGGTGTTGCCGATGGGGAAGAACAGCTCGGGGTCTTCCTCACGACAAACGGCGTTGTGACGCCAGTCCATGGCTGCTACCTCTCTTGGTGTTACGTGCGGGGGGGGTGCTTGTGAATGTGAACGCTTTCACGAATCCCTCAACAAGGGAAGGGCCATCTTCCAGTTGGACTGGTGGTGGTCCGGGTTTTGAGGAGGGGTTCTGGCTTTCAGTGGAGGCCGGTGTTGCGGGCCGTCCCGATCGCCATGTAGAGATTCGCAAACCTCGGCGGCGGATACAACCCCTTCCGGAAAGTTTTTTTGGATTCCTCGGTGTCGACTGGGTCACAGTCGTACTTCCATGGGGTGGATGCCAGCCTAAACGTTCGAGTGAAAGGACTTTGGGCCCTTCCACTCACACAATCACACGCAGTGCACGGCGTACGCCTGTGAACGCGACGCTGCTCCGCAGCCCCAGGTGGTCGCCGTCCATCTGGAAGGGGAGCGGGGCCTTGGAATGCAAGGTGAAGTCCGTCAAGTCGTGCAGGGAAACCGCGTGCTTGCCGCGCGGACCCCGTTCTGGCGTGGAAGTGAGCAACTGGGTCGCGTAACGCGTCGCGGAGGGGGTGGTCATCCGGGTCAGCGCCAGCACGTCGAGGGCCGCGTCGAAGGAGGCCTCCGGGGACGCGTACAGAGGACGATTGCCCAGGTAGGTGTAGGGGGAGGTGTTGCAGACTATGGAGAGCACGAGGTCTTCGACCGTCTCCCCGTCCGGCCGCTCCAGCGTGATCTGGCCGTGTCTGCGGTGGGGCTCGCCGAAGAACTGGCGCGCCACCTGGCGCAAATAGAGGGCGTGCGTCGAGCGCTTTCCACGCTCCCGCTGTTGTTCGACCCGGCCCACCACACCCGCGTCGAATCCGAACCCGGCACAGAAAGTGAACCAGCGTTCAGGAACGCCCTCGTCCGCCGTTCCCGGGACTCCCGACGCCAGACCGAGGCTGACCGTCCTGCTCCGGTTCTCGCGCAACGCGTCCAGAATGACACCGGTCGACTCCACAGCGTCATTGGGCAGTCCCAGAGCGCGCGCGAACACATTCGTCGAACCGCCGGGCACCACCGCGAATTCCGGGAGCTCGGGGCTCGGACCGTTGTGCAGCAGGCCGTTCACGACCTCGTTGACGGTGCCGTCACCGCCGAGCGCCACCACGAGATCGATGTCACTGCTCTCGGCAGCCCGCCGCCCGAGGTCCTTGGCGTGCCCCCGGTACTCGGTGGTCACCGCCTCCAGCTTCATCTCGCTGGCCAGCGCGTGCAGCAGGACATCACGCGTGCGCGCACTGGTGGTGGTAGCCGCCGGGTTGACCACGAGAAGTGCACGCATGGGCGCCAGACTACCTACCGGGGGGTATTGAGGCGCACCTGGCCCGGGCGGCCGGACCCGGGAGACGGGCGCCGGCCGGGCTACCCTGGCTGGGTGAGTACTGAGCAGACCCCCGAAACCCCCGAGGGACCGCGCCCCGGCCGGCTGACCGCCGCGGCCGCGCTGTCCGGTCTCGAAGGGCTCGCCCTGGTCGCCGGTGGCCTCTTCATGCTCGTGATGGGCCTGACCGGCAAGCCCGACCGGCCCACCCAGGCCGAGACGGGCGGCCTGACCCTGGTGGTCCTCGGCCTGATCCCGCTGATCGCCGCGCGCGGCCTGCTGCTGCGCCGCCGCTGGAGCCGGGGCCCCGCCATGATCACCCAGATCATGGCGCTCCCGGTCGCCTGGATGTTCCTCAACTCCGACGGCGCCCCCTGGATCCCCGCGGGCATCGCGCTGGCCGCCGTGGCCGTCACCGGCCTGGTGCTCCTCGTGAACCCGGCCACCACCCAGGCGCTCGGCATCCGCGGTCCGGTGCGCGACGCGTAACCGCGCACCGGACGGAGCCTGCCCGCTCGGCCTCTACTCTTCGACGAGCAGCCGCTCGCGCAGCTGCGCCAGCGTGCGGGCCAGCAGCCGGGAGACGTGCATCTGCGAGATGCCGACCTCCTGCGCGATCTGGGACTGCGTCATGTTCCCGAAGAAGCGCAGCAGCAGAATCCGCTTCTCGCGCGGCGGCAGGTCTTCGAGCAGCGGCTTCAGGGACTCCCGGTACTCGACCCCCTCAAGCGCCTCGTCCTCGGCGCCCAGGGTGTCCGCCACCGCGGGCGACTCGTCGTCCGTGTCCGGCACGTCCAGGGAGAGCGTGGAGTAGGCGTTCGCCGACTCCAGGCCCTCAAGGACCTCCTCCTCCGAGATGCCAAGGCGCTCGGCCAGCTCGTGCACCGTCGGTGAGCGGCCGTGCTGCTGGGACAGCTCGGCCGTCGCCGTGGTGAGCGCGAGCCGCAGCTCCTGGAGCCGGCGCGGGACCCGCACCGCCCAGCCCTTGTCGCGGAAGTGCCGCTTGATCTCGCCGACCACGGTGGGGGTCGCGTACGTCGAGAACTCCACGCCCCGCTCGGGGTCGAACCGGTCCACCGACTTGATCAGGCCGATCGTGGCGACCTGGGTCAGGTCGTCGAGCGGTTCGCCCCGGTTGCGAAAGCGCCGCGCCAGGTGTTCGACCAGAGGCAGATGCATCCGTACCAGCTGATTGCGCAGCTCGGCCTTCTGCGGGGAGCCCTCGGGCAGCTCGCGCAGCTGGATGAACATCGCCCGCGCCCCGCTGCGGTCGTGCGGATCGTGGTGCCTGTGCTCGGTGTGCTCGCTCATAAGGGCCGCCCGCTCTGCCTGCTCCGCCGCGTACCAAACGCCATCTGGGCCATCCGCAGGGCCATCCACCGGGTGCGGCCGGGCCTGCTGCTCCGGGATGTCCGCGGAGCGCGGCACGTCGGGATTGCGCTCGTCGTCCCGCACCGGACCCTCCCCGCTCACGCCGGTCCGGGTCCCGCGCCGCGCTGTTTGTACAGGCTGATGGAGACCGTGCGGTCATCGGCCACCGAGGAGTCGACCTTGCCGGCCAGGGCGGAGAGCACCGTCCAGGCGAAGGTGTCGCGCTCAGGGGCCCGGCCGTCGGTGGTCGGGGCGGAGACGGTGACCTCCAGCGAGTCGTCGACGAGGCGGAACACGCAGCTCAGCACCGAACCCGGTACGGCCTGCTGGAGGAGGATCGCGCAGGCCTCGTCGACCGCGATGCGCAGGTCCTCGATCTCGTCGAGGGTGAAGTCCAACCGTGCCGCGAGACCGGCCGTGGCCGTACGCAGCACTGACAGGTAGGCACCCGCGGCCGGCAGCCGGACCTCCACGAAGTCCTGATTACCGGGCTCGCCTGCGATCTGGGACACCCTCACCTCCAAGGTGGCACAAAGCTCTGTCGGGGCCCGGGGAGCGGGGAGATCCCGGGGCCGTGGGTACGGGGTCCGTACCTGGACTGGCGACGCTATCGCGATCCATGGTGCCCTGTCGCCGGAAGCTCTTCCGGCGGCTGTCACTCATGGTAAGCCCACGAGTACGGACAGTGGCTAGAGGTTTGCGGTGCCCAATTGCTGTGAACCGGGACCGGGTTGACGTACCCAGGCACCGCCGGGTCGAACCCCCGTCATCACACCAGCAGTCCGTCCACGAAACACCAGCGCCAGCTCTCGCCCGGCTCGAAGGTGCGCATCACCGCGTGCCCGGTCTCCTTGAAGTGGGCCGTGGCGTGCTGGTGCGGCGAGGAGTCGCAGCAGCCGACGTGACCACAGACCAGACACAGCCGCAGCTGTACGGGATGCGTACCCTCCTTCAGGCACTCCGGGCAGGTGTCGTTCAGCGGGGCCGGCTCGGGGCGCGGCAGTTCTGCAACGTGCGGACACTCGCTCATGATGGCCAGGTTACGACGGAGCGCCCGGCGCGGGTGAATGGGGACGGACGGATCTGATGGACGCATTGCCGCTGGTGGCGCTGATCGCGGCGAGCGCGGCGGTCGCGGGGGGAGCACGCAGGACGCCGGTGCCCGCGCCGCTGCTCCTGGTCGCGGTGGGACTGGTCGCGGCGTACGTGCCCGGCGTCCCCGCGTACACCCTGGACCCGCACGTCGTGCTGCCGCTCGTCCTGCCCCCGCTGCTGCACACGGCGGCCCTGGAGAGTTCCTACCTCGATCTGCGGGCCAACGTGCGGCCGGTGGCGCTGCTTTCGGTCGGGTACACCCTGTTCGCGACGGTGGCCGTCGGCGCTCTCGCGTACCTTCTGGTGCCCGATCTGCCGATCACCGCGGCGCTCGTGCTGGGCGCGGTGATCGCGCCGCCGGACGCGGTCGCCGCCACCGCCATCGCGCGCCGGCTGCGGCTGCCGAGCCGGATCACCACGATCCTCCAGGGGGAGTCCCTGGTGAACGACGCGACCGCCATCACCGCGTACAAGGTGGCGCTCGCCTCGGCCGTGGGGGCCGGGGCCACCTGGGGCGGCGGGCTCAAGGAGTTCGCGCTCGCCTCCGTGGGGGGCATCGGCGTCGGGCTCGTGCTCATGCTGCCGATCCACTGGCTGCGCCGCCATCTGCGTGAGGCGCTGCTCCAGAACACGCTGTCGCTGCTCATCCCGTTCGTCGCGTACGCGGCGGCCGAGCAGGTCGGGGCGTCCGGGGTGCTCGCGGTCGTCGTGGTGGCCCTCTACCTCGGCCACCGTTCCTGGCAGGTGGACTTCGCGACCCGGCTCCAGGAGGAGGCGGTCTGGAAGATGGTCGCCTTCGTCCTCGAATCCGCGGTGTTCGCGCTGATCGGACTGCAAATGCCGGTCGTGCTCAAGGGACTTGGGGAGTACGGGGGCGGTGAGGCCGCCTGGTACGCGGCGGTGGTGTTCGCGCTGGTGGTGGCGGTCCGGTTCGTCTGGGTCTTTCCCGCCACGTTCCTGCCGCGCGCGCTGTCGGAGAAGGTACGGCGCCGGGAGCCGCAGGTCGACTGGACGGCGCCGGTGATCGTGGGGTGGGCCGGGATGCGGGGCGTGGTCTCCCTCGCCATCGCCTTCTCGATCCCGCTGACCATGGCGGACGGTTCCGCCTTCCCCGCGCGCAATCTCGTCCTCTTCCTCACCTTCACGACGGTGATCGGCACGCTGGTCGTGCAGGGGCTCACGCTGCCCCCGCTGATCCGGCTGCTCGGGCTTCCCGGGCGGGACGTGCAGGCCGAGACACTGGCCGAGGCGCAGGCCCAGAGCGAGGCCTCACGCGCGGCCGAGGCCCGCCTGGACGAGCTCCTTGCCGACGACCGCAACGCCCTGCCGCCGCCGCTCGCGGCCCGCCTGCGGACGGTCCTTGAGCGGCGGCGCAACGCGGTGTGGGAGCGGCTGGGGGCGGTCAACGCGGAGACGGGGGAGTCGGCGGACGACACCTACCGGCGGCTTTCGCGCGCGATGATCGAGGCGGAGCGGGAGGTCTTCGTCTCCCTGCGGGATGCTCGGCGGATCGATGACGAGATGATGCGGACGTTGCTGCGCAGGCTGGACCTGGAAGAAGCGGCCGCCTACCGAGAGGGCGAGCCCTAGCCACGGCCGCGATCCGAAGGACGGGCTGAGGTTGCCCGCGCCGGCCGGCATGAACCCTGCCAGGGGCGCGGGGAACTGCGCGACCAGCCACGCACGGTTCGCGCCCGGGGTCCCTGGGGCTCAGCCCCGAGCGCCGGACGGGCTGAGGGTGTTGGTGCGGGCCGGCGCCAAGTAGTCAGGGGCGCGGGGAACTGCGCGACCAGCCACGCACGGTTCGCGCCCGGGGTCCCTGGGGCTCAGCCCCGAGCGCCGGACGGGCTGAGGGTGTTGGTGCGGGCCGGCGCGGGCCTTGCCCAGGGGCGCGGGGACGGGGTCACGGGTGGCCCGTGATGGTTGCTGTCAGGCGGGTGCCTGAGGGGAACGCGGCCTCCTCCGCCAACCCCAGCAGCGCGTAAAGCAGCTTCGCCACATACACCCGCTCCACCCCCACCCCGTGCCGCTCCTCGAAGTCCCGCGCGAACGCGTCCAGTTCGGGCGGCACCCGCGCGTACCCGCCGAAGTGGAAGCGCTCGTCCAGGGTCCAGTCCCCCCGCTCCTCGCCGAAGGCCTCGCGCTGAAGGGCGCGGATCTGCCCGGTCAGGAAGCCGCCCTTCAGGACCGGCACCCCGATCGCCCGCTGGCCGGGGGCGAGACCGGCGGCCAGGCCGGCCAGGGTGCCGCCGGTGCCGCAGGCCACCCCGACCACGTCCGTTACTCCGCGCAGCTCCTCGCCGAGCGCCGTACAGCCCCGTACCGCAAGGGAGTTGCTGCCGCCCTCGGGCACGACGTACGCGTCACGCCCGAGCAGGTCGAGCAGGCCCGCGAGCACGTCCGGCGAGGACTTGCGCCGGTAGAGCGCGCGGTCGACGAAGTGGAGCCGCATGCCGTCCGCCGCGCACCGGGCGAGGGAGGGGTTGAGCGGCCGGCCCGCGAGCTCGTCGCCGCGTACGACCCCGATCGTGGGGAAGCCGAGCAGCCGCCCGGCCGCGGCGGTCGCGCGCAGGTGGTTGGAGTAGGCGCCGCCGAAGGTGAGGACGGGCCGGCCCGCCGCGGCCCGCAGGTTGAGGATCAGCTTGCGCCATTTGTTGCCGACCAGGTCGGGGTGGATCAGATCGTCCCGCTTGAGGAAGAGCCGTACCCCGTGCCGCGCGAAACGCTCGTCCGCCGCCTCCTCCAGGGGGGAGGGCAGGCGGGGGGCGAGCGTTTCGGGGTTCATGCGTCCATTGTCACTTCAGCCGGTCGCGCACGCGTTCGCGCAGCCAGTCCATGGTGAACCCGCGCGGATCCACCTTGCCGACCTGCCACTCCTTGTGGCCGATGACGGAGCGCTCGGTCCAGCGGTAGTGACGGCAGACGGCGGCCGCCGCCTTCTCGACGGCGTCGAGCTGGGCCTGGGGCCACGGGTCCTTGCCGTCCCCCAGGTTCTCGCACTCGAAGCCGTAGAAGTGCGTGTTCCCGTCGGTGTCGTTCTTCACCGGCGGCGGCAGCCGCTTCTCGGCGATCACGGCGCGCAGCACATCACCGTCGCCCGCGCCCGCGTGGTTGGCCCGGCCGTTGCCGACGAGGTGGACCCGGCCGTCCTTGGTGATCACGCCGTGGCACAGCGGTCCCGGCAGCGACTCGTAACCGTCGTAGCAGAGGCGGACCGTCGCGTCGGACCCGCTGGTGGCGGTGTGGTGGATGACGACGCCGTTGACCGGGCCCCAGCCGCCGTGCCCGGCCCGGTTGTGGCCGCGCCACTGGCCGGTCTCCACGACGGTGAGGCCTTCGGCGCGCAGGGCGGCGAGGAACTGGTCTGCGGACATGGGTGGGGCCATGGCCGCCTCCTTCCATAGCGGTACGGAACATCTCATACCGCTTGTACCCCAACTCCCGCTATGGGGCGATCTGTTCGGTTTGGTGAGCGAGCCGATCCGGACAGCCCGCCGCCGCCGCGCGACGCGTCAGTCCTGGGCGAGCCAGAGGTCGGGGCCGAAGACCTCGTAGTGGATGTCGGCCGCCGCCACGCCCTTGGCGAGCAGCTGGGTGCGGACCGCGCGCATGAACGGGAGCGGGCCGCAGAGGTAGGCGCGGGTGCCCGACGGCACCGGGAGCGCCGTCAGGTCGACCAGACCGGTGCGGTCGGCGGGGTGGCCGGGCTCCGGGTTCTCGTACCAGAAGTGGGCGGCCGCGTGCGGGAGTTTGGCGGTCAGCGCCGCGTGGTCGTCGCGCAGCGGGTGCTCTGCGGGGGAGCGGTCGGCGTGCACCACGGTCACCGGGGAGCGGTGCCCTTCGGCCGCCAGCTGCTCCAGCATGGACACCATCGGGGTGCAGCCGACCCCGGCGGAGGCGAGCAGCAGAGGAGCGTCGCCGCCGTCGAGCACGAGGTCACCGTACGGGGCCGAGACGCGCAGCGTGTCGCCCTCGCGGACCCGGGCGTGGAGGTGGCTGGAAACCTCGCCGTCAGGGGCGCCCTTGACGCGCTTGACGGTGATGGAGCGCAGCTCGCCACCGGGCGCGGAGGTGAGGCTGTACTGGCGGATCTGACGGGCGCCGTCGGCCAGTTCGACCTGGACGGAGACGTACTGGCCGGGCTTGAAGTCCGGGGCGGGCGCGCCGTCGGCGGGGCGCAGGCGGAAGGTGGCGCAGTCGGCGGTCTCCTCGGTGCGCCCGGCCACGGTCCACTCGCGCCAGACGTCGCCCGCGAGCACGCCGCGTTCCGCGTAGAGGCGGTCCTCGATGGCGATGAGGGCGTTGGCCATCAGCCAGTACACCTCGTCCCATGCCTCGGCCACCTCAGCGGTCACCGCCTCGCCGAGCACCTCCACGATGGCGGCGAAAAGGTGCTCGTGGACGACCTTGTACTGCTCGGCGGTGACGCCGAGGGAGGCGTGCTTGTGGGCGATGCGGCCGAGCATGACGTCCGGACGGTCCTCCGGGCGGTCCACCAGGTGGGTGGCGAACGCGGCTATGGACCCGGCGAGCGCCTGCTTCTGGAGGCCGGCCGCCTGGTTGCCCCGGTTGAACAGGTCGCGCAGCAGCCCGGGGTGCGCGGCGAACAGACGCTCGTAGAACCGTTCGGTGATGGTGCCGATGGCCGCTCCGACGGCGGGCAGGGTGGCGCGTACGGTCGCGGTCGACTTCTCGGACAGCATCGCTGACTCTCCTTGGGGCCTTGAATTGGTATTCGAGACTCTAATTTAAGGAGCTCCGGCACCCGGATCCGGGGGTGGGGTGGGCGGATCAGCGCAGGGTGATGCCGAGCAGCAGCGGGCCCGTCGGGGCGGCGACCAGGTCTTCCACGGTGAGCTCGTCGAGGGAGTCGTAGAACGCCTCCTGGGCGCGGCGCAGCGCCCGGCGCAGCCGGCACGCGGCGGCGAGCGGGCACGGCACCGTACCCTCGCAGTCCACCACGTCGCCCGGCCCCTCGAGCTCCCGCACCAGGCCGCCCACCGAGGCCAGACGGCCCGCGGTGGTGAGCGTGAGGCCTCCGCCCCGGCCGCGCCGCGCCTCGATGAGGCCGAGGTGCTGGAGCCGGGCGACGACCTTGGCGGTGTGGGTGTAGGCGATGCGCATCGCGTCCGCCACCTCCCGCGTGGTGGGCGGGGCCTGGCCATCCGCGGCCTCGGTGTTCTCGACGACGGCCAGGCGCATCAGCACCCGCAGCGCCAAATCGGTGAATCTCGTCAGCCGCATGCGAGCACCGTAGAGAAGGTGCATCCACGCGGCAAATTAAAGACCCCGCCGCCCGCCGGGAACTGTTCGAGCGGCGCGCGGGACTGCCCGTACCGGAGGCGTTCTAGTCCCACTCATTTGAGTAATGGCGCGCCGACTCTCCGTAATGGGAGGGTTCTCAGCGCAGTACGGCTTGAAGATCGCGAGAGCGCCCAGTAAGGAGTCACATGTCGGTCGAGGCAGGTCCCGAGAACCGCGCGCAACAGAGTCTCGGCACAGCCGCCGCGCGGAACTTGGCGACCACCACCAAGTCCGCCCCCCAGATGCAGGAGATCACCTCCCGGTGGCTGCTGCGCACGCTGCCGTGGGTGCAGGTGCAGGGCGGTACGTACCGGGTCAACCGACGGCTCAGCTACTCCGTGGGAGACGGCCGGGTCACCTTCGTGCAGACCGGGGAGCGGGTCGCCGTCATCCCCGCCGAACTGGGTGAGCTGCCGGCCCTGCGCGACTACGAGGACGACGGGGCGCTCAGCGAGCTCGCCGGCCGCTGTGAGCAGCGCGAGTACGGGGCGGGCGAGGTCATCGTCACCGCGGGCGATGTGACGGACCGGGTGTTCCTGCTCGCGCACGGCAGGGCCGAGAAGGTCGGCGCCGGCCAGTACGGCGCGGAGACGGGCCTCGGCTTCCTCGCCGACGGCGCCTACTTCGGCGAGCAGGCCCTCGTCTCGGGCGACGCCACCTGGCAGTGGTCGGTCCGCGCCACCACCGCGTGCACCGTCCTGGTCCTCAGCCGGGCCGACGTGCTGAACCTCGCCGAGCGCTCCGAGTCGTTGCAGGCCCACCTCACGGCGGTTTCCAGCCTGCCGGAGCAGCGCACCAACAAGTACGGCGAAGCGGCGATCGACCTGTCGGCAGGCCACGTCGGCGAAGCGGTCATCCCGCACACCTTCGTCGACTACGAGAGCGCCCCCCGCGAGTACGAACTCTCCGTGGCGCAGACCGTGTTGAAGGTCCACAGCCGCGTCGCCGACCTCTACAACCAGCCGATGAACCAGACCGAGCACCAGCTCCGTCTGACGGTCGAGGCGCTGCGCGAGCGCCAGGAACACGAGCTCATCAACAACCGCGAGTTCGGCCTCCTGTCCAACTGCGACTACGGCCAGCGGATCCAGCCGCACGACGGCGTGCCGAGCCCCGACGACATGGACGAACTGCTCTCGCGCCGCCGCGGTTCCAAGCTCTTCCTCGCCCACCCCCGCGCGATCGCCGCCTTCGGGCGCGAGTGCAACAAGCGCGGCCTGGTCCCCGAGTCCGTCGAGGTGGCGGGCACCCACCTGATGGCCTGGCGCGGGGTGCCGATCTTCCCGTGCAACAAGATCCCGGTGAGCGAGGCCCGTACGACCTCGATCCTGTGCATGCGTACCGGCGAGGAGCAGCAGGGCGTCATCGGCCTCCAGCAGTCCGGCATCCCGGACGAGGTCGAGCCGAGCCTTTCGGTGCGCTTCATGGGCATCGACGAGCAGGCGATCATCTCCTACCTGGTCACGGCGTACTATTCGGCCGCCATCCTGGTGCCCGACGCGCTCGGCGTCCTGGAGAACGTCGAGGTCAGCCGCTGGCGGTGAGCCTCAGGACCGGGCGCACCCGCGCGGTGCGCCCGGCGCCGACGTCCCCTCGGAGAAAGGCCACACCTGTTGGCAATGCCGGATGCCATGGAGGGCCGCGAGGCCGTTGAACTCCTTGAGCGGACCCGCGCCGTCGTCAATCCCCAACTGCGCGAGACCGTCCAGTCGTTGCCGCGATCCATGCGCCGGGTCGCCCAATACCACTTCGGCTGGGAGCAGGCCGACGGCACCCCGGCCGGCGCCCACGCGGGCAAGGCGATCCGCCCGGCCCTCGTGCTGGCCGCCGCGACCGCGTTCGGCGGCCGTCCCGAAGCGGCGGTACGGGCGGCGGCCGCCGTCGAACTCGTCCACAACTTCCACCTGCTCCACGACGACGTCATCGACGAGGACGCCACCCGGCACCACCGCCCCACCGCCTGGACCGTCTTCGGCGCCGCGGACGCCATCCTCGTGGGGGACGCGCTGCTCGCCCTCGCGCTGCGCGTGCTCGCCGACGACCAGCACCCCGCGGCCGCCGCCGCCTCCGCCCGGATCACCGCCTGCGTCATCGAGCTGTGCGCGGGCCAGCAGGCCGATCGCGCCTTCGAGGACCGGGGCCCCCAGGACGTCTCGCTCGACGAGTGCTTGGCCATGGCGATGGCCAGGACGGGGGCGCTGCTCGGCTGCGCCTGCGCGCTCGGCGCTCTGTACGCGGGCGCGGGCGACGAGGAGGTCGCCGCCATGGACGCGTTCGGCCGCGAGGCGGGGCTCGCCTTCCAGCTCATCGACGACCTGATCGGCATCTGGGGCGACCCCGGGCACACCGGGAAGCCCGCGGGCGCCGACCTGGCCGCGCACAAGAAGTCCCTGCCGGTCGTCGCCGCGCTCGGCTCGGACACCCCGGCGGCCGCCGAACTCGCCGGGCTCCACCGGGGCCCGATGGGGTCCGAAGCGGTCCGCAGGGCCGCCGACGCGGTCGAGCGGGCCGGCGGGCGCGACTGGGCCCAGATCCACGCCGCCGACCGGATGTCCCGCGCCGTCGGCCACTTGGCGCGCGCCGTGCCCGACCTCACCTCGGCGGGCGAACTCCTGGCCCTCGCCGAGTTCGTGACCCGCCGCGCCCGGTGAGCCGTCGTACGGATTCCGGCATCAGCGAGTGCCGAAATGGCCGGAGTCGCCCCAATTGCCGACCATCGCAGCCCAGTTGACCGCCTCGCCGCTCAGGCGACAACGGGGTGCTCGGCTCGAAGGGCACAAGGAAGCGGTAACACTCATTTCGGTCACCCCCTGTGACGAACGGCAGGGTACGCCGCTAATCTCCGCCCATGACACCACAGTCATGGGCGGGTTGGTATCGCGACCGCCTAGGATCAGAAGCGCTGACGATCACCACGGACGGGACGCAACTGCGGACCCGGATCAGGGGGGTCGACTTCGCCGGAGCGAGCTTCGACTCGCTCGGGCCCGTACCGGGGATACCGACGGAGAGCGGCACCTTCGCGCTCGACGGCGGGAACCTCCGTGACTTCGTCCTCGAATGGGACATGCCCGTGCCCATCTCATCGGACGACGGCGCCGTCCAGGAGGCCACGCTCAGCTGTCTGCTCTCCCTCAAGCCGCCGGAGCCCGACCTCGGCGTCGCCCTGCACTACGGGGGAGCGGTGTACGCCAGCGGCCGGGCGGAGCTCGACTTCGGCTCGGTCCTGAATGACATCCGGCGCCAACTCCCGTCCGGCGCAAGCCTCCAGCCGTCCGCCCTGGACGCGATCTAGCCGAGCCCGTTCCCGTCTGTTTCCCACGCGGCCGCCGCGCCCCGAAGAGCCCGCCCCCGGACTCCTCGGCGCACGGCGGCCGCTCCACGTCGTCCCGGGGGCGCTCCCCTCCCTCCTCCGGTCTCCCTCCCTCCTCCGGTCCGGATTGTTCTCCCGCTATCCTCGTTGTTCTACTACTATGCAAACAACACGCGCACCCAACGGGGACCAACGGCGAACCAACAGGGAAGAGGTGCGCACGAGGAGGCATCGATGAACCGGGTCCGCTACCGCTTAATGGCCGTCACCGCGCTGCCGTTCCTGCTCGCGCTTGCCGCCGACCTGACGGCGTACGCATTCCTTCGCGACCGGCTGCCGGAGCCGATGGCCAGTCACTTCACCGGGCGCGGTCACTCCGACGACACGGCGAGCCGCGCCTCCTTCCTGGGCCTCGCCGCCGCCCTGCACCTCGGGCTCGGAGCCGTTTGGGGTCTGGTCGTGCTGACCGCCACCAACGTGCGGGGCACGCGTTGGATGATCGCTGCCGGGTACGCCACGGCGGGGTTCGTCGGGTACCTCATGGTCGCCGTGCTCCTCGCCAACGCCGGCGTGAGCGACCCGGACCGGGTGCGGATGCCGTTGTGGCACATCGCCGTCGGCGCGGGCGTCGGCGCGCTCGGGGCGGGCATCGGGCGGCTGCTCATGGTGGCGCTGCCCGCCTCGGACCCCGAGCCGTCGCAGGGTCCTGGCGAGTCCCCGCGTCTCGACCTCGCCGAAGGTGAGGCGGCCGGCTGGATGCGCCGGGCGCCATCGAGGGTCCTGTCCGTGGTGGGAGTGGCGCTGCTCGTCTTCGGCGTCGTACTGATGCTCACCGCGGGCCCGGTCGGCGCGGTCGGCGCACTGCCGGCCGGCCTGCTCTGCCTCGCCTTCTCCCGCCCCTACGTCACCGTGGACCGGCACGGCCTGACCGCCCGGCCCACCGTGCTGCCCTGGCCGCGCATACGGGTGCCGCTGTCCGACATCGACCGGGCCGACAGCAGGCACATCGACATTCCGACGGAGTACGGGGGCTGGGGCTACCGCTTCCGTCCGGGCGGGTCGGGTCTCATGCTGCGCTCGGGCGAGGCGATCGTCGTACGGCGCCTGAGCGGCCGGGAGTTCGCGGTGACGGTGGACGACTCGGCCAAGGCGGCGGCGCTGCTCAACACCCTGGCCCACCGGGCGAAGGCGGGACGCTGATGCTCTTCCGTGTCGACCCCGCCTCGCCCCAGCCGCTCGGCGACCAGATCGCGGCATCGGTGCGCCGCGCGATCGCCGAGGGCGAGGTGGCGCCCGGCGACCGCCTGCCCTCGGCCCGCTCCCTCGCGGACTCCCTGGGCGTCAACGTTCATACGGTCCTGAGGGGTTACCAGCGCCTGCGCGACGAGGGCCTGATCGAGCTGCGCCGGGGCCGGGGAGCGGTGGTCGTGGGCGACCCGGGGGCGGGGGGCCTGGCGGCCCTCATGCTGCGCGTGCGCGAACTGGTCGCCGATGCGCGGGAGTTGGGGCTTACGGAAGAAGAGGTGGTGCGGCTGGTGAGGCGCGGGCTCGGGTGAGGGCGGCGTCGTGTGGTCAGTACGTCTGGAGCTCCACCAGGTTCCCGTCCGGGTCCAGGATGTGTGCGGCCCGCATGCCCGGGCCCCACTCCGGCAGGTCCCGCGCCGGGGCCGCGACGGTGCCGCCCGCGTCCGCGCACAGCGCGACGGCGGCGTCCAGCGCCTCGCGCGAGGCCACGTGGATCACCAGGGACCCGCCGCCGCGTGGCACCCGGTCCTCACCGAGCGCGGCGACCATCGCGGCCCGGGCGAACAGCGCGAGCGCCGTACGGCCCTCCGCCGCGTCCCAACTGGCGTACCCGGACGAGGCGTTGCCTCGTGCGAGGGCGCAACCGGTGAGCCGGGGGAGCACGGCGTCGTAGAAACGGAACGCCGGTTCGTAACGGTCGACGAGAAGCCGGGGGTAGGGAGGCTCCAGAGGTTCCATGCGACCGAACCTAACCCGGAGGCCGCACTTCCGCGCTGTGCGCCGGGTCACGCCGCGTCCGGCGTCCCGGCCACTCCTCACGGTGGCTCAGGGCGTGACGTGCGCCGCGCCGTTGGACTGCGCGCACCTGATCGCCCGGCGGGCCGGATGCCCTCCATCCGCATGCGCCTAGGCTGCGGGCATGCACCGCATTCTCGTGACCGGGAGCACCGGAGCCGGCAAGTCCACCCTGGCGCGCGCTCTGGGGGAGCGGATCGGCGTGCCGTATTACGAGATGGACGCCCTGTTCTACGCCGGACCGGGCTGGGCCGAGGACCCCCGGTTCGGGACGCGGGTGGCCGAGATCGCGTCCACCGGGGCCTGGGTCTTCGACTCCTACGGCCCGACAGAGGTCCGCGACCTGCTGTGGGAACGCGCGGACACGGTGGTGTGGCTGGACTATCCGCGCCGCGTCGTCATGCCGCGGGTGCTGCGCAGGTCGGCGCGCAGGACGCTGACGCGGGAACGGGTCTTCAACGGCAACCGCGAGACCCTGACGGGCTGGTTCCGCCCCGAGCACCCGGCCCGCTGGTCCTGGGCCCAGCACACGTCCCGCGCCGCCGACATCGCCGCCCGGGCCCGAAACCCCGACTACGAGCCCCTGCGCACGGTACGCCTCACGACCCCGCGCCAGACAAAGACCTGGCTCGCCCGCCTGCCCGCCGCGCCCGCGCCGCCCCCATGACGAAGAGACCCGACCAAACCCCGGCCGGGCCCCTCCAGCGTGCTGCTTTTCCTTCGGCGAAACCGGCCTGGATCAGGCCTTCTTGGTCTCCCAGAAGATGCGGTCGATCTCGGCGATGAGTTCGAGCGCCTTCTCGCCGGTCTTGGGGTCGGTCGACGCCTTCGCGGCCGAGAGGGCCTTGAGGGTGTCGTTGACCAGCTGGTGGAGCTCGGGGTACTTCTCGAAGTGCGGGGGCTTGAAGTAGTCGCTCCACAGCACGGAGACGTGGTGCTTCGCGAGCTCCGCACGCTGTTCCTTGATGACCACGGCACGCGCACGGAAGTGCGGGTCCTCGTTGGCCTGGAACTTCTCCTGCACGGCCTTGACCGACTCCGCCTCGATGCGGGCCTGGGCCGGGTCGTACACACCGCAGGGCAGGTCGCAGTGCGCGCTGACCTTCACCTTGGGGGCAAACAGGCGGGAAAGCATTGAGCTGTCCTTCCTCGTGATCGTCTTCTCAGGTGGGACATTACTCGGTGAGAGACGGTATTTCGCGGGTGCCCCCATGGGCTTAGGTCAAAAGTCCAGGGTCGCCCCGGGACTCGTGGCGGAACGTACCGTGGGGAGTGGCGGCGGGGTGCCGGTGGCCTGGAGGTGGGTGACGTATGACGGACGAGGGGCGGGAGCCGAGGGTGCCGCTCGGGATCGCGGAGGTCCTGGGAACGTCGATGGTGCCGACGCTGCTGCACGGGGACCAGCTGCTGGTGCACTACGGAGCCGAACTGCGGGCCGGGGACGTGGCGGTGCTGCGTCACCCGTTGCAGCAGGATCTGCTCATCGTCAAGCGGCTGATGGAGCGGCGCGAGAGCGGCTGGTGGGTGCTGGGGGACAACACCGACGACGAGGTGGTGGACAGCCGGGCGTTCGGTGCGGTTCCGGCCGAGCTCGTGCTCGGCCGGGTGCGCGGGCGTTTTAGGCCGATGACGGCCGGGCGCAGGCGCTCGGTCGGCTACCTGGCGTCCTGGGTCGTCTCCTCGGTCAGACCGGTGCTGTCGGACCGCTCGGTCTCCAGGCGCTTGCGGGCCCGGTAGGCGGCCACGTTGGCACGGGTCGCGCAGCGGTCCGAGCAGTAGCGGCGCGAGCGGTTGGTCGAGGTGTCGAGATAGGCGTTGCGGCACGGCGCCGCCTGGCACAGGCCGAGCCGGTCGACGCCGAACTCCGTGAGGTGGAAGGCCAGTCCCATGGAGGCGATCGCGGCGTAGCCCGCCGTCGCGTTCGAGGGGTGGTCGGCCAGGTGCATGTGCCACAGCGGGCGGCCGTCCTCGTCGCGGTGCTCGTGGCCCGACACCTGCGGGCTGACGGGGAATTCGAGCAGCAGCGAGTTGAGGAGGTCCACCGCCTGGACCTCCTGGCCCCCGTCGGCCGCCTCGAAGACCGCGCGCAGCCGGGCCCGCACCGAGCGGAAACGCGTCACGTCCGCGTCCGTGGCCCTGCGGGCCGCCGACTGGTTGGTGCCGAACAGGGCGCGGACCGCGTCGACCGACGTCAGCGTGTCCTTGTTGCGGGCCGGCTCCTCGGTGTTGACCAGGCGCACGGCGTAGTCCGAGTAATAGGCCAGTTCCACTTGTAGTCCTTACGGCGGCGGTCTAGGGTCGGGGGCGTTCCAGGTAACGGCTGGGTGCCCATCGAGGGTATTACACGGCGGCTTCGAAGGAGGGTTTCCGGTGACGGAAACGGGTGCGGAAACAGGTACGGGTACGGGCGGCGGCACCACCTGGCGCGGCTGGCAGGACAGCTGGGACCGTCAGCAGGAGTGGTACATGCCGGACCGCGAGGAGCGCTTCCGGGTCATGCTCGACATGGTCGAGGCCTGCGTCGGGCCCGCGCCGCGCGTGCTGGACCTCGCGTGCGGTACAGGGAGTATTACGGACCGGCTCCTCAAGAGGTTCCCGCAAGCGGTGAGCACCGGCGTGGATCTCGACCCCGCCCTGCTCGCCATCGCCGGCGGCACCTTCGCCGGGGACGAGCGGGTCACCTTCGTGAGCGCCGACCTCAAGGACCCGGGATGGGTCAAGGCGCTCCCGTACGATTCCTACGACGCCGTGCTCACCGCGACCGCCCTGCACTGGCTGCACAGCGAGCCGCTGGCCGCGCTCTACGGGCAGGTCGCCGGGCTCGTGCGGGAGGGAGGCGTCTTCATGAACGCCGACCACATGATCGACCCCGCCACCCCGCGCATCAACGCGGCCGAACGCGCCCACCGCCACGCCGCGATGGACCGCGCCAAGGCCGCCGGCGCCCTGGACTGGGCCGAGTGGTGGGCGCTGGCCGCCAAGGACCCCGTACTGGCCGGACCGACCGCCGCGCGGTACGAGATCTACGGCGAGCACGCCGACGGCGACATGCCCTCGGTGTCCTGGCACGCCGAGACCCTGCGCGCGGCCGGGTTCGCCGAGGCCCGCCCCGTGTGGGCCTCCCCTTCGGACACCCTGCTCCTCGCCCTGAAGTAGTCGGCGTCACGGTGCGTACGCGGAAGGGGGGTTGGGGGCTTCGCGCCCCCAACCCCCCTTCGAACGGGGCTACTTACCCGCGCTCACGCTCACAGCACCTTGGACAGGAACGACTTCGTCCGGTCGTGCTGAGGGTTCGTCAGGACCTCGCGCGGGTGGCCGGCTTCGACCACCACGCCGTCGTCCATGAAGACCAGCGAGTCGCCGACCTCGCGCGCGAAGCCCATCTCGTGGGTGACCACGATCATCGTCATGCCGTCCTCGGCCAGGCCCCGCATGACGTCCAGGACGTCACCCACCAGCTCCGGGTCGAGCGCGGAGGTCGGCTCGTCGAAGAGCATCAGCTTCGGCTGCATCGCCAGCGCGCGGGCGATCGCCACGCGCTGCTGCTGGCCGCCGGAGAGCTGCGAGGGGTAGTTGCCCGCCTTGTCCGCGAGGCCCACCCGGTCGAGCAGCTTCAGCGCCCGCTCGCGGGCCACCGACTTGGACTCCCGCTTGACCTGGACCGGCGCCTCCATGACGTTCTCGACGGCCGTCATGTGCGGGAACAGGTTGAAGCGCTGGAAGACCATGCCGATGTCCCGGCGCTTGCGGGCGACCTCGCTGTCCTTCAGCTCGTAGAGCTTGTCGCCCTTCTGCCGGTAGCCGACCAGCTCGCCGTCGACGTACAGCCGCCCGGCGTTGATCTGCTCCAGGTGGTTGATGCACCGCAGGAAGGTGGACTTGCCCGAACCGGACGGGCCGATCAGGCAGAACACCTCGCCCTCGGCCACCTCCAGGTCGATGCCCTTGAGGATGTGGGCGGGGCCGAACGACTTGTGGACGCCCTCCGCCTTGACCATCGGTTGTGCAGTCATGGGGTCACCGCCGCCAGTTGGTAAGGGAGAGCAGGTTCGACTTGACGCGCTCCAGCGGCGTGGGCGGCAGGGCGCGCAGCGAACCTCGTGCGAAACGGCGCTCCAGGTAGTACTGGCCGACGCTGAACACACTGGTCAGGGCCAGGTACCAGAGCGAGGCCAGGAACAGCATCTCCATCACCGCGAACGAGGTCGCGGCGACGTCCTGGGCGCTGCGCAGCAGATCCTGGTACTGGACGGCGACGACCAGCGACGACGTCTTGAGCATGTTGATGAACTCGTTGCCCGTCGGCGGGATGATCACCCGCATCGACTGGGGGAGCACCACACGGCGCATGGTCTGCGTCTGGGTCATGCCGAGGGCGTGCGCGGCCTCGGTCTGGCCCTCGTCCACCGACTGGATGCCGGCCCGGACGATCTCCGCCATGTACGCGCCCTCGTTGAGACCGAGGCCGAGCAGGGCGGCGAGGAAGGGCGTCATGACCGCGGTCATGTAGTCCTTGTAGAACCCGAGGTTCAGGATCGGGAAGATCAGCGCCAGGTTGAACCAGATCAGGAGCTGTACGTAGACCGGGGTGCCGCGGAAGAACCAGATGTACAGCCAGGCGACCGAACTGGTCACCGGGTTCTTCGAGAGCCGCATCACGGCGAACAGCACGCCGAGGATCAGGCCCACCGCCATCGAGACCACGCTGATCAGGACGGTGTGCCACAGACCGGTCAGGATGCTGGCGTCGAACAGCTTGTCCGTCACCGTCGCCCAGCGCACATTGCCCTGGGCGAACGCGTACCCGAGCGCGCCGAGCACGGCGACGACGAGGACGGCGCTGATCCAGCGGCCGTAGTGGCGGACCGGGATGGCCCGGATGACGTCCGGGGGGACCTGCCCCGGCGCGGCTCCCGCCTCGCCGGTGGGGGTCTTGTCGAGCTTGTCAGTCACAGCGACTGCCCTTCAGTGGTGCGCGGGTCAGGAGCCGCCGTTGATGGCTGCCTTGGTGACGGCGCCCTGCGCACCGCCCCACTTGTCGATGGCCGTCTTGTACGAGCCGTCCTTGATGATCGCGTCAAGCGCCTGCGACAGGGCGTCGCGCAGCTGGGTGTTCTTCTTGTCCACCGCGATGCCGAAGGGGCCCGCGTCGGAGGGGTTGGCGACCGCCTCGAAGTCGGCGCCGCCGCCCGCGGTCTTCGCGATGTACGCGGCCACCGGGGAGTCGTTGAGGTCGGCGACCGCGCCGCCGGCCTTGACGCGCGTCTGCGCCTCGGCGTCGGTGGCGAAGGCCTCGAAGTCCAGCTTGCCCTTGCCGTCCTTCTCGCACTTGGCGGCGAGGTCCTTGGCGGCCTGCTCATAGGTGGTGCCGCGCTGCACGGCGATCTTCTTGCCGCACAGGTCGTCGGTGGACTTGATGCCCTGCGGGTTGCCCTTCTTGACCAGGATGCCGGTGCTCGCCGTGTAGTAGTCGACGAAGTCGACACCCGTACCGGTCTTCTTGCCGTCCTTGTCGAGGCCTTCCTGGCGGGCCTTGGTGTCGCTCACCGAGGACATGACCGCGTCGTAGCGGCCGGTCGGCAGCGCGCCGAGGAGGGTGTCGAAGGTGCCGCTGGTGAACTCGAACTTCACGCCGAGCTGCTTGCCGAGGGCCGCGGCGATGTCCGGGTCGATGCCCACGATGTTCTCGCCCTGCTTGAACTCCATGGGGGCGTACGTGGCGTCCGTGCCGACCTTGATGACGCCGGCCTTCTGGATGTTGGCGGGGAGCTTGGAGAAGAGCGGCGCGGACTTCGAGGCCCCGCCCGACGACTCGGGGGCCGAGCCCTTCTTCGTCTGGTCACCGCAGCCGGTGACCAGCAGGGCGCCCGCGACCGCGATCGCGCCGACCGCGGCAATCCGGGAGGTGGCGGCGGTCGTGCGGCGGGTGGTGCTTGCGGTCATGGTCGGGTTCCTCCGGCAGGTGTTGAGGGAGTGGCCATGGCGTGCGTACAACGAAACGCACAGGTCCTGGCGGTGGTCGTGCACGCGTCCTCGGGTGTCGCGACCGCGGCGTGAACCGCGTGTGAAGTCGCATCTTGCCATTCGGACCTCGAAAATCGAGGTCGCAGCCATGTCAAAATCGGATAACGGGTCACCCCCCGAATCCGCCCATGCCGCCACATCCCGGCTCTCGGCGCGGGACCATCTGCGGGCCGGGCCTCCATCGGCCGTGAATTCTCCGGTTCATCTCATGATGCGGATATGTTTCATGCCGCGTAACCGACTTGTCGGGACACCGCGTGAAGAGTCGTGTCACGGTACGGAGGCCGCTTGCGACGGAGCGTCGACGCTGGGTCAATATGGACTCGTCGGCGGACGTCTCTGTCCGGTAAGAAGGATCCTTACACCCCTCATCCGGGGCTCAGGGCGCGTGTGCGGCGCGCCCGCGCGTACGTACCTCCTCCCCGCGGGGCGGGCCAACCGCCCTCAGCGGGGCACGTACGCGGGTCCGCCCACCCCTCCTCAACAAGGAGTGGCCACCCTCAACTGATGAAGACTTAAGGGGTACAACACCATGGCAGCGGAGATCGTCAATCCTCGCAGCGAAAGCACCACGGAGGGTTACGGAGATTCCGTCGAATCCTTCGACCCTGCCTTCGCGCTCCACCGGGGCGGCAAAATGGCCGTGCAGGCCACCGTGCCGATCCGGGACAAGGACGACCTGTCCCTCGCCTACACACCGGGCGTCGCCAAGGTGTGCAGCGCGATCGCCGAGAATCCGGAGCTGGTCCACGACTACACCTGGAAGTCGCAGGTCGTCGCCGTCGTGACGGACGGCACCGCGGTGCTCGGGCTCGGCGACATCGGCCCCGAGGCCTCCCTCCCGGTCATGGAGGGCAAGGCGATCCTGTTCAAGCAGTTCGGCGGCGTCGACGCGGTGCCGATCGCGCTCGCGACCACCGACACGGACGAGATCATCGAGACCGTCGTCCGGCTCGCCCCCTCCTTCGGCGGGGTGAACCTGGAGGACATCTCGGCCCCGCGCTGCTTCGAGATCGAGCGGCGCCTCCAGGAGGCCCTGGACATTCCGGTCTTCCATGACGACCAGCACGGCACGGCCGTCGTCACCCTGGCCGCCCTGCGCAACGCCGCCAAGCTCACCGGGCGCACGCTCGACGACCTGCGCGCGGTGATCTCGGGCGCCGGCGCGGCGGGCGTGGCCATCGCCAAGTTCCTGCTCGAAGCCGGGCTCGGCGATGTGGCGGTCGCCGACCGCAAGGGCATCGTCAGCAGCGACCGTACGGACCTGACCGACGTCAAGCGCGAGCTCGCCGAACTCACCAACAAGGCGGGCCTTTCCGGCTCCCTGGAGAGCGCGCTCGCCGGCGCGGACGTCTTCATCGGCGTCTCCGGCGGTACGGTCCCCGAGCCCGCGGTCGCCTCCATGGCGCCGGGTGCCTTCGTCTTCGCGATGGCCAACCCGAACCCCGAGGTGCACCCCGACGTCGCGCACAAGTACGCGTCGGTCGTGGCCACCGGCCGCTCGGACTACCCGAACCAGATCAACAACGTGCTCGCCTTCCCCGGCATCTTCGCGGGCGCCCTCCAGGTCCGGGCCTCCCGGATCACCGAGGGCATGAAGATCGCCGCGGCGAACGCGCTGGCCGATGTCGTGGGCGACCAGCTCGCCGCCGACTACGTCATCCCGTCGCCGTTCGACGAGCGGGTCGCCCCCGCCGTCACGGCCGCGGTCGCCGCCGCCGCCCGCGCCGAGGGCGTGGCGCGCCGGTAGCGGCATCCGGATCTGTGCGTACGCGGCCGTGCCGGGCGCTCCTTCGGGGAGCCCGGCACGGCCGTTCGCGCTCTCGCGGCGTGCGGGGCGTCACAGCCGTGGGAGGTTCCGGCGGCCGGGCCGCGCACCCTAAGGTCAGGGCCATGTTCGCCGCATACGCCGCCCGCATCGACCGTGACCAGCCGCTCAGCGGCCTCGAGTTGGGGGAGCGGCCGGCCCCCGAGGTGCGCCCCGGCTGGAGCCTGATCGACGTACGGGCCGCCTCCCTCAACCACCACGACATCTGGTCGCTGCGCGGGGTCGGGCTCACCGAGGACAAACTGCCGATGATCCTGGGCTGCGACGCGGCCGGGGTCGACCAGGACGGCAACGAGGTCGTCCTGCACTCGGTGATCGGCCAGAGCGGTCACGGGGTCGGCCCCGCCGAGGGCCGCTCGATCCTCACCGAGAAGTACCAGGGCACCTTCGCCGAGCAGGTCGCCGTACCCACCTGGAACGTGCTGCCCAAGCCGAAGGGGATGAGCTTCGCGGAGGCCGCGTGCCTGCCGACGGCGTGGCTGACCGCCTACCGGATGCTGTTCACCAACGCCGGTGTGCGGCCCGGGGATTCGGTGCTCGTGCAGGGCGCGGGGGGCGGCGTCGCCACGGCCGCGATCGTGCTCGGCAAGGCGGCGGGGCTCCGGGTCTTCGCCACCAGCCGCGACGAGGCCAAGCGCCGGCGGGCGGTGGCGCTGGGGGCGGTCGAGGCGTACGAATCGGGGGCGCGACTGCCGCAGCGCGTGGACGCGGTGATCGAGACGGTGGGGGCGGCGACCTGGTCCCACTCCGTGAAGTCCCTGCGCCCCGGGGGGACCCTGGTCATCTCCGGCGCCACCAGCGGCGACCGGCCCGCCCACGCCGAGCTGACCCGCATCTTCTTCCTGGAGCTGAAGGTCGTCGGCTCGACCATGGGCACGAAGGACGAGCTGGAGGACCTGCTCGCGTTCTGCTCGGCGACGGGTGTGCGTCCCGTCATCGACGAGGTGCTTCCGCTTGACCGGGCCCGGGAGGGCTTCGAGAAGGTGGCGACGGGGGACGTCTTCGGGAAGGTCGTCCTCACGGTGGAGTGACGCCGGTCCGGCCGGGCGGGGGTGGGCCGTGGTTTCGCGCGGGGTGTACGTGCGCGGGCTGCGGCCTTTTGCTTGGCGTGGGTGTCAACTTTGGTTGACGATGGGCGGTTGTCAATGTACGTTGACGCCATGACCAAGGCAACCGATCTCGCCGCACGAGCCGGCGACCGCGACCCGAGGGTCGGACTGCGGGCCGTCGCCGCGCTGCGCCGGCTCCTGGAACAGCTCGAATCCGTACAGGTGCGCAGCGCCCGCGATCAGGGCTGGTCATGGCAGGAGATCGCCGCCGAGCTGGGGGTCAGCCGGCAGGCCGTCCACAAGAAGCACGGGAGGTCTTGATGTTCGAGCGATTCACGGGTGACGCGCGGGCGGTGGTGGCGGGGGCGGTGGAGCGCGCCTCCCGCGCGGGGTCCCCGGTGGTGACCGAGGAGCACCTGCTCCTTTCGCTCCTCGACCGCGAGGACACGGCGGGGGCCCGCGTGCTCGCCGCGCTGGGCGTCACCGGCCGGCGTGCCGAGATCGCCGAGGGGCTGGCCGCCGCGCGGCGCCGGGGCGGCATGTCCCGGGCGGACGAGGAGGCGTTGGCGGATCTTGGCATCTCCGTGGCGGAGATAGTCGCCAGGGTCGAGGGGGTGCACGGTCCTGGCGCGCTCTCCCGCGCCGAGCCGGGCAGGGCGTGGCCCTCCGGGAGGCCGGCCTTCACGAAGGGGGCGAAGAGGGTGTTGGAGAAGGCGCTGCGGGTGGTGGTGGCGCGGAAGGAGAAGTCCATCGGGGACGAGCACCTTCTGCTGGGGCTGCTGGCCGTGCGGGGGGTTGAGGGGGAGGTGCTGGAGCGGTACGGGGCGTCGTACGAGGCGGTCGAGGCGGCCCTCTAGGACGCGGGCCGGCAAACCGCGCCATCGACCGGGCAGGGTGACTGTGCGCGCGGGCCGGCGCCGCCCCCTCGGCTGGGCGGGGTGATTGCGCGCGCGGGGGCGGGCGCCGCGCCTTCGGTGTGGCGGGGTGACTGTGCGCGCGGGCCGGCGTCGCCCCCGGCTGGGCGGGGTGACTGTGCCCGCGCGGGCCGGCATGAGCCCTGCTGGGGCGGGGGTGCTGGGTGCGGCCGAGGGTGCGGGCCGGCGCCAAGTGGTCAGGGGCGCGGGGAACTGCGCGGCGGGCCGCGCACGGCCCGCACGTGCGGGTCGGCCTCCTGGGGCTTCGCCCCAGACCCCGGGGGCCCCTCCCCGCCCCTTCCCTAAACCCTCCGGGGGTGGAAGGAAAAATCCTGGGGCTCCGCCCCGGACCCCGTTCGCGCTGAAGGCGCTCGTCCTCAAACGCCGGACAGGCTGACGATGGCCGCCCGGGCCGGCACCAATCCCGCCAGGGGCGCGGGGAACTGTGCCGGCCGGGCTGAAGCCCCCGTGCGGGCCGGCGCCAAGTGGTCAGGGGCGCGGGGAACTGCGCGGTCGGCCGCGCACGGCCCGCACGTGTAAGCCGGGCTCGCGGGGTTGGCCCGTGCGTGACTGGCCACGTGCGGCCCGCAGCTACAGGCCGCGCCCCGGCCCGGTGGGGCTGTCAGGGGTGGAGGGTGGTGGTGATTCGGGCCGCCGCTTCTGCCAAGTGCCGCCTGGCCTCACGGAGTTGGGACTCCGTCACGCCGTGGTCCCGGGCCGCGTCCCGGATTCCGTCGCGGAACCGGTCGAGCAACCGGTCCAGGTCCCGCGCCGGGTCACCGGAGGACTCCTCCCGCGCCCACTCCGGCTCCGCCGGCTCCCGCTCCGGCTCCCGCTCCGGCTCCCGCTCCGGCTCCGGCTCCCGCTCCCGCTCCCGCTCCCGCGCAGGCTGCCCCAGACCGAACCGGCCCAGCTCCTTGGTGAGCTCGGCGAGCCCTTCCCGTACCCCCGTGGGCCAGTCGCCCCGCGCGAAGTGTTCCTGCACCTGGCGCTGCACGTCCTCGCGCGCCTTCTCCTGCGCCTCCTTCGCCTGGCGGCGCGCCTGCTCCGCCTCGTCGCGGGCCCGGCGGGACTCCTCCTTCGCGCGCCGCGCCTGCTCCTTCCACTCCTGCTTCGCCCGTTTGAACTCGTCCTTGGCCTGCTGCCAGGCCTCCTTGTCGCCCCACGCGCCGTCGAAGAAGTCGGACGCCTCGGGGAACCCCTTGCCGGCGCCGGCCGAAGAGGACCCCGTACGGGACTCGCGCGCCGCGCGGCGCATGTCGTCGCGCAGACTGCCGGCCGCACCGCGTACGTCGTCGCGGATCTCGGCGGCGAGTTCGGAGACGGACTCGCGGATCTCCATTTCCAGATCCGCGAGTTCACCGCCGCGCCCCGCCAACTCCGCGCGGCCGGCGTCAGTGATCGAGTAGACCTTGCGGCCGCCCTCGCTGGTGTGCGTGACCAGGCCCTCGGCCTCCAGCTTGGCGAGCCGGGGGTAGACGGTGCCCGCGCTGGGCGCGTACAGCCCCTCGAAGCGCTCTTCGAGCAGGCGGATCACCTCGTATCCGTGGCGCGGCGCCTCGTCGAGCAGCTTGAGGAGGTAGAGGCGGAGGCGACCGTGGGCGAAGACGGGGGCCATGTCAGAGCACCTTCTTGGTCGAACCGGCCGAGCCGGTCGAACCGGTCGAGTCGGACTGGGCGTCGGCGGGGGCCTCGGCGTCCGGCTCGGGCCCGCCGCCCGGCGCCCGGTCCTCCAACGGCCCCTCCTCGTCCGCCGTGGCGGGCCTGCGCAGGAGCGCGATCGAGCCGGAGACCGTCGTCGCCCTGAGCGTCCCGTTGCCCGCCCCCAGCGTGCCGGTGATCTTCTTCGTGCCCCACTGTCCGCTGATCCGCAGATCCTCGAAGGCGCTGGAGACGGCCCCGCTGGCGGTGTTGGCCTCGACCCGCGCGTCGGCCGGGTGCGGCAGCCGGATGGCGACCTCGCCGGACACGGTGGTCAGGCGGATGTCGGAGGCCCGGGGGCCCGGGTCGAGGTCGAGCAGCATGTCGCCGCTGACCGACTCGGCGGCCACGGTGGCCCCGGCCCCTTCGACGACGGTCAGGTGGCCGGAGACCGACTTGAACCGGAACTCCCCCGTGACCCGCTGGGCCTCCACGTCGCCGGTGACGCTCTCGGCGCGTACCGGTCCGGCGAGCTTGACCAGGGTGGCGTCACCGGTGACCCCCCTTACCTCCGTGCGCCCCCGGATCCCCGAGACCACCGCGCCCGCGCCGACCGTGCCGACCTCGACGTCCGCGTCGGCCGGCACCGCGAGCGAGACCACCGCGCTGCGGTTCCAGCCCTTGCGGTTGAGCCACTTGAGGAAGTCCCGCCAGGCCAGATCCTCGTAGGCGACGGTGAGCGTCGAGCCTTCGCGCGTCACGATCAGCGGGGGTCCCTCGACCGAGGAGATCTCCAGGCGCGAGGAACTTTCCTCGGTGCCCACGACGTTCACCGTTCCGTTGACGACGCGCACCTGGACCCTCGTCACCGGTTCGTCGAAGGTGAGCTTCTGCGACTCTGGGACGGACCACGTGGACTTGGACATGGCTGACCTCCTGGACGCCGCGTTCGTACGGCTACGAGCAGTGGGATAGCTGGGGGGTAGACGCAATATATCGCGTGTCCCCTAAACACGTTATATCGCGAGCCGGGAAAGTCAAGCCCTTGGGAAAGTCGCGACCTTCGCGAACCGGTGAAATGGGTCAGAAACGGGTCAAGATGGCCTAGCGTGAGGCTCATGCCCGTCGCCCTCGCCCCCGGAGCGCTGCTCCTGTGCCGCGCCGAACCCGCGGTGGTCCGCCCGGTCGCCCAGCTGCTGCGCGAGCCGGTGCTGCTCACCGCGGCGGGCGAGGGCTGGAGTGTGCTGATCCCGTCCTACGAGCGCAGGCGGCCCGGCGCCGACCCCGTCGACCAGGTGCTGACCGGCTGGGCGGGCGCGCTCGCCATCGGCGTGGGCCGGCCCGCGATCGCCCTGTGGTGGGACGACGCCCACGCGGGATACACCCTGGCCTCCGGCTTTCGCCGCCCGGTCGGTTACGTCTGGCTCGCCGACGGCACCCCGCTGGGCGAGGACGAGGCGATGCGCACCTTCGCGGCCCGGCTCGTCCTCGACCCCGTGCACGACGTGGCAGCGCTCGACGCGCTGACCCGGCCCGACCCGGCCGCCGACGCCCGCGTCCGCCTGCTCGGCCTGCTCGCGGTCCTCGCCCGTACGGGGATCCGCCTGCCCGGCGGCCTCGCACCGGGCGAACCGGCCGACGAACTGCGCGCGGCGGCCCTCGAACAGGGTGCAGAGACCATTGAGTGGCCCGGCCCGCGCGACGCCGCGCGCCCCGGGCTCGCGGCGACCGAGGCCGACCCGGTGAGCCCTGCGGTGTGCGCACCCTGGGCGCGCTTGGTGGGAGGCGCCCAGCTCGCGGTGGGATTGCCACTCACGGCCTGGGGGCTGGCCCGCCGCAGCGGCGGCTGGACCGCGGCGGGCGCGATCCTCACCGCCCAGGGGGCCATGAGCCTCGCGTACGGCCGCGTCCGGGCCCAGCCCGGCGGCCGCTGTCCACGCGACTGACGCGTATTACGTGATCCGGCCGCGCTCGGGACGGCGCGCCCTCACTCCTCGTCGTCGTCCTCGTCGTCAAGACGCGCCAGCCACGTGGCGAGCCGTTCGACCGGCACCTCGAAGTCGGGGTTCAGATCGACGAAGGTACGCAGCTGCTCGGCGAGCCACTCGAAGGTGACCTCCTCCTCGCCGCGCCGCTTCTCCAGCTCCTCGATGCCGCGGTCGGTGAAGTACACAACTTGCTCCTGGGACGTACGGGATGGTCACCCCAGCGTATCCGGCACGTGCTGCCCCCCAGGCCGCCGAATCCGCTCGCTTGATCGGGATCGGACAGGCGCGGCGCGGCGTTGTGGGGGTATGAGGCAGGGGACGACTGACGGAGGTGGCTGCGGATGTTCGGAGGGCTCGACGAGGTCTTCGCTCCCGCGCGGCGGCACACCGAGGAGGAGCGCCGCCGGCAGGAGATCACGCTCGACGAGGTCGGTGACTCCGATCCGGGGCGCGGGCCGATAGACCTGGCCAGCGGCAGCGTGGTCATACGCGTGCCTCAGGCGGCGGACGCCGCCGAGGGAGACGCCGACGCCGACGCAGGGGACGGGGGAGCGGAGGACAGCGCCCGGCAGGACGGCGGCGACGACGGGCGGACCGGCTGACGTCGCACGGGTCGGCTGACGTCGCACGGATCGGCTGAGGTCGTCGCGGGCCGGCTGAGGTGGCGCCCGTCGGCTGAGGCGGCCCGGGCACCGGGCGACTGAGGCCGCACCGGCGGTGAGGTGGCCCCGGCGACTGAAGGCCGCCCGCCCGCGCCCGGTACGCCGAAGGGCCCCGCATCCCCGTCCACTCGGGATGCCGGGCCCCTCGATCGCGTACGACAGCCGCGGACTAGGCCTCGAAGACCTCGTTCACCAGCTGCTCCTGCTCCTGCTCATGGCGCTTCTTCGAGCCCACCGCAGGGGACGAGCCGTGCGGGCGCGAGATGCGGCGCAGGCGCTCGCCGTGCGGCACGTCCGCGCCGACGGCCAGGTCCAGGTGGTCGATCAGGTTGAGCGCGATGAACGGCCAGGCACCCTGGTTCGCCGGCTCCTCCTGGGCCCACAGGTACTTCTCGGCGTTCGGGAACTTCGCGATCTCCGCCTGGAGCTCGGTACCCGGCAGCGGGTACAGGCGCTCGATGCGGATGATCGCCGTGTTGGCAGCCGCCGCGTCCGTCGCGCCGCGCTTCTCGCGCTCGGCGACCAGGTCGTAGTAGACCTTGCCCGCGCAGAACACGACCTTGCGCACCGCGCTCGCGTCCACGTGCTCGTCGCCGATCACCGGGCGGAACCCACCGCTGGTGAACTCCTCGACCTTCGAGGCCGCCGCCTTCAGACGCAGCATCGACTTCGGGGTGAAGACGATGAGCGGCTTGTGGTGCGGGTTGTGGACCTGCCAGCGCAGCAGGTGGAAGTAGTTCGACGGCAGCGTCGGCATGGCGACCGTCATGTTGTTCTGCGCGCACATCTGGAGGAAGCGCTCCGGGCGGGCGGACGAGTGGTCCGGGCCCTGGCCCTCGTAGCCGTGCGGCAGGAGCAGCGTGACGCCGGAGGTCTGGCCCCACTTCTGCTCGGCCGAGGAGATGAACTCGTCCACGACCGTCTGGGCGCCGTTGACGAAGTCGCCGAACTGCGCCTCCCACATCACCAGGGACTCGGGACGGGCCAGCGAGTAGCCGTACTCGAAGCCCATCGCCGCGTACTCCGAGAGCAGCGAGTCGTAGACGTTGTAGCGCGCCTGGTCGTCGGAGAGGTACATCAGCGGGGTGTAGTCCTCGCCGGTGACCTGGTCGACCAGGACCGCGTGGCGCTGGCCGAACGTGCCGCGGCGGGTGTCCTGGCCGGAGAGCCGGACCGGGACGCCCTCCATGAGCAGCGAACCGATGGCCAGGGTCTCGCCCATGCCCCAGTCGATCGTGCCGTCCTCGACGGAGGCGGCGCGGCGCTGCATCTGCGGCATCAGACGCGGGTGGACGGTGATCCGCTCGGGGATGTTCACCTGCGACTCGGCGATGCGCTTGACGGCCTCCTGCGAGACCGCCGTGGAGACGGCGACCGGGAACTGCGCCTGGGTGTCGGAGGAGTGGATCTCGCCCGGGGCCGAGGTGGCCTCGCGGACCTCCGCGAACACCTTCTCCAGCTGCCCCTGGAAGTCCTGAAGGGCCTGCTCGGCCTCTTCCAGGGTGATGTCACCACGACCGATGAGCGATTCGGTGTAGAGCTTGCGCACCGAACGCTTCTTGTCGATCAGGTTGTACATCTGCGGGTTGGTGAACTGCGGGTTGTCGCCCTCGTTGTGACCGCGACGGCGGTAGCAGATGAGGTCGATGACGACGTCCTTGTTGAACGTCTGGCGGAACTCGAAGGCCAGGCGCGCGACGCGGACCACGGCCTCCGGGTCGTCGCCGTTCACGTGGATGATCGGCGCCTCGATCATGCGGGCCACGTCGGTGGCGTACATGGACGAACGCGACGACTCCGGGGCGGCGGTGAAGCCGACCTGGTTGTTGATGACGATGTGGACCGTGCCGCCGGTGCGGTAGCCGCGCAGCTGCGACATGTTCAGGGTCTCGGCGACGACACCCTGCCCGGCGAAGGCCGCGTCACCGTGCAGGGCGACGGGCAGGACCGTGAAGTCCGTGCCGCCCTTGTTGATGACGTCCTGCTTGGCGCGGGCGACACCCTCAAGGACCGGGTCGACCGCCTCCAGGTGCGAGGGGTTGGCGACGAGCGAGACCTTGATCTGCTCACCGTCCAGACCGGTGAAGGTGCCGGACGCGCCCAGGTGGTACTTCACGTCGCCGGAGCCGTGCATCGACTTCGGGTCGAGGTTGCCCTCGAACTCGCGGAAGATCTGCGCGTAGGACTTGCCGACGATGTTGGCGAGCACGTTCAGGCGGCCGCGGTGGGCCATGCCGATGACGACCTCGTCCAGGCGCGACTCGGCGGCGCTGTCGATGACGGCGTCGAGCAGCGGGATGACCGACTCGCCGCCCTCGAGCGAGAAGCGCTTCTGGCCGACGTACTTGGTCTGGAGGAACGTCTCGAACGCCTCGGCGGCGTTCAGGCGGCGCAGGATGCGCAGCTGCTCCTCGCGCTCCGGCTTGGAGTGCGAGCGCTCGACGCGGTCCTGGATCCACTTGCGCTGCTTGGGGTCCTGGATGTGCATGAACTCGATGCCGGTGGTGCGGCAGTACGAGTCGCGCAGGACGCCGAGGACGTCACGCAGCTTCATCAGGGTCTTGCCGGCGAAGCCGCCGACCGCGAACTCCCGCTCCAGGTCCCACAGGGTGAGGCCGTGCTCGGTGATGTCCAGGTCGGGGTGCTTGCGCTGGCGGTACTCCAGCGGGTCGGTGTCGGCCATGACGTGGCCGCGGACCCGGTAGGAGTGGATCAGCTCGAAGACGCGGGCGGCCTTGGTGACGTCGTCGTCGTGCGAGGCGTCGATGTCCTTGAGCCAGCGGACCGGCTCGTAGGGGATGCGCAGCGCCTCGAAGATGTCGTCGAAGAAGCCGTTGTCGCCGAGGAGCAGGTTGGCGACGATGCGCAGGAACTCGCCCGACGCCGCGCCCTGGATCACCCGGTGGTCGTACGTCGAGGTGAGGGTCATCACCTTCGAGATGCCCAGCTTGTTCAGGGTGTCCTGCGAGGTGCCCTGGAACTCGGCCGGGTAGTCCATCGAGCCGACGCCCATGATGACCGACTGTCCGGGCATCAGACGCGGCACGGAGTGCACGGTGCCGAGGCCGCCGGGGTTGGTCAGCGAGACGGTGACGCCGGTGAAGTCGTCCATCGTCAGCTTGTTGTTCCGGGCGCGGCGCACGATGTCCTCGTACGCCTGCCAGAACTCGAAGAAGTTGAGCGTCTCGGCCTTCTTGATGCCGGCGACGACGAGCTGGCGGTCGCCATTGGGCTTCACCAGGTCGATGGCGAGGCCGAAGTTCACGTGCTCCGGCTTGACCAGGGTCGGCTTGCCGTCCTTCTCGACGAACGCGTAGTTCATCGACGGCATGGCCTTGATCGCCTGCACCATCGCGTACCCGATGAGGTGGGTGAAGGAGACCTTCCCGCCCCGGGCGCGCTTGAGGTGGTTGTTGATGACGATGCGGTTGTCGAACAGAAGCTTCACCGGGACGGCGCGCACGGACGTGGCCGTGGGCATCTCGAGCGAGGCGTTCATGTTCTTGGCGACCGCGGCGGCGGGGCCGCGCAGCGTCACGTACTCCGGGCCCGCCGGGGCCTCGGTGGCCCCAGAAGGCTGCACGGCCCCGGCCGTTCCGGTGGAGCCGGTGCTCGCACCGGTCGTCGCCGCCTTGGGGGCCGGCTTCGCGGCGGCCGGCGCGGCGGCGGGCTTGGCGGGCGCGGCCGCAGCGGGCTTCGCCTGGGCCGGAGCCGGGACGGCTGCCGGAGCGGCCTGGGCCTTCGCCGGCGCGGCGGCCGGCGCCGCGGGAGCCGGGGCGGCCGGGGCGGGCGCGGGCGCGGTGGGAGCACCCTGAACAGGGTTGTCCGCCGTGCCGGTGGCACCCGGCTTGTAGTCGGCGAAGAAGTCCCACCAGGCACGGTCGACCGAATTGGGGTCCTGGAGGTACTGCTGGTAGATCTCGTCGACAAGCCACTCATTGGCACCAAAGCCGGCCGCAGGGTTCTTGCCCTGCCCGTCTTGGTCGGTCGAGACGCTCGAATTACTGGGGGACTGAGACGACACGGCGGTAACCGCCCTCTTCCGCTTCACAAGGTGATGGACAGCGGAAATAAAGGCTACGCCTCCCTTGCCTGGACGCGCAGGCCGGGCATGCCACAGTCGTGTAAGTCACACCGGACGCGTGGTTTCGGAGCGCGAAATGGCGGGAAACAAGCGTGGTTCCGCTCTTCCTCGCGTCCCTTTGGGTACGCGGCAGTACGGCCACGGCCCCCTGGACCGCGCGCCGGAAGGGCCGCCTCCGTGGAACACCACGCAGAACGACCGCTTCCGGTTCGAACTTTACGTCAACTTTGCTGGCGGGGTTGCCCCGGCAGGGTGACCTGGATGCGGCAGCCGCGCGCCGATTCGGCCACCCCGATCCGGCCGCCGTGCAGATCCACCGCCCAGCGCGCGATGGCGAGCCCGAGCCCGGTGCCGCCGTCGCTGCCGGGGCCGTGCGGCGAGGGCGCGGTGCCCCGGTTGAAGCGTTCGAACACCCGGTGCCACTCCGACTGCGGTATGCCCGGGCCCTCGTCAAGGACCTCCAGGTCGAGCGAGCCGGGCTGGGCGCCGCGCCGGGCCCGTACGGTCACCCGGCCGTGCGGCGGCGAGTGCTTGACGGCGTTGTCGATGAGATTCGCCACGACCTGGTGCAGCCGCTCCGCGTCGGCGTGCGCGGTCAGCTCCGGCGGCGACACGTCCAGGTGCAGATGGACGTCGGTGCGCTGGTGGTTGCCCGAACCGGAGGAGAGCTTGCGCTGGGCGGCCGCGAGGTTCGCCTCCTTGAGGACGCCCGACAGATACGGCCACACCTCGAAGCGGTGGGCGCGCAGCGTCACCACGCCGTTGTCCAGACGGGACAGGTCCAGCAGGGTCTCGACCAGCCGGCCAAGGCGCTCGGTCTGCTTCAGGGCCGTGCGCATCGTCTCCGGGTCGGCCGCGGAGACTCCGTCCACCACGTTCTCCAGGACCGCCCGCAGCGCCGCGATGGGCGTGCGCAGCTCGTGCGAGACATTCGCCACGAGTTCCTTGCGGTGGCGGTCGACGGCCTCCAGGTCGTCGGCCATGCGGTTGATCGTGCCGGCCAGGTCGCCGAGCTCGTCGCGACGGTCGGCGCCGCGCACCCGGCGGGTGTAGTCCCCGTGCGAGATGGCGCGGGCCACGGTGTTCATCTCGTCGAGCGGGGCGGTGAGCCCGTGCGCGACGAACTGGGTGATCAACAGGGTCGCTATCACCGAGAAGACCGTGATGAAGCGGAGCTCGGTGCGGGTTTGCAGGGCCACCATGAGCAGGCCCGTCGTGATGAACACGGAGACGACCACGAGCGAGCCGAGCTTCGTCTTGATCGATATCGAGACCGATCTGAGCCCGGCGGCGATCCGGGCGCCCAGGCCCCGCCCCGCCCTGGCCCAGCTGCCGCGCCGGCCCGGCTCGTCCCAGCCGGGCCGCTCGCCACTGCCGCGCAGCTGCCGGGCCCGGTCTCCGGCCCGGCTCATGGCGCCGGGGTCTCCAGCGCGTATCCGACGCCGTGGACGGTACGGATGCGCTCGGCCCCGATCTTGCGGCGCAGCGCCTTGATGTGGCTGTCCACGGTGCGGGTGCCGGACGCGTCGGCCCAGTCCCACACCTCGGCGAGCAGCTGCTCGCGCGAGAGCACGGCGCGCGGGGTGTTCGCCAGACAGCTCAGCAGGTCGAACTCGGTCGGCGTCAGATGGACGTCCTCGCCGCGCACCCGTACCCGGCGCTGCGCGTGGTCGATCTCCAGCTCGCCGAGGCGGAGTATGCCCGTGCGCGGCGTACTCGCGGCGAGCGCGGCGCGCTCCACCCGGCGCAGCAGCACATGGACCCGGGCCGCCAGCTCGCGCATCGAGAACGGCTTGGTCATGTAGTCGTCCGCGCCGACCCCGAGCCCGACCAGCATGTCCGTCTCGTCGTCGCGCGCCGTCAGCATGAGGACCGGCACGGGCCTGCGGGCCTGGACCCGGCGGCAGACCTCCAGGCCGTCGAAGCCGGGCAGCATGATGTCGAGGACCATCAGGTCCGGCTGCCAGGCCTCGGCCGTGTCGACGGCGGCGGGGCCGTCGACGGCCGTCTGCACCTGGAAGCCCTCGGCCCGCAGCCGGGCCGCGATGGCGTCCACGATCGTCGTGTCGTCCTCGACGACCAAAACCCTGCGCTGGGCGCCGGGCGTCGCCGCGACGCCGTTGTGGCCGGTGTGAGTCTGCTCCATCGGTTGCCCCGCCCTGACTGTGCTCGCCCGGGGATCCGTGGGGTGATCCCCTGTGTCGGTCAGAGACTAGAGGCACTTTCCGCATCTCGGCTACGCAGGGCGAACGCCGAGATGGACCACGTCAGGGACGCCCCGGGCAACTCGGATCTCTTTGGTATGTACCCCGGTGAATCCGGCATTCCGGAGCGCCTGCTCGAAGGCGGGAGAGGGCTGGGCCGACCAGACCGCCAGTACCCCTTCGGGTCTCAACCGCCGTGCGCAGTGGGCGAGTCCGGCCGGGGAGTACAGATGGTCGTTGCCCTCCGTGACGGTCCAGTCGGGCCCGTTGTCGATGTCCAGGCACAGCGCGTCGAAGGTGTCCTGGGCGGTACGTACGTAATCCACCAGATCGGCGTGGATGATCCGGGTACGCGAATCGGACAGGGACGGCCCGGAAATGGCGTGGAGTGGACCTGCGCGGTGCCAGTCGATGATGGCGTCCTCCCGCTCCACCACGGCGATTTGGCCCCAGCGCGGGTCCCTGACCGCATGTGCGAGGGAGAACCCGACGCCGAGCCCGCCGATGAGCAGCGAGGGGTGGGCGGTGCCGGGCGCGAGTGTGTCGTACGCCGCATCGATGAGCAGGCGCTCCGAGCGGCCGTCCGAAGTATCCATGAGGAAGCAGCCATTGGCGATGATCTCGAAATGCGTCCCGCGCCGGCGCAGTACGACTTCCCCGTGGGGTCCTTGGCGCCGATCGAGAGTGGCGATGTCGTCCATGCCCGTGAGGATGCCGTTCGTGGCGCCGCCGCGCACGTGAATTGCGGGCCCGGCCCGGCGCGCGCCGGACGCTGTGCCCACGGTTGGCCGGGCCGGGGGCCGGGTACGTGCCGGTAGCCCCTGACGCACAGGACGCGTCAAAGGTTGTCTGCTGTGGTGCACGCCATAGACGCGGCCGGAGTCGTTCGCGGAGGGTGTGCGTTGTAGGGACGTAAGCGAGTACGGAACACGGCCGGGCGACGCGGGCGCGGCTTGATGCGGGGCGCGGTTCGCCGCGGTCCGGGGAAGGGGCCTCACCCGGTGCACCCGCTCGAAACCCGCCCGCCCGCCCCTCCGACGAGCACGCCGCCCAACGCGACGCGGCGCAGGGTGCGTCCGGTTGCTGCCGTGCCTTCCGGGGCTGCGCTGCCTGCGGGTGCTGCCGTGCCTGCGGGTGCTGCTCTGTCTTCTGCGGGTGCGCTGCCCTCGGGTGCTTCGCTGCCTTCTGCGGCCGCCGTGCCTTCGGGTGCCGCCCTGTCTTCGGGTGCCGCCGTGTCTTCGGGTGCCGCCGTGCCTTCGGGTGTCGTCCTGTCTTCGGCTGCCGCTCTGCCTTCCGCCGCTGCTTTGCCTTCGGGTGCCGCTCTGCCGTCGGCTGCACCGTCTCCCGCCGCTTCCCTGCCTTCCGCTGCCGCGCTGGCGAGTGGCGCCCGGTCCGCCACAGCGCCCGGCACGGCGCCCGGCACGACCCTCGCCGCAGCCCCCGGCACGGCGACCGGTGGGCCGGCGGACGAGCCGGGCCCGGCGTTCGGCGTGGGCCGCGGGCTGGGCCGGATGCGGCGGGTGCTGCCGTCGCCCGCCGCCCCGTTCGCCTTCGGCTACGCCCTGCTGCTCCTGGCGACGTCGCTGTACGCCCAGTACGGCGACCGGGACACCGTGGACGCGCTGCTCCAGGGGTCGAGTACCGACGTGGCCCATCTCTCGACCCGGCCGGTCCTCGCGATCGTCGCCAGCGCGCTGTGGATCGCGGGCGGCGTCCTGTCGCCCTACGCGGTCGTCTTCGTCTTCGTCCTGGCCGCCCTGGAACACCGCATCGGCGGCTGGCGCACGGCGGGCGTCTTCCTGCTCGGGCACGTGATCGCCACCCTGGCCACCGAGATCCCGGTCGCGCTCTCCGTGCTGGCGGGTCAGCTGCCCGAGAGCTCGCTGCACCGCCTGGACTACGGCATCAGCTTCGGCCTGATGGCCACGGTGGGCGCCCTGGCGGGGCTGCTCGTGCCGCTCTTCCGCTGGACGATCCTGGCCGTGGTGGGAGTGCTGCTCGCGCAGGACCTCCTGGACATCGCCGATCCGCTGGCCGCGTGGGGCCATCCGATAGCGCTCCTGGTGGGTGTGGCGTGCTGGCCGGCGGTGCGCCGCGTGCGCCTCCCGGCGCAGCCGGGCTGACCACCGGCCGCCGTCACGCGCGGCCGCCGTCACTCGCCGACGCCCCACCGCCGTGGGGCCGCCCCGACCACGCGAGCACGTGCCACAACTGCTTGATGTACTGGAGTACTTCGTCCCGCGTGCCCCATGCGGCCCACGCGTGCGGCTCGCGCACGACGGCCGCAGCCGCGTGCCCGAGCACCCGGGCGTCGAGGAGGCCGTGCGGGGAGTGGGCGCGGCAGATCCACTCGGCGAGCGCCACCATGACCGCCCCCCGGAACCGCGCGTCCACTTCGTGCGGCGCCAGCACGAAGCCGGCGTGCCACTCCAGGGGCACGCCGGTCGAGGCGAGCAGCCGGGCCGTCCGGGTGCCCCGGAACGAGGGGTCGAGCACCAGCGCCTCGGCGTCCCGGCCCAGCACGATGGGACCGTGCACCTGGGCCTCGACGTGACCGTCGAGCACCCGCCCGTGCCCGCCGCGGCCCGGCCCGGGCGCGGCGCCGGGCGAGTGCGGGATCGCTTCCGGCGCATCCGGTGCCATGCCGCGCATATCCACACCGGCCTGCGCCAGGCCCGCGAGGACGCACGCGAAGGCGTCGGCGGTCCCCACGTCCGTGGGCCCGAGGTGGCTGTCCCCGTGACAGAACGTGGACCGCCGACTCACCTCGGTACGCAGCCGTACGTGACAGGAGCCGAAGCGGGGCGCGGCGCCGTCGGTGTGGCCGAACACGTTGAGCGCGCCGTACTTGGGCCGCTCCTCGGGCCGCACCCCCTGCCGGTGGTAGGCGCCCCCGAACAGCCCCCGCTCCCACTCGTCCCGCGCCCCGCCGGGGAACGCCGTCCGGCCGCCGTTGGACAGACCCGTCTCGTACTGGTTCCGGTAGACCCCGTCCTCGGCGAGCGCTTCGGCGACGGTGCGCCCGTCGGCGGGACGCAGCCGGTCCGGGTGGAAGTTGAGCGTGATGCGGGCGCGCCGCAGGACGGACGAGGCGAGCGCGTCCGCGTCCACCCAACCGAGCCGGCGCCCGGCCCCCGCCCGGCCCGCGCGCGCCAGGGCGCGAACGTGAGCGAGGGCGGCGGCCTGAGCGGGGGTGAGCGTCATGGTGGCGAAGGTAGGGGAGCGGGCCGCGGGACGGCGCGGGAATTTCGCGCTGGCCGTGTTCAGGCCGGGAGCGGAACCGCGTGGACCGTAAACCGGAGCCGCCGAACCGGGCCGCGTGGAGCCATGACCACACGGTTCCCGGGTGATCGCTCAGAGCGAACGGCTCTCGGGGAACATTCCTCCACTCACAAGCATTGAGTCGGCATAGCTCAACTTGACTGCCGAAGGGGAGATCATGGCTACCGAGTCCACGGCACCGTCCACACCGACCACCCTGCCCGTGCTGCCGCTCGACGACGAGGTCGTGCTGCCCGGGATGGTGGTGCCGCTCGATCTGTCCGATGCCGAGGTGCGGGCCGCCGTCGAGGCCGCGCAGGCCGCTGCCGGGCCGGACGGGGGCAAGCCGCAGGTGCTGCTCGTGCCGCGGGTCGACGGGACGTACGCCGCGACCGGTGTGCTCGGGACCGTCGAGCAGGTCGGGCGGCTCTCCGACGGTGACCCCGGCGCCCTCATCCGGGGCCGTCACCGCGTGCGGATCGGCGCCGGCACCACCGGGCCCGGCGCCGCCCTCTGGGTGGAGGGCACCCGGGTCGAGGAGACCCTGCCCGACCCCCTCCCGGGCCACGTGGCCGAGCTCGTCAAGGAGTACAAGGCCCTGGCCACCGCCTGGCTCAAGAAGCGCGGTGCCTGGCAGGTCGTCGACCGCGTCCAGCAGATCGAGGACGTCTCCGCGCTCGCCGACAACTCCGGATACTCGCCGTTCCTCACGACTGCCCAGAAGGTCGAACTCCTGGAGACGGCCGACCCGGTGGCCCGCCTCAAGCTGGCCACCGAGCAGCTGCGCGAACACCTCGCCGAGCAGGACGTCGCCGAGTCCATCGCCAAGGACGTCCAGGAAGGCGTGGACAGGCAGCAGCGCGAGTTCCTGCTGCGCCGCCAGCTCGACGCCGTGCGCAAGGAGTTGCGCGAGCTGAACGGGGAGGGCGGCGAGGAGGACGAGAGCGACGACTACCGCGCCCGCGTCGAGGCCGCCGACCTGCCCGAGAAGGTCCGCGAGGCCGCGCTCAAGGAGGTCGAGAAGCTGGAGCGCGCCAGCGACCAGTCGCCGGAGGGCTCCTGGATCCGCACCTGGCTCGACACCGTCCTCGAACTGCCGTGGAACGAGACCACGGACGACGTGTACGACATCCCGGGCGCCCGCGCGGTCCTGGACGCCGAGCACGCGGGCCTGAAGGACGTGAAGGAGCGCATCACCGAATACCTCGCGGTGCGCAAGCGCCGCGCCGAACGCGGGCTCGGGGTCGTCGGAGGCCGTCGCGGGGGCGCCGTGCTCGCGCTCGTCGGCCCGCCCGGCGTGGGCAAGACCTCGCTCGGCGAGTCAGTGGCGCACGCCATGGGCCGCAAGTTCGTGCGGGTCGCGCTCGGCGGCGTACGCGACGAGGCCGAGATCCGGGGTCACCGCCGCACCTATGTGGGCGCCCTGCCAGGACGGATCGTCCGGGCCATCAAGGAGGCCGGGTCGATGAACCCGGTCGTGCTGCTCGACGAGATCGACAAGGTGGGCTCCGACTTCCGGGGCGACCCGGCGGCCGCCCTGCTCGAAGTCCTCGACCCGGCGCAGAACCACACCTTCCGCGACCACTACCTGGAGGTCGAGCTCGACCTCAGCGACGTGGTGTTCCTCGCCACCGCCAACGTCCTCGAAGCCATCCCCGAGGCGCTGCTCGACCGCATGGAACTGGTCAGGCTCGACGGGTACACCGAGGACGAGAAGGTCGTCATCGCCCGCGACCACCTGCTGCCGCGCCAGTTGGAGCGGGCCGGTCTCGAAACCGGAGAGGTGGTTCTGGAGGAGGCCGCGCTGCGCGGGCTCGCGGGGGAGTACACCAGGGAGGCGGGCGTACGGAACCTGGAGCGCTCCATCGCGCGGCTGCTGCGCAAGGTGGCCGCCGAGCACGAACTGGGCCGGCGCGAGCTGCCGTTCACCATCACCCCCGACGGCCTGCGCGACCTGATCGGACGCCCGCACCACGTGCCCGAGTCCGCCCAGGACCCGGCCGAGCGGCGCACCGCGGTGCCCGGCGTGGCCACCGGACTCGCCGTCACCGGCGCCGGCGGCGACGTCCTGTTCGTGGAGGCCTCCCTCGCCGACGCGGAGACGGGCGCGGCGGGCCTGACCCTGACCGGTCAGCTCGGCGACGTGATGAAGGAGTCCGCGCGGATCGCGCTGAGCTTCCTGCGCTCGCACGGGGCCGAACTGGAGCTCCCCGTGGGGGACTTGAAGGACCGGGGCGTGCACGTCCACTTCCCGGCGGGCGCGGTCCCCAAGGACGGCCCGAGCGCCGGCATCACCCTGGTCACCGCGCTGTCCTCGCTCCTGTCCGGACGCCAGGTGCGCACCGACGTGGCGATGACCGGCGAGGTGTCGCTGACCGGCCGGGTGCTGCCGATCGGCGGGCTCAAGCAGAAGCTGCTCGCCGCGCACCGCGCCGGGATCACCACCGTGGTGATCCCCAAGCGCAACGAGGCCGACCTGGACGACGTCCCGCCGGAGGTCCTGGAGAAGCTGGAGGTCCACCCCGTGACCGACGTCCGCCAGGTCCTGGAGATCGCGCTCTCCCCGGCGCAGGTCGCGGTCGCCGCGGCGGCCTGAGCCCCGGGCCTTTCGCGCGGGAGGCCGCCGTCAGGCGCGGGTGGCCCGTTCGTACAGCGAGCGGGCCCCGGCGTCGAACAGGACGGCCGTCGACTCGGCGTCGGTGTCGCCGCCGCTGAGCACCCCGATGATCCGGCCCATGCGGTCCGGCCCCTGGTATCCGGTCAGCCAGGGGCTGCCGCTCGTGCCGTCCCAGAAGCCCCCGCAGCGCATCCGCATCATCGCGCCGACCTCGGTGTCCCGGTGGGAGTCGGTGGTGCACATGACGGGGCGGTTCTCGGGGTTGTGGTCCTCGACCGGGTAGCCGACGACGGTGACGCGCTGGTCGGGCCCCGCGCCCCAGTCCGGCGTCGAGGAGCCGACCACGCTCTGCACGCTGCGCCCGCGCGCGTCCGGTTCCAGTGTGAGGAAGGCGTAGTCGCCGGCGTCGTCCTGGTCCGTGGTCCAGCGGCCGTCGATCTGGGCGGCCCGTACCTTCCACTTCCCGTACGGATACGTCCCCTCCGCCGCCCCCGAGAAGCCCGGCGCGAACTCCAGCTGGTCGGCCGGATGGGCGGCGGCGCAGTGCGCGGCGGTGGCGATGACGTTGCCACGCGGACTGTTCACCACACTCGCCGTGCAGTAGTGGTCGCCGCCGCTGACAAGCACGCCGACCGAGGGAGTGAGGGGCGCCGGCACGGCGCTGGTCTGCGTGCCGCCCAACGGTGCCGTATCGGACTGGGGGGACGAGGCGGCGCGCCCGCCGCAGCCCGCTCCGGCCAGCAGTACGACGGCGACCGCCGCGACCGGGGCCACCGCCCGCTTCACCACTCCCAAGGTGCGCATGGTCTCCATCCTGACGCATGCGGGGCGCGGCATGGGCTCATGTGTGCGGTCCATGGCCCGTTCGGGGTGCGCGAAGGCCCCCGGCGCACGCGACGCCGGGGGCCCGTTCTCCTGTGACGGCCCGGTCAGCCGTTGGCCAGCGCCTGGAGCCGGTCGTACGCGCCGTTGAACCGGGAGTGGTCGCCCACGGTCGGGCCCGACGAGGTGTACTGCCACATCGTGTAGTAGTCCCAGCCGGCCGGGAGGGCGCCGGGGTCGGTGTTGTAGCGGGCGATCCAGAGCGGGTTGGTGGCCCCGAAGGCGCCGGAGTTCCCGGTGCACTGGCTCCACCAGCTGGTGGCGGTGTAGATCACGGCATCGCGGCCGGTGCGGGCCCGGTACTCGTTCACGAAGTCGCGGATCCAGCTGACCATCCCCGAAGCCGACTTGCCGTAGCAGGCGGCGCCGTACGGGTTCCACTCGATGTCGAGCGCGCCCGGCAGGGTCCGCCCGTCGCGCGACCAGCCGCCGCCGTGGTCCGCGAAGTAGTCGGCCTGGGCCGCGCCGCTCGTGGTGTCCGGGGTGGCGAAGTGGTAGGCGCCACGGATCATTCCCACGTCGTACGAGCCGTTGTACTGCTGCGGGAAGTTGGGGTTGTTGTAGTACGTGCCTTCGGTGGCCTTGACGTAGGCCCACTTCACGCCGCTGTTCGCCAGGGTGGACCAGGCGACGTTGCCGTTGTGGCTGCTGGTGTCGACGCCTTCGGTCTGGACGGTGCGCAGGTCGCGGGGCAGACCGCCCACCCCGTCGTGCGCGGCGACGCCCATGCCCAGGGTCGCGGTGCCGCGCGGAGGGGTGTCGGCGGCGCCGGAGGTGCCGGTGAAGCCGAGGACGAGGGTGAGGGAGGAGAGGAGGATCCCGGCCGCGGTGAGGGGTCCGCGGCGGGCCGTTCCGGATCTGTGCACGGGCATTGCGTGCCTCCGAAAGGCTCGGTGGGGGCTGGGACTTGACGGCCTGGGTCGACATGTCGGCGTATCGCTGTGGACATGTCAGAGATGACGCTACGCACGTAGACCGTTGGCGCGAAAGAGGCTTCAGGTTATGCCGATGGTTCAGACCTTTGGTGGCCGCGACACGCTGCGAGAACGGCGTGGCCTGGCGGAAACTTTCAGCCGCGCCCGGCCCGGGCGCCATCCGGGCCACGGGACGCACAGCCCGCTGGGAAATACTGTGCCGTCACGACACACCTATGGCATGGGAGCCGATGTGCACGGTCCGGATCCGGAGTTCCTGGCGCTCGAACGCGAGCTCGCCGTCTTTCTGCGGCGGGCCAGGGCCTCGTCCGGCGAGATGGCCCGTGAGGTCCACCCCGATCTCGAACCGGCGGCGTACGGGCTGCTCGTACGGCTCGACGAGGTGGGGCCGCAGCGCGCGACCGAGCTCGCCGGGTACTTCGGGGTGGGCAAGGCGACCATGAGCCGCCAGCTCCACGCCCTGGAAGACCTCGGGCTCGTGGCCCGCGAGCCCGACCCGGCGGACGGCCGCGCCTCCCTGGTCCGCATCACGCCGGAGGGTACGGCGAGGTTCGGGCGGGTGCGGGATGCTCGGCGCGAGCGGTATGTGCGGAAGCTGGCCAACTGGGACCGGGTGGAGATCTCGGAGCTGGCCCGCCTCCTCCACCAGCTGAACGCGGCTGCGGCGGACAATTAGGCCTGCGTTCGACCCTGCGGGTTCGCTTTGGGGTGCGGGTGGTGGTCGGTTCTCGCGCAGTTCCCCGCGCCCCTGACTATCCGGCGCTGGCCCGCACGGGCCTCCTCAGCCCATCCGGGATGAACCCCGGGAACCCCGGCTGCGGGCCGTGCGTGGCTGGGCGCGCAGTTCCCCGCGCCCCTGGCGGGGCTGGTGCTGGCCTGCATGGGCACCCTGAGCCCGTCCGGCGTTTGAGGACGAGCGCCCTTGAGGCGCGACGGGGTCTGGGGCGGAGCCCCAGGGAGCCGCACCTTTTGACCCGGGTGTCCGGGTGGGCGGGTGGGCAAACGCGCCGTCCGGCCCTGGCGCGCCTACACCTCCACCAGCACAACCGTCGCATCGTCGTGACGCTTCCCGGCGCCGAGGAACACCCGCTCCTCGTCCCCCGCCTCAAGCTCCCGCACCCGGGCGATCAGGCCCTCGGGGCCCGTTTTGTGGATCAGGGCCACGCAGTCCGCCCACGACCCCTCGCGGAACGTCTCGACCCAGCGGGTCGCGCCGTCCGTGAGGGCCGCCACCGCCCGCACCCCGGCCAGCGGCTCGCGTCCGGTCACCGCGCGCGCGGCCACCGACGGGTCGGCGGCCGCCGTGAAGAAGCCGCCCTCCTTGTTGCGGGCCAGTGCGTCCGCGAGCGCGTCGGACGCGAGGGAGGCCCGCGGCACCCGGTCGAGCCGGTCGTCCAGAACCGCCCGCACCGTGCCGTCGGCCGCTTCGATGAGCAGCGCCGAGTCCGACAGGACGAGATAGTCCAGCTCCGCCGCGTCCCACCGCGCGAGCACCACGGTTGCCTGAGGCGTACGAGGGTGAGAAAGGTCACACGTGTCGCGGTGGGCGTCCGCCGTGCGCCGTATGGACGCGGCCAGGATCTCGGTCAGCGTCATATCCTGCCGGGAAGCGGACAGTTCGGTCAAAGCGCCGCCGAGCCGTGCGGTGAACCAGGGCACGTCGTGCACGCAGTCGCCATTGCCGGGCAGCGGCGTGACGCCGTCGAGGACCACCAGCACGCCGCCCAGTCCGCACGCGGGCAGTGCCGTGGCGGCCCAGTCCTCGTTGGGGTGGTCAAGGCGGCCGGGAAGGGAGGCGAGCTCGATGTGCATGCCGGCCAGTCTGCACGACGCTTTCACGACGCCTCCACGCACGCCGCCGCAGCGCCGGACGGCCCGTCAATTGGCCCGTACCAGCAGGCGAACCCGGCTCATCTCGGGAGGAATCCGCCACTCCGCCCAGCTGTGGGCGGGCATCCTGCCAAAGCCCGCGCGGAACTTCCAACCGACGTCTCATCGGGGCGTGAGCGGGCACGCTCCCAGAGTTGATGGTCAACTCCGAAGTGATGTTCACTCGTTCAGGTGGCCGAGCAGTGACTACTCGTCATGACCAGTCGTCACCTTGGCTTCCTTGGTGGACTGGCAAACACGAGTGAAGGTTGAGAGCACCGGTGCAGAACAAGCGGCCTCGGGGCGACGACGGCACACGCGCGCAGCGCCCCGCACGGGTGCGGAGCCGCCTGGTCGTCTCCGTCGCCGTCGTCTCCCTCATCGTGCTCGGAGCCGGTGCGCCCACCCTGTTCGCGGCCTCCGCGGACCTCACCGATTCCCAGCACCTGGCCACCCTGGCCCAGTTGAACCAGCAGACGGTCAGCCTCGCCCACGCCCTGGGAGACGAGCGGGACGGCGTCACGCAGTACATCGCGGCCGGCCGGCCCAGCGGCCAGGACGCGGCCCTCAAGGAGCCCGCCGCCCGGGTGGACCGCCGGATCGACGAGCTGCGCGCCACCGCCCCCGCGAGCCTCGCGCGTGACCTCGCCACGGTGCCCGCCGTGCGCCGCGCCGCGCTCACCGGCAAGGGCGGCGCCCTGGAGGCGCAGAAGGCGTACTCCGGCGTCATCGCCTCGCTCCTCGCCGTCGCCGACGAGCTCGCCGACCGTACGCCCCCGCGCGCGGCCGACGCCGTCCGGGCGCCCGGCGCGCTGGAGCGGGCGGTCGAGCAGGCATCGGCGACCCGTGGGCTGCTGCTCGGCGCGCTCTCGGTGCCGGCGGGCCCGGCCGCCAAGACGTTCGACCCGGCCACCGGCAAGTACGTACAGAAGGAGAAGGACGACGGCGACGCGGCCCGGGCGCGGGACGCGCTGAGCGCCGCCGCCCAGCAGGCGCACGTACGCGAGCAGTCCGCGCTGGCCGACTTCGACCAGGCCGCGGGCGCCGACGCCCGTGACAAGGTCGCCGCGACCGTCACCGGACCCGAGGTGGAGGCGGCCGACGGCTACCTCACCCGCCTCACCGACCAGTCCCAGCTCAGCGCCACCGAACGCAAAACCGACCCGGACGCGGTGGGCGCCGCGCTCTCCGCGCGGCTCGACCGGATGCGCGGCGCGGAGGCGGCGCTGGCCACCGCGCAGGTCAAGCGGTTCGAGCAGCTGCGCGACGACGACGTGAGCGCCCTTGAGCTCCGGGTCGGCCTGATCGGCGCGCTGTTGCTGCTCGCCATCGCCGTCAGCGCCGCCACCGCCCGCAGCCTGACCCGCCCGCTCGCCGTAGTGCGGCGCGGCTCGGCCCGTCTCGCCCAGGCGCCGGCGAGCGAGGAGCCGGTGCGCTTCACCGGGCGCAACGACGAGTTCGCCCAGGTCGTGCGCTCCCTCAACGAGCTGCACGCCAAGGCCGTCGAGCAGCACACCCGGGCCGAAGGGCTCGACCAGGACCTTGCCAAGCAGCGCGCCCGGCTGGCCCGTCTCGCCGCCGAGAAGGCCGAACTGCTCGACCACGTACGGGAGTTGACGGGCGAGCTCGAACGGGCCCGTGGCACCGTGAAGCACGCCTTCGTCAACCTGGGCCTGCGCAGCCTCGGCCTGATCGAGCGCCAGCTCACCGTGATCGAGGGCCTGGAGGAGCACGAGCAGGACCCCGACCAGCTCGCCGTCCTGTTCAAACTCGACCACCTGGCCACGGTCATCCGCCGCCACGGCGAGAACCTGCTGGTCCTGGCCGGTATCGAGCACCACCACAACCACCCCGGCCCGGTTCCGCTGGTCGACGTCATGCGGGCCGCGCTCAGCGAGATCGAGCGGTACGAGCGGGTCTCCATCCAGGCGCTGCCGCCCTACGCGCAGGTCGCCGGGTACGCCGCCGACGACCTGAGCCATCTGGTCGCCGAGCTCCTGGAGAACGCCACGTCCTTCTCGCCGCCGGAGTCCCAGGTGCAGCTGTCGGGCTGGCAGCTGGAGGGCGGCGACATCATGCTCTCGATCCAGGACTGCGGCATCGGGGTGCCCGAGGAGCGGCGCGCCGAGCTGAACCGCCGACTCGCGGACCCCGCGTCCTACGAGCCCGGCGAGCCGGGCACCGAGGCGGGCGGCCTCGGGCTGCATGTCTCGGCGCTGCTGGGACACCGGCATGGCGTGCGCATAGAACTGCGGGAGCAGAAGCAGGGCGGCGTGGCCGCGGTCGTGGTGCTGCCCAAGGCGGTCCTGCCGGACGCGCCGCCCGAGGCGCCCCACGTGATGGCGACGGAGGGCGCGGCCCCGCGCTTCACCCTGCCGGGCGCGCTGGCCGAGGCCAACTCCAATGTGCTGCCGGAGCGCACGGAACGCTCCGGGGAGGTCGCAAAACCCACCGCGACCGAGCCCGCCGGGCCCCCCGAGTCGATCGCGTCCCCCGGGCCCGCCGCGTTCCCCGAGCCGACCGCGTCCCGCGAGCCCGCCGAGCCGGCCGAGGACGAGCCCCGGCTCCCCCTCGACGAGCCGACGTTCGAGATGCGCCTGCCCGAGCCACGGGCCGCCGTGCCCGAGCAGCGGCCGCTCGCGCCCCGACAGGAGCCCGACGCGGAGCCCCACCCCAACCCGGACCCCGAGCCCGCACAGGTGCCCCAGCAGCGCGTCACGGACAAGGGGCTGCCCAAGCGGACCCCCCGGGTCGTCAAGGCCGGGCCCGCCCAGGCACGGGAGCGAAAAGGCGGCACCGACGCGGCCGAGGCGCTGCGGCGCAGGCTCGGCGGTTTCCAGCAGGGCGCCAAGGAAGGCCGTCGCGACGTGGCGGCGGAACTCGAAGACCCATCACAGCAGGCAGACACGGACACGGGGGAGACAGTCGAGGAGGTACGCGGATGAGTGCGACCGGCACCGGGACCGGCAGTCCCGGCAGCGGCACCGGCACGATCGGAGCGAGCACCGAGGCCCGCAATCTGCAGTGGCTGCTCGGGAACCTGGTCGAGGAGGTGCCAGGGCTCATCTCCGTCGCGGTCGTCTCGTCGGACGGTCTGCTGCTGCTCTCGTCCGACCCGGAGCAGCGCCAGGTCACCGTGGCCCGGCAGGGCCCGCGCGGATCGAGCGCCGACCTCGCCACCATCGTCTCCGGCATCGGCAGCCTCACCGTCGGGGCCGCCCGGCTCATGGACGGCGGCGGCGTCAAGCAGACGATGGTCGCGATGGAGGAGGGCAGCGTCTTCGTCATGTCCATCAGCGACGGATCGCTGCTCGGCGTGCATGCCACCCCGGACTGCGACATGAGCGTCGTCGCCTACCACATGGCGCTCTTCGTGGGCCGTGCCGGACACGTCCTGACCCCCCAAGTCCGCAGCGAACTTCGCCAGTCGATGGAGGCCGCCCAGTGACCCCGCCCGCCGAGAAATCCGCGCGGCTGCCCAAACGCGGCGCGGACAGGAAGCCCGCCCGCGTCCGCCCGTACTCGCTGACCGGTGGCCGCACCCGGTTCGGCCATGTGCTGTTCGTCGAGACGTTCGTCGCGGCCATCGAGGCACCCCCGGAGCGCAAGGAGCTCGGCGGCGGCACGCACCGGGTCATGCCGGAGATGCTGGCCATCGTGGAGATCTGCCGCGCGATGCGGACCGTCGCCGAGATCTCCGCGCTCCTCAAGATGCCGCTCGGTGTGGTCAGGGTGCTGCTCAGCGACCTGGCCGACCAGGGAAAGATACGGGTGTACGGGACCGGGCACGGCCCGGGCCAGCCCGACCGCGCACTGCTCGAAAGGGTGCTGAGTGGACTCCGCCGCCGCCTCTGAACTCCTGCTTCCCGATGAGCGGTTGCTCCCCTGGCAGCAGGACCGCAGCCGGGCCCCCATCGCCACCAAGGTCGTGGTCGCGGGCGGCTTCGGCGTGGGCAAGACCACCTTCGTCTCGTCCGTCTCGGAGATCACCCCGCTCCAGACCGAGGCGGTGATGACGCGGGCGAGCGAGGACACCGACGACCTCACCGCGACCCCGGACAAGCTGACCACCACGGTCGCCATGGACTTCGGCCGCATCACGCTGGATGACGATCTCGTCCTGTACGTGTTCGGCACGCCCGGCCAGCAGCGGTTCTGGTTCATGTGGGACGACATCGTGCGCGGCGCGATCGGCGCGGTCGTGCTCGCCGACACCCGGCGCCTTTCGGACTGCTTCCCCGCGCTCGACTACTTCGAGAGCTGCGGGCTGCCCTACATCGTGGCCGTCAACCACTTCGAGGGGACCGAGGCCTTCGAGCCCGAGGACGTACGCGAAGCGCTCACCGTGGCACCGCACATCCCGGTGGTGATCATGGACGCGCGCGACCGGGTCTCGGTGATCGAGTCGCTGCTCGGCCTGGTCGGCCACGCGCTCGAGGCCTGCCCCGAATAGACCCCACCCCCCATGGCCCGCCACGTACAGATACGCACATAACGGAGAACGGTCCCGCATGCGGAGAATACTCATAGTCGGAGCCGGCCAGTCCGGCCTTCAGCTGGCCCTCGGGCTCCAGGCACAGGGGTACGACGTCACCCTGATGTCGAACCGCACGGCGGACGAGATCCGGTCCGGCCGGGTCATGTCCACGCAGTGCATGTTCCACACCGCGCTCCAGCACGAGCGTGACCTCGGGCTGAACTTCTGGGAGTCCCAGGCCCCCAGGATCGAGGGCGTCGGCGTCTCCGTCGCGGCCCCCGACGGCTCGCGCGCCGTCGACTGGGTGGGCAGGCTCGACGGCTTCGCGCAGTCGGTGGACCAGCGGGTCAAGATGGCCGGCTGGATGGAGATCTTCGCCCAGCGTGGCGGTCAGCTGGTCATCCACGGTGCGGCAGTCTCCGACCTGGACTTCTTCGCACGCACCTACGACCTGGTCCTGGTCTCGGCGGGCAAGGGCGAGCTGGTCTCGATGTTCGGCCGCGACGCCTCGCGCTCCCCCTACACCGAGCCCCAGCGAGCGCTCGCCGTCGCCTATGTGCACGGCCTCGGGCCGCGCCCCGAGCACCCCGAGTTCGACGCGGTGCGCTGCAACCTGGTGCCGGGCGTGGGCGAGCTGTTCGTCATGCCGACGCTCACCACGTCGGGCCGCGCCGACATCCTGTTCTGGGAGGGCGTGCCCGGCGGCCCGGTCGACGCCTTCACCGGCGTACGCGACCCCGCCGAGCACCTGGCGCTCACCCTTGAGCTGATGGAGAAGTTCCTGCCCTGGGAGTACGCGCGGGCCACCAAGGTGGAGCTGACCGACGCGGGCGGCACGCTGGCCGGCCGCTACGCGCCCACCGTCCGCAACCCCGTGGGCCGGCTGCCCGGCGGCGGCCTGGTGCTCGGTGTCGCGGACGTCGTCGTGGCGAACGACCCCATCACAGGGCAGGGCTCCAACTCGGCGTCCAAGTGCGCCGCCTCCTACCTCGCCTCGATCGTCGAGCACGGCGACAAGGCGTACGACGAGGAGTGGATGCGGGCCACCTTCGAGCGGTACTGGGACACCGCCCAGCACGTGACGAAGTGGACCAACGCCATGCTGGGGGTCCCCCCGGAGCACGTCCTGAACCTGATCGGCGCGGCCGGCCAGCTCCCGCCGGTGGCCGACCGCTTCGCCAACGGCTTCGACAACCCGGCCGACTTCGAGAACTTCTTCTTCGACCCCGACAAGACCAACGCCTACCTGGCCGAAGTGGGCGCAGCCCAGGCCTAGTTGGGCTCGTCCTCGGAGGAGTATCCCGTGTCCACCCCCTGCGCCGCCCCCTCGGGGAGCCTCGGGGGGTGGTACGCGGACAGGGCCAGCGGATCGGCGGCGGGGTCGGGGCGGACCGCGCCGAGGAGCGGGTTGGCCGCGATGGGGGAGACCTTGACCCGGGCGCCGGGGCGCGGGGCCTGCACCACGAGGCCGCCGCCCAGGTACATCGCCACATGGGTGGCCTTGGGGAAGTAGACCACCAGATCACCCGGGCGCAGCGAGGTCAGCGCGATGTGCGGCAGCTCGGCCCACTGTTCCTGGCTGGTGCGCGGGATCGAGCGGCCCGCGTGCGCCCACGCCTGTGAGGTGAGCCCGGAGCAGTCGTAGGACTCCGGGCCCTCGGCGCCCCACACATACGGCTTGCCGATCTGGTCCACCGCGTAGGTGAGCGCCCGGTCGCCCTCGGACGACGGGGCCCGGGTGCCGCTCAGGGCGCCCGAGGAGAGCAGGTCGCGCTGGGCCCGGTCGGTGCCGCGCTGTTCGAGCCGGGCCAGTTCGGCCAGCTGTTCGGGGGAGAGTTCGGCGAGCAGCTTCTCGACCTCCTTGAGCCGGAGTTCGACGTCGTCCTTCTCGCGCTGCTGGCGCTGGGCGAGCGCCTGCTGCTCCTCAAGCGCCCGGCGCGAGGCCCGTGCCAGCTCGGCGGCCTGCCGCTCGCCCCGGGTGAGCCGGTCCACCGCCGCCCGGCGCTCGCCGGCCGCGTGGGCCAGCACATGGCCCTGGTCGAGCGCGCTCTGCGGATCGTCGGCCAGCAGCACCCGCAGATATCCGGAGAGATCGCCCCGCCCCTGGTACTGCTCGCGCGCGAGCCGGCCGGCCGCGCTGCGCCCGCGGGCGAGCGCGGCTCGCGCCGAGGCCAGTGAAGCGCCCAGCTTCTTGTCCTCGGCCTCCAGGCGCTTGAGCTCGACATCAGTGGCCTTGTACGCCTCGGTCGCCTCCTCCGCCTGTCGGTACAGCGTCTGGAGCTGGGTCAGCAGGACCGAGGCCGAGCTCTCGGGCGGCTGCCCGGGCAGCGCCGACGCGGACTCGCCGGGCGGAGGCGCGGCCACCGCGTCCGGTGCCATCGTCGCCGCCGCCAGGGCCACGGCGACGGCCGCCGCGCACACCGGGCGCACGCGAGCTGACATGTCCTCACCTCCGGTCGCGGGCCGGTCCTTCCGGCCCCACCGGACCGGATCGTGGCACGCGCCGGGGTGACAATCACCAGGAAAAGGGCGAACGGGCCATTGGCCTCACTCGTGCGGCGGCAGCCCGGTGCGGGGGCTTGCGGCGCCGCCCTTCTTCGGCTTCGTCCACGGCCACCGGCGCGGCTCACGGCCCTCGGGTACGTAGGTGTACTTCCAGCCGCGCGGCAGGCCGAGCCGCTTGGTGTGGGAGGCGGGTTGGAGCCGGTAGGCGTACACGGTGGCCGGGCCGCCCGCCGGGTCGGGCACGGGCACCTCGTACCACTGCGGCGGCTTGCCGGTCGGGCCGGTCAGTACCGGCAGGACGCGCCCGTCGAGGGGGCCGCCCACAAAGAGGGTGTTCTCGCTTCGCACCCCTCAAGTCTCACAGCAGGTGGGCCGCCCCGCTCACGACGGGGACCACGCGGCGCGCGAGCACACCCGCCGCGCCGTCGGCGGGCTCATGGACGAGCGCGGCCCGCAGCGCGTCGGCGGTCTGCCCGTCGGTGGCCGCCGTGGCGGTGAGCAGCGCCACCAGATGGTCCACGAGCCAGCCGCGCAGCTCGGGCAGCGGGGGCTGCTTGCCCTCGTCCAGCCAGATCAGCGAGGCCGCCTCCACCGCCGCTATCCAGGTGCGCACCATCATCCGCAGCCGGGGCCCGGGCCGTTCCACCTCCAGGTGGACCAGGATCTGTTCGGCCGCGGCCCGCCGCACCTCGTCCACGATGGCCGTCGTGCGGGACGTCTCGGCCATGCTGCCGCCCCGGAGCAGCGCGGAGAACCCGGCGTCGTGGCTGTCGACGAAGGTGAGGTAGCGGTCCAGGGCCCGGGTGAGCCGCTGGGTCAGGGGGCCGCTCGGCGCCTCGGCGAAACAGACTTCGAGCTCGTCGGCCGCCGAGCGCAGCGCCGCCTCGTACAACTGCTGCTTTCCGCCGGGGAAGTAGCGGTAGACCAGAGGCCGCGACACCCCGGCCGCCTCGGCCACGTCGTCGAGCGACACGTCCTCCGGCGCCCGGTGCGCGAAGAGCGACAGGGCCGCGCCGAGGAGCTGCGCGCGCCGCTCCTCGACGCTGAGCCTGCGGTAGGCGGGGGTGGCGGCGGGTGAGCTCATATGGGGCAGCGTAATCCCCGTGAGCGGGCTTTACGCCAGGAGTCCCGAGCTCTTCCAGAGCCTGCGGCTCACCCCGTTCAAGACGCCTATGTCGTCGAGGAATTCGGTGAGGCGGCCCGCGCCGCTCTGCATGACCTCGCGGCGGTGGCCGCTGGCCTTCACCTGGGCCACGGCCTCGCGGCGGTCGAGCCCGACGTTCTCGTACACCTTGGGGTTGACGAAGCACGTGGCGAAGACACGGGCCGCCTCGCCGCAGCTGAGCCGGGTCAACTCCCGCTCCCAGCGCGGCGCGGAGATCATCTGGCGCCGCAACTCCTCGCGGGCGTACCGGACATGGCGCGCCTCCTCGACCACGTGGATGCGGGTGACGCCGCGCACGATGGTCTGGACGCGGTCGTCCGGGAACGTCAGGCGCTGCATCCAGTCCAGGATCTCCTCGCCGAGCAGGGTGGCGGCGAAGGAACCCGGGGTGGTGGAGACGGTCTTCAGGACGCGCGCGAGGTTGTGGTAGATCCGCGGCACCGGGTACGTCGGCGCCCCGCCCTTCTTGATCATGCGGGCGAACATCATCGAGTGGCGGCATTCGTCGGCTATCTCGGTCAGCGCGTACCGCACGTGGTTACTGGTGACCGACTTGTCGTAGATGTGCCGGACGAGGAGCTGCATCAGGATGATCTCGAACCAGATGCCGAGCGAGGCGAGCGACGCGGCCTCGTGGCGGGCCAGCTCCATGCGCTGGTCCTCGGACATCCTGCGCCAGAGCGGGGTGTCGTAGAGGGAGAGCAGTTCCGGCGGCCAGAACCACTTGCCGTCCTCCAGGGGCGCGTCCCAGTCCAGCTCCTTGTCGGGGTCGAAGGAGTGCTTGGCGGACGATTCGAGCAGCCGCTCGGCGACCTGTTCGCGGTCCCTGAGCAGGCCGAGTGCGTCGCGGAGCACTTCGCTTTCGGTCACGGTTGTCATGGCGAGGGGCACCTCGTGGCTGGGTTACCTGGGGTCACCCCTTATGAGACTCCTTGTCAGCAAGCTCGTCAATCCCTTGCGCGCCACTTGTTGACCCCGCGTCTACCACCGTGTGAACCTGCCAACTGCACAAGGGTGTGCAGAAGTTGAGCCGCAGGGCGATGCCGTCCGCGAGGCGAAGGAGCCGCACGTGTCGACGCACGATCTCTATGTGAACGGCCCGCAGGAACCTCTCTGGCAGGTGCCGGCCTCCGGCGCCGCCCGCTTCAGCTGGGAGTACGCCGACGGGCGCGAGCGGCTGCTCGCCCTCTACCAGAAGGGCAAGGACAAGCAGTGGGACGGCGCCAAGCGCATCGACTGGAGCCTTGAAGTCGACCCGCACGACCCCCTGGGCACCCCCGACGAGGCGATGACCCTGTACGGCACCCCGCACTGGGCCAGGATGACCGACCGCGACAAGGGTGAGCTGCGCCTGCACTACACCTCCTGGCAGTTCAGCCAGTTCCTCCACGGGGAGCAGGGCGCCATGGTGTGCGCCGCCCGCATCGTGGAGTCGGTGCCCGACCTGGACGCGAAGTTCTACTCCGCCACCCAGACCATGGACGAGGCCCGGCACGCCGAGATCTACGGCCGCTTCCTGCACGACAAACTCGGCATGCTCTATCCGGTCAACGACAACCTCAAGGCGCTGCTCGGCGACACCCTGCGCGACTCCCGCTGGGACATGCCCTACCTCGGCATGCAGGTCCTCATCGAGGGCCTCGCGCTCGCCGCCTTCGGCATGATCCGCGACACCACGGACAAGCCGCTGCCCAAGCAGATACTGGCGTACGTCATGCAGGACGAGGCCCGTCACGTCGCCTTCGGCCGGATGGCGCTGCGCGACTACTACAAGCAGCTCTCCGACGCCGAGCTGAAGGAGCGTGAGGAGTTCGTCATCGAGGGCTGCTACCTGATGCGCGACCGGCTGCGCGGGGTGGAGGTCCTGGAGAACTTCGGCATCCCGAAGAAGGAGGCCGAGGAGCTGACCGAGCAGAGCGAGTTCCTGCACCTGTTCAGGAAGCTGCTCTTCAGCCGCATCGTGCCCTGCGTGAAGGACATCGGCCTGTGGGGCGAACGCCTCCAGAAGGCGTACGTGGACATGGGCGTCTTCGACCTCGGTGACTCCAACCTGGACCTCCTGATGGCCCAGGACGAGGAGATCGCCGAACAGCTGGACGCGGAGCGCTTCGCCGCGGAGGAGGCGGCGCGGGTCGCGGAGGTGGCGGGGGCGATCGAGGAGGGGGCGGCGTCCTGACGCCGCGTGGGAAACCGGTCGCGCCGGTCCCGTCGTCAACGGTGCGACCGGCTTTCATCCCTCCGTGTGGATGCTCCCGGGATTGTCCCTGAGTAGGCTGGCGGTGCGAGACAGACTCCGTCGCATGGGAGCAATCATGAGCGCCGCACGCGAGTACGGGCTGGACGACGAGGACGGGTTGGACAGCGAGTACCGGTGGCCCCGCCCTCCGGCGGGCGGCTGGACCGCGGACGACCTGGACCGGCTTCCGAATCTCCCTCCGCACACGGAGCTGATCGACGGAAGTCTCGTCCTCATGAGTCCGCAGACCCGGTTTCACTCGCGCGCCATTCACTTCCTGGTCGGCGAGCTGACGAAGCAGGCGCCGGAACACCTGGAGGCCATCGGGGAGATGACCGTCCGGATGGACCGGAGAAACCGGCCCGAACCCGATGTCCTGGTGGTGCCCGTGGCGGCGGACGACGGCCCCGAGCAGACCTGGTTCAAACCGGAGGACGTCCTTTTGGCGGTGGAGGTCGTCTCGGCGGACTCGATGGTGCGGGACCGTGAGGTCAAGCCCCGCAAGTACGCCCGCGCCGGCGTCCCGCACTTCTGGCGGGTCGAGAAGAGCGACGAGGGGGCCGTCGTGTACGTCTACGAGCTGGACCCGGCCACCCACGCGTACGGCCCGGTCGGGATCTTCCACAAGGAGCTCAAGGTCGACCTCCCGTTTCCCATCGAGATCGACCTGACCACGCTGGACCGCCGCCGCTGACCGGGGCCCGGGTCACGGCGCCAGCGCCGCCTCCATCACCGCCTTCGCGATCGGCGCCGCGTCGCCCCCGCCGCTGATGTCGCCCCGGTTGGCCGACGCGTCCTCGACGACCACCGCCACCGCCACCGCCGGGCGGAACGTGCCGTCGGCCTGGGCCCAGGAGATGAACCAGGCGTAGGGGCTGCCGATGTTGCCGATGCCGTTCTGCGCGGTGCCGGTCTTCCCGCCGACCGTCGCCCCCGGGATCGCCGCGCTCGTGCCGGTGCCGCTCTTCACCACGTCCACCATCATCTGCTGGAGCCGCAGAGCGGTCGCCGGGTTCATGGCCCGGCGGTAGGTGCGCGGCCGGGTCGTGGAGACGGTCGTGCCGCGCGCGGTCGTCCTGTGGTCCACCAGATAGGGGTACTTGAGGTCACCGCCGTTGGCGACCGCCGCCGAGACCATCGCCATCTGGAGCGGGGTGGCCGTGGTGTCGAACTGACCGATGGAGGACAGGGCCAGCTGGTCGGGGCTCATCCGGGTGTCGAAGTTGGACTTGGCGACACCCGAGGGGATCTTGATCCCCGTGTCGTTGAAGCCGAACTTCCCCACCGCCTCCACCATCTTGGCCAGACCCACCTTCACGCCGAGCCCCGCCATCACCGTGTTGCAGGAGACGTTGACGGCGTACGCGAGGGACGCGTTGCCGCAGCCGCTCGCCTCGTTGGGCAGGGTGGTGGCGGTGTTGGGCAGCACATAGGGATCAGGGGTGTCGGTGGGTGCGTCGACATCCGTGACCGCGCCCGCGTCCAGCGCCGCCGCCGCTGTCACGATCTTGAAAGCGGAGCCGGGCGGATAGGTCCCGCGGATCGCGCGGTTCAGCATGGGCTGGTCGGGGTCGCTGGTCAGGCGCCTCCAGGCGTCCGTCACCGTCCTGCCGGTGCCCGACAGGACGCCGGGCTCGTAGGACGGACTGCTGACCAGCGCGAGGATCCTGCCCGTGGCCGGCTCGAGCGCGGCCACCGCGCCCTTCTTTCCGGCCAGTCCCTTGAACGCGGCCTGCTGCATCGAGGCCTTGATGGTGGTGACGGCCCGGCCCCCGGAGTGCCGGCTGCCCGTCAGGTCGTTCCACAGCGGGAAGACCGAAAGGAGCGGCGAGGTGCCCGCGAGGACCGGGTCCTCCGCGTTCTCGACCAGCGTGGTGCCGTACGTCTGCGAGGCGTAACCGGTGACGCTCGCGTACAGCGGCCCGTTCTTGTACGTGCGCTCGTAGCGCAGCTGCTGGCCGGTGTCCTTCGACCCGGTGACGCTCTCCTCGCCGACCACGATCGCGCCGCGCGGCTGGTGGTAACGGGCAATGGCCAGGCGGCGGTTGGCGGGGTTGGAGTCGAGCGCGTCGGCCTGGAAGACCTGGACGCGGGCGGCGTTGAGCAGGAGCGCCACCAGCAGGACGAAGCAGAAGGCGGCGGCCCGCCGCATGTACCGGATCACGAGGCGGTCTCCTCAAGCGCCGGCCGGGACCGCGCGATGACGCCCGGTTCGACCGGGGGCAGCGGGCGCCGCGCGGAGTCACTGATCCGGATGAGCAGCGCCACGATGATCCAGTTGGTGACCACGGAGGAGCCGCCCTGGGCGAGGAAGGGCATCGCCATGCCGGTGAGCGGGATCAGCCCCATCACGCCACCCGCGATCACGAACACCTGGAGTGCCAGGATCGAGGCGAGCCCGCTCGCGAGCAGCCGCCCGAAGGGGCCCTGGAGGCAGAGCCCGGCGCGGTAGCCACGGGCCACGAGCAGGGCGTACAGGAGGAAGATCGCGGTGAGTCCGGACAGACCGAGCTCTTCTCCGGCGGTGGCCAGGATGAAGTCCGACTTCGCGGCGAAACCGATCAGGAGGGAGTGGCCGAGACCGAGCCCGGAGCCCAGGGTGCCGCCCGCCGCGAAGGCGAACAGGGACTGGGCGAGCTGGCTTGGGCCCAGGCCCGCGTCGATGGTGGCGTACGGATCGAGCCAGTCGGTGACCCGCGCGTGCACATGGGGTTCGAACAGGGCGACCGCGGCCGCGCCGGCCGAGGCGAGCAGCAGGCCCACCGCGATCCACCCGGTCCGGCCGGTCGCCACGTACAGCATGATCACGAAGATGCCGAAGAACAGCAGCGAGGTGCCGAGGTCGCGTTCCAGGATGAGGACGCCGACGCTCAGAAGCCAGATCATCACGATCGGGCCGAGCACCCGGCCGGTGGGCAGTTGCAGCCGCCGGATCCTGCGTCCGGTGCCGGCGAGCGCGTCGCGGTTGGCGGCGAGGTAGGCGGCGAAGAAGACGGCGAGCAGGATCTTGGCGAGCTCCGCGGGCTGGAAGGAGTAGCCGCCGGCCCTGATCCAGATCTTGGCGCCGTTGACCGGCGGGAAGAGGATCGGGACGAGCATCAGGGCCAGGGCTGCGGCCATCGAGACGTAGGCGTACCGCTGGAGGACGCGGTGGTCGCGCAGGACCAGGACGACGAGCAGGAACAGGACGACCCCGAGCGTGGACCAGACCAGCTGGGCGGGGGCGGCGCGGTTGGCGGGGGTGCCCAGGTCGAGCCGGTAGATCAGGACCAGGCCGAGCCCGTTGAGCAGCACCGCGATGGGCAGCAGCAGCGGGTCGGCGTACGGCGCGCGGAAGCGGACCACGAGGTGGCTCAGGAGCGCGAGCAGGCCGAGCCCGGCTCCGTAGCGCACGGCGTCGGGCGGCACCGTGTGGTTCCTGGCGAGCCCGACGTCGACGTAGCCGATGACCACGACCAGCACGGCACCGGCCAGCAGAAGGAGTTCGACGCCCCGCCGCTTGGGGAGACGGAGCTCGGGTGGGCAGGCATCCGCCGCCGACGGTGCGGTCATGGCAGGCAACGTAGCAAGATGCGCGTCTTATGTCCCCGTATGTCGTTGGACGTCGGGCGGAATGCCTGACGGCTCGTCACCGGCGCCCGGTGCTCGGCTCACGCTGTACGTAGCGGTCACGGCGGGCGGTGCCCACGGGACGGAAGGCCCCGGCCGGCCCTTACGGGTGACCGGGGCGGGAGCGGCCGGCGTCGCGCCGGGATTCGCTCCCGTCAACCACCTCGGCCGCGCGACGCGGGCGCGGGTCAGCACCAGCGGGGCGCGGGCCCGATGTTGTCGATGTAGGCCGCCGAGCCCCACGCCCAGGTGCCGTCGGTGAGCAGATACCAGCGGCTGTTCCCGTCGACCCGGTCGCCGGCGGACTTGCAGAAGATGTGCACGACCGAGCCGTAGGGGGCCCGGCCGAGAATCCTGCTGCCCCGGGTGGGCCGATCGCGCAGGATCAGGCCGGACTTGGCGGTGACACGGCCCTTGTACCCGTGGTGCGCGGTGTCCTCGGCGGCCGCCGTGCCCGCCGTGGCGAGCACGGCGACGGCGCCGGTGGCCACGCACAGGCCGAGGGCGGCAAGGGGTGAGCGCAGGAACATGGTGCCTCCTGTGAAGGGGCGGGGCCGCACGTGAGCGGCCCTCAATTCGCTTGCCTCACACTAAATTCGCTTTTTCGGGACCGCAAAGCGTGACGACGCGTCACGCGGAGTCCGGGCCCGCGTGGCCCTCGGGCGCCGTCAGGCCGACGTACTCGCGCAGTTCGAGCCTGGCCACCGCGCCGCCGTCCGGCGCGTTGCCGAAGCTGAGCGTCGCGCCGATCACCGCCGCCTGTCCCGCCGCGATGGTCAGGCCGAGCCCGTGTCCCTTGGTGCCCGCGTCGGTGCGGAAGCGCTGGGGGCCGTGGTCGAGCAGATACGCCGGATAGCCCCGGCCGTGATCGCGCACCGTGACGACCGGGCCGTGCACCGTCAACTCGACCGGCGCCCGGCCGTGCTTGTGGGCGTTGGCGAGCAGATTGCCGATCACCCGCTCAAGACGCCGCTTGTCGGTCTCCACACAGGCGTCCCGCACCACCGTGACCACCGTGTCCGCCTCGGGCGTCCCGGACGCGGCCGACGCGCGCACCACCCGCTCCACCACCGGGGCCAGCTGTTGCAGGTCCAGGTCCACGGTCTCGCTGCCCGCGTCCAGGCGGGAGATCTCCAGCAGGTCCTCGGTGAGCGAGCGCATCGCGTTGACCCGGTCGCGCACCAGCTCGGCGGGGCGCCCCTCGGGCAGCAGTTCGGCCGCCGCGTGCAGCCCGGTCAGCGGAGTGCGCAGTTCGTGCGCCACATCGGCGGTGAAACGCTGCTCGCTGAGGAGTTTGCCCTGGAGCGTGGAGGCCATCGTGTCGAGCGCGCCCGCGACGGTGGCCACCTCGTCCTGCGGGCGCGAGGGGTCCTTGGTACGGGGGTCGTTGACCCGGGCGTCGAGGTCGCCCGCTTCGATCCGGCGCGCCACGGTCGCCGTCAGGTGCAGCCGCCGGGTGATCCGGGTGACCGCGAAGACGCCGACGAGCAGGGTCGCCCCGATCGCGAGGATCGACGAGCCGAGGATGGCCTTGTCCAGGCCGTTGATGGTGCGGGCGCTCTGGGTGTAGTCGATCTCCGCGGCGAGCGCCCGGCCGTCCGCCGGACCCGCGGCCCACATGGTGGGGCGGCCCCGGTCGTCGTCGACGAGGGTGCCGCGCCTGCCGGACAGGGCGAGCGCGCGCAGCGAGCCCGGCAGTTCCGGCGGGTCGATGCCCGCGCCCGGCGGCAGCTGCTCGCCCGCCTCGTACATCTGGGTGACGTCGGCGAGCCGGGAGAGCGCCTTGTCGCGGGCCTCGCCCACGGTCTGGCGGGTCACCGACACGTGCACCAGGACGCCGAGCAGCGACGCCAGCGCGCAGCACATCACGGTGATGAACACCGCCGACTTCCAGGTGAGCGTCGCGGTCCAGGCGGGCAGCGGCAGCCGGGACGGACGCGTTATCCGGGGAAGGTTCATGGTGCGTCCGCCGTGGGACCGGCCGGCGGGCTCGCCGTCGGCGGCTTCTTCTTAGGGGTGGGCTGTCCGGCACCGGGCGGCGCGTGGTGCTTGCCGGGGGTGTCGGCGCCCTGCTTGCGGCGCACGATCTCGTCGCGGGTGGGGAGCATCGCGTGCTGGTGGTCGTCCCAGGACCAGGCGGTGCGGTACTCATAGCCCGGCATGCCCGCCGACACCGACCGCAGGATCACGTCGCGGCCCGCGAGGTCCACGCTGATGATCTGGTCGACGGTGGACATGATGCGGATGAGGCCGCCGTCGGCGGCCGGCATGTAGCAGCGCACCGCGAGCTCCTGGTCCGGCATCCGGATGCCCAGGATCAGCTCGTCCTTGCCGTCCCCCGTCAGGTCCCGGTAGTAGGGCCTGAGCACCGGGCAGCCGGCCGGCTTCTGCTTGCAGGTGCCCAGCTGACGGACCGTTTCGTCGTACAGGCCGTCGCTGCCGCTGTAGGCGTGGGGGTGCGCCTTCACCTCGGCCTGGACCACGGCGACCGGGTTCAGCTCGCGCACGTCGCCGCCGGACACCTTGATCCCGGGCACCTGCTCGGTGTCGGTCCCGCCGTAGTCGTTGGGGGTCGCCGAGGCGGGCGGCAGATCGGGCCACAGATGGATGGGGCCGATGGCCGTCGGCGTCGCGCCCGCGCTCTTGAGGTGGCCCGCCCCGCCGCAGCCGGACAGCATCAGGGCACCCGCTGCGGTCAGCAGGGGTGCCACGAGTGCGATGCGGCGGTAGCGGGTCAAGGTGCTCCTGTCGTGCGGTGACCCCAGGCTATTTCACCGCGCGCCGCGCCTTCGCCGTAGCCCCCGGCACGAAAGGGCCGGGACGGGCTCACTGCTGGTACGGGTTCTGCCCCTGCATCTGGCCCGGCTGCGGCTGGCCGTAGGACTGCGGCGCGACCGGCTGCGCGAGCAGCCCCTCGGCCTGCTCCTTGGTGATCTGCTGCTGGAGACCGCAGAACGTGCACTGCGTGCGGAACTTCGTCGAGAACGGGAACAGCGGCACGAAGAACAGCGTGAACTTCGTGACGTACTTGCGCACCGCGTGCGCCGCCGGATTGCCGCAGTTGCCGCACACGAGCGTGAGCATCGCGAGCTGGTACAGATAGCTCCGGGTGCCGAAGATGATCATTGAGTGGTTCCCCTCCCGTATTCATGGATGCGTGTCGCGCGTCAGTGTCGTGGCCATGACCGCGCCCCGTCCATCGCGTCCGGACCTCGCGTGGTGGCGGTGGCGTCGGGGCACGATGCCCAGCCGGCTTATTGCCCTCGCGGGCAACGGCTGTTCCCATGGCGGGGTGGGGTGATGGGGCATGGCAGGACTGCGGGTCACACCGGTGCACCGGCACGGACAGGCGCGACTGTACGTCAGCCTCCCGGACGGGCGCGCCGCCGCCTGGTACGACCGGGACACCGGACGCGTGGCGCTGCTGCTCGCCGGTCACGAGGACGAGGTGCTGGCCGCGCTGCGCCCGTACGCCGTAGGGGAACTCCACGTCGGGCCGCCGCCCGTGCCAACCCCGGCCGACCTGGTCCGGCTCTTCCTCCACCCCGACGACGACCTCGCGCCCAACCGGCCCGGCGAGACGCTGCTGCACGAGTCGGCCGGGCAGTGGCCCGCGCACCGCTTCACGACCGCGCCCCACCGCCGTGCGCTCGCCGCGCAGCAGCTCGCCGGGGACGCGCTCGACCGGCTCGAAGGCGCGGGCTGGCGGGTCCTGCACGCGCTCGCGCTGCCCGGCGGGGCCACGATCGACCACCTCCTGGTGGGCCCGGCCGGGGTGTTCACCCTGCGCTCCGTTGCGACCCGGGGCCGCCGGGTGCGTATCGCCGACCCGCTGGTCGCCGTCGGCCGGGCCGCCCCTGCGCCGCTCCTGCGCGGCATCCGGCACGAGGCCGAACGCGCCGGTCTCGCGCTGGCTGCCGCCGTACGGCCGGTCCTCGTCCTGGTCGGCGCCGAACGGGTCGAGCGCGGCCCGGTCCCCGACGTGACCGTCCTGAAGGACGGCGACATCCCGGGCCTCGCCCGCCTGGGAGGCGTCCTGAAACCGGCCGACGTGGCATCCCTGTACGCCCTGGCCCGCGACCGCAGGACGTGGCTACGCGTCTGAAGGGTGCCTGGCCCGCCGGGGCTCGGGCCCGGCTGGCCCGGGGGCGTCGCCGACCCGGCCCGTGAGGGGCCGCGTTCACTCTTCGGACCGTACGCGGACGAACCGGGCCGTCCCGTGGCGGCCCGCCGTCTCGCGGAGCTCCACGAGGAGAGGGCCGGTCAGCATGCGGACGGGGCCGTGGTCCGGGTCGGCGGTCGGCGGGCCGAGGCGCCCGCTCACCAGCTCGGCGACCTGGCGGGACTGGACGGCGGTCAGCCGCGGTGACGTCTTCAGGATCCGCTCGTCGGGCAGCTGGACCAGGAGCGCCTGGGGGCGTTCCGCCGGGCCGAAGACGCCAAGGAGCGCGGCGTCCCGGGTGTCGGCGTGCCGGATCTTCTTCCACGCCCACGTTCCTCCGGGCCGGTAGGGCGAGTCCAGCGCCTTCGCCACGATCCCCTCCACGCCCACCGGCCGCAGATCGCGGAACCAGCCCCGGGCCGTCTCCTCGTTCAGCGTCGCCAGCACCCGCTGAAGCGGCGGCCCCACGTCCTGGAGCGCGGCGCCGAGCAGGTCCCACCGGTCCCGCAGCGGGAGCGCCCTGACGTCCCGGCCCGGCAGCGCGAGCAGGTCGAACGCGATGTAGGACACCGCCACCCCCGCCTGTGCGCGGTCACCCGGAGACCTCAGCAGATCGGTGAAGCTCAACCGGCCCTCGCGATATGCGCAGAGTTCACCGTCAAGGACGGTGCCCGGGGGCAGGCACGTCCCCAGATACGCGCGGATCTGCGGGAACTCCCCGGCGAGGTCCCGGCGGGAGCGTGACTGGAGGAAGACCCGTCCACCGTCGAGGACGAAGGCCAGGGCGCGAAATCCGTCCAGCTTGAGGGAGTACTGGTACCCGCCCGGCGTGCCGTTCTGCGCCGGGATCTCGTCCGCGCGCCGGGGGCGCATGACGTCGACCGGCGGACGGAGGGCCACGTCCGGCGCGCCGTGATCCATGCGGCCGGGTTCGACCGGCGGGCCCGGGCCGTCGCTCACGGCAGCCGGCCCGCGCCGCCGGGAGCCATCAGCGGGGCGAGCAGGTCGCCGTCGCGTTCCAGACGCGGCCCGATGTCCCCGATCAGGAACATCAGATCGTCCGGCGCGCCGCACGCCTCGACCTCCGCCCAGGACACCGGCGCGGACACCGAGGGCCGCTCCCTGGCGCGCACGGTGTAGGGCGTCGCCGTCGTCTTGGCGGCGGAGTTCTGACTGAAGTCGACAAACACCTTGCCGGGCCGCAGCGCCTTGGCCATCTTGTGCGTGACCAGGTCGGGAAGCGCCGCCTCCGCCTCCCTGGCCAGCACCTTCGCGTACGCCGACACCCGCTCCGAGGGCGTCGGATCGAGCGCCGCCAGCAGATGCAGCCCCTTGGACCCCGAGGTCTTGGCGTACGCCCGCAGCCCGTCCGCCGCAAGCCGCTCCCGCAGCCAGAGCGCCACCGCGCAGCACTCGACCACACTCGCGGGCGCCCCCGGGTCGAGGTCGAGGACGAGACGGTCCGCCTCGGCCGGGGCCTGTGCCCGCCACTGCGGGGTGTGGAACTCCACCACCAGGTTCGCCGCCCACATCAGCGTCGCCAGATCCGCCACCACGACCTGCCGCGCGGCCTTGTCGTCCGAGCGCGGCACTTTCGCGGTATTCACCCAGGAGGGGGTGCCGGGCGGGGGATTCTTGGTGAAGAAGCGCTGCCCGTCGGGCCCGTCCGGGAAGCGCAGGAACGACACCGGCCGGCCCCGCAAATGGGCCAGGAGCGGGTCCGCGACCGACGCGCAGTAGTGCAGCAGCTCGCCCTTGGTGGTCCCGGTCGCCGGATACAGGACCTTCTCCAGGTTCGACAGGGCGATCCGCCGCCCCTCCACCTCGGTGATCGGCGTCATACGATGAGAGTCCCACGAACCACCCAAACCGCACTCCTCGGGGACGAAGAGGAGAAACAGTGCGATCCATCTGGAACGGCGCGATCTCGTTCGGCCTGGTCAGCATCCCGATCAAGCTCGTGAACGCCACCGAGAACCACTCGATCTCGTTCCGCCAGATCCACACGGCGGACGGCGGCCGGGTCCGCTACCGCAAGGTGTGCGAACTGGACGGCGAGGAGCTGAGCGGCGAGGAGATCGGCAAGGCGTACGAGGACGCCGACGGGTCGATGATCCCGATCACCGACACCGATCTGGCCTCCCTGCCGCTGCCCACGGCCAAGACGATCGAAATCGTCGCGTTCGTGGCGGCCGACTCGATCGACCCGCTCCAGATCGACTCCGCGTACTACCTCTCCGCCAACGGAGTGCCGGCCGCCAAGCCCTACACCCTGCTGCGCGAGGCCCTGAAGCGCAGCCGCAAGGTCGCCATCGCCAAATACGCGCTGCGCGGGAGGGAACGGCTCGGGATGCTGCGCGTGGTCGACGACGTGATCGCGATGCACGGGCTGCTGTGGCCGGACGAGATCCGCGCGTCCGACGAGGCCGCGCCCGAGGCCGATGTCAGCGTCCGCGAGGCCGAACTCGACCTGGCCGACGCCCTGATGGACACGCTCGGCGAAGTGGACATGTCGACCCTGCACGACGACTACCGCACCGCCGTCGAAGAGCTGATCGCCGCGAAGGCGGACGGCGCGGTGCCCGCCACGGAAACGGCCCCGGCCGCGCCCGGCGGCAAGGTCATCGACCTGATGGCGGCGCTCGAGAACAGCGTCAAGGCCGCGAAGGCCGCGCGCGGCGAGGAGCACGAGGGCGAAGGGGAGGGCGAGGGCGAGACGGTCGCCGAGGTCACCCAGCTGAACGCGCGGAAGTCCACCGCACGCAAGGCACCCGCGAAGAAGAGCGCGAGCGCGAAGGGAGAGGCCGCCAAGGCCGAGGGGACGGCGAAGAGCGCGCCGTCGAAATCCACCCGGTCGAAGTCCGGCCAGGCCAAGTCCTCCGCGCAGGACAAGTCCGCCCAGGCCAAGTCCGCCCAGCCGGACAAGCGCACCACGGGCGGTCGCTCCTCCACCGCCAAGAAGTCCGCCGCCGCGAGCCCGAAATCCACCGGCGCGAAGAAGTCCACCTCCACCACCGCGAAGAAGACGGCGGCGAAGAAGACGGCGCCCAAGAAGCGGGCCAGCGCCTGAGTCGTGCGCCCCGACGCCCGGCCTCGATTCGGTAACGGAAGGGTTGCGGCGCGCCCCAGGTGGCGAAATGGATGCCCAAGGGTGTGAAAGGGGTGTGGTCATGCTGCCAAGAACCGTCGACGACCACACCCGTAGCGAAGGGCGCGGCAGCGCGGAACCGGCCGTGCTCTCGGTCCTGCCGTACGCGGTGATGGCGCTGGTGGTCGTCGCCAACCTGATAGCGGGCCCCACGGTCGGACTGCTGCCGCTGGTCTCGCTCGGCCCCGCCTTCGCCGGCCTGGCCGGCGGCTGGAGACGTACCGTCGCGGCCGGCCTGATCGCGCTGGTGGCCGGTGTCGGACTCGGCGTCTACAGCGGCCTCTTCGAAGAACGCAGGGGCTACGCCTCGCTCGCCGCCGTCGCCGGTGTCACCGCGGTCGGCGTGGCCGGATCGGTGATGCGCCTGCGCCGCGAGGCGGAACTCGCCGGAATGCGCTCCATCGCCGAGGTCGCCCAGCGGGTCCTGCTGCGCCCCGTGCCGCGCAGCGCGGGCCATCTGCGCGCGGCGGTCTCCTACACCTCGGCGGTCGCGGAGGCGAGGATCGGTGGAGACCTGTACGAGGTGGTGTCCGCGCCCGGCGGGGTCCGGGTGATCATCGGCGATGTGCAGGGCAAGGGCCTGGAATCGGTGGAGACGGCGGCCGTGGTACTCGGCGCGTTCCGGGAGGCCGCGCACGACGAGCCCGACCTCAAAGGGGTGGGCGCGCGGGTGGAGCGGGCAGCGGGGCGGGCCCTGGAGGGCGAGAAGTTCGTCACCGCGATCATCGCCGAACTCGACCCCGCGAACGGCGCGGTGTTCCTCAACTACGGCCATCCGCCACCCCTTCTGGTACGCGCCGACGGCGAGGTCTCCTTCCCCGAACCCGCCCAGTACGCCCTCCCGCTCGGCCTGGGCCTCGGCACGGGAGAGGGCCCCCAGCCGTTCCAGGTCCCCTTCGCCCCCGGCGACCAGCTGCTCCTCTACACGGACGGCGTCACGGAGGCACGCGACCGCTCGGGCGCGTTCTACCCCCTGGGCGCCCGCACCCTCCTCCTCAAGGACCCGGACCCGGAGGCCGCCCTCGAGTCGCTGCGCCGCGACCTGATCCTGCACACCGAGGGCCCCCTGCACGACGACGCCGCGATGCTCCTCCTGCGCCACCGGGAATGACACTTGGGCCGACGCGGGCCTGGCCGGCGCCGGCCAGGACGCTGCGCGAACGGCCCTGATTTCCCTCTGGTGCCACCGGACGGGACCGCCCGGACAGGGGTCTGCAGCCCCCTGCCGGTCCTGCCGGTGATGCGAGTCGCCCATCGTGACGGGCACGTGCACCCGTCCCGCGTGCGGGAAGGGGCCGGGTCGCGACGGGACCCGGACGGGCCCGTCAGCTCAGGCGGGCGTCGGCGTAGACGACCATCGCGTCCCGCAGATAGACGGCGAGACCATCAGCGATCTTGTCGTAATTCGCGCGCATCCGAGGCTCGTCCACATAGGTCTGGCCCAGCCCCTTGTACGCGGCCGCGTTCGGCGTCCAGAACCGGCAGATGCCCCGGTAGTGCTCCTCCACCTCGGCCTGGACCGAGGCGTCGTCGACCGGCGTGCCGGCCACCATGAACTCCGCGAAGCGGATCATCTGGGCCGTCACCTCGCGCTGCCACCGCTCGGTGTCCTCGGGCGTCATCGTCTCGACCGCCCGCTGGGACTGCTCCCACGCCTTCGGCCACTGCTCGCGGACCTTCTCGTTCTCCTCGGCGGAGGGCTCGAACCCCTCGAACAGGTTCTCCGGACGGTTGATCTTGGTCATGGCGTCGTTCTCCTCTGCTTTCTCCAGTTCGGCGATGGTGCGGCCGACCGTGCGCGCCAGGGTGGCGAGCCGGTCCTTTTCCGCGAGCAACCGCTGGTGGTGCTCGCGGAGCACCGCCACGCGGTCGACCTGGCTGTCCAGGACCGCCTGGATCTCACGGAGCCCGAGACCCAGCTCGCGCATCAGCAGGATCTGCTGCAACCGCAACAGATCCGCCTCCTCGTAGTAGCGGTGCCCGTTGCTTCCGATCCAGGCGGGCGGCAGCAGTCCGATCTCGTCGTAGTGCCGCAGCGTCCGGGACGTCACCCCTGACATCCGGGCCACCTCCGCGATCGACCAGGCCATGACTGCCCTCCCATCGCCGGGCCGGCGTTTCCGGCCCGAGAACGACGTTAGAAGTTGACGCAACGGAAACCGCAAGCCGCGCGCCCCGCCCGTGCCACCGGGCTGTGACGGCACCCCGCGCGCGGGCCGGCCGGTCCGTCCCGGCGGGGGCACGAGACCGAGCGCGAGGGGCGTACGGAACCACGCCCCGCCTCGTGTAATGTTCTCCGGGTTGTCGTGCAGCCGGGACGGTTCCGCGCCAACCATCCGCCGCAGATTCCTGCGGCACCCCCACTCAGCAAGATCCCCGACCGGGGTGAATTCGGCATGCCGAATTCCTATTCTGTCGGCCCGGAGACTCGATTACGAATCACCGGGGTACGAATCACCGGGGGGATCCGCTAGAGTTCAGGACGTCGGAACGGCCCAACAGCCGGGAAGGCAACCCGATTTCGACCGGGAATCAGGCCCGAAAGGATCTGATAGAGTCGGAGCCGCCGGAAAGGGAAACCCGCGAGGGAGAACCTGAAAGGCACCGAGGAAATCGGACACGAAAGAGTCTGATAGAGTCGGAAACACGAAATACCGAAGGGAAGCGCCCGGAGGAAAGCCCGAGAGGGTGAGTACAAAGGAAGCGTCCGTTCCTTGAGAACTCAACAGCGTGCCAAAAGTCAACGCCAGATTGACAACCCCGTCTCCACTTCGGTGGGACGAGGTTCCTTTGAAAAGTCCTGCCGACCCTCGTGGTCGTCAGGCAACAACACAGCGAGGACGCTGTGGACGGGCCGCCTTATTCCGGTGGTTCCGTCCCGCTCTTACGTGATGTGTGCACCCGATTACGGGTAAACATTCATGGAGAGTTTGATCCTGGCTCAGGACGAACGCTGGCGGCGTGCTTAACACATGCAAGTCGAACGATGAAGCCCTTCGGGGTGGATTAGTGGCGAACGGGTGAGTAACACGTGGGCAATCTGCCCTTCACTCTGGGACAAGCCCTGGAAACGGGGTCTAATACCGGATAACACTCCTCAGGGCATCTTGAGGGGTTAAAAGCTCCGGCGGTGAAGGATGAGCCCGCGGCCTATCAGCTTGTTGGTGGGGTGATGGCCTACCAAGGCGACGACGGGTAGCCGGCCTGAGAGGGCGACCGGCCACACTGGGACTGAGACACGGCCCAGACTCCTACGGGAGGCAGCAGTGGGGAATATTGCACAATGGGCGAAAGCCTGATGCAGCGACGCCGCGTGAGGGATGACGGCCTTCGGGTTGTAAACCTCTTTCAGCAGGGAAGAAGCGAAAGTGACGGTACCTGCAGAAGAAGCGCCGGCTAACTACGTGCCAGCAGCCGCGGTAATACGTAGGGCGCAAGCGTTGTCCGGAATTATTGGGCGTAAAGAGCTCGTAGGCGGCTTGTCACGTCGGATGTGAAAGCCCGGGGCTTAACCCCGGGTCTGCATTCGATACGGGCTAGCTAGAGTGTGGTAGGGGAGATCGGAATTCCTGGTGTAGCGGTGAAATGCGCAGATATCAGGAGGAACACCGGTGGCGAAGGCGGATCTCTGGGCCATTACTGACGCTGAGGAGCGAAAGCGTGGGGAGCGAACAGGATTAGATACCCTGGTAGTCCACGCCGTAAACGTTGGGAACTAGGTGTTGGCGACATTCCACGTCGTCGGTGCCGCAGCTAACGCATTAAGTTCCCCGCCTGGGGAGTACGGCCGCAAGGCTAAAACTCAAAGGAATTGACGGGGGCCCGCACAAGCAGCGGAGCATGTGGCTTAATTCGACGCAACGCGAAGAACCTTACCAAGGCTTGACATATACCGGAAACGGCTAGAGATAGTCGCCCCCTTGTGGCCGGTATACAGGTGGTGCATGGCTGTCGTCAGCTCGTGTCGTGAGATGTTGGGTTAAGTCCCGCAACGAGCGCAACCCTTGTTCTGTGTTGCCAGCATGCCCTTCGGGGTGATGGGGACTCACAGGAGACTGCCGGGGTCAACTCGGAGGAAGGTGGGGACGACGTCAAGTCATCATGCCCCTTATGTCTTGGGCTGCACACGTGCTACAATGGCCGGTACAAAGAGCTGCGATGCCGTGAGGCGGAGCGAATCTCAAAAAGCCGGTCTCAGTTCGGATTGGGGTCTGCAACTCGACCCCATGAAGTCGGAGTTGCTAGTAATCGCAGATCAGCATTGCTGCGGTGAATACGTTCCCGGGCCTTGTACACACCGCCCGTCACGTCACGAAAGTCGGTAACACCCGAAGCCGGTGGCCCAACCCCTTGTGGGAGGGAGCTGTCGAAGGTGGGACTGGCGATTGGGACGAAGTCGTAACAAGGTAGCCGTACCGGAAGGTGCGGCTGGATCACCTCCTTTCTAAGGAGCACAGTACCGATTGCAGACACATGTTCTGCACGGTCAGCTCATGGGTGGAACGTTGACTATTCGGCACGGTTCTTCAAGGTCACTAGTACTGCTTCGGCGTGGAAAGTGAACCAGAGAGGACCGGGCCGGGCACGCTGTTGGGTATCTGAAGGTACGGCCGAAAGGCTGCCTTCAAGTGCCGGCCCCAGTGCACTCACCAGGTTCTGGTGGGGTGATGGGTGGTTGGTCGTTGTTTGAGAACTGCACAGTGGACGCGAGCATCTGTGGCCAAGTTTTTAAGGGCGCACGGTGGATGCCTTGGCACCAGGAACCGATGAAGGACGTGGGAGGCCACGATAGTCCCCGGGGAGCCGTCAACCAGGCTTTGATCCGGGGGTTTCCGAATGGGGAAACCCGGCAGTCGTCATGGGCTGTCACCCATACCTGAACACATAGGGTATGTGGAGGGAACGAGGGGAAGTGAAACATCTCAGTACCCTCAGGAAGAGAAAACAACCGTGATTCCGGGAGTAGTGGCGAGCGAAACCGGATGAGGCCAAACCGTATGCGTGTGATACCCGGCAGGGGTTGCGCATGCGGGGTTGTGGGATCTCTCTTTCACAGTCTGCCGGCTGTGAGGCGAGTCAGAAACCGTTGGTGTAGGCGAAGGACATGCGAAAGGTCCGGCGTAGAGGGTAAGACCCCCGTAGCTGAAACATCAACGGCTCGTTTGAGAGACACCCAAGTAGCACGGGGCCCGAGAAATCCCGTGTGAATCTGGCGGGACCACCCGCTAAGCCTAAATATTCCCTGGTGACCGATAGCGGATAGTACCGTGAGGGAATGGTGAAAAGTACCGCGGGAGCGGAGTGAAATAGTACCTGAAACCGTGTGCCTACAAGCCGTGGGAGCGTCGCGCGCTGAGTTTACTCAGTGCGTCGTGACTGCGTGCCTTTTGAAGAATGAGCCTGCGAGTTAGCGGTGTGTAGCGAGGTTAACCCGTGTGGGGAAGCCGTAGCGAAAGCGAGTCCGAACAGGGCGCTGTGTCTTTTTAGATGCGTAGTTGCACGCTCTAGACCCGAAGCGGAGTGATCTAGCCATGGGCAGGTTGAAGCGGCTGTAAGAGGTCGTGGAGGACCGAACCCACCAGGGTTGAAAACCTGGGGGATGACCTGTGGTTAGGGGTGAAAGGCCAATCAAACTCCGTGATAGCTGGTTCTCCCCGAAATGCATTTAGGTGCAGCGTCGTGTGTTTCTTGCCGGAGGTAGAGCACTGGATAGGCGATGGGCCCTACCGGGTTACTGACCTTAGCCAAACTCCGAATGCCGGTAAGTGAGAGCGCGGCAGTGAGACTGTGGGGGATAAGCTCCATGGTCGAGAGGGAAACAGCCCAGAGCATCGACTAAGGCCCCTAAGCGTACGCTAAGTGGGAAAGGATGTGGAGTCGCAGAGACAACCAGGAGGTTGGCTTAGAAGCAGCCACCCTTGAAAGAGTGCGTAATAGCTCACTGGTCAAGTGATTCCGCGCCGACAATGTAGCGGGGCTCAAGCGTACCGCCGAAGTCGTGTCATTCCAGCATATAGGGCCAACGCCTGCTGGGATGGGTAGGGGAGCGTCGTGTGCCGGGTGAAGCCGCAGCGGAAGCTAGTGGTGGACGGTTCACGAGTGAGAATGCAGGCATGAGTAGCGATACACACGTGAGAAACGTGTGCGCCGATTGACTAAGGGTTCCTGGGTCAAGCTGATCTGCCCAGGGTAAGTCGGGACCTAAGGCGAGGCCGACAGGCGTAGTCGATGGACAACCGGTTGATATTCCGGTACCCGCTTTGAAACGCCCAGTATCGAATCCATTAATGCTAAGGCCGTGAAGCCGCCCTGATCTCTTCGGAGTTGAGGGGAGTGGTGGAGCCGCTGACCCAAGGTGGTAGTAGGTAAGCGATGGGGTGACGCAGGAAGGTAGTCCAGCCCGGGCGGTGGTTGTCCCGGGGTAAGGGTGTAGGACGTGCGGTAGGCAAATCCGTCGCACACATAGTCTGAGACCTGATGCCGAGCCGATTGTGGTGAAGTGGATGATCCTATGCTGTCGAGAAAAGCCTCTAGCGAGTTTCATGGCGGCCCGTACCCTAAACCGACTCAGGTGGTCAGGTAGAGAATACCGAGGCGTTCGGGTGAACTATGGTTAAGGAACTCGGCAAAATGCCCCCGTAACTTCGGGAGAAGGGGGGCCATCACCGGTGATGAGATTTACTCTCTGAGCTGGGGGTGGCCGCAGAGACCAGCGAGAAGCGACTGTTTACTAAAAACACAGGTCCGTGCGAAGCCGTAAGGCGATGTATACGGACTGACGCCTGCCCGGTGCTGGAACGTTAAGGGGACCGGTTAGTGACCTTTCGGGGTTGCGAAGCTGAGAACTTAAGCGCCAGTAAACGGCGGTGGTAACTATAACCATCCTAAGGTAGCGAAATTCCTTGTCGGGTAAGTTCCGACCTGCACGAATGGCGTAACGACTTCTCGACTGTCTCAACCATAGGCCCGGTGAAATTGCACTACGAGTAAAGATGCTCGTTTCGCGCAGCAGGACGGAAAGACCCCGGGACCTTTACTACAGTTTGATATTGGTGTTCGGTTCGGCTTGTGTAGGATAGGTGGGAGACTTTGAAGCGGCCACGCCAGTGGTTGTGGAGTCGTCGTTGAAATACCACTCTGGTCGTGCTGGATGTCTAACCTCGGTCCGTGATCCGGATCAGGGACAGTGTCTGATGGGTAGTTTAACTGGGGCGGTTGCCTCCTAAAGAGTAACGGAGGCGCCCAAAGGTTCCCTCAGCCTGGTTGGCAATCAGGTGTTGAGTGTAAGTGCACAAGGGAGCTTGACTGTGAGACCGACGGGTCGAGCAGGGACGAAAGTCGGGACTAGTGATCCGGCGGTGGCTTGTGGAAGCGCCGTCGCTCAACGGATAAAAGGTACCCCGGGGATAACAGGCTGATCTTCCCCAAGAGTCCATATCGACGGGATGGTTTGGCACCTCGATGTCGGCTCGTCGCATCCTGGGGCTGGAGTCGGTCCCAAGGGTTGGGCTGTTCGCCCATTAAAGCGGTACGCGAGCTGGGTTTAGAACGTCGTGAGACAGTTCGGTCCCTATCCGCTGCGCGCGCAGGAACATTGAGAAGGGCTGTCCCTAGTACGAGAGGACCGGGACGGACGAACCTCTGGTGTGCCAGTTGTCCTGCCAAGGGCATGGCTGGTTGGCTACGTTCGGAAAGGATAACCGCTGAAAGCATCTAAGCGGGAAGCCTGCTTCGAGATGAGTGTTCCCACCTCCTTGAGAGGGTAAGGCTCCCAGTAGACGACTGGGTTGATAGGCCAGATGTGGAAGCCCGGTAACGGGTGGAGCTGACTGGTACTAATAGGCCGAGGGCTTGTCCTCAGTTGCTCGCGTCCACTGTGTTTGTTCTGAAGCAATGAACTCCCGCATGCCCTTTGGGGTGTGTGCTGGTCGAGTTCAACTTCATAGTGTTTCGGTGGTCATAGCGTTAGGGAAACGCCCGGTTACATTCCGAACCCGGAAGCTAAGCCTTTCAGCGCCGATGGTACTGCAGGGGGGACCCTGTGGGAGAGTAGGACGCCGCCGAACAAATTGTGGGAAAAGCCCCGCACCCGATCGTAGGAATACGGTCGACGGTGCGGGGCTTTCTCGCGTTTGCAAGGTCTAGGTGCTGCGCCAGGTTCCTGAGAGACCTACGTGGCGGGAATTCAGATGCGGGCGGCGGTTCTGACCAGGCCGGCCACGGCACGGGAGCGGCTGTGCGGCGGCCAGGCGATCACTGTCGTAATCTTCGGCGCGTCCAGCACCGGCACCGCGGCGTGTTCCTCGTGCAGCTGAGCCTGGCACGACTCCGGAGCGATCAAGCAGGCGCGGCCCAGCGCGATCAGCTGGAGCAACTGCGCGTGGTCGCGGGCCTCGGGGCCGGGGCCGTCCGGGTATGAGCCGTCCCGGCCGGGCCAGCGTGGCGTGGGCAGATCGGCGAGGTCGGCGACGTCGGCCATGCGTACATGTGCCCGCTCGGCGAGGGGGTGCCGGGCCGGGACCACCAGGACCTGGCCCTCCGTGCGCAGTTCCTCGGTGTCGAAACCGGACGTCGTGTCGTAGGGGAGGTGCAGCATCGCCACGTCCGCGCGGCCGTCGCGCAGCATGCGTTCCTGCTCGCCGATGCCGCACAGGAGCAGATCGACGGTGACCGCGTCGGGTTCGGCGGCGTAGGCGTCGAGGAGCTTTGCCAGCAGGTCGCTGGAGGCGCCCGCCTTGATGGCGAGGACGACGTCGGCCTGGCCCCTCGCGGCGAGTGCGGCGCGGCGCGTGCGGCGCTCCGCGGCCTCGATCGCGTCGAGTGCGGCCCGGGCCTCGCGCAGGAGCACCGTGCCGGCCTCGGTCAGGGTGACGGCACGGCTGCGGCGTTCCAACAGGGTTGCCGCCAGGCGCCGTTCGAGTTGGCGGATCGCCCGGGACAGCGGGGGCTGCGCGATCCCGAGCCGCTGGGCGGCCCTGCCGAAGTGCAGTTCCTCCGCGACGGCGACGTAGTACCGCAACTCCCTGGTCTCCACGCCCTCAGCGTACTGCTCGGGCCCTCCCAGCTGGCCCGATACTCGGCGGGTATTGATCCCCACCCAACGGGTGTTGGCCGTCCGTAGCCGGGCCCGGGCAGGATCGACGTATGACGGAACAGACCATCGCGCTGGTGACCGGCGCGAACAAAGGCATCGGATACGAGATCGCGGCGGGCCTCGGCGCTCTCGGCTGGAGCGTCGGGGTCGGCGCCCGGGACCAGGAGCGGCGCGAGGGCGCTGTGGCGAAGCTGCGGGCGGCCGGTGTGGACGCGTTCGCCGTGCCGCTGGACGTGACCGACGACGCGAGCGTGGCCGAGGCGGCCCGGCTGATCGAGGAGCGCGCCGGACGGCTCGACGTGCTCGTCAACAACGCCGGGACCACGGGCAACGCGCCACAGATGCCGACCGCGGTGGACGTGAGCACGGTGCGGGCCGCGGTGGAGACCAACGTGATCGGCGTCATCCGCGTCACCAACGCGATGCTTCCGCTAGTGCGTCGCTCGTCCTCGCCCCGCATCGTGAACATGTCGAGCAGCGTCGGCTCGCTCACCCTCCAGACCACGCCCGGCGTCGAGGTGGGCCCGATCTCCGTCGCGTACTCGCCGTCGAAGACGTTCCTCAACGCGGTGACCGTGCAGTACGCCAAGGAGCTCGCGGACACCGACATCCTGATCAACGCCGGCTGCCCCGGGTACTGTGCGACCGACCTCAACGGGTTCCGAGGCGTCCGAACGCCGGCTCAAGGCGCGGCCATCGCGATCCGGCTCGCGTCCCTGCCGGACGGTGGCCCGACGGGCCGCTTCTTCGACGACGAGGGGGAGGTGCCGTGGTGAACCACTGAGCCGCACGGGCAATCACCGCCCGGCCGGCACTCCGACAGCACGGTTCCGCTGTATTCCCTGGTCGCGCCGCCCCCTGGCGCCATGGGTTGGGCTGTGTGACGGGAGCGCAGAGGGGGAGCCGGTGGCCCAGTCCGAAGTTCCGGTGGCGTGGATCGGTCTTGGCGGAGTGCTGGTGGGCGCCGTGGCCACCGCGCTGGGGGCCCGGTATACGTCACTCGGGAGCGTCCGGGCCGCGACCATCACGCAGTTCGACCCCCTCCAGAGCGAACTCCACTGCTTCACCTCGCCGTTCATCGAGGCACGGATCCAACTCATGCCGGTGCTGGGGGGACAGACCCCGGCCGACCGGTGGATCGGGATCGCGTCCACCTTGCCGCGCGCTGCCCCCAGGTGGTGCTCCATGGCGTCCGACCCGCTGGCGCTGTTCGAGAAACCGGTGCTCGTCCGGGGCCACGCCCACCAGGTCGACGGCCAGATCCGTTCCCACCAGGCCCGGGGCGCCCGCACGTTGGAGCCCGGCGCGCACGCGACCGTACGCGCTCTCCACCAAGAACTCGGCGACGCCGCCGACCAGTTCTCCCGCGCCCTCAAACGCCTGGCGAAGCGCGGGCTCGGCGTCGTGCAGCCGCACCACCGCGGACTCATCCCCGGCCTGGCGTGCCGACCGCTCCTACGCGAAGGATCCGAACCCGCGCACAGGGCTCCGGAGGACGTCCGGCGTGTCGTCAGATCTTGATGACGGTAACGCGCCCGCGGCAGAGCGTGGCGAGGTCCTCGGGGTCAGAGGTGAGGACGGTGACGGGTCCGGGGGCGACCAGCGCCGTGGCGACAAGCATGGCGTCGATGGCGTACTTGTGGCCGTGTAGGCCGGCGTCGGCGAGGAGGGCGGCGGCGTGGCGGGCGATGGGCTCGGTGACCGGTTCGATGACGAGGCGGGACAGCGTCCACTCAAGGGCTGGGCGATTGATCCGTGGGTGGATCACTTCCACGAGGGTGGCCGCGGAGGTGATCACCCGTAGGTCATCGGCGCGGGCGAGGGCGAGCCAACCAGTGACCGTGCGGTCACGCAGAACGGCCTTGGCCAGCCCTTCGCTGTCGAGGACCAGGGTGCCGCCGGGGGCGGCGGGGGAGGGGGTCACGCGGCGTTCGCCCCGCCTTGGGTCTGTTGCTCCCGGGCTTGGTGGAGTTGCTCGCGCAGAGCGCGGGTCTCTTCGTCGGTGATGGGGCCGTGTTCGGCCTCTGCCACCGCGATGAGTTCGTTGAGGTTGTCCCGCTCGATCTGGCGGGCGACGGCTGCGGCGACGTAGGCGGACAGTCCGGATGGGCCGCCGCGAGCCTTGGCCGCTTCGGCGATGTCGCGCGGCATGGTGATCGAGTACTTGCCGGTAGGCTCACTCATGATACCTATCCTACTTCGCATCCCCCCTTGCGGGATGGGGCTGGCGGAGACGGCCGTCGTGGTGCTTGTCGACGCGAGCACGAATCCGAAATCGCAGCCGTGCGGCGTTCCCGACCGGAAACGCGGCAAGGGCCGTGGCTCGCCGGCGACGCGGGGCTCGGCGTTCGTCGTCCCCCGGCGCCCACGGCGCGGGGCCGGACAGCGCCCGGTAAGCCGGCCCGGAACCCCGGGCAGCTGGAGATCACCGTGCTCGGCTGCTTGGAGGAGGGGAGCACGTCATCCGCGTCCCACGGGAACTAATCTTGCGGGATCGGACCATGGGGATTTTCGTCCGCCCGGCCACAAAAACCCCCGGATCAGAGCTCTGAGGGGTCGAGTGGTCACGGCCAAGTGGGCCGTGCGCGTTTTGGTGCGCACAAAAAGGCGCTGAACTGCGTTTCCGCTGTTCAGCGCCTTGATCCGGAGTGCCCCCGGCAGGATTCGAACCTGCGCACACGGCTCCGGAGGCCGTTGCTCTATCCCCTGAGCTACGGGGGCGTTCGCCGCTCTCGGCGGCGACGGGTTGAACACTACCAGCTCTGCCGGGGTGCCTGTGAACAGGTATTTCCGGCACGGTCGTGGGCCGCGTCCCCCGGGCGGGGCGGAAGTGGGGAAAACCCGGACGCGGCGCCCTCCTCGGACCTAACCTCGAAGTGTGTCAGGCGCGTCGGGCCGGGTTCTTGTTGTGGACGACAACAAGGTCATCCGGCAGCTGATCAGGGTCAACCTGGAGCTGGAGGGCTTCGAGGTCGTGACCGCGGCCGATGGTGCCGAGTGCCTGGAGGTCGTGCACCAGGTCCGCCCCGATGTGATCACCCTGGACGTGATGATGCCCCGGCTCGACGGGCTGCGGACGGCGGCGCGGTTGCGTTCCGATCCCCGGACGAGCCGGCTGCCCGTGGCGATCATCAGCGCCTGCAACCAGTACGAGGTGGAGACCGGGCTCGCGGCCGGGGTCGACGCCTTCCTCGCGAAGCCCTTCGAGCCCGCCGAGCTGGTGCGGCTCGTACGGCAGTTGGCACACCGGGAGGCTCCGCCGTCCACCGACGGCAGCAGGGCGCCGGGGCGGGCCGGCAGCACCCGAGGCTGAAGGCCGCCGCGCCGTGCCCACGGCCGGGTCGCCCATGTGCGCCCGACGCCCGTTGCCCGTGCGGACGCCTCGCCCCGGCGTGCGTCTCGCCCTGGCGCGAGTCCCGCCCCCGGCGTGCGTCTCGTCCATTGTGGCCCTCGCCTCACTGCGCCCCACCTCCGTGTGCGCGTTCCTCGCACCGCGTCCTCCGTGTGCGCGCCGAGCCCGCGCCGCGGCCCCCGTTCCGCGCCCCCGCCCCGGCCGCGCCCCCGGTCTGCCCGCATGGCGAAACCGGTTCGCGAAGGGGCCCCCCTTCTCGCCTACGCTGGTCCCGTGACCCCCGCAGAGCTCTCCCTCACCGTCGTGCGCGTCGTGCGCAGCGCGGTGGACGAGGGTGCCATCGCGGGGGTGGGGGAGCTGGCGCCCGCCGTGGTCAAGGTGGAGCGGCCCCGGCCCGGGGGCCGGGGGGACTACGCCAGCGGGGTCGCACTCAAGCTCGCCGCCGTCACGGGGCTTGAGCCGCGCCGGGTCGCCGAGACACTGCGCCCGCGCATCGCCGCGCAGCCCGGTATCGCCCTCGTCGAGATCAGCGGGCCGGGGTTCCTCAACATCACCCTGGACCGCGCCGCCCAGGACGACGTCGTACGGCAGGTCCGGGCGGCCGGCGCGCGGTACGGGTACGGGGAGGCGCTGACCGGCCGGAGCTTCGCGTTCCCGGCCGTCCCCGAGGAGCGGGCGCGGATCGTCACCGAGGTGGTCGTGCGGTTGCTCGGCGCCCAGGGGGCCCGCGCGCGGGTCGTGGAGCGCGGCGGGGAGAGTCTGCCCGTCGTCGCCTGTCCCGTGCCGGACCTTGCCGGGCTCGTCGGGGGCGACGCCGCCCGCTGGGCGATGCTGCGGGCCGCCCGGCACGACCGGCCGCGTACCGGCACGCGGGAACTGCTCGCCCAGCGCGAGAGCAACACCCTGTTCCGGGTGCGGTACGCGTACTCCCGCTCCCGCGCCCTCACGCGCAACGCCGGTGAGCTGGGATTCGCCTCGGAGCCAGGACCCGCGCCCGAGGGGGCGGCGCTGCTCGGGCTCCTCGGAGACCACCCGGCGGTGCTCGAAGGCGCCGCCCGGCACCGGGCTCCCGACCGGCTCGCGCGGCACCTCGAAGCCGTCGCCGACGAACTGCTGCGGTTCCAGCACGCGGTGCTGCCGCTGGGTGACGAGAAACCCTCGGCCGCCCACCGCTGCCGGCTCGCCCTCGCCGAGGCCGCCGGGACGGTGCTGGCCGGCGGCCTGACCCTGCTCGGCGTCGACGCTCCGGAATTTCTGTGACCGGGCAAGAGGACACCGTCGGCCACCGTCATGACCCAAGCCGTGCAAGAGAAGAGACGTACAGAACATGAGCCGATCCGCGCACCCCGCCGGCCCCCGCCACGCCGACGTGCTGACCGAAGGGCACTACTCCGCGCCGCCCGCCGACCTCAACGTCCTCGACCCGAAGATCTGGTCGAGCACCGTCGGCCGTGACGCGGACGGCCGGCTCACCGTCGGCGGGCTCCAAGTGACGCGTCTGGCCGAGGAGTTCGGGACGCCGGCGTACGTCCTGGACGAGACCGACTTCCGGGAGCGCTGCCGGGCCTGGGCCGACGCCTTCGGGCGCGAGGCGGACGTGTTCTACGCCGGCAAGGCCTTCCTCTCCAGGGCCGTGGTGCGCTGGCTGCGCGAGGAAGGGCTCAACCTCGACGTGTGCTCCGGCACCGAGCTCGCCACCGCGCTGGACGCGGGGATGCCCGCCGAGCGCATCGCCTTCCACGGCAACAACAAGAGCGAGGCCGAGATCCGGCGGGCCATCGAGGCGGGCGTGGGCCGGATCGTGCTCGATTCCTTCCAGGAGATCGTGCGGGTCGCGCACATCGCGCGGGAGCTGGGCACCGTCCAGAAGGCGTTCATCCGGGTCACCGTGGGCGTCGAGGCCCACACCCACGAGTTCATCGCCACCGCGCACGAGGACCAGAAGTTCGGCATCGCGCTCGCCGACGGCCTGGCCGCCGAGGCCGTGCGCCGCGCCCTCAAGCTCGACGGGCTCGAACTGGTCGGCGTCCACTCCCACATCGGCTCGCAGATCTTCGACATGGCGGGTTTCGAGGTGTCCGCGCGACGCATCGTGCAGCTGCTGGCCGAGGTGCGCGACGAGCACGGCGTCGAACTGCCCGAGATCGACCTGGGCGGCGGCCTCGGCATCGCGTACACCTCCGACGACGACCCGTGCGAGCCGCACGAGATCGCCAAGGCGCTGACCGAGATCGTCACGCGCGAGTGCGACGCCGCAGGGCTGCGCGTGCCCCGCATCTCCGTCGAGCCCGGCCGCGCGATCGTCGGGCCGACCGCCTTCACGCTGTACGAGGTCGGCACGATCAAGCCGCTCGAAGGGCTGCGGACGTATGTGAGCGTGGACGGCGGCATGTCCGACAACATCCGCACCGCGCTGTACGACGCCGAGTACTCCGTCTCGCTCGTCTCGCGCACCTCCACCGCCGAGCCGATGCTGGTCCGGGTGGTCGGCAAGCACTGCGAGAGCGGTGACATCGTGGTGCGCGACGCGTTCCTGCCCGCCGATCTCGCGCCGGGCGACCTGATCGCGGTGCCGGCGACCGGCGCGTACTGCCGTTCCATGGCAAGCAATTACAACCACGCCCTGCGCCCGCCGGTCGTCTCGGTGAGCGAGGGATCGGCGCGGGTGATCGTCCGGCGTGAGACGGAGGAAGATCTCCTGCGTCTCGACGTCGGGTAAATGAAATAGTTGTCTCAGGATCCGGACCGAGGGCAGAAACCCCGGTCCGGTGAGTGAGACTGGTTGGCATTGCAGGTTTGAAGAGGAAACGAGGTCGGATGATGCGTACGCGTCCGCTGAAGGTGGCGCTGCTGGGCTGTGGAGTGGTCGGCTCAGAGGTGGCGCGCATCATGACGACGCACGCCGACGACCTCGCGGCGCGCATCGGCGCCCCGGTCGAGCTCGCCGGCGTCGCCGTGCGCCGGCCCTCCAAGGTGCGCGAGGGCATCGACCCCGCCCTGGTCACCACCGACGCCACGGCCCTGGTCAAACGCGGCGACATCGACGTGGTCGTCGAGGTCATCGGCGGCATCGAGCCCGCCAGGGCGCTCATCACCACCGCCTTCGAGCACGGCGCGTCCGTCGTCTCCGCCAACAAGGCGCTGCTCGCCCAGGACGGCGCGGCGCTGCACGCGGCCGCCGTCGAGCACGGCCGCGACCTGTACTACGAGGCCGCCGTCGCCGGCGCGATCCCGCTGATCCGGCCGCTGCGCGAGTCCCTTGCCGGTGACAAGGTCAACCGGGTGCTGGGCATCGTCAACGGCACGACCAACTTCATCCTCGACAAGATGGACTCGACGGGCGCCGGCTACCAGGAGGCCCTGGACGAGGCCACCGCGCTCGGCTACGCCGAGGCAGACCCGACCGCCGACGTCGAGGGCTTCGACGCCGCCGCCAAGGCCGCCATCCTCGCCGGCATCGCCTTCCACACCCGCGTCCGCCTCGACGACGTCTACCGCGAGGGCATGACCGAGGTGACCGCCGCCGACTTCGCGTCGGCCAAGGCCATGGGCTGCACCATCAAGCTGCTCGCCATCTGCGAGCGCGCCGCCGACGGCGGTTCTGTCACCGCCCGCGTCCACCCGGCGATGATCCCGCTCGACCATCCGCTGGCTTCCGTGCGGGGCGCCTACAACGCGGTGTTCGTCGAGGCCGAGGCCGCCGGCCAGCTGATGTTCTACGGGCCGGGCGCCGGCGGATCCCCGACGGCGTCGGCGGTACTCGGCGACCTGGTCGCGGTCTGCCGCAACAAACTCGCCGGGGCCACCGGGCCCGGCGAGTCGGCGTACACGCGGCTGCCCGTGAGCTCCATGGGCGAGGTCGTGACCCGCTACCACATCAGCCTCGACGTGGCCGACAAGCCGGGTGTGCTGGCCCAGGTGGCGACGGTCTTCGCCGAGCACGGCGTGTCCATCGACACCGTGCGCCAGCAGAGCCGCAATTCCGGCGGCGGCGACGCGGTCGGCGTCCAGGAGGGCGGAGAGGCCTCCCTCGTCGTCGTCACCCACCGCGCGGCGGACGCGGCCCTCACCGGGACCGTGGAAGCGCTGCGCAAGCTCGACACCGTGCGTGGTGTCGCCAGCATCATGCGTGTTGAAGGGGAGTAACCAGCAATGACCCACCAGTGGCGCGGAATCATCGAGGAGTACCGGGACCGGCTCCCCGTCTCCGTTACGACGCCGGTCGTCACCCTCCGCGAGGGCGGCACGCCGCTCGTGCCCGCGCAGGTGCTCTCCGAGCGCACGGGCTGCGAGGTCCACCTCAAGGTCGAGGGCGCCAACCCGACCGGGTCCTTCAAGGACCGGGGCATGACGATGGCGATCACCCGGGCGAAGGAGGAGGGCGCCAAGGCGGTCATCTGCGCCTCCACCGGCAACACCTCGGCATCCGCCGCCGCCTACGCGGTGCGCGCCGGCATGGTGTGCGCGGTCCTGGTGCCGCAGGGCAAGATCGCGCTCGGCAAGATGGGCCAGGCCCTCGTCCACGGCGCGAAGATCCTCCAGGTCGACGGCAACTTCGACGACTGCCTCACGCTGGCGCGCTCGCTGTCCGACAACTACCCGGTGGCGCTGGTCAATTCGGTGAACCCGGTGCGCATCGAGGGCCAGAAGACCGCCGCGTTCGAGATCGTGGACGCGCTGGGCGACGCCCCTGACATCCACGTCCTTCCCGTTGGCAACGCGGGCAACATCACGGCGTACTGGAAGGGCTACAAGGAGTACGCCGCCGACAAGGTCTCCACGCACACCCCGCGCATGTGGGGCTTCCAGGCGTCGGGTTCGGCGCCGATCGTGCGCGGCGAGGTCGTCAAGGACCCCTCGACGATCGCCACCGCGATTCGCATCGGCAACCCCGCCTCATGGCAGTTCGCGCTGGCCGCGCGGGACGAATCCGGCGGTTTCATCGACGAAGTGACGGACCGTGAGATCCTGCGCGCCTACCGGCTGCTCGCCTCGCAGGAGGGCGTGTTCGTCGAGCCGGCGTCCGCCGCCTCCGTCGCGGGTCTGCTCAAGGCCGCCGAGCGCGGTCTGGTCGACCCCGGCCAGAAGATCGTGTGCACGGTGACCGGAAACGGCCTCAAGGACCCCGACTGGGCGGTCGCCGGAGCCCCGCAGCCCGTCACCGTCCCGGTGGACGCGGCCGCCGCGGCCGAGCGTCTTGGCCTGGTGTAGTGCCACACCGCGCGTGATCGCGGTTGCGCGCCGCCCCGCGTACGCGTCCCGCCGAGCCGGGACGCGTACGTAAAGCGGGGCAACCCCGCCCGAAGGGGCACAGGGGGCTCGCGACACGCATCGTGCGCCTCCTGTGCGCCCTATGTCGCCGCGGAACCTTCCTTCGATAGGCTGTACCCAACCCGCCCCGCCGCATATGCCGTGGTGCAGTTGCCCACGTGGCCCCTCGGGTGTTTTGTACATCTTCGGAAAACCTCGCAGCAGACCCCAGCAGCAGCCCTCACAAGGAGTCATCAGAGCGATGGCCGGTCCCGCGTTCCGCGCCGCCGCCGTACGGGTGCGCGTCCCCGCCACCAGTGCCAACCTCGGCCCGGGCTTCGACTCCCTCGGCCTGTCACTGGGGCTCTACGACGACGTGGTCGTCCGCGTCGCCGACTCCGGCCTCGGCATCGACATCGCGGGTGAGGGCGCCCAGAGCCTGCCCCGCGACGAGAGCCATCTGCTCGTACGGTCCCTGCGCACCGCCTTCGACCTGCTCGGCGGCCAGCCGCGCGGCCTCGAGGTCGTCTGCGCCAACCGCATCCCGCACGGGCGCGGCCTCGGGTCCTCCTCCGCCGCCATCTGCGCCGGCATCGTCGCCGCGCGCGCCGTGACCATAGGCGGCGACGCCCGGCTCGACGACGTGGCCCTGCTGGAACTCGCGACCGAGATCGAGGGCCACCCCGACAACGTCGCCGCCTGTCTGCTCGGGGGTTTCACGCTCTCCTGGATGGACGGCGGCGCGGCCCGCGCGATCAGGATGGATCCCGCGGACTCCATCGTTCCGGTGGTCTTCGTGCCGGGCAAGGCGGTCCTGACCCAGACCGCGCGCGGGCTGCTCCCGCGCTCCGTTCCGCACGTCGACGCGGCGGCCAACGCGGGACGCGCGGCCCTGCTCGTGGAGGCCATGACCCGGCGCCCCGAGCTGCTGCTCGCCGGCACCGAGGACCGGCTCCACCAGGAGTACCGCGCACCGGCCATGCCGGAGAGCGTGGCACTGGTCAACCGGCTGCGCGCGGACGGTGTCCCCGCGGTCATCTCCGGCGCGGGCCCCACGGTGCTCGCGCTGGTCGAGGACGGTGCGGCCGACAAGGTCGCACGCCTTGCGGGGGAGGGGTGGGCCGCCAACCGGCTCAGTCTCGACGCCGCGGGCGCGAGCGTCCTGCCGCTCGGCTCCTAGGGCCGGGACCGGGCGTCAGGGAGCACGGCTTGCCGGTGAACGAGAGGGGGAATGTTTGTTGGATCCGGTAGTGTTAACCTCAAGTCTGCATCGGTCGTCTTCGTGGCGCGGTGCTTCGTGTCCCCTTCAGGGACCGCCTTTCTTCCGAGAGCCTCCCCAACTGCCTGCGCAGCCTGCCTGAGCAGTTTCGAGCACGCTCCGGAACCGGCACGACACCCCACGCTCCTTCCCGGCAGGGGCCGAGCAGGGGGATCTCGGGCCGGAACCCACGCACTTTTGTCTCTCCGCCGTACGCGGCGGACCACCGCCCCGGCACGATCAGTGATCGACAAGATCACGGGCCGCAGCCGGACAGCACAACCGGTCGCCGAGCCAGACAGGCCGACGTCCGCTCCAGGGAAGGACCCTTCGTGAGCGACACCACCGATCTGATGGGCGTGAGTGCCGACAGTTCTGTCGACAACGCCGCGCCCGCCGCAGGTGCTGCCTCTGGCACCACCGCACGGCGCCGCCGCTCCGGCACCGGCCTCGACGGCATGGTCCTGGCCGAGCTGCAGCAGGTCGCGTCCGGCCTCGGCATCAGGGGCACCGCGCGCATGCGCAAGAGCCAGCTGATCGAGGTCATCAAGGAGGCGCAGGCCGGGGGCGCATCGGCGTCGGCCAAGAGCGCCCCGGCCGCCGACGGCGCCGAGACCAAGCCGAAGCGCCGCGCCACCTCCAAGGCGCGCACCGGCGACGACGCCGCCGCTCCCGCCGCCGACAAGCAGGCCGCGCAGCAGCAGATCGACATCCCGGGCCAGCCGTCCGCCAAGGCGTCCGACCAGTCCGGCGCGGGCGACGAGCAGCCCGCGGGCGAGCGGCGCCGCCGTCGGGCCACCGCGCCTTCCGGCAGCCCCGAGTCCACCTCGGCCGCCGTCGAGACCGTCACCAAGACGGAGGCCAAGGCCGAGGTGAAGACCGAGAACCAGCCCGAGACCAAGGCCGCCGAGGCCGTCGACACCGCCGAGGGCCGCCGTGGCCGCGACCGCGGTGAGCGCGGCGACCGTGGCGAGCGCAGGGACCGCCAGCGCGGTGAGCGTGGCGACCGGGCCGAGCGGGGCGACCGCGGTGAGCGCGGGGAGCGTCAGCGCGGCGACCGCGGCAAGGGCGACGACCAGCAGGGCGGCCAGCGCCAGCGCCAGGGCGGCCAGCAGGGTCAGCAGAGCCAGCAGCAGAACAACGGCCCGCAGGACGACTTCGACGACGACGGCAGCCGCCGTGGCCGGCGTGGACGCTACCGCGACCGCCGCGGCCGTCGCGGGGGCCGTGAGGAGTTCGGCGCCGAGCCGCAGGTCGCCGACGACGACGTCCTGATCCCCGTCGCGGGCATCCTGGACATCCTCGACAACTACGCGTTCATCCGGACCTCCGGCTACCTGCCGGGCCCCAACGACGTGTACGTCTCGCTCGCCCAGGTCCGCAAGAACGGTCTGCGCAAGGGTGACCACGTCACCGGCGCGGTGCGTCAGCCCAAGGACGGCGAGCGCCGCGAGAAGTTCAACGCCCTGGTGCGTCTGGACTCCTCCAACGGCATGGCCGCCGACTCGGGCCGCGGCCGCCCCGAGTTCAACAAGCTGACCCCGCTCTACCCCCAGGACCGGCTCCGTCTGGAGACCGACCCGGGCATCCTGACCACGCGGATCATCGACCTCGTGTCGCCGATCGGCAAGGGCCAGCGAGGCCTGATCGTGGCTCCGCCGAAGACCGGCAAGACCATGATCATGCAGGCGGTCGCCAACGCGATCACCCACAACAACCCCGAGTGCCACCTGATGGTCGTCCTGGTCGACGAGCGTCCGGAGGAAGTCACCGACATGCAGCGGTCGGTGAAGGGCGAGGTCATCTCCTCGACCTTCGACCGTCCCGCCGAGGACCACACCACCGTCGCCGAGCTGGCCATCGAGCGCGCCAAGCGTCTCGTCGAGCTCGGCCACGACGTGGTCGTCCTTCTCGACTCGATCACCCGTCTGGGCCGTGCGTACAACCTGGCGGCCCCGGCCTCCGGCCGCATCCTGTCCGGTGGTGTCGACTCGACCGCGCTCTACCCGCCGAAGCGCTTCTTCGGTGCCGCGCGCAACATTGAGGACGGCGGCTCGCTGACCATCCTCGCCACCGCGCTCGTGGAGACCGGCTCGCGCATGGACGAGGTGATCTTCGAGGAGTTCAAGGGCACCGGCAACATGGAGCTCAAGCTCGACCGCAAGCTCGCCGACAAGCGCATCTTCCCGGCGGTGGACGTGGACGCGTCCGGCACCCGCAAGGAAGAGATCCTGCTCGGCAGCGACGAGCTCGCGGTCGTCTGGAAGCTGCGCCGGGTGCTGCACGCCCTCGACCAGCAGCAGGCCATCGAGCTGCTCCTGGACAAGATGAAGCAGACGAAGTCGAACGCCGAGTTCCTGCTCCAGATCCAGAAGACCACTCCGGGTCCGGGCAACGGCAACGACTAGTAACTCCGGTTCCCCCAGGGCCAGTTGACGGCGCCCCCGGCACTTCGGTGCCGGGGGCGCCGTCGCGTGCGGGGCGCTCGGGGCCGCACGCGCGCCGGCTGAGGTATTCGACACACCCCGCGCGCCCGCCCGGGCCCGGGGCGGTCGGCGGCGTCCACGCGAACCCGCAGGTGAGAGCGGCGAAAGGGGCGCCGAGGAGCGCGCGGAACCCGCCGCTCTCTTAGGGGGCTCTTAGAACCCTGTGCAACCCTTCTTGGTGCTTCGACGTCTGACGAGTGTCGACAATCCGTGCCTGAACACCGGGGCAGGGGGCAATCGGGAAGCACCGAGAACTGAGGAGACCATGGCCGAGCAGGGCGCACGCAACAGTCGAATACGCGGGGCGGGAAAGCGCCGCAAGCAGCCCAGCGGGCGCCGCCGCGCCGTGCGGATCGCCGCGTGGAGCGCGGCAGGGGTCGTACTCGTCGGCGGGACCGGCCTCGGCTACGTGTACTTCAAGCTCAACGGCAACCTCAAGGGCGTCGACATCAACGCCCAGCTCGGCACCGACCGCCCGCAGAACGTCGACAACGGCTCGGAGGACATCCTGGTCCTCGGCTCGGACTCGCGGGCCGGCGCCAACAAGGAGTACGGCACGGACGACGGCGGAGCCCGCTCCGACACCGCGATGATCGTCCACGTCTACCAGGGCCACAAGAGCGCGAGCGTCGTCTCCATCCCGCGCGACACCCTGGTCACGCGCCCCTCCTGCACCACCGACGACGGCAAGAGCGACCCCGGCGGCAAGCGCCAGATGTTCAACACGGCGTACGAGGTCGGCGGCCCGGTCTGCGCCGTCAAGACCGTCGAGCAGATGTCCGGCATCCGCATGGACCACTACGTCGAGGTCGACTTCACCGGCTTCAAGAAGCTCATCGACCAGCTCGGCGGGGTGCCCGTCACCACCAACAAGCCGATCAAGGACGACAAGAGCCACCTCGACCTGCCGGCCGGCAAGCACACCCTCAACGGCGAGCAGGCGCTCGGCCTCGTACGGACCCGCCACGGCGTGGTCGGCGACGGCAGCGACCTGGGCCGTATCCAGCTCCAGCAGGCCTTCATCAAGGCGCTGATCAGCCAGGTCAAGAGCGTCGGCGTCTTCGGCAACCCCGCCAGGCTCTACGGTCTCGCCGACGCCGCCACCAAGGCGATCACCACCGACACCGATCTGAGCTCGGTGAACTCGCTGATCGGTTTCGCGAGCGGCCTCAAGGGGCTGGACGCGTCCAACGTCAAGATGATCACGCTGCCGGTGCAGTACGACAAGCGCGACCCCAACCGCGTCAGCCCTCTGGAGGAGCAGTCGCGCCAGGTGTGGGACGCCCTCGCCAAGGACCAGCCGATCCCGGCGTCCGCCACCGCCGACTCGGCGGGCGACAAGGGCACGGCCGGTGGCTACGTGGCTGGTCAGTAGGGCCGCGGCGGGGCTGGGGGGATGCCAGGGCCGCGCCGGGGGAGAGCCCCGGCGCGGGCGGGGGAATAGTTCCGCCTCCACCCCGGTTTTGGGAGATGCGCCCAGTCCTGGCAGACTGGTACGTCGGCCCCGGTTCACGTATGCGCAATCCGCGTCTGCGACCCGGCGCCCTCCCGAACCTAGGAGACACCTTGAAGCGCGACATCCACCCCGAGTACGTCGAGACCCAGGTCAGCTGCACCTGTGGCGCGGCTTTCACCACCCGTAGCACGATCGGCGGCGGCTCCATCCGCGCCGAAATCTGCTCCGAGTGCCACCCGTTCTACACGGGCAAGCAGAAGATCATGGACACCGGCGGCCGCGTGGCCCGCTTCGAGGCCCGCTTCGGCAAGGCCGCTGCCGGCTCCGCCCAGAAGTAGCGAGCCCACTGCGCCGGTCCGTGGCGCCTCCTTCCCGGGGGCGCCGCGACCGGCGCTTTGCCGTCAAGACCTACTTCTCCGCTCTTCCCCGCTCTTCTCTGTCTTTCTCCGTTTGAAATCCCAGGAGCCACCGATGTTCGAAGCGGTCGAGGACCTGATCGGCGAGCACGCCGATCTCGAGACGAAGCTCGCCGACCCTTCGGTCCACGCCGATCAGGCCAACGCGCGCAAGCTGAACAAGCGCTACGCCGAGCTGACGCCGATCGTGGGGACCTACCGCGCCTGGAAGCAGGCCGGCGAGGACATCGAGACGGCCCGGGAGTTCGCGGCCGACGACCCCGACTTCGCCGCCGAGGTCAAGGACCTGACAGCGCAGCGCGAGGAGCTGACCGAAAAGCTCCGCCTGCTCCTGGTCCCGCGCGACCCGAGCGACGACAAGGACGTACTCCTGGAGATCAAGGCGGGTGCGGGCGGTGACGAGTCGGCCCTGTTCGCCGGCGACCTCCTGCGCATGTATCTGCGCTACGCCGAGCGCGTCGGCTGGAAGACCGAGATCATCGACTCCACCGAGTCCGACCAGGGCGGCTACAAGGACGTCCAGGTCGCCGTGAAGACCAAGGGCGGCCAGGGCGCAACCGAACCCGGCCAGGGCGTCTGGGCGCGGATGAAGTACGAGGGCGGTGTGCACCGCGTGCAGCGCGTGCCGGCCACCGAGTCGCAGGGCCGCATCCACACCTCCGCCGCCGGCGTGCTGGTCACGCCCGAGGCCGAGGAGGTGGACGTCGAGATCAACATGAACGACCTGCGCATCGACGTGTACCGCTCCTCGGGTCCCGGCGGTCAGTCCGTCAACACCACCGACTCCGCCGTGCGCATCACGCACATCCCCACCGGCGTCGTCGCCTCCTGCCAGAACGAGAAGAGCCAGCTCCAGAACAAGGAGCAGGCCATGCGCATCCTGCGCTCGCGGCTGCTGGCCGCCGCCCAGGAGGCCGCCGAGCAGGAGGCCGCCGACGCCCGCCGCAGCCAGGTGCGCACCGTCGACCGCTCCGAGAAGATCCGGACGTACAACTTCCCGGAAAACCGCATCTCGGACCACCGGGTCGGCTTCAAGGCGTACAACTTGGACCAGGTCCTCGACGGCGACCTGGACGCCATGATCCAGGCCTGCGTCGACGCGGACTCCGCCGCCAAGCTCGCGGCCGCCCAGTAATCCCCACCCCCGTACGACTGCCGGAGGACCAGCGTGCAGCAAAACTCTGGGGGGCGAACCCCAGGCCCCCGAAGCGTGCTGCTTGCCGAAGTGGCCCAGGCCACCCAGCGGTTGGCCGACGCGGGCGTGCCCTCGCCGCGCTTCGACGCGGAAGAGCTCGCCGCGCACATCCACGGCGTGAAGCGGGGAGAGCTGCACCACGTCAAGGACGCGGACTTCGACGCCCGCTACTGGGAGGCCATCGCCCGCCGCGAGGCGCGTGAGCCGCTTCAGCACATCACCGGCCGCGCCTTCTTCCGCTACCTCGAACTCCACGTCGGGCCAGGGGTGTTCGTGCCCCGCCCGGAGACGGAGTCGGTGGTGGGCTGGGCCATAGACGCCGTCCGCGCGATGGACGTCGTCGAGCCGTTGATCGTCGACCTGTGCACGGGCTCGGGCGCCATCGCGCTCGCCATGGCGCAGGAGGTGCCGCGTTCGCGCGTGCACGCCGTGGAGCTGTCCGAGGACGCCCTGGCGTGGACACGGAAGAACGTCGAGGGGTCCCGCGTCGTTCTCCACCAGGGCGACGCCCTCACCGCGCTGCCCGAGCTCGACGGTCAGGTCGACCTGGTCATCTCCAACCCGCCGTACATCCCGCTCACCGAGTGGGAGTACGTCGCCCCCGAGGCCCGCGACCACGATCCCGAACTCGCGCTGTTCTCCGGTGAGGACGGTCTCGACACCATCCGGGGCATCGAACGCACCGCGCACCGCCTCCTGCGGCCCGGCGGGCTCGTCGTCATCGAGCACGCCGACACCCAGGGCGGCCAAGTGCCGTGGATCTTCAACGAGGAGGCCGGCTGGGCGGACGCGGCCGACCACCCCGACCTGAACAACCGCCCGCGCTTCGCCACCGCCCGCAAGGCCACACCGTGACCAGCCCCACCCCCCAGACCGCGTACGTGTACGAGGAGGCCCGCTAATGGCTCGGCGATACGACTGCAACGACGCGACGGACCGCACCACCGGTCTGCGTGAAGCCGCTGCCGCCGTCCGCCGCGGCGAGCTCGTGGTGCTGCCGACGGACACCGTGTACGGCATCGGCGCGGACGCCTTCAGCTCGCAGGCCGTCACCGACCTGCTCGACGCCAAGGGCCGGGGCCGCAACATGCCCACGCCCGTGCTCATCGGCTCGCCCAACACCCTGCACGGCCTGGTCACCGACTTCACCGAGCAGGCCTGGGAGCTCGTCGACGCGTTCTGGCCGGGCGCCCTGACCCTGGTCACGCGCCACCAGCCGTCCCTCCAGTGGGACCTCGGCGACACCCGGGGCACCGTCGCCATCCGGATGCCGCTGCACCCCGTCGCCATCGAGCTGCTGACCGAGGTCGGCCCGATGGCCGTGTCCTCGGCCAACCTCACCGGTCACCCCTCGCCCGAGGACTGCGACGCGGCCCAGGGCATGCTCGGCGACTCCGTCTCGGTGTACCTGGACGGCGGCCCCACCCCGGGCATCGTGCCCTCCTCCATCGTGGACGTGACCGGCAAGGTCCCGGTGCTGCTGCGCGCCGGCGCGCTCGACGCGGACGAGCTGCGCAAGGTGGTACCCGACCTCGAGGTGGCCAATTGACCGCCCCTGAGGGGCGTGGCATAGGCACGGTCCACCCAACGGTGGACTCGTTCCGCATCCTCCACGTCAGCACCGGCAACGTCTGCCGCTCGCCGATCACCGAGCGGCTGACCCGCCATGCCCTGAGCGACCGCCTCGGGGACCCGTTCACGGGTGGCCTCATCGTGGAGAGCGCCGGCACCTGGGGGCACGAGGGCGCCCCGATGGAGGCCAACGCCGCCGCCGTGCTCGCCGACTTCGGGGCGGACGCCACCGGCTTCACCGGGCGCGAACTCCTCGACGAGCACGTCATCACCGCCGACCTGGTCCTCACCGCGACCCGGGACCACCGCGCCCAGGTCATCTCGATGGGCCACTCGGCGGGCCTGCGCACCTTCACCCTGAAGGAGTTCACGCGCCTGGTGCGGGCCATAGACCCGGCCACCCTGCCCGATCCGCTCCAGGAGGGCATGGTCGAGCGGGCCAGGGCCCTGGTGCGGGCCGCTGCGGCGCTGCGCGGGTGGCTGCTCGCGCCCAGCGCGGAAGCCGACGAGGTCAACGATCCCTACGGCGCCCCGATCACGTTCTTCCGCTCCATCGGCGACGAGATCAACCAGGCGCTCGACCCGGTCGTGACCGCGCTGACGGGCGTCTCGACCCACCGCTGACAGCACCACTGACACCACCCGAAGCACCACCCGGAGTACCGCCCGCCCGCACACCGGGCGCGCGTAGCACCCGCGACCTACGCTGGACGCATGTCCGTCACGTCCGCAGTTGGCACTGAACTCGCCGGGCTCGACGCCGTGAGGCGGCAGGACCCCGACATGGCCGACGTGCTGCTCGGTGAGGCCGAGCGGCAGGCCACCTCGCTCCAGCTGATCGCCGCCGAGAACTTCACCTCGTCGGCCGTGCGCGCCGCTCTCGGCTCGCACCTGGGCAACAAGTACGCCGAGGGGTATCCCGGCGCCCGCCACCACGGCGGCTGCGAGGTCGTCGACGTCGCCGAACGCGTCGCAGTCGAACGCGCCAAAGCCCTCTTCGGGGCCGCCCACGCCAACGTACAGACGCATTCGGGCACTTCGGCGGTGCTCGCGGCCTACGCGGCGCTCCTGAAGCCGGGAGACACCGTTCTGGCGATGGGCCTGCCCTACGGCGGACATCTCACGCACGGCTCACCCGCCAACTTCTCGGGGCGCTGGTTCGACTTCGTCGGCTACGGCGTCGAGCCCGACACCGGGCTCATCGACTACGGCGAGGTGTGGGACCTGGCGGCCGAGCACCGGCCCCGGGCCATCGTGTGCGGCTCCATCGCCTACCCCCGCCACCCGGACTACCGGGCCTTCCGGGAGATCGCGGACGACGTGGGCGCCTACCTCATCGCGGACGCCGCGCACCCCATGGGCCTGATCGCGGGAGGAGCTGCGCCGAGCCCTGTCCCGTACGCCGACGTGGTGTGCGCGACCACCCACAAGGTGCTGCGCGGCCCGCGCGGCGGGCTCGTCCTGTGCGGCGCCGACCTCGCCGCCCGCATCGACCGCGCCGTCTTCCCCTTCACGCAGGGCGGCGCGCAGATGCACACCATCGCGGCGAAGGCGATCGCCTTCGGCGAGGCGGCCACGCCCGCCTTCACCGCCTACGCCCACCAGGTCGTCGTCAACGCCCGCACCCTCGCCGAGGGCCTGCTCGCCGAGGGGTTCGGGGTGGCCACCGGTGGCACCGACACCCACCTCGTGCTCGCCGACCCCGCGCCGTTCGGCGTCGACGGCCGCGCCGCGCGCGGGCGCCTCGCCGGCGCCGGCCTCGTCCTGGACAGCTGCGCGCTGCCGCATGCCGAGGCCCGCGGCATCCGGCTCGGCACCGCCGCCGTCACCACCCAGGGCATGGGGGAGACGGAGATGGCCAGAATCGCGGTGCTGTTCGCGATGGCGATGCGCGAGGATCCGAGGGCGCGGGCGGGCGTACGGGAGCTGGCGGAACGGTTTCCTCCTCCTTAAGGGGCCGGAGCGGTCGGGAAGAAGGCCCGAATTCACGCTCCGGCCCGCATTCACAGGGTGCGCATACGGGAAAAATGCTGGCTTATCCCCGCTTCCGGGGGGTACCCGCAACCATCCGCCGGATCCGGATGTCCTCAACCACATGCGCGCGAAGCTAGGGTGTGGGGCTGAGATGGCCAGCGATACCTCTGGGGCAGCCCGTGCGTGAATACCTGCTGACGCTCTGCGTCACGGCCGCGGTGACCTATCTGCTCACCGGGCCGGTGCGGAAGTTCGCCATCGCCGTGGGCGCGATGCCGGCGATCCGTGCGCGCGACGTGCACCGGGAGCCGACGCCGAGACTCGGCGGCATCGCCATGTTCGGCGGCCTGTGCGCGGGACTGCTGGTCGCCGACCATCTCGACGGGCTGAACGCGGTCTTCAGCCAGTCCAACGAACCACGGGCGCTGCTGTCGGGCGCGGCCCTGATCTGGCTGATCGGCGTCCTGGACGACAAGTTCGAGATCGACGCCCTGATCAAGCTCGGCGGACAGATGATCGCCGCAGGCGTCATGGTGATGCAGGGTCTGACCATCCTGTGGCTGCCCATCCCCGGTATCGGCTCGGTCTCGCTGACCTCCTGGCAGGGCACCCTGCTCACGGTGGCCCTCGTCGTGATCACCATCAACGCGGTGAACTTCGTGGACGGCCTCGACGGCCTGGCCGCAGGCATGGTGTGCATCGCCTCCGCGGCGTTCTTCATGTACGCCTACCGGCTCTGGTACGGGTACGGAATCGAGGCGGCCGCCCCCGCCACCCTCTTCGCCGCCATCCTCATGGGCATGTGCCTGGGCTTCCTGCCGCACAACATGCACCCCGCGCGGATCTTCATGGGCGACTCGGGTTCGATGCTCATCGGGCTCGTCCTCGCCGCCGGCGCCATCTCCATCACGGGCCAGGTCGACCCGGACGCGATGAAGCTCAACTTCGGCGGCACCCGCGACGCCACCCACGCGATGCTGCCGGTCTTCATCCCGCTGCTCATGCCGCTGACGATCATCGCCATTCCGATGGCCGACCTGGTGCTCGCGATCGTGCGCAGGACCTGGAACGGACAGTCGCCGTTCGCGGCGGACCGCGGACACCTGCACCACCGGCTTCTGGAGATCGGGCACTCGCACAGCCGGGCGGTGCTGATCATGTACTTCTGGTCGGCGCTCATCGCGTTCGGCGCGGTCGCCTACTCGGTGCACTCGGCGTCGATGTGGATCGTGCTGATGATCGTCGCGCTGAGCGCGGTCGGGCTCGTCCTGCTGCTGCTGCCGCGGTTCACGCCGCGCGCCCCCCGGTGGGCCGAGCGGTTCGTGCCGCCGCGCTACCGACGGGTCAAGGGCGGCGCGTCGGCTGCCTCGCGCGGAGCGGCCGCTCACGAAGAGGCCGACGAGGAGGGGACGGCACAGGACGACGAGGCAGCCGAGGCGGCCGAGGAGCGTACTCCCGTGGCGGCCGGTGTCTCCGGCGTCAACGGAGCGACCGCCATCGGCCCCCGTTCGCGTTTCCCCGACCGACGGAAGACCGGTGCGTCGCGCTGACGAATTGCCGCGTCGACGCCCAATACCAGACATCTCGCCGCCCGTTGCGCACAAACGCGCAGCATCACTCTCAAGTGTGACGGGCAGCACACTCTCATGGTAAAGACCTCATCAAATAGTTTGTGATACGGTTCACGAGACCCGGCGCCAGAGCCGAAGGACCGTAGTGCGACGGTCCGTTGGCCTGAGATACCAACTCGGCCCGGGCTTACGCTCGTCCATGACGACACCACTTTGCCCCCACCAGCAAGCGGAGCTGCCGCCATGCCGTCCAACGACGCACGCACCCTTCTCCAGACCGCCCTGCCCACCGCTGCCGCCGGCGCTGTCGCGACCGTTGTCAGCGGCGTGGTCGCGGGTGGCAAGGGGGCACTGGGTGCCATCGTCGCGACGCTGGTCGTGATCCTCTTCATGGGTATCGGACTCGTCGTCCTGCAACGCACCGCCAGGTCCTACCCGCAGCTGTTCCAGGCCATGGGCCTGGCGCTGTACACGGCTCAGCTGCTGCTGCTGTTCATCTTCGTCGCGGTCTTCAAGAACACGACGCTGTTCAACCCAAAGGCCTTTGCCATCACGCTGGTTGCGCTGACCCTCGCATGGATCGGCGCGCAGGCACGCGCGCACATGAAGGCCAAGATCCTTTATGTCGAGCCGGATTCCGCCAAGACCGAAAAGTCCGTAACGCCGGGATCGAAATCGTGAACGGTAGGGGCGGGATAAGTGCGAGTTCTGGACCCTGCTATCGTCCGGTGCCAACTGCGGCACTGCGGGCCTGGGCATCTGAGCTGACGCCTGCTCGATCGCGAGGCTTGATGCCCGACCGCCGCCCCATCATCCGAAACACCAGTCCAGTGCCGAACCGCGGCTGCGCGCCGCGCCGACACAACGAGGTTGCCGTACCCATGCGCCACGCTGAAGGAGCCCGCGGTGAGTGCTGATCCGACGCAGGTGCTCGCCTTCGAGACCAACTGCCACCTTTTCGACGGGTGTGGCTTCCCGGCTCCCGGCCTGCACTCGTTCCTGTTCAAGCCCCTCTGGGGCGACGGTGACAGCAACCTGTACTTCAACAAGACGATGTTGCTGGCCCTGCTCGGTTCGGTCGTCATCGTGGCCTTCTTCTGGGCGGCCTTCCGCAAGCCGAAGCTCGTCCCAGGCAAACTGCAGATGGTCGCCGAGGCCGGCTACGACTTCGTGCGCCGCGGCATCGTGTACGAGACGATCGGCAAGAAGGAGGGCGAGAAGTATGTGCCCTTCATGGTCTCGCTGTTCTTCTTCGTCTGGATGATGAACCTCTGGTCGATCGTTCCGATCGCCCAGTTCCCGGTGACGGCGATCATCGCCTACCCGGCCGCCATCGCCGCGATCGTCTACCTCATGTGGGTGTGCCTGACGTTCAAGCGGCACGGATTCGTCGGTGCCTTCAAGAACTTCACGGGCTACGACAAGTCGCTCGGCCCGGTGCTGCCGCTGTCGATGACGATCGAGTTCTTCTCGAACCTCATCGTCCGCCCCTTCACGCACACCGTGCGACTGTTCGCCAACATGTTCGCGGGCCACACGCTGCTGCTGCTCTTCACGATCGCCAGCTGGTACATGCTCAACGGCATCGGCATCGCGTACTCGGCGGTCTCGTTCACGATGGTCATCGTCATGACCGCCTTCGAGCTCTTCATCCAGGCTGTCCAGGCCTACGTCTTCGTGTTGCTGGCCTGCAGCTACGTTCAGGGCGCTCTCGCCGAGGGCCACTGACCCAGCCACACCCCCCAAGCCATCAGACGTCCGGTGGCCAACCCCCACCGGTCCATGAAAGAAAAGGAAGAACCGGCATGTCCGCTCTCGCGCAGACCGTCGCCGCTGGCGTCGAAATCAAGGGCAACCTGGGCTCCATCGGCTACGGCCTTGCTGCCATCGGCCCCGGCGTCGGCGTCGGCATCATCTTCGGTAACGGTACGCAGGCGCTGGCCCGTCAGCCCGAGGCCGCCGGCCTCATCCGCGCCAACCAGATCCTCGGCTTCGCCTTCTGTGAGGCGCTTGCCCTCATCGGCCTGGTCATGCCGTTCGTCTACCCGACTGTCTGACGCAGTCCTCGGATTGCATTTTTAGACGAAAGGCACTGATGTGAACCTCACCATGGTTCAGCTGGCGGCCGAGGAGCAGGAAAACCCGCTCATCCCGCCGTGGCCTGAGCTCGTCATCGGCCTCATCGCCTTCGTCATCGTCTTCGGCTTCCTCGCCAAGAAGCTCCTTCCGAACATCAACAAGGTTCTGGACGAGCGTCGTGAGGCCATCGAAGGCGGGATGGAGAAGGCGGTAGCCGCTCAGACCGAGGCGCAGAGCGTCCTTGAGCAGTACAAGGCGCAGCTCGCCGAGGCCCGCCACGAGGCCGCGCGCCTGCGTCAGGAGGCGACTGAGCAGGGCACCGCACTCATCCAGGAGATGAGGGCGGAAGGCCAGCGGCAGCGTGAGGAGATCATCGCTGCCGGTCACGCCCAGCTCGAGGCCGACCGCAAGGCCGCCGCGCACTCGCTCCGTCAGGACGTGGGCAAGCTGGCGACCGACCTGGCCGGCAAGCTGGTCGGCGAGTCCCTTGAGGACCACGCCCGCCAGAGCCGCACCATCGACCGTTTCCTCGGCGAGCTCGAGGAGAAGGCCGAGGCCGTCCGATGAACGGCGCGAGCCGCGAGGCACTGGCCGCCGCACGGGAGCGTCTCGACGCGCTGATGGACCACACGTCCGTCGACGCGGCGAAGCTCGGCGACGAGCTGGCCGCCGTCACCACGCTGCTCGACCGCGAGGTCTCGCTGCGTCGGGTCCTGACCGACCCGGCGCAGCCCGGTGAGGCCAGGGCCCAGCTGGCCGCGCGTCTTCTCGGCGGTCAGGTGGGCGGCGAGACCGCCGACCTGGTGGGCGGCATGGTCCGCTCGCGCTGGTCGCAGTCGCGTGACCTGGTGGACTCGCTCGAGGAGCTGGCGAGCACCGCCGACCTCACCGCCGCGCAGCAGTCGGGCGCGCTCGACGACGTCGAGGACGAGCTGTTCCGGTTCGGCCGCATCGTCACCTCGAGCCCCGAGCTGCGCTCCGCGCTCACCAGCCGCACCGCCACGGTCGCGGCCAAGAGCGAGCTGCTGCGCGGTCTGCTCGGCGGCAAGGCGAACCCGGTCACTGAGCGCCTGGTCGTCCGTCTGGTGACCCGGCCGCGTGGACGTAGCCTGGAAGCGGGCCTCGAGTCCCTGTCCAAGCTCGCCGCGGGCCGCCGGGACCGGATGGTCGCGGTCGTCACCTCGGCGATCCCGCTCACGGACATCCAGAAGGCGCGCCTCGGCGCGGCTCTGGCGAAGATCTACGGCCGTCAGATGCACCTGAACCTCGACGTGGACCCCGAGGTCCTTGGCGGGATCTCGGTGCGTGTCGGCGACGAGGTCATCGAAGGCACCATCGCGGAACGCCTCGAAGAGGCGAACCGGCGGCTGGCGCGCTGACCCCCGGGTCGCGCACCAACTGAATTCAGCAACACCAGCGGCCCGGTTGGGCCGTGCAGAAATTGCGGAAGATTCCTGGGGGTCGGCCCCCAGACCCCTTAGAAACTTCGGGCCCAACAAGGAGAGCAGGGAACCCAGATGGCGGAGCTCACGATCCGGCCGGAGGAGATCCGGGACGCGCTGGAGACCTTTGTCCAGTCGTACCAGCCGGACGCGGCCTCGCGCGAGGAGGTCGGTACGGTCAGCGTTGCCGGCGACGGCATCGCGAAGGTCGAGGGTCTTCCCTCGGCCATGGCGAACGAGCTGCTGCGGTTCGAGGACGGAACCCTCGGTCTCGCCCTCAACCTCGAGGAGCGCGAGATCGGTGCGATCGTCCTCGGCGAGTTCAGCGGCATCGAAGAGGGCCAGCCGGTGCAGCGCACCGGTGAGGTGCTTTCGGTCGGCGTCGGCGAGGGCTACCTCGGCCGCGTCGTAGACCCGCTCGGCAACCCGATCGACGGCCTCGGCGAGATCGAGACCGACGGCCGCCGCGCCCTGGAGCTTCAGGCTCCTGGCGTCATGGTCCGCAAGTCGGTGCACGAGCCGATGGCGACCGGTTACAAGGCCGTCGACGCGATGGTGCCGATCGGCCGTGGCCAGCGTCAGCTGATCATTGGTGACCGTCAGACCGGCAAGACCGCTCTGGCCGTCGACACGATCATCAACCAGCGCGACAACTGGCGCTCGGGCGACCCGAAGAAGCAGGTCCGCTGCATCTACGTCGCCATCGGCCAGAAGGGCTCGACCATCGCCTCCGTGCGTGGCGCCCTGGAAGAGGCCGGCGCGCTGGAGTACACGACGATCGTCGCCGCGCCCGCGTCCGACCCGGCCGGCTTCAAGTACCTCGCCCCGTACACCGGTTCGGCCATCGGCCAGCACTGGATGTACGACGGCAAGCACGTCCTCATCATCTTCGACGACCTGTCGAAGCAGGCCGACGCCTACCGCGCCGTGTCCCTGCTGCTGCGCCGTCCGCCGGGCCGCGAGGCCTACCCGGGCGACGTCTTCTACCTGCACTCGCGTCTGCTCGAGCGCTGCGCGAAGCTGTCGGACGACATGGGCGCCGGTTCGATGACGGGTCTGCCGATCGTCGAGACCAAGGCGAACGACGTGTCGGCGTTCATCCCGACCAACGTCATCTCCATCACCGACGGCCAGTGCTTCCTGGAGTCGGACCTGTTCAACGCCGGTCAGCGCCCCGCCCTGAACGTCGGTATCTCCGTCTCGCGAGTCGGTGGTTCCGCGCAGCACAAGGCGATGCGCCAGGTGTCGGGCCGTCTCCGTGTCGACCTCGCCCAGTACCGCGAGCTGGAGGCGTTCGCCGCCTTCGGTTCCGACCTGGACGCGGCCTCCAAGGCCTCCCTCGAGCGCGGCAAGCGCATGGTGGAGCTCCTGAAGCAGCCGCAGTACTCGCCGTTCCCGGTCGAGGAGCAGGTCGTCTCCATCTGGGCCGGCACCACCGGCAAGATGGACGACGTGCCGGTCGAGGACATCCGCCGCTTCGAGGCCGAGCTGCTGGAGTACCTGCGCCGCGAGCGCAAGGAACTCCTCACCTCGATCGCCGAGGGCGCGAAGATGTCGGACGACACCCTTCAGTCCGTGGCCGACGCCATCGCCGGCTTCAAGCGGCAGTTCGAGACCTCGGACGGCAAGCTCCTGGGCGACGACGTGCCGGTCAGCACCAGCAAGTGACGACGACGGAAGGGACCTGACTCATGGGAGCGCAGCTCCGGGTCTACAAGCGTCGCATCCGATCCGTCACCGCGACCAAGAAGATCACCAAGGCGATGGAGATGATCGCCGCCTCGCGCATCGTCAAGGCGCAGCGCCAGGTGGCGGCCTCCACGCCGTACGCGACCGAGCTCATCCGTGCGGTGACCGCGGTGGCGACCGGTTCCACCACCAACCACCCGCTCACCACCGAGGCCGAGGCCCCGGCCCGCGCCGCGGTCCTGCTCATCACGAGCGACCGCGGTCTGGCCGGCGGCTACTCCTCCAACGCCATCAAGGCCGCGGAGAAGCTGTCGGAGCGGCTGCGCGGCGAGGGCAAGGAGGTCGACACGTACATCGTCGGCCGCAAGGGTGTCGCCTACTACGGCTTCCGTGAGCGCAAGGTCTCACAGTCGTGGACCGGCTTCACCGACAGCCCGACCTACGCGGACGCCAAGCAGGTGGCCGCGCCGCTGATCGAGGCCATCCAGACGGAGACGGCCGAGGGCGGCGCGGACGAACTGCACATCGTCTTCACGGAGTTCGTGTCGATGATGACGCAGACGCCGGTCGACAACCGGATGCTGCCTTTGTCGCTGGAGAAGGCTCAGGACGAGACGAGCACGAAGGACCACATCCTTCCGCTCTTCGACTTCGAGCCGTCGGCGGAGGACGTCCTCGACGCCCTGCTGCCGCGCTACGTCGAAAGCCGCATCTACAACGCGCTGCTTCAGTCGGCCGCTTCCGAGCACGCCGCCCGTCGCCGTGCGATGAAGTCGGCCACCGACAACGCCGGAGAGCTCATCAAGAGCCTTTCCCGGCTTGCCAACGCGGCCCGCCAGGCCGAAATCACCCAGGAAATCAGCGAGATCGTCGGTGGCTCCAGTGCGCTGGCCGACGCGACCGCGGGGAGTGACAAGTAATGACGACCACTGTTGAGACGGCCGTTGCCACGGGCCGCGTCGCCCGGGTCATCGGCCCGGTCGTCGACGTGGAGTTCCCCGTCGACGCGATGCCGGAGATCTACAACGCGCTGCACGTCCAGGTGGCCGACCCGGCCGAGGACGGCAAGCTCAAGACGCTGACGCTCGAGGTCGCCCAGCACCTCGGTGACGGCATCGTCCGCGCGATCTCGATGCAGCCCACCGACGGCCTGGTGCGCCAGGCCCCGGTGACCGACACGGGCAACGGCATCACGGTGCCGGTCGGCGACTTCACCAAGGGCAAGGTGTTCAACACCCTCGGCGAGGTGCTGAACAAGCCCGAGGAGAACGCCAACATCGGCGAGCGCTGGCCGATCCACCGCAAGGCGCCCAACTTCGACCAGCTCGAGTCCAAGACCGAGATGTTCGAGACCGGCGTCAAGGTCATCGACCTTCTCACCCCGTACGTCAAGGGTGGAAAGATCGGCCTGTTCGGTGGTGCCGGTGTCGGCAAGACCGTCCTCATCCAGGAAATGATCTACCGCGTGGCCAACAACCACGACGGTGTGTCGGTGTTCGCCGGTGTCGGCGAGCGCACCCGTGAGGGCAACGACCTCATCGAGGAGATGCAGGACTCGGGCGTCATCGACAAGACCGCCCTGGTCTTCGGTCAGATGGACGAGCCGCCGGGCACGCGTCTGCGCGTCGCCCTGGCCGGTCTGACGATGGCGGAGTACTTCCGTGACGTCCAGAAGCAGGACGTCCTCTTCTTCATCGACAACATCTTCCGGTACACCCAGGCGGGTTCCGAGGTGTCGACCCTGCTCGGCCGCATGCCCTCCGCGGTGGGCTACCAGCCGAACCTGGCCGACGAGATGGGTCTCCTCCAGGAGCGCATCACCTCGACCCGCGGTCACTCGATCACCTCGATGCAGGCGATCTACGTCCCCGCGGACGACCTGACCGACCCGGCCCCGGCCACCACGTTCGCCCACCTCGACGCGACGACGGTTCTCTCCCGTCCGATCTCCGAGAAGGGCATCTACCCGGCCGTGGACCCGCTGGACTCCACGTCCCGCATCCTGGACCCGCGCTACATCGCGCAGGAGCACTACGACGCCGCCATGCGCGTCAAGACGATCCTTCAGAAGTACAAGGATCTCCAGGACATCATCGCCATCCTCGGCATCGACGAGCTCGGCGAAGAGGACAAGCTGGTCGTGCACCGCGCCCGTCGCGTGGAGCGCTTCCTGTCGCAGAACACGCACGTCGCCAAGCAGTTCACCGGCGTCGACGGTTCGGACGTCCCGCTGGAGGAGTCGATCACGGCGTTCAACCAGATCTGCGACGGCGAGTACGACCACTTCCCCGAGCAGGCGTTCTTCATGTGCGGTGGCCTGGAAGACCTCAAGGCCAACGCCAAGGAGCTGGGCGTCTCCTGACGCTCCGGCCACGAAGAGGGGCGGGCGCGTCCCGCCCCTCTCCGTATCGCCACCCGAGAACTGACTAGAATCGACCCAACACCCGGCCGAACCGCCGGGTGGTGACCCGAGGAGCCAACCATGGCTGCTGAGCTGCACGTCGAGCTCGTCGCCGCGGACCGCAGTGTCTGGTCCGGCGAGGCCACCCTGGTCGTCGCGCGCACCACGTCCGGCGACATCGGCGTCATGCCCGGTCACCAGCCGCTCCTTGGTGTGCTGGAGTCGGGCCCGGTGATGATCCGTACGAGCGAGGGCGGCACCGTCGTCGCGGCCGTGCACGGTGGATTCATCTCCTTCGCCGACAACAAGCTGTCGCTGCTCGCGGAGATCGCCGAGCTGGCGGACGAGATCGACGTCCAGCGCGCCGAGCGTGCGCTGGAGAGCGCGAAGTCGGAGTCGGACGCCGCCGCTGAGCGGCGTGCCGACGTACGACTGCGTGCGGTGGCGGTGCGCTAGCACTCCGCCGGAGATTTCCCTCAGCCGCGGCACGGTCCGGAACTTTCCGGAGCCGGTCGCGGCTGAGGCGATGCAGGCAGATTTTTCCGTTGCTGGATTACTGGTTGAGCGAGGAGGTCGGTGTAGATGACTCTCGCTCTGCTTGTGTGTGGTCTGGTCGTCGCGCTGGTACTGGTGGGACTCTTCGTCTTCGGTCTGCGCCGGCGGCTGATCCAGCGCTCGGGCGGGACCTTCGACTGCAGTCTGCGCTGGGGGCTTCCGGAGACGCCGGACACCAGCGGCAAGGGCTGGGTGTACGGGGTGGCCCGCTACAACGGTGACCGGATCGAGTGGTTCCGCGTGTTCTCCTACGCGCCTCGGCCGCGCCGCGTACTGGAGCGGTCCGCCATTGATGTGGTGTCGCGCCGCCTGCCCGAGGGCGAGGAGGAGCTGGCGCTCCTGTCCGACGCGATCATCCTGGGCTGCACCCATCGGGGTACGCGGCTCGAGCTCGCGATGAGCGAGGACGCGCTGACGGGTTTCCTGGCCTGGCTGGAAGCGGCCCCACCAGGCCAGCGGGTCAACGTGGCGTAGCAGCCCGAGCAGGGGCTCCGCCCCAGACCCCGACGATGGCCCCACCCCGCCCCTTCCCGAAACCCTCCGGGGCTCTGAACAGGCTGAGGTCCAAGCCCTGGGGCTGCGCCCCAGACCCCGTTCGCGCCTGAACGGCGCTCGTCCTCGACTGCCGGACGGGCTGAGGTCGCCCGCACCGGGCACCCTGCCGAGGTCAGCCCCGCCGGGGGCGCCCCAGGGGTACGCCGGCACCCCGGTCGCGGGGGACGGGCCCGCTGGGCCGGGGTGCCGGGGTGGGGCCGGGTTACTTCAGGCCGGAGTCCATGGCCGTCAGCAGCTCGCCATTGGACGTGTCGCCGCTGAACTCCCAGAAGAACGCGCCGCGAAGCCCCTGGTTCTTCACGTAACTCATCTTCCCGGTGATCGTCGACGGCGTGTCATAGCTCCACCAGTTCGACCCGCAGTGGGCGTAGGCCGTGCCCGCGATCGCGCCGGTCACGGGGCAGGAGGACTTGAGGACCTTGTAGTCCTCGATGCCCTGCTCGTACGTGCCGGGCGCGGGACCCGTCGCCGTGCCGCCGGGCGCGTCCTGCGTGACACCCGTCCAGCCGCGGCCGTAGAAGCCGATGCCCAGGTTGAGCTTGCTCGCCGGGACGCCCTTGCCCAGGTACTTCTGGATCGCCGCGTCCGTGTTGAAGCCGGCGATCGGGATGCCGTTGTAGGAGGTGAGCGGGGAGTGCGGGGCGGTGGGGCCCTTGGCGTCCCACGCGCCGAAGAAGTCGTACGTCATCACGTTGTACCAGTCGACGTAGCTCGCCGCGCCCCCGTAGTCCGCCGCGTCCATCTTGCCGCCGGTGGAGCCGTCGGCGGTGACCGCCGCCGTGACCAGGGCCGAGCTGCCGAACTTGGCGCGCAGCGCCGCCAGCAGGTTCTTCAGGGCGGCGGGTCCGCTGGTGTCGCAGGACAGGCCGCAGGCGTTGGGGTACTCCCAGTCGATGTCGATGCCGTCGAAGACATCGGCCCAGCGCGGGTCCTTGACCAGGGAGTAGCAGGAGTCGGCGAACGCCGCCGGGTTGGCGGCCGCCGCCCCGAAGCCGCCGGACCAGGTCCAGCCGCCGAAGGACCACAGGATCTTGATGTTCGGGTACTTCTTCTTCAGTTCGCGCAGCTGGTTGATGTTGCCCGCGACCGGCTGGTCCCAGGTGTCGGCGGTGCCGTCCACGCTGGAGGAGGCGTCGTAGGTCTTCTGGTAGTCGGCGTAGGCGTCACCGATGGCGCACTGCCCGTTCGTGACGTTGCCGAACGCGTAGTTGATGTGGGTCAGCTTGCTCGCCGAGCCGGAGGTGACGATGTTCTTCACCTGGTAGTTGCGCTGGTAGATGCCCCAGTCGGTGAAGTAGCCGAGCCGCACCTTGTCACCGCTGGGCGCGGGCCCGCCGCCTCCGCCGGTGGTCGTCACCGTCACCGTGCCCGAGGCGGGCCCGGTCTGGTCGGCGGTGTCGCGCGCGGTCACGCTGTAGGTGTACGTCGTGCCCTTGGTCAGACCGGAGTCGGCGTACGTGGTGCCGGTGACGGTCGCTATCTTCGCCGAGCCCCGGTAGACGTCGTAGTTCTTGACGCCCTTGTCGTCGGTGGCCGCCGACCAGGAGAGCGAGACCCCGGTGTCGGTGACGTTGCTCGCGGTCGGCGTGCCGGGGGCGGAGGGCGGGTTGTCGCCGGTCGGGGGCGTCGAACTCCCGTCACAGGAACCGCCGTTGAGCTTGCAGCCCGAGGGTGAGCCCGAGCCCGCGCCGTTGAAGCCGAAGCTCAGGCTCGCCCCGGGGGCGAGGGTGCCGTTGTAGGACTTGTTCTTGGCGGTCCAGTGCGTTCCCGAACTGGTGACGTCCGCGTCCCAGGCCGAGGTCACGGATGTGCCCGAGGGGTAGTCCCACTCCACGGTCCAGGAACTCAGGGCCGTGGAGCCGGTGTTCTTGATGGTCCAGGAGGCGCCGAACCCGCCGCCCCAGTCCGAGGTCTTGGCGTAGGTGGCGGTCGCGGATGTGGCGGCGTGGGCGGGGGAGGCGAGGCCGACGAGTGCGGCCACGGGGAGGGCGAGTGCGGTCAGGGCCGCTGCGGCTCTTGATCTGAAGCCCGTGCGGATGCGACGTGCGGTACTCAAGGCTGCTCCCGAATGGTGCGACGGTGGTGGGGGTGGAACCCTGCTCCGTCCGGTGAGCGTGCCTGGGTGCGTCAGGGATGGCATGCCCACCACAGCAGTGTGCGGCGAGCGTAGAAAGGTCTGGACCAACCGTCAAGAGGTCCAGACCTCCGACACCCGCATCCGCCTCGGCCCGGCAACTCCGCTGCCACGCCGCCCACTTGGGCCCGGCCGCGCGTCTCCGGCCTGTCCGGGCGGCCGCTGACGTGGGGCTTCACCGGGGCCTTCGCCGGAGCCTCCACCGCCGCCTTCGCCCTGCCGGGACGGGCCGCGGTCAGCGCGCAAACCAGCCGGGGCGCACTCCGCGAACCGCCAAAAGCGCTCCCCGGCGCACACAGCCGAGGACCGTACGCTGACCCGGCGATGGGCGGACGAGGTGAGCGGGACCAAGTGAGGGAGCGCGGATGAGCGGGACGGATCGGGCCGGTGACGTCCTGGTCGTGGACGACGACGACGCGGTACGCCGCTCGCTCGACCGGGGGCTTCGGCTGCACGGGTTCCGCGTGCGCACCGCCGACGGCGGCCCCGCGGCCCTCGCCGCGATCGCCCGGCGCCCGCCCGACGTCCTTGTCCTGGATGTGTCCATGCCCGGCATGAGCGGCATCGAGGTGTGCGCCGCGCTGCGGCGGGACGGGCACGACCTGCCCGTCCTGATGCTCTCGGCGCTCGACGAGACCGCCGACCGGATCGCCGGCCTCCAGGCGGGCGGCGACGACTACCTGGTCAAACCCTTCGCCTTGCAGGAACTGGTGCTGCGCCTGCGCGCCCTGCTGCGCCGACGGCCGCCCGCCGAGCACGACGTGGTCCGTGCCTTCGGCCTCGTCATCGACCCCTCGGCCCGCACCGCACACCGCGACGGGCGTCCCCTCGACCTCACCCGGCGCGAGTACGCGCTGCTCGACGTGCTCGCCCGCAACGCCGGGATCGTCCTCACCCGCGACCAGCTGCTCGAACGGGTCTGGGGGTACGACGTCGACGTACGCACCGACGCCGTGGACACCTTCATCAGCTATCTGCGCCGCAAACTGGAGGCGGACGGCGCGCCCCGGCTCGTGCACACCGTGCGCGGTGTCGGCTTCGTCCTGCGGGAGCGGCCGTGAAGCTCTCCACCCGTATCGCGCTCGCCGTCGGCGTCACCGTTCCGCTCCTGGTGCTGGCCTGCGGCGGGCTGTTGCTCGCCCTCGTCGCCCGCGATCTGCGCCAGGCCGAGGACAGTCATCTGAGGGCCAGGGCCGCCGCCATCGCCCCGGACGCCCGGACGCTGCTGCGGGCCGCCGCCAACGGGCAGCCGAGCGCGGAGGAGAACCGCCAACGCAGGCTGTTCAACGCCGCGTTGGACGTGGGTGTACGTCTCACCGGCCCCGAGGGCACCTTCAGCGGCGGCCCCCAGCCCGGCCCGGCGGTGACGCTGCCCGCGCCCGGCAAGGGACCGGTCACCGTGCGCGGCGGCGGCCGGAGCTGGCGGGCGTACGCACTGCCCGTCAAGGGGGCCCAGGTCTCCGCCACGCTGTGGGTGTTCGCGCCGGACACCGCGAGCCGCGCCCAGATCGCCCTGGTCCGGGGGCGCGTCGTCACCACCGCGCTGCTCGCCGCCCCGCTGTCGGCGCTGCTGGCCTGGGCGATCGCGAGCGGCGCGGCCCGTCCGCTGGGGCGGCTGCGCAAGGCCGCGGCCGGACTCGACCCGCGCGCCACCTCCGTACGCCTGGCCCACCGCCCGACCCGGATCGCCGAGGTCGACGACCTGGCCGCCACCCTCCAGACCGTCCTCGCCCGCTACGACGAACAGGCCGCCCGCACCGCCGAGGCCCTGGACACCGCCCGCTCCTTCTCGGCCGCCGCGTCGCACGAACTGCGCAACCCGCTGATGAGCATGGGCACCAACCTGGACGTCCTGGCCCACCCCGGCCTCGCGGACGCCGAACGCGCCGAGGTCGTGGACGACCTGCGCCGCGAGCACGCGCGGCTGCTCGGCATGCTGGTGGCGCTGCGCGAGCTCGGGCGCGGGGACCTGGTCGAGGCCGACGCGTTTCGGGTGCTGGACGTCGCGGAGGTCGCCGACGCCGCGGTCGCCGAGGCCCGCAGGCGCGCCCCGGACGCCGTGATCACCCTGGACGCCGGGCCCGCGCCGGTGCACGGCTGGGAGCCGGGGATCCGCATCCTGCTCGACAACCTGCTGGGCAACGCCCTCGCGCACGGCAGGGACGCGCTCGGCCGCGCCCACATCGCGGTCGCCGTCGTGGTGGCCGGGAGCGAGGTGCTGATCACCGTCGACGACCGGGGGCCCGGCATCGCGCCGGCCGACCGTCAGGAGGTGTTCCGCCGCTTCCACCGGGGGCCCGGCAGCACCGGATCCGGGCTCGGGCTCACCCTCGTCGCCCAGCAGGCGGCGCTGCACCGGGGCAGCGTGGAGCTGGGCGCGGGAGCCGACGGCACCGGGACCCGGTGCACGGTACGGCTGCCCCGCGAAGAGCCGGGCCGCGGCGGGGAACTCCCGGGGCGGCGGGACTGGTTGACGCTCACCGCCGAGCGGTCACAGAGTTCCCACAAAGAGTCTTCCTAGTTTGTGGGGCGTACCGGTCCCCACCTTCTGGGAGGCAACAGCCATGAACAACCCCATCTCCAACCACCGCCGGATCGCGGCGGCCGCGCTCGCCGCGGCGGCGGTGCTGACCGTGACCGCGCCCAGTGCCTTCGCGGACTCGGCGCCCTCGAAGGCGGCCACCGCGCCGGCGCCCACGACGGACGGCGCCAAGGGCATCTGCAAGCGGGCACCCAAGGCGGACCAGCGCGTCGAGCGCGCCCTGAACCGGCTCGACGGGGGCGCGACCACGGTGGGCTCGGTGGCGCGCATGCAGTTGCGGGAGGACAACGCGAAGAAGGAGGGGCACACCGCGATCGCGACCCTGCTCGACCATAAACTCACCTACCGCAAGGGGCTGGTGACGACTCTTCAGCAGCGTCAGAAGGACCTCAAGGACGTGACGGCGTGGTGCCGGGCGAACAACAACGGGACGAAGTGATGCGGGGGCGGCGGGTGCGCTTCGGCTTGGCGGCGGTGGCGCTCACCGGCGTGCTCGCCGCGGGGTGCGGGCATGGGCATCCGGCGTCCGGGGCGTCGTCCTCCGGGACGGAGCGGCAGATGGAGCAGAAGGTCAGCGACGCGGAGTCCGCGGCGGCGGCGGCCGACGCGGACACCACCGCGAACCAATAACCCGGGCCCCCTGGGGCTCCGCCCCAGACCCCGGCCGCACTGAAGGCGCTCGTCCTCAATCTCCGGACAGGCTGGGCATGCGATGCGGACCAGCGCCGACCCCGCCAGGGGCGCGGGGAACTGCGCGAGGAGCGCCCGCGGTCCGCAGCCGAGGTCCCTGGGGCTCTGCCCCAGACCCCGTTCGGCCTGAAGGGCCAGGGGGGACCCCCATGACGGGCTGGGTATGTGCACATGGGCCAGCACGGACCCCGCCAGGGGCGCGGGGAACTGCGCGAGGAGCGCCCACGGTCCGCAGCCGGGGTCCCTGGGGCTCTGCCCCAGACCCCGTTCGGCCTGAACGGCCTCGTCCTTAATCGCCGGTCGCAGCACTGGATGAGTAGTTTCCGATGTGGCTCAGTGGTCGTAGGCCGCAAGTGACCTGGTGGTGGGTGCACCGATGGTTCGGCCGCTGTGCTGTTCGAGGTCGAGTTGGTCTTTGAGGGTGTCGTTGACCGACTCGATCAGCTGTCGCACGGTCTTGAGCAGGGCTTGTGGGCTGTGGGGTGCCGCGGTTGCGGTAGGAGGGTCCGAGCAGGCTGACGGGGACAACGAACGTCGGCTGACCGCTTGGTCATTGTCGATCGCACGTCCGAGGAGGCGAGTTCTCTATACGGCCCCGGTGTCCTAGCTCAGACACCAGCCGCAAAGTAGGTCGCGGGTAGCCGGACTCGCCCCGTTTCCGGGTCCTGGGCGTCGTCGTTGGTCTGATGGAGTGATCGAGGCCAAAGGGGCGGGCGTGCGGCAAGAGTGGTCGTCAGAGGAGCTGTTGGCGAACTGGACGTTGGTAGACGGCGACTGGGACCTGGTGGCGAACAAGAGCGGGGCGACCCGGCTCGGCTTCAGCCTGTTGCTGAAGTTCTTCGAGTTGGAAGGCCGGTTCCCCGATGTGCTGGAAGAGGTCCCGCCGGCCGCGGTGGAGTACGTCGCCGATCTGGTGAAGGTCCCGGCCACCGACTTCGTGAAGTACACGTTGGTCGGCCGGACTGCCGAGTACCACCGCAAGCAGATCCGTGAGGCCCTGGGGTTTCGGCCGTCGACGGTCGCCGGCGAGAAGTCGCTGACCGAGTGGCTGGCTGTGGAGGTCTGCCCGGTGGAGCTGGTGGAGGACCGGCAGCGCGAGGCTCTGCTGGTGGAGTGCCGGGCCCGGAAGATCGAGCCGCCGGGCCGGACCCGGGTCGAGAAGGTACTCGCCGCGGCGCGGGGCAGGTGGGAGAGGACGTTCTGCGTCCGCACGATCGACCGCCTGGGCGAGGCGAGCACGGCTCGGCTGCTGTCCCTGGTGGCCGAGGACAAGGAGACGGGTACCGCCCTGCTGGCCGCGCTCAAGCGCGACCCGGGCGCGGTCGGCCTGGACTCCCTCCTGACGGAGATCACCAAGCTCAACGACGTGCGCAGGCTCGGGCTGCCCGACGGGCTGTTCGCGGACTGCTCGGAGAAGCTGGTGGCCGCTTGGCGGGCGCGGGCGATCAAGATGTACCCCTCGGACTTCCGCGACACAAGCGAGGACGTACGGATCACCCTGCTCGCGGCGCTGTGCTCGTCCCGTCAGGCAGAGATCACGGACGCTCTGGTTGACCTGCTGGTCGCTCTGGTCCACAAGATCAACGCTCGTGCCGAGCGGCGGGTGGAGAAGCAGCTCACCGCCGAGTTGAAGAAAGTCCGCGGCAAGGAGGGCATCCTCTTCAAGCTGGCGACAGCTGCCGTCGACAAGCCCGACGAGGTCGTCCGCCGGGCCCTGTTCCCGGTGGTCGGGGAGAAGACGCTGCGCGAGCTGGTGGCCGAGGCAAAGGCGAACGAGAAGGTTTTCAAGGCCAAGGTCCGCACCACGCTCCGGTCGTCGTACAGCTCGTACTACCGGCAGATGCTGCCGCCGCTGCTGAATACGCTGGGCTTCCACTGCAACAACACCGCGTACCGGCCGGTGATGGACGCGATGAAGCTGCTGAAGAAGTACGCCGACATCGACGGCAAGACCCGCTTCTACGACGTCGGCGATGAGGCACCCATGGACGGCGTGGTGCGCAAGGAATGGCGCGAGGCGGTCGTCGACGACAAGGGCAAGGTCGAGCGAATCCCCTACGAGCTGTGCGTCCTGGTCGCGCTGCGGGACGCGGTTCGCCGCCGCGAGATCTACATCGGGGGTGCCGCCCGCTGGCGAAACCCTGAGGACGACCTGCCCGGCGACTTCGAGGCCACCCGCGCTGTGCACTACGCCGCGATCCGTCAGCCGCTGAACCCAAGGGCGTTCATCGCGGACCTGAAGAAGCGCATGACCGCGGGCCTGGACCGGTTCTCCGCCTCGCTCGCGGACGGCAGCGCGGGTGGAGTGAAGGTCACCATCCGCAAGGGCGAGCCGTGGATCACCGTTCCGAAGCTGGAGCTGCTGGCCGAGCCCACCGGCCTGGCGGACCTCAAGGACGAGGTTGCACGCCGCTGGGGCGTCCTGGACCTCCTGGACGTGCTGAAGAACGCCGACTTTCTCACCGGATTCACCGAGGAGTTCTCCTCGGTGGCCGCGTACGAGCGCATCGAGCGTGACGTCCTCCAGCGCCGCCTGTTGCTGGCCCTCTTTGCCCTGGGCACGAACATGGGCATCCGCGCGATCGTGGCGACCGGCGAGCACGGCGAGAGTGAGGCCGCGCTGCGGCACGTCCGGCGGCACTTCATCACGGTCGACAACCTGCGGGCCGCCGTCACCAGGCTGGTGAACTCCACCTTGGCCGCCCGAGACACGGCATGGTGGGGCCGCGGCACCGCGTGCGCGTCAGACTCGAAGAAGTTCGGGTCCTGGTCCTCGAACTTCATGACCGAGTACCACGCCCGCTACGGCGGCAACGGCGTGATGATCTACTGGCACGTCGAGCGGAAGAACGTCTGCATCTACTCCCAGCTCAAGAGCTGTTCGTCGTCCGAGGTCGCCGCGATGATCGAGGGCCTGCTGCGGCACTGCACGGACGCCGAGATCGAGTCGAACTACGTCGACACCCACGGTGCGAGCGTCGTCGGGTTCGCCTTCACCGAACTGCTCAACTTCCGCCTGCTGCCGAGGCTGAAGAATATCGGCAGCATCCGCCTGTACCGCCCGGACGACGCCCCGCCTGGCTGGCCCGCGCTCGGCGCCTCGCTGACGCGGCCGATCCGCTGGGAGCTGATCGAGCAGCAGTACGACCAGATGGTGAAGTACGCGACCGCGCTCCGGCTCGGGACAGCGGAGGCCGAGCAGGTCCTGCGGCGCTTCACCCGCGGTGGCCCCAAGCACTCCACCTACCAGGCACTCGAAGAACTCGGCCGCGCCGTGCGCACGATCTTCGCCTGCGACTGCCTGGCCAGTCCCGGCCTGCGCCGTGAGATCCACGGTGGGCTCCAGGTCGTGGAGAACTGGAACAGTGCGAATACCGTGCTCCACTACGGCAAGGACGGCGCCCTGACCGGCCCGGACAAGGAGCACGCCGAGACGTCGATGCTCGCTCTGCACCTGCTCCAGTCCGCGCTCGTGCACGTCAACACCCTGCTGATGCAGCAGGTCCTGGCCGAACCGGCGTGGGCGAAGAAGTTGAGCGACGAGGACCGACGCGGCCTGACCGCGCTGTTCTGGTCGAACGTCAACCCGTACGGCACCTTCCGCCTGGACATGAGCAAGCGCATCGACCTTGGGCCGGCCGCCATGCCCCGTCCTCGAACCCCGGCGGAGGCCGCCGACCGATCGAGCACGGAGATGCGATGAAGGACTTTGCCGACCTCACCGACCCCCAGATGAACGAAGCCGCGCGGCGGGCACCGGGGGCCGGTCACGGTGAGCACATCGCCGGGCACCCCCAGGACTGCCGACCAGACGGCGGCGGACTCGGCACCCGGGACGGTGAGGGATGGTTCCGGCGCTGGGTCCGGGTGTATTGGCTTGGCCTCACCGCCCGGGTCATTGGCCCTTGTCACATGTTTTTGAGGTCGTCGGCAACGGTGGAGGTCGGGGTGTGGAGGATGGCGTCGAACGCCTCAAGGATGGGGGTGTGGAGGTAGGTGCTTTGGACCCGGATGCGGTCGGGGCTCGGGGCAAGGTCGGAGTCTCCATGGGCCTCCTGCGGGCGTGCCTGCTGGAGATCGGCGATGCTGAGCCCGAGTTCGGCGTCGGCGAATGCGGCTTCGATGCTTCCCGGCTCGGCCTGCTCCAGCGCGGTGGCTTCGATGGTGAAGCCGAAGGGCGTGTTCTCGTCGCGGGGCATGTCCGCGGTATGTCCGGTGGTGCTCACCAGGCCGAGGGCGAAGTAGTCATCGCCGAGCGTGCGGTGCAGGTGCTGTCCCATGGGGAGTCCCGTGAGGTGGCCGTTGAAGGCCACCGGTGTCTTCTGGATGTGGGCGTTGTGAGCCGCCAGCACGACGCGGGTCCCGGGTTCGAAGCGTCCCAGGTGCCACAGGACCGACTCGGCCATGTAGACGTCGCGGGCTGAGGTGTCGGCGGTCAGCCCTTTGCCGGCGAAGAGGTCGGCCATGGCGCGGAAGGTGTAGTCGGCGTGGCAGGCGCCTTCGAGTCGGCGTACGGCGATGTCGTAGCTGTGCTGGTCGCTGCGGGAGACGTACAGCGGTTCGACGGAGCGGAACCGGATGAGCAGGCGCGTCAGGGTCGCGGTGAGGGCGTCTTGTTCGGCGGTGGCCAGGCGTGCCCACGCGGGCGCGGCGACGGCCGCGGAGCTGCCGGCGAACGATTCGGCGATCCGTATCGCCTCCTGGACGACCGGCAGGGTTTCGGGATCGATGCGGCGCAGGTAGTCGGCGACCGGGGCCAGGGCGGGCAGCAAGGACCCACCGGCGGCCGGGATGTCGATGCCTGTGAAGCGCACCGGTGTTGAGGCGGTTCGGTTGTAGCGGCGTATCCAGCGCAGCGGCTCGTCGACTCCCACCGGGATCGTCCCGGCGAGGTGCGCCGACAGGTCGTCGTCCCTCCCCTCGCCCTGGGCCCACGCGTCCAGGGGGAAGCCTTCGCTGAAGCCGTACTCGAAGGCCAGGACGGTGAATCCGCAGCGCTCGGCCAGGAAGCGCAGGATGCGCTCGCGCAGGGATGCGAACTCGTTGATGAAGTGGGAACTTTCGCCGATCGCGACGACACGTGCGTCGCCGATGATGGCGCGCAGCGGTTCCAGATCATCCAGTGGTGCCTCGGGGTCGAGGTGGTCGAGGGGGACGGCGTGCGTGCGAAGCCAGTTGACGAACGGGTTGTGGTGGAGCGAAGCAGGCATGCTGACAGCTCGATTCTCGGTGCTGGAATGGTGGAGCGTGGATAGGGGGCGGGTTACCGCGCAGGTCGTCCTGGGCCGGGCTCGTTCAACGGTCGGTGGCGCTGGGGGTTGTTGGGTCCAGATGTTCCGTTTCCACGTGCCCGGGTGCGGCGTTCTCCAGGTCGTCGATGCTGCCGGACATGATCGTGCGGATGTGTTCGGTGATGTGCTGGAGGGGCCAGTCCCACCAGGCCAGGGCGAGGAGGCGGTTGATGTCGGTTTCGCTGTAGCGGCGGCGGATGAGGCGGGCGGGGTTGCCGCCGACGATGCCGTAGGCGGGGACGTCGTCGACGACGACGGAGCCGGAGGCGATGATCGCTCCGTGGCCGATGCGGACGCCGGGCATCACCGTGGCCCGGTAGCCGAACCAGACGTCATGGCCCACCGCTGTGTTGCCTCGTGCGGGCAGGCCGGTGATGAGGTCGAAGTGTTCGGCCCAGGAACCACCCATGATTGGGAACGGGAACGTGGAGGGGCCGTCCATGCGGTGATTGGCGCCGTTCATGATGAACCGCACGCCCTCGCCCAGTGCGCAGAACTTGCCGATGACCAGCTTTTCCGGCCCGTAGTGGTACAGCACGTTGCGGGTCTCGAAGGCGGTCGGGTCATCGGGGTCGTCGTAGTAGGAGAAGTCTCCGACCTCGATCAGGGGCGAGGTGATCAGCGATTTCAGCAGCACCACCCGCGGCTGTTCGGGCATCGGGTGCACCACGGTCGGGTCGGCGGGAACAGGCGGCATTACGAATTTCATCCTTCCTGAGCGATGTCTGCGGGTGTCTGCGGGCCCGGAGGACCTCAGCACGTGGCGGCGGACGTATCTGTCGCCTGTAAGGCCAGATGGACGCCCTGCCAGTGCCGACGCAGCCAGCGGTCATGGCTGACGATGACGAGCGTGCCGTTGTACCCGCTCAGAGCGGTTTCCAGCTCCTCGGTGAGGGCGGGCGAGAGATGGTTGGTTGGTTCGTCGAGCAACAGGACGTCCGAAGGCGCACTGAGCAAGCGCGCCAGGGCCAGACGCTGCAGCTGCCCGGTGGACAGCCGGCCGACCGGCACCGCGAGCTGGTCGCGGTCGAACAGGCCGAGGGACAGTAGTTGTTCGGCGTGTCCGGCGGCCTCTCCTGTCCGGCCACGGGCGAAGGCGGCCAGCACGGTCTCGGCCGGCTTGCCGGGGCGCGGTTCTTGGGGGAGGTAGCCGATCCTGCCGCGGCGGGTGAGGCTTCCGCTGTCGGGAGTGATGTCCCCGGCCAGTACGCGCAGCAGGGTGCTCTTGCCCGCTCCGTTCGCTCCTGTGATCAGCAGGCGCTGGCCCGCCGTGACGGACAGGCAGGTGCGGGCAAGCCGGTCCGTGACGGCGATGTCGGCGGCGTCGAGTACGACGCCCTGTAGGCGGCGGGTCCGTAGTACGGGGGTGAAGCGCAGTGGCTCCGGCGGGGGCGGTACCGGGTCGGCAAGGAGGCGGCGCAGTCGTTCCTCGGCGTTGCGCACCCGGCTGGCCAGCGATTGCTGCACGCGGCCGCCCGCGCGGTCATAGGCCAGCTTGTTGCCGTCCTTCATCGGACGGCCTGGGGCCACCTGGCGGGCGGTGGTCGCGGCTGCCTCGCGGAGCCGGTCGATGTCGGCGCGCCACTGGTCGTACGTCTGGGCCCAGCGCTGCCGGGCAGCCGCCTTCTCGGCGAGGTAACCGGTGTAGCCGTTGCCGTACCGCACCACGCGACGCGTGTCGCTGTCCACCTCCAACAGGCTGGTCGCGACCCGTTCGAGGAAGACCCGGTCGTGGGAGACCGTCACGGTGGTGCCCCGCCGTGCGCGCAGGTGCTCTTCCAGCCAGCTCAGGGCACTGTCGTCGAGATGGTTGGTCGGCTCGTCCAGCAGCAGCACTTCCGGCGCCGCCGCCAGGCAGGCCGCCAGTCGTAACCTGACCCGTTCCCCGCCGGACAAGCTGCCCACCGTACGGTCACGGCCCACGAGCCCCAGGCCCAGCCCGTACAGGGCACGTTCCACGCGGGCGTCGGCGTCGTAGCCGCCGCGCACCTCGAAGACCGTGAGCAGTTCGCCGTATTCGGCCATGCCGGACTCGTCACCGTCGGCCATCGCGGTCTCCAGACGGCGCATTCGCTGCTCGACCGCACGCAGATCGCTCAGCCCCCGGTCGATGACCTGCTGGACCGTCGCCTGCGCCGCCAGTTGCTCGTCCTGGGCGAAGTAGCCGACCCCGCCGGTGGCCTGGACGACCACCTCGCCCTGGTCGGGCCGTTCACGCCCGGCGAGCAGGCGCAGCAAGGTGGTCTTGCCCGATCCGTTCTCGCCGATGATCCCGGTGCGCTCGCCCGCGGCGAGCGAGCAGGTCACCGAGTCAAGAACGGGCCTGCCGTTGAAGGACTTGCTGACGGCGAGCGCAGTGATCTGTGTGGGCATGCAGAGACTCCAAAGCATTCGGGAACGAGGCGGCCGTCGAGGGTTGCGCGGCCGGGCGAACGCTTCGGAAGAGCATCAATCACTCCACTAGTGCGACAACTGCTGCTTTAAGATCTTGCCATAGCGACGACGCCCGAGCAAAGGTATTCAGCGATGACTCCCGCAGACCCAGGACCGGAAGGCACCCCTCCGCCGCCGACCCGCCGCCGGCCCGGGGGTCGCACCGCCCGTATTCGTCAGCAGGTGCTCGACGCAGTCGTCGCCGAACTCGGCGAACACGGTTATGACGGGCTCACCACCGACGCCGTCGCCGCCCGCGCCGGCGTACACCGCACAACGGTGTACCGGCGCTGGGGGGACGTCGGCGGCCTGCTCGCCGACGTTCTCGACGCGGCGTCCGATGACGACTGGCAGCCACCGGACACCGGCTCACTGGAAAGCGACCTGGCAGCACTGAACCAGGAGATCCACACAGCCCTGATTGCACAGCCACCGATCATGGCAGCACTGATCGCCGCCTCGTTCCGCTCCGAGAAAGCCGCCGAGGCCCAACAGCGGCTCTGGGAGGACCGGTACGCCCGCTGCGAAATCATCGTCAGCCGGGCTGTCCGGCACGGCGAACTACCACCGCACACTGACGCCCGGCAGCTGCTCATCGCGGCCACCGCACCGCTGTACCACCAACTGGTGCTCCTCCGCACGACACCCGATCCGCAACTGCCCGGCCATGCAGCCAGAACCGCCGCCCTCGCCGCAGCCGCCGGCGCCTTCGCCGAGCCCCCATCAGCATGCAGTGTCTGAGCAAGACTTCGCCAGCTCCGCACTGCTTGCAGCAGTTCGTTTCATAGGTGGTCGCTCATGAAACACCCAGCCGGGACGTCGGCCACCTGCGGCGATCATGTTTCATGAGTTGTTGCAAAAAACTGGACACCTGAAACATCCTCATGAAACAGTCCGGGGTCGTGAGCGACGACTTCAAGCGCGTGGAAGCGCACGACTGCCCGATGTCCACCTGCGCCGCCCCCTCGGGCTCCCCGTGCCGGACCGGCAAAGGCAAGGTGGCCATCCAGTACCACACAGCCCGCTTCCGCCTCGTGCCCCAACTCGCCAAGGCCCTGAGCGTGCCGACTCCCGCCGTACGCAAGCCGGGCTCGGCGTGGACCGAACTACCCAGGCCCGTGCACGCCAGCGCCGAACCGGTCGGACACGTCCGCCTCGGCTACGCCCGCGCCTCGACCGCCCGGCAGTCCCTCGACGCACAACTCGACTCGCTCGGCGAGGCCGGGGTCACCCGGGTCTTCTCGGAGAAGATCTCCACCCGCGCCACCAAGCGCCCCGAGCTGGAGGCCGCCGTGAAGCTCGCCGGGGAGATCCGCTCCTCCGGCGTCGCCGTCACCCTCGTCGTCCACGAACACAAACGGCTCGGCCGCGGCATCGAACTCGCCATGCTCGCCGAGGAGCTGAAGGCGAGCGACGTCGGCCTGGAGTTCCTCACCGGCGAGCTGAAAGGCTCGCACGACCCCTCCGGCATCGTCTTCGCGGTGCTCGCGGCCATGTCCGGGATGGAGCGTGAGTACATCCGCGACCGCACCCTCGAAGGCCACGAGTCCGCCCGTAAGCGCGGCAAGACCATCGGCGGCGCTGGCGTCACCGACGACTCCATGCTGTCCATGGCCCTCCACCTGCGCGACCAGGAGATGAGCCTGCGCGACATCGCCAAGCGACTCGTCATCACCACGGGCGCGAAGAAGGGGCAGCCTCCCTCGCCAGCCACCGTCATGCGGATGCTCCGCGAGCATGACGCGCAGGCCGCTACGGAGGCGAGTACGTGATCACCCCGCTACTTTGCGGCTGGTGTCTGCGCTAGGACACCGGGGCCTATACCGCCTGACGGATGCCCCGCGCTGCCGCCGGTTTCAGAACCGGCATCTACACACTGGACGTTCAGGGGCTGGCCGCGGAGGTCATCGAGAGCCGAGCGGTCGAGGCTGGGTGGGCCCGCCTCCAAGGAAGCGGCTTCGGCCGCGAAATAGCCGAAGTCTGCTGTCGAGGCACGCCCAGTTGATCCGTCGAGCCGGGTGCGCAGGAGCCGGACGCGCTACTCGTGGATGGCAAGGCCGGCGCATCGCGGCATCCAACATTCCACTGCGCAACGCGCTCGGCGCCCGTCGTAGTTCCGCGCCTCGCAGGAGGCGCGGAACTTGACGCCTACCGAACCTGTCTCTCAGTCCAGTTGGGGCAGGACGTGTGTGGCCAGGCCATACTCCCGGAAGATGTCCTCCAGCGCGAGGGCCATGGCATCGATGCCTTCGTTTCGCACAATCACCAGATCACGCACTTGGAAGTAAGCCCCCGAGAGGGATTCTCCTGTGGTGGACCAACGATCCATCAATGAGGTGATCCGCTCTACCGTCATGAGCGTAGCACTCCAACGTGTCCCATCTTTCGCCGTGATGATGGCGTCGACGTCAGCAATAGATCCTGGATCCTCATCCTCTGAAATCGAGAATTCCACCTTCAGCCCGAGAGTTCCGATCTCCCTCGTGGTGTCACTTCGCAAAAATCTTCTCCAATCGAGCGATTACCTTGGGCTCGTTACCCTTGTCGGCTTTTCCGACAATTTCCACCCCACCTTCAACCATGCGGAAGAAGAGCCGGCCTCCCCTCAGTCACCACCCGGTTGTCCCGGGAAGCACGGGCTTTTCCGCTCCTGCACGGCGACGCCGCGGATGCGGACGCGTTCGCGTCGTCAGGCTGCGGGTAGGGCGGGATGGCGGGCGTTCTCATCATTGCCCGCCGGAACCACACGAGCTGGTACTTCCCTACCAGACGCTGTGCTGGAGTTTCTGGCCCTCGTGCTCCGTCAGCCCGCGAACCCCGACCGGTTTTGCCATCCCGCCTTCCCAGTAGGCCGGGAAAGCATTACCAGCCAGTGCAAGGAGCAACCCAGGCGAACCTTCCCGGTCACAGCACTAGGTATGCCCATGCGGCCAGCGCCAAGTAGTCAGGGGTGCGGGGAACTGCGCGAGGAGCGACCACGGTCCGCAGCCGAGGCCCCTGGGGCTCCGCCCCGGACCCCGTTCGGCCTGAAGGGCCTCGTCCTCAAACTCCCCCAAGACCTTAAGGGCCAGGGGGGACCCCATGACGGGCTGGGTATATGCACATGGGCCAGCACGGACCCCGCCAGGGGCGCGGGGGACTGCGCGCTCAGCCGGACGGGCTGGGGTTGCGGGTCCGGGCCGGCGCCGAGCAGGCATGGGCGCGGGGAACTGCGCGAACGGGGGTGCGGGGCCCGCAATTCGTGCGGCCCGGATGCCATCCCGACAGAGGGCCGGGGAGCCCCCCCCGCACCCTCAACCCGGTCGCACTCACCCCAAAAAAAGTGTCACCGCTCACCCCCCGGCACCCACAACACATCCCCCACCCCCACGTTGGCCACGCGGGCCAGGATGAACAGGAGGTCGGAGAGGCGGTTCAGGTAGGTGGCGGTGAGGGGGTTCATCACCTCGCCGTGGACCTCGAACGCCGCCCACGTCGAGCGCTCCGCCCGCCGCACCACCGTGCACGCCTGGTGCAGCAGCGCCGCCCCGGGCGTGCCGCCGGGCAGGATGAAGCTCCGCAGCTTCTCCAGGTCCTCCAGGAAGCGGTCGCAGTCCGCCTCCAGCTTGTCCACATACGACTGCTCGACCCGCAGCGGCGGGTACTGGGGGTTCTCGACGACCGGCGTCGCGAGGTCCGCCCCGACGTCGAAGAGGTCGTTCTGGACCCGGACGAGCACCTTCACGACCTCCTCGGACAGCTGCCCGAGCGCGATGGCCGTGCCGATGACGGCGTTGGCCTCATTGGCGTCGGCGTACGCCGCGATCCGCAGATCGGTCTTGGCGGTCCGGCTCATGTCGCCCAGGGCCGTCGTGCCCTGGTCGCCGGTGCGGGTGTAGATGCGCGTCAGATTGACCATGCCGCCAGCGTAGTTACGCTCCGGCCGTCCGGAAGACCCGTGTGCCCACCGTCACGGCCGCCCCCGCGAACCCCGCCGCCACCAAGGCCCCGTACAGCATGGCCGGCGTGGCGTACGCGCCGAGATAGGCCGAGCGCACCGCGTCCACCAGATAGCGCAGCGGCGTGAAATGCGAGAGCACGTTCAGCCAGGCGGGCGCGAGCGTCATGGGCAGCATCAGACCGGAGAGCAGCATCGAGGGCATGGCGATGGCGTTGACCAACGGGCCGAACCCCTGGGGCGTGGGCACCTTCATGGCCAGCGCGCACGACAGCGAGGCCAGCGCCAGGGCCAGCAAGGCCACGAAGGCGAAGCCTATGAGGATGCCGGCGAGCGGAGCCCGCAGGCCCATCGCCAGGGCGGTCAGGACGAGCAGGGCCGCCTGGAAGACGAAGAGCGCGCAGTCCCGAAGGACCCGGCCGAGCAGCAGCGCAAGACGGGACACGGGCGTGACGCGAAGGCGCTCCACGACGCCCCAGCTGTTCTCGATGATGACCCCGAAGCCCGTGAACGAGGCGCCGAACAGGGCCAGTTGGAGCAGCAGGCCGGGCACGAGCACCTGCCAGGAGCTGCCCCGGGAGCCCAGCGGCATGCCGGTCAGAAGCGGGCCGAAGAAGAGCAGGTAGAGCAGCGGCATCAGGACACCGAAGAAGATCTGGAACTTGGATCGCAGGGTCTGGCGGGCGTACCTGCCGAAGACCAGCGCGGTGTCACGCAGCAAAGGTGAGACGGTCATGGGGGAGTCCTAGACGGCTACGGGGGCGGTTTCCTGGGGCGTGGGGCTGCGCCCGGTGATGGCGAGGAAGGCGTCCTGGAGCGAGGCGTCCGGGCTTTTCGCGTACCGGGTCTTGAGGTGGGCCGGTGTGCCCTCGGCCGCGACCACGCCCCGGTCGACGACCACCAGGCGGTTGGCGAGCGCGTCGGCCTCGTCCAGGTAGTGGGTGGTGAGGAAGACGGTGGTGCCGTGCTCGGCGCGGATCCGCCGGATCAGGTCCCACAGGTCGGCGCGGCTGCCCGGGTCGAGCCCGGTGGTCGGCTCGTCGAGGAAGAGCACCGAGGGCCGGTGCGTCAGGCCCATCGCGATGTCCAGCCGCCGGCGCTGGCCGCCGGAGAGCGTGGACGTCTTGCGTTCCAGGAGGTCTTCGAGGCCGAGCTCCGCCGCCAACTCCCGCGCGCGCAGGGCGGCTTGGGGTTTGGTGAGCCGGTAGAGGCGGCCCTGGGTGACCAGCTCCTCGCGTACCGAGACGGTGGGGTCGAGGCCGCCGGACTGAGCCACGTAACCGCACGCCCCGCGCACCGCCGACGGCTCGCGCACCAGGTCGTACCCGGCCACGGTCGCGGCGCCGCCGGTCGGCGGGAGCAGCGTGGTGAGCATGCGCAGGGTCGTGGTCTTGCCCGCGCCGTTGGGCCCGAGGAAGCCCAGGATCTCGCCCTCGCGCACCGTCAGGTCGATGCCCCGCACCGCCTCGACGGGCCCGCCTTTGCCCTGGAAGGTCCGGGCGAGCCCGGCCGTGCTGATGATTGCCATGACTCCAGAAAAACAGAGTCACGCCAATTTTGCAATGCCCCCAAGTTTTAAGCGGGTGCAGTGGTTCGTCTACGCTGGTGGCATGGCAGAAGGGCTCAGGGAGCGGAAGAAGCGCGAGACCAGGCAGCGGATCTCGGACCTGGCCACCGGGCTCTTCATCGAGCGCGGCTTCGAGGCGGTCACCATCGCCGAGATCGCCGACGTGGCCGACGTCTCGGTGAACACCGTCTACAACTACTTCCCCGCCAAGGAAGACCTGTTCTTCGACCGGAGCCACGGCGTCGTGGACCGGCTCTCGCGCTGGGTGCGCGGTCGGGACGAGGGGGAGTCGGCCGCCGCCGCCGTCCTGCGCGAGCTGCGCGCCGAGGTGGAGTCGGTGTCGCCCCGGGTCGGCCTGATGGAGGGCTACAGCCGCTTCATGGCCGTCATCCACGACTCGCCCGCGCTCAAGGCCCGGTTGTGGGCGGTGGGCCAGGAAGTCCTGGAGAACCTGGACACCACCTTGCGCCAGGAGGTCCAAGCGCGCCCGGATGAGCCGCTGCCCTCGCTGGTCGCCGGGCAGATCAGCTGGGTCCACCAGACGGCGATGGCGGCCATCGGCCGCGAGATGATGGCCGGCCGCGATCCGAGGGAGGTCTCCCGCGAGGTGCTGGTCCTGATCGACGAGATGGAGGGGCTGCTCGGGGACGGTGTGCTCAACTACGCCGTACGGGGCGCCCGCTGAGACCCACCTCACGCCGGACGGTGTGATGTCCGTCATGAAAAAAGGCGTGGGCGGCTCGAAGAGCCTCGTAAAGGGGCGGCGGCCGGAAGACGGGCGGGCGTGACGCGTATCTCTTCGCCCTCCCAGAAGGCCGCTCGGCCGATAGCCTCCGCCAAGAAGGCTTGGGTGGAAACCTGTTGGAGGGAAGTGTCGTGGCCAGGAAGCTCGCCGTCATCGGAGCCGGACTCATGGGGTCCGGTATCGCGCAGGTCTCTGCCCAGGCGGGCTGGGACGTCGTCCTGCGCGACGTCACCGACGAAGCCCTCACCCGGGGCACCGACGGCATCAAGGCCTCGTACGACAAGTTCGTGAGCAAGGGCAAGCTGGCCGCCGAGGACGCCGAGGCCGCGCTCGCCCGCATCACCACGACCACCGATCTGGACGCCGCCGCCGACGCCGACATCGTCGTCGAGGCCGTCTTCGAGAAGCTTGAGGTCAAGCACGAGATCTTCCGCACGCTCGACAAGATCGTGCGCCCGGAGACCGTGCTCGCCTCCAACACATCCGCCATCCCGATCACCAAGATCGCGGCCGCCACCGAGCACCCCGAGCGGGTCGTCGGCGTCCACTTCTTCTCGCCGGTGCCGATGATGCGGCTGTGCGAGCTGGTGCGTGGCTACAAGACGAGCGACGAAACGCTCGCCGCCGCCCGGGAGTTCGCCGAGTCGGTCGGCAAGACCTGCATCGTGGTCAACCGCGACGTGGCCGGCTTCGTCACCACCCGCCTCATCTCGGCGCTCGTCGTCGAGGCGGCCAAGCTGTACGAGTCGGGCGTGGCCAGCGCCGAGGACATCGACCTCGCCTGCAAGCTGGGCTTCGGCCACGCCATGGGCCCGCTCGCCACCGCCGACCTCACCGGCGTGGACATCCTGCTGCACGCCACCAGCAACATCTACACGGAGTCCCAGGACGAGAAGTTCGCCCCGCCGGAGCTGATGCGCCGGATGGTGGACGCCGGTGACATCGGCCGCAAGAGCGGGCAGGGCTTCTACAAGCACTGAACCGCCCGGCACCCCCGACCTCACCCCATGGGGTGAATTAGGTATCGGTTCGCTCACGGGCGGCAACTTCCATGCCCGTGCGGCAGTCAGTTGTTGAGTCGGTTGTCGTAAAAGCCAGAGCATCTGTCAGGAGCGCATATGCACATCAGGGGCGACCACGTCGAGCTGGTCGTCGGGGGCCGCCTCGACGTCCGCAGCGCGGCGGACGCCCGTACGGCCCTGCACTCGGCGGTCGACGACGGGGCCGGTGATCTCGTGCTCGACCTCACCGAACTCGACTCGTGGGACGCCACCGGGCTCGGCGTGATCATGGGCGCGCACCGCAGGGCCGGGCGGTGCGGCCGGCGCCTCGTGCTGCGCGGCGTGCCGCCCCAGATGCAGCGCCTCCTGGTCGCCACCCGGCTGCACCGCATCCTCGCGATCGAGGGCGGCATCGTGGCGGAGGCCCTGCCGCGCGTGTAGCGGGCCGCGAGCGCGAAGGCGGCTGCACGCGGCGCGCGAGCGCTCGTACGACCCGGATGCGTCGGGCGCGGGGGCCTACCCCCTTACCGAAGACGGGTGTTGTCATGACAGGGGTGCGGTAAACGGACTCCGCACGCAATCCTCACGAGACCATGACGTCCTGGACGGGGCGGCACCCCGGCCGTTCGGAGATACTGTCCCACGGTCTAGGGTTCGGCTTCCCGCCGATCGACGAACCCACACGGCGGGCACCGGACCAGAAGCGACAGCGAAGAGCGAAGTGCGTAAGGGCCGGAGGGGCATTCCTTACGCACCACGCATCTGGGGGGCTTTCACCATGGACCCGACGAGCCGGGGACCGGAAGAGTTCAACCGTGCCGACGACACGGCAGGCGTTGCGGGCGCACACGCGCAACCGGGCGCCGGGCCGCAGCGCTCGCCGCGCGACAAGGAGCCCGCCTCCGCCGAGTTCACCCCGCGCGCTGCCACCCAGGCCCGCACCGTCCAGCTCGTCGCCGGCGACTTCCTGCTGACCGTCAACCCGGTCGACGGCAGCGAGATCGAGAACTGCCCGCCCGGCGCGATACCCCGGCGCGCGCCCCGCCGCGCCGCCGCCGACCGGGCCGAGCACCAAAGGGCCGCGCTGCCGCCCCTGCCGCCGGGGCTCATGAGCCCCACCCCCGCCCTGCTCGAACGGGCCCAGGAGCGCGCCAGGCTCGTACGCCTCCTCGGCCGGGGCCGCTCCGTACGGCTCACCGGGGCCGCCGGCTCCGGCCGCAGCGCCCTGCTGGACGCCGTCGCCGCCGACTGCGCCGAGCTCGCCCCCGACGGCGTCGTACGCCTCTCGGGCCACCGGCGCGGCCCCACCGAGCTGCTGCGTGAGCTGTACGCCACGGTCTTCGACGCCCCCCTGCACCGGCTCGACCGTGCCACCCTGCTCGGCCGGGTCCGTGACATCGGCGCGGTCGTGGTGCTCGACGACCTGGAGTTCGGCGGGTCCACTCTCGAAGAACTGCTCCTTGCCACCCCGGAGTGCGCCTATCTGCTCGCCGCCACGCCCGATGTGCAGGCCCCGCACACCGAGTCGGGCGTCGAGGAGGTCCCGCTCGCGGGCCTCGGCCGTAACGCCTCGCTCGAACTCCTGGAGCAGGCCGTCGACCGGCCGCTCACCGACGAGGAGGCCAACTGGGCCGGCGACCTCTGGTTCGAGTCCCAGGGCCTGCCGCTGCGCTTCGTCCAGGCCGGCGCCCTGCTGCGCCGGCGTGACCGGCTGCGCGGCGAGCCCAACTCCCGTGACCCGTACGGCTTCCCCAAGGACGAGGCCGCCGAGGCGTCGGTGTTCACGGGTGAGGGCCGCGAGGTGCCGCTGCCCTCGCTCGGCGAAGGCGCCGCCCCCGCCGCCCTGCTCGCCTCCCGGCTGAGCGAGGCCGCGCGGGCCACCCTGCGCTTCGCCGTCGCGCTCGGTGGCGAGGTGCCGCACCAGGCGCACCTGCCGGCGCTCGTCGGCGACACCCACGCGGACGCCAGCCTCGGCGAACTCCTCGACAGCGGACTCCTCTCCCCGGCCGGCTCCCGCTACCGGCTCGCGGCGGGCGTCCTGACCCAGCTGGAGAACAGCGGTTACGCCGCAGAGGCGGGTGAGCTCGCCCAGAGCGCCGCCCGGCACTACACCTGGTGGACCGGGCACCCCTCGGTCGCCCCCGAACGGGCCGCCATGGAGGCGGACGCGGTGCTCGCCGCGATGAGCGCGCTCGTGCCGGGCGACGAGCCGGGCCACCCCGCCGCCGCGGTCGAACTGGCCCGCACCGCCGCGCCCGTTTTCGCCGCGGGACTGCACTGGGGTGCGTGGGAACGGGCCCTCAGGGTCGGCTCCGAGGCGGCCCGCCTGACCGGCGAGGTCGCCGAAGAGGCGTACTTCCACCACGAGTTGGGCGTCCTCGCGCTCTGCAACGGCGGGCTCGACCGGGCCCGCGCCGAGCTGGAGGCCTCCATCGGCCTGCGCGGCGCGCTCTCCGACAAGCGCGGCACGGTCGCGGGCCGCCGGGCCCTCGCCCTGGTCGAGGACCGATCCGGCGGGCCGCTGCCGGGCGGGCGCGCCCTCTTCGGGCAGGAGCCGCCGCCGGTACCTCCACAGGAGCCCCGGACGCCGCACACGGACCCGTCGTCGGCGGTGGTGACCGCCCAACTCCCCAGCCAAGCGGGCCCGTTGACCACCCGCAGGGACACCCCGGTCGGCGCCGCCATGCCCAAGGCGCGCCGCGCCCTGTTCGGCGGCGCCCGGCGCAACCTCGTCGCGGCCGGCGCGGGCGCGCTGCTCGTCGCGGTGCTCGGCACGGTGGTCACCCTCGGCGCGACCTCCAACAGTGGCGGCGACGGCCAGGGCGACGACGTCAAACAGCAGCAGTCCGCGAACGAGGGCGACGGCGGCGGCGACGCGGACACGAGCCCCGACAGCCCGAGCGCCGGCACGAAGCCCGGCGCCCCCAAGGGACGCGGCACGGCGAGCCCGAGGAAGCCGGGCGCCACCCCAAGGCCCGGCACCTCGGGCCAGCCCGCCCCGGACACCAGCGTCACCCCGAGCGGCCCGGGCGCCACGGGCCGCCCGTCGCCCGGGGCGTCGTCCCCGGGTTCGAAGAAGTCACCGACCCCGGGCAAGTCCGGTACGAATACGCCCCCGCACTCGGCGTCTCCGGATCCGACGGCGACCAAGTCCGTGACGCCGACGGACTCTCCCCCGACCCCCTCCACCCCGTCGTCGCCGGGCACCGGAGGCACCAGTCCGCCGCCCGCGAACCCGGGCTCCACCTCTCCCACGTCCGCCGCGGCAGCCGGATCCTCGCAGCCGTCGACGTAGACCACGCACAGATTCTCGGCGCCGTACGCGCACGAAAAGCCATACGCATGCGAGAAGGGGCCCGCGGCACTCCGCGGGCCCCTTCTGCCGTGCTCCGGACCGGGGCCGGACAGGGGCCGGACAGGGCTCAGAACAGGCGGAGCTTGTCGTCCTCGATGCCGCGCAGGGCGTTGTAGTCCAGCACCACACAGCCGATGCCGCGGTCGGTGGCGAGCACGCGGGCCTGCGGCTTGATCTCCTGGGCCGCGAAGACGCCCTGGACGGGAGCGAGGTGCGGGTCCCGGTTGAGCAGTTCCAGATACCGGGTCAGCTGCTCGACGCCGTCGATCTCGCCGCGCCGCTTGATCTCGATCGCCACCGTCCTGCCGTCGCCGTCCCGGCACAGGATGTCCACCGGGCCGATGGCCGTCGGATACTCGCGGCGGATCAGGGTGTAGCCCTCGCCGAGGGTGTCGATGCGGTCGGCGAGCAGTTCCTGGAGGTGTGCTTCCACGCCGTCCTTGATCAGGCCCGGGTCGACGCCCAGTTCGTGGGCGGAGTCGTGAAGGATCTCCTCCATCGTGATGATGAGCTTCTCGCCCGCCTTGTTGACGACCGTCCAGACGCCTTCGTCGTCCCCGGTCCCCTCTTTGAGGGTGCAGGGCGGAGACATCCAGTTGAGAGGCTTGTAGGCCCGGTCGTCAGCGTGGATGGACACGCTGCCGTCCGCCTTCACCAGGATGAGACGGGGGGCGGAGGGGAGGTGGGCGGTGAGCCGGCCCGCGTAGTCGACGGAGCAGCGGGCGATGACGAGACGCATGGGGCGCAACGCTACTCGACTCCCCCCGTCGAACGCGATTCGCCCAGGAGTGCACTGTTCGTTATTGGCCGGTTATGTGCCAAGTACCTGCCACCGGCCCCGTATCGCGCCTACCGTGGACGCGGGAGGTTGTCGGCCGCGCACGCTGCGTTGTCGAAAGAGACGGCCGTCATGCTCCCTTTCCCTGCCCGTAAGGCCCCGCTCCCCGGGGTCGCGAGAGGAGAAACCATGTCGCTCGACGTCTCACCGGCCCTACTCGAACAGGCCGAGCGAGGCGAGGTCGACGAAGCCGCCTTCGTCGACTGCGTCCGGACCTCCCTGCCCTACGCGTGGGAGATGATCAGCTCTCTGGTGGCCCAGCTGAAGGTCGACGGCGGAGCGTTCGCCGACAACCAGACGCCACCGCCGGACGAGCAGGCGCGCGGCCAGCTGCTGCGCGCTCTTGCGAGTGACGCCATTCGCGGTGCGCTCCAGCGGCACTTCGGTGTCCGTCTGGCGTTCCAGAACTGCCACCGTGTCGCGGTGTTCCCTCTGGACCCCTCGTCCGATGAGCGGCTTGCCCGCTTCACCTCCATCAGGGGTCAGCTGCTCAACCAGTCCCCGGAGCTTCGGGACTGCTGACGGGCTCGCCGCCGCTCCGCGTCGCGGGAGGCACAACTGACGCGGGGCGGGGGCCGGTTGAGAGCCGGCGCCGCTCACCCCTAGTGTGCCTAGGCGAGCAGCGGCAGTACCTCCGAGCCGAGCCTGCGGACGTTCTCCTCCGTGGCGGCCAGGTCGCCCGAGCCCTCGACGAGGAGGGCGAAGCGGGTGATGCCCGTGCGTTCCGATGTGGCGGCCAGCCGGTCGGCGGCCAGCCGGGGGGTGCCCACCGGATGGATGCCGCAGAGGAATTCGGTGTACGCGACCGGGTCGCGCATCGCGCGCCGGCGGCCGTCCACCGTCACATGGGCGTCAAGCCCCTGCTTCAGCCATCCCGGCATCGACTTGAGAACCGTCTCGGCGGCCCCGGCGCCCCGGTCGCCGATCTGCGCGACGCCCGCCGACACATGGCCCGCCGCCGCGACCCGCTCCGGCGCGTGACCGGCCGCGAGCGCTTCCCCGCGCCACAGCGCGACCATCTCCGCCTTCTCCTCGTCGCCGCAGTGCATCCCGAGCAGCATCGGGAGCCCGCGCCGGGCGGCCAGCCGCACGCTCGTGGGGGAGGTGCAGGCCACGATCACCTCGGGGCAGGCGTCGTCCGGCCCGCCGTCCAAAATCTCGGCCGGTCGCGGCACCACCGCGACCTCCCGGAAGGCGAATCGTTCCCCCTGGGCGCCGACGCGGGGCTCGCGCAACCAGCGCAGGAGCAGATCGAGCGATTCGGGAAACCCCTGCTCGTACGCCGGGAGTCCGGAGCCGAACACCTCCAGATCGACCCAGGGCCCGCCCCGCCCCACGCCGAGCGAGAACCGTCCGCCGGAGGTGAGGTGCAACAGCGCGGCCTGCTCGCCGAGCGTCACCGGGTGGGACGTCGGCAGCACGCAGACCGCGGTGCCGATCCTGATCCGCCGGGTGCGCCCGAGCAATAACGCCGCCAGCGTCACGGCGGACGGGCACACGCCGTACGGTACGAAGTGGTGCTCGGCCAGCCACACCGCGTCGAGCCCGGCCTCCTCGGCCACTTCGACGGACCGGACCGCCCGGTGGAGCGTTTCTCCCTGCCCTTGGCCCGGGAACTGGGCTGCCAGTACAAAAGTGCCCACACGCATCGCCTTCTGCCTCCTTGCGGCCGACGCGGCTTCCCCCTCTTACCGGCAAGAACGTCTGACAAGTGCCAAGGGCACGGCCAGGCGCCAACTTCTTGCGATTGTCCGCTAAAAGCCCCTCGAAAGGGTGACCGTCGCAGGTCCTCCCCGGACGGGTACCCGCACCGCGTGGGCCTAGGCTGGAGAGAAACGTCCGCCCGCCCCATGAGGTGTCCACGTGTCCCCGCGCCGCAACCGCCCCAAGGGCGGCGACAAGCCGTCCGAGTCCGAGAGCCGGGCGGTCGCCGGTGACCGCTTCGGCCTCCAGGGCACCGAGTTCTGGCAGGGCGAGGAGTGGTCGGTGCGGCACGTGGCGGGCGCCAGCGCCGCCGGCAAGCGCTACCGCTGCCCGGGCTGCGACCAGGAGATCCCCTCGGGCGCGCCGCACCTGGTCGCCTGGCCCGAGTACGGGGGCGTGGACGAGCGCAGGCACTGGCACAAGGCCTGCTGGAACGCGAAGGACCGCCGCACCACGCGGGTGCAGCGGTCCAGGAACGCGCCCCGGTACTGAGAGCCGGCCGGGGCGGCGGGCGCCGAACGCGCCTATACGTCCCGGGTCTTGAGCGAGAGGTAGGCCCCGCCGAGCGCGACGGCGGTGATCCCGGTGATGATCCCCAGGGAGCCCCAGCCGCTCGGCCCCGAACTCGTGACGTAGCCACCGTAGAAGGAGATCATCTGGCTGGGGATCGAGTAGGCCATCAGGAAGTTCCGCACATGGGTCAGTGAATCGGTGTACATGAACAGCGCCAGGACCATGGGGAGCAGCACCACCCCGATCATGATCGTGATCGACCCCGCCGAGTGCCGGATCACCGTTCCCACCGCGAGCGAGAGCAGGCCGAGCATCGCGACGTAGAGCCCGATGCCGACGGTGGCGCGCAGCCACTCCCCGCCGGATGGCGTCGATCCGTACGGCACCATCGCGTTCTGGCAGACGGCCACGATCGTGGCGCCCGCCGTCACGATGGCGAACGCGATCAGGAAGAACACCACCGACTTCGCGGCCAGGATCCGCCCCCGGCTCGGGCAGGCCGTGAACGTCGTACGGATCATCCCTGTGCCGTACTCCGAGGTGATCGTCAGCACGCCGAGCGTCATCACACAGAGCGAGCCGAGCAGCACACCGTAGGCGCCGAGCACCAGGACCGAGGTGTCCTCGGTGTCGTGGCTCGTGGACCTGACGACCAAGCCGATGAGCAGGCCGAGACCCAGCAGGAGCACGAGGAGGATGCCGAGCGTCCACAGGGTGGAGCGCACCGACCGGATCTTGGTCCACTCGGAGGCGAGCGCGTCGCGGAAGGTGGCGGGCCGCACGGCGATCGGGGAGGTGTACGTGCCGAGCGGTCCGCCCGGCCCCTGCGGGAGGGGCGGCTGCTGCTGGTGAGGGGTGGTCATCGGGTGTCCTCGGGCGTGGTCGGTGCGGCGTCGGCGGGGCCGGCGGGCTCCTGGGGGACCGGGGGAGCGATCGGGAGCCCTGCGGCCCCCGGGAGCGGCGGCTGCGGCTCGGGCGCCCCGGTCGCCGGCCGCTGGGTGCCCGACGGGTCCGCGTACGGGCTCGGGCCGGGCGGCGGCGGGGCGTACCAGCCCCGCGTCGGCACCTCGGGGATCACCGGCGGCGGCGCGTACCCGGGCGGCGACTCGGTCCGCAGGCCCGCCTTCTCGTCCGTGGTGGAGCGGTAGTCGACCGCGCTCTGCGTCAGCCGCATGTACGCCTCCTCCAGGGAGGCCTGGTGCGGCGAGAGCTCCCACAGGCGTACGTCCGCCTCGTGGGCCACCTCGCTGATGCGGGGCAGCGCGAGCCCGGCCACCCGCAGCGCGCCGTCCGGCTCGGGGAGCACCTGGCCGCCGGCCTCGGTCAGCGCGGCCGTCAGCTTCTCGCGCTGGGCGGGTTCCGTGGCGGGGGTGCGGACGCGCGCGAAGTCCGCGGAGTTGCGCGAGATGAACTCGGTGACGCTCAGGTCCGCCAGGAGCCGGCCCCGGCCGATCACGATGAGGTGGTCGGCGGTCAGGGCCATCTCGCTCATGAGGTGCGAGGAGACGAACACGGTGCGGCCCTCGGCGGCGAGCCGCTTCATCAGGTTGCGCACCCACAGGATGCCCTCGGGGTCGAGGCCGTTGACCGGCTCGTCGAAGAGCAGCACGGCCGGGTCGCCGAGCAGGGCGGCGGCGATGCCCAGGCGCTGGCCCATGCCGAGCGAGAAGCCCTTCGAGCGCCGGTTGGCGACGTCCTGGAGCCCGACCACGCCGAGCACTTCGTCGACCCTGCGGGCCGGGATCCCGGAGAGCTGGGCGAGCGAGAGGAGGTGGTTGCGGGCGCTGCGGCCGCCGTGCACCGTCTTGGCGTCGAGCAGGGCGCCGACCTGGCGCGGGGCGTTGGGCAGGCGGTTGAAGGGGTGGCCCCCGATGGTGACGTGTCCTGCGCTCGGCTGGTCGAGGCCGAGGATCATGCGCATGGTCGTGGACTTCCCGGAGCCGTTGGGCCCGAGGAAGCCGGTGACCGCGCCCGGCCGCACCTCGAAGGAAAGGTTGTGCACGGCTGTCTTGGCGCCGTAGCGCTTCGTCAGGCCGATTGCCTCGATCATTCTCCAGCCCCATCGACGGTGTGGTCGTCGGGGCGGTGTCCGGCGCACGGCCGGCATGCCCCCGTATGAGTGAGGAGCTTATCCAGGCCTTGACGGTTCCGGCTCAGTCGTGATCGCCGACCCCACGACCATCGCGTGCCTCAGGCGTCCCGCTGCCTGAGGACCAGATAGCCCCCGGCCAGCGCCGCGATCACCCACAGCGCCATGATGCCGAGACCGGCCCAGGGCCCGTACGGCGCCGGGTCGCTGTTCATGGCGTCCGGGACCACCTGCATGATCTTCGAGCCGGCCCGGTCCGGGAAGTAGCGGGCGACGTCCTTGGCGCCCGGCACGGCGGACAGGATCTGCGAGACGAGGAAGAAGAACGGCATCAGGATGCCGAGCGAGAGCATGGAACTGCGCAGCATCGCGGCCACGCCCATCGAGAACAACGCGATCAGGGCCATGTAGAGCCCGGCGCCGATGACCGCGCGCAGCACATGGGGCTCACCGATCGTGGTCCTGTGCGGGCCGAGCAGCGCCTGGCCGAGGAAGAAGGTCAGGAAGCTGGTCACCAGGCCCACCACGAGCGCCAGCGCGGTGGCCACCGTGACCTTGGAGAAGAGGAAGGTGGCGCGCCGGGGTACGGCGGCGAGCGAGGACCGGATCATGCCCGAGCTGTACTCGGTGCCGACGACCAGGACACCGAAGACGACCATCGCCAGCTGGCCGAGGATCATTCCGGAGAAGCTGATGAGCGTCGGGTCGAAGGTCAGCCGCTCGGCGGGCTTGAGGTCGTCGAACTGCGCCCGCATCAGGGCGCAGAGCGCCGCGCCGATCGCGACCGTGGCGATCAGGGCGCTGGCCAGCGTCCAGATGGTGGAGGAGACCGTACGGATCTTGGTCCACTCGGACTTGAGCACCGCGGCTACCGCTGCCATGGCTCAGACCCCCTTGCCCTGGTCGGTCGCGCCCCAGCGCGGCGTCGGCTGCCCCGCGCCCCAGTCGGGCGGCGCCGCGGGCGGCCCGCCCGCTGTGGTGGCGCCGTGCGCGTGGTACTCCACCGAACCCGCCGTCATCTGCATGAACGCCTCTTCGAGCGAGGCCTGCTGGCCGGACAGTTCGTGCAGGACGAGCTGGTGGCGGGCGGCCAGTTCACCCAGTGCCTCGATCCTGCCGTTGTCGACTTCGATGGCGCCGTCGCCGGTCTGGACGAAGGCGATGCCGGCCTCGCCGAGCACGTCCAGGAGCCGTTCCCACTGCGGGGAACGCAGCCGTACGAAACTCCGCGAGTTCTGCCGGATGAAATCGGCCATCGATGTATCGGCGAGCAGTCGGCCCTGCCCGATAACGATCAAGTGATCCGCCGTGAGGGCCATTTCGCTCATCAGGTGGGACGAAACGAAGATCGTCCGCCCTTCACTCGCGAGTTGCTTCATCAGATTGCGGATCCAGTGAATTCCCTCGGGGTCCAGACCATTGACGGGTTCGTCGAACATCAGGATCTCGGGGTCGCCGAGCAGCGCGGAGGCGATTCCCAGGCGCTGGCCCATGCCGAGCGAGAACCCCTTCGCCTTCTTCTTCGCCACCGCCGTCAGACCCACCGTGTCCAGGACCTCGCAGACCCGCGAGGCCGGGATCCGGTTGGACTGGGCCAGGCACAGTAGATTGTTGTAGGCGGTGCGGCCGCCGTGCATCGCCTTGGCGTCGAGCAGCGCCCCGATGTACTTCAGCGGCTCGGCCAGCTCGCGATAGTGCTTGCCGTCGATGCGCACGGTGCCGCTGGTCGGGTTGTCCAGATCGAGCAGCATGCGCATGGTCGTCGACTTGCCGGCTCCGTTGGGCCCCAGGAAGCCGGTCACCACACCCGGTCTGACCTGGAAGGAGAGCTGGTCGACCGCGACCTTGCGGCCGTAGCGCTTGGTAAGGCCCTCAAGCTCGATCATGCGGCCACGCTAGACGTCGACAAAGCCCCCCGCCACTGGAATGGCAGGGGGCTTCACGTTTTTTTCGCGGCCCACGGGGGAAGGGCCGCGAACTAGCGGGACTGCTGCGCCGGAACGCCGCGCGAGACGGGCTCGTCGTCGACCGGGGAACCGGCGGCGGCCACGGCCGCGCCGGTCAGCGTCGCCAGCATCTCGCGGACGTTGGTGAGCTGCGCGTTGATCGAGTCGCGGCGGTTGGTGAGCGCCGCGAGCTCCCGCTCGGATTCCGAACGGATGCGGTCCGCCTTGGCGTTGGCGTCGGCCACGATGTCCTCGGCCTGGCGCTGCGCCGTCTCCACCGTCTGGCGCGCCCGGCGCTCCGCGTCCGTACGCAGCTTCTCGGCCTCCAGGCGCAGCTGCTCCGCGCGGTGCTCGATCTCCGCGAGACGCTTCTCGGCCTTGGCCTGACGCGACGCCAGGTCGCGCTCGGACTGCTCGCGGCGCTTGGCCAGGTTGGTCTCGAAGTCCGCGGCGGCCTGGGCGGCCTTGGCGCGGGTCTCCTCGAAGAGCGCGTCCGCCTCCTCGCGCTTGGACTGCGCGTCCTTCTGCGCCTCGGAACGGAGCTGAGAGGCGTCACCCTTCGCCTTCTCGACGATCCGTACGCCCTCGTCCTCGGCCTTCGTCTTGCGCTCGGAGGCGAACGACTCGGCGTCGTTGCGCACCTGCTGGGCGGCGGACTCCGCCAGTTCGCGGTGCTGTTCGGCGGCCCGGCGGGCCTCCTCGCGCAGGTCCTTGGCCTCTTCCTCGGCGAGCCGCAGGATCTTTTCGACCCGCGCGCCGAGTCCCGCGTACGACGGCTCCGCGTCGTTCACCTGGGCCTGGGCGTTCTGCGTTTCGAGGTGAAGCTCCTCGATGCGCTTTTCCAGAGAAGTGATCCGTGCCAGAGCGCTGTCACGGTCGGCGACGAGCTTGGTAATGCGGTCATCCACCTGACCGCGGTCGTAACCGCGCCGCACGAGCTCGAAGCCGAAGGGGGAGGAAGTGTCGCTCATGGGGTTCCTGTCGAATGAGACCGGTGAGGTGATAAGGGAATCCTAGGGGCCCAAGCGGCGTGTCATCGAGCGGATGCCCGTTTGATCTGGAGAATGTCCAGCCTTTTGAGTGGCTAGCCCTCGGAGGACTTGCCACTCGAACGTGTTGCTCCGGCCGCCGCACCAGCCTTGACACCTGCGGAGGAACCGCCGCCCGAGCCGGATTTGCCGCCCCCGGCCGGTGCCTCGAAGGATTCCAACGCCTCAAGTACGTCCTGGACACGGGAGATCTCGGCGTTGATGTCCTGCCGGCGCCGCACCAGTACGTCCAGTTCGCGCTTGCCCTCCTCCACCGTGCGGCGCGCCTCGGCCTCGGCCTCGTCGCGCAGCGCGGTCGCCTCGCGGATCAGCTCGGCCTTCTTGGTCTCGGCCTCCTTGAGCAGCGCCTCCGCCTTCTTCACCGCGGCGATACGGACCTTGCCCGCCTCGGTGTTGGCGTCCGACATCAGCGCCTTGGCCTTGGCCTCCGCCTCGGTGGCCTGCTCGGTCGCCGCCTTCACCAGCTTGTCGACGCGCTCGCCCGCCGTCTTCATCTGCTCGGCGCTCTCGCGGCGGGCCCGGTCGTGCAGCTCCTCGATCTCCGCCTCGGTGCGCGCCCGCACCTCCTCGGTGCGCTCCCTTATGGCGGTGGCGTCCTGACGGGCGCCCGCCAGCAGCTCGTCCGCGTCCGTACGGGCCTTCTCCACCAGCGTGTTGCCCTCCACGGTGGACTCCGCGAGGATCCGCTCCGCCTCCTTGCGGGCCGCGCCGACCATCGTGTCGGCCTGCTCCTCGGCCTCGGTGGCGGCGCGCAGCGCCTCCTCCCGCGCCTTGTTGATGAGCTGGTCGGCCTGCTCGGCGGCGTCGGCGCGGCGCTTGGCGGCGGCGGTGCGTGCCTCGTCGAGCAGCCGGTCCGCCTCCTCGCGCGCCTCGGTACGCGTCTTCTCCGCGGCCTCGTCCGCGCGGGCACGGTTCTTCTCGGCCTCGGCCCTGATGCGCTCGGCGGCCTGCTGGGCCGAACCCACCGTCTCCGCGGCCTCCGCGCGCAGCCGCTCGGCCTCGCCGCTCGCCTCCGCGATGAGCTGGTCGGCCTGCGTGGCCGCGTCCGAGCGCCGCTTGTCGGCGGCCCGGCGTGCCTCGTCGAGCAGCCGCTCGGCCTCGGCACGGGCTTCGCTTATGGTCTGCTCCGCCTCGGCGTTGGCCGCGCCGAGCGTGGAGCCGGCGTCGGCGCGCGCCTCGGTGGTGACCAACTCGGCATACGCGTTCGCCTCGTTGGTGGTGCGCTCGGCGTCCGCGTGCGCCTTGCTCGTGACGCGCTCGGCCTCCTCGCGGGCGGCCGTCGTGACCGCGTCGGCCTCGGCGATCGCGGCGGCGGTGACCCGCTCGGCCTCCTCGCGCGCCTCGGCGCGCAGCGCGTCGGCCTCGGCCTGGCCCTCCACGCGGACCTGCTGGGCCTCGCCGACCAGACGCTCCGCCTCTGCGGTGGACTCCGCGGCGAGCCGCTCCGCCTCCGCCGTCGCCTCGGTGACCAGACGGTCGGCCTGGCTCGCGGCGTCGGAGCGGATCCGGTTGGCGTCCTCGCGGGCCTCGGCCCGGGTGCGGGCCGCGTCCTGCTCGGAGGAGGCCAGCGCGTCGGAGGCCTCGGTCCGCATGCGCTGGGCGTACTCGGCGGCGTCCGAACGGGCCTTCTGTGCCTCGGCCATGGCGTCCGCGACGGTCCGCTCGGCCAGCGCCTTGGCGGCCTCGGACTCCTCCTGGGCCCGGGCCCTGACCCGGCTCGCGTCCTCGCCCGCGCGCTCCCGCTCGGCGTGCGCGTCGGCGCGGACCCGGTCCGCCTCCTCCTGCGCCTCACTCGTGGTGCGCTCGGCCGCGTGCTCGGCGGCGCTGCGCAAACCGGCGATCTCCTGCTCGGCCTCCTCGCGGAGCCCGGCCACGGAGTCCCGTACGTCCTTGGCGGTCTGCTCGGCCGTCGACACCAGCTCGGTGGCGCGCCGGTCGGCCTCCTCGCCGAGCCGCTGCGCCTCGGCCTGCGCCTCCTCCACCCGCTTGCGGGCGGAGGCAAGCAGCTCCTCGCTCTGCTCGCGGGCCTGGGCACGCTCCGAATCGGCCTCGGCGCGCGCCGAGCCCAGCGTCTCCTCGGCCTCGCGGCGGCGCCGTACGGCCTCCTCCTGCGCTGCGGCAAGTGCCTCCGCGGCCTCGGCGCCGACCCGCTCGGCGGCGGCCGCTGCCTCGGCGCGCATCCGGTCGGCGGCCTCCTGCGCCTCGTACTTCAGCCGCTCGGCCTCCGTCGCGGCCTCCGTGCGCAGCCGCACGGCCGCGTTCTCCGCCTCCGAACGCGCGGTCGAGGCGTCGGCGGCGGCCTCGGCGCGCAGCCGCTCGGCCTCCTGCTCGGCCTGCGCCTGGAGCGCCCGGATCCGCTCGGCGGCCTCCGTGCGGATGCGCTCGGTCTCCTCTGCGGCCTCGCGCCGGATCCGCTCGCCCTCGGCGCGGGCGTCGGTGAGGGCCTGCTCGGCGGCGGCGTGGCGCTGCTCGGCCTCGGTGTGCAGCCGGGCCAGTTCCTCGGCGGCCTCGGCCTGACGGGCCGCTATCGCCCGCTCGGTCTCCTCGCGCAGGCGCGCGGCGCCCTCTTCGGCGTCCGCAGTGGTTTGCTCGGCCTGCTCCTCGGCCTCCGCGCGCAGCCGCTCGGCCTCGGCGCGGGTGCGCTCCAGGGTCTCCTCGGCCTGCTTGCGCAGCGTGCCGGCCCGCTCGACGGCCTCATTGCGCACCCGCTCGGACTCGTTGCCCGCCGTCGTGCGCAGCTCCTCCGCGTCCGCCTTCGCCTTGGCCAGCAGCTCCTCGGCGGTCCTGGCCGCCTCCTCGATCTGCTGGATGGCCTCGCGCCGCGCCTCGCCCCTGATGCGCTCGCCCTCGGCGACCGCATCGGCGCGCAGCTGCTCGGCCTCGCCGCGCAGCCGGCGGGCCTCCTCCTGGAGCTCGACCGTCTTGGCCCGGTACTCCTTGGTGTCGTCCTTGGCCGCGCCCTTGAGTTCGTCGGCCTGCTCGGCCGCCTCGCCGCGCAGCCGCTCGGCCTCGGCCTCCGCCTCCCGGCGGATCCGCTCGGCCTCCTCGGACGCCTTGCGGGTGGTCTCACGGGCGTCCTCGGACGCCTTGGTCAGGACCTCCTCGGCCGTGCGCGCCGCCTTGGCGAGCTGGGCCGCGGTGTCCTCGGCCGCGCTCGTGCGGGCCGACTCGGCGGCCTCGGTGCGCAGCCGCTCGGCCTCCGCCTTCGCGTCCGCGAGCGCCTGCTCGGCCTCCGCCTTGAGGGTCTCGGACTCCTTGGTGGCCTCCGCGACCAGACGCGCGATCTCGGTCTTCGCGGTCCTGGTGCGCTGCTCGTTGGCGGACTCGGCGCTCGCGACCTGCTTGGCCGCGGCCTCCTTCGCCTCGCTGACCGCGCGCTCGGCCTCGGCCCGCGCCTCGCGCAGCGCGGCCTCCGCCTCCTGCATCCGCTGCTCGGCGGCGCGGCTCAACTCGGCCGCGTGCTGGCGTGCCTGGTCGGCCTCTGCGGTGGTCGTCGTACGCAACTGCTCGGCGTGCGCGGTGGCTTCCTGGGCCTGCGCGGAGGCGGCGGTCAGCAGCCGCTCGGCGTCCTTGCGGGCGCGCAGCAGGGTGGCCTCGGCCTCCGCGCGCGCCGACTCGGCCTCGGCGCCGAGGCGTTGACGGGCCTCCTCGGCGATCCGGGTGGCCTCCGCGCGGGCGGCGGCGAGGGACTGCTCGGCCTCGGCGCGCGACTCCTCCATGAGCCGGCGGGCCTGCGCCTCGGTACGGGCGCGCAGTTGCTCGGCCCACGCCACGTTCTCGTTGACGTGCGACTCGACGGTGGCGCGGCGCTCGGCCAGCTCCTGGTCCAGGCGCTGACGGCGGTTGACGGCCTCGGCGTGCAGCTCGGCCTGGAGGCGCGCCTGGTGCTCGGCGTGCTCCTGGAGGATGCGCTGGGTCTGGGCGCGGGCGTCGCGCAGTTCGCGCTCGGCGTCGGTGCGCAACTGCTCGGCCTGCATCTGGGCGTTGCGCAGCAGCTGTTCGGCCTGGTAGCCGACGTTCGCCGTGTCGTAGGCGGGACGGGTCGCGAGATTGCGGCGCGCCTCGTGGAGCTTGGCGCGCAGCACTTCGACCTGGTAGCCGAGATCCTCGGCGTGCTGAACGGCCTTCTCCCGCTCGGTCTTCAGCCGCTCCATCTCGGCCTCGAACCGCGAGAGGTGGTCGTCAGGCCGGTGGCTCTGGCTCTCCTGGCGTTCGTAGCCCCGCACTGCGCGGTCCCATCCGTCCCCTGGTCGCGAACACTGCCCCAACGAGCACCGTCCGACCGCTCACGACGGACGGGGCCCCCGGTGAATGGTGTCAGATCACAGCAGGGGCGTGGGTCCCAGGCCCCGACCCGACCCCGGCCCGGAACCGCCCACTGTACCGGGCCGAGTATCCGGAGGTCCGGCCTCCATCGGTGCGGGCTCAGTGGGCGGTGGTGTCCGTGCTGTCCTGGGGGGCGGACGTGACGAGTTCGGTGAGCACGCCGTGGCAGTCCTTGGGGTGCAGGAAGGTGATCTGCGAGCCCATGGATCCGGTGCGCGGCCGGTCGTAGAGGACCCGTACGCCCTTGTCCCGGATGGCCTCGGAGTCGGCGGTGACGTCCCCGGTGCCGAAGGCGATGTGGTGGACGCCCTCGCCGTTCTTGGCGAGCCACTTGCCGACCGCGGAGTCCGCGCGCGTCGGTTCGAGGAGCTGGAGGTAGGAGGCGCCGCCGTCGGACGTCTCGTTGATCTTGAGCATGGCCTCGCGCACGCCCTGTTCCTCGTTGACCTCGGTGTGGAACACCTCGAAGCCGTAGGTGGCACGGTAGAACTCGACGGTCTTGTCGAGGTCGAGACAGGCGATCCCGATGTGGTCGATTCGCGTCAGCATGGGTCCAGTGCAGCGCCCTCAAGGGCGGTTACGCAACGTGCGCGCGATCACACCGGCTGCCCGGTGACGCGGGCAGTACCGCTCAGTACATTCGCAGTGCACCTCCTGCCTGGGGGTATCCCCCCAGACCCCCTCTCGTTCACACCCCACCTCCCTAAGGGCCGTGCCTCATGTCTGGAACGACCGGTACCACCTCAGTGATCGTCGCGGGCGCCCGTACGCCCATGGGCCGCCTCCTCGGCTCCCTCAAGTCCTTCTCCGGCGCCGACCTCGGCGGCTTCGCCATCAAGGCGGCCCTGGACCGGGCCGGCATCGGCGGCGACCAGGTGCAGTACGTGATCATGGGGCAGGTGCTCACCGCAGGCGCCGGCCAGATCCCCGCGCGCCAGGCCGCGGTCAAGGCCGGCATCCCGATGAGCGTGCCCGCCCTCACCGTCAACAAGGTGTGCCTTTCGGGCCTGGACGCGATCGCGCTGGCCGACCAGCTGATCCGCGCCGGTGAGTTCGAGATCGTGGTGGCCGGCGGCCAGGAGTCCATGACCAACGCCCCGCACGTGCTGCCGGGGTCCCGTGAGGGCTTCAAGTACGGCGCGATCGAGATGCTGGACTCGATGGCGCACGACGGCCTGACCGACCCCTTCGACCACGTTCCGATGGGCGAGGCGACCGAGCGGCACAACGTCCACCTCGGCATCGCCCGCGCCGAGCAGGACGAGGTCGGCGCCGCCTCCCACCAGCGCGCCGCGGCCGCCCAGAAGAACGGCGTCTTCGAGGCCGAGATCACCCCCATCGAGATCCCGCAGCGCAAGGGCGACCCGGTCCTGTTCGCCAAGGACGAGGGCATCCGCGCGGACACGACCGTCGCCTCGCTCGCCAAGCTGCGCCCGGCCTTCGCCAAGGACGGCACCATCACGGCCGGCACCGCCTCACAGATCTCCGACGGCGCGGCCGCGGTGGTCGTGATGTCCAAGGCCAAGGCCGAGGAACTGGGCCTTGAGTGGATCGCCGAGATCGGCGCCCACGGCAATGTGGCGGGCCCCGACAGCTCGCTCCACTCGCAGCCCTCGAACGCGATCAAGCACGCGGTCGCCAAGGAGGGCATCACGGTCGGCGACCTCGACCTGATCGAGATCAACGAGGCCTTCGGCGCGGTCGCCGTGCAGTCAATGAAGGACCTCGGAGTGTCCCTGGAAAAGGTGAATGTCAACGGCGGCGCGATCGCGCTCGGCCACCCGATCGGCATGTCGGGCGCCCGCCTGGTGCTGCACCTCGCTCTCGAACTGAAGCGGCGCGGCGGCGGTGTGGGCGCGGCCGCGCTGTGCGGCGGCGGCGGCCAGGGCGACGCGCTGATCGTGCGCGTCCCGGGCAAGTAGTCACGGACGAGCACTTCCCTGATCCCTGCGGTGCGTACGCGAGTGAACGGAGCGGCAATGGTGGACGTCCCCCAGCTGGTGGCCCAGGCGCGAGAGGGCAGGCCCCGGGCCGTCGCCCGGCTGATCTCGCTGGTCGAGGGGGCGTCCCCACAGCTGCGCGAGGTGATGGCGGCGCTGGCCCCGCTCGCCGGCAACGCGTACGTGGTGGGCCTGACCGGATCGCCCGGTGTCGGCAAGTCGACGTCCACCTCGGCGCTGGTGACCGCCTACCGCAGGGCGGGCAAGCGGGTCGGCGTGCTCGCGGTCGACCCCTCGTCGCCCTTCTCCGGCGGCGCCCTGCTCGGTGACCGGGTCCGGATGTCCGACCACGCGTCCGACCCCGGCGTCTACATCCGCTCGATGGCCACCCGTGGCCATCTGGGCGGGCTCGCGTGGGCCGCGCCGCAGGCGATCCGGGTCCTGGACGCGGCCGGGTGCGAGGTGATCCTCGTCGAGACGGTGGGCGTCGGGCAGTCCGAGGTCGAGATCGCCTCGCAGGCCGACACCTCGGTGGTGCTGCTCGCGCCCGGCATGGGCGACGGCATCCAGGCGGCCAAGGCCGGCATCCTGGAGATCGGCGACGTGTACGTGGTCAACAAGGCGGACCGGGACGGCGCGGACGCCACCGCGCGCGAGCTCAACCACATGCTGGGCCTCGGCGAAGCGCGCGGCCCCGGCGACTGGCGCCCGCCCATCGTCAAGACGGTGGCGGCCCGCGCCGAGGGCGTCGAGGAGGTCGTGGAGGCCCTGGAGAAGCACCACGCGTGGATGGCCGAGCACGGCGTTCTCGGTGAGCGCCGCAGGGCCCGTGCGGCCCGCGAGGTCGAGACCATCGCGGTCACCGCCCTGCGCGAGCGCATCGGATCCCTCCACGGCGACCGGCGTCTTGACGCGCTGGCCCAGCGCATCGTCGACGGCGAACTCGACCCGTACGCGGCCGCCGACGAACTCGTGGCGAGCCTCACCGAGACCGCCTGACCCCCTGGCCCCGCTCCCGCGACAGCCCCGGGCCCGCCGTCAACCGACCGGCGGGCTCCGGGAGTCGGGGCCTGGCGCAACCCGCAGCCGCCGGGATCAGAGCTTGCCGCGGTGCCCGCGCAGGTGCTCGGCGACCGGCGTCAGTGACTCGCGTAGATCCGCGAGCGCTTCGCCGGACAGCAGGTCGATGAAGTGGCGCCGCACGGACGCCACATGGTGCGGGGCGACCTTCTCCATGGTCTGTGTGCCCTGCTCGGTCAGGACGGCGAAGAGCCCGCGCCGGTCCGACTCACAGTTCTCGCGCCGCACCAGGCCGGCGGTCTCCATGCGGGTGATCTGGTGCGAGAGACGGCTCTTGGACTGGAGGGTGGCCGCCGCGAGGTCGCTCATCCGCATCCGCTTGTCCGCCGACTCCGAGAGGTTCACCAGGATCTCGTAGTCGTTGTTGGTCAGGCCGAACGGCTGGAGATCCTTCTCCATCTGGTACGTCAGCATCCTGTTGACGTCCAGATAGGTGCGCCAGGCGCACTGCTCGTCGTCGCTCAGCCAGTTCGTGGCCGTCTCGGTCTCCATATGTGGATTCTACCTAAGAAGTTGAATTCTGAACCAAGTGTGGGTGTGTGACGCCCGGCACCCGGCATCCGGGCACACGCGTCGGCGCGACCGTCGCCGCAGGGGCTCAGGCGTTCGACGTCACACTCCGCAGACTACCGCTCACAGGCCGAAGCGACGTTGCAGGTCCCCCAGCTGGCCGGGAAGGCGCGGTCCCGCCGCGCCCGGCCCGTGCCCGCCCTGGCCGCCACCGGGCACGCCCGGCTCCGCGTCGACCTGCCCGGTCGCCTGCTCCGCCATGAGCACTTCGGTGGACTGCAACAGGACCGTACCGGCCCCCACGAACTCGAATTGGTGCTCCTCGCCCGAGGTGCCGCCGAGCCCGGTCAGTGACCGGATTCCGCCCAGGACGCCGGTCATGTACCCGTGGTCGTAGTGGTGGCAGGGCGATGGGCAGTCCGCCCAGCCGACCAGCGCCTGCGGGTCCACCCGGATCGGCGGCTCCATGAAGACGACGGGCCCGTTGGAGGCGGCCACGAACTTGCCGGTGCCGATCAGCGTCAGGAAGCCGGGCACGATCGACTGCTTGAGCGCGAGCGAGGGCTGGTAGGCCAGGAGGTTGCCGGAGCGGATGGTCAGATTGCCGTCGTCCAGGTCGTAGCTGTTCACATCGAAGGCGCGGTCGGCGAGCAGCATCTTTCCGCTGCCGTCGGCCACCACCCAGTCGGCCGCGTGCAGCGGCGAGTGGAAGCTCGTGCGCAGCAGCCGGTCTAGCCGGCCGTGGCCGATGCCGTTGAACTCGATCCGCCCGTAGTAGGCGATCATCTTGCCCTTCTGGAGGAACCACTGGCTCGATTTGAGCTCCACGCAGAACGTGTACTTGTTGACGTTGTCGTCGCTGGGCAGGGAGTACGGGTCGAAGATCACCGGGGCGTTCACAGCTTCTCCTCCGAGGCCTGCACGTACACCGCGCCCTGGCCGGACAGTTCGAGCTGGAAGGCCTCGCCGGAGCCCCGGCCCACCATGTCGCGCCAGCCGAGCGCGGTCGAGAGTTTGTTGCGTACGTCGCCGTGGTGGGCGACGTAGGCCTGCGGGTCCACGTGGACCGGACGCTGGGGGGTGATCGGCAGCTCGATCACGCCGCCGTGGGCCATCACCGCGACCGCGCCGTGTCCCTTGAGGGTGGTGGTGAACAGGCCCTGGCCGCTCACCTGGCCGCGCACCATGCCCATGACGCCGCCCTGCGAGCCCAGGAACATCGTGCCCTGCTGGAGGGTGCCGTCGAAGGCGAGCAGCCGGTCGGCCTCGACGTACAGGGTGTCGCCCTGGAGGTTGATGACCTGGATGTGGTGGCCGCCGTGGCCGAACATCACCGTGCCGCTGCCGTCGACGGTCATCAGAGGCGTCGCCTCGTTGGCCACCCGCCGGCCGATCATCGACATCAGGCCGCCCTGGCCGCCCTGGATGTTGGGCGTGAAGGACACCTCGCCCTTGTAGGCGAGCATCGCACCGCGCTGGCTGTACATCTTCTGGCCGGGCAGCACCGTCGCCTCGACCATCTTGGAGTTGATCTCGCGGAACGGCATCAGACGTCACCGCCGATCGTGTTGCGCTCGCTCGGCTGCACGTACACCAGGCCCTCGCCCTCGAACCGGATCTGGAAGGCCTCGCCCGAGCCCTCACCCATGAAGGTGCGGAAGGTCACCCCGGACTGGAAGTGCTGGCGCAGGTTCCCCTGGTGCGCGATGTAGGCGCCCGGGTCGACGCAGAGCGGGTACTGGGCGCTGACCCGCAGCACCACGGCGGGCCCGTCCGACATGATCGCGGCCTGGCCGTGGCCCTCGATCGTCGTGGTGAACAGGCCGTTGCCCTGGCTCGCGCCGCGCAGGCCGGTGAAGGTCGTGCCGGTGCGAAGGCCCGCGTCGGTGGCGAGCAGATTGCTCGCCTCGACGTAGAGCTTGTCGCCCTGGAGGCTGACGAGGTTGATCTCGCTCGCGCGGTCGGCGAAGAAGCACGTGCCGTGCCCCTTCACCTCCATCACGGTCATCTGCTCGCCGGTGAGGCGGCGGGTCACCATGCCGCGCAGACCCTCACCGCCGCCGGTCATCTTCTTGAACGCCATCTGGCCGTCATAGGCGACCATCGAGCCGTTCTTCGCCTTGACGGCGTCGCCCGTCATGTCGACGGCGAGCACCTTGCTGCCCTGGAGCCGGAACATTGCCACGGACCCGACGTTAGCGGGCCGGGGACCCGCCCCGACAGGGGCGGAGGGGCGATGACAGAATGAGGGATGTTTGTGCACGCGTTCACAAACGATCACCGACCGGTGACAGCCTTCCCTTGATCACTGCCGCCCGCTTCCTCCCAGCGAAGGTGCCCTTCACGTGGACCTCAAGACAGCCTCCGCCCTGCACCGCCTCCGACTGATCTCGCTCCCGGAGGCCATCTCGTTCCCGATCCTGCTGGTCTGCTCCGTGCTCAAGCGCACCACGTCCTTCGACGGGGTGATGGTGATGGGCATGGTCCACGGCATCCTGTTCACCCTGTACGTGCTCTTCTGGCTCGACGCCTGGAACCGCACCAAGTGGTCCGCCAGGACCGGCATCCTCTACTTCGTGCTCGCCGTCCTGCCCTTCGGCGGGTTCTTCGCCGAGCGCAAGATCCGGCGTGAGCTGGACGACGCGGTGATCGCCACCCGCGCCCGCAAGGAAGGCGTGGTCAACGCGTGATCGTCGCCTTCTCCGTCAGCCCGCTCGGGGCCGGCGAGGACGTGGGGGAGTACGTGGCCGACGCGGTGCGCGTCGTGCGTGAGTCCGGCCTGCCCAACCGCACCGATGCCATGTTCACCTCCATCGAGGGCGAGTGGGACGAGGTCATGGACGTCGTCAAGCGCGCCGTCGCCGCCGTCGAGGCCCGTTCGAACCGGGTCTCCCTCGTCCTGAAGGCGGACATCCGCCCCGGCGTCACCGACGGCCTGACCTCCAAGGTCGAGACGGTGGAGCGCCACCTGTCCGCCGAGTAGGCGACCTCGTCCCCGCACCGCGCGAGGGCACCCCCTGGAGCCCCCGGCCGCCCCGGCCGGGGGCTCCCGGGTGTGCGCACCGGCCGCCGAAGCGGGCCCCGGGGCGGCGAAAACGCGGTCCGCCGCAGAACCCCTCACTCGGAGTACTCCAGTCGACACGCCGGGCTTTCTCCACTTTTGTGGATTTATCACCCCATACGGAAACCCCGCTCGACGATCAGCTGGAGGGCACGTGCGCCCCGAGGGCTACGAATACGACACCCACAGCCGACTGGCAGGACCGCTCACGGAGCCGGGCGCCAAGCCCTACCGGGTGCAGTACCGCAGCCTGCTCTCCCGGGAGCCGCACCGCATACGCGCCGTCCTGCTGATGACCCTGGCGCCGATACTCACCGGCCTGCTGCTCGTCTACCTCGTGTGGCCCAGCCACTGGGTCGAGCGCGAGGGCGGCGACCGCTGGCTCGTGGACCTCGACATCACCATGCTCGTCTCGATCGGTCTGATCGAGCTCTTCATGGTCACCAATGTCGCCTCGGTCGCCCACGCCACGCTGGTGGCCCGCGACCCCGTCCCCGTCACGCCCGAGGAGGGCACCCGGGTCGCCTTCCTCACCACGTACGTGCCGGGCAAGGAACCCATATCCATGGTGCGGGCCACCCTGGAGGCGGCCGTCCGGCTCACCCACACCGGGCCCCTGGACATCTGGCTCCTGGACGAGGGTGACGACGAACAGGCCAAGGCGCTCTGCGCGGAACTGGGTGTACGCCACTTCACCCGCAAGGGCGTCCCCGAGTGGAACCGCGCCAAGGGCGCCCACCGGGCCCGCACCAAACACGGCAATTACAACGCCTGGCTCGCCCGGCACGGCGGCCGCTACGACTTCTTCGCCTCCGTCGACACCGACCACGCCCCGCTCCCCAACTTCCTTGAACGGATGATGGGTTACTTCCGCGACCCCGACGTCGCCTTCGTCGTGGGACCGCAGGTCTACGGGAACTACGACTCGCCCGTCACCAAGGCCGCCGAGTCCCAGCAGTTCCTCTTCCACGCGCTGATCCAGCGGGCCGGCAACCGCTACCAGGCGCCCATGTTCGTCGGCACCAACAACGTGGTGCGCATCTCGGCGCTGCGCCAGATCGGCGGCCTGTACGACTCGATCACCGAGGACATGGCCACCGGCTTCGAACTGCACCGGCACAAGAACCCGAGCACCGGCCACCACTGGCGCTCCGTGTACACCCCGGACGTGCTGGCCGTCGGCGAGGGCCCGGCCTCCTGGACCGACTTCTTCACCCAGCAGATGCGATGGTCGCGCGGCACCTACGAGACGCTGGTCAAGCAGTACTGGAAGGCGCCCCTGACCATGCCGCCCGGCCGGCTGCTCTCGTACACCCTGATGCTCGTCTACTACCCCATGACGGCCATCAACTGGCTCCTTGGCATTGTCAGTTGCGTACTCTTCCTCTGGTTCGGCGCGTCCGGGACCGAGGTCACGGCCTCCGTCTGGCTGATGCTCTACAGCGACGCCGCCGCCCTCCAGATCGGCCTGTATCTGTGGAACCGGCGGCACAACGTCTCGCCGCACGAACCCGAGGGCTCCGGCGGACTCGCCGGCATGGGCATGTCGGCGCTCTCCGCGCCCATCTACCTCAAGTCGCTCGGCTCGGCCGTGCTGCGCACGCGCGGGCGGTTCGTCGTCACCCCCAAGGGCGGCCGCGCCAGCCCCGACCGGCTGTGGACGTTCCGGATCCACCTGTTCTGGGCGGGGGTCCTCGCCGCGTCCCTGATCGCCTCCGTCCACTTCCGCCACACGCACGCCGCCATGCGCACCTGGGCCGTGCTCGCCCTGTGCATCGCGCTCGCGCCGGCCGCGATCTGGGCCTGGACGTCACGGCGCGAGCGAGCGGGGACCCGCGCGGCCGAGCCGGCCGCGCGACAGCAGCCCGGCGGCGAGGCCGAACCCGCCGTCGCCACGACGACCGGAGGGAACTGAGTCATGGCCTACCGGCCTTCGAAACGGATGAAGAAGACCCTGTTCGGCGGTGGCGCCGTCGTAGTCCTGGCGGGTCTCAACGCGCCCGCCGCGCTCTCCTTCGCCACCGACCAGTACCACGCGTACAAGATCTCCCAGCCCGGGTACATGCGGAAGTACGGCGCCTGGCACGACGCCGAGATCCCCAAGGAGTACCGCACCAACGCCATTCACGCGGCCCTCCTGCACACCGGCAAGGTGCTGATCATCGCGGGCTCGGGCAACAAGCAGGACCACTTCGACGCGGGCACCTTCGACACCGTGCTGTGGAACCCGAAGGACAACACCTTCAAGAAGATCCACACCCCCGAGGACTTCTTCTGCGGCGGCCACGCCCAGCTCCCGGACGGCAAGCTCCTGGTGGCCGGCGGCACCGCGCGCTACGAAGTCCTCGACGGCCAGGTGAAGCGGGCCGGCGGCGGCATGCGGGTCAAGAACGAGGACCCGAACAAGACCGTCACCCTCAAGAAGGGCACGAAGTTCCGCTCACCCGCGGGCGTCGAGTACGTGTCGAAATTCGACGTCACGGTGCCCCGCGCCAAGCGCGAGTTCGAGGTCTCGTACTACGCGAGCGGGCAGATGAAGCCCTGGAAGACGAAGACCACCGCCGCCGAGGCGCGGGTCTTCGTCGAGGCGGTCGCCGAGGGCCCCCGGTCGGTCGCCACCGACCGCGCCCAGTACGAGGTCGAGGGCCTGACGGGCAAGGACGCCGACAACGTGTACGGGCTCGCCGAGAAGATCACCCTGGACAAGCAGGACTACCAGGGGATCAGAGCGGCCTACGAGTTCGACCCGAAGGCCGAGAAGTACGTGCCCGTCACCCCGATGAAGGAGGCCCGCTGGTACCCGACGCTCACCACGCTCAAGGACGGCCGGGTGCTCGCCGTCTCCGGGCTCGACGACGTGGGCGTCATCCTCGCGGGCAACAACGAGATCTACGACCCGAAGACCAAGAAGTGGTCCCCCGGCCCCTTCCGCTACTTCCCGACCTACCCCTCGCTCTTCCTGACCAAGGGCGGCAAGCTCTTCTACTCGGGTGCCAACTCCGGGTACGGGCCGGCCAACAAGGGCCGCGAGCCGGGTCTGTGGGACGTCGAGAAGAACACCTTCACCAAGATCGGCGGCCTGAACGCGGCCGACCAGCTGGAGACCGCGAGCTCCCTGCTGCTGCCGCCCGCGCAGGACCAGCGGTTCATGCTGCTGGGCGGCGGCGGCATCGGCGAATCCAAGAAGGCCACCCCGCGCACCGCCGTGGTGGACCTCAACCAGGACAACCCCGTCTTCAAGTCCGGCCCCGAACTCCCGCAGGGAACGCGGTACTTGAACAGCGTGCTGATGCCGGACGACTCCGTCTTCACCACCGGCGGCTCCTCCGACTACCGGGGCAGGGGCGGCTCCAACATCTTCCGCGCCCAGTTCTACGACCCCAAGGCGAACGCCTTCCGCGAGGCCGCGGACCCCACCATCGGCCGCAACTACCACTCCGAGGCGCTGCTGCTTCCCGACGGCCGGGTCGCCACCTTCGGCTCCGACTCGCTCTTCAGCGACAAGAACAACACCAAGCTCGGCAAGTTCGAGCAGCGCATGGAGATCTACACCCCGCCCTACCTCTACCGCGACAAGAACAAGCGTCCCGCGCTCGGCGACGGCCCCGAGTCGGTGGCGGCGGGCGGCAGGGCCACCTACCGCACCGACCACCCCGAACGCGTGGTCAAGGCCCGCCTGATGCGGCCGAGCGCGGTGACCCACACCACGGACGTGGAGCAGCGCTCGATCGAACTGGGCCTGACCAAGGACAAGGGCGCGGTCACCGTGACCGTCCCCGAGGACCGGGCGCTGGTGCCGCCCGGCTGGTACATGGTCTTCGTGACCGACCAGGAGGGCACCCCGTCCGAGGCGAAGTGGCTCCGCGTGGACTGACGTCAACGGGCTGTGCCGTGGACTCATGTCCACGGGTCGTGACGTGAACTGACGTCCATGGGTCGTGGCCCGGCCTCAGAACCGGGCGCGCTTGGCGAGCCCGAGCGCGTACTCCGGCCACCAGGTCCCGGCGGACGGGCCCCCGCGGCAGGGTCCGTCCGAGTCGCCCGGCCGTTTGATCCACAAGAACGCGTCCACGAGCGGGTCACCCGTGCTGAGGGTCGGGGGAGCGCCGAGGGAGCGGCCGGGCGGGTTGCACCAGGCCTGGTCGCGGCCGTCGGACAGGGGTCCCTCGCCATTGCGGCTGGTGTCCATGACGAAGTGCTTGCCGCCGAGCTCCTGGGAGACCTTCGCCCCGTACGCCCGTACGGCCGCGTCGGTCTGGAAGTTGGAGACGTTCAGGGCGAAGCCGTCCGCCTTGTCGACGCCGGCCCGCCGCAGCGGCTCCACCAGGCCGGCGGGGTCGGGGATCCAGGACGGGTTCCCCGCGTCCAGATAGACCTTGGTGCGCGGGAGCTTCTTGAACGTCTCGATCGCCTCGTCCAGGAGCTGGTAGCGCTCGGCGTGGTGGTCGGGCGTGGTGCATCCGTCGACCATGTGGGCGACCGCGTCGGGTTCGAGGACGATCACGGCCGGAGCGTTCCCCACCGCCTCGGCGAACCGTTCGGTCCAGGCGCGGTAGCCCTCGGCGCCCTCCGCGCCGCCCGCCGAGTACTTGCCGCAGTCGCGGTGCGGGATGTCGTACGCCACGAACAGCGCGGTCCGCTTCTCCTCGGCGGCCCCGGCGACGGCCTTGCGGATGCGCGGCACAGGGTCGTCCCCGGCGGGCCAGGTGGCGACCGGCCGCTCGGCGATCCGCCGCAGGGCCTGGGCGTCGGCGGTACGGCCCTGCCCCTGCCAGAGCTTGATCTGCCGCGCGGCGTCACTCTCGGGGTCCACCCAGAAGGGGGAACCGGGGGCGGGGGCGGGCGGGGTGTGCGAGCGGACTCGGGCCGGCGGGGCCCCGCCGGGTGCGGCGCCGGACGAGCACCCGGTGAGGGCGGTGAGCAGCACGGCGGCCAGCGGGGCGACGGACTTGAGGACGGCGTACTTGAGGAGGGCGGTCCTGAGGACGGCGGTGTGCGGGACGCGGTACCGGGACATCCGGCCACCTCGAGGTCGTGGGGGAGGGCACGGGACCGGGCAAGCCTGACATATGAGGCACTTGGGGCGAGGGAGCGCCATGCCGGGCGTCGGGCGTCGGGCACCGCGCACCCGGGCCGCAGGGCGGCGGCGTGAACGCCCGGGTACCGAACTCCGAGACGGAGCTGACCGGCATGTGACCAGTGGGTAAGGTCGACGCGTGCCCAAGCCGCTCAGCCTCCCCTTCGATCCCATCGCCCGCGCCGACGAACTCTGGCAGCAGCGCTGGGGCCCCGTGCCCTCGATGGGGGCGATCACCTCGATCATGCGGGCGCACCAGATCCTGCTCGCCGAGGTCGACGCGGTGGTGAAGCCGTACGGGCTGACCTTCGCGCGGTACGAGGCGCTGGTGCTGCTGACCTTCTCCAAGGAGGGGGAGCTGCCGATGTCCAAGATCGGCGAGCGGCTGATGGTGCACCCGACGTCGGTCACCAACACGGTGGACCGCCTGGTGCGGTCGGGCCTGGTCGACAAGCGCCCCAATCCCAACGACGGCCGGGGCACGTTGGCGTCCATCACGGACAAGGGGCGTGAGGTGGTCGAGGCGGCCACGCGCGATCTGATGGCGATGGAGTTCGGGCTCGGCGTCTACGACGCGGAGGAGTGCGCCGAGATCTTCGCGATGCTGCGTCCCCTGCGGGTGGCGGCGAGCGACTTCGAGGAGTAACCCGGGCCCGCCCTCAATCGCCGGACGGGCCGAGGTATCCCAACGCGGGCCGACAGCAACCCTGCCAGGGGCGCGGGGAACTGCGCGCCCAGCCACCCACGGTCCGCACGTGCGAGCCGGGCCGCTGGGGCTCCGCCCCAGACCTCGGGGGGTGCCCCTCCCCACCCCGCCTTAATAAGGGCCAGGGGGGACCCCATGACAGGCTGAAGTTGCCGATGCGGGCCGGCACGAGCCCTGCCAGGGGCGCGGGGAACTGCGCGAGAACCGACCACGGTCCGCAGGTGAAAGCGGGTTCAGGGGCGCGGGGAACTGCGCACTCCGGTAGGCGGGCGGGGCGCGGAGGGGCCCGGGTCCGGCCGGCGTGGGATCGGCCGGGGTGGCTCGCCGCAGGCGACCCGCGCGAAGATCGCCCCCCATGTCCGGTTACGCTCGACCGCATGAAAAAGAGCGTGCTGACCCGCTACCGCGTGATGGCGTACGTCACCGGCGTGCTGCTGGTCCTGCTGACCCTGGGCGTGATCGCCAAGTACATCCTCGACATGAACGGCGCCGCCGACTTCACGAAGATCATCGGCATCGCCCACGGCTGGCTGTACGTGATCTACCTCGTCTTCGCCTTCGACCTGGGCTCCAAGGCGAAGTGGCCGGTTGGCAAGCAGCTGTGGGTGCTGATCGCCGGCACGATCCCGACCGCCGCCTTCTTCGTGGAGCGCAAGGTCTCCAAGGAGCTGGAGCCCAAGGTCGCGGACGCCGTCCCCGCCGGCGCCCGGGCCTGACGCCAGGGCCGGACTCGAAAACCGTCGTGGCAGCGATGCCACCGTGGGTTCACCGCCCACACCCACCGCCAGCTCGGCGAACGCGCTGATCAGAAGGCGTGTGCTCCGACCAGGGCACCCCTTCCGCATGGGGCTCTGCTCATCCCTGGTAGGCGGCGCCGTGGGACTGGCCCCAGTGCATGGCGGCTCGCCGCAGAGCGCGGCCCAGGCCCTGGCCCCGCGCCTCGCGTGGGCCATCGGTGGCCCTCCTTCCGGCCCACGGAGCGGGACAGCACACGGGACTCCTGGCGGGGTGCGGGCTCGCGATCAGTCGGTGTACGAGACCTCCTCCACGGCGTCTTCCCAGGTGTGCTGCTTGGCGTGGCCGGCGAACAGACAGCAGCCCTCACCGTCAGGACCAGGGCCGGCCACCGGGCAGTCGGTCAGTACTTGAAGTTCCGCCTGGTCCGCCCCGTGCCAGCGGAGCCACAGCGCGCTCCCGTACGCACCGGCGTCGGCGAGGAGACCGAAGTGCTCACCTTCCTCGTGCGCGGACAGCTGGCACTGCACCGCCCTGTCGATGTACGGGGCGGCCGACTTCTCCCGTGCCTCCCGCGCCAGGTCGAGGGGCACCCGGCGCCAGTGCGCGCACCGCATCACGACACCATCCGGAAGGATGCGACGGCGTTCCGGGCCTGCCGCGAGCACCGGGGGCAGACGCACGGGGGGTAGCGGCCCGGGCTCTCCGGGACCGTCGGGTTCTCGCCGACACGTACCTCTGTACGAGGCCCCCACGTCTGGCCGGAGTCGCGGGAGACCCGCAGTGTCATCCGTACGTCGTCCTGTCCGTTCGCCATGGCCAGGAGCATCGCGATCCGTGGACTCGGCCGGAAAGGCCAAGCGGATTACCCAACCTGGGTAACATCACCCTCGGTTGACCAAGTGCAGCGATCCGTAGTCCTCGTGCCGGAGCGTGCCCGATGCCTGAGCCATCCCGCTCGAAGGAGCTCCCGGTCGGCCTGCTCACGCACCCAGTGATGATCGAGGCATGCCAGGCCAGAGACTTCGGCCGTATCTTTGAGCTGGTCAGGGTGCGAGCAGGCATCTATCCGTCGATGATCGCGCGACGCTGCGACCTGACCCCGAGCCGCGTTGGCGAGGTGATCGCCGGGCGGCGGCAACTGCTGCACATGGACGTGATCGAACGGATCTCGGACGGGCTACGCATCCCTGGCCACCTGCTCGGCCTTGCCCGACGCTCCTGGGAGACGCCGCCCAGCCTGACGGTCACGCCCCGCGAACCGGCCGAGGTGCCGGCGTCAGCCGTGGAGTATCGGGTTGCCGCACTACCAGGGGCGGAAGAAGGTGCCCGATCCCTGGCCGCCGATACGGAGATCTCTGCCAGGCTTGCTCGCCACGTGGCGGAGACCAACGTCAACGCGCTCGTACTGGAGCAGTTCGACGCTGATGTTGAACGACTCGCCCGGGAATTCGTCAGCCGGCCTCTGCCTCTCCTGATCCCGGAGATTCGCACGGCTCGGGGTGCGGTGTTCCGGTTGCTGGAGGGGCGCCAGCACCCCAGACAGACCCGTCACCTCTACGTGATCGCGGGCTGGTTGTCCGGTCTCGCGGCGCATGTGTCGCTGGACCTGGGGGACCGCTCCGGCGCGGCTACTCACGCCCGCACCGTGGCGCAGTGCGCGGAGATCTCGGAGCACTCATCGTTACGCGCGTGGGCACGGTCGTTCCAGTCCCTGGCCGCTTACTGGGCCGGGGACTATCGGCGGGCGGGAGACCTCGCGCTGGCCGGGCACAGCGAGGGTCCAGGTCCCGGCGCGGGCACGATCAAGGCCCGGCTTCTGAGCTTGGAGGCCCGAGCCCGCGCGGCCGAAGGGGACCATCGCAGCGCGCTGCGGGTACTCGCGTTGGCGCATGAGGCACGGAACACTGCGGGACCCGACGAATTGCCCGGGGTCTTCTCGTTTCCCGAGGCCAAACAATGGGCCTACGCCGGTACCACCTTGTTGGCCGTCGGGGGCGACGAGCAGACCCGGCAAGCCATAGGCGCTTCCCATCGTGCCGTGGAGCTGTACCACGCTGGGCCAGAGGGCGACCGCTCCCCCGGCGATCTACAAGCCGCCCACCTGGACCTGGCCACGGCCTACCTTGCGAGCGGCCAGGTCGAGAGAGCCGGTGCGAAGCTCTCGGAAGTGTGCACCGCCGAGGTGTTCACGGCGAGCATCACCATCAGGCTCCGCAATCTGGCCGCGCTCCTGGGAAGCGAGCCGTACCGTGGCACACAGTCGGCGGTCGATCTCCGCGCGCACATTCAGGAGGTGACCGTCCGGCCCGCTCTCGCCAGCAACCCCACGGAGCCCCGATGACCGCTCGGCCCACACCTGATCATTTGGTCACCGACCGCAGCCTTCTTTCCACCAAGGCGTACGGCACGGGTCAGCACTTGGCCGCCCGCCAATCCCTCTACCAATGGCAGACCCCCAACCACGATCTGCCGGGCATCGTTGTGAACGAACTGGCCGGCGTACGCGGTGCGGTTGCGGATGTGGGATGCGGAAACGGGAAGTTCGTCGCCCGGGTGCGGGAGGAACGTCCCGACCTGGTGGTGCTTCCCATGGACGTGTCTCACGGAATCCTCGGTGCCATTCCGGGGGCCCTCGTCGCGGATGTCCAACAGCTCCCTATCACTGATGGAGCCCTCAGTGCGGTTCTTGCGCTCCACATGCTGTACCACGTCGAGGACCAGGCCCAGGCCATGCGGGAGCTGGCCCGTGTACTAGCGCCCGGCGGAATCGCGATCGTCTCCACCAACAGCAGGACCGACAAGCTGGAACTGGAGCACCTTTGGCGCCAGGCCGCGGGCGACGTGCTGGGCATCCAGGAGGGCCCGGCCCGAGTGCGGCTCTCTGCTCGCTTCGCCCTGGAGGACGCGCCCGCGATCCTCGGTACGGTCTTCAGCGAGATCCGTACGATCCCTCTGCCAGGAGTGATCGAGGTGACCGACGCTGAACCAGTCGTCGCGCACTTGGCCTCGTACGAAGCCTGGGCGGACAAGATGGGCGTCCCGTTCCGGAAGACGGTCGAGCGCGCGCGAGAGCGGGTCAACGAGACCATTCAAGCGGAAGGCGCATTCAGTGTCACCTGCCTGGGCGGAATACTCGCCTGCCAAGGGCCATGGCGGTAGAACCCGCGTCGGACCGCTCAGGTGCCGCCACGCACGCGTGCCCCCAAGTTCGATGAACACTGGGAACGGGCAGGTCAGGGGTACGGAAGACCATCGCCCCCAGCACCATCTTGAAAGCCCGACGCGCAAGCCGGACGCGAAGGCCGGGGGCGCGACAGCCCGACGCGCAAAGCGGCAGGCCACAGCCCACCCGCCGCCACGCGGGCAACGCGTGGCGGTCGGCCATCGACATTTACTAGGACGTCCAAGTAAATTTGAGTCATGGACGCTGACGCGATCGAGGAAGGCCGCCGCCGCTGGCAGGCCCGTTACGACAAGGCCCGCAAGCGCGACGCGGACTTCACCACTCTCTCCGGGGACCCCGTCGACCCCGCGTACGGGCCCCGCCCCGGCGACACCTATGACGGGTTCGAACGGATCGGCTGGCCCGGCGAGTACCCCTTCACCCGAGGCCTGTACCCGACCGGTTACCGGGGCCGCACGTGGACGATCCGGCAGTTCGCCGGGTTCGGCAACGCCGAGCAGACCAACGAGCGCTACAAGATGATCCTGGCCGCCGGCGGCGGCGGCCTGAGCGTCGCCTTCGACATGCCCACGCTCATGGGCCGCGACTCCGACGACCCCCGCTCGCTCGGCGAGGTCGGCCACTGCGGCGTCGCCATCGACTCGGCCGCCGACATGGAGGTCCTGTTCCAGGACATCCCGCTCGGCGACGTCACCACCTCCATGACGATCAGCGGGCCCGCCGTCCCCGTCTTCTGCATGTACCTGGTCGCCGCCGAGCGCCAGGGCGTCGACCCCGGGGTGCTCAACGGCACGCTCCAGACGGACATCTTCAAGGAGTACATCGCGCAGAAGGAGTGGCTGTTCCAGCCCGAGCCGCATCTGCGCCTCATCGGTGACCTCATGGAGCACTGCGCGCGCGGCATCCCCGCGTACAAGCCGCTCTCGGTCTCCGGCTACCACATCCGCGAGGCGGGGGCGACGGCCGCGCAGGAGCTGGCGTACACCCTGGCCGACGGTTTCGGGTACGTCGAGCTCGGCCTCAGCCGCGGCCTGGACGTGGACGTCTTCGCCCCCGGCCTCTCCTTCTTCTTCGACGCGCACGTCGACTTCTTCGAGGAGATCGCCAAGTTCCGTGCCGCGCGCCGCATTTGGGCCCGCTGGATGAAGGAGGTGTACGGCGCGCAGTCCGACAAGGCGCAGTGGCTGCGCTTCCACACCCAGACGGCCGGGGTGTCGCTGACCGCGCAGCAGCCGTACAACAACGTCGTACGCACCGCGGTCGAGGCCCTCGCGGCGGTGCTCGGAGGTACGAACTCGCTGCACACCAACGCGCTGGACGAGACCCTCGCGCTGCCCAGCGAGCAGGCCGCGGAGATCGCGCTGCGCACGCAGCAGGTGCTGATGGAGGAGACCGGCGTCGCCAACGTGGCCGACCCGCTCGGCGGCTCCTGGTACATCGAACAGCTCACCGACCGCATCGAGGCGGACGCCGAGAAGATCTTCGACCAGATCAGGGAGCGGGGTACGCGGGCGCATCCCGACGGGCAGCACCCCATCGGCCCGATCACCTCGGGCATCCTGCGCGGCATCGAGGACGGGTGGTTCACCGGGGAGATCGCGGAGTCGGCCTTCCGCTACCAGCAGTCCCTGGAGAAGGGCGACAAGCGGGTGGTGGGCGTCAACTGCCATCACGGGTCGGTCACCGGTGACCTGGAGATCCTGCGGGTCAGCCACGAGGTGGAGCGTGAGCAGGTACGGGCGCTGGCGGAGCGCAAGTCGCACCGCGACGACGCGGCGGTCCGCGCGGCCCTGGACGCGATGCTGGCGGCGGCCCGCGACGGCTCGAACATGATCGCGCCGATGCTGGACGCGGTGCGGGCGGAGGCGACCCTGGGCGAGATCTGCGGGGTGCTCCGCGACGAGTGGGGCACCTACACCGAACCCCCGGGCTTCTGATCCGGCCCCCTCGGCCCGCGCGCACCCCGGTGCACTTCTGGGCGCGGGCCCAGGGGTGGTTGCCCGCGCCGTTCCCCGCGCCCCTGGCATTCCGGTGCCGGCCCGCCTGGGCCGCCTCAGCCCGTCCGGCCGGTCGGCCGCCTGCCGGGCGGGGCCCGCGAGCCCCGGCTGTGGGCCGTGGGTGGCTGGGCGCGCCGTTCCGCGTGCCCCTGGCGGGCGGGTGCCGGCCCGCATGGACAGCAGCCCAGCCCGCCCCCGGGTCACCCCCGCGGCAGGGTCAGCCGGAAAAGGGCGCCGCCCCCTGCCGCCCGATGCGCCGACAACTCCGCCCCATGCGCCCGCGCGATCTGCCGCGCCATCGCAAGACCGAGCCCGGACCCGGGGAGCGCCCGCGCCTGCTCGGCCCGGTAGAAGCGGTCGAAGACATGAGGCAGATCGGCCTCGGCGATCCCGGGCCCATGATCGCGCACCGTCAACTCACCGGCCCGGAGGGCGACTTCGACCGGCGCCCCGGCCGGGCTGAACTTCGCCGCGTTGTCGAGCAGATTGGAGATCAGCCGCGCGAGCCGCCCCGGCACCCCGGGCAACGTAACCCCCGCGTCCTCCAGCTCCAGCTGAAACGGCGTCGCCGGCCAGTGCGCCCGGGCCCTGTCCACGGTGTGCGCGAGCAGCGGAGCGAGCCGCACCTCCTCCAGGAGCGGCACGGGCTCCTCGTCACGCGCCAGGTCGATGAGGTCGTTGACCAGGACGGACACCTCCCGGATCTGCCGCCCCAGCGCTCCTGAGGCCCGATCGCGCTGGGCCGCGGTCAACCGGTCGGCCCGCGCCAGCAGCTCCGCGTTGGTGCGCAACGCGGTCAGCGGCGTCCGCAGTTCGTGCGACGCGTCCGCGACCAGGCGGCGCTGGGCCGTCACGGACTGCTCCAGCTCGCCCAGCATCGTGTTGAAGGACGCCGCGAGCCGGGTCACCTCGTCCTCCTTGACGGGCCCGCCGGGCTTCCCCGGCGGCAGCTCGATGCGGTGGCTCGGGTCACGGGTCGCCGCGATGTGCTCGGCCGTCCCGGTGAGCCGGGCCAGCGGCGCGAGCCCGGTCCGCGAGACCCAGTAGCCGAGCCCGGCGGCGAGCAGCACCCCGGCGGCCCCGACCGCGCTCAGGAGCCAGGCCGCCTGGCTCACCCCGTCGCGTACGGTGTCCGAACGCAGCGCCACCTGAAGGGACTTGGCGCCGCCGAAGGGGGTGGTGAGCATGCGGGCCGGCTCACCGTCGGCCAGAGTGATGTTGGTGAAGTACGGCTGGCGCGCCCCGGTGGCGACCTCCCGCACGGGCCGGCTCACCGGCAGGAGATAGGGCTCGCGCGGATCGTGCGCCGGGTCGGCGGGGACGATTTGCGCGCACGCGGGGGCGGACAGGAAGCGGCACTCCCCGGCGAGCACACCGGGACCCGCGCCCCGGTTCTGCTGGATGGCCAGGGTCGCGGACTGGGTGAGGTTCAGATTGAGCTGGTGGTAGAGCTCGTAGCGGATCACGAAGAACGCGGCCGTGCACACCCCGACCGCGACCAGCGCGACCGCGGCGGACGCGGCCATGGTCAGCCGGGTCCGCAACGGACGGTGGCGCCGCCACCGCGCCCCGAGCCGCCGCCGGGCGCTCACCGGCCCCCCGCGCGGCGCCGCCCCGCGCCCCCCACCGGCCCCCATGCCCGGTCTCGCACCGGCCCCCATTCCCGGCCCCGCACCGACCCCCGCGCCTCACCCACCCGCACCCCGCTCATGACGCCTCCAGGCGGTAGCCGACGCCGTGCACCGTGTGGACCAGCCGCGACTCGCCCGCCGCCTCCAGTTTTCGGCGCAGGTAACCGACGTACACAGCAAGGGAGTTGGAGTCCGGCCCGAAGTCGCGGCCCCAGACCAGTTCGTGGATCAGCTCCCTCGGCAGGACCTGCCCCGGGTTGCGCACGAGCAGTTCGAGCAGGGCGAACTCGGTGCGTGTGAAGTCGATGGGGCGCTCACCCCGGCGGGCGGTGTGGGCCGCGGGGTCGAGGACCAGATCCGCGTACCGCAGCTCCTGCGGCTCGTCCGGATCGGGGGCGGCCCGGCGCAGCAACGCCCGTACGCGTGCGATCAGTTCGTCCAGGGCGAAGGGCTTGACCAGATAGTCGTCCGCGCCCGCCTCGAGTCCGTCCACCCGCTCGCTCACCGCGTCCAGCGCCGTCAGGACCAGGACCGGGGTCCTGTCACCCATCGCGCGCAGCTGGCGGCAGACCCCGAGGCCGTCGAGGACCGGCATCATCACATCGAGGACGATCGCGTCGGGCCGCCAGGCGGCGACGTCGGAGAGCGCCGCGAGTCCGTCCGCCGCGCCCCGCACCTCGTACCCCTCCACCGTGAGGCCGTCCTCGACGGCCGCCCGTACCTCCGGTTCGTCGTCGACGACGAGAATTCTGACCGCGCGCGTGGTGCTCATGGGCAAAGCCTGCCAAACGCGGCTCTTAGAACCCTCTTAAGGCGCCCCGTGAACCTCGGTGCCATGCGCACACCATTGTCAGTAGTGATCGGGGCGGGCGGTACCGGCGGACACATCTACCCCGGGCTCGCGCTCGCCGAGGCACTGCGGGGGGCCGTCCCCGACGCGGTGATCTCCTTCGTCGGCACCACCCGGGGCCTCGAGGGCGAGCTCATACCCCGCGCCGGGTACCGGCTGCACACCGTCGACATGATCCCCTTCGACCCCTCGCTCGGCGCCAAGCGCTATCTGCTGCCCGCCGCCCTCTTGAAATCGGGCGCGCAGTGCCGGGCCATCCTCAAGGCGCAGGGCGCCCAGGTCGCGGTCGGCATGGGCGGCTATCCGAGCGCGCCGGTCATCGTCGGCGCGAAGCTGGCCGGCCTGCCCAGCCTGATCCACGAGTCCAACGCGGTACCGGGCCGCGCCAACCAGTTCGCCGCCCGGCTCACACCCCACATCGCGGTCGCCTTCGACCGCAGCCGCGCCCACCTCTCCGGCGGCCAGGACGCCCTCACCACAGGCATGCCCATCGCCGCCTCGCTCGCCACGCTGGACCGGCCGACGCTGCGCGCCGAGGCCCGCCGGGCGCTCGGTGTGCCGCCAGGGGCGCGGCTCGTCCTCGTCAACGGCGGCAGCCTCGGCGCGGCGCGGCTCACCTCGGCGGCGATCGGCCTCGCGCACCGCTGGCGCGACCGGGCCGACGTCCACCTCCTCATCAAGACGGGCCCGGCCCAACTCGCGGACACGGCAGACCAGTTGAACGGCCTGCCCGGCGCCCGCGCCGTGCCCTACCTCGACCGGATGGACCTCGCCTACGCCGCCGCGGATCTCGTCGTGTGCCGGGCGGGCTCCGCCACCGTCGCCGAACTCGCCACGACCGGGGTGCCCGCCGTCCTCGTGCCCTACCCGCACGCGCCCGGCGACCACCAGACCCACAACGCGCGAGTCCTCTCCGACACGGGCGCGGGCCTGCTCGTCCCGGACACCGAGACCACCGCGTTCCGCCTGGCCGGAGTCATCGAGCCCCTGCTCGCCGACCCGGCCCGGCTCGCCGCGATGAACGGCGCCGCCGACCCCGGCAACCACGCCCGCGCCGCAGGCCTGCTGGCCGCCCGGGTCCTCGAACTCGCCTCCCACCCCACCACGTCCATCAAGGAGTACGCAGCATGAGCACCACCACCGTCTGGCAGGGCCGCACCGTCCTGGTCACCGGCGCCGAGGGCTTCATCGGCTCCACCCTGGTCGACCTGCTCCTCGAACTCGGCGCCGACGTCCGGGCGTTCGTGCACTACAAGCCGTACGCCGAGAAGGGCCACCTCGCGCATCTGATGGACCACCCCTCGGTGGAGATGATCGCCGGGGACGTCCGCGACGCGGGCCGGGTCTCGGACGCGGTCGCCGGCTGCGACACCGTCTTCCACCTGGCCGCGCTCATCGGCATCCCGTACAGCTACGACTCCCCGGGCGCCTATGTGCAGACGAACGTGGTCGGCACCGAGAACATCGCCGAGGCCTGCCGTCGCCACGCGGTGCGCCGCCTCGTGCACACCTCCACCAGCGAGGTGTACGGGACCGCCCTGACCGCGCCGATCAGTGAGCAGCACCCGCTCCAGCCGCAGTCGCCGTACTCCGCGTCCAAGATCGGCGCCGACATGATGGCGCTCTCGCACTGGCACGCCTTCGAGCTCCCTGTCACCGTCGTGCGGCCCTTCAACACCTATGGCCCGCGTCAGTCCGCCCGCGCCGTGATCCCGACCATTCTGGCCCAACTGCACGCGGGCGTACGGGAGATCAAGCTCGGCTCACTGACCCCGACGCGGGACTTCACCTATGTCACCGACACCGCGCGCGGCTTCCTCGCCGTCGCCGAGTGCGACCGGGCGCTGGGCGAGGTCGTGAACCTCGGCACGGGCCGTGAGATCGCGATCGGCGACCTGGCGCGGGCGCTCATCGCCGCGTCGGGCCGCGAGGCCTCGGTGGTGGTGGACCCGGCCCGCCTGCGCCCCTCGGGCAGCGAGGTGGAACGGCTGCTTTCGGACAACACCCGGGCCCGCGCGTGGGCGGGCTGGCAGCCGGAAGTCGCCCTGGAGGACGGCCTGAAGCGGACCTCGGAGTGGGTGGCGGACAACCTCGCCCTGTTCGCCCCGGGGCGGTACCAGGTCTGAGCGCTCAGAACACGAATCCGGGGGGTGCGTGGGCGAGATCCCACCACACCCACGCCATCAGGCCGAAGACGAACAGCAGGACGGAGATCAGGCAGCAGGCGACCTCGTTGCCCGGCTTGCCCTCCTGGTGCACTCCGTCGGGCTCGTCGGGCCACCCCGGTGTTCTCCCCATCCGCCGAGCTTCGCAGGAAAGGAGCACGGGGCGGAGCCGGGGGGATCACGGTCCGGCCACGCCGGGCTGACCCGGGCGGCGTCGCTTGAGCCCTCGCTGCTCGAGCGGCGGCCGCTCACGCCGTCGCCGCCAGCCCCGAGCAGATCAGCAGGGTGAAGTCGCGGGCCCACTCCTCGTCGACCGGTTCCGCGCTGACCAGGGCGCGGTGCACCACCGCGCCCGCCACCACGTCGAAGATGAGGTCGGTGTGGCGGGCGGAGATCTGCGGGTCGGCCTCATAGGGGAGTTCACCCCGGGCCTGGGCGCGTTCGCGGCCGACCAGAACCAGCCGCTTCTGACGGTCGACGATGGCCGACCGTATCCGCCCGCGCAGCGCGTCGTCGCGGGTGGATTCGGCCACCACCGCCATCAGCGCCGTCTTCGCCTCGGGGCGCTCCAGCAGGGCCGCGAACTGGAGGACGACCCCCTCCACATCGGCCACCAGGCTGCCCAGGTCGGGGAGTTCGAGTTCGTCGAAGAGGACCGCGACCGCGTCCACGACCAGCTCGTTCTTGCCCGCCCAGCGCCGGTAGAGCGTCGTCTTGGCCACCCCGGCCCGCGTCGCCACGTCCCCCATCGTCAGCTTCGACCAGCCCAGCTCCACCAGCGCCTCCCGGGTCGCCAGCAGGATCGCGGCGTCGGCCTCGGCGCTGCGGGGCCGGCCCGTACGACCCGTACAGGAAGGTCTCGCGGCGTGGGATGAAGAACGCATGACGGCGACCATACCGGCCGGTAGCAATCGCGCCAGGGGGCGTGCGCTGTGCGCGAGATCACCCTGTGCGCCCGGCCCCGGACCAGTTACGCTACGACTCGTAGCGAAAGCCTTGAGCGGCCTTCCGCGACAACCACAGCGACAACCACAGCACAGGCGCCCGGGTGGGGACCCGGTCGCCGACGTAACGAACCGGCGGCGCCATTCGTGCCGCCCGACGTCTCGCAATCCGGCGGGAGACCTCGGGCGTGCCCGGATCCTGCCACCGGCGCATCACGCACCTGCGCGGAAGGGGGAGGATGTACGCATGCAGCCTAGGAACATGTCCATGAGCGGCGTCGTCGACCTCGCCGCGGTGAAGGCGGCCGGTGAGGCCAAGAGCAAGGCGGAGCAGGCGCGAGCCGAGGCCGCCCGGCAGGGCGGGGTCCCGGCGGTCGCGCCGTCCGCGCTCGTCATCGATGTCGACGAGGCCTCCTTCGAGCGCGACGTCCTGACCCGCTCCGCCGAGGTGCCGGTCGTCATCGACTTCTGGGCCGAGTGGTGCCAGCCCTGCAAGCAGCTCGGCCCCCTGCTCGAACGCCTCGCCGTCGAATACAACGGCCGTTTCCTGCTCGCCAAGATCGACGTCGACGCCAACCAGATGCTGATGCAGCAGTTCGGGATCCAGGGGATCCCGGCTGTCTTCGCGGTGGTCGCCGGCCAGGCGCTCCCGCTCTTCCAGGGCGCGGCTCCCGAGGCGCAGATCCGCGAGACCCTGGACCAGCTGGTGCAGGTCGCCGAGGAGCGCTTCGGCCTGACCGGCATCGCGGTCGACCCGGACGCGTCGGCCCCCGCCGCCGAGGCGCAGATCCCGGCCGGCCCCTACGACGCCCTGCTCGAAGCGGCCGTCGTCGCTCTCGACTCGGGCGATCTGGCCGGCGCGACGCAGGCGTACCGCAATGTCCTGAACGACGACCCGGGCAACCCCGAGGCCAAGCTCGGCCTCGCGCAGGCCGAGCTGCTCCAGCGCGTCCAGGACCTCGACCCCCAGCAGGTCCGCAAGAACGCCGCCGAGAACCCGGCCGATGTGGCGGCCCAGATCGCGGCGGCCGACCTCGACCTGGTCGGCGGTCATGTGGAGGACGCGTTCGGGCGGCTCGTCGAGACCGTGCGGCGTACGTTCGGTGACGACCGGGATGCCGCCCGGGTCCGTCTCCTGGAGCTCTTCGAGGTGATCGGCGGGGACGACCCGCGCGTCACGGCCGCGCGAACGGCACTGGCGAGGGTGCTGTTCTGACCTACGCGTGAACGTCCGAGAGCGTTCACCCACCTGTCACCGAATGAGTGTCCGAGCGGGGTATCCGGCGGGCGATTTGGCGACACAGAGACAAGCGGCGGCCGCGTTTTGCCAAAAATTGGGTAAACGCGGCCGCTGTTACTTCCAGTAAGTTGAGCCCCTTCTTACGTCCGCTTTTCTGCGGCGATTTCCCCTTCTGTCCGGTCACCCGGCGGCACCCTGCGTGCCCACGCGATGCCCGCCGGTCGTGGCTCGGTTATCAGGCCGTTACTGGCTAGTAATGACACCCCTTGTGCCCTGGCCCGGAATGGACCACGATCGGCCACGCTCGGTCCAATAACGCACCAGCCCGACAGCCACTCGGCGCGGCCGCTGACTTGGGTCCCCACCGGGCCGGCCGGTGACAGTGGCACCGGCCGTGGACAGGGGGGTCCCTGCTTCCCGCAGGGCCTGTCCGGAGGTTGCGCGAACGCGTGGCCAGTGGTTGTCGCTCGGGGGTGATCGCCGGTGTCGGACGAAGTGCGCGAGTCGCACCCGATCGACCTCCGTGCGCTCCCCTTCCCGAGGACGTAGCACTTCTCCCATCCCGTGACAGCCCTTGAGGGGTCCGTCCCGGAGATGTACGTCCGAGAAGGAGGAAAGTCATGGAGTCCCAAGTACGTGGCGGGACCAGATGGAAGCGGTTCGCTCTGGTCATGGTGCCGAGCGTGGCCGCGACGGCCGCGATAGGCGTCGGCCTTGCACAGGGCGCGCTCGCGGCGTCGTTCAGTGTGTCGGGTGTCGACTTCAAGGTGACGGCGACGCAGCTGGTCGGGCACAACCTTCTGCAGTACGGGAGCGTTGCGACTGGTAAGACCACGGAAGGCGCGGACGACGCGCCGCATCCCGTGGTCGTCTCCGGCTTCAGCGATGCCACCATCACCAACATGTGCCAGTCGGTCGTTCAGCACGTGCCGTTCATCGGTGACGTCACGATGACGCTGAACGCCGGTCAGAACGGTAAGGACATCACGGCGAAGGACCTCTACCTTGATGTCTCCCAGCTCGACACCGACGCGACGTTCGAAAACATCGACATCGGCGTAGCTGCGGGTGAGGGCAAGACGGGCAGCGCGGAGCACCCCGGCCAGACGAAGATCCAGCCTGGTGCCAATGGAAAGCCCGGCGGCATGCCCGGCGGCTTTGCGCAACGCGCCGACACCGCGACGCTCAAGCAGGTCTCGCAGCGTGCGTGGGCGACCACGGCGGGACGGTTCGAGCTTCCGGGGCTCAGCCTCAGGTTGAGCACGGGTAAGCACGAGTGCGAACTCAAGGCCAGCAACTAGGGCAGGCCCAGGCCCTCTACCGTCGACCGGCGCGCGTCCTCCAGAGCCCGCCGGTCGACGGGACCCTCATCTACACCTCACAGCAATTGCGGTACCAGGGAGCTGTTTTCCATGAGCGCCGAGACCACGGGTTCCCGCGACTTCCGATACTGGCGGCTTCGTTTCCGGGCGTGGAGGGGCGGTCGGCCGTTCTGGGCCGGGCTGTTCACCATCGCCGGCGGCGTGCCCATCATGTACTTCCCGTACGCCAACATGCACCTCGGCAACGTGACGCTGGCCATGTCGACCACGGCCGGCGCGGGATCGCTCATCATCGGCGTTCTGCTGGTCACGCTCGGTCTGACCATGTGGTTCCACAGCGTGGTGCGGACGTTCGCGGGCATCGCGGCGATCCTCCTGGCGCTGATATCGATCCCGATCGCCAACATCGGCGGGTTCGTCGTCGGCTTCCTGCTCTCCCTGTTCGGCGGCGCGCTCGCCTGCGCCTGGGTGCCGGCCAAGCCGCGTCGAGGGGACAAGGTGGAACAGGTCGAGAACACTCCGGACCCCGGAACCGCCGCCACCGAAACGACAGTTGACGCCAACGGCGGGAGGAACAGTGCGGGGTGACGAGACGCAGCTGGACTCGACCGGAGGCGGCGACCCGCGGGAACGAAGAGGGCCGCGCCACGCGGCCCCGAGGAAGTCGCTGCTGACCAAGTGGCACATGCCCGCGGGCAAGGCGATGGCGCTCGCCGCCATGCCCACGGCCGTGCTGGTCGGGATGAGCCTCACGCCCAAGCTCGCGATGGCCGATGAGCGGACGGACTTCCCGTACGCTCCGGGCCCGTGTGTGACCCGCTCGGACGCCCCCTCGGCCTCGCCGAGCCCGTCGAGCAGCGCTTCGGGCAAGGCGTCGCCGAGCCCGTCGGCGTCGAAGTCGGTCGACAAGAAGTCGGACGACAAGGCGACACCGGACACGAAGACGCCCACGCCCACCGCCTCCGGCTCCGCCGGTGACGCCGTCGACAAGCTCCTGAAGCCGGCAACCGGCCCCTCGGACCAGCACAGCACGGACCAGCCGAGCACGGACCAGCCCAGCACGGCGAAGGCACCCGCGAGCCAGGCACCGACGCCCCCTCCCGCCAAGAAGACCAACCCGCTGGACCCGCTGGGCCTGGGTGACGCGCTCAAGGGTCTGTTCGGCATCCACGACACGCCGGCCCCGACGCCCACCCAGAGCACGGCGACTCCCACCCCGGCCGCGCCGCAGCCCTCGACGAGCACGGCCGTGCCGAAGCCCTCCACGCAGCCCGCCACCAAGCCGGACGCGAAGACGGACGCGAAGCCTGCCAAGCCGAGCACGCCCGCCGCCAAGACAGGCGACCCGACGCTCGACAAGACGGCCGAGGCGATCAAGAAGGCGGCCGACGCGGCGGGCCAGAAGGTCACCGAACTCCCGGACTCGGCCAAGGGGTTGGACCCGAAGGCGGACACCTCCATACCCGACGGCGCCAAGCCGCCGTTCCCGTGCCCGACCGCCGACCCGAAGGCGCTCGCGGCGGCGAAGCTGGACAGCGGTGTGCCGGTGCTGCCCTCGCAGCCGTGGATCCTCAAGAGCTCGCTGCTGACCCTGGCCGGCCTGGACTACGAGGGAATCGTCGAGGTCAGGACGGGCGACACGACGAAGAAGGTCCTCAAGTTCACGGCGACGTACGTGGGCATCGACAACCTGGACCAGCAGGTGTACGGGCCCGTGGTGAACGGCAAGCCCACCACCGCCCACGTCGTGGCGCGTTCCGGCTCGACCTCGACGATCACCAACGGCAAGGTGACGATGTACACGGAGGAGCTGAAGGGCAATCTCCTCGGTCTCATCCCGGTCACCTTCAGCCCGGCCACCCCGCCGCCGGTGAACATCCCGGCCGCCTTCTTCACGAACGTGACGATCACCCAGGCCGGCCAGTTCGGCGGCACCTTGACCGTGCCCGGCCTGCACAACTACATCACGGAGGGCGACCCGAAGGTCTGACGTCAAGTCGTCTCGGGCGAGCCCGAGTCGAGCCGTGGCCCGCATCCCCGAGGGGGTGCGGGCCACGCTGCTCAGATGCCCCGGGTGCTCCGGGGCGAGGCCTTCCGCCGTCGTGTCAGCACCAGCACCCCCGCACCCCCGACCACTATCACCGCCGCGCCGATCCCGGTCCAGCCGAGCGCTCCGATGCCGGAGTCCGCCGAACCTGACGCCGTTTCCGCCGAGGGGCCCGCCTGGTATCCGGTGGCCCGCGGCGTCGGGTCGAGGGTGCCGACCGGCTTGGCCTTGCCGGCCGCCGTGAAGCCCCAGTCCAGGAGCTGGCGCATCTCGGTGTAGACCTTGTCCCGCTTGTTCTCCTGCGGGTTCATCACGGTCACCAGGATGGTGTGGCCGTCGCGCTGGGCGGCCTCGGCCAGGGTGTTCCCGGCGTTGGTGGTGTAGCCGTTCTTGCCGCCGATGAGGCCGGGGTACTTGGCCACGCCGTCGACGCCGGACAGCAGGCGGTTGGTGTTGGAGATGCCGAACGGCTTGCCCTTGGTGTTGGGGCCGCCGGGGAAGTCGGCCGACGCGGTGCCGCAGTACTCCTTGAAGTCCTTGTTCTTCAGGCCGGCGCGCAGGAACAGCGTCAGGTCGTACGCCGATGACACCTGCCCGGGCGCGTCGTAGCCGTCCGGGCTCAGCACATGGGTGTCCTTGGCGCCGAGGGCGTCGGCCCTCTTCTGCATGTCGGCGACCGTCTTGTCGACGCCGCCGTTCATCGCCGCCAGCACATGCACCGCGTCGTTGCCCGAGCGCAGGAACACTCCGCGCCACAGGTCGGCCGCCTGATAGGTCTGGCCGGGCACGATGCCGACCGCGCTGCTGCCGTCGCCCATGCCCTTGAGGTCTTCGTCGCTCACCTTGCGGCTCGCGTCGTGCGGGACCGCGGGCAGCACGGTGTCGGCGAAGAGCATTTTGAGGGTGCTGGCCGGCGGGAGCGGCCAGTGCGCGTTCCTCGCCCCTAGCACCTGGCCGCTGTCGGCGTCCGCCACCACCCACGAGAGCGCGGACAGATCCGGTGGCAACGCCGGTGCGTCCGCGCCGAGTTGATCGCCCGGCTTGCCCAACTGGGCGCCGCCCGCCTGCGACATGGCCGCCGGCGGCTCCTTCTTGGCCTCGCCGCCGGGCGCTCCCGGCGTCGCCCTGGGCGGTTTCGCGGGACTGCCGCTCGCCACGGCCGGGCCTGCGGCGGTGGCCGCGGCGACCACGGTGGTGGCCAGGGCGACCAGTGCGCGACGGACCTGCGGCGATATGGGGAGACGCATGCACGTGAACGTACCTCAGGAGCCGGCGCGGAGCGGAGTCGTCCCCCCGTGGAATTCGCCACGCCCGGCCGGTGGAACGGCCGGGCGCCCAGGACCGTCCGCCGCCCGTCCGCCGCCCGTGCGGGCGGGTGGCGCCGGACGCGCCGGAGGGCGGCGCCCGTACGAGACGGGGCGCCGCCCTCCGAGCGGTTGACGCGGGTTCAGCGCGACGGCTACTCCTGCTCGGAGCCGCCGAGGTGGTGCACCCGGACCATGTTCGTGGTGCCGGGGACGCCGGGGGGCGAGCCGGCCGTGATGACCATGGTGTCGCCCTTGTTGTAGCGCTTGAGCTTCAGGAGCTCGGCGTCGACCAGGTCGACCATCGCGTCGGTGGAGTCCACGTGCGGCACGACGTGCGTCTCGACGCCCCAGCTCAGCGCCAGCTGGTTGCGGGTGCCCGCGTCCGTGGTGAACGCGAGGATCGGCTGGCAGGTGCGATAGCGCGACAGCCGACGGGCGGTGTCACCCGACTTGGTGAACGCGACCAGCGCCTTGCCGTTGAGGAAGTCCGCGATCTCGCAGGCGGCGCGGGCCACCGAGCCGCCCTGGGTGCGCGGCTTCTTGCCCGGGACCAGCGGCTGGAGGCCCTTGGACAGCAGCTCCTCCTCGGCCGCCTCGACGATCTTCGACATCGTCTTGACCGTCTCGATCGGGTAGGCGCCCACCGAGGACTCGGCGGAGAGCATGACCGCGTCCGCGCCGTCCAGGATCGCGTTGGCGACGTCGGACGCCTCGGCGCGCGTCGGCCGCGAGTTGGTGATCATCGACTCCATCATCTGGGTCGCCACGATCACCGGCTTGGCGTTGCGGCGGCACAGCTCCACGAGGCGCTTCTGCACCATCGGGACCTTCTCCAGGGGGTACTCCACCGCGAGGTCGCCACGGGCCACCATCACGCCGTCGAAGGCGGCGACGACGCCCTCCATGTTGGCGACGGCCTGCGGCTTCTCGACCTTGGCGATGACCGGCACGCGGCGGCCGACCTCGTCCATGACCTTGTGGACGTCCTTGACGTCGTCCGCGTCGCGCACGAAGGAGAGCGCGACCAGGTCGCAGCCCATGTTCAGGGCGAACCGCAGGTCCTCGATGTCCTTCTCGGACAGGGCCGGGACGTTCACCGCGGCGCCGGGCAGGTTGATGCCCTTGTGGTCGGAGATGACACCGCCCTCGATGACGATGGTCTTCACCCGGGGGCCCTCGACCGCGACGACCTTGAGTTCGACGTTGCCGTCGTTGATCAGAATCGGGTCGCCCTTGACGACGTCGCCCGGCAGCCCCTTGTAGGTGGTGCCGCAGATCGACTTGTCGCCCGGGACGTCCTCGGCAGTGATCGTGAACTCATCACCCCGGACCAATTCGACCGGCCCCTCGGCGAATTTCGCCAGCCGGATCTTGGGGCCCTGGAGGTCGGCGAGCACGCCCACCGCGCGGCCCGTCTCCTCGGCGGCCTTGCGGACCCGGTCGTAACGGGCCTGGTGCTCGGCCTGGGAGCCGTGGCTGAAGTTGAAGCGGGCCACGCTCATGCCGGCCTCGATCAGAGCGACAAGCTGATCATGAGAGTCGACGGCGGGGCCCAGTGTGCAGACGATTTTGGAACGGCGCATAAGGCGGATCCTATCGGTTTGTTTCGCTGCGGAATATTCCGTCTGGTGGAATGTACAAATGGGCGGCATGACGCTCAGGTGTCGTCCAGGCAAACCGGAAAACCCCTCAAACGGTCAGGAATTCAGAGCCGCACCAGCTCATACGTCTGCTGGGCGATTTCCAGCTCCTCGTCCGTCGGTACGACCGCCACCGCGACCCGGGCGTACTCCGGCGAGATCAGCCGCGGCCGGTCGGACCGTACGGCGTTGAGCTCGCCGTCCACCGCGAGGCCGAGCTCCTCGAGACCGGCGATCGCCGCCTCGCGGACCGGCGCGGCGTTCTCGCCGACCCCGGCCGTGAACGCGATCGCGTCGACCTTGCCGAGCACCGCGTAATAGGCGCCTATGTACTTCTTCAGACGGTGAATGTAGATGTCGAAGGCGAGCCGCGCGCGCTCGTCGCCCTCCTCGCAGCGGCGGCGGATCTCCCGCATGTCGTTGTCGCCGCACAGCCCCACCAGGCCGCTCCGCTTGTTGAGCAGTACGTCGATCTCGTCCACCGACATGCCCGCCACGCGATGGAGGTGGAAGGTGACCGCCGGGTCGATGTCACCGGACCGGGTCCCCATGACCAGGCCCTCAAGGGGCGTGAGCCCCATCGAGGTGTCCACGCAGCGGCCGGCGCGCACCGCGGAGGCGGAGGCGCCGTTGCCCAGGTGCAGCACGATCACGTTGACGTCCTCGGGCGCCCTGCCGAGCAGCCTGGCCGTCTCGCGCGAGACATAGGCGTGCGAGGTGCCGTGGAAGCCGTAGCGGCGGATGCGGTGGGCGTCCGCCGTCTCGACGTCGATCGCGTAGCGGGCCGCGGACTCCGGCATCGTGGTGTGGAACGCGGTGTCGAACACGGCGACCTGCGGCAGGTCGGGGCGGAGCGCCTGGGCGGTGCGGATGCCGGTGATGTTGGCCGGGTTGTGCAGCGGGGCGACCGGCACCAGGCGCTCGATCTCCGTCATCACCTCGTCGGTGATCACGGTCGGCGCGCTGAACTTCAGGCCGCCGTGCACCACCCGGTGGCCGATGGCCGCCAACTCCGGTGAATCCAGGCCCAGTCCGTCGGCCGCGAGCTCCGCCGCGACGGCCTTGAGTGCCGCCGCGTGGTCGGCGATCGGACCGTTCTGCTCCCGGGCCTCACCACCGGTCGCCAGCGGGGTGTGCTTGAGCCGCGAGGTCTGCTCGCCGATCCGCTCCACCAGGCCCACGGCCAGGCGCGAGGCGTCGCGCATGTCGAGCAGCTGGTACTTCACCGACGAGGACCCGGAGTTGAGCACGAGGACGCGGGTGCCCTGGCTTGCGGTGGTCATGCGGAGGCCTCCTGCCCCTGCGCCTGGGCCTGGATGGCCGTGATGGCGACGGTGTTGACGATGTCCTGGACCAGAGCGCCGCGCGAGAGGTCGTTGACCGGCTTGCGCAGACCCTGGAGCACCGGGCCCACGGCCACGGCGCCGGCCGAGCGCTGCACGGCCTTGTAGGTGTTGTTGCCGGTGTTGAGGTCGGGGAAGATCAGCACGGTCGCCTGACCGGCCACCTCCGAATCCGGCAGCTTGGTCGCGGCCACCGAGGGCTCCACGGCCGCGTCGTACTGGATCGGGCCCTCGATCCGCAGCTCGGGATGGGCCTGGCGCACCAGCTTGGTGGCCTCGCGCACCTTGTCCACGTCCGCACCCGAGCCCGAGGTGCCCGTCGAGTACGACAGCATCGCGATGCGCGGGTCCACGCCGAACTGCTGGGCGGTGGCGGCCGCCTGGACGGCGATGTCCGCGAGCTGTTCGGCGTCCGGGTCCGGGTTGACCGCGCAGTCCCCGTACACCAGGACCTTGTCGGCCAGGCACATGAAGAAGACCGAGGAGACGATCGACGCTCCCCCAGAGCCTGCAAGGGCCTGGGAGGTGCCTCCGGGCCTGGTCTTGATGATCTCGAAGGCCGGCCGGATGGTCGCCGCGGTGGAGTGCACCGAGCCCGAGACCATGCCGTCGGCCAGGCCCTCCTCGACCATCAGCGTGCCGAAGTAGTTGACGTCCGCCACCACGTCGTACGCGAGCTCCACGGTGACGCCCTTGTGGGCGCGCAGCTGGGCGTAGCGCTCGGCGAAGGACTGGCGCAGCTCGGAGGTGGCCGGGTCGATGATCTGGCACTTGGCGACGTCGATGCCGAGGTCGGCGGCCTTCTTGCGGATCGCCTCCACGTCGCCGAGCAGGGTCAGCTCGCACACGTCGCGGCGCAGCAGCACGTCGGCCGCGCGCAGCACCCGCTCCTCGGTCCCCTCTGGCAGCACGACCCGGCGGCGGTGGGCGCGGGCCTGCTCCAACAGGTCGTGCTCGAACATCATCGGGGTGACCCGGCCGCTGCGGGCCACCGAGACCCGGGCCAGCAGGTCGGCGGTGTCGACATGCCGCTCGAACAGGCCGATCGCCGTCTCCGCCTTGCGCGGGGTCGCCGCGTTCAACTTGCCTTCCAGGGCGAACAGTTCGGCCGCCGTCGGGAAGGAGCGCCCGGCCACCGCCACCACCGGGGTGCCCGGCGCGAGCCGGTCGGCCAGCGTCAGGATCTCCGGTCCCGGCCGCTCGTCCAGGGTGAGGAGCACCCCGGCGATCGGCGGGGTGCCGGCGCTGTGCGCGGCGAGCGAGCCCACCACGAGGTCGGCACGGTCGCCCGGGGTCACGACCAGGCAGCCCGGGGTCAGCGCGTTCAGGAAGTTCGGCAGCATCGCGCCGCCGAAGACGAAGTCCAGGGCGTCGCGCGCGAGCCCCGAGTCGTCACCGAGCAGCACCGTGCCGCCGAGTGCGGCGGTGATCTGGGCCACGGTGGGCGCCGAGAGGGCCGGCTCGTCCGGCAGCACATAGCAGGGCACCGGCAGCCGGGCCTTGAGACGTTCCTCGATCTCGTGCCGGTCGGCCGGGGCGACCCGGTTGACGACCATGGCGAGCACATCGCAGCCGAGCCCGTCGTAGGCGCGGTGCGCGTTGCGCGCCTCGGCCCGTACGGACTCGGTGGTCTGGCCTCTGCCGCCGACCACGGGTATCACCGACGCGCCGAACTCGTTGGCGAGCCGCGCGTTGAGCGCCAGCTCGTCGGGGAGCTGGGTGTCGGCGAAGTCGGTACCGAGGACCAGGACGACCTCATAGGCGCGGGCCACCCGGTGGAAGCGCTCGACGAGCCGCGAGACGAGTTCGTCGGTACCCTGCTCCGCCTGGAGCGTGGACGCCTCGTAATAGTCCATCCCGTACACCGTGGCCGGGTCCTGGCTCAGCCGGTAGCGGGCCCTGAGCAGGTCGAACAGGCGGTCCGGCCCGTCGTGCACCAGGGGGCGGAAGACGCCCACCCGGTCCACCTGGCGGGTCAGGAGCTCCATGACTCCCAGCTCGATGACCTGGCGGCCGTCTCCCCGGTCGATCCCGGTCACGTACACGCTGCGCGTCACGCGTGCTCTCCTGTTCTCCGTCGGTTCTACGTCGCAGGAAATTGCCCCCATAAGCCCTATAGGCCCTATAGGGGCGGCCTTGCCCTCTTGACAATACCTCTGTGGATGGATACGACGCCCGCCGGACGCAGGGCCCGGCGGGCATGGCGGGAAGGCGCCTTCCCGCCATGATGTGGGAGTAGCCGGGTGGGCGGCCGGGCCGGGGTGCGTGGGACAATCTGAATTGCTCACGTTATGGGGGATACGGGCGTGACGTCCCAGGACCAGCGAAGCAGGAGATCGAGCACGATGCGCATCGGAGTACTCACCGCAGGCGGCGACTGTCCCGGCCTGAACGCAGTGATCCGGTCGGTCGTGCACCGGGCCGTGGTCGGCCACGGCGACGAAGTCATCGGATTCGAGGACGGGTTCAAGGGCCTGCTGGACGGCCACTTCCGCCCGCTCGACCTCAACGCGGTCAGCGGCATCCTGGCGCGCGGCGGCACCATCCTCGGCTCCGCCCGCCTGGAGCGCGACCGGTTGCGCGAAGCCGCCGAGAACTGCGCGGAGTTGGCGACGCGCTACGGCATCGACGCGCTCATCCCGATCGGCGGTGAGGGCACGCTCACCGCGGCCCGCATGCTGGCCGAGGCCGGGATGCCCGTCGTCGGCGTGCCCAAGACCATCGACAACGACATCTCCGCCACCGACCGCACCTTCGGCTTCGACACCGCCGTGGGCGTGGCCACCGAGGCCATCGACCGCCTCAAGACCACCGCCGAGTCCCACCAGCGCGTGATGGTCGTCGAGGTCATGGGCCGGCACGCGGGCTGGATCGCGCTGGAGTCCGGCATGGCCGGCGGCGCCCACGGCATCTGCCTGCCGGAGCGGCCCTTCGAGGTGGACGACCTGGTCAAGATGGTCGAGGAGCGCTTCGCGCGCGGCAAGAAGTTCGCGGTCATCTGCGTCGCCGAGGGCGCGCACCCCGCCGAGGGCTCGATGCCGTACGAGAAGGGCGCCATCGACCAGTACGGCCACGAGCGCTTCGCCGGCATCGGCAACCGCCTCGCCGTCGAGCTGGAGCGGCGCCTGGGCAAGGAGGCCCGCCCGGTCATCCTCGGCCACGTCCAGCGCGGCGGCGTGCCCACCGCGTACGACCGCGTGCTCGCGACCCGGTTCGGCTGGCACGCGGTGGAGGCCGTGCACAACGGCGCCTTCGGCAACATGACGGCGCTGCGGGGCACGGACATCGTGATGGCCCCGCTGGCCCACGCGGTGACCACGCTCAAGACGGTGCCGGACAATCGGATGTACGAGGCCGAGTCGGTCTTCTAGGCCGTCGCGGGTCGCGGGTCGAGGTCGCCGGTCGCCCGGGCCCGGCCGGGCTGCTCCCCGCACCCTTCTGAGGGCGCTCAGCCGTGCGCAAGCTCCCAGAAGCGGTCCACGATGCGGTCGAGGAAGTCCCGCCCCGCGTCACCCGTGTCGGCCTGCGCGCTCCAGTTGAGCGTGGCGACCATGTGCGACTGGTACTCGCTGTGCAACTGGTCGAGCACCGTCTCCAGCTGCCGCTTGGACAGCGGGAGCAGCTTCGCCGTCGGCTTGACGTAGGCCTGCCAGCGCGTGGTGACCGCGCCGCGCAGCAGCTCGGCGAGGTCCGCGTTCTGGCCGGTCGCCGTCACATAGTCGCGCAGCGGCAGCCGCAGCAGGTCGGCGAGCGCCGCCGACTGCCGCTCGTTGCCGCGCCAGCGTCCCGCGTCCTCCATGCGCCGGTAGGCCCCGGCGTCGAGACCCACCCGGCGGGCCATGTCCTCCAGGGTGAGACCGCGCGCGAGCCGGTGTTCGCGCAGGGTCGACGCTGCCGCCATGAGATCGCCGGGGGAGCACCACAGGACCCCCGCGAGCGCCGTCAGCTCCCGCGCCTCGGGCGCCGCGAGCCCCCGCTCCCACGCCACCACGGTGTCCGGGGAGACCTGGAGGCCGTACTGGGCGCGCATGCCGTACGCGACGTGGCCGGGAGCCATGCCGAGCGCTTCTCGCAGTCGGCGGGCCGCAAGCGAGTTGAAGGGAGGGGTGGGGTGCACGCGCACACCGTAGGACGGTAAGTGACATCTGCCTACGGTGTGTTCCACCAAAGAACGTGAATTGGAGGAAAGTACGGTTTTGGTGGCGTCCGGGTTACCTAAGGGTTGGGTAAGCGCTCGCTCGCCCACGCTAACCCTTCACCGCTCCGGCCGGCGCGAAACCTCCGCCGAGCCGCCGTGCGATCAGCACGTAGAGGAGCAGGACCGGCGTCGAGTACAGAATCGAGAACGCCGCGAGTTGGCCGTACGCCACCGAGCCGTAATTCCCGAAGAACGTGAAGATCGTGACCGAGGCCGGCAGCTGGTCGGGGGAGAGCAGCAGCATGAAGGGGACGAAGAAGTTTCCCCACAGCATGATGAAGGTGTAGACCGTCACGACGCCCACGCCGGGACCCATCAGCGGCAGCACCACCCGCACCAGGGTCTGGAGCATCGAGGCGCCGTCGGTCCAGGCGGCCTCCTCAAGGGCGCGGGGCACGGAGTCCATGAAGTTCTTCATCAGCCAGATGGCGAAAGGGAGTTGGGCGGTGGCGAGGAACAGGGCCGTGCCGTACACCGTGTCGATGAGGTCGACGCGCACGAAGAGCGCGTACACCGGGACCATCACCGCCGTGATCGGCAGACATGTCGTGAACAGGATGGTCAGCAGGTAGGGGCGGGTCACGCGTGAGCGTTGGCGCGAGAGCGGGTACGCCGCGAGCGCCGCGCACACCACCGTCAGGAGCGTCGAACTCCCGCACAGCACCAGGCTGTTGAGCATGGGCGTCCAGGTGATGTCGGGGGTCAGGACGGCCGAGAAGTTGTCGGCGCTCACCGAGCGGGGGACCCGCACCCGCAGATCGGCCCCGGGATCCAGGGACGCCAGCAGCAGCCACAGGAGCGGCACCGCGAACGCGGCCGCCACCGCGAGCAGCGCCATGTCCGCGGCGAGCCGCCGCCGCACCCGGCGCGCCCGGCCCGCCCTCACACCTCCACCTTGAGCAGTCGCAGATACACCGCCGAGAACAGCGCGCCGACCAGAAGCAGCAGCAGCGCGACCGCCGTGCCGTACCCGATCAGGCTCTTCAAGAACGCCTGGTCGTACATGAAGACCGGAAGCGTCTGGCTGCGGTCGCCCGGGCCGCCCCGGGTCATCGCCCAGATCAGCCCGAAGACGGACAGCGTCTGGAGGGTGTTGAGCATCAGGGTGGTGGCGATGGAGCGGCGGATCATGGGCAGCGTGATGTGCCAGAACCGGCGCGCGCCGCCCGCCCCGTCGACCTCCGCGGCCTCCTCGACGTCCCTGGGGACCCCGGCGAGCGCGGCTGAGTAGATCAGCATCGAGAACGCGGTGCCGCGCCACACGTTGGCGAACGACACCGCGAGGACGGGCAGCGTGAACAGCCAGTTCTGGGTGGGCAGATGGAGCCAGGCCAGGATCGCGTTCAGGGTGCCGTCGCGGCGGAAGAAGGCGTACAGGAGGAAGGCCGCCACGATCTCCGGCAGCACCCACGCCGTGATGACCAGCGCCCCCGTCACGGTCCGCACCGGGCGCGATGCGCGGCGCATGAGGGCGGCCAGCGCGAGTCCGAGCGTGTTCTGCCCGGCCGGCGCGGACAGCACCGTGAAGACGATGGTGAGCCACACCGCGTTGCGAAAGGCCGGGTCGGCCAGGGCGCGCCGGAAGTTGGCGAAGCCGACGAAGTCGACCGCCGACGAGCCGGTCAGGCGCATGTCCGTGAACGCGATGAAGGCGCAGTAGCCGATCGGCCCGGCGAGGAAGAGCAGCAGGAGCAGGGTGGCGGGGGCGATCGGGAGCCAGCGCGCCGCGCCGGCCGCGCGCCGCCCGCCGCGCCCCGCCCGCGTGGCCGGGGTGCTCACGGCGTGACCGACCCGAGCTGGTCGTCGTACGTCTTGGCCGCCGAGGCGGCGGACCGGCCGGTCGTCACGGCCTCCATCGCCTCGCCGATGGCCGAGGACACCTGCGGGTACGCCGCGAGGGCGGGCCGGTAGTGGGTGAAGGGGACCAGGGCGGTGAAGAAGGCGATGCCCGGCATGGAGCGCAGATACGCCGGGTCGGCGGCCACGTCCCGGCGCACCGCGATCTGGGCGTCCACCACGTCCCACTTCACCGCGTTGTCCTTGGTCTGGAGCGTCTTGACGAAGTCGAAGGCGAGGGCGGGGTTGGCCGCCTTCGCGGGGATCGCCCACGTCCAGCCGCCCGACAGCGAGACCTTGCCCGGCGCCTGACCGTACTGGGTCGGCATCGCGGCCTGCCCGAGCGTCGCCGACCAGGCGGGCCACTCCTTGGGCCCCTCGGCGATCCAGTTCTGGCCGAGCCATGACCCGTCGAGGGCGATCGCCAGCTTGCCGTTCGGCATCCAGTCGGTGGCCAGGCGCGTACCCACATTGGGGTCGAGGGCGTCGGAGGGATCGGGCCCCAGTTTCTCCTCGTACACGGTCCTGACGAAGTCCAGAGCGTCCTTGAACCCCCGCGATCCCGTCACCCACTTCTTGGCGGCCGGGTCGTACAGCGGATTCGGCCCGGTGCCGTACAGCAGCATCTCCAGGCCCTGCATGGCGGCCGCCTCACCGGCCGCCTTGCCCGTGTAGACATTGAGCGGGATGACGCCGGGCACCTTGGCCCGCACGGCGCGGGCCGCGTCCAGGATCTCCGCCCAGCTCCTGGGCTGCCAGTCGGCGGGCAGCCCTGCCTTCGCGAAGATCTGTCTGTTGAACCACAGGCCCCGGGTGTCGGTGCCGTCCGGCACGCCGTACGTCCGGCCGTCCTCGGCCTTCGCCGCCGCCTTCGCGGTCTCGGCGAACTGGCCCCACTGGTCCCACTGGGACAGATAGTCGTCCAGTGGGCGCAGATAGCCCGCGCCGATGTCGGCGCTGACGCGGAACGTGTCCTCGTACACCAGGTCGGGAGCGGTCTTGGGGGAGCGCATCATCTGCTGGACCTTGGCCGCGTAGTCGTTCTCGGCGGCCTGGATCGGCACCAGCTCGGCCTTCTTGCCGGGGTGGGCCCGCTCGAACTGCTTCTTGACGTCCGCAAGGAACGCGTCCTTGAAGCGGATCTTGTTGTCGGTGGAGCGGTTGTAGGCGATCGTGACGGTGTCGGCGTCGTGGGCGGGGCCGCCGCCGCATGCGGTGAGCGCGCCGGTGGTGAGAAGGGCCGCGAGGAGCAGGCGGAGCGGGCGTCCGTGTCCCGTCGAGCGGGGCCGGGGCGGCGGGGCGGTGAGGGCTGCGGGGGCGGTGGGGCGCACGGGCACGACCTCCTCGGGCCGGGCGTGCGGCCGACGTGGCGGCCGCACATGGCTGCCCGGTGAACGTAAGGGCGCCCCGCGCCGGGGTCAACCCCGCCCCGCGTCCCCTCCCGTCCGCCTCAACTGCCCTGGCCGCGCGATGAGTTGATCCACCGGTACTGGAGTTCCGGGCGCCCGATCTGCCCGTACTGCGGGGTGCGCTCGGCCCGGCCCGAGGTGACCAGGTGCTCCAGATAGCGGCGCGCGGTGATCCGCGAGATGCCGACCGCCACGCCCGCCTCCGTCGCCGTCACCCCCTGGGGCGCCGCACGCAGCGTGCGCGTGACGGCCTGGAGCGTGGGCGCGCTGAGCCCCTTGGGCAGCGCCGAGGGCTGCGGGGCGCGCAGCGCGGCGAGCGCCCGGTCCACCTCCTCCTGCCCGCTCGCCTCCCCGGCCGTGGCCCGGAACTCGGCGTACCGCACGAGCCGGTCGCGCAGCGTGGGGAAGGTGAACGGCTTCAGTACGTACTGCACGACCCCGAGCGAGACGCCCTCGCGCACCATCGTCAGGTCCCGGGCAGAGGTGACCGCGACGACGTCCGCGCCGTGCCCGGCCGCGCGCAGCGACCGCACGAGCTGGAGCCCGTGTCCGTCGGGCAGATACAGGTCGAGCAGGAGCAGATCCACCTCGGTGCGTTCCAGGGCCCGCAGCGCTTCGGCCCGCGAGTGGGCGAGGGCCACGGCCGTGAAACCGGGCACCCGGCCGACATAGAGCCGGTGCGCCTCGGCGGCGACGGGATCGTCCTCGACGACCAGCACCCTGATCATGCGGGCACCTCCTGTTCCAGCCGTTTCAGAGGCAGTCGTACGGTGAACTCGGCGCCGCCGTAAGGGCTCTGCTCCACGGCGATGGTGCCCCCGTGCCGCGCGGCGGTGAGCCGGACCAGCGCGAGGCCGATGCCGCGCCCCGGGCTCTTGGTCGACCAGCCCCGCTCGAACACGGCCTCGGCGGCCCCTGCGTCGATGCCGGGTCCGCTGTCCGCGACCCGCACCAGGAGGTGGCCGTCCTCGGTGGCCAGCGTGACGGCGACCTCGGCGGCCGCGCTGCCCTGCGCCGCCTCCACCGCGTTGTCCAGGAGGTTGCCGAGGACGGTGACCAGATCGCGGGCGGGCAGGGTCGCCGGCAGCAGGCCGTCACCGATCGCGCTGCCCTTGGTCAGGACCAGCTCCACGCCGTGCTCGTTGGCCTGCGCCGCCTTGCCGAGCAGCAGCGCGGCGAGCACCGGCTCGCCGACCGCCGTGACCACCTGGTCGGTGAGCGCCTGGGCAAGCTCCAGCTCGGCTGTCGCGAACTCCACGGCCTCCTCGACCCGGCCCAGCTCGATGAGCGAGACCACGGTGTGCAGCCGGTTCGCGGCTTCGTGCGCCTGCGCCCGCAGGGCCTGGGTGAAGCCGCGCTCGGAGTCCAACTCGCCGGACAGCGCCTGGAGTTCGGTGTGATCGCGCAGCGTCACCACGGTGCCTCGGCGGCCGCCGGACGAGACCGGGCGGCTGTTGAGGACCACGATCCGGTCGGCCGTCATGTGCACCTCGTCCACCCTGGGCTCCGCGGCGAGCAGCGCGCCGGTGAGCGGGGCGGGCAGGCCGAGGCCGGTCACGGTGCGGCCCACGGCGTCCTCGCCGAGTCCGAGCAGCGCCCGTCCGCCGTCGTTGATCAGCGCGATCCGGCGCTGTCCGTCGAGCATGAGCAGGCCCTCGCGCACGGCGTGCAGGGTGGCCTGGTGGTAGTCGTGCATGCGGCTCAGCTCGGCGGCGTTCATGCCGTGGGTGTGCCGGCGCAGCCGCGCGTTGATCACGTAGGTGCCGAGTCCGCCGAGCGCGAGCGCGCCGCCCGCCATCGCGGCGAGTGCGGCCAGCTGCTTGTGCACCTGCTCGGTGATCCGGTCGATGGTGATGCCCGCGCTGACCAGCGCCGTGATCCGGCCATGATCATGAGGGTCGCGCACCGGCGCCACGACCCGTACGGAGGGGCCGAGCACCCCCATGTGCGTCTCCGTGAACGTCCGCCCGCGCAGCGCGGGGCCGATGTCGCCGAGGTAGGTCCTGCCGATCTCACCCGGCACGGGATGCGTCCAGCGGGTGCCGTCCGGCGCCATGACCACGACGAAGTCGACGCCGGTGGTGGTGCGCAGGGTCTCCGCGTACGGCTGGAGGGCGGCCGTGGGGTCCTCGGTGCGGGCCGCGGCGATCACGGCCGGCGACGCGGCGACGGAGGTCGCGGTCGCAATCGCCTGGCGCCGCGCGGTCTCCTCGGCCTGGCGCCGGTCGGCGACGTAGGAGAAGAGCGCGCAGCCCGCCACGATCGCGGCGACCAGGACCACCTGCATGGCGAAGAGCTGGCCGGCGAGGGAGCGGGGTCTTGGCAGACGCATCCGGCAAGTGTGCTGGCTGGATCCGTATGAACGAAATGCACGTAACGGTGACCGGCGTCACAGCGTGCTGGATAGTCGCGGGGATCGCTGAATCGGCCATCGGGACCTGGCCGCGAGGCGCAGCCGCCGCTATCTAGGAGGACCCCGTGGCAGAGCCAGCCGCCACCGCCCGCCGGGAACGCCCGCAAAACCGAAAGGACCAGGCGGGGAGCCGCACCCACTACCTCTACCTGGCCGTCATCGGCGCCGTGGTGCTCGGCATCGTCGTGGGCTTCGCGGCGCCGGGGGTCGCCGTCCAGCTGAAGCCGATCGGCACCGGGTTCGTGAACCTGATCAAGATGATGATCTCGCCCGTCATCTTCTGCACGATCGTCCTCGGCGTCGGCTCGGTGCGCAAAGCCGCCAAGGTCGGGGCCGTGGGCGGGCTCGCGCTCGGCTACTTCCTCCTCATGTCCACGGTGGCGCTCGCCATCGGCCTCCTGGTCGGCAACGTCCTTGAGCCCGGCAGCGGTCTGCACCTGACCGAGGCCGCCCGGCACGCGGGTGCCAAGCAGGCCGCGGGCGCGAGCGAGTCCACGGCGGACTTCCTGCTCGGGATCATCCCCAAGACCATGGTCTCCGCCTTCACCGAGGGCCAGGTCCTGCAAACCCTCCTCATCGCCCTGCTCGCCGGCTTCGCCCTCCAGGCGCTCGGGTCGGCGGGAGCGCCGGTGCTGCGCGGCGTCGAACACATCCAGCGACTCGTGTTCCGCATGCTGGCGATGGTGATGTGGGCGGCGCCGGTCGGCGCGTTCGGCGCGATCGCGGGGGTGGTCGGCGAGACCGGCGTGGACGCCCTGAAGGCGCTGGCCGTCATCATGATCGGCTTCTACATCACCTGCGCGCTGTTCGTGTTCGTGGTGCTCGGCGCGATCCTGCGTCTGGTGACCGGCGTGAACATCTTCAGCCTCCTGAAGTACCTGGCCAGGGAGTTCCTGCTGATCCTGTCCACGTCCTCGTCGGAGTCGGCGCTGCCGCGGCTGATCGCGAAGATGGAGCACCTGGGGGTGAGCCGTTCGGTGGCCGGCATCACGGTGCCGACGGGGTACTCGTTCAACCTGGACGGCACCGCGATCTACCTGACGATGTCCTCACTGTTCATCGCCAACGCGCTCGGCAAGCCGCTGAGCGCGGGCGAGCAGATCTCGCTGCTCCTCTTCATGATCATCGCGTCGAAGGGCGCGGCCGGGGTGACGGGTGCGGGCCTGGCCACGCTGGCGGGTGGCCTCCAGTCGCACCGGCCCGAACTGGTCGACGGCGTCGGCCTGATCGTCGGCATCGACCGCTTCATGAGCGAGGCGCGCGCGCTGACCAACTTCGCGGGCAACGCGGTGGCCTGTGTGCTGGTCGGGACCTGGACGAAGGAGATCGACAAGGCCCGGGTGGCGGAGGTCCTGGCGGGCCGGCTCCCGTTCGACGAACGGATGATGGCGGTCGGGGAGCCGGAGGTGCCCGAGCCGCGCGAGGAGGCGAAGACGCCCGCGCCGGCGACTACTTGAGGATGTTGACCGCGCGGGCGACGACCAGCACGACGGTCAGGAGCGACACGGCGGACTGGAGCATCATCAGCATCTTCGCCCACCGGTTCAGCGGCATCACGTCCGTCGGGCTGAACGCGGTGGCGTTGGTGAACGACAGGTACAGATAGTCGGGGAAGGCCGGCTCCCAGTGGGGCGGGGCCAGTTCGGGGCTCTGCATCTGCGGGAAGAGGAAGTCGGGGTAGACGCGGTCCGCCCGCATCCGCGCCAGCGGGCCGCCCCGGTCCCACTCCCAGTACCAGAGCGCGAAGACGATCACGTTGGTGAGCCAGATGCCGCCGCCCGTCACGAGGAGGGCGGCGGCATCGGCGCCTTCCTGGCCCCGTACGAGCCCGACGACCAGCCGCACGGCCGACCACCCGTTGGCGGCGCTGATGCACGCGATCAGAACGAGCCCGGCCGGCCGGTAGAACCGCGCGGCCCGCTCGATGCGGACGGGGTTGGCCGCGATCAGGGCGGCCATGAGCGCGACTTCGAGCCCGGGCAGCAGCCACCCCGGACGCAGGGTCAGCCGCGCGGGCAGCGTCCACTGCAACGCGACCGCGACGAGCACGGCAACAGTCGATGCCCACCGCGACTCCCCCCGGGTCACCCGCAACCAGGCAGGCACGGGCCGGCCGGCCCCGGGATCGGACTCGGGCTGCGGTACATCCGGTACGTGCGTCACGCCCCCCATGCTCCCGCGCCCACCCCCCGACCGGCGACCCGGCTCACCCGCCGGAACCGGCCGGGTACGTGTACCACCCACTGTGCGCGGCGCGCAGGGTGCGGAGCACGTGACGGGGGCATCCGGTTCGGCGGCTGCCGCGGTTCATCCGATCCTGACCTCGTAGCGAAGGCGCTGAAGCGCGGCGGGCATGGTCATCATGTCGACCTGGATGGCCCGGTCGTCCGCGTCCATGGTGGTGCGCACGATCCGCAGGACCGGTGCGCCGGGGGCGAGCCCCAGTACGTCCTGGGCTTCGTCGTCGGGGAGCGCCGCGAGGACGTCCTCGCGCACCCTGACACCCGTGTGGCCGAGTTCGGCCAGCAGCCGTACCGCGCCGCCGCGAATCTTCGCGGTGCCGGCGAGGGGCGTACCGCGGGCAATGCTCAACGGGTAGTAGCTGTCGGTCAGTTCGCAAGGCTGCTCATCGAGGTACATCACCCTGCGCCGGATGACGACCGGCATCCCCTCGGGCCCTTCGAAGGCCACCGAGACCTCGGCCGGGGCGGCCACCTCCCCGGCGTACACGATGCGCTGTCGCCCGGTGCCGCCCCGGGCGGCACCCTCGGCTTTCCAGGCGTCGGCCGCGGAGCCACCGCCGTGCACAGCCAGATACGGCAACGAACTGCTGACCCACTCGCCGACGCTCATCGAGTCCTCCCGCGGATGTCCTGCTGACGGCTGCGCCGTCCACGGTAGGGGACGCACGGCCCCGGTACGCACGGCCGGAGGCACGCATGGCCGGACGCACCCCGGCCCGACTCCGCCCGGGCCTGGTCACGTGCCCAGGGCCTTCACCGCCTGGTAGTACGTCCACGCCGTCGCGTCGCACGACGCCTTCTTCGCGCTGCCGTACGCGCCGCACACGCGCTTCAGGTCCTCGTACAGGGCGCGCTGTCCAGGCGGGGCTTGTTGGCGGGGAACTGGGCGGCCGCCTTGTAGTTGCGGTAGCCGAAGTCGTGGCGGGCGCAGGAGGACTTGAAGGGGAAGCCGAAGGGGTTGTCGGGGGATTTCGAGCAGTAGTCGGTCGACCAGTCGAAGCCGTAGGCCGACCAGCGGGACTGGTCGGCGCGGGCGGCCTGGAACGCGTTCGAGCTGGCCGCGTCGGTCTGGGTGAAGGAGGCGAGCACCTGCGCCTTGTCGGCCGGGGCGGCCTGGGCCGGGGCGGTGGCCAGTGCGGCGAGCGTGAGCGCCGTTACGGCAGTCATGCTGAGGGCGGTACGACGGCGCATCCTGAACCTCCGTGGAGTGTCCGGCAATTGATGTGCCGTCACTCTGGCTCCACGGGCCATGCGCGCGCCATAGGTTCAGTTGAAATGCGGATGTCGGGCAGGCGAAGGTCGCGGTCGCCACCCGGGTGCCTGCCCGTTGGGGGCCGTCCTGGTCGTGGCCACGCCGGTCGTGACCCGCGCGGGCGCGGGGCCGCTCCGTGCGCCTACCGGCTCAGTGCCGCCGCCACCACGTCGGCCGTCCGCTCCGGCGGGACGCCCGCCGACAGGAGCAGGGTCGTGGCCGCCGCGCGGCCCGCCTCGGACGCGGGCAGGGCGCCCTCGTTGACCGCCTCCATGAGCCCGAACAGGGACTGCTCGTGGACGTAGGCGAGCGCGGCGGGCGGCAGGTGGGAGGCGAACACGCCCTTGAGGAGCCCCAGTTGGAGCAGGTCCACGCACTCCTTGCGGACCGGGGCCAGGCGCTGCTTGATGCCGGCCATGGTGACGCTGCGCTGGGCGAGGGCGACCAGGAGCCGGTAGCGGTCGGCGATCTCCCAGACCGCGAGCGTCGCACGGGCCAGCGCCTCGGCCGGGTCGGCGATGCCCTCGCGCCCCTCGCGGTGCGCCTCGGCGACCGTCTGTGCCGCCTCGTCCACGAGCGCCGCGATCAGCGCGTCCCGGCTCGGGAAGTGCCCGTACACCGTGCGCCGTACGACCCCCGCCGACCGGGCGATCTGGTCCATCGAGGCATCCGGGTCGCGGACCAGCTCGGCGAAGGCCACCTCCATGATGCGGCGGCGGTTCGCGTCGGCGCGGCCGCCCGAGGGGGAGGGGGCGGCGGCGGGGGTAGCAGTCACAGCCCCATTTTGCACAGCGCCGTGCAGGGGCGTAAATTGCACAGCAGTGTGTAATTGCACATCAATGTGCAATTGGATCTCCCTGGTCGGGTCCCGGCGAACGCCGACTCGGGTCCCGCCGGACGCCGGGCCGGGGAACGCGAACCGAAGCAAGGCACAGGAAGGGTGAGACGCGTGAGTCTCGTCATCAATCAGCCCGTCGAGCAGATGGGGACGCCCTACCGGCGGCGCTGGTGGGCGCTGCTCGTGCTCTGTCTCAGCCTGCTGATCATCGTGATGGCGAACACCGCCCTCACCGTCGCCGCCCCCGACATGACCAAGGACCTGGGGCTCAGCAGCTCCGACCTCCAGTGGGTCATCGACGGCTACACCGTCCCCTACGCCGCCCTGATGCTGCTGCTCGGCGCGATAGGCGACAAGTACAGCCGCCGGGGCGCGCTCGTGCTCGGCCTCCTCGTCTTCGCCGGCGCCTCCGTGGTCGGCTCGCTGGTCGACAGCTCCACCGGTGTCATCGCCTCCCGCGCCGTCATGGGCGTCGGCGCCGCGCTGATCATGCCAGCGACCCTGTCGCTGCTCGCCTCCACGTTCCCGCGCGCCGAGCGCGCCAAGGCGATCCTGCTGTGGACCGCGACCGCCGGCATCGCCATCGCCGCAGGACCGCTGGTCGCGGGCGCGCTCCTGGAGAACCACGGCTGGGCCTCGACGTTCCTCATCAACGTGCCGATCGCGCTGATCGCGGTCGTCGGCGCGTTCGTCCTCGTACCGCCGTCCAAGGCCGCCCACCACGACCGCATCGACTACGTCGGCGGCCTGCTCTCGGTGGTTTCCGTGGGCGCCCTGGTCTACATGATCATCCAGGGCCCGCACTTCGGCTGGGACGCCAAGGCGATCGGCGCCGCCGTCATCGCCGGTCTCGGACTCGTGGCCTTCGTGGTGTGGGAGCTGCGCCACCCCCGGCCCGTCCTGAACGTACGCCGCTTCGCGCACCGCATGTTCTCGGGCTCGCTGCTCGCCGTCGCGCTGTTCTTCCTCGCCGTCTTCGGCGCGTTCTACTACCTCACCCAGCACCTCCAGTTCGTGCTCGGCTACACCCCGCTGGAGACCGGCGTCCGCATGCTGCCGCTGGCCGGCGCGGTCTTCGTGGGATCGGCCCTGACCGGGTTCCTCACGCCCCGGCTCGGCATGAAGGTCACGGTCACCGCCGGCATGGTCGCGGGAACCGTCGCGCTCGCGCTGCTCACCCGCGTCGACTCGGCCTCCGGCTACGGCGACTTCCTCGCCCCGCTGATCATCCTCGGCGTCGCGATCGGCCTCGCCCTGTCGCCCTGCACCGACGCGATCATGGGCGCCTTCCCCGAGGCCGAACTCGGCGTCGGCGGCGCCGTCAACGACACCTCGCTCGAACTCGGCGGCTCGCTCGGCATCGCCATCCTCGGCTCGGTGCTCGCCAAGTCGTACTCCTCGCACCTCGCGGACGCCACCGCCGGTACGAAGCTGCCCGCCTCCGCGCTCAGCACCGCCCAGGACTCGGTCGGCGCCGGATACGCCGTCGCCCAGGGCATCGGCGACCAGGCCAAGCAGCTCGGCGCTCAGGCCCTGCACGCGGGCACCCCGCAGCAGGCCGCCCAGCTCAAGGCCCAGGCCGAGCAACTGGCCGCCGGGGCCCAGCAGATGAGCCACGCCGTCGGCTCCGCCTTCTCCGACGCGGTCGCCCGCACCAGTCTCGTCGGCGCCGTGATCCTGGGCGTCGGCACGGTCCTGGTCGCCGTGCTCCTGCCGCGCCGCGGCAAGGGCGAGGAGCAGGCCGGGCAGAGCGCAGAGGAGCGCGAGAGCGTCACGGTCTGACCCGCGCCGCCCAGCGCCCGGCCCGCACGGTTCAGGACCCGGCCCGCACGGCTGAGTACCCGGCCCGTACGGCTCGGCGCCCGGCCCGTACGGCTCAGCCCAGCAGCGCCAGCTCCGCCCCGCTCAGTACGAGATCGGCCGCACCGGCCGAGTCCCGTACCGACGCGGGGCGGCTGCCGCCCGGAATCGGCAGCACCACCGGCGCCAGGCTCAACAGCCAGGCCAGTACCACCTGTTGAGGGCTCACGCCCCGCTCGCGCGCCACCGCGTGGAAGGGCGACTCGGGCGTGGGAGCGCCGCCGGGACCCTCGAGCGCGCTGCGGGAGATCCCGCCGAGCGGGCTCCACGGCATGAACGCGAGCCCGAGTTCCGCGCAGAGCCGCAGCTCGGGCCCGCTGTCGCGGACGGCGGGCGAGAAGCGGTTCTGCACGCTGACGAGCCGGTCGCCCAGGATCTCCCGCGCCTCGCGGATCTGCTCACTGTCCACATTGGAGAGCCCCACCGCCCGGACCTTGCCCTCCTCGGCGAGCTCGCGCAGCGCGCCGACGGACTCCGCGAACGGCACCCCGGGGTCGGGCTTGTGCAGCTGGTAGAGGCCGATCGCCTCGGCGCCGAGCCGCTTCAGGGAGGCCTCGGCGGCCCGCCGCAGATGGCCCGGGTCGGCCCGTACCGTCCAGTCACCGTCGTCGGTGCGCCCCCGCCCGCCCTTCGTGGCGACCAGGACCTCATCGGTCGCGCCACCGTAGGCCGCGAGGGCCCGGGCGATCAGGAGCTCGTTGTGGCCCGGCTCGCCGCCCGGCGCGTAGTAGGAGTCGGCGGTGTCGATGAGCGTGATCCCCGCGTCCAGCGCGGCGTGCACGGTGGACAGCGCCCGCGCCTCGTCCGGACGCCCCTCGATGGACAGCGGCATCGCCCCGTATCCGACCGCGCCGACCTTGAAGGGTCCAATGGTGCGGTAGAGCATGTCAGTTGACTCCGATCGTCTCGGCGACGGCGCGCGTCAGCCAGTCCTTGGTGTGGGAGAAGGTGAAGCCCAGCGACTCGGCGCGGGCGTTGTCCATCGCGTACGAGCGGGCGAAGGAGAACGGCGACACCGCCCCGACCTCGACGGGCTGGTAGCGGACGGCGGGGTGGCCGCCACCGAGCGCGCCGGCGACCGCCGCCACGATGTCCTCGGTGCCCAGCGGTCCGTGCGAGGCGGCGTTCACCGGTCCGGTGAAGTCCTGGCGGGTCACCCAGAACAGGAACGCGGCGATCTCCTCGACGTCGATGTACGTCGCCGGGCAGTTGGGCACGGCGACCGCGACGGGCTCCCCGGCGCGGATCCGGTCGGCGTAATGCGGCAGGCGTCCGGTGAAGTCGTCGGCCCCGCCCAGGACATGGGCCACCCGCACCGCGACATGAGGGAACGGGGGGTCGGCGGCGAACACCGCCTCCGCCTGTCGCTTGCCCTCGCCGTAGTACTCCGCGACGAACTCCGGCTCGTGCCAGGGGAGTTCCCCGGTGACCACCACCGTTGACGCGTCGAGCGCGCTCTCGGACACCGGCTCCGCGCAGTCCTCGTACTCGTACACCTCGACCGTGGAGGTCATGACGTAGCGCGCGGTGCGGCCGGTGAACACCCGCCGGGCGATCGCGGCCTGGCGGGGGGTGTAGCAGACCTGGTCGACCACGACGTCGAAGACGCGCTCGCCCACGGCGGCGGCCAGCGAGGCCTCGTCGTCGCGGTCGGCGATCAGCTGCCGCACGCCCGGCGGTGGCGGGGTCGAACCCCGGTTCAGGACCGTGACCCGGTCACCCGCCGCGAGCAGCCGCGCGATGAGCCGCTTGCCGAAGTAGCGGTTTCCCCCGATGACCAGAACCTCACGCATGTTCTCCATCCCCTTCCCACCTGCGGTTTCTCCCGATACCAGTGTTACGTTGACGGCCCATGGACTGAAGGGGGAAACATGGGAGATCTCGCGGCGGTACCGAAACAACCACGGCATTCGCGCGCCATCGCCAACGATTCGTCAGCGGGCTTCGACGCGGTGGACCGGCAGTTGCTCGAAGTCGTCCAGCGGGAGGGCCGGATCAAGCTCAGCGAGCTCGGCCGGCGGGTGCGGCTGAGCCCGGCCGCGGTCACCGAGCGGCTGCGCCGCCTGGAGGCGGGCGGCGCGATCACGGGGTACGGGGCGCGGGTCGATCCGGCCCGGCTCGGCTACGGCATTCAGGCGTTCATCCGGGTCAGTCCGCACGGCGGTTACAGCCTGAAGCACCCCAGGACCCTGGAGCTGATGGAGCGCCCGGAGATCACCGAGGTGCACCACGTGGTGGGGGAGGACTGCTGGATCCTCAAGGTGGCCGTCGCCGACACGGTCCATCTGGAGGAGGTCCTGGAGCAGACGTCGGCGCTGGGGCGTACGACGACGTCGATCGTGCTGTCGTCGCCGGTCGGCGGCCGCGAGGGGAAGCCGCTGCTGCCGCCGGTGGCGGGCTGACGCTCGGCGCCGGTGCGGCGCGGGCCGGTGCGGTGCGGGCCGGTGCGGTGCGGGCCGGGGTAAGGCGGGCCGGGGTAAGGCGGGCCGGTGCGGTGCGGTGCGGTGCGGTGCGGTGCGGTGCGGTGCGGTGCGGGGCGCCGGCACCCGGGATTGCCCTCGTGCTTGCCTTGCCGTCGGCGTCAAGGATTACCGTCCTTGTCATGCGCATCGGCGAGCTCGCGGCGCGGGCAGGGACGACCACCCGCACGCTTCGGTACTACGAGTCGCGCGGCCTGCTGGCCGCGCGGCGGACCGACAACGGCTACCGCACGTACGACGAGAACGACCTGCGGCTGCTCCAGCAGATCAAGACGCTTCAGGACTTCGGGTTCGACCTGGAGGAGACGCGGCCCTTCGTGGAGTGCCTGCGGGCCGGCCACCCGGCCGGGGACACCTGCCCCGCCTCGCTCGCCGTGTACCGCCGCAAGCTGAGCGATCTCGACGCGCTGATCGGTGAACTCACCGCCGTGCGCGCCCAGGTGGGCGAGGAGCTGGCGCGGGCCGAGGTGATGGCGGCGGCGCAGGTCCCCGGCGGCCCCGACCCGCTCTGCGAACTGAGCCCGCCGCACACGCGACAGCACGCGGAACCGCACACGCGTCAGCACGCGCAACCGCAAACCGAACGGCACGCGCAACCACCGGCCGAACGGCAAAGCCAACGGCACGCGCCACCGCACGCGGGGCCGGCGACAGGGGAGACGAGACAGTGATCAAGGCAGCGCACGTGGACGAGGTCACCGACGAGACCTTTCACGCCGAGGTGATGGAGGCCGAGCTTCCGGTCCTGGTCGAATTCACGGCGGACTGGTGCCCGCCATGCCGGCAGATCGCGCCCGTTCTGAGCGCCCTCGCCGTGGAGGAGGCGGACCGGATGAAGATCGTCCAGTTGGACGTGGACACCAACCCGGTGACGACCGCGAGGTACGGCGTCCTGTCGATGCCCACCCTTATGGTCTTCCGCGCGGGCGAGCCGGTGAAGGCGATGGTGGGCGCACGGCCCAAGCGGCGACTGCTCCAGGAGCTGGCAGACGTGATCTGAGCCCGCCCCGGGCGCTGAGCGCGACACCGCGCGCCGCGCCCCGCGCGCACAAGGCCATAACCATAAAGAAAATGCCCCGGATGAATTGGCATCCGGGGCATTCTCCTGCGTATATTGGATGTTTCGCGTCCGGGCGCAACCGGGACACGAACAAGCCTTATGAATGCAGTGTATCGCGTCAGGAGTGGAATTGTCAACCGAGGAATTCCGGAAGGAACAGCAATTCATCACCGGTCTCTACGCCCGCCTCGACGACCTGCGGGCTCAGGCGGAGGGCGCGGTGCGTTCGGCGTTGTCGCAGACCGGCACGGGTCTCCAGGCCCGGCTGGAACGAGACGTGCTGGTCGCGGAGCAGTCCGGGCTGCTGGGCGCGCTCAACGCGGGCGAGAATGGGCTGTGCTTCGGGAGGCTTGATTTCCGGGACGGCGCGACGCACCACATCGGCCGCATCGGAATCCGCGACAACGACAGAGAGCGCACGCCTCTTGTCATCGACTGGCGTGCGGAGAAGGCCCGTCCCTTCTATCTCGCGACCGGGCATTGCCCGATGGGACTGCGCCGCCGCCGGCACATCAGCACGGAGGGGCGCACCGTCACGGCGCTCCACGACGAACTCCTCGACCTGACCGACACCGAGCGCACCGGACACGAGGGCGCCGACGCCGACGAGGTGCTGCTCGCCGCGCTCGACGCCGCCCGCACCGGCCGGATGCACGACATCGTGCGGACCATCCAGGCCGAACAGGACCGCATCATCCGCGCCCCGCACCGCGGCGTACTCGTCGTCGAGGGCGGCCCCGGCACCGGAAAGACCGTCGTCGCCCTTCACCGGGCGGCGTATCTCCTCTACGAGCACCGGGAGTTGCTGGCCCGGCGGGCGGTGCTCGTCGTCGGCCCCAACCCGGCGTTCCTCGGCTACATCGGCGACGTGCTGCCCTCGCTCGGCGAGACGGGCGTCCTCCTGTCGACCATGGCCGAGCTGTTCCCCGGCGTACGCGCCACCGGCACCGACACCGCTCGGGCGGCCGAGATCAAGGGCCGCGCCTCGATGGCCGAGGTGCTCGCGGCGGCCGTACGCGACCGTCAGACCGTGCCCGGGACGGCCATCGAGATCCCGCACGAGGGCTACGGGACGCTCACGCTCGACCGGGCGATGGCCGAGGACGCCCGGTGGAAGGCGCGGGGGAGCGGACTCCCGCACAACCTGGCCCTGCCGCACTTCGCCTTCCACATCATCGACGCGCTCACCGCGCAGCTCGTCGAACGCGTCGGCGCCGACCCCTTCGGCGGGCCGAACCTCCTCGGCCCCGACGACGCGGCGCAGATGGGCAAGGAGATCGCCATGAGCCACGAGGTCCACGCGGCCATCGAGGAGCTATGGCCGAAGCTGACCCCGGCGGCCTTCGTGGCGGACTTCCTCGCCGACCCCTCCCATCTCCCGGACGGAGAAGCCGAGTTGATCCGGCGCGAGGGCGGCGCGTGGACGCCGGGTGATGTGCCGCTCCTGGACGAGGCGGCCGAACTCCTCGGCGAGGACGACAGCGCGGCCCGCGCGGCCGCCGAGGCCGAACGCCAGGAACGGATCGCCTACGCGCAGGGCGTGCTCGACCTCTCCGAGGGCTCGGAGTCCTACGAGTTCGAGGACGAGGAGTCCGAAGTGCTGGCCGCGCACAACATCATCGACGCCGAGCGGATGGCAGAGCGGCACGAGGAGGCCGACCACCGCAGCGCGGCCGAGCGGGCGGCGGCGGACCGGACGTGGGCGTTCGGGCACATCATCGTGGACGAGGCGCAGGAGCTCTCGGCGATGGCGTGGCGGCTGCTGATGCGGCGCTGCCCGACCCGTTCGATGACGCTCGTCGGGGACCCGGCGCAGACCGCGGACCCGGCGGGCGTCGGGTCCTGGGAGCGGATCCTTGAGCCGTACGTCGCCGCCGGGCACTGGGAGCACGCCCGGCTCGGCGTCAACTACCGTACGCCCGCCGAGATCATGGAGGTGGCGGCCGAGGTGTGCCGGTCGGCCGACCCGTCCTTCGTGCCGCCACGCTCGGTGCGGTCCACGGGGGTGCGGCCGTGGGCGCGACACGTCGAGCCCGGCGAACTGGCCTCGGCGGTTGCGCGGGCGGTGGCCGACGAACGGGGCACGGGGCGCCTAGCGGTGATCGCCCCGGCCCGCCTGCACGCGACGCTCCGGCCCGCGCTGCCCGACGCGGCACACGGAACCACGCCGGACCTCACATCCGAGGTCGCCCTGCTCGACCCCCGCCAGGCGAAGGGGCTCGAATTCGACGTGGTGCTGGTGGTGGAGCCGGGGGAGTACGGGGTGAGCGACCTGTACGTCGCACTGACCCGGGCGACGCGACGCATGGCCGTCCTGCACGCGGGCGCGCTGCCGACAGCCCTGGCCGGCCTGACGCCTTGGGTCTCTCCTGCGGGTCGCGCGCGCCCCTGAGCATCCGGCGGCGGCCCGGGCGCACGAGTGGGGGACGGGAAACCCGTCACCCCGTCGGCGCCGGGCCCGTGCTCTCCCGGGGGAGCAACCTCGGCAGGGGGTCCTGGAGTTGGCGGGGGGACGCGCCGTCCAGGAGAGACAGGAGTTGCGTTGCCGCGCGGTGTCCGAACTCGTCCGCCTCGCGGACCAGCGCGGTCAGCTGGGGGTGCAGCGTGTGGCAGATGACGGAGTCCTCCCAGGACACCACCGACACGTCCCGGGGGATCAGCAGCCCCCGCTCCGCCGCGACGCTGACCGCCGCCACCGCCATCACCTCGTTGTCGCAGATGAGGGCGGTGGGCGGGGTGGCGGCCGAGAACAGGCGGCGGGCCGCCTTCGCGCCCTGGCGGTCGGTGAAGTCCGTGGTCACGGACACCGCGTGGTCGAGGTCGAGGCGCCGCGCCGCCGCTCGCAGTGAGGCGATGCGGCGTGCCGTGTGGGCGAAGCCGGGCGTCCCCGCGATGTGCCCGATGCGGCGGTGCCCGAGCGCGTACAGGTGACGCACGATCAGGTCCATCGCGCCGGAGTCGTCCGCCCAGATGTTGGAGATCCTTGCCCGGCGCGGGAGTTGGGGCGCGTCGGGGCTGCCTGGCGCCTCCATGCCGCCGATGACCACGGCCGGCAGGCCGAGGACCGCCAGGGTCTCGGGGCGCGGGTCCGAGACGCGGGGGTCGACCACGATGACCCCGTCCACCCTTCCCTCCGCCCACCAGCGCCGGTACAGCTCGCACTCGGCCTGGACGTCGTCGACCATCTGGAACACCAAAGCCTGGTCGCGCGGCGCGAGGCTCGCCTGGATGCCCGAGACGAGTTGGAGGAAGAACGACTCCCCGCCCAGGCTGTCCGCCGGGCGGGCGAGCACGAGCCCGATCGCCCCCGCGTTCTCGCCGGACAGCGCCCGCGCCGCGGAGCTCGGCCGCCAGCCGAGCCGGTCGGCGACCCGTATGACCCGGCGCCGGGTCGCGTCGGAGACCCCGGGCCGGTTGTTGAGGGCGAAGGAGACCGCGCTCGTGGAGACGCCCGCCTCTCTGGCCACGTCTTTCATGGTCGGGCGGCGGGGTGGCGGCGTATCGGTTTCGATCTCGCTCATGGCGTGATGGTAACGCGGTTTAGCGCAAGGTCACTAAACCGCCTTAGTTCGTCCCCAACATTCAGGTCTTTAGTCCTTTTTAGTGGGTCTGGCCTGCGAGTTTAGTGAATTCGGTCGCTTGTCCGGTATTGACGGCCATTTCAAGCGCGCTGCATGGTGTGCCGCAACGTCATCGGGACGAGGCGAAGGAGTCAGCCACTCATGTCCATTCATCGCAGTGTCGCGATCCGGACGGCCGTCGGTCTCGGCGCGGCCCTCTCGCTCACCCTGCTCACCGCGTGCGGGGGCGGCGGTGACGGCAAGGGGTCGGCCACCGACGGGAAGATCGAGGGCGAGATCAAGTTCCAGACCTGGAACCTCCGCGCCAAATTCAAGGACTACTTCGAAGGCGTGATCAAGGACTTCGAGAAGGCCAACCCGGGCACCACGGTGAAGTGGGTGGACCAGCCCGCCGACAACTACGCCGACAAGCTGAGCGCGGACGCCACCGCCGGCACGCTGCCCGATGTCGTGAACCTCTCCCCGGACCTCGCCTATCCGCTGGCCAAGGCGGGCACCCTGCTCAACCTGGACAAGGACAAGGTCGCCGCCAAGTTCAAGCCCGAGTACCTGGACGGAGCCTGGCACGGCTTCGACATGCCGGGGCTCGACGGCTCGTACGCGCTGCCCTGGTATCTGAACACCGGCCCGCTCTTCTACAACAAGACCATGTTCAAGGACGCCGGTCTCGACCCTGAGAAGGCGCCGAAGACGTTCGACGAACTCTTCACCGACGCCGCCCAGTTGGCGAAGAACGGCAAGGCCACGCTGGCCCAGCCGCCGACCGTGGAGGACTTCGGGCGCTACGGCGTCGACATCATGAGCAAGGACGGGACGAAGTTCACCTTCAACGACGCCAAGGGCGTCGAGTTCCTGACCAAGTATCAGACGATGTTCAAGGAAGGCGGCCTGCACAAGCAGGCGCTCACGCTCACCGCGGAGACGGCCGGGCAGAAGTTCCTCCAGCAGGAGGTGGCCATGAACCCGGGCAGCGCCCACGACCTCGACACCTTCAAGAAGAACGCCCCCTCGCTCTACGGCAGCCTCGGCATCACCGACGTACCGACCAACACCGGCAAGCAGAACATGTACTTGCAGGGTCTCTCGGTCAACTCCCAGAGCAAGCACGCCGCGGCCGCGCTCGCCTTCGCGCACTTCGTCACCGACCAGAAGAACCAGGAGGACTTCGGCCACAAGGTCGCCGTCTTCCCCAGCACCAAGGGTTCGCTGGACAAGGAGTACTGGACCACCGCCGACGGCAGCGAGGAGGGCAAGATCCGGGTCGCCTCGGCCAAGATGCTGCCGACCGCCGTCAACTACACGCCGGTGCTGTTCAGCGACGAGATGAAGACGATCCTGCGCAACGAAATAGCCAAGTGCCTCCAGGGCAAGGAGTCGCCCAAGGAGGCCCTGGACAGCGCGGCGAGCCAGATGACCAAGCTCATCCAGCAGAAGTGACACGGTGCACCCGGATGAACCCCGCGACACTCCCGCCCGGGAACGGGGCCGTGACCCCCGCCGCCCCCGCGACCCGGGACCCCGATATGAACCCCGCCACCCCCGCGACCCGGGACCGGGGCGTGTGCCCCGCCGCCTCCGCGACCCGGGACCCGGATATGAACCCCGGCGCCCCCGCGACCCGGGACCGGGGCGTGTGCCCCGCCGCCCCCGCGACCCGGGTTCGCCGATGAGTGCGTCGATGCCGGCCGCCCCCGCCAAGGACGCCGCGCGCCCTCCCCGCGACGCCGCCCCCGCGCGGCGTCCGGGGCGGCGTCGCCCCGCCGGGCGCACTCATCGCGCCCTCAGCCCCTGGCTGTTCCTGGCGCCCGGGCTCCTGGTCACCCTCGCCTTCAACCTCTACCCCTTCCTCGCCACGGTGTGGAAGTCGTTCACCGACGCCCGCACCCTGACCCCCGGCACCTTCGTCGGGTTCGACAACTTCACCGCGCTGCTCCACGACGACCAGTTCTGGGTGGCGCTGCGCAACAGCGCGCTGTACGTGGTCCTGGTCGTGCCCTGTCTCGTACTGCTGCCGCTGCTGCTCGCGCTCCTGGTCCAGCGGCACATCCCCGGCATCGCGTTCTTCCGGTCCGCCTACTACACGCCGGTCGTGGCGTCGGTGGTCGTCGTCGCCCTGATGTGGGTGTGGATGCTGGACGACCGGGGATTCATCAACGGCGTGCTGCGCGCGCTGGGCGTGGACCCGGTGCCGTTCCTGTCCAACCAGTGGCTGCTGCTGCTCAGTTCCATGGCCCTGACCGTGTGGAAGGGCCTCGGCTACTACATGATCATTTACCTGGCCGCGCTCGCGAACGTACCCCGGGAGCTCCACGAGGCCGCCGAGGTCGACGGCGCGGGGCCGCTGCGGCGCTTCGTGTCCGTCACGATGCCCTCGGTGCGCTCCACGATGGTCCTGGTCGGCGCGCTCTCGGCGGTCTCCGCGTTCAGGGTCTTCAGCGAGGTCTTCATGATCGCGGGGCCGACCGGCGGGCCCGGCGGCGCCGACACCACGCTCGTCATGCTCATCCAGCGGGCCGGCACCGGGCTCCAGGGCCGCACCGGCTACGCCTCCGCCCTGTCGATCGTGCTGTTCCTGCTGACCCTGGTCCTGATGCTGCTCGTGCTGCGGGCCGACCGGAAGGACAAGGACTGATGGCCGCCGTCGCCCAGCGCCCCACCGGGCCCCGCCGCGTCCGCGCCCGCCGCTGGCGCTTCGCCCTGCGCTACCTGGCCCTCGTCGTCGTGCTGCTCGTCATGACCGGCCCGTTCCTGTGGCAGCTGTCCACCTCGCTCAAGGGCGCCACCGAGGACATCTACACCTCGCCGCCCCGGCTGCTGCCCCAGCACCCCACGGTCGACAACTACCGCCACGTCGCCGAGATCATCCCGGTCTGGGACTTCATCTGGAACTCCGTGAAGGTCGCGCTCAGCAACGTGGCGACCAACGTCGTCGGCGCCGCGATGGCCGGCTACGCGCTCGCCCGGCTCCGCTTCAAGGGCCGCGCCGCCGCCAGGACCGTGTTCGTCCTGGCCCTCCTGGTGCCGATGGAGGCCACGATGCTGGCCCAGTTCGCCACCATGCGCTCGCTCGGCCTCAACAACACCCTGGTCGCCGTGGTGCTGCCGGGCTGTATCGGCGCGATGAACGTGCTCCTGATGCGCAACGCCTTCAGCGCCATCCCGTACGAGATCGAAGAGGCGGCCATCGTGGACGGCGCCAACGTCTGGCAGCGCTTCACCCGCATCGCGCTGCCCGCCGTCAAGGGCACTCTCGCGGTCGTCGCGATCTTCTCCTTCATGGGCGCCTGGGACGACTTCCTGTGGCCCTTGATCGTGCTCTCCGACTCCGAACACTTCACGCTCACCGTCGGCCTGAACTTCCTGCACGGCACGTTCTCCGACAACCAGCGCGTCGTCGCGGCGGGCACCATCATCGCCGTCGCCCCGCTGATCGTGATGTTCGCCTTCCTCCAGCGGCTCTTCTTCCGCGGTGTCGGCGAGGGCGCGGTCAAGGGCTGACCACCGCGCCGCCGTTCCCGCCCCCCAACTCACCTTTCCCAGACCGACCTTGGAGTCCATCCATGGCAGCCCCGCGCTTCGGCGTCAACTACACGCCCAGCCAAGGCTGGTTCCACCACTGGCTCGACTACGACCCGGACGCCGTGCGCGCCGACCTCGACGCGATAGCCGCGCTAGGCCTGGACCACATACGGGTCTTCCCGCTGTGGCCCTACTTCCAGCCCAACCGCACCCTCATCAGGCCCCGCGCCATCGAGCACTTGCTCGACCTCGTGGACGCCGCCGCCGAGCGCGGCCTCGACGTCAACGTGGACGGGCTCCAGGGGCACCTGTCGAGCTTCGACTTCCTGCCCGCCTGGACCCGCACCTGGCACCGCCGCAACCTGTTCACCGACCCCGAGGTGGTCGAGGGGCAGGCCGCCTATCTGCGGACCCTGGCCGCCGCACTCGCCGGCCGGCCCAACTTCATCGGCATGACGGTCGGCAACGAGATCAACCAGTTCTCGGCCGGGCCCCACCCCGACCCCGACCGCGCCGGCCCCGACGAGGTGGACGCGTGGCTCGCACGGATGCTCGCGGCCTGCGAGGAGGGCGCGCCGGGGCGGCTCCATCTGCACGCGGAGTACGACGCGTGCTGGTACCAGGACGACATGCCGTTCACCCCGGCCCAGGCCGCCCGGCGCGGCGCGGTGACCGCCGTGCACTCCTGGGTCTTCAACGGCACCGCGCAGCTCCACGGACGCCTCTCGGTGCCGGTCGAGCACCACGCCGCCTACCTGGTGGAACTGTCCAAGGCCTGGGCGCTGGACGCGCACCGCCCGGTCTGGCTCCAGGAGGTCGGCGCGCCTGCGCCCCTGGTGCCGCCCGCGCACGCGGCCGCCTTCACCGAGGCGACCGTCGAGAACACCCTGGACTGCCCGGGCCTGTGGGGCATCACCTGGTGGAGCTCGCACGACGTCTCGCGCGACCTGGCCGACTTCCCCGAACTCGAGTACGGGCTCGGCCTGTTGACCAACGACGGGCACCCCAAGGACACCGCGCGGGTGCTCGCCGGGACCGCCAGGGCGCTGCGGGAGGGCGCCCGCGCCTACGCCCCCGCCCCCCGGTCCACCGCCCTCGTGGTGCCCGACGCCCCCGCGTCCCGCTCCTCGTGCGCCCCCGGCGGCGCCGTCTTCGAAGCGTTCTTCGGGCTCACCGCCGACGGCGCCCGCCCCACCACCGTCCTCGCGAGCCGCGCCGAGGACCGGGCCCACCTCGCCGCGCGCGGCATCACCGACGTCCTCACCCCCGACCAGGTCCGGTAACGCTCCCGCCAGGAGGCACCCCGTGCACCACCACCCCACCAGACGCGCCGTGGTCATCGCCGGCGCGGCCGCCGCCCTCGCTCCGGCGCTGCCCGCGCACGCCACCCCGATGGACACCACCGCACCGGACACCCCAACTGCCGCCGGTCGCCTGCCAGTTCAGCCATACGCCTCCTACTGGTACCCGGACTCGCTGCCCCCGGGGAGCCCGGGCGAGGGCATCACCTGGCGCAGCCTGTCGTCCTGGCGGGCGGCGGACGACACCGACCTGGCGTTCAACGCGGCGTCGGTCCCGCTGGCGCGGCGCTTCACACCCACCCCGGTGAACACCGCGGCCCGCGCGGGGCAGGCCCGCGTCCAGTCGCTGGTCTCCTTCGGGCCCACCGCCTCCAACCCGTCGCAGGGCTCACCCACCGCCGACTACTACGCCCTCACCCACTGGGCCTACCTGGACGAGCTGGTCTTCTGGGGCGGCTCGTCCGGCGAGGGCCTGATCCTCGCGCCGAACGCGCCGGTCGTGGACGCCGCCCACCGGCACGGCGTGCCCGTGCTCGGCACCGTCTTCCTGCCGCCGGCCGCCTACGGCGGTCAGCTCCAGTGGACCCGCGACCTCGTGCGCAAGGACGCCGCCGGGCGCTACCCGCTGGCCGAACGGCTCGTCGCGGTCGCCGCCGCGTACGGCTTCGACGGGTGGTTCATCAACGCCGAGACCGACGGCGGCAACACGGCGCTCGCCCTGGACGCGCGCGGTTTCGTGGCCGAGCTGAAGAAGCTCGGCGCCGCCAAGGGGCAGCGCGTCACCTGGTACGACTCGATGACCGCGAACGGCTCCGTGAGCTGGCAGGGCGCGCTCAACGAGCGGAACGAGACGTTCTTCCGGGCCGCCGACGCCATGTTCCTCGACTTCCGCTGGACGTCCGCCACCCTGGCGGCGTCCGGCGCCAAGGCGGAGCGACTGGACCGGGACCGCTACGAGTTGTGGGCCGGTGTGGACGTCGAGTCCCACGGCTACGACACCTCCGTGGACTGGGCCGCCATCGCGCCGGCCGGGAAGCCGCACACGGCCTCGATCGGCTTCTACCGGCCCGAGTGGACCCGCGGCCACCTGCCCGATGGCCACACCCCGGGCGACTTCCACGCGGCGGACGACCGGTTCTGGACCGGCGCGTCACTCGACCCCTCGCGTCCCGCGACGGACGGCCCCTGGCGGGCGCCCGCCGCCCTCGTCGCCGACCGCTCCACCGTCACCGCGCTGCCCTTCGCCACCACCTTCAACACCGGCCACGGTGTGCGCTGGTACGAGGGCGGCAAGGTGACGTCCACTACCGCGTGGAACCACCTGGGCCTCCAGGACCGCCTCCCGGCCCGGCGCTGGGTCACCCGCACCAGCGGCCACCACCCCGCCGTCGCCTTCGACTTCGAGGACGCCTGGCGCGGCGGGAGCAGTGTCCTCGTCGCGGGGGAGCCGGGCGCCCCGGTCACGCTCGACCTGTACACCACGCGGCTCACGCTCTCCCGGCGTACGGTCGTCGAACTCACCCACCGCGCCCAGGCGGATGTCACCGTCGAGCTGGCCGTCGCGACCGCCGAGCCCGCCCGGCCGGGCGAACCGCACCCCTACCGCCTGCTGCCCGCCGGGACGTTGAAGGCGGGCGACTGGACCACCGCGCGCGTCTCCCTGGCCGGCCTGTCCGGCTCCGTACGCGCGATCGGGGTGCGTCTGACCGCGCCGGGCGCGCTCGACTACCGCATCGGCGCGCTCGCGGTCCGCGACCACGGTCAAGTGCCCTGCGAACCGGCCAAGTTGAGAATCGGCGCGGGCTCCGACGGTCTTCGCTTCACCTGGCGCCCCGCGCCCGGTCACGTACGCCACTACGAGCTGCACCGGGTGCTGCCCGACGGCTCCCGGCGCTTTGCCGGCGGCACCTGCCAGAGCGCCTACTTCGTGCCGGGCGTGCTACCCGAACCGGGCGAGAAGTCGGCATGCTTCGAAGTGCGGGCGGTGGGCGAGCTCTACACCGTCTCCGCTCCCGCCACAGCCGTCCACCCCTGGTAGTTCCACCCCCGGCAGTCCCACCCCTTCCGAAACGGAGCACCCCCATGCATGACGACCGCGGCTTGGTCGAAGCCCGCCTCAAGCGCGTTCTGGACGAGCGCGTCCGTCCCGCCGTGTACCCGGAGTCGGTGCCGCTCGAGGTCGCCGTGTGGGTGGCTCCGGGGGTTGGGGCCTCCCCCGATCGAGCGCAGTCGAGAGATCGGGGAACGGTGGCGGTGGCGGAAGGGCTCGCGGCCGAGGTGGTGCCGGTCGCGGTCGGTGACGCGTGGGGCGCGCCCTGGGGCACCAGCTGGTTCCGGGTGACGGGACGGGTGCCGAAGGAGTGGGCGGGCAGGACGGTCGAGGCCGTCCTCGACCTCGGCTTCGACGAGAACATGCCGGGCTTCCAGTGCGAGGGCCTGGTCTACCGGCCCGACGGCACCCCGGTGAAGGGCCTCAACCCGCGCAACCAGTGGGTGCGTATCGGCGCCCCCGCCGAGGGCGGCGAAGAGGTGTGCCTGCACATCGAGGCCGCCTCCAACCCGGTCCTGCTCGACTACCACCCCTTCGTGCCCACCCGGCTCGGCGACATCGAGACCGCGCACCAGGACCCGCTCTACAAGCTGGCCCGGATGGACCTCGCCGTCTTCGACGAGACGGTGTGGGCGCTGGTCATCGACCTGGAGGTGCTGGGCGAGCTCATGCACGAGCTGCCCGTCGACTCGGGACGGCGCTGGGACATCCTGCGCGCCGTCGACCGCGCCCTGGACGCACTCGACCTCCAGGACGTCAACAGCACGGCCGCCGCGGCCCGCGACCGGCTCACCGAGGTCCTGTCGAGCCCCGCCGAGCCCTCGGCCCACCGCGTCAGCGCCGTCGGTCACGCCCACATCGACTCGGCGTGGCTGTGGCCGCTGCGCGAGACCGTACGCAAGGTGGCGCGCACCACCTCCAACATGACGGCGCTCCTGGAGGACGAGCCCGAGTTCGTCTTCGCGATGTCGCAGGCCCAGCAGTGGGCGTGGATCAAGGAACACCGGCCCGAGGTGTGGGCCAAGGTCGTCAAGGCGGTCGCCGACGGCCGGTTCGTGCCGGCCGGTGGCATGTGGGTGGAGGCCGACACCAACATGCCGGGCTCGGAGGCGATGGCCCGCCAGTTCGTGCACGGCAAGCGCTTCTTCATCGACGAGTTCGGCGTGGAGAACGAGGAGGCGTGGCTGCCCGACACCTTCGGCTTCGCCGCCGGCCTGCCGCAGATCATCAAGGCGGCCGGCTCGAAGTGGCTGCTCACCCAGAAGATCTCCTGGTCCCAGACGAACAGGTTCCCGCACCACACCTTCCTGTGGGAGGGCATCGACGGCACCCGGATCTTCACCCACTTCCCGCCCGTGGACACCTACAACTGCGCGATGAAGGGCAGCGAGATCGCGCACGCGGCCAGGAACTTCAAGGACAAGGGTGTCGCCCGGCACTCGCTCGCGCCGACCGGCTGGGGCGACGGGGGCGGCGGCACCACCCGCGAGATGATCGCGAAGGCGGCGCGCCTGCGGAACCTGGAGGGCAGCGCGCGGGTGGTCTGGGAGACCCCGGCCGACTTCTTCACCAAGGCGCAGGCGGAGTACGCCAACCCGCCGGTATGGGTGGGCGAGCTGTATCTGGAGCTGCACCGGGCCACCCTGACCAGCCAGGCCAAGACCAAGCAGGGCAACCGCAGGAGCGAGAACCTGCTGCGGGAGGCCGAGCTGTGGTCGGCGACCGCCGCCCTGCGGGAGCCCGAATTCCCTTACCCCTACGAGCAGTTGGACCGTATCTGGAAGACGGTCCTGCTGCACCAGTTCCACGACATCCTGCCCGGCTCCTCCATCGCCTGGGTGCACCGCGAGGCCGAGCGGACCTACGCGGCGCTCGCCGGCGAACTGACCGCCCTCATCGAGCGGGCCCAGCGCGCACTGGCCGGAGAGGGCACCCAGGCCCTGGTCTTCAACGCCACCCCGCACCGGCGGCACGGCGTGGCGGCGGGCGGCGCGGCGGTCCGGGCGAGGGGCGAGAAGCCGGCGCTCTCCCAGCGCCCCGGCGGCGGGTTCGTCCTGGCCAACGAGCGGCTGCGGGTGGAGATCGACGGGCGTGGCCTGGTCGTCTCGGCGTACGACCTGGCCGCCGGACGCGAGACGATCGCACCGGACCGCCCCGCGAACCTGCTCCAGATCCACCCCGACTTCCCCAACATGTGGGACGCGTGGGACGTCGACGCGTTCTACCGCAACACCGTGACGGACCTGGTCGAGGCGGACGAGGTGGTGGCGGGCGAGGGCGCGTCGGTGCGGGTGACGCGCTCCTTCGGGTCCTCGAAGGTCACCCAGACCCTGACCCTGGAGCCGGATTCCGCGCGCCTGGACATCGTGACCGAGGTGGACTGGCACGAGACGGAGAAGTTCCTGAAACTGGCCTTCCCGCTGGACGTGCACGCCGAGCGGTACGCCTCTGAGACCCAGTTCGGCCACTTCCACCGGGCCACGCACACCAACACGAGCTGGGAGTCGGCCAAGTTCGAGGCCTGCAACCACCGCTTCGTGCACCTGGAGGAGCCGGGCTGGGGCATCGCCCTGGTCACCGACTCGACCTACGGCCACGACGTGACGCGTACGGTACGGCCCGACGCGGGCACGACCACCACCCTGCGCGTCTCGCTCCTGCGGGCCCCCCGCTTCCCCGACCCCGAGACCGACCAGGGCCCGCACCGCTTCCGGCACGCCCTCGTGCCGGGCGCGACGATCGGTGACGCCGTGCGCGAGGGGTACGGGGTGAACCTGCCCGAGCGGACCGTGCCCGGGGCCGGCCCGGTCGCGCCGCTCGTCACCGTCGACAACGACGCGGTGGTGGTGACGGCGGTCAAGCTCGCGGACGACGGGAGCGGCGACGTGGTGGTCCGCTTCCACGAGGCGCACGGCGGCCGGGCCCGGGCGGTGCTGACACCCGGGTTCGCCGCCGCGAGCGTCATCGTGACGGACCTTCTGGAACGCCCTTTGTCGCAGGGCGAGTTGAAGGAAGGCGCCGTCGAGGTCGAGCTGAGGCCGTTCGAGCTGCGCACGCTGCGGCTGCGCCGGGCCTAGCGCGGCGCGTCCACCGCGCGCCGCGCCAGGCCCGGCGCGCGGTGTCAGCCGGTCTCACGCCGGCCGGAACCACACCGTGGCGAGCGGCGGCAGGGTCAGACCGAGGGAGACCGGGCGGCCGTGGGACGGCGTCGGCTCGGGCTTCAGCGGCCCCGGGTTGCCGACGCCGCCCCCGCCGTAGCGGGCGTCGTCGGTGTTCAGCAGCTCCTGCCAGGCGGAGACCGTGTCCGGCACACCCAGGCGGTACTCCGCCCGGACCACGGGAGAGAAGTTGGACACCGACAGCAGCGGCGAGCCCGCCGCGTCGTGGCGCAGGAAGGCGAAGACGTTGTCCTCCGCCGCGTCGCCCGCGATCCAGGAGAAGCCCGCCGGGTCGGTGTCGCGCTCCCACAGCGCGGGCAGGTCCGCGTACACCCGGTTCAGGTCGCGCACCAGATCCCGTACACCGCGGTGGTCGGGCTCGGCGCCGTAGGACGGGTCGAGCAGCCACCAGTCGGGGCCGTGCTCCTCGGACCACTCCGCGCCCTGCGCGAACTCCTGCCCCATGAAAAGGAGTTGCTTGCCGGGGTGGGCCCACATGAACCCCAGGTAGGCGCGGTGGGTGGCGCGCTGCTGCCACCAGTCGCCCGGCATCTTCGACACCAGGGCCCGCTTGCCGTGGACCACCTCGTCGTGCGAGATCGGCAGCACGTAGTTCTCGCTGTACGCGTACACCATCGAGAAGGTCATCTCGCTGTGGTGGTACTTGCGGTGCACCGGCTCGTGCTGGACGTAGCCGAGCGAATCGTGCATCCAGCCCATGTTCCACTTCAGGCCGAAGCCGAGACCGCCGTGGTCGGTGGGCCGGGTCACGCCGTCCCACGCGGTGGACTCCTCCGCGATGGTCACGACACCGGGGCAGCGCCGGTAGACCGTCGCGTTCATCTCCTGGAGGAAGGCCACCGCGTCCAGGTTCTCGCGCCCGCCGTGCTCGTTGGGGCTCCACTCGCCGTCCTCGCGCGAGTAGTCCAGATACAGCATCGAGGCGACCGCGTCCACGCGCAGGCCGTCGACGTGGAACTCCTCGCACCAGTACGTCGCGTTCGCCACCAGGAAGTTGCGCACCTCCTTGCGGCCGTAGTCGAATTCGAGGGTGCCCCAGTCGGGGTGCTCGGCGCGGGTGGGATCCTGGTGTTCGTACAGGGTGCGCCCGTCGAATTCCGCGAGCGCCCAGTCGTCCTTGGGGAAGTGCGCGGGCACCCAGTCCACGATCACGCCGATGCCCGCCTCGTGCAGCGCGTCGACCAGGTGGCGGAAGTCGTCGGGGGTTCCCATGCGGGAGGTGGGCGCGTAGAAGCCGGTGACCTGATAGCCCCAGGAGCCGCCGAAGGGGTGCTCGGACACCGGCAGGAACTCCACGTGCGTGAAGCCCAAGTCCTTGACGTACGCCGGGAGTTGGTCCGCGAGCTGGCGGTAGGTCAGGCGGGGGCGCCAGGACGCGAGGTGGACCTCGTAGACCGAGAACGGCGCCTCGTGCACCGGGCGCGCGCCGCGGCGCGCCATCCACGCCTCGTCGCGCCAGACATGGTGGGACTCGGTGACGATGGAGGCGTTGGCCGGCGGCACCTCGGTGCGCCGGGCCATCGGGTCGGAACGCAGGGTGTGGCTGCCGTCGGGGCGCATGATGTCGAACTTGTAGAGCGCGCCGTCGCCGACGCCCGGCAGGAACAGCTCCCACACACCGGTCGAGCCCAGCGAGCGCATGGGGTGCGCGGCGCCGTCCCAGTAGGTGAAGTCGCCGGTGACCCTGACCCCCTGGGCGTTGGGCGCCCACACCGTGAAGCGGGTGCCGCTCACGCCCTGGTGCGTCATCGGGCGGGCCCCCAGCGCCTTCCACAGCTCCTCGTGGCGCCCCTCACCGATCAGATGCAGATCGAGGTCGCCGAGCGAGGGCAGGAAGCGGTAGGGGTCGTGGACCTCGATCTCGTTGTCGTCATAGGTGACGAGCAACGTGTAGTCCGGGACCGTGCGCAGCGGCAGCACCCCGGAGAACAGGCCGTCCCCGTCGTCGTGCAGCTCGGCCCGCAGTCCCTTGCCGAGCACGGTCACCGCCTGCGCGTAGGGGCGCAGGGCGCGGATCGCCACACCGCCGCGCACCAGGTGCGCGCCGAGCAGGGAGTGCGGATCGTGGTGGCCGCCCGAGAGCAGACGCCCCCGGTCCGCCGAGGTGAGGGCGGGAGCGGGCCGTACGCCGCGACTCGCGGCCCGGCGCGGCGCGGGCGGCGCCTTGGCCGGCTTGGCCGCCGTGGCCGCGGGGGCCCCGGCGCGTGGGGCGGGTTCGGAGGAGTTGCGGGCGGAGCGGGGGGTCACGGGGACTGCCTCCTCAAGGGCGTCGTGCGCGGGTGGGTTCAGGCGCCGGCCAGGCGGTCGATCGCCGCCATCGGCACGGGCAGCCAGTCGGGACGGTGCCGGGCCTCGTAGAGCACTTCGTAGACCGCCTTGTCGGTCTCGTACGCGCGCAGCAGCTCGGGCGATTCGCGGGGGTCGCGGCCCGAGCGCGCCGCGTAGCCCGCGCAGTACGCGGCCCGGCACTCCCCGGCCCAGGCGGGGTTCACCGGACGGACGGAACAGGACGCGTAGTCGAAGGAGCGCAGCATGCCGGCGACATCGCGCACCGGCGGCTGCGGGCGGCGGCGCTCGGCGAGCGGGCGGCTCGGCTCCCCCTCGAAGTCGATCACCGACCAGGGGCCCGTGCCGGCCCGCAGGGCCTGGCCCAGATGGAGATCGCCGTGGACGCGCTGCGCCGTGCCGGCCGAATCGAGTCCGGCGACGGCGTCGAAGGCGGCCCGCAGCCCCGGGACGTAGGGCGCGAGCGCGGGCACCGCCTGGGCGGTGGCGTCAAGGCGCTCGGTCATCGCGGCCGCGATCAGCGCGGTCTGGGGGCGACCGAGCGAGACGGTGGGGAAGGCGTCGGCGAGGGCGAGGTGCACATCGGCGGTGGCCCGCCCCAGTTCGTACGCCTCGTCGGTGAAGGCGCGCTTCTCGGCGAGCGAGGCGAGCGCGAGCGTCCAGCCGTCGTCGGCGCCGCGCAGATACGGCTGGAGCACGCCGAGCGTGGTCTCCTGGGGCTCGGCGGTCCTGAACCAGGCGGCCGGCGCGGGCACCCGGTCGCAGCCCTGCCGGGCCAGCGCCCAGGGCAGCTCCAGATCGGGGTTGACGCCCGGTTGCACCCGCCGGAACACCTTGAGAATGAACGTATCTCCGTACACCAGCGAGGAGTTGGACTGCTCCACGCCGAGCAGCCGCGGCGCGAGGCCCGGCGGCACCGTCACCTTAGGGTCGCGCTCGAAGCACAGCGGGCCCACGGTGCCGGGGTTGCGCAGCCGCTCCAGGAGCAGCCCGGCGGACTGGGGGTCCTGGAGCGCGTCGTACACCGTGCGTCCGGCGAGCGGGCCCTGGCTCGCGCGGCCGATCAGGGCGGGCGCGAGGCGGGGCGGCAGCTGGTCGCGGACACCGACGAGGAGCTGGTAGCAGTCGGCGGGCGGCGCCGCGCCGTCGTGGGGTGGCGGGGGCGCGCAGTGTTCGGTGCGGACGAGCAGATGGAGGAAGCCCGGCAGCAGCTCCGTCGCGGTGAGCAGCGCGAAGTCGGCGACGGGCCGCCCCTTGCCGGCGAACCAGCGCTGCCGCGGCAGCCATTCGTGCAGCAGAGGGGCGAGCGAGGTCAGCAGCCTGGTGAGGGGGAGGCCGGTGGTACGGGGCGGTGCGGCCTTCGGCATGGCGGCGCGTCCTTTCCCCGGGCACACAATCAAGTTGCGCAGAGTGTCCCGGATTGCAACAGAAGCTGTCCGGCGGCGCGCGGGGGTCGGGGTTCAGAGTGCCCCGGGCGGAGCGCTGGAAACCGCTCCGCCCGGGCTCCGGTCAGACGGTGACGGGAGGGGTGGGGTCCTTCCGCAGCCGGAACCAGTAGAAACCGTGCCCCGCCAGGGTGAGCAGATACGGCAGCTCGCCGATGGCGGGGAAGCGCACCCCGCCGATCAGCTCCACCGGGTGCATCCCGCTGAACGCCCGCAGGTCCAGCTCGGTGGGCTGGGGGAAGCGCGAGAAGTTGTGCACGCACAGGACGAGGTCGTCGCCGTGTTCGCGCAGGAAGGCCAGGACGGCCGCATTGGAGGAGGCGAGCTCGGTGTAGGAGCCGAGTCCGAAGGCGTGGTTCTGCTTGCGGATCTCGATCATCCGCCGGGTCCAGTGGAGCAGCGAGGACGGCGAGGCCATGGACGCCTCGACGTTGGTCACCTGGTAGCCGTAGACGGGGTCCATGATCGTGGGCAGGAAGAGCCGGCCCGGGTCGCAGGAGGAGAACCCCGCGTTGCGGTCGGGGGTCCACTGCATCGGGGTGCGCACCGCGTCACGGTCGCCGAGCCAGATGTTGTCGCCCATCCCGATCTCGTCGCCGTAGTACAGGATCGGCGAGCCGGGCAGCGAGAGCAGCAGCGCGGTGAACAGCTCGATCTGGTTGCGGTCGTTGTCCAGGAGCGAGGCGAGGCGGCGCCGGATGCCGATGTTGGCCCGCATCCGGGGGTCCTTGGCGTACTCGGCGTACATGTAGTCGCGCTCTTCGTCCGTGACCATTTCGAGGGTGAGCTCGTCATGGTTGCGCAGGAAGATGCCCCACTGGGCGTTCTTCGGAATGGCCGGGGTCTTGGCGAGGATTTCCGAGACGGGGTAGCGGGACTCGCGGCGCACCGCCATGAAGATGCGCGGCATGACCGGGAAGTGGAACGCCATGTGGCACTCGTCGCCGCCCTTGGCGTAGTCGCCGAAGTAGTCGACGACGTCCTCCGGCCACTGGTTGGCCTCGGCGAGCAGCACGGTGTCCGGGTAGCTCGCGTCGATCTCGGCCCGCACCCGCTTGAGGAATTCATGCGTTGCCGGAAGGTTTTCGCAGTTGGTTCCCTCCTCCTGGTACAGGTAGGGCACCGCGTCGAGCCGGAAGCCGTCGATGCCGAGGTCGAGCCAGAAGCGCAGCGCGGAGACGATCTCCTCCTGCACGGCCGGGTTCTCGTAGTTGAGGTCGGGCTGGTGGGAGAAGAAGCGGTGCCAGTAGTACTGCTTGCGGACCGGGTCGAAGGTCCAGTTGGACGTCTCGGTGTCCACGAAGATGATCCGGGCGTCCTGGTACTGCTTGTCGTCGTCGGCCCAGACGTAGTAGTCGCCGTAGGGGCCCCGCGGGTCCCGGCGCGACTCCTGGAACCACTCGTGCTGGTCGCTGGTGTGGTTCATCACGAAGTCGATGATCACGCGCATGCCGCGCTGGTGGGCGGCGTCCACGAACTCCACGAAGTCGGCGAGGTCACCGAACTCGGGCAGCACCGCGGTGTAGTCCGAGACGTCGTAACCGCCGTCGCGCAGAGGGGATTTGAAGAACGGCGGGAGCCAGAGACAGTCGACACCCAGCCATTGCAGATAGTCCAGCTTGGCGGTGATGCCCTTGAGATCCCCGACGCCGTCGCCGTTGCTGTCCTGGAAGGACCGCACAAGCACCTCGTAGAACACCGCGCGCTTGAACCACTCGGGGTCGCGGTCCTTGGCCGGGGTGTCCTCGAAGGTGTCGTGGACGGGCTCATTGACGATCATGGTGTGGGTGACCCTCCGATCGGCGGGGACGGTCGCAGGACCAGGATGTGCGCGGGCGCTCGGCCCGGTTCCAGGCGCACGTAGTTGGCCCTGCCCCAGTGGTAGGTCTCTCCGGTGAGCTCGTCGCGCACCGGGAAGGACTCGTCCCAGGCGAGGCCGAGCGCCGGCATGTCCAACGAGACCGTGGCCTCCTGGGTGTGGTGGGGGTCGAGGTTGGCGACCACCACAACGGTGTTCGATCCCGAACGTTTGCTGTACGCGATCAACGCGTCGTTGTCGGTGTCGTGGAAGTGGACCGAGCGCAGTTGCCGCAGCGCCGGATGGCGGCGCCGGACGCGGTTGAGCGTGGTGATCAGCGGGGCGATGGAGCGGCCCTCGCGTTCGGCCGCCTCCCAGTCACGGGGGCGCAGCTGGTACTTCTCGGAGTGCAGGTACTCCTCGCTGCCGGGCCTGACCGGGGTGTTCTCGCACAGCTCGTATCCGGCGTATACACCCCAGGAGGGGGAGAGCGTCGCGGCGAGCACGGCGCGCACCTCGAAGGCGGGGCGGCCGCCGTCCTGGAGGTAGCCGTGCAGGATGTCCGGGGTGTTCACGAAGAAGTTGGGCCGCATGCGGTGCGCGGTCCCGGTCGCCAGCTCGGTGACGTAGTCGGTGAGCTCGTGCTTGGTGGTACGCCAGGTGAAGTAGGTGTAGGACTGCTGAAAACCGATGGTGCCCAGGGTGCGCATCATCGCGGGCCGGGTGAACGCCTCGGCCAGGAAGATCACGTCCGGGTCGGTGCCGTTGATCTCGGCGATGACCCGCTCCCAGAAGACCACGGGCTTGGTGTGCGGATTGTCGACGCGGAAGATCCGTACGCCGTGCCCCATCCAGAACCGCAGCAGCCGCACGGTCTCCTCGATCAGGCCCGGCATGTCCCGGTCGAAGGCGATGGGGTAGATGTCCTGGTACTTCTTCGGCGGGTTCTCGGCGTACGCGATCGTCCCGTCCGCCCGGTGGTGGAACCACTCGGGGTGCTTGTCGACCCAGGGGTGGTCGGGGGAGCACTGGAGGGCGAAGTCGAGGGCCACTTCCAGGCGCAGGTCGCGGGCGGCGGCCACGAAGTCGTCGAAGTCGTCCAGCGTCCCGAGGTCGGGGTGGATGGCGTCGTGTCCGCCCTCGGCCGAGCCGATCGCCCAGGGCACGCCCACGTCCCAAGGCCCGGCCTCCAGGCTGTTGTTGGGGCCCTTGCGGTAGGTGGTCCCGATGGGGTGGACCGGTGGCAGGTAGACAACGTCGAAGCCCATGGCGGCGACGGCGGGCAGACGCGCGGCGGCCGTGCGGAAGGTGCCGGAGACCGGCGGCTTCCCCTCGGCCAGGACGGCGCCCTCCGAGCGCGGGAACAGCTCGTACCACGACCCGTACAGGGCCCGCTGGCGCTCCACCAGCAGCGGCATCGGGGCCGACGCGGTCACCAGATCGCGCAGCGGATACGCCGCGAGGGCCGCGTCGGCCTCGGGCGACGCGGCGGCGGCGAGGCGGTCACCGGGGGAGCGGGAGGTGTCGCGCAGGGCGTCCGCCACCGCGAGGACCGCCTCGCGCCGCCCCTTGGCCTTGGGCACCCCGGCCGCCGCCCGTTCGTACAGCGCCGCGCCCTCGGTCAGGACGAGCTCGGTGTCCAGGCCCGCCGGGATCTTGATGTGGGCGTGGTGGCGCCAGGTCGTGAGCGGATCGCCCCACGCCTCGACCGAATACGTCCAGCGGCCCTCGGAGGTCGGGGTGACCTCGGCGCCCCAGCGGTCGGTGCCGGGAGCGAGTTCGCGCATCGGGGTGAAGGGGCGCCGGCGGCCCCCGGGATCGCGCAGGACGACATTGGCGGCCACGGCGTCATGGCCTTCGCGAAAGACGGTGGCGGTCACCTGGAAGGTCTCCCCGACCACCGCCTTCGCCGGCCTGGTGCCGCACTCGACGGCGGGGCGCACGTCGAGAACGGGGATGCGTCCGATGGACGGGTTCGGGTTCACGGGTTCACCTGCGGATGATTGGTATGGTTTGCCGCGTTTGCGGGAGTCTGTCCTTTTTAGCTGCTCCCTTGGCGACTGACCGGCTGCGGGCATGGCCGCTCCTGTCCGCGTTCACTCGAATGGCGTGCGGGAAACACTGCGGGAAGGCGTTACCGAGTGAGCCTTCCACGGTGTACGGGTGGGCATTCCGGCAGGTTGTTAACTACCTGCGCGTAACGGTTGAGACAAGGAATCCGCCCGTCCTTGGGCCGACAACGGCGCAAACTTTGCCTCCCCCAAGGTGAGGTGACGCCGTATCAGGGAAGAGCGCGACGCCGGGGCGCCGGACATTCCGGCCGCGCCCGACCGCGGGGCACAGTCGTGGTACGGGGCGCACCGGCACTACCTTCGGGAGTGAAGGAGGGGCGCACATCGCGGTGTGGCCGCCCCGCTCTGTACGTCCCCTGCGAAGGTGGAAGCGTGAAGGCAATCCGTCGATTCACCGTACGCCCCGTCCTGCCCGACGCCCTTCGTCCGCTCAGCGACCTCGCGCACAACCTGCGCTGGTCCTGGCACCCGGAGACCCGAGACCTCTTCCAGGCCCTGGACCCCGACGGCTGGCGGGCGGCGGGCGAGGACCCCGTCCGGCTGCTCGGCGCCGTCAGCGCCGCCCGGCTCGACTCGCTCGCCCAGGACCGCCGCTTCCTGCGCCGCCTCACCGCGGCCGCCGACGATCTCGACGACTATCTGCACGGCCACCGCTGGTACCAGGACCACAGCGGTGAACTCCCGTCCGCGATCGCCTACTTCTCGCCCGAGTTCGGTGTCACCGCCGCCCTTCCGCAGTACTCCGGCGGCCTCGGCATCCTCGCCGGCGACCATCTGAAATCCGCCAGCGACCTCGGCGTACCCCTCATCGGGGTCGGCCTGCTCTACCGGCACGGCTACTTCCGTCAGTCGCTCTCGCGCGAGGGCTGGCAGCAGGAGCACTACCCCCTGCTCGACCCCAACGAGCTGCCGGTCCAGCTGCTGCGCGAACCGGACGGCGCCCCGGCCAAGGTCGCGCTCGCGCTGCCCGGGGGCCGGGCCCTGCACGCCGCCATCTGGCAGGCACGGGTCGGCAGGGTGCCGCTGCTCATGCTCGACTCGGACGTCGAGGACAACGGCCCCGGCGAACGCGACGTCACCGACCGCCTCTACGGCGGCGGCAGCGAACACCGCCTGCTCCAGGAGATGCTGCTCGGCATCGGCGGGGTGCGCGCGGTGCGGACGTACTGCCGCCTCACCGGCCACCCGGCGCCCGAGGTGTTCCACACCAACGAGGGCCACGCCGGATTCCTCGGCCTCGAGCGCATCCGTGAACTCGCGGGCGAGGGGCTCGAATTCGACGCCGCGCTCGAATCGGTGCGGGCCGGCACGGTCTTCACCACCCACACCCCCGTACCGGCCGGCATCGACCGCTTCGACCGCGAGCTGGTCGCCCGCCATCTGGGCGACGACGGCGAACTGCCCGGCGTAGAGGTCGAGAAGATCCTGCGGCTCGGCATGGAGACCTACCCCGGCGGCGAGCCGAACCTGTTCAACATGGCCGTGATGGGCCTGCGCCTCGCCCAGCGCGCCAACGGCGTCTCCACCCTGCACGGCGCCGTCAGCCGGGAGATGTTCGCGGGTCTGTGGCCCGGCTTCGACGCCCAGGAGGTGCCGATCACCTCCGTCACCAACGGCGTGCACGCGCCCACGTGGGTCGCGCCCGAGGTCTTCCGGCTCGGCGCCCGCCGGATCGGCGCGGCCCGCACCGAGGACGCGCTGACCGTCGGCGCGACCGATCGCTGGGACGTGGTGCGCGGCATCGCGGACGCGGAGATCTGGGAGCTGCGCAGGGAACTGCGCGAGCAACTGGTCACCGAGACCCGTGAACGTCTGCGCGCCTCCTGGCGCCAGCGCGGCGCGGGCTCGGCCGAACTGGGCTGGATCGACTCGGTGTTGAGCCCCGACGTGCTCACCATCGGCTTCGCCCGGCGGGTGCCCTCCTACAAGCGGCTCACCCTGATGCTGCGCGACCGCGAGCGCCTGACAGAGCTGCTGCTGCACCCGACCCGGCCGGTGCAGATCGTCGTGGCGGGCAAGGCGCACCCCGCCGACGACGGCGGCAAGCGGCTCGTGCAGGAGCTGGTGAAGTTCGCCGACGACCCCCGGGTGCGCCACCGCATCGTGTTCCTGCCGGACTACGGCATGAGGATGGCGCAGAAGCTCTACCCCGGCTGCGACGTGTGGCTCAACAACCCGCTGCGCCCCCTGGAGGCGTGCGGGACGAGCGGGATGAAGGCGGCGCTCAACGGCTGCCTCAACCTGTCGGTCCTGGACGGCTGGTGGGACGAATGGTTCGAGCCGGACTTCGGCTGGGCCATCCCCACCGCGGACGGCGCGGCCACCGACGAGGACCGCCGCGACGAGCTGGAGGCCAACGCCCTGTACGACCTCATCGAGGACCGGGTCGCCCCGCGCTTCTACGACCGCGGGCCCTCCGGGCTTCCCGACCGCTGGATCGAGATGGTCCGCCGGACGCTGACCACCCTGGGGCCCAAGGTGCTCGCGGGGCGAATGGTGCGGGAGTACGTCACCCGGCTTTACGCGCCGGCCGCCGCCGCCCACCGCGCCATGGACGCCGACACGGCGCGGGAGCTCGCGCAGTGGAAGGCGCGGGTGCGGGGTGCCTGGCCACGGGTGGCCGTCGACCACGTGGAGGCGGTGGCGCCCGACGCGGCGGCCCCGAACGGCACCGCGGAGCTCGGCTCCACGCTGGCGCTCCGGGTGCGGGTGGCACTGGGCGAGCTCGGCCCCGAGGACGTCGAGGTGCAGGCGGTGGCCGGCCGGGTGGACGCGGCCGACGCCATCGCGGACGCGGCGGCCTTCGCGCTGAAACCGGCGGGCGGCCCCGACCTGGAGGGCCGCTGGATCTACGAGGGTCCGCTCGCCCTGGACCGCACCGGCCCGTTCGGCTACACCGTCCGGATCCTGCCGGCCCATCGTCGGCTCGCGACCCACGCGGAGCTCGGCCTGGTCGCCGGCCCGACGGAGGCCACGGGGGAGGGCGCGGGTGTGCTGATGCGCTGAGTCCGCCCCGCGCGGACGCGGACATGGGCGGTGCCCGGAGCCTCAAGGGCTCCGGGCACCTTCACTTTCCGGCCAGCCGCCTGGTCAGAAGGTGAGCCTTCGGGGCGGTGCGGTCACGGACGGGCTCAGAAGCTGAGCTTGAAGTCCGTGACGGTGCCGGTGTCGTACCGGCCCATGTCCTGGACCTTCAGCTTCCAGACGCCGTTGGCCGCGACACTGGAGGCGTTGACGGTGAACGTCTTGTCCATGTTCGCCGTCGAGTCCGAGGACGAGTTCTGGAGACGGAACGACTTGCCGTTCGGGGCCACCAGGTCGATCTGGAGGTCACCGATGTAGGTGTGGGTGATCTTCACCCCGACCTTGAGGGTGCTCGGCGCGTTGCCCGAGACGCCGGAGACGGTGACCGGGTCGGTGATGGCGTTGCCCGGGTAGTCCGGGATGGCCACGCTCGCGGTGTTCTCGAAGACCTTGCCACCGGGGTCGGTGCCGCCGCCGTGCCGGGCGCCGACGTTGATGGCCGCCCACGCGTCGGTGATGTTGTTGACCTCGGCGCTGCCCGCGCCGTACAGCTCGGTCGCCGCCGCGATGGTGCCCGCGCGGGCCCCGGCGTAGTCCGTGCTGGAGTTGAACTTGGTGGTGAGGGCCTTGTACCAGATGAGCTGGGCCTTGTCGCGGCCGATGCCGGTGACCGGCAGGCCGTCGGAGGTCGGCGAGTTGTAGCTCACGCCGTTGATGACCTTGGCGCCGCTGCCCTCGGACGCCAGGTAGAACCAGTGGTTGGCCGGGCCGGAGGAGTAGTGGACGTCGAGGTTGCCGACGCCGGAGTACCAGCTGTCGGCGGAGCCGCCGTCCTTGCTCGGCTTGTCCATGTAGCGCAGCGGGGTGCCGTCGCCGTTGATGTCGATCTTCTCGCCGATGAGGTAGTCACCGGGGTCGGAGGGGTTGTTGGCGTAGAACTCCACCGACGTGCCCATGATGTCGGAGGTCGCCTCGTTGAGGCCGCCCGACTCGTCCGCGTAGTTCAGGCCCGCGGTGGCGGCCGTGACGCCGTGCGACATCTCGTGGCCGGCCACGTCGAGCGCGGTCAGCGGGTCGTTGTTGTTGGACCCGTCGCCGTACGTCATGCAGAAGCAGCTGTCGTCCCAGAACGCGTTCACGTACGAGTTGCCGTAGTGGACGCGGGAGTACGCCGCGACGCCGTCGCCCCGGATGCCGGAGCGGCCGAAGACGTTCTTGTAGAAGTCCCAGGTGACCCCGGCGCCGTACGCGGCGTCGGCGCCCGCGGTCGCGGCGTTGGAGTTGGTGCCGTCACCCCAGGTGTCCGTGGACTGGGTGAACAGCGAACCCGTGCCGGACGTGCCGTGGTTGAGGTTGTACGTCTTGTGCCCGCCGCGGCCGGTGTCGTTCAGCGTGTAGCTGGAACCGGACTGCGAGGTGCCGAGGGTGACCTGCCCGCTGTAGTGGGTGTTGCCCACGCCGGTCTCGATGCCCTGCCACTGGTGCAGCTTGGCGCCCGTCTTGGCGTCCGTGATGACGTGCAGCTGGTTGGGGGTGCCGTCGTCCTGGAGCCCGCCCACGACCGTCTCGTACGCGAGGGTCGGCGCGCCCTTGACCATCCAGATGACCTTGCGGGCGCTGTCGGCCTTGTCCGCCTTGGAGCCGGCGGCCTTGGCGGCCTTGAGGGCCTGGGCGCCGGCGGTGGCGGCGGCGTCGGACGGCGCGGCGGTGGAGACCCCCTTGAGCTGGGCGCTGTTCGCCTTGATGACGTCCTTGGTCTTGCCGGCCGCGGAGTCGACCATCAGGTCGCCGCCGAGCACGGGCAGGCCCTGGTAGGTCCGCTCGTAGCGGGTGTGGACCGTGCCGTCCTTGTCCTGGGACACGTCGTGGACGACGAGCTTCTCCTGCGCGCTGAGGCCGAGCGCCTTGGCGGTGTCCGCCGTGGTCGCGTTGGCCTTGCGTATCAGGTCGGCCCGCTGGGACGGGGTGAGGCTCACGGGCAGGGCGCCCGGATTGCGTACCGCCTGGGCCTTGAGGGCCGCGGTGGCCGCGGAGTCGTCGGGCTGTGCGCTGGCCGACCCGGCCTGGAAGCCGACGCTGAGCATGGCGGCCGCGGCGAACAGGGCGCCGGTGGCGGTGGCACGACGACGATGCGTGGATCTCACGCGAACTCCTTCTGCGAGGGGGATCCGGTCCGACTGGGTGGGGTCGGCCGGGCAGAGCAAAGCGGAGCAGGTGCGGCAACGAGATGTTGTGCGGGAAAACTGTGTGCGTGGAACGGGGGAAGAGTGCCAGCAGCGGAGAACGTCTGTCAGGAGCGCGTCAACAAGTTGGCCGAAAAACGTCCGTTGTCCGAAGGTCGTCGTTCGTTAAGCGGACGTTTCGCGGATGCTCACCGCGATACCGTCGAGGAGACGGTCGAGCCCGAAGGCGAAGAGCGAGTCCAAGTCCATGCCGAACGGCTCGTGTTCGAAAATGGTCGCAAGGACGGGGTAGCGGCCGCTCGACACGATGGCCGCAAACCGCCCCCCGTTGCGGTCCATCCACTCGTCGTTGGACACGCCGGTGTCCTCAAGGGCGTGGCCCTCCAACTCCATGGCCATGCCGAGGCCCTGGACGAAGGCGATGAGCGTCAGATGCGTGAGCATCACCTGGTGCACGCTCAACGGCGTACCGCGCAGGGCCCGCAGCACCCACTCGGTGTACGTCATCGCCTCCGGCATCGGCTCCGGCCGGATGAAGGAGGCCATCGCGCGCGCCATCCAGGGGTGGCGGCGGTAGACGCCCCACAACTGGTGCGAGGCGTGCGTCAGTTGGGCCCGCCAGTCGCCGGCGGGGCGCCGCAGGTCCGCCTCGTCGAAGGCCACGTCCGTCATCAGCCGTACGAGCTCGCCCTTGCTCGGCACATGCCGGTACAGGGCCATCGTGGACGTGCCGAGGTCCCCGGCGACCCGGCGCATCGAGAGCCCGGCAAGCCCCTCGGCGTCCGCGATCCTGAGCGCCGCGGCCACGACGGCCTCGCGGCTGAGCGCCGCCCCCTGCGGGCCGCGCGCCGAGACGGCCTCCGCCACCACCGTGCCCACCCCCGGCACCGCCCGCACCGCGCCCTCCCGCGCGAGCACGGCGAGCGCCTTGGTCGCGGTCGCCATCGCCACGCCCGACTCCCGCACGATGGCCCGCGTCGAGGGCACCCGGTCGCCCGGGGCGAGCTCGCCCGAGGCGATGCGGCGCCGGATGCCGGCGGCGATGGACAGGTAGGGCGGATCCGCGGTCACGGCGGGCAGTGTACTAGTGCGCCGTACGCCGTCCTGGCCCGTCACCCGGGGTACGGGGTCGGTGCACTAGGCCGCCGGTAGCGGCGTACGCGGGGCCCTGCTTCGCTCCCCGCATGGACACCACCCTCGGCCCCTTCACGGGCCGCGCCGACCCCGCCCCGCCGCGTGCCGGGCGCCGGGAATGGACCGCGTTCGCCGTCCTCATGCTGCCGTTGCTCCTCGTCTCGATGGACGTCTCCGTCCTCTACTTCGCCATCCCCTTCATCAGCCAGGACCTCGCGCCCAGCTCCACCGGGCAGCTGTGGATCCTCGACATGTACGGCTTCGTGCTGGCCGGACTGCTCATCACGATGGGCGCGCTCGGTGACCGTGTGGGGCGGCGCCGGCTCGTGCTCGCGGGCGCCGCCGTCTTCGGCCTTGGCTCGGTCGCCGCCGCCTACGCGGACTCGGTCCAACTCCTCATCGCCGCGCGAGCGTTGCTCGGCGTCGGCGGGGCCGCGCTCATGCCCTCCACACTCGCGCTGATCCGCAACCTCTTCCACGACGAGCGCCAGCGCGCCAAGGCGGTCACCGCCTGGACCGGCGTCATGACCGTCGGCATCTCGTTCGGCCCGGTCGTCAGCGGCGCGCTGCTCGAACACTTCTGGTGGGGCTCGGTGTTCCTCATCAACCTGCCCGCCATGCTCCTGCTGCTCGTCCTCGCGCCGTTCCTGCTGCCCGAGGTGAAGCAGCCGGCGCCGGGCCGCTTCGACTGGCCGAGCGCGGTCTTGTCGCTCGCCGGGCTGCTGCCCGTGATCCAGGGCGTCAAGGAACTCGCCCGCGACGGCCTGGAGTTGCTGCCCGCCGTCTCCGTCCTCGGCGGGCTCGCCCTCCTGTACGTCTTCGTACGCCGCCAGTCGCGCCTTGCCCACCCGCTGGTCGACCTGGTGCTGCTGCGCCGGCGTGCCTTCGGCGGCGCGGTGCTGGCCAACCTCTTCGCCATAGGGGCGACGGTCGGCATGGCGGTCTTCCTCACCCAGTACCTCCAGACGGTGCTCGCCAACAGCCCCCTGCGCGCGGCGATGTGGAGCCTGGTGCCCGCGGTGGGGGCGTTCGCGGGGGCGCCCGGCGGGGCCGCGCTCGCGCGGCGCTTCGACCGGGGTTACGTCATGGCGGCCGGCTTCGCCGTCTCCGCCTGCGGATTCCTCGCGCTGTCCCAGGTCCGCACCCACACGCCGCTGTGGTTCACCCTCACCGCCTGCGCCGTCTACACCTGCGGGCTCGTCGCGGCGATGGCCCTGGCCAACGAACTCGCCCTCGGCGCGGCGCCGCCCGAGCGGGCCGGATCGGCGGCGGCGGTCCTGGAATCCGGCCAGGAGCTGGGCGGGGCGCTCGGCATGGCGGTGCTCGGCTCCCTCGGCGCGGCGGTCTACCGCCACGGCATGGCCCACGCGCCGGCGTCGGCACGCGAGACGCTGGGGGGTGCGGTGGCGTCACTCCGGGGCGCCGACCTGACGGTCGCGTTCGCGTCGTTCACGCGGGGCCTGGATGCGGCGGCGGTGGGGGCGGCGGTGCTGATGGCGGGGGCGGCGGTGTTGTCGTTGCGGCTGCGGCAGAAGTGAGAGGGTCCAACTCGGGTGCGTTCGGGCGCGGGTGGCCGTGGGTTCCTCGCGCAGTTCCCCGCGCCCCTGGGGAGTGGGAGGCCAGAGGCAGGGTGCGTACGCTGCCGGAAGTATCGACCGGCTAGGAGCGCACCCCATGACCGACCCCCGCACAGGCCCGCCCCACTTCGGCACCGAGCGCGAGACACTCCGCGCCTTTCTCGACTACCAGCGGGCCACGCTCGCCATGAAGTGCGACGGGCTCGGCGACGAGGAGCTGCGGCGCCCCTCGATGCCGCCCTCCACCCTCTCCCTGCTCGGGCTCGTCCGGCATATGGCCGAAGTCGAACGCGCCTGGTTCCGCCGGGTGTTCGAGGATCACGACGTGCCGATGGTGTGGTCGGACAAGGTCGACTTCCAGGCCGCGTACGACACCACCGGCGCAACCGCCGACGAGGCGTTCGCGGCCTGGCGCGCCGAGGTCGAGCACTCCCGGCGCATCGAGCGCGACGCCCCGTCCCTCGACCTCGCCGGTCACCAGCCGCGCTGGGGTGAGGACGTGTCGCTGCGCATGGTGATGCCGCACCTGATCCTGGAGTACGGTCGGCACAACGGCCACGCCGACCTCGTGCGGGAGGGCATCGACGGAGTGGTGGGCGCCTGAGACGGAGCGTCGCGCGGGGCCCCGGGTCAGCGCCAGGGGAGGTTGCGCCAGGGGCTGCCCTCGTGGTCGGTGAGGATCCGGTGCGCGGTTACGTTCTGCCGGTAGTAACTCCCGTACGACTCCTGGTCGAAGCGCAGCACGCGCCCGAGCGCGTACCCCGCCGAGAAGTCCTCCCAGGAGCGGTAGGCCGCCTTGCTCAGGGCGCCCGCGTGCACGATCACCTGCTCCGCCTCGTGCGGTGTGCACAGCCGGGCCGAGAGCCCCCAGCGCGCCAGGTTCACCGCGCGCCCGTAGTCGTAGGCGACGACCGAGGTGACCCGGCCGTCCGGCGGGAGCAGGCCGTCCGCGCGGAACCGGGCCTCGTAGCGCATGACGCGCCGCACCAGTTCCTCGATCTCCGTGACGGCGGCGTGCCCCACCCCGATGTCCTGGGCGTGCCCGGCGGCCGTCTCGCGCCACAGCTCGGGCGGCGGCGCCTCACCGAGCCCGGCCCGCAGCTCTTCGCGCACGCGCAGCACGAAGCCGTGCTCGGGCGGGCTGTTGCGCGCGTCGAGCAGGGCGTCCACCTGCCGGCGCCAGCTCGCCGGGTCGGTGATGCCCCAGGAGTCGCGGAGCATCCGGACCTCGGCGGTGTACTCCTGGTAGAGGGAGCCCACCTCGTTCCACGGCACGTCGTGGGTGACCGCCAGATGCGCGCCGCAGGCCAGCCCGTAAGCGAGCGGGCCGTGCAGCGCGCCGTGCCGCAGGCCCGTCAGCCGCTCGGGGCGCTCGGCCTCCGCGTGGAGGCGGCGCCACCGGTCCAGATGGTCGGCGCCCGTCGGCAGGAACAACTGGGCCGGGGTGCCCGCGTTGACCGCGAGCAGCGTACGCCCGCCGAGCAGACCCGACCCGGCGATCCACCCGAGCGTGACCCCGTGGAAGACCCAGTCCGGGTGCCACGGCGGGAGCATGCCTCGGGTGAGCACCGGCTTGCAGGGGCGCCCCGCCGCGTCCCGGTAGGCGGGCCAGCGGACCCGGTCGGGGCTCGCGTCGACCTCGGCTTTCGGCGCGGCGATGTACAGCACCTCGCGGGCCAGCACCCGCAGCTGCGCCTCCATGTCGCCGCGCAGCCCCGCGGAGTGCAGCAGCCACTCCGTCTCCGTCGGTGCCGCCCAGCTGATCCCCGTTGCCGTTGCCACCCCCCGATCCTACGAAACCGGTCCCGGCCGGCGCGGCGGCAGGTGGGTGCGGGGCGGCAACCTGTCCGAAGGGGCGGACGAGGGCTGGGGCGGGGCCCGGTGTGGGGTCCACGATTCCGTGAGCACCGGGTCCTGCGGGAATGTCGGAATCCGCGCGCGCTGAGCAGACCGGGCGTGGCGACGGGGCCGAGCATTCCGGAAGGCACCGTCGTTCCCGCTGCTGCTCACGGTCAGTGGCCGGTTGAGGTGGGGCCGGCTCGTGATCGCTTCACACCCCGGGCGCGGGCCGCACGGTAATCCCGTTCCGCTCGAGCAGCGCCGCCGTCACCCCGTCTCCTGGCATCAGCTCCCCCGCGAACGAGCCGTCGTGGACCGCGCCACGTCCGCACGACGGACTGCGCGGCATCAACAGCGCCTCCGTGCAGCCTCCGTGCCGTGCCGCCGCCAGTGCGCGCCGCGCTCCGTCCACGAACTCCGCTGTCACGTCACGTCCAGTGTCCTCAACGACCCGTGCCGCCCCGTCGAGCACGTCGTGCCCGTCGCCGCCCACCAGCTCCGCGGGCCGCCGAGGCGTCGCGAGCCCACCCGCCACTTCGGGGCAGAAGGAGACGACTTCGCGACCTGCCACCACTTCCTCGATCTCCGAAGACGCCTTGTGCTGCCCGTCGAATCGGCATGGCACCCCGCGCAGACACGCGCTGACCAGGATTGCTTGCATGCCGCCAGGCTAGCCCCAGCCATCGTCACGGACCGTTGCCCATGATCGTCCGGAGCTACCCGGACAGTGCTCATGATCCGCCGGCAGTGCGCACGAAGCCGCGGACCCGCGTCCCGGGGGGTGTCAGGCCAGGCTGTCCCGCCAGGCCCGGTGCAGATCGGCGAAGCGGCCCGTGCCCGCGATCAGGTCGGCGGGGGCGCCGTCCTCCACGACGCGACCGTGCTCCATCACCAGGACCCGGTCCGCGATCTCGACCGTGGACAGCCGGTGCGCGATCACCACCGCCGTCCGGCCCCCCAGGACCGTGTGCATGGCGCGCTGCACCGCGCGCTCGCCCGGGACGTCGAGGGAGCTGGTCGCCTCGTCGAGGATCAGCACCGCCGGGTCGGCAAGCAACGCCCGTGCGAACGCGACCAGTTGGCGCTGTCCGGCGGAGATGCGGCCACCCCGCTTGCGTACGTCCGTGTCGTACCCCTGCGGCAGGTCCGCGATGAAGTCGTGCGCGCCGATCGCCTTCGCGGCCTGCTCGATCTCCTCGCGGGAGGCGTCCGGGCGGCCGATGGCGATGTTCTCGGCGACCGTGCCGGAGAACAGGAACGCCTCCTGGGTGACCATGACCACCCCGCGCCGCAGCTCGCGCACGGACAGCTCGCGCAGGTCCGTGCCGTCGAGCAGGACGCGGCCGGTGGTCGGGTCGTAGAAGCGGGCCAGGAGTTTGGCGAGGGTGGACTTGCCCGCGCCCGTCGAGCCGACCACCGCCACGGTCTGGCCGGCGGGGATGGCGAGATCGAACCGGGGCAGCACTTCGCCGCCGGTGCGGTAGGAGAAGCCGACCCCCTCGAAGTCGACGCGCCGGCCCGGCAGATGGCTCGCCCGCTCCGGCAGGGCCGCCGGCCGCACCGGCTCGGGGACGGACGGCACCTGGGAGAGCAGGCCGGCCACCTTCGCCAGGGAGGCGGCGGCCGACTCGTAGGAGTTGAGGAACATGCCGAGCCGGTCGATGGGGTCGTACAGACGACGCAGGTACAGGACCGCCGCCGCCAGCACACCCAGGGCGAGGGTGCCGTCCGCGACCCTCGTCGCACCCCACAGCACCATCGCCGCGACCGCGGTGTTGGCGACGAGTCGTGAGCCCACCACATAGCGCGCCATCTCGAGCAGCGCGTCACCGTTGCTGCGTTCGTGCCGCCGGTTCAGCTCCTGGAACTCGGCGTCGTTGGCCCGCTCGCGCCGGAAGGCCCGCACCGGACGGATGCCGTTCAGGGTCTCCGCGAACTTGACGATCACGGCGGCCATCGCCGTGGACCGGACCCCGTAGATCTCCCCGGCCCGGCGCCGGTAGCCACGGATCAGGAAGTGCAGCGGCAGATAGGAGGCGACGGCGAGCGCGCCGATGCCCCAGTCGAGCCAGAGCAGCATCGCGCAGATGTAGACCGAGGAGAGGACCACCCCGATCAGCTCCTGAAGCCCCTCGCTGAGCAGTTCCCGCAGCGATTCGACGTCCGTGGTGGAGCGCGAGATCAGCCGGCCCGATGTGTAGCGCTCATGGAAGTCCACGCTCAGCGCCTGCGCGTGCCGGAAGATGCGCCCCCGCAGGTCGAGCAGCACGTCCTGGTTGACGCCGGCGGAGATCCGGATGAAGGCGTACTGGAAGAACCCCGAGGCCAGCGCGCACAGCAGATAGCCGGCGCCCACGCCGACGAGCGGGCCGTAGTCGTGCGCGCGCAATGCCGGTACGCCCCGGTCGATGGCGTACGCCACGAGCAGCGGGCCCGCCTGGGCCGCCGCCTGCTGCACCACGAGCGTCAGCGTCGCGAGCACCACGCGCCGGCGCAGCGGCGCCAGCAGGGACCGCAGCAGCGCGCCGGTCGCGCCGGGCGGCGCGGGCAGCTCGTCCCGGTCGAACGGGTCGGTGCCCGCGCCCGGTTCGGCCACCGCCTCGTCGCCGGTGGCCACCTCCTTGCCGACCGTCGTGGTCATCGGGTGTCCTCCGGCTCGTCGTGGTGGTGGTCGTCCGCGCCCGACATCAGCCAGGCGTATTCGGCGTTGTCGCGCAGCAGTTCCTGGTGGGTTCCGACGGCGGCGACGCGTCCGCGCGAAAGGAGCGCCACCCGGTCGGCCAGCATCACCGTCGAGGGGCGGTGGGCGACGACCAGCGCGGTGGTGTCCTGGAGCACGCGGCGCAGCGCGGCCTCGACCAGGGCCTCGGTGTGGACGTCGAGCGCGGAGAGCGGGTCGTCCAGGATCAGGAACCTGGGCCGCCCCACGACCGCCCGCGCCAGCGCGAGCCGCTGGCGCTGACCGCCCGACAGGCTCAGCCCCTGCTCGCCGACCTGGGTGTCGAGGCCCTGCGGCAGCCGCCGTACGAACTGGGCCTGCGCGATGTCGATGGCCCGCTCCACATCGGGTGAACTCCCGCCGCCCATCGCCACATTGGCGCCGACGGACGCCGAGAACAGGGTGGGTTCCTCGAACGCCACGGAGACGAGCCCCCGCAGCCGCTCACGTGGCATCTTGGCGATGTCCTGCCCGTCGAGCGTGATCCGGCCGCCGCAGACCTCGTAGAGCCGGGGCACGAGCGCGGTGAGCGTGGTCTTGCCCGATCCGGTCCCCCCGACCAGCGCCATGGTCTCGCCGGGCCGTATGTGCAGATCGACCCCGTCGAGCACGGGCACGCTGTCCGCCGGCGCGTCGGGATACGAGAACACCACCCCTTCGAACCGGACCCCGTCCGATGCCGCTCCCGTGCCGCCCGGCCCCGACGCGGCTCCCAGCGGGGCTTCCTGCGGGGCTCCTTCAGCCGCTCCCTCGGATTCCTCCGCTTCCTCGGCCTCCTCCCCGTCCTCGTCCATCGCCTCGAAGAACCGCGTCGTCGCCGTCGCCGCCTCCTGGCTCATCGCCAGCAGGAAGCCGATCGACTCCACCGGCCAGCGCAGGGCCAGCGCAGTGGACAGGAACGCCACCAGCGTGCCCGCCGAAAGCTCCCCGTCCGCCACCCGCACCGTGCCCAGCACCAGCGCCGCTGCGATGGCCAGTTCGGGGATCGCGGTGATCAGGCCCCAGATCCCGGCCAGCAGCCGCGCCTTGGCGAGCTCGGTGCCGCGCAGCCGCCGGGCGAGTTCGCCGAAGGCCACGGCCTGGGCGCGGTGCCGGCCGAACCCCTTGATGATCCGGATGCCGAGCACGCTCTCCTCGACCACCGTCGTCACGTCGCCCACCTGGTCCTGCGCCTGCCGGGCGACCAGGGCGTACCGCGTCTCGAAGAGCGAGCAGACGACCACCAGCGGGACGACTGGGACCAGCAGCACCAGGCCGAGGGTCCAGTCCTGGGAGATGAGGATCGCGAACCCGGCCAGGATCGTGACTCCGTTGACGATCAGGAACGTCAGCGGGAAGGCCAGGAACATCCGCAGCAGCATGAGGTCCGTGGTGCCGCGCGACAGGAGCTGGCCCGAGGACCAGCGGTCGTGGAAGGAGACCGGCAGGCGCTGCACGCGCCGGTACAGATCGGCCCGCATGTCCGCCTCGACCCCCGCGAGCGGCCGCGCGACCAGCCAGCGCCGCAAGCCGAACAGAAGCGCCTCGGCGAGCCCGAGCAGCAGCAGATACAGCGCGCCGAGCCACACGCCGCCGGGGTCGCGCTCCGCGACCGGCCCGTCGACGATCCATTTCAGGACGAGCGGGATCACCAGGCCGAGGCAGGAGGCGACGACGGCGATGAAGGCCGCGCAGAACCAGCGCGTTCGCACAGGTCGCACGTACGGCCAGAGCCTCAGGAGCGAGCGCGTGGCCGACTGGTCTTGGGTGGCTGCGTGTGTTTCGGACATCAGGGGTGAGCCTACGGACGGGCACGGACAGTGCCCACCGAGTTTCGGACGGGTGCCGCTGGTCCGCTGGTCCTAGGACCGACGCCGCTGGTCCGCCGGCCCTGGGACGGGTGCCGCTGGTCCGGTCCTGGGACCGGGGGCCGCGCCGGGGTCGTAGCGCCCGTCAACCGATCGGTTGATCGCGGGTCGAGCGCGATGGCCGATGCGGCGGGCCCCGGCCGACCGGGATTCTCAAGGCATGGCAATCATCGAAGTCAACGAGCTGCGCAAGGCGTACGGCCGCAGGGCCGCGGTCGACGGCGTCAGCTTCACCGTCGAGGAGGGCGAGATCTTCGGGATCCTCGGCCCCAACGGTGCCGGCAAGACGACCACCGTCGAGTGCGTCGAGGGGCTGCGCGTCCCGGACGCCGGGGCGGTCGAGGTGGCCGGGTACGACCCGGTCGCCGACCACGACGAGGTGACCCAAGTCCTCGGCGCCCAGCTCCAGGAGAGCGAGCTCCAGCCCAAGCTCACCGTGCGCGAGGCGCTGGAGCTGTACGCCGCCTTCTATCCCCGCCCGGCCGACTGGCGCCCGCTCGCCGAACGGCTTGGGCTCACCGAGAAGTTGTCCACCCGCTTCGCCAAGCTGTCGGGCGGCCAGAAGCAGCGCCTGTCCATCGCGCTCGCCCTGATCGGCAACCCGCGCGTGGTGGTGCTCGACGAGCTGACCACCGGGCTCGACCCCCGGGCCCGGCGCGACACCTGGGAGCTGATCGAGGACGTACGGCGCGGCGGGGTCACCGTCCTGCTCGTGACCCACTTCATGGAGGAGGCCCAGCGGCTGTGCGACCGGGTCGCCGTCATCGACCAGGGGCGGATCGCCGCGCTTGACACGCCCTCGGGTCTGATCCGGCGCGCGGCCGGCTCCACCATCATCTCCTTCACGCCCTCCGCGCCCCTGGACGACCTCGCGCTCCCCGCGCTGCCGGGGGCCGCCGCCGTGGAGGAGAAGCACGGCCGGGTGACCATCCACGGCACCGACGACACCGTCAACGCCGTGATCACCCTGCTCGCCCGGCACCACATCACCGCCCACCAACTGCGTGTGTCCGAGGCCACCCTCGACGACGCGTTCCTCGACCTGACGGAGGCCTCGGCATGACCAGCAGCACCCTCACCCCGCCGCGCCCCGCCCGCCCGGCCGCCGCGGCCGTGCTGCGGACCGAGGCCACGCTCTTCAGGCGCGAGCCCGCCGGCCTCTTCTGGATCATGGTCTTCCCGACCGTCCTGCTGGTGGTCCTCGGCTCGATCCCGGGCTTCCGCGACCCCGACAAGGCGCTCGGCGGCATCCGCTTCGTCGACGCCTACGTACCCGTCGCCGTCCTCCTGTCCATGATCATGGCCGGGCTCCAGGCGATGCCGCCGGTCATCACCGGCTACCGCGAACGCGGCATCCTGCGCCGGATGTCGGCCACCCCCGTACGTCCCTCCGCCGTGCTCGGCGCGCAGGTGGGGCTGCACGGCGCGGCCGCCCTGGTCTCCGCCGTCCTGTCCCTCACGGTCGGCAGGCTCGCCTTCGACGTGGCACTGCCCCGCCAGCTCTTCGGGTACGCCCTCGCGCTGCTGCTCGCCGTCCTGAGCGCGCTCGCCCTCGGCGCCCTCGTCGCCGCGCTCTCGCGTACCTCCAAGATCGCCAACGCGGTCGGCTCCGCGGTGTTCTTCCCGATGATGTTCAGCGCGGGCGTCTGGCTGCCCGTCCAGGCCATGCCCGACACCCTGGGCCGGATCGTGGAACTGCTGCCCTTCGGCGCCGCCGCCCAGGCGCTGACCGAGGCCGCGGCCGGCACCTGGCCCGGCTGGGACCACCTCGGCATCCTGGCCCTGTGGCCCGTACTGCTCTCGGTGGCCGCGACCCGCTGGTTCCGGTGGCAGTGACGGCGGCGCCCGGATGGGGCGAGACGGTGGCCGGGCGCGCCGTGGACGAGACTGGGGCCATGAACGACGGGGCGAGCACGGCGAAGCGGGACATGGTGGAGGAACGCTGGGAGACGTTCCACCGCTGGGGCCCCTATGGACTCCTGTTCATCGGTTGCCTCGCCGCCGCAGCCACCGCCGACCTGCTGATGAGCCCCGCCACCCGCTGGGCCGCCGTCGCCCTGGCCGGCGGCGCCCTGCTGCTCCAGACCGGCTGGGACCGGCTGCGCCGGACGCGGCCGGGGCCGAGCGCCGCGGGCGCCGTCTACTACTTCCTGCGCTGGGCCTTCGCCTTCGCCCTCACCTGGCTCAACCCGTTCTTCGCCTTCTACGCCGTGTGCGGCTACTTCGGAGCGCAGGCGCTGCTGCCCCGCCGCCTGGTGCGGATCGGCCTGTTCGCGACCGCCGTCATCATGGCCGGCTCGCAGTCCGGTGGGCTGCCACCCAAGGGGACCATGGGGTGGGTGGTGTTCGGCGCGGTGCTCGTCATCAACTGCGTCCTGCTCACCGTGTTCAGCCACCTCGCCGCCCAGGAGGACGAGCGGGCCCGCGTGCAGGGCGAGACCATCGCCGAGCTGGAGACCACCAACGCCCGCCTCCAGCAGGCCCTCGACGAGAACGCCGCCCTGCACGCCCAACTCCTGCTCCAGGCAAGGGAGGCGGGCGTCGCCGACGAACGCCGCAGGCTCGCCGCCGAGATCCACGACACCATCGCCCAGGGCCTGGCCGGCATCATCGCCCAGCTCCAGGTGGTCGCGGGCGCCACCGACCCCGCCCTCGTGCGCGACCACCTCGCCAGCGCCCAGTCACTGGCCCGGCACAGTCTGGGCGAGGCCCGCCGCTCGGTGCAGAACCTCAGCCCCCTCGACCTCGAACACGACGCCCTGCACGAGGCGCTGAAGAAGACCGTCGCCGACTGGGGCGCCCGGCACGCAGCGCGCGCCGACTTCACCGTGACCGGCACCGCCGTCCAGCTCCACGACGAGATCGAGGCCACCTTGCTGCGCATCGCCCAGGAGGCCCTGGCCAACGCGAGCCGTCACGCCCACGCCTCCCGCGTCGGCGTCACCCTCTCCTTCATGGGCGAGGAGGTCTCCCTCGACATCCGCGACGACGGCCAGGGCTTCGACCCGCTCGGCCTGCCGGCCCGTTCCGGCGCCGGCGGTTTCGGCCTCGACGGCATGCGGGCCCGCGCCGAACGCATCGCGGGCGCCCTCACCGTGGAATCCGAGCCCGGCCATGGCACCGCCGTCTCGGCCCGCGTACCGTTGGTCCCCCATGACCACTGACGCCACCATCACCCTCCTGATCTGCGACGACCATCCCGTGGTGCGGGACGGTCTGCGCGGCATGTTCGCCTCGGCCGACGGCTTCGACGTCCTGGGCGAGGCATCCGACGGCGTCCAGGGCGTCGACCTCGCGCAGGAACTCGACCCGGACGTCGTCCTGATGGATCTGCGGATGCCCGGCGGCGGGGGAGTGGCCGCGATCGCCGAGCTCGCCCGGCGCGGTCTTCGCTCCAAGGTCCTCGTCCTGACCACGTACGACACCGACTCCGACACGCTGCCCGCGATCGAGGCGGGCGCCACCGGGTATCTGCTCAAGGACGCCCCCCGCGAGGAGCTGTTCACCGCGGTGCGGGCCGCCGCCGAGGGACGCACCGTGCTCTCGCCCGCCGTCGCCTCCCGGCTGGTCACGGCGGTGCGCACGCCCTCGGTCCCGGTCGGCGAACCGCTCTCGGCCCGTGAGCGCGAAGTGCTCCAGCTGGTCGCAAGGGGCACCTCGAACCGGGAGATCGCCCGGGCCCTGTTCATCAGCGAGGCCACCGTGAAGACCCATCTGACCCACATCTACGGCAAGTTGGGCGTCAAGGACCGGGCCGCGGCGGTCGCGGTGGCGTACGACCGCAAGATCCTCGGCTAGGCCCTGCCCCAGCCCCAGCGCCCGGGATCTACTCCACCACTTTGAGGACAAGGAGCGACCGGGCCGGCAGCGTCACCGTCCGGCCGCCCCGGTGCACCTGTCCGGGCGCCCGGTCCTGCTGCTCCAGCGAGGTGTCCACCACCAGCTCGTAGGAGCCGGCCCAGGGCGGGCCCGGCAGCACGCACTCGCGCGGGCCATCCCCGGAGTGCAGCAGGATCAGGAAGCTGTCGTCGACCACCGGGGCGCCCCTGGCGTCGCGCCCGGGGATGTCACGGCCGGACAGGTACAGGCCGATGGTGGCGGCCGGCGCGTACCAGTCCCGCTCCGTCATCTCCTCGCCGAGCGGGGTGAACCAGGCCAGGTCCCGCAGCCCGTCGGCGCCCTGCGAGCGCCCCGAGAAGAAGGCGCGGCGGCGCAGGACGGGGTGGCGGTGGCGCAACTCCACCAGCCGCGTGGTCAGTTCGAGCAGCGCGCGGGGGCCGGGCTCGTCCAGGAGCGACCAGTCGACCCAGCTCACCTCGTTGTCCTGGCAGTAGGCGTTGTTGTTGCCGCCCTGGGTGCGGCCCATCTCGTCGCCCGCGACCAGCATGGGCACGCCCGTGGAGACCAGCAGCGTGGTGAGGAGGTTGCGCAGCTGGCGGCGGCGGAGCGCGGTGACATCGGGGTCGTCGCTCTCGCCCTCCGCTCCGCAGTTCCAGGCCCGGTTGTCGTGGGTGCCGTCCCGGTTGCCCTCGCCGTTGGCCTCGTTGTGCTTGCGTTCGTAGGTGACGAGGTCGCGCAGGGTGAAACCGTCGTGCGCGGTGATGAAGTTGATCGACGCGTACGGGCGCCGGCCGCCCCAGGCGTACAGGTCGCTGGAGCCCGAGAGCCGGTAGCCGAGGTCGCGCACATCGGGCAGGGCGCCGCGCCAGAAGTCGCGTACGGCATCCCGGTAGCGGTCGTTCCACTCCGTCCACAGCGGTGGGAAGGAGCCCACCTGGTAGCCGCCGTTGCCCACGTCCCACGGCTCGGCGATCAGTTTGACCCGGCGCAGGACCGGGTCCTGGGCGATCACGGCGAGGAAGGGGGAGAGCATGTCGACGTCGTGCATCGAGCGGGCGAGCGCGGCCGCCAGATCGAAGCGGAAACCGTCGACGCCCATCTCGGTCACCCAGTAGCGCAGCGAGTCCGTGATCAGCCGCAGCACCTGGGGCTGGACCACGTGCAGGGTGTTGCCGCAGCCCGTGTAGTCGGCGTAGCGGCGGGCGTCGGCCTGGAGGCGGTAGTAGCCGCGGTTGTCGATGCCGCGCAGCGACAAAGTGGGCCCCAGCTCGCCGGCCTCGGCGGTGTGGTTGTAGACCACGTCGAGAATGACCTCGATGCCGGCGGCGTGCAGCGCCCGCACCATCCGCTTGAACTCGCCGACCTGCTGCCCCGTGCTCCCGCTCGCCGAGTACGCGGCGTGCGGGGCGAAGTATCCGATGGAGTTGTAGCCCCAGTAGTTGCGCAGCCCCCGCCGCAGCAGATGGTCCTCGTGGGCGAACTGGTGCACCGGAAGCAGTTCCACCGCCGTCACGCCGAGCCGCACCAGGTGCTCGACGGCGGCCGGATGGGCCAGGCCCGCGTAGGTGCCGCGCAGATGCTCGGGGACGCCCGGGTGGAGCCGGGTGAAGCCGCGCACGTGCAGCTCGTAGATGACGGAGTCGGACCAGGGCGTCTTGGGCCGGTGGTCGTCGGCCCAGTCGTCGTCGTCCTGCACGACCACGCCCTTGGGGACGTGCGGCGCCGAGTCGCGGTCGTCGCGCACGGTGTCGGCGACGTGCTGCTGCGGCCAGTCGCGCACGTGCCCGTACACCTCGGGCGGCAGCGTGAAGTCTCCGTCCACGGCTCGCGCGTACGGGTCCAGGAGCAGCTTCGCCGGATTCCAGCGGGCGCCCGTCCACGGGTCCCAGCGCCCGTGCACCCGAAATCCGTAGCGCCGGCCGGGCTGGACGCCCGGCACGAACCCGTGCCAGATCTCGTGGGTCAGCTCGGTGAGCGCGAGCCGGATCTCGGTGCCCGCCGCGTCGAACAGGCATACCTCGACCGCTTCCGCGCCCCCCGCCCACAGCGCGAAGTTGGTGCCCGCCACCCCGTCAGGGCCGACCCGGTAGCGGGCGCCGAGCGGGGTGGGCGCGCCCGGCCACACAGGGGGGCGCAGGGCCCCCGGTTCACCCCGGTGGCCGTTCACCCTCCGGCGCACCTCCACGCCGGGCGCGCCCTTGAGATCGGGCACCCCCTCGGGGCCACCCCGCACTGCCTCCTGCTCGGCTGCGCTCGACACCTGACGGCCTCCCGCGGCTTGGCACAGGGCAGCCGCGGCGTCCCGGCCGCGGCTCCCCGTGCGTGTCCCTGCACCTGTTCTTCCCGCAACAGCCCTCGTACTCACGTTTCCCTGGGCGGGGCGCGGTCGTTGGGCCGGTCGTGACAGACGTACTGAAGCGGGCAGGGGCGGGCACGGCCGCCGCCCTGGCATGGGCAGGACTGACGGCGGTCCTGGTGGCCGCGCTGACCGGGTGCTCGGGGGGCGCCCTGGACATCGGTGACATCGGCGGCAAGCCGTTGACACCCCGGGAGGCGATCCTGGTGACCCCGGACGACGGCGCCAAGGGCGTCGCGGCGGACCAGAAGGTGCGGGTGCGGGTGCCGAGCGGGCGCCTGGAGCGGGTCAAGGTGATGAAGACGGAGGACGCGCAGCCCGAGGAGGTGCCCGGGAAGATCTCCGAGGACGGGCTGACGTGGACGCCGACGGCGGGGGCGCTCCAGCTGGCCGCGCTGTACACGGTGGACTCCGTGGCGCTCGACGGGCACGGCCACCGCCAGGCCCGCCACACCACCTTCACCACGTTCGTGCCGGAGCACCGGTTCATCGGTTACTTCAAACCCGAGAACCGCTCCACGGTGGGCGTCGGCATGATCGTCTCCTTCAACTTCAACCAGGCGATCAAGGACAGGGCGGCCGTCGAGCGGGCCATCAGGATCACCTCGCAGCCGCCGGTGGAGGTGCGGGGCCACTGGTTCGGCAAGGACCGGCTCGACTTCCGGCCCGCGCGGTACTGGGCGCCCGGCACCAAGGTCACCGTCGACCTGCGCCTGCGCGACGTCCTGGCGGCCCCCGGGGTGTACGGCATCCAGGACAAGACGATCGGCTTCACCGTGGGCCGCGACCAGCAGTCCCTGGTGGACGCGGAGGCGCACACCATGGAGGTGCGGCGCGGCGGCGAGCTCGTGTCCACGCTGCCCATCTCCGCGGGGTCGCCGAAGAACACCACGTACAACGGCAAGATGGTGGTCAGCGAGATGTACGACGTGACGCGGATGAACAGTCAAACCGTCGGCTTCGGCGGCGAGTACGACATCCCCGACGTTCCGCACGCCATCCGGCTGACCAACACCGGCACCTTCCTGCACGGCAACTACTGGGCTCCCTCCAGCACGTTCGGCAACACCAACACCAGCCACGGCTGTGTGGGGCTGCGCGATGTGAAGGGCGGCAGCTCGGACACCCCGGCGGGCTGGTTCTTCGACCGGACCCTCATCGGCGATGTCGTCGAGGTGGTCAATTCCCATGACCGCCAGGTCGCTCCGGACAACGGGCTCGGTGGCTGGAACATGGACTGGGCGAAGTGGAAGGCGGGCTCCGCGCTCTCCTGAATCGCGTCCGCGCGTCCATCGCCCCCACGGCACACGGCCCCCGACCGTTCTCGGTCCCTCAAACCGTTCCCGGTTAAGCAACCGGGAACGGTTTCTGTGTTTCACCTGAGGGTTCCAGGAAGATTTGGGACTGAACGGTGACATGGGAAGGGAGATCGGGCCGCATCCGGTGTGATTATCTAGCGCCGTGTGCGCGCGAGGACGCGTACGGGGGTGAGTGAGTGCGGCGGTGGCGAGGCCACGCCGCGCGAGGGGAGAACAGTCTTGAACGGGCAGCCTATTTCGGGGGCATCGGCCGGATCCGGTCGGCGCGGGCGCCGGGGCAGCGCACTGCTGGCCCTCATCTTCGGGGCGATGCTGCTGCTCGTCACCGCCTGCGGCGGCGGTGGCGGCGGCTCCAAGTCCAAGGCGGGCAGCGCGGGCGCCGGCGAGGACACCAAGGCCTCGGAGGCCGTGGTCACCATCGCCCCGGCCGACAACGCCAAGGACGTGGCCACCAACGGCGCGCTGAAGATATCCGCCGACAAGGGAAAGCTGACCGCCGTCGCGGTGGCCGACAGCAAGGGCAACGCGGTCGCAGGGAAGATATCCCCCGACGGCGTCGGCTGGGTTCCCGACCAGCACCTCGCCTCCGCCACGCAGTACAAGGTCCACGCGGTCGCCAAGGACGCCAAGGGCCGTGAGTCCGCCAAGGACACCACCTTCACCACGCTCGTCCCGAAGAACACCTTCATCGGGCAGTACGTGCCCGAGGACGGCTCCACCGTCGGCGTCGGCATGCCGGTCTCGCTCAACTTCAGCCGGGGCATCACCAACCCGGAGGCCGTCGAGAAGGCGATCACCGTGACGGCCGAGCCCTCCGTACCGGTTCAGGGCCACTGGTTCGGCAACGACCGTCTGGACTTCCGCCCCGAGAACTATTGGGCGCCCGGCACCAAGGTCACCGTCAAGATGAACCTGGACGGCGTCGAGGGCCGGCCCGGGGTCTACGGCAAGCAGACCCGCACGATCCACTTCACCATCGGCCGCTCCCAGGTTTCCACGGTCGACGCGAGCGCCCACACGATGAAGGTCGAGCGCGACGGCAAGTCCCTCAAGACCATCCCGATCAGCGCGGGTTCCCCGCAGAACACCACGTACAACGGGCAGATGGTCATCAGCGAGAAGTTCGAGGTGACCCGGATGAACGGCGCCACCGTCGGCTTCGGCGGCGAGTACGACATCAAGGACGTGCCGCACGCGATGCGCCTGTCCGGCTCGGGCACGTTCATCCACGGCAACTACTGGGGCGACCCCTCGGTCTTCGGCTCGGCCAACACCAGCCACGGCTGCGTCGGTCTGCGGGACGCGCGCGGCGCGGGCGACCCGTCCACCCCGGCGGCCTGGTTCTACAACAACTCCCTCATCGGCGACGTGGTCGTCGTGAAGAACTCCAAGGACAAGACCATCCAGCCCGACAACGGTCTCAACGGCTGGAACCTGTCGTGGTCGGAGTGGACCAAGTAGTCCGTCGACGCGCGGCGGCCCACGGGCCCGGGGCGTGCGGTGGCCGGGGGAGAACCCCGATCGCTCACGCGCCGGGCCCGCCGTCGTTAGTGACCGTTAACCTGCCTGCATGACTGTGAACCTCGAAGTTTCCGAAGGCGTCGGCACGATCCGCATCGACCGGCCCCCGATGAACGCCCTGGACGTCGCGACGCAGGACCGGCTGCGCGAGTTGGCCGAGGAGGCGGGCCGGCGCGAGGACGTGCGGGCCGTGGTCCTGTACGGCGGCGAGAAGCTGTTCGCGGCGGGAGCGGACATCAAGGAGATGCGGGCCATGGACCACGCGGCCATGGTCGCGCGCGGCGGCGCGCTCCAGGACGCCTTCACCGCCGTGGCGAACATCCCCAAGCCCGTCGTGGCGGCCGTCACCGGCTACGCGCTCGGCGGCGGCTGCGAGCTCGCGCTCTGCGCCGACATCCGTGTCGCTGGCGACAACGCCAAGCTGGGCCAGCCCGAGATCCTGCTCGGCCTCATCCCCGGCGCGGGCGGCACCCAGCGCCTGGCCCGCCTGGTGGGCCCCTCCAGGGCCAAGGACCTCATCTTCACCGGGCGGCAGGTCAAGGCGGACGAGGCGCTGGCCATCGGCCTGGTCGACCAGGTGGTGCCCGCCGCCGAGGTGTACGAGCGGGCGCACGCCTGGGCCGCGCGGCTCGCCAAGGGCCCGGCCATCGCGCTGCGCGCGGCCAAGGAGGCGATCGACGCCGGGCTCGAGACGGATCTGGGCACCGGGCTCGCCATCGAACGCACCTGGTTCGCGGCGCTGTTCGCCACCGAGGACCGCGAGCGGGGCATGCGCAGCTTCGTCGAGGACGGCCCGGGCAAGGCCAAGTTCCTCTGAACGCGGGGTAGTTGAGGCACGGCGTCAACGGACGCTGTACATGTGAGGGCGGGGTGTACACCCTGTGGGGGGATTAGCACAGCCTTAAGGCAACCTTAAGGAAAACCTCTGCGGAACGCTTCGTGATCATGCGAACGCGTCGCGTCATCGCAGGTCAACGGTGGGGCGCACGTCTCTCCGCTGCCTCTGTCATATGCCATGGCGCCCCTGCGGAACGTCACGTTCCGCAGGGGCGATTCCTTCGGAACGCCCCCGGAGTCCGCCCCGGGCCGCCATGATGGTGGCATGGCGGGGCTGGAGGGTGTGGAACAACCGGCGCAGCGCGTGAGCGCGACCGCGGCGCGATGGATGCCGTCCGCCGACGACGAACTGGCGCTCAAGGCGCTGGAGTTGTTCGGGAATCCGACGGAGGGCGAGGTGCGGCTGCCCTCGCGCCCCGAGTCCGCCGCGAGCGCCCGCCGGATCACCCAGTCCGTGGTGCTGCGCCAGTGGGCGCTGTCGCCCACGCTCGCCGAGCACGCGGTGCTCCTGGTCTCCGAGCTCGTCGGCAACGCGGTGCGCCACACCGGGGCCCGCGTCTTCGGTCTGCGCATGCTGCGCCGCCGGGGCTGGATCCGGATCGAGGTGCGCGATCCCTCGCGCGGGCTGCCCTGTCTGATGCCGGTGCGCGAACTCGACGTGAGCGGCCGGGGGCTGTTCCTCGTCGACAAGCTGTCCGACCGCTGGGGCGTGGATCTGCTGCCGCGCGGCAAGACCACCTGGTTCGAGATGCGGGTCGCCGACCGCTGACATCACGGAAAAGCCCCTGGCGGGACATCACAGAAGCCCCCTGGCGGCCGGATGGGGCACCTCGGGGGCTTCTGTGGGGCGCCGGCGATCTGAAGGGGGGTGTGATCACCGGCGCTGAAGACGACCTGGCCCGGGTCAATGGGGGTCGTGGCTCCGACTATGACAGATGGGCGGCCCATCATCAAAAGTCCACAATCGGACATAGCCCCACAAACCATCACAGTTTAGCTGTGAATCGTAGGTGAGCTACAGCACGCACCTTCTAAAGCATGAATAACTATCGACAGGGATGAGTGAATCATCGAGTGGCAGGGCTCGGGGCGGGGCCCGGTGGACGCGACCCGCAAAGGTCCTTAAATGGGTCAATCATTACGAACCGCACGTCGGCGCACTTAAATGTCCATGTGCTGAATCCATCACCCCGCGCGGTCGACCGCCGCGGCGCCCTGCGCGCCGGGGCGGGCGCGGCCATCGCGGGGGCGCTGACGGCAGGCTGTTCGCGGGAGGCGGAGGGCCGTCGGCCGTCCGGCTCCCCGACGCCGCCGTCCGCCTCCGCGGCGGCCGCCGCCCGCCCCCACGCGCCCCGCCCCGCGCCCGCCCCGCGCGCCTTCCCCGGGCAGCCGGTCCAGATCAGCAGCGGACCAAGGGGCCGGCCCCAGGTCGCGCTCACCTTCCACGGCCAGGGCGACCCGAAGATCGCCACCACCCTGCTCGGCGAGGCCGAGAAGGCCGGCGCCAAGGTCACTGTCCTGGCCGTCGGCACCTGGCTCGACGAGCAGCCCGCGATGGCCCGCCGCATCCTGGACGGCGGCCACGAACTGGGCAACCACACCCTGCACCACACCGACATCTCCGCCATGGACGAGGAGGAGGCGTACGCCGAGATCACCGGCTGCGCGGACCGGCTGCGCCGCCTCACCGGCTCCATCGGGACCTGGTTCCGGCCCTCCCGCACCCAGTACGCGACGCCGCTCGTCCAGAAGCTGGCCCGGCGGGCCGGGTACCCGCACGTGCTGTCGTACGACGTTGACTCGCTCGACTTCACCTCGCCCGGCGCCTCGGCCGTCACCCGCAACGTCACCGGGCAGATCCGCGACGGATCGGTGGTGAGCCTGCACTTCGGCTACGCGGACACGGTCGCCGCGCTTCCCGTCCTCCTCGCCGAACTGGAACGCCGCCGACTGCGCGCGGTCACGACCACGGAGCTGCTGATCTGATGCCGACCGTAACGAAGACGACCACCGCGCTGCTCTCGGCGGCCGCCCTGCTCGCGGCACTCGCCGGCTGCGGGTCGGGTTCCGGCCACAAGGACGAGGCGATGAGCACCAAGGCGGCCCCGCCGCCCGCCGTCGCCAAGAAGACCGTGCCGCAGGGCCTGCCCGGGATGCCGCCCGTCCTGGACCCCAAGGACGCCTACGCGGCGGACCGGCCGAACGCGCTCCAGCCCGCGGTCAAGAACTTCCTGCCCCGCGTGTACGTGCCCAACACCAACTCCAACACGGTCTCCGTGATCGACCCGGCCACCTACAAGGTCATCGAGACCATTCGCGTCGGCCACCAGCCGCAGCACGTCGTGCCGTCCTGGGACATGAAGACGCTGTGGGTCAACAACGACCTCGGCGACTCGCTGACCGCCATCGACCCGGCCACCGGCAAGACCGGACGCACGGTCCAGGTCTCCGACCCGTACAACCTCTACTTCACGCCCAACGGCAAGTACGCCGTCGTGATGGCCTCGATGGACCGCGAGCTGGTCTTCCGTGACCCGGTCACCATGAACCGCGTCAAGACCGTCCCGGTGAGCTGCGCGGGCGTCAACCACGCGGACTTCTCGATGGACGGCCGGTACTTCATCGTCTCCTGCGAGTTCTCCGGCGAACTGCTCAAGGTCGACACCGAACAGATGAAGATCGTGGGGCAGCAGAAGCTCCCCTTCGACGGGGCGATGCCGCAGGACGTGAAGATGTCCCCGGACGGCAAAACGTTCTACGTCGCCGACATGATGGCGCACGGCATGTGGGTCCTGGACGGCGACAAGTTCTCCAAGCCGACCCTGCTGCCGACCGGGAAGGGCTGCCACGGCCTCTACGTCAGCCGCGACTCCAAGGAGATGTACATCTCCAACCGGGGCGAGGGCACCATCTCCATCTTCGACTTCACCAAGAACAAACTGACCAAGAAGTGGGAACTGCCCGACGGCGGCAGCCCCGACATGGGCGGCGTCTCGGCCGACGGCAAGGTGCTGTGGCTCTCTGGGCGCTACAACGCCGAGGTGTACGCGATCGACACCGCCACCGGCAAGGAACTGGCCCGCATCCCGGTGGGCTCGGGCCCGCACGGGCTCGCCGTCTACCCCCAGCCCGGCCGGTACTCGCTCGGCCACACCGGCGTCTTCCGCTGAGCGCGGCGGAACCGCGCTGCGCCCCGGAGTCCCTGAGCCCCGGGGCGCCGCGCGCTCACCACAGCACCGGCAGCCGCTCGGGCAGGCGCTTGATGAAGCCCGTGCGCCACACCAACTGCTCGGCCGGGACCGCGAGGCGCAGCCCCGGCAGCCGCTCCACCAGGGCCGCGAGCGCCGTCCGCGCGTGCAGCCGGCCGAGACCGGTGGCGGGGCAGAAGTGGCGCCCGGCGCCGAACGACAGATGCGGGTTGTGCGCGCGGTCGAGGTCGAGGCGTCCGGGATCGGTGAAGACCTCCGGGTCGAAGTTGGCTCCTTCGACCAGGACGAGCACCAACTCGCCCTTCCTGACGAGGACGTCACCCAGGTGCACGTCCGCGAGCGCGAGCCGGGGCAGTCCGTCGCCGATCGACAGGTTCCAGCGCAGCAGCTCCTCCACGGCCCGGTCCATGCGCTCGGGGTGCTCGCGCAGATACCCGGTCAGTTCCGGGTGCTGGAGCAGGGCGAGCACTGCGAGGACCAGGAAGGAGGAGGTGGACACGGCGCCCGCGCCGAACAGGGAGACCGCGACCGTGGCCAGCATCTCGTCGGTCAGGTGCGCCGATTCCCGGTCCTCGCGCAGCGCGCCGAGCCGGCCGAGCAGACTCTCCGGCGGCACGTCGGGCGCGTTCAGCCGCTCCACCATGTAGCCGAGGTCCTTGTACCAGTTCAGGCCCGCGCCCTCGAAGGTGTGGGCGCTGGTCATGAAGGCCACATCGAGCCCGGACATGAGCCGGCGCCAGTCACTGAAGGGGACCCCCACCACGTCGCAGTGCAGGGCCGCGGAGAAGGGGTCGGCGAACCCCGCCCGCAGATCGGCCGGCGGCCCCTCGGCCAGCAGCGCGTCGGCCAGGGAGTCGGCCCGCGCGCGCATCCGCCCGGCGAGGCCTTCCGTGCGCGGGCTGAGGGACTTCATCACGGCGTCGCGCAGCCCGGCGCTGTTGATGTTGCCCATGTTGTTGACGACCTCGGGCGGGATCGTCAGCGCGTACTGGCGCGGGACCCCGGGGCCCGCGGTGTCCTTCAGGCTGAAGCGTTCGTCCTCCAGGACCTGGCGCGCCAGCGCGTGGCTGCTCACCAGCCAGGCCCGGTCGCCGGTGAGGGTGCGTACCCGGGCCACCGGCTGCTTGTCGCGCAGCCGGGCGCACTCCTCGGGCAGCACGTCGCCGCGGTGCGAGAGCGGGAAGTCGAGGACGGGCTCGGGGCTCATGCGGCGATTCCTTCCGGGCGCACCACGGCGTAGGCCTGGTTGCGGGAGGCGAGGAGGCCGCCGCCCTTGGCGTAGAGGAGGTCGGTCAGCGGGATCGGCGCGTGGTAGCACGACACCGACGAGGGAACGCCGAGGATGCCCGGGGTGTCCAGGAAGAAGGGGAGTTCCGCGGCGATGTAGTCGAGGCAGGCGGAGAGCCGGCGTTCGCTCGGGCCCGGGCCGGCGGCCTTCGTGGACAGAAAGTGCGCCGCCATCCGCTCGCAGGCCGCGCGGAAGGCCGGCTCCGTCGCCAGGAAGTGCCGCACCCGGCGGTGCAGCAGCCCGTACACCGTGTTCCCGGCGAACTCCGAGAGCCCGTGCACGCCGACCGGAGTGCCGTGCGGGCCGGCCTCCTCGACGCCGCGCACGATCCGGCGGCGCACCGCCTTCAGCTCCTTCGAGGCGCGGCGTGCCGCGTGGTCCTCCTCGTAGCCGAGCGCGCCGAACAGCTCGGCGACGTGCAGGTCGGCGTACACGACGTCGATCCGGGAGAACCGTGCCGAAGCCCAGCGGACGAGTTCGGTGATGCGGCCGGCGCTGAAATAGCTGTTCCCCGGACTCACACCGATGAGGACGTGATCGCCCTCGTCCCATATGTGGTGGCAACTTCGTGTGAACGGCCGCACGGTGAATGCTTCAGTGGTGATGGCCACGGCTGTAACGCCCCAGCGCCGCTAGTCCCTGGGAGCCCTGTGCTCCCGGTGTGGCGGCGACAGCGAGAAGTTATCCCGTGGTGGCGGAGCGTGAGGAAGCGGCGATGTGAGGTTGGCGCGAATTCCTCTTTGACGGGCGGAAAACCGTCCTCCGTATATGGCGAACAGTCAGGTCAGGGGGCCTGGGGCGGCGCGAAGGTCAGTGCCGAGGAGCAGGGCCTCCGAGCCGACCGGCCGGAAACCGGCGTCCTGGAAGGTGCGGACGCTGCGCGCGTTGCCCGGCGACTGCTGCGCCCGCAGCACGTCGTCCGGCACCAAGTGCCGTGCGGCGAGGGCGCGTTGGGGCGCCGAGACCCGGCCCCGCGCCCGCTCGTCCAGCTCGACGGCGACCTCCCGGCGGCCCGCGACCCCGCGTCCGAGTATCAGGACGCCGCCGTCCGCCGCCCCCACCCGTACGTCGTCCCGGAACTTCAGGGCCCGCGCGACCCGGGGTGCGCCGGGTCCTCGATCTCCCGCAGACCCCCCATCTCGTCCTCGTCCAGGAAGATCACCGAATGCGCGGTGAAGGCGAGGACCCCCGCGTCGCGCGGCCCCGGCTGCGCCACCAGCGACGTGCCGCCGTCGGGCTTGTGGCGCGGTGGGCGCCCGCCAAGGGTCGGCCGCCGCGTCGAGTGGTCGGATGGGCGGCTAATCTGACCGGCGTCAGAAACGCACCAAGCAGTGGCACCAACAAAGGGGTGGACCCAGTGGCGGACATCGAAGAGGCGCGCAAGGCGTTCGCGAAGCTCGACATCGACGGCGACGGGCGCGTCACCGCGAGCGAGTACAAGGCGGTCATGGCGCAGCTGGGCGACTTCCACGTCACCGAGACGGTGGCCCAGGCCATCATCAAGGCCAAGGACGCCAACGGAGACGGCAAGCTCTCCTTCGAGGAGTTCTGGGCGTCCCTGAACAAGTGATCCCCGCCGGCTCCGGTGGCGCACGCCCGCCCGTGCGCCACCGGAGCGCGAGGGCCGGATCGACTCGTGAGCACCGACGCCTTGCCGCATTGGCGGCAGGTAAAACGGAGGGTGGGTCAGGCCCAGCCGAGCTGGCTCAGGACGGTCTGGGCGAGAAGGATGGTGGACATGCCCGCGACAGCGAGTACGACGATGGTGGCGGCGACGCGGTAGCGCGGTCCGTTGGCCGCGGGGCCGAGGACGGTGCGGCGGTTGGTCAGGACCAGGAGGTAGACCAGGACGATCGGACTGATCAGGCCCTGGAGTACCTGGGTTCCGATGAGGAGTTGAATGACGTTGACCGGCGTGAGGGCGACCGCGGCGCCGAGGATGATCTGGCCGGTGAACATACCGAGGAACAGGGGTGCGTCGCGAAAGCGGCGAGAGACGGAGCGCTCGACCCCGGCGGCCTCACCGACCGCGTAGCTGGCGGACAGCGGAACCACGGCTCCGGCCAGTGCGGAAGCTCCGATCAGGCCGAACGCGAAGAGGAGTTCGGCACCCTGCCCGGCGACCGGTTCGAGTGCGTGGGCGGCTTGGGCGGCGGATTGCAGGGGCCCTGTTCCGCCAATGGCCGCGGCGGTGGCGATGATGATGGTCAGGCTGATGAGGCAGGCGAACACCGCGCCCAGGACGGCATCGGCCCGCAGGAGCTTGTAGTCCTCGGGTTTCGCGCCGCGGTCCACGACTCCGGCGGCGGCGTAGAACTGCATGTAGGGGCTGACCGTGGTGCCGATCAACGCGACCGCGAGCAGGACGAACGCCTGACTGCCCTCCATGTGCGGGATCACCAAGTGGGAGCCGACCCGGCCCCAGTCGGGGTGGCCCAGGACCATGGCGACGGGATAGGCGAAGAACGCCAACGACATGATCAGGAAGATGCGCTCGGCCCATTGGTACGAGCCGAAGAGCACCAGGGCCCACAGAAGCAGGGCGGCTGGGGGGACGACGGCCCATTTGGGTACGCCGAGGAGTTCGAAGGCGGCGCCGATTCCGGCGAATTCGGAGACGACAAGACCGGTGTTGGCCAACAGGAGGCAGAACACGGCGAGGGCGGTCATGCGGAGGCTGAACTGTTCGCGGATCAGGGCGCCCAGGCCTTTGCCGGTATGGGCGCCGAGACGGACCGCCATTTCCTGGACCATCACCAGGGCGATCGTGACCAGCACCATGAAGAACAGGGTGCCGTAGATGAACTGGGAGCCGGCTGAGGCGTAAGTGGCGATACCGGCAGCGTCGTTGCCGGCGTTGGCGGCCACCAGTCCGGGGCCCGCGACCGCCGACACCGCGACAATCCTCCGCCAGCCCTTTCGTGGCGCCGGTCGCCGCGTGCCGTCAGGGCCGCCGACGGCTCCCGCGGTGGTGTGCGCGTCGCTGGTCACTGCAAGAACCTCCGGAAGTGGCGCCGCCCGCGTTCGGGGCGAAGGGCTTCGAGAATGTCGTCGGCGAGCATGCGTCCCAGAGGGGTCTCGTTCTCGTCGATGACCAGCAGGGAGGAAGCGCGGGAGGCCAGCAGATGATCGGCGGCCTCGTCGACGGGGGTGTCGGGACGGAGAGCGATCCGCGGCCCGAACTGGGCAAGCCAATCCGCCATGTCGCCCATGGTCGAGGTGTCCTCGGCAATGGCGAGATGGAACAGCGGAACGTCTGTGACCAGCCGTCCGTCTGCGTCCACGACGGCCACGGCGTCGATTTCGGTGCGGTGCTCGGCCTGTTCGGCGAGCCTGCCCCGGACCTGGGCGACGCTGTTCTCGCGCAGCGCGGTGACGAGCCGGGTGGTCATGGCGCCGCCCACGGTGTTTTCAGGGCGGGCCAGCAGTCCGCGCAGGCCGGTGGCCTGTGCCGGGGCCATCCGGTCCAGGAGAATGCTGCGCTCGCTTGCGCCGAGGTCGCGCAACGCGTCGACGGCCTCGTCGGGTTCCATTTCGCCCAGCATCTGTGCGGCGTAGGCGGGTCCCGCCTCACGCAGAAGGTTCTCCAGCTCGCCGGGCTCCATCTCCTCCAGGGCGTCGGCGGCGTGCCCGGGCTCCAGCCAGGTCAGCAACTGCTGGCGCTCCGCACGGCCCAGATCCTCCAGTACGTCGGCGAGGTCCGCGGGCCTGAGCCGGTGCAGCGAGGCGCGAGTGCCGCGCAGGCTGACCTCGGCCGGCCCTTCCATGGCGTGTTCGGCGAACGGGGCCACCGACCGCCAGTCCAGTACACGCTCGGGGGTGGGCCGGACTTGCCAGCGCCGCGGCCCCAGCCTGCGCAGCAGCGTGGGCAGGGAGACGTCTACGCCGACCAGGACGGTCCGTTCGGCCAGGGGTGCGAGGTAGAGGTCGGCGGCGCGGGTGACCTGGATTCCGTCCACGTCCACGAGCTGGTGGTCGAGCACGTCACGGGCCAGCAGCACCTCACCGGGGCGTCGCTCGTACTCGCGCATGTCCATCCGCGCCGTCCGCAGACGTACCCGGCCCGCGTCGATCCGTTCAACGGCGTCGATGGGAAGGAAGGCGCGTCGGCGCCCAACGCGGATGACCAGGCCGGTCACCGGTGGATAGGGGTCCGGGCCGTACAGGCGGGCCACCACGTCGGCCATACGGCCGACGTCCTCCCCTGCCTGATTGGTGACAGGACCACCGACCAGGCCTGCTACGGACAGCAGGGAGCCACGCACCGTTCGGGCGGCGGTGGCTTGGCGTGCGAGCTTGACACGGCGGTCCCGCAGACGCGAGGAGGTGGTCATGAGCAGTTGGTTGGCAGACAGGGCGAGCCCCCTGAACCCGCCGTGGCGGGAGCGGGCGACACCATGTCGCCACGCGCGTTCCCCGTGCTGACCAACAGCGGTGGGATGCGGCGGTTACCTGGTGTCGCGGAGAGACGGCGAGGAAGACGACATGGAGGGCCGACTGTGACCCGGACTACTGTCCATCTCGCCTCCTTTGCTCATGAGCATCCGTGCTCTGCCATCCGACCTGCCGCCGGCACAACCGGCTCGCAGCTGTGGACGGCGCTCGCAAGACGCACCCCAACCTCCGCCAGGACGGGCTCAGATGAGTGTGGTGCGCTTCCGCAGCATACGGGAAATAGTTGCCCAGTTGCGCAAGTGGTGCTTAGATCCGGGCAACTGTCGAACAGGTGGGCTGCCGCATGAAACCCTCACGCCACCGACCCGCCATGGCCGCGACGGCTGGCGTGGCCTCGGTCTGGGCGCAACGCTCGAAACGCCGGGCCTCGCATACGCGCCACCTGAAGCACGGACGCTGCTCAGCAGCGCCATGGCCGGCACGGCTGCCGTCGGTGCGACCCTGTTCCTCGCCCGCCGACGAGCACAGCGAAGCGGTGCACCAGTGAACTCCGGCCCCGGGGAGGCGGCCTCCTGTGCGGACGCGCGGCCGGCGTTCCCCTCCACGCCATCGCACAGGACGCCCGGGCTTTCCGTGACCACTGTCCAACAGTGGATCGCCTCCCACCAGGACCGGCCGCGAGACTCCAAGCCCTGACGGCCATACCCGCTCCTGAAGCAGGGCGACAACGCCCCGGGCGACGCCCGCCTGCCCGCCCGCTCCCACTACACCGTTCTTGAGATTGCAGGTCATGACGACACGCACACGGCTATACCGCAGCGGCACACTGGCGCTGGAGGACTTCCCGGCCGAGGACATATCCGAATACATCGACGAACCAGGTGTGACGGTCTGGCTCGACCTGAGCGCACCGGGCCCTGCCGACTTCGCCATGATCAGCGAAGAGTTCGGTCTCCATGAACTGGCGGTCGAAGATGCCCGTCACGAGCATCAGCGGCCCAAGCTCGACCGCTACCGCACCCATGCCTTCCTCAGCGCCTACGCGGTCCGCACGGACCCGGACAGCGGACGCGTGTCCACAAGCGAACTGTCGGTCTTCGTGACCGAGAACGCGCTCATCACCGTCCGCCCCGATGAGCGCTTCAGTATCGAGGAGGTCGTCGAGCGCTGGGACAACAACGCGGACTTGGCCAAACACGGCGTCGGCTACCTCCTGCACGGACTCCTGGACCACATCGTGGACGGGTACTTCGCGGCCGTGCAAGACCTCGACGACCGCATCGAAGCCGTTGAGGACCTGCTGTTCGACGAAGGCCGCCAACAGATCGACACCGTCCAACGCGGCTCCTATCAGCTGCGCAAAAGCCTCTCCCGGCTGCGACGCGTGGTCCTGCCCATGCGAGAGGTGGTCAACAGCCTTCTGCGCCGTGACCTGCACATCGTGGCCGAGCCGCTGCTGCCCTACTACCAGGACGTCTACGACCACGTGCTGCGGGCCGGAGAGTGGACCGAGTCGCTGCGGGACATGATCGGTTCGATCATGGAGACCAACCTGACGGTTCAGGGCAACCGCATGAACCTCATCATGAAGAAGGTCACCAGCTGGGCCTCCATCATCGCCGTGCCAACCGCGATCACCGGTTTCTACGGGCAGAACGTGCCCTACCCCGGGTTCAGCACCCAGACCGGGTTCATCACGTCGACGGCAGCCATCATCATCCTGTCCGTCGTCCTGTACGCCGCCTTCAAACGCAAAGACTGGATCTGACGTGCTCCAGGGGCGGCGTGCGCGTGCCTGGGTACGCGCCGGGAAGGTTCTCCCGAAGAGACGGGCCCCGGGCCGCGAAGGGTCCCAGCGCGCCCGACGGCAGCACCCCGGTGCGTCTACAGTGTCGTAGACCGTAGGCTGGGAGGCGCCGAACAGGCGCCTGAGGACGCGTCGCACGCTGTGTGTCCTGGCGCTCCCCCGAATCCGGAAGGCACATGCCCGTGTCCGAAGACCGTCCCGGCCAGACCGGTCCGCCGACGCAGGCCCAGCGTCGGGACGCCGAAACGGGTCAGGCCCGGCGCGGTCGTTGGCGCCGCAGGGCCGCCGGCGGTTCAGTCTGGTATCTGCGCCTGGTCGCGGCGCTCAACCTTGTGGCCGTCCTCTCCGTGCCTTTCCGCTCGCAGGTGCGCATTCACAATGCCGACGGGCGCTACTTCACCCCGTACCTGGCGACAGCAGGTCTGGTCTCGGTGGTGTTGTCCCTCTTCCTGGCCCTGGTGATGCGGCGCCGTAAGCGCGCGGCGTGGATTTTCAACGTCGGCCTGGCAGGCGTGACGCTTGTCTCCATGGTCGTGCTGCTGGCTCTTTCCGACCCCGACGCCAGCTACCGCCGTCATCCTTTCAACTACTTCTCCGCCGGGCTGACCGCGCTGTTCGTGTTGATGCTCCTGGTGGGCCGCAAGGAGTTCGTCGCCAAGGGCGACCGGTCGAACATCGGTCTCGCGGTGGGCGTAGGGGTGACCTCGACAGCCTTCAGCGTTGCCCTCGGTACGGCATTGGTCACCTGGACCAACACGGTGTCAGGCTCCGCGCCGCGAGACCGGCTCGGTTACACACTCGCCAGGATGGTGACCCTGGAGCCGTCGGAACGGGCCCAGGAGCTGATTGCCGTCCCCCGCACAGTGGATGTGACGATCAACGTACTGAGCGCGCTGACGCTGATGCTGGTCCTGTACGCCTGCTTCCGCGCCCCGCGCGGCAGGGAATGGCTCAACGGCGAGGATGAGCAGCGGCTGCGCAGCCTGCTGGCCAAGCACGGAGACCGGGACTCGCTGGGGTACTTCGCCTTGCGACGTGACAAGACGGTGATGTGGTCCGCGAGCGGGAAGGCCGCAGTGGTGTATCGCGTCGTCGGCGGTGTCACGCTCGCATCCGGCGACCCCATCGGCGATCTGGAGGCGTGGCCCGGCGCCATCGAGCGCTGGCTCGGCGAAGCCCGGGAACACGGGTGGGCGCCCGCGGTCATGGGCGCTTCCGAGGAGGCAGGCGCCGTCTACGCCCGGCATGGCCTGAACGCCCTCGAACTGGGTGACGAGGCCATCGTCGAACGCTCCGAATTCACCCTTGAGGGCCGTGCGATGCGAGGCCTGCGACAAGCGTGCAACCGGGTACAGCGAGCCGGGTACACGGTCCGGATCCGCCGCCACCAGGACATTCCGGACGACGAGATGGCACGACTCGTTCAAAAGGCCGACCAGTGGCGCGACGGCGCCACCGAACGCGGCTTCTCCATGGCTCTGGGGCGACTCGGTGACGCGCTGGACGGGCGCTGCGTCATGGTCGAGTGCCACGACGCGAAGGGCGGTCTCGCGGCGCTGCTCAGCTTCGTTCCCTGGGGGGACAACGGGCTGTCTCTGGACCTCATGCGCCGGGACCGCGATTGCGACAACGGCCTCCTCGAGTACATGGTCACTGAGGTGCTGGCCGGCGCTGTCGAACTCGGCATCGAACGGGTCTCACTCAACTTCGCCATGTTCCGTTCCGTCTTCGAACGCGGCTCCCGCCTCGGTGCCGGGCCTGTCCTGCGGCTGTGGCGGTCCATCCTCACCTTCTTCTCCCGCTGGTGGCAGATCGAGTCCCTCTACCGCGCCAATGCCAAATACCGACCCATCTGGGAGCCCCGCTACATTCTGTTCGCCTCAAGCGGCGACCTGCCCCGCATCGCTCTCGCCGGCGCTCGGGCCGAGGGATTCGTCAGCGCCCCCCGCCTGCCCGAACTCTTCCGGCGCCGACACCCGGCCGCCACGCCAACGGCCCCTCAACAACCGTAGGGATCCGGCATCCGCCACGGTGGAAGCGGGCGGGTCCTTCCAGCTCCGTACCAAGCGCGGGCCGCGCGCAGTGGGCAGCGGCGGTCCGAGTTCACCAGGTGTCGGCGGCGACCTCGGGGCCCCCGGGAGTGCTGGTCGTCGGCCCTCGTGTCCTCCTCGTTCCCCTGCCCGACCGTCAGGCGGCCGACCAGGGCAGATGGAGAACTTGGACGCGAGTCTCTACGGTCGGTGCGTGGCTTTCATCATGGTGTGCGAGGACGACGCGGCGGTCCGCGGCATCCTCAAGCGCGCCCTGGAACACGACGGCCACAGCGTCGGCGTCTCCGCCACCGCCGACGGCCTGCTGCGGCAGCTCGTACCGGCGCCCGAACTGGTCGTCCTGGATCTGGGGCTTCCGGACGCGGACGGGCGCGATGTCTGCCTTGCCCTTCGGTCGCGCGGTGTCGATGTGCCGGTGCTGATGCTCACCGCCTTGGACGGCCTTCATCACAAGGTGGACGGCTTCGAGGCCGGCGCCGACGACTACATGACCAAACCCTTCGACATCCCGGAACTGCTGGTCCGCGTCCGAGCGCTGCTGCGCCGCGCCACCGTGGCGTTCGCACCGCGCGAGGTCGTCCTGGATCCGACGAAGCACGTGGTGACCTACGACTCGGTGAGCGCGAGCCTGACCCCGACGGAGTTCCGGCTGCTGGGCCGCCTGATCGCCTCGCCGGGCGACGCGGTACGCCGTCACGCCCTCACCGCTGCCGGCTGGCCGCACGGTGCACAGGTCAGCGACAACACCCTCGACTCCTTCGTGCGCCGGCTGCGGACCAAGCTCGGTCCGCTGGGTGTCGCCGAGCATCTGGCGACCGTCCGCGGTGTGGGCTACCGATGGCAGTGACGGGATTTCGCAGAAGGGTCGTCGCGCTCACGGTGCTGACCGCCACCGCCGTGGTCGCGGTCCTGGTCGTGGTCTCGCACGTGCTGCTGAGCCGGGTGACGGACGCCGACGCACATGATCTGGCGCGTACCCGCGCCGAGGCGGTCGCGGCGAACGTCACCACCGCGGGAGGCCGTGTCGTGCTGACGGAGAACGACAGCGAGGCGCTGGACGAGGTCGCCTGGGTCTATGCGGACGGCCGTCTGATCGACGGGAACGTTCCGCCCGGCATGGCCGAGCGCGTCGAGGCACTGGCCGTCGCGGGGCGGTCGCAGACCGCCACCGTCGCGCACTACCTCCTGTACGCGCGAAAGGTCCCGGTGGACGGCCACCGCGTCATGGTGGTCGTCCGGGTGGACCTCACGCCGTACGAGACGTCCGAGCAGCACAGCCTGACCCTGTCGCTGGTACTGGGCGGACTCGCGGTCCTGCTCGCAGGCTGTGTCGCACACCTCGTGGTGCGCCGGGCGCTGCGGGTCGTGCACGACATGGCGGCCCTGGCCGACGACTGGGGCCACCACGAACCCGGGCGGCGCTTCGGCCTCGGGGCTGCCCGCGACGAGTTCGGGCAACTGGCGCAGACCCTCGACCGCCTCCTGGAGCGTGTCGACACCGCGCTGGCGGACGAGCGCCGGCTCACCGACGAGATCGCCCACGAGCTGCGGACACCGCTCACGGTCCTGCGGGGCGAGGCGCAGCTGGCGCAGCTGGCCGGTGAGCCGGTGGCGCCGGAGGCGGTGCTGAGCGAAGTCGACCGCCTCAACACGGCGATCACGACGCTTCTGCGCGCCGCGCGCGCACGGACGGACGCCGGAACCCGGTGTGATCTTCGGTCCGCCGCGCGGCAGGCGATCGCCGGTCGGGCGGTCGAGGTCGCCTTCCCTGCCAAAACCGAGGTCGCCGTGGCGCCCGACGTCGCCGTGTCGCTGCTGTCGCCCCTGCTGGAGAACGGACTGCGGCATGCCCGGTCGCGTGTGTGGATCACCGCGCGCGTCCAGGGTGAGGCCGTCGTGGTCGATGTCCTGGACGACGGCCCCGGGGTCGATCCCACCGAAGTCGACCGGGTCTTCGAAGCGGGGGTGACCAGCGGCGACGGATACGGCCTCGGGCTGCCGGTGGTGCGGCGTATCGCCGCCTCCGCGGGGGTGGAGGTCCGCGCGATCGCCGACGGGCGCGGCCACATCGAGGTGACGCTCCCGGCCGCCGAAGCGCCACGCAGTCAGCATGCCGCCACGTAGTCAGGTTGCTTGCAGGTTCCGTGCGTCAGCCTCCCCGCATGACAACCACAACCGAAGCACGCACGCGCAGCGGGCGGCTCATGCTCAACAAGGTCCCCGAGGTCACCATTTGGTTCTGGGTGATCAAGGTCCTGTGCACGACGGTCGGTGAGAGCTTCGCCGACTGGATCAACACCCAGCTGGGCGTGGGCCTGGTGAACACGGCCTGGATCTTCACCGCGGTCTTCGTGGTGGTCCTGGCCGTCCAGCTGCGGCTGAAGCGGTACGTTCCGTTCCCCTACTGGCTGACCGTGGTCGTTGTCAGCGTCACGGGCACTTTGTACACCGACATCCTGACCGACCAGCTGAACGTGCCGCTGTGGATCAGCTCCGCCGTCTTCTCGGTGCTGCTCGCGGTGGTCTTCGGCGTGTGGTGGCTGCGGGAGCGCACGCTGTCGATCCACTCGGTCACCACGCTCCCGCGGGAGTCGTTCTACTGGCTGACCGTCCTGGTCACCTTCGCGCTCGGCACCGCGACCGGCGACTGGACGCTGGAGCTCACCGGCTGGAGCCCGGGCGTCTCGGTGCTGCTGCCGCTCGGCCTCATCGCGGCCATCGCGGCGCTGCGGAGGTTCGGCGCGAACCCGGTGCTGGCCTTCTGGCTCGCCTACATCCTGACCCGCCCGCTGGGCGCGAACATCGGCGACTGGCTCGCCTCCCCCAAGGCCGCCCAGAACCCGGGCGACCCGACCGGTCTGGCGCTGGGCACGTTCACCACCAGTCTGATCTTCCTCGGCCTGATCCTGGCGACGGTGGTCTACCTGACGGTGACCCGCTCGGACGTCACCGAGACCCGCGACACGGCGCACGCCGCACAGGCCGCCGGCGACCCGCGCAAGGAGCGCGTCGCACTGGCCGGCTTCGGGGTACTGGCCGTGGCCACCGCGGCCCTGCTGAGCTGGGCCCACAGCCAGCCGCACGTCGGCCCGGCGCCGGAGAGCGACACCACCTCCGCCGTCCAGCTGGCCCCGGGCCAGGCGGTGAAGAACTTCCCGCCCGCGAAGGTCGGCGCGCTGCGCAACCTCGCGTCCACCTCGCTCAAGGACGCACGCTCGGGGGACGCGGCCGGTGCCCACGCGGCCGCCCAGTCGCTGCGTGACCTGTGGGACGCCGACCAGGACTCGCTCCAGCCGCTGGACGACACCGGCTGGACCTCCGTCGACGCCCAGATGGACAAGGTGCTCAAGACCTTCGGCATCGACCACTCGAACCCGCCCATGTCGCCGGCGCGGCAGGAGAGCGAACTGAACACCCTCCTGGCGGACCTGGGCTGACGGACCACACAACGCCCGGCCACCCCGACGACGGGCTCGGTCACCGCCGCCTACTGGTGCTCGTGGTGGTGTTGGACCCGCCCGGCTTCCGAGTGGAGGTGGCCGGGTGAAGCGGTGTCGAAGAGCTGATCCATGTCGTTGGCGGACCGGGCCAGGCTGAAGCAGCAGATCGCCATGAGCAGCCCGAGCGCCACGACCAGATCGCGACGCAGTGGCGTCGGCGGTGCCAGCAGGGCCCGGACGCGCTGCGGTACGGGGCCGCCGGTCGCCGCGAGCGAGTGGCGCGGGGCCCGCTTGGCCGCGAGTGCCGCGCGGGCGACCGCCCGCGCCACCAGGGACCGATCGCCCACCAGGGTGCCTGCTTCCTCGTCCGCCCAGCGCTCCACGGCGAAGTTCCCGGCGCGGGCGACGGGCCGCAGCAGCGGGTTGAGGGCCGAGGCGAGGCGCAGCGTCAGCAGGAATACGTGGTGGCGGTGGCGCAGGTGGGCCCGCTCGTGGGCGAGCAGCGCCGCGCGCTCGGCGGGGGACAGGGCCCGCAGCATCCCGGACGATACGACGACGCGGCCGGGTGAGCCGGGCAGCGCGAACGCCTGGGGCAGCGGATCGTCAACCACCGCGAGTTCACCGCCTGTTGGGAGGGCGCGGTACTCCCGGCGGGCCGCCAGCCAGAGCATCGTCTGCTGCCGGGCGCTGATCGCGAGCGCGCCGACACACCCCGCGAAGGCGACCGCGCAGACGGCGGCGACCAGCGAGTTGACCGGGGCCTGCGCTGCCAGCACGCCCGGTGACCACTCGCCTTCCTCGGCCACGGCCGGGATCTGCCCGATGAGGGTGAAGGCCGTCATGCCCAGCGCGGTGGCGGTGACGAGCGACGCGATCAGCGAGGTGAGCGTCAGGAGCCGGGCCGCCTGGCGAGGCGGCAGCCGCCCGCCGGCCCAGGGCGCGGCCAGCGCGAGCACCGCGCTGACCGCGAGAGGAGTGAAGAGGGCGATGCGCACCGCTCAGCCCTCCTTGTGTCCGCGCAGCAGCTGTTCCAGGATCTCCTCGTCCTCCGTGGCCAGTTCGGACACGAATCGGGCGAGCACCGCGGCCCGGTCGCCGCCGTTGTCGAGCAGCGCCCGCATCCCCGCGGCGGCGTGTCCCGCCTCGTCCCGTACGGGCGAGTAGAGATAGCCGCGTCCGGCCCGCTCGCGGGTGACCAGGCCCTTGTCGTGCAGCCTGGACAGGATGGTCAGGACCGTGGTGTAGGCGGGGTCGCCGGTGACCTGCGCGCGAACGCTGCCCGCCGCGACGGGGGCGCCGGCTGCCCACAGCGCGGCAAGCACCTCGTTCTCCAGCTCGCCGGGCGCCCGCCGCCCGGCCGCTTCGACGCTGTCGTCCGTCACGCTCATACTCCTCAGCCGCGGGGGAGCCCGGTGGGCCATCGGGCGGACCCCAAGCTACTACGTGGAGTAGAGCCCGTCGCAGCCGTGGTCGCGCAGCGGCCCGGTGGCCCAGCCATGGCCGCGCCAGGTGTCCAGGAGGGCGGGCAGCGCGCCCAGGGTGGAGCGCCACGAGCCCGTGGCGGAGGTGCAGTCGGAGTCGTGCAGCAAGACGGTGCCGCCGCCGCGCAGCGAGCCCATCACGGTGTCGTACACCGAGTGGGGCGTGGCGCGGCGGCGCCAGTCCTCGCCCCACGCCGTCCACAGCACGGGAGTGAGGTCGAGGTCGCGGCAGGCGAGATGGGCTGCCGTGCTCATCACTCCGTACGGCGGCCGGAAAAGGCGGGGCCGCTCGCCGGTGACGTCCGCGATCAGGTCGCGGGTGCGCGCGAGGTCGTCGCGAGTGGCGCGTGGCCCGCGCAGGACCAGGGGGCGGTGGGCCCAGCCGTGCACGCCGATCTCGTGCCCGGCGGCGGTCATCTCCTTGGCGAGCCCGGGTGAGCGGGCGAGCATCGAGCCGAGCAGGAAGAAGGTCGCCCGTACCCCCTCGCGGTCCAGGAGGCGCAGGAAGTGCGGGGTGGAGAGGTGGTCGGGCCCGTCGTCGAAGGTCAGCGCTATGTGGTCGGGGCTGCCCCGCCCAGAGAGCCGGGGCATCGTACGGTTGCGCAGCGGGCCGAAGGTGGACACGGCCGGCGCCGCGTGCAGGGCGGCGAGCGCGGGCAGCGTCCCCGCCGCGGCGAGCAGGGCGGCCTTCGCGGTACGGGAGTTCACAGTTCGTACCCCTCGATGAGGCGGTGGGCTGCCGTGGAGAAGCGCCCGGGATCGGAGCCGTAGGCATGGGCGAGGGGCGCGCCGATCCCCAGCGAGACGGTCGCGGTGAGCAGAGCCGCCACCAACCTGGGCCTCCGGCGCGCCAGTTGGGGCCGCCCCGGCACGACCGGACGTGGTGCGGCCATGCCTGTGATGGCGGCCACAGGGGAGGAATCCGACGAGAACAGCGCGAGGCCGGCGGCGCGTTGGCGTTCACCGCGCGGCCCCTTGACCAGGTCGGAGAGTACAGAGGGGAGGTCTTGGGATTCTCGTATCCAGACGGCCAGCCCCGCCTCGTCCAGGGCTGCGGCATTGGTTCGGCCGTGACCCGGTATGCACCGATAGCTGGCGACGGGCAGCCCGCTGGCGAATGCCTCGATCGAGGTGAGGCCACCCGCGTTCTGGACGAGGACGTCGCAGGCGTGCATCAGCATCGGCATGTCCCCGACCCACTCGTGGACGTACGGGAAGCCCTCGGCGCGCAACTGCTCGGCGAGCGCGCTGTTGCGGCCGCAGACGATGACTGGCTCGGCGATCGCGCTGTCCCGTATCTCGGCGGCGGACTCACGCACCGGCCCGACCCCCCAGGACCCGGCGACAAGCAACGCCAGCGCGCCATCGTGGGGGAGGCCGAACCGGTCCCGGGCGGCCTGGCGTTCGGGCTCACCTGTCGCGGTGAACCGGGCTCCCGTCACCGGCCCGGTCACCGTCACGCGGGCCGCGCCGAGCGCCTTGGCCTGCGCCGCCGGAACGGGGTGGGCCGCGAGGTGCGCGTCGATGCCGGGGGCCGCCCACAGCGGGTGTACGGAGAAGTCGGTGAGGTAGGTGAGCACGGGGACGTGGAGGCGCCCCCTGCGGCGCAGTGCGCCGAGCACCTGGCTCGCGCCCGGATAGGTGGACACGACCGCTCGCGGACGCGGACCGATCGCCCGGAGCGTGCGCCGCTCGGCGCTGCGGAACAGAGCGCGGACTACGGGCCCCGGCGAGCCGGAGCGTTCGGTGGCGGCGTAGATCCGCTGATAACCGGAGGGCGCGGCGGTCAGGAGCCGGTGGTACGCACCGGACAGGACCCGGCCAAGACCCGCCGGCAGCAGGTCGAGGAAGTCAAGGCGGTCCACCTCGAAGCCGGCCGCCTCCAGCTGCGTGGCGAGCGCGTCGGCGGCACCGTCGTGCCCCGCGCCGACACTGGCGGACACGATGGTGATCAGGCCGGCCGGGGGCACTGCGTTGGGCCGGAAGTCATCCGGGACGTCATGTCGGGGCACGGCTGGTCAGCCTCCTGAAGGAGCACGCGGAGCAGGCCACAAGAACGGCCGGGACGACGCGCCCGGCGTGGGGCTGACACGGGAATCTACTACATGATGTAGAACATGAGGGACGGCTGTAGACGAACCGTTTGGTGGCCGACCGGACACTCCCGGAAAACCAGGGGGCGTTTTCCGTCTGTTCCTCCTCACGGCAACGCTTCACCACAACGGAGACCCATGACCGATGACCCGCCTCACCATCACGCAGGCATTGGACGGCGCGTCCATCGACGGCAGTCTGTACAGCGAATTCACAGACTTCGCCCGGCACACCCACTGGTCAACTCGCCCATGGCCGCCGCACTCTTCCTCGTAGACACCGCCGCTCTCTTCCTCGTAGACAGGCGTCCGGCGGTCGCCGCCCCGGCCAAAGCGCTCCTGGTGGCCGCCTCCCTTGTCTACGCCGGCGCCCACCATCCGCATGACGTCGTGGTGGGTCTCGCCGTCGGCGCCGTTGTGGGGGGCGCGGCGTCTTGGGCAGCCCGCACCTTCGCGGGGCCGTTCGTGTCCCGGCTGCGTGACGGGCCTCTCGCGCCGCTGCTCGTCGCGATGACGTAGGTCATGAACGCCGTGAGCACAGCAGTTCGTGCCGTTCGACGAGTGCGGGGGATCACATCGACCCTGGCTCACACAGGCACATCTCCGTCCGGACTCGCCCCGCCACAGGAGCGCCCCTCATGCACGTCTCCACGGTTTCCCGGGCCCTCGGCCGGCTCCAGCGCCGTCTGACCTGGGCCATAGTGGCTGCCTACGGCGCTGCCCTGCTGATGCCCGCGCCCGGCAACGCCGTCCGTCATCTGCGCCTCTCCGCCCGGTTCGCCCCCGGCGGCTCGTCCTACCCCGTCACGGCGCAAGGAGTGCTCCTGGCCTTCGTCCTGTTCACCGCCGCCCTCCAGGTGCCCAGCTCCGCGCTGTCGCCCCTGCTGCGCAAGCCGCTGCCCCTGCTGGCCGGCACCGCCACGGGAGCGGCCGCCCCTCTTTTCCTGCTGCCCCTGGTGGCGTTCGGCCTGGGACAACTCCCCGACAGCGACGGGTGCGGCGGGCTGATCACCGGGATGGCCCTCATCGGGGCGATGCCCGTGGCGGGCGGCGCCACCGTATGGGGACACCGGGCGGGCGGCAACCCCGCCCTCCTGCTCGGCCTGGTGCTGACCACCACCCTCCTCAGCCCGCTCACCATCCCCCTCACCCTCGACCTCGCCGCCCACGTGACCAGAGGCTCGTACGCCACCGACCTCGGACGCCTGGCACGGACCAGCGGCGGCTTCTTCGCCCTGGCAGGCGTCGCCGTCCCCTGCCTGGCAGGACTACTCGTCCGGGCGATCAGCCCCCGGCGCACGCTGGAACGCCACCTGCCCCTGCTGCGGCTCCTGTCGCTGGTCTGCGCCCTCTGCCTCACCTACACCAACGCCGCCGGCGCTCTGGGTGGATTCCTCCGCCACCCCAACCTCGCGCTCCTCACGGCCTCGGCAGTCACCGCCGCCGTGATGTGTGCCGCCTCCTTCGCCATCGGCTGGATCCTGGCCAAAGCCCTGCACACCACACACGGCGACACCGTCGCCCTCACGTTCGCCACCGGCATGAACAACAGCAGCGCCGGGGCCGTCCTGGCGTCGACCCAACTGCCCACCCACCCCCAGGTACTCCTGCCCGTGCTCGCCTACAGCCTGCTCCAGAAGACCGGCGCCGGCCTGACGGACAGCCTGTTCGCCCGCAGGCGCGACGCACCTCGGGCGGCGGCCGCCGTTGAACGCGCCGGATGAGCAGCGGCGTCGCTGTCAGGAGGCGAGCAGGCTCCGGCCCAGCCAGTCGGAGGAGTCCTTGGCTCCCGGCAGCGCGTAGAAGTAGCCGCCGCCGGTCGGGGAGATGTAGTCGACGAGCGGCTCGTCGATCAGCCGCTCCTGGGTCGTCTCGAACTGCCGCTTGACGTCCTGTTGGTAGCTGCAGAAGACCAGACCCATGTCGAGGTTGCCGACGTTGTCGATGCCCCGGTCGTAGTTGTAACCCCGGCGCAGGAGACGGGTGTTGTCCGTCTGCGCGGTCCGGGGGTTGGCGAGGCGTATGTGCGCGTCCAGCGGGATCGCGGTGCCGTGCGGGTCCCTGGTGTAGTTGGGGATGTCGGTCTCGGTGGCGCCGTCGAGCGGGGCGCCGGTGTCCTTGCGGCGGCCGAACATCTTCTCCTGCTCGGTGAGCGAGACCCGGTCCCAGAACTCGACGAGCATGCGGATGACCCGGATGACCTGGTAGCTGCCGCCGACCGCCCAGGAGGGCTCGCCCAGCGCGTCGCCGACCCAGATCAGCCGGTCGGTCTCGCGCGCGGACCTCACGTCCGGGTTGACGATGCCGTCCTTGAAGCCGAGCAGGTTGCGCTGGGCACCGGTGGGGCGCGGCGTGTTCTGGAAGCCGTCGATGCGCCACTTGATCTGCATGGCGCCGCGGGTGTGCCGGGCGATGTCGCGCAGGGCGTGCAGGACCACGTCCTGGCGGGCGCCGCAGATCTGGAGCGAGAGGTCGCCGTGGCATTCGGCGGCCTTGAGGTTGTCGTTGGGGAAGGTCCGCATGGGCGTGAGGCGCACGGGCTTGGCCTTGGCGAGTCCGTACCGGTCGTCGAAGAGCGAGGCGCCGACGCCGACCGTGACGGTCAGTTCGTCGGCGGGGACGACGGGCCCGAGGATGCCGTTGTCGGACGGTGGGGCTCCGACGCCGAGGTCGGCGGGGGTGCCGCCCGCGGTCAGGAAGCGGGCCCGTTCGGTGATGGTGCGCAGCAGGCCGGCGAGGTCCTCGCGGCTCTCGGCGATGACGTCGAAGGAGACGAACGTGGCGGCCGCGGGCTGCGGCGTGAGGATGCCGGCCTGGTGGGCGCCGTGGAAGGCGACCTGACCCCCGTCGGTGGTGCCGTCCGCGTGCGCCGGGGCCGTACCGGCCTCGCCGAGCGCGAATCCCCCGCCAGCCAGGACGGCACCGGCAGCGCCCGCGCCCAGGGCCTTCTTGACGAACGAGCGCCGTCCGGCGGGGCAACCGCCTTGCGGGGCGGGGGTCTCGGCGGGCATGTCGGGGTTCCCTTCGGGGCGTGCGGCACATCGTTCGGCGGGCATCAGGCGGACTTCCGGATCTCCAGGAGGTCCGGCACCGGGGCCAGGTCCTCCAGGAGCTGGCCGGTCGCGCCGTTGAGCCGGGTACGGGCCGCGGCGTCCAGCTGATCGACGGGCGTCCAGCTCCGGCCGTGGCGCGCGGCGTCGAGCAGCTTCTGCACCCGGTCGATATCGCCGTCGACCCTCGACAGCAGCTGGGCGTCGCGCGGGGCGAGCAACGGCCTGAGCACGCCGAGCAGTTCACGGGTGCCGGCGAGGTTGGCGTCGGCGGTGGCGAGGCTGGTCCCGCTGCCCTGGTCGGCGTCGCCGGTCAGCTCGGACTGGAGGGTGTTCTCCAGGATCTCGTGGGTGCGCAGCGGCAGGTCTCCCGGGGCGAAGTCCTGGGCGGGGAAAGCCTTTTGGAGACCGGCCGCGTCCTCGGCGAGGCGCGCCGCGGGGGCGGCGAGGGCGCCCGCCGACTGACCGTGCCACAGGCCGTACTCGACCCGGTGGAAGCCAGTGAAGTCCTTGTCGTTCACGCCGTCCGGGAGGCCTGCGGCACGTCCGTTGATCTTCTTGTCGAAGTCCTGGAAGGTTCCGTAGGCGGCGCCGAGCGAGGAGTAGGTGCGGTGCGCGGTGAGCCAGTCGGTGCGGGCGGCGTCCAGGTCGCCGCCCGCGATGTCGTCGCTGAGCTGCCTGGTCTGAACGGCCAGGGTGGCCAGGTTCTGGTTCACGTACTGCTTGTACGCGGTGAGGGGCGCCGCCAGGTCGGCGTCGGAGACCGGCGCGACCGCCTTGGCGGCGCCACCGCCGCTGACGCGTACGGGCACGGAGGTGACGGCCTTGCCTCCGGTCGGCACACAGCGCCAGGCGTAGGAGCCGCCCGCGACGGTGGCGACGAGGTCGCGGGTGGTGCCGGGGGCCAGTCCCTCGATCTCGCCGTACACCGCGTTGCTCGCCGGGTCGATGAGGTAGACCTCGGACGCCTTGTCACCGGTGTTGTGCATCTGGAAGGTCCGGCGGCCGGGCTTGGGCGCGCTGAACCCCTTGCCGCACTCCTTCTCGGAGACCGCGACGGTCTGCGCGCCGACGGGCTTGGACCCCCCGAAGGCGACCACGGCGCCCGCGATGACGGCGGGCACGGCGACGACCGCGACCGGCACCATCCAGGCGGGCCGCCGCCGTGAGGGCGTCTGGGGCCCGGTGGGCTCGCCTTCGGCGGATCCCGCGGCCCTGACGGGCTTCTCGGCCGTCGTGCGCACGCCTTGGACGAACAGGGTCATCACGACGGCGAGGTAGGCGACGTAGGTGAGGACCTGGAGCCAGGTCATCGTCGGTGTCAGGTTGAACACGCCCTGGATGAGGGTGCTGTACCAGGCGCCCGGATCGATGCTCTGGCTCAGGTCGACGGCGTACGCGGACTTGCCGGGCAGCACCCCGCCTTCCTGGAGGTCCCGCAGGCCGTAGCCGAGCACTCCCGCGGCGATGACGATGAGCACGGCGCCGGTGGCGGTGAAGAACTTGGTGAGGTTGATCCTCAGGACCCGGCGGTACAGGCCCCAGCAGAGCCCGACGGCGATCACGATGCCGATGCCCGCGCCGATCATCGGGCCCGCCGACTCTCCAGCCGCTCGGGCCGTGGTCCACAGGAACAGGGCGGTCTCCAGGCCCTCGCGGCCGACCGCGAGGAAGGAGGTGACGACGAGCACGCCCGCACCCATGGCGAGCGCCCCGGTGACCTTCTCCTTGATCTCACCGGAGAGGTTGCGCGCGGAGCGGCGCATCCAGAAGACCATCGCCGTGACGAACGCGACGGCGATCACGCTGAGCGTGCCGCCGAACGCCTCCTGGGCGGTCGCGGACATGCTGGCGGCCGAGAAAGTCAGGACCGCCCCGAAGCTCATCGCCAGCGCGACCGCCGCGAGAACCCCGGTCCACACCTGTGGCAGGCGGGACTTGGCGTCGGCGCGCACGAGCGTGGCGACCAGGATCGAGACGATCAGCCCCGCCTCCAGTCCCTCCCTCAAGCCGATCAGAAAGCTCGGAAACGCGTCGTCCCACATACCCGTTCTCTCCAGCCTCGCGACCGACATCCACCCCGCGACGACGTCCGGCGCCCCGCTCGCATGGTTAGCGAAGGCATACCTTAGTTTTCTTGGCGAGATCTGTCTACACAGCTGTAGTCGAGGGCATCCCCCCGTAGCAGTCCGCCACGAACCGGCCGCCGCTCCAACCGCCGACCAGGCAGCCACCACGGGCTCTCCCGCTCCCTCGCCGAGCGGCCTCGTCCGTGGCAGATCCACCTCCGGAACAACATCACTGTCCCGGCACCACGATGTCCCCGGCGCGGGGAAGTTCTTGTCGACGCGTCAGGTCGATTCCGCAGGGGAGCGGGACCGGCAGCAGGAGGCACTGTGGAAGGCCTACAACGCGTGCGGCCCCTTTATTTGTCGGCACCGGCGGTCCCGCCGCCGGTGGCCGGACGTCCTCGGACGACACGAAACGAGCACAGACCAACCGGCCGCACGTGCTCTGACAAGGCGAAACGTCACCCGGCGGTACGACCGGGCGCCACGCGGCATGAACGTACGAACGCGCTGGCCGGAGCCGCTTCGCCTAGCACTCGATGATGTTCACCGCGAGCCCGCCGCGGGCCGTCTCCTTGTACTTGACGCTCATGTCGGCCCCCGTCTCCTTCATCGTCTTGATGACCTTGTCCAGGGACACCTTGTGGCTGCCGTCGCCGCGCATCGCCATCTTGGCGGCGGTGACGGCCTTCACGGCGGCCATGCCGTTGCGCTCGATGCACGGGATCTGGACCAGGCCGCCGACCGGGTCGCAGGTCAGACCCAGGTTGTGCTCCATGCCGATCTCGGCCGCGTTCTCGACCTGTTCCGGGGTGCCGCCCAGGACCTCGGCGAGGGCGCCGGCCGCCATCGAGCAGGCGGAGCCGACCTCGCCCTGGCAGCCGACCTCGGCGCCGGAGATCGAGGCGTTCTCCTTGAACAGCATGCCGATCGCGCCGGCCGCGAGCAGGAAGCGGACGACGCCGTCCTCCTTCTCCTGCGGGGTCCCGCCGGGCACGAAGTTCATGTAGTAGTGCAGGACCGCCGGGATGATGCCGGCCGCGCCGTTGGTGGGCGCGGTCACGACGCGCCCGCCCGCCGCGTTCTCCTCGTTGACGGCCATCGCGTACAGCGTCGCCCACTCCATCGCGTGCGCGTCGGGGTTGCCCTCCGCGCGCAGCTGGCGGGCGGTGGTGGCGGCGCGGCGGCGGACCTTGAGGCCGCCGGGCAGGATGCCCTCGCGGGACATGCCGCGCGAGACACAGGCCTGCATGACCCGCCAGATGTCCAGGAGGCCGGAGCGGATCTCCTCCTCGGTGCGCCAGGCCTTCTCGTTCTCCAGCATCAGCGCGGAGATGGAAAGGCCGGTCTCCCGCGCGAGCCGCAGCAGCTCGTCGCCGGTGCGGAAGGGGTGCTTGAGGACGGTGTCGTCGGGCACGATCGGGTTGTCGCCCGCCGCGCCCTCCTGCGCGAGCACGGTCTCGTCGACGACGAAGCCGCCGCCGACCGAGTAGTACGTCTTCTCCAGGACGAGCTCGCCGTCGGGGTCGTAGGCGAAGACCGTCATGCCGTTGGCGTGGTAGGGCAGCGCCTTGCGGCGGTGCAGGACCAGGTCGTCGTCGTAGGAGAAGGCGATCTCGTGCATGCCGAGCACGTTCAGCCGGCCCGACTCCTTGATCTTCTCCACGCGGGCGTCGGCGGTTTCCACGTCGACCGTGCGTGGCGAGTCGCCCTCAAGGCCGAGCAGGACCGCCTTCGGCGTGCCGTGGCCGTGCCCGGTCGCGCCGAGCGAGCCGTACAGCTCGGCCCGTATGCGGGCGGTGTGGGCGATCAGGCCCTCGTTCTTCAGGCGCGCCGCGAACATCCGGGCCGCCCGCATCGGGCCGACGGTGTGGGAGCTGGACGGGCCGATGCCGATCGAGAACAGGTCGAAGACCGAGATGGCCACGGAGAACTCCTTGGGGTTGGTAGACGCCGTTGTCTGCCGTGGTGGTGCAGAGCAAAGCTGGCACAGCATGGGATGGGGCACCACGCTCACTACCCAGTGTGCGGGGTGCCCCGGGGCTTTCGTACGGAAGGATCCGATAACGAAAGAGTACGAAATTACTTCAGGCCGGGGTACAGCGGGTGCTTGGCGGCCAGAGCGGACACCCGGGCCGACAGGGCGTCCTTGTCGAACTGCGGCTTCAGCGCCTCGGCGATGATGTCGGCGACCTCGCGGAAGTCCTCTGCACCGAAGCCGCGGGTGGCAAGCGCCGGGGTGCCGATGCGCAGACCCGAGGTGACCATCGGCGGCCGGGGGTCGTTCGGGATGGCGTTGCGGTTGACCGTGATGCCGACCTCGTGCAGACGGTCCTCGGCCTGCTGGCCGTCCAGCTCCGAGTTGCGCAGGTCCACCAGGACCAGGTGCACGTCGGTGCCGCCGGTCAGGACGTCCACGCCCACCGCCTTGACGTCGTCCTGGACCAGGCGCTCGGCCAGGATCCGGGCGCCGTCCAGGGTGCGCTGCTGGCGCTCCTTGAACTCGGGGGACGCCGCGACCTTGAAGGACACCGCCTTCGCCGCGATCACGTGCTCAAGGGGGCCGCCCTGCTGGCCGGGGAAGACCGCCGAGTTGATCTTCTTGGCGAGTTCCTGCGTCGAGAGGATCACACCGCCGCGCGGACCGCCGAGGGTCTTGTGCGTGGTGGTGGTCACGACGTGGGCGTGCGGGACGGGGTTGGGGTGCAGACCCGCGGCGACCAGGCCCGCGAAGTGGGCCATGTCGACCATCAGGTAGGCGCCGACCTCGTCCGCGATGCGGCGGAAGGCGGCGAAGTCCAGCCGGCGCGGGTAGGCGGACCAGCCGGCCACGATCAGCTGCGGCTTGGCCTCCTTGGCCAGGCGCTCGACCTCGGCCATGTCGACCTCGCCGGTCTCGTCCACGTGGTAGGGGACCACGTTGTAGAGCTTGCCGGAGAAGTTGATCTTCATGCCGTGGGTCAGGTGACCGCCGTGGGCCAGGTTCAGACCCATGATCGTGTCGCCCGGCTTGAGCAGCGCGAACATGGCCGCCGCGTTGGCCTGGGCGCCCGAGTGCGGCTGCACGTTGGCGGCCTCGGCGCCGAACAGCGCCTTGACGCGGTCGATCGCGATCTGCTCGACCACGTCGACGTGCTCGCAGCCGCCGTAGTAGCGGCGGCCCGGGTAGCCCTCGGCGTACTTGTTGGTGAGGACCGAGCCCTGGGCCTCCATGACCGCGACCGGAGCGAAGTTCTCCGAGGCGATCATTTCGAGGGTGGACTGCTGACGGTGGAGCTCGGCGTCGACGGCGGCGGCGACGTCCGGGTCCAGCTCGTGGAGGGGCTGGTTCAGAAGCGACATCAGACGATCCCTGTTTCCCTGTATCCCTGTGGTGCGGGTCAGCTGGCGAAGTCGGTGTACTCGGCGGCGGTGAGCAGGTCGCCCGGCTCGTCCGTGACCTTCACCTTGAACAGCCAACCGCCCTCGAAGGGGGCCGAGTTGACCAGCGAAGGGTCGTCCACGACGTCCTGGTTGGCCTCGACGACCTCGCCCGTGACCGGGGAGTACAGGTCGCTGACCGACTTGGTGGACTCCAGCTCGCCGCAGGTCTCGCCCGCCGTCACCGTGTCACCCACCTCGGGAAGCTGTACGAACACGACGTCACCGAGCGCGTTGGCCGCGTGCTCCGTGATGCCGACCGTCGACACGCCGTCCTCGGCGTTCGACAGCCACTCGTGCTCCTTGCTGTAGCGCAGCTGCTGGGGGTTGCTCATGACCTGAATTCTCCTGTACGCGGGGAAGTGCTGCTGACGGGGTCTCGAGAAGTGTCGCGGAAGGCGAGAGACGAGAGGGGGAGGGGAAGAAGGACGCGCGTCACTTCTGGCGCTTGTAGAAGGGGAGCGCGACGACCTCGTAGGGCTCGTGCGTCCCGCGGATGTCGATGCCGACCCCGGCCGTGCCCGGCTCGGCGTACGCCGCGTCCACGTAGGCCATGGCGATCGGCTTGCCCAGCGTCGGCGACGGCGCGCCCGAGGTGACCTCGCCCACGGTCTCGCCCCCGGCTCCGCCCGCGGCGACCACGGCGAACCCGGCGCGCGGCACCCGGCGGCCCTCGGCGATCAGTCCGACCAGCTTGCGCGGCGGGTTCGCGCCGGCCTTCTCGGCGGCGGCCTCCAGAGCGGCGCGGCCCACGAAGTCACCGTCCTTCTCGAACTTGACGACCCGGCCGAGGCCGGCGTCGAAGGGGGTGAGCGCGGTCGTCAGCTCGTGCCCGTACAGCGGCATGCCCGCTTCCAGGCGCAGCGTGTCGCGGCAGGACAGGCCGCACGGCACAAGGCCCGCGTCCGCTCCGGCCTCGGTCAGCGCGCGCCACAGCCGCTCGGCGTGCTCGGGCGCCACGAACAGCTCGAAGCCGTCCTCGCCGGTGTAGCCGGTGCGGGCGATGAGCGCGGGCACGCCCGCGACGGTGCCGGGCAGGCCCGCGTAGTACTTCAGGCCGTCCAGGTCGGCGTCCGTCACGGACTTCAGGATGCCGGGGGACTCGGGGCCCTGGACCGCGATCAGCGCGTAGGCGTCGCGGTCGTCGCGGACCTCGGCGTCGAAGCCGGCCGCGCGTTCGGTGATCGCGTCCAGCACGATCTGAGCGTTGCCCGCGTTGGCGACCACCATGTACTCGGTCTCGCCCAAGCGGTAGACGATCAGGTCGTCGACGATGCCGCCGTCCTCCTGGCAGATCATCGTGTAGCGGGCGCGGCCCACGCCGATGGTGGCGATGTTGCCGACGAGCGCGTAGTTCAGCGCCTTCATGGCCTCGGGGCCCGTGACGGTGATCTCGCCCATGTGGGAGAGGTCGAAGAGCCCGGCGCGGGTCCGTACGGCGTTGTGCTCGTCGCGCTCGCTCCCGTACCGCAGCGGCATGTCCCAGCCCGCGAAGTCGGTCATCGTGGCGCCCAGCGATCGATGCAGGGCATCGAGGGAGGTGAGGCGGGGGGCGTTGCTCATGGATGGTGCTCCAAGGTCCCGGGGCATGACGGTCGAGGACATCCTCCCCATCTGTCATCGGAACCTGAGAGGTTCACCGGCGCGCGCTGCGCGGCTCGGCTTGCACCTTGGGTGGGACCGCCCGGCAGGGGACAGCCCGCTTTTCAGATCTGCCTCACCCGCGCGGTACGGGGCCTGAGAGATTCAAGGGAGGAACTTGCTCCTTCGGCGCCCCAGCTCACAGCTGCTGAGGACTCTCCCGCGCGGATTCGAACGGCCGGTATGCAGTTGGCGCGCACATCATTGCACGCATCCCGAGGACGGCACATCGCCGGTGACCCATTACCGGCTCTTTACACTCCCTGGGCAAGGAACGCGGGAGCGAACAGGGGGGAGTGCCATGACGGCGGACCACAGGACCGGTCGGGTGCGGGAGGTGCCCGCGCCGGACGGCCGGAAGGCGAGGCTGACGGTACCGGCGGCGCGCCGGGCACGCTCGGGGCGACCGGGGCCCGGGGTGTCAGAGGTGTCTGAGGTGCCCAAGGCGCCCGAGGTGCACAAGGCGCCCGAGGTGCACAAGGCGCCCGATGTGCCCAAGGTACCCAAGGTGTCCGGGACGGTATGGGATCTGCGGGGGCGGCCCGGGCTCACCCCGCCGGAGCTCCTGTTCGACGCGGGTGACGTCGTGGTGGTGTCCGGCCTGCCCGGCAGCGGCAAGACGACTTTGATGCGCCGCGCCGTCACCGACCGCAGGATCGACTCCCAGGACACCCGGCTCGCCTGGCAGCGCGCACTGCCCGGCATCCCCTACCTCCTGTACCGCCCGCTCACCCGCACCGCGCACTTCGCGCGGACCTGGTGGGCGCTGCGCTCGGGCGACAGCCTCGTCGTGCACGACTGCGGCACCCAGGCCTGGGTGCGGCACTGGCTGGGGCGGGGCGCGCGGCGCAGGGGACGCGCACTGCGTCTGGTCGTGCTCGACGTGCCGGCCGGCACCGCTCTGGAGGGCCAGGCCGCGCGGGGCCGCTGGGTGTCGGCGTACGCCTTCGCCCGGCACCGCGGCGCCGCCCGCCGCCTGATCGCCCAGGTCGAGGCCGGGCGGCTGCCGACCGGCTGCGCCAGCGCCGTCCTGCTCGACCGGGAGTCGGCCTCCGTGCTGCGACGGATCGGCTTCACCGAGTGAGGCGCGCGGGCGTGCGCCGGGCCCTGGCCCCGTCGGCTTTCTTCCGGCCAGGGGTGCGGCGTTAGGGTCGAGGTGCACGGCCGCGCAGGAGCCGGGCACGCGGCGGGGGTCGGGGACAGTCGGGGGAGAGGGACGGCACATGAACTTTCCGGAGCAGGTGTTCGCGCATCCGCACGGCGGCGGAGGCTGGCCGGGCAACGAGCTCGAAGAGGTGCTGGCCGCGGCTGTCGGGCAGCCCGACGCGGGTCCGCGCCTGATAGAGGTCCTGGGCCGCAACGCGGTGTGGGTGCCGCTGCCCAACGGCGGCAGCCAGGACAGCACCGACCTCGACCTGCCCACCCTGGAGCTGGACGGCGCCCCCTATGTCCCCGTCTACAGCTCCGAGCAGCAGTTCATGCAGTGCGTAGGTGCCCATATGTCGTTCGCGGTGGCGCCCGCCGTCGAGTTCGCGCGCGGGCTCCCGCCGCAGCTCGGCATCGTGGTCAACCCCGAGGGCACCGTCGGCATGCCGCTGCCCCCGCCCGCCGTGGCCGAGCTGTGCCGTACCGGGCGTACCGCACTCGATGGACCCGCGTCCGGCGCCCGGGTACGCCTCTTCGAGCCGGACTGGCAGGAGGACCCGGTGCAATTCCTCGGCGTCGCGGCCGAGGAGTTCGAGGCGACCGGCGTGGTGCTCAGCGCCCGCCGCGCGCTCGCCTCCATCGAGGGCGACGCGCCCACCCTCTTCATCGGCGTGGAGTTCTCCACCTGGGACGGCGCGGGACGCGGGGCCCCCATGGAGGCACTGGGCCGGGCGCTCGGCCGCGCCCCGGTCGGCTGGCCGGTCCACCTGGTCCTGCTCGATGTGACACAGGATCCCGTCGCCACCTGGATGCGTGAGCGGGTACGCCCCTTCTATACGCGGGCCCAGTAACAACCGCCGGGCGCCTCGCGGCAGGTCCTCGCCGGGTCATGGCGGTGTCTGCGCGGCGGCTTAACCTGGTTTCATGACCCTTGCAGCCCCGCAGCCGCACGCGCGTGCCCGGGGCTGCGGGGCTGCGGGGTGGCGCAGGACGTCGGCACGGTGGATCGAAGAGGGGCGGAACCCAGGGTGAGCGCGTCAGGCACCGCCGCGGCCGGGCAGGTCGAGCACATGCTGCGCCAGGTGACGCCCGGGCGCTACGACGTGTACGAGGCGCTGCTGCACGCGCTCGCCGACCCCGCGTCCGGCCGGCTGTGGATGCTCCTGTGGAACGGCACGCCGGGCTCGCCGGACGCCCAGTACGGCACCATGGAGGTCGACGGCGTCGCGTACGCGCCCTGTGTGACCTCGTCGCAGGAGCTCTCCGCCAGCGGCTGGAACCGGGCGCACGAGGTGACCGGCGCCCTCGACGTCGCCCGCGCCCTCTACCCCGACCGGTACGGGATCTGGCTCAATCCGCATGCCCCCGGCGGCGGCGTCGGCATCCCCTGGACCGACCTGCGGCGGATCGCCACCGGCCTCGACCGGATGCCCGCAGGACCGCTCAGGCTCTGCGAACCGGCCGTCGAGGTACCGCAGTTCTACGCCCTGCTCGCGCAGAACGCGCACCACACCCCGGCCGTGCGCTCCCTGCGCCGCGCCTGGGTGCAGCCCGCGCTCGGCGCGCCCTACCTCGCCATCGGTCTCGATCTGTACGACTTCGGCGCCACGTCCGTGGAGGCCGTGCGGGCGATGATGCGCCAGTCGGCGGCCGCCGTGCCGGACGGGCTCGCCGTCTCCGCGGTCGCCATGTCGGACGCGTACGACCCCGTCTGCATGTGGCTGAAAGCCCACGCACGCCCGTTCTACGACCGTGAGGCAAGCGCCGCTCCGGCCCCCGGAACGTCCGGCTACGGCTACCCGCCGGCCGCCCCGCGCGCCTACTGAGTCCGCCCCGGCGGCCGCGCGGCTCCTCCGGCGCGCGCACCGGGCTCCGCCGCGTGAGGCTCCCACCAGGGCGGACGCGGTCAACTTCCCCCGCGCGCCTGGGGAATGTCCGTTCTGATGGGGCGAAGACCGCAATGGCCCCGCGTGTCACATGCGCCCCAACTTCCGCATGTCCGACCCCTGTTAACCCGCGTCCGCATAACGGAAACCCCCTTTCCGCATCACGTTTGCGCATACTTTCGCCGTCAGGTCTGGCGGGTGATCGCGACGCCATTGAAGACTCCCGGCATGCAGGGCCGTTCGGGCCCGTGTGCGAGCAGCCCGACCCGCTGCCCGGTGTCGCCCCCCGCTCGCACTGCTGATGGGAACGCGCCGCTACAGCGGCAAGTGCGGGCCGGTCACCGCCGGTTGAGAGGGGTCCTTGCCACGATGACGGCACCATTGCACGACACACCCGCCGACGCGGACCCGACCGCCGACCTCGGCGCCACGCCGAGCGACGAGACCAGAGCGGTCGAGGGGCGTTCGCTGGGCCGTATCGCCTGGAACCGGCTGAAGAAGGACAAGCTCGCCCTCACTGGTGGCATCGTTGTCGTGTTCCTGGTCCTCGTCGCGATCTTCGCGCCGTGGATCGTCGACGCGTTCGGCCATCCGCCGGAGGAGTTCCACGAGGACCAGATCGACCCGCTGCTCTCCACGCCGACCGGCAGCTGGGGCGGCATCAACTCCCACTTCCTGCTGGGAGTTGAGCCGGTCAACGGCCGCGACGTGTTCAGCCGCATCGTCTACGGCGCGCGCGTCTCGCTGCTCGTGGGCTTCCTCGCGGCGGTCTTCGCCGTCGTGGTCGGCACCGTGCTCGGCGTGATCGCCGGTTACTTCGGCGGCTGGCTCGACGCGATCATCAGCCGGGTGATGGACATGCTGCTCTCCTTCCCGCAGCTGCTCTTCATCATCGCCCTGATCTCCGTGGTCCCCAGCCAGCTCTTCGGCCTCAGCGGCACCGGAGTGCGGCTGCTCGTGATGATCCTCGTCATCGGCTTCTTCGGATGGCCGTACGTGGGGCGCATCGTGCGCGGCCAGACGCTGTCGCTGAGGGAGCGCGAGTACGTCGAGGCGGCGCGCAGTCTGGGCGCCGGCCGCGGCTACATCCTGTTCAAGGAGCTGCTGCCCAACCTGATCGCGCCGGTCACCGTCTACATGACGCTGATGATCCCGACGAACATCCTCACCGAGGCGGCGCTCAGCTTCCTGGGAGCGGGCGTCAAGCCGCCCACGTCCTCCTGGGGACAGATGCTGTCGACGGCGATCGCGACCTACCAGTCCGATCCGATGTTCATGATCATCCCGGGTGTGGCGATCTTCATCACCGTGATGGCGTTCAACCTCTTCGGCGACGGCGTCCGCGACGCCCTCGACCCGAAGGGCACCCGCTGATGCGGGAATTCACAGACTCCGGCCCGGCGCACCGCACGGGCCGCGACACGCAAGACGCCCACTACGGAGGAAGCGAGATCGTGACAACCCCAGGTTCATCAAGGCGAAAGACGGTCGCCGGCGCCGCGATCGTCGTTGCGGCTCTGCTGTCCACCGCGGCCTGCGGCGGAGGTGGCGGCAGCGACAGCAAGGGCAAGGCGCCCGGTTTCAACGCCGCCAACAGCAAGCTGGCGAACGCGTCGACGAAGAAGGGCGGCGAGCTCAAGTTCGTCGGTACCCAGGACGCCGACTCGTGGGACCCGCAGCGTGGCTACTACGGCTTCATGTGGGACTACGCGCGCTACTACACGCGCACGCTGATCACGTTCAAGGCCGCCCCGGGCAAGGAGAGCGAGACGCTCGTCCCGGACATCGCGACCGGTCTCGCCGAGGTCTCGCCGGACAAGAAGACGTACACGTACCACCTGAAGGACGGCGTCAAGTGGGAGGACGGCAAGGCCGTCACCTCCAAGGACGTCAAGTACGGCATCGAGCGCATCTGGGCGCAGGACGTCATCTCCGGCGGCCCCGTCTACCTGAAGGACGTCCTCGACCCCACCGGTGAGTACAAGGGTCCCTACAAGGACACCTCGCCCGACAAGCTGGGTCTGAAGGCCATCGAGACGCCCGACGACAAGACCATCGTCTTCAAGCTGCCGGCGCCCAACGTCGACTTCGAGCAGATGCTGGCCATGCCCTCGGGCACCCCGGTCCGCCAGGACAAGGACACCCAGTCGAAGTACGGCCTGAAGCCGTTCTCGCTCGGCCCGTACAAGTGGGAGTCCTACTCGCCCAACAAGTCCATGGTCCTGGTCCGCAACGACCAGTGGGACCCGAAGACGGACAACGTCCGCAAGGCCCTGCCGGACAAGATCAGCCTCACCCTGCTGAGCAGCGCCGACGAGATGGACAGCCGTCTGATCAACGGCGACTACGACGTCGACATCAACGGCACCGGCCTCGGCGCCGCCGGCCGCACCAAGGCGCTCCAGCAGTACAAGGGCAACGTCGACAACCCGGACACGGGCTACATCCGTTACGCGGTCTTCCCGCAGACGGTGGCCCCGTTCGACAACGAGCACTGCCGCAAGGCCGTCATCTACGCGGCCGACCACAAGTCGCTCCAGACCGCCCGCGGCGGCCCGCAGGCCGGTGGTGACATCGCCACCAACATGCTGCCGCCGATCATCAGCGGTTCGGACCCGAAGTACGACCCCTACGGCGCGACCGCCAACGACGGCGCCCCGAACATCGCGAAGGCCAAGGAAGAGCTCGCCGCCTGCGGCAAGCCCGATGGCTTCTCCACCACCATCGCGGTCCGCAACAACAAGCAGGTCGAGGTCGCCACGGCGCAGTCGCTCCAGGCCGCGCTCGCCAAGGTCAACATCAAGGCCGACATCGACCAGTACGACGGCGCGCAGACGACCGGCATCATCGGCAACCCCGAGGTCGTCAAGAAGAAGAACTACGGAATCATCATCATGGGCTGGGGCCCGGACTTCTCGTCCGGCCAGGGCTTCCTGCTCCCGCTGGTCGACTCCAAGTTCATCCTGCCCAACGGCAACAACAACTACTCGATGCTGAACGACCCGGACATCGACAAGCTCTTCGACAACGCCATCGCGGCGAACACCCCCGAAGAGGCCGCCGGGATCTACAAGCAGATCAACCAGAAGGTCTCCGAGCACGCCGTCTACCTGCCGTTCGTCTTCGAGAAGAACGTCAAGTGGCGCAGCTCCCGCCTCACCAACGTCTACACGACGACCAACAACAACGGTTTCTACGACTACGCCTCGCTCGGCGTCGAGAAGTGACCGTCGTCCAATCGCTCCGCCGGCGCACCCGCCGCTAGGCACGAAGGGCAGGTGAAGGCCGTCGTGTGACGGGTCGGGGGTACCGCAATCCGGTGCCCCCGGCCCGCCGCCGGGCCGAGAGCAGTGCTCGCATATCTCATCAGGCGGTTCGCCGCCGCCATCGTGATGCTGCTGATCGTCATGCTCGTGACGTTCGGCATCTTCTTCCTGGTTCCCAAGTGGACGGGCGTCGACCCGGCCACCATGTACGTCGGCAAGCAGTCCGACGCCGCTGCTCTCGAAGCGGTCCGCTCCAAGCTGGGTCTCGGCGACCCGATCTTCGTCCAGCTCTTCGACTTCGTGAAGGGCATCGTGGCCGGCCGCGACTACACCGGCGGCGGTACGACGATCCACTGTGACGCCCCGTGCTTCGGCTACTCGTTCAAGAACGAGCAGGCGATCTGGCCCGTCCTCAAGGACCGTTTCCCCGTCACCCTGTCGCTGGTCATCGGCGCGGCCATCCTGTGGGTCATCTTCGGCGTCCTGACCGGCGTCGTCTCGGCCCTCAAGCGCGGCTCGCTGTGGGACCGGTTCTCCATGACGGTGGCTCTGGCGGGCGTGTCGCTGCCCATCTACTTCACCGGTCTGCTGTCGCTTGCGATCTTCACCTACCAACTGCACTGGCTCAACGGGGAGTACGTGCCCTTCAGCCAGTCACCAACGGGCTGGTTCAGCGGTCTCCTGCTGCCCTGGATCACACTCGCCTTCCTCCAGGCGGCGATGTACGCCCGTCTCACCCGGGCGACCATGCTCGAAGTGATGGGCGAGGACTACGTCAGAACCGCCCGGGCCAAGGGACTGACCGAGGCCACCGTCATCGGCAAGCACGCCATGCGCTCCACCATGGCGCCGATCCTGACGGTCCTCGGCATGGACATCGGCGCCCTCATCGGCGGCGCGATCCTCACCGAGACCACCTACAGCATTCCGGGTCTGGGCCGGGCCGTGCTCCAGGCCATCAACGACCGCGACCTTCCGGTGATCCTCGGTGTCACGCTGATCACCTCGGCGGCGGTGATCTTCGCGAACCTGGTCGTGGACCTCCTGTACGCCGTGATCGACCCCCGAGTGAGGCTCGCATGACCGACCTGAACAAGACCGGCGCCGCCGTCGGCGAACCGGTCGCGGGTGAGCGGCCCTCGGACGCCTTCCTCGACGTACGCGACCTCAAGGTGCACTTCCCGACCGACGACGGCCTGGTCAAGTCCGTCGACGGGCTCACCTTCTCGCTGGAGAAGGGCAAGACCCTCGGCATCGTCGGTGAGTCCGGGTCCGGCAAGTCCGTCACCTCGATGGGCATCATGGGGCTGCACACGGCCGGCCAGTACGGCAAGCGCAAGGCCCAGATCTCCGGCGAGATCTGGCTCAACGGCAAGGAGTTGCTGTCGGCCGACCCGGACGAGGTGCGCAAGCTCCGCGGCCGCGACATGGCGATGATCTTCCAGGACCCGCTGTCCGCGCTGCACCCGTACTTCACCATCGGCAAGCAGATCATCGAGGCCTACCGGGTCCACCACGACGTCGACAAGAAGACCGCTCGCACCCGGGCGATCGAGATGCTCGACCGGGTCGGCATCCCCCAGCCCGACAAGCGCGTCGACTCCTACCCGCACGAGTTCTCCGGCGGCATGCGCCAGCGCGCGATGATCGCGATGTCGCTGGTGAACAACCCCGACCTCTTGATCGCGGACGAGCCGACGACCGCCCTGGACGTCACCGTGCAGGCGCAGATCCTGGACCTGATCCGGGACTTGCAGAAGGAGTTCGGCTCCGCGGTCATCATCATCACCCACGACCTGGGCGTCGTCGCCGAGCTCGCCGACGACATCCTGGTGATGTACGGCGGACGTTGCGTGGAGCGCGGACCGGCCGAGAAGGTCTTCTACGAGCCCCGCCACCCCTACACCTGGGGGCTGCTCGGTTCGATGCCGCGCATCGACCGGGAGGAGACCGAACGGCTCATCCCCGTGAAGGGCTCCCCGCCGTCCCTGATCAACATCCCGTCCGGCTGCGCCTTCAACCCGCGCTGCCCGTACGCCGATGTGCCCAAGGACAACATCACCCGGACCGTGCGCCCCGAACTGGCCGACGGCGGGAGCGGTCACTGGACCGCCTGCCACATGTCGCCGGATGAGCGGGAGCGCATCTGGACCGAAGAGATTGCGCCCAAGCTGTGAGCGAGGACAAAGGCGTGACGGACAACGACGTGACGATTCCCGCCCAGAGCAAGGGCGCCGTCCCGGCCGGGACCAGGACGTCCGGCGAGGTGGCTCCCGGCGAGGTCCTGCTCAAGGTCAGCGGCCTCCAGAAGCACTTCCCGATCCGCAGCGGCCTGCTGAAACGGCAGACCGGCTCGGTCAAGGCCGTCGACGGCCTCGACTTCGACGTGCGCTCCGGCGAAACGCTCGGCGTGGTCGGCGAGTCCGGCTGCGGCAAGTCGACGATGGGCCGGCTGATCACCCGGCTGCTCGAACCGACCGGCGGGACCGTGGAGTTCGAGGGACGGGACATCACCCACCTCGGGGTGCGCGGCATGCGGCCGATGCGCCGCGACGTCCAGATGATCTTCCAGGACCCGTACTCCTCGCTGAACCCCCGGCACACGGTCGGCGGCATCATCTCGGCCCCCTTCAAGCTCCAGGGCGTCCAGCCCGAGGGCGGCGTCAAGAAGGAGGTCCAGCGGCTTCTGGAGGTCGTGGGGCTCAACCCCGAGCACTACAACCGCTATCCGCATGAATTCTCCGGCGGTCAGCGTCAGCGCATCGGCATCGCCCGCGCGCTCGCGCTCAAGCCGAAGCTGGTCGTCGCGGACGAGCCGGTCTCGGCCCTCGACGTCTCGATCCAGGCGCAGGTGGTCAACCTCCTCGACGACCTCCAGCAGGAGCTCGGCCTCACCTACGTGATCATCGCGCACGACCTGTCGGTCATCCGGCACGTGTCGGACCGGATCGCGGTCATGTACCTGGGCAAGATCGTCGAGCTGGCCGACCGCAAGTCGCTGTACGCGGCGCCGATGCACCCGTACACCAAGGCGCTCATGTCCGCGGTGCCGGTGCCCGATCCGCGGCGGCGCGGCATGAAGAGCGAGCGGATCCTGCTCAAGGGTGACGTTCCCTCGCCCATCTCGCCGCCGAGCGGATGCCGGTTCCACACCCGGTGCTGGAAGGCGACGGAGATCTGCACGACCAAGGAGCCGGTGCTGGTCGAGCTGAAGCCGGGCCAGCGGGTGGCCTGCCACCACCCGGAGAACGCGCCGGACCAGGCGCCGGGCGAGACGGTTCTCGCGGAGGCCCGGGAGTCGATCGAGGTCGTGACGATCGGCGGAACGGATGCGGAGGCCACCGAGCCGGTGGTGGCGGTGGAGGCGCCCGAGTCGGCGGCATCGGCTGAGCCGGCGGAGGCGGTCGAGTCGTCCGAGCCGGCGGAGGCGTCCGAGGCGGAGGTACCCGAAGCGGCCGCGTCCGAGACCGAGGTGCCTGAAGTGGGCGCGTCCGAGGCGGAGGTACCCGAAGCGGCCGCGTCCGAGGCGGAGGCGCCTGAAGTGGGCACATCTGACGCGGCAGTGTCCGAAGCCGGCGCGTCCGACGCGAGCGTGGCCGACTCCGAAGCCGAGGCGCCCGACGCCGGCGCGGCCAAAACCGACGTCCGCAAGTCGGCGGCCGGCAAGCCGGGGGCCCGTAAGCCGGCGGCTCGCAAGACGGGGGGCCGCAAGCCGGGAGCAGGCAAGCCGGAGACCGGGGCGCAGGAGTCAACCGGCAAGTAGGGCATGACAGTTCAGTAAAGTCATGTTCATGACGAGACGGGAGAGTGCAGAGTCTGCGTGTCCGTACCAACGGCACACGCTCGAAGGGCAGACTCATGGCACTCTCCCGTTCGGCACGTCACAGCTCCCGGCTGCTCGCCCTCGCCACCGCGGTGGCCGCCGGATTCACCATCGCCGCAGCGCCCGCCGCCTCACCCGGCGCCCCGGGCATCGGCGATCCGTACTTCCCCCTGATGGGCAACGGTGGTTTCGACGCCCTGCATTACGACCTCGGGGTGAGCTACAACCCCGATTCCGGGCGCCTGGACGGGCGTACCACGGTCACCGCCCGCGCCACCCAGAACCTCTCCCGCTTCGACCTGGACCTCCAGAAGCTGACGGTCGACTCGATCCGGGTGAACGGCAGGCCGGCCGACTTCAGCAGAACCGGTGACGAGATCGTCATCACCCCACGCCACCGGCTCTCCCGGGGCGAGCAGTTCGAGGTCACCGTCGTCTACGGCGGAGTGCCGCACGCGCTGAACGGACCCATCGTCTTCGGCTCCGACTACGGCTGGATGAAGACCAAGGACGGCGTTTTCGTGGCCTGCGAGCCCAACGCCGCCTCCACCTGGTTCCCCTCCAGCGACCACCCCTCCGACAAGGCCACGTACGACATCCGCATCGACGCGCCGAAGGGGCTGACGGGCGTGTCCAACGGGCGCCTGGTGGACTCCTACGACCGAGGGGGACGCTCGTACTACCACTGGCGCGAGAGCAAGCCGATGGCGACCTACCTGGCCACCGCGTCCATAGGCAAGTTCGACGTGAAGACCGGCCGCACGCCCGGCGGTACGCCCATCTACGTGGCCATCGACCCCGTACTCGCCAACCAGAACAAGGTCGACGTGTACGCGGTGACCGCCGAGGCCACCGACTACTGGTCCAAGCTCTTCGGCCCATACCCCTTCGAGGAGACCGGGGCCGTCGTGGACGACATGCCGCAGGCCGGGTTCTCCCTGGAGACCCAGTCCAAGCCCAGCTATTCGGCGGTACGTTCCGAGTCGACCATCGTGCACGAGCTCGCCCACCAGTGGTTCGGCGACTCCGTCTCGGTGGCCCACTGGGACGACATCTGGCTCAACGAGGGGTTCGCGACCTACGCCCAGTGGCTGTGGGCCGAGCACCGCGGCACGAAAACCGCGCACGAGTCCTTCCTCGCCGCCTACAACTCGATCCCGGCCGACGACGACTTCTGGAAGATCGAGGTGGCCGACCCGCAGCGCGACACGATGTTCTCCGACGCGGTCTACGAACGCGGCGCGATGATGCTCCAGGAACTGCGCGAACGCATCGGTGACCAGGCCTTCTTCAAGCTGCTCCCGGCCTGGACCAAGGCCCACCGCTACCACAACGCCGACACCGAGGACTTCATCGGCCTCGCCGAGGAGATATCGGGCAAGTCGCTCGACGGGCTGTTCCAGAAGTGGATCTACGACACGGGCAAGCCCGCACTCTGAGCCAGGCGGTGCCGGGGGGCGCCCCGCGATGAGTAAAAATGCGGGGTGCTCCACTCATTGTTCAGCCCCTCCGTCCAGCATGTGCTGGACCTTGTCGGAATCTTCGTCTTCGCGATTTCCGGCGCCCTGCTCGCCGTGCGCAAGAACTTCGACGTGTTCGGCATCGCGGTGCTCGCCGAGGTCACCGCGCTGGGCGGAGGGCTGTTCCGCGACCTCATGATCGGGGCGGTCCCGCCGGCCGCCTTCACCGACCTCGGGTACTTCGTGACCCCGCTGCTCGCCGCCGTGCTGGTCTTCTTCCTGCATCCCGAGGTCGAGCGCACCCAGCTCGCGGTCAACGTCTTCGACGCGGCGGGGCTCGGCCTGTTCTGCGTCACGGGCACGACCAAGGCGTACGACTACGGGCTCGGGCTCACCTCGTCGGCGGCGCTCGGCCTCGCCACGGCGGTGGGCGGCGGCGTGCTGCGTGACGTCCTCGCCAACGAGGTGCCCTCCCTGCTGCGCTGGGACCGCGATCTGTACGCGGTGCCCGCGATCGTCGGCTCCACGATGGTCGTGCTCTTCATCCGCTTCGACCTCCTGAACGCGGGGACCAGCGGGCTCGCGGTGGTCACGGCCTTCCTGCTGCGCATCGCGGCCCTGAAGTACCACTGGCGGGCACCGCGCGCGTGGCACCGGCGCAGCTCGACGCTTGAGGAGGTGTGAGGTGTGAGGTGTGTGGGGGAGTGGGTGTGAGGGGGCGGGCGCGGATGTGAGGAGTGCGAGCGGCAAGAAAGCTACCGCTCAGTAATTTATCGGTGTACGGTGCTGCGCATGGCACAGGCAACGTCACCGGTACTCCCCGCCGCGATCGGGGACAGCGAGTTCGACCGCGACACCGCGATCACCCTGCGGGAAGCGGGAGTCTATGACGCCGAGCTCTCGGCGGGCTGGACCATCATCAACGCCGTCAACGGCGGTTATCTGCTGGCCCTCCTGGGCCGGGCGCTCGGTGACGCGCTGCCGCACCCGGACCCGTTCAGCGTCTCGGCGCACTACCTCACGCCGTCCGTGCCGGGTCCCGCGGTCATCCGCACCCAGGTCGTACGCACCGGGCGCACCCTCTCCACCGGTCAGGCCTCGCTCTTCCAGTACGACGAGGCGGGCGCGGAGGTCGAGCGCATCCGGGTCCTCGGCTCTTACGGGGATCTCGACGCGCTCACCGACGAGGTGCGCACCACCGCGCAGCCGCCCGCGATGCCGCCGCTTTCGCACTGCATCGGCGCGACGGACGCGCCCGACGGCTCCCGTCCGCCCATCCCCGGCAGTTCGGCCATCACCGACCGGCTGATGCTCAAGCTCGATCCGACCACGCTCGGCTGGGCGGTGGGGGCGCCGTCCGGCAAGGGCGAGATGCGGGCGTGGTTCGGGCTCGCGGACGGACGTGACGCGGACCCGATCTCGCTGCTCCTCACCGTGGACGCGCTGCCGCCGACGTCCTTCGAGCTCGGGCTCAAGGGGTGGACGCCGACGGTCGAACTGACCACGCACATCCGCTGCCGGCCGGCGCCGGGGCCGCTGCGGGTGTCGATCACCACGCGGAATCTGGCCGGGGGTTTTCTGGAGGAGGACGCGGAGGTCTGGGACTCGGCCGATCGACTGGTCGCCCAGTCCCGCCAGTTGGCGCGGGCGCCGCGGGGTTGAGGCGGAGGGTTCGCCCACCTGCCCGCCCGTTGCCCGGGGTTGGCGAGCCCGGCCCTTGGGGCTGCGCCCCGGACCCCACGCGGGGGCTCCGCCCCCTGAACCCGTGGGGGGTCGCCCACCCGCCCGCCTGTTGCGCGGGTTGGTGGGGCTGGCCCCTGGGGCTGCACCCCGGACCCCACCTGGGGCTGCGCCCCGGCCCCCGTGCGGGGTTCGGTCCCTGCACCCCTGGGGGTTTGCTCACCCGCCCGTGCGGGGGCAAGGAGGGCTGGCGCATGGGGCTGCGCCCCGGACCCCACCTGGGGCTGCGCCCCGGCCCCCGTGCGGGGGGCTCCGCCCCCTGCACCCCTGGGGGGTTTGCCCACCCGCCCGCCTGTTGCGCGGGGTTGGCTGGGCTGGACCCTGGGGCTGCGCTCCGGACCCCACCTGGGGCTGCGCCCCGGCCCCCGTGCGGGGTTCGGTCCCTGCACCCCTGGGGGTTTGCCCACCCGCCCGTGCGGGGGCAAGGAGGGCTGGCTCATGGGGCTGCGCCCCGGACTCCGTGTGCCCCTAGCTCGCCCCCGCCCCACGCGGGGGCTCCCCCCTGCACCCCCTTGGGACTTGGCCGACGTGCCGCTTGCTCGATTGTCCGTTCATTGGCCCCGGGAGGGGGCGAGGTCTGGGGGCGACCTCGGGCCTGCGGGCGCACTTCGTACCCCGGTCGGGTGTGAAATCCAGCCCCTCCGGCGTTTGAGGAGCGGGGGTCCGGGGGCAGCGCCCACGGGGCTTGTGCCGGGTCCGGCTGTGAGCTGTGGCCGCGCGTTCACCCCCGGAGGGTTTCGGGAAGGGGTGGGGTGGGGCCTCCCGGGGTCCGGGGCGAAGCCCCCGGCGGCCGGGCCGGGGCCACGGGCGCTCCAAGGCCGGCCCAGCCGCACAGCGGGGCCCGGCTCCAAGGCCGGCCCAGCCGCACAGCGGGCCCGGCTCCAAGGCCGGCCCAGCCGCACAGCGGGCCCGGCGCGGCGTAGGCACCCCCCGCGCACCACCCCGTGGCCCCCGCTCAGTCCAGCCAGTGCCGGCGCCCCAGCGCGACCAAACGCAGCTGCGCGCGGGCGGTCGTGAGGATCGCGTCCGCGCCCTCGTCGTCCTCCAGGAGCGTCGACGCCGTCATCACCATGTGGTCGACGTACAGGCCCGCCAGCATGCGCAGATCAGCCGGGGGCCATCCCTTCGACTGCGGGTCCGCACCCAGCGCTTCGGCCACCTCGTCCGCGAAGGACCGCAGCTGCACGCCGATCGCGTCGCGGACCGGCGCCACCCCGCCGTGCCGTTCGCGGGCGATGAAGCGGACGTGCGCGGGGTAGGCGCAGACGTGGGCGGCGATCAACGCGACCGCCCGGTCGATGCGTTCGTCGCTGGCCCCGGTGGTGACGATCGCCGCCCGAATCGTGCCATGGAGCGATCCGAGTGCCTGCTCGACCAGGGCGACGCCGAGGTCGGCGGTGTCCTTGAAGTGGCGGTAGAACGCGGCCGGCGCCACGCCCACGGCCCGGGTGACCTCGCGGAGCCCGAGGCTGCTCAGGCTCTGGTGCTCCAGGAGCTGGAGCGCCGAGTCCATGAGGGCCTGGCGCGTCTTCTGCTTCTGGGCCTGCCGGATTCCGAGAGTGTGGCTCATACCACTCAGTAAACAGCTGTTCGCCGAAGTTCGGAAGACTAGACTCATCAGTCAGTGAACAGTCGTACTCCGAAAGGTGATTGGCCCCGCCGATCGGAGGTACACGGAACACGACCAGGGCATCCGGAGCCCCAACCGGCTCATCCGGAGCACCACCCGGGACACCGGCCCGGTGCCAAAGACGAGACATCGGGATACCGGGATACCGGGATACCGGGAGCCGGATCGCCGAAGAACCGCACACGGAAAGGGATCTCATGTTTTTCCTCGTCGCAGCCCTCCTCCTGCTGGGGGTCGTGCTGGGCTCAGCGGCGCACCTCCCGCTCCCGGTCACGCTCGCCGTCGCAGGCGTCATCGCCGTCTGGCTGCTCGTCTTCTCCGCCCGTGAACGCTTCTCGCACCGGAAGGGCTGACCATGGAACTCGCCGCGATCCGCCGCCGCACCCGGGACCGTGACGCCGACGGAATGGCCGTGGCGGCCTTCGTTCTCGGCCTGCTCGGGCTGCTCGTCATGAACGTCGTGCTGGGCCCCATCGCCATCGTCCTGGCCTCGCTCTCCCTCCTGTACCGGACGCGCCGCCGCGGCCGGGCCCTGCTCGGACTCGCCCTCGGCGTCGCCGACCTCGTGGTTCTCGCCGCCCTCGTCATGGCCGACCACACCGTCTCCTGGGGCCTGAGCGGCTGATCCGGGCCACGCCCCTGGCCGGAACCGCGGCACGGTCCACCCGGCGCGGCTCGTAGAATCGGGCCCACCATGGCTTACCTCGACCACGCCGCGACCACTCCGATGCTCCCGGAGGCGGTCCAGGCGATGACCGCCCAGCTGACCGCCACCGGCAACGCGTCCTCGCTGCACGCCGCCGGGCGGCGGGCCCGCCGCACCGCCGAGGAGGCCCGGGAAGAACTCGCCGACGCGCTCGGCGCCCGCCCCAGCGAGGTCGTCTTCACGGCCGGCGGCACCGAGGCCGACAACCTCGCCGTCAAGGGCCTGTACTGGGCCCGCAGGGACGCCGACCGGCGCCGCGTGCGCGTCCTGGCCAGCCCTGTCGAGCACCACGCCGTGCTCGACGCGGTGCACTGGCTCGCCGAACACGAGGGCGCCACCGTCGAGTACCTGCCCGTCGACGCGTACGGCAGAGTGCACCCCCAGGCGCTGCGCGACGCCATCGAGCGCGACCCCGACGACGTCGCCCTCGCCACCGTCATGTGGGCCAACAACGAGATCGGCACCATCATGCCGGTGGCAGAACTGGCCGCCGTGGCCCGCGAGTTCGACGTCCCACTGCACGCCGACGCGGTGCAGGCCTTCGGTCAGCTCGACGTCGACTTCGCCGCCTCAGGCCTTGCCGCCATGACCGTCTCCGGCCACAAGGTCGGCGGCCCGTACGGCATCGGCGCCCTGCTCCTCGGCCGCGAGTACACCCCCGTGCCCGTGCTGCACGGCGGCGGGCAGGAGCGGCATGTGCGCTCCGGCACCCTCGACGTCCCGGCCATCGCCGCGTTCGCGGTCGCCGGGCGGCTCGCCGCCGAGCGGCGCGGCGCGTTCGCCCGGGACACCGGGGGGCTGCGGGACCGGCTCGTGGAGGCCGTGTACCGGGCCGTGCCCGACGCGATCCTCGGCGGGGACCCGGAGCCGGCGGGCCGGCTCCCCGCCAACGCCCACTTCACCTTCCCCGGCTGCGAAGGCGACTCCCTCCTGCTGCTGCTCGACGCGCAGGGCATCGAGTGCTCCACCGGCTCCGCCTGCACCGCGGGCGTCGCCCAGCCCAGTCATGTCCTGCTCGCCACCGGCACCGACCCCGACCTGGCCCGGGGCACCCTGCGTTTCTCCTTGGGCCACACCTCCACGGAGGCGGATGTCGAGGCAGTCGCGGGCGCCATCGGTCCCGCCGTGGAGCGCGCCCGCAGCGCCGGACTCGTCTGACACCGCCACCCCGGCGCGCGGCTCAGGCCCCGGTGGCCGCGCCCACCATCGTCAGGTAGCGCGGCCAGTCCCAGTGCGGACCGGGGTCGGTGTGGTCGGTGCCCGGCACCTCCACGTGCCCGATGATGTGCTTGCGGTCGACGGCTATGCGGTAGCGGGCGCATATCGCTGCCGTCAGCCGCGCCGACGCCGCGTACATGGCGTCGGTGAAGGAGGACGCCTCCTCGATGAAGCCCTCGTGCTCTATGCCGACGCTGCGCTCGTTATAAGCGCGATTGCCCGCGTGGTACGCCACGTCCAGCTCCCGGACCGTCTGCGCTATGTGCCCGTCCCCGGACACCACATAGTGCGCCGCGACCTTGTTCCTCGGGTCCTGGAACGTCTTGAGCGCGCTGTCGAAACTGCCCTGGACGACATGGATCACCACCCGGTCCACCGCGTAGTCCTCCGGCCGGTCCGCCATCCGCCAGTTCGCCGGGGCGGCCGCCACCCACCGCGCCCCCGCGTAGTCCAGCTCTCCGGCCTTGCGCGGTCTGTGCGGGCGCGCGTGCGGCGCGTTCAGATATCCGATGGTCCCGAGCGCCACCACCGCGCCCCCGATCAGCAGCCCCCTGCGGCTGGTCGCCATACGCCCCGCCCCCGTCGCTCCCGTACCTCCCCAACAGGCCGCGCCGCACCCGGCGGGCCCCGGAATCCCGGATCGGACCCCCTCTGACAGGCACAACGGATACTCCCGCGCCCCCGGTTCCCGATCCCACGTACCCTTACGAGTGCTATGACTCAGACTTCGCCGCAGCCCCCGTCGATGACCTCCCCGCGCCCCCTGCGCGTCCTGGCCGCCATGTCCGGCGGTGTGGACTCCGCCGTCGCCGCCGCCCGGGCCGCCGAAGCCGGCCACGACGTCACCGGCGTGCACCTGGCGCTCTCCGCGAACCCCCAGTCCTTCCGCACCGGGGCCCGCGGCTGCTGCACCATCGAGGACTCCCGCGACGCCCGCCGCGCGGCGGACGTCATCGGCATCCCCTTCTACGTCTGGGACCTGGCCGAACGCTTCCGTGAGGACGTCGTGGAGGACTTCATCGCGGAGTACGAGGCGGGCCGCACGCCCAACCCGTGCCTGCGCTGCAACGAGAAGATCAAGTTCGCGGCGCTGCTCGACAAGGCCCTCGCGCTCGGCTTCGACGCGGTCTGCACCGGCCACTACGCGACCGTCGTCCTGAACGAGGACGGCACCCGCGAGCTGCACCGCGCGTCCGACATGGCCAAGGACCAGTCCTATGTGCTCGGCGTGCTCGACGAGCGTCAGCTCGCCCACGCGATGTTCCCGCTCGGCGACACCCTCACCACCAAGGACGAGATCCGCGCCGAGGCCGAGCGCCGGGGCCTGGCCGTCGCCAAGAAGCCCGACAGCCACGACATCTGCTTCATCGCCGACGGCGACACCCAGGGCTTCCTCGCGAACCGCCTCGGCAAGGCGGAGGGCGACATCGTGGACGAGTCCGGCGCCAAGATCGGCAGCCACGAGGGCGCCTTCGGCTTCACCATCGGCCAGCGCAAGGGCCTGCGCATCGGGCACCCGGCCGCCGACGGCAAGCCGCGGTACGTCCTGGACATCTCGCCCGTCAACAACACGGTCACCGTCGGTCCCGTCGAAGCGCTCGACGTCACCGCCCTGGGTGCGATCAAGCCCCGCTGGTGCGGCACCGCCCCGGTCGGAGCTGGCACGTACACCGCGCAGCTGCGCGCCCACGGCGGCGAGACCGAGGTGACGGCGGAACTGGTCGACGACGTCCTGAAGGTGACGTTCGCCGAACCGGTCCGAGGCGTCGCCCCCGGCCAGGCCATCGTCCTGTACGACGGCACACGCGTGGTGGGCTCGGCGACGATCGCGACGACCGAGCGGGCCGCAGCTCGCGTGTAGCGGGGCCGCCCCCGAAGGCGCTACTGGGCGACGCGAAGGACGATCTTCCCCTGGGTGCGTCCGCGCTCGCCGTACTCGTGCGCCTTCGCGGCGTCGGCCAGGTCGAACACCGAGTCGATCTCCACGCGGAGCTTGCCCTCCGTCACGAGCGTGGCGATCGCGCGCATGCCCGCCTGGTCCGGCTCCACGATGGTGAAGCCGGCCCGCAGACCCCGCCGCGCCGCCTCCGCAAGCAGCTCGGGCTCGTCCGGCGTGTTGATCGAGACCAGGGTGCCGCCGGGGCGCAGCACCTTGAGGGAGCGCGCGCTGTAGTCGCCGCCCACGGCGTCGAAGACGACGTCGACGTCTCCTACGGCCTCGGTGAAGTCGACGGCGGTGTAGTCGATCACCTCGTCCGCGCCGAGCCCCCGGACAAAGGCGTGCTTGGCCGCGCTCGCCGTGCCGATGACGTACGCGCCAAGCGCCTTGGCGATCTGTACGGCGAGGTGTCCGACCCCGCCGGCCGCCGCGTGGACCAGCACCCGCTGCCCCGGGGCGAGGCGGGCCGTGTCGACGAGCGACTGCCACGCGGTCAGCGCGGCCAGCGGCAGGGCGGCCGCCTGGATGTGGTCGATGCCGTCCGGCTTGGGGACGAAGTGCCGGGCGGGTGCGACGACGTACTCGGCGTAGGCGCCGGCCTGGCGCGGGAAGAGCGGCATGCCGAAGACCGCGGCGCCCGGCTGGTACAGCGTGACGCCGACGCCCACCGCCTCGACGGTGCCGGACACGTCGTGGCCGAGGATCGCGGGGTCGCCCATCGGCGTGAACCCGCCGTGCGTGCGGATCTTCCAGTCGGCCGGGTTGACCCCCGCCGCGTGGACGCGCACCAGGACCTCGCCCGTGCCCGGCTCGGGGCGCTCGGTCTCGATCTCGGCCAGCACCTCGGGGCCGCCGTGCCGGGCGTAGCTGATGGCGCGCATGGTCTGGGACATGGGTGATCCTTTTCAACGGCTGTCGAGGGGTTTCGGCTGGTGGGAGCCACCAACGGAGACCAGCCTGCGGTCTGACGGCCTCGTATGGTGCTGGCCGTTTGGCCATGATGTGACAGAATCTGGCCATGCCCCTACGACCGGACACGCACCAGGTGGCGGTGCTCGCCCTCGACGGAGTGGTCTCCTTCGAGCTGGGCATCGCGCCCCGGATCTTCAACAGCGCCAAGGGGCCGGACGGCACGCCCCTGTACGAGGTGACCGTCTGCACCGCGGACGGGCGACCGGTGCGCACCGAGGCCGGGTTCTCGGTCGCGGTCGACCACGGGCCCGAAGCGCTCGCCGCCGCCGACACCGTGGTCATCCCGCCCACCCACAATCTCGGCGCCATGGCGAAGGGCGGCCCGCTGCCCGAGCCGCTGGTCCGCGCCTTCGAGCGGATCCGGCCCGGCACCCGCATGGTGTCCATCTGCACCGCGTCCTACGTGCTGGGCGCCGCCGGGCTACTCGACGGGCGGCCCGCCACCACGCACTGGTGCGACGCCGCCGCCTTCGCGCGCATCTTTCCTGGCGTCGACGTGGACCCGGGCGTCCTGTTCGTCGACGACGGCGACGTCCTGACCTCGGCGGGCGCGGCCGCCGGCATCGACCTGTGCCTGCACCTGGTGCGCCGCGACCACGGCAGCGCGGTCGCCAACCGCGCCGCCCGGCACTGCGTGGTCCCGCCCTGGCGCGACGGCGGCCAGGCCCAGTACATCGAGCGCCCCGTTCCCGAGCCCACCCTCGCCAGCACCGCCGCCACCCGCGCGTGGGCCCTGGAGCGCCTCCAGGAACCGCTCTCGCTGGGTGAGATGGCCGCCCACGCCCGCATGAGTCTGCGCACCTTCACGCGCCGCTTCCGCGAGGAGGCGGGCATGACACCGGGCACCTGGCTCACCGCCCAGCGGCTCGAACTGGCCCGCCAGCTCCTGGAGTCGAGTGACCTGCCGGTGGACCTGGTGGCCCACAGGGCCGGCTTCGGCACCGCCAACTCGCTGCGCCAGCACATGCGTTCCGTGCTCGGCGTCTCACCGGTCGCCTACCGGCGCACCTTCCAGGTCGGCGCGCCCGCCTGAACCGCGCTCCTACTCGGTGACCTTCTCGACCTCGTAGAAACAGAGATGGTCCTTGATCTCGGCCACCTCCGCCTTGGGTTCGGGGTAGTACCAGACCAGGTCGGGTGCCTCGGGCAGCGACCAATAGGAGGCCGTTCCCTTGAACGGGCAATAGGTGTGGGTGTCCGACGCGGTCAAGAGGTCGGTCCGTACGTCCTCGGGCGGAAGGTAGTAGCGCACGGGGAGCCCGGTCTCGCGCAGGAGCAGCGGGCGCCGGCTCTCGGCCAGCACCTGCCCGTCGTGAACGACCCGCACATGCTCGCTGCCCTGCTCGATGGTGATGCGATGTCCTGTCGTCATACCCAGTGCAGCGCCCTGGGTGCCCCGCTTCTTCCCCGCCGCCCTTGGTCCGCGCGGACACCCGCCTCGTAGGGTGGGCGCATGAATATCTGCGTCTTCCTGTCCGCGGCCGACCTCGACGAGCGCTACACCCGCCCGGCGCGCGAATTCGCCGAACTCCTCGGCAAGGGCGGGCACACCCTGGTGTGGGGCGGCTCCGAGAGCGGCCTCATGAAGGTCGTCGCCGACGGTGTGCAGGAGGCGGGCGGCCGGCTCGTGGGGGTGTCCGTCGACTTCCTCGCGGCCAAGGCCCGCCAGAACGCCGACGAGATGGTCATCACCAAGGACCTCGCCGAGCGAAAGGCGCTGCTCCTCGCCAAGTCGGACGCCGTGGTGATCATGGTGGGCGGGACCGGCACCCTGGACGAGGCCACCGAGATCCTGGAGCTGAAGAAGCACGGCAAGACCACCAAGCCGATCGTCCTGCTGAACACCGCGGGCTTCTACGACGGCCTCAAGGAGCAGTTCCGCCGCATGGAGCAGGAGGGCTTTCTGCCCGTGCCCCTCACCGAGCTCGTCTTCTTCGCCGAGGACGCCGTCGCCGCGCTCGCCTACCTGGAGGAGTCCCGCGGCATCCAGTAGGGCGAGGAGGAGTGCGAGCATGGCGGGTATGGCTACTCACCTGATCACCGGCGCCGGTTCCGGCATCGGCGCCGCTGTCGCGCGCCGACTGCACGAGCGCGGCGACGAGCTCATCCTGCTCGCCCGCGACGCCGGCCGCGCCAAGGAGCTCGCCGCCCGCCACCCGGGCGCCCGCACCCTCGTCGGCGACCTCGCCGACCCCGACCGCCTCTCCTGGGCCTTCGACAAGCAGCCCATGCCGGACCACCTCGACTCGCTGCTGCACATCGCGGGCGTCGTCGACCTCGGCCCCATCGGCGATCTGCGGCCCAAGACCTGGCACCAGCAGCTCAACGTCAACCTGATCGCCCCCGCCGAGATCACCCGCCACCTGCTGCCCCAACTGCGCGCCTCACGCGGCCACGTGGTCTTCGTGAACTCCGGCGCCGGGCTCAGCGCGCACGCCGAATGGGGCGCGTACGCGGCCTCCAAGCACGGCCTCAAGGCGCTGGCCGACGCGCTGCGCCACGAGGAGCACGCGAGCGGTGTCCGCGTGACCTCGGTCTACCCCGGCCGCACCGCGAGCCCCATGCAGGCCAAGGTGCACTCGCAGGAGGGCAAGGAGTACGACCCGGCCAGGTACATCGACCCCGAGTCGGTGGCCACCACCATCGTCATGGCCATCGACCTGCCGGCCGACGCAGAGGTCAACGACCTCACCGTGCGCCCCGGCAAGTAGCCGGGGCCGGGCCGCGCGCCCGGTTGCGTAGGCTTCCGGGGTGAGCGAACAGAGCAATTTCCCCTGGGGGCCCGCCACCGGGATCGGTTCGATGCCGGGCGGCGACGCGCGGGAGACCGCCAAGACCGTCACCGGCTCGCTGATCGGCGCCGAAGGCGCGCGCGGCGACTTCCCGCACCTCGCGGAGCTGCCCGCACGCGGCCCCGGCGCCGACATGATCGGGCGGACCATCGGTCTCCTCGTCGAGATGTACGGACACGTCGAGCCCAGCGGCTGGCGGGTCGGCGACCGGCCCGGCCGGGACACCCGGCGGGCCAGGTCCTGGCTCGGCGAGGACCTGGACGCCCTCGAGGAGTTCACCCAGGGCTACACCGGCCCGCTGAAGGTGCAGGCCGTCGGGCCCTGGACGCTGGCCGCCGCCCTGGAACTGAGAAGCGGCGAGCTCTCGCTCGGCGATGCCGGTGCCTGCCGCGACCTGGCCGGATCGCTCGCCGAAGGGCTGCGCGACCACCTCGCCGACGTACGCCGCCGCGTGCCCGGCGCACACCTTGTGCTGCAACTCGACGAGCCCTCCCTCACGTCGGTGCTGCGCGGCCACATCCGTACCGCCAGCGGATACCGCACCCACCGGGCCGTCGACCGCCAGGTCGTGGAGTCCGCCCTGCGCGATGTCGTGGCCGTCCACGACGGCCCCGTCGTCGTCCACTCCTGCGCCCCCGACGTCCCGTTCGCGCTGCTGCGGAGGGCCGGCGCGGCGGGAGTGTCGTTCGATTTCGGCCTGCTCACCGAGCGTGACGACGAACAGATCGGTGAAGCGGCCGAGAGCGGCATCAAGCTGTTCGCCGGAGTGGTGGCGGGCACCGACGGCCCATTGTCAGACCCTGCCGGTAGCGTCATGGGTGTCAGGACGCTGTGGCGCAGGCTGGGGCTGAATCCGGGGACTCTGGGCGAGTCCGTGGTGATCACTCCCGCATGCGGCATGGCGGGCGCGTCCCCCGCCTACGCACGGGCCGCGCTCGCCCACTGCGTCCGGGCGGCGAGATCGCTCGCGGACAACCCTGAGTGACGGGGACAACGGGAAACGGGAGGACATGACGGTGGCTGGCGAACAGAACGCGACGGTGCCGGCGGAGGCACGGGAGCAGCACGCGCTCCTCTCCGAGCAGATCGAGGAGCACCGCTTCCGGTATTACGTCCGCGACCAGCCGGTCATCAGCGACGGCGACTTCGACCGGCTGCTCCGCTCCCTGGAAGCCCTGGAGGAGGAGTACCCCGAGCTGCGCACGCCCGACTCACCGACACAGAAGGTGGCCGGGGCGTACGAGACGGACTTCGCCTCGGTCGAGCACCGCGAGCGGATGCTGTCCCTGGACAACGCCTTCGACGACGAGGAGCTGGCGGCCTGGTCCGAGCGCGTCGCCAAGGACGTGGGCACGCCCTCGTTCCACTACCTGTGCGAGCTGAAGGTCGACGGCCTCGCCGTGAACCTGACGTACGAGCACGGCAGACTCACCCGCGCCGCCACCCGGGGCGACGGCCGCACCGGCGAGGACATCACGCCCAACGTGCGCACCATCGCCGACATCCCGGCCCGGCTGGAGGGCGACCGCGTGCCCGCCCTCGTCGAGATCCGGGGCGAGGTGTACTTCCCGATGGAGGCCTTCGAAGGTCTCAACGCGCGTCTGGTCGAAGCGGGCGACAAGCCGTTCGCCAACCCCCGCAACGCGGCGGCCGGTTCCCTGCGCCAGAAGGACCCCAAGATCACCGCGACCCGGCCGCTGCACATGGTGGTGCACGGCATCGGCGCACGCGAGGGCTTCGACATCGACCGCCTCTCCCAGGCCTACGGCCTGCTGCGCGAGTGGGGCCTGCCCACCGCCCAGCACAACAAGGTGGTCAACTCCCTGGAAGAGGTCCGGGAGTTCATCGCCTACATGGGCGAGAACCGGCACTCGGTGGTGGAGCACGAGATCGACGGCGTCGTCGTCAAGCTCGACGAGATCCCCCTCCAGGGCCGCCTCGGCTCCACCGCGCGCGCCCCACGCTGGGCCATCGCCTGGAAGTACGCGCCCGAAGAGGTCAACACCAAACTCATCAACATCCGCGTGGGCGTGGGCCGCACCGGCCGCGTCACGCCCTACGCCCAGGTCGAGCCGGTCACCGTGGCCGGCTCCGAGGTCGAGTTCGCCACCCTGCACAACCAGGACGTGGTCAAGGCCAAGGGCGTCCTCATCGGCGACACCGTGGTGCTGCGCAAGGCCGGCGACGTCATCCCGGAAATCCTGGGCCCCGTGGCGGACCTCAGGGACGGCAGCGAGTACCCCTTCGAGATGCCCGCCCAGTGCCCGGAGTGCGGCACCGCGCTGCGTCCGATGAAGGAGGGCGACATCGACCTGCGCTGCCCCAACGCGCAGTCCTGCCCGGCCCAGTTGAGGGAGCGGCTGTTCTACCTCGCCGGCCGCAAGAGCCTGGACATCGAGAACTTCGGATACGTCGCGGCCGCCGCCCTCACCAAACCCCTCGAACCGGCAGCCCCGCCCCTGCGCGACGAGGGCGACCTCTTCGACCTGACCATGGAACAGCTGCTCCCCATCAGGGCGTACGTCCTGGACCAGGACAGCGGGCTGCCCAAGCGCGATCCCAAGACCGGCGAGGAGAAGACCGCGCTCGTCTTCGCCAATATGAACGGGGAGCCGCGCAAGAACGCCGTCTCGATGCTGGAGAACATCGCGGCCGCCAAGCAGCGCCCGCTGGCCCGCGTCCTGACCGGGCTCTCCATTCGTCACGTCGGCCCGGTCGCCGCCGAAGCACTGGCCCGTGAATTCCGCTCCATCGACCGCATCCAGCAGGCGACCGAGGAGGAACTGGCCGCGGTCGAAGGCGTCGGGGGGATCATCGCCGCCTCCCTCAAGCAGTGGTTCACCGAGGAGTGGCACCAGGAGATCCTGCGCAAGTGGAAGGCCGCCGGTGTCCGCATGGAGGACGAGAGGACCGGCGAGGACGAGGGGCCGCGTCCCCTGGCGGGTCTCACCGTGGTCGTGACCGGAACGCTCGAGCGGCACACCAGGGATGGCGCGAAAGAAGCCCTCCAGAGCCGGGGCGCGAAAGTCACCGGGTCCGTTTCCAAGAAGACATCGTTTGTTGTCGTGGGCGACAACCCGGGTTCGAAATACGACAAGGCAATGCAGGTGAAGGTCCCGGTTCTCGACGAGGACGGATTCGCCATTCTGCTGGAACAAGGGCCGGAAGCCGCACGGGAAGTCGCGATGCCGAACGCCCCGGAGGGGGAATAGTCAAGAAAGCAGGGTAGTAACCGAGAGCCCGGAGGCCGCGCCAAGTCACCCGTTCGGCGCATAGCAGACCGATGCGGGAGGCCGGGGCGCATTCGGGCAAGAGCTGTAGACCGCTGCCCCACGGAGCCTTCAGCGGCCTACTGTTGAGAGGCGCGCCCGTCGAGCACGGCCGACTGCCCCTGCCCGGGGAGCGCTTGGGGTGCGACACCAGTCGTGGTGGCATGGCAGGGGGGCCATCGCGCGCACGGGCACCGCCGGCTGTGAGAGGGACGGGCATGAAACCGACCGAGAGCACCGCCCCGGCCGTGAGGCTGCGCGGGTTCACGGGCTTTTCGTCCAGGCTGACGGCCGTCGTCACCGGCCTCGCGGGCGTGGCCCTCGCCACCGGCTTCTCCCGCGCGCTCCAACGGGGCGACGCGCTGTTCCCCGGCGCGACGACGGGCTGGTCGCTCGCCGTCCTCAGCGGCGTCATCGTCGGCCATCTCGTCGCGCTCGGCCGTGAGCGCTGGTGGGGCGGCACCGGCTCCGGAGCCGCCCTCACCATCGCCGTCCTGCTCCTGTACGGCTGGCTGCCGGCCGCGCTGGTCAGCCTGGCCGTGGTGGTCCTGGTCGGCGCCGCGCGCCGCGACCGCTGGCGCCAAGGCGTGCTGCACGGCGCCGTGGACGTGCTGGGAGCGGGAGCGGCGGGCCTGGTGCTCGCCGTGTTCGGCGTCGTCCCCTCCGTCGCCGAGCCGTGGTGGCCCACCCGGTGGAGCGTCACCACGGTCCCCGAAATCGTCCTGGCCGCCGGGGCCTATCTGCTGTGCACCAGGACCCTGCTCTGGTACGCGCTCGCCCCCCGCGGCGGTCTGCCGACGGTGGCCCGCACCGCTCTGCTCCGCCAGGGTCTCGTCGCGATCGCCCTGCTCGGCATCGCCCCGCTGATCTGCGTCGTCGCCATGGCCGTACCCATCCTGCTGCCCCTGTTCGCGGTGCCGCTCGTCGCCCTGGACTCCACGCTCTGGATCGCCCGCGCCCGCGCCGAGGAACAGCTGCGCGACCCGCTGACCGGGCTGCCCAACCGGCAGTGGCTCCTGGAGCGCACCTGGGCGGCGCTTGAGCAGGCCGAGAACAGTGCCACCCGTTCGGCCCTCGTCCTGATCGACCTCGACCGTTTTCGTTCGGTCAACGACACCCTGGGCCACCTCGCCGGGGACCGCCTCCTCCTCCAGATAGCCGAACGGCTCAAGACCGCTCTGCCGCGTGGCGCGGAGGCCGCGAGGCTGGGCGGCGACGAGTTCGCCGTGCTGCTGCCCGTGTGCGAGTCCGCCACCGGGGCCATGCGCACCGCCCGGGCCCTGGTGGCCGAGCTGTCCTCGCCGCTCGACCTCGACGGACTGACCCTCGTCCTTGAGGCCAGCGCCGGCGTCGCCCTCTACCCCGACCACGCCCTCGACGCGGAAGGACTGCTGCGCCGGGCCGACATCGCGATGTACCAGGCCAAGCGCGACCGTACGGGCGTGGAGGTCTACGAGTCCAAGCGGGACTCCAACACCCCGGACCGGCTCGGCCTGTTGGGGGATCTGCGGCGCGCGCTCGACGCCGGGGACGTGGAGCTGCACTACCAGCCCAAGGTGCGGTTCGACGGGCAGGTGGCGGGACTTGAGGCGCTGGTGCGCTGGGTGCATCCCGAGCGCGGGAGCGTCGCTCCGGACGAGTTCATCGCCATCGCCGAGTCGAGCGGGCTCATGCCGCACCTGACGGAGTACGTCCTGGACACCGCGCTCGCGCAGGTCGCGCGCTGGCGCGCCCAGGGCCTGTTCGTGCCGGTCGCCGTCAATGTCTCCCCGCGCGACGTCCACACTCCCGGGTTCGCGGGGGCCGTCGCCGCGCGGCTGGCCCGGCACGGGGTACCGGCCGGGGCGCTGCAACTGGAGATCACCGAACACGTCCTGCTCGAGGACCCGCAGCGGGCCGCCGACACCCTCGCCGGGCTGACCAGCCACGGCGTGAAGATGTCCCTGGACGACTTCGGCACGGGCTACTCCTCCCTGGTCCACCTGCGGCGGCTGCCGGTCAGCGAGCTGAAGATCGACCGGTCCTTCGTGGCCCGGCTCGCCGTCGACCACGAGGACGCGGAGATCGTGCGCTGCACCGTCGACCTCGCCCATTCGCTCGGGCTGCTCGTCGTCGCCGAGGGGGTCGAGGACGACGAGACGTGGGAGCGGCTGCGGGGGCTCGGCTGCGACGCGGTGCAGGGGTGGCTGGTCGCCGCCGCGATGCCGCCGGCCGAGGCGACGGCGTGGCTGCTGGCGCGGGGGGACACGGGATGGCGCCGGCCGGCCGACACGGCGGCCGCGCAGGCCGAGGCGGAAGCGGGCCGGGCGTCGGGCCAGCCCGTCCAGTGACCCCGCCGCTGATACCGATGCCGGCCGGCGCCGAGCCTGCCAGGGAGTGCGGGGGTGTGCGGTGATGCGCGGGCCGGCCCCAGCCCTGCCAGGGGCGCGGGGAACTGCGCGCTCAGCCACGCACGGTCCGCACGTGCGAGCCGGGCCGCTGGGGCTCCGCCCCAGACCCCGGGGCCCGTCCCCGGCCCTTCCCTAGACCCTCCGGGGGTGAAGAGGAAATCCTGGGGCTCTGCCCCAGACCCCGTTCGGGCCTGAAGGTCCCTCGTCCTCAAACGCCGGACGGGCTGAGGCGCGGGCCAGGATCGGATGCTCAGGGGCCCGGGAGGGAATCCGTTTCGTGGTCCGGGTGGCCCGCCCCATAGGATTGGGCCCACACCACACGCACTCACCCCTGAGGATCGCTGCATGCCTGGCATTACGCGCGAGGAGGTCGCCCACCTCGCCCGGCTGGCGCGTCTGGAGCTGAAGGGCGAAGAGCTCGACCACTTCGCCGGACAGCTCGACGACATCATCGGCGCGGTCGCCCGCGTCTCCGAGGTCGCCGACCAAGACGTACCCCCGACCTCCCACCCGCTGCCGCTGACCAACGTCATGCGCGCGGACGAGGTCCGTCCGTCGCTCACCCCCGCGCAGGCGCTCTCCGGCGCCCCGGCCCAGGAGCAGCAGCGTTTCAAGGTGCCGCAGATCCTGGGGGAGGACTAATCACCATGACGGACATCATCAAGCTCACCGCGGCCGACACCGCCGCGAAGATCGCGGCCGGTGAACTCACCGCCGTCGAGGTCACCGAGGCCCACCTGGCGCGCATCGAGGCCGTCGACGAGAAGGTCCACGCCTTCCTGCACGTCGACCGCGAGGGCGCGCTCGCGCAGGCCCGCGCCGTCGACGCCAAGCGCGCGGCCGGCGAGAAGCTGGGCCCGCTGGCCGGCGTCCCGCTGGCCCTGAAGGACATCTTCACCACCGAGGGCGTCCCGACCACCGCCGGCTCCAAGATCCTCGAAGGCTGGATCCCGCCGTACGACGCGACGCTCACCAAGCGCCTCAAGGACGCCGACGTCGTCATCCTCGGCAAGACCAACATGGACGAGTTCGCCATGGGGTCCTCCACCGAGAACAGCGCGTACGGCCCGACGGGCAACCCGTGGGACCTGACCCGCATCCCCGGCGGCTCCGGCGGCGGCTCCTCCGCGGCCCTCGCCTCCTACGAGGCCCCGCTCGCCATCGGCACGGACACCGGCGGCTCGATCCGCCAGCCCGCCGCCGTCACCGGCACCGTCGGCGTCAAGCCGACCTACGGCGCGGTCTCCCGCTACGGCATGGTGGCGTTCAGCAGCAGCCTCGACCAGGGCGGCCCCTGCGCCCGTACGGTCCTGGACGCGGCGCTGCTGCACGAGGTCATCGCCGGGCACGACCCGCTCGACTCGACGTCCATCGACGCGCCGGTCCCGCCGGTCGTCGAGGCCGCCCGCAACGGCAGCGTCTCGGGCATGCGCGTCGGCGTCGTCAAGCAGTTCTCCGGCGAGGGCTACCAGGCCGGTGTCGTCCAGCGCTTCAACGAGTCCGTCGAGCTCCTGAAGTCGCTCGGCGCCGAGATCGTCGAGCTGGACTGCCCCTCCTTCGACCTGGCGCTCTCCGCGTACTACCTGATCGCGCCGTCCGAGTGCTCCTCCAACCTGGCCCGCTTCGACGCCATGCGCTACGGCCTGCGGGTCGGCGACGACGGCACGAAGTCCGCCGAGGACGTCACCGCCCTGACCCGCGAGGCCGGCTTCGGCGACGAGGTCAAGCGCCGCATCATCCTCGGTACGTACGCGCTGAGCTCCGGCTACTACGACGCGTACTACGGCTCCGCCCAGAAGGTCCGCACGCTCATCACGCGCGACTTCGAGAAGGCCTTCGAGCAGGTCGACGTGATCGTCTCGCCGACCACGCCCACCACCGCCTTCCCGATCGGCGAGCGCGCCGACGACCCGATGGCGATGTACCTCGCGGACCTGTGCACCATCCCGACCAACATGGCGGGCAATGCCGCCATGTCGCTGCCCTGCGGCCTCGCGCCCGAGGACGGCCTGCCGGTCGGGCTCCAGATCATCGCCCCCGCCATGAAGGACGACCGCCTGTACAAGGTGGGCGCCGCCGTCGAGGCCGCCTTCGTGGAAAAGTGGGGACACCCGCTGCTCGAGGAGGCTCCGTCGCTGTGAGTGCACTGACCAAGGCCAAAGGCTTCAAGAAGTCCAAGGCCGGCACCTACCTGTCCATCGGCACCACCGCCTTCGGCGCGATCAGCGTCGTCAAGCAGGCCAAGAAGGCCCGCACCGAGAACGACACGCTGAAGCTGCTGGACGCCGTCGTCTCCGCCGCCGCCATCGCCACCGGCGTCGCCATCCTGCTGCGCGAGCTCAAGCGCATCGGTGACGACGACGTTCTGCTGGGCTGAGAGGGAAGTTTTTCACCGTGACCGTCACTGATCTGGTCTCGTACGAGGACGCCCTCGCGTCGTACGACCCCGTCATGGGCCTCGAGGTCCATGTCGAACTCGGCACCAAGACCAAGATGTTCTGCGGCTGCTCGACCGAGCTGGGCGCCGAGCCCAACGCGCAGACCTGCCCCACCTGCCTCGGCCTGCCCGGCTCGCTGCCGGTCGTCAACGCGATCGGCGTCGAGTCGGCCGTCAAGATCGGTCTCGCGCTGAACTGCGAGATCGCCGAGTGGTGCCGCTTCGCCCGGAAGAACTACTTCTATCCGGACATGCCGAAGAACTTCCAGACCTCGCAGTACGACGAGCCGATCGCCTTCAACGGCTATCTGGACGTCCAGCTGGAGGACGGCGAAATCTTCCGCGTGGAGATCGAGCGCGCCCACATGGAGGAGGACACCGGCAAGTCGCTGCACGTCGGTGGCGCGACGGGCCGCATCCACGGCGCCTCGCACTCGCTGCTCGACTACAACCGCGCCGGCATCCCGCTCATCGAGATCGTCACCAAGCCGATCGAGGGCGCGGGCGAGCGGGCCCCCGAGGTCGCCAAGGCGTACGTGGCCGAGCTGCGTGAGCTCATCAAGGCGCTCGGTGTCTCCGAGGCCCGGATGGACAAGGGCCAGATGCGCTGCGACGTGAACCTGTCGCTGCGCCCGCACGGCGTCGAGAAGTTCGGCACCCGTTCGGAGACGAAGAACGTCAACTCGCTCCGGTCGGTGGAGCGGGCGGCCCGCTTCGAGATCCAGCGGCACGCGGCCGTGCTGTCCTCGGGCGGCACGATCGTGCAGGAGACCCGGCACTTCCACGAGGAGGACGGGTCCACCACCGCCGGCCGCATCAAGGACAACGCCGAGGACTACCGCTACTTCCCCGAGCCGGACCTGGTGCCGGTGGCTCCCGCGCGCGCGTGGGTCGAGGAGCTGCGGGCGGGCCTGCCGGAGATGCCGCGGGCGCGGCGCAACCGGCTCCGCGAGGAGTGGGGTGTGTCCGAGCACGACATGCAGTCGATGCTCAACGCGGGCGCCGTCGATCCGATCGTCGCGACGATCGAGGCGGGGGCGGACGCGGCGGGTGCGCGCAAGTGGTGGATGGGCGAGCTCGCCCGTAACGCCAACGAGCGCGGTGTCGCCCTGGACGAGCTGCCCGTCACGCCGGCGCAGGTCGCGCGGGTCGTGGCGCTGGTCGCCGCGGGTGACCTCAACGACAAGCTGGCCCGTCAGGTCATCGAGGGTGTCCTCGCGGGTGAGGGCGATCCCGACGCGGTCGTGGAGAAGCGCGGCCTGAAGGTCGTCTCCGACGAGGGTGCGCTGGGTGCGGCCGTCGACGAGGCGATCGCGTCCAACGCGGCCATCGCGGACAAGATCCGCGGTGGCAAGGTGCAGGCCGTCGGGGCGCTGGTCGGTGCGGTCATGAAGACCACGCGTGGGCAGGCGGATGCGGCGCGCGTCAAGGAGCTCATCCTGGAACGCCTGGGCGTCGAGGGCTGACCCCCTCGCCACCCCCAAGGGGCGGCCGCCCCCGGCGACTTGCCGGAGCGGCCGCCCTTCTGCCTTCCATGCGGGCCGGCACGGACCCCGCCAGGGGCGCGGGGAACTTGCGCGAGGACCACCCCCTGGGGCTCCGCCCCGGACCCCGTTCGGCCTGAAGGGCGCTCGTCCTCAATCTCCCCCAAGGCCTTAAGGGCCAGGGGGGGACCCCCATGACAGGCTGAAGTTGCCGGTCCGGGCCAGCACTGACCCCGCCAGGGGCGCGGGGAACTGCGCGCTCGGCCCAGCACGGTCGGCAGTCGAGGCCCCTGGGGCTCCGCCCCGGACCCCGTTCGCGCTGAAGGCGCTCGTCCTCAATCTCCCCCAAGGCCTTGAGGGCCAGGGGGGACCCCCATGACGGGCTGGGGTTGCCGATGTGGGCCAGCATGGATCCTGTCAGGGGCGCGGGGAACTGCGCGAGAAGCGCGCACGGTCCGCAGCCGAGGTCCCTGGGGCTCCGCCCCAGACCCCGCCCGCGCTGAAGGGCGCTTGTCCTCAATCTCCCCCAAGGCCTAAAGGGCCAAGGGGGGACCCCCATGGCAGGCCGAGGGTGCCGGTGTGGGCCAGCACGGACCCTGCCAGGGGCGCGGGGAACTGCGCGACCAGCCATGCGTGGCTTCCGTTCGCGGCGTGGGCGATCATCCGTGAACCCGGGACGGGCGTTCATCCGCGGGTCCGGGTGGGGCCTTCTGGTGGACACCCCGGGTCACTACTGTTCCCCCCGTACCACCTACACACGGCTCGGGAGGGTCACTTGGCCACGGACAACGCAGGCGGCATCTCACGGCGACAGCTCTTCGCGCTGGGCGGAGGCGCACTCGGCGTCGCCGCCGCCGGCTCGCTGCTGCCGCCCTCGTTGCAGAGCGCGATGGCCTCGGGACCACCCGCCGGCGGGATGAGCGCCGTCAAGCACGTCGTGATCCTCATGCAGGAGAACCGGTCCTTCGACCACTACTTCGGCACCCTGCGCGGCGTACGCGGCTTCGGTGACCGCAACGCCCTCCAACTCCCCTCCGGGAGGCCCGTGTTCGAGCAGCCCGGACCGCTCGGCAAGACCGTCCTGCCCTTCCCCGTGCGCGGCGCGGCCGCCGCCCAGCACAAGGACCTCCAGTACATCGGCGCCCTCGACCACTCCTGGAGCGGCGGCGCCAAGGCCTGGAACGGCGGCTGGATGGACAACTGGGTGTCCGCCAAGACGTCGGCGACGATGGCGTACTACGACCGCCAGGACATCCCGCTGCACTACGAGCTCGCCGACACCTTCACCGTCTGCGACGCCTACCACTCCTCCATCCACAGCTCCACCAGCCCCAACCGCAACCATCTGTGGAGCGGGAAGACGGGCTTCGAGCCGAACGGGCAGCGGGCCGTGGGCAATGACGCCTACGACGAGGGCGCGCATCCCGGGTACGACTGGGGGACGTACGCCGAGCGGCTTGAGAAGGCCGGGCGCAGCTGGCGGACGTACACCGAGTGGGAGAACTTCACCGACAACCAGATCGAGTTCTTCACCACCTTCAAGGCCATCGCCCGCAAGGCACTCGCCAAGACCGGCGGGCACACCTTCATGGAGTCGTTCTACGGCGTCGTGCGGAACGCTCCGGACGACGCCGAGCGCCAGCGGCTGCTCGGGCTGCTCGAACAGGGCGTAGCGACCCTCACCAAGGCCGAACGCAGCCTGTTCGAGCGGGGGTTGAGGCGAGTACCGACGGGCACGCTCGCCGACGCCTTCGGCAAGGATGTCGCCGACGGGACCCTGCCGGAGGTCTCCTACCTGGTGCCGTCCGCGCTGGACTCCGAACACCCCAGCGTCTCGTCGCCCGTGCACAGCGCCACCATCGTCTACAAGGTGCTCGACGCGCTCGGCAAGCACCCCGACGTCTGGCGGCACACCGTCGTGCTCATCAACTACGACGAGAACGACGGGTTCTTCGACCACGTCCCGCCGCCCGTCGCCCCGCCAGAGGTGAGCGACGAGCAGTGGCAGGGCAAGCCGACCGGGCTCGGCGCGCGCGTGCCGATGCTCGTCGTGTCGCCCTGGAGCGTGGGCGGTTACGTCTGTTCCGAGGTGTTCGACCACACCTCGGTGATTCGTTTCCTCGAGCGCTGGACGGGGGTGCGTGAGCCCAACATCAGCAAGTGGCGCCGCACCGTCACCGGCGATCTGACCTCCGCCTTCGACTTCAAGCGCGGCCGCTCGCAGCCCGCAGTGACGCGTCCGGGGCCCATCCCGCCGCTGAGCGGACGCTGGAGCCCGGTGCCGCCCGCCCAGCAGCGCATGCCCGTACAGGAGGAGGGCACCCGGCCGGCCAGGCCGCTGCCCTACCAGCCGGACGCCTACGCGCGCGTCACCCAGGGCGCGCTCCAGGTGCAGCTCAGCAACAACGGCCGGGCCAGCGCCCATTTCGCGCTCTTCCCGTACGCCAAGGAGTTCGCCGCGCCGCAGCACAAGGACGTCCTGGGCACCGCGCAGTGGAGCGTGCCCCTGGCCGGTGGCGCGGGCGGCGCCTACAAGTTCACCGTGACCGGCCCCAACGGGTTCCGGCGGGAGTTCGAGGGCGCCGCCCCCACAGACGCCGCCGAGCTCACCACGTACCTGGACCACCACGACCGCGACGTCCATCTGACGCTGCGCAACCGGGGCCGGGCGCCCGTCACCTTCGTGGTCCGGCCGCTCGCCTACGCGGACGAGGCCGACCTGCGGGACTGGCGGCGGACCGTCACCGTCAGGCCCGGCCGCAGCCGCACCCTGGTGCACTCCGCCGCCGACGCGCACGGCTGGTACGACCTCGAAGTGACGGTGCGGGGCGCCGCGTTCCGCAGGCGGCTCATGGGCCACATAGAGAACGGTCGGCCCAGCGTCTCGGGCTGACCCACCGCGTCCCGCGCCGTCGCCGGGCGCCCGGGGCCGCGACACCGATGCCGGGACGACCGGCGGGTGACGTGGCGCCGGGCGCCGCCGTGCGAGGATTCCCGGGCGCCGGAGCAGCCCCTGAGCTGGCAGAACACCCTGGCGCCCGAGGGCGTACGCGGTCGGCGTACGTGGATGGAGGCGCGTGGATGTTCGCAGTACGGCTGGGGGACGACGGGGCCGAGCTCCGTCCGCTTGAGCCCTGGCAGGCCGGGGAATTCCTCGCCCACATGGAGCGGGGCCGCGCGTTCATCGGCACCCACATCGCGCTGCCCGACGCCGTCACCGACCTGGCGTCCGCGCGCGCCTACCTCCAGAGTTACGCGGACAAGGCGGCCCAGGACGCCGGGCGGCTGTACGGCGTCTGGCTCGGCGCCACCCTCGTCGGCGGCGTCATGTTCCGCCTGTTCGACGCGGCCCGGGGCGCCTGCGAGGTGGGCTGCTGGCTGGAGGAGGCGGCGACCGGGCGCGGCCTGGCCACGCGCGCGGTCACCGTCCTGATCGACTGGGCGGTGGACGTACGCGGCACGCACCGGATCGAGTGGCTGGTCTCGGCCGAGAACACCCCCAGCGTCAACGTGGCCCGGCGGCTCGGCATGACGAGGGAGGCGGTGCTCCGCGAGAGCTACCTCTACCGGGGGGTGCGTCACGACAGCGAGATCTGGGCGGTGCTCGCGGACGAGTGGCGGGCGGGGCGTTAAGGAAGCTCTCAGCGGGCTCTCAGAATCGGCCCCTAGCGTGCCCGGCATGAACGCCACCCCCGCCACGACGAAGACCGACGCCGACACCGAGCCCACGACGGACGCCGAGACCGAGGGCGCCTCCACCACCGAGGGCGCCTCCACCACCGAGGACGCGTCCACGACCGGGGGAGCGGCCGGCGCCAAGGCCCTCGCGTCCGCCGAGAAGGACCCCGCGGCCGACGGGACGGTTTCCGCCGACGCCGACGCCCGTGACTCGCAGGACGACACCGTCCAGGACGACGACCTCGACGGCGCGGCGGTCACCGGCCGGCCCGGGTTCGGCGCGGGCGCGGCCGCCGTCGTCGCCGGCGCGCTCGGCGCGGTGTCGCTCAGCGGCACCTGGATGGGCAAGACGCTCTCCGAGCGAGCCACCCTCATCGGGCAGATCAAGACGTCCCAGAGCGGCACCGCCGCCCAGCAGATCCAGGAGATCTACGGCAACTCCTGGCACACCACCGCCCTGGTCAACGGGGTCTTCGCGCTGCTCGCCCTGATCGTCGGCGCCGTCGTACTCGCCCGTCCCGCCTTCGGGACGCCGGGCCGCTACGAGCAGCCGGTGTGGGTCAGGGCCGTCGCGCTGGCCGGAGTGGTCCTCGGCGTCATCGGCCTGCTGATCTCGGCGGGCATGTACCTGGACCTGTTCGCGGCGATGCCCAGCACCAAGGGGTGAGGCGGGCCACCGGCGGTCTAAGGCACCCGGGGCCCCGCCCCGGGCGGATCCGGTCCGCCATCCGGACCGGCTAAGGCGGGCCGACCGCACAGATGCGGCACCTGCCCCATGCGGCGGGGCCCCCTGGGGGACGAGAGTCGAGGCATCGCGAGGAGCCCGGAACGCCGGGCCCGAGCGGACCGCCCGACCGCGTCCCACCCCAGGAGTGCCGAGATGTTCGACTACGAGACGTACAAGACCCACGAGGCCGAGCTGCTGCGCCGCGCCGACCACGAGCGTCTGGTGGGCCAGGCCCGCCGCGCCGGGCGCCGCCGCGCCGCTCGCAGGGGCGACAACGGGCCGAAAGGGCCCGTGAGTCCGCCCAGGGACCGCTTCGTACGGGCCGCCTGACCCAGCCCGGCCGTCGTGATGACACCGTTTCCGGCCCGCCAGGACACCGCGACGACCGGCATCGGGGCCCGCCCCCGTGCCACCGTCCGGACCCCGCCCCCGGCCTCCTCCCCGGCCAGGGGCGGACCGTTCGGCGCGTTGTCGCAGGCCTGTGCGATGCTCGGCGGCGTGGAGACCAGGTCAGTCAGCCCCGTGTTCGTCGGCCGCGCCGGTGAGCTGCGGGTATTGAACGAAGCGCTCGCCCGGGCCGCGGCCCCCCAGGGAGAGCCGCAGGCGCTGCTCGTCGGCGGCGAGGCCGGCGTCGGAAAGAGCAGGCTCGTCGAGGAGTTCACCGGCGCCGCCCGCGCGTCCGGAGCCGTGATCGCGATCGGCGGCTGTGTCGAAGTCGGCGCCGACGGGCTGCCCTTCGCACCCTTCTCGTCCGCGCTGCGCGCCCTGCGCCGGCAGTTGCCCAGCGAGCTGGCCGCCGCGGCCGACGGCCAGGAGGAGGAGCTGGGCCTGCTCCTTCCCGAGCTCGCCGGTCCCGGCCGTGCGCCCACGCGCGAGGACGGCACCGCGCGCCTCTTCGAGCTCACCGTACGGATGCTGGAGCGGATCGCCGCCGAGCGCACCGTGGTCCTGGTCCTGGAAGACCTGCACTGGGCGGACGCCTCCACCCGCCATCTGCTCGCCTACCTCTTCCGCACCCTGCGGCGCGGCCGGCTCGTGGTCGTGGCCACCTACCGCTCCGACGACATCCACCGCCGCCACCCGCTGCGCCCGCTGCTCGCCGAACTCGACCGGCTGCGCAGCGTGCGCCGCGTCGAACTGCCCCGCTTCACCCGGGCCGAAGTCCGGCGCCAGCTGGCCGGGATCCTCGCGGCCGAGCCCGAACAGCGCGTGGTGGACGCGATATTCAGGCGCTCGGACGGCAACGCCTTCTTCGTCGAAGAGCTCGTCGTGTGCGGCGGCGCCGCCACCGCGTGCCCCGACCTGAGCGATTCCCTGCGCGACCTCCTGCTCGTCCGCGTCGAGAGCCTGCCCGACGACGCGCAGCACGTGGTGCGGATCGCCGCCGAGGGCGGCTCGACGGTGGAGTATCCGCTGCTCGCCGCCGTCGCCCAGCTCTCCGAGGACAAGCTCATCGAGGCCCTGCGGGCCGCCGTCGGCGCGAACATCCTGCTGCCGGCGGGGGACGGCGACGGCTACCGCTTCCGCCACTCCCTGGTCCGCGAGGCCGTCAGCGAGGACCTGCTGCCGGGCGAGTGCTCGCGTCTGAACCGCCGCTACGCCGAAGCGCTGGAAGCCGACCCCTCGCTCGTACGGGCCGACGAGCAGACCACCCGTCTTGCCACCTACTGGTACCACGCGCACGACGCGGCCAAGGCGCTGCCCGCCGTGCTGCGCGCCTGCGCCGAGGCCCGCCGCCGGCATGCCTACGCCGAACAACTGGTCCTGCTCTCACGCGCGATGGAACTCTGGGACGCGGTCCCCGACGAGGTGCGCGACGGGCTCAGGGCCCTCGGCCAGGCGGGCTCCTACCCGGCCTGCGGCCGCACCCGCGAGAGTGCGCCGCCGCGCTATCTCGACCTGCTCGCCGAGTCCGTCGAGGCGGCCCGGCTGTGCGGCGACCGGGAGCGCGCTCTCAAGCTCGCCAAGAAGGCGCTGCGGCTCATCGAGGCGGAGGCCTGCCAGTCGCCGGGGAACGACCCGCTGCGCGCGGCCTGGTTCTGGATCCAGCTCTCCCGGCTGACCCAGAGCCTGGGGCGCGGCGACGGCTGGGCCGAGATCGCCACCGCCCAGGAGCTGGTGCGCGGCCTTCCGCCCTCGGCCGTGCACGCCGAGGTGCTGGCCGCCGCCGCCAGTTGGGGCATGCTGCACACGCCGGGACCCGAATCGCTCGCCTCGGCCGAACAGGCCGTCGCCTACGCCAGGCTGGTGGGCAACGAGGAGATCGAGCTCAACGTCGAGCTCACGCTCGGTACCCTGCTGCTCCACTCCGGCTCCGTGGAGGAAGGGCTCGCGGCGATGCGCGCGGTGATCGACCGCTCGCTTGAGATCGGTCTGATCGGCGAGGCGCTGCGCGGCCATGTGAACCTCTGCTCGGGCCTTGAGGCCGTGGGCCGCTCGGCGCGGGCCGTGGACGTCGCCGACGAGGGCGTACGGCTGGCCCGGAAGTACGGTCTGCTCGACAACGAGGCCTGGGTTCAGGCCAACCGCGCCGAATCCCTCTTCAGCCTCGGCCGCTGGGAGGAGGCACAAGAGGCCGCGGAGCGGGTCCGGCGCACCGCGCTGAGTGCCAAGCCGCTCGGCAACGCCTTCATGCTCCTGGCCGATCTCGCTCTGAATCGGGGCGAGTTGGAGCAGGCGTCGGCCTTCCTGGCCGATGCCCGCGCCGCGTTCGGCAGTTACGACCCGATGGCCCAGCACATCCTTCCGCTCGCCCGGATCACCCTGAGCGGCGCGGCCGCCCACGGCCACGTCGAGGAGGCCCGCGCCGAGCTGGCCCGCGCCGTGGAGCACGGCTTCCCTCCCGGCACCCAGCGCTACGGCTGGCCGCTGCTCATGGCGGCCGCCGCCATGGAGGGCGACGTACGGGGTCTGCCCACGGCCGAGGCGGGCCGCGCCGCCGCCCTCGCGCTGATCCGTACGGCGGTCAAGCGGCTGCCGGCCGGTGCCCCGTCGTGCGAGGCGCTGTCCCTGGTCGTCGCCGCCGAACTCGACCGGGCCGACGGCCGGGACGCGGCGGCCCACTGGGAAGCGGCCGCCCACGCGCTGCGACCGCTCGATTGGCCCTACGAGCTCGCCCTGGTCTGTCACCGCTGGGCCTCGGCCCTGCTGGCCGATGGCGGGGACCGCGAGCGGGTGGCCGCGCTGCTGCGCCAGACGCACGCCGAGGCCGGGCGCCTGGGCGCCCGCCCGCTGCGCGAGCAGCTTGAGCTGCTGGCCCGCAGGGCCCGCGTGCCGCTGACCGTCCCGGACCCGGGGGAGCCGGACGGCCCGGCCGTCCAGGACCCGGTGGAAGCGCTCGGTCTCACCAGCCGCGAGCGGGACGTCCTGCGCCTGGTCGCGGCGGGCCTCAGCAACCGCCAGATCGCCGAGGACCTGTACATAGCGCCGAAGACGGCGAGCGTGCACGTCTCCAACATCCTGGCCAAGCTGGGGGTTTCGGGCCGGGGCGAGGCGGCGGCCCTCGCCCACCGCCTCAACCTCTTCCAGCACGAGGCGGTGCGGGCCGAGCCTTAGGCGAGAGCCTTAAGTGACGTCGAGTTCGAGGACGCGGTCGTCGCCGGGCCGGGGCGTGCCGCGCGAGTCGGTGTTGTCGGTGAGCACCCACAGCTTTCCGGTCCCGGCCGCGAGCACGGTGCGCAGCCGCCCGTACTGGCCGGTCAGGAACGCCTCGGGCGCGGCGAGCGGCCTGGTGCCGTCCAGCGGGACGCGCCACAGGCGTTCGCCCTTGAGCGCGGCAAGCCACACCGAGCCCCCCGAGACGGCGATGCCGCTGGGCGAGGCCTCGGAGGTCTTCCACTGGACGACCGGGTCGGTGTATCCGGGCTTGCCGCCCCGGCCCTCCACCACGGGCCAGCCGTAGTTCTTGCCCGGTTCGATGAAGTTGAGCTCGTCGAAGGTGTCCTGCCCGAACTCCGAGGCCCACAGCCGGTTCTGGCCGTCCCAGGCCAGGCCCTGCACATTGCGGTGCCCCGGGGAGTAGACGACGGAGTCCGCGTCCGGGTTGCCGTAGGCGGGCCCGCCGTCGGGCGTCATCCGAAGGATCTTGCCGGCGAGCGACTTGGCGTCCTGGGCGAGGCCGCGCTCGCCCGTCTCGCCGGTCCCGGCGTAGAGCATCCGGTCGGGCCCGAAGGCGATCCGGCCGCCGTTGTGGATCGCGCCCTTGGGGATCCCGCGCAGGATCGTGTCCGGCGCCCCCAGCTGCTCGCCCGCCGGCCGCTTCGGATCGTAGATCATCCGCGCGATGCGGTTGTCGGACTCGGTGGTGAAGTACGCGTAGACCAGGTGGTCCGATGCGTACGTGGGGGACAGGGCGAGCCCGAGGAGGCCGCCCTCGCCCTGGTGGGCGACGCCGGGCACGCTGCCCACGGCGGTCTTGGCGCCGTCGGTGGTGTCCACGCGCAGCACGGATCCGTCGTCACGCGAGCCGACGAGCAGCCCGCCCTCGGGCAGGGCCACCAGACCCCAGGGCGACTTCAGGTCCTGGGTGAGGGTCCTGACCACGTGCACCGAGCCCTTGGCGGGCGGGAGTTGTACGGTGGGCGTCGCGCTCGGGGACGCCGCGCGTCCGGAGGCTGCGCCCGGGCCGTGCGGCCGCGGGGACCCGGAGGAGCAGCCGGCCGCGAGCACGAGAGCGGCCGCCGCCAGGGCCGCAGCCGCGGTGGTTCCTCGCACGGTGGTGAGTCCCTTCGACGGAGTCGATCGGCGGAGTCGATGCGCTGGGGACCATTGTGCGGTCCCGGTCCGTGCGGCGCGCCGGTAGTCGCGGGCCACCGGGCGCCGGTCAGTCGCGGGCCGTCGGTCAGTCGCGGGCCGCCGGGCCCGGGTCAGTCGCGGGCCGCAGGCAGTGCCGCGAGGTCACCGAGGTCGCGGGGCGTGAGGGAGAGCTCTGCCGCGCGGGCGTTCTCGCGCACCCACTCCTCGCGCTTGGCCCCGGGCACGGGTATGACCTGGGCACCGACGCGCAGCAGCCAGGCGAGCGCCACCTGTCCCGGCGTCGCCCCGTGCCGCTCGGCTATCCGGCGCAGGCCCGCCACCACGGGCTGGTTGGCGGCCATCATCTCCGCCGTGAAGCGGGGGTGGCGGGCCCGGATGTCGTCCGGCTCGAAGCCCTGGCCCGGGGTGAGGGTGCCGGTCAGGAAGCCGTTGCCGAGCGGCATCGCGGCGAGCAGCGCGACGCCGCGTGGTGTGCACCACGGCAGCAGCGCGTCCAGCGCCTCCCGCGACCACACGGACAGCTCCGCCTGCACGGCCGCGACCGGGAACACCTGCTGCACCCGCCCGAGCAGGCGTACCGTCGACTCGTACCGGCCCACGTGCAGTCCGTGCACCCCGGCCGCGGGCGCCGTGCGCCGTACCGCCCGGGCGCCCATCGCGCTGAGCCCGAGCGCCCGTACCTTCCCCGCCGTGACCAGCTCCGCCATCGCCCCCCAGGTCTCCTCGACGGGGACCTCGGGGTCGGCGCGGTGCAGCAGGTACAGGTCGATGACCTCGGTCCCCAGGCGCCGCAGCGACGCGTCGCAGGCCCGACGCACGTACCCGGGGCGGCCGTTGGCCACCACATGCTGGTCGCCGCCCACCAGGAGCCCGCACTTGGTGGTGACGAACGCCTCGTCCCTGCGCTCCTTGAGGACCCGGCCGATCAGGAGCTCGTTGGTGAACGGGCCGTACATGTCGGCGGTGTCCAGCAGGTTCGAGCCGGTGTCGAGCGCGGCGTGCAGGGCCCGCACGGAGCGTTCCAGGTCCTGTTGCGAGCGGGTGTAGCCCCAGCTCATCGGCATGCAGCCGAGCCCGATCGCACCCGCCCGCAGGGCCCCCGCCCCGATTGTCCTGCGCTCCACCTGGCCGGATCCCTCCCTCGTCGCTCCCCAAACTAACCTCTGGCCCCAGGAGCCCTTCGCATAGCCTCCTGACCATGAGCGCAGACGTGTGGATCCCCTTCGACCCGGCCGGGCTGCCGGGCCTTCCCGACACCCTCGACTTCCGGGTCTGGGACGGCGGCCCCGACTTCCCGGCCGACCCCGCCGACTGCGCCGTCTACGTGGTCCCGTACATGAAGCCCTCCGAGACCGCTGTCCGCCCGCTCGCCGCCATGACGGGCCTGCGGGTCGTGCAGACGCTGACCGCCGGCATCGACCACGTACAGCCGGGCATCGGCCTGCTGCCGGCAGGCGTACGCCTGTGCAACGCGCGCGGGGTCCACGAGGCGTCCACCGCCGAGCTGGCCCTGGCTCTGGTGCTCGCCTCGCTGCGCGGGATCCCCGGATTCGTCCGGGGTCAGGAGCGGCAGGAGTGGCGCGCGGGGTTCTATCCCGCGCTCGCCGACAAGTCGGTCCTGATCGTGGGGTACGGCGCGATCGGCGCCGCCGTCGAGGACCGGCTCGCGCCGTTCGAATGCGCGCGGGTGGCGCGCGTCGCGCGCTCCTCGCGCACCACGGAGCGCGGTGAAGTGCACGCGTTGAGCGATCTGCCCGCCCTGCTCCCTCAGGCGGACGTCGTCATCCTCACCACCCCGCTCACCGAGCGGACGAAGGGCCTGGTGGACGCCGCGTTCCTGGACCGGCTCAAGGACGGGGCGCTGCTGGTGAACGTCGCGCGCGGTCCCGTCGTGGACACCGGGGCGCTGCTCGCCGCCCTCACCTCCGGCCGCGTCCACGCGGCCCTCGATGTCACCGACCCCGAGCCGCTGCCGGCCGGCCACCCGCTGTGGAGCGCCCCGAACGTCCTCATCAGCCCGCACGTGGGCGGCTCCACCTCCGCTTTCGAGCCCCGCGCCAAGCGCCTGCTGACCGCTCAGCTCACCCGCTACGCCGCCGGGGAAGAGCTCGCCAACGTCGTGCTCACCACCGGGAGTTGAGCCCTCGCGCCGGTCCGGACGCGCCCCTTGCCCGCCCCCCGATGCGCCGTCACTGAGCGTAGAGGAGCTATGTCCCTGAGTGACGAGACTGGTGTATCGTCCCGACCGGGGGCCGGCGCCGTGCGTCTACGGCGCGGGCGAGCGATCACTGCGAGGGGGGCGACGGGCGATGCACGGCCAATGGACGAACGATCCGACACGGTGGAGCCGCCTGCGGCGAGCCCGCCGCGCGCGTCGCGCGACAGCGCGCCTCGGCGGGGCGGCCACCATGGCAGTGGCCACCATGGCGGCGGCCACCCGGGTGATCGGCGGTATGGGTGCGAACGGCCCCCGGCAGCACGCCCCGTGGGTCCTGCCACGGGTCCTTGGCCCCGGCCGCCGGATCCGGCCGGGCCGGAAGCCGGCTCCGTGGCGGGGAGCGGTCCGGTGAGCGCGCCGGGCGCGGTCCTGGCCCGGCCGCCGATGACGGGAGGCGGCGGGACGGGCATGGTGTCCCAACTTGTCCTGGCACTGATCTGTGCGGGATATGCCACCGGCGCATTCCTGGGCTGGGGTTCCGAGGAACTCGCCCTGATCATGGGCGACTTCGGCCTCTCCTGCGCGGCCATGATCGCCGCCGTCTCCTGCTTCCTGTACGCACAAGGCGACCTGAAGGAGGGCGAGACCAGCTTCCGCCCGGCGTGGCTGCTCTTCTCCTTCTCCTCCGCCATGGCCGCCTGCGGCAACGGCGTCTGGGGCTGGTACGAGGTGGTGCTGCGGCGCGGCGTGCCCAACCCGTCGGCCGCCGACTTCTTCTTCCTGTGCTTCGCGCCGCCCGCCATCGTGGGCCTGCTCGTCCTGGCCAAACGCCCGGTGACCAAAGCCGGCTGGGTCTGTCTCGCCCTGGACTCCTGGCTCATCGGCGGCTCCCTGCTCACCCTGTCCTGGAGCCTGGCGCTGGCGCGCACCGCCCACGCGGGCGAAGGCGAGGGCGTCGCCCACGCCACCTTGACCCTCGCCTATCCGCTGCTGGACATCGTGCTGGTCAGCATGGTGCTCGCGCTGCACTTCCGGCGCTCATCGGCCAACCGCTCGGCGGTGAACACCGCGATCGCGGCGCTCGCCCTGACCGTGCTGTGTGACGCCCTGTTCACCTCGCCGCTGCTGCGCGAGCACTACCGCTCGGGCCAGCTCCTCGACGCCGGCTGGTTCGCCGGCTCCCTGCTGCTGGCCTACGCCCCCTGGGGCGCCCGCCGGATGTCCGCGGCGGCGCCGCGCAGGCCGGTCGTGGCGCCCCGCGGCGCGCCCGGCACGGCCATGCGTCCCCGCCCGGCCGCCCCCGTCGCGACCAGGCCGCTCGCCAGCTCGCTCGCCGCGCTCACGCCCTACCTCGCGGCCGCCGTCTGCACGCTGGGGATCCTCTACAACGTGACCGAAGGGCACCGGGTCGACCGGACGGTCGTCCTCACGGGCTGCACCGTCGTGCTCGCCCTGGTGGTGCGCCAGGGCATCATGCTGCTCGACAACATCGCCCTCACTCACGAACTGGCCCAGAAGGAGAACCACTTCCGCTCCCTGGTGCAGGGATCGAGCGACGTCATCATGATCGCCGCCCCCACCGGCATACTGCGCTACGTCAGTCCCGCCGCCGCCGGCGTCTACGGCCGGGACGCCGAGGAGCTGGTCGGCTCCGAGCTGGCCTCGCTGATCCACCCCGAGGACCTGGGCCGGGTGGTGCACGAGGTGCGGCGGTTTCTGGCGGCGCCACCCGCCGACGAGCCCACGACGCGGATCGAATGCCGCTTCAAGTCGGGCACCGGCGAGTGGCTGAACGTGGAGTCGACCGTCAACCGCCACCAGGGCGGCCTCATCCTCAACAGCCGCGACGTGACCGAACGGGTGCGCCTGCAAGCTCAGTTGGAGCACAACGCCGAGCACGACCCGCTCACCGACCTGCCCAACCGGGCCCTGTTCACCAAGCGGGTGCGCAAGGCGCTCGGCGGTCGGCGCACCACCGACCCCGGCACCGCCGTGCTCTTCATCGACCTCGACGGGTTCAAGCAGGTCAACGACACCATCGGCCACCAGGCCGGCGACGAACTGCTCATCCAGGCCGCCCGCAGGCTCCATGAGTCCGTGCGCGCGGGCGACACCGCCGCCCGGCTCGGCGGCGACGAGTTCGCCGCGCTGATCCTCGGCGACGGCACCCGCGACCGGGCGGCCCGCGAGTACCAGGTCAAGGAGATCGCCGACCGGCTGCGCCTGACCCTCTCGCAGCCCTATCTGATCGACGGCCACGACGTCCGCGTCGCCGCCTCCATCGGCGTCGCCTTCGCCGAGCCGGGCGTCGGCGCCGGGGAACTGCTGCGCAACGCCGACCTCGCGATGTACCGCGCCAAGAAGGGCGGCAAGAACCGGGTCGAGCTGTACGCCCCGCAGATGCAGGCCGAGGTGGTCCGCACCACCGAGCTCGCCACCCGACTGCGTACGGCTCTGAGCGACGGCGACCTCGTCGTGCTGCACCAGCCCGTCGTCGACCTCACCACCGGCGAGGTCGCCGCCGTCGCCGCCAAGGCCCGCTGGCGCTCGGCCCAGGGCATCCTGTTCACGCCGGCGGAATTCCTGCGCGTCGCCGACGAGAGCGAGCGCGCGGGGGAGCTGGGGCGACGGCTGCTCGAAGAGGCCGTGGAGCTGGCCGCCGAACGCGGGCGCGCGGGCCTCGCCGTGCCCGTCGCGGTCCGCCTCTCGGCCCGGCGGCTGCTCGACAAGACACTGCCACCCGGCGCCGTCGAGGCCCTGCTCGCCCGGCACGGGCTGCCGCCCGGCGCCCTGATCATCGAGCTCGCCGACAGCGACCCAAGGATCTCCTTCGACGAGCTGGAGCGGCGCCTGGTGGGCCTGCGCAGGCTGGGCGTACGGATCGCGCTCGACGGGTTCGGCAGCGGCTACGCGGCGGTCAACACCCTGCGCCGGCTCCCCATCGACCAGCTGAAACTGGACCGGGGCCTGGTGGAGGGCGTGGTCGAATCGGCCCGCCTCCACAAGATCACCGCAGGCCTTCTCCGGATCGCCTGCGACCTCGGGATGCAATCGGTGGCCGACGGGGTGGACGCGCCGGAGCAGGTCCTCGCGCTGCGCGCCATGGGGTGCACCCACGGCCAGGGCATGGCGTTCTCGGGACCGCTCGACGAGTTCCGGCTGCGGCGGTCCCTGCTGCGCGGCGACTTCCCGGTACCCGGCGGGGCGGCGCTCCCGGTGCTCAGTGGCCGGAGCGGACCCCTGCTCGGCTCACATAATGAGACGCCCGTCCCACCTACTTGACACCACCTGCGCGCCGGGGGGAGGGTCAATGCCATGCGCACCCGAATTCTCGTACTTGGAAAGCGCGTCGGCTGAAGCGGAGTCCCCTGCGGACTCCGCAGACCGCACCCGACGCGCTCCCCTCGCTTGCCTCACGGCACGAGGGGTTTTTTGTTGCACTGGCACCCCTCAAGCACCACCGAAGTCTTGATCGAACCCCCGCAAAAACCCTTCAGCTTCGAGAAGAGAATGCCGATGACCGAGCAGGCCACCGGGGCCCACCATCCGCAGCCGCGGCCCCGTAACGGCGGACCCCAGTCCGCGACCGTTGAGCACGTCACGGGCGCGAAGTCCCTCATCCGCTCTCTCGAGGAAGTCGGGGCCGAGGTCGTGTTCGGCATCCCCGGCGGCGCGATCCTGCCGGCGTACGACCCGATGATGGACTCCACGCGGGTCCGCCACGTCCTGGTCCGCCACGAGCAGGGCGCGGGCCACGCGGCCACCGGTTACGCCCAGGCCACGGGCAAGGTCGGCGTGTGCATGGCGACCTCGGGGCCCGGCGCCACGAACCTGGTCACCCCGATCGCCGACGCCCACATGGACTCGGTGCCGCTGGTCGCGATCACCGGCCAGGTCTCCTCCAAGGCGATCGGCACGGACGCCTTCCAGGAGGCGGACATCGTCGGCATCACGATGCCGATCACCAAGCACAACTTCCTGGTCACCAAGGCCGAGGACATCCCGCGCACCATCGCGGAGGCCTTCCACATCGCCTCCACCGGCCGCCCCGGCCCGGTCCTGGTGGACATCGCCAAGGACGCCCTCCAGGCGAAGACCACCTTCTCCTGGCCCCCGCACACCGACCTGCCCGGCTACCGCCCCGTCACCAAGCCGCACGCCAAGCAGATCCGCGAGGCCGCGAAGCTGATCGTGTCGGCCAAGCGCCCGGTCCTGTACGTCGGCGGCGGCGTCCTGAAGTCCGGCGCGACCGCCGAGCTGAAGGTCCTCGCGGAGCTGACCGGAGCGCCGGTCACCACCACCCTGATGGCGCTCGGCGCGTTCCCCGACAGCCACCCGCTGCACGTGGGAATGCCCGGCATGCACGGTGCCGTCACCGCCGTCACCGCGCTCCAGAAGTCGGACCTGCTCATCGCCCTCGGCACCCGCTTCGACGACCGCGTCACCGGCAAGCTGGACAGCTTCGCGCCGCTGGCCAAGGTCATCCACGCGGACATCGACCCCGCCGAGATCGGCAAGAACCGCGAGGTCGACGTCCCGATCGTGGGCGACGCGCGCGAGGTCGTCGCCGATCTGGTCCAGGCCGTCCAGGCGGAGTACTCCGAGGGCCACAAGGGCGACTACAGCGCCTGGTGGAAGGACCTCAACCGCTGGCGCGAGACCTACCCGCTCGGCTACGACGAGCCGGACGACGGCACGCTCTCCCCCCAGCGCGTCATCCAGCGCATCGGCGAACTCGCGGACGCGGACACCATCTACGCGGCCGGCGTCGGCCAGCACCAGATGTGGGCCGCCCACTTCGTCAATTACGAACTGCCCGCCACCTGGCTCAACTCGGGCGGCGCCGGAACCATGGGCTACGCGATCCCCGCCGCCATGGGCGCCAAGGCAGGGCAGCCCGACCGCATGGTCTGGGCGATCGACGGCGACGGCTGCTTCCAGATGACCAATCAGGAACTGACCACCTGCGCGCTCAACAACATCCCGATCAAGGTCGCCATCATCAACAACGGCGCGCTCGGCATGGTCCGCCAGTGGCAGACCCTGTTCTACAACCAGCGCTACTCCAACACCGTGCTGCACTCCGGCCCCGGTGACGGCATCGCCGAGGAGGGCAGGCCCAGCGGCGGCACCCGCGTCCCGGACTTCGTCAAGCTGTCCGAGGCGATGGGCTGCCACGCGATCCGCTGTGAGCGCCCCGAGGACCTGGACAAGGTCATCGAGGAGGCCAACTCGATCAACGACCGGCCCGTCGTGATCGACTTCATCGTCCACGAGGACGCGCAGGTGTGGCCGATGGTCGCCGCCGGCACCTCCAACGACGAGGTCATGGCCGCCCGGGGCGTCCGCCCCGACTTCGGCGACAACGAAGACGACTGAGAGCTGTAGGAAGAGGTAAGAGGCTCATGTCCACCAAGCACACGCTCTCGGTCCTGGTCGAGAACACCCCCGGCATCCTGGCCCGGATCGCCGCCCTGTTCTCCCGCCGCGGCTTCAACATCGACTCGCTCGCGGTCGGTGTCACCGAACACCCCGACATCTCCCGCATCACCATTGTGGTCAGTGTCGAGGACCTGCCTCTTGAGCAGGTCACCAAGCAGCTCAACAAGCTGGTCAACGTCCTGAAAATCGTCGAACTCGAGCCCAGCGCCGCGATCCAGCGCGAGCTCGTCCTGGTGAAGGTGCGTGCCGACAACGAAACGCGCTCCCAGATCGTCGAGATCGTCCAGCTGTTCCGCGCCAAGACCGTGGACGTCTCGCCCGAGGCCGTGACCATCGAGGCCACCGGCGGCGCGGACAAGCTGGAGGCGATGCTGAAGATGCTGGAGCAGTTCGGCATCAAGGAGCTCGTCCAGTCCGGCACGATCGCCATAGGGCGCGGTGCCCGGTCCATCACGGACCGCTCGCTGCGCGCCCTGGACCGCAGCGCCTGAGTCCCGCCGCGCGGGGGCCCGGTGCGCCCGTATGGCGAGACTCGCCCGTTCCTCACTCACCCCCACCGATACGGTGGACGCAACACCAGCACACCAAGGAGATTTCCCAGTGGCCGAGCTGTTCTACGACGACGATGCCGACCTGTCCATCATCCAGGGCCGCAAGGTCGCGGTGATCGGGTACGGCAGCCAGGGCCACGCCCACGCGCTGTCGCTCCGTGACTCGGGTGTCGACGTCCGCGTCGGTCTGCACGAGGGCTCCAAGTCCAAGGCGAAGGCCGAGGAGCAGGGCCTGCGCGTGGTCACGCCGTCCGAGGCGGCCGCCGAGGCCGACGTCATCATGATCCTGGTCCCGGACCCGATCCAGGCGCAGGTCTACGAGGAGTCCATCAAGGACAACCTGAAGGACGGCGACGCGCTGTTCTTCGGCCACGGCCTCAACATCCGCTTCGGCTTCATCAAGCCGCCGGCCAATGTGACCGTCGCGATGGTCGCGCCCAAGGGCCCGGGCCACCTGGTGCGCCGCCAGTACGAGGAGGGCCGCGGCGTTCCGTGCATCGTGGCCGTCGAGCAGGACCCGCAGGGCAACGGCCTGGCGCTGGCGCTCTCGTACGCCAAGGGCATCGGCGGCACCCGGGCGGGCGTCATCAAGACGACGTTCACCGAGGAGACCGAGACCGATCTGTTCGGCGAGCAGGCCGTGCTGTGCGGTGGCACCGCGGCGCTGGTCAAGGCGGGCTTCGAGACGCTGACCGAGGCCGGCTACCAGCCGGAGATCGCCTACTTCGAGTGCCTGCACGAGCTGAAGCTCATCGTGGACCTCATGTACGAGGGCGGCCTGGAGAAGATGCGCTGGTCGATCTCGGAGACCGCCGAGTGGGGCGACTACGTCACCGGCCCGCGCATCATCACGGCCGACACCAAGGCCGAGATGAAGAAGGTCCTCACGGAGATCCAGGACGGCACGTTCGCCAAGAACTGGATGGACGAGTACCACGGCGGTCTGAAGAAGTACAACGAGTACAAGACCCAGGACGAGAACCACCTCCTGGAGACCACCGGCAAGGAGCTGCGCAAGCTCATGAGCTGGGTGCAGAACGACGAGGCGTAAGCCGGCTCCGGCGGGGCCGGGCACCGTGTGCGTGCCCGGCCCCGCCGCCCGTCGCGCCGCGTCGCGACAGCTGTGGACACCGAGTCCAACCCCCATCGGGTGATCCTGCCGCAACGGCACAAACCCGATGGGGAACCGGCACTACACTTTCCAGCAACACCAACGCGTCAGGCCCACAGCGTCGTGCGTCTTCCACGCGGCCACTCCACCGCCTGCGGCCGTCGGAACGGCCGTCCGCAAAGGATTCAGTGAGGACCCACGTGAGCTCGAAACCTGTCGTACTCATCGCTGAAGAGCTGTCGCCCGCCACCGTCGACGCCCTCGGGCCGGACTTCGAGATCCGGCACTGCAACGGAGCCGACCGCGCCGAACTGCTGCCCGCCATCGCTGATGTCGACGCCATCCTGATCCGCTCCGCCACCAAGGTCGACGCGGAGGCCGTGGCCGCCGCCCGCAAGCTGCGCGTCGTCGCCCGCGCCGGCGTGGGCCTGGACAATGTGGACGTGTCCGCCGCGACCAAGGCCGGCGTGATGGTCGTGAACGCCCCGACCTCCAACATCGTCACCGCCGCCGAGCTCGCCTGCGGACTCCTGGTGGCCACCGCGCGCAACATCCCGCAGGCCAACACCGCCCTGAAGAACGGCGAGTGGAAGCGGAGCAAGTACACCGGCGTCGAGCTGAGCGAGAAGACCCTCGGCGTCGTCGGCCTCGGTCGCATCGGCGTCCTGGTCGCCCAGCGCATGTCCGCCTTCGGCATGAAGATCGTCGCGTACGACCCCTATGTGCAGCCGGCCCGCGCCGCGCAGATGGGCGTCAAGCTCCTCTCCCTCGACGAACTGCTCGAAGTCTCGGACTTCATCACCGTGCACCTGCCCAAGACGCCCGAGACGCTGGGTCTGATCGGCGATGAGGCGCTGCACAAGGTGCAGCCGCACGTGCGGATCGTGAACGCCGCGCGCGGCGGAATCGTGGACGAGGCCGCGCTGTACTCCGCCCTCAAGGAGGGCCGCGTCGCCGGCGCCGGTCTCGATGTGTACGCGAAGGAGCCCTGTGTGGACTCCCCGCTGTTCGAGCTCGACCAGGTCGTCTGCACCCCGCACCTGGGCGCGTCCACCGACGAGGCCCAGGAGAAGGCCGGCATCGCCGTCGCCAAGTCCGTACGCCTCGCGCTCGCGGGCGAGTTGGTGCCCGACGCGGTCAACGTCCAGGGCGGAGTGATCGCCGAGGACGTCAAGCCGGGCCTGCCGCTCGCCGAGCGCCTTGGCCGCATCTTCACCGCGCTCGCCGGCGAGGTCGCGGTCCGGCTGGACGTCGAGGTCTACGGCGAGCTGACCCAGCACGACGTCAAGGTGCTCGAACTCAGCGCGCTCAAGGGCGTGTTCGAGGACGTGGTGGACGAGACGGTCTCCTATGTCAACGCGCCGCTGTTCGCGCAGGAGCGTGGCGTCGAGGTGCGTCTGACGACGTCGAGCGAGTCCCCCAACCACCGCAACGTGGTGACCGTGCGCGGCACCCTGTCGGACGGCGAGGAAATCTCCGTCTCCGGCACCCTGGCCGGGCCCAAGCACCTCCAGAAGGTCGTCGCCATCGGCGAGTTCGACGTGGATCTGGCGCTCGCCGACCACATGATCGTGCTCCGTTACGAGGACCGCCCCGGCATCGTCGGCACCGTGGGCCGGGTCCTGGGCGAGGCCGGGCTCAACATCGCGGGCATGCAGGTGGCCCGCGCGGAGGAGGGCGGCGAGGCGCTTGCCGTGCTGACCGTCGACGACACCATCCCGGGGAACGTGCTGGCCGAGGTCGCGGCCGAGATCGGCGCCAACTCGGCCCGCTCGGTGAACCTCACCGACTGACCCCGCACGCCCAAAGCCCCCGTACCCGGCCCCGCGCCCGTCCCGTAGACGCTTGTCTTAGACGGATGTCTGTGGGGCCGGGTACGCTGCTGTCATGGGACACCGCGACGATCTGCTCGAAGGCGCCAAGCGCTGCCTGCTGGACAAGGGATACGCCCGCACCACCGCCCGCGACATCGTGGCCGAGTCCGGCACCAATCTGGCCTCCATCGGCTACCACTACGGCTCCAAGGAAGCGCTGCTCAACCTGGCCTTCCTGAAGCTGACCGAGGAGTGGGGCGACGCGCTCGGAGAGGGCCGCGAGGGCGACGGGGGTGTCGAGGGCCTGCCTCCGCTGGAGCGCTTCGAGCGGGTCTGGGCCAAGATCGTCGACTCCTACCAGGAGAGCCGGCCCGTCTGGAAGCTCCAGATGGAGATCGTCTCCCGGCTCGACAGCGACCCCGAACTCCAAAAGGCCCTGGCGGGGCCGCAGTTGGAGGGCCGCAAGGGGCTCGCGGAAAGCCTCCTCGGCCTCGACCAGGACGCCGACCCCGAGCGGGCGCGCCTGGCCGGAACCTTCTACCAGGCGCTGCTCGCCGGGGTGATGGTCCAGTGGATGGTCGACCCCGGGACGGCCCCCTCGGCCCGCGACCTCACCGAGGGCCTGAAGATCGTCATGGGGACCGACGGCGAGCGGGACCCGGGCCCGTCCTGAGCCGTGGCCGTCGTGGCCCCGTGCCCGGGCCCGTCCTGAGTCGTGGCCCTCGCTGTCCCGTGCCCGTGCGCTCAGGACGCGTCGGAGCCGGTGAGCGTGGCGATCAGGTCGTGCGGGGTGGGGTCGCCCGAGTCGGATCCCAGCTCCTCGCCCGGCTCCAGGGCGGCCGCCCGCGCGCTGCGGGGGAACATGACCCGCTCGTAGGCGGCGAGCGCCGCTTCGACGTCACCGGGGTGCCCGGCCAGCGCCCTGCCCAGCTCGGCGCCGTCCAGCATGGCCAGGTTGGCGCCCTCGCCGTTCGGCGCGGCCAGGTGCGCGGCGTCGCCGATCAGCGTCACGCCCCGCACCCGGTCCCAGCGGTGCCCGGTCGGCAGGGCGTGGAGGTGGCGCAGGACCGGCGGGACGTCACTCTCGGTGATCAGCGCGGTGAGCTCGGGGGCCCAGTCGTCGAATTCCCGCGCGATGCGCGCGGCGGCGCCCGCGGCGTCGGTGAAGTTGATGTCACTGAACCACTCCTGAGGTTCGATCACCCCCACGTAGGCGTGCAGCGTGTCGTCCTTCTCCCGGTGGGCGAAGATCTCCCTCTTGGGCCTGGCGGCGATCATCGATCCGCCGCCGACCGCTGCCGCCGTGGCCGGGTGGCGGGCCTTGGCGTCGAAGAGGTAGGTTCTCGATGACGGACCTGCCGGTGTACGCGGGGGTGGCCGATGACAGCAGCGGCCGCACCCGCGACCACGCGCCGTCCGCGCCGACCAGGAGATCACTGACGACGCTCGCGCCGTCGTCGAAGGTGACCTCGTGCCGCCCGTCGCCGAGTGTGCGGGTGGCGCGGACCTTGCGGCCCCAGCGCACCGTGCCGGCCGGGAGCGAGTCGAGCAGAAGCTGCCGCAGCTCGCCGCGCTGCACCTCGGGGCGGCCACCCGTGCCGTCATCGGCCTTGTCGTACAGGACGGTGCCGTCCGGATCGAGCAGGCGCATCGCCTGGCGGCCTTCCAGGACGAGCTCTTGGAAGCCGTCCATCAATTGCGCCTCCTCCAGGGCGAGTTGGCCGTTGTAGTCATGGATGTCGAGCATCCCGCCCTGGGAGCGCGAGGTCGGCGACGGCTCGGCCTCGTAGACCGTGGACGTTAGCCCGTGGACGTGCAGGACGCGGGCGAGCGTGAGGCCGCCGAGCCCGGCGCCGATGATCGTGACGTGGGTGGGCATGGGACTTCCTTCGGATCGTGGGCCGCCGCCGGGCGCACGGCCCACCGGGCCGGGCGCGCCGATCCGGGGGCCGGTGCGGTGCTGGGAGCCGGCGCCACGGGTGCGGGGCCGGCGGACACCAATGTCGCGGCGCCCGCCGACAGAACACCGACAACCCGCCTACGGACGCCTACCGGCACCGACCGGCGCCCGTAGGCGGCTTCAGGTTCCGCGAATCCGTGCCTGCTCGCTGTCCGTACTGAACGTGAAGGGGTGGTGCCGGCCTGGTCTCGGTCACCTGTCCATGGTCGGGCCGCCCGCGGGACTGCCGTCTCCGCATACGGCACGGCAGCTGCGGACGAAGGCGTCGACGGTGTCGTCCCGTTGGGTACGGAATCTGGCGACGGCGATCCGGCTGGGGCTGACGCCCGTGACGGGCCGGTAGACGATGTCCGGGCGCTGGTAGAAGCGGGCGGTCGCCTCGGGGGTGAGGCTGACGCCCTGGCCGTGGGCGATCGCGTTGAGCCATTCATCGGGGTGGTGCGCGACCGCGCCGATGCGCACCGGGTGCCCCTCGCGCTCATCGGTCGCGAGCCAGTAGTCGCGCCATTCCCCCGACTCGGCGGGAGTCGCCACGAAGGGTTCGTCGTACAGATCCCGGAACCGGATCCGATCGTTCCCCGCGAGGCGATGCCCTGCGGGCAGGGCGATCCAGCGCGGCTCGGTCAGCAGCACCTCGACGTCGAAGTCGCTCTGCGCCGGCACTGGCAGGCGCAGCAGCGCCACGTCGACGTCGCCGGTGGCCAGTCCGGCGGTGGGGTCGGTCCACTCGGTCTGTCGCATCTGGACCCGCCGGCCGGGGCGCCGTCGGGCGAAATCGGCGATGATCAGCCGGGTCTGCTCGTTGGCGGCGCTGGCCACGAAGCCGACCCGTAGCGCCCGTGCGGCCCGGGCCGTGGCCGCCCGGGTGACGCGCAGCGCGTTCTCCCAAGCGGTCAGCACGGCGCCGGCGTGGACGGCCAGAGCCTCACCGGCCTCGGTGGGGGTCATGCCCGCACGGGAACGGATGAACAGGTCCACTCCCAGCTGGGCTTCCAGCCGCCGTATCTGTTTCGTCAGCGCGGGCTGAGAGAGGTAGAGCCGTGCGGCGGCCCGTGTGAGGTTGCCTTCCTCGACCACCGTGGCGAAGTACCGCAACAAGCGGGTGTCGACATCCATGCCGCCAGGTTATGGAAGCGGGTATTGGACGGCAGCGGTGGGCCGGCGAGAGCGTTGACCACGCGACCGGGACGGCCCGGTACCGAACCTGCGGAGAGCATCCAGATGACGACGAGTGAAGCCGTGCCCGAACCGAAGATCGAGGCCATCAACCGCTTCTTCTCCGCCTACGCCGCCAACGACGTCACGGCGATGAGCGCGGTCCTGGCTCCGGACATCGAGTGGACCATTCCGGGCCACCACCCGTTGTCAGGGACCAAACACGGAGTCGACGAAGTGCTCAGCTTCTTCGGTCAGCTCGGCAAGGCGGGCTTCCAGGCCGAATCCGTATTTCTCGGCGGCGACGGTGAGTACGTCGTAGACATCCACCGGGGCTGGACGACCCAGGGCGTGGGCCGAGTCGACACGATGTGGGCGCTGGTGTGGCACTTCGACGCCGACGGCCAGGTCGACCGGGTGGACAACCTCAGCGGAGACCAACACCAGATGGACACCTACGTCTGGGCCAACTTCCCGTTGGCCCCCCTTCCGGCCCGCCTCGCCCGTGGACAGAAGGAATTGTCATGAAGATCCTCGTGATCGGGGCGACCGGCACCATCGGCCGCGCGGTCGCAGACGCGCTGGCGACCGAGCATGAGGTGATACGGGCTTCACGCAACGCCGGCACGCGGGTCGACCTGGGAATACCGGCCTCCATCGACGCCCTCTTCGGCTCCGTCGGCACCGTGGACGCGGTCATCTGCTGCGCGGCCGGCGGTCGGCTGACCCCACTCTCGTCTCCTTCGGACGACGCATTCACTCTCGGCCTGGAAGGCAAACTGCTGGGGCAGGTGGCGTTGGTCCGCCGGGCAGTGGATCACGTCAGGGACGGGGGGTCCATCACCCTCACCAGCGGTACCTTTCAGGAGCCCACGCCGGGCAGCTCGTTCGGCGCTCTTGTCAACGCCGGACTGGAGGCGTTCGTCCGGGCCGCGGCCATCGAGATGCCTCGCGGGCTGAGAGTGAACGTCGTCAGCCCGGGATGGGTGAAGGAGACGCTCGAAGAGCTGGGCATGGACCCCAGGGGAGGCACACCGGTGAGAGACGTCGCCCACGCCTACGTCGAGGTGGTCATGGGACAGACGCAGGGACGCACCTTGACCCCTTCGCCCCGCTGACCGGCCGGAGCGTCGGCAAACGATCCGGACATCGCCGTGAAAGCGGAGCGCGCAGGCGCAGCTCTTTGACGCCACCCCGGCGTGGCCGGTCAGACTGACGCCATCGGCCGTTCGTGCTTCCCACGCACCCCCTCGGTGCGCATCTCGCGGGTGCGGCGCGCGGCCCATCGCGGAACCCACGGCGGCTCAGAGCCGGGCGGCCTTCAGGGCCATGTGCAACAGCAGCCGGTCCTCGCCCTGGTCCAGGTCGAGGCCGGTCAGGTGCTCGACGCGCGAGAGGCGGTAGTAGAGGGTCTGGCGGTGGATGCCGAGCGCGGCCGCCGCGCGGCCCGCCTGGCCCGCGCAGTCGAGGAACACCTCGGCGGTGTGGGCGAGTTCGGCGTGCGATGCGGTCAACAGCGCGCGCACCGCCGGGTCCTGCTCGTGGGCGGGGGGCAGCGCGGTCAGCATCCGGTACGGTCCGATCGCCGACCACTGGGCGATTGGCCCGAGCCGGGGCTCGGCAAGTGCCGCGCGCACGGCGGAGGTTGCCTCGCGGCAGGACAGCGCGAGGTCGGCCAGGCCCCTGCGGGCCGGCGCCACCCCGGCCGCCGCGTCGGCCCCCGCCTCGCCGCGCAGCCGTTCCGCCGCCGTCCTCGCCGGGGCGAGCGCGTCCGCGGAGCGCAGCCGCACCAGCGCGGCCAGCCACTGCCCGCCGTCCCGTGCGGCCAAGTCCCACGGCAGCGCGCACACCGCCGCCGCGCCCGGCACCGTACGCGCCGAGGGGGCATCGCCCGCACCCCAGGGCGCGACACACACCAGGGCGTGCAGGCCCTCGGCGTCGGGCCCGAGCGCCGCCGTCAGGGCGGCCGTCGCGGTGTCGCGCTGCCAGCCGCGCTCGGCGGTCAGGGCCGCCCGGAACTCGCGCGAGAGGTCGGCGCCCGCCTGTGCCTCGTCCGCGAGCAGCACCCCGATCCGCGCGGCCACCTCCATCGCGGCGGCCAGCTTGTCCTCGCCGGGCCCCGGCTCGTCGTCGAGCAGCCAGACGTATCCGAGCGCGACGCCCCGGTGGCGTACCGGAAGACAGATCCGGGCGCGCAGGACCCCGGCGTCGGGCGCGGCCGGGATACGGACGGGGGCGGTGGCGCGGGTGATGCCGAACCCCTCGAACCAGGCGCGGACGGCCGGGGTGGACTTCCTGGTCAGGATGGAGCGGGTGCGCACCGGGTCGAGTGTGAGCTCGCCGAAACCGCTGTCGGAATCGTGCGCGCCGAAGGCGATCAGCCCGAAATCCCGGTTCTCCAGCGTCGCGGGAGCGCCGAGCAGCGCCGAGATTTCATCGACCAGATCCTGGTAGTCGCCCTTCACGGGAGCCATTCTCGCTCATCGCGCGCGCTGCTTCAGACAGATGTATGAGATCGGGACCACGGATGCGTGACAGCTGTCGATGGCAGAGGATCGTGGAGATCCTTAGGTTTCACGGTGGTTCTCCGTGCCGTCGCCGGCACGCCGGGAAGGCGCCCTGTGGGCCCTCCGGCCCTGGTCGCGGCCCCGTCCTGTTTCTTTCCGTGGAGGTGCCCCGTGCTGGGTCCCGTGATCCTCGCCGCGTCGCGCAGCGACAAGATGCGCAGGCTTGTTTCGGCTGCCCCGATGACCAAGCCCGTGGTGAACCGGTTCATCCCCGGTGAGACGGTCGGGCAGGTCGTGCCGATCATCGAGGAGACCGTCGCCAAGGGCCTTGAGCTGACCCTGGACGTGGTGGGCGAGGACATCACCACCCCCGAGCAGGCCGCCCACGCGCGCGACGCCTATCTGGAGCTCATCGAACGCCTCAAGGAGCTCGGCCACGGCCCCAAGGCCGAGATGTCCGTGAAGCTCTCCATGTTCGGCCAGTCCCTCCCGTCGCCCGCCACCGCCCTCGACGGAGGGCCCTCCGGGCCCGCTGCCACATTCCCCGGCGGCCACGAGCTGGCCCTGGCCAATGTGCGCCCCGTCGTCGAGGCCGCCGCCGCGATCGGCACCACGGTCACCCTGGACGCCGAGGACCACACCACCCTCGACTCGATGTTCGCCATCCACGAGGAGCTGCGGAAGGACTTCCCGGAGACCGGCTGCGTCATCCAGGCCTATCTCTTCCGCACCGAGGCCGACGCCCGCCGCCTTGCCGCCGCGGGCAGCCGGGTGCGTATCGTGAAGGGCGCCTACAAGGAGCCCGCCGAGGTCGCCTACCAGAACAAGAGCGAGACCGACAAGGCGTACGTCCGCATCCTGAAGATCCTCATGGAGGGCGAGGGCTACCCGATGATCGGGTCCCACGACCCGCGTCTGATAGCCATCGGACAGGAGCTCGCGCGGCGTGCGGGGCGCAAGCTGGATGAGTACGAGTTCCAGATGCTCTACGGGATCCGCAGCGAGGAGCACCTGCGGCTCGCCGCCGAGGGCCACCGGATGCGTGTCTACACCGCGTACGGCACCGACTGGTACGGCTACTTCATGCGGCGCCTCGCGGAGAAGCCGGCCAACCTGCTCTTCTTCGTCCGCTCGATGATCACAAAGAACTAGATTTCGGACAGGCCCAAGACCCTCCGGTCGCCCGAACACCCCTCACAAAGGAGTCAAGGAACTCATGGACGCTGTGACCCAGGTCCCCGCCCCGGTCAACGAGCCGGTGCACGGCTACGCCCCTGGTTCCCCGGAGCGCGCCCGTCTGGAAGCCAAGCTCAAGGAGCTGGCCGAGAACCCCGTCGACCTGCCGATGACCATCAACGGTGTCAAGCGGATGGGCGGCGGTGAGCGCTTCGACGTCGTGCAGCCGCACAACCACAAGGCGGTCATCGGCACCTACGCCAACGCCACCGAGCAGGACGCCAAGGACGCCATCGACGCCGCCCTCGCCGCCGCCCCGGCCTGGCGCGCGATGTCCTTCGACGACCGCGCCGCGATCATCCTGCGCGCCGCCGAGCTCCTGTCGGGCCCCTGGCGCGAGACGCTGGCCGCCTCCACCATGCTCGGCCAGTCCAAGACCGCCCAGCAGGCCGAGATCGACACCCCGTGCGAGCTCGTCGACTTCTGGCGCTTCAACGTGCACTACGCGCGCAACCTGCTCGCCGAGCAGCCCCCGGCGAACTCCCCGGGCGTGTGGAACCGCATGGACCACCGCCCGCTCGAGGGCTTCGTGTACGCGATCACGCCGTTCAACTTCACGGCCATCGCGGGCAACCTGCCGACCGCCCCGGCCCTGATGGGCAACGTCGTGGTGTGGAAGCCGTCCCCGACGCAGACCCACGCCGCCGTGCTGCTCATGCGCCTCCTGGAGGAGGCGGGCCTGCCCAAGGGCGTCATCAACCTCGTCACCGGTGACGGCCTGGCCGTCTCCGAGGTCGCCCTGAACCACCGCGACCTCGCGGGCATCCACTTCACGGGTTCCACCAAGACCTTCCAGCACCTGTGGAAGACGGTCGGCACCAACATCGAGAAGTACCGCACCTACCCGCGTCTGGTCGGCGAGACCGGCGGCAAGGACTTCGTCGTCGCGCACCCCAGCGCCGACCGCGCGGTCCTGAAGACCGCGCTGACCCGTGGCTCCTTCGAGTACCAGGGCCAGAAGTGCTCCGCGTCCTCGCGCGCCTACGTCCCGGCGTCCATCTGGAACGACGGCTTCAAGGAGGAGTTCGCGGCCGAGGTCGACGGCATCACCATGGGTGACGTCACCGACCTGTCGAACTTCATCGGCGCGGTCATCGACGAGCGCTCCTTCGCCAAGAACAAGGCCGCGATCGACCGCGCGAAGGCCGACGCCTCCTGCACGATCGTCGCGGGCGGCACCTACGACGACTCGGTGGGCTACTTCGTGCGCCCGACCGTCATCGAGTGCACGGACCCGGCCAACGAGGTCTTCACGACCGAGTACTTCGGCCCGATCCTCGCCGTGCACGTCTACGACGACGCCAAGTACGACGAGATGCTGGAGCAGATGGAGTCGGCCTCCGACTACGCCCTGACCGGCGCCGTCATCTCCAACGACCGCGCGGCGGCCGCGTACACGATGGACAAGCTCCGCTACGCGGCGGGCAACTTCTACATCAACGACAAGTCGACCGGCGCCGTCGTCGGCCAGCAGCCCTTCGGCGGCGGCCGCGCGTCCGGCACCAACGACAAGGCGGGCGCCCCGCAGAACCTGATGCGCTGGACGCTGACCCGCGCCATCAAGGAGACGCTGGTCCCGCCGACCGACTACACCTACCCGCACATGGGCTGACCCGTAGTCGCACCGAAACCCCGCCCCCGTCCTTGGTCCCCCAACCGAGGACGGGGGCGGTTTCCATGGGCCTCGGATCTCCAGGGACCTCAGATCTCCACGAGCACCTGGCCGAGCGACTTGCGCACCAGGTCCGGCACCTCGCAGTCGTCGGCCGGATAGCCGACCGGGATGACCGCGAACGCCTTCTCGTTCGCGGGCCGGTCCAGCACCCGCGACAAGAAGCGCATCGGGCTCGGCGTGTGGACCAGCGCGGCGAGCCCCGACTGGTGCAGGGCGCTGAGCAGCAGTCCGACCGCGATGCCGACCGACTCGTCGACGTAGTAGTGCTTGTGCTTGGTGCCGTCGTCGGCCAGCCAGTAGCGCTGCTGGAAGACCACGAGCAGCACCGGGGCGTCGGTGAGGTGCGTCTTGACCGCGTCCGTGCCGATCGGCCGGAGCGCCGCGAGCCACTCCTCGCCGAGCCGCCCGTCGTAGGAGACGCGTTCCTCCTCCTCGGCCGCCTCCCGGATCCGGCGCCGTACGTCGGCGTCCTTGACCAGGACGAACGTCCAGGGCTGCTGGTGGGCGCCGGACGGCGCGGTCGCGGCGCAGGCGACGGCGTCGCGCACGGCCTGCTCGGGGACGGGGTCGGGCGAGAAGCTGCGTACGGTACGGCGCTCGTCCATGCGCGCGCGCAATTCGGCGGCCCGGGCCAGGGTCTCGGCGGTTGCCATCCGGGCCGGGCGGTAGGGGACGGGCCGGTAGGGCTCGCCGTGGACCGGGGTCCAGTGCTGCTCGGTAGGTGTCGGCATGGTCAGAGTCTGGCCAAGGACTTGGTCCGGTCCAAGCCCCTTGGCGCGTACGTGACTTGAAAGGGCCGCGGCGTGGCGCGAGCTCCCTGGGGCCGCCGGTGACTCCCGGGGGTCAGCGGCTCTCGGTCCCCCGGGCGAGGTCCCGGTTGACGCCGAACCAGCCGAGCGCGAGGCCCACCACGGCGGCGCCGAGCAGGCGGACGCAGGCCCAGGGTCCGTCCAGGTCGACCAGGCCGAAGCCGAAGAGAATCACCAACAGCGTCACGCACACCACGAACACCGCCACCAGAGCGCGGAACTTGGCGCTGAAGAACATGGTCCGTGCGGGCGCCGGCGGGGGCGCGGCCAGCGCGGCGGCCGGGCCCGCACTGGCCCAGGCCGGGCGCTTGTAGTACGTGATGTGCAGCCAGCGGCCGCACGGCTCCCAGCCGTCCGGCGCGAGCGCGGCGAGCTGGGCCTCGCGCTCCTTGGCGCCCCGCGCGGTCTCGCGCCGGTACTCCCAGCGCATCGCGGCGTCGGGCCTGCGGCACACGAAACGCCCCAGGGGATCGACCCTCTCCACCTCCCAGCCCTGCGCCCCGTGCTCGTTCAGCAGGCGCCGGTCGGTGTAGATGTCGGCGGTCCACTTCCACGTCTCCTGCCCGGTCACGGGCGGCTCGGCGGCGCGGCCGCGGGTGAGGCGGTCGGCGAAGACGTCCGGCGCCCCGAACTCCTCGTGGGCGTCGGTCGATCCGGACTCCGCGAGGTAGCCCTCCAGATCGGCGACCGTCGCCGCCACCTGCGGCGCGGGCATCCCGCGCTCGGTGAGGAGGCGGCTCAGTTCGGTGAAGTACGCGGTGGTCACGCGGGTCCCCCTGGAAGCGTGCTGGTGAGCATGGTCGTGACGGCCGCGTGGAACTCCCGCCAGGAAGCGCCCTGTTCGGCGAGCGCCCGGCGCCCGTCGTCGGTCAGGCGGTAGTAGCGGCGCCCCGGCCCGCGCTCGGCCGCCCGGAACTCACCGACGGCGAGGCCGGCTTCTTCGAGGCGGTTGAGCACGGGGTAGAGGGTGCCGCCCTTGATCTCCCCGAGCCCCGCGGCGGTGAGCGCCTTGGAGATCTCATACCCGTAGCTCTCGCCATCGACGAGACAGGACAGGACGAGGAGGTCGAGGACGCCCTTGAGCCAGCTGGATCTGCGGTCTGCGGCCATGCCTGTATTCCATCACCACCTAGATAGGAATGCAACCTAGGTGGTGATGCCGGTTGTCGTGCGGGCGTCGTTGTCCGGCAGCGGGTGGGGCCCGGGGGAGCGGGCCGGGTCAGTCTCCGACGTGGATCAGGAGCTTTCCGGTGTTGGACCCGCCCAGCATGCCGATGAAACCGTCCAGGATCCCCTCGAAGCCCTCGATCACCGTCTCGTCCGACGTCACCCGCCCCGAGCGCAGATGCGGCACCAGGAAGTCCTCCAACTCCTCCTGCGCGTCGCGGTGGTCGCGGACCAGGACGCCCTCCAGGCGGATGCTCTTGGCGACGATGTCGAAGAGGTTGCGCGGCGCGGCGGGCGGCCGGCCGAGGTTGTTGTACTGAGAGACCGCGCCGACCCAGGCGATCCGGCCGAAGTCGCGCAGGCCCGCGATCGCGCCCTCCAGATGGTCCCCGCCGACGTTCTCGACCACCGCGTGCACGCCGCCGGGCGCGGCCTTGGCGAGCAGATCGCCCACCGGTCCGTCGTGGTAGTCGAACGCGGCGTCGTAACCGACCGCGTCCGTCAGGTACTCGACCTTCTTGCGCGATCCCGCGCTGCCGATGATCCGGCCCGCCCCGAGCAGCCGCGCGATGCGCCCTGCGGCCGTGCCGACGCCCCCGGCGGCCGCCGTGACGAAGAGGTCTTCGCCGGTCCGCAGCTTCAGGATCCGGGTGAGGGCCACATAGGCGGTGAGGCCGGTGCCGCCGAGTATGCCGAGGTGGGCCGAGAGCGGAACGCCCTCGTGCTCGCGTATCCGGCGCGTCCCCGCGGCGCCGGCGGTGACCACCGCGTGCGTGCGCCAGCCCTGCCGGTGCAGGACGAGGTCGCCCTCTGCCAGCGCCGGGTCGCGCGAGAGGACCACCCGGCCGATGGCGCGGCCCTCCAGCGGGGTGCGCAGTGGTTCCTCATCCATCAGCTCGCGGTGGTAGGGGTCGACGGAGAGATACAGGTTCTCCACCAGCGCGGAGCCCGGCACCGGATCCGGGACGGGCGCGTGGACGAACTCGAAGTCGGCCGGGGTGGGAAGCCCTTGGGGCCGGGCGGTCTGCTGAACGGTGATCGATACGGTCATGGGCCAGACGTTATGCCGCGCCGGTGGCCGGCCCGGACGCGGGAGCCGGATCATCCCGGCCCAGGTCCGCGACGATCTCCGTGAGCACTCCTCGCAGCCACCGCTGCGCCGGGTCCGCGTCCACCCGCATGTGCCAGGCCTGCGTGAACCGGCTGGCCGGAAGGTCGAGGGGGATGTCCAGGACGGCGAGCGGCATCGCCCGGGCCGCCTCCAGGGCGAAGAGGCGGGGCACAAGCGCGAGGGCGTCGGAGCGCAGCGCGAAGAAGCAGGCCGCCGTGTACGTGGGCACGGTGGCCAGTACGTCGCGGGTCAGGCCGAGTCGGGCGAGATGCTGGTCGACCACGCCGCGCACCCGGCCGCGCCGGGTGACGGTGATGTGGGGGAGCGCGGCGAACCGCTCGGGCGTCAACCGCTCCCGTGCGTAGGGCCCGTCCGCGCGCACCACCGCCGCGTAGCCGTACGCGCCCAGGGGCGCGCTGCGAATGTCGTGCGGCAGTTCGCCCATCTGTCCGACGTCCAGATCGATGAAGTCCCGCAGGTCCGCCGGGTTCTCGTCGCCCTCCGGCAGGATGCGAAGGCGTACGCCGGGCGCGTCCCGCAGCACCCGCGCCGTCAGGGCCGGGCCGAAGATCACGGCCACCCCGTCATTGGTGCGGATGGTGAACTCCCGTGACAGCGTGGCCAGTTCGAGCGGGGGCGGAGGGCGCAGGGCGGCCACGGCCGATGCGAGGGCCGCCTCGACGCGGGGCCGCAGCTCGTGGGCGCGCGGCGTCAGGGCCAGGCCGCGCCCGGACGGCACGAGCAGGTCGTCGCCCACCACCCGGCGCAGCCGCCCCAGGGTCCGGCTCATCGCGGACGGCGAGACGCGCATCTCGGCGGCGGCCCCCGCCACGCTGCCGGCCCGCAACAGGGCGTCGAGGGAGGGCAGCAGATTCATGTCGGGCAGCTGAGGCATGCCAAGAGTATGGGCCACTGATGCACCTGACGCACGCCTCGGGTGCGCAATCGGACCTTGTGTGCAGCAATGGCTCCCACCACGCTGAACCCATGGTTGACACCCGACAGCGCGCCACCGCCCTGCTCGTCGCCGGCTGCTTCTTCATGGAGATGCTGGACGGCACCATCGTGGCCACCGCCGCCCCGCGGATGGCGGCCTCCCTCGCCACCACGCCCACCTCCGTGGGCCTGGTCATCACCGTCTATCTGCTGACCCTTGCCGTGCTCATACCGCTCAGCGGCTGGCTCACCGCCCGCTACGGCGCCCGGCGGATCTTCCTGAGCGCCATCGCCCTGTTCACCCTTGCCTCGGTCGGCTGCGCCCTGAGCGGGAGCCTTGGGATGCTGGTGGCGATGCGGGTCGCGCAGGGCGCGGGGGGCGCGATGATGGTCCCGGTCGGCCGGCTGCTGGTCCTCGGCACCACCGCGAGGACCGACCTCCCCAGGATCATGGCGTACATCGTGTGGCCGGGGCTGCTCGCGCCCGTGGTCGCGCCGCTGCTCGGCGGAGTGCTCACCACGTACGCCACCTGGCACTGGATCTTCCTGGTCAACATCCCGCTCGGGGCCCTCGCGTTCGCGTTCGCCCGGCGCCTGGTGACGGCCGGGCCCACCACCGCCCCGCCGCCGCTCGACCTGCCGGGCGTGCTGCTCGGCTGCACCGGGCTCGCCGCCCTGACGTGGGCCGCCCACCTGGTCGCCGAGCCGGGCAGCGGCTGGGTGACGCCTGCCTGGCTCGCCGCGCTCGCCCTTCTCGTCCTCGCCGCCGCCGGACGCCATCTGCTGCGCACCGCCCACCCGTTGGTGAACCTGCGCACCCTGGACGTGGTGACGTTCCGGGCCAGTGTGAGCGGCGGCTCGCTCTTCTGGATCGTCGTCGGCTCCATGCCGTTCCTGCTGCCCCTGCTCTTCCAGGAGGTGTTCGGGTGGAGCGCGGTGAAATCCGGCGCGGTGGTGCTGTTCGTCTTCGTCGGCAACATCGGCATCAAGCCCGCGACCACGCCGCTGCTCAACCGCTTCGGATTCCGCCCGCTGCTGCTCGTCTCGGCCGTCGGGCTCGCACTCGCCGTCGCCGGCTGCGCGCTGCTCGGCGCCACCACCCCGCTTCCCGTGACCGCCGCCCTCGTGACGCTCGGCGGCGCCGCCCGCTCGCTCGGTCTGACCTGCTACTCCACCATCGCGTTCAGTGACATGGCACCCGAACGGCTGCGGGACGCCAACGCGCTGTCCGCGACGGCCAACCAACTCGCCGGGGGCCTCGCGGTGGCCGTCGCGACCGTCGCGCTGCGCCTGGGCGGCGCGCTCCTCGATACCCCCTCCGGCGCCTACGCGACGGCGTTCTGCCTGCTCGGCGCGGTCTGTCTGGCCCCCGCCCTCGGTGCGCTGCGGCTGCGCGGGGACGCCGGGGACGCGGTGCGTACCCGGCCCGGACGGCCGTCCCGGCCGGCGTCGTCGAAGGTGACCGTCTCAGATAGTAGGAAGTCCGAGTAATTGTGCAGACAGACTCCGGTGGACGGCTTAGCTTTGTAGGAGCCGAACGTCTCGCTGATCAAGCGAAGGGCGGTCGTGAGCGCAGTGCCCCCAGACAGGCAACCCCTGTGGCCGTGCTCCCCGCCCCTTCCGGCACCTCACTGCATCCCCCGGGCCTGCCCCGGCCCTCCCAGCAGAGGAGTCGAATCCCCATGGTCAAGCAGTCCACCCGCCGAGTCCGCCACTCGTCGCGCAGCAGCGAGTCCGACCGCAAGAACGCGGCAGCCGCCCTCCAGCGCGCGCTCGACCGCCGGGACAACGGCGGCGCGACGGGCCACTGAGCCCGCCCTCCGCGCCCGGCACCCCGGCCACCCGGTTCGCGTGCCCGCCCGACCGCCCCGTACGGCGGCCGGGCGAGCGCACGTCACCCCCCGCCGTCCGCGATGAGCCGTACGCCCGCCCCGTCGTCCACCGCGCTCGGCAGCCACCGAGGCCTGTCCACACTGTGGACAGACGGGTGTCAAAGCTTGGGACGGCCAGTAGGGTTCCCCCATGTCGGCAAGTTCTCGCAGCATCAATCTCGCAGTGATCCCCGGTGACGGCATCGGCCAAGAGGTCGTGGCCCAGGGCCTGAAGGTTCTCCGAGCCGTCCTTCCGCAGGACGTGAAGCTGGAGACCAAGGAGTTCGACTTCGGCGCGCGGCGCTACCACGCCACCGGTGAAACCCTCACCGACGCCGATGTCGCCGCCCTCAAGCAGCACGACGCGATCCTCCTCGGCGCGATCGGTGACCCCACGGTCCCCTCCGGCGTCCTGGAGCGCGGCTTCCTGCTGAAGCTCCGCTTCCTCTTCGACCACTACGTCAACCTCCGCCCCAGCAGGCTGCTCCCCGGCGTCGCGACCCCGCTCGCCGGCCAGCCCGAGATCGATTTCGTCGTCGTGCGCGAGGGCACCGAGGGCCCCTATACGGGCAACGGCGGCTCCATCCGCACGGGCACCCCGCACGAGGTCGCCACCGAGGTCTCGGTCAACACCGCCTTCGGTGTCGAGCGCGTGGTGCGCGACGCCTTCGCCCGCGCCCAGGCCCGCCCGCGCAAGAAGCTGACGCTGGTCCACAAGAACAACGTCCTGGCCTACGCCGGTCATCTGTGGACCAACATCTTCAACGAGGTGGCCAAGGAGTTCCCCGACGTCACCACCGACTACCTGCACGTCGACGCGGCGACGATCTTCCTCGTCACCGACCCCGGACGCTTCGACGTGATCGTCACCGACAACCTCTTCGGCGACATCATCACCGACCTCGCGGCTGCCGTCTCCGGCGGCATCGGCGTCGCGGCCTCGGGCAACATCAACCCGAGCGGCGCCTTCCCTTCGATGTTCGAGCCGGTGCACGGCTCCGCGCCGGACATCGCGGGCCAGGGCAAGGCCGACCCCTCGGCCACGATCCTGTCCGTCGCGCTGCTCCTGCGTCACCTCGGGTACGAGGACGAGGCGGCCCGGATCGAGAGCGCCGTCTCCGAGGACCTCGCCGGCCGCGGCGCCGCGGTTCGCACCACGGACGAGATCGGCGACGCGCTCGCCGCGCGCGTAGCCGGCTAGCCCCGGCGCACCACACGACAGCCGCCGGGCGCCTTTCGCACCCGGCGGCTTTTCGCATGCTGCCACCGGGTGACACCATCGAACCCGGACCGCACCTCACACCGTTATGTCCAAGCCCGGCCAAGAGCGATAATCGGACGAGGGCCGCGACATGCGGAGCAGCTCAGTCGTCCAGCACAGGCAGCGGCGTGAGCGCGGTCCGTCACTATCCACCGGTGAAGGACACAGCACTCATGACGACGCCCACGATCGAGCTCAAGCCCACCTCGCACCCGCTGTCCGACGCGGAGCGCGAGGCGATTCTGGCCAGCCCCGGTTTCGGCCGCCACTTCACCGACAACATGGTGACGGTCCGCTGGACCGAGGGCCGTGGCTGGCACGACGCCCAGCTCGTGCCGTACGCCCCGCTGTCGATGGACCCGGCGAACATGACGCTGCACTACGCGCAGACGATCTTCGAAGGACTCAAGGCCTACCGCCAGCCCGACGGCACGGTCGCCACGTTCCGCCCCGAGGCCAACGCCGAGCGCTTCCAGAACTCCGCCCGCCGCATCGCGATGCCGGCGCTTCCCACCGACTTGTTCATCGCCGCCTGTGACGCGCTGATCCAGCAGGACAAGGCGTGGGTCCCGTCCTCCGGCGAGGCCTCGCTCTACCTGCGCCCCTTCATGATCGCGACCGAGGTCGGCCTCGGCGTGAAGCCGGCCAACGAGTACCTGTTCATCGTGATCGCCTCCCCGGCCGGCGCCTACTTCCCCGGCGGCGTGAAGCCCGTCTCGGTCTGGCTGTCGGAGGAGTACGTGCGGGCCGTCAAGGGCGGCACCGGCGCCGCGAAGACCGGCGGCAACTACGCGGCGTCCCTGGTCGCCCAGGCCGAGGCCGCCCAGCACGGCTGCGACCAGGTGGTCTGGCTCGACGCCGTCGAGCACCGCTGGATCGAGGAGATGGGCGGCATGAACCTGTACTTCGTGTACGGCCAGAAAGATGGAACGCAGCAGATCGTGACGCCGGAGCTGACCGGTTCGCTGCTGCCCGGCATCACCCGCGACTCGCTTCTGAAGATCGCCCGCGACCTCGGGTACGAGGCCGTCGAGGGCCGGATCTCCACGGAGGACTGGAAGCGGGACAACGAGAACGGCACCCTGACCGAGGTGTTCGCCTGCGGTACGGCCGCCGTCATCACCCCGGTCGGCTCGGTGAAGTCCACCCGCCACAACTGGACGCAGGGAGACGGTGAGCCGGGCGAGGTCACGATGAAGCTCCGCAAGGCGCTGCTCGACCTCCAGACCGGCGCGGCCCCGGACCCCCACGGCTGGATGCACCCGCTGGGTTAGGGGCCTTGGGCGCTCAGCTCTCGGCCAGGGCTGCCTCGGACTCCACGTCCGGGGCAGCCCTTTCGGCTGTGCGGGGACGCGCCGTCAGGCCCAGGTAGGCCAGGCCGCCCACCACGCCCGACAGCAGGAAGCTGCAATCGACGCCACCGGTCCAACTCAGGATCGGTCCCTGGTAGTTGGGCAGGGACACCGCCAGCAGGCCGACGCCCGCGCCGAGCGCCCAGGACACCACCGCGCGCGGGTTCCAGCCGGCCCGGTACCAGTAGACGCCGCCCCGTGAGCGGCGGTTGAAGACCTGGAGGGCGTCCGCGTCGTAGACGCCGCGACAGCGTACGAAGCCGATCAACGTGATCACCGCCCAGGGCGTGCCGATCGCCGTGAGCAGCAGCACGAACGAGGTCATCGCGGCCTGCGCGTCCCACGCGAAGTGCCCCGCGAACACGCACACCGTGGCCACGCCCGCCACCGCGAACGTCGCCTGGGTGCGCGAGGCGCGCGGCAGGATCGCGTCGAGGTCCAGGCCCATCGAGTAGAGCATCAGACCCGCGTTGCCGACCGAGCCCGCCGATGCGGAGAGCAGCAGCGGCACCAGGTACCAGCCGGGGGCGGCCGAGACCAGGGGCCCCGCGTAATCGGTGGCCGCGCGGGCCGCGTACGCGGTGAACGTGCCGAAGAGCTGCGGTACGAGAAGCCCCGCCGTCAGGCCGAGCCAGGTGGCGTGCAGGACGCGGCGCGGGCGGTGGCGGTTCGGTGAGATGTAGCGCGTGTAGTCACCCAGCAGCGTGATGAACGCGATCGGGCCGCTCAGCCCCGCCGCCACCAGCGCGAACAACCAGGTCGGCCAGAACGAGCCGAGCAGATAACCCCCGGCGCCCGGCAGCGCGGCGGTGGTGAAGTGGGGTGCGTACGCGGCGATTCCGACCACGAGCAGCGCCGTCATGACCACGGCCAGGACGCGCGAGAGGCGCAGCAGTACCCGGTAGCCGTACACCGCGCCGATGACGGTGGCCCCGGCGAGCAGCGCGTACACGATGCCGTACGAGACGCCGCCGGCGGGCAGGCCGAACAGGCGGTGCAGGACGCCGGTCATGGCGTCCCCGCCGATCCACACGGTCAGGGCGGTGTAGCCGAGCGAGAGCAGCAGACCCACGACCGATCCCACCAGCCGTCCCCGTACGCCGAATTGGGCGCCCGAGGAGGTCGACAGGTTGGTGGCCGTCCGCAGGGACACCAGCGCGAGCGGCGCGGTGAGCAGGGTGCCGGCCACCGTTCCCGCGACCACGGCGCTGACCGAGGCCCACCAGCCGAGGCCGAAGGAGACCGGCAGCCAGCCGAAGATGATCACCCCGAGACAGAGGTTCGAGCCGAGCAGGATCGAGACGAGATCGCGGGGCCCGCTGGTGCGTTCCGCTTCCGGGACCGTATCGACTCCGCGCTGTTCTATGGGCATGCCGGGGCCTCTCACTCTCGGGGGGTTTGAGTGGCGCTCAATGTGACTCATGCCAAGCGGTGCCGTCAATCCTTCCTGTCGCGGAAATCTCTGGTTAGAGTGTCGTTCAAACAGGAGGTGTGGTGCTGTGCGACTGACCCCGACGGAGCGTGACCGGCTGCTGCTGTTCGGTGCCGCCGAGCTGGCCCGATCCCGCAGGGCCCGTGGGCTGAGGCTGAACGTGCCGGAGGCGACCGCGCTGATCGCGGACACCGTCTGCGAGGCGGCCCGGGACGGCAGGCGGCTCGCCGAGGCCATCGAGGCGGCCCGGTCCGTGCTCGGCCCCGACGACGTGCTGCCCGGCGTGTCCGACGTGGTCACCGAGGTCCACGTCGAGGCCGTCTTCGACGACGGCTCCCGGCTCGCGGTGGTCTGCGACCCCATCGGCGGCACGGCCGGCGTGGACGCCCCCGGCGCGCTGCTGCCCGGCGCGGGATACCCCGAGACCGCCCCCGAGGTGCTGGTGCGCGTGACCAACACGGCCACCGTGCCGATCTCGGTCACCTCGCACTTCCACTTCTTCGAGGCCAACCCCCGGCTCGACTTCGACCGCGCCGCCGCCTACGGCATGCGGCTGTGCGTCCCGGCCGGCTCCTCGGTGCGGTTCGGGCCCGGCGAGAGCGCCGAGGCCGGGCTCGTACCGATCGGCGGCGACCGGATCGCGATCGGTTTCGCCGGCCTGGTCGACGGGCCGCTGGACGCGCCGGGCGCCAAGGCGGAAGCCCTGCGCAGGGCCGCCGCCTGCGGATACCTGGGAGCCGGCGCGCGCGAGCCGCGAGAGGGAGAGAAGTGATGGACCCGTACGAGTACGCCTCCGTGCACGGCCCCCGCACCGGGGACCGGATCCGGCTCGGGGACTCGGGCCTGACCGTCCGGGTCGAGTCCGACTCCCAGGCGCCGGGGAACGAGTTCCTGGCCGGCTTCGGCAAGACGGCCCGCGACGGACTGCACCTGAAGGCCGCCGCCGTGCGCGACACGTGCGACGTCGTCATCAGCAACGTCGTCGTGATCGACGCGGTGCAGGGAATCCGCAAGGTGTCCATCGGCATCCGCGAGGGCCGGATCTGCTCGGTCGGGCGGGCCGGCAACCCCGACACGCTCGACGGCGTGGACGTGGTCGTCGGCACCGGCACCTCGATCGTCTCCGGCGAGGGGCTGATCGCGACCGCCGGAGCCGTCGACCCCCATGTGCACCTGCTGTCCCCGCGCATCATGGAGGCCTCGCTCGCCTCCGGCGTCACCACGATCATCGGCCAGGAGTTCGGCCCGGTCTGGGGCGTCGGCGTCAACTCGCCCTGGGCGCTGCGGGGCGCCTTCGCCGCGTTCGACGCGTGGCCGGTCAACATCGGCTTCCTCGGCCGGGGCTCGTCCTCCCACGGCGCCCCGCTGGTGGAGGCGCTGGCCGAGGGCGGCGCCTGCGGCTTCAAGGTCCACGAGGACATGGGCGCGCACACCCGGGCGCTCGACACCGCCCTGCGCGTCGCGGAGGACCACGACGTCCAAGTCGCCCTGCACAGCGACGGGTTGAACGAATGCCTCACCGTCGAGGACACCCTGAAAGTCCTGGAAGGCCGCACCATCCACGCCTTCCACATCGAGGGCTGCGGCGGCGGCCACGTCCCCAACGTCCTGAAGATGGCCGGCGTCCCGAACGTCATCGGCTCCTCGACCAACCCCACCCTCCCCTTCGGCCGGGACGCGGTCGCCGAGCACTACGGAATGATCGTCTCGGTCCACGACCTCAAGACCGACCTGCCGGGCGACGCGGCGATGGCCCGCGACCGCATCCGCGCGGGGACGATGGGCGCCGAGGACGTGCTGCACGACCTGGGCGCGATCGGCATCACCTCGTCCGACGCGCAGGGCATGGGCCGCGCGGGCGAGACCGTACGGCGTACGTTCGCGATGGCCGGCAAGATGAAGGCCGAGCTCGGCCCCCTGGAGGGCGACGGGCCCGGCGACGACAACGCGCGCGTCCTGCGCTACATCGCCAAGCTCACCATCAACCCGGCCATCGCGCACGGCCTCTCGCACGAGATCGGCTCCATCGAGCCCGGCAAGATGGCCGACATCGTGCTGTGGCGCCCGGCCTACTTCGGCGCCAAGCCGCAGATGGTCCTCAAGTCCGGTTTCCCGGCCTGGGGCGTCACCGGCGACCCCAACGCGGCGACCGACACCTGCGAACCGCTCGTGCTGGGCCCGCTGTTCGGCGGGCACGGCGCCACGCCTGCCGAGCTGTCCGTCGCGTTCGTGGCGCGGGCCGCCGTCGAGCAGGGCGGCGACACGCTGCCCACCCGCCGCCGCCGGGTCGCCGTCCGCGGCACCAGGGGCATCGGCCCCGCCGACCTCCTCCTCAACTCCCGTACCGGAGCGGTGGGAGTGGACGGCGCCACCGGCCTCGTCACCCTCGACGGCGACCCGCTGCGCTCCGAACCGGCCGACTCCGTCTCCCTCAACCGCCTCTACTTCCTGTAAGGACCACCCTGATGTCTGCTGCCGCCGACGGCTTCCGCATGCCCGCCGAGTGGACTCCGCACGAGCGGACCTGGATGGCGTGGCCCGGCCCCAACGTCACCTTCCCCAACGAGGCCGAACTCGCCCAGTCCCGTGCCGCCTGGGCCTCGGTCGCCCGCGCGGTACGCCGCTTCGAGCCGGTCACCATGGTGGTCGGCCCCGGCCAGGCCGAGGGCGCCCGCGCGCTGCTCGGCCCGGACATCGACCTCGTCGAGCGCGAACTCGACGACGCGTGGATGCGGGACATCGGGCCCACCTTCCTCACCGACGGCAAGGGTCAACTGGCCGCCGTGGACTGGACGTTCAACGGGTGGGGCGCGCAGGACTGGGCGACCTGGGAGCACGACGCGAAGATCGGCGCGCACGTCTCGGATCTGGCGGGGGCGCGCACGTACACCTCGCGCCTGGTCAACGAGGGCGGCGCCATCCACGTGGACGGCGAGGGCACGGTGCTGCTCACCGAGACCGTGCAGCTCGGCCCCGAGCGCAACCCCGACTGGACCCGCGAGGAGGTCGAGACGGAGATCCACGCCATGCTCGGCACCCGCAAGGCCATCTGGCTGCGGCGCGGCCTGACCGCCGACTACCCTCCGCACGGCTACGGCACGCTCGGCCACGTCGACATCGTGGCCGCGTTCGCCCGCCCCGGCGTGGTGGTCGCCCACACCCAGCCCGACCCGGCCCACCCCGACCACGAGCTCTGCAAGGAGAACGTGGCGCTGCTGCGCGCCCAGAAGGACGCGCGGGGCCGCTCGTTGGAGGTCGTCGAAATCCCCGCCCCGACCGTCGTCCAGGACGACCACGGCTGGGTCGACTACTCCTACATCAACCACTACCTGTGCAACGGCGGCGTGATCCTGTGCGCCTTCGACGACCCGCGCGACGAGAACGCGGCGGGGATCTTCCGCCGCCTCTTCCCGGAGCGGACGGTGACGCTTGTGGACGCGCGGACGATTTTCGCGGGCGGGGGAGGTATCCACTGCATCACCCAGCAGCAGCCGAGGGTGTAGGCCCTTCCGGCGCGCGGGTGCCTCTGCCCTCACCGGCGGGGGTGCGACGGGCGCTTCCGCCGTCACCGGCGGGGTCGGCACGCCGGGTCACCCTTGACGTGCCGGAAGTCGTCCGCCCGAGCCCCACTGGGCGCGCCGAGCCGGCTGGGGCCGCCGACCTTGATGGCCGCGCCTTCGATGGGGCGGTCGCAGTAGAGGCAGAACTTGGTGCCAGTCATGCCCAGGGTCATGTCTCCTCCTTGGCGGTCGGTTGGTGGCAGCAGCAGGCGCAGGTCAGCTTCTGGAACGGGACCCCACCGGCGCGGCCACGCACCTCCAGCGGTCCGGGGCAGAGGAGGTGCCCCTCGCTCCAGCCCTCCTTGTCGGCCACTCTGCACTCAGGCGTGATGTACGGCGGACGGTCAACGGCCGACGAGATCTTGGTAAAGTTCACGACGCCTCACTGTTCGGCGCCAGCCCGACGGCGGCGAGAGCTGCCTGGAGAGCTGCGGTTCCGGTGTGCTGGACGAACCCGCCGACGGGCGGCAGAAGCCAGTAGGGGCCCGGCTGCGCTTCCTTGAGGGAAGGCGGCAGCATGACGTAGGTCGCTGTGCTGAACGCGATGGACTGTGGGAGGCTCCAGCCGACGGTGGTGCCAGCTGGGACGAAGAAGCAGAGGACCGGGTCCGTGCGCCGGGGATCCACCGTCACCGACCCGGGACGGTTGAGGAGTTCGAGGGCCCGAAGGGCATAGAGGCGGCTGACCATGACGGCGTCCCAGTCGACGCCGGCCCGGGTCAAACGGGCACCTTGGGTGCTGGGCTGGGTGGGGGCAGGTCCACGGTTCACGGTCATCGTCTGCTCCGGTTCCTTCACGGGTGTGGAGTGAAGGTAGGGGCACAATGGGGCCGTTACCCGAACTGGGAGTTCCGGTGATCGGGGAGTTCGGGTCAGGTGATGTGGAGGCGTTCGGCGAGGCTGTCGACCTGGCGGCGGTAGGTGGGTCGCGCGCGTTTACGCAGGTCCGCGATGAGGGTGATCGCCGTCGCGCTGCGTGCGAGATCCTCGGCCGAGAGTTCCTCCAAGGCGAGGAGATGGACGAGGACGGCTGCGTCGTCCCGGCGCATGGCGTAGCAGCAGGCCACTTCCAGAGTGAAGGTGAACTGCCGCTCCCGGCTGGGTAGGACGCCGATGTCGACTTCGTCGGCGACTCGTAGCGCTTCGGCTGATTCGCCGGCCAGCATTTCGATGCTGAGGGCGTGCAGGCCAACGTTGGTGGGTCCGAAGGCGGTGTACTGCACGTTGCCTTTCCCGGCCTTCTTCGCGAGAGGGGCGGCTTTCGCCGCGAGGCGTTCGCGGGCGTTCCACCACTGGTGGCGGCGGGCTGCGGCGACGATAGCGACGAGTTCCAGGGCGCCTTGGATGGCGTCGCTCTGCGGGGTCTTGGTCTCGCGGTTGAGGCGGTCGATGGCGTCGAGCGCGATGTCGGCGGCTTCTTCGACGGCGTCGTTACGGGGGTCGGAGAGCAGGACGTGGCCGAGGTTCCATGACGCTGCGGCGATGCGGACAGGATCGTCTGCATCTTCGGCGGCTCGGATGGCCCGGTCGGCGACCATCAAAGACAGGTCGAGGCGGCCGGTGCGTCGGCAGTAGGAGCGGAGCAGCCCGTAGAGATCGGCGGCGGTGCGCAGGACGTCGCGCCGGGCTTCCGGGTCGTTGCCGGCGCGGTGGACGCGTACCGCGTGTTCGACGTCCTCGATGAGGGCGGGCAGTACGGCGGCGATTTTGGTGAAGCGGGTCTGCGAGGTCTGCCAGATCCGCCAGGCCTGTTCCACGCGTTCGCGCAGCACTGCGGGCTCGGCGGGCTGACTGGGGCGTGCCGAGCTGAAGCCCATGAGGGCGCGGGCGACTGCGGGTTCGGCGGTGAGGGGAGCCGATGGGTTGGGCGGGGTGTGTTCGGTGAGGAGGGCGGCGACGGGTACGCCGAGTTCTGCGGCCAGGCGGGAGAGGACGGCGGCGGAAGGCACGCGTGCGCCGTTCTCGATGAGGGACAGATAGCGCTCGCTGATGCCGCACAGGCCGGCGATCGCGGCCTGGGTACGGTTGCCGTTCGCGGTGCGGTAGTACGCGATCCGCCCACCGACCGGGAGTCTCGGTGAGTCCATGTCGAGCCGTTCCCTTCCCGCATGATGCGTGTTGCGCCAGCCTAGGACGGTGGCGGCTCTGTGCGCACTGTGTGTCCGTTTGTGGGCAGGCTCGTTACCACGCTGGATTCGGGCAGTTGGGGAGGCGGGGCATGCGACTGGTGTTGTGGGACATCGACCACACGTTGATCTCGACGCGTGGAGTGGGGCGGGAGTTGTCGGCGGCGGCGTTCCGTCAGGCCACGGGTCAGGAGATGCGCGAGCAGGCGAAGATCGATGGGATTACAGAGCCGGTGATCTTCCGGGAGACCGCGAAGCTGCACGGGTTGGCCACCGGTCGGCAGGAGTTCGAAGCGTTCGCCAAAGCCCTGACCGAGGAGCATCTGGCGCGTTCGGGTGAGCTGCGCGAACGCGGGCATGCGCTGGCCGGTGCCGCCGCGGCACTGGCTGCCCTTGATGCTGCCGACGTGACACAGACGGTCGTGTCTGGCAACGTGCGTGCTGTTTCTGAGATCAAGCTGGCGGTGTTCGGGCTCGACCGCCACATCCGCTGGGAACTCGGGGCTTACGGCGAAGACGACGACGAGCGCGCCCGCTTGGTTCAGCTCGCGCTGGAGCGCTCCGGCGTCGCGGCTGGGGACGCGGTGCTGATCGGGGACACGCCGGCCGATGTCGAAGCGGGTCTCGCCAACGGAGTGCGAGTCATCGCCGTGGCGACGGGGAGCAGCAGCGAGGACGAGCTGCGCGGTGCCGGACCGTTCATGGTCCTACCCGATCTGTCTGATACGCGGCATCTGGTGAGGTCGATCTCCGATGGGTCGTAAGACATGCCGATAGTCACCACTCCGGGTCCCATGGAGCGCTGCCGGCTGGTGCGCACCGCTGACTTGGTGGCGGTGCCCCCGATGGGGTGGTCGCAGCTGAGGCAGACTTAATGCGGGCGGTGGCCATCACCGGGACACGTGCGACCGAGCACCGTCCCCGGTGCGACTACGGCGCCCTCTTCGTGACCTACCTGGCTCCGTTCGCGGACGGGCACTTCTACCTGGGCGGGGCCCGAGGCATCGACAGCTTGGCGCTGGCCTGGCTGGCCGAGAACACCGACGCGCGCCTCACCGTCGTGGTGCCCGGCACTGCCGCCCAGCAGCCCGCCGAAGCGTGCCGGGCCATCGCCCTGGCCGGGCGACGCATCGGGGACATCGTCGAACTCGGTGCGGCGGAACTGGGCCGCGCCGCCTACCACGCGCGGAACAGGTGGATGGTCGACCACGCCTCCCTGACCATCGGATTCCCGCACTCCATCGTGCCCTCCACCGGCACATGGCAGACCCTCGACTACACGGCGGAGCAGGGCAAGCCCCGCCTGGTCGTGCCGGTGTGACCGGGCGAGGGGTTGGGTCTCGCGTGTCGGCGCTCGCCGAGTCGTGCGGCGGGTGAGACCGCCCGAGGGGTCCGGCGGGTGCACGCCCCGTAACCCCGGCCCCGCGCAACCCGGCCCTCCGGTCACCCCGGACCTCCGCCACCCCGGACCCACCGGAACCCCGGTGTGATCGACTAGCCGTATGACTTCACGGACCATCTACCTCCTCTGCTCCGCCGCCCCGCCCGTTTTCGACGTCGCCGCCGTGGTCGAGTCGCTGCAAGCGGGGGGCTGGGACGTGTGTCTTGGACTTACGCCCACCGCCGCCTCCTGGGTGCAGGAGTCGTTGTCGGGGCTCGCCACGTTGACCGGGCATCCGGTGCGGTCGCGGTACGAGCGGCCGGGGGAGGTCGACGCCTGGCCGGGCGCGGACGCCATTCTGTTCGCGCCCGCCACCTTCAACTCCCTCAACTCCTGGGCGTTAGGGCTGACGTCGTCCTATGTGACCGGCGTGGCCGCCGAGGCGATCGGCAGGCGGATACCGGTCCTCGCCATGCCCTGCGTGAACGCCGACCTCGCGCGGCACCCCCAGTTCGAGCGGTCCATCGAGGTGCTGCGCTCCGCCGGCGTGACGGTGCTCCACGGCGCCGGCGCCGGGCCCCTACCGGACCAGCACGGCGAGCGGGCCCCCGAGGGATACCCGTGGCGGCTCGCCCTCGACGCGGTGGAGGCGGCGGTGCGGGCCTGAGCGGCGTTGTCGGGGCGGACGCCCGCGTGGCCGGTCCCGGCCACGCGATCGGGTAGAACATACGGGTGAACGCACCGCGCCGCCGCAACACCGCCCCGCCCCGCGAGGAACTGCTCGCCGCCGCCATGGCCACCATCGCCGAGCGCGGGCTCGACGGGCTCACCATGGCGGGGCTCGGCCGGGAGGTCGGGATGTCCAGCGGGCACCTGCTCTACTACTTCCGCAGCAAGGACGAGCTGCTGCTCCAGACCCTGGAGTGGAGCGAGGGCCGGCTCGGCGACGAGCGGCGCGGGCTGCTGGCCAGGCCCGGCACCGCGCGGCAGCGGCTCGACGCCTACATCGACCTGTACGTCCCCGACGGGCCGCGCGACCCGCACTGGATCCTGTGGCTCGAGGTCTGGAACCGCTCGCAGAACGCCGAGGGAACCGCCCGCGTCCGGCAGGCCGCCATCGAGGGCGCCTGGCACCGCGACCTGGTCGCGATACTCGCCGAAGGCGTCTCGCGCGGTGAGTTCCGCCCGGTGGACGCCGACCGCTTCGCCTCCCGGCTGCGCGCCCTGCTCGACGGGTTCAGCGTCCATGTCGCGGTCGGCCTGCCCGGCACCGGACGCGATCAAGTACTCGGCCACGTAAGGGAGTTCGTGGACGATTCGCTGATGCGCACGTGACGCGCCGCCCCGCGCGATCCTGACGCCTGGCCCGGCGCGCTCCCGACACGCCGCCCCCCCCCGCGCGCCCGGCGCGGGGAACGCAACGCACGCAAGTAGGCCCGATCGTTGCGCCCGTACTCCTTGTCGCCCGGGCCCCGCTGCGTCACCGTGAGCGTCCATGGGACGAGAGCACTGGAAGAAGATCTGGGTCGGTTCGGCCGGCAACATGGTCGAGTGGTTCGACTGGTTCGTGTACGCCACGTTCGCCGTGTACTTCGCGGACGCGTTCTTCCCGAAGGGCAACGAGACCGCCAACCTCATGAACACCATGGGGATCTTCGCGGTCGGCTTCTTCATGCGGCCCGTCGGCGGCTGGCTGCTGGGCCGGATCGGCGACCGCAAGGGCCGCAAGGCCGCGCTCACCCTGACCGTCACCCTGATGTCCGCCTCCGCGATCCTCATCGCGATCGCGCCCACGTACGCGGTCGCGGGCTACGGGGGAGTGGCGGTCCTGCTGGTCGCCCGGCTGCTCCAGGGGCTCTCCGTGGGCGGTGAGTACGCCGCCAGCGCCACCTACCTGACCGAGGCCTCCGACCCCGGCAGGCGCGGCTTCGCCTCCAGCTTCCAGTACGTCTCGATGACCGCGGGCCAGCTCGTCGGCCTCGGCCTCCAGATCGTCATGCAGCGCAGCCTCTCGGACGCGGCCCTGCACAGCTGGGGCTGGCGCGTCCCCTTCATCGTCGGCGCGCTCGGCGCGGCCGTCGTCTTCTATCTGCGCCGCTCCATGCTGGAGACCGAGGTGTACGAGGAGTCGGACGCGGCCCGCGACGAGGACCGGGGCACCCTGAAGGCGCTGTGGGCGCACCGGCGCGAGGCGCTGCTGGTCATGGCCCTCACCATGGGCGGCACCGTCGCGTACTACACGTACACGACGTACCTGACGAAGTTCCTGTCCAAGAGCGCCGGCATGGAGAAGTCCACCGCCTCCCTCGTCAGCTTCTGCGCGCTGTTCGTCTTCATGTGCCTCCAGCCGCTGGCGGGCGCGCTCTCCGACCGGATCGGACGCCGCCCGCTCCTGATCACCTTCGCCGTCGGCTCGACCTTCCTGACCGTACCGATCATGACGATGCTCAAGCACGCCGGGACCTTCTGGCCCGCCTTCGGTCTCGCCCTGCTCGCCCTGGTCGTGGTCACCGGCTACACCTCGATCAACGCCTGTGTGAAGGCCGAGCTCTTCCCCACCAGCATCCGCGCGCTCGGCGTCGCCCTGCCCTACGCCCTGGCGAACGCCCTGTTCGGCGGGACGGCCGAATACGTGGCGCTCTGGTTCAAGAAGGCGGGCGCCGAATCCGGCTTCTACTGGTACGTGGCCGGGTGCGCGGCCGTCTCCCTTGTCGTCTACCTCACCATGCGCGAGACGCGCGACATCGACCTGCACCGGGTCGCGCAGGCGTCGCCGGCCACCGAAGCCGAACCGGTCCCCTCGAATTAGCGCAGGTCGGGCGGCGCCCGGATGGTGAGACCCCGTCTCAGGGAGCCGGACCGGTATGGCAGACTGCCAGCGTGCTCGCTTTCGCCATGATTATGGACAGCGGCGCGCCGGTCCGCAGTGATCGCTGAACCGTGGAACCACCCGCGGCGGCGGCCATCGTGCCCCAGACCCGCGCGCAGACCTCTCGCACCCGCGAGGGGTCTTTTCGTTTACCGGCCCCACCACGGCCGGGGCGAGCGGCGCGACGACGGGGGCAAGTGGAGCCAGGAGCTCGGAGCCACTAACCCGACAGGAGTCAGATCAGCATGACGACCAACGAGGCGCACGGAGCCGCCGAGGAGAGTCTTCTCCACGGCCCCCGGGTCGACGACGGTTTTCACGTCTTCGACACGACGCTGCGCGACGGCGCCCAGCGCGAGGGCATCAACCTCACCGTCGCGGACAAGCTGACGATCGCCCGGCACCTGGACGAGTTCGGCGTGGGCTTCATCGAGGGCGGCTGGCCAGGCGCCAACCCCCGCGACACCGAGTTCTTCGCCCGCGCGCGACACGAGATCACCTTCCGCAACGCCCAGTTGGTCGCCTTCGGCGCGACCCGCCGCGCGGGTGGCAAGGCCGCCGAGGACCCCCAGGTGAGGGCCCTGGTCGAGTCCGGCGCTCCGGTGATCACGCTGGTCGCCAAGGCACACGACCGCCATGTCGAGCTGGCGCTGCGCACCACGTTGGAGGAGAACCTGGAGATGGTCCGCGACACCGTCTCCCACCTGCGCGAGCAGGGCCGGCGGGTCTTCCTGGACTGCGAGCACTTCTTCGACGGGTACAAGGCCAACCCCGAGTACGCCAAGGCCGTCGTGCGGGCCGCCAGTGAGGCCGGCGCCGACGTCGTCATCCTCTGCGACACCAACGGCGGCATGCTGCCCGCGCAGATCCACGCGGTCGTCGCCACCGTCCTTGCCGACACCGGCGCCCGGCTCGGCATCCACGCCCAGGACGACACCGGGTGCGCGGTCGCCAACACCCTGGCCGCCGTCGACGCGGGCGCCACCCACGTGCAGTGCACCGCCAACGGTTACGGCGAGCGCGTCGGCAACGCCAACCTCTTCCCTGTGGTCGCCGCCCTTGAGCTCAAGTACGGCAAGCGGGTGCTGCCCCAGGGCGCGCTCGCCGAGATGACCCGCATCTCGCACGCCATCGCCGAGGTGGTCAACCTCGCCCCCTCCACGCACCAGCCGTACGTCGGGTACTCCGCCTTCGCCCACAAGGCGGGCCTGCACGCCTCCGCGATCAAGGTCGACCCCGACCTCTACCAGCACATCGACCCGGGTCTGGTCGGCAACCACATCCGGATGCTGGTCTCCGACATGGCGGGCCGGGCCTCCATCGAGCTCAAGGGCAAGGAGCTCGGCGTCGACCTCGGTGACGACCGCGAGGTGGTCGCCCGGGTCGTGGAGCGGGTCAAGGCACGCGAGCTGGAGGGCTACACCTACGAGGCCGCCGACGCCTCCTTCGAGCTGCTGCTTCGCGACGAGGTCGAGGGCGGCCCGCGCGACTACTTCCGCATCGAGTCGTACCAGGCGATCGTCGAGACCCGCGAGGACGGCACCCACGCCAATGGCGCCACCGTGAAGTTCTGGGTCGGCCAGGAGCGTCTGATCGTCTCCGCCGAGGGCAACGGCCCGGTCAACGCGATCGACTCGGCGCTGCTCCAGGGCCTGGAGCGGTTCTATCCGCAGGTCGCCAAGTTCGAGCTGGTCGACTACAAGGTGCGCACCCTGGAGGGCAAGCACGGCACCGCGTCCACCACCCGCGTCCTGATCACCACCACGGACGGCGCGGCCGAGTGGACCACCGTCGGCGCGGGACCCAACGTGATCGCCGCGTCGTGGGAAGCGCTCCAGGACGCGTACACCTACGGTCTGCTGCGGGCCGGCGCCGAACCGCGCCGCTGAAGCCGCGCCGGGGCGGGGCCGCGCCAGAGGACCCGGGGCCGCCCGCCCCGCACCCGGCCGCCCGCCCCGCACCCGGCCGCCCGCTTCCCGTATGTCCGTTTCCGCGTCCCCTCGGGTAGCGTCGGCACCATGAGGCTCAGGGTTATCTCCGTACTCCCCGCCGTAGCGCTCGCCGCGCTGGTCACGGCGGCGCCCGCCATGGCCGCCTCCGGCGCGTCCGACGTGGCCGACCAGCTCAAGAAGAGCCCGGTCTACGTCGATCCCGGAGCCGCGAGCCAGCTCAGTCCCGCCCAGGCCGACGCCCTGGCCAAGAAGATCAAGGACGCGGACAAGCCGCTGTTCGTGGCCGTGCTGCCCAACAGCGCCGCGTACCCCAAGGATTCGATCCTGGGCTACCTGCGCACGGACACCGGCGTCACAGGCCTGTACGCGATCCGGCTCGGCGACGCCTTCACCTCCGGCGCCGACCGCAAGGTCATGCCCCCGCAGGCCGTCAAGAACCTCAACAGCGCGGTGCGCGCCCCCGGCACCGGCGAAGACGCGGCGACCCAGCTCAACGCCTTCGTCGACAAGGCCCTGCCGCAGATGAAGGGCCACGCGCCCGCCTCCTGGGGCGGCGGCTCGCACTCGGGCGGCGGGGTGAACACCGGCGCGCTCGTCGGGGTGGGCGCGGTCCTCGTGGCGGGCGGCGCGGGCGCGTACGCGCTGGTGCGGCGCGGGCGCAGGAGGAAGGCCGAGGAGGAGCGGGCCGCGCTCCAGCGCCTTCAGGTCGTCGTGGACGAGGACATCACCGCGTTCGGCGAAGAGCTCGACCGGCTCGACTTCCACCCGGCGGAAGCGGGCGCCGACGACGCGATGCGCGCCGACTACGAGCGCGCCCTGGACTCCTATGAGACCGCGAAGTCCCTGATGGCCAAGGCCGAGCGGCCCGCCGACGTGACGGGCGTGACCCAGGCCCTTGAGGACGGCAGGTTCTCCCTCGCCACCCTCGCCGCCCGCCGCGAGCACCGCCCGCTGCCCGAGCGCCGCGCCCCCTGCTTCTTCGACCCGCGCCACGGCCCCTCCGTCGAGGACGCCACCTGGACCCCGGCCGGCGGCGCCCCGCGCCAGGTGCCGGTCTGCCTCGCGGACGCGACCCGGCTGCGCGACGGCCAGGACCCGATGGTCCGCGAGGTCGACACCGACCAGGGCCGCCGCCCCTACTACGACGCGGGCCCGGCCTACGGCCCCTGGGCGGGCGGCTACTTCGGCGGCGGCATGCTGCCCGGCCTCCTGATGGGCACGATGCTCGGCTCCATGCTGTCGACCCCGGCGTACGCCTCGGACTACGGGGCCGGCTCCTACGACATGGGCGGCGGCTACGACGGCGGCGACGTGTCGGGTTCCGACTTCAACCCGTCCGACTTCGGGGGCGACTGGGGCGGCGGAGGCGGAGGCGGCGACGGCGGGGGGTTCGGCGGCGGCGACTGGTGACGCGGGCCCCCTCGGGGGATACGAGGGCCCGGGCGCGGCGGGTGTGACGCGGGCCGCCCCGCCCGGGCGCTGTTGACCCGTCGCGCCCCAGCGAGTGATAGTTGCGAGCCGCACATCCAGAGTTGGGGACACATTGCACGCCGGGCACGAAGACACCATCGCGGCCTGCGCCGACGTCGAGGCGCTGCTGCGCGAGGGCCGCACCAGCGCGGCCCGCAAGGCGGCGCGGGCGGCGCTGTACACCGAGGGCCCCGACCCCCGCCTCTACGCCCTGCTCGGCCGCGCCTATGCCGCCGAGGGCGCCCACGAGCACGCCGACCGGGCCGAAGCGGTGTTCCGTGAGGGCCTTGACGCCTTCCCCGACGACCTCGGTCTGCTCGCCGCCTACACCGATCTGTGCCTCGCCGACGACGACCCCGCACGCAATCGCCGGGCCCCCGAACTGGCCGCCCGGATAAGGGAGTTGGACCCGGACTCGGCGCGGGCGCAGTACGCGGCCGAGGTCCCCGGCGCCACCGGGCGGCCCTCCGACGCGCGGGTGCAGCGGCACGACGCGCGCCTCGTGCTCGCGGTCATAGGCCACCCGGTCGGAGCCGCGCACCAGGCGTGGGACCAGGCGCGGTCCCGGCCCGCCGACGACCGTACCGCCGTACTCGCCGAGTCCCTGACCGCGCTGGCCCACCGGGGCAGGGCGCCCCTGCGCCTGCTGGTGCGGGCCCCGCTGGCCGGCGCCGTCGGCTGCTGGGCGTGGTTCGTGGGTGTGCTGCTCGCGGTGGCCGCCCTGGGCCTGCCGGCATGGACCGGTGTCGCCGCACTGGCCGGTCCGGCGCTCGTCCCGCTGCTGCATCTGGTCCTTGCCGCCGCCCGCCGCCGCGCCCTGGCCCGCCCCCAGGTGGCGGCCGCGCCGCCGTCCTCGCACAGCGCGTTTCCCGCCCTGCCTCAGGTGCCGCCGTACACGACCCGCGAGAAGACGGCCGCCGCCCTTGTCCTGGTCGCGGTGCTCGCGACGCTCGCGGTGTTCGCGGACTACCTGGCGCGCCGGTAGCGGGCGCCGTCCCGGGTGCGCACGAGATGCCCGCCGGTCACCAGGAAGCGGCGCAGCGCGGGAAAGTCGTCGTGCACGGTGAGCAGCGCCTCGTTGACCGCACGCTCGCTGTAGTCGCGGCCGGGCGCGAAGAGCGTGGCCGCGAGATGGGTGAGCAGCTGTTCGCGGCGCGCGGTCTTGCGGGGGATCGCCGTCAGACGCCCGTGGGAGAAGAGGGCGTTGACCGCTGGGGAGCCGATGACGGCGTTCTCGGACATGCGCGGCAGCCTGGCCCACCGCGCACCGTGAGGCAAGGCGTTTTCGGCGCCGGCCGGGGCTTTGGCGGCGGTCAGGCGGATTTGATCGCGGAGATGTCGAAGGTGAGCTTCACCTTGTCGCTGACCATCACGCCGCCCGTCTCCAGGGCCGCGTTCCAGGTCAGGCCCCAGTCGGAGCGCAGGATCTCGGCGCTGCCCTCGAAGCCGACCCGCTCGTTGCCGTAGGGGTCGGTGGCCGCGCCGTTGAACTCCAGGTCGATGGTGAGCGGCCGGGTGACGTCCTTGATCGTCAGGTCGCCGGTGATCCGGTAGGTGTCGCCGCCGAGCGCCGAGGCCCCGGTCGAGCGGAAGCGCATGAGCGGGAACCGCTCGGCGTCGAAGAAGTCGCCGCTGCGCAGGTGGGCGTCGCGGTCCGCGATGCCGGTGTCCACGCTGGCGATCTTGACGTCGATGGCGGCGGCGGACGCGGCCGGGTTCGCGCCGTCCAGGGTGAGGGTGCCCTCGTGCTCGGTGAAGGAGCCGCGGACGTTGGTGACCATGGCGTGGCGCACGCTGAAGCCGATGCTGCTGTGCGCCGGGTCGACGGTGTAGGTGCCGCTCAGGGCGGCGAGCGCGGGGTCCGCCGGGGTGGCGGGCGCGGGGGACTCGGGCGTGGCGGTGTCGCCGCTGTTCTTACGGCCGAAGAGACCCATGACGTACTCCTTCGCTGTGCGCCGCGGCCTGGCGCCGAAGCGGTTTAATGTTCAACGAGATTCACGCTAGAACTATTCCGTTCGGATTTCAACTACTTCGGGGAGTGGGTGTGGCGCGGCTTCGGGGAGTGGGTGTGGCGCGGCCCCGTTGAACGGGTGTGCGGGGCTCCGGGAAGCGGGTACGGCGCGGTGTGGCGCGATCTCGCTCAGGCGCCGGGGACGCCGGGTGGCATCGGGGCCGGCCCCAGGGTGGTCGTGCCCGGCGCGGCCCGGTGGCCGAGGCCGGTGCGGTAGGCGTCCATGGCCGCCTCCATGCGCCCGGCGCGGCGCAGCAGGTCGCCGAGCAGACGGCACAGGTCCGCCAGGTCGCCGCTCGCCCCGCTCCGTTCGAGCAGCCCGAGCGCGGTGACGTAGTGCCGCTCCGCCGCGTCGCTCTCGCCCCGCTCCTCGTGGATCAGACCGAGGAGGCGGTGCGCGCCGCCCGCGTGCACCGCGCCGTGCTGGTCGCCGAGCTCGGTGAGCGGAGTGAGCAGCGCCATCGCCTCCGCGTGCCGCCCGAGGCGCCGCAGCACGTCCGCGAGTTCCACCTCGACCTGCGCCGTGAACAGGGCGGCCCGCTTGGCCGCGAGCATGTCCCGGGCCGTACGCAACTCCCGCTCGGCCGCCGCGAGTTGACTTTCCTGGGCGTGGACGTAACCGCGCATCCAGTGGCAGTGCGCCAGATCGGTGCGCAGACTCAGCTGGCGGTAGACGGACTGCGCCTTGGCGAGCGAGGCGTCCGCGTCGGCGAGGCGCCCCTCCGCCAGGAAGGTCCGCGCGACCTGCCGGTGCATCCCCGCGACCAGAACGGGGTCGGCGACCTGCGGGGCCAGCGCGAGCGCCAGTTCGGCGGCGCGCGCGGCCCGGGCCTGGGCGCCCATGTCCAGATAGGGGCTGATGACCGCCGCGTACAGGAGCACCAGCGCCTCGGGGTCGGCCAGGCCGCCGGTGGTCAGCTCGTCGATGGCCGACTCCAGGAGGTAGCAGGCGTACCGCAGCTCGCCCGCCAGGATGTGGACGACCGCCCGGCCCCGGATCGCCCGGACCCTGCGCGGCAGCGGTTCGGCGGCCAGGATCCGCTCGCTCGCCTCGAAGTGCCGCGCGGCGTCGGCCAGTTCGCCCAGCTCAAGAGCGCACTCGCCGAGCCCGAGCAGCGCCTCGGCGCGCTCCTGGTCCAAGCCGTGCAGCTCGGCCCGCGTCAACAGACCTCGATAGGCGAGGGCCGCCTCGTCGGCCTCGCCGGTCGCCAGCACGCGCTGGGCGTCGGTCAGGGCGAGCCGCAGCTCGGTGGCGAGGTGGGCCGGGCGGCCCGTGGCCAGCTCCTCGTACGTCGTGCCGAGCCGCCCCGCGAGATGGCGCAGAGCCGCCTCCGACGGGCGGACCTTGCCCGACTCCAGGGTGGACACATACGCCGGCGTGTAGGCGGGCTCGGCCAGCTGGCGCTGGGTCAGGCCCAGTTGCGCGCGCAGTCGCTGAACTCGGCGGCCGATCACGGCAGGTGCGTCCATGGCGTCCCCTTGGCCCCAAAGCATTGCGCACGCCCCGTGCGCCCCCTAATTTAAGCAGGCCGTTCACCACATTTATGCGGCTGCTTAACTTCCCTCACTCAAGGAGGACTTCATGCGCTCACCCCTGCGCAGAGGCGCCGTCAGGCACCGCGGTGGCGCCCGGCGCACCGGTATCGCGGCGGCCACGCTGGCCGGCGTCACCGTCCTGGCCGCGCTCGCCTCGGGACCCGGCACCGCGGCCGCGGCCGGACCGCCGCCACCACCGCCACGGCCCCAGGTGCAGGTCGAGATACCCGGACCCGAAGCCGGCCCCGGGCAGACCCCGGCGGGCTCGGGCCACGCCATGGTCCCGGTCAACGGGCAGGGCAGGCCCGCGTCGCACCTGTCGGCGCCCGCGGCCACCGCCGCCGACGGCCAGGTCACCAAGATGATCGACAACGGCTCGACCGCCGACCGCCTGGACGTCGTCATCGTCGGCGACGGGTACACCGCCGGTCAGCTGGACCAGTTCCACGCCGACGCCAAGGAGAAGTGGGGCGAGATCACCGGCGTCGAGCCGTACACGACGTACCAGAACCTGTTCAACGTCTGGACGGTGGACGCCGTGTCCGCCCAGAGCGGGGTCTCCGGTGATCCGGCGCAGGGCGACGTGAAGAACACCGCGCTCGGCTCGTACTTCTGGTGCGACGGCGTCGAGCGGCTGCTCTGCGTCGACCAGGACAAGGTCGACTCCTATGTGGCCAAGGCGCCCCAGGCCGATCTGGTCGTGGTGCTCGCCAACAGCGCCAAGTACGGCGGGGCGGGCTACAACGAGCCGTCCAAGACGCTCGGTTACGAGGGCATATCCACCGCGTCCGCCGGGAACGCCAAGTCCGGGCAGGTCGCCATCCACGAGACCGGGCACTCGCTCGGGAAGCTGGCGGACGAATACTTCTACCCCGACACCCCGGGCTACGAGCACTACACGGGGCCCGAGCCCGCCCAGTCCGACATCTCGACCCTGTCCGCCGACCAGATGGCGGCCCAGCGCGTCAAGTGGTACCGCTGGCTCGGTGAGACGTCGCCGGACGGGGGGACTGTGGGCGCATACGAGGGCGGCGGCTACTACGTCACCGGCCTCAACCGGCCCACCGACGCCTCGATCATGCGGGTGCTCGGCAAGCCGTTCAGCCTGCCGGGGGTGGAGGCGATGATCGCGGGGTTCTACCGGCACGCGTCGATCGCGACGCCCGCGACGTCCACGGCGCGTACGCTGCGGCCGGGTGACACGGCCCGGGTGACGGTTCCCCGGCTGGCCGGGGCGCGGCAGCTGACGGTGCGGTGGTATCTGGACGGGCGGGAGCTTCGGCGGTACGCGGGGCGGGACGCGGTGCCGGTGCGGGAGCTCGGGCTTGGGCGGGGGTCCCATGACCTCACGGTCCAGGTGGTCGACCGTACGCCCTCGGTCCGTGATCCTGGGATCGCGGCGGGCCTGCGGGGTTCGCTGCGCTGGCGGCTCCACCGCTGAGGCCAGGGTCCCTGGGGCTGCGCCCCAGACCCCGTTCGGCCTGAAGGGCCTCGTCCTCAATCGCCGGACGGGCTGGGTATGTGCACATGGGCCGGCACGAATCCCGCCAGGGGCGCGGGGAACTGCGCGAGGAGCGGCCACGGTCCGCAGTCGAACTCCCTGGGGCTCCGCCGCAGACTCGGTGGGGCCCCAAGACGGGCTGAGGCTGCCGATGCGGGCCGGCGTCGAGTAGTCAGGGGTGCGGGGAACTGCGCGGGCAACCTCCTGCGGCCCGCACCCCGGCCGGGCCCGAACGGGCCCCTTCCGCACCGGAGTTGGGGCGACGGCGTGTGGGAGAGTCGCGGAATGGGCTTTGATCACAACGACCATTACCATCCCCTCCTGATCCGCCACCTGCCACCACACCCCCGCACCGCCCTCGACGTCGGCTGCGGAACCGGCCGGTTCGCGCGGCGGCTCGCGCGGCTGGGGATGGAGGTGGACGCGATCGACCCCTCCCCGGAGGCCATCGCGCGGGCCCGGGCGCTGTCCCGGGAGGCGGCGGGCGGCCCGGGCCCCCGGTTCGAGCACGCGGACGTCACCGAGGTCCACCTGCCCAAGGCCCACTACGACTTCATCTCGTGCCTGGCGAGCATCCACCACATGCCGTTCACCGCCGTCACGGCCCTGCGGGACGCCCTCGCGCCCGGCGGCGTGTTGGTCATCCTGGGCTGCTACCCGGAGAAGACCCCTCTGGACTGGGCCTGGAGCCTGGCGGCCGTCCCGGTCAACGCCGCCGCCCGGCTCGCCGTCGCCGCGAGGGGCCGGGTCCCCAAGGGGACGGGTCCGCTCCGGCCCCGTCCCGGCCGGACGCGAGCGGGTGAAGGCGCCGGTGGCACCGCCCGCCGTACCCCTGCCGGAGATCCGCGAGCAAGCCGCGGCCCTGCTTCCCGGATGCCGCATCCGCAGGCTGCTCTTCTGGCGCTATCTGCTCGTCTTCCGCGACGGCGGCTGAGGGGCCGAAGGCCCAACAGAGACACTGTCCGGGCCCGCGCCCCCGCGTCAGCCGCTGGAGGCGCGCTGTCGCAGTTCCGGCAGGATCGACAGGCGGTGCCTGGCCCGCCCGGGGTCGGCCACGCGCAGGGCGAGCAGGTCCACCGCCGCGACCCCCACCGCCCGCTTGGGCGGCGCCACGGCCGTGAGCGGGATGTCGGCCAGCGCCGCGACCTCGTCGTCGTACGCCACGATCGCGAGGTCGCCCGGCACGGAAAGGCCCCGCGTCCGCAGCCGGGGGCGCAGCACGATCGCGTCGTGGTCGTTGTGGACGAGGACCGCGTCGAGCAGCCCGTCCCCGACCGCGCCGGTGAACTCGTCGAGCTGGGCGTCCCGGCGCAGTGGATCGGCCTCCGGCGCCGTGATGGTGAAGAGCAGTGACCGCGGCGCGGGCAGGCCGAGGGAGGCGAGCCCGTCGAGGTAGCCCTCCTTGACCAGCGCGCTGTGCGGGCTGTCCGAGCGCACCAGGAGCCCGATCCGTTCGCGGCCCGAGCGCGCGAGGTGGCGTACGGCGAGGCGCGCGCCATGGGCGTGGTCGGTGACCACCTGCTCGGCGCCCGGCACATCGTCCCCCGAGCGCCGCTCCACCAGCACGAAGGGCACGCCGAGCGCCGCGAGCCAGTCCTGGTCGCCGGGCGGCCCGCACGGGGCGATGAGCAGCCCGTCGATGCCGTGCGACAGCAACTGGCGCACCTGCGCCCGCTCTTCGTCGGCCCGGTACTGCGAGATGCCGAGTACGAGCCGGATGCCCCGGGCGGCGGCGGCCTCTCTCGCCCCCCGGATGACCTCGGGATAGTAGTAGTCGGCCGCCGGCACGACGAGGCCGAAGACCGGGCCCGGCCCGTCCGGCCGGGGCGCGCGGCCCGGCGGCGCCGGGTCGGGGAGCAACGCGCCCCCGTGCACCCGGGCCACCAGACCGCGCTCGGCCAGCGCCTCCACGTCCCGGCGCACCGTCACCGCCGACACCCTCAACTCCTCGGCGAAATCGGTCACGCGCAGCGAGCCACGCTCACGCAGCCGCCGCAGTATCGCCTGGTGCCTGTCCTCGGCATGCACGTGGCCCCGCCCCTCCCCGCCGGCTCCCGCCGACCGCCGTCAACCGCTGACCAGGAGCGTAATCCTCGTTGGATCGTTCGTGCGTGTTTCTGAGCGAACGATCAATTCTCGTGATGAATGTGCGAAGTATTGCGCGTTCTTTCGATGTCGTGAGAGAAACCGCTCCATCGCGCCGCGCTCGCCCGGGCCTTCGCGCCCACCCCGTGCCCCTCCTTGTTCGCCCACGTTCCGGAGGTCCCGCCACCATGCCATCCCCCTCGGGCAGTTCACGCCGCACCTTCCTCGCCGCGTCCGGCACCGGCGCCGCCGTCGCCCTGGGCCTCACCCTCCCCACCGCCCCGGCCACGGCGGCCGCCCCGAAGAAGCCGCAACTCCCGCACGCAGCGGAGGAGTTCGACACTCTGCGCCTGCGGTGGCGCGACCTCACGCTCGGCACCGGCTTCGACGCGACCGCCGAGCCCTACGCCACCAAACTGGCCACCCTCGGCGCCGCCGCCCGCACGGCGCTCGCCACCATGGCCCCGGCAAGCGGATCCCTCTGGCCCGACCAGCCGCTCACCAACCCCGCCACCGGCTCCGCCAACATGAGCGCGAGCTACACCCGGCTCAACACCATGGCGCAGGCCTGGGCACAGCCCGGCACCGGATCCACCGGCGACGCCGCCCTGATCGCCGCCGTCGGCCGGGGCCTCGACCACCTGTACACGCGGATCTACAACGAGAACACCAAGTCCTTCGGCAACTGGTGGGACTGGCAGATCGGCAGCCCCCGTCTCCTCCTGGACACCGCCGTCATCGCGTACGACACCCTCACCACCGCCCAGATCGGCCAGTACACCGCCGCCGTCGACCACTTCGTCCCCGACAGCGCCGTCGCCGTCTACGCCGGCACCTCCACCGGCGCCAACCGCACCGACCTGTGCCGGGTCCTCGCCACCCGCGGAGTGCTCGGCAAGAACGCCGCGAAGATCGCCCTGGCCCGCGACGCGCTCTCGCCCGTCTTCCCCTACGTCACCGGCGGGGACGGCCTGTACGCCGACGGCTCCTTCGTCCAGCACACCTGGATCGCCTACACCGGCTCGTACGGCGAGGTGCAGATCGACGGCCTGTCCCGGCTGTTCGCGCTGCTCGCCGGCTCCACCTGGGCGGTCACCGACCCCAACCGGCAGATCATCCTCGACTCCGTCGAGCGCTGCTACGCGCCCTTCATCCACGACGGACTGATGATGGACTGCGTCAACGGCCGCGCGATCTCCCGTCAGACGACCGACGACCAGCTCATGGGCCGCACGATCATGGCCCACATCGCCATGCTGGCCCTCGGCGCCTCACCGGCCGAACGCGACCGCTGGCGCGCCCTGATCAAAGGCTGGACGCAGCGCGCCCAGACCACCCCGGTCCTCACCGACCAGCGCCTGTCGGTCGCCAATCTCGCGCTGCTGCGCGCCGCCGTGGACGCCGCGCCGAGCGCCGCCCCGGCGCCCACCGGCCCCCGCCTCTCCCGCCATGGACCGCGCCGTGCACCGGGGCACCCGCTTCGCCGCGTCCCTGAGCATGTCCTCGAACCGGATCGCGTACTACGAGAACGGCAACGGCGAGAACCTGCGCGGCTGGAGCACCGGATCCGGCATGCTCGCCTGGTGGGGCGCGGGCTTCGCGGGCGATCAGTACAGCGACGGCTTCTGGCCCACCGCCGACCCGTACCGCATGCCCGGCACCACCGTCTCGCGCAAGCCGCTCGCGGACGGCGAAGGCGGCGCGTGGGGCGCGGCCCGGCCCGCCGTCACCTGGGTGGGCGGCGCGGGCGACGGAACGTACGCGGCCCTCGGCCAGCACCTCAAGGGGCTCTCCTCGACCCTGGTCGCCCGCAAATCGTGGTTCTTCGTGGGCGACGAGATCGTCTGCCTCGGCGCCGGCATCGCCGCGAGCGACGGCCGGCCGGTGGAGAGCGTCGTCGACCAGCGCAACCTCGGCGCCGCCGGCACCCATGCCCTGACCGTCGACGGCCGCCGGCTGCCCGGGGCCCTCGGCCGCCGCGACACCTTCCCCCGTGCCCGCTGGGCGCACATCGCGGGCCAGGGCGGCTATGTCTTCCCCGGCGGCGCCCGCCTGGAGACCCTGCGCGAGGAGCGCACCGGCACCTGGCGTGCCATCAACACAGGCGGCACCACCGACCCCGTGGTCCGCCGCTACCTCACCCTCTGGTTCGACCACGGCACCGACCCCACCGGCGCCGGGTACGCCTATGTCGTGCTGCCCGGGGCCCGGCAGGGGGAGACCGCGGTGCGGGCCGCCGACCGCGACCGGGTGCGTGTGCTGGCCAACTCGGCCTCCACGCAGGCCATTTCGGCCGTCCGGCTCGGGCTGCTCGCCGCCAACTTCTGGACGGCGGGCACGGTGGGGGGCCTGGGCGCCGACGGCCCGGCGAGCGTCCTCGTCCACGCAGCGCGCCAAACGGCGACCCTCTCCCTCGCGGCGCCCGACCGCGGCGGGTCACCGGTCGAAGTGACCTGGGACCGGCCGGTACGCTCGGTGACCACCCGGGACCCGAGGGTGGAGGTCCTGGGTACCGGCCGCGCGCTCCACTTGCGGATCGCCCCGGGCACCGCCTGCGAGACGGTGCGCACGGAGGTCGTACTCGCCTGACGCCGAGGCGACGGGCGGCGTACGCGCAGGCGACGCGACGCTGACGACCCGGTTCCGCTTGGTTGTCGGAACCCAACAGATCTCAGGGCCTCCACGCTGTCGAGTCGGCCGCCTGGCGCAGGTCTACTGTCAGCCCCCACTAGGAAAGGGGTCCTGAGACTGTTTGGAGTCGACGGAGGAAATCCTTGGTCCCTTTCGTAGGGTCGGTACATGACCGTTGTGGACGAGACCCAGGGTGAGCCGACCGACACGCGTGGACGCGTGGCAGAACTCCTCGCCCTGCGCGAGGAGGCCCGTCGCGGGCCCAGTGAGCGCGCGACCGAGGCGCAGCACGCCAAGGGCAAGCTGACGGCGCGGGAGCGGATCGACCTGCTGCTCGACCCGGACTCCTTCCACGAGGTGGAGCAGTTGCGCCGGCACCGGGCCGTGGGCTTCGGTCTGGAGGCGAAGAAGCCGTACACCGACGGTGTGATCACCGGGTGGGGCACGGTGGAGGGCCGGACGGTCTTCGTGTACGCGCACGACTTCCGGATCTTCGGCGGCGCGCTGGGCGAGGCGCACGCGACGAAGATCCACAAGATCATGGACATGGCGATCTCGGCGGGCGCCCCGCTGGTGTCGCTGAACGACGGCGCGGGCGCCCGTATCCAGGAGGGCGTCTCCGCGCTCGCGGGGTACGGGGGGATCTTCCAGCGCAATACGCGCGCTTCGGGTGTGATCCCGCAGATCAGCGTGATGCTGGGCCCGTGCGCGGGCGGCGCCGCCTACAGCCCGGCGCTGACGGACTTCGTGTTCATGGTGCGCGAGACGTCGCAGATGTTCATCACGGGCCCGGACGTGGTGCGGGCGGTGACGGGCGAGGAGATCACCCAGAACGGTCTGGGCGGCGCGGATGTGCACGCGGAGACCTCGGGTGTGGCGCACTTCGCCTACGACGACGAGGAGACGTGCCTGGCGGAGGTGCGGTATCTGATCTCGATGCTGCCGTCGAACAACCGGGAGAACCCGCCGGTCCACGCCAGTGACGATCCCGCCGACCGTCGCTCGGAGGTCCTGCTCGACCTGGTGCCGGCGGACGGGAACCGTCCCTACGACATGCGCAAGGTGATCGAGGAGCTGGTCGACGACGGCGACTTCCTCGAGGTCCACGAGCGGTGGGCGCGGAACATCATCTGCGCGCTGGCCCGCCTGGACGGTCAAGTGGTGGGTGTGGTCGCCAATCAGCCGCAGTCGCTGGCGGGTGTGCTGGACATCGAGGCGTCGGAGAAGGCGGCTCGTTTCGTACAGATGTGCGACGCGTTCAACATCCCGATCATCACCCTGTTGGACGTGCCCGGGTTCCTGCCGGGCGTGTCGCAGGAGCACGGTGGAATCATCCGGCACGGCGCGAAGCTGCTGTACGCGTACTGCAACGCGACGGTGCCGCGGATCTCGCTGATCCTGCGCAAGGCGTACGGCGGGGCGTACATCGTGATGGATTCGCAGTCGATCGGCGCGGACCTGACGTACGCGTGGCCGACGAACGAGATCGCGGTGATGGGCGCGGAGGGCGCGGCGAACGTCATCTTCCGCCGGCAGATCGCGGACGCGGAGGACCCCGAGGCGATGCGGGCGCGCATGGTCAAGGAGTACAAGGCCGAGCTGATGCATCCGTACTACGCGGCGGAGCGGGGCCTGGTCGACGACGTGATCGACCCGGCCGAGACGCGGTCCGTTCTGATCGCCTCCCTGGCGATGCTCAAGTCCAAGCACGCGGACCTGCCGTCCCGCAAGCACGGCAATCCGCCCCAGTAGGAACTCAGCCAGAGGAGACGTACGTGAACACCCCGAAGTCCAACTCGTCCGAGTCCCTGCTCCGCGTGGAGAAGGGCGACGCCGCCCCCGAAGAGCTCGCCGCGATCACCGCGATCCTGCTGGCGCGCGCCGCCGCCCAGCCCGCCCCCGCGCCCAAGCGCGGCCGCTCCACCGCCGGCTGGCGCCGCCTCGAGCGCACCCCCGGCTTCCGCGCCCCGCACTCCTGGCAGGGCTGACCTCCCCGGAAACGCCACGCGCCCCGCCCCCGCCCACCTGGGCGGGGGCGTCTTTTTCGCTGGGCCCGCGCCCGAGCGCTGGGTACGTTGGGGCCCGGGCCATGCGCACCGCGCCGCCCGGGAGTGCAGAGAGCGGGAAAGAAAGAGGGGGAGAGGGCCGTGAACGAACCGGCCATCGGCACCTTGAAGGTGCCCGGCGCGACGTTGCGCTACGAGGTGCGCGGGTCAGGGCCCGTGCTGCTGCTCATCGTGGGTGGCGGCGGGGACGCCGGAATCCTCGAACCGGTCGCCGACGCGCTCGCCGACCGCTACACGGTGGTGACCTACGATCCGCGCGGCCACTCGCGCAGCCCCCTTGACGGGCCGGACGAGGACCAGTGCGTGGCGACCCAGGCCGACGACGCCCGCAGGCTGCTCGACCGGGTGGCGCCCGACGGGGCGCCCGCGTACGTCTTCGGCACCAGCTCGGGCGCGATCGTGGCGGTGGACCTGCTGATCCGCCACCCCGAGCGGCTGGCCCGGGTCGTCGCACATGAGCCCGTCCTGGTCTCCCTGCTGCCGGACGCCGCCGAGCAGCACGCCTTTTTCAGCCACGTGGTGGCGACCTTCCACCGCGAGGGGGAGGGCGCGGCCATGGCCGAGATGAGCGCGGGGTGCGGTGAGGAGCGGGGTGAGAAGCCGGACCTGTCCGGGCTGTCACCGGGCATGCTCGCCACGTTCGCGCGGGTGCGGGAGAACTCGGAGTTCTTCCTGGGGCGCGTCCTGGGACAGTTCAGCGCGCACGTCCCACATGGGGAGCAACTGGACGCGCACGCGGACAAGTTGGTGCCGGCCGCGGGGTGGGCGTCGTACGGGCTTCGGCTCTACCGGCCGGCTGCCGCGCTCGCCGAGCGGTACGGGGTCGCGCTCGGGGAGTTCCCGGGCGGCCACGTGGGTGTGGTGACGCACCCCGACGAATTCGCCCTGAAACTGGACGAGTTGCTGCGTAAAGGACAGTGAGGCGGGCCCGCACCGGCGGCTCAGGTCGTCCCGCGCGGTCCCTCGCGCTCCTGGGCATCCGGTGTGGGCCCGCGTCCGTATCGCTCGCCCCAGCCGCGCGGCGTCAGCGCAGGCGTGCCATGAGGGCGTGTTCGACGAGGGTGATGAGGGCGCTCTTGGCGTCGGCGCGGTGGCGGGCGTCGGTGACGATGATGGGGGTGTCGGGGCCGATCTGGAGTGCTTCGCGTACTTCGTCGGGGGTGTAGGGCTGGTGTCCGTCGAAGCCGTTGAGGGCGATGACGAAGGGGAGTCCTGAGTTCTCGAAGTAGTCGACGGCGGGGAAGCAGTCGGCGAGGCGGCGGGTGTCGACGAGGACGACGGCGCCGATGGCGCCGCGGACGAGGTCGTCCCACATGAACCAGAAGCGGTCCTGGCCGGGGGTGCCGAAGAGGTACAGGATCAGGTCCTGGTCCAGGGTGATGCGGCCGAAGTCCATGGCGACCGTGGTGGTCGTCTTGTCGCCGGTGTGGGTGAGGTCGTCGATGCCCGCGCTCGCGGACGTCATCACGGCTTCGGTGCGCAGGGGGTTGATCTCCGAGACCGCGCCGACGAACGTGGTCTTGCCCACGCCGAAGCCGCCCGCCACCACGATCTTCGCCGACGTGGTGGAACGGGCGGCACCGCCGCTAGAGCTTGCGAAGTCCACTGAGCACCCTTTCGAGCAGTGTCACGTCTGGCTGTCCGCCCGCGGACTCGTCGCCGCCGGGCTGATGGATGGCGACAAGTCCGGCCTCCGCCAGGTCGGCGACGAGGATCCGGGCAACGCCGAGGGGAATGGTGAGGAGTGCGGAGATCTCGGCGACCGACTTGATCTCGCGGCACAGGTGGCAGATCCGCTGGTGCTCGGGCAACTGCCCTTGCAGCCTGGCCGGTTCCGCCGTGGTGTGCACCAGCGCCTCGATGGCGAGCTGGTAGCGCGGCCTGGTGCGGCCGCCGGTCATGGCGTACGGGCGCACCAGAGGGTTGTGCGCGCCGGCCGCCGGAGAAGGCTGGGGGGTCGGCCTCGGCTGCACCGTGTCGATCCGGGGCTGCGGCGGCTGGTCATAGGGGCCGGGGCGGCGGTTCGGCTGCTGGTAGGGCTGCTGGTACTGGCCCTGGCCCTGGCCGTGTCTGCCCGGCGCGGGAGGGTAGTTGAAGCGGTTCTGGCCGTGCTCACCCGGAGACTGCTGTCCACCGCTGTAGGGGTGCCCGCCTGGGGGTGTTGTCACGTTTCCTCCTCCGACTACCGGTGCCCGTCCCATGGGGGCCGCGCCACCGCACTTTATGGTGCGGTGGCGAGAAACGCACGGCCTGTCTGCTGATTGAGAACTGATCGGTAACTAGTTAAGAAGGCTTCCCTGAAGCTCCGCCCGGAGGTCGGGGGTCAGCACGCTTCCGGCCCGGTCCACCAGCAGCGCCATCTCGTATCCCACCAGGCCGATGTCGGCCTCGGGGTGGGCGAGAACGGCGAGGGAGGAACCGTCGGAGACCGACATGATGAAGAGGAAGCCGCGCTCCATCTCCACCACCGTCTGGTTGACGGCGCCGCCCTCGAAGATCCGGGAGGCGCCCGCGGTGAGGGAGGTCAGACCGGAGGCCACGGCCGCCAGCTGATCGGCCCGGTCCCGGGGGAAGCCTTCGGACATGGCGAGCAGGAGTCCGTCGGCGGAGACCACCACCGTGTGGGACACCCCGGGGGTGTTGTCCACGAAGTTGGTGATCAACCAGTTCAGATTCTGCGCCGCCTGGCTCATCGGGCTCACACTAACGCTCCTGGTTGTAGGTGTTACTTGTGTCCGACCCCGCGTTACGGCCCTGCTGGACGCCGCGGCGCAGGTTGCTCAACCTGCCGCGCACGTCCTCCGGAGCGCGGGAGACCTGAGGGCCGCCCTGCGGGGTCTGCTCGGCCGCGCCCTCGACCAGATTGGCCTTGGGCACCCGCCGGGGGAGACCGGAAGGAGTGACCCCGCCGGCCTTGGGCTCACGCAGCTTCTCGGCCCGCGTCCAGCGCTCGTCGTTGGTCGAACGCCAGTCGTCGGCCGGCCCGTCCGGCGTCTCGCTCTGTTCCTGCCGGGGCTCGGCCGGCCAGTCCTGCTGGCTGCCGCGCCGGGGCAGACCGGCGTCGGTCAGCTCATGGGCGGTGGTCGGGGTGGGGCCCGGACGGTCGAAGCCTACGCGGTCCGCGGCGCCCTCGGGAACGCCCCGGCTCTCCCCGGCGGATTCCGCTTCCGGTGAGAAGGGGGCCGCGTAGGGCTCCTGGTAGGCGTTCGCCTGCGGCCAGTCGTCCTGCGGGGCCTGGGCGGCGTAGGGATCCTCGTAGGAGCCCTGGCCGGCCGTCTGGTCCCGGTAGGAGCCTTCCGCATAGCCGGACTCCCGGTAGTCGCCCTGGGGCGCGTAGGAGTCCGGGGCGTAGGCACCGGTGTGTTCGGGGGTGTGCTGGTTCTGGTACGAGCCCTGGTACGAGCCGTCGTAGCCGGGCGCCGCCTGGTTGTCGTAGGAGGCCTCGTAGGGCTGCTCCTGCCCGGCGTAGCCCTGCCGGCTGTCGTAGGAGCCGTCGTAGGCCTGGCCCTGCTGGGGCTCGACCTCGTCCCGGTACAGCGGGCGCTCGCCGCCCTGCGCCTGGGCCTCAAGGGCCGCGCGGCGCTCCTCGCGCATCAACGAGCGGTTGACCGGGTCGAGTTCGCGGGGCTCGGCCTCGCCGGACTCGTACCGCGAATCGTCGAAGCCGAGCTCGGCGGCGGTGCGCATCGGGGCGGGCGAGGACTCGTACGGCTGCTGCTGTTGCTGCTCGGGGATGATCGAGGACACCGTGAAGTCGTCCCCCACCGGCGCGCTCTCGCCGCCGCCACCATGGGTGATCGGGTCGGGGAGCATGACGAGCGAGGTGGTGCCGGCCTGCTCGCCCGAGGGGCGCAGCTGGACGCGGATGCCGTGCCGGTCGGCGAGGCGGCCGACCACGAACAGGCCCATGCGCTGGGAGACTTCGGCGTCCACGGCCGGCGGGTTGGCGAGCCGGTGGTTGATGTCGGCGAAGTCCTCGGCGGTCAGGCCGATGCCCTTGTCGTGGATCTCGACCATGACGCGGCCGTCGGGCAGCCGGGTCGCGGTGACGCGGACCTTGGTCTGCGGGGAGGAGAACGTGGTGGCGTTCTCCAGGAGCTCGGCCAGCAGGTGCACGAGGTCGGTCACGGCGCGGCCGTGGATCTCCGCCTCCGGCACCCCGGACAGCTCGATGCGCTCGTAGGACTCCACCTCGGATGAGGCCGCGCGCAGCACGTCGACCAGCGGGACCGGCTGGTCCCAGCGCCGGCCCGGCTCCTCGCCGGCCAGAACCAGCAGGTTCTCGCCGTTGCGGCGCATACGGGTCGCCAGGTGGTCGAGCCGGAACAGGCTCTCCAGCTGGTCCGGGTCTGCCTCGTTGTTCTCCAGGTCGGTGATGAGGGTCAGCTGGCCCTCGATCAGGGACTGGTTGCGGCGCGAGAGGTTGGTGAAGATCGCGTTGACGTTGCCCCGCAGCAGGGCCTGCTCGGCGGCGAGCCGGACGGCCTCACGGTGCACCTGGTCGAAGGCGCGGGCCACCTCGCCGATCTCGTCCGTGGAGTCGATCGGTATCGGCTCGACACGGGTGTCGACCCGGCCGGGTTCGGTGCGCGAGAGCTGGTCGACGAGCATCGGCAGGCGCTGCTCGGCCACGTCGAAGGCGGCGGTGCGCAGCCTGCGCATCGACCGGCTCATCTGGCGGGCCACCATGCCGGCCAGGACGAAGGCGGCGAGCAGCGAGACCACGACGATCGCGCCATTGATGTAGGCGGTGGTCTTGGCGTCGTCCGCGATCTGGCCGGCCTCGGTCACGGCCCGGGTGACCAGGTCGTCCTCGACCGTGGTGTAGCCGTCGAACTTCGAGGTGGCGGCGGCCATCCAGGACTCGGGGGTGATGCCCTGCGCCTTGAGCGTCTTGAGGCTCGCAGCGTTCTGCGCCCCGCCGATGGCGGCGGCCATGCCGTTGTAGATCGAGCCGTCGGCCGCGGGCGCCGCACCGATGTGCGGGCCGTTGTCGGCCTCCTGCTTGGCGCCCGGGAACTCGCCGGCGACCTTGGCCGCCTGCTGCGTCATGACGTCCTTCAGCTTCTGGCTGTCGGCGTCCGTGCCACCCGCGTCGAACTCGCCGAGCGCGATGAACTCCAGGTAGTTGTACGAGTTGAACGCCTTGACCTGGAGCTGGAAGGCCTTCGGGTCGTCGCTGGGCCGCAGCAGCAGGTGCATGCCGATGGAACGCTGAAGCGACTCGGCGGACTTGGCGAGGTCGACCGCGTACACCATGCGGCCGTAGCTGGTGATGTTGCCGGTGCCCAGACCGAGCTCGTTGGAGAACGTGCTCAGGTAGTGCGGGATCGCGGTGTAGCCCTCTTCGGTCAGCACCGGGTTCTTCGCCTCGACGCCCTTGGCGTAGGCGGTCTTGCGCAGGTCGTCGAGGGTCTTCTCGGCCTCGCGGACCTTGGCCAGACGGCGCTTGAGGCTCGGGGTGCTCGGCATGCCCTGGACGGCCTGGTCGAACTTGGCGCGGGCCGCGTCGGAGGCGGCGTACGCCTTGCTGACCACGTCGCTGTCGCGCTGGTTCTCCAGGAGCGGCTGGGCGGTGAGGTCACGCTCGTTGAGCAGGGCCTGGCCGTAGTCGGACGCCGCGCGCACGATGGTGGCGACCTTCTCGGCGTTGCGGGCGTCGCGCCAGGTGGCTATGGACCCGTTCACCTCGAAGCCGCCCATGACGAGGCCGACGAGCACGGGGATGAGCAGGATCGCGTTCAGCCGGGTGGCCACCCGCCAGTTGCGCGGCGAGAAGCGGCTGCTGCTGGCCGGGGTCTTCGTGTCCTTGCCGGAATCCTGGGTGGAGGTCCCTGGCGCCGGTGCCGCCGCCGCGCGCTCGGGCGGGGTGAAGTTGCCCCGCGCCTGCTGCGTCGCGGAGCTCGTCCTGCTTCGCTTCACTCGACCAACAACCTCTCGGAGCCGGCACCAGGGTGGCGTGCCGCTTTGTGTTTCAGAGCCGTACTTCTCGGGGCCGTACCAGCCGTACTACTCGGGAGTTCGTCGAATTCCAGCACGTGCGACGGCTGCCATCCAAACGTCTGGAATCTCAGGTTCCGAGTGGCCAAGGCCTCAGATAAAACGGGCATAAAGAGCGAGCCCCGCCAAATGGCGGGGCTGGCGTGTGCGCAGTGACACCGGATGAACGCGGCGGGTTGCGGTGACACGAGAATTCTCTGTCGAAACGTTATGAACGCGGGGGCGGATCGTGTCAAAGGACACAGTCCGCCCCCGTTTCGTCTACGACAACTGCCGTAGGGCACTACCTACTTGAGGCGCGCCATGAGGGCGTGTTCGACGAGGGTGATGAGGGCGCTCTTGGCGTCCGCGCGGTGGCGGGCGTCGGTGACGATGATGGGGGTGTCGGGGCCGATCTGGAGTGCTTCGCGTACTTCGTCGGGGGTGTAGGGCTGGTGTCCGTCGAAGCCGTTGAGGGCGATGACGAAGGGGAGTCCTGAGTTCTCGAAGTAGTCGACGGCGGGGAAGCAGTCGGCGAGGCGGCGGGTGTCGACGAGGACGACGGCGCCGATGGCGCCGCGGACGAGGTCGTCCCACATGAACCAGAAGCGGTCCTGGCCGGGGGTGCCGAAGAGGTACAGGATCAGGTCCTGGTCCAGGGTGATGCGGCCGAAGTCCATGGCGACCGTGGTGGTCGTCTTGTCGCCGGTGTGGGTGAGGTCGTCGATGCCCGCGCTCGCGGACGTCATCACGGCTTCGGTGCGCAGGGGGTTGATCTCCGAGACCGCGCCGACGAACGTGGTCTTGCCCACGCCGAAGCCGCCCGCCACCACGATCTTCGCCGACGTGGTGGAACGGGCGGCACCGCCGCTAGAGCTTGCGAAGTCCACTGAGCACCCTTTCGAGCAGCGTTACGTCCGGCGTGCCGCCGGTCTCTCCATTGCCGGGCTGGTGGATCGCCACCATGCCGGCCTCCGCGAGGTCGGCCACCAGGATCCGGGCGACACCCAGCGGCATCTGCAACAGCGCCGAGACCTCCGCCACCGACTTGACCTCACGGCACAGGTGGCAGATCCGCTGGTGCTCGGGAAGAAGCGTGGCGAGGTGCGCCGGGTCGGCTGTGGTGCTGACCAGCGCCTCGATGGCGAGCTGGTAGCGCGGCCTGGTGCGGCCGCCGGTCATGGCGTACGGACGGACCAGCGGCTGGTCGCCTTCACTGTCGTACGCCGCGTCGTGCAGGGCGCCGTACGAATCGTGTGAGGCGGATGGCGGGGTCATTGGTTCCTCCGGGCGGGGACAGCAAGGCATCTGCAAGCCGTCTGGCAGGGCCGGTGGGGGGAAGTGGTGCGGCCTGGACGGATGTTCTGCGTCGTGCGGGAGCCGTACGCGCCGGAGGGGGCGGCGCCTCGGCTCCCGACCCCCGGCCTCGCGAGCGGCTCGGCCGGGGGATTTGCGGTCAGTGGAGCAGGCTGCCCTGGAGCTCGGCGCGCAGGTCCGGAGTGAGGACACTGCCCGCGCGGTCGACCAGGAGAGCCATCTCGTAGCCCACCAGGCCGATGTCGCACTCCGGGTGCGCCAGTACGGCCAGGGAGGAACCGTCGGACACGGACATCAAAAAGAGGAAGCCACGCTCCATCTCCACCACGGTCTGGGCGACGCTGCCGCCCTCGAAGATCCGGGAGGCCCCGGCGGTCAGCGAGGTCAGACCGGACGCCACGGCGGCCAGCTGGTCGGCGCGGTCGCGCGGGAAACCTTCGGACATGGCGAGGAGCAGGCCGTCGGCGGAGACCACCACTGTGTGGGACACCCCTGGGGTGTTGTCCACGAAGTTGGTGATCAACCAGTTCAGGTTCTGTGCCGCCTGGCTCATCGGACTCAACTAACGCTCCTGCTGGTGAGTGGGGTCCACGTGGAAGCTGCCGGTCGGGCCGTTGTTGGCCTGCCGGCCCTGCTGGATGCCCCGGCGGAGATTGGTCAGCCGGCCGCGCACGTCGTCGGGCGCCCGGGAGACCTGGGGTCCTGCCTGGTGGTTCTGCTGTTGTGCGGTGCCCGGCACCAGGTTGGCGCGCGGGACCCGCTTGGGAAGACCGGACGTGGTGATGCCGCCGGCGGCGGGCTTGCGGGCCCGCTCGGCCTGGCGCACCAGGTCGTCGTTGGGTGAACTGCGCCAGGCGCCGGTGCCGTTGGCCGTGGCACCCGAGCCGTTCGTGCCGTTGGCGCCGCTCTCACGGACCGGACGGCGCTCGGGCAGGGGCTGCTGCGGGGCCTGCTGCGACGGCGCGGCGCTCTCCTGCGGCAGGCTGCCCTGCTGGGCCTGCTGCTGGAACCAGTTGGTCTCCAGCGTGTCGTACAGCGGGGTGCGCCCGTCACCGGCGCCGGCCGGCGGCAGCGCCTCCGGTCCCGGCTGCGCGGGCAGGCTTCCCACCGGCTGGCGCGGGGCGCCGAAGTCGTTGCCGTCGTTGTGCCGGCGCGGGGCGCCCTGACCGAAGGCTTGTCCCTGCTGCGCCTCTTGCTGCGGCCCTTGCTGCGGCGTCTGCTGCTGGTACTGCTGCGGCTGCGCGGGCTGCGGCGCGGGCGGGCGCGGCGCGTTGAAGTCGGGCCGGGCGTACTGACCGGTGTTCGACGGGCCCTGGAGGTCGTCGGCGCCGGGACGCCCGTACTGACCGGCGTCACCGCCCTGGCCGGGACGCGTGTACTGGCCGGTGTCGGACAGGTCCTGGCCTGGGCGGGCGTACTGGCCGGTGTCCGAGGGGTCGCCGAAGCCGTTGTAGGAGCCGGGGCGCTCGAACTGGCCGGTCGCGGCCGGACCTTGCGGGGCGGGCGCGCCGAACACGTCGGGCCGGACGAACTGGCCGGTGCCCGACGAGGACTGGTCCTGCCGCGAGCCCGGCGGGGGCCCGTCGAAGTCGGGCCTGGCGAACTCGGCGGTGGCGCCGGGACCCTGATGGTCGTCGAGCGCGGGGCGGGGGTACTGGCCCGTGTGCTGCTCCGGCTCCTCGTGGCCACGCGGGGCGTCGAGGGCCGAGGACGGGTCGCTGCCCCAGCTCGCGGCCTGCGGCCGGACCGGCTGCGGGCCCTGCGGGTTGCCACCGGGCAGCTCGGCGCGCGGGGCGCCGGGCGGCGGGGTGATGGGACGGTCACCCCGGCGCGGGGCGGCCGGGGGAGTGGCCGGGCCGGCGCCGAAGGCGGACTGCTGGTTCTGCTGGGGGGCCTGGCCCTGTCCGGGCCGGCCCTGCTGCGGGCCGCCGTCGCGGGGCGGCAGCGCGGCGCGCGGACCCGGGGCGCCTGAGACCTGGCCGCGCGGGGCGCCCGCGCCGAGCCGGCTGCCGGAGCCGCCGTTGGCGCTGCCGAGCGGGCCCGCGGCGAGACCGGCACGCGAGGGCGGACCGCCCGCGAGACCGGGACGGCCGCCCTGGCCCGCCGGTGCCTGCGGCTGACCGGCACCCGGCTTGCCGGGCATCTTCTTGCCGCCCTGGGCGACATCGACGGGCAGCATGACGAGCGCGGTCGTGCCACCGGAGTCGGAGGGGCGCAGCTGGATGCGGATGCCGTGTCGCAGGGACAGGCGGCCGACCACGAACAGACCCATGCGGCGCGAGACCGAGACGTCCACGGTGGGCGGCGACGCAAGCCGCTCGTTGATCGCGGCAAGGTCCTCGGGGGAGAGGCCGATGCCGGTGTCGTGGATCTCGACCAGCACGCGGCCGTCGGGCAGCGCGTGACCGGTGACGCGCACCTTGGTCTGCGGCGAGGAGAACGAGGTCGCGTTCTCAAGCAGCTCGGCGAGCAGGTGCACGAGGTCGTTGACCACGCGTCCGGCGACCTCGGTGGCGGGCACGGCGGCCAGCTCGATGCGCTCGTACTGCTCCACCTCGGACGCGGCGGCGCGCAGCACGTCGACCAGCGGGACCGGGCGCGTCCAGCGCCGGCCCGGCTCCTCACCGGCGAGGACGAGGAGGTTTTCGCCGTTACGGCGCATACGGGTCGCGAGGTGGTCCAGCTTGAACAGCGAGGACAGCTGGTCGGGGTCGGCCTCACGGGACTCCAGCTCGGAGATGAGCGAGAGCTGACGCTGGATGAGACCCTGCGAGCGGCGCGAGAGGTTGGTGAACATCGCGTTGACGTTGCCTCGCAGCAGGGCCTGCTCGGCGGCGAGGCGGACGGCCTCGCGGTGCACGTCGTCGAAGGCCGCGGCCACCTTGCCGATCTCGTCTCGCGAGTGCACGCCGACCGACTCCACGGACGTGTCGACGTCCTGCGGGTCGGACTCGGAGAGCTGCTTGACGAGCTCGGGCAGACGGTCCTGGGCGACCCGCGTCGCGGTGTCCTGGAGGCGGCGCAGCGAGCGGATCATGGAGCGGGCCACGATGAACGCGCCGACCAGCGAGACGCCGAGGACGACGAGGATCAGCACACCGTTGAGGATCGCGTCGCGCTGCGAGGAGTCGCGCAGCTCGCGCGCCTTCTGCTCCATCTCACCGAGCAGCGTCTGCTCGATGGTCTTCATCTGGTTGATCTTGTTGGAGTCCTGGTCGTACCAGTCCAGGTAGGAGCGCCGCTGCTCCTGGGCCATCGCGCCGGTGTTCTTGAGCACGTGCTGGGAGTAGGCGTTGGCCGCGGTGATCTCCGCGTTGCCCTTATCCAGCGGGGCCATCAGCACGGTGGCGTTGCCGCCGTTGGCCTCGTACACGTTCTGGAACGAGGCGAGGGCCTGGCGCTCGCCGTCCTGGGCGGCCTTGGCGTAGAGGCGGTCGGGCTCCAGGAGGTTGCCGGCCTTGTCCTTGGTGGCGGGCAGCGCGGCGGCGATGATCGCGCGCTGCACGGAGGCGTACTCCTTGGCGGAGGAGAACGCCGCGAGCGCACGGGTCCGCTTGATCATCTCCGGGTTGGAGGTGGCCTGTGCCATGTCCTGCGAGAGGCTGAGCAGACCGCGGATGAGACGGCTGTAGGACTCGACCGTCTGGGAGTCGGTGGAGCCGTCCTTGTAGGCGGTCTTGCGGATGCTCTCCAGGTCCTGGAGCTGGATGGCGATGTTGGTGACGTTGCGCCGGATCGACTCCAGGGCGTCGTCGTTCTCCGTGCCGCTGATGTCCTGGGTCGTGTTGATGAACGACTTCTTGACCAGGTCGGTGGCCGAACGGTCGGTCTGGACGCGGGCGTCGGAGGTCCCGGTGGAGAGCGGGCCCGCGGAGTCGTCGCGCTCGGTCTGGAGCGCGGCGGCCAGCTCGGTGGCCTGCTTGGTCATGTCGGTGAGCAGCTGCATGTGGTCGAGCTGCTGCATGTCGTTCATCGACTGGTTGATGCGCAGACCGCCCAGGGTGGTCGCGGCGACCACGGGCAGGGCGAGCAGGGCGACCAGACGCGTCGAGATGCGCCAGTTGCGCAGGGCTATTCGGGAGCCGGTGTCGACCGGTCCCGTCGCCTTGCGTTCGGCGCCCTGCTGGTCGTCACCGGAGGCGCCGGAGGGACCGGAGGCGCCGGGGGAGCCGGACGCGCCGGAAGGCCCGCTGGTGCGCGCCGTCTGACCGTTCGCCTCGCCGGCCGGCGAACCGGATGGATTCTCGGGGCCCCGGGGGTTCTGGGCGTGCTGGGGCGAGGAACTGGCTGTCTTGGAACCAGTCCCACCCTGCGGCTCCTGCTCCGCCGCAGCGCTGCCATCCCTCTTGAAACGTCCCTGCACTAGCGTCGCAACCTCTGGACCAGGCGTCCCTCCGCACAGGCGGATGGGACGGTGTCGGCGTCATGGGGGCACTGCGCGCCCCCTGTGTGGTCTGAGTGACCGGCGCTTGTCCTGCTCCCCCTCCCGCCGCTCACCCGGCGCTGCGTTGCGCCCCTGCGCGCCGGTCAGTGACCCGCGGCGGTGCGTGGAATTCCAGCACAGTGCCGGATCTCCAACAAGGCCCGCGCCCCGCACCGTGACGTGAGTGACACATTGTGAGTATCGCGTCACAACATGTAGAAAGTGATCGCGGAGGAAACGGACTTTTGCTTACGAGTCGCTTACGGGTGGGGGGTGTCCCAGTCGCGATGATCAGGAGCGGAATGAGCGTTTCAATACCGTAATGTCCGTTCCGGGAAGGGTAGTTGACGGACCTTTATATCCCTTTTGTGGCTTCATTCGTGAGCAAACTCACATGTTGATCGCCGTCTCTACGGTCCTTTGCCGGGAATTCGAATGTTTAGCCTGACGCTTTACAGGGATAGCCACACCGACCGCCGGCGCCCCGGGGTGCCCGAAACGACAGGGTTCGCAGCAGAGATGAAGACGACGATGAGCATCCGGAACATAGCCAACCCGCGCCGCACCACCCTCGCGCACCTCGCGGACGCCGAAGAGCTTCAGCGGGCGGCCCAGCCGGAGCACACCGTCGACCTGCCGGCCCAGACGGCCAACCCGCGCCGCACCATCTTGATGACGGCGCCCGTCACGCCCGCCCCCGCCGAGCCCACGCCCGTAGCGGGCTGACCCCGCGCGGCCCGCGCCCGCAGCGGGCTCCGGCGTCCCCCGCCTGACGCGCGCCCCCGCAGCGGGCTCCGGGCCCCGCATGACGCGCCCCCCGTAGCAGGCCGGCCCCGCACGACGCGTGCCCCCGCGGCGGCCGGGCGCCCATGGCGCGCGCCCCTCGGCCCTCGCCGGTCGCGCCGCCGCGCGCACCCGCACAGCCGGTGTCCCCGTCCGCGTTAGCCTGGAGCGTCAGACACCGGCCAGTACCAGACACAGCGAAGTGAGGGGCGACAGCACTCGTGCGCATCGCCAGGTTCTCCATCGACGGCAATGTCGCCTTCGGGGCTGTCGAGGGCGACAGCCCCGACAGCCTCGTGCTCGACATCATCAAGGGCATCCCGTACGCGGACTTCGAACTCTCGGGCACGAAAGTCCCGCTGAGCAAGGTCCGTCTCCTGCCGCCCGTGCTCCCCAACAAGGTCGTGGCCATCGGCCGCAACTACGCGGAACACGCCAAGGAGCTCGGCAATGAGGTCCCGGACGTGCCGGTCGCCTTCTTCAAGCCGACCACCTCGGTCATCGGCTCCGGCGACTCCATCGAGTACCCCTCCTTCTCCAACGAGCTGCACCACGAGGCCGAGCTCGCCGTCGTCATCGGCCGCATGTGCCGCGAGGTCCCGCGCGAGCGCGTCAAGGACGTCATCTTCGGCTACACCTGCGCCAACGACGTCACCGCCCGCGACGTGCAGCAGCGCGAGAAGCAGTGGGCCCGGGCCAAGGGCTTCGACACCTCCTGCCCGCTCGGCCCCTGGGTGGAGACCGACCTGGACCCGAGCGACCTCGCCATCCAGGCCACCGTCAACGGCGAACAGCGCCAGCTCGGGCGCACCGCCGACATGGTCCGCTCCATCGAGGACCTGGTCGTCCACATCACCGAGGCCATGACGCTGCTCCCCGGCGACGTCATCCTCACCGGCACCCCGGCCGGGGTCGGCCCCCTCAACGTCGGCGACGAGGTCGCCGTCACCATCGAAGGCATCGGCACTCTCACCAACAGGGTGATCAAGCGTGGCTAACCCCCTGGACGCGGACGTCCGCGTTCGTTTCTGTCCCTCCCCGACCGGCAACCCGCACGTGGGCCTGGTCCGCACCGCCCTGTTCAACTGGGCCTTCGCCCGGCACCACGGCGGCACGCTCGTCTTCCGCATCGAGGACACCGACGCGGCGCGCGACAGCGAGGAGTCGTACAACCAGCTCCTGGACTCCATGCGCTGGCTCGGCTTCGACTGGGACGAGGGCCCCGAGATCGGCGGCCCGCACGCGCCCTACCGCCAGTCGCAGCGCATGGACATCTACCGGGACATCGCCGAAAAGCTGCTCGCCGGGGGTTACGCGTACAACTGCTACTGCACCACCGAGGAGCTTGACGCCCGCCGCGAGGCCGCCCGCGCCGCCGGCAAGCCCTCCGGCTACGACGGCCACTGCCGCGATGTGAGCGCCGAGCAGAAGCAGGCGTACGAGGCCGAGGGCCGCAGCCACGTCGTGCGCTTCCGGATGCCCGACGAGGCCACCACCTTCACGGACCTGGTCCGCGGCGAGATCACCGTCCAGGCGGAGAACGTCACCGACTACGGCATCGTCCGTGCGAACGGCGCCCCGCTGTACACGCTGGTCAACCCGGTCGACGACGCCCTGATGGAGATCACCCACGTCCTGCGCGGCGAGGACCTGCTCTCCTCGACCCCGCGCCAGATCGCGCTCTACAAGGCGCTGATCGAGCTGGGCATCGCCAAGGAGATCCCCGCTTTCGGCCACCTGCCGTACGTGATGGGTGAGGGCAACAAGAAGCTCTCCAAGCGCGACCCGCAGGCGTCCCTGAACGTCTACCGCGACCGCGGCTTCCTCCCCGAGGGCCTGCTCAACTACCTCTCCCTCCTGGGCTGGTCGTTCTCCGCGGACCAGGACGTCTTCTCGATCCAGGACATGGTCGCGAAGTTCGACATCGCCGACGTGAACGCCAACCCGGCCCGCTTCGACCTGAAGAAGGCCGAGTCCATCAACGCGGACCACATCCGCATGCTGGACGAGAAGGCGTTCGCGGCGGCCTGCGAGCCGTGGCTGCGCGCCCCGCACGCCAACTGGGCCCCGGAGTCCTTCGACGAGCGGGCCTGGCAGGCGATCGCGCCGCACGCCCAGACCCGGGTGACGGTCCTCTCCGACATCACGGCCAATGTCGACTTCCTCTTCCGTGACGAGCCGGTCGAGGACGAGGCGTCCTGGTCCAAGGCGATGAAGGAGGGCTCGGGCGCGCTGCTGCGCACGGCCCGCGAGAAGCTGGAGTCGGCGGACTGGACGTCGCCGGAGTCCCTGAAGAACGCGGTCCTCGCGGCCGGCGAGCAGCACGGCCTGAAGCTCGGCAAGGCCCAGGCCCCGGTCCGCGTGGCGGTCACCGGCCGCACGGTCGGCCTCCCGCTCTTCGAGTCCCTGGAGATCCTGGGCAAGGAGAAGACGCTGGCGCGGATCGACACGGCCCTGACGAAGCTGACGGCCTAGCCGCGGGCAGCAGTACGCGAACGAGGGGCGGCAGCCGGCCGGCTGCCGCCCCTCGGTTCTGCGCGGGTTCAGACGGCGTGGCGCCCGGCCAGCCGGTCGGCGAGGAGGATGAGCCACGCGCCGGGGGAGTAGGGCGCCGGCGGGTCCACCTCCATGCCCAACTCCGCGATGGCCAGGGCGTATTGGGATTCGTCCAGGTCCAGGGCGGCCAGCTCGTGCAGCTCCCCGATGACGCCGGCGAGGAGCGAGGGATCCGTGCTGTCCCGGTAGTCCCGGATCGCGGCATCGTGATCGTCGAACTCCTCCGGCATGTCCTGCGAGAACCAGCCGCCGAGCAGCTGCCCGAGCTCGGGGAAGCGGGCGTGCCACTCCCAGTGCGTGGCGGGAGGGGCGGGACGCGGCGCCTCACCCTGCTCGATGCTGCGCCTGAGGTGGTCGGCGAGGAGGGCGAGCCAGCCCTGGATCTCTTCGTCACTCCGTCCCACATCCGGCACCGGGTAGAACTCGCCGAGCCGTTGTCTCAGTCGGCCTGGAGGGTGCTGGGCGTACTCCCGCAGCTGCTGCTCGGCGACGGCGAGTGCCCACGGCCGGGAGTGCCAGGTGTACCGGACGTATGCGTCGAGCGCGGGGCTGCGCCGCTCGGGGGTATCGGCGGCTTCCTGCCCGAGATAGGCGCGCATGACTTGGTCCAACTCGCCGTAGTGCGTGTCGTGTTGCAGAGGCCTCAGGGACATCGGACCGCCTCAGAGGTAGATCGGGAAGGTGGCGTGTACGGTGAACCCGTGTGGGCTGGACTCACTGCGCCGCAGCACGACCCGCGCCGCCCGCACCTCGATCGCGCCCCGGCCGGCCAGCGACATCGCCTGGAGCAGCACCCGGCCCACGGCTTCTTCCCGCGACGGCCACGCGGCCTCGATTGTGAGCCGCGCACGTGTCGACTGCGCGAGCCAGCGGTGAATGTCCTGCTCGTTGCGTGTGACGACGTGCTGGGTCGCCCACTGAGCGGTTTCGCGGTCGGGATAGGTGGCGGCGCGGTTGGGAACGGCCCCGCCGGCTTCCGGGTCGCTCGCGCTGGTGATGCTCATGGGGCCCTCCGGGAGGCGTTGTCAGGCGTTGTCAGGCGGCCGCGGGGGCCGGCCGGGTCGTGGGGCGTCGGCCTGGGAACGTCCAGCCGCGTGGTGCACAGCAGGACGAGCAGCTGTTGCACGGATAACAATTGGCCTCGGCTCGCACTGCCATGCCGTCAGCCCGCCTGCGAGCGCGGCCCCGCGGCGACGACGGTGTACCGCCGGTCGTAGATCGTCAGGGCCTGTGTCCGGGCGGCGGTTGTTCCTCGTGCCGACCCGGCGGCTCTGCCGCAGTTCGTTGCCAATTGATCAGTGCAGCCACCCTATTCGGTCGTGCCTGCGGTTCGTGCTCTGAATTTCGCCCTCATTCAATCTTAGACAGGGTTGAACGACCAGAAAATACCGACTTCGGAGTCCGATACGACCGCGAGGCCGTAATCCGCAGTATATTCCGTGAAGGGAGTCCACCCGGGACCGACATCGCGCGCGTCAAGGTTTGGTGTTCTTGTTTCTCTGGCCTCGGCAAGATTTGTGTAGCATGTGCACGTTTTCGCAAATCGGGACATTATCGTTCTGGCCGCAGCCAGCAAACTTTCGGGGTCCTTCTGGAATCCCGGAACTTCTGTGATGTGGCACCAGTCGTTCATGAGCGCGACGAGCAACCGTTCTGCGCTTCCGGCGTCGATCTCATGAAGATTGCGAGAGATCTGTTCGGCGGAACCGACATTGAACGGAAAGCCTCTCCGGTCGACTCCGGCCGGCTGGTCGTGCTTGTTGCTGTCCCAGTCCTGGCCGGCCCAACCGCGTGGGTCCGATACGTCCCGCCGCATGACGGCCCATGCGTCTGCATCCCATGAGGTGTTGCTTCTGGGGCCAACGGAAACGAAGACGTACTCATCCTCGTACAGAGTGGTGAGCGCAGCGGCCCATGTTTCACGCGTTGTTGTATGCATGGGACTTCCAAAGGGGTGAGCTCGGCTTCACACGGCAGGCATGGAAGTAAGCACGGAAAACGGAGGGATCAGGCTCGGATCGTATCGAAGGATGGTCTTGGTCCTGTGTGCCTCCACGGCCCGAGCGTCCAGTCCTTGGTACTTGAATCCTGTTCCTGCCGCGCCTGGTACTGGCTGCTTGCTGACTGAGTGCCCGGTGACGCGACCGTCTGGAGCGGTGCTGATAAAAGCCTCTTTGTCTCCGACGGCGGGAGGGCCTGACAACCACGTCTGAATTTCTGAGGTTCTCTGGTCGATGTTGTTCTGAGTGAACACTTGGGCTTCTTCCGCATTCTTGAAGGAGGAAGATGCGCCAATTTTTGGCTTTCCGTGAAGCCAAGTGCCCGAGGGGGGATCTCCTTGGTCTCGGAGCCGCTGGGCCAGCTGCGCGTCGCTTTTTCCGATGTGTTTGTCCAGGGTGTGGCCGTCATGCAGGAATTCTTGAGAATCGAGGTCGACGGGAAACGTGTGACTGGAAGCCATGCTTCCCGGGACGGTCCAGCTGTGCTCATCTTTGAATTCGTTCAGCGCCCTGGCTCCGACGCCCTCCGCCCTGGCTTCCTCGGCCTCGTACCGGGGGACACTCAGATGGGCTTCGTCGAGCGGATCCATCAGCTTGTGCAACCCGTCGGCCAGCGTCTTGACCGTGCTGTTATAGGTGTCGACTGCCGAGTCGAGCCGCCCCGTGTCCAGGTTGTTGATGAACTCGACGGCGAGCTCGAACAGCCCGCCCTCCAGCACCGTTTCGAGGATGTCACCGAAGTCGTTTACCTTCAGCGTCTTGTACGCGGACTCGCGATAGACGTCGGTGATCACCGACCGCGCCTTTGCCACCGCCGTACCGAAATGCGTACACGCGTCGGCCAGGGAGCGGGCGGTGTCTTCCAGAACTCCCAGGGCGGGCTTCTGGCCACCGGAGTGGTTCCAGTTCTGGCCCTCACGGCTCTGACCCCAGGCCGTCGTCCCCCAGATGCTGCCGCAGAACTGCTTCATCGCGTCCTGCCACTCGCTGTGCCCGGACGCCGGGTTGGTGATGTAGGCGATGGCCCCGTCGAAGGCGTCGCCGGCCGCCCTGGCGTCCTTGGCGGCGGCGGTCCAGGCGGCCGCGATCTCCGGCAGGGCGAGATCGTCACCGCCCGGCGTGACGTCCGCGACCTTGCCGTGCCGCAGCGCATCCCGCAGGACCGGCAACAGGACATCCTGTGCGAACGAGCCGGCCACCGCCAGCACATCGCTGATGATCCGGCCACCGAAAGCGTCCCGCGAGCCATGGCCCCAGCCCAGCTCGGCGACCGGCCAGTACGGGGACGAGGTCTGGATCACATCCGGTTCGGGCGTGAGACGGAGAGCCGGAGCCATCTTGGGGTCGGAGTGGTACTCGGCCCGCACGTAGTTGTTGGCCGTGACGGTCAGACCGACCGCGGCGCCGCCGACTCCGACAACCGCTTTGGCCCACACCTCTATGAAACGCTTCGAGACCGTCGCATAGACCGCCGCGAAAGCCTCGGGCCCGCTGCCGCGCCCACCGGCGTGAGCGTGCTCGTCGAGCAAGGACAGCAGACGGATGGGACCCTCGGAGAAGTCGTACTGCTGATTTCGCAGAAGGTACGACGTGTAGTAGAGGTGCGGCGGGCTGACGTCGAATCCGTTGCCGGGGTCCGGTGGCGCGGCGGGCTTGAGTGCCGCCACTTCCCCGGCCCGCCGTCGACGTGCCGACCCCGTGTCCTCGCGGGAGATGTCGTTGCCCTGCGGGTCCTTGAGGGAACCGGGCGAAGGAGTGGGACGCGCGCTGCTCGGCGGCGTCGGGCCCGCCCCCGTGGGAGGCAGCGGGGTGGTCGATGGTGAGGGCGTGGCCGACGGGGAAGGTGACGGGGACGGCGGGGTCATCAGAGCGCGCCCCAGCCCCTCAACACGGCCCGGTGGGCGGCCGCGTAGTTCGCGTGGCCCGTGGTGACGACCTCGTGGAGCCAGGCCTGGCGGGCCTGGAGGTCCCGCATGTCCCGGTCCCAGCGGTCGAGTTCGTCGATGAACGCCTCCCGGGCCTCCCCGTGCCAGGTGAGGACGGTCTTCTCCGTGCGGTCGTACAGGGTGCCCAGGTTCTCGTTGAGCCGCTTGTAAACGTCTTCCAGCTCGCCCGCGAGATGGCGCAGCGCCGCGAAGTCGACGGATATGTGGTCGTCGGACATGGTGGTACCGCCCCCCGGGTATGGATTTACAGGTTGTCCAGGCTGCTGCGCGGAGCGCTCGGCGGCGCTCGCAGAGCGTCGGCCTCGTGCTCGACGTCGACGTGCGACTGGACTTTGCGCAGGGACGCCAGAACCTCGAGTTCTCGCTGGGTGAAGCCGTCGCGGCTCATCAGGACCGCTTCCTGGACCACCCGCAGGGTCTCGCGGATGCGCACCGCGTCCTTGGCGGCGCCCCGGTGCAGATCGCGGTAGGCGGAGCCCGTCGCGCCCAGCCAGCCGGCCTGGATCCGGTCGACGATGCCGTCCATCCGACGGACCTGGTCGTCCAAGTGCCGCCGCATGTCCTCGAGGTCGCGGGCCAGTTCCGTCAGGCCGTCGTCGTCCGGCGTCCTGAGATCCGGTTTGCCCTGCATGCCGCCCCGCCCCCCGTGGCTCATGACCCCGCGCGCTTCACCCTGCGCACTTGACCCCGCGCGCTTGTCCCTACGCGGCGACCCTAACAACGCGCCGCCGAGCCACGGAAGTTGCATCCCGGACACCAGGCGCCCCGATCGTCGTCACATCCGGCTTCGTTGTCAGTGGCCCGAGTTATGTTCTTCGGGCAGGGCGGACAACCGCTGTGCGCCGCCCCCCGTCACGCCGCCTCCCGGGAGACCCCATGCCCATGCCCGCCCCCGACTTCTCCTGGCACTTCACTCCGGGCAACACGTTCACCGAGGAGACGGGGACCACCGGCACGCTCGCGGTTGTCCCCGGTGGGGAGTTGTGGCTGCACACCGGGCGGGTCATCGCCTGCGATCCGTTCGTCGCGCTCGGGGCGGGAGAGGCCGAGCCGTTCACGGCGGAGGTGGCGCCGGGGCGCTACCGGGTGGAGGCGGCCATCGCGACGCTCGTGCGGGAGGGGGAGCCCGAGGCGGAGGGCCCGCATCTGCGGGTCGCCGCCGCGCGGCTCGTCATCAAGGACGCCCCCGCCATGACGTGGGAGCTCGCGCTCCAGGCGGGGCAGGACCTCGCCGAACTGGATGAGGACGAGTTCTTCGGCTACGGGGTCGACGCCGGCACCGGATGTTTCTACGACGCGGCATCCGACGGGTCATTCCCCGACTGCGTGGGCGACGAGGGCCCGCTGTGGGACGCCTTCGACACCGTTCCGCCCACGCCTGGCCCCCACACCGTGACCGACCCGGCCACCGGCCACAACCTGATCGCCTTCACCTCCGGCTGGGGCGACGGCGTCTACCCCACCTGGATAGGGCGCGACGAAGCGGGCGCGGTCACCTGCTTCGTCACCGACTTCTTCGTCGTCCCCGCCGAGGCCCTGCCCCCGCTCGCCCCCTGACCCGGCGCGCCCCGCGCTCGTACCCGCATATGCCACAAGGGTGTCCGCTGGCCGGACGCCGGGCCTAAGCTCGAGGCATGGCCATCCGCGCCGTCCTCTGGGACATCGACGACACGATCTTCGATTATGCCGCTGCCTCCCGCTCCGGGATGCGGGCCCACCTGGACATCGAGGGGCTGCCCCGCGCCTACGCGACCCTGGACGCGGCGCTCGACGCCTGGGACGAGCTCACCGCCCGGCACTGGGCGCGGTTCGCCGCGGGGGAGACCGACTGGCACGGGCAGCGGCGCGACCGGGTGCGGTCGTTCCTGGACGACGAGGTGAGCGACGAGAGCGCCGACGCCTGGTTCGACCGCCACATCGCGCATTACGAGGCCGCCTGGAGCCTCTTCCCCGACACCCTGCCCGTGCTCGACGTGCTCGCCGTGGACTACCGGCACGCCGTCCTGTCCAACTCCTCCCTGCGCAACCAGGAGCGCAAGCTGCGGATCCTGGGTGTGCGGGACCGGTTCGAGGCGCTGCTGTGCGCCGCCGAACTCGGCGTCGCCAAACCGCACCCCGACGCCTTCCTCGCCGGATGCACGGCGCTCGGGCTGCCGCCCGAGGAGGTCGTCTACGTGGGCGACCAGCCGGACATCGACGCGCGCGGCGCGGTCCAGGCGGGGCTCAAGGCGGTCTGGCTGGATCGGGCCGGCGCGGGCGGACGCCCCGAGCTCGTCCGCATCACGGGACTCGGCCAGCTCCCTGACCTCCTGCGGCGCGATACCCGTTTTGGAGCGCCGGACACCTTCGGGTAATGTTCTTCCTGCGCCGAGGGGAGCGGGAGAAAAGCCCCGAACCGAAAGCGCAAGCCAAACAGAACTCCCGGTGGGAGTTGCGTTTTGGTGGGCTATGGTGTAATTGGCAGCACGACGGTTTCTGGTTCCGTTAGTCTAGGTTCGAGTCCTGGTAGCCCAGCTCGCAGAGCTTTATCTGCAAGGCCCCCGTTGTGTAGCGGCCTAGCACGCCGCCCTCTCAAGGCGGTAGCGCCGGTTCGAATCCGGTCGGGGGTACAGATCCTTCCCGTGGGATCATCAGGGTCGCACCCGGTGAACTCGACGCAGGATCGCTAGGGCCCCCGTTGTGTAGCGGCCTAGCACGCCGCCCTCTCAAGGCGGTAGCGCCGGTTCGAATCCGGTCGGGGGTACTGGTCTAAACCACCATGGGCTATGGTGTAATTGGCAACACTACGGTTTCTGGTACCGTCATTCTAGGTTCGAGTCCTGGTAGCCCAGCGGGTCATGTCAAGATCCTGGATCTTCTTCGAGGGTCCGAAAACGCAGGTAGGCCCCCGTTGTGTAGCGGCCTAGCACGCCGCCCTCTCAAGGCGGTAGCGCCGGTTCGAATCCGGTCGGGGGTACGCACAGAGAAATGGCCCTTCGCATCTTGCGGAGGGCCTTTTCGTCTGCCCTCGACCCTAGCGACCCCCTCAAGCCCTCGCGACCCCCTTCGCCCTCGCAACCCCCTTTCATTCAGGCCGGGTTGAGCGCCCCCGGACACACCTCCGGCCCACCGCTGCGGCGTTGAAGCGGTGAGCCGGTAAGTGGCAGTAGGGACTCAGCCGTTGCGGCGCAGTGCCTCCGACAGGCGGGCGGCCGCGTCGATGATCGCCTGGGCGTGCATCCGGCCCGGGTGCCGGGTCAGGCGCTCGATGGGGCCTGAGACCGACACGGCTGCCACCACCCGGTTCGAGGGGCCGCGCACCGGCGCCGACACCGAGGCCACGCCCGGCTCGCGCTCGCCGATCGACTGCGCCCAGCCCCTGCGCCGTACCCCGGAGAGCGCCGTCGCCGTGAAGCGGGCGCCCTGGAGGCCCCGGTGCAGGCGCTCCGGCTCCTCCCAGGCCATCAGGATCTGGGCGGACGAGCCGGCCTTCATGGTCAGCGTGGAGCCGACCGGCACGGTGTCGCGCAGACCCGAAAGCCGCTCGGCGGCCGCCACGCAGATGCGCATGTCGCCCTGTCGCCGGTAGAGCTGGGCGCTCTCGCCCGTCACATCGCGCAGATGCGTCAGGACCGGCCCGGCCGTGGCCAGCAGGCGGTCCTCGCCGGCCGCCGCGGCGAGCTCGGCGAGGCGCGGGCCGAGGATGAAACGGCCCTGCATGTCCCGAGCGACTATCCGGTGGTGTTCCAGTGCCACGGCGAGGCGATGTGCCGTGGGTCGTGCGAGCCCTGTGGCCGCGACCAGACCTGCGAGGGTGGCCGGACCGGACTCCAGAGCGCTCAAGACAAGGGCAGCCTTGTCCAGAACGCCGACGCCGCTAGAGTTGTCCATGCAACGATATTCCCGTCTCACTCTGTGAAACGCAAGTTCAATTTTCTCCGGAAGTCGTCAAGCTGTACTGGTGATCCGTACAACGGATCGCGGCCTTTGTCCGAGGTGTGCGGTACGGACGGGGTAATCGATCTCTATTAGTGCCGGCGACGACGCCGGGCGGAGGGAAGGCGATGGCCAGGACACTCGCGGAGAAGGTCTGGGACGACCATGTCGTCAGGCGCGCCGAGGGCGAGCCGGACCTGCTCTTCATCGATCTGCACCTGCTGCACGAGGTGACCAGCCCGCAGGCCTTCGACGGGCTGCGCAAGAACGGCCGCCGGGTGCGGCGCCTCGATCTCACCATCGCCACCGAGGACCACAACACCCCCACCCTCGACATCGACAAGCCGATCGCGGACCCGGTCTCCCGGATCCAGCTGGAGACGCTGCGCAAGAACTGCGCCGAGTTCGGGGTGCGTCTGCACCCGCTCGGCGATGTCGAGCAGGGCGTTGTCCACGTGGTGGGGCCGCAGCTGGGACTGACCCAGCCCGGCACCACCGTGGTCTGCGGCGACTCGCACACCTCCACCCACGGCGCCTTCGGCGCGCTGGCGTTCGGCATCGGCACCAGCCAGGTCGAGCACGTGCTGGCCACCCAGACGCTGCCGCTGGCCCCGTTCAAGACGATGGCCATCACGGTCGACGGCGAACTGCCCGACGGCGTCACCGCCAAGGACCTCATCCTCGCCATCATCGCGAGGATCGGCACCGGCGGCGGCCAGGGCTACGTCCTGGAGTACCGCGGCTCCGCCATCGAGAAGCTGTCGATGGAAGCCCGCATGACCATCTGCAACATGTCGATCGAGGCCGGCGCCCGCGCGGGCATGATCGCCCCCGACGAGACCACCTTCGACTACCTGAAGGGGCGGCCGCACGCCCCCGAGGGCGAGGACTGGGACGCGGCGGTCGCGTACTGGAAGACCCTGAAGACGGACGAGGGCGCGGTCTTCGACGCCGAGGTCGTCATCAAGGCCGACGAACTCGCCCCGTTCGTCACCTGGGGCACCAACCCCGGCCAGGGCGCGCCCCTGTCCGCCAACGTCCCCGACCCGGCTTCGTACGAGGACGCTTCGGAGCGCCTGGCGGCCGAAAAGGCCCTGGAATACATGGGGTTGACCGCCGGGCAGCCGCTGCGCGAGATCGGTGTCGACACCGTCTTCGTAGGTTCGTGCACCAACGGCCGCATCGAGGACCTGCGCAACGCGGCGGCCGTCATCGAGGGCCGCAAAGTCGCCGACGGCGTACGGATGCTGGTCGTCCCGGGCTCCGTGCGCGTCGCGCTCCAGGCCATGGACGAGGGTCTGGACAAGGTGTTCACGGCCGCCGGCGCCGAATGGCGGCACGCGGGCTGCTCGATGTGCCTGGGCATGAACCCCGACCAGCTGGCCCCCGGCGAGCGCTCCGCCTCCACCTCCAACCGCAACTTCGAGGGCCGGCAGGGCAAGGGCGGCCGCACCCACCTGGTTTCGCCCCAGGTCGCCGCCGCCACCGCGGTCCTGGGCCATCTGGGCTCGCCCGCCGACCTGTCCGACGTCCGCATCCCCGTGGAGGCCTGAGAACCATGGAAGCTTTCACCACGCACACCGGCCGGGCCGTGCCACTGCGCCGCTCCAACGTCGACACCGACCAGATCATCCCGGCCCACTGGCTGAAGAAGGTCACCCGCGACGGCTTCGAGGACGGGCTCTTCGAGGCCTGGCGCAAGGACGCGGAGTTCATTCTGAACAAGCCCGAGCGCGCGGGCGCCACGGTTTTGGTGGCGGGCCCCGACTTCGGCACCGGCTCCTCGCGCGAGCACGCCGTGTGGGCGCTCCAGAACTACGGCTTCAAAACCGTCATCTCCTCCCGCTTCGCCGACATCTTCCGCGGCAACTCGCTGAAGAACGGACTGCTCACCGTTGTTCTGGACCAGCCGACGGTCGACGCCCTGTTGGCTCTGACCGAACGTGACCCGAGCGCCGAAATCACCGTTGACCTGCGGGATCGCCAGGTTCGCGCGGAAGGCGTCACGGCCGGGTTCGAACTCGACGAGAACGCCCGCTGGCGGCTCCTGAACGGCCTGGACGACATCTCGATCACGCTCCAGAACGAGCCCGACATCGCCGCCTACGAGGCCCGCCGGCCCGCCTTCAAGCCGAGCACGATCCAGGCCTGATCCGCCTATTGACCCCCCTTCGGCTGCATCGCGCCCCCTGATTTCCGGACCGGTTTCCGGGCAGGGGGCGCGTCGCGTTTTGGGTAACAGGGGTGACGTCAACTAGCCTTGCGGCCAGGGCGGATGGCCGGATACCCGCTTGCGCGACCGAAGGATCGTACGGAAGCGCAGAAGTCGCTGGATTCGCTCAGTTGCCCCCGCCGGAGGTGACAACTCGCCTCAGATGGCACAATCGACGCATGGAACGCGACAGCCAACTCGAGCTCTACAGGCTGATGGCGGACCAACTCAAAGAAGCGCACACAAGGGTGCGTGAACTGCAAGTCCCGGAGGGCGTACGGATGGCGCTGTCCCGGAAGCTGCTGGTCATAACAGCGGCTGCCAAACACGATCTCGCCGATGCGGCAAGACGTCTGGACCGGTTGATGAAGGACCTCGACGAGGGCCGATTCCCCGAAGGCGACTGAGCCGTAAGGAACTCGGCGAGAGCCGACTTCGTTGCGGCACTAGGGTGATTAGCCCGTTTCGTGTTTGATTTGCGGTATATATCTGCCTAACGTGCGAAAAGGCCTGGGCGCTTTCGCTCAGGCAATGTCTCCGAAGGGGAAGACGTGAACAAGGCGCAGCTCGTAGAAGCGATTGCCGACAAGGTCGGCGGCCGTCAGCAGGCCGCGGACGCGGTGGACGCGGTGCTGGACGCGATCGTCCGTGCGGTCGTCGCCGGCGACCGCGTCTCGGTCACCGGTTTCGGCTCGTTCGAGAAGGTCGACCGCCCGGCCCGGTACGCCCGCAACCCGCAGACGGGTGAGCGCGTACGGGTCAAGAAGACCTCGGTGCCGCGCTTCCGTGCGGGCCAGGGCTTCAAGGACCTCGTCGCGGGCTCCAAGAAGCTCCCGAAGAACGACGTGGCCGTCAAGAAGGCGCCCAAGGGCAGCCTCTCGGGTGGTACTTCCACCCGCAGCACGGTCAAGAAGGCCGCGGCCAAGAAGGCCACCACCGCCAAGAAGGCCACGGCGAAGAAGGCCACGCCCGCCAAGACCACCGCGGCCAAGACCACGGCGGCCAAGAAGACCACCGCGAAGAAGGCCACCGCCAAGACGGCGACGGCCACGGCCAAGAAGGCGGCCCCGGCCAAGAAGGCCACCACCGCCAAGAAGGCCACGGCGAAGAAGACCGCGCCGGCCAAGAAGGCCGTCGCCAAGAAGGCGCCCGCGAAGAAGACCACGGCGCGCAAGACCACCGCCAAGAAGACGACCGCTCGCAAGAAGTAGTCACCAGCGGCAAGGCTCAAGCGCCGGGCCGGGCTCCCCTCGGGGAGACCCGGCCCGCGGCCGTTTCGGGCCGCGAAAGGCGGCGGGAAGCCTCAGAACGTCTGCAACGTCACCAAGGTGACGCGCGGCGCCGCGCCCGCCCTCTCCGACACCTCGGTCTCGATCCGGACCCGCTGGCCGGGCCGCAGCAGCCGCAGACCCCCCGCGTCGAAGGCCGGGGCCCCGAATTCCACCGGGGTGCCGTCGTCGAGCAGCACGCTGCCGCTGCGGGTTACGGGGTCGTATGTGTACGCGGTCGCCTGCATACCCGCAGCCTAATGCCCCGGTACGACATCGAGGGCGCCGCGCAGGGCGGCGGTGGCCGGGCCGGCTCCCAGGGACAGCGCGGCCCGCAGATCCGCGCCCGTATCCACGTCCCGGCGCACCGAATCCACGCCGTCGAGCAGGATTTCCACGGCTCCCGAGGCGGCGTGCGCGGCCCGTGAGCGGCCGCCGAATACCGGATTCAAATCGGTGCCCGGAAGAGCGGAAAGGAAAGTCGTCCCGATCCCGGCCGCGTCGGCGAGAAAAGCGCGCGGAAAGGCGGCCGCCGCGGCCAGCACGCGGCCCAGTTCGGCGGCGCGCAGCGCGGGCAGGTCCGCGTTGAGGGCGGCCACCGCGAGCGCCGCCTGGCACGAGCGCACCCGGCACGCCCCGTGCGCGAGCGCCGCGTTGAGGCCGGCGGCGGGGGAGTCGGGCACGACGCGGGCGCCGAGCGCGGCAAGCTCCGCGCCGGCCAGCGGATCGTCCGTGACGACCGCCACATCGCGTACGGCCGGGCAGTCCAGGGCGGCGGCCACGGTGTCCAGGGCGAACGCCAGGGCGAACCGCGGCCGCAGCTCGTCGCCGACGGCCGCCGTCAGCCTGCTCTTGGCCAGCGCCAAGGGCTTCAGCGGAACGACGAGGGACCAGCGCGCGGCTGAGGCGGTGTTCGTGGCGTCCCCTCCCTGCGGGCCCCGTCCCGGCCCGTCCGGACGGCGGCGGGCTTCATTGTCACCCGCCCGGCGGGTCGCTGTCCGTACCGGGGCGTACGGTGTTCTCGACAGACCAGGGGCCTGGGGCGACACTTGCCCCGGCAGCCAAGCAGGGTCCGTTCCCCCAGGGCTCACAAAGGCCTGGCAGGGCCCACAGAGGAAGGTGTCCGAGTGTCCCGCCGCAGAATCGGCTTCTGGTACCGCCTGGCGGCGGTCATCGCAAAACCGCCGCTGGTCGTTCTGTTCAAGCGGGACTGGCGGGGAATGGAGAACATTCCTTCCGACGGCGGATTCATCACCGCCATCAATCACAACTCGTATCTGGACATGTTCTCCTACGGGCATTTCCAATACAACACGGGCCGGGTGCCCCGATTCCTGGCGAAGGCCGCGCTTTTCAAGGCCCCCGGCGTCGGGATCCTGCTGCGCGGCACGGGCCAGATTCCCGTATACCGCGAGTCCACCACCGCCGTCGGCGCCTTCCGCGCCGCCGTGGACGCGGTGGAGCGCGGTGAATGCGTGGCCTTCTACCCCGAAGGCACCCTCACCCGCGACCCGGGCCAGTGGCCGATGACCGCGAAGACCGGGGTGGCGCGCGCCGCCCTGATGACGCGGGCACCCGTCATCCCCGTCGCCCAGTGGGGCGCCAACCTGGCGATGCCGCCGTACGCCAAGGAGAAGAAGGTCCGCTTCTTCCCGCGCAAGACGCTCCAGGTGAAGGCCGGTCCGCCGGTCGACCTCGACCGGTTCTACGACAAGGAGCCGACGCCGGAGGTCCTGAGAGAGGTGACCGAGACCATCATGGCCGCGATCACCTCGATCCTGGAGGAACTGCGGGGCGAGAAGGCCCCGGACAAGCCCTACGATCTGCGCGAAGTCCGCGCGCGCCAGCGCCGCGAGGCCGCCCGGGAGGACACCAAGTGACGCACGGCACCCCCAAGGCAGCGGTGTACGGAACGGGTTCGTGGGGCACGGCGTTCGCCATGGTCCTGGCCGACGCGGGCTGCGACGTGACGCTCTGGGCCCGCCGCCCCGACATCGTCGAAGCGGTCAACTCCACCCGCGTCAACCCCGACTACCTGCCCGGCATCGAACTCCCCGCGTCCGTACGGGCCACCACCGACCCGGCGGAGGCCGCGGCCGGCGCCGACTTCACGGTCCTGGCCATCCCCTCGCAGACGCTGCGCGACAACCTCGCCGCGTGGGCGCCCCTGCTGGCGCCCGACACCGTCCTCGTCTCCCTGATGAAGGGCGTCGAACTCGGCACCGCCAAGCGGATGAGCGAGGTCATCGCCGAGGTCGCCAAGGTCGCCGACGACCGCGTCGCCGTGGTCACCGGACCCAACCTGGCCAAGGAGATCGCGGGACGGATGCCGGCCGCGGCCGTCGTGGCCTGCCGCGACGAGGCCGTCGCCCAGCGCCTCCAGGCCGCCTGCCACACCCCGTACTTCCGTCCGTACACCAACACCGACGTCGTCGGCTGCGAACTGGGCGGCGCCGTCAAGAACGTCATCGGCCTCGCGGTCGGCATCGCCGACGGCATGGGGCTCGGCGACAACGCCAAGGGCTCGCTCATCACGCGCGGTCTCGCCGAAACCACGCGCCTGGGCCTGGCGATGGGCGCCGACCCGCTGACGTTCTCCGGGCTCGCGGGCCTCGGCGACCTGGTGGCGACCTGCTCATCGCCGCTCTCGCGCAACCACACCTTCGGCACCAACCTCGGCAAGGGCATGACGCTCCAGGAGACCATCGCGGTCACCCGGCAGACCGCCGAAGGCGTCAAGTCCTGTGAATCCGTGCTGGATCTGGCTCGCAGACACGCGGTGGACATGCCCATCACGGAGACCGTCGTCGGCATCGTCCACGAGGGCAAGCCGCCGGTCGTCGCCCTCAAGGAGCTCATGTCACGCAGCGCCAAGGCCGAACGGCGCTGAGCGCGCCGGGCCCGCGGCAGTGGCCGCGGGCCGTCGAACGGGTACCCTCAACGCGATATGAGCAGCGAGAACCTCCCCCAGAGCCCTGACAAGCAGCTCCGCAAGCCGCGGGTGGCCGTGGTGTTCGGCGGCCGCAGTTCGGAACACGGCATCTCGGTCGTCACCGCAGGCGCGGTGCTGCGTGCCATCGACCGCACGAAGTACGACGTGCTGCCCATCGGCATCACGACGGACGGCCGCTGGGCGCTGACCGCCGACGAACCGGAGCGGATGGCGATCAGCGACCGGCGCACCCCCAGCGTCGAGGAGCTCGCCGAGTCGCCCGAGGGCGCCGTGGTGCTCCCCGTGGACCCCTCCAGCCGCGAAGTCGTCTACACCGAGCCCGGCATGGTGCCCAAGGCCCTGGGCGACGTCGACGTCGTCTTCCCGATGCTGCACGGCCCCTACGGCGAGGACGGCACCCTCCAGGGCCTCCTGGAGCTCTCCGGCATCCCCTACGTCGGCGCGGGCGTACTCGCCTCGGCCGTCGGCCAGGACAAGGAGTACATGAAGCGCGTCTTCACCTCCTTCGGGCTGCCCGTCGGGCCCTACCTGGTGGTACGGCCGCGCGAGTGGGAGCAGGACGAGAAGGGCGCCCGCAAGCGCATCGCCGACTTCGCCGGCGAGCACGGCTGGCCGCTGTTCATCAAGCCGGCGCGGGCCGGGTCCTCGTTCGGCATCACCAAGGTGGACTCCTTCGAGGGCCTGGACGAGGCCATCGCCGAAGCCCGCCGCCACGACCCCAAGTTCCTCGTGGAGTCGCTGCTGCGCGGCCGCGAGATCGAGTGCGGCGTCCTTGAGTTCGAGGACGGGCCCCGGGCGAGCGTGCCGGCCGAGATCCCGCCGGTGACCGCCCACGACTTCTACGACTTCGAGGCCAAGTACATCGACTCGGCGGCCGGCATCGTGCCCGCGCCGATCGGCGAGGAGGCCACCGCCGAGGTGCGGCGCCTGGCCGTCGAGGCGTTCGAGGCCGCGTCCTGCGAGGGCCTGGTCCGCGCGGACTTCTTCCTCCAGGACAACGGCGAGTTCGTCATCAACGAGATCAACACGATGCCGGGCTTCACCCCGATCTCGATGTACCCCCGGATGTGGCAGGAGAGCGGTGTGGAGTACGCCGACCTGGTCGACGCGCTCATCCAGGCCGCGCTGCGCCGCTCCACGGGCCTGCGCTAGCCGCCGCGCGGACGACACGGCCTAGGGCACGACGAGCGTCCTGGGGATCGCCTTGGTGACCGGAGCGCCGAACGGCTGGAGCACCGAGGCGTCGTGCTCGTAGCGCGTCCCCGCCAGCAGCTCGACATAGGGCTCGCGGTACTGCGTGATGAAGCGCGGCCCCTGGGAACGGGACTGCACGGTCCACGAGACCCCCTCCACCTCGACCCCCGGATACTTCGGATCCGCCACCTCGTCGGGCCGGGGGATCCCGCAGCGCAGTACGATCGCGGCGTCCCCGTTCCCCCACCGGGCCGTCAGCGGCGAGTCCGGGGCGGGATCGTGCCGCTTCTGCCCGGCCACGGTGTCGGGCAGAAGCTTGTCGAGGGCCGCGCAGGCGGCCGCCTCCTTCGCCGAAGGGGAGGGGAGCGCCACCCTGGCGGTGGCGTCGGACGAAGAACAGCCCGCGACCGCCAGGACGGCGGCCACGGGCAGGACGAGCAGCGGCCGGCGGCGAGAAGAAGTCACCGGCCCAGGGTAAGCGGGGGCTACAGATGGACGACCGGGCAGGTCAGGGTGCGGGTGATGCCGTCCACCTGCTGGACCTTGGCGACCACCATGCGGCCGAGTTCGTCGACCGTATCGGCCTGCGCCCGCACGATCACGTCGTAGGGACCGGTCACGTCTTCGGCCTGGATCACTCCCGCGAGCTGTGCGATGGCCTCGGCGACTGTCGACGCCTTGCCCACTTCGGTCTGAATGAGGATGTACGCCTGTACCACGGAACCTCCAGGGCGGCCACGAGGATCATGTGGGGGAGAGAAAGAGACGCCACGGTACCGCGTCGCCCCGCGCGACGGGGAGACCCGCGCGACCGGCTGCTCGCGCCGAGAGGCGAGGGCGGCCATGAAGTTGACGTATGTGTTGACGGTACCCACCCCCCAGACCGCTCGCGACCGCGCGCGCACGGGGCCGACGGGGTACGACGATGAGAGGTGGGACACGGTGAAAGGCACTGTGGGCGAGTTGGGGGAGTTCGGGCTCATCAGGGAGCTGACCTCCCGGCTCACCTCCACCCCCGCGGTCCGGCTGGGGCCCGGCGACGACGCCGCGGTCGTGACCGCGCCCGACCGCAGGGTGGTCGCCAGCACGGACGTCCTCCTTGAGGGACGCCACTTCCGGCGCGACTGGTCGACGGCGTACGACGTCGGGCGCAAGGCCGCCGCGCAGAACCTGGCCGACATCGCCGCCATGGGCGCGGTGCCCACGGCGGTGCTGCTCGGGCTCGTCGTGCCGGCCGAACTGCCGGTCACCTGGCCCACCGAGCTGATGGACGGCATCCGCGACGAGTGCCAGGTCGCGGGGGCGGCCGTGGTCGGCGGTGACGTGGTGCGCGGGGACACCATCACCGTCGCCATCACCGCGCTGGGTGATCTGCGCAACCACGAACCGGTGACCCGGGCCGGAGCGCAGCCCGGCGACGTCGTCGCCGTGACGGGCTGGCTCGGCTGGTCGGCCGCCGGCTACGCGGTGCTCTCGCGCGGCTTCCGCTCGCCGCGCGCCTTCGTCGAGGCCCACCGGCGCCCCGAACCCCCCTATCACGCGGGCCCCGCGGCGGCCGGTCTCGGCGCCACCGCGATGACCGACGTCAGCGACGGCCTGGTCGCCGACCTCGGACACATCGCCGAGTCCAGCAAGGTCCGCATCGACCTGCGCTCCGGCCTCATCGACATCCCGACACAGATGAGCGACATCGGCCAGGCCGTCGGCGTGGACCCGCTCCAGTGGGTGCTCACCGGCGGCGAGGACCACGCGATCGTGGCGACCTTCCCGCCGGACGTGAAGCTGCCGGCCCGCTGGAGGGTGATCGGCGAGGTCCTGAACCCCTCCGCGCTGCCCACCGTCACCGTGGACGGCGCGCCCTGGACCAGCAAGGGCGGCTGGGACCACTTCGGGGACGATCCCGCGTGATCCCCCGTGTGCTGACCGTCGCCGGGTCCGACTCCGGCGGCGGCGCCGGCATCCAGGCCGACCTCAAGACGATGCTGGCGCTCGGCGCGCACGGCATGAGCGTGATCACCGCCGTCACCGCGCAGAACTCGCTGGGCGTCAAGGGCGCGTGGGAGCTTCCGGTTCAGGCGGTGCGGGCGCAGTACCGGGCCGTCGTGGACGACATCGGCGTCCAGGCCGTGAAGACCGGCATGCTCTCCTCGGCCGCGCTCGTCGAGGCCGTCGCCGACCTGCTCGCCACCACCGAGGCGCCGGTCGTCGTGGACCCGGTGGGCGTCTCCAAACACGGCGATCCGCTGCTCGCCGCCGAAGCCCTCGACTCCGTACGCACCCGCCTCCTGCCGGCCGCGACGGTCGCCACGCCCAATCTGGACGAGGTGGCGCAGCTCACAGGCGTACGCGTCGAGGACGAGGACGGGATGCGGCGGGCGGCCGGGGCGGTCCTGGAGTTCGGGCCGCGCTGGGCGCTGATCAAGGGCGGGCACTTCCCCGGTGACGCGCTCGACCTGCTGAGCGACGGCCACGAGGAACACTGGCTGCGCGCACCGCGCCTGGACAACCGGCACACCCACGGCACGGGCTGCACGCTCGCCTCCGCCATCGCCTGCGGCCTCGCCCAGGGGCTCGCGGTCCCGGAGGCGGTGAACGCGGCCAAGGAGTACGTGACGGGCGCGATCCGCGCGGGCTTCGCGCTCGGCGCCGGGATCGGCCCGGTCGACCACGGGTGGCGCCTCAAGTGACGCACGCGCCGCGCCCGGGGCCGGGGCGCGGTCCCGCCGCCCGCGAACGGGCACGGCAAAAAGCCGGCCCACCGAGGTGGACCGGCTTTTCAAGGCAACCGCAGGGCTGCGCTACGACAGACGTCGCAATTAGCGCGAGACCTTGCCGGCCTTGATGCACGAGGTGCAGACGTTGAGCCGCTTCGGCGTCCGACCGACCACGGCACGCACACGCTGGATGTTCGGGTTCCAGCGACGAGACGTACGGCGGTGCGAGTGCGAAATGTTGTTGCCGAAGCCCGGCCCCTTGCCGCAGACGTCGCAGTTGGCAGCCACGGGTCACTCCAAAAGCTTCAGATGCATCTAAATGCACTTACAGTGAAAACCGGCGCACCGGAATCAGAGATCTGAAGTGGCTTGCCGGGGGGAATCGGCCCGACTCTCGCCGGGCAACCGAAGCAGCATACAACGCCTGCTCCCGAGATACGAAACTACCACGATCGCGGCCGCCCCCCGGCCCGGCCCCCGGCCCGCACCGGGTCTACCCTGCGGGTTCGGCCGAGTCCCGCACATCCGGGCGCCCCGGTCGCGTTCCGCCGCCGCCCGCCAAGGAGGACCACCAGGTGCCGCAGACCCTCGATGCCGTCGCGGTACGCGGCTGGTGCGCGCTCTGCCTGGACGCGCTGGGCCGGGACCGCGAGGCGATCGACGCGATCAACGTGTATCCGGTCGCGGACGGGGACACCGGCACCAACCTCTATCTGACGATGGAGTCCGCGGCGCAGGCCGTCGAGGCCGTCTTCGCCGCCTACCCCGAGCCGCCCGTGTACGCCGGGGTCCCGGACCTCGCCGATGTCGTACGGGCCATGGCGCACGGCGCGCTGATCGGCGCCCGGGGCAACTCCGGAACCATCCTCGCCCAGCTCCTGCGCGGCATGGCGGACGTGCTCCAGGACGGCGGGGGCCTGGCCTCGGCGCTCGCCAGGGCGGCCTCCGCCGCCTATCTGGCGGTCGCCCACCCCGTCGAGGGGACCGTCCTGACGGTCGCCGCCGCCGCCGCCGAGGCGGCGAGGAGCGCGGGCACCGCCCCGGCCGAGGTGGCCCAGGCCGCCTACGCGGGCGCCCGCGACGCCCTGGACGCCACGCCCTCCCAGCTCGCCGCCCTCGGACGCGCGGGCGTCGTGGACGCGGGCGGGCGCGGTCTGGTCACGGTGCTCGGGGCGCTCGTCCAGGCGCTGTCCGGCGAGGTGCCCGCGGCCCGCAGGGAAGCGCCCGTGCCGGTGCCGATGGACGACTGTCCGGCGCAGGCGCAGGCGGCGGGCCCCGCCTTCGAGGTGATCTATCTCCTGGAGGCCGACGACGCGGCCGTCGACCGGCTGCGTGCCCGGCTCGACCGGCTCGGCGAATCCCTCGTCGTGGTCGGCGGCGACGGGCTGTGGAACGTCCATGTGCACGTCGACGACGCGGGCGCCGCCGTGGAGGCCGGGGTCGAGGCCGGCCGGCCGCACCGGATCCGGATCACGCACTTCGAGCAGCGGGCGCTTCCCGAACCGCCCAGGGAACAGGTCCAGCGGGCCGTGGTCGCGGTCGTGCCAGGCGAGGGCCTGGCCGGGCTCTGCGCGCGGGCGGGCGCCCTGGCCGTGCTCGCCCGGCCAGGTGAGCCACCGGCCAGCGGGGAACTCGTCGAGGCGATCCGTCGCGCGCACGCCCGCGAGGTCGTACTGCTGCCCAACGACGCCGAACTGCGCCACACCGCGGCGGCCGCCGTCGAACAGGCCAGGGCCGAAGGCATCCGGGTCGCGCTCATCCCGACCCGGGCCGCCGTCCAGGGCATCGCGGCGCTCGCCGTGCACGCGCCCGAGCGGCGCTTCGACGAGGACGTGGTCGCGATGACGTCCGCCGCCGGCGCCACCCGCCACGCCGAACTGGCCGTCGCCGAACGGCAGTCGTGGACGATGGCCGGCGTCTGCCAGGCCGGCGACGTGCTCGGCCTCATCGACGGGGACGTGGTGGTCATCGGCCAGGACCTGTCCGCCACCGCCCGCACCGTCCTGGACCGGATGCTGGCGGCGGGCGGCGAACTGGTCACCCTGATCGTGTCCGCCGACGCGCCGGCCGGCCTCGCCGACCAGCTCGAAACCCATGTCGGCAAGGCCCACTTGGCGGTCGACACCGTCGTCTACGAGGGCGGCCGCCAAGGGGTGCCGCTGCTGATCGGCGTGGAGTAGGAACCCGCAGTGGGCACCTCGCGGCCGAGGCCGCGCGGCCGGCCCCGCGACGCGGGGCGCGTTGAGCCATTGCCCCAGGCCTTGGCGGGTCGTGGCCGGCTGTCAGTGCCGTGGTGTGCAATGGAACGCGTGCCCGCGCTCGAAGAACCCCTGAAGAAGCTGCTCGGCGGACCCACCGCGAAGGTGATGGCCGAGCACCTCGACCTGCACACGGTCGGCGATCTGCTGCACCACTACCCGCGGCGGTACGAGGAGCGGGGGCAGCTCACCAAGCTGGCCGAGCTGCCCCTCGACGAGGACGTCACGGTGGTGGCCCAGGTCGCCGATGCCCGGGTGCACACCTTCAACCACGGGCGCGGCCAGCGCCTGGAGATCACCATCACCGACGGCAGCGGCCGCCTCCAGCTGGTGTTCTTCGGGCGCGGCATCCACAAGCCCCACAAGGAACTGCTGCCCGGCAGCCGGGCGATGTTCGCCGGCAAGGTGTCGATGTTCAACCGGCGCATGCAGCTCGCCCACCCCACCTACGCGAAGCTGGCCGCGGACGCGGCCGACGGGGCGGAGGACGGAGTGGACATCGCCTCCTGGGCCGGCGCCCTCATCCCGATCTACCCGGCCTGCAAGGGGCTGGAGTCCTGGAAGATCGCCAAGGCCGTCGACGCGGTCCTGCCGAGCGCCCAGGAGGCCGTGGACCCGCTGCCCGAGTCCCTGCGCGAAGGGCGCGGCTTCGTGTCGCTCCCGGAGGCCCTGCTCAAGGTCCACCGCCCGCATACCAGGGCCGACATCGAGGACGCGCGCGAGCGCCTGAAGTGGGACGAGGCCTTCGTCCTCCAAGTGGCGCTCGCCCGCCGCCGCCACGCGGAGGGGCAGCTCCCCGCGGCGGCGCGGCGGCCGGTCCCCGGCGGCCTGCTCGACGCCTTCGACGCCAAGCTGCCCTTCACCCTCACCGAGGGCCAGGAGAAGGTGTCCCGGGAGATCTTCGACGACCTGGCGACCGAGCACCCCATGCACCGGCTGCTCCAGGGAGAGGTCGGCAGCGGAAAGACGATGGTCGCGCTGCGCGCCATGCTCGCCGTCGTCGACGCGGGCGGGCAGGCCGCGATGCTGGCGCCCACCGAGGTCCTGGCCCAGCAGCATCACCGTTCCATCACCGAGATGATGGGCGAGCTCGCCGAGGGCGGAATGCTCGGCGGCGCCGAACTGGGCACCAAGGTGGTGCTGCTCACCGGATCCATGGGGATGCCCGCGCGGCGCCAGGCCCTGCTCGACCTGGTCACCGGAGAGGCCGGCCTGGTGATCGGCACCCACGCCCTGATCGAGGACAAGGTGCAGTTCCACGATCTGGGCCTGGTCGTCGTCGACGAGCAGCACCGCTTCGGCGTCGAGCAGCGCGACGCCCTGCGCGGCAAGGGCAAGCAGCCCCCGCACCTGCTCGTCATGACCGCCACCCCCATCCCGCGCACGGTCGCCATGACGGTCTTCGGCGACCTGGAGACCTCCGTCCTGGACCAGCTGCCCGCGGGCCGCTCGCCCATCGCGAGCCATGTCGTCCCCGCGCAGGACAAGCCGCACTTCCTGGCCCGCGCCTGGGAGCGGGTGCGCGAGGAGGTCGACAAGGGCCACCAGGCGTACGTGGTGTGCCCGCGCATCGGCGACTCGGCCGACGAGGAGGACGCCAAGTCCGCCAAGGGCAAGAAGAAGGCGGAGGAGGCCGAGACCGCCGACAAGCGGCCGCCGCTGGCCGTGATCGAGATCGCCGAGCAGTTGGCCAACGGCCCGCTCAAGGGGCTGCGGACGGAGATCCTGCACGGCCGGATGCAGCCGGACGACAAGGACGACGTGATGCGCCGCTTCAGCGCGGGCGAGGTGGACGTCCTGGTCGCCACCACCGTCATCGAGGTCGGGGTGAACGTGCCGAACGCCACCGCGATGGTGATCATGGACGCCGACCGCTTCGGCGTCTCCCAGCTCCACCAGCTGCGCGGCCGGGTGGGCCGTGGCTCCGCGCCGGGCCTGTGCCTGCTGGTCACCGACATGCCGGAGGCGAGCCCGGCCCGGGCCAGGCTGGGCGCCGTGGCCTCCACACTCGACGGCTTCGAGCTGTCCCGCATCGACCTCGAACAGCGCCGCGAGGGCGATGTGCTCGGCCAGGCCCAGTCCGGTGTGCGCTCCTCGCTGCGGATGCTCACCGTCATCGAGGACGAGGAGATCATCGCCGCCGCCCGCGAAGAGGCCGTCACAGTGGTCGCCGCCGACCCCGCCCTTGCCGGGCTCCCGGCGCTGCGCACGGCCCTGGACGCGCTCCTGGACAAGGACCGCGAGCAGTATCTCGACAAGGGCTGAGACACTGGGGGCGCGCACACCCGGCGCATGAACGCTCGTGAACCTCGTGAACCTCACGGATACGGACAAGGACTGAGATGACCCGCGTGATCGCCGGCCAGGCCGGAGGCCGCCGCCTGGCCGTACCGCCGGGCACCGGCACCCGCCCCACATCCGACCGGGCGCGCGAAGGCCTCTTCTCCACCTGGGAGGCGCTGCTCGGCACGCTCGACGGCATCCGGATCGCCGATCTGTACGCGGGCTCGGGCGCCGTGGGCCTGGAGGCGCTTTCGCGGGGCGCCGCCCATGCCCTGCTGGTCGAGGCCGACGGCCGCGCCGCGCGCACCGTCCGTGACAATGTGGCCGCCCTGGGCCTCCCCGGCGCCGAGGTGCGTACCGGCAAAGCGGAACAGATCGTCACAGGCCCGGCGCCCGCCGACCCCTACGACGTGGTCTTCCTCGACCCTCCGTACGCGGTCACTGATGACGATCTTCGGGAGATCCTGCTCACACTCCGCCGAGGGGGCTGGCTCGCGGAGGACTGTCTCGTCACCGTGGAGCGCAGCACCAGAGGCGGGGAATTCGGCTGGCCCGAAGGATTCGAAGCGCTGCGGGCCCGTCGTTACGGCGAAGGCACGCTTTGGTACGGTCGCGCCGCCTCCACGTGCGAAAACGCACCGAGGCACACCCCATGACCGGACCGGAGAGCGAGGGACAACAGATGCGCCGCGCCGTCTGTCCCGGGTCCTTTGACCCCATCACCAACGGACACCTCGACATCATCGCCCGCGCCTCCCGCCTGTACGACGTCGTACATGTCGCGGTGATGATCAATCAGTCGAAGCAGGGCCTGTTCACCGTGGAGGAGCGGATCGAGATGATCCGCGAGGTGACGTCCGACCTCGGCAACGTGCAGGTCGAGTCCTTCCACGGCCTGCTCGTCGACTTCTGCAAGCAGCGGGACATCCCCGCGATCGTGAAGGGCCTGCGCGCCGTCAGCGACTTCGACTACGAGTTGCAGATGGCGCAGATGAACAACGGCCTCTCGGGCGTCGAGACGCTGTTCGTGCCGACCAACCCGACCTACAGCTTCCTGTCGTCCTCCTTGGTCAAGGAGGTCGCCACCTGGGGCGGAGACGTCTCCCACCTGCTGCCGGCCACCGTCCACGCGGCCCTGGTGGCGCGGCTCGGCGAAAAGTGAGCCGGGCGCCGCTCCGCTGACAGTGCGTCACCCGGTGTCGGGCGGGCGCCGACTGGCCTTACAGTCGTCCCGTCCGTCTCCAATCCGTTAGAAGAGTGGCGATCACCGGTGGACGTGCAGAAGAAGCTCGACGAGATCGTAGGGGTGGTCGGCAGCGCCCGTTCCATGCCCATGTCGGCCTCGTGCGTGGTCAACCGTGCCGAGCTCCTGGCGATGCTGGAGGAGGTGCGCCAGGCGCTGCCCGGCTCGCTCGCCCAGGCCCAGGAGCTGATCGGCGGCCGCGAGCAGATGGTCGAGCAGGCGCGCCAGGAGGCCGAGCGGATCATCGAGTCCGCGCACGCCCAGCGCGGCACCCTGATCTCCGACACCGCCGTGGCCCGCCAGTCCCAGGACGAGGCGGACCGGATCCTGAACGAGGCCCGCAGGGAGGCCGAGGAGATCCGCGCCGAGGCCGACGACTACGTCGACTCCAAGCTCGCCAACTTCGAGGTCGTCCTCACCAAGACCATCGGCTCGGTCGACCGGGGCCGCGAGAAGCTGCTCGGCCGGGGCCCCGGCCTCGACGACCAGGGCCACCCCGACGAGGACGCCCCCGAGTACAGCGCCGACCCCCAGACGCTCATCCACCGGGCCGACGCGTATGTCGACGCCAAGCTCGGCGCCTTCGAGGCGGTGCTCGCCAAGACCCTCGAAGCGGTCGGCCGGGGCCGCCTCAAACTGCACGGCAGGACCGCGTCCGACGACCTCGCCGACCACATGGCCGCCCAGGACGCGGCAGGGGACCCGCGCCTGCACACCAGCGACGCCGACTATCTGGCGGGCCTGGCCGAACTGGCCCAGCCCGAGCCGGCCGCGGCGGCCCACCGGCCCGAACCGCACCCGGCCGAACCGCACCCGGCCGAACCGCACCCGGCCGAACCGCACCTGGCCGAGGCACACGCGGCCGAGACGCACGCGCACATCCCGGCGCAGCAGCAGCCGGTGTACGACCCCTACGGTTACCAGCAGCCCCAGCAGGACCCCTACGGCTATCAGCACCAGGGCCAGCAGGATCAGTACGCGCAGTACGGATACGTCCAGCAGGACCCGTACGCCTACGACCAGGGTCAGCAGCACTACGCGCCGCCCCAGCCGCAGCATCAGCCGCACCACCAGCCTCAGCAGGCCGCGCTCGACGAGACCAGTCTCTTCGACACCGGCATGATCGATCTGGACCAGCTGCGGGCCTACGAACAGGGCCACGGGCAGCACCGCCCCTAGGGTCGCGCGTCCGTATCCCGCCGGGCCGGGGGGACGAAGAGGGCCGGATTGGGTCTATGGCGGCCGGTCCAGTATCCTGGCTGTTCGGTCGCGCGTACGTCCGCGATCCAAGCTGCCCGATTCGCCCAGCGAAGCCGGTGGCAGCCACTCCACGACCTCGAAAGCAGGAAGAGCCCTGAGCACGCGCCTCGACCACCGCAATCCCCTCGTGTTCGACACACACGAGCTGGGACGGCGTCCCGGTGCGCTCCAGCGGCTCTCCCGCACCGTGGAGGCCCCCCAGGACCTCGGGATCCCCGAGGTCATCCACGTGCCGCAGGGCCGGCCCGTGGACATCGAGCTCCGTCTCGAGTCGGTCATGGAAGGGGTGCTTGTCACAGGCACCGCCCGTGCGTCGGCCGAGGGGGAGTGCGTAAGGTGTCTGGAGCCGCTTCAGCAGGACGTTGAAGTGGACTTCCAGGAAATGTTCTCGTACCCCGACACCGACGACCGGGGCCGCCGCAAGGCAGCCGCGGACGACGATGCCGAGGACGACGAGGACATGATTCCGCTCGAGGACGGCATGTTCGACCTCGAGCCCTTGCTGCGTGACGCGGTGGTGCTCGCACTGCCGATGCAGCCGGTGTGCCGGGAGGACTGCCCGGGGCTCTGTTCCACTTGCGGAGCGAGCCTGGCGGACGACCCGGACCACCACCATGACGCCGTCGACATTCGTTGGGCGGCATTGCAGGGACTCGCCGGGACCATCCAGGACGGCGAGAAGGACAACATGAGCGGCACTGCGTCTGACGTGCAGGATGCCGCCGAGAAGCAGGAGAAGTAGCCGTGGCTGTTCCGAAGCGGAAGATGTCGCGCAGCAACACGCGCCACCGCCGGTCGCAGTGGAAGGCTGCGGTCCCCACCCTGGTTGCGTGCGAGCGCTGCCATGAGCCGAAGCTCCAGCACATCGCGTGCCCGAGCTGCGGCACCTACAACAAGCGCCAGGTCCTCGAGGTCTGAGCGGCTGGTGAGAGGCCCGATGTCTGAGTCCAACGCCAAAAAGGCGGACAACAACACGGCCTCGTCCCACACGCTTCTGGAAGGGCGGCTCGGGTATCAGCTCGAGTCCGCCCTTCTGGTGCGTGCGCTCACCCACCGTTCGTACGCGTACGAGAACGGCGGTCTGCCGACCAACGAGCGGCTCGAGTTCCTTGGGGACTCGGTGCTCGGTCTGGTCGTCACCGACACGCTGTATCGCACCCACCCCGACCTTCCGGAAGGCCAGCTGGCCAAACTCCGGGCCGCGGTGGTCAACTCTCGTGCACTCGCGGAGGTGGGCCGAGGGCTCGAACTGGGCTCCTTCATCCGGCTCGGCCGGGGCGAAGAGGGCACGGGGGGCCGGGACAAGGCATCCATCCTCGCCGACACCCTGGAAGCGGTGATCGGCGCGGTCTATCTCGACCAGGGTCTTGAGGCGGCGTCCGCGCTCGTCCACAAGCTGTTCGACCCCCTGATCGAGAAGTCCTCGAATCTCGGGGCCGGCCTGGACTGGAAGACCAGTCTCCAGGAGCTGACGGCGGCCGAAGGGCTCGGCGTTCCCGAGTACCTGGTCTCCGAAACCGGTCCTGACCACGAGAAGACCTTCACTGCTGCCGCCCGCGTCGGTGGTGTCTCGTACGGCACCGGCACCGGCCGCAGCAAGAAGGAAGCGGAGCAGCAGGCCGCCGAGTCGGCCTGGCGGTCCATCAGGGCCGACGCCGACGAGCGGGCCAAGGCGGTGGCCGAGGCCCCCGTCGCCGCGGCCGACGGCGGGGCGACGGCTCCCGTCGCCAAGGGTCCGGCCCTCTGAGCCCCTTCCTTCCAGGCCCCCGTCCTGCGCACCTCGGTGCGCGGCGGGGGTTTCGTGTGTCCGCCCCGCCCGGGCGCACCGGGCCCGACCAGGGCCCCCGCGACCTGGCGCGCGCCCCCGGGGGTAATCTGCGCGCATGCCTGAGCTGCCTGAAGTCGAAGTGGTCCGGCGCGGACTCGAGCGGTGGGTGGCGGGGCGCACCGTGACGGACGTCGAGGTGCTGCACCCGCGCGCCGTACGCCGCCACCCGGCCGGGGGCGACGACTTCGCGGCGCGCCTGAAGGGCCACCGGATCGGCGTCGCGCGCCGGCGCGGCAAGTACCTGTGGCTGCCGCTCGCGGACACCGACGCGTCCGTGCTCGGACACCTCGGAATGAGCGGGCAGTTGCTCGTGCAGCCGCAGGACGCCCCCGACGAGAAGCACCTGCGGATCCGGATCAGGTTCCAGGACGAGCTGGGCACCGAACTGCGCTTCGTCGACCAGCGCACCTTCGGCGGGCTCTCGCTGCACGACACCGCGGCCAACAGCTCGGACGGCCTTCCCGACGTCATCGCGCACATCGCCCGCGACCCGCTGGACCCGGAGTTCGACGACGAGGCGTTCTTCGTGGCCCTGCGCCTGAAGCGCACCACGGTCAAACGCGCACTGCTCGATCAAACGCTCATCAGCGGCGTCGGCAACATCTACGCCGACGAAGCGCTCTGGCGCGCCCGGCTGCACTACAACCGTCCGACCGCGACCCTCAACCGGCCCAAGGCGGCCGAACTCCTGGGCCACGCGCGTGAGGTGATGAACGCGGCGCTCGCCGTGGGCGGCACCAGCTTCGACAGCCTCTACGTCAACGTCAACGGCGAGTCGGGCTACTTCGACCGCTCCCTGGACGCCTACGGACGTGAGGGCGAGCCGTGCAGGCGCTGCGGAACGGCGATGCGCAGGCGGGCCTGGATGAACCGGTCGAGCTACTACTGCCCCAAGTGTCAGCGCGCCCCGCGCGCCGCGTCGTAACTCTCCTGCGCCTTGAGCACCGCCGGCATCCGGTCCTCCACGAAGTGGATGAGAAAGAGCAGCCGCTCGGCCACCTCACGGCCCAGCTCGCTCAGCTCGTAGTCGACCCGGGGCGGATTGGTGGGCTGCGCCTCGCGCAGGACGAGCCCGTCGCGCTCCAGGGAGTGCAGCGTCTGCGAGAGCATCTTCTCGCTCACCCCGTCGACCCTGCGGCGCAGCTCGTTGAAGCGGGCGCCGCCCTCGTACAGCGCGCCCAGAGTGAGGCTGCCCCAGCGCCCCGTGACGTTCTCCAGGGTGCGCCGGGACGGGCAGGACTTGGCGAACACGTTGAAGGGCAGATCGGCGTCGGCCCCGGCCTCTGCGCACGGCCCTGCGGCGTCCAGGACGCCCGCGGAAGTCTCATCCATACCCCCACGATACGCCCACACAGCGCCTGCTCCCAGGTTGCGCTAACTGAAAGTTAGTGCTTACCTAAGTGCAGCGCCGCAGCGGGCAGCCGCAGCGGAACCGGCCCCGGCCGTCGCGCGCCCGCCGCCTTTCCACGCCCTTGAGGGGATTTCGCCGTGATCACTCCTGTCGTCTCGATCGCCTACCACTCCGGATACGGCCACACCGCCGTCCTCGCCGAAGCCGTCGGCAGCGCCGCCGCCGAGGCGGGCGCCACCGTCCACGTCATCAAGGTCGACACGCTCACGGATGCCGAGTGGGCCCTGCTCGACGCCTCCGACGCGATCATCTTCGGCTCGCCCACCTACATGGGCACCGCGTCCGGCGCGTTCCACCAGTTCGCCGAGGCCACCTCCAAGCGCTGGTTCACCGACGCCTGGCAGGACAAGCTCGCCGCGGGCTTCACCAACTCCGGCTCCAAGAGCGGTGACAAGGGCCACACCCTTCAGTTCTTCCAGACCCTCGCAGGCCAGCACGGCATGCACTGGGTGAACCTGGGCCTCAAGCCCGGCTGGAACTCCTCCGCCGGCTCCGAATACGACCTCAACCGGCTCGGCTTCTTCGCCGGGGCCGGCGCCCAGACCAACTCCGACCAGGGCCCCGAAGCCGTGCACAAGGCCGATGTGGCGACCGCCGAGCACCTGGGCCGCCGCGTCACCGAGACCGCTCGCGTCTTCCTCGCGGGCAAGGCGGCCATCGGCGCCTGACGCGCCCCGGCGCGAGATCGAATGTCGCGCATCGGCACATACGAAAGGGCTCTCTCCGTTCGAAACGGAGAGAGCCCTTTCGTGCGCTTACGAACGAATTCCGTTCACACGCTCACGAATGCGCGATGCCAAGAACAGGACGCGCGGACGGCTGTCCCGCACAGATCCCGGCACCCGATCAAAAACCGAAGTCCTGGGTTCCACCAAGGACCGCCCGGGCCGAAGTGCACTCCGACGCCGAGGGACTTGTACGAGCAGTTGAGAATGTTCGCGCGATGGTCCGGGCTGTTCATCCAGGCGTCCATGACGGCCCTGGCGTCCGCCTGGCCACGGGCTATGTTCTCGCCGCCCAGACTCGGGACGCCGGCTTTGGCGGCGCGGTCCCAGGGCGACCTGCCGTCCGGGTCGGTGTGGTCGAAGAAACCGCGCGCCGCCATGTCGTCGCTGAAGGCGGTGGCCAGCGCGCCAAGGGCGGGGTCAGCCGACACGGGGCTGCAACCCGCCATCGTGCGCTGCTGATTGACCAGCGACATCACGGACGCCGCGGCCGACACTTCGGCGCTGGGCACCTGAGCACTCGGCGTCTGGGAACGCCCCGAGGGGACGGCGTTCCGCTCGGGGGCCGAGGGGGCGGCCGGCTTCGGGGCCGCGGGCGCCGGAGCCTTGGACTTCTCGCGCGGCGCGGGCGCGGAGGCGGGCGCCGAGGAGGGCTTTGACGCCGGAGTCGACGGCGTGGCCGAGGCGCTGGAAGAACTGGGGGAGGGGGCGGAAGGGGGTGCGGGGGCAGAGGGAGTGGCGGCAGAGGGCGACGGCGCGTGCGTGGCCGGCCCCGTCGGCGTGGGGGCGGCGCCAGTGGGCTTGTCCGACTCACCGCCCTGAGGGCGCACATTGGGCGTGGCGCTCACGCTGACCTGGCCGCCGGAGGCGATGTCGCCGCTCACCCGGTACGTACCGCCGCCGGGCAGCAGCCCCGAGCTGACGGCCACGGCGCCCACGGCCACCGCGGCGGAGACGCCGAGCAGCCCGGTGCGCACGGGCGTGATCATCCGCTTCTTCCGGCGCGATCCGCCCGTGGGCCTGCGCTCCGTGCCCGCCGCGCCGTCGGCGGGCGCGGGAGCGGCGGCGGAGCGACGATGGCGTCCCATCTGCTGTGCCTTCCTCAATGCCGTTTCCGTGTGCCGTGCGCAATACCTGGCCGCAGGGCACAGGAGCCGCGACCGGCCCGGAATGATCAAATGGGCACTAACCCATACGGGTGAGCCTCATTGCGTCGCGACTGTACGCCATGACGCATGGGGGCGAAGTGCCGCGTGGGCAATTGGCCCGTTAGCGTGCACGTATGAACGAAGATGCGCACGACGAAGTTCGACTTACGGCCTGGGTGCGCGGGCGAGTACAGCAAGTCGGTTTCCGGTGGTTCACCAGGGCGAACGCATTGGAGATCGGGGGGCTCAACGGGTTCGCCCTCAATCTGGAGGACGGCCGCGTCCAGGTCGTCGCCGAGGGGCCGCGTGAGAATTGCCACCGTCTCCTGGAGTGGCTGCGGTCCGACGACACACCGGGCCGGGTCGACGGTGTGACCGAGATCTGGGACACAGTGCGCGGCGGCTACGACGGCTTCGCCATCCGCTGAGCGCCGTGAGCCATCCCGAGCGGCCCCGGCCGTGGTGACCGCCCGCATTCGGCTCGCAACCCCGCGCTGACCTCGAACGATCTGCCTGTTGCCAACGGGCGCCCGGCGTGGAAAGCTGCGGAGTCAAGGAAGATCTCAGTGCCCCCAGGGTCCCCGACGAGCTCCGAGAAGAGGCAGCGCCGCGTGCTGAGCGGCCGCGTGCCCCCGGATTGCCCGTGGATACGGGGCGTGATCGTGTTGACCGTCAAACTTTTTGGTGAGACTCTGGAAGCCCCGCGCACCTTAGCTGTTTGGCATGAAGAACCGCAGTCAAGTCCAAGCACCGCGGGTGCGATTCCCTCACGACCCACACCGCATCGGTCGGTCACTCAGTGTGGAGGACCATCCATCATGGCAAAGGCGCTTCTCGGTTACGTCGGCGGTTCCGACCCGCGACTCCTCGCCGAGATGCGACGGCTCCAGCAGCGCGTCCAGGACCTCGAGTCCGAGCTGAACCGGATTCAGTCCGAGAACGACGCGCTGTCGGCTGCCGCCGCCTCGCACCGCGGAGATTCGCTGCTCGAAGGCATCGACATCGACGTCCCGCAGGCGGAGCCCGCACTCACCTGATCTTGGGGTGAGAGAGGATTCCGTCCCTCTCGTCGAGATCGAGAGATCCGCAACACCTGCAATATATTGCAAGGGACGCTTCGGCGTCCCTTCTTCTTTCCGGCCGCCCCCGGCGGACCGGCCGCCTTTCTCGTCCGCTCTGATCTGCCCGGGACCTTCCTGCGCGAAACCGCCGGTGAAAGGTAGAGTCCGGCGGCGTGCACCTCAAGGCCCTCACCCTGCGCGGATTCAAATCCTTCGCGTCCGCGACCACGCTGAAGTTCGAGCCGGGCATCACCTGCGTGGTGGGGCCCAACGGATCGGGCAAGTCCAATGTCGTGGACGCGCTGAGCTGGGTGATGGGCGAGCAGGGCGCCAAGACGCTGCGCGGCGGAAAGATGGAGGACGTCATCTTCGCCGGGACGACCGGCCGCCCGCCGCTCGGGCGCGCCGAAGTCTCCCTCACCATCGACAATTCCGACGGCGCGCTGCCCATCGAATACGCCGAAGTCACCATCACGCGGATCATGTTCCGCAACGGCGGCAGCGAATACCAGATCAATGGCGACACCTGCCGGCTCCTGGACATCCAGGAACTGCTCTCCGACTCCGGTATCGGCCGCGAAATGCACGTCATCGTCGGCCAGGGCCAGCTCGACTCCGTCCTGCACGCCGACCCGATGGGCCGCCGCGCCTTCATCGAGGAGGCCGCGGGCGTCCTCAAGCACCGCAAGCGCAAGGAGAAGGCGCTGCGCAAGCTGGACGCGATGAAGGCGAACCTCGCCCGCGTCCAGGACCTCACCGACGAACTGCGCCGCCAGCTCAAACCGCTCGGCCGGCAGGCCGCCGTGGCCCGCCGCGCCGCCGTCATCCAGGCCGACCTGCGCGACGCGCGCCTTCGCCTGCTCGCCGACGACCTCGTGACGATGCGCCAGGCCCTCAGCGCCGAGATCGCCGACGAGGCCGAGCTGCTGCGCCGCAGGGAGAGCGCGGCGGCCGAACTCACGGCGGCGCTCGCGCACGAGGCCCAACTGGAAGAGCACGTACGGCAGTTGTCGCCCCGCCTCCAGCACGCCCAGCAGACCTGGTACGAGCTGTCCCGGCTGGCGGAGCGGGTGCGCGGCACCATCTCGCTCGCCGACGCCCGGATCAAGAGCGCGAGCGCCCAGCCCCCCGAGGAGCGGCGCGGGCGCGAGCCCGAGGACATGGAGCGCGAGGCCGCCCGCATCCGCGAGCAGGAGGCCGAACTCGAAGCCGCACTCGAAGCGGCCGAGCACGCCCTGGAGGACACCACCGCCCACCGGGCCGACCTGGAGCGGGAACTCGCCGCCGAGGAAAGGCGTTTGAAGGATGTGGCACGCGCCATCGCCGACCGGCGCGAAGGTCTTGCGCGGCTGCACGGTCAGGTCAACGCCGCGCGCGGCCGGGTGGGTTCCGCGCAGGCCGAGATCGACCGTCTGGCCGCCGCGCGCGACGAGGCGGGCGAGCGGGCGGCCCTCGCGCAGGAGGAGTACGAACAGCTCAAGGCCGAGGTGGACGGCCTCGACGCCGGCGACACCGAGCTGGCCGAGGCCCACGACGCCGCCAAGCGGGAGCTCGCCGCGGCCGAGGCCGCGCTCGGCGCCGCGCGCGAGGACGCCACCGCCGCCGAGCGCACCCGCGCCGCCGTCGCGGCCCGGCACGACGCCCTCGCGCTAGGCCTGCGCCGCAAGGACGGCACGGGCGCGCTGCTCGGCGCACGAGAGGCGCTGAGCGGGCTGCTCGGCCCCGCAGCCGAACTGCTCACCGTGGCCCCGGGCTACGAGGTGCCCGTCGCCGCGGCGCTGGGGGTCGCGGCCGACGCCGTCGCGGTCAGCGGGCCCGCGTCGGCCGCCGAGGCCATCCGGATGCTGCGCAAGCAGGACGCGGGCCGCGCGGCCCTGCTGGTCAGCCGCGCCCCCGAGGGCCACGAGGAGCGGCCGGCCCGCGGTGAAGGGCCGCCCCGCGCCGCCGATCTGGTGCGCGGCCCCGCCGAGCTGATGCCCGCCGTGCGGCGCCTGCTGCGTGACGTGGTGGTGGTCGCCACCCTGGAGGACGCCGAAGACCTCCTGCACGCGCGGCCCGAGCTGATCGCCGTCACCGCCGAGGGCGATGTGCTCGGCGCCCACTTCGCGCACGGCGGCTCGCCCGGCGCACCCAGCCTCCTCGAGGTCCAGGCCTCCGTGGAAGAGGCCGCCGGCGAGCTCGCCACTCTGGCCGTACGGTGCGAGGAGCTGGCCGGGGCCCAGCGGAAGGCGCAGGAGCGCCGTCGTCAACTGGCCGAACACGTGGAGGAGTTGGGGGAGCGCAGGCGGGCCGGCGAGAAGGACCGGTCCCTGGTCGCCCAGCGGCTCGGGCGGCTTGCCGGGCAGGCGAGGGGCGCGGCCGGCGAGGCCGAGCGGACCGCCGCCGCGGCCGCCCGGGCCCAGGAGGCGCTGGAAAGAGCGACCGAGGAGGCCGAGGAGCTGACCGAACGGCTCCTGGTCGCCGAGGAGTCGCCGGTCGAGGAGGAGCCCGACACCTCGGTACGTGACCGGCTCGCGGCCGACGGCGCCAACGCCCGCCAGACCGAGATGGAGGCCCGCCTCCAGGCCCGTACCCACGAGGAGCGGGTCAAGGCGCTCGTCGGGCGGGCCGAAGCGCTCGACCGGGGAGCGCGCGCCGAGCGGGAGGCGCGGGCCAGAGCCGAGCAGCGGCGCGCCCGGCTGCGGCACGAGGCGGCCGTCGCCGAAGCCGTCGCGTCCGGCGCCGGCACCCTGCTCGCCCACGTCGAGGTGTCGCTGGTGCGGGCCGAGCAGGAGCGCACCGGGGCCGAATCCGCCAAGGCGGCCCGCGAGCAGGAGCTGACCGCCGCGCGGGCGGCCGGCCGCGATCTCAAGGCGGAGCTCGACAAACTCACTGATTCAGTTCACCGGGGCGAGGTACTAGGAGCAGAGAAGCGGCTGCGGATCGAGCAGCTGGAGACCAAGGCGCTGGAGGAGCTGGGGGTCGAGCCGGCCGGGCTCGTGGCCGAGTACGGGCCCGACCAGCCGGTGGCCCCCTCACCGCCCGCCGAGACAGAGGAGCTGCCCGATGACCCCGGCCACCCGCGCAACCAGCCGGTTCCCTATGTGCGGACCGAGCAGGAGCAGCGGCTCAAGGCAGCCGAACGGGCGTACCAGCAGCTCGGAAAGGTCAATCCGCTCGCCCTTGAGGAGTTCGCGGCCCTGGAGGAGCGCCACCAGTTCCTTTCCGAGCAGTTGGAAGACCTCAAGAAGACCCGGGCCGACCTCCTTCAAGTCGTGAAGGAGGTCGACGAGCGGGTGGAGCAGGTCTTCACGGAGGCCTACCGGGACACCGCCAGGGAGTTCGAGGGCGTCTTCTCGCGGCTGTTCCCGGGCGGCGAGGGCCGGCTGATCCTGACCGACCCCGGCAACATGCTCACCACCGGGATCGACGTCGAGGCGCGGCCGCCGGGCAAGAAGGTCAAGCGGCTCTCGCTGCTCTCGGGCGGCGAGCGCTCGCTGACGGCGGTGGCCCTGCTCGTCTCCATCTTCAAGGCCAGGCCCAGCCCATTCTACGTGATGGACGAGGTCGAGGCCGCGCTCGACGACACCAATCTGCAACGGCTGATCCGGATCATGCAGGAGCTCCAGGAGTCCTCGCAGCTGATCGTGATCACCCACCAGAAGCGGACGATGGAGGTCGCCGACGCGCTGTACGGCGTCTCGATGCAGGGCGACGGGGTCTCGAAGGTCATCAGCCAGCGGCTGCGCTGACCCGCGCCGAGCCGACTCCTGCCCGGCCGCCAGCGCGTGTTCAAGCCTTGAAGATCACCCGGCGAGTCCTGCCGGAACATTCGCAACCGAACTGGTATTGACTTCGAAACTTGAAGGCATAGTCTCTGCAACGTTGCTTTTACCTTCAAGTGGTGGGTGACGGGAAGTTGTGCGCCACTTGGAAGAGTCCCCTCACCCCCGGCGACGCTGCCGGGCGGCCCCAGGAGTACACGTGACCAGTACCGCGCAGGCGAAGGCGTCCGGAGGCGGCCACACCGCCCCGGACCACCTCGGCCATGTCATCTTCATCACGGCGGCGGCCGCGATGGGCGGCTTCCTCTTCGGCTACGACAGTTCCGTGATCAACGGCGCCGTAGAGGCGATCCGCGACCGGTACTCCATCGGCTCCGGGACGCTCGCCCAGGTCATCGCCATCGCCCTGATCGGCTGTGCGATCGGCGCCGCGACCGCGGGCCGCATCGCCGACCGCATCGGCCGCATCCGCTGCATGCAGATCGCGGCGGCCCTCTTCACCATCAGCGCCATCGGTTCCGCGCTGCCCTTCGCCCTGTGGGACCTCGCCCTGTGGCGCATCATCGGTGGCTTCGCCATCGGCATGGCCTCGGTCATCGGCCCGGCCTACATCGCCGAAGTCGCCCCGCCCGCCTACCGGGGCCGGCTCGGCTCCTTCCAGCAGGCCGCCATCGTCATCGGCATCGCGATCTCCCAGCTCGTCAACTGGGGGATCCTCAACGCCGCGGGCGGCGACCAGCGCGGCAAGATCATCGGGCTTGAGGCCTGGCAGGTCATGCTCGGTGTGATGGTCGTCCCGGCCGTCCTGTACGGGCTGCTCTCCTTCGCCATCCCCGAGTCCCCGCGCTTCCTCATCTCGGTGGGCCGGCACGCCGACGCCAAGAAGGTCCTCGCCGACGTCGAGGGCAAGGACGTCGATCTCGACGACCGCGTCGCCGAGATCGAGCACGCGATGAAGTCCGAGCACAAGTCGAGCTTCAAGGACCTGCTCGGGTCCAGGATGGGCTTTCTGCCCATCGTCTGGGTCGGCATCGGCCTCTCGGTCTTCCAGCAGCTCGTCGGCATCAACGTCGCGTTCTACTACTCCTCGACGCTGTGGCAGTCCGTCGGCATCGACCCGTCGAGCTCGTTCTTCTACTCGTTCACCACGTCGATCATCAACATCATCGGCACGGTGATCGCGATGGTGCTCGTCGACCGGGTCGGCCGCAAGCCGCTCGCGCTCATCGGCTCCATCGGCATGGCGGTCGCGCTGGCCGTCGAGGCCTGGGCCTTCTCCGCCCACCTGGTCGACGGCAAGCTGCCCAACACCCAGGGTGTGGTGGCGCTGATCGCCGCCCACGTCTTCGTGCTCTTCTTCGCCCTGTCGTGGGGCGTGGTGGTCTGGGTCTTCCTCGGCGAGATGTTCCCCAACCGGATCCGCGCTGCCGCCCTCGGTGTGGCCGCCGCCGCGCAGTGGATCGCCAACTGGGCCATCACCGCGAGCTTCCCGAGCCTGTCGGACTGGAACCTGTCCGGCACTTACATCATCTACGCGATCTTCGCCGCGCTCTCGATCCCCTTCGTGCTCCGGTACGTCAAGGAGACCAAGGGCAAGGCGTTGGAGGAGATGGGCTAATCCCCGCTGCCCCGCTCCTCTCACCAAACCGCCCCGGTTCGCCCATCGAGCCGGGGCGGTTTGGTACGGAATTCCAGCTTCCGGGCGGTCCGTGCCACCCTCCGGATCATGGAAAAGAAGACCAACCCGCTGGCCATCTTCATCTTTCTGGGTGTCGGAGCGGCCACGCTGCTCCCCGGGATATCGCTGCGTGAACAGTCCTCACCGGTCCTCGGGTTCGTCCTCACCGGCATCGTGTTCGTCGTCCTCAACCAGCTGATCTCGTGCTACCCGCACGACATCAGAAGCTGCCCGCCGGTCAAGCTCCTGGTCCTCGGCGCCGCCGGCATCCTCCAGGACACCCTGCTGTGGCTGCTCGCGGAGTGGGTGGGCGGCCTGATGGACGGCTTCGAGGTCGACGGGTTCGGCGCGGCGCTGCTGGGCGGCGTCATCGTCCGGACGGTGACCCTGGCGCTCCTGGTGCTCAAGCCCCGCGAGGAATCCGGGGAACCCGCCTGAATTCCCCGCACCCGAAAGCGCCGGGTGGCCCTGCGCGGGCGGCAGGTGAAGTCGTCAGCCCTCCCTCCCCACCACCCGCTCGCAGAACAACCGCAGGCTCCGCCACCCCTCCTCCACCGGCATCCCCCCGCACAGCGGGTGCAGGACCAGGCTGTCGGCCTCCAGGGAGGCGCACTCCTGCGGGGTCACCACGCGGTACACCCCCTCCGCGCGCAGCTCCTCCACCGAGTTCGCCCCGGACTTCACCGCCGAGCGGATGTCCTTGGACTGCCAGGACGCGTACATCCGCGCCTCGTGCAGGAAGTGCTCGCCGTACAGCGCCCACGTCCGGTCCGGATCCTCGCTGATGTGCAGCAGCGGCGTCACGGCCGCCGGCATCATGCAGAACCCCTCCCTCCCGTACTCGGCCAGCTTCTGGTGGTAGTACGTCTCGAGTTCCGGCAGATGCGCGCTCGGGAAGAACGGCAGCCCCAGCCGGGCCGCGCGCGCCGCGGCCGCCCGTGAGGAGCCGCCGACCAGCAGCATCGGGTGCGGCTGGGTGAACGGGCGGGGCGTGACCCGCACCCGGCGCCCCCGGTAGGTGAACTCCTCGCCGCTCCACGCCGCGAGCAGGGTGTCCAGGAGTTCGTCCTGGAGCCGGCCGCGCCGCCCCCACTCCACCCCCTGCCGCTCGTACTCCAGGGGCCGGTAGCCGATCCCCGCGACCGTCACCAGGCGCCCGCCGCTCATCAGGTCCAGCACCGCGATGTCCTCGGCCAGGCGCAGCGGGTCGTACAGCGGACCGATGATCGCCGAGACCGTGACCGCGATACGCCCCGCCGCCGCCCGCCCGTCGCCCCGCTCCTGCGCCGAGGCGCCGCGCGCCACCGCGTTCGCCTGGGTGGCGCCGAAGACGGCGGCGGCGAAGGCGAACGGAGAGGGCAGCCAGTTGTTGTCCGTGCCGTGGTGCTCCTCGGTCTGGATGGTGTCGACGCCCTGCTCGTCGGCGTAGACGGCCATCTCCAGGGCGGCCCGGTAGCGCGCGGAGAGCGAGGCGGCGGTGGCGTCCGGGTCCACCAGGTTCATGCGTACGACCGTGAACGGCATGGAAAGTCCCCCTCCACCGGGCGGGTTCCGAGGAACCCCGGGCGAAGGGGGACGGTAACTGACGAGGCGTCAGAGGGCCAGCTTTTCGGCGGACTTGGTTTCCTCGGCCGGACCCGCGGGCACCACGGCCGGCTTGGGCAGCGCGAGGTAGAGCAGCCCCGAGATCACGATCGTGGCGACCCAGCCGAGGCCGTACTCACCGACGGGGTTGTTCGCCGAGAGCGGGCCGGTGAACCAGTCGGACTTGGTGAACATCAGGCCGCCGAGCAGACCCAGCGCCCAGGCGGCGACGGCGGCGGGGGAGAACCCGGCCTTGTACCAGTAGGCGCTGGTACGGGTGGTGTCCAGGAGAGCCTTCGCGTCGTACTCCGTGCGCCGCAGCATGTCCGCGCCGAACACGCCGACCCAGGCGGAGAAGGCGACGGCCAGCAGCGAGAGGAAGGCGATGAAGGAGCCCATGAAGCTGGTGGCGACCAGCATCAGGATGCCGCCGAAGACCAGCGAGATGACCGCGTTGACGGAGACCGCCCAGTGCCGGGGGATCTTGAAGCCGAGGGTCTGCGCGGTGAAGCCCGCCGAGTACATCGACATCGAGTTGATCAGGAGCATGCCGACCAGGGCGATGAGCAGATAGGGCACCGCGATCCACATCGGCAGGATCTCGCCGAGGAAGGACACCGGGTCGGCGGCCGAGGCGAGGTCCGGGGTGGAGACGGCCATGACCGCGCCCATCAGGACCATCGGGAGCACCACGATGCCGGCGCCGCCGATGGAGTTGCCGACGATCGCCTTGGCGGAGGCGGTACGCGGCAGGTAGCGGGCGAAGTCGGGCGCGGAGGGGATCCAGCTGACGCCGCCGGCGGCGATCATGCCGGTGCCCGCGACCATCAGCGAGGTCTTGCCGGCCGGCTGGTGGAAGACGGCGGACCAGTGGGTGTTGAGGATCAGGTAGACGAGCACCAGGACCGAGAACGCGCCGAACAGGAACGTCGCGTACTTGTTGCACTTCTGCACGACGTGGATGCCAAGGCCCGAGATCGCGAACGTGATGACCACGAAGACGGCGAGCGTGACGATGATCAGGAACGTGTTGCTCTTGATCCCGAAGAGGATGTCCAGCACGGTCAGCACCGCGTAGGCGCCGGTCACCGCATTGATGGTCTCCCAGCCCCAGCGCGCCACCCAGATCAGCGATCCGGGCAGCAGATTGCCGCGCTGGCCGAACACCGCGCGCGACAGCGCCATGCCGGGGGCGCCGCCGCGCTTGCCCGCGATCCCGATGAGCCCGACCAGGCCGTAGGAGACAATGGGCGCGGCCACGGCGACCACGATCGCCTGCCAGAAGTTGAGCTTGTACGCGACGACCAGGCTGGCGCCCATGGTGAGCAGCAGCACGCTGATGTTCGCCGCGACCCAGGTGGGAAACAGCTCGCGGGTTTTCGCCGTGCGCTCCGCGTCCGGCACGGGCTCAAGGCCGCGTGTTTCCAGGGCGCTCTGCGGTTCGTCGGTGGTGCCAGTGTTCATGGGGGAGGAGTTCCGTGCCTCTCGCTCGGCTCGACGCTGAGCCGGTGGGGGTGGTCGAAGGGGACTCTACGCGCGTTGATGCGCCCACCTCTATCGTACTTTAATCCGACACCTGCCCCATAATTCCCTTCCGTGCTCGGACGAACCCACAAACTGGGTCCCGGCCCCGCCCATACCCGATACTGGGACGGTTATGGAATTCGTCATCCTTGCTGTAGTCATCGCCCTGGTCGCGGTCGGCGCGATCAGCGGGCTCGTGGTCAGCAGCCGCAAGAAGAAGCAGCTGCCGCCCACCGCGCCGCCGAGCACGCCGACCATCACAGCCCCGCCCGCCGAACCACAGGTCGGTGAGGACGCCGCGGAGACGGCGGAGGAACCGCGCCGCACCATCGAGGAGGTCGGCCTTCCCGAGGCGCCCGCCACCCCGGTGGTCGTCGAGGAGCCGGCCGCCGAGGCGCCCGCGCTCGATGTGCCCGAGCCGACCGCCGGCCGGCTCGTCCGGCTGCGGGCCCGCCTGGCCCGCTCGCAGAACTCCCTCGGCAAGGGGCTGCTCACCCTGCTCTCCCGCGAGCACCTCGACGACGACACCTGGGAGGAGATCGAGGACACCCTGCTGACCGCCGACGTGGGCGTCGCGCCCACCCAGGAGCTGGTGGACCGGCTCCGCGAGCGCGTCAAGGTGCTCGGCACCCGCACCCCCGACGAGCTGCGCACCCTGCTGCGCGAGGAACTGCTGAGCCTGCTCGGCACCGACTTCGACCGTGAGGTCAAAACCGAGGGCGACGAGAGCGTCCCCGGCGTCGTCATGGTCGTCGGCGTCAATGGCACCGGCAAGACCACCACCACCGGCAAGCTCGCCCGCGTCCTGGTCGCCGACGGCAAGTCCGTCGTGCTCGGCGCCGCCGACACCTTCCGCGCCGCCGCCGCCGACCAGCTCCAGACCTGGGGCGAGCGCGTGGGCGCCCGCACCGTGCGCGGCCCCGAGGGCGGCGACCCCGCGTCGATCGCGTTCGACGCCGTCAAGGAAGGCATCGCCGAGGGCGCCGACGTCGTCCTCATCGACACCGCCGGCCGGCTGCACACCAAGACCGGCCTGATGGACGAACTCGGCAAGGTCAAGCGCGTCGTGGAGAAGCACGGCCCGCTGGACGAGGTGCTGCTCGTGCTCGACGCGACGACCGGACAGAACGGCCTGGTGCAGGCCCGGGTGTTCGCCGAGGTCGTCGACATCACCGGCATCGTTTTGACCAAGCTCGACGGCACCGCCAAGGGCGGCATCGTCATCGCCGTCCAGCGCGAACTGGGCGTCCCCGTCAAGCTCGTCGGACTCGGCGAGGGCGCGGACGACCTGGCCCCGTTCGAGCCGGAGGCGTTCGTCGACGCGCTGATCGGCGAGTAGCGCCACCCCGTACGCCCGAAACGCCCCGCCGCACCGGAAGGACGCGGCGGGGCGTTCGCGTGTGCCGGGCAGCGCTGCGGGCGCGCGGGTCTAGGCGGCCGAGCGGTGGCAGATGTATGCCAGCGTGCCGAGCAGCAGCCGGGCCTCCGGCGGCCGGGTCGCCGTGTCCAGGGACGGCGGGCGCAGCCAGCGCACCTCGCCCGACGGCGGCGCCGCCACGAAGCCGCCGCGCGGCGGGCAGCGCAGGTCGAGCACCGCGTCGTCCCAGCCCATCCGGTAGAGCAGACGGGGCAGTTCCACCGACGCGCCCGGCGCGACGTAGAAGTGGGTGCGGCCCTGCGGCGTCGTGGAGACCGGGCCCAGCGGCAGCCCCATCCGCTCCAGGCGCACCAGGGCCCGCCGCCCCGCCGGCGCCGCCACGTCCAGGACGTCGAAGGTCCGGCCGACCGGCAGCAGCACCGCCGCGCCCGGACAGCACGCCCACGCCTCGCTCACCTCGTCCAGGGTGGCGCCCGCCGGGATCTCGGGCGCGAAGGCGAGCGGGTGCGCGCCCGGCGCCGTACAGGAGGAACTGCCGCAGGAGCACTCGCCGTTCAGGGCCCGGGCGCCGAAGGCGACGTCCCAGCCCCACAGGCCGGTGTACTCGGCCACGGCGGTGACCTCGCTCGTGCGGGTCGTGCGCGCGGAGCGGCCGCGGCGCCAAGAGCCGGGCCCGGTCTCCCTGATACCCCGGCTGCCGCCGATCGTGAAGCCCATGCCCCCTCCAACGGGTGTGCCGTGTCCGTGGTTACGACGCCAGTGACGCAGTCGTGACGATCCGGAGTCTTCCCGTCACTTTCCGTTTCCGCCAGGTCGGACACGGTCGTGAAAGGGGTGGTGCGGTGTGCGCCGCGCGCCCCGGCTCACTCCGCTCCATCCGACGCCGATCGCCACGTGTCAAGTGAATACCGCCCGCCCGCAGGGGAGTTCATTCGAAGGGGTGGCGAATGGTGGCGTTTGTGGAATCACCGTGGCAGGACGCGTGATCGTAGGATTACCGTCGGTACACAGACCCAGGGGTATACGCACCCCCGGGTATGCCGGGGGCAAGCCGGTTTCTGGTCCGAGCGGGTGGAACCGCGGGACAGGAGGCCCAACGAGCGGCATTCTGATAGGGGTTCGCGCGATCGACGCACAACCGACGCACATGAGGTCTGAGCGGATGGGGGCGTTCCAGTGAGCGGCAGTGGGGCCAGTGGTACGAGCGCCGGCAAGCGCCCCAACGAGCAGTTGAGTTCGTGGTTCGTACGGAGCGGCTGGTCCAAGGGCGAGCTGGCCCGCCAGGTGAACCGCCGGGCGCGCCAGATGGGCGCGCACCACATCAGCACCGACACCTCCCGGGTCCGCCGCTGGCTCGACGGCGAGATGCCCCGCGAGCCCATTCCCCGGATCCTCTCGGAGCTGTTCTCCGAGCGCTTCGGCAGCGTGGTCGCCATCGAGGACCTCGGCCTGCGCCAGGCCCACCAGTCACCGTCGGTGTCCGGCGTCGACCTGCCGTGGGCCGGGCCCCAGACGGTCTCGCTGCTCAGCGAGTTCTCCCGCAGCGATCTGATGCTCGCCCGGCGGGGCTTCCTCGGCACCTCCCTGATGCTGGCCGCCGGTCCCTCCCTGATCGAGCCGATGCAGCGCTGGCTCGTGCCGGCGCAGCCGAGCGAACCGGGCCCGCCCGAGACCGCGGCCAGCGCCCGCCGCCCCTCCCGGCTCTCCAAGCCCGAACTGGAACTGCTGGAATCCACCACCGCCATGTTCCGCCAGTGGGACGCCCAGTGCGGCGGGGGCCTGCGCCGCAAGGCCGTCGTCGGCCAGCTCCACGAGGTGACCGACCTGCTCCAGGAGCCGCAGCCGGCCGCCACCGCCAAACGCCTCTTCACCTGCGCGGCCGAACTCGCCGAACTGGCCGGCTGGATGAGCTACGACGTGGGTTTGCAGCCCACCGCCCAGAAGTACTTCGTGCTGGCCCTGCACGCCGCCAAGGAGTCCGGAGACAAGCCGCTCGGCTCGTACATCCTGTCCTCGATGAGCCGCCAGATGATCCACCTCGGCCGGCCCGACGACGCCCTTGAGCTCATCCACCTCGCCCAGTACGGCAGCCGCGACTGCGCCACCGCCCGCACCCAGGCCATGCTGTACGCGATGGAGGCCCGCGCCTACGCCAACATGGGCCAGCCCAGCAAGACCAAGCGGGCCGTGCGGATGGCGGAGGACACCTTCGGCGACGCCGCGCTCGACGGCGAGCCCGAGCCCGACTGGATCCGCTTCTTCTCCGAGGCCGAACTCAACGGGGAGAACGCCCACTCCTACCGCGACCTCGCCTATGTCGCCGGCCGCAGCCCCACCTACGCCTCGCTCGCCGAGCCCGTGATGGGGCGGGCCGTGGCCCTGTTCGGCAAGGACGAGGAGCACCAGCGCTCCTACGCCCTGAACCTGATCGGCATGGCCACCGTGCACCTGCTCAAGCGTGAACCCGAACAGTCGACCGTGCTGGCCGAGCAGGCCCTCAGGGTCGCCAAGCGGGTCCGTTCCGAGCGGGTCAACACCCGGCTGCGCAAAACGGTCGACACCGCCGCCCGTGACTTCTCGGACGTGGCCGAAGTGGTCCGGATGACGGACCTGCTCACCAGGGAGCTGCCCGAGACGGCCGAGGCCGTCTGAGCCACCCGGCGCCGTCTGAGCCAACCGGCGCCGTTTCGACGGCGACGGCATACAAGACCCCGGCCGCGGCCTTCACCCCGTTCTGCCCGACTCGGCACCCCCACGCCAGGTCAAGCGGGTGAGGCCGCGGCCGGTCCCGCGCCCGGGGGGCCCGGCGGCGCGGGCCCCGCCACCGGTCAGTTCACGGACGCGTAACACGCCCGCCTCCTTCGTCACCCCGGTGAAACATCGAACGGCATCGACGGAAACCGCGCCGGGGCAACCTCGGGGCAACCGGCCACCAGCCAGTTCCCGCCGAGCAGCGCCCCCGCACCGGCGCCTTTGACGACGAGGAGACGCCGATGCCCCCAAGCATCACGCTCGCAGCCGCCGCCCCGCAGCTGTCCAGCGCCAACACCGGATTCATGCTGATCTGCTCGGCACTGGTGATGATCATGACGCCGGGGCTCGCCTTCTTCTACGGAGGCATGGTCCGCGTCAAGAGCACCCTGAACATGCTGATGATGAGCTTCATCAGCCTCGGCATCGTCACGATCCTGTGGGTGCTCTACGGCTTCAGCCTGGCGTTCGGCGAGAGCAACGGCTTCATCGGCTGGTCCAAGGACTACTTCGGGCTCAGCGGCATCGGCCTGGTGCAGCTGTGGCCCGGATACAGCATCCCCGTCTACGTCTTCGCCGTCTTCCAGCTCATGTTCGCGGTCATCACGCCCGCGCTGATCAGCGGGGCGCTCGCCGACCGGGTCAAGTTCAGCGCCTGGGCCCTGTTCACCGCGCTGTGGGTCACGATCGTCTACTTCCCCGTCGCGCACTGGGTGTGGGCCTCGGACGGCTGGCTGTTCAAGAAGGGCGTCATCGACTTCGCCGGCGGCACCGCCGTGCACATCAACGCGGGAGCGGCCGCACTCGGCGTGATCCTGGTGATCGGCAAGCGCGTCGGCTTCAAGAAGGACCCGATGCGGCCGCACAGCCTGCCGCTGGTCATGCTCGGCGCGGGACTGCTCTGGTTCGGCTGGTTCGGCTTCAACGCGGGATCCTGGCTCGGCAACGACGACGGCGTGGGCGCCGTGATGTTCGTCAACACCCAGGTCGCCACCGCCGCCGCCATGCTGGCCTGGCTGCTGTACGAAAAGCTCCGCCACGGCTCGTTCACCACGCTCGGCGCCGCGTCCGGCGCGGTCGCGGGCCTGGTCGCCATCACGCCCTCCGGCGGCTGCGTCAGCCCGCTCGGCGCGATCGCCATCGGCGTCATCGCGGGTGTGCTGTGCGCCATGGCGATCAACCTCAAGTACCGCTTCGGATTCGACGACTCACTCGACGTCGTCGGCGTCCACATGGTCGGCGGCATCACCGGCTCGCTGCTCGTCGGCCTCTTCGCGACCGGCGGCGTACAGTCCACCGCCAAGGGCCTCTTCTACGGAGGCGGCCTCGACCAGCTCGGCAAGCAGGCCCTCGGCGTGGGCGCCGTCCTTGGCTACTCCCTCGTGGTCTCCGCGGTCCTCGCCCTCGCCCTCGACAAGACGATCGGGATGCGGGTCCCCGAGGACGACGAGATCTCCGGCATCGACCAGGTCGAACACGCCGAGACCGCCTACGACTTCAGCGGCGCGGGCGGTGGCACCGCGCCCCGCAGGGCCGTGGCCGTCCCGGGCGACCTGGCAGCGAACAAGAAGGTGGACGCATGAAGCTCATCACCGCGGTCGTCAAGCCGCACCGGCTCGACGAGATCAAGCAGGCCCTCCAGGCGTTCGGCGTCCAGGGCCTGACCGTGACCGAGGCCAGCGGCTACGGGCGCCAGCGCGGCCACACCGAGGTCTACCGGGGCGCCGAGTACACCGTCGACCTCGTACCCAAGATCCGCGTCGAGGTCCTGGTGGAGGACGGGGACGCCGAAGAACTCATCGAGGTCGTGGTCAAGGCCGCCCGCACCGGAAAGATCGGTGACGGCAAGGTGTGGAGCATGCCCGTCGAGACGGCGGTCCGGGTGCGCACGGGCGAGCGCGGCCCCGACGCGCTGTAGCGACGGCGAGGAGCTGCGGGGTGACGAGCGTGGAATCCAGTGCCCAGTCCCACGACGGTGCCAGTGCGTCGGCCGGCTACGCGGCGGCCCGGCAGCGCCTTCTCGCCGACGGGGAGATGTCCGGGCCGCCGCGCCGGGCCGCGCTCGCCGAGCTGACCGACCGGTGGCTGGCCGCGCTGTTCGCCGACGCGGCCACCGAGGCCGGGGTGAGCGGCGCGTCCCTGGTCGCCGTCGGCGGCTACGGACGCGGCGAGCTCTCTCCGCGCAGCGACCTCGACCTGCTGCTCCTGCACGACGGGCGCAGCGGCGACAGCGCCGTCGCCCTGCTCGCCGACCGCCTCTGGTACCCGGTGTGGGATCTCGGTCTCGCCCTCGACCACTCCGTGCGCACCCCCGCCCAGGCTCGTGCGACGGCGGGCGAAGACCTCAAGGTGCAGCTGGGCCTCCTGGACGCCCGCCATGTCGCGGGCGACCCCGCCCTGACGTCCGCGCTGCGCACCACCGTCCTTGCGGACTGGCGCGACACCGCCGCCAGGCGCCTGCCCGAGCTGGACGAGCTGTGCCGTGAACGGGCCCGGCGCCAGGGCGAGTTGCAGTACCTCCTGGAGGGCGACCTCAAGGAGGCCAGGGGCGGACTGCGGGACGCGACCGCCCTGCGCGCGGTCGCCGCCTCCTGGCTCGCGGACGCGCCCAGGCAGGGCCTTGTCGAAGCCAGGCGTCGCCTCCTGGATGTGCGTGACGCGCTGCACCAGTGCACCGGCCGCTCGACGGACCGTCTGGCGCTCCAGGAGCAGGACGCCGTGGCGGCCGAACTGGGGCTCCCCGACGCCGATGTGATGCTCCGTCAGGTCTCGGAGTCGGCCCGCGTCATCTCCTACGCAGGCGACGTCACCTGGCGCGAGGTCTCCCGGGTGCTGCGCGCCCGCTCCGCCCGGCCGCGCCTGCGCCGGCTCTTCGGCGGCGGCCACACCGGCGCCCCCGCCCGCACCCCGCTCGCCGAAGGCGTCGTCGAGCAGGACGGCGAGGTGGTGCTCGCGCTGACCGCGCGTCCCGAGAAGGACCCCGCGCTGGCGCTGCGCGCGGCCGCCGCGGCCGCCCAGAGCGGCCTGCCCATCTCCCCGCACGCCGTACGCCGCCTCGCCGCCACGGCCAGGCCGCTGCCGGTGCCCTGGCCCGCCGAGGCCCGCGACCGGCTCGTGGCGCTGCTCGGCGCGGGCGCCGCCACCGTCCAGGTCTGGGAGGCACTGGAGGCGGAAGGCCTGATCACGGGCCTGCTGCCCGACTGGGAACGGGTGCGCTGCCGGCCCCAGCGCAACGCCGTGCACACCTGGACCGTCGATCGCCACCTGGTGGAGACCGCCGTGCGCGCCTCCCACTTCACCCGCCGGGTGCACCGCCCCGATCTGCTCCTGATCGCGGCCCTGCTGCACGACATCGGCAAGGGCCGTCCCGGCGACCACTCGGTGGCCGGCGAGGCCGTCGCCCGCGACATCGCCGCCCGCGTCGGCTTCGGCGCCGCCGACACGGCCGTCGTCGCCGCACTCGTACGCCATCATCTGCTGCTCATCGAGACCGCGACCCGGCGCGACCTCGACGACCCGGCGACCGTGCGGGCGGTGGCCGACGCGGTCGGCTCGGCGGGCACCCTCGAACTGCTGCACGCCCTGACCGAGGCGGACGCGCTGGCGACCGGGCCCGCCGCGTGGTCGTCCTGGCGCGGCGCGCTCGTCGGCGACCTGGTCAAGAGGGTCGCCGCCGTCCTCGCGGGCGAGCCCGCCGACCCAGAGCCCCCCGAGCTCACCGCACCACAAGAACGCCTCGCCGTGGAGGCGCACCGCACCGGCGGCCCGGCCCTCGCCTTGCGCGCCCACGCCGACGCGCCGCCGGGGCAGCAGGAGGCGGAACCGCTCGGGGTGGAACTCCTGATCGCCGTCCCCGACCAGCCGAACGTGCTGCCCACGACGGCCGGCGTCCTCGCCCTGCACCGCCTGACCGTGCGCACCGCGGAACTGCGCGTCCTGGACCTGCCCGACCCGGTGGGCGGCCCGGTGCTGCTCCTTCAGTGGCGGGTGGCCGCGGAGTACGGCTCGCTGCCGCAGGCGGCGCGGCTGCGCGCGGACCTGGTGCGGGCGCTGGAGGGATCCCTCGACATCGGGGCCCGGCTCGCCGAACGCGCCGCGGCCCAGCCCCGCCGTCGCGGCGAGGCGCCACCGCCGCGCGTGACGGTGGCGCCCTCCGCCTCGCGGCACGCCACCGTCATCGAGGTGCGCGCCCAGGACGTGCCCGGCCTGCTGCACCGCATCGGCCACGCCCTGGAAGGGGCCGGAGTGCGGGTGCGCTCCGCGCACGTCTCGACGCTGGGCTCCAACGCCGTGGACGCCTTCTATGTGACGGACGGCGAAGGAGCGCCGCTCGCGCCGGGCGAGGCGGTGGAGGTCGCCCGCGAGCTGGAGTCGGCCCTGTCCGACGCGTGTGGGCCGGTGTAGAGGTACGGCGTCGGGGCGGTGCGAGGGGATGCGCGCCGCAGGCACCCCCGCGCACCACCATCCGCCGGGATACCCTGGGGTCGTTCACCCGACCGCCCCACGAGCCGAGGACCCGCGACCACCGTGTTCGATACCCTTTCCGACCGCCTGAGTGCGACGTTCAAGAACCTCCGGGGCAAAGGACGCTTGAGCGAGGCGGACATCGACGCCACGGCGCGCGAGATCCGCATCGCGCTCCTGGAGGCCGATGTCGCGCTCCCCGTCGTGCGCGCCTTCATCAAGCAGGTCAAGGAGCGCGCGTCCGGCATCGAGGTCTCCCAGGCCCTCAACCCCGCGCAGCAGGTCATCAAGATCGTCAACGAGGAGCTTGTCGGCATCCTCGGCGGCGAGACCCGGCGCCTCAGGTTCGCCAAGACCGCGCCCACCGTGATCATGCTCGCGGGCCTCCAGGGTGCCGGTAAGACCACCCTCGCCGGAAAGCTCGGCAAGTGGCTCAAGGGGCAGGGTCACTCCCCGCTCCTGGTGGCGTGCGACCTCCAGCGTCCCAACGCCGTCAACCAGCTGAGCGTCGTCGCCGAGCGCGCGGGCGTCGCCGTCTACGCGCCCGAGCCGGGCAACGGCGTCGGCGACCCGGTCAAGGTCGCGCAGGATTCCATCGAGTTCGCCCGCTCCAAGCAGTACGACGTGGTCGTGGTCGACACCGCCGGACGCCTCGGCATCGACCAGGAGCTGATGCGGCAGGCCGCGGACATCCGCGACGCGGTGCGCCCCGACGAGGTCCTTTTCGTCGTCGACGCGATGATCGGCCAGGACGCGGTCAACACCGCGGAGGCCTTCCGCGACGGTGTCGGCTTCGACGGCGTGGTGCTCTCCAAGCTCGACGGCGACGCGCGCGGCGGCGCGGCGCTCTCGATCGCCCACGTCACCGGCAAGCAGATCATGTTCGCCTCCAACGGCGAGAAGCTGGAAGACTTCGACGCCTTCCACCCCGACCGCATGGCCTCCCGCATCCTCGACATGGGTGACCTGCTCACCCTGATCGAGCAGGCGGAGAAGACGTTCAGCCAGGCCGAGGCCGAGAAGATGGCCTCCAAGCTGGCGTCGAGCAAGGGCAAGGACTTCACGCTCGACGACTTCCTGGCCCAGATGGAGCAGGTCCGCAAGATGGGCTCCATCTCCAAGCTGCTCGGCATGCTGCCCGGCATGGGGCAGATCAAGGACCAGATCAACAACATCGACGAGCGGGACGTGGACCGCACCGCGGCCATCATCAAGTCGATGACCCCGGGCGAGCGCCAGGACCCGACGATCATCAACGGCTCGCGCCGCGCCCGTATCGCCAAGGGTTCCGGCGTCGAGGTCAGCGCGGTGAAGAACCTGGTCGAGCGATTCTTCGACGCCCGCAAGATGATGTCCCGGATGGCCCAGGGCGGCGGGATGCCCGGCATGCCGGGGATCCCGGGCATGGGCGGCGGCCCCGGCCGGCAGAAGAAGCAGATCAAGCAGGGCAAGGGCAAGCGCAAGAGCGGCAACCCGATGAAGCGCAAGGCCGAGGAGGCCGCCGCCGCCGAGCGCAAGGCGCAGGGCGGCGCGCTCGGCCTGCCCTTGGCGGAGGAGCAGAAGAACTTCGAGCTGCCCGACGAGTTCAAGAAGTTCATGGGCTGAGGCCCGACGGCCGTACGCGTGCGGGGCGCCCCCGGCAGGTCCGGGCGCGCCCCGTGCGCGTACCCGGCCCCGTGCGCGTACCCGGCCCCGTGCGCGTACCCGGCCCCGTGCGCGTACCCGGCCCCGCACGCGTACCCGGCCCCGTGCGCCGCTCGGGCGCCCCATGGCGGCAGGACCGGCCGACCCGTCAGGACCGCCCGGAATGCCCCCTTCGTCCCGCTCTCCAATAATGGCGCGTACCGGCCATGAGGAGAGCCACGTGCCCACTTCCGTACCCCCGCGCGAACGCCCCGACCAGCCGTGGCGCTCCGAAGGGGCGCCACCGCCGCCCGCGCCGAGGAAGAAGATGCCGGGCGGCTGGGGCCGGCTGATCCTCACCGCGCTGATCGTCTACCTCGTCACCAACCTGATCCTCTCGCTCTTCAACGACGGCGACGAGAGCACCGTCTCGTACACCGAGTTCAGCAAGCAGGTCACGGCCGGCAACGTCTCCAAGATCTACGCCAAGGGCGACGCCATCCAGGGCAAGCTCAAGAACAAGGCACCCGTCCCCTCCGGCGAGGGCAGCGGCGACTACACCGAATTCACCACCCAGCGCCCCACGTTCGCGGACGACGACCTGTGGTCCCAGCTCACCAAGCAGCACGTCACCGTCACCGCCGAACCCGTCGTCGAACACCGCAGCTTCCTCGCCAACCTGCTCATCTCGCTCGCCCCGATGCTGCTCCTGGTCGTCCTGTGGCTCTTCATCGCCCGGCGCGTGAGCGCGGGTCTCGGCGGCGGGGCCGGCGGGATGCTCGGCCGCAAGGCCCCGCCCAAGCCCGTCGAGACGGGCTCCGACGGCAAGCGCACCACCTTCGAGGACGTGGCCGGCATCGACGAGGTCGAGGGCGAACTCAACGACGTCGTCGACTTCCTCAAAAACCCCGCCGCCTACCGGGAGATGGGCGCGAGGATGCCCCGCGGCGTGCTGCTCGCGGGACCTCCCGGCACCGGCAAGACGCTCCTTGCGCGGGCCGTCGCGGGGGAGGCGGGGGTGCCGTTCTTCTCCGCGTCGGCCTCCGAGTTCATCGAGATGATCGTGGGCGTGGGCGCCTCGCGCGTACGGGAGCTCTTCGCCGAGGCCCGCAAGGTCGCCCCCGCGATCGTCTTCATCGACGAGATCGACACCATCGGCCGGGCCAGGGGCGGCGGTTCCGGCATGGGCGGCCACGACGAGCGCGAACAGACCCTCAACCAGATCCTCACCGAGATGGACGGCTTCTCCGGCTCCGAGGGCGTCATCGTGCTCGCCGCCACCAACCGCTCCGACGTCCTGGACCCGGCGCTCACCCGTCCCGGCCGCTTCGACCGCGTCGTCCACGTCAGCCCACCCGACCGCGACGGCCGCGCCGCCATCTTGAAGATCCACACCCGGGAGATCCCGCTGGCCAAGGACGTCGACCTGGAACAGGTCGCCCGCACCACCCCCGGCATGACCGGCGCCGACCTCGCCAACCTCGCCAACGAAGCGGCCCTGCTCGCCGTCAAGCGACAGCGGCGCCAAGTCGGCCAGGCCGACCTCTCCGACGCCCTGGAAAAGGTCCAACTCGGCGCCGAGCGGCCCCTGGTGATGCCGTACGAGGAGCGCCGGCGCACCGCCTATCACGAGAGCGGGCACGCGCTGCTCGGCATGCTCCAGCCCGGCGCGGACCCGGTCCGCAAGGTCACCATCGTGCCGCGCGGCCGGGCGCTCGGTGTCACCCTGTCCACTCCCGACGCCGACCGGTACGCGTACACCGAGGAGTACCTGCGCGGCCGGATCATCGGGGCGCTCGGCGGCATGGCCGCCGAGCGGATCGTCTTCGACGCCGTCACCACCGGCGCCGAGAACGACCTCGAACAGGTCACCAACCTCGTCCGCGGCATGGTCGCGCGCTGGGGCATGAGCGAGCGCATCGGGCCGCTCGCCGCGCTGCCGAGCGACGCCCAGCAGGCTTATGGCCTGTCCGCCGCGCCCGCCACCCTGGACGCCATCGCCGCCGAGATGCGCCGCGTCGTGGATGAGTGCTACGAGCGGGCGTGCCGCCTCCTGCGCGACAACCGCGACAGGCTGGACGCGCTGGCCCAGGCGCTGCTCACGGCCGAGACCCTGGAGGAGGAGGCCGCCTACCGCGCGGCCGGCATCCCCCGCCCGGTGAGGACGCAGGCGTAGCCGCCCCGAGCCCGGCGCGTACGTGGTGAGGCTGCCGGGCCCGGCGCCACAGGTCACCCCAACCACCGTGCCACGCAAGGTGGTTGGGGTGACCTGTGCGCGTGCCGGACGGGCCCGTCAGGGGGTGCGGGCGATCAGATACCGGAAGACATTGGGCATCCACACCGTGCCGTCCCGCCGGACGTGCCCGTGCAGCGCCTCCACGAGTTCCTTCTCCACCTGGGCCTGGTCCGTGGCGCGGGCCGCCGCGTCGAACGCGCCCGTCGACAGCAGGCCCCGTATCGCGCTGTCCAGGTCCGCGTACCCGAAGGGGCACGCCACCCGGCCCGAACCGTCCGGCTTGAGGCCCGCGCGCGCCGCCACGTCCTCCAGATCGTCACGCCGGCTCGGCCGCCAGCCCGGCGCGTCGCCCGAACGGCCGGCGAGGCGGGTCGCCACGCGCAGCACCGCCGAGGTGGCACACCGCTCGGGCGGCCCCCAGCCGGCCAGCACCACCGCGCTGCCCCGCTCGGCGAGCCCCACGGCCGAGGCGAGCGCCGGCACCAGGCTCTCGGTGTCACCGGACACGTAGCCGACCGGTTCGAACGCGGTGATCAAGTTGTACGGCCTGCCGCCCGGCCCGGTCGCGTCCGCGACGCCGCCCGACACCACCCGGGTCGCGCCCATCCCCGGCGCGCCGTCCCAGCCCGCCTCCGGCAGCAGACGCCTGCGCGCCAGCGCGAGCCGGGCCGCGCGCTCGGGACGGTCCACGCCGGTCACCGCGGCGCCCCTGGACGCGGCCGTCAGCAGCGCGAGGCCCGAGCCGCAGCCGAGTTCGAGGAGCCGGGTGGCCGGGCCGACGTCGAGGCGTTCGTACGCCGCCTCGATGAGAGGGACCAGCATGCGTTCCTGGATCTCCGCCCAGTCCCGCGCGCGCTCGGACGAGCCCGCCGCGGGGGCGAAGGCCGTGCGGGTCTGATGCCGGACGAGCGTTGGTGTCATGGAAAGCGCCCCAATCCGCCGAGATGTCAGCTGTGTCTGGATGAGCCCCCCGTGAAAGTCTCCGTGAAAGTCTCCGCGCCATTCCCCCCGTATGCCAGGGAACTCCGCATCCCGCCCCGCGTCCAGAGGGCGAAGGCGCCCGGCGCGCACCGCGCACGGCACGACCGGGGGGCCGGAAGGCGATTCACGCTCCGCCACCCACGCGCCGTACCATTCGCGCCATGGCAAAGGCACCCGTTCTCACGCCCCAGGCGGAAGACTTCCCGCGCTGGTACCAGGATCTGATCAACAAGGCCGAACTCGCGGACAACGGTCCCGTGCGCGGCACCATGGTGATCCGACCGTACGGCTACGGCCTGTGGGAGCGGATGCAGCACGAGATGGACGTACGCATCAAGGAAGCGGGCGCCCAGAACGCCTACTTCCCGCTCTTCATCCCCCAGTCTTACCTGACTCGCGAAGCTGAGCACGTCGAGGGCTTCGCGCCCGAGCTCGCGGTGGTCACGCACGGTGGCGGCAAGGAGCTCGAAGAGCCCGTCGTGGTCCGCCCCACCTCCGAGACGATCATCAACGATTCCTTCTCGAAGTGGATCCAGAGCTACCGCGACCTGCCCCTGCTCATCAACCAGTGGGCCAACGTGGTCCGTTGGGAGATGCGCCCGCGCGTCTTCCTGCGTACGAGCGAATTCCTGTGGCAGGAGGGCCACACCGCCCACGCCACCTATGAGGACGCACGCGACTACGCGGCCCGCATCCACCGGGACGTCTACGCCGACTTCATGATCAACGTCCTCGGCATCGACGTGGTCCTCGGCCGCAAGACCGCCAAGGAGCGCTTCGCCGGAGCCATCAACACCCTCACTCTGGAAGGGATGATGGGCGACGGGAAGGCGCTCCAGATGGGCACGAGCCACGAGCTGGGCACCAACTTCGCCAAGGCCTTCCAGACCCAGTACCTGTCCAAGGAGGGCAAGCAGGAGCTGGTCTGGCAGACCTCCTGGGGCGTCTCCACCCGCATGGTCGGCGGTCTGATCATGTCGCACGGCGACGACAACGGCCTGCGGGTGCCGCCCCGGCTCGCCGCCGTCCAGGTCGTGGTCGTGGCGATCAAGGGCGACGAGGCCGTCGCCAAGGCCCGCGAGGTGGGCGACCGCCTCAAGGCGGCAGGGCTGCGCGTGCAGGTCGACGACCGGGTGGAGACCCCCTTCGGGCGCCGCGCGGTGGACTGGGAGCTCAAGGGCGTCCCGGTCCGCGTCGAGATCGGCCCGCGCGACCTGGAGGCCGGCACGGCGATGCTGGCCCGCCGCATCCCCGGCGGCAAGGAGGCCGTCTCCCTCGACAAGCTCGCCGAACTGCTGCCCACCGTCCTCGAAGAGGACCAGGCGCTGCTCCTGAAGCAGTCCCGCGAGCGCCGGGAGTCCCGTACCAGCGACGTAGCCACGCCGGGTGAGGCCGCCGAGGCCGCGGTCGCCGGCGGCTGGGCGCGCATCCCGTGGGCCGACCTCGGCCCCGAGGGCGAGGCCGAGCTCGCCGAACAGGCGGTGTCCGTGCGGTGCCTGGTCGCCGAGGACGGGTCGGTGCCCGCCGGCGACGACGCGCCCGGTACGGTCGCGATCGTGGCCCGCGCCTACTGAGGGAGACCCGCGCCCATTGAGGGAGGCCCGAGGAAAGCACCGTCCGCCGCCACTGGCGCGGATGCGGCCACGACTCGGCCGAAACCCTTCTTGTGCACCGGACGGCAAGGGCCGCTCCGGCGTGTGGACTTGTGCTACGCGCCGGGGCGTACACGCCGCTACGTCATACCTTGGTGTGAGCTGTGAGCCTTCTCCGCAGATCAGCGCACCCGCCCTCGTCCGCACGCATCAATGCCAACTGACGGGTACGAGCAAATTATTTGGGATGCCCCGGAATAGGAACACAGCGGCACTGCGGCTCGTTGTCACGACGTGAGCACGACACCACCTGTTCTCGCCGCAGAGCTGGCACAGGCGTGGGCCGACATTCAGCGGTACCACCCCGAGCTGCCGGACCTAGCCGCGCCCGAGTCCCTGATCGGAGAGTCGTCGTCAGCCTGTGGCGCCGAGCTCTCCTTCGAGCGACTGCTCCATGAGGCAGTCCACGGCATTGCCGCCGCCCGCGGTGTCCGCGACACCTCCCGCGCCGGCCGCTACCACAACCGGAGGTTTTTGGCGATCGCCGAGGAGCTCGGCCTCGACCACCCCGAGGAACCGCACCCCAGCAGCGGCTTCTCCCTGGTCACGCTGAACGCCGAGGCCAGGCGCCGCTACCGCCCCACCATCGAACGGCTGCAACGCGCGCTCAAGGCGCACACCGTGGCCACCGCCGCCGACACCAAGCGCTCCTTCCGCGGCCCCGCCGCCCGGCACGGCTCCTCCGGAGGCGGCGTGCGGGTCAAGGCGGTCTGCGACTGCGGGCGCAACGTCCGCGTCGTGCCGTCCGTGCTGGCCCAGGCGCCCATCGTCTGCGGCGGCTGCGGCAAGCCGTTCCGCATTCCGGAAGGGGCCGAGGTGGTGGTCGCCGCGGTCGGCTGACCCCGGGCCCGGCCGCCGGCAGGGGCGGCGAGGTCCGGGGGAGCGGGCCCACCGGGGGTGCCCCACGGACCCCCGGCGTGAGCACCGCGGGCATGTGGCACAATGGCTAGCTGTACTCGACAGCCGCACAGGAACCCTCTCGCCTCCGGCTGACGCGTCCATCGGGCACCCGAGTACCGCAACCCCACGTGGCATCTCATGTGCCCAACCACGTCAAGACCAGGAGACACCACTCCAGTGGCAGTCAAGATCAAGCTCAAGCGCCTCGGCAAGATTCGCCAGCCGCACTACCGCATCGTCGTCGCCGACGCCCGCACTCGCCGTGACGGTCGCGCGATCGAGGAAATCGGTCTGTACCACCCGACGTACAACCCGTCGCGCATCGAGGTCGACGCCGAGCGTGCGCAGTACTGGCTGTCCGTCGGCGCCCAGCCGACCGAGGCCGTTCTCGCCATCCTGAAGCTCACCGGCGACTGGCAGAAGCACAAGGGCCTGCCGGCCCCCGCGCCGCTGCTCCAGCCGGAGACGAAGGACGACAAGCGCGCTTCCTTCGAGGCCTTCGCCAAGACCCTCGAGGCCGACGAGGCCAAGGGTGAGGCCATCACCCAGAAGGCCAAGAAGACCGAGAAGAAGGCGGACGAGGCCGAGGCCGCCGCCGAGTCGACCGAGGCCTGAGCATGCTCGAGGAGGCTCTCGAGCACCTCGTGAAAGGCATCGTCGACAACCCCGACGACGTGCAGGTCGCCTCGCGCAACCTGCGCCGGGGGCGCGTGCTGGAGGTCCGGGTCCACCCCGACGACCTCGGCAAGGTGATCGGCCGCAACGGCCGTACCGCCCGCGCCCTGCGCACCGTCGTGGGCGCAATCGGCGGACGTGGCATCCGGGTCGACCTCGTCGACGTGGACCAGGTCCGCTGACCAGATGGGTCGCTTTACCTAGATACGCCGGCTCGGGCCGGGGAGGGCTTTCGGCCCTCCCCGGCCCGTAGTCGTATTCCGGGCCATAGTGGCTATGGCCAGAACGAAGACCGCGGCCGCACCGGGGCCGCGGTTGTCGGAAGTCGCCCGAACCTGTCTGAAGCTGTCCGAAGGAGAAGCAAGCGTGCAGTTGGTAGTCGCGCGGATCGGCCGCGCCCACGGCATCAAGGGCGAGGTCACCGTCGAGGTGCGCACCGACGAGCCGGAGCTGAGGCTCGGCCCCGGCGCCGTCCTCACCACCGACCCCGCCTCGACGGGTCCGCTGACCATCGAGTCAGGCCGCGTGCACAGCGGCCGGCTGCTGCTGCGCTTCGAGGGCGTACGCGACCGCAACGCCGCCGAGGCGCTGCGCAACACCCTCCTGATCGCCGACGTGGACCCATCGGAGCTTCCGGACGAGCCCGACGCGTACTACGACCACCAGCTCATGGACCTCGACGTGGTGCTCGCCGACGGCACCGAGGTCGGCCGCATCACCGAGATCACCCACCTGCCCTCGCAGGACCTGTTCATCGTGGAGCGCCCCGACGGCACCGAGGTGATGATCCCGTTCGTCGAGCAGATCGTCACGGAGATCGACCTGGAGACGCAGCGCGCGGTCATCGACCCGCCGCCCGGCCTCATCGACGACCGCGCCGAGATCGCCTCGGCCCGGGACGAGGAGACGGGCGAGGACCGGTCCGCAGGGCCCGGCCAGGACCCGTCCGGGGAGCCCGGCGAGGGCCCGTCGGCAGAGCCCGGCGAGGGTTCCGCGAACGCCGGGGACGGGCACTGATGCGCCTCGACGTCGTCACGATCTTCCCCGAATACCTCGAACCGCTGAACGTCTCCCTGGTCGGCAAGGCCCGAGCCCGCGGCCAACTCGACGTCCACGTACACGACCTGCGGGACTGGACCCACGACCGCCACAACACGGTCGACGACACCCCCTACGGCGGCGGCCCCGGCATGGTCATGAAGACCGAGCCCTGGGGGGAGTGCCTGGACGAGGCCCTGGCGAACGGATACGAGTCCGGCGCGCACGGCCCCGTCCTGGTCGTGCCCACCCCCAGCGGTCGGCCCTTCACCCAGGAACTCGCCGTCGAGCTCTCCGAACGGCCCTGGCTGATCTTCACGCCGGCCCGCTACGAAGGCATCGACCGCCGCGTCATGGACGAGTACGCCACCCGGCTGCCCGTCTACGAGGTGTCCATCGGCGACTACGTCCTGGCCGGCGGCGAGGCGGCCGTCCTCGTGATCACCGAGGCCGTCGCCCGGCTGCTTCCCGGCGTCCTCGGCAACGCCGAGTCCCACCGCGACGACTCCTTCGCGCCCGGCGCCATGGCCAACCTCCTCGAAGGCCCCGTCTACACCAAGCCCCCGCAGTGGCGCGGCCGCACCATCCCCGACGTGCTGCTCAGCGGCCACCACGGCAGGATCGCCCGGTGGCGACGGGACGAGGCGCTGCGGCGGACCGCCCTCAACCGGCCCGATCTGATCGAGCGGTGCGACGCCGCCGCCTTCGACAAGAAGGACCGCGAAACCCTCTCCATCCTCGGCTGGGCACCCGAGCCCGGCGGCCGATTTTGGCGCAGGCCCGCCGACGTGGAAGAATAGGCAGCTGCTGTGCGCCGGCCGGCGCCCCTGCCACAGGGGGAACGACGCCCGCCTGAACCGCACAACACCCCATTCATCTCCAATTCCGCTGATGACCTGTGGCATCAGTGAGGAAGTAGTCCTTCATGGCAAGCCTGCTCGACTCCGTCAACGCCGCCACGCTGCGCAGCGACGTCCCGGCCTTCCGCCCGGGTGACACCGTCAACGTCCACGTCCGCGTCATCGAGGGCAACCGCTCCCGTATCCAGCAGTTCAAGGGCGTTGTCATCCGCCGCCAGGGCGCCGGTGTCTCCGAGACCTTCACGGTCCGCAAGGTCTCCTTCTCCGTCGGCGTCGAGCGCACCTTCCCGGTGAACTCCCCGATCTTCGAGAAGATCGAGGTCGTGACCCGCGGTGACGTCCGTCGCGCCAAGCTGTACTACCTCCGTGAGCTGCGCGGCAAGGCCGCGAAGATCAAGGAGAAGCGCGACCGCTGAGCCCCGGCTCACACCCGCGTACGGGTTTGACGGCGGCCGGATAAGCTCTGGCCCCGATGGACACCGAAGCACAGCACACGGAGCGCGACCCTCGCGCCGACCCCGACCAGGGGTCCGCACGGGGGTCGCGCTCCGCGCGTTTCACGACCCTGACGCGCCGCCTGGACGGCCCCTGGCGCAAAGCGGGGGCCCTCTTCGCGCTCTGCGTCGTGTTCCTGCTGCTGCTCAGCCACTTCGTGATGCAGCCCTTCCTCATCCCCAGCGGCTCGATGGAACCAACCCTCCAGGTCGGCGACCGCGTCCTGGTGGACAAGCTCGCCTACCGCTTCGGTGACAGTCCCCGGCGCGGCGACGTCGTCGTCTTCGACGGCCGGGGCTCCTTCGTGCGGGAGGCACCCGAGGGGAACCCGGTGGGGCGTGCCGTACGTTCCATGGGAGCGGCCCTCGGCCTGAGCGAGCCCGCCGAGACCGACTACGTCAAGCGCGTGATCGGCGTGGGCGGCGACCACGTCGTGTGCTGCGACCGGCACGGGAGGATCGAGGTGAACGGCACAGCCGTCGACGAGCCCTATCTCCATCCCGGCGACAGCCCCTCCCAGGTGCCCTTCGACATCGTCGTGCCCGAGGGCACCCTGTGGATGCTCGGCGACCACCGCTCCCGCTCCAGCGACTCCCGCGACCACCTCGGCGACCCCGGGGGCGGCATGGTGCCGGTGGACCGGGTGATCGGGCGCGCCGAGGTGATCGGCTGGCCGTTCGCGCGGTGGACGTCGGTCAAAAACTCCGACGCCTTCGCGGCCGTACGAGATCCGGGCGGCGGACATGGGTAGCCGGGGCCGGCCCCGCGCCGAGGCGCGCGACCAGCCGCTGCCCACCGGGACCCGCCCCACCACCACGCCGGCCGCCGGAGGCCGGCGCGCCCAGAGCGGCCGCGCGGACCGGCGCCGGCTCGCCCGCCGCGTCAAACGGCGCAGACGCAGATCGGCGGTCCGCGAAATACCGCTGCTGATCACCGTGGCGCTGCTCATCGCCCTCGTCCTGAAGACCTTCCTCGTGCAGGCCTTCGTGATCCCGTCCGGCTCGATGCAGCAGACGATCACCATCGGCGACCGCGTCCTGGTCGACAAGCTCACCCCCTGGTTCGGCTCAAAGCCGGAGCGGGGGGACGTCGTGGTGTTCAAGGACCCCGGCGGCTGGCTCAAGAGCGAGCAGAAGACGTCGCCCGACGAGGATCCCGTCGTGGTCAAGCAGGTCAAGGAGGGCCTGACGTTCATCGGTCTGCTGCCGTCCAACAACGAGCAGGACCTGATCAAGCGGGTCATCGCGGTCGGCGGGGACACCGTCAAGTGCTGCGGCACGGACGGCAGGGTCACCGTCAACGGCGTACCGCTGGATGAGCCCTACGTCTTCACGCCCCCCAGCGATCCGCCCTCGCACATCCAATTCGAGGTAAAGGTTCCAGCGGGCCGGATCTTCGTCATGGGCGACCACCGGTCCAACTCCGCCGACTCCCGCTACCACCTCGACGACGGGCACCAGGGCACCGTCCCCGTGAGCGGGGTCGTGGGCCGCGCAATGGTCGTGGCCTGGCCTTTCTCCCACTGGAGCAGGCTCTCGGTGCCGCCGACGTTCGCCTCGGTGGCCGCCGCGCCCCACGCTGCGGGGGCGGCCGCGTCGCATAGGGTGGCGTCCCGGGATCCGGCGGCGGAGCCCGACCAGACGACCCGGCCCCCGACCCCTGCGGAACTCCCGCTCGTTATGGGAGTGGTGGGCCTGAGCCTTCTGAGGGCCAGGCGGTGGCAACGAGTGAGGAGTGGATGTGGGGGATTTGGCGGTCGGCGCACGATCCGGACGCGAAGAGCCGGAGGAGCGGCCGGAGAACGAGCACGCCGATTCCTCCCCGGGACCCTCGGCGCAGCACGGCCCGGCGGACGCCTCGGCGCCCGGGCACCTGGTGCCGGCGCAGGACGGCGGCCGAGGGGAGGGACCGGGGGGCGCGGAGCCCGGTGACGGCGAGAGCCGCGCGCCCAGGAAGCCGCGTTCCTTCTGGAAGGAGCTGCCGCTCCTCATCGGCATCGCGCTGGTCCTTGCCCTGCTGATCAAGACGTTCCTCGTCCAGGCGTTCTCGATCCCCTCCGACTCGATGCAGGACACCCTCCAGCGCGGCGACCGGGTGCTCGTCGACAAGCTCACCCCGTGGTTCGGCGCCGAACCGCAGCGCGGCGAGGTCGTCGTCTTCCACGACCCGGGCGGCTGGCTCGACGGCGAGCCCACCCCCAGCCAGAACGCCGCGCAGAAGTTCCTCAGCTTCATCGGCCTGATGCCGTCCGCCGAGGAGAAGGACCTGATCAAGCGGGTCATCGCCGTTGGCGGTGACACCGTCGAATGCCAGAAGGGCGGCCCGGTCAAGGTCAACGGCAAGACGCTGACGGAGCCCTACATCTACCCGGGCAACACCGCCTGCGACGACAAGCCGTTCGGGCCGATCAAGGTCCCCCAGGGCCGGATCTGGGTCATGGGCGATCACCGCCAGGACTCGCTGGACTCCCGGTGGCACCAGGAGCTCCCGGGCGGCGGCACGGTCTCCAACGACGAGGTCGTCGGGCGTGCCTTCACGATCGCCTGGCCGCTCAACCGCCTCGACTGGCTCGGCGTTCCCGACACCTTCGACCAGCCCGGCCTGAGCGCGATGGGCACGGCGGCGCCCGCCGCAGCCGGCCTCGTCGGCGCCGTGCCGATGGTCCTGTGGCGGCGGCGCCGCAAGCTCCTTCAAGCGCAGGTCAAGGCGCAATCCCCGGTGGCCAAGGGCTGACCCGCGCGCATACCGCCGGGTAGGGTGCGGTCCCGGAAACCGATCTCCGGGGCCCCGGGCGTCACACGCGCCCCGGGGCCGCTCGGAAAGGGAGCGCTGCCATGAGGGGTAACGGACTGGACCACGACGGCGGCGGCCGGAGTCTCGCCAGTGTGCTGTCGGGACTCGCCGTCTCCGTCGGCTGTGTCCTCTTCCTCGGCGGGTTCGCCTGGGGCGCCGTGGAGTACAAGCCGTACACCGTGCCCACCCAGTCCATGTCGCCGACCGTCAAGGCGGGTGACCGGGTGCTCGCGCAGCGGATATCGGGCGGCGATGTGCGCCGAGGCGACGTCGTGGTCTTCCAGGACAAGGAGTGGGCCAACGTGCCCATGGTCAAGCGGGTCGTCGGTGTCGGCGGGGACACCGTGAAGTGCTGTGGCACCGACGGCAGGCTGACCGTCAACGGCACCCCGGTCGAAGAACCGTATCTGCACGGCAAGAACCCGGCCTCGGGGACGCCGTTCGAGGCCAAGGTCCCCCAGGGACAGGTCTTCCTGCTCGGCGACGACCGCTCGGTCTCACTCGACTCCCGCGTCCACCTCGACGACGCCGCCAACGGCTCGGTCCCGCTGACCGCCGTGAACGCCCGCGTGGACGCCGTGGCCTGGCCCCTGGGCGGCATGCTGGAACGCCCCGCGGGCTTCACACCGCTGCCGGGCGGCACCTCCCGGCCCGGCCCGCTGGAACTGATCCTGGGCGCCGTGGTGGCGGGCGCGGTCCTGATCCTGGCCGGGGCCCTCCAGGGGCCGGTCTCCTCCCTCACCCGGCGCCGCAGGGGCCGCGCCGCCTCGGCCGCCGGTCGGTGAAGCCGTGACGGAGCCGGTGGGACAGGAAGCCGGGGCGAGCCCGCCGGGGCTGCCGGGGCGCGAGGCGGCGGCGGTTCCGCAGGGGAGCGGGGCCGTGACGCGGCCGCGCAAGGTCGCCCGGGTCGTTCTGCTCGACCCCCAGGACCGCATCCTGCTCCTGCACGGCCACGAGCCCGAAGACCCGTCCGACACCTGGTGGTTCACGCCCGGCGGCGGCTTGGAGGGGGACGAGACCCGGGCCGAGGCCGCGCGGCGCGAGCTCGCGGAGGAGACCGGGATCACCGACATCGAGCTCGGCCCGGTGCTGTGGCGGCGCCACTGCTCCTTCCCGTTCGACGGGCGCCGCTGGGACCAGGACGAGTGGTACTACCTGGCCCGCACGGCCCAGACCGAGACCGGCCCGACGGCGCTCACGGAGCTGGAGCGGCGCAGTACCAAGGGTCTGAGGTGGTGGACCTCCGCCGAACTCCTCGCGGCCCGTGAGACGGTGTATCCGACCAGGCTCGCCGAGCTGCTGCGCACGCTGCTCGACGAGGGTCCTCCGCACGCGCCGGTGGTCCTGGACCCCGAAATCGTTTAGGGGCCCGGGAGGCTGACGCACAATAGGGGGACGCACGGCTGAAGGGGAACATGCCATGAGCGCCGAGGACCTCGAAAAGTACGAGACCGAGATGGAGCTGAAGCTCTACCGGGAGTACCGCGACGTCGTCGGTCTGTTCAAATACGTGATTGAGACCGAGCGGCGTTTCTACCTCACCAATGACTACGAGATGCAGGTGCACTCGGTGCAGGGCGAGGTGTTCTTCGAGGTGTCGATGGCGGACGCCTGGGTGTGGGACATGTACCGGCCGGCTCGATTCGTCAAGCAGGTACGGGTCCTCACGTTCAAGGACGTGAACATCGAAGAGCTCAACAAGAGCGATCTGGAGCTGCCGGGCGGCTGAAGCGGGGGCCGCCGGGGCTGAGGGGGCCAGGGTCGGGGGTCCAGGGGGCCGGGTCACCCGGGGAGCCGTCGTGGGGCCGGGCGCCGCCGAGGGGCCGGGCGCTGTCGGGGGGGGGGAGGGGGGAGGGCCCCCTTCGGGTGGCGGGGTTTTCCACAACCGAGGGGTTATCCACCAAGATCCACCCGTTTCGGCGCGATGCGTGAAAGTCGGTGCCGGAGGTGGTGCCGGATGAACGCTCGCGGAGCACTTGGAAAATACGGCGAAGACCTGGCGGTACGGCTGCTCGAAGCCGCCGGAATGACGGTCGTGGCCCGCAACTGGCGGTGCGGCAGGACCGGCGAGATCGACATCGTCGCCCACGACGACACCCGCCCCGGCGGGCCCACGCTCGTCATCTGCGAGGTCAAGACCCGCAGGACCACCGCCTACGAACACCCCATGGCCGCCGTCACACCCGCCAAGGCCGACCGTCTCAAACGCCTCGCCGGCCACTGGCTCGCCGGCCACGGAGGACCACCGCCCGGCGGCGTCCGCATCGACCTCGTCGGCGTCACCCTGCCCCGCAAGGGCGCCCCGCGTGCCGAACACGTGCGGGGGGTGGCCTGACATGGGATTCGCACGCACCTGCTCGGTCGCCCTGGTTGGCGTCGAAGGAGTCGTCGTCGAGGTCCAGGCCGACCTCGAACCCGGAGTCGCCGCCTTCACCCTGGTGGGGCTGCCCGACAAGAGCCTCGCGGAGAGCCGCGACCGGGTGCGGGCCGCGATCGTCAACTCCGGTGACCCCTGGCCCCAGAAGAAACTCACCGTCGGACTCAGCCCCGCGTCCGTCCCCAAGAGCGGCGCCGGCTTCGACCTCGCCATCGCCTGCGCGATCCTCGGCGCCGCAGAACGCATCGACCCCCGGGAACTGACCGACCTCGTCATGATCGGCGAGCTCGGCCTCGACGGGCGCGTACGGCCAGTGCGGGGCATCCTGCCCGCCGTGCTCGCCGCCGCCGAAGCCGGCTACGAGCAGGTGGTCGTCCCCGAACAGACCGCCGCAGAGGCGAGCCTGGTCCCCGGCATCTCCGTCCTCGGCGTGCGCAGCCTGCGACAACTCGTCGCCGTCCTCACCGACGAACCCGTACCCGAGGAAGAACCCGCCGACAGGAGCCGCCCCGACGCCATGCTCGCCGGGCTCGTCGTCCCCGGCGCCGGAGCCGGCACCGGCCTGACCGCCGGGCCGCGCGACGCGGACCTCGACCTCATCGACGTCGCGGGCCAGCACGCCGCCCGCGCCGCCCTCGAAATCGCCGCGGCAGGCGGCCACCACCTGCTGCTCTCCGGCCCGCCCGGAGCAGGCAAGACCATGCTCGCCGAACGACTGCCCGGCATCCTGCCGCCCCTGACCCGCCAGGAATCCCTCGAAGTCACCGCCGTCCACTCGGTCGCCGGAATCCTGCCGCCCGGCGAGCCCCTGGTACGCCGCGCCCCCTACTGCGCCCCGCACCACTCCGCCACCATGCAGTCCCTCGTCGGCGGCGGCAACGGCCTGCCACGCCCCGGCGCCGTCTCCGTCGCCCACCGAGGAGTCCTCTTCCTGGACGAAGCCCCCGAATTCGCGGGCAAAGCCCTGGACGCGCTGCGCCAGCCCCTCGAATCGGGGCACGTCGTCATCGCGCGCAGCGCCGGCGTCATCCGGCTCCCCGCCCGCTTCCAGATGATCCTCGCCGCCAACCCGTGCCCCTGCGGACGGCACACCCTGCACGGAGCGGGCTGCGAATGCCCCGCCGCCATGATCCGCCGCTACCAGGCCCGGCTCTCCGGCCCCCTCCTGGACCGCGTCGACCTGCGCGTCGAAGTCGAGCCCGTACGCCGCGAAGACCTCCTTGGCGGAGGCGGGCGGGGCGAGCCGAGCGCCGTCGTGGCCGAGCGTGTCCGCGCCGCCCGCGAACGCACCGCCGCCCGTTTGAGCGACACCCCCTGGAACAGCAACAGCGAAGTGCCGGGCCACGAACTGCGCACCCGCTGGCTCACCGCCCCCGGCGCCCTCACCGGCGCCGAACGCGACATGGAACGCGGCCTGCTCACCGCACGCGGCCTCGACCGGGTCCTGCGCGTCGCCTGGACCATCGCCGACCTCGCAGGCAACGACCGCCCCGACGCGGGCCACGTCGCCCTCGCCCTCGAACTGCGCACCGGCATCTCCCGAGGCGCACCCCTGCCAGTCGGGAGCACGCCATGAGCGCCGGGAACACCACCGGCACAGCCGACACCGCCGGCACAGCCGGCACAGCCGACAGCGTGAGCTCGGCCGACGCCGTGAACGCGGCAGCGCGCCGCGCCGAACGCCTCGCCAGGGCCGCCCTGACCCGCGTCATCGAACCCGGCGACGAACGCGGCGGGCTCTGGCTGCGCGTCTACGGCGCCGCCGGCCTCCTGCGCCGCCTCACCCACCCCCGAGGGCCCGAGGACGACCCACCAGGCGCCAGCGCCGCCCGGCTCGAAAGCCACCGCCGCCGGGCCGCCCTCGCCGACCCCGAACGCGACCTGGCCACCGCAGAGGCAGCGGGCGCCAGATTCCTCGTCCCGGGCGACGAGGAATGGCCGCGCCAACTCGACGACCTCGGCGACGCCCGGCCCGTCGGACTGTGGGTCCGAGGCCGACCCGACCTGAGGATGTGGGCGCTGCGCTCCGTCGCCGTCGTCGGCGCGCGGGCCTGCACGCCCTACGGAGCCCACATGGGCGCCGTACTCGGCTCGGGCCTCGCCGAGAAGGGATGGGTTGTCGTGTCCGGCGCGGCCGCCGGCGTCGACGGAGCGGTACACCGAGGCGCACTCGCCGCGAGCGGCGCCACCATCGCCGTCCTCGCGTGCGGAGTCGACGTCGTCTACCCGCGCGGCCACGCCGAGTTGATCGGACGCATCGCCGAACAGGGCCTCCTTGTAGGCGAATTACCGCCTGGTGATCACCCGACGCCCAGCAGGTTCGTGCTCCGCAACCGCGTCATCGCCGCGCTCACCCGGGGGACCGTCGTCGTGGAGGCCGAATACCGCAGCGGCTCGCTCGTCACCGCCCGCGCCGCGCAGAAGCTCGGACGCTTCACGATGGGCGTGCCGGGACCCGCCACGAGCGGGCTCTCGGCCGGCGTCCACGAACTCCTGCGCACCGACGCGGTCCTGGTCACCGACGCGGCGGAAATCGTCGAACTCGTGGGGGACATGGGTGACCTGGCGCCCGCGCGGCGCGGACCCGTCCTGCCGCGCGACCTCCTCGCTCCCGGCGCCGCCCAGGTGCTGGAAGCCCTCCCGTCACGGGGCTGCGCCGGCGTACGCGACCTCGCCAGAGAAGCTGGCACCAGCACCGACGAAGCCCTCAGCCGGCTCTATGAACTGCACTCCCTCGGATTCGTCGAACGAGTCGGCGACGGCTGGAAGTTGACGCGCGGCGCCTTCGATACGGCGAACGCGCGGCGAGGCGTTGCTTGACCCGGCGCATTCGGGTGACAAGGTGAGTGGCGATGGCCGCCGCGAGCCGCACACCTGCGCTTTTCGTGTGGGCGCGCGGCGCGCGACCCCCACCGACGCCCGCGTCCCGAGCAGGGGCGGCGGCCGCGCCCGGTCCGAGGCCTTCGCGCACCGCGACCGCACAGTCACGCTACGCTCACGGGACCCGACCGAAAACAGCCCCCGCCCCATGTCACAGCAGAACGGCTCAAGGCAACGCATGCCCCAGCACACCTCCGGGTCTGACCGCACGGCAGCGCCCCCCGCTGCCCGCGGCAGCGGCACCGTGCGGCCACCAGCGCCCTCGTCCCTCGACGAGCTGTGGCGGTCGTACAAGGCCACCGGCGACGAGCGGCTGCGCGAACAGTTGATCCTGCACTACTCGCCCCTGGTGAAGTACGTCGCGGGACGGGTGAGCGTGGGCCTGCCGCCCAACGTCGAGCAGGCCGACTTCGTCTCATCGGGAGTCTTCGGCCTCATCGACGCCATCGAGAAGTTCGACATCGAGCGGGCCATCAAGTTCGAGACGTACGCCATCACCCGTATTCGCGGCGCGATGATCGACGAACTGCGCGCCCTCGACTGGATCCCGCGCTCCGTGCGGCAGAAGGCACGCGCCGTGGAACGCGCCTACGCGACCCTCGAAGCCCAGCTCAGACGCACGCCCTCAGAGGCCGAAGTGGCCGCCGAGATGAGCATCGCGGTCGAGGAACTGCACGCCGTCTTCAGCCAGTTGTCCCTCGCCAACGTCGTGGCCCTGGAAGAACTGCTCCACGTCGGCGGGGAGAGCGGCGACCGGCTCAGCCTCATGGACACCCTCGAGGACACCTCCGCCGACGACCCCGTCGAAGTCGCCGAGGACCGCGAACTGCGCCGGCTGCTCGCCCGCGCCATCAACACGCTCCCCGAGCGTGAGAAGACCGTCGTGACGCTCTACTACTACGAAGGCCTCACACTCGCCGAGATCGGCAACGTGCTGGGGGTCACCGAGAGCCGGGTCAGCCAGATCCACACCAAGTCCGTCCTGCAACTGAGGGCCAAACTGGCCGACGTCGGGCGATGAGGGACGCCGGTGAATCGTCCCTGCCGACCGCCCCGGCGGCCCGGCCGTAAAGTGGAACAGTGCCCAGGATCCGAGCGGCCTCCGTGGCCGAGCACCGCACCATGCAGCGCGACGCCCTCCTTGACGCCGCCCGCTCCCTGCTGTCCGAAGGCGGGACGGAAGCGCTGACGTTTCCGGCCCTGGCCGAGCGCACGGGCCTCGCCCGCTCCTCCGTGTACGAGTACTTCCGCTCCCGCGCCGCGGTCGTCGAAGAACTCTGCGCCGCCGATTTCCCGCGCTGGGCCGCCGAGATCGAAGGGGCGATGGAGCGGGCCGAGACCCCGGTCGCCAAGGTCGAGGCGTACGTACGCCACCAGCTCGGCCTCGTCGGCGACCAGCGGCACCGCGCCGTCGTCGCCATCTCCGCAAGCGAGCTCGACGCCGGGGCCCGCGAAAAGATCCGGGCCGCGCACGGTGGCCTCATCGCCATGATCGTCGAAGCGCTCGCCGACCTGGGCCACGACCAGCCCCGCCTCGCCGCGGTCCTCCTCCAGGGCATCGTCGACGCCGCGGTCCGCCGCATCGAACAGAGCCCCACGGAACCCCCGTCCGCGATCGCGGACGCGGCGGTGGCCCTGGCCCTCAGAGGCGTCGAGCGCTAACCCCTCCCAGGGGGCCTCCCCCCCCACCCCCCCACCCCCACCCCCTCCCCCCACCCCCTCCCCCCACCCCCTCACCCCGGCTCCCGAACCCCCACGACCGGCAGCAGCCGGGACGGCGCGGCGTGGTGTACGAGCAGCAGGGGGTCCAGGTAGGTGTGGGCTCTCAGGAGGCCCCAGTGCAGGCAGCCCGTGGGGCAGTGCGAGGGGGCCTCGGTCGTGGTGGCCACCACTTGGCCGGCGGTGACCTCGGCGCCCTGGGCGACCAGGGGGCGTACCGGTTCGTAGGTGGTTCTCAGCGGTGTTCCGTCCGGCGGGGGCGCCGCTGGGGGCGCTGTGCCGGAGAGGGTGATGGTGAGGACTCCCCGCCCCGCCACTTCGCCCGCGAAGGTGACCCGGCCTGGGGCGGAGGCTCTGACGGGGGTGCCCGGGGGCGCGGCCAGGTCGACGCCTCGGTGGCCGGGGCCGTAGGGGGTGGTCGGTGGGGCCCAGGGGTGGACGACGGTGGGCGGGACCACCGGCCAGCCGGCGGCCGTGAGGGCCAGGGTGAGGAGTGCTCGGTACATGGGTCCAGGGTCCCGGTGGGGCGGCGTGGGTGGGGATCTTGGTGGCGATCTGTGGAGTACTGGGCGGTTGTGGACAACGCCGTCACCCGGCACTGTGCGGGTCCCGTACACTTCTTGTGGCGATCCGGGTCACCGGATCGACTTCGCACGCCCCGCCGGCGCTCTCCACCATCGCCGGCCGCGCCACTCGGTCCTCACCCGCGCAGGGTTCAGGGCATGGCGCACGGGGGCGTCAGGCGCGGCAGCCGACCGGCGGCCGCGATAACCGAGTATCTCAAGGAGTACGGCCATGGCCGTCGTCACGATGCGGGAGCTGCTGGAAAGCGGCGTCCACTTCGGTCACCAGACCCGTCGTTGGAACCCGAAGATGAAGCGCTTCATCTTCACGGAGCGCAACGGCATCTACATCATCGACCTGCTCCAGTCGCTGTCGTACATCGACCGCGCCTACGAGTTCGTCAAGGAGACCGTCGCGCACGGCGGCTCCATCATGTTCGTCGGCACCAAGAAGCAGGCGCAGGAAGCGATCGCCGAGCAGGCGACGCGCGTGGGCATGCCCTACGTCAACCAGCGCTGGCTCGGCGGCATGCTGACCAACTTCTCCACCGTCTACAAGCGTCTGCAGCGCCTCAAGGAGCTTGAGCAGATCGACTTCGAGGACGTCGCGGCTTCGGGTCTCACCAAGAAGGAGCTCCTGGTCCTCTCGCGCGAGAAGGCCAAGCTGGAGAAGACCCTCGGTGGCATCCGCGAGATGTCGAAGGTTCCCAGCGCCGTCTGGATCGTCGACACCAAGAAGGAGCACATCGCCGTCGGTGAGGCACGCAAGCTCCACATCCCCGTCGTCGCGATCCTCGACACGAACTGCGACCCCGACGAGGTCGACTACAAGATCCCGGGCAACGACGACGCGATCCGTTCCGTCACCCTGCTCACCCGCGTGATCGCCGACGCCGTCGCCGAGGGCCTCATCGCCCGTTCCGGCCAGGCCACGGGCGACTCGAAGCCGGGCGAGAAGGCGGCCGGCGAGCCGCTCGCCGAGTGGGAGCGCGACCTGCTCGAGGGTGACAAGAAGGCCGACGAGACCGAGGCGGCCGCCGCCGACGCCGCTCCGGCCGCCGAGGCCGAGAAGCCGGCCGAGGCCGCTGAGGCTCCGGCCGCCGAGGCCGAGGCCACCGAGGCTCCGGCCGCGGACGACGAGCAGGCCTGACCCTTCACCGGGACCCACAGGTTCGGTAGTTGACGGCGGGGGCCACAAGCCCCCGCCGTCGACCCGTAGCCCCGCAGATCTTCGTAGATCTTTCTAGACTCCGAGAGAGAAACACAGACTCATGGCGAACTACACCGCCGCTGACGTCAAGAAGCTCCGTGAGCTCACCGGCGCCGGCATGATGGACTGCAAGAAGGCCCTGGACGAGGCCGACGGCAACGTCGACAAGGCCGTCGAGGCCCTGCGCATCAAGGGCCAGAAGGGCGTCGCCAAGCGCGAGGGCCGCTCTGCCGAGAACGGCGCCGTCGTCTCCCTCATCTCCGAGGACAAGACCTCGGGCGTCCTGGTCGAGCTGAAGTGCGAGACGGACTTCGTCGCCAAGGGTGACAAGTTCCAGGCCGTCGCCGCCAAGCTGGCCGAGCACGTCGCCGCCACCTCCCCGGCCGACATCGCCGCCCTGCTCGCCTCCGAGATCGAGGCCGGCAAGACCGTCCAGGCGTTCGTGGACGAGGCCAACGCCAACCTCGGCGAGAAGATCGTCCTGGACCGCTTCGCGCAGTTCACCGGCGGTTACGTGGCTGCGTACATGCACCGCACGATGCCCGACCTGCCGCCGCAGATCGGTGTCCTGGTCGAGCTCGACCAGGAGAACGCCGAGGTCGCCAAGGGCGTCGCGCAGCACATCGCCGCCTTCGCGCCGAAGTACCTCACCCGTGAGGACGTTCCGGCCGAGGTCGTCGAGACCGAGCGTCGTGTCGCCGAGGAGACCACCCGCGCCGAGGGCAAGCCCGAGGCCGCGCTCCCGAAGATCGTCGAGGGTCGCGTCAACGGCTTCTTCAAGGACGCCACGCTGCTGGGCCAGCCGTACGCGCTGGACAACAAGAAGTCCGTCGAGCAGGTGCTGAAGGAGGCCGGTGTCACCCTGAAGCGCTTCTCGCGCATCAAGGTCGGCATCTGAGTCGGTTCGGCGTTCGACACTGGACCCCGCTAGGGTCTGAGGCAGTCGTCGGCCGCACACGCGACGGACGACCGCAGATCTGACGAGGAGGCCATTGCCGCTAGGGACCACGAGTACCCACCGGCAATGGCCTTCTTCGTATGTGCACGAGGAGATCCCCATGAGTAAGGGCGCGGACACCGCCACAGCCGATCACTCGGCCGACCACAAGCGCGATGACGGCAAGGTGGCCGGGCGCTTCATGCTGAAGCTTTCCGGCGAGGCGTTCGCCGGCGGCGGGGGGCTCGGAGTCGACCCCGACGTCGTGCACAACATCGCCCGCGAGATCGCCGCCGTCGTCCGTGACGGCGCGCAGATCGCCGTCGTCATCGGCGGCGGCAACTTCTTCCGGGGCGCCGAGCTCCAGCAGCGCGGCATGGACCGGGCCCGTTCGGACTACATGGGCATGCTCGGGACGGTCATGAACTGCCTGGCCCTCCAGGACTTCCTGGAGAAGGAGGGCATCGACTCGCGCGTCCAGACCGCCATCACGATGGGCCAGGTCGCCGAGCCGTACATCCCGCTGCGCGCCGTGCGCCACCTGGAGAAGGGGCGCGTCGTGATCTTCGGCGCGGGCATGGGCATGCCGTACTTCTCCACCGACACCACCGCTGCCCAGCGTGCCCTGGAGATCGACGCCGAGGCCATGCTGATGGGCAAGAACGGCGTGGACGGGGTCTACGACTCCGACCCCCGGATCAACACCGACGCGGTGAAGTTCGACGCGCTGGAGTACGGCGAGGTCATCACGCGCGACCTCAAGGTCGCCGACATGACCGCGATCACCCTGTGCCGCGACAACAACCTCCCGATCCTCGTCTTCGAGCTCCTTACGGCCGGAAACATCGCGCGCGCCGTCAAGGGTGAGAAGATCGGCACGCTCGTGAGCGACCAGGGCACCCGGGCCTGACCGGGGGATGGACAATCCCCTGCCGGTCGGACACCGTGCAGGGAAAGACGCTGGTTATCCAGGGCCCGACGGCTCAGGTCGCCCTGAGCACTCCCGGCCCACCCAAGACATGCAGGAGCAAGTGGTGATCGAAGAAACCCTCCTCGAGGCCGAGGAGAAGATGGAGAAGGCCGTCGTGGTGGCCAAGGAGGACTTCGCCGCGATCCGCACCGGCCGTGCGCACCCGGCGATGTTCAACAAGATCGTGGCCGACTACTACGGCGCGCTGACGCCGATCAACCAGCTGGCCTCCTTCTCGGTGCCGGAGCCGCGCATGGCGGTGGTGACCCCGTTCGACAAGAGCGCGCTGCGCAACATCGAGCAGGCGATCCGCGACTCCGACCTGGGCGTCAACCCCAGCAACGACGGCAGCATCATCCGCGTGAACTTCCCCGAGCTCACCGAGGAGCGCCGCCGCGACTACATCAAGGTCGCGCGCACCAAGGCCGAGGACTCCAAGGTGTCGATCCGCGCCGTGCGCCGCAAGGCCAAGGACGCCCTCGACAAGCTCGTCAAGGACAAGGAGTCCGGCGAGGACGAGGTCCGCCGTGCGGAGAAGGAGCTCGACGACACCACCGCCAAGTACGTGGCGCAGGTCGACGAGCTGCTCAAGCACAAGGAAGCAGAGCTGCTAGAGGTCTGATGAACGACTCTTCCTGGGGGGCTCCGCCGAGACCCGCGTACTGGGGAACCCCCGAGGGGCCTTCCCAGGGGGCGTTCGCGGCGGGGCCCGCATACGATGCGTATGACGCCCCGCCCGTGGCGAGGACGCAGCCGATGCCCGTCGTGTCCGACGCGGGCGAACACGCCGAAGACCGCGACGAACGTGAGCAGGGGGCTGCTTTGACGGGCGGCCCTCTGTTCCGCGACGAGACGCCGCAGGAGCCCATGGCAAGCACCCCGCCCATGCCGCCCGTGCCCGCGCAGCCGGAGAAGAAGCGGGCCGGGCGCGATCTGCGGTCCGCGATAGGGGTCGGCGTCGCGCTCGGTGCGGTGATCATCGCCTCGCTGTTCGTGGTGAAGGCGGTCTTCGTCGGGGTCATCGCGGTCGCCGTCGTCGTGGGGCTGTGGGAGCTCACCAGCCGCCTGGAAGAGCGCAAGCAGATCAAGGCACCGCTGGTCCCGCTCGCGGTGGGCGGCGCGGCGATGGTGATCGCCGGGTACGTCAGCGGCGCCGAGGGCGCGTGGGTGGCGATGGCACTCACCTCGCTCGCGGTGCTCGTGTGGCGGATGACCGAGCCGCCCGAGAACTATCTGCGGGACGTGACGGCGGGCGTCTTCGCCGCGTTCTACGTGCCTTTCCTCGCCACGTTCGTCGCGATGCTGCTCACCGCCGACGACGGTCCCTGGCGGGTCCTGACGTTCCTGCTGCTGACCGTGGTCAGCGACACCGGCGCCTACGCGATCGGCTGGCGCTTCGGCAAGCACAAGCTCGCGCCGCGCATCAGCCCCGGCAAGACCCGCGAGGGCTTGTTCGGGGCGGTGTCGTTCGCGATGGTCGCGGGCGCGCTGTGCATGCAGTTCCTCATCGACGACGGCACGTGGTGGCAGGGCCTGCTGCTCGGCCTCGCGGTCGCCGCGAGCGCCACGCTGGGCGACCTCGGCGAGTCGATGATCAAGCGTGATCTCGGCATCAAGGACATGGGCACCCTGCTCCCCGGCCACGGCGGCATCATGGACCGCCTGGACTCCCTGCTGCCGACCGCCCCGGTGGTGTGGCTGCTCCTTGCGGTGTTCGTGGGCACGGGGTGACCTGGCGGCCGCGGTGCCGCTCGGCGGGAATCGGGCGCCGATTCGGGCTCGGTACGGGCCGGGCGGGCTCCGGTTACTCTTGAAGGGCGCGTCGCTCGCGAGCGACGCGCCCTTTTCGGCCCCGCGTCTGCGGGGGTGATCCAGTGAGGTCTCCTGGCTTCGGCACCGTATCGTCGCCTGCTCCGCGCCCAGCGGGGATCGCCGGCCTCGTCGTACTGAGGAGTTACCGCTCATGGCACGCCCCGTCCCGGGAGAACTCACCTTCACCGCGCCCCGCGGAGCGAAGCAGCCGCCGCGGCACCTCGCCGACCTCTCGCCCGCCGAGCGCAAGGAAGCCGTCGCCGCGATCGGCGAGAAGCCCTTCCGCGCCAAGCAGCTCTCGCAGCACTACTTCGCGCGCTACGCCCACGACCCGGCCGAGTGGACCGACATCCCGCTCGCCGCGCGCGGCCGGCTCCAGGAGGAGCTGCTGCCCGATCTGATGTCGGTCGTCCGGCACATCTCCTGCGACGAGGACACCACCCGCAAGACGCTGTGGAAGCTGCACGACGGCACGCTCGTCGAGTCCGTCCTGATGCGCTACCCGGACCGGGTGACCATGTGCATCTCCTCGCAGGCCGGCTGCGGCATGAACTGCCCGTTCTGCGCCACCGGCCAGGCGGGCCTCGACCGCAACCTCTCGACCGCCGAGATCGTGCACCAGATCGTCGACGGCATGCGCGCCCTGCGCGACGGCGAGGTGCCGGGCGGCCCGGCGCGCCTGTCCAACATCGTCTTCATGGGCATGGGCGAGCCGCTGGCCAACTACAAGCGGGTCGTCGGCGCGATCCGCCGCCTCACCGACCCCGAGCCCGACGGCCTCGGCCTGTCCCAGCGCGGCATCACCGTCTCGACCGTGGGCCTGGTCCCCGCCATGCACCGCTTCGCCGACGAGGGCTTCAAGTGCCGGCTCGCGGTGAGCCTGCACGCCCCCGACGACGAACTGCGCGACACCCTCGTCCCGGTCAACACCCGCTGGAAGGTCCGCGAGGTCCTGGACGCGGCCTGGGAGTACGCCGAGAAGTCCGGGCGCCGCATCTCCATCGAGTACGCCCTGATCCGCGACATCAACGACCAGGCGTGGCGTGGCGATCTGCTCGGCCGGCTCCTCAAGGGCAAGCGCGTGCACGTCAACCTCATCCCGCTGAACCCGACGCCGGGCTCCAAGTGGACGGCCTCGCGGCCCGAGGACGAGAAGGCGTTCGTCGAGGCCATCGCGGCCCACGGGGTGCCCGTGACGGTGCGTGACACCCGGGGCCAGGAGATCGACGGGGCCTGCGGTCAGCTGGCGGCTTCCGAGCGGTAGCCGCAGGGGGGCCGGAGCGCGCGTCGGAGCCTGCGCCGGGGGTCTGCCGGGGCCGTCGTCCGACCCGCGAAACGACCCGGGCCGCGCCGAGGGGCCCGTGTAACCTGGCGGGAAACATCTGCATATTCCGACAGGGGAGCGCCACAGCGCTGAGAGTGCGGTACCCATCACTGGGACACGGACCGCAGACCCTCTGAACCTTGCCCCGGTCATGCGGGGTAGGAAGTTCGGCGATTACTCAAGCTGTTGCGCCCTGCCCGCACGACCTCGCGTCGTGCGGGCAGGGCCGCGTCTCTTCCTGGTCATCTCCAGGAGGAATGAAGAAATGCGCAGTACCACCAGGCTCGCGGCCGCGTCGCTCGCCGCCGCCCTCGGACTCGCCACGCTCGCGGCGTGCGGCGGCTCGGACGGCAAGAAGGCGTCCGGCACCAGCGGATCCGGCGGCAGGACCGTCACCCTGGTCAGCCACGACTCGTTCGCCGCATCCGACCCGGTGCTCAAGGCGTTCACCGCCCAGAGCGGCTACACCGTCAAGGTACTCAAGAGCGGGGACGCCGGCGCCGCCCTCAACCAGGAGATCCTGACCAAGGGCTCCCCGCGCGGAGACGTGTTCTTCGGCGTCGACAACACCCTGCTCTCGCGCGCCCTGGACAACGGCATCTTCACCCCGTACGAGGCCAAGGGCCTGGACCGGGTGCCCGCCGAGGACCAGCTCGACAAGGACAAGCGCCGGGTCACACCCATCGACACCGGCGACATCTGCGTCAACTACGACAAGAAGTACTTCGCGGACAAGAAACTCAGCCCCCCGCAGTCCTTCGACGACCTGATCAAGCCCGAGTACAAGAACCTCCTCGTCACGGAGAACGTCGCGACGTCCTCGCCCGGGCTCGGCTTCATGCTCGGCTCCGTCGCCAAGTACGGGGACGCGGGCTGGCAGGACTACTGGAAGAAGCTGAAGGCCAACGGCGTCAAGGTCGACGACGGCTGGGAGCAGGCCTACAACACCGACTTCTCCGGCTCGGCCGGCGGCAAGAAGGCCAAGGGCGACCGCCCGCTGGTCGTCTCCTACGCATCGAGCCCGCCCGCCGAGGTCATCTACGCCGACCCCAAGCCCGCCGAGGCTCCCACCGGCGTCGCCACCGGCACGTGCTTTCGCCAGATCGAGTTCGCGGGACTGCTCAAGGGCGCCAAGAACGAAGCCGGCGGCAAGGCGCTCCTGGACTTCCTTATCTCCAAGAAGTTCCAGGAGGACATGCCGCTCCAGATGTTCGTGGACCCGGTGGCCAAGGACGCCTCGGTGCCGCCGGAGTTCACCAAGTTCGGCGCCAAGATCACGAACTCGGCGACCGTGGCCCCTGACAAGATCGCCAAGAACCGTGACCAGTGGGTCAAGTCGTGGTCCTCGCTCGTCCTGAAGTAGAGCGCCACGCGGACCGGCCGCCCCGGAAGCAGGGGCGGCGCGGCGCCGTGCGACGGGGCGCGGCGCGGTTCGCGCTCATGGCCGTGCCGCTCGCGTTCTTCGCGCTGTTCTTCGCCTGGCCCGTGGCCGCCATCGTCGGCCGGGGGCTCAGGGCGGACGGCGCCTGGCAGCTCGGCCGGCTCACCCAGGTCCTCGGCGACCCCGACATCACCCACGTGCTGTGGTTCACCACCTGGCAGGCGCTCGCCTCCACCGCGCTCACCCTCGTGATCGCCCTGCCCGGCGCCTACGTCTTCGCCCGCCTCGACTTCCCCGGAAAGCAGTTCCTGCGGGCCGTGGTCACCGTGCCCTTCGTACTGCCGACCGTCGTCGTGGGCAGCGCGTTCCTCGCGCTGCTCGGCCGGGGCGGGCTGCTCGACCAGCTGTGGGGTCTGCGCCTGGACACCACGGTGTGGGCGATCCTGCTCGCCCACGTCTTCTTCAACTACGCGGTGGTCGTACGCACCGTGGGGGGCCTGTGGTCCCAGCTCGACCCGCGTCAGGAAGAAGCCGCACGCGTGCTCGGCGCCTCCCGGTGGACGGCCTGGCGCACCGTCACGCTCCCCGCGCTCGGCCCCGCCGTCGCCGCGGCCGCCCTCATGGTCTTCCTCTTCACCTTCACCTCCTTCGGTGTCGTGCAGATCCTCGGCGGCCCGACCTTCTCCACCCTCGAAGTGGAGATCTACCGCCAGACCGCCGAACTCCTCGACCTGCCGACCGCCGCCGTCCTGACCATCGCGCAGTTCGCCGCGGTCGGCGCGGTCCTGGCCGTGCACGCCTGGACGGTGCGCCGCCGCGAGAGCACCCTGAAACTGGTCGACCCCGCCCACACGGCCCGCCGCCCGCGCGGCGCCGCGCAGCGGACCCTGCTCGCCTCGGTCCTCGCGGTCGTGGCCCTGCTGATCCTGCTGCCCGTAGGCGTCCTGATCGAGCGCTCCCTCGACACACCGGGCGGCTACGGATTCGGCTACTACCGCGCGCTCCAGGACGCCGGGGACAACGGAAGCTTCCTCGTGGCGCCCATCGAGGCGATCGGGAACTCCCTCCAGTACGCCCTCGCCGCCACCGCGATCGCGCTGGTCGTCGGCGGCCTGGCGGCAGCGGCCCTGGCCCGGCGCGGCAGCGGCCGCCTCATGCGGGGCTTCGACGCGCTGCTCATGCTGCCGCTCGGCGTCTCGGCCGTGACCGTCGGCTTCGGCTTCCTGATCACCCTGGACGAGCCGCCCCTGGACCTCAGGACCTCCTGGATCCTGGTGCCGCTCGCCCAAGCCCTTGTCGGCACGCCCTTCGTCGTACGGATCATGCTGCCGGTGCTGCGCGCGGTGGACCAGCGCCTGCGCGAGGCGGCGGCCGTGCTCGGCGCCTCCCCGCTGCGGGTCTGGCGCGAAGTGGACCTGCCGCTGGTGCGCAGGGCGCTCCTGGTGGCGGCCGGCTTCGCGTTCGCGGTCTCACTCGGCGAGTTCGGGGCGACCGTCTTCATCGCCCGGCCCGACCACCCGACGCTGCCCGTCGCGGTGGCCCGCCTGCTCGGCCGGGCCGGCGACCTCAACTACGGCCAGGCGATGGCCCTCAGCACGATTTTGATGGTGGTGTGCGCGGTGGCGCTGCTCGTCCTGGAACGCCTGCGGACCGACCGGAGCGGGGAGCTGTGATGCTGAAGCTCGACGGTGTGAGCGTACGGTTCGGACAGCGCGCCGCGCTCGACGGGGTCGACCTGGAGGTCGCCGAGCACGAGACGGTGTGCCTGCTCGGGCCCAGCGGCAGCGGCAAGTCGACCCTGCTGCGGGTCGTCGCCGGCCTCCAACACCCCGACAGCGGACGGGTGTTGCTCGCAGGAGCCGACCAGGCCGGGGTGCCCACGCACCGACGCGGGCTCGGCCTGATGTTCCAGGACCACCAGCTCTTCCCGCAGCGCGACGTCGCAGGCAACGTGGCGTTCGGGCTGCGCATGCGGGGCGCCTCGCGCGGTGAACAGGCGCGCCGGGTGGGTGAGTTGCTGGACTTGGTGGGGCTCCCGGACGCCGGGAAGCGGGCGGTCGCCGCGCTGTCCGGCGGTGAGCAGCAGCGCGTCGCGCTGGCCCGCGCGCTCGCGCCCTCGCCCCGTCTGCTCATGCTGGACGAGCCGCTCGGCCAGCTCGACCGCACTCTGCGCGAACGTCTGGTGCTCGAACTGCGCGCCCTGTTCGGCCAGTTGGGCACCACCGTGCTGGCCGTCACGCACGACCAGGGCGAGGCGTTCGCACTGGCCGACCGGGTGGTGGTGATGCGGGACGGACGCGTCGCCCAGAGCGGGACGCCCCTTGAGGTCTGGCGGCGCCCGGCCTGCGCGTTCGTGGCGCGCTTCCTCGGCTTCGAGAACGTGGTCGAGGCGAGCGTGACGGGCGAGGTGGCCGCCACGCCCTGGGGCAGGATCCCGGTGCCGCCGGGCTCCCCGCAGGGGGAGACCCAGGTGCTGGTGCGGCCGGCGGGCGTGCGGATCGTGGGGGAGCGGGAGGGGCCGGCGTGCGAGGTCGTGGCGCGGACCTTCCGCGGCAGCCACGTGGTGCTGCGGCTGCGGCCCGGGAGCGGGCCTGTCCTGGAGGCGCAGTGCGAACCGGGGGCCGCGCCGGAAGTGGGGGCGCGGGTGGGAGTCGCCTTCGCGGCGCCGGAGGTGGTCGTCCTGGGCGGCCGCCCCGCCCCGGCCGCGCCGGGCACGTAACCGTGGAGGGACGGGGGCGGCGGGACACGCACGTGGTCCCCGCGCGCCTGGCGGGGCCGGGGCCCGGGCGGGCGGCTCAGGCCACCGGGGTGAGTTCTTCGGCCGGCTCCTGCGACCCGTGCGCGCCGGGGGAGCCGAACCACGCGACCGCCACCGCCCCGGCCACCGCCAGGACGAAGCCGAGGACGGCCATCCAGGCGAGGCCCGCCCGCGACGCGTCGCCGAGCCACGCCACGCCGATCGCCCCCGGCAACACCGTCTCGCCCACCACGAGCGCCGCCGTCGCGCCGTTCACCGAGCCGATCTGGAGCGCCACCGTGTGCAGATACATGCCGCCGATCCCGGCGACTCCGATCGCGTAGAGCGCCGGGTCGGCGAGCAGGGCCCCGGCGTCGAACGGGTCGATGCCGTTCAGGACGCGTACGCCCACCCCCAGCGCGCCGAAGCCGAGCCCCGACAGAAGGCCCGCCCAGATCGCGGCGCGGGCGCCGAGGAGGCGTACGGCCACCGTGCCCCCGGCCATCAGGACGAGCGAGACGGCGAGGAGCCACCAGTGCGTGCTCACCGCCGTGTGGCCGCTGCCCTCATGGCCGGCCGCCGAGGCGAGCAGCACCAGCGCGGCGCAGACCACCCCGATGGACGTCCACTCCGCGCGGCTGAGGCGGATGCCGAGCAGCTTGACGCTGAGCACCGCCGTGATGACCAGGTTGGCGCTGATCACCGTCTGGGACAGGAAGAGCGGCAGCAGACGGGCCGCCAGCGCGCCGAGCCCGAACCCGACGAAGTCGAGAACGGTGCCGACGGCGAACTCCCACGTCGTGGCGGCCTTCGCGGTGGAGGAGAGGCTGGGGCCCCCGTGCTGGGTCCGGTCGCTCGCGGCCTCCTCGTGGCCGGCGGCGCGGCGGGATCCGACGGCTTGCAGGACCGAACCCGTGCCGTAACAGACCGAGGCGGCGATGGCGGTCAGCAGACCGAGCAGCACGGGTGACTCCGTTCATGGCGGGGGCAACCGGTTCGCCCCACTCCGCTTTACCAGACGTTTACCGCCCTTTGGGAGTTGCCTGAGGGCCCGATTCTTTTGCGCCGCGCCTGGCGTACTGGGCGGGCGCTAGCGGGACAGGCGGGCCAGGGCGTCCGGGGCGTCGGCGACGGAGTCGACCAGGGCGACCCGGGCCGCCATCGGGCGCTCCTCGGCCAGCGCCTGGAGCAGCGGCCAGGCCGGGAACCGCTTCGTCCAGTGCGCCCGGTCGACCAGCACCATGGGCGTCGGGGTGCCCCGCGACTCGTAGTAGTTCGGCGTCGCGTTGTCGAAGATCTCCTGTACGGTGCCGGCCGCGCCGGGCAGGAAGACGACGCCCGCGTTGGAGCGGGCGAGCAGGCCGTCCTCGCGGGTGGCGTTGGCGAAGTACTTGGCGATGGCGTTCGCGAACGCGTTCGGCGGCTCGTGACCGTAGAACCAGGTGGGGATGCCGACGGAGGTACCGCCGCGCGGCCACTTCGTACGCACCTCGAAGGCGGCGCGGGCCCAGGCCGACACGGACGGCCTGAACGAGGGCTCGGCGGCGAGGAGTTGGAGCGCGGAGTCGAGCATCGCGTCGTCGAAGGGCGCCGCGTACGCGCCGAGGTTCGCGGCCTCCATGGCGCCGGGGCCGCCGCCCGTCGCCACCGTGAATCCCTCGCGGGCCAGGGTGCGGCCGAGCACCGCGGCGCCCCGGTACTCCCGCGTGCCCCGGGCCATCGCGTGACCGCCCATGACGCCCACCACCCGCGCCCCGACGAGCTGTTCGTCCAGTGCGTCGGAGACGGCGTCGTCATGGATGGAGCGCAGCATCGAGGAGAAGATGTCGCCGTCCGACTTCGTCTGCTGGAACCAGGCGTACGACCGGGCGTCCGGGGTGTGCTCGTAGCCCGCCGCGAGCCCTTCGAAGAGCTCGGCGGGGGAGTAGAGCGTGCCCCGGTAGGGGTCGAAGGGCAGGTGCGGGACGGGCGGGAAGACGAGGGCGCCGTCGGCCCTGATCTTGGCGGCCGCGTCCGGCTCCATGGGGCAGCCGAGGAAGACGGCGCCGGCGGTGTCGGCGGCGAGCAGGGCCAAGGTGCGGGCCGTGAGGTCGACGGACTGTATGCGGAAGCCGGCGAGCCCGTGGCCGTGGTGTGCGGTGAGCGCCGCGTCGAATTCGGCGAGGGATTCGATCTCGGTGTCGCGGCCCGGGTTGCCCGCGTGGTCCGGGCGGGCTGGGGGGAGCGGGGTTTCGTCTGTGTCCGGCACGGCGGCCATGCTAGGCGCTGCGCTGAGCTGGGCGGGATCCGGGTGCGGGGGTGGATGCGTCCGCGCTTCCGCGCACCCGGTGCGGGCCCGCGCGGCAGCCTGCGGCGCGCGCTCGCCTTCCACGCACCCGGTGCGGGCCGGCAGCGCGTCGGCCTCCCGCGCTCGCGTGGTTCCCCGCGCCCCTGGGTGCTTGGTGCTGGTCCGCGCGGGCAGCGTCAGTCCGTCCGGCGATTGAGGACGAGCGCCCTTCAGGCGCGAACGGGGTCTGGGGCGGAGCCCCAGGGAGCCTGGCTGCGGGTCGTGGTCGCTTCTCGCGCAGTTCCCCGCGCCCCTGACGGGGTCGGTGCGGGCCCACGTGGGGCAACCCAGGGCAGGGCTCATGCCGGCCCAGCCAGGCAACCTCAGCCCGTCCGGCGTTTGAGGACGAGGCCGTTCAGGCCGATCGGGGTCTGGGGCGGAGCCCCAGGAGTCCCGGCTGCGGACCGTGCGTGGCTGGGCGCGCAGTTCCCCGCGCCCCTGGTGGGGCTGGTGCTGGCCCACCCGGCATACCTCAGCCCGTCCGGCGGTCAGCGCAGGGGGAGGGCCGCCAGTTCGGCGATCGTCGCGGTCACCGGGGTGAAGACGGCCAGCAGGGCCAGGGTGCGCAGGGCCGCCGCGCCCCGCAGCGTGGCGGCGGGGGCGCCGAGGGAGAGAAGGGCCGCCGTGGTGTGGGCCCGGGCATGGCGGGACTCCAGGGTCGCGGTCAGCAGCGTCGCCACCGTGCAGCTCATGACGAGCCCCGCACCGAGCCCCGTGAGCGGACCGAAGGGATGCGGTCCGGGCCGGCCCCCGTACAGGGCCGCCGCCGCGATCGCCGCCGACGCCACCGCGCACACCACCCCCAGGGGCCGCCCGATGCGCCGGGCCTCCGCCATCAGGACCCGGCCCGCGAGCAGGCGGGCGGCGCCCGGGCGGCCCAGTTGCAGCAGCCGTCCGCTGAAGTGCGCGAGCGCGGGGCCCGCGAGCGCCAGACCGAGCGCGGTCAGCGCCCACCCGCCGAGGAGTCCCGCCGGGCTGCCCTCGGGGTGGCCCGGCATCGGGAAGGCCGAGCCCGGGGCGCCCCGGCTCGCGTACGTCTCCACCGCGAGGCCGGCCGTGATGAGCACGCACCCCCACGGCAGCCCGTTCGGCGCGGGCGCCGGCTCCTCGGGGTGCACCGGGTCGCTGCGCTCGCCCGGTCGCGTTGCCGAGCGCGGGCGCAGCGCGACCCCGGCCGCGACCGACGCCGTCACCGGCAGCACGGCGAGCAGGGTCAGGGCGGCCGCCACCGGCATCGGCTGGTCCGCGGCGAGCAGACCGGCCGCGGCGCCGTCGAAGGGGAGCCCGGTGATGTCGCCGCGCAGATGCAGACAGACCAGGAGCGCCACCGCCGAGCCCAGCGTGCAGGTGACCGCCGTGGAGGCGGCGGCGATCACCGCGAGGCGGGCGGGACCAAGGCCCACGGCGGACAGCCCCGGACGCGGCCGGGTGCTGGGATCGGTGCGGGCCACCGCGACCGCGAAGTGCGCCGTGGCCGCGACCGGGACCGCGCACCACAGCAGCCGCAGCACGGACGCGCCGGGGTGGCCGACGGCGTGGCCGAGCGTGCACAGCAGCAGGAAACCGACCCCGGCGGACGCCGCGGACACCAGCAGTCGGCGCAGCAGGACCAGCGGATGGGTGCCGCGGGCTAGACGGAGAGCGAGCACGCGGCGATACCCTCCGTATCCGAACCATCCGTGGTGACACGGGAGTTGACCCGGCGGCCGTCGATGAGGACCACGGTGCGGTCGGCCAGCTCGGCCACGTCCGTGTCATGGGTCGCGATCAGCGTGGTGATGCGGTGCGAGCGGACCGCGGTGAGCAGGGTGCGCAGCACCTGCGCCCCGTCGGCGCGGTGCAGGGTCGCGGTGGGCTCGTCGGCGAAGAGCACGGTGGGCCCGGTGACCAGGGCGCGCGCGATCGCCACGCGCTGGCGCTCGGCCTGGAGCAGGGCGTGCGGCCGGCGCTTGGCGCAGGTGTCGACGTCGAGGCGTTCCAGCCATTCGAGGGCCGCCTTCTTCGCGTCGCGGTGCGGGGCGCCGCGCAGGAGCAGCGGCAGGGCGGCGTTCTCCCAGGCGCTGAGTTCGGGGACCAGGGTCGGCTCGGGGTCGATCCAGGCGAACCGGTCGCGGCGCAGCCGTTCACGGCTCACCGCGCCCAGCGTGTGGACGGGCACGCTGTTGAACCACACCTCGCCCTCGTCCGGCACCAAGGTGCCCGACAGGCAGCGCAGCAGGGTCGTCTTGCCGCAGCCGCGCGGGCCGCCCACGGCAAGGATCTCGCCCTCGCGCACCCCCACGCCCACCCCGGTCAGGGCGGGCGAGCCGCTGTGGGAATGGTGCAGGGAACGTGCCCACAGCACGTCGTTGTCCGGCGGAGCCACCATGGTGCACACCTCGGTTCAGATCAGATTTCCTGTTCCCGCTCCCCGTACGGGGGAACGAAGGCAGGGCCGATCGGTCACTGGGCACGCTAGGCAGTGGGGTGTGGCTGTCCCAACAGCACGCGGCCCGGCCGCTCCCATCTCACTCGGATGGGCGCGGCCGGGCCGTGGGCGGGATGCTCAGAGCTTGGTCCAGGCCTCCGTCAGGACCTGGCGCAGGACGCCCTCGATCTCGTCGAAGGTCGACTGGTCGGAGATCAGCGGCGGGGCGAGCTGGACGACCGGGTCGCCGCGGTCGTCAGCCCGGCAGTACAGGCCGTTGTCGTACAGCGCCTTGGAGAGGAACCCGTACAGGACGCGCTCGGTCTCCTCGTCGTTGAAGCTCTCCTTGGTGACCTTGTCCTTCACCAGCTCGATGCCGTAGAAGAAGCCGTTGCCGCGGACGTCGCCGACGATCGGCAGGTCGTGCAGCTTCTTGAGGGTGTCGAAGAAGGCGCCCTCGTTGTCCAGCACGTGCTGGTTGAGGCCTTCCTTCTCGAAGATGTCGAGGTTTGCCAGGCCCACCGCGGCGGAGACCGGGTGGCCGCCGAAGGTGTAGCCGTGCAGGAAGGTGTTGTCACCCTTGTAGAACGGCTCGGCGAGCTTGTCGGAGATGATGCAGGCGCCGATCGGGGAGTAGCCCGAGGTCATGCCCTTGGCGCAGGTGATCATGTCCGGCACGTAGCCGAACTTGTCGCAGGCGAACATCGTGCCGAGCCGGCCGAAGGCGCAGATGACCTCGTCGGAGACGAGCAGCACGTCGTACTTGTCGCAGATCTCGCGCACACGCTGGAAGTACCCGGGCGGCGGCGGGAAGCAGCCGCCCGCGTTCTGCACCGGCTCCAGGAAGACGGCGGCCACCGTCTCGGGGCCCTCGAACAGGATCTCCTGCTCGATCTGGTCGGCGGCCCAGCGGCCGAAGGCGACCGGGTCGTCGGCGTGTATCGAGGCGCGGTAGATGTTGGTGTTGGGCACCTTGTGCGCGCCGGGGACCAGCGGCTCGAAGGGCGCCTTCAGGGCGGGCAGACCCGTGATGGACAGGGCGCCCTGCGGGGTGCCGTGGTAGGCGACCGCACGCGAGATGACCTTGTACTTGGTGTGGTTGCCGGTGAGCTTGTGGTACTGCTTCGCCAGCTTCCACGCGGTCTCGACGGCCTCGCCGCCGCCGGTGGTGAAGAAGACCTTGTTGAGGTCGCCCGGCGCGTAGTTCGCCAGACGCTCCGCGAGCTCGACGGCCTTGGGGTGGGCGTAGGACCACACCGGGAAGAAGGCCAGTTCCTGCGCCTGCTTGTAGGCGGTCTCGGCGAGCTCGTGACGGCCGTGTCCTGCGTTGACGACGAACAGGCCCGAGAGGCCGTCGAGGTACTTCTTGCCCTTGTCGTCGTAGATGTAGGTGCCCTCGCCACGGACGATGGTGGGGACGGGGGCGTTCTCGTACGACGACATGCGGGTGAAGTGCATCCACAGGTGGTCGTAGGCGGTCTGGCTGAGGTCCTTGCTCACGGCTATCGGGTTCCCCACATATAGGTCTGCTTCTTCAGCTTGAGGTAGACGAAGCTCTCGGTGGAGCGCACGCCGGGGAGGGCGCGGATCCTCTTGTTGATCACTTCGAGCAGGTGGTCGTCGTCCTCGCAGACGACCTCCACCATCAGGTCGAAGGAGCCCGCGGTCATCACCACGTACTCGCATTCGGCCATGGCCGTCAGCGCCTCCGCCACCGGGTCGAGGTCGCCCTCGACGCGGATGCCGACCATCGCCTGGCGCCTGAATCCCACGGTGAGCGGGTCGGTGACGGCGACGATCTGCATCACGCCCTGGTCGAGCAGCTTCTGGACGCGCTGGCGCACGGCCGCCTCGGACAGGCCGACGGCCTTGCCGATCGCGGCGTACGGGCGGCGCCCGTCCTCCTGAAGCTGCTCGATGATCGCCAGGGAGACGGCGTCGATCGTCGTCCCGTGGGAGCGCCGGGCGGCGTCCGTCTGCGGGGCGGTGGTCGGGAGCCGGGAGGGTGATCCGTTCCCGTTCCTGGGGTCTGTGCTTCGGCTGGCCACGGAGCCACTGTGCACCCGACCCGGCCCGTCCCGCAACCCCAAAGCGATGTAATTCGTTGTCCTGTGACCTTCCGGGAACTGAATCCGAAGTTCAGGGGCGTCGGGTCTGTCGAAAGCGTCGCTCCACCGACTAGGGTGGGCTGTCTCATCCATCGGACATCGGACCGGGAGGCCAGCGAAGTGACCACCGAACTGCGTCGTTTGCGCAATTACATCGACGGGGAGTTCCGCGATGCTGCCGACGGGCGGACCATCGAGGTGGTCAACCCGGCCACGGGCCAGCCGTACGCGACCTCGCCGCTCTCCGGCCAGCAGGACGTGGACGCCGCCATGGCGGCCGCGGCCAAGGCGTTCCCCGCCTGGCGCGACAGCACCCCGGCGGAGCGCCAGCGCGTGCTGCTGAAGATCGCGGACGCCTTCGAGGAGCGCGCCGAGGAGCTGATCGCCGCCGAGTCGGAGAACACCGGCAAGCCGATCGAGCTCACCCGCACCGAAGAGATCCCGCCGATGGTGGACCAGATCCGCTTCTTCGCGGGCGCGGCCCGGCTGCTTGAGGGCCGCAGCGCCGGCGAGTACATGGAGGGGCTGACCTCGATCGTGCGCCGCGAGCCGGTCGGCGTCTGCGCGCAGGTCGCGCCGTGGAACTACCCGATGATGATGGCCGTGTGGAAGTTCGCCCCGGCGCTCGCCGCGGGCAACACGGTCGTCCTCAAGCCCTCGGACACCACCCCCGCCTCGACCGTCCTGATCGCCGAGATCATCGGCGCGATCGTCCCCAAGGGCGTCTTCAACGTCGTGTGCGGCGACCGTGACACGGGCCGCGCGATGGTCGAGCACAGGACCCCGGCGATGGCCTCCATCACCGGTTCGGTGCGGGCCGGCATGCAGGTCGCCGAGTCCGCCTCCAAGGACGTCAAGCGCGTCCACCTGGAGCTGGGCGGCAAGGCCCCGGTCGTCGTCTTCGAGGACGCCGACATCGCCAAGGCCGTCGAGGACATCGCGGTCGCCGGCTACTTCAACGCCGGCCAGGACTGCACCGCCGCCACCCGCGTGCTGGTGCACGAGTCCATCCACGACGAGTTCGTGACCGCGCTGGCCAAGGCCGCCGCCGACACCAAGACCGGACAGCCCGACGACGCGGACGTGCTGTACGGGCCGCTGAACAACGCCAACCAGCTCAAGCAGGTCACCGGCTTCATCGAGCGCCTGCCCGCGCACGCCAAGGTCGAGGCGGGCGGCCACCGCGTCGGCGAGCAGGGCTACTTCTACGCCCCGACCGTCGTCTCGGGCCTCAAGCAGGACGACGAGATCATCCAGAACGAGGTGTTCGGGCCGGTCATCACCGTCCAGTCCTTCACCGACGAGGCCCAGGCCCTGGAGTACGCCAACGGCGTCGAGTACGCGCTGGCCTCCTCGGTGTGGACCAAGGACCACGCGCGCGCCATGCGGATGTCCAAGAACCTCGACTTCGGCTGTGTGTGGATCAACACCCACATCCCGCTGGTCGCCGAGATGCCGCACGGCGGCTTCAAGAAGTCCGGCTACGGCAAGGACCTCTCCGCGTACGGTTTCGAGGACTACACGCGCATCAAGCACGTGATGACGTCGATCGAGGGCTGAACCGGCTGATGGTGATCCGGGCCTGAACGGCCGCGAGGGGCGGGGGAGTTGATCCCCCGCCCCTTCTCGCTGCCACCGGACCTCGCCCGGGCCGGCCCGCAGGGCCCGACAGGGTGTCCGGCCTGGGGGCGAGGGCTGTACGCAGCGTCCATTGAACGCGCTCGGTGGGCCGGGCATCCTGCGGGAATGCCACCGACCGCGCCCCGCGCCAGCAGCCCCCTTGCCCGCCGCAGCCTCCTGCGCGCCCTCGGCGGCGGCGCCGCGCTGGCCGCCCTCGCCGGCTGCGGGGTCCCCGCGGCGTACGTCGCACCGGGCGAGCGGACCGGCCGTGACCGTTCGGCGGCCGACAAGTCCCTGACGTTCGCCAACTGGCCGCTCTACATCGACGTCGACGACAAGGATGCCTCCAGGCGCCCCACCCTCGAGGCGTTCACCAGGAGCACCGGAATCTCCGTCACGTACACCGAGGAGATCAACGACAACGACGAGTTCTTCGGCAAGATCAGCCCCGCGCTGATGAACCATCAGGAGACCGGCCGCGACCTCATGGTCATCAGCGACTGGATGGCCGCCCGGTTCGTGCGGCTGGGCTGGGTGCAGGAGATGGACCGCGCCAAGCAGCCCAACGTCGCGCGCCACCTCGACCCCCAGCTGCGGACCCCCGCCTTCGACAACGGCCGCCTGCACAGCGTCCCGTGGCAGTCCGGGATCACCGGCATCGCGTACAACAGGAAGAAGCTGGGCCGCGAGCTCAAGCGCGTGAGCGATCTGTGGGACCCGCGCCTGGCCGGCAAGGTGACACTCTTCTCCGGCCTGGACGAATCCTTCGCCCTCCTCATGCAGGGCAATGGCGTCGACATCACGCGGTGGACGGCGGACGACTTCCACCGCATGTGCGACGAGGTCGACAAGCAGGTCGCCAACAAGCAGATCCGGCGCTTCACCGGCAACGACTACACCAGCGACCTCAACAAGGGCGACGTACTGGCCTGCCAGGCCTACAGCGGCGACGTCTTCCAGCTCCAGGCCGACAACCCCGACATCGAGTTCGTGGTGCCCGAGGAGGGCGCGGAGCTGTGGGCGGAGTCGATGATGATCCCCAACCTGGCCCGCCACAAGGCGAACGCGCAGGCCCTGATCGACTACTACTACGACCCCGAGGTCGCCGCCGAACTGGCCGCCTCGGTCAACTACGTCTGCCCCGTCCCCGCCGCCCGGGACGTCCTGGCCTCCTCGAAGAACAAGGACGAGGCCGAACTGGCCGAAAACCCCCTGATCTTCCCGGACGCCACGATGCGCGAACGTCTCGCGATCGCCCGCGACATCACGTCCGAGGAACGGGTGGAGTTCGCCAAGCGGTGGAACGCGATCGTGGGGTTGTAGACGCGCCGCCGGCGGGTCCGGCTCCCGACCCCGCCGTCATTTCCCCGTACCCCCGGACTTGACGCCGAAGGCGGCGGTCATGATTTTCATGGCGGTCGGGTTCATGTCCGCGCCCTTGGCGTCCGTGGAGTTGACGCTGTAGACCAGGGTCCGGGTCGGGGCGCCAGAAGCGGACAGCGTGGCCCCGATCGCGGTGTTGTAGCCGTAGCGGCCTCCCGTCTTGCCCCACACGTCCCGGCCGCCGAGTCGCATCGTCGACAGGCCCACGCTGTACGCGGCCGGCTTGCCCGTGCGCATGTCGCGCACGTCCGGACCGGGCAGCGTGAACATCTCCTTCAGCTGTGCGCCACGCACTACCTGGCCCGAGAACAGGGCACGGGTGAAACGGTCCAGATCCGCTGTGGTGGAGATGAGGTCGCCGGCCGCGAACGCGTCGCCCGCGCCCCACACCGTCACGTCCCGCAGCCGCGAAGAGCCGTCCGGCTCCTTGAAGACCTGGTATCCGTGGTTGTGCGGGCCGTGGATGGCCGGGTCGGAGCCCGGGACGGCGGTGTCCGTGAGGTGCAGCGGCCGCACGATGCGGGTGACGAGCTGGTGCGCGTAGGAGTCGCCCGTCACCCGCTCCAGGAGCAGTCCCGCGACCGTGTAGCCGATGTTGCCGTAGTGCTGCTCGGTGCCCGGCGCGAAATCGGGCTTCCGCGCGGTCGCCTCGCGTACCACGTCCACCGGGTCGCGGTCCTCGAAACGGTGCGCGTACAGGTAATGCAGGGAGTCGTCGTCGGACGAACCGACGGACGGGATTCCGCTGGTGTGGTTGAGGAGTTGACGGACCGTCACCCGTGCGTACGTCGCCGGAATCAGGTCGGGCAGATAGGCCCGCGCCGGTCGGTTCAGATCGACCCTGCCCTCGCTCGCGAGCTGGAGAATCATGGCCGCCGTGAAGACCTTGGTGACCGAACCAGCCCGGAAGCGGCCGCCCGGGTCGGCCGGGGCACGGGTGGCCAGGTCGTGCACCCCGGCCGCGCCGAGCCAGCTCCCCTCGGTGCCGCCGACCCGGACCAGCGCGGCCGTCGCGTCCGCGCCCGGCTTCCCGGCGTCGGCGATGGCCGCACGCAGGGCGGCGATGTCGAGGCTGCCGGTGGCGGCTCGGGCACTGGCCGAGGGGGGTCTCGGCGCCGAGGCGACGGCAGGGGCCACCGGGACGGCGAGGACCAGCACAGTGGCGAGCAGGGCGGTGCGGGAGCGGATGCGGGTGCGGGGGCGGGTGGGAATGAGGGTGTGCGTGCGGGCGTCCATGGCGCGATCTCCGTGATCAGGTGGGGCTGTTGTGCTGACGGATCCATCCTGGTGATCGAAGAGCTCGTACGGATCGCCGTGGCGAGGGGTTCGGCCCGGCCGGTTTCTCCCCCGCTCCGGGGAGCGGGGGCGGTGCCGTCTCCCCCGCCCGGGGGAGTGCCCTGTCATGGGAAGCTGGGGCTCCGCCTTCCTGGGCGGAGCAGGGGCTGTGTCGTCAACTCCCGCTCGCGCGGCCCATGTTCAGGCGGGAGCGCCTGCCGAGATCAGGCCCGTCTCGTACGCGCAGATCACCGCTTGGACCCGGTCTCGCAGGCCCAGCTTCGCCAGCACATGGCCCACGTGCGTTTTCACGGTGTGCTCGGACACCGTCAGGGCGGCCGCGATCTCGGCGTTGGACAGGCCACGGCCGAGCAGCAGCAGAGTCTCGCGTTCGCGTGCGGTGAGCACGTCAAGGCGACCGGAAGGGGGCGGGATTGCGGGGCGTGAGGCGTACTCGGCGATGAGGCGGCGCGCCACCGAGGGCGCGAGCAGTGCCTCCCCGGCCGCCACCACCCGTACCGCGTGCGCGAGATCGTCCCGTCGCACGTCCTTGAGCAGGAATCCGCTCGCCCCGGCGCGCAGGGCCTCGTACACGTACTCGTCACAGTCGAAGGTGGTCAGCATCACTGTGCGGCATGCGCTCGCCGCGCTGATCTCGCGGCATGCCTCGATGCCGTCGAGGCGCGGCATCCGGATGTCGAGCAGGGCCACATCGGGCGCATGGCGGCGGACCGCCTCGACGGCCTGGACACCGTCGCCGGCCTCCGCGACCACCTCGATGCCGGGCTGCATGTCCAGGATCAGGGCGAAGCCGGCGCGCACCAGTTCCTGGTCGTCGGCCACCACCACACGGATCGTCACGACCCCACCTCCCTGCGGGAGAGTACCTGGCGGGGGAGCGGTGGCCGGGGTGTCAGCGGGAGGACGGCGCGCACCTCGAAGCCCCGGCCGTCCGGGCCCGGGCCCGTGGACGCCGTGCCGCCGTGCGCCGCCGCCCGCTCGCGCACCCCGATCAGGCCGTGACCCTGGCCGGGAGCGCTGTCGGCGGACGGTTCGGCGCCGTGTCCGTCGTCCAGGACCGTGACCGTCAACTCGCGTTCGCCGTAGGCAAGATGAACGAGCGCGGTCGACGCTCCCGCGTGCCTCACCGTGTTCGTCAGGGCCTCCTGCACGATCCGGTACACGGTGGCACCGGTGTCCGGCGACAGCGGGCACGGCGCGCCCGTCACCGTGTACGAGACCGAAGGGCCGCTCGAGGAGACCCGCTCGGTGAGCGCGGGCAGCTCCGCGACGCCCGGCTGAGGCGCACGCGGGGCGGCGGTGCCCGTGGTGTCCCCCTCGCGCAGCACGCCCAGCATCCGGCGCAGCTGCGCCATCGCGTCCCGGCCGGCGTCGGAGATCGCCACGAACGCCGCCTCCGCGCGCTCGGGCGCGGCCCGCACCGCCGGCGGGCCGGCCTCCGCCTGCACGATCATGATGCTGACGGCGTGCGACAGGATGTCGTGCGTCTCCCGGGCGATCCGCGCCCGCTCCCGCGCCGCCGCCCGCTCGGCCTCGCTGCGGTTGGCCCGCTCCAGGTACGCCGCCCGCTCCTCGACGGCCACGGTGTAAGCCTGCCGGACGTGGGTGAGCCTTCCCAGCGCGTACGCGGCACCGAAGACGAAGAAGGAGAACAGCAGCTCCTTGGCATCCTGGGTGTTGAGCGCGACCGACGGCACGATGAGGACGGCGACCAGCGCCGCGACCCCGATCCGGCGCCGCGCGGGGCACAGCGCCGCCACTGTGTACAGGGCAATGAGCCCGGGGTAGGGCAGCGGCTGGCCGGGCCCGTCGAGGGTCAGTTTGTACGTCGCTCCCGCCACCAGAACCGCGAGCGTCACCGTCACCGGGGCCCGGCGCCGCCACACCAGGGGCAGCACGCTCAACGAGGTGAGCCCGTAGTCCGCCCAGGTGGCCTGGGGCAGTCCGGCCGGACGTGCGACGACGAAAGGGATCGACATCGCCGCCTGGACCAGGAGCGCGAGACCGATGTCCACGGCCCACCCGTTCGCCGTCCGCAGCCGTGCCGCCAGCCGCTCCACTGCCATCACTTCGTGCCCCCCACTGGTCCTGCCGGCCGTTCGTCCGCGCGTCGCCGCTACCGCTGCGACAGGACCGCGCGCAGCGCCTCCACCCGGTTGGTGGTGATCGAGTCCACGCCGTGCTGGATGAGGCGGCGTTGGGTGCGTCGGGTGTCCGCGGTCCATGCCGAGACGAGCAGGCCGTCCCGGTGGGCCCGCTCCACCAGGTCGTGGCCGACCAGTGCGAAGCGGAAGTTGAGCCAGCGCGGGCGCACCGCGTCGATCAGGGCGGGGCGCGGTGGCGCGGGTCTCGTCCAGGTCAGGGCGATCTCGGCGCCCGGGTCCGCGGCGCGGACGGCCAGCATCGCGACCGGGCCCGCGCAGTAGTACACCCGCTCGCCCGCGCCGCACTCGCGCACCGTGCCCACCACCTCGCGCACGGACTTCTCGGTGGCGCCGGGCAGGTCGATCATCACGCGGTGTGCGCCGACCGCGAGCAACGTCTGGCGCAGGGTCGGGATCCCGCCGCCGGTCGCCTCCCGCACCTCCTCGTACGACAGGGCGCTCAGCGGGCGTTCGACCTGCCACAGCCGTTTCAGCGTGTCGTCGTGCAGCAGCACGGGCACGCCGTCCCGGGTCGTGCGGACGTCGATCTCCACCGCGTCCGCGCCCCGTTCGAGGGCCGAGGCGATGGAGGGAAGGGTGTTCTCGCGGACCCGGTAGGGATCGCCCCGGTGGGCCACGACTGTCACGGTGCGCGCCGTGGTGCGCATGGGGTCCATGTGGTCATTGTGCTGAGCGGCGCGGGGTGTGGCCAGCAGGCGCCCGGGCGGGCCGCTGGGCGACCTCGGCGGCAGGTTTGCGACCCGGCCGGTGCGAGCCCGACCGGGGTCGCCATTGGGGGCGATGCCCGGACCCGGCCGGCGCCCGCCCGGACTCGCGGTACGGGGCCGGCCGCCCGGGTCAGCGGGTGAGCCATCCTTGCGTGTACGTGTCGATCTCCTCGGCCAGCTTCGTCTTGCCTGCCGGGTCGAGGAACGAGGCCTCCACGGCGTTCTTGGCGAGGCCGGCGAGACCCCGCTCGTCCAGGTCCAACAGGCGCGCGGCGACCGCGTACTCGTTGTTGAGGTCGCTGCCGAACATCGGCGGGTCGTCGCTGTTGATGGTCACCAGGACGCCGGCCGCCACCATCTCCTTGACCGGGTGCTGATCCAGGTCCGCCACCACCCGCGTCGCGAGGTTGGAGGTCGGGCAGACCTCCAGGGCGATCCGGTGGTCGGCCAGATGCCTCAGGAGCGCCGGGTCCTGCGTGGCGCTGGTGCCGTGGCCGATCCGCTCGGCGCGCAGCTCGGTCAGCGCGTCCCAGATCGACTGCGGCCCGGTGGATTCGCCCGAGTGCGGCACCGAGTGCAGACCGGCGGCGATGGCCCGGTCGAAGTACGGCTTGAACTGCGGGCGCGGTACGCCGATTTCGGGGCCGCCCAGGCCGAAGGAGACCAGGCCTTCGGGGCGGACGGAGTCCTGCGTGGCGAGCCGCGTCGTCTCGGCGGCGGCTTCGAGGCCCGCCTCGCCGGGAATGTCGAAGCACCAGCGCAGCACCGTGCCGAACTCGGCCTCGGCGGCCTTGCGGGCGTCCTCGATCGCCTCCATGAACGCCCGCTCGTCGATGCCCCGCCGGGTGGAGGAGAACGGCGTGATGGTCAGCTCGGCGTAGCGGATGTTCTGCCGGGCCATGTCGCGCGCCACCTCGTAGGTGAGAAGGCGCACATCCTCGGGGGTGCGGATCAGGTCGACGACCGACAGATAGACCTCGATGAAGTGCGCGAAGTCCGTGAAGGTGAAGTAGTCGGCCAGCGCCTCGGGGTCGGTGGGGACCTTCGAGTCGGCGTGGCGGGCCGCGAGTTCGGCCACGATGCGGGGGGACGCCGAGCCGACGTGGTGCACGTGCAGTTCGGCCTTGGGCAGCCCCGCGATGAAGGGGTGCAGGTCGGTCATGGGGTCCTCCAGGGTCTGCCGCGAGGGGCCTCGCGCGGTCGGCGTCGCGACGGCTTCGCCGGTCGGGGATCATGGTAGGCCGGGCGGATCGGCCCCCGACCCGGGCCGTAGCATGACGGAATCACGATGGGGGAGGCCCATGTCAGAGAACAACCAGCAGCCGCCGGGGGGCCAGGAGCCGCGCGATCCCTGGGCGCCGCCGGAGCACAAGGTCCCGCTGGACAAGCCGCCGGTGCACGATCAGCGGACCCTCGCCTCGATGCCCGCCCCGCCCGCCGACGGCCAGAGCGACGGCCCCGGCGGCGCTCCCGCGTCGTTCCCGGGCGCGCCCGGACAGCAGGCGCCCGGACAGCACGCACCGGGACAGCAGGCGCCCGGACAGCAGACGCCGGGACACCAGGCACCCGGCTTCGGCGCCCCGACGCCGCCGCCCGCCCCCAGTCAGGCGCCCCCCGGCAGCTACGGCTACCCCGCCTACCCGCAGCAGGCGGGACCGGACGGCGGATACCCGGGCTACCCCGGTCAGCAGCAGGGATACGACGGCGGCTACCCCGGATACCCGGGCCAGCCGGGATACGGCTACGGGGGCTGGACCGGCATGGCCGCCCCGCAGAATGGATTCGGCACCGCCGGCATGGTGCTCGGCATCATCGCCTGCGCCGCCATGTTCTGCACCTGGGGCATCGCCGGCATCGTGCTCGGTGTGCTGGCCCTGATCTTCGGCCTGCTCGGCAAGGGCCGGGCCACCCGTGGTGAGGCGAACAACCGGGGGCAGGCCCTCGCGGGCGTCGTCCTCGGCATCATCGGCATCGTGCTGGGGATCGTCATTCTGATCCTGATGGTCGTGATCTGGACCCATCAGCCCACGCACCACGACGTCTACGACGACAACTACTGGAACAGCTTCCTGTCCCTGGCCTCCTCGGCCCGCTGACCAAGGCCTGGTCCGTGCGGCTCGCCCCGGCTTTCGGCCCCGGTGAGCAACACGGACCGGGCCCGGGCGGCCAGCCCCGCCACCGAGGCCCGCGCGCCCCGCCACCGGGGCCCGCGCGCGCCCCGACGGCCGGGTCCCCGACCGCCCTCAGCGCAGGCGCTCGCGGGCCTCGGTCAGGGCGAAACCCAGGAGGTTCAGGCCGCGCCAGAGCCTGGGGTCCCGCGCACCCGGCGCGTCCGCCGACAGGCCGATGCCCCAGACGCGGTCCAGGGGGCTCGCCTCCACCAGCACCCGGGCGCCGGTGCTGAGCAGATAGGACCGCAGCGCCTCGTCCTGGCCGAACTTGTGCAGGCAGCCCGCCAGAACTGTCCCGTACCGCTCCCGCCGCCACACCGCCTCGTCGAAGCCGCGCACCAGGCGCCCGGCCTTCTTCGCGAGCGCGGGGTTCGCCGCCGTGAGCGCCGCGCGCTCCCCTTCGGCGTCCTTGAAGAGCCGTGCCTTCGACGCCATCATCCAGTGCTCCGCCGTCGCGTACTCGACCCCGTCGACCACGAAGCGTGAGGGCCACCACTGGCTGAAGCAGCTCGGCCCCAACGATCCGTCGCGCCTCGGCGCATGACCCCAGAAGTACAGAAACTTGATCCGCTCACCGTTGGTGAACCGCTCGGTCAGGGCGTCGAGCGGCGCGCGGTCCCCCGTGATCTGCTCCATGCACGCGAGTCTGGCACGCGCCACTGACAACCCGTCGGGCCAATACCGCCCCGACCCGACACTTGGTCGACAGATTCCGTCGCGTAACCAAAAGGCAACAACGGAATCACTTGTTGGCCAGATGCCGCTCTGCCAGGATCGTCACTCAAATCGAGCTGAAGCTACGAAGAACGTGGGCGACATGGACACCGACAACGGCAACGGCAATCGCTTCCCGGCCAACGACCGCTTCGCGGCCGGCGCCCAGTACATCGCGGGACGGCTGCGCCCGGGCACCTCGGGGCGGCGGCACGAGGTCATCGACCCGGCGACCGGGCACCCGGTGTACTCCTACGAGCTCGCGGGCCCCGCCGATGTCGACGCGGCGGTGGCCGCCGCCAAGGAGGCATTCCCCGGCTGGTCGGCCACCTCCCCCGGCGAGCGCTCCGCCGCCCTGCACCGCCTCGCGGGCGTCCTTGCCGAACGGGCCGAGGAGTTCGCGCGGGCGGAGTCCTCGCAGTGCGGCAAGCCCCTCAAGCTGACCCGGGAGTTCGACGTCCCCGGCACGATCGACAACGCGGCCTTCTTCGCGGGCGCCGCCCGGCACCTGGAAGGCCGGTCGGCGGGTGAGTACTCCGGCGACCACACCTCCTACGTACGCCGGGAGCCCATCGGTGTCGTCGGGTCCATCGCGCCGTGGAACTACCCGCTCCAGATGGCCGCCTGGAAGATCCTCCCGGCGATCGCCGCGGGCAACACCATCGTCCTCAAGCCCGCCGAGATCACCCCGCTGACCTCGCTCCTGTTCGCCGAGGCCGCCACGGAGGCCGGGATCCCGGACGGCGTGGTCAACATCGTCACGGGCGCGGGAGCGGACGCGGGCGAACACCTCGTCGGGCACCCGGACGTCGTCATGACCTCCTTCACCGGCTCCACCGGCGTCGGCAAACGCGTCGCGGAGATCGCCACGCGCACCGTCAAGCGCATCCACCTCGAACTCGGCGGCAAGGCCCCGTTCGTGGTGTTCGACGACGCCGACCTCGAAGCGGCCGCGCACGGCGCGGTCGCGGCCTCGCTCATCAACTCCGGCCAGGACTGCACCGCCGCCACCCGCGCCTACGTCCAGCGCCCCCTGTACGAGGCCTTCGTCGAGCGGGTCGCGGCGCTGATGGAGACCGTGCGCGTCGGTGACCCCTTCCGCGCGGACACCGACCTCGGCCCGCTGATCTCCCACGCCCACCGCGACCGCGTCGCCGCCTTCGTCGAGCGCGCCCGTGGCTACGCCCGGATCGTGACCGGCGGCGAGGTCCCCAAGGGCGACGGCGCCTACTACCCGCCCACCCTGATCGCCGACGCCCCCCAGGACAGCGAGGTTGTCCAGGCGGAGATCTTCGGCCCGGTCCTGGTCGTGCTGCCCTTCGACACCGACGACGAGGGCATCGCCCTGGCCAACGACACCCCCTACGGCCTCGCCGCCTCCGCCTGGAGCCGCGACGTCTACCGCACGGGCCGGGCCACCCGCGAGATCAAGGCGGGCTGCGTGTGGATCAACGACCACATTCCGATCATCAGCGAGATGCCCCACGGCGGCTACAAGGCCAGTGGGTTCGGAAAGGACATGTCGGTGTATTCCTTCGAGGAGTACACGCAGGTCAAGCACGTGATGTACGACAACACGGCGGTCGCGGCGAAGGACTGGCACCGCACGATCTTCGGGGACCGATAGCCGAGCGGCCCGACCAGGCCACCGAACCCACCCGAAAGGGCACACAGCGTATGGAGCAGTACGAGTCCGGCCTCCCTCACGCCCTCGATTCCGGTCGAGCGGGGAGCGCCCCCTTCGGCGCGGCCCAACTGGCCGCCGTCCGGCGCAGCCTGACCGACGGCCGGGGCGCCCTGACCCGCCGTTCGCTGCTGCGCGCCTCGGGCGCCGGCGCGCTCGCCGTCGGCGGCCTCGCCACGCTCAGCGCCTGCGGCATCCCGGCCGCCACGAAGGAGAACGGCACCGGACCGTCCAACGCGGACCACTCCGCGAAGGAGAAGGAGGTCAACTTCTCCAACTGGACGCAGTACATGGACATCAGCGACGACAAGAAGCACCATCCGACGCTGGACGAGTTCACCCGCCGCACCGGCATCCAGGTCAAGTACACCGAGGACATCAACGACAACGTCGAGTTCTTCGGCAAGATCAAGCCCCAGCTCGCCGGCGGCCAGGACACCGGCCGCGACCTCATCGTGCTCACCGACTGGCTGGCCGCCCGGCTCATCCGGCTCGGCTGGGCGCAGGAGCTGGACCCCGCGCACCTGCCGCACGCCTACGCCAACCTGGCGCCCCAGTTCCGGATGCCCGACTGGGACCCGGGCCGCGCCTACTCCTACCCCTGGACCGGCATCCCGACCGTCATCGCGTACAACAGCAGGGCGACCGACGGCAAGAAGGTCGACTCGATCACCCAGCTCCTGGACGACCCCAGCCTCAAGGGCCGGGTGGGCTTCCTCTCCGAGATGCGCGACACCATCGGGATGACCCTGCTCGACCTCGGCAAGGACCCGGCGAACTTCACCGACGCCGACTTCGACGCGGCGATCGGACGGCTCCAAAAGGGCGTCGACACCAAGCAGATCCGCCGCTTCACCGGCAACGACTACACCGGCGACCTGGTCAAGGGCGACCTCGCGGCCTGTGTGGCCTGGGGCGGCGACGTGACCCAGCTGCGCGCCGACAACCCGGACATCAAGTACGCCGTCCCGGCGGCCGGTTACATGACGTCCACCGACAACCTGCTCATCCCGGCGAAGGCCCGGCACCAGAGCAACGCCGAGAAACTGATCGACTACTACTACGAGCTCCCGGTGGCCGCCAAGCTCGCCGCGTTCATCAACTACCAGTGCCCGGTCGACGGGGTCCGCGACGATCTCGCCAGGATCGACCCGGAGCTCGCGGCGAACGAACTGATCCTGCCGGACAAGGCGATGGCCGCGAAGTCCCACTCCTTCCGCTCGCTCAGCGAGGCCGAGGAGACGGCGTACGAGCAGAAGTTCTCCCGGCTCATCGGAGCGTGAGCGCTCCGCTGGGTGTGCCCGATTTCGGGTGCGGGTCCGCTGTGGCTGGTCGCGCAGTTCCCCACGCCCCTGGAGGCGGCACCCGGCTCGGCCCCCCTTGGCTCCGCCCCCCATTCCTCCCGACTCTTCCCTGGGACCCCACCCATGACAGACAGCACCGCCGGCGGCGACGTTCGCCTCACCGGGATCAGCAAGACGTACGGCTCCTTCACCGCCGTCCATCCGCTCGAACTGACCGTCCCGCAGGGCTCGTTCTTCGCGCTGCTCGGCGCGTCCGGCTGCGGCAAGACCACCACGCTCCGCATGATCGCGGGTCTTGAGGAGCCCAGCACCGGCACGGTCTTCCTCGGCGACACGGACGTCACGGACCTGCCGCCCCACAAGCGCCCGGTGAACACCGTCTTCCAGTCCTACGCCCTCTTCCCGCACCTGAACGTCACCGAGAACATCGCCTTCGGACTGCGCCGGCGCGGCATCAAGTCGGTGAAGAAGCAGGTCGACGACATGCTGGAGCTCGTGCAGCTCGGCGACTTCGCCCAGCGCAAGCCGCATCAGCTCTCCGGCGGCCAGCAGCAGCGCGTGGCCGTCGCCCGCGCCCTCATCAACCACCCGCAGGTGCTGCTCCTGGATGAGCCGCTGGGCGCCCTCGACCTCAAGCTGCGCCGCCAGATGCAGCTGGAGCTCAAGCGCATCCAGACCGAGGTCGGCATCACCTTCGTGCACGTCACCCACGACCAGGAGGAGGCCATGACGATGGCCGACACGGTCGCGGTGATGAACGGCGGACGCGTCGAACAGCTCGGCGCGCCCGCGGAGTTGTACGAGAACCCGAAGACCACGTTCGTCGCGAACTTCCTCGGCACCTCCAACCTCATCGAGGCGGAGATCGCGCGCAAGAGCGGTCAGGACGTCGTGGTCACGGCCGGCGGCGCCGAGCTGAGGCTGCCCCAGGAGCGATGTCCGGGCCCCGTCACCAGTGGCGGCAAGATCCTCGTCGGAGTGCGCCCCGAGAAGATCTCGCTCGCCCACCGCGACGACGAGGGCGCCGTCGCCGAGGGACGCAACCGTGTCACCGGCCGCGTCGTGGACTCGTCCTTCATCGGCGTCTCCACGCAGTACCTGGTCGACTCGCCGGCCGGCAAGGGCCTCGCGGTGTACGAGCAGAACGTCGACCGGCGCACGGGGCTCGGGCCGGGCGCCGAGGTCGTCCTGCACTGGAACCCGGCGCACACCTTCGGTCTCGACGCCGCCCAGGCGATCGACGCGGGCGTGGAGAAGGTCGAGGACGCCGCGTGAGCGCCGTCGTCGAGGCGCCCGCCGAACTGCCCGCGCGCAAGGCCTCCACCCGCAAACGGCTCGTGCCGTACTGGCTGCTGCTGCCGGGCATCCTGTGGCTGATCGTGTTCTTCGCGCTGCCGATGGTGTACCAGGCGTCGACCTCCGTGCAGACCGGGTCACTTGAGAAGGGCTTCCAGGTCACCTGGCACTTCCAGACGTACTGGGACGCCTTCAAGGAGTACTGCCCGCAGTTCGTGCGTTCCCTGCTCTACGCGGGAACGGCGACGCTCCTGTGTCTGCTGCTCGGCTATCCGCTGGCGTATCTGATCGCCTTCAAGGCGGGCCGCTACCGCAATCTGGTGCTCGTCCTGGTCATCGCGCCGTTCTTCACCAGTTTCCTGATCCGCACCCTGGCGTGGAAGACGATCCTGGCCGACGGCGGGCCCGTGGTGCACGCGCTGTCGACGCTGCACGTCCTGGACGTCACCAGCTGGCTGGGCTGGACCGAGGGGCACCGCGTCCTCGCCACCCCGATGGCCGTGGTGTGCGGACTCACCTACAACTTCCTGCCGTTCATGATCCTGCCGCTCTACACCTCCCTGGAACGGATCGACTCCCGGCTGCACGAGGCGGCCGGTGACCTCTACGCGACGCCGGCCACCACCTTCCGCAAGGTGACCTTCCCGCTGTCGATGCCCGGCGTCGTCTCCGGCACGCTGCTCACCTTCATCCCGGCCAGCGGCGACTACGTCAACGCCGAACTGCTCGGCTCCACCGACCAGAAGATGGTCGGCAACGTCATCCAGTCGCAGTTCCTGCGGGTCCTGGACTATCCGACGGCCGCCGCGCTCTCCTTCATCCTGATGGCGATCGTGCTGATCATGGTCACCGTCTACATCCGCCGATCCGGGACGGAGGACCTGGTCTGATGCGTCACCTGCCCGTCATCAAGTGGCTGCGCCGCAACCTCGTGGTCATCGCGGGGCTCGCGACCCTCGCGTATCTGATCCTGCCCAACGTCGTCGTGATGGTGTTCTCGTTCAACAAGCCGAACGGGCGCTTCAACTACTCCTGGACGCGGTTCTCCACCGACGCCTGGAAGGACCCGTGCGGGGTCGCCGACATGTGCGGCTCGCTCTCGCTGTCGCTCCAGATCGCCCTGTGGGCGACGATCGGCTCGACCGTGCTCGGCACGATGATCGCCTTCGCGCTCGTGCGCTACCGGTTCCGGGCGCGCGGCGCGATCAACTCGCTGATCTTCCTGCCGATGGCGATGCCCGAGGTCGTGATGGCCGCGTCCCTGCTCACGCTCTTCCTCAACATGGGCGCGCGGCTCGGCTTCTGGACGATCCTCATCGCCCACATCATGTTCTGCCTCAGCTTCGTCGTCACCGCCGTCAAGGCCCGCGTGATGTCCATGGACCCGAGGCTCGAAGAGGCCGCGCGCGATCTCTACGCCGGTCCGGTCCAGACGTTCGTGCGGGTGACGCTGCCGATCGCGTCCCCCGGCATCGCGGCGGGCGCGCTGCTCGCCTTCGCGCTCTCCTTCGACGACTTCATCATCACCAACTTCAACGCGGGCTCCACCGTGACCTTCCCCATGTTCGTGTGGGGCTCCGCGCAGCGCGGCACACCCGTGCAGATCAACGTCATCGGGACGGCCATGTTCATCATCGCCGTCGTGGTGGTCACCGCCGGACAGTTCATTGCGAACCGGCGCAAGAACAGCGCGAAAGCGTAACCGTACGCAGTTCCTGAGGGAGTTGGAAATCATGGCCGTGACCCGAGCCATGAACAGTGAGGCACGACAGTCCCTGGCGGGCGCCAAGCCCGTCCCGTTCTGGCTGGAGGACCCCGGCCGCCCCGAGGCCCTGCCCGCCCTCACCGGCGACGAGAGGTGCGATCTCCTCGTCGTCGGGGGCGGCTACAGCGGCCTGTGGACCGCGCTCATCGCCAAGGAGCGCGACCCCGGCCGTGATGTCGTCCTCATCGAGGGCAAGGAGATCGGCTGGGCCGCCTCCGGCCGCAACGGAGGCTTCTGCGCCGCCTCCCTCACCCACGGCCTGGGCAACGGCCTGGCCCGCTGGCCGGACGAACTGGCCAGGCTCGAAGAGCTGGGCGCGGCCAACCTCGACGCGATCGGCGCTGCCGTGGCCCGCTACGGCATCGACTGCGACTACGAGCGGACCGGCGAGATCGACGTCGCCACCGAGCCCCACCAGCTCGAAGAGCTGCGCGAGATGTACGAGGAGGCGACCGAACTCGGCTTCGGCGGGCTCGCGTTCCTCGACGAGGACCAGTTGCGCGCCGAGGTCGACTCGCCCACCTTCCTCGGCGGGCTCTGGGACCGCGAGGGGGTGGCGATGCTGCACCCGGCCAAGCTCGCCTGGGGCCTCAAGCGCGCCTGCCTCGATCTCGGCGTACGCGTCCACGAGCACACCCCGGGCCTCTCGCTGGCCCGGGTCGGCGCCGGCATGGGGGTCCGCACTCCGTACGGCAAGGTCCGCGCCGAGCATGTGGCGCTCGGCACCAATGTGTTCCCCTCCCTGGTCAAGCGGCTGCGTCCGTACACGGTCCCGGTGTACGACTACGCCCTGATGACCGAGCCGCTGACCGCGGACCAGCTCGACTCCATCGGCTGGCGGCGCCGGCAGGGGCTCGGGGACGCGGCCAACCAGTTCCACTACTTCCGCCTGTCCGCCGACAACCGCATCCTGTGGGGCGGCTATGACGCCATCTACCAGTACGGAAAGAAGGTGCGCAGCGAGTACGACGACCGGCCCGAGACCTACGCCAAGCTCGCCGAGCAGTTCTTCCACTGCTTCCCGCAGCTCGCCGGGGTGCGCTTCAGCCACGCCTGGGGCGGCGCGATCGACACCTGCTCGCGCTTCTCGGCGTTCTTCGGCACGGCCCACGGCGGCCGGGTCGCCTACGCCGCCGGATACACCGGGCTCGGCGTCGGCGCGACCCGCTTCGGCGCGGAGGTGATGCTCGATCTTCTGTCGGGCGAGCCCACCGAGCGCACGGAGCTGGAGATGGTGCGCACCAAGCCCCTGCCCTTCCCGCCGGAGCCGGTCGCCTGGGCGGGCATCGGCATCACGAAATGGTCCCTGGCCCGCGCCGACGAGAACGGCGGCCGCCGCAATCTGTGGCTGAGGGCGATGGACCGGGTGGGGCTCGGCTTCGACAGCTGAGCTCGGCCGCCCCGGTGACGGGTTCTTCGTGCGCCCCGCCCACGCCGGGGGCGCACTCCTTTGGATCTTGTGTGACCCGGTGCACCACCGACGGGTGGCCCCAGTGGCGTCATAGCCCGGGCCGAAGCCGCTCTCCCTCGTGGACGCAACCTCTGCGCCCGGTGGAACGGCCTCGGAACGGAGATGCGGCGATGACTGCCTCGGGGGCAAGGAGCGCGGTGGAATGGCTGGCGTCGGTGGCGCCCGATCCCGATGCCTGCCGGTGGGAGTGGGAGCGCAACCCCCTGGGGGTCGCGCTCCTTCCGGCGGGCCGGAGCTGGGACGTACTGATCCTGCCGGGCGGGCTCGGGCACGGCGCGCTCGATGTGCTGAGCCGGCTCATGGTCCGGCCCGGGCCTGTGCTCGCCGACCTCGGGGACCTGCGCATGGGCTTCTTCGTGCCGCCGGGCACGGCCGCGCGCTGGCTCGGTACGGGGGTGCGCGGGGCGGGCGGCGGCAGCTGGGTCGTGGTCCCGCATCCGGGCCGGGTGGCCGGCGGGGTGCGCTGGGTGGTGGTGCCCGATGGCTCGGGCACCCTGACCGATCCCGCCGTCCTGGAGCTGGCGATGCACGAGGCGGCTGCCCGTATCGCACGCGACGGCGAACACCGGGGCAAAGAGGGCAGGCGGGGCAGGCAGAGCAAGCAGGGCAGCCAGGGCAACCAGGGCAAGCGGGACGACGGGGACTGAGTCGGGGCCGGCCGGGACGGTTCGCTGCCGGAAGCCTTGACAAGCCGATTGGTCTGGACCATGTTGTGCGCACTTCCTGTCTCAATCCCCCCTTGCCCGGAGGCAGTTGTGGACCGCACCAGACATCAGGCCGCACGGTCGTCGCTGCTCGCCGCCCTGACGGCGGCGGCCCTCGCCGCGGCCGGGCTCGTCGCCGCCGCGCCGTCCGCGCGCGCCGCCGACGCCGACCTCCTGCGCAACGGCGGCTTCGAATCGGGACTCGACGGCTGGAGCTGTACCTCGGGCAGCGGCGCCGTGGTGACCTCGCCCGTGCACGGCGGCACCCACGCCCTGAGGGCCACCCCGGCCGGCAGTGACAACGCGCAGTGCGCCCAGAGCGTGGCCGTACAGCCCAACTCCTCGTACACGCTGAGCAGTTGGGTGCAGGGCAGCTACGTCTACCTCGGCGCGTCCGGCACCGGCACCACCGACGTCTCGACCTGGACCCAGTCCGCGTCCACCTGGCAGCAGCTGACGACGACGTTCAAGACGGGCCCGAGCACCACCTCGGTGACCGTCTACACGCACGGCTGGTACGGGACGCCCGCCTACAGCGCCGACGACGTGAGGCTGATTGGCCCCGGCGGCGCGCCCGTGGGGATACCGGCCGCGCCCACCGGTCTCGCCGCGTCGGGCGCCACTTCCTCCAGCGTCAATCTGAGCTGGTCCCCGTCGACCGGTGCCACCGGGTACACCGTCTACCGCGACGGCGCCGAAGTGGCCTCGGTGAGCGGGACTTCGGCCACCGTGACGGGGCTCGCCGCCTCGACCTCGTACAGCTTCCAGGTCACCGCCACCAACAGCGCGGGGGAGTCCCCGAAGTCGGCCGCGCTCAGTGCGAGCACCACCAGCGGGGGCACCAATCCGCCGCCGTCCGGGCACGCGCTGGTCGGCTATCTGCACGCCTCGTTCGCCAACGGCGCCGGCTACACGCGCATGGCGGACGTCCCCGACGACTGGAACATCATCGACCTGGCCTTCGGCGAGCCGACCTCACCGACCTCGGGCGACATCCGCTTCAACCTGTGCCCGGCCACGGAGTGCCCCACCGTCGAGTCGGCCGCCGACTTCAAGGCGGCCATCAAGGCCAAGCAGGCCGCGGGCAAGAAGGTGCTGATCTCCATCGGCGGCCAGAACGGGCAGGTCCAGCTGACCACGGCCGCCGCCCGCGACACCTTCGTCTCGTCCGTGTCGAAGATCATCGACGACTACGGCCTCGACGGTCTCGACATCGACTTCGAGGGCCACTCGCTCTCCCTGAACACCAAAGACACCGACTTCACAAGCCCCACAACTCCCGTCGTCGTCAACCTCATCGACGCCCTGAAGACGCTGAAGGCCAAGTACGGCTCGAAGTTCGTTCTGAGCATGGCCCCGGAGACGTTCTTCGTGCAGATGGGCTACCAGTACTACGGCTCGGGGCCCTGGGGCGGCCAGGACCCGCGCTGCGGCGCCTACCTGCCGGTGATCTACGCGCTGCGCGACGCACTCACCCTGCTGCACGTCCAGGACTACAACTCGGGCTCGATCATGGGTCTCGACAACCAGTACCACTCGATGGGCGGCTCGGACTTCCACATCGCCATGACCGACATGCTGCTCACCGGCTTCCCGGTCGCGGGCGACACCACCAGGATGTTCCCCGCCCTCCGCCCCGACCAGGTCGCCATCGGCCTGCCGGCCTCGACCCAGGCGGGCAACGGCTGGACCAGCCCCGCCGAGGTCACCAAGACCCTGGACTGCCTGACGAAGAAAGCCAACTGCGGCGCGTACCAGACCCACGGCAGTTGGCCGGGGCTGCGCGGCCTGATGACCTGGTCCATCAACTGGGACCGGTTCAACGGGGCCGAGTTCTCCAGGAACTACGACGCATACCCGTGGAGCTGACCACCAGGAGCGCCCCGCACAGGCAGACACTGGCGAGCACGTCGAGCGGCCAGTGGTAGCCGTGCAGGACGAGACCGGTGCCCGTCGCCGCGGTGAGTGTCCCCGCGGCGGCGGGCATCAACCACACCCGGCGTACGCACGGGGCGAGCAACAGGGCCGCCCCGCCGTAGGCCACCATCGCGGTCGCGGTGTGGCCCGAGGGGTAGTAGCCGGTGGCCGGGTCGAAGGGGCCAGGACGCGCGATCCACTCCTTCAGCGGCACCACGAGCAGGGGCACGAGCGCCATCGTCACGGCGGCGATCAGCGCCCGGCGGCGCAGGCCGCGCCAGAGGGCGTACGCGATCGCGCAGGCGAGGACCGGCAGGGCGACGGGCATGCTGCCGAGGTCGGAGAGGCCTTCGGCGAGCCAGGACGGGCCGTGGCCGACGAGGGCGGCGTCGACGCGCTCGTCGAGACGGCGCAGAGGGCCGCCCGAGGCGACCTGCCAGGTGATGACCGCGAACACGCAGAGCAGCGTGGCGAAGAGGAAAGCCGGCCGCCCCGGAACAGGGGGGGAGGTTCCGGGGCGGCCGCCGCGACCGGCGTACCGCTCGCCCCGGGGGGTGTGGGGCGGTCGGTCATCCGATCGGTGAGGAGTTCCGGAGCCAAAGGCTCCAGGGGTGTGCGCGAGGGCACGACCAGGGTAAAGCTGGGGATGCTGCGCCCTGGGATCGCCCGCAGTCCCCTGCGGGCGGGGTGTTTCTCTCATCTGCGCAAACCGTACGGCAGGCGGCGGGGGACCGACAGCCGCAACGCCATCCCGCCATGGGCCCCCCACACCTTCTTCACAGGCGGTCCCCGCCGCTCTGCCCGGGCGCTCAGACGCCCGCGAACGCCTGCTCGATGATGTCAAGGCCCTCGGTGAGCAGGTCCTCGCCGATGACCAGCGGGGGCAGGAAGCGGAGCACGTTCCCATAGGTGCCACAGGTCAGGACCAGCAGGCCCTCGGCGTGGCAGGCCTTGGCGAGCGCGCCGGCGGCCTCCGGGTTCGGGGTCTTGGAGGCGCGGTCCTTGACCAGCTCGATGGCGATCATGGCGCCACGGCCACGGATGTCGCCGATGATGTCGAACTTCTCGGCCATGGTGGCCAGCCGGGCCTTCATGACCTCCTCGATGCGCTTGGCCTTGCCGTTGAGGTCGAGCTCCCGCATCGTCTCGATCGCGCCGAGGGCGGCGGCACAGGCCACCGGGTTGCCGCCGTAGGTGCCGCCGAGGCCGCCCGCGTGCGCGGCGTCCATGATCTCGGCGCGGCCCGTCACGGCGGCCAGCGGCAGACCGCCCGCGATGCCCTTGGCGGTGGTGATCAGGTCGGGGACGATGCCCTCGTCCTCACAGGCGAACCACTGGCCGGTACGGCAGAAGCCGGACTGGATCTCGTCGGCGACGAACACGATGCCGTTGTCCTTGGCGAACTGGCTGATCGCGGGCAGGAAGCCCTTGGCCGGCTCGATGAAGCCGCCCTCGCCGAGCACCGGCTCGATGATGATCGCGGCGACGTTGTCCGCGCCGATCTGCTTGTTGATCATGTCGATGGCCTGCGCGGACGCCTCGGCGCCTGCGTTGTCCTGGCCGGTGGGCCAGCGGTAGCCGTAGGCCACCGGCACCCGGTAGACCTCGGGCGCGAACGGGCCGAAGCCGTTCTTGTACGGCATGTTCTTGGCGGTGAGGGCCATCGTCAGGTTGGTGCGGCCGTGGTAGCCGTGGTCGAAGACGACGACGGCCTGGCGCTTGGTGTACGCACGGGCGATCTTGACGGCGTTCTCGACGGCCTCGGCGCCCGAGTTGAACAGCGCGGACTTCTTGGCGTGGTCGCCCGGGGTCAGCTCGGCCAGCTGCTCGGCGACGGCGACGTAGCCCTCGTACGGCGTGACCATGAAGCAGGTGTGGGTGAAGTCGGCGAGCTGCGCGGTCGCGCGGCGCACCACGGCCTCGGCGGAGGCGCCCACCGAGGTCACCGCGATGCCGGAACCGAAGTCGATCAGGCGGTTGCCGTCGACGTCCTCGATGATGCCGCCGCCGGCGCGCGCGGTGAAGACGGGCAGCGTGGAGCCCACACCGGCGGCGACGGCCGCGAGACGGCGGGCCTGAAGCTCCTGCGACTTCGGGCCGGGGATGGCGGTGACGACGCGGCGCTCCTGCGGGACGGCGCTCATGAGGGGCTCCTGAAGATGCTGGGGGTGTGGACGGCTTTTTCGGCTATAAGGGCAGGCTAGGGCGGACCGGGGGAGCCTGGCATGCGCCGTTCGGTAGTGGTGGGGGTGCGCCCCTTGTCCTCGACGGACAGTTGCCCGGGGCGGGCGCGCGGTGCGCGGCAGCGGTGAACCCCGGCGCGCTGCCACTAGATTGAGCGTTCGCACCGCTCGGAACGGACCTGGCTGGTCAGGGGGCAAGGGGTCGATGGACACCGAAGGCACGTACGACGCACGCGGCACCCGTTCGGGTTCGGTCCCGCGCCCCTCGGGGCCGCCTCCGCGCCCCGCGCTGCCGCCCCGGCCCGTCGAGGCGCCGACGGCCGGGCCCTCGCTCGGCGACTGGCTGCGCACGCCGCGCGCGGCCGCCGAGCCGGGCCTGTGGCGCCTGGGCCACACCCCACGAAAGGACGCCGACCCCGACCGGGTGCCGGACCGGGCGCTGATCGGCGGGGCCGTCGTCGCGCTGCTCGCGGCCAGTCTGGTCTGGTCGCTGTGGCGCAACGGCTACGTCCCGCACAGCCGCGTCCTGCTCGAACTCGTCACCCCGCAGGACTGGTGGGGCCTGCGGCGCCCCCCGGCGGCCACCACCGCGCTCGCCGTCTACAACAGCCTGGTGGCGGCCCTCGTGCTCTACACCGCCGGGCGCCTCGGCAACTGGCGCGAGGTGTTCCGCCGGTACGCCGTCGACCATCCCCAGCCTTCCCGGGCGGTACGCACCGCGCTGGCCGGGGCCGTCCTGGTGTGGTGCTTCGTGCAGGCCGACACCCTGCGGGACTACGCCCCCACGGCCGCGACCGTGCAGGCGGACGCGGCGCCGCCGCGCCCCCTGCTGCCCTTCGGCGACCTGGCGCTCGCGCTGATGCCGCACGCCTGGCTGTACAACGGCACCGGCGAGGATGTGGCCGATCACCTGCGCGCCTTCGCGACCTGGTACCACCTGGTGGGCGCCGCCGTGATCCTGTGGCTGACCGCGCGGGCCGGGGGATGGCTCACCGTGCTGCGCGACCCGCGGGCCGGCAAGGACGGCCGCGCCGCCGCGACCGGCGGCCCCAGCGAGACCCCCGCCGACTGGCCCCAGCTGCGCGTCGCGGGCCTCGGCGGCGTCGCCGATCTGCTCGTGGCCGAGGAGCGGTCCGGGCGCATGAACGACGTCGACTGCGTACGCATCCGACGGGCCTGGCGGAGCGTGCGCAGCGATTGCTCGCGGCTGCGCGCGTTCACGGACGCGGTGGCGGGCCAGGGCGCGCGGGCCTGCCCGCATCCCTCGGGCGACCGCGACCTGCCCGCCCGCGCCGCCACCCACGACCTGCTCACCTCGCAGGTGCGGATCGGCCGCTACCCCGACACCGAGCGCGTCCCGGCCACCCGCAGGGGCGCGGGCGCCGCCGTCGACCCCGCCGTGCTCGGCTCGTCGCTGCTCGCCATCGGGCCGTTCGGGTCGGGCAAGACCCGGCACCTGGTGCGGCCCGTCGTGGAGTCGCTGGCGCTCCAGGCGCTGGCCGGGAAGGCCGCCGTGGTCGCGGTGTGCGCGGCGGGCACCGAGCTCGGCGCCGACGACGGCTACGACGTGGTGATCAAGCCGGGCGATCCCGCGTCCGCCTACGACCTCGACCTGTACGGCGGCGCCACCGACCCCGACGAGGCCGCCGCCCTGCTCGCCGAGGCGTTCGCCGGAGACCTCGTCGAGGTCGACCCACGCCGCGCGGCGACGGCCCTCGCCCAGTTGCTGGGCCCCTACCGCGCCGCCCACGGGCGCTTCCCCTCCGTGCCCGTCCTGCGGGAACTCCTCGACGGCTCACCGGGCGCCATCGGCGACCTCAAGGCGCGCCTGGACCCCGAGACCCACCGCGCCCAGCTGCGTGAACTCGACGTCCGTGAGCGGCAGTTGGGCAGTCAGGGCGATCCCGGGCTCGCCCTCGCCGCGCGGGTCGCGGTGCTCGACCGGCCCGCCTTCGAGGCGTTCTTCGACACCACGGGCGAGAGCCGGCCGTTCTCGCTGCGCGCCCTCGAACACCCGCTGCGGGTCCGGATCGACGTGCCCGAACGCGCCCACCCCGAGGCCGGACACCTGCTGACCCGGCTCGTCCTGGCCCAGTTCGCCGCCGGGGCGACGGCCCGCGCGGACCAGTCGCTCTTCGCCTTTCTCGCCGTGGACGACGCCACGCACGCCGTCACCGCCGCGTCCGTACGGGCCGTGCAGCGGCTGCGCAACCGCAACGCCGGGGTGCTGCTCACCCTGCGCGGCCTCGGTGACGTACCCGAGGCGCTGCACACCTCGCTGCTCGGTTCGTTCGGCTGCCACATGGCCTTCTCCGGCGTCACCACCTGGGACGGGCGGCTCTTCGCGCAGGCCTGGGGCACCGAGTGGGTGGAGACCACCGAGGTCGCCAAGCACACCGTCTTCGCCGACCAGCCGCTCACCCGGGCGATCCACGCGCTGCGCAAACTCGTCACCGGCAAGGCCGTCACCACCGACGCCGTGACCGTGCGCAAGATCGAGCGGGAGCGCTGGTCGGCCTCCGAACTGGCCCACCAGGTGCCCGCGGGGCACGCGGTGCTCTCCCTGACGACCGTCGAGGGGGAACACGCGCCGCCGCTCCTGGTGGATCTGCGCGGATGAGGCCCCGGCTCGCCCCGGTCCGGCCCGGTCCGGCCCGGCCCCCGCGCCGGTTCCCGGATGGCCGGGGAACGCCGGGGAATCTGGCCGGGGTGGCAAAATGAAGGTGCTCCGTTCATACGGGACGTAGCAATCGACTGCCGAAGGTAACCCGGTCCCATGCCGCCCACGCTCGCCTCGCTCCTCCAGCACTCGGCGCTCAAGCTCACCGTGCGCGCGGGGCAGGACCACCTGGACCGCCCGGTGCGCTGGGCCCACGTCAGCGAACTCGCCGACCCCGTCCCGTACATGGAGGGCGGCGAGCTGCTGCTCACCACCGCGATCACGCTGGCCGCCGAGGACCCGCAGGCGATGCGCCGCTATGTGCGCAGGCTGGCGCGGGCCGGGGTGGTCGGGCTCGGCTTCGCCGTCGGCGTCCACTACGACACCGTGCCGGACGCGCTGCTCGCGGCGGCCCGCGAGGAGGGGCTTCCGCTGCTCGAGGTGCCGCGCCGCACTCCGTTCCTGGCCATTTCCAAGGCGGTCTCCGCGGCCATCTCGGCCGACCAGTACCGCGCGGTGACCGCCGGGTTCGAGGCGCAGCGCGAGCTGACGAAGGCGGCGCTCGCCGACGGCCCCGCCGTGCTGATCGCCAAGCTCGCCGCCCACGTCGACGGCTGGGCCGCCCTGTACGACACCTCCGGCGCGGTCGTGGCCGCCGCCCCCGAGTGGGCCGCCCGCCGCGCCGCCCGGCTCACCGGCGACGTGGCCCGGCTGCGCGAGCGGGCGGCCCCGGCCAGCGCGGTGGTCGGCGGCGCCGAAGAGGCCCCGGGCGACCGCGTCGAGCTCCAGTCGCTCGGCACCGGACGCCGGGTGCGCGGCGCGCTGGCGGTCGGCACGGGGGCGCCGCTCGGCACGGCCGAACGCTACGCGGTGCACTCCGCGGTCGCCCTGCTCACCCTCACCACCGAACGCTCCCGCTCGCTCCAGTCGGCCGAGCAGCGGCTCGGGGCCGCGGTGCTGCGGATGCTCCTGTCCGGCCAGCAGGACCACGCCCGCGCGGTCGCCGGTGATCTCTACGGCGGGCTCCTGGACGCGCCGTTCCGGCTCGTCATCGCCGAACCCGCGAGCGAGGGCGAAACCGGCGGGCTCGGCGCGCTGGTCGAGGCCATGGAGTCGGCCGCCGCCCGCCGGGGCGAGACGGTCCTCGTGGTGCCGGAGGCGGGGCGGCTCGTGGTGCTCGCGGCGGACGGGGGCGAGGCGGTCGGTGCGTGCCTGGCTCACGAGAGCGCCGAGGGCGAGGACATCGTGGTCGGCCTCTCCGCGCCGGCCGGTCCGATCGCCGCGGCGTCCGCGTACAAGCAGGCCGAGCAGGCGCTCTCCGTCGCCCGGCGCCGGGGCAAGCCGCTCGTCGAGCACGAGGAACTGGTGGCGGGGTCCGTGCTGCCGCTGCTCGCGGATGACGCGGTGCGGGCGTTCGCGGACGGGATGCTGCGGGCGCTGTACGAGCACGACGCGACCGGGCGCGGTGATCTGGTGGCCTCGCTGCGGGCGTGGCTTTCGCGGCACGGGCAGTGGGACGCGGCGGCCGCCGACCTGGGTGTGCACCGGCACACCCTGCGCTATCGGATGCGGCGCGTGGAGGAGATCCTGGGCCGCTCGCTGGACGACCCGGACGTCCGCATGGAGCTGTGGCTCGCCCTGAAGGCCACGTCATCGCCGGACGCGTAACCGGGGTTGAGGTTCGCGTGCGGGCCAGCGTCAGCACGGTCGGCAGCCGGGCCCCCTGGGGCTCCGCCCCGGACCCCGTTGGCGCTGAACGCGCTCGTCCTCAATCCCCCCAAGGCCTTGAGGGCCAGGGGGGACCCCCATGACGGGCTGAGGTTTGCCCGTACGAGCCAGCACGGACCCTGCCAGGGGCTGAGGTTCCCGTGTGGGCCAGCACCGACGCGGCCAGGGGCGCGGGGAACTGCGCGGCCAGCCACGTACGGCCCGCGCCCGCGACGAGCTTCGGAGGGGAACTCCAAAGCGGCGTGCTGGGCGCCCTCACCACTCCACGCCGGACAAACCCGCACCCCCGCCCCCCGGCCTACCGTGAGGGCATGACTTCTACCCACGCCTCCTTCTGGCTCGCCGGCCGCGAGGCCACCGGCGACGACAGCTTCGATGTCACCTCGCCCTGGGACGGCCGGCTCGTCGCCTCGGTCAGTGTGCCCACCGACACCCAGGTCGAGGAGGCCGTGGCCGCCGCGCACGCCGTCGTGGAGGAGTTCGCGGCCACCCCGGCGCATGTACGGGCCGCCGCCCTCGACCACGTCTCCAAGCGGCTCGCCGAGCGCACCGAGGAGATCGCCCAGCTGATCTCCGCCGAGAACGGCAAGCCCATCAAGTGGGCCCGGGGCGAGGTCGGCCGCGCCGTCTCCGTGTTTCGCTTCGCCGCGGAGGAGGCCCGGCGCTTCAACGGCGGCGAGGCCCAGCGCCTGGACACCGACGGCGGCGGCGTGGGCCGCCTCGCCCTAACCCGCCGCTTCCCCAAGGGCGTCGTCCTTGGCATCGCACCCTTCAACTTCCCGCTCAACCTGTGCGCCCACAAGGTCGCCCCGGCCATCGCGGTGGGCGCCCCGATCGTCCTCAAGCCCGCCCCCGCCACCCCGCTGTCGGGCCTCATCCTGGGTGAACTGCTCGCCGAGACCGAGCTGCCCGCCGGCTCCTGGAGCATCCTGCCGGTCGCCAACGACAAGATGCCGGCCCTGGTCAAGGACGACCGCCTCCCGGTCATCTCCTTCACCGGCTCCGACAAGGTCGGCTACGCGATCATGGACTCGGTGCCGCGCAAGCACTGCACCCTGGAGCTCGGCGGCAACGGCGCGGCCGTCGTCCTCGCCGACTGGGCCTCGGAGGAGGACCTGGACTGGGCGGCGACCCGTATCGCCACCTTCTCCAACTACCAGGGCGGCCAGTCCTGCATCTCCGTGCAGCGCGTCATCGCCGACGCCGCCGTGTACGACCGGCTGCTCCCCAAGATCGTCGCCGCCGTCGAGGCGCAGGTCACCGGCGACCCGTCCGACTCCGCCACCGACGTCGGCCCGCTGGTCAGCGAGGACGCCGCCCGGCGCGTGGAGTCCTGGGTCGACGAGGCCGTCGCGGCCGGAGCCAAGCTGCTCACCGGCGGCAAGCGCGACGGCGCCTCCTACGCGCCCACCGTGCTCACCGAGCTGCCCGACGACACCACCCTGGCCTGCGAGGAGGTCTTCGGACCCGTCCTGACCGTGCGGAAGGTGGACGGCGAGGCCGAGGCGTTCGCCGCCGTCAACTCCTCCAAGTACGGCCTCCAGGCAGGGGTGTTCACGCACGACGTGCACACCGCCTTCCGCGCCCACCGGGCCCTGGAGGTCGGCGGCGTGATCATCGGCGACGTCCCGTCCTACCGCGCCGACCAGATGCCCTACGGCGGCGCCAAGGCCTCCGGCGTCGGCCGCGAGGGCGTGCGCTACGCGATGGACGACTACACCTACGAGCGCGTCCTCGTCCTGACGGGCCTCGCCCTGTAGGTCCCTTTGGCCCCGAAGGGCCGCACGAGACCGACGGCCGGAACCCACTGTGCGGGGGGTTCCGGCCGCCGTCGTACGCCCGGGCGGCGAGCGGGGTGGTCCAACCCCCGGGAATCGGGTACATACGGACGGGTAGCACCACCCGGTAACGGGCAGCCGCCCGCACCCGTCAGCCCGCGGCGAGGAGAACCCCTCTATGACCGCACCACAGCACACGCCCAAGGTCTCCGAGCGCGAGGCGCGCCAGGTCGCCGAGGCCGCCCGCGAGCAGGACTGGCGCAAGCCCAGCTTCGCCAAGGAACTCTTTCTCGGCCGGCTGCGCCTGGACCTGATCCACCCTCATCCGCAGCCCGCCCCCGAGGACGTGGCACGCGGCGAGGCCTTCCTCACCAAGCTGCGCGACTTCCTCCGGGCCCACGTGGACGGCCGCCTCATCGACCGAGAGTCGAAGATCCCCGACGACGTCGTGCACGGGCTCAAGGAGCTCGGCGCCCTCGGGATGAAGATCGACACGAAGTACGGGGGCCAGGGGCTGACGCAGGTCTACTACAACAAGGCGCTCACCCTGGCCGGTTCGGCAAGCCCCGCCATCGGCGCGCTGCTCTCCGCGCACCAGTCCATCGGCGTGCCCCAGCCACTGAAGCTGTTCGGCACCCAGGAGCAGAAGGACGCCTTCCTGCCGCGCTGCGCCCGCAGCGACATCTCCGCGTTCCTGCTCACCGAGCCCGATGTGGGCTCCGACCCCGCCCGGCTCGCTACGGCCGCGGTGCCCGACGGCGACGACACCTACGTCCTGGACGGCGTGAAGCTGTGGACCACCAACGGGGTCGTCGCGGACCTGCTCGTCGTGATGGCCAGGGTGCCGAAATCCGAGGGGCACAGGGGCGGCATCACGGCCTTCGTCGTCGAGGCGGACTCGCCGGGCATCACGGTGGAGAACCGCAACGCCTTCATGGGCCTGCGCGGCATCGAGAACGGCGTCACCCGCTTCCACCGGGTACGCGTGCCGGCCGCGAACCGGATCGGTCCCGAGGGCTCCGGCCTCAAGATCGCCCTGACCACGCTCAACACGGGCCGCCTCTCGCTGCCCGCGATGTGTGTCGGCAGCGGCAAGTGGTGTCTGAAGATCGCCCGCGAGTGGGCGGGCGTACGCGAGCAGTGGGGCCGCCCGGTCGCCCGGCACGAGGCGGTCGGGGCGAAGATCTCCTTCATCGCCGCGACGACGTTCGCCCTGGAGGCGATGACGGACCTCTCCGCACAGATGGCCGACGAGGACCGCAACGACATCCGCATCGAGGCCGCCCTCGCCAAGCTGTACGGGTCCGAGATGGGCTGGCTGATGACGGACGAGCTGGTCCAGATCCGCGGCGGGCGGGGCTTTGAGACCGCCGACTCGCTGGAGGCGCGCGGCGAGCGGGCGGTGCCCGCCGAGCAGATGCTGCGGGACATGCGGATCAACCGGATCTTCGAGGGCTCGACCGAGATCATGCACCTGCTGATCGCCCGCGAGGCGGTGGACGCCCACCTGTCCGTGGCCGGCGACCTGATCGACCCCGACAAGACCCTCCAGGACAAGGCGAAGGCGGGCGCGAACGCGGCCGGGTTCTACGCCAAGTGGCTCCCCAAGCTGGTCGCGGGCCCGGGGCAACTCCCGCGCTCCTACAGCGAGTTCGGGCCACTGGCCCAGCACCTGCGCTACGCCGAGCGCTCCGCCCGCAAGCTCGCCCGCTCCACCTTCTACGCCATGTCGCGCTGGCAGGGCCGCATGGAGACCAAGCAGGGCTTCCTCGGCCGGATCGTCGACATCGGGGCTGAGCTGTTCGCGATGAGCGCGGCCTGCGTACGGGCCGAGCACCTGCGGGTCACCCAGGACAACGGCCGTGAGGCCGTCCAGCTGGCCGACGCGTTCTGCCACCAGTCCCGGGTCCGCGTCGAGGAGCTGTTCACCCGGCTGTGGAGCAACACCGACGAACTCGACCACAAGGTCGTGGACGAGGTCCTGGCCGGTGCGTACACCTGGCTGGAGGAGGGCGTACTCGACCCCTCGGGTGAGGGTCCCTGGATCGCGGACGCGACGCCGGGACCGGCGCGGCGGGACAACGTCCACCGGCCCGTGCGCTGACCCGGGCACCCCGGCGCCCGTGCGTGGCCGGGGCACCGGGGCGCCGGAACGATCTGTTCCGTTCCGACGGCCCCGGCCCCGCCGGGCGCCGCCTCCGCGTCCCGCGCGCCCTCATCCCGGCCTTATTGACAGGAGCGCTGTCCGGGCGCGCGGCCGATGCGGCAACAATGGGGGCATGAGCGACTGCCCAGCCCCCCTCGCCGACCCGCACATCGCCTTCGATCCAGCCGTTGGCCGACGCGATGTGGTCGTACTCGGATCCACCGGATCCATCGGTACCCAGGCCATCGACCTGGTCCTGCGCAACCCCGACCGCTTCCGTGTGACCGCGCTCTCCGCGGCGGGCGGCCGGGTCGAGCTCCTGGCCGAGCAGGCGCGACAGCTCCGGGTCGCCGCCGTCGCGGTGGCGCGCGAGGACGCCGTGCCGGCGCTGCGCGAGGCACTGGCGGCGCGGTACGGCGGCGAGCCGCTTCCCGAGATCCTGGCCGGCCCCGACGCGGCCACCGAACTCGCGGCCTCCCCCTGCCACACCGTCCTCAACGGCATCACCGGTTCCATCGGGCTCGCGCCCACGCTGGCCGCGCTCACGGCCGGCCGCACGCTCGCGCTCGCCAACAAGGAGTCCCTGATCGTCGGCGGCCCCCTCGTGAAGGCGCTGGCGAGACCCGGACAGATCATCCCCGTCGACTCCGAGCACGCGGCCCTCTTCCAGGCGTTGGCCGCCGGCAAGCGCGCCGATGTCCGCAAGCTCGTGGTGACCGCGTCCGGGGGGCCCTTCAGGGGGCGTACCAAGAGCCAACTCGCCGACGTCAGGCCCGAGGACGCGCTGGCCCACCCCACGTGGGCGATGGGCCCGGTCATCACCGTCAACTCGGCGACGCTCGTCAACAAGGGCCTGGAGGTGATCGAGGCGCATCTGCTCTACGACATCCCCTTCTCGCGCATCGAGGTCGTCGTCCACCCGCAGTCCTACGTGCACTCCATGGTCGAGTACACCGACGGCTCCACGCTGGCGCAGGCGACCCCGCCCGACATGCGCGGGCCGATCGCGATCGGGCTCGGCTGGCCCGAGCGGGTCCCCGACGCCGCGCCCGCCTTCGACTGGACCAAGGCTTCGACCTGGGAGTTCTACCCCCTGGACCACGACGCCTTCCCCTCGGTGGGACTCGCCCGGCACGTCGGGGAACTGGGCGGGACGGCTCCGGCGGTGTTCAATGCCGCGAACGAGGAGTGCGTGGACGCGTTCCTGGCCGGGCGGCTCCCGTTCAACGGGATCATGGAGACGGTGACGGAGGTCGTCACCGAGCACGGAACGCCCCGGGCGGGAACCTCCCTCACGGTCTCGGACGTCCTGGAAGCGGAGACCTGGGCACGCGCCCGGGCTCGCGAACTCGCGGTGAAGGCGACAGCGGAGGCACGCGCATGACGATCCTGTTGACGGTCCTCGGCATAGCGCTTTTCGCCGTCGGGCTGCTCGTCTCCATCGCCTGGCACGAGCTCGGCCACCTCTCCACGGCCAAGCTCTTCGGCATCCGCGTGCCCCAGTACATGGTCGGCTTCGGGCCCACCATCTGGTCGCGCAAGAAGGGCGACACGGAGTACGGCATCAAGGCGGTTCCGGCCGGCGGCTACATCCGCATGATCGGCATGTTCCCGCCCGGCGCGGACGGCCGCATCGAGGCGCGGTCGACGTCGCCGTTCCGCGGCATGATCGAGGACGCGCGGGCGGCCGCGTTCGAAGAGCTCCAGCCCGGCGACGAGGACCGGCTCTTCTACACGCGCAAGCCCTGGAAACGCGTCATCGTGATGTTCGCCGGCCCGTTCATGAACCTGATCCTCGCGGTCGCGATCTTCCTCAGCGTGCTCATGGGCTTCGGCATGGCCGCCGAGACCACCCAGGTCGCCGGCGTCCAGAAGTGCGTGATCGCGCAGAGCGAGCACCGTGACTCCTGCAAGGCCGGCGACAAGGTCTCGCCCGCCGAGGCCGCGGGCCTCAAGGTCGGCGACAAGATCGTCGCCTTCGACGGCAAGCCCGTGAAGAACTGGTCGGACCTGTCCGACCGCATCCGCGCGACCATCGGCCCTGCCACCGTCACCGTGGAGCGGGCCGGCCAGCAGGTCACCCTGCACGCCACGCTGGCCAAGAACATGGTCCTGAAGAAGGACGCGGACGGCCAGGCCGTCCCCGACCAGTACGTACCGGCCGGCTATCTCGGCTTCTCGCCCAAGTCCGAGATCCAGCCGCTCACCTTCGGCGAGTCCGTGAACCGCATGGGCGACATGGTGGAGAACGGCGTGCACTCCATCGTCGCGCTGCCCGGCAAGATCCCCGACCTGTGGAACGCGGCCTTCGACGGCGGCGAACGCAAGGCGGACTCGCCGGTCGGCGTGGTCGGCGCGGCGCGCCTGAGCGGCGAGGTGCTGAACCTGGACGCCCCGACGCCGAACATCATCGCCACGTTCCTGTTCCTGCTCGCGGGCTTCAACCTCTCGCTGTTCCTGTTCAACATGCTGCCGCTGCTCCCGCTGGACGGCGGCCACATCGCGGGCGCCCTGTGGGAGTCGCTGCGCCGGACGGTGGCGCGGGTCCTCAAGCGTCCCGACCCGGGCGCCTTCGACGTCGCCAAGCTGATGCCGGTGGCGTACGTGGTGGCCGGGATCTTCATCTGCTTCACGCTGCTCGTCCTGGTGGCGGACGTCGTGAACCCGGTGAAGCTCACCTGACGGTGACGGTGACGGCGCGGGGGCGCGGGGGCGCGGGGAGCCTGCCTCCCGCGCTCCCCGGGCGCCCCTTCGCGTGAACCGCGGGGCCACCGTGCACACGGTGCTCCCGGGGTGACGTAACCTCGAAGGCTGGAGCCCGCCGATCTCGGGACCTTGATCCACACCTTGGGGTTGCACAGCAGATGACTGCGATTTCACTGGGAATGCCGGCCGTACCGACCCGCCTCGCCGAGCGCCGCAAGAGCCGTCAGATCCAGGTCGGCTCCGTGGCGGTCGGCGGGGACGCGCCCGTCTCCGTCCAGTCCATGACCACGACGCGTACGTCGGACATCGGCGCGACGTTGCAGCAGATCGCCGAACTGACGGCGTCCGGCTGCCAGATCGTGCGGGTCGCCTGCCCCACGCAGGACGACGCGGACGCGCTGGCGACGATCGCGCGCAAGTCGCAGATCCCGGTCATCGCCGACATCCACTTCCAGCCCAAGTACGTCTTCGCGGCGATCGACGCGGGATGCGCCGCGGTGCGGGTCAACCCGGGCAACATCAAGCAGTTCGACGACAAGGTGCGCGAGATCGCGCTGGCCGCGAAGGACGCGGGGACCCCGATCCGTATCGGCGTCAACGCCGGGTCGCTCGACGCGCGCCTGCTGAAGAAGTACGGCAAGGCGACGCCCGAGGCGCTGGTGGAGTCGGCGCTGTGGGAGGCCTCCCTCTTCGAGGAGCACGGCTTCCGCGACATCAAGATCTCGGTGAAGCACAACGACCCGGTCGTCATGGTCAACGCCTACCGCCAGCTCGCCGCGCAGTGCGACTACCCGCTGCACCTCGGGGTCACCGAGGCGGGCCCCGCGTTCCAGGGCACGATCAAGTCGGCGGTGGCGTTCGGCGCGCTGCTCGCCGAGGGCATCGGTGACACCATCCGCGTCTCGCTCTCGGCCCCGCCGGCCGAGGAGATCAAGGTCGGCATCCAGATCCTGGAATCGCTCAACCTGCGCCAGCGCCGCCTGGAGATCGTCTCCTGCCCGTCCTGCGGGCGGGCCCAGGTGGACGTCTACAAGCTGGCCGAGGAAGTCACGGCGGGCCTGGAAGGCATGGAGGTGCCGCTGCGGGTCGCCGTCATGGGCTGTGTCGTCAACGGCCCCGGAGAGGCGCGCGAGGCGGACCTCGGTGTCGCCTCCGGCAACGGCAAGGGGCAGATCTTCGTGAAGGGCGAAGTCATCAAGACGGTGCCGGAGTCGAAGATCGTGGAGACGTTGATCGACGAGGCGATGAAGATCGCGGAGCAGATGGAAAAGGACGGAATCGCCTCCGGCGAGCCCCAGGTATCAGTAGCGGGCTGACCCCCCCCGGGGCACCCCGACCCCGCTCTCGGGTGCGGCCCGTGTCCCCGTTTTCGGGCGCCGCCGTGCCTCTGCTTTCGAATGTGGTTCGTGCCCCTGCTTTCGGGTGCGGCCCGTGGCCCCGCTTTTGGGTACGGGCCGCACCCGCTTTCGGGCGCCGCCCGTGCCACTGCTTTCGGGTGCGGGCCCGTGCGTGGCTGGTCGCGCAGTTCCCCGCGCCCCTGACCACTCGGTGCTGGCCCACACCCGTGCCACTGCTTTCGGGTGCGGGCCCGTGCGTGGCTGGTCGCGCAGTTCCCCGCGCCCCTGACCACTCGGTGCTGGCCCACACCGGCACAGCCAGCCCGTCCCCGTGCCCTGGGAGGGTCCGTGCTGGTCCGCGCCGGCATAGCCAGCCTGTCCGGCAATTGAGGACGAGCGCCCTTCAGGCGCGAACGGGGTCTGGGGCGGAGCCCCAGAATCCTGAACCTCGGCCCGTTCATGACCCCCGGAGGGTTTCGGGAAGGGGCCGGGGTGGGGCATCCCCGGGGCCCGGGGCGGAGCCCCAGGAACCCCCCGCCGCTGCCGGGTGCGGACCGTGCTGGGGCACCCGCGCAGTTCCCCGCGCCCCCATGTAGGCCACCCGGTGCCGCGCCAAAGGCACAGCCTCCGCGCCCCCGTGCCGCGCGCAGGGCACAGCCCCCCGGCCCCCATGTACGGCACCGGTGCCGCGCCAAAGGCACAGCCTCCGCGCCCCGTGCTGCGCGCAGGGCACACCCCCCCCAACCCCCCATGTACGGCACCGGTGCCGCGCCAAAGGCACAGCCCCCGGCCTCCATGTAGGGCACCCGGAGCCGCGCCCAAGGCACAGCCCCGCGCCCCCGTGTAGCGCACCCGGAGCCGCGCCCAAAGCACAACCCCCGCGCCCCCGTGTAGTGCACCCGGAGCCGCGCGCAAGGCACAGCCCCCTACGTAGGGCGCCGCACAGCCCCTATGTAGGGCGCCCGGAGCCGAGCCGCGGACACAACTCCCGCGCCCCATGTAAGGGCCCCAGAGCCGCACGGAAGGTACAGCCCCGCGCCCCCGGCGGCAGGGCATCCGGTGCCGGGGGTGCCGGGGTGGAGTCCCAGGGCGTGGGGGGCGGGGCGGCGGGTACAGTGCGGAGATCAGCAGCCCGTACCCGTGAGGCCCCCTCGTGTTGACGCAGACCACCACCCGGGTCCTCGAACCCGGCGACCTCGGCGCGGCGCTCGCCATCCTGGAGAGCGAGCCGGTCGCCAACGCCTTTGTGACCTCCCGCGTGCAGGTCGCCGGCCTCGACCCCTGGCGGCTCGGCGGCGAGATGTGGGGCTGGTACGCGGGCGGCCGGCTCCGCTCGCTGTGCTACTCGGGCGCCAACCTCGTACCGATCTGCGCCACACCCGAGGCGGTACGTTCCTTCGCCGACCGCGCCCGCCGCACCGGCCGCCGCTGCTCCTCCATCGTCGGCCCCGCCGAGCCCACCGCCGAGCTGTGGCGGCTGCTCGAACCGCACTGGGGCCCCGCCCGCGAGGTACGCCCGCACCAGCCGCTCATGGTCGCCGAGGGCATGCCGGACGACATCGAGCCCGACCCGTACGTCCGGCGCATCCGCAAGGACGAGATGGACGTGATCATGCCGGCCTGCGTCGCCATGTTCACCGAGGAGGTCGGCGTCTCCCCGCTCGCGGGCGACGGCGGCCTGCTCTACCAGGCCCGCGTCGCCGAACTCGTCGGCTCGGGACGCTCGTTCGCCCGCATCGAGGACGGCAAGGTCGTCTTCAAGGCGGAGATCGGCGCCGCCACCAACCAGGCCTGCCAGATCCAGGGCGTCTGGGTCGCCCCCGAACACCGCGGCAAGGGCCTGTCGGCCACCGGCATGGCGGCCGTCCTGCGCTACGCCCTCGCGGACGTCGCCCCCATCGTCAGCCTGTACGTCAACGACTTCAACGCCCCCGCCCGCGCCTGCTACCGCCGGGTCGGCTTCCGTGAGACCGGGGCGTTCATGAGCGTGCTGTTCTGAGCCCGCCGTTTCGAGGTTAGGGTGCGGCCATGGCTCCTGACTCTGACGTGACCGTCGGCCCCCTCGACCTCGCCGCCCGCGTGGACGAGGCGCTGGCCGTGCAGGCGGTCGCCTTCGGACTGGGCGCCGACGAGGTCGCGGTACGCCGTCACATCGTGCTGCGCCACCTGACCCACCCCGGGGCCAGGGCGCTCGGAGCCACCGCGCCGGACGGGCGCCTCGTGGGCTTCGTGTACGGGATGCCCAACGACCGGGCGCACTGGTGGTCCACCGTCGTCGAGCCGTACCTGCGCAACAAGGGCGCCGAGAGCTGGCTCGACGACGCGTTCGTGATCACCGAGCTGCATGTGCACCCCGGCTTCCAGGGCCAGGGCCTCGGCCGGGCGCTCATCACCACCATCACCGACAGCGCCACCGAACCCCGCTCGATCCTCTCCGCCATCGACACCGAGAGCCCCGCCCGCGCCCTGTACCGCTCGCTCGGCTACCGCGACCTGGCGGTCCAGGTCCAGTTCCCGAGCGCGGCGCGGCCCTACGCCGTGATGGGCGCGCCCCTGCCGCTGCCGCGCGGGCGGTCCACGACGTAAACGGATTTCCGCGCACTCGGGGCGCCCGGCTAACCTCCAGGCATCACCCCGTGCACGTACAGGAGAGAAATCCATGGCAGCCGCCCAGGTTCAGCGCATGTCCCGTCTGATGGCCAAGACATTGCGCGACGACCCGGCGGACGCCGAGACGCTGAGCCACAAGCTCCTCGTGCGCGCCGGATACGTACGCCGCAACGCCGCCGGCATCTGGACCTGGCTGCCGCTCGGCAAGAAGGTCCTGGACAACATCACCGCCGTCGTCCGCGAGGAGATGGACGCGATCGGCGCGCAGGAGGTCCTGCTGCCCGCGCTGCTGCCCAAGGACGCGTATGAGGCGAGCGGCCGCTGGGAGGAGTACGGCGACCTGCTGTTCCGCCTCAAGGACCGCAAGGGCGGCGAGTACCTGCTCGGCCCGACCCACGAAGAGATCTTCACGCAGACGGTCAAGGACCAGTGCACGTCCTACAAGGACCTGCCGGTGATGCTCTACCAGATCCAGACCAAGTACCGCGACGAGGCCCGCCCCCGCTCCGGTGTGCTGCGCGGCCGCGAGTTCCAGATGAAGGACTCGTACTCCTTCGACACCACCGACGAAGGCCTCGCCGAGTCCTACGCGCTGCACCGCGCCGCCTACCAGAAGATCTTCGCGCGCCTCGGGCTCGACTACCGGATCGTCTCCGCCGTCTCCGGCGCCATGGGCGGCTCCGCGTCCGAGGAGTTCCTTGCCCCGGCCGCCGCGGGCGAGGACACCTTCGTGGACTGCCCCGCGTGCGACTACGCCGCGAACACCGAGGCCGTGACCTTCGTGGCCGCCCCGGTCGACGGCTCCGCGCACGCCCCGATGGAGGAGCTGGACACCCCCGACACCCCCACCATCGAGTCCCTTGCCGCGCACCTGGGCGTCCCGGCCTCGGCCACCCTGAAGAACCTGCTGGTCAAGGTGGACGGCGAGATCGTCGCCGTCGGCGTGCCGGGCGATCGCGAGGTGGACCTCGGCAAGCTCGGCGAGCACTTGGCGCCCGCCGTCGTCGAGCTCGTCACGGCCGAGGACTTCGCCGACCGTCCCGACCTGGTACGCGGCTACGTCGGCCCGCAGGGTCTGGAGAAGGTCCGCTACATCGCCGATCCGCGCGTCGCCGTCGGCACGGCGTGGATCACCGGGGCCAACAAGGCGGACACGCACGTGCGCAACGTGGTCTGCGGGCGCGACTTCGAGGTCGACGACCACCTCGACGTCGTCGTGGTCGAGGAGGGCGACCCCTGCCCGTCCTGCGGCGCCGGGCTCAAGCTCGACCGCGCGATCGAGATCGGCCACATCTTCCAGCTCGGCCGCAAGTACGCCGACACCTTCCAGCTCGACGTGCTCGGCAAGGAGGGCAAGCCGGTACGGGTCACGATGGGCTCCTACGGCATCGGCGTCTCGCGCGCGGTGGCGGCGCTCGCCGAGCAGACGGCGGACGACAAGGGCCTGTGCTGGCCGGCCGAGATCGCCCCGGCCGACGTGCACGTCGTCGCCGCCGGCAAGGCGGCGCAGATCGAGGCGGCGCTCGAGGCGGCGGAGCAGCTGCGGGCGGCGGGGCTGCGGGTCCTGGTGGACGACCGGGCCGGGGTCTCGCCCGGCGTGAAGTTCACCGACGCGGAGCTGATCGGCGTGCCGCAGATCCTGGTCGCGGGGCGGCGGGTCGCCGAGGGCGTCTTCGAGCTGAAGGACCGGCGCACTGGTGAGCGCGAGGAGCTGCCCCTGGCCGAGGCGATCGCCCGCGTGACCGCCTGACACCCGGTCCCCTCCACCCGGGCGGGGCGAGCTCCAGGGGCGCTGCCCCTGGACCCTGCCCGGGCGGGGGCTCTCGGCCCGGCACAGACGCCGGGCGCCGTCCGGGCCGTGGTGCCGGGGCTACAGCGGCACGACGTCGACAGCCTGGGCGCCCTTGGGGCCGGTCCTGATCTCGAACCGGACTCTCTGGTTCTCCGCGAGTGACTTGAAGCCGTCGTCCACCCGGATCTCGCCGTAATGAACGGGAAGTTCCTCGCCGCCCTCATCCGGGGTGATGAGACCGAAGCCCTTCGCGTCGTTGAACCACTTCACCGTGCCGGTGGCCATGTCTCCTCCAAGGAACGGCAGTTGGCCGCTGTGGCCGGGGCAGAGAGCGAGACGCTACTGCCCGTCGCTGTGTGCCGCTGAAACATCTTTCTCCGCGCCGGGGGCGGTTTTGGCCAAGCGTTTGGTACCGACCGCGAGATCGACAGCACCGGTTAGTACCAATACCGGGGAGCGTGGAGATTGGCCAGGCCCTGGGCGACGGTCTGAATGTTGCGGATCTGGTGGTCGGCGTTACGCTGAAGACCTTGGCGCAGCTCGGCCGGACGCGGGCTGATCAGGCCATGGGTGACGAATACCGCCCGGCCCTGGCGGAGCAGCCAGACTTCGTAGAATTCCACGTCAAGCCGTAGATCCAGGCCGAAGCCGAGGTTGGCGACGCCTTCGACCGCGAGCACCTGCGGGCCTTCGACGAAGCATGACAAGCTCCTGAGCCGAGGCGGGCCGACCTCTCGCCAGCGCTGCCGAAGGCTGTCCGTGATCACCTGGCCGCCGCGCATGACGCCGGCCACGGAGGCGTGCACGGCGTCGGGAGTGTAGAGGTTCGTGAGCGTCGCGGCGTCCTGCGTGCTGATGGCGTCCCAGAGCCGGCGGAAGAACGCCTGGCCCGGGGCGGCGGGATCCTGGGCCGGTAACGCGGCGGGGGAGCGCGGGAAGATCGAGCCAGCGGCGTGGAAGCGGGCGCGGCCGCCGTCGAGGACGAAGACGTCGTAGGACGTGGCCCGCGCGAAGCCGGTCGACTGCGTGGACTCCGCGACGAACGAGGCGCCGAGGTCGATGAAATTCTCGACACCCGTCGTGTGGACTGCGCCGGCGATGCCGAAGAACTCCACGAAACCAGCCGCGATCGCTTCCGCGCCGAGCAGCGTGCGGCCGGTGCCCACCGACAGCTGTACCGCGTCGGCATGGTAGAGCTCACGCAGCGCGGCCGTGTCCTGGGCGGCCAGCGCCGCGCACCACCGGTGATGGAACACCTGTGCAGACGTCAGCCGCATCGTCCGCCCTCGCAGCTACGCGGAAAAACCTTCACCCCACTTTACAAGTCCGGCTCGCGGGGTGCCGATCGAGAACCAGCCATGCCGGCACGGGCGTTGCGCTCCTGACGGGTCTGTGCCGGACCGCACCGGCGTCGTCGGCTCGTCCGGCAGGGGCCACGGGTCGGTCAGAGCCAGGTCGCGAATTCGAGTAGGAGTTCCGCGTCCTGGTGGCGGCCGGCCCGCCGCGCGCGCAACCCGGACTCCACCGCACGGAACAGCGTCCACCCGTGCAGGCGCGCCGGGTCGACATCCAGCGAATCCGCCAGCCGGTTCACCCGCCGCCGCGCCGCCGCCGCCCCGCTCGGCGCCGCGATCAGATCCTCCACCCGGTCCCGCACCAACCGCGCCAGGTCATAAGCACGTTCCCCCACCAGCGGCTCGGGACCCACCGTCAGCCACGGCGCCCGCTCGCCCGAAAGCACCTTGCTCTGGCGGAAGTTGCCGTGCAACAGCATCAACTCCCCGGCGGAGGCGGTCAGTTCGTCGCGTGCGGTCAGTGCCGCCGAGACCAGCGGGGCGAGTTCGGCGTCCTGAGGGCCGCGCATCGGCACGCTCTGGCGCTCGGTGTGCTCGGCCACCGACTCGAAGGCGTGGCCCGCGGGAGGCTCGACCCACAGACGGCGTACCGTCCCGGCCGCCTCCAAAAGCGCCTTCGCCTCGGGCAGCGAGCGCAGCGACACCTCGGGGTGCAGCCGCTCCACCAGGAACGCGTCGTCACCGGCCTCGTCGTCGAGCACCTGCGCCGCGCCCCAGCCGTTCCAGTGCGCGAGCGCCGCGCGTTCCAGGTCGGGCCGGGCGAAGGGCGGTGCGACCTTGAGGGCGGCGGGGGCGCCGTCCGGGCGGCGTACGAGGGCCACCAGGCTGGAGCGGCCGCCGGGGGCCTGCACCCGGTCGACGGCGAGCCCGCGCCGCGCGGCCGCGTCCGCCGCCAGCTGTGGCAGGCGGCCGAGCCAGGGTGTGGCCAGCTCGTCCCCGTACGTCTCGCCGAGCGCGCGTACCAACCGCTCAGGCGGTTCGAAAGCCATACGTGTTGTGCCCCTTGCTCAGGTACTGGCCGGTGGAACTCAGGTACTGGCCGGTGACACCGGCGTGGTCGGGCGCTGTGCGAGCCCAGGAAAGGCTACGCTCCCGCCCCGCCAGCGCACGGCCCGCACCGCGGCCTCCCGCAGGGCCGATGCCGCCTCCCGGCGCAGTGGTCCCTCGGCCGCGCGGACCAGATCGCAGTAGACGCCGGCGACGCGGTCCTCCAGATCGGTGGCGAGCCGCAGCGCCGCGGCCGCGTCCGGCACGGCGTACGGCAGGGCGTAGGCGGCGGCCGAGGCCACCGGCGATCCGCCCAGGTCACGCACCGTACGGACCAGCGCGTCGCGGCGCGAGCGGTGGGCTGTGCAGGCCTGGCGGGCGGCGTCGGCGCGGGCGCCGGTGAGCCGGCCGCCGAGCACCCCGTACCCGTACACAGCCGCGTGTTCCGCGGCCAGCGCGGCCTGCGCCGCGTCCAGGGGCTCGGCCATCAGACACCCCCGGTGAGGAGGAAGGCGTGCCCTGCGCCCGCGGCCGACACCGAGGCGAGCAGCCGGGCGAGCTCCGGGGGAGCGGTGGCGAGCGCCGTCAACTGGGCGTCGGACGTGCGCCGTTCGGCGTCCGCGAGCTCCTTGACGGCCTCGTCGGCGTCGGCCGCGACCGTCGAGACGGCATGGGCGGTCGGGGTGGCCGCGGGCGGGGCGGGGGAAGCGGAAGGAGCGGGGGCGAGCGCCGCCGCGTGCTGGGCGGCCTGCTCGCGCAGGGGCGCGAGCCGGGGCCGCAGCGTCGGATGCATCGCGAGGACCGCGTCGTACCGGGCGACGAGCGCGCGGCTCGCGGCCGAGGTCTCGACGCGCAGCGCCGACTCCGCGCGGGCCGCCTCGCGCGCCCCGGCGTCACCGCTCGCGGAGGTCCCCCGCGCGCATCCGGCCAGGAGACCCGCGGTCGCCCCGCCCGTCACGGCCAGCACACGCCTTCGTGTGGTCCCCGGGTGCCCCACGTGTCTCTCCTCGCGCGCCGGTCCGCCGGTGACCGAGTGATCACCGCAGGCGAGCGTACCCGCGGGCCCGGGGACGTGGACGGCAACACCCTTCCGGACCGGATACCCTTTGATCTGACGGCGCCGGTCCCACGACGGCCGCCGTGCGCGACGACGACCCCCACAACAGCAGACGCGGCCGAGGAGTCACCCGGATGAGCACGACCCAGAGCGACAGGCTGCGCGGTCTTCTTGAGCCGCTCGTCAGCGCGAAGGATCTGGACCTCGAGGAGATCGAGGTGTCCCGGGCGGGCCGTCGGCGCGTGCTGCGGATCGTGGTCGATTCCGACGAGGGCGTGGAGCTCGACACCTGCGCCGAACTGAGCAGGGCCGCCTCCGAAGCGCTCGACGAGAGCGACGCGATGGGCGAGGAGGAGTACGTCCTCGAAGTGACGTCTCCCGGCGCCGAGCGCCCCCTGACCGAACCACGCCACTACCTCCGCGCCACCGGGCGCCTGGCCCGGCTCCAGCTGCACAGCGGCGACGAGCTGGTCGCCCGGATCCTCAAGGCCGACGACGACGGCATCGACGCCGAGATCCCGGGTGTGAAGGGGCGCAAGCCCACCGCCCGCAGGATCGGCTTCGCCGAGATCGCCAAGGCGCGGGTCGAGATCGAGTTCAACCGCAAGGAAGCGAAGAGCGAGATCACGGCAGACAGCGAGAACGACATCGCAGACGACAGCGACAACGACAACGAAGAGGAGGCGTAGCCGTGGACATCGACATGAGTGCCCTGCGGGGCCTGGTCCGGGAGAAGGAGATCTCCTTCGACCTGCTGGTCGAGGCGATCGAGTCGGCGCTCCTCATCGCCTACCACCGCACCGAGGGCAGCTTCCGGCGTGCGCGCGTGAAGCTCGACCGTGAGAACGGTCATGTCACGGTGTGGGCGAAGGAAGACCCGGCCGACCTGGAAGAGGGCCAGGAGGCCAAGGAGTTCGACGACACCCCCTCCGACTTCGGCCGGATCGCGGCGAGCACCGCCAAGCAGGTCATCCTCCAGCGCCTGCGCGACGCCGAGGACGACATCACCTTCGGTGAGTTCGCCGGGCGTGAGGGCGACGTCATCACGGGCGTGGTCCAGCAGGGCAAGGACCCCAAGAACGTGCTGGTCGACATCGGCAAGATGGAGGCCATGCTGCCGGTGCAGGAGCAGGTCCCGGGCGAGGAGTACACGCACGGGCTGCGCCTTCGCAGTTACGTCGTCCGGGTGGCCAAGGGCGTGCGCGGTCCGTCCGTCACCCTGTCGCGCACCCACCCGAACCTGGTCAAGAAGCTCTTCGCGCTCGAGGTACCGGAGATCGCGGACGGCTCGGTGGAGATCTGCGCGATCGCCCGTGAGGCCGGTCACCGCACCAAGATCGCGGTGCGCTCCACGCGCAGCGGCCTCAACGCCAAGGGCGCCTGCATCGGCCCGATGGGCGGGCGCGTGCGCAACGTCATGGCCGAACTGCACGGTGAGAAGATCGACATCGTCGACTGGTCGGACGACCCGGCCGAGATGGTGGCCAACGCGCTGTCCCCGGCCCGGGTCTCCAAGGTCGAGGTCGTGGACCTCGCGGCCCGTTCCGCCCGCGTGACCGTGCCGGACTACCAGCTCTCGCTGGCCATCGGCAAGGAGGGGCAGAACGCCCGCCTGGCCGCGCGTCTGACCGGCTGGCGCATCGACATCCGCCCGGACACCGAGCAGCCCGACGAGGGCTGAGCGGCCTGCCGAGCGACCCGGCCGAGCGGGCCGGCCCGACCGGCCCGGCGGGAATAAAAAGTGGCCCTGCCCCCGTTCGATGGGGCAGGGTGAAGCTTTCTGGACAACAACCGTTCGATTTTTGCCCCCAGCGGGTGAGGTCGCTACGGGGAGGTAGACTTAAACGTGTCTGGCCGGACGCACGCCCGCGCCTGCCCTGAGCGAACCTGCGTGGGTTGCCGGGAGCGAGCGGCCAAGAGCGATCTGCTGCGCATCGTGGCGATCGAGGGTGCTTGCGCCCCCGATCCTCGCGGTACGCTGCCCGGCCGGGGTGCGTACGTCCACCCCGCCTCGGTCTGTCTCGACCAGGCGGTCCGCCGCCGGGCGTTCTCCCGGGCCTTCAGGGCCAGGGAAGCGCTCGACACAGCGGACTTGCGGAAGTACGTCGAGCAGGCGGCAACGTAAGAAGAAGTACGGCACGGAATCCCGTGCGGTCAGGTACCTCGCGAGTTGGAAGTAGGTCGAGATTGCGATGAGCACTCGATGAGTACGCGATGAGTACGCCCATGAAGTAGCGACGGTCCGGCGGTAACCCGGACCTAAAAGGAGCGAAGTGGCTAAGGTCCGGGTATACGAACTCGCCAAGGAGTTCGGGGTGGAGAGCAAGGTCGTCATGGCCAAGCTCCAAGAACTCGGTGAATTCGTCCGTTCGGCGTCCTCGACGATCGAGGCGCCGGTTGTACGCAAGTTGACTGACGCACTGCAGGGGCCCGGCGGCAACGCCGGCAAGTCCGCTGCCAAGCCCGGCGCGCCCCGCAAGGCCGCGCCCGCCAAGCCCGCGGCGCCCGCCGCGGCACGTCCCGCTGCCCCCAAGCCCGGCGCCCCGGCCCCCAAGCCGGCCCCCGCCGCGCCTGCGGCTCCCGCCGCGCCGGCCGCCCCGGCGGCCCCGGCGAGCAGCACCCCCTCAACTCCGGCTTCTCCGGCTCCGGCCGCCTCGGGCCCCCGCCCGGGTCCGAAGCCCGCACCGGCCAAGCCGGCCCCGGTCACTCCGGTGCCCGCCGCCGAGTTCTCGGCCCCGGCTCCGGCCCAGCCCGCGGCGCCCTCCCAGGCTCCGCGTCCCGCCGGCGCCACCCCCGGCCCGCGTCCCGCCGCGTCCCGTCCGGCTCCGGCCGGCGGCCAGCGTGACGGCGGCCAGCGCGACGGTGGCCGTGGCGGCGACCGTCCGGCCCGCCCCGCGGGTCAGGGCGCACCCCGGCCCGGCGGTGCCCGTCCGGCCGGTCCGCGTCCCGGCAACAACCCCTTCACCTCGGGTGGCTCCACCGGAATGGCGCGCCCGCAGGCGCCCCGTCCCGGCGGCGGCGCACCCCGCCCGGCCGGCGGCCCCGGTGCCCCCGGTGGCGCCCCGCGTCCGCAGGGCGGCCCCGGCGGCGCTCCGCGTCCGCAGGGTCAGGGCGCAGGCCGTCCGAGCCCGGGCGGCATGCCCCGTCCGCAGGGCGGCGCCCCGCGTCCCGGTGGCGGTGCCCCCGGCGGTAACCGTCCCAACCCCGGCATGATGCCGCAGCGTCCCGCCGCGGCCCCGCGTCCCGGTGGCGGCCCCGGCGGCCGTGGTCCCGGTGGTCCCGGTGGCCGTCCGGGTGGCGGCGCCGGTCGTCCCGGTGGCGGCGGCGGCTTCGCCGGCCGTCCGGCCGGTCCCGGTGGCGGCGGTCGTCCCGGTGGCGGTGGCGGCTTCGGCGGCCCCCGTCCGGGTGGCGGCGCTCCCGGTGGTGGCGGCGGCTTCGGCGGTCGTCCCGGCTTCCAGGGCCGTCCCGGTGGTCCCGGTGCCCGTGGTGGCACGCAGGGTGCCTTCGGCCGTCCCGGCGGGCCCGCCCGCCGTGGTCGCAAGTCGAAGCGGCAGAGGCGTCAGGAGTACGAGGCCATGCAGGCCCCGTCGGTGGGCGGCGTCATGCTGCCCCGCGGCAACGGACAGTCCGTCCGCCTGTCGCGCGGTGCCTCACTGACCGACTTCGCCGAGAAGATCGGCGCCAACCCGGCGTCGCTCGTCGGCGTGATGATGAACCTCGGCGAGATGGTCACCGCCACGCAGTCCGTCTCCGACGAGACGCTGAAGCTGCTCGCGGACGAGATGAACTTCGTCCTGGAGATCGTCAGCCCCGAGGAGGAGGACCGCGAGCTGCTCGAGTCCTTCGACATCGAGTTCGGCGAGGACGAGGGCGGCGAGGAGTTCCTGGTCGCACGTCCGCCGGTCGTGACCGTCATGGGTCACGTCGACCACGGTAAGACCCGCCTTCTGGACGCGATCCGCAAGACGAACGTCATCGCGGGCGAGGCCGGCGGCATCACGCAGCACATCGGTGCGTACCAGGTCGCCACCGAGGTCAACGGCGAGGACCGTCGGATCACCTTCATCGACACCCCGGGTCACGAGGCGTTCACCGCCATGCGTGCCCGTGGTGCCAAGTCCACCGACATCGCGATCCTCGTGGTCGCGGCGAACGACGGTGTGATGCCCCAGACGATCGAGGCGCTGAACCACGCCAAGGCGGCCGACGTGCCGATCGTGGTCGCGGTCAACAAGATCGACGTCGAGGGCGCGGACCCGACCAAGGTGCGCGGTCAGCTCACCGAGTTCGGTCTGGTGGCCGAGGAGTACGGCGGCGACACGATGTTCGTCGACATCTCCGCCAAGCAGGGCCTCAACATCGAGTCCCTTCTGGAGGCCGTCGTCCTCACCGCCGACGCCTCGCTCGACCTGCGGGCCAACCCGGAGCAGGACGCGCAGGGCATCGCGATCGAGTCCCACCTGGACAAGGGCCGCGGCGCCGTCGCGACCGTCCTGGTCCAGCGCGGCACCCTGCGGGTCGGCGACACGATGGTCGTGGGCGACGCCTACGGCCGTGTGCGCGCCATGCTCGACGACAAGGGCGAGAACGTGGAAGAGGCGGGTCCCTCGACCCCGGTCCTCGTCCTCGGTCTCACCAACGTCCCGGGCGCCGGCGACAACTTCCTGGTCGTCGACGAGGACCGTACGGCCCGTCAGATCGCCGAGAAGCGCGCCGCCCGTGAGCGCAACGTCCGCTTCGCCCGCAAGGGTGTGCGATTCTCCCTGGAGAACCTGGACGAGGCCCTCAAGGCCGGTCTGGTGCAGGAACTCAACCTCATCATCAAGGGCGACGCGTCCGGTTCGGTGGAGGCCCTCGAGTCCTCGCTGCTCCAGCTCGACGTCGGCGACGAGGTCGACATCCGTGTCCTGCACCGCGGTGTGGGTGCGGTCACCGAGTCCGACATCAACCTGGCGACCGGCTCCGACGCGATCGTCATCGGCTTCAACGTCCGCGCAGCGGGCCGCGCGGCCCAGATGGCGGACCGCGAAGGCGTCGACGTCCGGTACTACTCGGTCATCTACCAGGCGATCGAAGAGATCGAAGCGGCCCTCAAGGGCATGCTCAAGCCGGAGTACGAAGAGGTCGAGCTCGGCACGGCGGAGATCCGCGAGATCTTCCGCTCGTCCAAGCTGGGCAACATCGCCGGTGTCCTGGTCCGCTCGGGCGAGGTCAAGCGCAACACCAAGGCGCGCCTGCTGCGCGATGGCAAGGTCATCGCGGAGAACCTCAACATCTCGGGTCTGCGCCGCTTCAAGGACGACGTCACCGAGATCCGCGAAGGCTTCGAGGGCGGTATCAACCTCGGAAACTTCAACGACATCAAGATCGACGACGTCATCGCGACGTACGAGATGCGCGAGAAGCCGCGCGGCTAGTCCGCGAGGCTGACCCGTACCTCAGCAGTCGGGGCCGATCGGCGGGAAGATTATTTCCGTCGATCGGCCCCGGCCGTTCCGGTACGGTTCTGATGTCCCCGCCAAGTCGTCGGCGGGGCCCTCTAACCCGTACCGGCGGGACATCCGGACATCCATGTATGTGGGGACGCTGTCCTTCGATCTGCTCCTCGGCGACGTACGGTCGTTGAAGGAGAAACGCTCCGTCGTCCGGCCGATCGTGGCCGAGCTCCAGCGCAAGTACGCGGTGAGCGTGGCGGAGGTGGGCGACCAGGACCTGCACCGCAGAGCCCGTATCGGCCTCGCGGTGGTCTCGGGTGACACGGGGCACCTGAGGGACGTACTCGACCGGTGCGAGCGGCTTGTGGCCGCCCGGCCGGAGGTGGAGCTTCTGTCGGTACGGCGCAGGCTCCACGGCGACGAAGACTGAACGAAGACTGAACACTGAGCAAGGCTTGAGAAGGAGAAGGACCAGTGGCCGACAACGCGCGGGCGAAGAAGCTGGCGGACCTCATCCGGGAGGTGGTGGCCGAGAAGCTGCTGCGTGGCGTCAAGGACCCGCGCCTGGGGACACACGTCACCATCACGGACACCCGGGTCACGGGCGACCTGCGGGAGGCCACGGTCTTCTACACGGTGTACGGGGACGACGAGGAGCGGGCCGCCGCCGCGGCCGGCCTGGAGAGCGCCAAGGGCGTCCTGCGCTCCGCGGTCGGCTCCGCCGCCGGCACCAAGTTCACGCCCACCCTGACGTTCATCGCGGACGCGCTCCCCGAGAACGCCAAGACCATCGAGGACCTCCTCAACAAGGCGCGGGCCTCGGACGCCGCGGTGCGCGAGGTGTCCTCGGGCGCCAAGTTCGCCGGTGACGCCGACCCGTACAAGAAGCCCGGCGACGAGGACGACGCCACCGCATGAGCACCGCAGCAAAGACGCCCAATGAGGGGGGCGAGCGCGAAGCGCTCTCAGGCAAGGGCGGTGGTGGGCGACGGGACGGGCTTGTGATTGTCGACAAGCCGTCGGGCTTCACTTCGCACGACGTCGTGGCCAAGATGCGCGGCATCGCCAAGACCCGCCGCGTCGGCCACGCCGGCACCCTCGACCCCATGGCGACGGGTGTGCTCGTCCTCGGCGTGGAGCGCGCCACCAAGCTCCTGGGGCACCTCGCCCTGACCGAGAAGGAATACCTCGGTACGATCCGGCTCGGCCAGGACACCATCACCGACGACGCCGAGGGCGAGATCATCTCGTCCACCGACGCCTCCAAGGTGACCCGCGAGGGCATCGACGCGGGCGTGGCCGCCCTGACCGGCGCCATCATGCAGGTGCCGTCCAAGGTCTCCGCGATCAAGATCGACGGCAAGCGGTCCTACGCCCGGGTGCGCGGCGGCGAGGAGTTCGAGATCCCGGCCCGCCCGGTGACCGTCTCCTCCTTCCGCGTCTACGACGTCCGCGAGGCCGTCGCCGAGGACGGCACCCCCGTCGTCGACCTGGTCGTCTCGGTCGTCTGCTCCTCGGGCACCTACATCCGCGCGCTCGCCCGCGACCTCGGCGCCGGGCTCGGCGTCGGCGGCCACCTCACCGCGCTGCGCCGCACCCGCGTCGGCCCCTACGGCATCGACGCGGCCCGCACCCTCGATCAGCACCAGGAAGAGCTCACCGTGATGCCGGTCGCCGAAGCCGCGGCCGCCGCCTTCGCGCGTTGGGACGTGGACGCGCGCCGTGGCGGGCTGCTCCTGAACGGCGTCCGCCTGGACATGCCCGACGAGTACGCGCCCGGCAAGGCGGTCGGTGTCTTCGGGCCCGACGGCGCCTTCCTCGCGCTGGTCGAGAACCAGAAGGGCAAGGCCAAGAGCCTGGCCGTCTTCGGCTGAGCCACGCGGCGCGGGCCCCGGCCCGCTCCGCGATCCCGCCCGCGTGCCGTCCATCCGCCCTGCCCCGGTGATTCACCCCTTCGGGCGGGCGCTCGGAGTGAACGGCGGGGGCACAAGGGGGCGCTTTTCCCAGGCGTCCTTCTCGGGCGGATCACCGCAGACCTACCGTTTCGGACATGGGACGTGGGGCGTGCGCCGAGGGCGGGGAGACGTTGGTCGACATCTGTGATCCGGCCGGGCGGGTCCGGGGAGCGGGGTTCGTCGCCGACGACCGAGGGACCGTCGTCACCAGCCACGAAGCGGTCGACGGACTGAGCACGGTGGTGCTGCGCGGCCCCGGCGGGCGGACCTGGCGCGCCGAGGCCGGCGATGTCACCGCGCTGCCCGAGGCCGGCCTCGCCCTCGTCCGCACCGACGGGCTCGGCGTGCGGCCGCTGCCGGTCCGCGCCCGCGCCCACGAGGACATCGAGGCGGGCACCTATGTGCGGGTGGCGGCCCACGGCTGGCGCGAGGCCCGCGTCCTTGGCGCGTCCGCCATCACCTACCCCGCCACCGGGCGCCGCCATCTCCTGGACGGCGTACTGGAGTTGGCGATCGGCACGGCCGGCGCCGAGGCCCTGCGGCCCGGCGGCGCGGCCAGTGGCGGCCCCGTCGTGGATCCGGCGACCGGCGCCGTCCTCGGGGTGGTCGCCACCGGGCTGCGCGCCGCGCACCCCGCCTGCGGCTTCGCGGTGCCGCTCAGTGCGACGGCGGGCCCGTTGGCCGAGCTGCTGCGGCGCAACGCCGCCACCGTGCCCGCCCACGGCCGCGACCTGAACCTCGCCGGAGCGCTCCAGCTCACCGCCACATCCGTCGGCTCGGCGAACGGCCCCGGCGCCCGGCGGGACCCGGTCGAACGGGGCGCCGTCCTCGGGCAGCTCGCCGCCTTCCACGCCGGCCGGGCCCCGGTGCTCGCCCTCGTGGGCGATCCCGGGACCGGACGCACCACCGAACTCGCCGCGCTCGCCGCCCGCAGGGCCCTGGGCCCCGAACCCGCACCCACGCTCTGGCTGCGCGGCGCGGACCTGCGGGCCGACGACGTCTGCCTGTCCGACGCCGTCGCCCGCGCCCTCCACCACGCGGCGCGCGTCGTCGCCGCCCCCACCGCGCCGGGTCAGGGCGCGGCCACCCCCGAGCGGGTGGCGCGCCTGGCGCGGGACGCCGGGCGGCCGCTGCTCGTCCTGCTCGACGGCCCCGAGGAGATGCCGCCACTCCTCGCCCACCGCCTCGGCCCCTGGACGGCCGCCACCGCGGCCTGGCTCACCGGCGCCGGGGCGCGCATGGTCCTCGCCTGCCGCCCCGAGCACTGGGAGCAGGCCGGCGCCCACTACCCGGCGGGCACCCTGCACCCCGCGCCGCTGCCCCGCCTCCCGGACGCCGTACGCGTCGGCGACCTCGGGCGCGATGAGGCGCGGCGGGCCCGTGAACGCCTCGGCGTCCCGGACGGCGCGCTCGCCGGGCGCGACGCCCGTCATCCGCTGACGCTGCGTCTCTTCGCCGAGGTCCAGGCCGCGCTGCCCGGCGCCGTCGAGGGCAGGCCCGACCGCGAGGAGGTCTTCCGCGCCCACCTGGACCTGATGAGCCTGCGCGTCGCGGAACGCGTCGCCGCCTGCGCCGACCGGCCGGTGCGCGGCGCCGGGGTGCGGCGTCTCGCGGCCCGCGTGGCCGGACAGGTCCACGAGGCCGCCCGGCACTGTCTCGGCCCGGGCCAGGGCGCGCTGGACCGGAAGGCGTTCGAGGAGATCTTCCCCTGGCGTACGGGATCGGCGGCGGCGGTGCTCACCGAAGGACTGCTCGTACCGGCCGGCGCCGGCTACCGCTTCGCCCACGAGGAACTGGCCGACTGGGTGCAGGCGGGCCACCTCGACCTCGACGCGGCGCTCGAAGCCCTGGTGCACCGCTGGTACGAGAAGAGCGGGGCGCCGCGCGTCGTGCCCCGGCCGCCCGCCGTCAGCGCCGCCCCGACGGACCCCGCGCCGCCCCCGCCCGCGCCGGGGCCGGACCCCGCCGCCGCGCCCCTGCCGGTGCCCCGGCACCGCGCCGGACCCGTCATCGAAGCCCTGCTCCTGCTCGCGAGCCGGCACGGATCCACTCAACTGGCCCTGAAACTCAAGGAGTTGGTGGACGTCCTCGACCGTGCGCCGGCGCCCGGCACCGACCCCGGCCGATTCGCCGACGCCCAGTGGTGGGCCGTACGCCTGCTCACCGCGACGCTGCTGCGGGCGCCCGACGCCCGTCCCTACCAGGAGGTGCTGCGGCTCCTCGCGGACCGCGTCGCCGACCGCTCCTCGCGCGGGGGCTCCTTGGCGGGCCTCGGGGCGCTCGGGGAGTTCGGGCCGTGGTTCTGGACCCGGCTGCGGCTCGGCGAGGACGGCAGGCTCGACCTTTTGCGCCGCCTCCTTCCCGCCGACGGGGTGCCCGGCGCCGCGCCCGGCCGGGAGCGTTATCTGGACGCCGTCGACCGCAGGCTCGCCGCCCGGCCCGGCGTCGTACAGCCGCTGCTGTGCCGCTGGTTCGGCGACGAGCGGCCACTGGCCGTGCCGCCGGGGAGCGAGCTGCGGCCCACCGTCGCGCGGGCCGCGCAGGCCCTGCTGTACGCCCGCCGGGCGCTGGCGATCGACGACCTCACCGAAGCGCTGGCGGCCACCGGTCACGCCCGCGCCGAGGAGCTGCTTGCCCAGCTCGCCGAGGACGAGCCGTCCGCGCTGTGCCGGGCCGTGGACCGTTGGGCCCACGACGAGCGGCCCGACCGCCGCGCCGCGGCCGCCGCCCTCGGCCCGCGCCTGGCCCCGCGCACGCGCACCGAGGCGGACCGCGCCCTGTTGCGCCGCGCCGCGCTCGCCCTGTTGGACCGCGCCGAAGACCCCGCCGGGCACGGCGCCGCGCTCGCCCTGTCCGACCGCGCCGAGGACCCTGCCGGACGCCGGGCCGCGCTCGCCCTGTTCGACCGCGCCGAGGACCCCGCCGGGCGCGGCGCCGCGCTCGCCCTGTCCGACCGCGCCGAAGACCCTGCCGGGCACGGCGCCGCGCCCGCCCTGTTGGACCGCGCCGAGGACCCTGCCGGACGCCGGGCCGCGCCCGCCCTGTTGGACCGCGCCGAGGACCCCGCCGGGCGCCCCGCCGCCCTCGCGCTATTCGACCGCGTCGAGGACCCCGCCGAGCACGGCGCCGCGCTCGCGCTCCTGATTCGCGACCCGCGAACCCGCGCCCACCACATCGGCCGGGCCCTCGCCGTCTACGCCGAGGGCGGCCCGCACCTCCCGGCCGCGGCCCTCGCCGCCGCCCTGCCCACGCACCCCGAGCCCGTGCTCGCCGCCTTCGGGACCCGGCTGCGCGAAGGCGCCGATGCGGCGGACGTCCTCGCGGCGCTCGCGGAGATCACCAATCCTGCTCTGGCCCGCCGCGCCGCCGCCCTCGTCCAGGACCACGCCGAACGCCACCCCGGCGCGGCCCGCCACACCGCCGCATTCGTGGACCGGCGCCTGGAACACGGCCCCGCCGCGCGCGCGGTGCTCTTCCCCCTGGTCACCAGCCTGCTGCGTGGCCCGGACCACGCCCACCGGCGCGCGCTCGCGCCCGTCCTGGCCGCGCCCGGCACCACCGCCTCGCGCCCGCTGCGCGCCGAACTGCTCGACGTGCTCCTCGCGTTCGAGTACCGCGCCGCACGCGACCCGGCCGTCGTCGACGCCCTCCTGGAGGCGGCCGCGAGGGGATCGGGGCAGCGGACCGAGGCGCGCACCCGCGACCTGGTCCACCGTGCCGGGCTCCTGCTCGCGCGTACGCCCGAGGGCGCGGCCCACCTGGACCGGCGCCTGGCCGAGCTGTGCCGACAGGTGCCGTGCTTCGCCGCGCAACTGGCCGGCTGGCTGCGTGAGGCGCCCCGGGAATGGGCCGCGCTTGCCGGTCCCGGCACCCGCCGCGCGGTGTGGACGCCGGCCACTCCCATGCCGATGCGGGCGCGGGCGGCCGGGCATGGCAGTCTTAGACCTGCATAACGCGTAAGGGTCAACGACGTACACGGGTTCGAGGAGCGGTCACAGTGCAGCGCTGGCGTGGCTTGGAGGACATCCCCCAGGACTGGGGACGCAGCGTCGTCACCATCGGCTCCTACGACGGGGTGCACCGCGGACACCAGCTGATCATCGGCCGGGCCGTGGACCGTGCCCGCGCCCTGGGGGTGCCCTCGGTCGTGGTCACCTTCGATCCGCACCCCAGCGAGGTCGTGCGCCCCGGCAGCCACCCGCCGCTGCTCGCCCCGCACCACCGGCGCGCCGAGCTGATGGCCGAGCTCGGCGTCGACGCGCTGCTCATCCTCCCCTTCACCAGCGAGTTCTCGCAGCTCTCGGCCGCCGAGTTCGTCGTGAAGGTGCTGGTCGAGCAGTTGCACGCCAAGCTCGTGGTGGAGGGCCCGAACTTCCGCTTCGGGCACAAGGCGGCCGGCAACGTCGAGGTGCTGGCCGAGCTCGGCCGTACCTACGACTACGAGGTCGAGGTCATCGACCTGCGGGTGCGCGGCGAGGCGGGCGGCGGCGAGCCGTTCTCCTCCACGCTGACCCGCCGCCTCGTGGCCGCCGGCGACATCGAGGGCGCCGCCGAAATCCTCGGCCGCCCGCACCGCGTGGAGGGCGTCGTCGTGCGCGGCGCCCAGCGCGGGCGCGAACTCGGCTACCCCACGGCCAACGTCGAGACGCTGCCGCACACCGCGATCCCCGCCGACGGCGTGTACGCGGGCTGGCTCACGGCCGACGGCGAGAGGATGCCGGCGGCGATCTCGGTCGGCACCAACCCGCAGTTCGCGGGCACCGAGCGCACGGTGGAGGCGTACGCCATCGACCGCGTCGGCCTCGACCTGTACGGCCTGCACGTCGCCGTCGACTTCCTCGCCTATGTGCGCGGCATGGCCACGTTCGACTCCATCGAGGACCTGCTGGTGGCGATCGGCAACGACGTGAAGCGGTCCACGGAACTGATCGAGGCGTACGAGGCCGGGCGCAACTGACGCCCGGGTACCTTTCACCCGTCCAACCGGTCAAACCCTGGTCAACCAGTGACCTGAAACCGTCCAAGTCCTGGCATCCATTGCGCATGGGTGCAGGGTATGGGCGGTTTTTGTCGTACCAGGGCTGCCGCGCTCCGCGTAGCTTGAAGCGTGAGTCAACCCATCCCACAAGGGGGAAAAGCGTGGGCGAGCAGCCCGTGTCCCGCCTCCTCGGCCTGATCGGTGACGCGCCGGAGCAGGGCCCGCAACCGGGCGTACCGCCTTACCACACGCCGGTGTTCATACCGGCGCACCCGCGCTACCCCGGCGGCGGAGCGGCGCCGTGCGTGGACTATGAACTCCTGGCGCGCCCCTCGGGACCGCCCGTCCCGGTCGCGTTCACCACGCTGCGCGGCCTCGTTGACGCGCTCGGCCCGGCCCAGCCCTGGATCGCCGTCTCACTGGGCCCGTTCGCCGAGGCGATGCGGCAGGCCGGCCTGCCCAGAGTATGGCTCGATCCGGTGGTCGCCCCGGGCGGTCGCAGGTGGCGGGCCGAGGACCTGGTACGTGCCTACGGCGGCGAGGAGGCCCCGGCATGAGTGCCGACCTGAAGCTGGTCCTCGCGGACCTGGACGCGATGACGGGCGCCTTCCACAAGGCGGCCCAGGACTATCGCACGCTGCACCAGAACGTGACGCCGACAGTCGCGGGCTCCGGAGACGCCGGGTGCGACGCCGCGATCAAGGCGGTGGCCGACCTCATCGCGGGTCTGCACGACAAGCTGTCGGACCGGCTCGACGACCGCGGCGACAAACTGCGGTACGCGCACGACTCGATGCGGCGCCACGACATCGACGTACACGGCCTGTTCGACGACCTCATGAAGGACCGCACATGAAGGACCGCGCATGACGGACAGCTGGGTCGGCGGTGACATCGGCGCGCTGCGCACCATGGGGGAGGCCTACAAGAAGGCCAAGACCGACCTGGAATCCATCGTGAAGCCACTGAGTGGCAGCGTCGAAGCGCTCGCCAAGGACACGGGGTGGCGGGGCGAGGCGGCGGAGTCGTTCCGCGCCAAGTGGACCGAGGACGCCATGACGGCGGGCGGCTTCGCCGAACTGGTCCAGGCGACCGGCGAGATCCTCACCGACCTCGCGGACCGCCTCGGCACGGCGGAGGCCGCGCTCCAGAACGCGGAGGACGTCGCGGTGCGGGCCGGAGCGCCGATCCTGCCCATGGGCGTACCCGGCCAGATGATGACCAGCACCCGGCCGAGCGCCGACGAGCAGAAGGCCATCAAGGCCCTCACCGACTACGGCACCGTACGGAACGAAATCCTGCACACCGCCCAACAGGCCCGCCTGGACGCGGCGGAGGCCCTGCAGAAGCTGTACGCGGAAGACACCGCGGCGGTCTCGCCCGGGGACAAGGTCACCATCGCGGACTATGTCCGCGGCCTGTACGCCTACGACTCCGAGCGGACACGGGTCAAGGGGAGCCGTGCCGCCACGCTCCTGGACGACGCCAAGAAGGAAGCCGACGACGCGAAGAAGGACCTGCGCGCCGAACGCAAGACGTGGCAGAAGGCGGGCAAGGCCCTGCCCGACGACGCCGCGGCCCGCGTCGCCTACAAGGACGCGCTGAGCAAGCTCGACAGTCTGGAGACGGACATCGCCCGTGGTGAGCAGGGCAGTTCGAAGCTGCCCTACGACCACGTCCTCAACACCAAGGTCGCGGACGTGGCGGAGACGCTGCGGGCGGGCAGGGCTCTGGAGAGCGTTCCGGAGTTCCTGCGGGAGCTTCCCGTGGTGGACGTCGCCGCCGCGGGGGTGTGCGGGCTCGTGGAAGCCAAGGACGACCACGACAAGGGGTGGTCGTGGACGCACTCCGTGGTGGTCGACGGAGGGGCCGCCCTCGGGGGGCTCGCGGCGGGTGCGGGCGCGGTTGCCCTGGTGGCGTCCTCGGAGATCAGCGTTCCGGTCATCGCGGTCGCGGGGGTGGGAGGTCTGGTCATTATCGGTACCACCGACCTGATCGACGAAACCTTTCACGAGCACTGGAGCGAGGACATCCACGACCACGGAGTGGTCGGAGGGATCTGGCAGGGAACGAAGAATGTCGGCGCCAACACCTGGGACGATGTCAAGCGGCTGGGCCACGACGTCGGCGACACCGCAAAGAAGGCGTGGCATGGCTTCACGAGCCTCTTCTGACAGCGTGGCTCCCGCGAAACTGCCCCTCCTGGGTACCTCCTGGTACCGGCGGGGCGCGGGCTACTGGCTCCGACGCACCAGATCGGTGCTGGTCCAGTTCGCCTTCAGCGCCCTCTTCGGGCTGTTCTCGGTGGCTGTCTGGCAGCACATCGAATCGGGGCTGCCGCCCGGGTTGCACGCGGGTGCCGACATGGCCATGGGCGCACTGAGCCTGGGTTTCCTGGTGCGGGGATGGATCTGGGGACGGCGGACCATCCGAGCCAAGCTGGCCGCTCCGCCCACGCCCGAGCAGGCATGGCAACTGCACCGGCTGGCGCGCGCGGGTCGGGGCAGCGCGGACCCGGACTTCGGCAGGCGCGGCGGCCCCCTGCTCTTCTTCGCGCCCTTCGTTCCGCCGTGCGTGGCGTGGTGGGTCGGCGCGACCTGCGCAACCCAGTTCGTCCGCGAGACGCCCGCCGAGGCCGGCGCCCGCAAGGCGCTCAGTCGTTCCTGACCGCCGCCGCCCAGTGGCACGCCACCCGGGCCGCCGTGCCGCCCGCCAGGACCGGCAGGTCCTCGGTGCGGCAGAGGTCCGCCACGCCCGCGCAGCCGGCCTCGCCGGATGCCAGGACCGGGCAGCGCGCGTGGAAGCGGCAGCCGGCCGGGATCCTGGCCGGGTCCGGCGGCTCGCCCGTGAGGACCGCAGGGACGCCCGGTGTCTCCGGCAGGACCGACAACAAGGCCCGCGTATAAGGGTGCCGGGGGCGGAGCAGGACGTCCTCGACCGGGCCCGTCTCCACGACGCGGCCCAGGTACATCACCGCCACCCGGTCCGCGATGTTCCAGGCGAGCCCGAGATCGTGGGTCACCACCAGGGCGGACAGGCCCAGTTCGTCCCGCAGGCGCAGCAGCAGGGCCAGGATCTCGCCGCGCACCGAGGCGTCGAGGGAGGCCACCGGCTCGTCGGCGACGATCAGTTCGGGGGACAGGACGAGCGCGCCCGCGATCACCACGCGCTGACGCTGGCCCCCCGACAGCTCGTGCGGAAAGCGCGGGAAGAACCGTTCCGGCGGCCGCAGCCCCGCCCGGGACAGCGCCCCCGCCACCAACCCCCGCTCGTCGCCCGGCACTTGGTGGACGCGCAGTCCCTCGGCGACCGCCTCGTACACCGTGTGGCGGGGGTTGAGCGAGCCGCTGGGATCCTGGAGCACCAGCTGGGCCCGCCTGCGGTACGCCTTGAGCGCCCGGGGGTGGTTCCTCAGCGGAACGCCGTCGAAGCTCACCCCGCCCGCGCTCGGGACGACCAGGCCGAGCAGCGCGCGCGCCAGCGTCGTCTTGCCGCAGCCCGACTCGCCGACCAGAGCCACGATCTCGCCCCGGCCCACGGTGAGTTCGACGCCGTCGACCGCGCGGGCCGGTGGGCCGCCGCGCCGGCCGGGGAAGGTGACGTGCAGGCCGCTGGCGCTGAGCAGCGCGGACGCCGGGGCGGTCATCGCGTACTCCCCGCCGGCGGCTCCACATGTACGCAGGCCGCCAGGTGGCCGGGGCCCGCGGGGCGCAGCGGCTGGTCGTGCGTGGCGCAGACGCCGGCCGCGACCGGGCAGCGCGGATGGAAGGCGCAGCCCGGCGGCAGCGCGCCCGGATCGGGCGGATCGCCCGGCAGACCACGTGGCGCGCGGCGCGTGGCGGGGTCGCCGACGCGGGGGAAGGCGGCGGACAGGGCCCGGCCGTAGGGGTGGTGGGCCGCCGTGTGCACCGCGCGCGCCGGGCCCTCCTCGACGACGCGCCCCGCGTACATCACCGCGAGCCGGTCGCACGTGCCGGCCAGGACCGAAAGATCGTGGCTGATCATCAGCAGGCTGATGCCCTGGTCGGCCACCAGGGCCTCGATCAGGCGCAGGATCTGGGCCTGGATCATCACATCGAGCGCCGTGGTCGGTTCGTCCGCCACGATCAGGCCGGGCGAGCAGGCGAGCGCCATCGCGATCATCACACGCTGGCGCTGGCCGCCGGACAGTTCGTGCGGGTGGGCGCCGGCGCACGCGGCGGGCAGGCCCACCTGTTCGAGCAGGTCACCGACGCGGGCCCGGGCCCCGGCGGGGCTCGCGAGGCCGTGCAGCACGATCGGCTCGGCGATCTGGTCGCCGACGCGGTGCACCGCGTTCAGCGCGTGCATCGCGCCCTGGAAGACGATGGACGCGCCCGCCCAGCGCACCGCCCGCAGTCGGCCCCACCGCATCGTCAGGACGTCCTCGCCGTCCAGCAGCAGCGACCCCGACAGCGTCGCCGAGGAGGGGAGCAGCCGCAGCAACGCCATCGCCAGTGTCGACTTGCCGCAGCCGGACTCGCCCGCGATGCCCAGCTTGCGGCCTGGCTGGATCGTGAGGTCTACCCCGCGCACGGCCGCGACGCCGCCCGCGTAGGTGACGTGCAGATCCTTGATCTCCAGCAGACTCACCGGACCCCCAGCTTCGGGTTGAGGACGGCTTCGACGGCCCGGCCGCACAGCGTGAAGGACAGCGCCACCAGGGCGATCGCGATGCCGGGCGGCGCCAGGTACCACCAGTGTCCCGAGGAGACCGCGCCCGCCTCACGGGCGTCCTGGAGCATGCCGCCCCAGGAGACCACCGTCGGATCCCCGAGGCCGAGGAAGGCGAGGGTTGCCTCGGTGAGGATGGCGTTGGAGATGCCGAGCGTGGTCTGCGCCAGGACCAGCGGCAGCACGTTCGGCAGTACATGACGGCTCATGACGTGGCGGTGGCCACCGCCGAGCGCGCGGGCCCGTTCGACGTACGGGCGTGACTCCACCGCGATGGTCTGCGCCCGCACCAGGCGAGCCGTCGTCGGCCAGGACGTCACGCCGATCGCCAGGACCACCGTCCACACACTGTGCGCCATGACGGTGGCCAGCACGATGGCGAGCACCAGCGTCGGCATCACGAGGAACCAGTCGGTGATCCGCATCAGCACCGTGGCGAGCCAGCCCCCGTAGTGCCCCGCGAGGATCCCGGCCAGGGCGCCGATCGCCACGCTCAGGGCCGCCGCGAGCAGCCCGACCGCGAGCGAGACCCGGGCGCCCCAGACCAGCAGGCCGAGCAGCGGACGCCCGAACTGGTCGGTGCCGAGCGGGAACCGCGCACTGGGGGACTCAAGGGCCCCGCCGGGCGCCCGGGTCACGCTCTGGATGTCCCCGCCGACGGTGAGCGGCGCCGTCAGCGCGATCAGCGCGATCGCCGCGAGAGCGAGCAGCCCGCAGAGTCCGGCGCGGCGCACCCGGTAGGCGCGCCAGAACCGGGCGAAGGAGTCACGGCGGCGCGCCCACACCAGCGAGCCGACGGCATCAGGGGTCGTCGTCATCGGCCCACCCGGGGATCGAGCAGCGGATACACCAGATCGGCCAGCAGGTTCAGCACGATCATCGCGCCGGCGAACACCATGAACAGGCCCTGCACCAGCGGGAGATCGGGCACGCTCAGCGCCTGGTAGAACAGCCCGCCAAGACCCGGCCAGGAGAACACCGTCTCCACCAGGACCGAGCCGGCCGCCACATGGCCCAGGTTGATGAACAGCATGGTGACCGTGGGCAGCAGCGCGTTGGGCACCGCGTGCCTGCGGCGCACCGCGACATCGCGCAGCCCCTTCGCGCGGGCCGTCGTCAGATAGTCGCCGCCCATCTCGTCCAGCAGCGAGGACCGCATGACGAGCAGGGTCTGGGCGTACTGCACCGCGACCAGCGTGACCACCGGCAGCACCAGATGGTGCGCCGTGTCCAGGACGTACCCGAAGCCGCTCGTGTCGCCCGACGCCATGCCCCCGGTCGGGAACAGACCCGGAACGGGGCCCGCGCCCACCGAGAACGTGATGATGAGCAGCAGCCCGAGCCAGAACGAGGGCACCGACCACAGCGTCAGGGCGAGCCCGGTGTTGAACCGGTCGCCGAGCCCGCCGTGCCGCCAGGCCGACCGGGTGCCGAGCAGGACGCCGAGCGCCGTGTAGAGCACCACGGCCGTTCCGGTCAGCAGCAGCGTGGCCGGCAGCTTCTCGGCGATGAGCGGACCGACCGGCGCGTGGAACTGGTAGGAGGTGCCCAGGTCGCCCGTGAGCGCCCGGCCGCAGTAGCGCGTGAACTGCCGCCACAGCGGCAGATCGAGCCCGAATTCGGCCCTGAGCGCCGCGAGTTGGGCATCGGAGACCTGGCGGCCGTGGGTCATGGTGCGGACCGGGTCGCCGGGAACGATCCGGAACAGGAAGAAGCTGGTGACCAGGACGGCGAGGAGCGAGACCACCGCTCCCGTCAGCCTGCCGCCCGCATACCGCAGACGGCCGAGCGCGAGCCCCGCCGCAGCCCGGCCCGGCCCGCCACGGGCCGTGGCCGCCACTGGGGGCGTCTCGGCCGAACTCGCCGCCGTCACCGGCTACTCACGGTCGTCGGCGCCGGCGCGGCGGCGCAGAACCACCCACGCTCCGAGCCCCGCCAGGGCGACGGCCCCCGCCACGACGGCCAGGACGGCGCCCGCCGAGGGCCCGGCGCCGCGCCGCGCGACCGCGCCGGGCCCGGGGACCGCCGACCACCAGCTCCAGTAGCCGTCCTGCCCGTAGATGTTGCCCCCGGCCTCGGGCATCGTCATGATCGACCGGATCTGGTCGGTGCGGTACGCCTCCACCGCGTTGGGGTACGCCATGACGTTGATGTACCCGGTGTCGTACAGGCGCGACTCCATCCGCCTGACCAGGTCCGCCCGCTTGGCGGTGTCGTACTCGGCCAACTGCTGCGCGTAGAGCTCGTCGAAGCGCCGGTCGCAGACGAAGTCGTCGGTCCGGCCGCTCACCGCCGCCGTCGCGGGCAGCGCGGCGCAGGTGTGGATGGACAGGACGTAGTCCGGGTCGGGGCTGACCGAGTAGCCATCGAGCGCCAGATCGTACTCACCGGCCGCCCACGGGTCGCTGACGTTGTCGACGCAGTTCACCGTCAGGGCGACACCGAGCGCCCCCCACCACTCCTGGAGGTACTTGCTGATGGCCTTGTCGTTGGGGTCGACGGCGTGGCAGAGCAGCCGCAGGCCGAGCGCTCTGCCGTCCTTGCCGTGCCGCGCGCCGTCGGGCCCGCGCGGATAGCCCGCCGCGTCCAGCAGCGCGGCCGCGCGCGCCGGGTCGTACGCGATCCTCTGGCCGCCGGAGGGCCGCCAGAAGTACGCCCCGAACCGGGGCGGGATGTAGCCCTGGCCCTCGACGGCGTGGCCCTGGAAGACCTTGTCGACGATCATCGTGCGGTCGACGGCCGCGAACAGTGCCCGGCGCACCCTTTCGTCGAGCAGGGCCGGGTCGCCGTCGCCGAACCGTGTGCCGTCCCTGGAGCGCGCGCCCGGGTTGGTGGCCAGCGCGAGGAAGCGCCGGCCGGGCGCGTCATTGACCTTGATGCCCGGGGCGGAGGCGAGCGCGGTGGTCTGCGCGGGCGTCAGGCCGGAGACGAAGGATACCTCGCCCTTGCGCAGGGCCGCGACCGCCGCGTCGTTGTCCTTGTAGTACTTGAAGACCAGCTCGTCGAAGCGGGGAGCCCCCCGCCAGAAGCCCTTGTTCGGCCTGAGCCTGATGTACTGGTCGACCTTGTAGCCGGTCAGGACGAACGGCCCGGCGCCGACGACGGGGAAGCTCCGGTCGTTGTTGAACGTGGTGAAGTCGGCGACCTTGTTCCACACGTGCTCGGGCACGATCGGCACGTCGAGCGCGGTCATCGTCGCCTGGGGACGCGCCAGTTCGACGACGAGGGTGGCCGGGTCGGGCGCGGTGACCTTCTTGAAGTTCGCCACGAAGCTGCCGGTGGCGGTCGCCGCGCCCCGGTCCGTCATCATCTTCCCGAACGTCCAGGCCGCGTCCCGGGCAGTGACCGGCTGCCCGTCGGACCACCGGGAGCCGGCCCGGATGGTGTACGTCCACGTCAGTTTGTCCGGCGAGACCTTCCAGGAGGCCGCGAGGCCCGGGATCGCATGGCCGTCCCTCGGGTCGTACTCCGTCAGATACGGATACATCAGCCGGTGCACGCTGGTGCTGATCACCCGCTGGGCGAGGAAGGGGCTCAGGGAGTCGACGCTCTGCGAGACGGCGACGGTCAGCACCTTTTGCCCACCCCCGGCCTCGTCGGCCGGGGCGCCCCGGGCGGCGAGCGGGGCCACCGCCATGAGCGCGAGGACGGCCGTGACGGAGGCGGGAAGGCGGGTCCTCGACGGCCACCTTGTCCGGTGCGATGGAACTGTTCTTGCCATGGACGGTGACCTCGCGTCATCACTCGCACGGAGAAGCAGGGTTGATCGCGGGCTGCGAGCTGGCGGGATCGTCGGTCGGGCCGCGCGTCGCGGCGGCGGGCGTGGGCGAAGATTTACCAGGGTGGTCTAGACGTGTCAACGATGCCTCGCGGGCCATTCGGGCTGCGAAAACACGGCAGGCCCGCACCGATCGCGCGGTGCGGGCCTTGGGTGCCCCTGGGTGTCCCTGGTGTTGCTGGGAGCCCTTGGGTGTCGCTGGGTGGCTCGGTCCTGCGGCGCCCTACTGCTGGGGCGCGGCGGGGGGCTGGGGCGCGGGGGGCGACTGCGGAGCGTGGCCGCCGTCTCCGTCCTGGCCGGGCCACCCGGGCGGCGGTACGGTCCCCTGCGGCTGCGCGGGGTTGGGGAAGGGCTGGCCCGGCGCGGGCGGGCCCGGCGCGTACGGCTGACCCGGGTAGGGGTGCCCGGGCGCGGGCGCATGTGCGGCGTCCGGCGTCGGCTGGGGGCCGCCGGGCTGACCGGGGTGCGGCTGACCGGGGTGGAACTGCCCCGGATTCGGGAACGGCTGGCCCGGCTGCGGCTGACCCTGGCCGGGGAAGGGCTGGCCTTGTGCCGGGTAGGGCTGGCCCTGTGCCGGATAGGGCTGGCCCGGGAACGGCTGTCCCTGCTCCGGGCTGGTGAAGGGCTGGCCGGGCAACGGCTGGCCGGGCGCCGGCTGGCCCTGTGCGGGGTAGGGCTGGCCTTGTGCCGGGTAGGGCTGGCCCTGGGCCGGGTAGGGCTGGGTCTGCTCCGGGTGGGGCGCGCCCGGCGCACCCTGCTGACCCGGCATCGGCGGGGCCAGTCGCGGGGGCGGGTTGTGACCGTCGCCCGTCCACAGCCCTTGCTGCTGCTGCGCCCGTACGAAGTCCTCGGCCACCAGCGCCGAAAGGTTGAAGTACGCCTCCCGGGTCTTGGGCCGCATCATGTCGAGGTCCACCTCGGCGCCCGCCGCCAGGTGCTCGTCGAACGGCACCACGACAACACCCCGGCAGCGCGTCTGGAAGTGCTGCACGATGTCGTCCACCTTGATCATCTTGCCGGTCTCGCGGACCCCGGAGATGACGGTGAGGGAACGTTGCACGAGGTCGGCGTACCCGTGCGCGGAGAGCCAGTCGAGGGTGGTCGACGCGCTGGAGGCGCCGTCCACGGACGGGGTCGAGATGATGATCAGCTGGTCCGCGAGGTCGAGCACGCCCCGCATCGCGGAGTAGAGCAGGCCCGTACCCGAGTCGGTGAGGATGATCGGGTACTGCTTGCCCAGGACATCTATCGCGCGCCGGTAGTCCTCGTCATTGAACGTCGTGGACACGGCGGGATCGACATCGTTCGCGATGATCTCGAGACCGGAGGGCGCCTGCGAGGTGAAGCGGCGGATGTCCATGTACGAGTTCAGGTACGGGATCGCCTGGACCAGGTCGCGAATGGTGGCCCCGGTCTCGCGGCGCACCCGGCGGCCGAGCGTGCCCGCGTCCGGGTTGGCGTCGATCGCAAGGATCTTGTCCTGCCGCTCGGTGGCCAGCGTCGCGCCGAGCGCGGTTGTCGTGGTCGTCTTGCCGACGCCGCCCTTGAGGGAGATGACCGCGATCCGGTAGCAGGACAGGACCGGCGTACGGATCAGATTGAGCTTCTGCTGCCGCTCGGCCTCCTCCTTCTTCGCGCCGAACTTGAAGCGCGCGGCGCCGGCGGCCGGGCCCCGGCTGCTCTTGGGCTTGGGCTTGTTGTTGCGCAGCAGCCGGTCGGAGGACAGCTCGACGGCGGCGGTGTACCCGAGCGGTGCGCCGGGCATCGACCGCTCACGCTGGTCGTGCGTCATGGGCGAGGGCCACGCGGTCCCGGCCCGGGGGTCGACGGGCGGCGCGGCCTGCACCTGCGGCGGCAGCGCGCCGCTCTGCCCCTGCTGCGGCATGGCTCCGCTCTGCCCGGCCTGGCCCTGCTGGGGCACCTCACTCGGGGCGGTCTGGCCCTGCGCCGGCCCGGCCACGGGCTGCGCGGGGGTGCCTGACTGGACACCGGGGTGCGGGAAGCCGTAACCGCCTTGTACCACTTGGGCGTTGGGGCCGGGGGTGTTCGGCGGGGTGGCGCCTTGCTGGGGGAAGCCGTAGCCGCCGGGTGCGGCCTGGGGGTCGGGGGCGCCGGGCGGGGCGGTGGCCTGCTGGGGGAAGCCGTAGCCGCCTTGGGGTGCTTGGGGGGTCGGGGTGTTGGGCGGGGGAGTGGCCGGGTTCGGGAAGCCGTAACCGCCCTGCGGGGCGGGAGAGTTGGGGCCGCTCGGCGGGGTGGCGCCTTGCTGAGGGAAGCCGTAGCCGCCGGGTGCGGCCTGGGGGTTGGGGGCGCCGGGCGGGGCGGTGGCCTGCTGGGGGAAGCCGTAGCCGCCTTGGGGTGCTTGGGGGGTCGGGGTGTTCGGCACGGGCGTGGCCGGGTTCGGGAAGCCGTAACCGCCCTGCGGGGCCGGGGAGTTGGGATCGCTCGGCGGGTTCGCGCCCTGCTGGGGTGATCCGTACCCGTTCGGCTGCTGCGGCCACGCCGGAGCCTGGCCGGCCGCGTGGGCCGGGAAGGGGCCGGGCATGGGCTGCGGCTGACCCTGCCCCGGCCAGTGGGGCGCGGGGGCGGGCGCGGCGGCCTGGAACGCGGGCGGCAGCGGGGGCAGTCCGGGCTGCGGTCCCCGCGCGCCCGGGGCCCACGGCTGGTCGGTCGGGGCGGGGGGTGCGTCCTGGGGCTCCGAAACCGGGGCGTTCGACGGCGGGACGGCGTCCGAGGGCGCGGCGTCCGTGGTTGCGGCGTCCGACGGGACGGCGTCCTGCGGCACGGCGTCCTCCGGTACCGCGTCCGTGATCGGACGATCCTCGGCGGCGGGTGCCGCGTCGGAGGGGGCGGCATCCGTGACCGGCGTCGCGGCCGGGGCGTGCGCGGCTTCCTCCGGCACGGACGGCGTGTCCGCGAACGCCGTCGGGCCCGGGGCGTCCTGCGGTGCGGCATCGGTGACCCCGGCATCCGGAGCCGGGCCGTCGTCGGTGTCGGCGTCCGGCGTGGAGTCGGCGGGCGCCGCCGAGCCGCCTGTGGAGGTGTCGGCCTCGTCGGGGCCGGTTTCCGGCCGGTCGATGGGCGGCTCGGTTGCCTCGTCCGCGTCGGTTGACCGCACGGACGTACCGTCGAAGGGCCGGGTGGGGGCGCCATCGACTCCGTTCGCACCGGCCGGGCCCGTTACGTCATCGGCAGCCGCAGAGCCGGCGAAGTCTGCACGGTCTGTCGCGTCTGTCACGTCCGCCGGATCCGTCGCGGCAGGCGTGGCGGGCGTGGCCGCACCGCGGGCCACCTCGTCCGAAGCCCCCGCGTCCGGAGCCACCTCGCCCGGTCCCGTCGGCGCGTCCACGCGGGGCGCCGGAACTGACGGGGCGTCAGGGGTCGAGGCGGGGGCCTCGCCGCGTGCCGCCGCGGCCTGTGCCTCCAGCTGCGCGAACTCCCGCTTCAGCGCGGTGGGCGAGAAGCGCATCGTGGCGCCGCTCTCGATGTCGCCGCCGCCGAAGGCCTGGCCCTCGTCCGTGGGACGGCCCGCCCGGGGCGCGGCGGTGGGAAGCACCGGCGGAGGGAAGGCGGGCGCGGACGCCGGGGCGGGCGGCGGCGACGGGCTCCAGGTCGGCTGGAAACCGCCGGTCTCGGGCAGCCCCGGCACGTCGAGGGGCGCACCGCCGGGCGGCGGGGGCGGGAGCGGCGGGGCCCCTGCGCCGTCCGCCGGCCGCGCGGGGGCCGGGGGCGCGGTGTCCTGCGCACCCTGGGTGTACCAGGCGGGCGGGGTGTAGTCGATCGTGAACTCACCCGTGGTCTCGGGATCGGCGTCGGACCGATTCTCGTCGCGCGCGTTCCCGCCGGTGCGGAACTGGTCCTGGTCGCTGTTCACCGGTTTCCTTTCGTTCGCCTGTGACCGGGTGTGGGCCGTGAGGTTCATTGGCATGTACGGGTGGGGGTGGGCGCCTCCGCGCGATGGGCGCGGAGCCGTGCGCGGTCACCCGCCCCGCCCACCGCGAACGCCGCGACACCCCTGAACGTGAGGAGACGTTCGGATGCCCCGCCCTCGCCGTGGAGTCCCTGCCCCCGGTCCGTCCCACCCTAATCGTCGTCAATAAGCCACGGCAGGCCCGGCCACCTCCAGCCGCTTTCCCTCTGGCCACCCGCGCCCCACAGGCGCCACCGAAGTGACCGGGCGGGGGCGGAACGTGGGGGCGAAAGGGTCAGATCAGGTCAACTCCCGCCCCGCGTCCCCTCTCAGTCGACCCTTCGGGCGTTCCCCAACAATCCGGTCTCGGTGTCGGTCGCCCGCGTCATGGTGAAGGAGCGGTCATGGTCGTTGCACCAGAGCGTCACGCCGTCGGCCAGCGTCGAGAGGGTGTCCCGCTCGGTCGGCGGCAGGCTCATGATGCGGCCGACCCGCTCGGCCTCGTCCGGCGAGACCCGCTGCACGCCGACGAGCCGCGCCTGGCGGATCAGCCGAGGAGCGACCGGGCTGACATAGGGAAGCAGCGTGAGCACCGCCTGCCAGGGCGCCGACACGACGCGCCCGCGCGGCGGACGCATGCCGCAGTCCCGCACCACGAGCACCGGTTCACCCGCCGACGGCCCGAGCGGGGGCACCCGGCCCACTTCGTGCACGGTCATGCCGCTCTGGCTGGCGATCGCGTGGGTCAGCCGTTCCCAGGCCTGCGGGCGGCCGGTCTCGACCGCGACCCGTACGCCCGTCGCCGCCGCCCGCAGCGCGAGCACCTGGGCCGTCCACAGACCGCCGATGAGCACGATGTCGTACGCGGTGGGTCTGCTCAGCCCGAGCACGGCGGGCCGACCCTCGGTGTCCACCCCGACGACCACTCCGTCGTCCCCGATCGGCAGCGCCAGCGCGTCCAGCTCCTCGACGGGCAGGGTGTGCCTGCGGTGGCGCGGCCCGATGAGACCGAAGCCGGCGCGCGGGCCGGGGCGCGAGGAGCGCGCCGATGTCGTCGCGGCCATCAGCGGGCGCCTCCGAACGGCAGAGTGGCGAGCATGCCGGGCAGCTGCTCGTGGTCCAGCGGCACGAGCTGGGCGCCCGCCTCGCGCGCGGCCCGCGCCAACGCCTCGCGGGAGGCGGCCAGTTCGGCCTCGCCCCGGCCGGTGACCCTGACGTGACCGCTGAGGGCGGCCTCCTGGCCTCCGGCGGGCGCGATGGTGAGGCTGAACGTGGTCGCGAGCGCGGGGACCGCCGTCAGGAGGGCCACCAGCTGCGGCAATCCGCCCGCTCCCGGGCCCGCCTGGATCCTCGGCCAGCGGCGCACCCAGTACGTGGTGTGCCTGCGGTTGTCGCAGCGCCAGGACCGCGTGGACTCCTCGGTACGCCGCTGCGGCTCGTCCGCCCGGCCCGCCTGCGCCGTGACCAGCGGATTGGCGCAGGCCGACGTGGCCACCGCGTCCGCCAGTTCCTCCTCGGTCAGCACCGTGGCGCGCAGGCCGGCGCCGGTCAGCCGGCTCGCCAGGTGCAGCGCGGTCCGCGCCACGCACTTCTGGGCGCCCACCATGCCACCGCCGCGCGCGGCCACCGCCTGGGGGCACAGCAGCGGGTCGAGCTTGAGGGCGATCCAGGTGATGCGGACGGCGGGCGAGGCGGTCTCGGCGTGCAGCGGCGCGTAGTTGGTGACCGCCACCGACTGCTGGGGCAGCCGCAGCGCCGGCGCCGGCTGGGTGTGCAGCACGATCTGCGCCGACTCCAGACGGATGTCGTCCACCCGCAGCGCGTCACGCACCAGGCTCAGGGGGAGCGGGCGTTGGTCCCGGCCGGCCCGCAGCGCCGTCGCGTCCGATTCGACCTGGAGGACCACGGTGAGGAAACTCCCGTCGCCGACCATGCCGATGGGCCGCTGGTCCCGGTCGCCGTGGCTGTATGTGCGCAGCTCCGGGTCGCACTCCACGGCGGGCGCGAAGCCCGGCAGGGTGCCCGGCGGCACTTCGGCGCCGTCCGCGTACCGCCGGCGCGCGCGCAACGATCGGGCGGTGCCCAGCCATGCGGGCAGTGAGCGCCCGCGACGGCGCACCAGCGCGAGCAGCACGAGCACCCCGGCCACCGGCCCCGAGGCCACCAGGGCCATCGGGCCCACGACCCACGCGGCGAGCAGCAGGGCGGCCGCCGACTCGATCAGGACAAGTTGTTGCAGGCGAAACGAACCGAAGCGGCCGGAACGGGACTTGAGGCGGGGCGCGACCGTGACGAGGGCCGGCGGCCCCGGCTCCCCTGAAGCCCCCGCGACCGGCCGCGCACCTGTGGGCAAGCGGACCCCCGCACCGCTGCCGGGCGCACCGGAGCGCTCCCGCGTCCCTGTCGGCGAAACCATCCCGCACCCCCCGAACTCCCCGAAAGCCCCTGGCCGATAAGGCCCTTGAGGGCCCGTCCACCCTACCCGCCCCGGGCGTACGATCACGTAACAGGCATAGTAGGGCGCCGGTCTGACAACGGGGGCGGGAGGCCGGGCGGCTCCTCCCGCTCCGCACGGGGACAACGGAGAACGCGGACACTCATGGCATCACGGCGGGACGAACTCAACGCGTACACCTTCGCGAAGCGGCGTACGCTCGCGGCCTTCATCCAGCCCTCGCCGACGGGTTCGGACGAGGGGGCGCCGCGCCCCCTGCGCGCCGTACTGCCGACCACGGTGGCGGCGGTGGTGCTGCTCGCCGCGTTCGGCGCGTGGGGCATGTTCCGGCCCGCCGCGCCGCCCGGCTGGGACACCCCGGGCGAGAAGGTGATCATCGCCAGCGAGTCCACCACCCGGTACGTCGTGCTGAGCACCGACGGCAAGAAGGAGTTGCACCCCGTCCTCAACATGGCCTCCGCCAAACTCCTGCTCGACCCGGCGAAGGGCGAGGTGGTCAAGGTCGACGAGTCCATCCTCGACAAGGGCGCGCTGCCCCACGGCGCCACCCTCGGCATCCCCTACGCCCCCGACCGGCTGCCCACCCCGAAGGAGGCCGGATCCCCCAAGCGCTGGGCGGTGTGCGAGCGTCCGGGCGACGGCGGACGCGCGATCCAGAAGGCCGCGTTCGTCCTGTCCGGCCAGGACCGGGACCGGACGGACGGCGCGAGCCGCCTGACCGGCGGCGAGCTCCTGTATGTCGTGGGGGCCGAGGACAAGAAGCGCTACGTCGTGGACGCGCGGGGCACCAAGTACGAGGTGGGCAGCGACGAACTCCTGCTGCGCGCCCTGGTCGGCGCGGGCCGCGAACCCGAGCGGGTGTCCAAGGAGTGGCTGGAGACCCTTCGTCCGGGTGACCCCATCACCTTCCCCGAGGTCGAGGGGAAGATCGGCGACCCGGCCCAGGTGCCCGGCACGCTCGCCCCCGACGCCAACCGGATCGGCATGGTCCTGCGCGCCCCGAACGGCGCGGGCAGCCAGTACTACCTGGTGCGGCGGGGCCGGGTCTCGCCGGTCTCCGACTTCACCGCCAAGCTCCTGCTCAACAGCAGGGCGCTCGGCGGGCTGATGAGGACGGGCCAGGCCCTGGACGTCAACGCCGCCCAGTTCACGCCGGAGACCACCGAGTTCACCGCCCAGCGCGACTGGCCGCGCCGGATGCCGGTGGCCGTCAACGACGCGGGCACCGGCGGCGGCAGCCGCAACACCGTCTGCAACGTGCTGCGCGACGTCGACAAGAACAACGGCGCCACGACCCTGAGCACCTGGGCCGCCACCGACTTCCCCGCGCCCCTGCCCACCGGTTCCAGCAGCGCCTATGTGACGCCCGGTTCCGGCCAGCTCTTCCGCCAGATCCAGGGCTCCCAGACCCAGACGGGCGGCCTCTTCCTGGTGACCGACACGGGCCTGCGCTACGCGATGCAGTCCAACAGCGACAGCGCCGACGGCGACGCGGGCGCGGGGCTGAGCGCCGAGCAGCGCAAACAGCTCGACCAGGAGGCCCAGCAGGCCCAGACCCGGCTCGGCTACGCCAGGTCCGAGCCGGCGCCGATCCCGATCGGCTGGTCCACGTTCCTGCCCACCGGGCCCCGCCTCTCCACCGGGGCGGCCCGCCAGCCCCAGGGCTCCTGAGGGGCCGCGCGACGATGACGTACCCGCTCAAGTCCCTCGCCCTGTCGGCAACGGCGGCCCTGACGGTGCTGACATGCCCCGCGGCCGCCACCGCGACCGCCGCCTCCCCGGCCGACGGCGGCGACCAGTGCACCTTTCCCGCCAAGCCGTACGCGGGCCGCCCCTGGGCGCTCCAGCGCGTCCTGCTCGACGAGCTCTGGCACCAGTCCACCGGCAAGGGCGTGAAGGTCGCCGTCATCGACACCGGCGTCGACACCGCCAACGCCCAGCTCAAGGGCGCGGTCGAGGTGTCCTTGGGCACGAACCTCCTGCCCAAGGACCTCAAGGACGCCGACAACAAGCCACTGCCGCGCGGCGCGGAGAACGGCACCACGGACACCGTCGGACACGGCACCAAGGTCGCCGGGATCATCGCGGCGCGCCCCGCCGCCGGCACGGGCTTCGTCGGTCTCGCCCCCGACGCCACGATCATCCCCGTCCAGCAGAACGACGCCGAAGGCCACGGCACCGCGCAGACCCTGGCCCAGGCCATCCGCTACGCGATCGGCGCGGGCGCGGGCGTCATCAACATCTCGCAGGACACCGCGAACGCGGTGGAACCGGCGGCCGCCCTGAAGCAGGCCGTGGACGCGGCGCTCGCCAAGGAGATCGTGGTGGTCGCGTCGGCGGGCAACGACGGCCTCGGCGGCAATGTCAAACCGACCTACCCTGCCTCCTACCCGGGCGTCCTCGCGGTCGCCGCCTCCGACCGCAACAACGAACGGGCGGCGTTCTCGCAGTCCGGCGCCTTCGTGGGCGTGGCCGCGCCCGGCGTCGACATGATCTCCACCGTGCCCGGCGGCGGCCACTGCGCCGACAACGGCACCAGCTTCTCCGCCCCGTACGTCGCGGGCGTGGCGGCCCTCATCAAGGCCAAGCACCCCCGCTGGACCCAGCGCGAGATCGTCGCCCAGATCCAGCAGACCGCCGAACGCTCGGTGGCCGGGCACGACCGTCTGGTCGGCTGGGGTGTGGTCGACCCGGTCCGCGCCCTCACCGAGGACGACCACCCCATCGAGGCTCCGGTCGCCCACGAGGGCGTCACGCCCGCCCGCGCCCCCACGCCCGCCGCCCTCCACATCGGCGAGAGCGACGAACAGCGCACCCAGCGTCTGGCCACCTATGTGGCGGTCGGCGCGGCGGTCCTGGTGGCGGTCCTGAGCGGCGCGGCCGTGGCGCTCAGGGACGCGCGCCGCAGGAGCCGGCGGCCGGCCGGCGCGCGGCGATCTGAGTAGACGTACTCATGTGCCTCGCGTCAACTCGCCGTACTTTCAACAGTGCTGAGCGGACCGAGGTCAACTCCTGGCCGGGAAAGCGCTGGTGGGCGAGTGAGGGGCAATGGCTACAGTGACTGCGGTGCGTCAAACGATGTCGCTCGTGCGTGACGGTCGCATTCCGGTACGGGCGGACCGCGCGGGGGCCGACACCGGCCGGCCCCGGTACCGCGGCGCCCGGGGCGGCCCGATCCTCAGCCACAACTGACCACCACGCCACTTCCGCACCACCACCACGAAGGGAAACCGCCCCATGTCGAAGGACCAGCGGGTATCCGACAGCGATATGGCCCACCTGGAGACGCAGGTTCTCCAGAAATTCGAGTCGGTCAAGGGCCAGCTCAACAGCCTGCAAGGGGTGATCGACGGGCTCGAAGGCGCCTGGGAGGGCATCGGAGCCGGCGCGTTCGACGGGAAGCAGACGGCCATCAATCGCCAGATGGTCCACCTGGGCAACATGCTGCTCGACTTCCTCGAGGCGATGAAGGCGACCCGCACGCTCAAGGGCGACACCGACGCGGAGGTCCACAAGGCCCTCATGGGCATCGACGTCGTGGACGGCTACAGCGGCGACGCGGCGGCCACCGCCGCGATCACCTCGAACCTCAGCACCTACTGACGGCCCGCCGCGCCGGCCCCGGACACGGCGCGCCGCTCCACCACGGGCGCACCCGCCCACCAGCCTTTTCACCAGAAAGATCGGGGAAGCCATGCCCAAGAACAACGACGACGTCCTCGGAGTGACGTACGCCAGCCTCGACGACGCCGCCCGCGCCATCAAGAGCCAGGCCGACAAGCTCAACCAGGACCTCGCGGACATCAAGAAGCTGGTCGACACCGCCGCCCACAACTGGCACGGCGAGGCCCAGCAGGCGTACGCGCAGAAGCAGCAGGAGTGGAACCAGACGGCCGACAGCGTCCACATCTCGCTGACACAGATCGCCCAGGCGGTCTCCGACGCCGGCCCGACCTACCAGGCCGGCGACCGCAGGGCGGCCGCGCACTTCCAGTAGGGGAGGGCCGGCGGCGAAAGACCGGCAAGAAACAGGCACTACGGACGGGGTGGGCGCGCGCGGGAGGCGCCCACCCCGTCCGTAGTGTGTCCCGGCGGCCGCCGCGCCCGCCGTGGACGCCACCGCGCCCCGCACCGCGCCGCCCGCTACTGCGGCGCCTCAAGGCCTCCGTTGCGTACGGACGGCTCCAGGTCGAACTCCCCGTCCCGCGCGCCCAGGACGAACGCCTGCCACTCCGCCTCCGTGTACCGCAGCACCGTGTCCGGGTCCACCGAGGACCGCATGGCCACGGCGCCCGCCGGCAGATAGGCGATCTCGACCCGCTCCTCGTCCTTCGACGTGCCGGGAGCGCTGTGCCACTCCACCCCGGAGATGTCGAGCGCGTACAGCTCGTTCTTCTCGCGCTCCTTGCGCTCGCGCAGTTCCTTGTCCTGTTCCTCAGCCATGACGGAGCGATTCCTTCCAGACGTAGCGACGGGCCTGCCAACCGGCCGTCTGATCAGCGTACTTGGCAGGTCGCGGCCCGGACGGGGAGGCGGAAAGAATCACGAGAACGGATCTCACCGCCCTCACCGCCCAGCCGCCCCCGGCCCTCGCCCCCCGCCCCGTCAGCTGCCGCCCTGCACCAGTCCCGTCTGCACCAGCGGCTTGCCCCGCCTGCGGGAGACGAACGTGCCGCGCCCCACGGGCATCGGGCGGGGGCGCACCCCCGCGAGGATGTCGCCCTCACCGGGGTCGCCGGCCAGGACCACGCCCTGGGCGCCCAGCTCCTTCATGCGCTGGACGAACGGCTCGTACGCGGCACGGGCCGCGCCCGCCGACGAGCGGGCGATGATGAAGCGGACGCCCACGTCGCGCGCGAAGGGCAGCAGTTCGGTGAGTCTGCCCAACGGGTTGCCGCTCGACGTCGACACCAGGTCGTAGTCGTCGATCACCACATACACCGTGGGGCCGCGCCACCAACTGCGCTCCCGCAGCTGGCGCGCGGTCACGTCCGCGCTGGGCGCCCGGCGCCGCATCAGATCGGCCAGGGCGTCCATGTGGTGGTCCATGGCGTTGGACATGGGGATGTATTCGGCCAGATGTGAGGCCGGGACCGCGTCGAGCAGGGTGCGACGGTTGTCCACCACGAACAGCTTGCACGCGTCGCCCTCGTAGCGCTGGGTGAGCCCGCCGATCAGGAGGCGCAGCAGGTTCGTCTTGCCGGATTCGCCCTCGCCGAAGATGAGGAAGAACGGGTCCTGCTCGAAGTCGACGAACACCGGCTCCAGGTTGTTCTCGTCCAGCGCGAAGGCGATGCCCCGCTCGGGGAAGGCGTGGCCGGGCGGGAGCTGGGCGGCGGGCAGTTCGCGGGGCAGGAGGCGGACGGCGGGCGCGCCGGGCGCCGACCAGTGCCGGTTGACCTCGGTGGACAGGGCGGCCGTCGCCTCGGCGAGGTCGGTGTCGGACTGGAGGCCGTCGATGCGCGGCACGGCCGCCATGAAGTGCGTCTTGTGCGGGGACTGGCCGCGCCCGGGCACGCCCACGGGGACGTTCGCGGCGACCTTGCGGTCGAACTCGGAGTCCATGGTGTCGCCGAGCCGCAGTTCGAGGCGGTTCATCAGGTGGTCCTTGAGGTTGGCCCTGACCTCCATGGAGCGCGACGCGGTCACCACCAGGTGGACCCCGTAGCCGAGCCCCCGGGCGGCGATGTCCAGGACGACCTGCTCAAGACCCTCGTACTCGGTACGGAAGTTGCCCCAGCCGTCGACGACGAGGAACACATCGCCCCAGGGCTGGTCGGCGACGGTGATGGTGCCGCGCGCCCGGCGCGCCCGGAAGTCGGCGATCGAGGCGATGCCCGCCGAGCGGAAGTACTCCTCGCGGCGGGTCAGCACGCCGTACACCTCTGCCACCGTGCGCCGCACCCGCTCGGGGTCAAGACGCGAGGCGACCCCGCCGACGTGCGGCAGATCCGCGACCGCCGCCATGCCGCCGCCGCCGAAGTCGAGGCCGTAGAACTGCACCTCCGACGCGGTGTGGGTGAGCGCGAACGACGCGATGAGGGTCCGCACCAGCGTGGACTTGCCCGACTGGGGGCCGCCCACGATCTGAAGATGGCCGCCCGCGCCCGAGAAGTCGCACCACAGCGGGTCGCGGCGCTGCTCAAAGGGCTTGTCCACCAGGCCCAGCGGCACCACCAGACGCCCCGCGCCCTCGTAGCCGGGCTGGGTGAGTCCGCGCCCGGGCACCGGGGTGAGGCCGGGCAGCAGCGAGTCGAGCGCCGGCGGGCTCTCCAGCGGCGGCAGCCACACCTGGTGGGCGGCCGGGCCGCGCGCTTCGAGGCGGCGCACGACGACGTCGAGCACGGTGTCGGCGAGCGCGTCGTCGGTCCTCGGCCCGCTCCCGCCGCGCGGCGCGGGCACCTCGGGACTCGCGTACGTCACCGGCACCGGGGCCGCGGTGAAGAGCACCGGGCGCCGCTCCACCGGCACCGGGCCGCCGAGGGCCGCGGACCGCTCGGCGCCCGTGCGGTATGCGCCCGAGACGTACGCCGCCTTGAAACGGGTCATCTCATCGGTGCCGAACTTCAGATAGCCCGAACCCGGCACGCTGGGCAGGTGGTAGGCGTCCGGGACGCCGAGCGCCGCGCGTGACTCGGCGGCCGAGAACGTCCGCAGACCGATCCGGTAGGACAGATACGTCTCAAGACCCCGCAGCCGGCCCTCCTCGAGGCGCTGCGAGGCCAGCAGCAGATGCACCCCGAGTGAGCGGCCGATGCGGCCGATCTGCACGAACATCTCGATGAAGTCCGGTTTGGCGGTGAGCAGTTCGCTGAACTCGTCGATGACAAGGACGAGCGAGGGCACGGGCTGGAGGGCCGCGCCCGCGAGCCGGGCCCGCTCGTAGTCATGGATGTTGGCGTAGTTGCCGGCGTCGCGCAGCATCTCCTGGCGGCGGTTGAGCTCGCCGCGGATGGAGTCGCCCATGCGGTCGACGAGGGTGAGATCGTCGGCGAGGTTGGTGATGACGGCCGCGACGTGCGGCATCTGCGCCATGCCGGCGAAGGTCGCGCCGCCCTTGAAGTCGGCCAGGACGAAGTTCAACGTCTCCGACGAGTGGGTCACCGCCAGACCGAGCACCAGCGTGCGCAGCAGCTCCGACTTGCCGGAACCGGTCGCGCCCACGCACAGGCCGTGCGGGCCCATGCCGTCCTGCGCGGCCTCCTTCAGGTCGAGCATGACGGGACGCCCGTCCTCGCCCACGCCGATGGGGACCCGCAGCCGCTCGGATGCCGAACGCGGCCGCCAGGTGCGGGCGGTGTCCACCGACGCCGCGTCGCCCAGGCCCAGCAGCTCGGTGAACTCCAAGTTGGCCAGAAGCGGTTCGTCGTCGTCGCCCCCGGTGGCCATGCGCAGCGGGGCCAGCTGGCGGGCCAGCGCGTCGGCGGACTCGTACGACAGCAGATCGGGCGTGCCCTCGTAGACCAGGCCGTGGCCCGACTCCAGGCGCAGCGTGCGGGGGTGCACGACGATGGCGAGGTCGCCGCGCGCGCCGGCCGGTTCACCGGGGACGACCTCGATGACGGTGACGCCCTGGAGGCCTTCGGCAGAGGCCAGCGCCGACATCGGGGGCGGCGAGACCCCGTCGAGCACGACGACGATGTGCGGCTCCTCGGGCAGCGGCGCGCCCTCGGGGTGGAAACGGGGGCGGCCGGTGAGGCGCGGCGCGAGCAGTTCCTCGAGTTCGGCCGCGCTGCGGCTGATCAGGCGCCTGCTGCCGGCGCCGTCGGTGAGATGCGGCGCCTGGGTGTGCGGCAGCCACTTCGTCCACTCCCAGTGCGCGGCGCCCGACGAGGACGAGGCGACCGCGATCACCAGGTCCTCGGGGGAGTGCAGAGCGGCGAGCGAGGCGGTCAGCGCCCGGGCCGAGGCACGCACGGCCTGCGCGTCCCCGCCGATCGTCACGTGGAAGAAGGCGCGCAGCGAGACCGCCATCGGCAGGTCCTCCACCGTCTGGTGAGTGGCCAGAAACCGCTGCATGGCGCCCGCCGTCAGCGGCTCCAGCTGATCGACCGGCGCGGTCGCCGGCGGCACGAGCGCGGTGGCGAGCGTCTGCGGACCGAGCCCGACGCGCACCTGCCCGAAGTCGTCGTCGCCCGCGCGGCGCTCCCACACCCGGCTGCCCTCGGCGACCAGCGCCCACAGCTGCTCGGGGGAGGGGTGCAGGTAGTACTGCGCGTCGCGCTGCCTGCGCGCGGTGCGCGCCGCCGCGCGCCGCGTCTGGCCGAGGTGGCGCAGATAGTCACGGCGCAGATCCGCCAACTGCCCCTGGGAACCCTTGCGGTAACGAATGATCATCGCCACCGACATCGCCAGCGTCGAGGCGATCATCACCACGCCCATGATCTTCATGAACGGCTGGGTGTTCGGCATGAAGAAGAACACGACCGAGCCGCCCATGCCCAGCATGGGCAGCAGCTGCATCAGCGCGCCCTCCTGCTGTCCCCGTGGCAGCTCCGGCGGAGGCTGGAGAACGACGTCCTCCGTCGAAACCTCGGCGGGCAGCGCGCGCGGCGGCCGCTTGACGATGATGTGGCTCACAGAACACCAATTCCCCTGGCGGCCGGAGGAGTTCGCCCGCCGCCCCGTGTCCGGCGAACGCCGACCGCCCAGCGATCCTACTGACACGCGCGGTGACCGGACGGCGATAGGGTGCCTGTCGGGGGACACATCCGCGCCCGACGAACAATCGGCGCCGCCGAGCACCTGACGCCCAGGCAGGGCGCGCCCGGCGGAGCGCGGCGCACAGGGCGCGCACACGCCGCACGACACAGCAGGGGGAGCCGAGGGTGAGCACGACGACCACCGCGACCACGGCCGCCGGGCCCGACCGGCCGGCCCAGGCCACCGGGGGAGGACTCGGCTTCTGCCGCGTGACGATCGTCGCGCCGGACGGCCGCGTCGACGTGGCCCTGCCCGACGACATCCCGGTCGCCGACATCTACCCCGAGATCCTGCGGCTGGCCCGCCAGAGCCCCGCAGAGGGCGCCCCCGTGGGCTACTTCCTGGTGCGCCGCGACGGCACCGTCCTCGACAGCGCCCGCTCCTTCGCCGCCCAGTCGATCCTCGACGGCGAACTGCTCACCCTGCGCCCGTTCTCCGCGTCCCTGCCCCCCGCCGTCTTCGACGACGTGGCCGAGGCCGTCGCCCACGCCGTCACCCAGGACCGCACGCTGTGGAGCGGCGAGCTGACCCGCGCCGCCGGCCTCATCGGCGGCGGCGTCCTGCCCGCGCTGCTCGCGTTCGCCGCCTGGACCGGCGAGCCCCGGCACGACATGCACGGCCTGGCCGGCATCCTCGCGGCCGTCGCCGGCGTGCTCTGGCTCACCCTCGCCGTCGTACGGTCCCGGATCTACGACGACCAGCTCTCCGCCGTCGCCCTCGGCCTGGGCGCGCTGCCCAACATCGCGGTGGCCGGCTCGGGGCTCCTGCCGCTCGACGGCCATCACGGCATCGGCCGGCTCCAGACGCTGCTCGCCTGCGTCGCCGTCCTCATCGCCTCCCTCGTGCTCACTCTGCTCTCGCCCCGCGGCGACGGGCCCTTCGTGGCGTTCGTGCTGGCCTCCGCCGTGGGCGCGCTCGTCGTGTTCGCCGCGATCCTCACCGGCATGACACCCACCGAGACCGCGGCGGTGTGCGCCCCGCTCGCCGTCGGCGCCCTCGCCTTCCTGCCGGGCCTCTCCGTGCGCTTCGCCCGGCTGCCCGTCGGCTTCGACGCGCCCCACGCCTCACGCCGCGACCCCGAGGAGAGCGCCCCGCGAGCCGTGGACGCCGAGCGCGTCGCGGCCCAGGCCAGGCGCGGCCACGAACTCCTCGTCGGCCTGGTCGGCGGCTGCGCCGTCCTCGCCGTCACCAGCGCCGCCGTCCTCGGCTTCGCCGACAACACCTGGGGCCGGCTGCTGGCGCTGGCCACCGGCGTCGCCCTGCTGATGCGCGCCCACCTCTTCCGCTACACCGCGCAGGTCGCCGCCACCCTGGCCGCCGGACTCGGCGCGCTGGTCCTGCTCGGCCTCGGCGTGTGCGTCAATGGCCCGCACGATCTGATGCGGGACGCGCTCAAGGGGCAGAGCGCCGGCCTCGACCTGCACACTTTGTGGCTGGTCGCCGCGATCGCCGCCGCCGCCGCGCTGGTCACCGCGATCGCGCTGATCGTGCCGGACCGGGGCGTCTCCCCCTTCTGGGGCCGCTTCCTGGAGATCGCCGAGGGGGCGGTCCTGCTGACCCTGCTGCCGCTGACGCTGGCCGTCTTCGACGTCTACGCCCGGGCCCGCGCCCTCACCGGCTGACCCGCCGCCCGTCCACCGCCGGTCGGCGGCCACCCGGGGTGCTGGTACGCTGTGTGACGGCCGTTTGTGTACGCGTTTCCGGAGCATCTGGAAGCTGCGCTCATCGGACCCTCGCTCGCGAGTCACGGAAGCTCCCCAGAGATCAAGACCTGGGGCACTCGTGGGCGCATCGAACCATACTGAGGAGTAAGCGTGCCGCTCGACGCCGCTACGAAGAAGCAGATCATGTCCGAGTTCGGCCAGAAGGAGGGCGACACCGGCTCCCCCGAGGTCCAGGTCGCCATGCTCTCGCGCCGTATCTCCGACCTGACGGAGCACCTCAAGACGCACAAGCACGACCACCACTCCCGTCGTGGCCTGCTGATCCTCGTCGGCCAGCGCCGCCGCCTTCTGCAGTACCTGGCCAAGAAGGACATCCAGCGCTTCCGTGCGCTGGTCGACCGCCTGGGCATCCGCCGCGGTGCGGCCGGCGGCGCCAAGTAAGCATGCTGTCGAGGGAGCGGTTCCCACCTATCAGGGGGCCGCTCCCTTTGCTGTACATGCGCGACGTACCGAACGCTCAGTAGTCTGGTACGGACAACAGAACACGCAGCACCGAAGACGCGACACCCCGACGCGCGCGAAGGAGCCTCCTCCGCCGCCGGTCCTCGGTAGTGGCCCCCGGACCGCAAGGCACCCCGGGCGCTTCGATCGAAGACCGGCCCGCCCCCAGGAGCGCTTCTCCGCCGTCATCCACCGTCCCCGAGCCACACGGGCAAGGGGACGAAAAGACGACAATGCAGCCAAGCAAATGGAGAAGACACTAGTGGAGAACGAGACCCACTACGCCGAGGCCGTCATCGACAACGGCACTTTCGGCACCCGCACCATCCGCTTCGAGACGGGCCGCCTGGCCAAGCAGGCCGCCGGCTCCGCCGTCGCGTACCTGGACGACGACACGATGGTCCTCTCGGCCACCACCGCGTCCAAGAAGCCCAAGGACCAGCTCGACTTCTTCCCCCTGACGGTGGACGTCGAGGAGCGCCAGTACGCGGCCGGCAAGATCCCCGGCTCGTTCTTCCGCCGCGAGGGCCGGCCCTCCGAGGACGCGATCCTCACCTGCCGCCTGATCGACCGCCCGCTGCGCCCGTCCTTCAAGAAGGGCCTGCGCAACGAGATCCAGGTCGTCGCCACGATCATGGCGCTCAACCCCGACCACCTGTACGACGTCGTCGCGATCAACGCCGCGTCCGCGTCCACCCAGCTGGCCGGCCTGCCCTTCTCCGGCCCGATCGGCGGCGTCCGCGTCGCGCTGATCAACGGCCAGTGGGTCGCCTTCCCGACGCACACCGAGCTCGAGGACGCCGTCTTCGACATGGTCGTCGCCGGTCGCGCCCTCGAGGACGGCGACGTCGCGATCATGATGGTCGAGGCCGAGGCCACCGAGAAGACGATCCAGCTCGTCAAGGGCGGCGCCGAGGCGCCGACCGAGGAGGTCGTCGCCGCCGGTCTGGACGCCGCGAAGCCCTTCATCAAGGTCCTCTGCAAGGCCCAGGCCGACCTCGCCGCCAAGGCCGCGAAGCCGACCGGCGAGTTCCCGGTCTTCCTCGACTACCAGGACGACGTCCTGGAGGCGCTGACCGCCGCGGTCAAGGGCGAGCTCGCCCAGGCGCTGACCATCGCGGGCAAGCAGGACCGCGAGGCCGAGCTGGACCGCGTCAAGGAGATCGCTGCCGACAAGCTGCTCCCGCAGTTCGAAGGCCGCGAGAAGGAGATCTCCGCCGCGTACCGCGCGCTGACCAAGAAGCTGGTCCGCGAGCGCGTCATCAAGGACAAGGTCCGCATCGACGGCCGCGGCATCACGGACATCCGTACGCTGGCCGCCGAGGTCGAGGCCATCCCGCGCGTGCACGGCTCGGCGCTCTTCGAGCGTGGCGAGACCCAGATCCTGGGCGTCACCACCCTCAACATGCTCCGTATGGAGCAGCAGCTGGACACCCTCTCCCCGGTGACCCGCAAGCGCTACATGCACAACTACAACTTCCCGCCGTACTCCGTCGGTGAGACCGGCCGCGTGGGCTCGCCCAAGCGCCGCGAGATCGGCCACGGCGCGCTCGCCGAGCGCGCCCTCGTGCCGGTGCTTCCGACGCGCGAGGAGTTCCCCTACGCGATCCGTCAGGTCTCCGAGGCCCTCGGCTCCAACGGCTCGACGTCCATGGGCTCGGTCTGCGCCTCCACCATGTCGCTCCTGAACGCCGGTGTGCCCCTCAAGGCCCCCGTCGCCGGTATCGCCATGGGCCTCATCTCCCAGGAGATCGACGGCAAGACGCACTACGTCGCCCTCACCGACATCCTCGGTGCCGAGGACGCGTTCGGCGACATGGACTTCAAGGTCGCCGGTACGAAGGAGTTCGTCACCGCGCTCCAGCTCGACACCAAGCTCGACGGCATCCCGGCCTCCGTCCTGGCCGCCGCCCTCAAGCAGGCCCGTGACGCCCGCCTCCACATCCTCGACGTGATGATGGAAGCGATCGACACGCCGGACGAGATGTCCCCCAACGCCCCGCGGATCATCACCGTCAAGATCCCCGTGGACAAGATCGGTGAGGTCATCGGCCCCAAGGGCAAGATGATCAACCAGATCCAGGAGGACACCGGCGCCGAGATCACGATCGAGGACGACGGCACCATCTACATCGGTGCCCAGATCGGCTCGCAGGCCGAGGCCGCCCGCGCCACGATCAACTCGATCGCCAACCCGACGATGCCGGAGGTCGGCGAGCGCTACCTGGGTACGGTCGTCAAGACCACCACCTTCGGCGCGTTCGTGTCCCTGATGCCCGGCAAGGACGGTCTGCTGCACATCTCGCAGATCCGCAAGCTCGCCGGCGGCAAGCGCGTCGAGAACGTCGAGGACGTGCTCGGCGTGGGCGCCAAGGTCCAGGTCGAGATCGCCGAGATCGACTCCCGCGGCAAGCTCTCCCTGGTCCCCGTGATCGAGGGCGAGACGGCCGACGAGGCCGAGAAGGACGATGCGGCCAAGTGACGTCCCGTAGTTCCCGAGCGGCGGCCCGCACCTCTTCGGAGGGGCGGGCCGTCGCCCGTACCCAAACGCTCCTGAAGGGTCAGAACGGCATCGGCACCGTCCGCCGCACGACCCTCCCCGGCGGCCTGCGGGTCGTCACCGAAACCCTTCCCTCCGTACGGTCGGCGACCTTCGGCATCTGGGTCCAGGTGGGTTCGCGCGACGAGACACCGACGCTGAACGGCGCCACGCACTACCTGGAGCACCTGCTCTTCAAGGGCACCCGCAAGCGCAGCGCCCTCGACATCTCCTCCGCCCTGGACGCGGTCGGCGGCGAGATGAACGCCTTCACGGCGAAGGAGTACACCTGCTACTACGCGCGGGTGCTCGACACCGATCTGCCGCTGGCGATCGACGTGGTGTGCGACATGCTCACCGACTCGCTGATCCTCGCCGAGGACATCGACGCCGAACGCGGCGTGATCCTCGAAGAGATCGCGATGACCGAGGACGACCCGGGCGACTGCGTGCACGACCTGTTCGCGCACACCATGCTCGGCGACACCCCCCTCGGCCGCCCGGTCCTCGGCACCGTGGACACGATCAACGCGCTCACCCAGGCGCAGATCTCGCGCTTCTACAAGAAGCACTACGACCCGCGCCACCTGGTCGTGGCGGCCGCCGGAAACGTCGACCACGCCACCGTCGTACGCCAGGTACGCAAGGCCTTCGAGAAGACCGGGGCGCTGTCCCGTACCGACGCGGTGCCCCTGGCTCCGCGCAGCGGCTCGCGCACCCTGAAGGCCACGGGCCGCGTGGAGCTCCTGAACCGCCGCACCGAACAGGCCCATGTGGTCCTCGGCATGCCGGGCCTTGCCCGCACCGACGAGCGCCGCTGGGCGCTCGGCGTCCTGAACACCGCGCTGGGCGGCGGCATGTCGTCCCGCCTGTTCCAGGAGGTCCGCGAGAAGCGCGGCCTCGCCTACAGCGTGTACTCCTACACCTCGGGCTTCGCCGACTGCGGCCTGTTCGGGGTGTACGCGGGCTGCCGCCCGAGCCAGGTCCACGACGTCCTGAAGATCTGCCGCGACGAACTGGACCGGGTCGCCCACGAAGGGCTCTCGGACGACGAGATCGGCCGCGCGGTCGGCCAGCTCTCCGGCTCCACCGTCCTCGGCCTCGAGGACACCGGCGCGCTGATGAACCGCATCGGCAAGAGCGAGCTGTGCTGGGGCTCGCAGATGTCGGTCGACGACATGCTGGCCCGGATAGCCGAAGTCACCCCGGACGAGGTCCGCGAGGTGGCCCGTGATGTCCTGGGGCAGCGTCCCTCGCTGTCCGTCATCGGCCCGCTGAAGGACAAGCAGGCCGACCGCCTCCACGAAGCGGTCGCGTAACCCTTAAGGAAGCAAGCAAATGAGCAAGCTGCGCGTGGCGGTCCTCGGTGCCAAGGGCCGGATCGGTTCCGAGGCCGTACGAGCCGTCGAGGCCGCCGACGACATGGAACTGGTCGCGGCCCTTGGCCGGGGCGACAGCCTGGACACGCTCGCCGAGAGCGGCGCCCAGGTCGCTGTCGAGCTGACCACGCCCGACTCGGTGATGGAAAACCTCGAGTTCTGTGTACGCCACGAGATCCACGCGGTGGTCGGCACCACGGGCTGGACCGAGGCCCGCCTCGCGCAGCTGAACACCTGGCTCGCCGCCGCCCCGGCGACCGGTGTGCTCATCGCGCCGAACTTCTCCATCGGCGCCGTCTTGACCATGAAGTTCGCCCAGCTCGCGGCCCCGTACTTCGAATCGGTCGAGGTCGTCGAACTGCACCACCCGAACAAGGTGGACGCCCCATCCGGCACCGCCACGCGCACCGCCCAGCTGATCGCGGCGGCCCGCGCCGAAGCGGGGGTCGGCCCCGCGCCGGACGCCACGGCCACGGCGCTTGCCGGAGCGCGCGGCGCCGACGTGGACGGCGTCCCCGTGCACGCGGTGCGGCTGCGCGGCCTCCTGGCCCACCAGGAAGTGCTGCTCGGCGCGGAGGGCGAAACCCTGACCGTGCGCCACGACTCCCTGCACCACAGCAGCTTCATGCCGGGCATCCTGCTCGGCGCCCGCCGCGTGGTGTCCACTCCCGGCCTCACCTTCGGCCTGGAACACTTCCTCGACCTCAACTGAGCGGCACCACCGGCCTCATGCGCGCGAAAATCACTTATCTCATCACGGCTGCCGTCCTGGTCTTCTACTTCGTCCTGGCCGGCAGCCGAGGCGTGTGGCTCCTCGAAGAGGGCACCTGGATCACCGTCCCCCTCGGCGTGGCCGTACTGATCCTGCCCCTGGTCGGCATCTGGTTCCTGTGGGCCAACACCCGCTTCGTGACCAAGGCCAACAAGCTGGCCGCGGAACTGGACGCCGAAGGCGGCCTGCCCGTCGACGAGTTGGTCCGCGGCCCGGGCGGCCGCGTCGACCGCGACTGCGCCGACGCCGTCTTCGCCCGGCGCAAGGCCGAGACCGAGGACGCGCCCGACGACTGGCGCTGCTGGTTCCGCCTGGCCGTCGCCTACCAGGACGCCCGCGACACCCCCCGGGCCCGCAAGGCCATGCAGCGGGCCATCGCGCTGCACGACAACAAGCCGGTCCAGGTCTGACACGTCCCGGCGAAAACCGGGACGGCGGCCGGGACGGCGGAGCGGGGTGCGGCAGGGCAGAGCGGCGAGGGGCGGGACAGGAGCGGGACGGGCCAGGGCCGGGGCGGCGCCGGTCAGCCGAGGCGGTACTCGTCGCCCCACGCCTCCACCAGGTCCGCCGCCCGGTCGAACGCCTCGCCGCGCCCAAGGAAGTCCGCGTTGCGGTCGGTGAGCAGGGGCGCGAGCGGCCCGCCCTGCGTCCGCTCGGCGATCAGGGCCTGACCCTGCACGGTCCGTGGCAGCCCGAGCCACCGCACGGGCTGCTGCACGGTGTGCACGCCACGGATCCGGGGCCAGGCCACCGTGGTGGTGGAGAAGAACGCCACCCGGCGCAGCCCGGCCCGGCTGACCCAGACACCGACGCGCAGCAGCCGCAGCGCCGAGGCGATCACGAGCACGGCGACGCCCAGGACGGCCAGCGCACCCGTCGGCTCACCGGCGGCCGCGATGATCACGGCGGCGAGCAGCACGAACGACGCGAGCAGCAGCAGCATGGCCCCGGCCGCGACCCGCCACGGGCCCGGCCGGTAGGGCCGGCGCCAGCGATCGTGGTCGTCGAAGGGCAGCGCCGCCTCGTCGTAGTACTCACCGGGTGCGTCAACTGCGCGGTCGGCCGTCAGGAAGGGCAGGGGCACGACTGATCCTCACTCACAAGCACGCTCGATTGGGCTGTGCGGGGTGAGGCTACCCAGGAGGCCACCGCGCGGCCACCTCCGGGGGTCCGGGCGCGCGTCGGCGCGTCCGGGGCCGGTCAGCGGCGGTCAGCGCCCGTTGGAGGCCTCGGACTGCTGACTGTGCGCGGGCGACTGCGGGCTCTCCATCGCGGGCAGCCCGAACAGCAGCGCGCCGGTGAGCCCGGCTATGACGGTGAGCCCGACCAGCGTCCTGCCGATGACCTGACCTGCGCTGGCGCGCTGGCGCGGCGGGGGCTCGACATTGCTGCGGTAGCGGTCGGCCTCGGCGACGAAGGCGAATGGAACGGGCTCACGCCGGCGGAACATGGGGCACATCTCCTCGGTGACTCGTGGGGCGGTCGAACGTGTTGCTGCTCACTGGTACTGACGCACGAGAGCGTCGATTGGTGCCCGAATTCCCCGAATTGGCCGAAGAATGTACTGACGAACCGTCAGAGGCGGAGTTGTCGGTGCGGCCCCGTAGAGTGGGCGCCGCCCGAGCGACGCAATTGGAAGGACCCGCCGGTGACCGACACCCCCGCCCCTGACCTCAAGCCCAGCTTCCGCAGCGACGTCACCGTGGACCTGGTGAAGCACGCGGCGTCCGACTCGGACGTGCTGTGGGCGGCCAGGGTCTCGACGGCCGGCGAGCAGTCCCTCGAAGAGCTCCAGAAGGACCCCGAGCGCTCCAAGGGCCTGATCAACTTCCTGATGCGGGACCGGCACGGCAGCCCCTTCGAGCACAACTCGATGACGTTCTTCATCAGCGCCCCGATCTTCGTCTTCCGCGAGTTCATGCGGCACCGCGTGGGCTGGTCCTACAACGAGGAATCGGGCCGCTACAGGGAGCTCCAGCCCGTCTTCTACGTCCCGGGCGACGACCGCAAGCTGGTCCAGCGGGGCCGCCCCGGCAAGTACGAGTTCGTCGAGGGCTCGGCCGAGCAGCAGGAGCTGACGGCCCGGGTCATGGAGGACTCCTACCGCCGCTCCTACGAGGCGTACCAGGAGATGCTGGCGGCGGGAGTGGCCCGCGAAGTCGCCCGCGCCACGCTCCCGGTCGGCCTCTTCTCGTCCATGTACGCGACGTGCAACGCCCGTTCGCTGATGCACTTCCTCGGCCTGCGCACCCAGCACGAGCTGGCGAAGGTGCCGTCCTTCCCGCAGCGGGAGATCGAGATGGTCGGCGAGAAGATGGAGCGCGAGTGGGCCCGGCTGATGCCGCTGACCCACGCGGCCTTCAACACCAACGGCCGGGTCGCCCCGTAGCGGCCCCTGCGGCAGCGGGGAACCCATACCGGCACAGATGTGCGGATATGCCGCGCAAAGTGTCCGTATTGCGGCGTTTCGTGAAGTTCATCTAGGCTGATCAAACGGACCCGGCACTGCTTGAACCCCCGAGCAGGCAGTGCCGGGCTCCCTTAGCCACCCGCCCCCGAGGGGGGACCCGGCGCTGAGCAGCGAGTAGCGTGTTACCCATGGCTCCGATCTCCACTCCGCAGACCCCCTTCGGGCGGGTCCTCACCGCCATGATCACGCCCTTCACGGCGGACGGCGCACTCGACCTCGACGGCGCCCAGCGACTGGCGGCCCACCTGGTCGACGCAGGCAACGACGGACTCATCGTCAACGGCACCACCGGCGAGTCCCCGACCACCAGCGACGCGGAGAAAGACCAGCTCGTACGGGCCGTACTGGAGGCCGTCGGAGACCGGGCCCACGTCGTGGCCGGAATCGGCACCAACGACACCCGCCACACCCTCGAACTCGCCCGAACGGCCCAGCGCTCCGGCGCCCACGGCCTGCTCGCGGTGACGCCGTACTACAACAAGCCCTCGCAAGAGGGCCTGCTCCAGCACTTCTCGGCCATCGCCGACGCCACCGAGCTCCCGGTGATGCTGTACGACATCCCCGGCCGCAGCGGCGTCCCCATCGACACCGAGACCCTGGTCCGGCTCGCCGAGCACCCCAGGATCGTCGCCAACAAGGACGCCAAGGGCGACCTCGGCCGCGCAGGCTGGGCCATCGCCCGCTCCGGCCTCGCCTGGTACTCCGGCGACGACATGCTCAACCTGCCGCTCCTCTCGGTCGGCGCCTGCGGCTTCGTCTCCGTCGTCGGCCACTTGGTCACCCCCGAGCTGCGCGCGCTCCTCGAGGCATACCTGGCCGGCGAGGTCACCAAGGCCACCGAGATCCACCAGCGACTGCTCCCCGTCTACACGGGCATGTTCCGTACCCAGGGAGTCATGACCACCAAGGCGGCCCTGGCCCTCAAGGGCCTGCCCGCCGGGCCGCTCCGGCTGCCCATGGTCGAACTCACACCGGAAGAAACCAGCCAGCTGGCGCTCGATCTGGCAGCCGGTGGGGTACAGCTCTAACCACAGACTTCACAACTGAATACGCGCCGGACAAACGCGCGAACCCCTACACAACAGCAAGTGCACGAATGACATACGCGCCACGTGCCCTACAGGTACGTGGCGCGTGTGGTGAGGAGAGTCTTTTGAGTCATCCGCATCCCGAACTCGGCACCCCGCCGAAGCTTCCCAAGAACGGCCTGCGCGTCACACCGCTCGGCGGTCTCGGCGAAATCGGCCGGAACATGACCGTCTTCGAGTTCAACGGCCGCCTGCTCATCGTCGACTGCGGCGTCCTCTTCCCCGAGGAGGAGCAGCCCGGCGTCGACCTGATCCTGCCCGACTTCAGCTCGATCAGGGACCGCCTCGACGACATCGAGGGCATCGTCCTGACGCACGGGCACGAAGACCACATCGGCGGCGTCCCCTACCTGCTCCGCGAGAAGCCGGACATCCCGCTGATCGGCTCCAAGCTGACCCTGGCGCTGATCGAGGCCAAGCTCCAGGAGCACCGGATCCGCCCCTACACGCTGGAGGTCGCCGAGGGCGACCGCGAGCGCCTGGGCCCCTTCGACTGCGAGTTCATCGCGGTCAACCACTCCATCCCGGACGCCCTCGCGGTGGCCATCCGCACCCCCGCGGGCCTGGCCGTCGCCACCGGCGACTTCAAGATGGACCAGCTCCCCCTCGACGGCCGCCTCACCGACCTGCACGCCTTCGCGCGTCTCAGCGAGGAGGGCATCGACCTCCTCCTGTCGGACTCGACGAACGCCGAGGTCCCCGGCTTCGTGCCGCCGGAGCGGGACATCTCCAACGTCCTGCGCAACGTCTTCGCCAACGCCGACAAGCGCATCATCGTGGCCAGCTTCGCCAGTCACGTGCACCGCATCCAGCAGATCCTGGACGCCGCGCACGAGTACGGCCGCAGGGTCGCCTTCGTCGGCCGCTCGATGGTCCGCAACATGGGCATCGCGCGCGACCTCGGCTACCTGAAGGTCCCGGCCGGCCTCGTCGTGGACGTGAAGACGCTCGACGACCTGCCCGACGACGAGATCGTGCTGGTGTGCACCGGCTCGCAGGGCGAGCCCATGGCCGCGCTGTCCCGGATGGCCAACCGCGACCACCAGATCCGCATCGTCCAGGGCGACACCGTGATCCTGGCGTCGTCGCTCATCCCGGGCAACGAGAACGCGGTCTACCGCGTCATCAACGGCCTGACCCGCTGGGGTGCCAACGTCGTCCACAAGGGCAACGCCAAGGTGCACGTCTCGGGCCACGCCTCGGCAGGCGAGCTGTTGTACTTCTACAACATCTGCAAGCCGAAGAACCTGATGCCGGTCCACGGCGAATGGCGCCACCTGCGGGCGAACGCGGAGCTCGGAGCCCTCACCGGCGTCCCGAAGAACCACATCGTCATCGCCGAGGACGGCGTGGTTGTCGACCTCGTCGATGGCAGCGCCAGGATCGTCGGCAAGGTGCAGGCGGGATACGTCTACGTCGACGGCCTCTCGGTCGGCGACGTGACGGAGTCCTCCCTGAAGGACCGCCGCATCCTCGGCGACGAGGGCATCATCTCGGTGTACGTGGTGGTGGACGCCAGCAGCGGCAAGATCACCAGCGGTCCGCACATCCAGGCCCGCGGCTCCGGCATCGAGGACTCGGCCTTCGGACCCGCGGTCTCGAAGATCGAGGAAGCCCTGAACCGGTCCGCCCAGGACGGCGTCGTCGAGCCCCACCAGCTCCAGCAGCTGATCCGGCGCTCGGTCGGCAAGTGGGTCTCGGACACCTACCGCAGGCGTCCGATGATCCTTCCCGTGGTCGTCGAGGTCTGACGGCAGCGGCAGCACTCCGGAGCGGGGCTCCTCGATTTGCATCGAGGAGCCCCGCTCCAGTAGGTTTATGTCTCCGCTCGAGGGGAACCCGGTACGGCTACACGCCGCGCAGGGCACCCGGAACGGGACGGAAATCCGGCCTCAGAATCTCTGATAAAGTCGGGCCCGCCGAAAGGGAAACGCGAAAGCGAAGAACTCGAAGCGAACCCCAATTCGACGGGGAATCGGACACGAAAGAGTCTGATAGAGTCGGAAACACGAAATACCGAAGGGAAGCGCCCGGAGGAAAGCCCGAGAGGGTGAGTACAAAGGAAGCGTCCGTTCCTTGAGAACTCAACAGCGTGCCAAAAGTCAACGCCAGATTGACAACCCCGTCTCCACTTCGGTGGGACGAGGTTCCTTTGAAAAGTCCTGCCGGCCCTCGTGGTCGTCAGGCGATTACACAGCGAGGACGCTGTGGACGGGCCGCCTTATTCCGGTGGTTCCGTCCCGCTCTTACGTGATGTGTGCACCCGATTACGGGTAAACATTCATGGAGAGTTTGATCCTGGCTCAGGACGAACGCTGGCGGCGTGCTTAACACATGCAAGTCGAACGATGAAGCCCTTCGGGGTGGATTAGTGGCGAACGGGTGAGTAACACGTGGGCAATCTGCCCTTCACTCTGGGACAAGCCCTGGAAACGGGGTCTAATACCGGATAACACTCCTCAGGGCATCTTGAGGGGTTAAAAGCTCCGGCGGTGAAGGATGAGCCCGCGGCCTATCAGCTTGTTGGTGGGGTGATGGCCTACCAAGGCGACGACGGGTAGCCGGCCTGAGAGGGCGACCGGCCACACTGGGACTGAGACACGGCCCAGACTCCTACGGGAGGCAGCAGTGGGGAATATTGCACAATGGGCGAAAGCCTGATGCAGCGACGCCGCGTGAGGGATGACGGCCTTCGGGTTGTAAACCTCTTTCAGCAGGGAAGAAGCGAAAGTGACGGTACCTGCAGAAGAAGCGCCGGCTAACTACGTGCCAGCAGCCGCGGTAATACGTAGGGCGCAAGCGTTGTCCGGAATTATTGGGCGTAAAGAGCTCGTAGGCGGCTTGTCACGTCGGATGTGAAAGCCCGGGGCTTAACCCCGGGTCTGCATTCGATACGGGCTAGCTAGAGTGTGGTAGGGGAGATCGGAATTCCTGGTGTAGCGGTGAAATGCGCAGATATCAGGAGGAACACCGGTGGCGAAGGCGGATCTCTGGGCCATTACTGACGCTGAGGAGCGAAAGCGTGGGGAGCGAACAGGATTAGATACCCTGGTAGTCCACGCCGTAAACGTTGGGAACTAGGTGTTGGCGACATTCCACGTCGTCGGTGCCGCAGCTAACGCATTAAGTTCCCCGCCTGGGGAGTACGGCCGCAAGGCTAAAACTCAAAGGAATTGACGGGGGCCCGCACAAGCAGCGGAGCATGTGGCTTAATTCGACGCAACGCGAAGAACCTTACCAAGGCTTGACATATACCGGAAACGGCTAGAGATAGTCGCCCCCTTGTGGTCGGTATACAGGTGGTGCATGGCTGTCGTCAGCTCGTGTCGTGAGATGTTGGGTTAAGTCCCGCAACGAGCGCAACCCTTGTTCTGTGTTGCCAGCATGCCCTTCGGGGTGATGGGGACTCACAGGAGACTGCCGGGGTCAACTCGGAGGAAGGTGGGGACGACGTCAAGTCATCATGCCCCTTATGTCTTGGGCTGCACACGTGCTACAATGGCCGGTACAAAGAGCTGCGATGCCGTGAGGCGGAGCGAATCTCAAAAAGCCGGTCTCAGTTCGGATTGGGGTCTGCAACTCGACCCCATGAAGTCGGAGTTGCTAGTAATCGCAGATCAGCATTGCTGCGGTGAATACGTTCCCGGGCCTTGTACACACCGCCCGTCACGTCACGAAAGTCGGTAACACCCGAAGCCGGTGGCCCAACCCCTTGTGGGAGGGAGCTGTCGAAGGTGGGACTGGCGATTGGGACGAAGTCGTAACAAGGTAGCCGTACCGGAAGGTGCGGCTGGATCACCTCCTTTCTAAGGAGCACAGTACCGATTGCAGACACATGTTCTGCACGGTCAGCTCATGGGTGGAACGTTGACTATTCGGCACGGTTCTTGAAGGTCACTAGTACTGCTTCGGCGTGGAAAGTGAACCAGAGAGGACCGGGCCGGGCACGCTGTTGGGTATCTGAAGGTACGGCCGAAAGGCTGCCTTCAAGTGCCGGCCCCAGTGCACTCACCAGGTTCTGGTGGGGTGATGGGTGGTTGGTCGTTGTTTGAGAACTGCACAGTGGACGCGAGCATCTGTGGCCAAGTTTTTAAGGGCGCACGGTGGATGCCTTGGCACCAGGAACCGATGAAGGACGTGGGAGGCCACGATAGTCCCCGGGGAGCCGTCAACCAGGCTTTGATCCGGGGGTTTCCGAATGGGGAAACCCGGCAGTCGTCATGGGCTGTCACCCATACCTGAACACATAGGGTATGTGGAGGGAACGAGGGGAAGTGAAACATCTCAGTACCCTCAGGAAGAGAAAACAACCGTGATTCCGGGAGTAGTGGCGAGCGAAACCGGATGAGGCCAAACCGTATGCGTGTGATACCCGGCAGGGGTTGCGCATGCGGGGTTGTGGGATCTCTCTTTCACAGTCTGCCGGCTGTGAGGCGAGTCAGAAACCGTTGGTGTAGGCGAAGGACATGCGAAAGGTCCGGCGTAGAGGGTAAGACCCCCGTAGCTGAAACATCAACGGCTCGTTTGAGAGACACCCAAGTAGCACGGGGCCCGAGAAATCCCGTGTGAATCTGGCGGGACCACCCGCTAAGCCTAAATATTCCCTGGTGACCGATAGCGGATAGTACCGTGAGGGAATGGTGAAAAGTACCGCGGGAGCGGAGTGAAATAGTACCTGAAACCGTGTGCCTACAAGCCGTGGGAGCGTCGCGCGCTGAGTTTACTCAGTGCGTCGTGACTGCGTGCCTTTTGAAGAATGAGCCTGCGAGTTAGCGGTGTGTAGCGAGGTTAACCCGTGTGGGGAAGCCGTAGCGAAAGCGAGTCCGAACAGGGCGCTGTGTCTTTTTAGATGCGTAGTTGCACGCTCTAGACCCGAAGCGGAGTGATCTAGCCATGGGCAGGTTGAAGCGGCTGTAAGAGGTCGTGGAGGACCGAACCCACCAGGGTTGAAAACCTGGGGGATGACCTGTGGTTAGGGGTGAAAGGCCAATCAAACTCCGTGATAGCTGGTTCTCCCCGAAATGCATTTAGGTGCAGCGTCGTGTGTTTCTTGCCGGAGGTAGAGCACTGGATAGGCGATGGGCCCTACCGGGTTACTGACCTTAGCCAAACTCCGAATGCCGGTAAGTGAGAGCGCGGCAGTGAGACTGTGGGGGATAAGCTCCATGGTCGAGAGGGAAACAGCCCAGAGCATCGACTAAGGCCCCTAAGCGTACGCTAAGTGGGAAAGGATGTGGAGTCGCAGAGACAACCAGGAGGTTGGCTTAGAAGCAGCCACCCTTGAAAGAGTGCGTAATAGCTCACTGGTCAAGTGATTCCGCGCCGACAATGTAGCGGGGCTCAAGCGTACCGCCGAAGTCGTGTCATTCCAGCACATACCCCCAACGGGGGCTGGGATGGGTAGGGGAGCGTCGTGTGCCGGGTGAAGCCGCAGCGGAAGCTAGTGGTGGACGGTTCACGAGTGAGAATGCAGGCATGAGTAGCGATACACACGTGAGAAACGTGTGCGCCGATTGACTAAGGGTTCCTGGGTCAAGCTGATCTGCCCAGGGTAAGTCGGGACCTAAGGCGAGGCCGACAGGCGTAGTCGATGGACAACCGGTTGATATTCCGGTACCCGCTTTGAAACGCCCAGTATCGAATCCATTAATGCTAAGGCCGTGAAGCCGCCCTGATCTCTTCGGAGTTGAGGGGAGTGGTGGAGCCGCTGACCCAAGGTGGTAGTAGGTAAGCGATGGGGTGACGCAGGAAGGTAGTCCAGCCCGGGCGGTGGTTGTCCCGGGGTAAGGGTGTAGGACGTGCGGTAGGCAAATCCGTCGCACATATAGTCTGAGACCTGATGCCGAGCCGATTGTGGTGAAGTGGATGATCCTATGCTGTCGAGAAAAGCCTCTAGCGAGTTTCATGGCGGCCCGTACCCTAAACCGACTCAGGTGGTCAGGTAGAGAATACCGAGGCGTTCGGGTGAACTATGGTTAAGGAACTCGGCAAAATGCCCCCGTAACTTCGGGAGAAGGGGGGCCATCACCGGTGATGAGATTTACTCTCTGAGCTGGGGGTGGCCGCAGAGACCAGCGAGAAGCGACTGTTTACTAAAAACACAGGTCCGTGCGAAGCCGTAAGGCGATGTATACGGACTGACGCCTGCCCGGTGCTGGAACGTTAAGGGGACCGGTTAGTGACCTTTCGGGGTTGCGAAGCTGAGAACTTAAGCGCCAGTAAACGGCGGTGGTAACTATAACCATCCTAAGGTAGCGAAATTCCTTGTCGGGTAAGTTCCGACCTGCACGAATGGCGTAACGACTTCTCGACTGTCTCAACCATAGGCCCGGTGAAATTGCACTACGAGTAAAGATGCTCGTTTCGCGCAGCAGGACGGAAAGACCCCGGGACCTTTACTACAGTTTGATATTGGTGTTCGGTTCGGCTTGTGTAGGATAGGTGGGAGACTTTGAAGCGGCCACGCCAGTGGTTGTGGAGTCGTCGTTGAAATACCACTCTGGTCGTGCTGGATGTCTAACCTCGGTCCGTGATCCGGATCAGGGACAGTGTCTGATGGGTAGTTTAACTGGGGCGGTTGCCTCCTAAAGAGTAACGGAGGCGCCCAAAGGTTCCCTCAGCCTGGTTGGCAATCAGGTGTTGAGTGTAAGTGCACAAGGGAGCTTGACTGTGAGACCGACGGGTCGAGCAGGGACGAAAGTCGGGACTAGTGATCCGGCGGTGGCTTGTGGAAGCGCCGTCGCTCAACGGATAAAAGGTACCCCGGGGATAACAGGCTGATCTTCCCCAAGAGTCCATATCGACGGGATGGTTTGGCACCTCGATGTCGGCTCGTCGCATCCTGGGGCTGGAGTCGGTCCCAAGGGTTGGGCTGTTCGCCCATTAAAGCGGTACGCGAGCTGGGTTTAGAACGTCGTGAGACAGTTCGGTCCCTATCCGCTGCGCGCGCAGGAACATTGAGAAGGGCTGTCCCTAGTACGAGAGGACCGGGACGGACGAACCTCTGGTGTGCCAGTTGTCCTGCCAAGGGCATGGCTGGTTGGCTACGTTCGGAAAGGATAACCGCTGAAAGCATCTAAGCGGGAAGCCTGCTTCGAGATGAGTGTTCCCACCTCCTTGAGAGGGTAAGGCTCCCAGTAGACGACTGGGTTGATAGGCCAGATGTGGAAGCCCGGTAACGGGTGGAGCTGACTGGTACTAATAGGCCGAGGGCTTGTCCTCAGTTGCTCGCGTCCACTGTGTTTGTTCTGAAGCAATGAACTCCCGCATGCCCTTTGGGGTGTGTGCTGGTCGAGTTCAACTTCATAGTGTTTCGGTGGTCATAGCGTTAGGGAAACGCCCGGTTACATTCCGAACCCGGAAGCTAAGCCTTTCAGCGCCGATGGTACTGCAGGGGGGACCCTGTGGGAGAGTAGGACGCCGCCGAACAAAACTTCAACGCTGGTCCCTGAACTTCGGTTCGGGGGCCGGCGTTTTTTTATGCCCGATCACCTGGTGTTCATGTGGCGGGTGAACGATTCCTTGTCATGGGGATGACAGGAGCACTCAAGGCGGCCGGGGTCGCGCCCGGCGACGAGGTGATCGTGCCGGCTTTCGATACCGGCGCGCTGGCCCGGGATGTCATAGCCGCCGGGGCGGTCCCGGTGTTCGCCGACATCGATCCGCTGACCTACTGCCTGGATCCCGAGTCGGTGGGCGCGGTGGTCACGTCGAGGACCGCCGCCCTCGTGCTCGTACGCCGCTTCGGGTACCCGGCCGACTCCGCGCGGTTCACGGAACTGGCCGCCGGGCACGGGGTGTTGCTCCTTGAGCAGGACGACCGGGAGGGCCTGGGCGGCGATGTGGCACAACGGCGGGAACACGCACGCTACTTGGACCGTCGGCTCGCCGGCGTGGGAACGCCCGCAGCCGCCGAGGGGCACCGCTATCAGCGGTACGTCGTGCGGGTGCCCGGCAATGGGCGGCCCGACCGGGACGCGTTCGCGCGGCTGTTGCGGCGGCGCGGGGTCGCGTGCGAGGTGCCCGTACCCACTCCGGTGCACCGGATGAGGGAGTTCCGACGCGACCAGGCGGCGCTCGCCGAGACCGAGCGGGCCGCCGACGAGACGCTTGCGTTGCCGTCGCTCGACGGGCTTTCCCTCGCGGAATTGCGGCGGTTGGTATCCGTCTGCAACGCGCTGGGCGGACTGCTGCAACCCGCATAGCCGGAACCGGTGACCATGGTTCGGAGCACCGTCTGATTCGGGGTATGCTTTATCTCGTTGGTGAGGGGGAAACCCCGAAACAACAACCGGCCCCTATAGCTCAGTCGGTAGAGCGTCTCCATGGTAAGGAGAAGGTCTGCGGTTCGATTCCGCATGGGGGCTCAGAACATCGAAAGGCCCCGCCCATTGGGCGGGGCCTTTCGCGTACCCGGCCTTTCGTGTGCCGGGGTCCGCTCGGGCTATCGCTTGGCCTCTTCGGGGATGCGCATCGTCAGGATCGCCATGTCGTCGGAGGCCGGTTCGGCGGCGAAGCGTTCGACCGCGCGCAGGACGCGGGCCGCGACCGCGCCCGCCGTCAGACCCGTACACATGGCCAGCACGTCCGCGAGGCCGTCGTCGCCCAGCATGCGCGTGCCCTCACGGCGCTCGGTGATGCCGTCCGTGACGCAGAGCAGGACGTCACCCGGGTCGAGCGTGATCGTCTGCTCGTACAGCTCCAGGTCGTCCATCACGCCGAGCAGGGGCTGCGGGTCGGCGGCCGGCTCGACGGTGCCGTCCTGACGCAGGCGCAACGGGAGGGGGTGGCCGGCGCAGACGACCTTCAACAGGGCGCTGCCGTCCTCCTGGGGCCACAACTCCCCGTAGAGAAGCGTCAGGAAGCGGCTGCGGGCGCCCTCGTCGAGGATCGCGGCGTTGAGGCGTTCGAGGACCGCGGGGCCGCCGAAACCCTCGCGGGCCAGCAGGCGCAGCGCGTGCCGGGCCAGGCCCGTGACGGCGGCGGCCTCCGGTCCCGTACCGCACACGTCGCCGATGGCGAAGCCGTACGCGCCGTCCTGGATGGGGAAGAGGTCGTAGAAGTCGCCGCCCACTTCGTTGCCCTCGCCAGCCGCGCGGTAGATCACCTCGACCTCGACGCCGGGGATCTGCGGCAGACCGGGCGGGAGCAGGGAGCGCTGGAGGGAGCGGCTGATGGCCATGCGCTCGGAGTAAAGGCGCGAGTTGTCCAGGGCGAGCGCGGCCCGGCGGGACAGGTCCTCGGCGAGTTCGAGGATTTCCTGGCGGAAGTGGTCGTCGGAGGGTTTGCCCAGGGTGAGCATGCCGATGACGCGGTTGCGGGCGACGAGCGGCAGGACAACGGTTTCGCCGCCCACCGCGGCGGCGGTCGACAGGGTGCTGCCGAGGCCGCCACCGGTGTAGGAGGTGCCGGAACGGCCGAGGTCGCGCATCGAGACGCGCAGCGCCGCCTGGTGGGCGGCTTCGCCGGGGGCCGTCCAGACGCGGGCGCCGGGCGTCGGCACCGGCTCCGGCGGGCTGATCTTGGAGAGCAGGGCCTTGAGGCCGTCGATGCGCTCCTCGTCCTCGTGCAGGACATAGGAGAGGTAGGGGTCGGAGGACTGGTCGGCGATCGTGTAGACGGCGCACCAGGTGGCCAGGGTGGGCACGGTCATCTGGGCCATCAGGGCGAGCGTCTGGTCGCGGTCCAGGGTGCCGGCCAGCAGGTCGGAGGCTTCCACCAGGAAGCTCAGTGACCCTCTGCGCAGGCGTTCCAGTTCGCCGAGGCGGGCCGATTCGACGGCGAGCGCGATGCGGTCGGCGGCGAACTGAAGTCGCAGGGCCTCTTCGTTGGAGTAGCGTCCGGGCGATTCGGCGGCGACGCCGAGCGAGCCGGTCAGGCGGCCCTCGACCTTGAGCGGGACGGTGACGACCGAACGCATGCCGGTGCTCTCAAGCAGCGGCACGGCGCCCGGTACGGCCGCCAGGTCCTCATGGACGGCGGGCATGCGCGCCGAGCCGTAGCGGCCCGTGCCGGCCTCGACGGGGACGCGGGCGAACCGCTGGCGGGCCGAGGGAAGGCCGGTGGTGGCCCGGACCTCGAGCTCGGTCTCGTCGTCGGTGGCCAGGAGCAGGAAGGCGGAGTCGCCGTCGAGCATGTCGCGGGCCCGTTCGACGGTGCGCTGGAGCAGTCCGTCGAGGTCGTCGGGGGCGGGGGAGCCGATGAAGACCTCGAAGGGGTCGACGCTGCGGCTCTCACCGAGGACGGCCGCCTCGGTCGCGGGCTGGCGCACGGGGGTCTGGAGCACCGCGCGCTCGTCGTCGCGTACCAGCAGACAGACCGTGGAGGGCTCGCCCTCGGTGTCGCGGACCCGCAGATGCGAGGCGTACACCGGGACCACGCGTCCGTCGGCGCCCCTTATCCCGTAGGTGCCTTCCCAGCGCGAGAGTTGGAGGGCTTCGACGATGCCGGTGGAGGTGCCGGGGGTGTGCGGCCAGGCGGCGAAGTCGGTGAGCGCCTTGCCGGTGACCTGCTCGGCGGCGTAGCCGAACAGGTCCTGCGCGTCCTCGTTCCAGGCGCGGACGGCGCCGGCGCGGTCGATCTGCACGACCGCGACGCGGACTCTGCCGTCGGCGACCGGGAGCAGCGCGGTGGGCAGGGCGGGGCCGGCCGAGCGGGTGCCCACCGGCCGGTTGGTCAGGTCGAGTTGGAACCAGACGTTCTTCCTGGTGGGGGTGTATTCGACGCCCCAGCGGGAGGCGAGGGCGGCGCAGAGCAGCAGGCCCCGGCCGTTCTCGCGCTCGGGGCCCGCGATGTCGGCGGGGGAGCCGAGCAGCGGAACTTCCCGTTCGGGGTAGCGGTCGGCCACTTCGACGCGGACGCCGTCCTCGGAGCGCAGGCACAGGACGTCCGCCTTGGTGCCGGCGTGGACCACCGCGTTGGTGACGAGCTCACTGGTCAAGACCACGGCGTCGTCCACCACGTCCGCGTACCCCCAGCCCTGGAGGGTGTCACGGACGAAAGCGCGGGCGGTCGCGACGGACCGCCCGACAGGGTCGAAGCTGGCTGCCGCCCGCGCGGTGATCACAGAACTCCTCATACGCGTCTCGACGCCCGGATTTCCTTGCCGGGGCTCCGGAACGCGCCCCTGGGGAAACAACAGTCCCATCTCGGCCCGCCCCTTCGGTGTCCCGTGGTCGTCCTCCGCACCGCCCTCCCCCAGCTTTTCCGGGCAAAGGGTACGAACCGCCCCATGCCGGGCGGCTGGGGCGGTTGGACAGCCGGAATCCAGGTTACTTACCTTCGGGGCCCGAGCGGATGCCGGTCACCAGTGTTTCCGCCCTGCATGGGCGGGGACGGATATGCGAAGCTGCCGAACTGTTATGGCCTGGTTCGGCCATGGTGAAACACTGGGCATGCTTCCGGAGACAGCCCGGGTGCGGTCAACCCTTGCGGGAGGGACACGGTGGAGTCTGGCGCAGCGGCGCGCGGCGTAGGCACGCGCGCGAAAGACGATCAGCCCCGGACTCAACAGGCCCGGAACAGCAGGCAGCGGGGGAGCGGCGGTACGACGGAGGTCGACACGGCCGCCCTTCAGCGCCTGCTGACCGCGCTCGCGGCGATGCGGGACGGAAACTTCCGCAAGCGGCTGACGGTCTCGGGTGACGGGGTGATGGCGGAGATCTGCGCCGTCTTCAACGAGGTCGCCGACCGCAATCTGCACCTGACCGGCGAGATCGCCCGCGTGCGCAGGATGGTGGGGCGCGAGGGGAAGCTGACCGAGCGCCTGGAGAACGGGGCCTGCGAGGGCTCCTGGGCGGCCGCCATCGACGCCTCCAACGCGCTGGTCGACGATCTCGCGCGGCCCGTGTCGGAGGTCGGGCGGGTGCTCTCGGCGGTCACCGAGGGCGATCTGGAACAGCGCATGGACCTGCGTTCACACGGCAGCGACGGCGCCGAGCGGCCGCTGCGCGGGGAATTCCTCAAGGTCGGGCGGACCGTCAACAACCTGGTCGACCAGCTCTCCGCCTTCACCGACGAGGTGACGCGGGTGGCTCTCGAAGTCGGCACGGAGGGCAAGCTCGGCGGTCAGGCCCAGGTGCGCGGAATGTCGGGTTCCTGGAAGGATCTGACGGATTCGGTCAACACGATGGCGTACCGGCTGACGGCCCAGGTACGTGACATTGCTCTCGTCACCACCGCCGTCGCCAAGGGCGATCTCTCCCGCAAGGTCACCGTGCACGTGGCCGGCGAGATGCTTCAGCTGAAGAACACCGTCAACACCATGGTCGACCAGCTGTCCTCCTTCTCCTCCGAGGTCACCCGCGTCGCGCGCGAGGTGGGCACCGAGGGTGAGCTGGGCGGGCAGGCGCAGGTGCCGGGCGTGGCCGGGGTGTGGAAGGACCTCACCGACTCCGTCAACGTGATGGCGACGAACCTGACCGCCCAGGTGCGCGGGATCGCCCAGGTCACCACGGCCGTGGCCAGCGGTGACCTCTCGCAGAAGGTCACGGTCAACGCGCGCGGCGAGGTCGCGCAGCTGGCGGAGACCATCAACCAGATGACCGAGACGCTGCGCACGTTCGCGGACGAGGTCACCCGCGTCGCCAACGAGGTCGGCGCCGAGGGGCTGCTCGGCGGACAGGCGCAGGTGCCGGGGGCCGCGGGCACCTGGAAGGACCTGACGGACTCCGTCAACACGGTCTTCCGCAACCTGACGACGCAGGTGCGCGACATCGCGCAGGTCACGACGGCGGTCGCCAGTGGTGACATGAGCCAGAAGGTCACCGTGGACGTGGCCGGCGAGATGCTGGAGCTGAAGAACACCGTCAACACGATGGTCGACCAGCTCCAGTCGTTCGGTTCCGAGGTGACCCGCGTGGCCCGTGAGGTCGGCATCGAGGGCCGGCTCGGCGGGCAGGCGGAGGTGCCGGGCGCCGCCGGCACGTGGAAGGACCTCACCGACTCCGTCAACACCGCCTTCCGCAACCTCACCGGTCAGGTCCGCGACATCGCGCAGGTCACGACGGCGGTCGCCAACGGCGACCTGTCCCAGAAGGTCACCGTGGACGTGGCCGGCGAGATGCTGGAGCTGAAGAACACCGTCAACACGATGGTGGCGCAGCTGTCCTCCTTCGCCGACCAGGTCACGCGGATGGCGCGGGACGTGGGCACCGAGGGACGCCTGGGCGGCCAGGCCCGGGTGGACGGCGTCTCGGGCACCTGGAAGGAGCTCACGGACTCCGTCAACTTCATGGCCGGCAACCTGACGTCCCAGGTGCGTCAGATCGCCCAGGTGACCACGGCGGTGGCCCGGGGCGACCTGTCGCAGAAGATCGACGTGGACGCGCGCGGCGAGATGCTGGAGCTGAAGAACACCATCAACACGATGGTCGACCAGCTCTCCGCGTTCGCCGAGCAGGTCACCCGCGTCGCCCGTGAGGTCGGCACCGACGGACGGCTCGGCGGCCAGGCCCAGGTGCCCGGCGTCGCCGGCGTGTGGCGCGACCTGACGGACTCCGTGAACGGCATGGCCGGCAACCTCACGGCGCAGGTGCGCAACATCGCCCAGGTCGCCACGGCGGTGGCCCGCGGCGATCTGTCGCAGAAGATCGACGTGGACGCGCGCGGGGAGATCCTGGAGCTCAAGAACACCCTGAACACCATGGTCGACCAGCTCTCCAACTTCGCGGAGCAGGTCACCCGGGTGGCGCGCGAGGTGGGCACCGAGGGCATCCTGGGCGGCCAGGCCGAGGTGCAGGGCGTGTCCGGCACCTGGAAGGACCTCACCCAGTCCGTCAACTTCATGGCCAACAACCTGACGTCCCAGGTGCGCAACATCGCCGAGGTCACCACCGCCGTCGCCGAGGGCGACCTCTCCAAGAAGATCACCGTGGACTCCAAGGGCGAGATCCTGGAGCTGGTCACGACCGTCAACACCATGGTCGACCAGTTGTCCAACTTCGCCGACGAGGTCACGCGCGTGGCCCGTGAGGTGGGCACCGAGGGCATCCTGGGCGGTCAGGCCCGGGTGCGCGGGGTCACCGGCATCTGGAAGGACCTCAGCGACAACGTCAACCTGATGGCCGCGAACCTCACGACCCAGGTGCGCAACATCTCCCGGGTCTCGGCGGCGGTCGCCAACGGCGACCTCACCAAGAAGGTGACGGTCGAGGCGCGTGGCGAGGTCGCCGAACTCGCCGACACGGTCAACACCATGGTGACGACGCTGTCCTCCTTCGCCGAGCAGGTCACCAAGGTCGCCCGTGAGGTGGGCACCGACGGCATCCTGGGCGGCCAGGCCCGCGTGCCCGGCGTCTCCGGTACGTGGAAGGACCTCACCGAGTCGGTGAACTCCATGGCCGACAACCTCACCGGCCAGGTGCGCCAGATCGCCACCGTCACCACCGCCATCGCGCAGGGCGACCTCACCAAGAAGATCGACATCGATGCCCGGGGCGAGATCCAGGAGCTGAAGAACACCATCAACACGATGGTCGACCAGCTGTCCTCCTTCGGCCAGGAAGTCACGCGCGTGGCCCGCGAGGTGGGCACCGAGGGCCAGTTGGGCGGCCACGCCCGGGTGCGGGACGTGGACGGGACCTGGCGCGACCTGACGGAGTCGGTGAACGAGATGGCAGGGAACCTGACCCGCCAGGTCCGCGCCATCGCGGCCGTCGCGACCGCGGTGACGCGCGGCGACCTCAACCTGAAGATCGACGTGGACGCGGCGGGTGAGATCCAGGCCCTCCAGGACAACATCAACACGATGATCGCCAACCTGCGCGACACCACCGTCGCCAACAAGGAACAGGACTGGCTCAAGGGCAACCTGGCCCGCATCTCCGGCCTCATGCAGGGCCGCCGCGACCTCGACGACGTCGCCTCGCTGATCATGACCGAGCTGACGCCGGTCGTCTCCGCCCAGCACGGCGCGTTCTTCCTCGCGATGCCCACCGGCGGCGGCTCGGAGGTGAGCCCCGGTGGCGACGGCTCCTACGAGCTGCGGATGCGCGGCAGTTACGGCTACTCCGCCGGGTCCATGCCGACGTCCTTCCGGCCCGGGGAGACCCTGATCGGCACGGCCGCCGAGGAGAAGCGGACGATCCTGGTGGAGAACGTGCCGCCGGGCTACCTCAGGATCTCCTCCGGCCTCGGCGAGGCGCCGCCCGCGCACGTGATCGTGCTGCCGGTGCTCTTCGAGGGCAAGGTGCTCGGCGTGATCGAGCTGGCGTCCTTCCAGCCGTTCACGCACATCCAGAAGGACTTCCTCAACCAGATCGCGGAGATGATCGCGACAAGCGTCAACACCATCTCCGTCAACTCCAAGACCGAGGTGCTGCTCAAACAGTCGCAGGAGCTCACCGAGCAACTGCGCGAGAGGTCGGCGGAGTTGGAGAACCGCCAGAGCGCGCTCCAGGCCTCCAACGCCGAACTGGAGGAGAAGGCCGAGCTGCTGGCCCAGCAGAACCGCGACATCGAGGTGAAGAACACCGAGATCGAAGAGGCCCGGCAGGTCCTGGAGGAACGGGCCGAACAGCTCGCCGTCTCCATGCGCTACAAGTCGGAGTTCCTGGCGAACATGTCGCACGAGCTGCGTACGCCGCTCAACTCCCTTCTGATCCTCGCCAAGTTGCTCGCCGACAACGCCGAGGGCAACCTCTCGCCCAAGCAGGTCGAGTTCGCCGAGACGATCCACGGGGCGGGTTCCGACCTGCTCCAGCTGATCAACGACATCCTGGACCTGTCCAAGGTCGAGGCCGGCAAGATGGACGTCTCGCCCACCCGGATCGCGCTGGTGCAGCTGGTCGACTACGTGGAGGCGACGTTCCGCCCGCTCACCGCGGAGAAGGGCCTGGACTTCTCGGTGCGGGTCTCGCCCGAGCTGCCGGCGACGCTGCACACCGACGAGCAGCGCCTGCTTCAGGTGCTGCGCAACCTGCTGTCCAACGCGGTCAAGTTCACCGACAGCGGGGCCGTGGAACTCGTCATCCGCCCGGCCGGCTCCGATGTGCCGCACGCCATCCGCGAGCAGCTGCTGGAGGCGGGTTCGCTGCGGGACGCGGACGCCGGGCTGATCGCGTTCTCGGTCACCGACACCGGCATCGGGATCGCGGCCGGCAAGATGCGGGTGATCTTCGAGGCGTTCAAGCAGGCGGACGGCACGACCAGCCGCAAGTACGGCGGTACGGGCCTTGGCCTGTCCATCAGCCGCGAGATCGCGCGGCTGCTCGGCGGCGAGATCCACGCGGCGAGCGAGCCGGGGCGCGGCTCCACCTTCACGCTCTACCTCCCGCTGCACCTGAGCGAGTTGCCCCCCCAGGGCTACCCGCAGCTCGCGCCGGGCGCCACGGAGGGCGCGGCCGGCCTCGCCATCGACGCGGCCGTGCACCCCGACCTCGCGCGGCCGGGCGCCGGGACCGGCGCCCCCGAGGGACCGGGGCCCGGGACGGCCGGGCTTTTCAGGCGCCGGCGCAAGGCGCTTGAGGCGGCCGGCCAGACGGCGCCCCCCGCGCAGCAGCAGGAGACGGGCGCCGGCGAGAGCTGGGCGCCCGAACCGGAACGGGCCCCCGCGCGCGGCTTCCACTTCGCGGGCGAGAAGGTGCTGATCGTCGACGACGACGTACGCAACGTCTTCGCGCTCACCAGCGTCCTTGAGCAGCACGGGCTTTCGGTGCTGTACGCGGAGAACGGCCGGGAGGGCATCGAGGTCCTGGAGCAGCACGAGGACACCGCGGTGGTTCTGATGGACATCATGATGCCCGAGATGGACGGGTACGCCACGACCTCGGCGATCCGCAGGATGCCGCAGTTCGCCGGTCTGCCGATCGTCGCGCTCACCGCGAAGGCGATGAAGGGGGACCGCGAGAAGGCCATCGACTCCGGCGCCTCGGACTATGTGACCAAGCCGGTCGACCCCGATCATCTGCTCTCGGTGATGGAGCAGTGGATGCGGGGCAAGTGACCCGGGGGCCCGCGCGGGGCGGTCCCGCGCCGACGGACGGTGGCCGAAGCGTGTGAAGCGGCGTTGTACGGGGAACCTTCTGGTCTCCCCCCACGTTTCTGCTACGTGCACAGTGACATCGCGGTGACAGGGTGTGGCGACAGGCGGGGTGCGGCTACCATGACCGGCACAAGGACGGGCGACACAAGGCAGTCGCCGTCCCCTGGGGCGGCGCCCGGTGCACTGCCGGGACGAGGAGGGCGGGCCATGGTGCATAAGGCCAAGATCCTCCTGGTCGATGACCGGCCGGAGAATCTGCTGGCGCTGGAGGCCATCCTCTCCGCGCTCGATCAGACACTGGTGCGGGCATCGTCAGGGGAGGAAGCGCTCAAAGCGCTGCTTACGGACGATTTCGCGGTCATCCTGCTGGACGTCCAGATGCCCGGAATGGATGGATTCGAGACCGCCGCGCACATCAAGCGGCGGGAACGGACGCGGGACATCCCGATCATCTTCCTCACGGCCATCAACCACGGCCCCCACCACACCTTCCGGGGTTACGCGGCGGGCGCGGTGGACTACATCTCCAAGCCGTTCGACCCCTGGGTCCTGCGCGCCAAGGTGTCGGTCTTCGTCGAGCTCTACATGAAGAACTGCCAGCTGCGCGAGCAGGCCTCCCTGCTGCGCCTGCAACTGGAGGGCGGCTCCCACGGCGGCGACGCGGCCAAGGAGTCGGCGGGCCTGCTGGCCGAACTCTCCGCGCGGCTCGCGGCAGTTGAGGAGCAGGCCGAGGCGCTGTCCAAGCAGCTCGACGACGAATCCGCCGACGCGGCGGCCGTCGCCACCGCCGCCCACCTGGAGCGCAAGCTCACCGGCCTGCGCCGGGCGTTGGACGCGCTGGAGCCCGGCACCGGCGGCGCGCCCACCCTGCCGACACAGAACTGACCGGCCCCGCGCTGACGCCACGTCGCTCTGACGCGGCGTCAGCGGGCTTGCTCCGTACGACACGAACGGGTGAAGGCCTGGGCACAGGTGTCCACCGGCGCCGACCCAGGTAACCTCAGCACCATGGCCTCACGTACGTCCGGCAAGGGTTCCCAGGGCACGGCGGGCACCGCGAAGCGCACCGGCCGTACCCCGGCGAAGAAAGCCGCGCCCGCGAAGAAACCCGCAGCCGGCAAGGCGCCCGCGAAGAAGACCGCCGCCAAGAGGCCGCCCGCGAAGAGGGCGGCGGCCCCCAGGCCCGCCCCCAAGGCCGCCCCGTCCCCCACCGGCGGCCTCTACCGGCTCGCGCGGGCCCTGTGGCTGGGCGCGGCCCACGGCGTGGGCGCGGTCTTCCGCGGCATAGGACGCGGCGCCAAGGGACTCGACCCCGCCCACCGCAAGGACGGCTCGGCCCTGCTGCTGCTCGGCATCGCGCTGATCGTCGCCGCCGGCACCTGGTCGAACCTGCGCGGACCCGTCGGCGACCTCGTCCAGATGCTGGTGACCGGCGCGTTCGGCCGGCTCGACGTGGTGGTGCCGCTGCTGCTCGGCGCCATCGGCGTCCGGCTCATCCTCTATCCCGAAAAGCCCGAGGCCAACGGGCGGATCGTCATCGGCCTGTCCGCGCTCGTCCTCGGCGTGCTCGGCCAGGTCCACATCGCGTGCGGATCGCCCGGCCGCAACGACGGCACCGACGCCCTTCAGGACGCGGGCGGCCTGATCGGATGGGCCGCCTCCAAACCGCTCGAATTCACCCTCGGCGACGTCCTGGCCGTACCGATGCTCGTGCTGCTCACCGTCTTCGGGCTGCTCGTCGTCACCGCGACACCCGTCAACGCCATCCCCCAGCGCCTGCGGCTGCTCGCCGTCCGCCTCGGCGTCCTCGAACCGCTGCCCGGCGAACTCGCCGGGGAGGAGCTGTACGAGGAGGAGTGGCGCGAGGCCGAGCCCACGCCCCGCGCCAGGCGCCGCTCCGGTGCTCCCGGCGCCGGGCCGGACGCGGGGCTCGCCGAGGAGGAGGCGCTGACGCGGCGCCGACGGCCCCGGCGCGGCTCCGTGCAGCCCGCGTTCGACAACGGCCTGGACCCGGTCGACGTGGCCGCCGCCGCGGCCGCCGCCCTCGATGGCGCCGTCATGAACGGGCTGCCGCCCTCGCCCGTGGTCGCCGACCTCACTCAGGGCGTCTCCACCGACCACGGCGCCGCTCCCGGCGCGGCCACCGAGCTGCCCACCGCACGCGCCGCCCAGGCCGAGGCCACGACTCGGCGCCCGGCCGCGCCCAAGGCCACCCCGGGCGCGCCCCCCGTCGTACCCGACCTGACCAAGCCCGCGCGTGAGAGCACCGAGCCGCTGCCCCCGCGCGCCGAACAGCTCCAGCTCGCCGGGGACATCACCTACGCGCTGCCCTCCTTGGACCTTCTGGAGCGGGGCGGGCCCGGCAAGACGCGCAGCGCCGCCAACGACGCCGTCGTCGCCTCACTCCAGAACGTCTTCATGGAGTTCAAGGTCGACGCGAACGTCACCGGCTTCACCCGGGGCCCGACGGTCACGCGGTACGAAATCGAACTCGGCCCGGCCGTCAAGGTCGAGCGGATCACCGCGCTCGCCAAGAACATCGCGTACGCGGTCGCCAGCCCCGACGTCAGGATCATCTCGCCGATCCCGGGCAAGTCGGCGGTCGGCATCGAGATCCCCAACACCGACCGCGAGATGGTCAACCTCGGTGACGTACTGCGCCTGGCGGACGCGGCCGAGGACGACCATCCGATGCTGGTGGCGCTCGGCAAGGACGTCGAGGGCGGCTACGTCATGGCCAACCTCGCCAAGATGCCCCACGTCCTGGTCGCCGGAGCCACCGGTTCCGGAAAGTCCTCCTGCATCAACTGCCTCATCACCTCGGTGATGGTGCGGGCCACCCCCGAGGACGTCCGCATGGTGCTCGTCGACCCCAAGCGGGTGGAGCTGACGGCGTACGAGGGCATTCCGCACCTCATCACGCCGATCATCACCAACCCCAAGCGGGCCGCCGAAGCGCTCCAGTGGGTCGTGCGCGAGATGGACCTGCGCTACGACGACCTCGCGGCGTTCGGCTTCCGCCACATCGACGACTTCAACGAGGCCATCCGGGCCGGCAAGGTGAAACTGCCCGAGGGCAGCGAGCGCGAGCTGACGCCCTACCCCTACCTTCTGGTGATCGTCGACGAGCTCGCCGACCTCATGATGGTCGCGCCGCGCGACGTGGAGGACGCCATCGTCCGCATCACCCAGCTGGCGCGCGCCGCCGGCATCCATCTGGTGCTCGCCACCCAGCGGCCCTCCGTCGACGTCGTCACCGGCCTGATCAAGGCGAACGTGCCCTCGCGGCTCGCCTTCGCTACGTCCTCGCTCGCCGACAGCCGGGTCATCCTCGACCAGCCCGGCGCCGAGAAACTGATCGGCAAGGGCGACGGCCTCTTCCTGCCGATGGGCGCCAACAAACCGACCCGCCTCCAGGGTGCCTTCGTCACCGAGGACGAGATCCACGCCATCGTCCAGCACTGCAAGGACCAGATGGCGCCCGTCTTCCGGGACGACGTCACGGTCGGCACCAAGCAGAAGAAGGAGATCGACGAGGAGATCGGCGACGATCTCGACCTGCTGTGCCAGGCCGCCGAGCTGGTGGTGTCCACCCAGTTCGGCTCGACGTCGATGCTCCAGCGCAAGCTGCGGGTCGGCTTCGCCAAGGCGGGCCGGCTCATGGACCTGATGGAGTCGCGGGGCATCGTGGGCCCCAGCGAAGGCTCCAAGGCGCGCGACGTCCTCATCAAGCCCGACGAACTCGATGGAGTGCTCGCCGTGATCCGGGGGGAGGCTCCCTGAGTGTGTGCGACGAAGACCGACGGCCCGCGCTTTGGCGGCGGACGGCACGCCCAAGGCGCGCCGGCGCCCGCCTGATCCGGCCGGCTGACCGCCGACCGGCCCAAACAGCACTCGTACGGGATGAGCGAGCAACCGTTTCCCCTGGCGTCACGTCAAGTTGAGCAAGACAGCAGAGCAGGTGCGGTCGGCGGTCCCTCGGACAGGGGCGCCGGCCATACCGATGGCGTACAAAGTCCACGCTCCCGGTTGCCCCACTCTTTCGTACCCCCCCTAGACTGAACATCCAGCAGGTGGCTCACGCTCGAAAGGCGCCCCCGTGTCCATCGGCAACTCTCCCGAAGACGACCGGCCTTCGATCGAAGACGACGGGCCGGCGACCGCACCTGACGGGCCGTCGATCGGTCGTGTCCTTCAGCAGGCCCGGATCGCCGCGGGGCTGACGGTCGACGAAGTCAGTTCCGCCACGCGGGTGCGCATCCCCATCGTGCACGCGATCGAAGGGGACGACTTCTCGCGGTGCGGCGGCGATGTGTACGCGCGCGGACACATCCGCACCTTCGCCCAGGCCGTCGGCATCGACCCCGCCCCGCTGGTCGCCCAGTACGACGACGAGCACGGCGGCCGCCCCGCGCCGACGCCCCCCGCCCCGCTGTTCGACGCGGAACGCATCCGCCCCGAGCCGCGCCGGCCCAACTGGACCGCCGCCATGGTCGCCGCGATCGTCGTGGTCGTGGGCTTCGTCGGCTTCACCATGTTCGGCGGCAGCGACAAGGGCAAGGGCCACTCCTCCGTCGCCGAGGGCCCCGCCCAGCACAAGCCCAACAGCCCCGCGGCCAGCCCCCAGGCCCCCAAGGCCCCCGCACCCAAGCCGACCCCGGCCCCCTCCGACAGCGCGATCGCCGCGGTCCCCGCCGACAAGGTCACCGTCAAGGTCACCGCGGTCAACGACAAGAGCTGGATCTCGGCCAAGGACCACAACGGCAAGATGCTCTTCGACGGCCTGCTCGAAAAAGGCCAGGCCCAGACGTTCCAGGACGGCGAGAAGGTCGACCTGATCCTCGGCAACGCCGGGGCGATCGAGCTCTACGTCAACGGCAAGAAGATCGACAGCAAGTTCGACGACGGCCAGGTCGAGCGCCTGAGCTACACCAAGGGCGACCCCCAGGCCGGCTGACGCCGTGGCCCACGACCCTCGCGGCGGGGGCGTGGGCCAGGACAAAGTAGTCTTGAGTCCATGCCCGAACGCCGCACCGTCGCCCTTGTCACTCTTGGCTGCGCCCGTAACGAGGTGGACTCGGAGGAGCTCGCAGGCCGCTTGGCAGCGGACGGCTGGGAGCTCGTCGAGGACGCATCGGACGCGGACGTCGCCGTCGTCAACACCTGTGGATTCGTCGAAGCAGCCAAGAAGGACTCCGTCGACGCCCTCCTGGAAGCCAACGATCTGAAGGATCACGGCAGGACCCAGGCCGTCGTCGCGGTCGGCTGCATGGCCGAGCGGTACGGCAAGGACCTCGCCGAAGCGCTCCCCGAGGCCGACGGCGTACTCGGCTTCGACGACTACGCCGACATCTCCGACCGCCTCCAGACCATCCTCAACGGCGGCATCCACGCCTCGCACACCCCCCGCGACCGCCGCAAGCTGCTGCCCATCAGCCCGGCCGAGCGCCAGGCCGCCCCCGATGTGGCGCTGCCCGGACACGCCCAGGACACCCCGCCCGAGGACCTGCCCGAGGGCCTCGCGCCCGCCTCCGGGCCGCGCGCCCCGCTGCGGCGCAGGCTCGACACCAGCCCCGTCGCCTCCGTGAAGCTGGCCTCCGGCTGCGACCGCCGCTGCTCGTTCTGCGCGATCCCCTCCTTCCGCGGCTCGTTCATCTCACGCCGTCCCAGCGACGTGCTCGGCGAGACCCGCTGGCTGGCCGAACAGGGCGTCAAGGAGATCATGCTGGTCTCCGAGAACAACACCTCCTACGGCAAGGACCTGGGCGACATCCGTCTCCTGGAGACCCTGCTGCCCGAGCTCGCCCAGGTCGAGGGCATCGAGCGGGTGCGGGTCAGCTACCTCCAGCCCGCCGAGATGCGCCCCGGCCTCATCGACGTGCTCACCTCGACCGAGAAGGTCGTGCCGTACTTCGACCTCTCCTTCCAGCACTCCGCGCCCGGCGTGCTGCGCGCGATGCGGCGCTTCGGCGACACCGAGCGCTTCCTGGAACTGCTCGACACCATCCGCGCCAAGGCGCCCGCGGCCGGGGTCCGCTCCAACTTCATCGTCGGCTTCCCCGGGGAGAGCGAGGAGGACTTCAAGGAGCTGGAACGCTTCCTCACCGCCGCCCGCCTGGACGCGATCGGTGTCTTCGGCTACTCCGACGAGGAGGGCACCGAAGCGCTCGGCTACGACAACAAGCTCGACGAGGACACCATCGCCGAACGCCTCGCGCACCTGTCGCGCCTGGCCGAGGAGCTGACCGCGCAGCGCGCCGAGGAGCGCGTCGGCGACACCGTGCGGGTCCTGGTGGAGAGCGTGGACGGCGACGAGGCGGAAGGTGCGGTCGGCCGCGCCGAGCACCAGGCGCCCGAGACCGACGGCCAGGTGATCTTCACCGAGAGCGTGGGCCTTGCGCCGGGCCGTATCGTCGAGGCGAAGGTGGTCGCCACCGAAGGTGTCGACCTCGTGGTCGAGTTGCTCGGCGGGGCCGAGGAGGCGGGCAGATGACCGGAGTCCCGGCGTCGACGGCGGGCGGTACCGGCCGTGCGCCGGCGCCCGGCGGCAAGCTGGGTGCTGCGGCCGTCAACCAGGCCAGCCTCTGGAACATCGCCAACATCTTGACCATGCTCCGGCTCGTGCTCGTGCCGGGCTTCGTGATGCTGCTGCTCGCGGACGGCGGATACGACCCGGCGATGCGGGCCTGGGCCTGGGCGGCCTTCGCCGTCGCCATGATCACCGACATCTTCGACGGGCATCTGGCGCGCACCTACAACCTGGTCACCGACTTCGGGAAGATCGCCGACCCGATCGCCGACAAGGCGATCATGGGCGCGGCACTGATCTGTCTCTCCCTGCTCGGCGATCTGTCCTGGTGGGTCACCGGCGTCATCCTCTTCCGGGAACTGGGCATCACGCTCATGCGTTTCTGGGTCATCCGGCACGGGGTGATTCCGGCCAGCCGCGGCGGCAAGCTCAAGACCCTCGCCCAGGGCACCGCGACCGGCATGTACGTCCTGGCCCTGACCGGTCCGCTGGCCACCCTGCGCTTCTGGGTGATGGCGATCGCGGTGGTTTTGACGGTGGTCACGGGTCTCGACTATGTGCGCCAGGCGATCGTGCTGAGGCGCCAGGGACTCGCCGCGCGGCGCGCGTCGCAGGATCCGGCGTCATGAGCGAAGCGGCCCGGGTCCTGGCTCTGCTCACGGAACGTCATCAAACGCTCGCGGTGGCGGAGTCCCTGACGGGTGGCCTCGTGGCGGCCGAGCTGACGTCGGTGCCCGGTGCCTCGCGTGTTTTCCGCGGCTCGGTGACGGCGTACGCGACCGACCTCAAGGGGGCCCTGCTGGGGGTGGACCAGGCCCTGCTGGCCGAGCGCGGTGCGGTCGATCCCGAGGTCGCGTCGCAGATGGCGGCGGGCGTACGCCGGGCGCTCGACGCGAGCTGGGGCATCGCGACCACGGGGGTGGCAGGCCCTGAGCCGCAGGACGGCCGGCCGGTGGGGACGGTATACGTTTCGGCCGTTGGCCCCGGGGGCGCGAAGAAAACAGTCGCTTTGCGGTTGAACGGCGACCGGGCGGAAATCCGTAGAGAGAGTGTACGCAGCGTGCTCGAACTGCTCTCCACTGAACTCCGCAAGGCTGGGCGGGCACAGGATACGGAACAGAACGGGGGGATTTGATGTTTGCAGCCCTGAGTGAACACGACATCGCTCCCCGCACGGCCGCGGCGCGAGGCGGTACGGTGGGGCGTGAAGGATGCGGCTACGCGGTCCGAGGAGGGAGCCACCGATGATTCTGCTCCGTCGCCTGCTGGGTGACGTGCTGCGTCGGCAGCGCCAGCGCCAGGGCCGTACTCTGCGCGAAGTCTCCTCGTCCGCCCGAGTCTCACTCGGCTATCTCTCCGAGGTGGAGCGGGGGCAGAAGGAGGCATCCTCCGAGCTGCTCTCCGCGATCTGCGACGCGCTTGACGTACGGATGTCCGAGCTCATGCGCGAAGTGAGCGACGAGCTGGCACTCGCCGAGCTCGCTGCCTCTGCGGCAGCGAGTGATCCGGTGCCGGTGCGTGCGCCGGTACGTCCGATGCTCAATTCGATCTCCGTGACGTCGGTGACTGGTGTGCCGACGGAGCGGGTGACGATCAAGGCGCCCGCGGAAGCGGTGGACGTCGTCGCGGCCTGATCGTCAGGTTCGCGCCCAGGCTTGTCCCGAGCCCCGCCCGGTCATGTGACCGGACGGGGCTCGGCTATTCCGGCGCGCCCGTTTCGGGGCTTGTGTGGCAGTGTGGTAGGAGATCGCGCATACGTCCGGTGACTCGCAGGAGTGTTCCCTTCGTGCGGGGAACCCCGCGGACGTTCCGTCCGAGTGGAGGAATCGCATGTCCTACATCAAGAGCCCGCTGTCCGACTCCGACCTCAAGGTGGTCGGCGACGCGCTCCAGGGCGCCCTGGTGGATCTCGTGGACCTCTCCCTGGTGGCCAAGCAGGTGCACTGGAACGTGGTCGGCCCCCGTTTCCGCTCCGTCCACCTCCAGCTGGACGAGGTCGTCACCACCGCGCGCCAGCACTCGGACACCGTGGCCGAGCGGGCCAGCGCCATCGGCGTGAGCCCCGACGGGCGGTCCGCCACGGTGGCGAAGTCCAGCGCGATCGACACCGTCCCCGAAGGCTGGATCAAGGACGTTCAGGCCGTGAAGGTCCTGGTGGACGCGCTCGGAGTGGTGATCGGCCGGATGCGCGAACGCATCGCGGCGACCGACGAGCCCGACCCGATCACCCAGGACATCCTCATCGGCCTCACCGCCGACCTGGAGAAGCACGCTTGGATGTTCCAGGCGGAAACCGTCTGAACCACGCCGAAGGGGCGGCGGGCCCCCGCGCGTGGGCCCGTCCGGGGGCGGGGGCGGGCCTGGTGAGGCGTGGGGGACACCGAGCGCGCCGGGCCCGCACCCGGTGCGCCCTCCCGGCGGGTTTCCCGGCGGTCTAGCGTCGGCCCGAGGAGGCGACCCATGGCGGTGGCGGTGCGTTGGATACCCGCGCTCATAGTGGCGGGCCTTTGGTGGTGGGCCGTGCTGAGGCTGGTGCTCGTGCCCGGCCACGCCGGGCTCATCGAGGGCGCGATGGTCGCGGGCGGCTGGGGGCTGAGCCTGCTGCCGGTGCATGTGGCGGCCCTGCCGGCCGGTGGGGCGCGCCCTACCAGGGCATGGAGACGCCGCCGTTCGGACGCAGGATCTGACCCGTCGTGAACGCCGAGGCGTCCGTGGCCAGGTACAGCACGGTATGGGCGACATCCTCAGGGGTGCCCAGCCGGCCCAGCGGGGAGAGACGGACCATCATCGACTCCACCCGCTCCTGCTCGCCGGCCGCGTGCCGCTCGGTCATCGGGGTGCGGATCCAGCCGGGAGCCACGGCGTTGACGCGGATCTTGTGCGGCCCGAGTTCGCTCGCGAGGGTCCTCGTGAGCTGCACCACCGCCGCCTTGGAGACGCTGTAGCAGAACAGGTCCGGCCGCGCGGAGTCCACGGCGCCGGAGGCCATCGTGATGAGGGAACCCCCGATGCCGTGGGCGATCATCACGCGGGCCGCCTCCCGGCAGGCGTGCAGCACGCCCAGGAAGTTGACGGACATGACCCGCTCCAGGTCCGCGTCGTCGCTCTCCAAGGCCGAGCCGGAGTGCATGATCCCCGCGATCGCCGCCAGCACATGGACCGGCCCCGCCGCCCGCACCGCCGCTTCGACCTGGGCGCGGTCGGCGACATCGAGACGGTGCAGGTGGGCGGCGCCGCCCGCCTCGGCGATCAGCGCCCGGGTCTCCTCCAGGCCCGCCTCGTCGCGGTCCGCGCAGTGCACCCGCGCGCCGGCCCCCGCGAGCAGCAGGGCGCTCGCGCGGCCGATCCCGCCGGCGGCGCCGGTGACAAAGGCCGTGCGGCCGCTGAGGTCGTACGCCGTGAGGGCCATGCCGGGACCGTACGACTGGATCTGACGGGTCGTCAATAACCGTGCGGGTCACGGGCGGTGCGAGCCATCCAGGGCGGACCGTCGCGCCGGTCCGAGCGGCCCAGGGGGGAACTGTCGGCCCGGCTCCGAGCTGCCCGGGGCGGGCCGTCGCCCCGCGCCGAGTGGCCCAGGGCGAACCGTCGCCCCGGTTCCGAGCGGCCCACGGTGAACCGCCGCCCCGGTTCCGAGCGGCCCAGAGTGAATCGTCGCGTGTCACAACGTGGGGGAGGGCTGGCACGTGGGGCACCAGTAGGTGGGGCGCTCACGGCCCTGAGGGTCGCGTTCCATGGTGGTGCGGATGGGGGTGCGACAGCGCGGGCACGGCCGGTTCGCCCGGCCGTAGATGTACGCCTGGCGCACCGGCCGGTCCTTGTTGGCCTCAAGGAGCCGCTTGGCGGTGTCCACCACGCGCTCCGGCGCGGGCAGTTGCCCGATCTCCAGCCACGGTACGACCCGCAGCGCGAAACAGATCTCCGACTTGAAGACGTTGCCGACGCCGGCCAGATTGCGCTGGTCCAGCAGGGCCTGGCCCAGCGGGCGCCCCGGATCGCTCAGCAGGTTGCGCAGCGCGATCTCCGCGTCCCAGTCCGGGCCCAGCAGGTCCGGGCCCAGATGGCCCACCGCTTTCGTCTCGTCGCGCGTACGCAGCAGTTCAAGGACGGGCAGCCGGTAGCCGACCGCCGTGTGCCCGGCATTCGCGAGGATCGCCCGGATCTGGTGGGCGGGGCCGCCGCTCCAGCGCTCACCTGCCGCGAAGATCCGCCAGGATCCGTCCATCCGCAGATGGGAGTGGAGGGTCAGGCCCCCCTCGATACGGGTCAGCAGATGCTTGCCGCGCGGGGTCACATCCAGCACGGCCCGCCCGGTCAGGTCGGCCGTGGCGAACCGCGGCACCCGCAGATCGGAGCGGGTCAGAACCTGTCCGGCCAGCGCTGTGTGCAGCCGCCGCGCGGCCTGGTAGACGGTGTCGCCTTCGGGCATGGGTCAATTGTGCCGGGCGCGGCGTACAAGGGCTTGCCCGCGCCCGCGTCACGGTCTCAGACGCAGCCCCTTGGGTGTCGCCACGAAACCCGCCGCCTCCAGGGCCCGGGCGAGCGGCGAGGTCAGCGCCGGATCCCCATTGGCCCGTTCCACGGTGATCGTCCCCAGACGTCCCGCCCGCGCCGACCCCGCCAGCGCACCCACCGCCGTGCCCAGCGCCGCGTCGTCGGGCCCGGACGCCCACGCCAGCAACGACTTGCCGCCGCGCTCCAGATACAGCACGAGCTCGCCGTCGACCAGGACGACCAGGGAGCCCGCCTTGCGGCCCGGCTTGTGCCCGGCCCCGCCCGGCGCCTCGGGCCAGGGCAGCGCCGCGCCGTAGGCGTTCGCCGGGTCGGCGGCCGCCAGGACGACGCCCTGCGCGGGCTTTCGCGCGTCGCTGCCCCGGTCCCGGGCGGTGGCCGCCGCCCGCAGCCGGTCCACCGCGCCGTCCATCGCGAACTGGGCGGCGCCGAGGCCTTCCACCACATAGCCGCGCCGCGCCTGCCCGCTGTCCTCGAACGCCGCCAGGACGCGATACGTCGCCGCGAAGCCGCCCTCGACGCCCTCGGCCTGCACCGCGCCCCGGGTGACCACGCCATGGCGGTCAAGCAGAGTGCGGGCCAGAGCGTGCGCGCGGTGCGTCGCGTCGCTCTCGCGTTCGGGCAGCAGCGACCAGCGGCCCGACACCGTGGGCGGCCCGGAGCGCGACGCGGTGCGGGCGGCGGCGCTCAAAGTGCCGTAACGGCCGCGCGGGACGGGCCGCTTGGCGCGGTGGGCCGTGGCCCCTGCGGTGCGCCCGGAGCCCAGCACGGAACGCAACGGCGCCAGCGTGTCGTTGGTCAGCCGCCCCGACCACGCCAAATCCCATACCGCGTCCGCGAGTTGCACCTCGCTCACCTGCGGGTGGGTGGTGGCGCGGACCTGGTCGGCGAGCTGGCGGAAGAACAGGCCGTAACCGGGCGCGAGCGCGCTGAGCACCGACTCGTGCAGCGCCGTCAGCTCCAGCGGATGCGGGGGCGGCAGCAGCAGCGGCGCCGCGTCGGCGAGATACAGACACACCCAGCCGTCCTTGCCGGGCAGCGCGCCCGCTCCCGCCCACACCACCTCACCGGTCGTGGTGAGCTCGTCAAGGAGCGCCGGGCTGTAGTCCGACACCCGCGACGGCAGGATCAGCTTCTCCAGCGCCGAAGCCGGGACAGCCGCGCCCTGCAACTGCTCCACGGCCCGCGCCAGACCGTCGATGCCACGCAGGGAACTGCCGCCCAGATGCTGCCAGGGCGGCAGAAAACCGGCCAGCGCGGCCGGCGGCACCGGTTCCAGCTCCTGGCGCAGCGCCGCGAGCGAACGCCTGCGCAGCCTGCGCAAAATCGTCGCGTCGCACCACTCCTGACCGATGCCCGCCGGATGGAACTCGCCCTGCACCACCCGCCCCGACGCCGCCAGACGGTGCAGCGCGCCGTCGGTGACCGCGGTGCCAAGACCGAACCGGGACGCGGCCGTCGCCGACGTGAACGGGCCGTGCGTCCGCGCGTAACGCGACAGCAGATCACCCAGAGGGTCCTTCACCGGCTCGGTGAACGCCTCGGGCACACCGACGGGAAGCGCCGTGCCCAGCGCGTCCCGCAGCCGCCCCGCGTCCTCGATCGCCGCCCAGTGGTCCGCGCCGGCGATCCGCACCCGTAGCGCGCGCCGCGACCGCTCCAGCTCCAAAGCCCAGCCGGACTCGGCGCCCCGCGCCGCCAACTCCGCCTCCGTGAGCGGCCCCAGAACCCGCAGCAGATCCGCGACGCCCTCGACGTCCTTGATGCGGCGGTCCTCGGTGAGCCACTGAAGCACCTGCTCCAGCTCGGCCAGCACCTCACCGTCCAGCAGCTCGCGCAGCTCCGCCTGGCCAAGCAGCTCGGCCAGCAGACGAGAATCCAACGACAGGGCGGCCGCCCGCCGCTCGGCGAGCGGCGAATCCCCCTCGTAGAGGAACTGCGCGACATAACCGAACAGGAGCGAGCGGGCGAACGGCGACGGCTCCGGCGTGGTGACCTCCACCAGACGCACCCGGCGCGCCTCCAGATCACCCATCAGCTCGGTGAGCCCCGGCACGTCGAACACATCCTGAAGGCACTCACGCACCGCCTCCAAGACGATCGGGAACGACCCGAACTCGCTTGCCACCTCCAGGAGTTGAGCCGCCCGCTGGCGCTGCTGCCACAGCGGGGTGCGCTTGCCGGGAGTGCGCCGAGGCAACAACAGGGCACGCGCGGCGCACTCGCGAAAACGCGAGGCGAACAACGCCGAGCCGCCGACCTGGTCGGTGACGATCTGCTCGATCTCACCCTTGTCGAAGACCGTGTCCGCCGCCCCGACAGGAGCCCGCTCGCTGTCATACGTGGTGTCCAGCCGCGCCGGATCCTGATCGAGCAGATCAAGACCCATCATGTCGGCGTCGGGCAGCCGCAGCACGATGCCGTCGTCGGCGTGCATCACCTGCGCGTCCATGCCGTACCGCTCAGCGAGGCGGGCACCGAGCGCCAGCGCCCAAGGGGCGTGCACCTGCGCCCCGAAGGGGGAGTGGATGACCACTCGCCAGTCACCCAGCTCGTCCCTGAAACGCTCCACCACGATCGTCCGGTCGTCCGGGATGTGACCACACGCGCGGCGCTGCTCGTCGAGATAGCCGATCAGATTGTCCGCCGCCCACGCGTCCAGACCCGCGCTCAGCAGCCGAAGCCTCGCGTCGTCACCGGACATCGAACCGACCTCACGCAAGAACGCGCCCAGCGCACGCCCCAACTCCAGCGGACGGCCCAGCTGGTCACCCTTCCAAAACGGCAGCCTGCCCGGCACGCCCGGCGCCGGCGACACCAGAACCCGGTCACGCGTGATGTCCTCGATACGCCACGACGTGGTGCCCAGCGTGAAGACATCACCCACCCGCGACTCGTACACCATCTCCTCGTCCAGCTCACCGACCCGCCCGCCGCCCTTCTTCGGGTCCGACCCCGCCAGAAAGACACCGAACAGACCCCGGTCGGGGATGGTGCCGCCCGAGGTGACCGCGAGCCGCTGAGCGCCGGGACGGCCCGTGACCGTACCCCCCACCCGGTCCCACACCACCCTCGGACGCAACTCCGCGAACGCGTCCGATGGATAACGGCCCGCCAGCATGTCCAGGACCGCCGTGAACGCCGACTCCGGCAGCGCCGCGAACGGCGCGGCCCGCCGCACCAGCGCCAACAGGTCATCCACCTGCCAGGTGTCGAGGGCGGTCATCGCGACCAGCTGCTGCGCCAGCACATCCAGCGGATTGGACGGAACCCGCAGCGCCTCGATCGCCCCCGCCCGCATCCGCTCGGTCACCACCGCCGACTGCACCAGATCACCCCGGTACTTGGGGAAGACGACACCGGTGGACACCGCGCCGACCTGATGCCCCGCACGGCCCACACGCTGCAACCCCGACGCCACCGACGGCGGCGACTCGACCTGCACCACCAGATCCACCGCACCCATGTCGATGCCCAGCTCAAGACTCGAAGTCGCCACCACCGCCGGGATCCGCCCCGCCTTCAAGTCCTCCTCCACCACCGCCCGCTGCTCCTTGGAGACCGAACCGTGATGCGCCTTGGCGAGCAGCGCGGGCGCACCGGCCGCCGCACCCGAGCCGCCCATCAGATCCGCCGGCGCGTGGTCCTCGCCAAGCGGCGCGCCCACGGCCCGCTCGTAGGCGATCTCGTTGAGCCGGTTGCACAGACGCTCCGCGAGCCGACGGGAGTTGGCGAACACGATCGTCGAACGGTGCGCCTGCACCAGATCGACGATGCGCTCCTCCACGTGCGGCCAGATCGACGGCTTCTCCACGCCCTCCTGGGCGTCGGCCGACGGCGAAGCGCCCAACTCGGCCAGATCCTCCACCGGCACGACCACCGACAGGTCGAACTCCTTGGCGGACGGCGGCTGCACGATCTCGACCTTGCGCTGCGGCGAGAGATAACGCGCCACCTCATCGACCGGACGCACCGTCGCCGACAGGCCGATCCGGCGCGCCGGACGGGCCAGCAACTCGTCCAACCGCTCCAGCGACAACGCCAGATGAGCCCCCCGCTTGGTGCCGGCCACCGCGTGCACCTCGTCCAGGATCACCGTCTCCACCCCCGCGAGCGCGTCACGCGCGGCAGAAGTCAGCATCAAGAACAGCGACTCGGGCGTCGTGATCAGAATGTCCGGCGGCCGGGTGATCAGCGCCCGCCGCTCCGCCGGCGGCGTGTCCCCCGAGCGGATCCCCACGCGGACCTGCGGCTCCGCAAGACCCAGACGCACCGACTCCTGACGGATCCCCGTCAGCGGCGAACGCAGATTGCGCTCCACATCGACCGCGAGGGCCTTCAGCGGCGACACGTACAGCACCCGGCAGCGCTTCTTTGCCTCGGCGGGCGCCGGCGCGGCCGCGAGACGGTCCAGCGCGGCGAGGAACGCCGCGAGCGTCTTGCCCGAACCGGTCGGCGCGACCACCAGGACGTCCGAACCCTCCGCGATCGCCTTCCAGGCACCCTCCTGCGCCGCGGTGGGCGCGGTGAAAGCCCCCGTGAACCAGCCGCGCGTCGCGGGCGAGAAGGAATCCAGCGCTGTCCTTGCCATGGTCCCCATCGTGCACCCACCCACTGACAATGGCCCGGACCCGCGAACACGACGCAGCGGAGACCAGATGCAGGGGCCCGGGCCGCTCGACGCCCGGGCGGCACGTCAGCCGATGAAACGGCCGTGCGCCCGCAACGTACGCAACGCCTCGATCGTCACCATGGGCCGGCACTCCAGGGCCGTACCGGGCGCCCACGCACGCCAGCGGACCGGCCAGCCGCCGTCCTCCCGCTGCTCCGCCTCGAGATGATCGAGGGAGCGCTTCATCTCCTCGTCGGTGAACCAGCGCCGCGCCAGCGACTGCGGCACACGCGCGTAGTCGTGCGGAAAATGGTGCTCGCCCGGCGCGTACCCCGGCGAGATCGGAAACTCGGCGAGCCGGCCCGGATCGAGCACCGCGAGACGCTGCTCCCTGACCAGCCTGCCGAGCCGGTCCGCGGCCGCCTCGGCGCGCGAGCGGTCCGCAGCGCCGTCCAGGAAGGCGACCGCGGCCTCCACCTCGTAGGGATGCGACGTCTCAAGGGCGTCGACGGCGGCCCAGCAGAAGTCCGTGGCCCGAAACAGCCACGCGTGCCACACCTGATTGCGGTGCAGCAGACCCACCACGGGGCCGGTGGCCAGCAGGGCGCTGGGCGGGTCGTCCAGGACCGGAACGAAAGGCGCCGCCGGATAGCCCCGCTGCGAGGGGTGCAGGACGGGCAGCGCGCCGTCCTTGGTGGAGACGCCGGTCAGATAGCGGCACACGCGCTCCACCAGCCGGCCGCCGAGCCGCCCCACCGAGTCCAGGACCCGCAGCGCGTGCGCGGTGTGCAGGGGCTGGCTCACCGGCCCGCGCAGATCGGGTTCGAGCGCGTAACCGTAGCCGCCGTCATCGCCCTGGTAGGCGGCGAGCGCCGCCTCCACGGCGTCGGCGTCCTTGCCGAGGAAGTGGTGGGCGAAGCGGCGCTGTTCCAGCACCCTGGCCGTCAGCCAGACGAAGGGCTCGGCGCGCGCCAGCGGGGAACCGGGGGAGTGGGGCGAGTGGGGGGATGCTCCAGAACCAGCCATGGAGGAGACGGTAGGGCCCCAGGGAGCGGCGGACAGGCCCGACGGCCCCGGCGGCACTCCTAGGGGCGGGATACTGAAGTCATGCGGTTGACGATTTTCTGGGAGCGGATGGCCGACCACTTCGGCGCCGGGTACGCGGACTCCTTCGCGCGTGACCACGTGATGACCGAACTGGGCGGGCGCACCGTGCACGAAGCGCTGGACGCGGGCTGGGAGGCCAAGGACGTCTGGCGAGCCGTCTGCGCCGCGATGGACGTGCCGTGGGACAAACGCTGAAGCCTGACCCTTCACGAGCGCCGGGCCGCCCCGCCGCGAGCACGGCACACGCCTTCGGGTGACGGCCACGACAAGCCACGACAAGCCACGACAAGCACTGACACGACCGCCCCAGCGCCCCACCCCCGGGGCCCTGGCTCCCCGGAACCCCGGCCCCGCCCCTCCGGGACCTTGGCCCCCGGACCTTGGCCCCGCCCTCCCGGGACTCCGGCCCCCGGGACTCCGGCCCCCGGGACCTTGGCCCCGCCCTCCGGGACCTTGGCCCCGCCCCCCCCGGGGCTCTGGCCCCCTCCGGGACCCTGGCCCCGGGCCTGGACCGGCTCGGCGGCTCGTTGTCGGACACATGGGCGAGACTTGGCCCGTGGCACCGACTGATGACCTCGACACCGACGACCGCGCGACCGACCGGGCGGACGGCCCGCGCGGCCCCGCGCCCGACCCCGGCGGCTCCTCCGGACAGCCGCCGCGAGCCGGCCTGCCCGCGCACATGCCGCGCTGGCTGCCCCGGGCGGTGGTGCTCGTGCTCGCCCTGTACGCCTGTTTCCAGCTGGGCAGCTGGGCCTTCCACCAGCTCATCGGCCTGCTGATCAACATCCTGATCGCGTTCTTCGTCGCGCTCGCGATGGAACCGGCCGTCGGCCGGATGGCGGCCCGCGGAATGCGCCGGGGCCTCGCGACCTTCCTGGTCTTCTTCGCGCTGCTGATCGCGACGGCCGGCTTCGTCGTGCTGCTCGGCTCGATGCTGGCCGGCCAGATCGTCGACATGGTCGAGCAGTTCCCCAAGTACCTCGACTCGGTGATCAACTGGGTCAACCACAGCTTCCACACCAAGCTCTCCCGGGTCGAGGTGCGCGACAGCCTCCTGCACTCCGACTGGCTGAAGAAGTACGTCCAAAACAGCGCGACCGGCGTGCTCGACGTCTCCGCCACCGTCCTCGGCGGCCTCTTCCGACTGCTGACGATCTTCCTGTTCGCGTTCTACTTCGCCGCCGACGGGCCACGGCTGCGCCGGGCGGTCTGCTCCGTGCTGCCGCCCTCCCGGCAGACGGAGGTGCTGCGGGCCTGGGAGATCGCCGTCGACAAGACCGGCGGCTACCTGTACTCACGCAGCCTCATGGCGCTCATCTCCGGTGTCGCGCACTACGTCCTGCTCCAGATCCTGGGCGTCCCCTACGCCCCGGCGCTGGGCGTGTGGGTGGGCCTGGTCTCGCAGTTCATCCCCACCATCGGCACCTACCTGGCGGGCGCCCTGCCCATGCTGCTCGCCTTCACCGTGGACCCCTGGTACGCGGTGTGGGTGCTCGGCTTCGTGGTGATCTACCAGCAATTCGAGAACTACATGCTCCAGCCCAAGCTCACCGCGCGGAGCGTGGACATCCACCCGGCGGTCGCCTTCGGCTCGGTGATCGCGGGCACCGCGCTCATGGGGGCGGTCGGCGCCCTGATCGCGATCCCGGCCGTCGCGACCCTCCAGGCGTTCCTCGGCGCCTATGTGAAGCGCTACGACGTGACGGACGACTGGCGGGTGCACGGCCGCCACCAGCAGCGCGGCCGGGGACCGCGGCCGGACGCGGGCGCCTCGTAGCGTCGTCGCGCCTCCCACGCCCCGCGTGGCTCGCTTGACACGAAAATCGAACATCCATTCTCATGGGACGGCAGCCCTGTGTTCCTGCGCCGCTCCCAGGGACAACACCGTGTTTCCGGTGGAGTTATCCACAGGCTGGACGGGCGCCGGGGCCCATTGTCAGTGGCAGGGGTTAGCGTCTTTGACGTGAAGCGATCGACTCAAGCAAATCGGGTGGAACCCATGGCAGGAACCGACCGCGAGAAGGCGCTCGACGCCGCGCTCGCACAGATTGAACGGCAATTCGGCAAGGGCGCCGTGATGCGCCTGGGCGAGCGGCCCAATGAGCCCATCGAGGTCATCCCCACCGGGTCGACCGCGCTCGACGTCGCACTCGGCGTCGGCGGCCTGCCGCGCGGCCGCGTGGTCGAGGTGTACGGCCCGGAGTCCTCCGGCAAGACGACCCTGACCCTGCACGCGGTGGCCAACGCGCAGAAGCTCGGCGGCTCGGTGGCCTTCATCGACGCCGAGCACGCCCTCGACCCCGAGTACGCCAAGAAGCTCGGCGTCGACATCGACAACCTGATCCTCTCGCAGCCCGACAACGGCGAGCAGGCACTGGAAATCGTCGACATGCTGGTCCGCTCCGGCGCCCTCGACCTCATCGTCATCGACTCCGTGGCGGCCCTGGTGCCCCGCGCGGAAATCGAGGGCGAGATGGGCGACTCCCACGTGGGCCTCCAGGCCCGCCTGATGAGCCAGGCCCTGAGGAAGATCACCAGCGCGCTCAACCAGTCGAAGACCACCGCGATCTTCATCAACCAGCTCCGCGAGAAGATCGGCGTCATGTTCGGCTCCCCCGAGACCACCACCGGTGGCCGGGCGCTGAAGTTCTACGCCTCCGTACGCCTCGACATCCGCCGGATCGAGACGCTGAAGGACGGCACCGACGCGGTCGGCAACCGCACCCGCGTCAAGGTCGTCAAGAACAAGGTCGCGCCGCCCTTCAAGCAGGCCGAGTTCGACATCCTCTACGGCCAGGGCATCAGCCGCGAGGGCGGCCTGATCGACATGGGCGTCGAGCACGGCTTCGTCCGCAAGGCCGGCGCCTGGTACACCTACGAAGGAGACCAGCTCGGCCAGGGCAAGGAGAACGCCCGCAACTTCCTCAAGGACAACCCCGACCTCGCCAACGAGATCGAGAAGAAGATCCTCGAAAAGCTGGGCGTCGGCGTCCGGCCGGACGCGGCCTCAGCCGACCCCGCCAAGGACACCGCGGACGCAGCCCCGGCGGACGCCACCGCCGTGCCCGCCCCCGCCGCCAAGGCCAAGACGGCCAAGGCCGCCGCTGCCAAGAGCTAGCGGTGACCCGCAGGACCGAATGGGCCGGCCCCGAGGAACCGGCCCCCCGGCGGGCCCGCTCCCGGCGGGGCGGCCCGGATGGAACGGGCGACGGCACCGACTCGTCGAGGGCCGAGAAGGAGCCGTCGTCTCAGGACCCGGCTGAGCGGGCGCGGGCCATCTGCCTGCGCCTGCTCACCGGGACCCCCCGCACCCGCAAACAACTCGCCGACGCCCTCAAGAAGCGGGAGATCCCCGACGAGATCTCCGAAGAAGTCCTCTCCCGCTTCGAAGAGGTCGGCCTGATCAACGACGCGGCGTTCGCCGACGCCTGGGTGGAGTCCCGCCACCACGGCCGAGGCCTCGCCCGCCGCGCCCTCGCCCGCGAACTGCGAACCAAAGGCGTGGACGCGTCGGTCGTCGACGAAGCCGTCGCCCAACTCGACTCCGAGCGCGAAGAAGAGACCGCCCGCGCCCTGGTCGCACGCAAACTCCGCGCCACCCGCGGCCTCGACCGCGATCGCCGGCTGCGCCGCCTCGCGGGCATGCTCGCCCGCAAGGGCTACCCGGAGGGCATGGCCCTGCGCGTGGTCCGCCAGGCACTGGAGCAGGAGGGCGATCACCCCGACGACGCGGACGACCTGGACGGCCCGGGCGGCCTGGGCGAGCTGTACGAACCCTGAGCCGGCCGGGCCGGCTCAGCTCCGGGCACGGTGGCGCTTGTGCCCGGGCAAGAGCGGGCGCTCCGGCCCGGACAAGGGCCCCCGGCGCAGTCGGGGAAGTGGCGCTGCGGGCCGGGGGAGTGGCGGCAACCGGCGAAAACGTCGGCGTCAGCCGGGCCCAGGCGTGACCGGGAGGCCCGCCGCGCGCCACGCCTGGAAACCGCCGATCAGATCGGTCGCCCGAAACAGCCCCAACTGCCGCAAGGACACGGCCGCGAGAGACGACGCGTACCCCTCATTGCAGATCACCACCACCCGCACTCCATGGCCGGTCGCCTCGACGGCGCGATGACTGCCCCCGGGATCGAGCCGCCACTCCAGTTCATTGCGCTCCACGACCAGGGCCCCGGGAATCAGGCCGTCCCGGTCGCGCAGCGCCGCGTACCGGATGTCCACCAGGAGCGCACCGGCGGCCGCCTCGGCGAACGCCTCCTCGGGGCCCACCCGGTCCAGGCCCGACCTGGCCCGGTCCAGAAGTTCATCGATCCCCACCGGACCGCCACCTTCCGCGCTCAACTCCAGTCCTGCGGACGCTCGACCTGCTCGACCCGCAGCACCGCGCCCGTCCGGCTGTAACGCCGGATCAGCGGCAGCGGCGGATAGTAGGCGTGCACCGAAATCGCGTGCGCGCTGGTCGACCCGTTCCGCACCTCGTGCACATGATGCGGCCCGAAGGCCCGCCCGGCCCCCGCCTCCAACTCCCTTGAACGATCGACCCCTTCGGCCAGTTCCAGGGTCTTCCAGCCCTCGGTGGGAAGCCGCGCCGCCAGCGAGTCCTCACGCAACACCCCGGCCGCGGTCACGAACGCGCCGTGGGAGCCGCCATGATCGTGCCAGCCCGTACCCGTACCGGGCGGCCAGCCGATCAGCCACGCCTCACTGCCGCCGGGACCGTCCAGACGAATCCACGTACGCCCCTGCTCGTCCAGGGGCAGCGAAGCGACGAGCGCGGCGTCCGCGGCGGTCCGCAGCGCGAAATCGAGCAGATCCACCTTGGTGGGGGCGAACCTGGACCCCGCCCCGGAGGCGGGAGCGCGTACGGACGCACGGGCAGGAGTGAGGGGGGAAGGCGACACGGTGGACCGTCCTGGGGGAGTTCGCGAAGGCGCGCCATGTCTGCCGGCGCACGAAGGCGCAACGGGACGGCGCGAAGGAAAGGCGAATCAGCAGGACGGACGACACACGCAGCCCGCATAGCGGACGAGGTCCATATGGACCCTCCGCCACAGGCGCACACGGGTGTCGGTCATGCTCCGGAGTAGACCATGGTCGGCGATGACGGTCAATACCTGACATACAACTGGGGTAACCAGGACAACCGGGGCAACTGGCAGACGTTAGAGATCAGTTGTCAGAAATCAGCAGGTGAAAACTGTCAATTGACATCCGCCGTCCGTCCCACCGCCTCCCCCACCTCCGCGGAACCCCCCGCACCACCCGAACCGCCCGCACCCTCACCGGCACCGGCCCCCGCACCGCCCCCATCCCCACCCACACCGCCGCCGCCCCCGCCGGCCCCCCGCTCTCCCCGGCCCGCACCGCCCCCCGCCGCCTCCGCGGCCGCGTACAGCTCCGCGGGGTGCACCCCGTTGAACGCGGCCACCAAGTGCCCGTCGGGGCGGACCAACAGGACGGCATGGGCGGGCGCGCCCGGATAGTCCTCGGCGACCAGGAGCTCGGCGTTCAGGGGCAGCGCCGCCACCGCCGCGTTCAGCCGCGGCATCACCCCCGCCGTCAGCCAGTGACGGCGGTCCCACACAGCGGTGCCCGGCGCGACCAGAACCACCAGGAGCCTGCCCCGGCCCAGCCGGTCGCGCAACGCCACCGCCGACCCGTCCGGCGCCGTCACCCGCACGTCCGCGACCGGCGACCCCGACGGCGTACCCACCGCGATGTGCGACTCGGCCGGCTCCGGCGCCAACGGCGAGAGCGGATAGCCAGGAGGCGCCCCGAGCGGGCCGCGCCCCAGATGCCCCTCGGTCACCAGAGCGTCATGGGAACGCGTGGTACCCGGAACCCAGGCCCGCAGCCCAGCCCCGCCCCGCAGGACCGGCAACGACTGGTCACTCGCGCGCAACCGGGCCGCGACCGCCGCCCTGCGCTCCGCCTCATAGCTGTCCAACAGGGCCTCGCCGGGCCCGTGGTGCCAGGCCCTGGCCAGCTTCCACGCCAGGTTCCGCGCGTCCCGCAGCCCCTCCTCGAGCGCCTGCGTACCCAGCGCGCCCAGCAGATGCGCCGCGTCACCCGCGAGGAACGCGCGGCGCACCCGCCAGCGGCGCGCCAGCCTGTGATGGACGGTGTGGACCCCCGTGTCGAGCAGGTCGTACGCCGGTGTCCCGCCGCACCAGCCGCCCAGCGTGTCCCTGACCCGCCCCACCAGCGCGTCCGGCGTCACCAGCTCGGCACGCGGCGGCAACAGCCACTCCAGCCGCCAGACACCCCCCGGCAAAGGTCGCGCCGTCACCTCATCGCCCCCGGCCCGCCACGGCGGCAACCGGTGCAGCAACGCCTCATGGGGCCAGGGGAGTTCGGTTCGCAGAGCCGCCACCGCCTGGCGTTCCACCGCCGTACGGCCCGCGAAACGGATGTCGAGGAGCTTGCGTACGGTGGAACGGGCGCCGTCGCAGCCGACCACGTAACTGCCCCGCCACCACGTCGCCCCCGGCCCCGACGTGTGCGCCGACACCCCCCGCGCGTCCTGCTCGAGCCGGTCGAGGCGGCTGTGCGTGACCAGACGTACCAGACCGGACGCGGACAGAGCCGCGCGCAGACCGCGCACCAGAGCGTGCTGCGGCACATGCGTCGGCGACGGCCCCCCCGCCTCACCCGGGCCGAAGGGGACACGACGCACCAGCCGGCCACGCCGCATCGAGCGCCACGCCACCCAGCGGGTCCCCTCGTCCCGCACCGCCTCGCAGCCGAGCCCGGCCACGAACGAGGCGACGTCCGGGCGCAGGACCACCGTGCGCACCGGCCGCGGCTCCTCGGGCCCCGCCCCCTCGTCCAAAACCACGGACGGCACACCCTGAGCGGCCAGCGACAGCGCGAGCGCCAGCCCCACAGGACCGGCGCCTACGATGATCACCGGGTCCACGGCGTGGCTCCCGAGGGGCGTCGGGACGGCTTGCAGGTGGCGCGGGGAACCCGGTGCACGATCACAGAACGTATGCAACCCACTGCGCGTGCTTGCGTCAAGTGACCAAGGCAGCGACGCGGACGTCACTGCCTCATATGCCGTCAGTTCGACGCGTCAGAAGCCCCACCGGCCCCGATGGCCCCCTCGGCCGACATGGCGGGGGCGGAACCGGCCGCGGTGAGCGGGGCGTCGGCCGCGCCCATGGAGATGCCGGTCCTCGCCCGGCGCCCCCGCTTCTCGATCCAGGTCGCCAGCGCGGAGAGCAGCAGGCACATCGCCACGTAGATGACGCCGATGACCACAATGGTCGACACATACGGGTACTGGCCGTTGACCTGCGTGTTGCTCGCGATCAGACGGGCCGTCTGCAACAGCTCCGGATACAGGATGATGAACCCGAGCGAGGTGTCCTTCAGAGTCACGACGAGCTGGCTGATGATCGTCGGCAGCATCGCGCGGACCGCCTGCGGCATCAGGACGCTCGTCATCACCTGCGTCTTGCTCATGCCGAGCGCGTACGCGGCCTCGCGCTGGCCCCTGGGTACGGAGTTGACGCCGGCCCGCAGCACCTCCGCCTGGACACAGCCGTTGTAGATCGACAGACCCAGCGCCAGCGCCCACATCGAGTAGTCGGTGAGGAACCCCACCCACACCCCGTAGATCGTGATGAGCAGCGGGATGGAACGGAACAGCTCGATGAAGGCGGTCGCCACCCAGCGGACCGGCTTGTGGTCGGACATCCGGGCCACGGCCAGCACCACGCCCAGCACCAGCGAGCCGACGGCCGCGAGACCGAACGCCTTCAGCGTGGCGAGCACCGCGTCGGCGATGTTCTGCCGGATGCCCGCGTAGTTGAAGATGTCCCACATCCCGTAGTCGAGGTCGCCCTTGTCCGACAGGCGCAGGACCGCGACGACGACCAGGGCGAGAAGCACGAGCGTGCCGACGACGGCATAGATCCGGTTGCGGACGACGGCCTTGGGGCCGGGGGCGTCATAGAGAACGCTGGCACTCATCGGGCGACCTCCAGGCGGCGCTCAAGGAGACGGAACAGACCACTGATCGCGAACGTGACGATCAGATAGCCGAGGGCCACCCAGATGAAGACGGGCACGATGTCGTAGCCGTCCTCGCTCATCAGCTTCTGCCAGCCGAACATCTCGGTGACGCTGAAGGCACCGGCGATCGCCGAGTTCTTGGTGAGCGCGATGAAAATGGAGCTCAGCGGCGGGATCACCGTCCGCGTGGCCTGCGGCAGCACGATCAGGCTCAGCGTCTGCGGGAAACTCATCCCCAGCGAACGGGCCGCCTCGGCCTGCCCCAGCGGGACCGTGCTGATGCCCGACCTGACGGCCTCGCAGACGAACGAGGCGGTGTAGAAACCGAGCGCGAGCGAACCCAGCAGGAACGGGCTCATCCCGGGGAAGAAGATCTCCGGCACGACGAAGAAGGAGACCAGGAAGAGCAGCGTCAGCGGGGTGTTGCGCAGCAGCGTCACCCACGCGGTGCCGAAGAACCGCAGCGGCGGCACCGGAGACACCCGGAAACCGGCGAGCAGCAGGCCGAGCACCAGGGCGATGACCGAGCTGACGACGGTGATCTCCACCGTGCCTATGAAGCCGTCACGGAATTCCGCGAAATGGTCGAGCAGTACGTTCATGGGGTCTCCGCGTCGGCGGGCAGCGGCCGGGTCGGTCGTCAGGGGGAACGAGGGGCGGGGCCCGGGCGCCCCGCAGCGGGTACGGGACGCCCGGGCGGCCAACCCCCGGGGTCAGTAACGGACGATGGCCGGCGGGGCCTGGTACTTCGAGCCGGACAGGCCGAGCGTCGCGTCGTAGATCTTCTTGTACGTGCCGTCCTGCTCGTGCTTCTCCAGCGAGGAGTCGATGAAGTCGCGCAGCGCCTTGTCGTCCTTGTTCATGCCGATGCCGTAGGGCTCCTCGGTGAACGGCTGGCCCACCACCCGCAGCTTGCCCTTGTTCTTGGCGGCGTAGCCCTTGAGGATCGCGTCGTCGGTGGTGACCGCGTCGACCTGCTTGGACAGGAGCTGCTGCACGCAGTCGGAGTACTTGGACAGTTCGACGACCGAGGCGCCGTACTCGGGCTTCTTGATCTCCTGGAGCGGCGTGGAGCCCACGATCGAGCAGACCTTCTTGCCCTTGACGGAGGTCTTGCCCGTGATGGACGTGTCGTCCTTGCGCACGAGCAGGTCGGCGCCCGCCTTGTAGTACGGGCCGGCGAAACCGACCTGCTGCTTACGCTTGTCGTTGATCGTGTAGGTGCCGACGTAGTAGTCGACCTGGCCCTTGGAGATCGCGGTCTCGCGCACGCCGGAGTCGACGGTCTTCCACTCGATCTGGTCGTCCTTGAAGCCGAGGTCGGCGGCGATCATCTTCGCGAGTTCGACGTCGAAGCCGGAACGCACCCGGGTCGACTGGTCCTCGAAGCCGAGGTAGGGCTGGTCGGCCTTGGAACCGATGATGAGCTTGCCGCGCGCCTTGGCCGCCTTGAACGTCGCCGAGTCCAGGGTGACATTGGAGGCCACGGTGTACGTGGGAAGCTGCGGCGCGTCGCCGGTGCCCGGCTGGGCGGCCTGCTTGTCGCCGGCGGAGCCGGACTTTCCACCACAGGCGGTCGCGGTCAGGGCGAGCGCGGCGATCGCCGCGACGGCGGCGGACTTGCGGAGCATCATGGCGAACATTCCTTGCGTCGTTGGTCGTTGATCGTCATCGGGCGTGCGTCATCAGGCGTGCGTCGTCGGGCCGGTGCCAACGGGGCGAGGTCGCGCGGTCAGGCGGTCGGACGGCCGCGTGATCGGCGTCGGCGCCTCTGGTTGGGCGGTTGGGCAAGTGCCGGTTAGAGATGGTCAGTTGACATTGGATCTCCGTCATCTGTCATCTGTCATCCGTTATTCGCCGTTCACCGGTGGGAGGCGGCCACTCGTGATCGGTCCGTCACCATCGGTCCGCCCCCACCCCGAGGGGCGGCCCGCCTGTCGCAACCCTGGCCCCGGCTCGCGCCGCCGCCCCGGAGCGTCAGTGGTGCAGGATCTTCGACAGGAAGTCCTTGGCCCGGTCGCTGCGAGGATTGCTGAAGAACTGGTCCGGCGTGGCCTCTTCGACGATTTTGCCGTCGGCCATGAACACGACCCGGTTGGCGGCGGAGCGGGCGAACCCCATCTCGTGGGTGACGACGACCATCGTCATGCCGTCCCGCGCGAGCTGCTGCATGACCTCAAGGACCTCGTTGATCATCTCCGGGTCCAGGGCCGACGTGGGCTCGTCGAAGAGCATCACCTTCGGGTCCATGGCCAGCGCCCGGGCGATCGCCACGCGCTGCTGCTGGCCGCCGGAGAGCTGAGCGGGGTACTTGTCGGCCTGGGTGGCGACGCCGACCCGGTCGAGCAGCGCCCGCGCCTTCTTCTCGGCGGCCTGCTTGTCGGCCTTGCGGACCTTGACCTGGCCCAGCATGACGTTCTCCAGCACCGTCTTGTGCGCGAAGAGGTTGAACGACTGGAAGACCATGCCCACATCGGCCCGCAGCCGCGCCAGTTCCCTGCCCTCCTGGGGCAGCGGCCTGCCGTCGATCGTGATCGCCCCGGAGTCGATCGTCTCCAGGCGGTTGATGGTGCGGCACAGCGTGGACTTCCCGGACCCGGAGGGCCCGATGACGACGACGACCTCGCCACGGGCGATGGTCAGATCGATGTCCTGGAGCACATGCAGCGCGCCGAAGTGCTTGTTGACGTTGCTCAGCACGACCAGGTCACCCGACGCGGGTACGGCGTCCTCGGTCCCCATGGCCACTGATACTCCGCTCATCGGCTTCTTGCTCCGTCCTCCTCGGTTGGGGAGGAACGTAGTGCTGAGGTGTGACCAGCGTCATTACATCTGAGCGGAACTTGAGCATAACGATCCGGTTGCGTGAGGGCACGCTCGGTGAGCGCGCGACCCCGGGGGAGTACCGGCTCCGTAACGGATGGTGCGAAGGGGCGGGCGCCCCCTTGACCGAAGTGGCGCCCATGCGCATGGATTCGGGGGTACATGTCGTGATGCGGCCGGTGAACACGCCAAGGCGAATCCGCGGATCCGGCGCGCCACCGGGAAACACCCGGCACATACCCGGGCAACACCAAGCAACACCCAAGCAGCACACAAGCAGCACACAAGCAGCACCAAAACCGCGGAGGGGGGCCATGAGACTGCTGCTCGTCGAGGACGACGACCATGTCGCCGCCGCCCTGTCAGCGGTGCTCGCCAAACACGGCTTCAAGGTGAAGCACGCGCGCAACGGAGAAGAGGCGCTACAGGCGCTCCTTCCGGATGAGCACGGCGCCACACCACCCTTCGGTGTGGTCCTGCTCGACCTCGGCCTTCCCGACCAGGACGGCTACGAGGTCTGCGGCAAGATCCGCAAGCGGGCCGCCACTCCGGTGATCATGGTGACCGCCCGCGCCGACGTCCGTTCACGCATCCACGGCCTGAACCTGGGCGCCGACGACTACGTGGTCAAGCCCTACGACACCGGTGAGCTCATCGCCCGTATCCACGCGGTCATCAGACGCCCCAAGCCCGGCCCGCCGCCCGGCCCGCCTTCCGGCTCCCAGAACGGCTCCCAGGCCGGCTCCCAGACCGGCCCGCCGCCCGGCCTCCCGCCCGGCGACGACGAGAGCGTCGTGCTCATCGGACGCATGCGCATAGAACTGCTCACCCGCCGCGTCGGCGTCGACGGCGCGGACGTACAGCTGACCCGCAAGGAGTTCGACCTGCTGGCCCTCCTCGCCCAGTGGCCCGGCGTCGTCTTCCGCCGCGAACAGATCATCAGCGAGGTCTGGCGCACCAGTTGGGAAGGGACCGGCCGCACCCTCGAAGTGCACGTGGCGTCCCTGCGCTCCAAACTCGGCATGCCCGCGCTGATCGAGACCGTGCGCGGCGTGGGCTACCGGCTCGTCGAGCCGGCCGCCCGCTGACCCCAGGACGGCCCGGTGCGCACCCGTCTGCTGCCGCTGCTCATCTTCCTGCTCGCGCTCGTCCTGGTCGCGTTCGGCTTCCCGCTGGCCCTGAGCGTGGCCCACGCCCAGCAGCAGCGCGTCGTCATCGACCGGATCGACGACACCGCGCGCTTCGCCGCGCTCGCCCAGTTCGTCACCGCGCCCGACGGCAACGGCGCCGGCACCGACAGCACCGACACCGCCAACAGCACGGAACGGCTGACCACCCTCGAAGAGGAACTGAACCGCTACTCCACCCTCTACGGGATCAAGGCGGGCGTCTTCTTCCGCGACGAGAGCGCCATGGCGAGCGCCCCCGCCGACTGGCACGTGCCCGCCAAGGGCCAGGGGTACGTCGCCTTCCACGAAGCCCTCGCGGGACGCCGCAGCCACGACCCCGCCCAGGTGTGGCCCTGGCAGCAGGGCCGCCTCGTGGTCGCGTCGCCCGTCGTACGCGAAGGCGACGTCATCGCGGTCGTCGTCACGGACTCGCCCACCGCCAGCATGCGTTCGGCCATCCTGCACGGCTGGCTGCTCATCGTGGCCGGCGAACTCGCGGCGATGCTGCTCGCGGTCGGCGCGGCGTTCCGTCTGACGGGCTGGGTGCTCAGGCCCGTACGCGTCCTGGACGCCGTGACCCACGACATCGCCACCGGCCGCATGAACTCGCGTGTCGCGGCCGCCGGCGGACCCCCGGAACTCAGAAGGCTGGCCCGTTCGTTCAACGAGATGGCCGACAACGTCGAGGAGGTCCTTGAACAGCAGCGCGCCTTCGTCGCCGACGCCTCGCACCAACTGCGCAACCCGCTCTCGGCCCTGCTCCTGCGCATCGAACTGCTCGCGCTCGAACTGCCCGAGGGCAACGAGGAGATCGCCTCCGTACGCACCGAGGGCAAGCGCCTGGCCCAGGTCCTGGACGACCTGCTGGGCCTGGCGCTCGCCGAACACGCCGCGGCCGACCTCCAGCTCACCGACGTCGGGGCGCTCGCGCGGGAACGGGTCGCCGCCTGGCGCCCGCTCGCCGAGGACAAGGGCGTGACGCTGACCGTGGACGGCGCGGCGGCCGCCACCGGCTGGGCGGACCCGGTGGCCCTCTCCAGCGCCCTGGACGCGGTCGTGGACAACGCGCTGAAGTTCACCCCGGCCGGCGAGGAGGTGCGGGTCACCGTCGCCGTCGACGGACCGAGGGCCACCGTGACGGTCGCCGACCGGGGCCCCGGCCTCCTGGACGACGAGCTGAGCCGTGTCGGTGACCGCTTCTGGCGCGCGGGCCGCCACCAGAACGTCAAGGGCTCTGGCCTTGGCCTGTCCATCGCGCGCGCCCTGCTCGCGGCGGGCGGCGGCACCATCGCCTACTCCCACCACCCCCCACGCGGCCTGCGCGTGCGGGTCACCGTGCCGCGCACGCCGCCGGAGTCGTGAACGGCACACCACCCCGCGCACCCCGAGCCTCCCGCGCCCCTTGCCGGCCCGGCGCCAACACGCTCAGGGCTTGACCGAGCGGTAGTAGTCGCGCGCCCCGTCGTGCAGCGGCAGCGGATTGGTGTAGATCGCCGTGCGCAGGTCCACCAGTTGCGCCGCGTGCACCTCGCGGCCGATGCGGTCACGGCTGTTTATCACCGTGCGGGTGAAGCCCTCGGTCAGCGCGGCGTCGGTGCGGTCCGTGGTGACCAGCAGATTCGCGACGGCGATCGTCGGCACGGGCACACCGTGCTGCGCCTGCGGGTAGGCGTCCGCCGGCATGGTCGCCGCCCGGTAGTAACCGGTGCTGCCGTCCGCCTTGTGCAGCGCGGAGACCAGATCCGCGAGCGGCACGAGCCGGACCGGGTACGCCTGGGACAGCTTGAGCACGGCCGTCGTCGGCAGGCCACCGGACCAGAAGAACGCGTCGATCCGCTTGTCCCGCAGCAGCCCGGGCATGGTGTCGATGCCGGCGGGGACGGGCGTGATGTCCTTCAGCGGATCGAGGCCGGCCGCCGCGAGCAGCCGGTCGGCCAGGAGCCGCACCCCGGAACCGTCCTGCCCCACGGCGACCCGCTTGCCGCGCAGATCCGCGACCGAACGCACCGGCGAGTTCTGGGGCACCACCAGCTGGACGTAGTCGTCGTACAGCCGGGCGCAGCCCCGCAGCCGGTCCGCGCCGGGCCTGTTGTCCTTGCGGAACTTGTCGACGGAGTCCGCCGTCGCGATGGTGAAGTCGGAGACGCCGTCGGCCAGGCGCTGGAGGTTCTGCTGCGACCCCTCGCTCGTCCGCAGCCGCACCTGGACGTCGGGCAGATCGGTGGCGAGGGCCTGCCGCAGCAGCTCCCCGTAGCGCTGGTACACCCCGGTGCGCACGCCCGTGCTGAAGTCGATCGTGCCGCCAGGGGAGGGGCCGGGGAAGGGGACGAGCCACCACGTGAGGAGCCCCAGCACCACCACGAGCGCAGCGGCCCCCTGCAGGGCGCGGTTGCGGCTGAGCCGGGACAGGGCGGGGAGCATGGCTGGATCCTGCCAGTTCATTGCCCGCGAGGACCAGGGGGCGGCGGGCCCCGTACCCTGGTGTACGAGATGAGCGCGAAGACCTACGAGGTGCGCACCTACGGGTGCCAGATGAACGTCCACGACTCCGAGCGGCTGTCCGGCCTCCTTGAGGGAGCCGGCTATGTCCGCGCGCCCGAGGGCGCCGACGGGGATGCCGACGTCGTCGTCTTCAACACCTGCGCGGTGCGGGAGAACGCCGACAACAAGCTGTACGGCAATCTCGGCAGGCTCGCCCCGATGAAGACGAAGCGGCCCGGCATGCAGATCGCCGTCGGCGGCTGCCTCGCCCAGAAGGACCGCGACACCATCGTGGAGCGCGCCCCCTGGGTCGATGTCGTCTTCGGCACGCACAACATCGGCAAGCTGCCGGTGCTTTTGGAGCGTGCCCGCGTCCAGGAGGAGGCGCAGGTCGAGATCGCCGAGTCCCTCGAGGCGTTCCCCTCCACGCTGCCCACCCGGCGCGAGTCGGCGTACGCGGCCTGGGTGTCCATCTCGGTGGGCTGCAACAACACGTGCACCTTCTGCATCGTCCCGGCGCTGCGCGGCAAGGAGAAGGACCGCCGCCCCGGCGACATCCTGGCCGAGATCGAGGCGCTGGTCGGCGAGGGCGTCTCGGAGATCACCCTGCTCGGGCAGAACGTCAACGCCTACGGCTCGGACATCGGTGACCGCGAGGCCTTCAGCAAGCTCCTGCGGGCCTGCGGCACCATCGAGGGTCTGGAGCGGGTCCGCTTCACCTCGCCCCACCCGCGTGACTTCACGGACGACGTGATCGCCGCGATGGCCGAGACGCCCAACGTGATGCCGCAGCTGCACATGCCGTTGCAGTCCGGCTCGGACACGGTCCTCAAGGCGATGCGCCGCTCCTACCGGCAGGAGCGTTTCCTCGGGATCATCGAGAAGGTGCGCGCCGCGATCCCGCACGCCGCCATCTCCACCGACATCATCGTGGGCTTCCCCGGCGAGACCGAGGAGGACTTCGAGCAGACCATGCACACCGTGCGCGAGGCCCGCTTCGCCAACGCCTTCACCTTCCAGTACTCCAAGCGCCCCGGCACGCCGGCGGCGACCATGGAGGGGCAGATCCCCAAGGAGGTCGTGCAGGAGCGCTACATGCGCCTGTCGGCCCTCCAGGAGGAGATCTCTTGGGAGGAGAACAAGAAGCAGGTCGGCCGCGTCCTTGAGGTCATGGTCGCCGAGGGGGAGGGCCGCAAGGACGGCTCCACGCAGCGCCTGTCCGGCCGCGCCCCCGACAACCGCCTGGTCCACTTCACCAAGCCCGGCCAGGACGTGCGTCCCGGCGACGTGGTGACCGTGGAGATCACCTACGCCGCCCCGCACCATCTGCTCGCCGAGGGCGCCACGACCCGGGTACGCCGCACCCGGGCGGGCGATGCCTGGGAGAAGCGCAACGCCGCCCCCGCCGACAAGCAGGCCGGCGTCATGCTCGGGCTGCCCACGATCGGCGTGCCCGCGCCGCTCGCCGAGCCCACGGGTGGCTGCTCGGTCCTGTGAGACCGGGCGCCGTCGACAACCCTCACCGCGGGGCCGGGGCGCTGAAGCCGGGCGGCCCCGCGTCCCTCGCGCCGCGCCCCCGCATCGGCGGGGCCGTGGCGCTGCGACGGGACTAGGCTGCGGATCATGCTCGTAGCCGCCGCTGTCTGCCCCTGCCCGCCCCTGCTCGTGCCCGAGGTCGCCGCCGGCGCCGCGCCCGAACTCGACGCGGCACGCGACGCCTGCGCCGACGCGGTCGGGGTGCTCGCCGCGTCCCGCCCCGACCTCCTGGCCGTCGTCGGCCCGGCCGAGGAGGACGCCGTCTTCCGCCCCGGAGCCCTCGGCACGTTCGCGGGCTTCGGTGTGGACGTCTCCGTACGCCTGGGCACGGGCGAGCCCGGTGCGCGGCGGCTCCCGGTGTCGCTCGCGGTCGGCGCCTGGCTCCTGGAGCGGGCCGGCTGGCGGGACGCGCCGCTCCAGGGCCTGGCCGTCGACGAGCGCATGGAGCCGGAGCGCTGCGCCGAGGCGGGGCGGGAACTCGCCGCGTGGGCCGGCCGCGTCGCGCTGCTCGTGCTGGGTGACGGCAGCGCCTGCCGCACCCTGAAGGCCCCCGGCTACCTCGACGAGCGCGCGCAACCCTTCGACCGGGCCGTGGCGGCGGCCCTTGGCGCCGCCGACCTCACGGCCCTGAAAAGCCTGGACGACGGCCTGGCGCACGAGCTGAAGGCCGCCGGGCGCGCGCCCTGGCAGGTCCTGGCCGGCGCGGCGGACGGCGCCGGGCTCGGCGGCCGCCTGCTCTACGAGGACGCGCCGTACGGAGTCGGCTACTTCGTGAGCGTCTGGTCCTGAAACCCCCGATGCCTGACACCCCCGATGCCTGAAAGCCCCGACGCCTGAAACCCCCGGCGCGGGCCCCGGGCGCTGGACCCGGGACCGAATGCTCAAGCCCGGCCCGGACTGGGCGCGCGCGGCGGAAGCCGACCGGACGCAGGCCCTTGCGCACGGGGGGCCAGGACACGCCGGAGGGCCGTGGAGCTTGTCGAAGCTCCACGGCCCTCCGGCGCGCGTGGTTCGAGGCGCGGACGGCAGCGGCGGGGTGCCTCCTCGTCCTCGCGGATGCGTGCGGACACGCGGTCCAGGTGCCTGCCCGGGTGGCTGCCCGGGTGGCTGCCCGGGTGGCCGATCCGGACGACTACTGCCGGGCGCCCTCGCCGGCCTCGTTGTCCGCGGCCTCCTCGGCGGACTGCTGCTTGGGGATCTCGACCCCCTCGGCGGCCGCCCCCTCGGCCCGCTCGCCCGCACCGCTCTCCCCGGCGGCCGCAACAGCTTCGGCGGCCTCGGCGGCGCAGCACCCGCCCGTGGCGCCCGTGTCGCCCTCGGCCTCGGGCTGCGCCGTCGGCGTGGCCGCCACGCCCTCCTCGCCCGGCTCCGTGCTCGTCGACTCCGTGACGGCCGCGTCGGCCTTACGGCGGAAAAGTGAAAACACGCCCATGTCTGCTCCATAACGTACGTGTGTGGGCGAAATCCCCGGCCGACCGGAGCGCCCCATTGCGTCGCCCGGCGGCACCGGCCAACAAACCGGCGTTCGGAACCTCGCAACAGGCAACGAACCCAGCCGGGTCGCGTCACGTAGCTCGTTCGAGGAGGTGCGCCGAGGTTTGCGAGACTGTGACCGTGAGAAGTGCACCTCCCGCACCGCGGGTCATCGCCGTCGTCGGCCCGACAGCGGCCGGAAAGTCCGATCTGGGCGTCTTCCTCGCCCAGCAGCTCGGCGGCGAGGTCGTCAACGCCGACTCCATGCAGCTCTACCGGGGGATGGACATCGGCACCGCCAAGCTGACGCCCGACGAGCGCGGCGGCGTCCCGCACCACCTCCTGGACATCTGGGACGTGACGGAACCGGCCAACGTCGCCAGCTACCAAAAGCTCGCCCGCGCCGAGATCGACCGGCTGCTCGCCGAAGGCCGCACCCCCGTCCTCGTCGGCGGCTCCGGCCTCTATGTGCGCGGAGCCATCGACGTGCTCGACTTCCCCGGGACCGACCCGGAGGTACGCGCCCGGCTCGAGGACGACCTGGAGCGGCACGGCCCCGGCGCCCTGCACGCGCGGCTCGCGGCCGCCGATCCCGAGGCGGCCACAGCCATCCTGCCCAGCAACGGCCGCCGCATCGTCCGCGCCCTCGAGGTGATCGAGATCACCGGACAGCCGTTCACCGCCAACCTGCCCACCCACGAATCGGTGTACGACACCGTCCAGATCGGCGTCGATGTGGCCCGCCCCGAACTCGACGAACGCATCACCCTGCGCGTCGACCGGATGTGGGAGGCGGGCCTCGTCGAGGAGGTGCGGACCCTGGAGGAGCGCGGACTGCGCGAGGGGCGCACCGCGTCCCGCGCGCTCGGCTACCAGCAGGTGCTCACCGCGCTCGCCGGCGCGTGCACCGAACAGGAGGCGCGCGACGAAACCGTACGCGCCACCAAGCGCTTCGCGCGCCGTCAGGATTCCTGGTTCCGGCGCGATCCGCGCGTCCACTGGCTGAGCGGAGCGATGGAGCACCGGGCGGAACTCCCGCGCCAGGCGCTGGCGTTGGTCGAACGAGCGGTTACAGCCTGATCACGTGATGGCATCGGGACGCCCCGCCGGTCAATGCGGCCCCGCCGCCCGTGCCATCATCAAACGTCGATCCACCAGTGGAGTCCGAGTCGGGAGGGCGCGTGGCGATGGAGGCCGGCCCTCGCAGAGAGCAAGGATCGCGGCGCGGCGCCGCGCACCCGGGCCACCGGGACGACACTCCGGCGGCCCCGGAAGCGCCGCAAGCGCAACTGCCCGCGCAGAACGCGAACGACGGCGCGCGCGAAACGCAGGGGGCGCCGCCCGCGTTCGGTTCCGCGGTGCTCGGATCCTCGGGCCTGAGCCCCGACGGACCGGAGGACGGCTCCGTGGGAGCCGTGTCCGACGGCGGTGAGGTCGAGGTCGAACTGCGTCCCCAGCGCCGCCTCAGGATCTGGCAGCTCGCCCCCATCGTGATGCTCGCCGCACTCGGCTCGCTCATGTTCGCCTTCCCCCTCGCTTTCGAATTCGGCGACGGCGGACCGGTCGTGGCGATGCTCGGACTGCTCATCAGCTGCTGCGCCGCCGGCTGGGGCATGATGGCCGCGCGCCGGGTCGGCCACACCTGGCCGGGACTGCCCGGCAGAGGATCACGCGAACGCCCCGACTGGCGCGTCCTCGCCCTGTACGTGGGCGTCGCCTGCGTCCTTGTCGCACTCGCCGTCTGGCGCGTGGCCCGGCTGCGCTGAGCCGCAACGCGATGCCCCGGCGGCCACCCGGCGCGCCCGCCCGCCGGGTCACGTGTCAGTGCCCCACCGTAGGATTGACGCGTGAACACTTCGCCGATCGCCTTCCTCAAGGGCCACGGAACCGAGAACGACTTCGTGATCGTCCCCGACCCGGACAACGTCCTTGACCTGCCCGCGTCGGCCGTCGCCAGGCTCTGCGACCGCCGGGCCGGCATCGGCGGCGACGGCGTGCTGCACGTGGTGCGCAGCGCCGCGCACCCCGAGGCCCGCGCCATGGCGGACGAGGCCGAATGGTTCATGGACTACCGCAACAGCGACGGCTCGATCGCCGAGATGTGCGGCAACGGCGTGCGCGTCTTCGCCGGATACCTGGCGCGCGCCGGGCTCGCGGAGGAGGGCGATCTGAGCGTCGCCACCCGTGGCGGAGTCAAGAAGGTGCACATCGCCAAGGGCGGTGACATCACCGTCTCCATGGGCCGCGCCCTGCTCCCCGAGGCCGAGGTCACCGTCACGGTGGACGGCCGCAGCTGGCCCGCGCGCAACGTGAACATGGGCAACCCCCACGCGGTGGCTTTCGTGGAGGAGCTGGACCACGCGGGAGAGCTGCGCTCGGCGCCCCCCTTCAGCCCCGCCGGCGTCTACCCGGACGGGGTGAACGTCGAGTTCGTCGTGGACCGGGGCCCCGGCCATGTGGCCATGCGCGTCCACGAGCGCGGCGCCGGCGAGACCCGCTCGTGCGGCACCGGAGCCTGCGCCGTCGCCGTCGCCGCCGCCCGAAGGGACGGCGCGGATCCGGCGGTCACCGGCACCCCGGCCACCTACACCGTGGACCTGCCGGGCGGAACACTGGTCATCACCGAATACCCCGACGGTGAGATCGAGATGACCGGACCCGCGGTGATCGTCGCCGAAGGCGTCATCGACCCGGCGCTCCTGGCGGCCTGACCGGCCGCGCGGGGAAACGGCCGTGGCCGAAACCTTCGCTCGAATGGGTGATCCGGTTCACGCTGAGCGAGAGCGGGACTGCGCCACGTGGTGGGCTCGGTAGCATCAAGCACCGGTCCGGAGGGGCACGCCGGTCCCTCCACCACCGGTCGATGCCGCCGGAGGTACCCCATGAGTGCAGAGGCCACAAATCCTGGTGCTCACAGCCGCCGACGCGGCCGCCCCCGGATCGACCTCCGCCGACTGGGCCGCGCGGCCCTGCTCGGCCCGGTCTCCCGCGACCGGTTGCCCGACGCCATCGGTCACGTCGCCGACGCCCACCGGGCCCACCATCCCGACGCCGACCTGGCCGTACTGCACCGGGCGTACGTCCTCGCCGAAGCCTCCCACCGGGGCCAGTACCGCAAGAGCGGCGAGCCCTACATCACCCACCCGCTGGCCGTGACACTGATCCTGGCCGAACTGGGCGCGGAGACAACCACGTTGACCGCCTCCCTCCTCCACGACACCGTGGAGGACACGGAAGTGACGCTGGATCAGGTACGGGCCGAGTTCGGCGCGGAAGTCACCTATCTGGTGGACGGCGTCACCAAACTGGAGAAGGTCGACTACGGCGCGGCGGCCGAACCCGAGACCTTCCGCAAGATGCTGGTCGCCACCGGAAACGACGTCCGCGTGATGTCGATCAAACTCGCCGACCGGCTGCACAACATGCGCACCCTCGGCGTGATGCGCCCCGACAAACAAGCCCGCATCGCCAAGGTGACCAGGGACGTCCTGATCCCGCTCGCCGAACGGCTCGGTGTGCAGGCCCTCAAGTCCGAACTCGAAGACCTCGTCTTCGCGATCCTGCACCCCGAGGAGTACGAACGCACCCGCGCCCTGATCGCGGCCGGCACCGGCGCCGCCGACCCGCTGGCCGCCATCGCCGACGGCGTACGCGCCGTACTGCGCGAAGCGGGCCTCCAGGCCGAAGTCCTCATCAGGCCGCGCCACTTCGTCTCCGTACACCGCGTGCACCTCAAACGCGGCGAACTGCGCGGAAGCGACTTCGGGCGGCTGCTCGTCCTGGTCACCGAGGACGCCGACTGCTACGCGGTCCTCGGTGAACTCCACACCTGCTTCACGCCGGTGGTCTCCGAGTTCAAGGACTTCATCGCCGCACCCAAGTTCAACCTGTACCAGTCGCTGCACACGGCGATCGTCGGACCCGCCGGCGACGTGGCCGAAGTCCTCATCCGCACCCGCCGGATGCACAAGGTCGCCGAGGCCGGCGTCATCGCGCTCGGCAATCCCTACCCGCCGGGCCCCCATACGCAGGGCGCCCATGCGCAGGGCCCGGGCGAGGGGCCGCAGCAGGCGGGCGACGAGCGCGAGGACCCCACGCGCCCCGGCTGGCTCTCCCGCCTCCTTGACTGGCAACAGAACGCCCCCGACCCCGACACGTTCTGGTCCTCCCTGCGCGAGGAACTGGCGGGCGACGAAGAGATCACGGTGTTCTGCGCCGACGACCGCACCCTGGTCCTGCCGGCCGGCGCCAGCTGCGTCGACGCCGCCTACGCGCAGTACGGCGCTGCCGCCCACAGCTGCGTCGGCGCCCGCGTCAACGGCCGCCTGGCCACGCTCAGTACGGTGCTCAACGACGGCGACACGGTGCAGCCGTTGCTCGCCCAGGACGCCACATCGGGGCCGTCGGCCGGCTGGCTCGACCACGCCAGGACGCCGGCGGCGCGCATCGCGATCACCGGATGGCTCGCGGCCAACCCCGAGGGCGCCACCGTGCCCGCCGCCACCCCCCGCCCCCAGGTCAACGTCCCCGCCGACCGGCGCGCCGCCGCCAACGCGGTGACCGACCTGCCCGGCGTGACCGTACGGCTCGCGGGCTGCTGCACCCCCGTGCCGCCCGATGCGGTCACCGGTTTCTCGGTGCGCGGGGCCGCGGTGACCGTCCATCGTCAGGAGTGCCCGGCCGTCGTGCGCATGCGGGCCGTGGGGCGGGCGCCGGTGGAGGTGCGCTGGGGGGAGGCCGCCGAATGCCGCGTCACCCTGGTCGCCGAGGCCTTCGGACGCCCGCGCCTGCTGGCCGACCTCACAGAAGCCATCGCGGGCGCCGACGTGGCCATCGTCTCGGCCACCGTGGAACCCCCCAGCGAGCAACGCGTCCGGCACACCTACACCCTCCAACTGCCGGACGCCGCCGGGCTGCCCGCGCTGATGAGGACCATGCGGGACGTGGCGGGGGTGTACGACGTGAGCCGGGCGCAGCATCCGGCGGCGGCGGGGTGAGGCGGAAGGCCTCGACCGGGTCCGCCGGCTCGAGGACAACTGACGAACGGCAATTGACGGACATGGACGGTCAGCTGACACTTTTCACCGTCTGACAGCCGTCATCGCCCCGCCCACTACCCGCCCCCCACCACCCCCGTTCGGGTGGCCCCCATGCGCGTCGGCACGAGCGGCCCCCCTCGCGCTGGTAGCGGTAGGGCATGCCGCTCACCCCTCGCCCCTTCCGCTCCCGCCGCCTGCGTGCCGCGCTGCTTGCCGCGGCCGCGGCATCCGTAGTCGCCGCGGCCCTGCCCGCCCCCGTACCGCTCGGCATCGGGGACCCCCTCTTCCCGCACCTGGGCAACCCAGGCTACGACGTGCTCGCGTACGACATCGGGCTCACCTACCCCGGCGAGAACAACAAGCCCATGGAGGCCGTCACCACCATCGACGCCGTCGCCACGGACGCCCTGGAGCGGATCAATCTCGACTTCGCCCGCGGCACGGTGCACGGCGTGGACGTGAACGGGCGCCCGGCCGCGTTCGCCAGCGTCGACGAGGACCTGGTGATCACCCCGCAGGAGTCCGTGAGCGCCGGGGAACGGCTGCGGATCACCGTACGCCACACCAGCGACCCGAACGCCGCGAGCGACGGCGGCTGGGTGCGCACCTCCGACGGCCTGGTGATGGCCAATCAGGCCGACGCCGCCCACCGGGTGTTCCCGTGCAACGACCACCCCTCCGACAAGGCGTTCTTCACCTTCCATGTGACCGCGCCCGCCGACGTGACGGTCGTGGCCAACGGTCTGCCCATCGGCCATGAACGCCAGGGCAGCCGGGTCGTCTCCTCGTACCGCGTCAGCCATCCCATGGCGACCGAACTGGCGCAGATCTCGATCGGACACTCCGCGGTGCTGCACCGCGAGGGGCCGCACGGGCTGCCGATCCGCGACGTGGTCCCGGCGGCGGACCGGGCGAAGCTGGAGCCGTGGCTGAAGAAGACCCCCGGGCAGATCGAGTGGATGGAGCGGCAGGTCGGGGCGTACCCGTTCGAGACGTACGGGGTGCTGATCGCCGGCGCTTCCACGGGCTTCGAGCTGGAGACGCAGACCCTGACACTGTTCGAGCGGTCGTTGTTCCTGCGGCCGGAGTTCCCCGAGTGGTATGTGGACTCGATCATGGTGCACGAGCTGACGCACCACTGGTTCGGCGACAGCGTCTCGCCCCGGGCCTGGTCGGACCTGTGGCTCAACGAGGGGCACGCGACCTGGTACGAGGCGCGGTACGCCGAGGAATTCGGCAAGCGGCCCATGGAGCGCAGGATGCGTGAGGCGTACACCCAGTCCGACGGCTGGCGCGCCGCCGGTGGCCCGCCGGCCGCGCCGAGGGCGGCAGGGCCCGGCCAGAAGATCGGTATCTTCCGCCCGATCGTCTACGACGGCAGCGCCCTGGTCCTGTACGCCTTGCGCGAGGAGATCGGGACGCGCGCCTTCGAACGGCTGGAGCGGCGCTGGGTGCGGGACCACCGGGACTCCACCGCGTCGAGCGCCGACTTCGCCGCGCTGGCCTCCGAGATCGCCGGGCGCGACCTGTCCGGCTTCTTCAAGGCGTGGCTGTACGGCGAGAAGACTCCACCGATGCCGGGTCACCGGGACTGGCGCAGCGCGCCGCCGCGCCCGGCCCGCCCGGCCCGTTCGGCACACTCGGCCACGCGTCACTGAGGCACCCCCGGGCCCGCCAAACCGGCCGGGGGCCGGGGCGGGGGCCTGAAAACCCGGGTGACGGCCCCCGAGGGCCCGTGCGACCATCGTTCACGTCGGCGGCGCCACCAGGGCCGGATTCCGTCCGGGAATCATTCGGGTCCATCACGCGTTGTGACCGACACAGCCGGATTTCCCTCAGGATCTTCCGGTCCGCGATTCCAACGACGTAAAGGATCCAATGACCTCCTCTTCATCCCCTTCCCAGGACGAGCAGAGCTTCGCGGAGACCCACCGCACCGAGAGCCTTCGGGCCGATGCCCTGATGGAAGAGGACGTCGCCTGGAGCCACGAGATCGACGGGGCACGGGACGGCGATCAGTTCGACCGCTCCGAGCGGGCCGCGCTGCGCCGCGTGGCGGGCCTGTCCACCGAGCTCGAAGACGTCACCGAGGTCGAGTACCGCCAGCTGCGTCTGGAGCGCGTGGTGCTGGTCGGCGTCTGGACGACGGGCACCCTTCAGGACGCGGAGAACTCGCTGGCCGAGCTCGCGGCTCTCGCCGAGACGGCGGGCGCCCTCGTGCTGGACGGCGTCTACCAGCGCCGTGACAAGCCCGACCCGGCCACCTACATCGGTTCCGGCAAGGCCCAGGAGCTGCGGGACATCGTCCTGGAGAGCGGCGCGGACACGGTGGTGTGCGACGGTGAGCTGAGCCCCGGCCAGCTGATCCATCTCGAAGACGTCGTCAAGGTCAAGGTGGTCGACCGGACCGCGCTGATCCTCGACATCTTCGCCCAGCACGCCAAGTCCCGTGAGGGCAAGGCGCAGGTCTCCCTCGCGCAGATGCAGTACATGCTGCCGCGCCTGCGCGGCTGGGGTCAGTCGCTGTCGCGTCAGATGGGCGGCGGCGGGTCCAGCGGTGGCGGCGGCATGGCCACCCGCGGTCCCGGTGAGACCAAGATCGAGACGGACCGTCGGCGGATCCGCGAGAAGATGGCGAAGATGCGCCGTGAGATCGCGGAGATGAAGACGGGCCGCGAGATCAAGCGCCAGGAGCGGCGCCGCAACAAGGTGCCCTCGGTCGCCATCGCCGGGTACACCAACGCCGGAAAGTCCTCGCTGCTCAACCGCCTCACGGGCGCGGGCGTGCTGGTGGAGAACGCGCTGTTCGCCACCCTCGACCCGACCGTGCGCCGGGCCGAGACGCCCAGCGGGCGGCTGTACACGCTGGCCGACACCGTCGGGTTCGTCCGGCACCTGCCGCACCACCTCGTCGAGGCGTTCCGCTCCACCATGGAGGAGGTCGGGGACTCCGATCTGATCCTGCACGTGGTGGACGGCTCGCACCCGGCGCCGGAGGAGCAGCTGGCCGCCGTGCGCGAGGTCATCCGCGACGTGGGCGCCGTCAACGTGCCCGAGATCGTGGTGATCAACAAGGCGGACGCGGCGGATCCGGTCGTGCTCCAGCGGCTGCTGCGGATCGAGCGGCACTCCATCGCTGTCTCGGCGCGCACCGGTGAGGGCATGGCGGAACTGCTCGCGCTCATCGACAGCGAACTGCCGCGTCCTTCGATCGAGATCGAGGCGCTGGTGCCGTACACGCAGGGGCAGTTGGTCGCACGGGCGCACGCCGAGGGCGAGGTGATCTCCGAGGAGCACGTGGCGGAGGGCACCGTCCTCAAGGCCCGGGTGCACGAGGTGCTGGCCGCGGAGTTCGCTCCCTATGTACCGGCCGCGCACTGAGCGTTCGTCCCCAGGACAGCTACGCGACAAGGGCCCGCCCCCTCGGCCAAGAGGGGGCGGGCCCTCGCGTTGTGCGGGGCCGCGCGGGGTGCGCGCGAGGTGTTACCTGCCGCCGTACTTCGCGCTCATCGCGTCGAAGAGCGCTTTGGCTCCGGCGCCGAGCTGGGGTCCGGCCAGCCAGCCCGAAGTGACCGGCCCGATCGAGGTGTTGGAGACCAGCTGATCCTTGCCGTCGGGGCCGTTCATGAACCAGCCGCCGCCGGACGAGCCGCCCGTCATGGTGCAGCCGATGCGGTACATGGGGGGCGTGCCCGGGCTGATGGAGAGTTGCCCGGGGCGGTCGACGCACTTGAACATCTGAAGGCCGTCATAGGGCGGCGCCGCCGGGTAGCCCCAGGCGCCCATCGCGCCGACCGTCTTGGCCTGCGGAGCGGAGAAGTTGACGCTCAGCGCGTTGCCGACCGTCTCTTCGAGGGACTTGGTGCCGTTCTCCGGCTTGACGTGCAGGACCGCGTAGTCGTACGGGGCGCCGGTGCCGCCGGTCGGGCCGCCGTCGTTGATCCACTCGTTGGAGGTCGAGGCCCAGTCGGCCCAGTAGACACCGTAGGGCGCGATCTGCTGCGGTTTGGCGTTGTTCAGCGCCGCAGCCGACTTGCCCTGGTCGTTGTAGGAGGGAACGAAGGCGATGTTGCGGTACCAGCCGCCGGAGCCGCCCTGGTGGACGCAGTGCCCGGCGGTCCACACCATGTTGGACTTGCCGGGGTGGGCCGGGTCCTTCACGACGGTGCCCGAGCACACCATGGAGCCCTCGGGGGAGTCGAAGAAGACCTTGCCGACCGGGGCCGCGTACTGGTGGTAGGGCAGCTTCTCCTGGGCGGCCCTGACCGGCGCGGGCTCGGGGTCGGAGGCACCGGTGCCGCCGGTGGCGTCGCCGGCCGCCATGGTCTTCTGCGGGTCCTTGGCCGACTTCATCCGGTCCGGCTTCCACAGTCCGTCGATCACCGGGTTGACGAAGTCCTTGGCCTCGCGCAGCCAGGTGCCCTTGTCCCAGTTCTTCCAGCCGCCGTCCTTCCACTTGTCCAGCACCACGCCGTGCTTCTTGAGGGCGTCGGCCAGGCCCGAGGGCGCGCTCGCGCCGCCCTTGGCCGAGGCGGAGGCGGACGGCTTGCTGTCGGCGTCGCTGTCGCCCGGACCGCACGCGGTGGCGGTCAGCGCGATGGCCGCCGCGAGACCGGAAGCGGTCAGCAGCGGACGTATGGATCGCATGAAAACGATTCCCCCTGATGAGCCTGCCCGTCGAGGCAGGTTTTGCCATGTACTTGTCAGCGCGATGGGCGCGGGTGTACGCCGCCGCCCCACCGCGCGGCCCCCTACTATGCCCGCTCGGCACGAGGGGGACGAACGGGGGCCCCGACGTTCACAGGACCCCCGCAACAGGCTCAGTGACCGGCGTACTTGCCGCTCACCGAGTCGTACACGCCCTTGGCCTCCTTGCCCAGGCGCGGACCGGCGAGCCAGCCCGCCGTGACCGGGCCGATGGAGGTGTTGGAGACGAGCGAGGGCTTGCCGCCCGAACCAGTGGCGATCCAGCCGCCGCCGGAGGACCCGCCGGTCATGGTGCAGCCCAGGCGATACATCGTCGGCAGGCTCGCGTCGAGGGAGAGCCGGCCCGGCCTGTCCTTGCACTGGAACAGCTTCTGGCCGTCATAGGGAGGCGCCGCCGGGTACCCGTTGGCCGTCATGGAGGCGATCTTCGGCACGGCCGGGGCGTTGAAGTCCACCGGCAGCGCCCCGCCGACGGTCTCCTCCAGGGACTTGCCGTTTGAACCCTTCTCCGGCGTCACATGCAGCACCGCGAAGTCGTACGGAGCGCCCTGCCCGCCCGTCGGGCCTCCGCCCTCGATCCACTGCTGCGACGTCTGCGCCCAGTCGGCCCAGTAGACGCCGTACGGCGCGATCTGCTGCTTGGTCGCCTTTTGCAGCTGCGAGGTCGCCAGGTCGGTGTTGTTGTACGAGGGGACGAAGGCGATGTTGCGGTACCAGCCGCCCTTGGCGCCCGCGTGCACGCAGTGCCCGGCGGTCCACACCAGGTTCGACTTGCCCGGATGCGCCGGATCCTGCACGACCGTCGCCGAGCACACCATCGAGCCCTCGGGGCTGTCGAAGAAGAGCTTGCCGAGCTCCGGCAGACTCTGGTGGTACGGAGCCTTCACGGCGGCCGCCTTGACGGGCGCGGGCGCCGGGTCCGTCACCCCCTTGTCGCCGGAGATGTCGTTGGGGACGGTCTTCTCCGGGGGCTTGTCCGCCTTGCGCATCCGGTCCGGGTCCCACAGGCCCTGGATGATCGGGTTGACGTAGTCCTTCGCCTCACGGAGCCACTTGTCCTTGTCCCAGTTCCTCCACTCGCCGTTCTTCCACTTGTCCGGGTCGATCCCATGCTTCTTCAGCTGTTGTCTGACGTCATCGGGAATCTGAAACTTGTCAGTGCCACCCGAGGCCGCCGACGCCGACGGCTTGCTGTCGGCGCTCGAATCGCCGGGCCCGCACGCGGTGGCGGTCAGCGCGAGCGCGGCCGTGAGACCGAGCGCGGGTGCCACGGGAAAGCCCCCGCGGCGTGTGCTCCTCCCCGTGCCCTCGGCGCTGGACGGGCGTGTCGGTCGCATCTGGAATTCCCCCTGGGACTTCGGTGTCAAAGCGTCTTCGTTGGCTGAACTCGCGCGCGCCGCCGCCGTGGACGGCGCCGCGACACGGCCCCCCACTATGCCGGGGCCCGGACGGACGGCACGCGGCAGGGGCCGCCATCGCCTTGCTTGCCGCCCCGCCCGGCCGCCCGGGTAAGGCCAACCTTGCCCACCGGCAAGGAACTTCGCTTCAGGCCGTGATCCCGCGCCGCCGGCGTCGTTGGTACGTACGGGGGACATCAGGACAGCGTTCAGCGTGGGCGTACGCATCGCGCGACGGACGCGCCACAGAACCGTCACAGCGGGAGGACCAGCAGTCGTGGCCGTGACCGAACCAGCCCCGGCGGCGCCGCCGGGCGCTCATGAGGCAATCCTGCGCAGGCAGTCCCTGCGGGAGTCGGCGGCCCGCACCTACGCCCGTTCGCTGCCCATCGTGCCCGTGCGGGCGCGCGGGCTCACGATCGAGGGCGCCGACGGACGGCGCTATCTGGACTGCCTCTCGGGCGCCGGCACGCTCGCGCTCGGCCACAACCACCCCGTCGTGCTCGAAGCGATCCGCACCGTCCTCGACTCGGGCGCGCCCCTGCACGTCCTCGACCTCGCCACACCGGTCAAGGACGCCTTCATCACCGAGCTCTTCGCCACCCTGCCGCGCCAACTCGCCGAGCACGGAAGGATCCAGTTCTGCGGGCCGGCCGGCACCGACGCCGTCGAGGCCGCGCTGAAACTCGTGCGCACCGCGACCGGACGCACCGGCATGCTCGCCTTCACCGGCGCCTACCACGGCATGACCGCGGGCGCCCTCGCCGTCTCCGGCGGCGGCCGCGAGGCGGGCGTGACCCGCCTTCCCTACCCGCACAACTACCGCTGCCCGTACGGAATCGGCGGTGAACGCGGCGCCGAACTCGCGGCCCGCTGGACCGAGAGCCTGCTCGACGACCCCAAGGGCGGTCTGCCCGCGCCGGCCGGGATGATCCTCGAACCGGTCCAGGGCGAGGGCGGGGTGATCCCGACGCCCGACGCCTGGCTGCGCCGGATGCGGGAGATCACCGAGCGGCGCTCCATCCCGCTGATCGCCGACGAGGTGCAGACGGGCGTCGGCCGCACCGGCGCCTTCTGGGCGGTCGAGCACAGCGGCGTGGTGCCCGACGTGATGGTGCTCTCCAAGGCCATCGGCGGCTCCCTGCCCCTGGCCGTGATCGTGTACCGCGACGACCTCGACGTGTGGGAGCCGGGCGCGCACGCCGGCACGTTCCGCGGCAACCAGCTCGCCATGGCGGCCGGCGCCGCCACCCTCGCCCACGTCCGCGAGAACCGCCTCGCCGACCGCGCGGCCGTCCTCGGCGCCCGCATGCTCGGCCAGTTGCAGGGGCTCGCCGCCGACCACCCCTGCATCGGCGACGTACGCGGCCGCGGCCTGATGATCGGCGTCGAACTCGTCGACCCCGAGCGCGAGGACCTGAGTTCGGGCGGCCCGCCGCCGCCCGCGCCGGAACTCGCGGCGGCCGTGCAGCGCGCGTGCCTGCGGCGCGGGCTCATCGTCGAACTCGGCGGCCGCCACTCCAGCGTGGTGCGGCTGCTGCCCCCGCTCACCCTCACCGACGAACAGGCCGTGGCGGTCCTGGACCGCCTCGCCGACGCCGTGGCCGCGGTCTCCCGCGCACCGCACGCGCGCGTCAAAGCGGTGGCCGGCGCCGGGCCCGGCGCGCACCACCGGGGCGAAACCGGACCACCCCACTGAACCAGGACCACACCGGCTGTCCCCCCCGAACAAGGACCGGACTCCCCGCTCGCCCGACTCGCCCCCCCCGCGCCCCCCCTCCCCATGCGCCCCCCGCTTCGTCTCCCTGAACCAGGACCACGCTCCACGAACACCCGAGGAACGCCCCCGTGAATCCCACCCCCGCACCCGACGCGCACGAGGCCGACGGCCCCGCCACCGCCCCCTGCGGCCCCGTGGCGGCCGAGCCGACGACGGTGCCGCGCCAGAAGGCCGGGATCCACGGCGAACGACTGACCGCGCACCGCGACCCGGACCCGCTCGACGCCGCCGACCCCGCCGCCGCGGCCGAAGCGGCCGCCGTGGAGAACCTGCTGCGCTGCTGGGTGCGCGAGAACGACCTGGCCGCGCCCGACGGCATGGTCCTGCGCATCCCGCTCCCCGCCAGCGCCACCGCGCTGCTCGTACCCGTGCCCTACTGGTCGGCCACCGGCTGGCACCGCTTCGGCCGGCCCGCCCTGCAAGGAGCGCCCCCCGACGCGCCGCCCGTCGACGCCGTCACCCTCGCGGCCCTGCTGGGGCGCGAGGCGGGCCAGAGCGAAGGCGCCGACCTGGTGGGACGCGTCGCCGACTCGGTGCGCCGCACGGCGTGGTTCATCGCCGACCGGCGCGCCCACCCCGCGCCGCCCCCCGAAGCCGACCTCTTCCTCACCGCCGAGCAGTCCCTGCTCCTTGGCCACCCCCTGCACCCCACCCCCAAGAGCCGCGAGGGCCTGTCCGACACCGAAGTACGCCGCTACTCACCCGAGTTGTGCGGCTCCTTCCCGCTGCGCTGGCTGGCCGTCGACGCCTCCGTGCTGGCCTCGGACTCGGCCTGGACGGAGAGCGGCCGCACGGTCAGCGCCCCCGACCTGACGCGCCGGCTCGCCGGCCCCGGCCTCGAACTTCCGCCCGGCAGCGCCGCGTTGCCCCTGCACCCCTGGCAGGCCCGCGACATCGTCGAGCGCCCCGCCGTCGCAGCCCTGCTCGACGCCGGACTGCTGCGTGAGCTCGGTCCGCACGGCGGCCCCTGGTACCCCACCTCCTCCGTCCGCACCGTGCACCGCCCCGGCGCCGACGCCATGCTCAAACTGTCGCTCGGCGTCCGCATCACCAACTCCCGCCGGGAAAACCTCCGCAAGGAACTCCACCGGGGCGTGGAGGTCCACCGTCTGCTGCGGGCCGGGCTCGGCGAACAGTGGCAGGCCGCCCACCCCTGCTTCGACATCGTCCGCGACCCGGCCTGGCTCGCGGTCGACACCCCGAACGGCGAGGCGCTGGCGGGGCTCGACGTCATGATCCGCCACAACCCCTTCGCGTACGGCGACGACGCCGTCTGCCTCGCCGCGCTCACCGCCCCCAGGCCCATGCCGGGCCGTAGCGGCACGCACTCGCGCCTGGCCGACGTGATGGGCCGGCTCGCCGCCCGCACCGGACGGCCCACCACGGCGGTCTGCGCCGAGTGGTTCCTGCGCTACCTCGACCACGTGGTGCGCCCGCTGCTGTGGCTGGACGGCACGGCGGGCATCGCCCTCGAGGCCCACCAGCAGAACACGCTGGTCCTGCTCGATCCCGACGGCTGGCCCGCCGGCGGCCGCTACCGCGACAACCAGGGCTACTACTTCCGCGAGTCGCACCGCGCCGACCTGGAGCGCCGCCTGCCGGGCATCGGCGCCACCAGCGACACCTTCGTCCCCGACGCCGTGACCGACGAACGCTTCGCCTACTACCTCGGCGTCAACAACATCCTCGGTCTCATCGGCGCCTTCGGCGCGCAGCACCTCGCCGACGAACGTGTCCTGCTCGCCGCCCTGCGCCAGTTCCTCGCCGGTTCGGCGGGCCTCGGCTCGCCGCTGCCCGGCCAGCTGCTCGGCGGCGCGACGCTGCGCTGCAAGGCCAATCTGCTGACCCGGCTGCACGGCCTCGACGAACTCGTCGGCCCGGTCGACACCCAGTCCGTCTACGTCACCATCGCCAACCCCCTTCACATCAGCGGCACTTGACCCCTACGAACTGCTGAGAGGAGCGTCGCCGTGCCTCCCACCGATGCGAGCACCGACGCCGACGCCGGCCCGGCCCCCCAACCGGCAGGGGCGGCCGAGGACACCCTGGACCTGCAACTGCCCGACGGCCTGCTGTCCCTGCTCGCTGAGCCGGCCGCCGAGCCCGGCCCCCCGGGCCCGGGCGACAGCGACTCCGCCGCCGGCCGCCCGGTGGGACAGGACCTCCTCGATTCCCCCGGCGACTGGGCGCCGGCCACCACCGCGCTCGGGCAGTTCCGTCTCCTGCCCGTGACACCCGAACGCGATCTCGCCCTGCTCACCCGGTGGATGAACGACCCCGCCGTGGCCGCCTTCTGGGAGCTGGCGGGACCCGAGCACGTCACCGCCGCCCATCTGCGCCGCCAACTGGACGGCGACGGCCGCAGCGTGCCCTGCCTCGGCGTACTCGGCCGGACCCCCATGAGCTACTGGGAGATCTACCGGGCCGACCTGGACCCGCTGGCCCGCCACTATCCGGCCCGCCCCCACGACACCGGCATCCATCTGCTGATCGGGGGCGTCGTCGATCGCGGCCGCGGTGTCGGCACCACCCTGCTCCGAGCCGTCGCCGACCTGGTCCTCGACCACCGCCCGCAGTGCCCCCGGGTGATCGCCGAACCCGATCTGCGCAACACCCCCTCCGTCTCCGCGTTCCTCAGCGCCGGCTTCCGCTTCCACGCGGAGGTCGACCTTCCCGACAAGCGCGCCGCCCTGATGGTCCGCGACCGCGCGCTCAGGAACCTGCTGTGAACGCCCCGCCGCTTCGCATACCCCCTGCCACGCACCGGTTTGACCCCGAGGAGTCCTTGTGCCGAACCCTCCTTCCCCCCATGACTCCCACGGCCTCCTCGACCCGAAAGCCCCGCCCGCGCTGCTGGCCCCGCCCGAGCTGAACCGCGAGGCGTGGGACCGCGCGGGACAGCTGCTCCTCGCGAAGATGATCGGCGCCTTCGCGTACGAGGAGATCGTGAAACCAACGGTAGGGCCCGCCACTGACAATCCCCATCCGACCGGGAAAACGGCGGCTCACTACGGGTTCACGCTGGACGACGGCAGCACGCTGGCCTTCGTCGCGCGGCGCGGAGCCTACGGAGGCTGGCAGGTGGAGCCCGACTCCGTACGCCACCTCCCGCAGCCGGCCGAGCCGCCCGCATCCGGCACGGGACAGGCGGCAGCGGGCCCGGGGCTCACGGGACAGGCGGCAGCGGGCCCGGGGCTCACGGGACAGGCGGCAGCGGGCCCGGGGCTCACGGGACAGGCGGCAGCGGGCCCGGGGCTGCGGACCGCATGCCCCGGGGGGAGCGCCGCGCCGCCCGGTGGCCGGGCCCTCACCGATCCGCTGCGTTTTCTCGCGCTCGCCCGCCGTACCCTCGGCATCGACGGGGCCACCTTCGGCCACCTCGTACGGGAGCTGTCCGCCACCCTGGCCGCCGACACCCGGTTGCAGAGCACGGCGCTGCCCGCCGCGCGCCTGGCCGACCTCGGCTACGCGGAGCTGGAGGGGCACCAGAGCGGGCACCCGTGGCTGGTGCTCAACAAGGGCCGGCTCGGCTTCTCCGCCGACGACGCCGCCCGGTGGAGCCCGGAGGCCCGCATCCCGGCCCGGCTGCCCTGGATCGCGGTCCGTACCGACCTGGCCGGCTACCGGGGCGTCAAGGCCCTGGCCACGCCCGATCGCCTCTACGCGCGCGAGCTCGACGCCCCCGTCCGCGCCGCCTTCGCCGCCGCGCTGCGTGCCCGGGCCCTCGACCCGGAGGCGTATCTGTATCTGCCCGTGCACCCCTGGCAGTGGACGGAGATGATCCTTCCGCTCTTCGCCCCCGCCGTCGCCGACAACGCCATCGTGCCGCTGCCCACCGACGGCGACGTGCGCCTTCCCCAGCAGTCCATCCGCACCTTCCTCAACCTGTCGAGCCCCGAGCGCCACACGGTGAAGCTGCCGCTGTCCATCCTCAACACCCTGGTCTGGCGCGGACTGCCCACCGAGCGCACCGTGGCCGCGCCCGCCGTCACCTCCTGGGTCCAGGGCCTGTGCGAGAGGGACCCCTTTCTGCGCGAGGAGTGCCGGGTCATCCTGCTCGGCGAGGTCGCGTCGGTGGCCGTGGAGCACCCGGTCTACGACCGCATCGGTGAAGTGCCCTACCAATACAAGGAGTTGCTGGGGGCGATCTGGCGCGAGCCGCTGCCGCCGAAGCTCGCGGCGGGTGAACGCGCCCGCACCCTGGCGGCGCTGCTGCACACCGACGCCGACGGACGGGCCTTCACCGCCGAACTCGTCACCCGTTCGGGTCTGGCGCCCCGGGTGTGGCTGCGGCATCTGTTCGCCGCCATGCTGCCGCCGCTGCTGCGCTTCCTGTACCGGTACGGAACCGTCTTCTCGCCGCACGGCGAGAACGCCATCGTCGTCTTCGACGACCAGGACGTGCCCGTCCGTCTGGCGATCAAGGACTTCGTCGACGACATCAATGTGAGCGCCGAGCACCTGCCCGAACACGAATCGATGCCCGAGGACGTGCGGAAGGTCCTGCTCACCGAGGCGCCCGACTTCCTCACGCAGTTCATTCACGCGGGGCTGTTCGTCGGGGTCTACCGGTTCCTCGCCGTGCTGTGCGAGGACCAACTCGGGGTCGCGGAAGGCGACTTCTGGGCCCTGGTGCGCGAGGAGATCCTGCGCTACCAGGCGCGTTTCCCCGGGGACAAGGACCGCTACGAGACCTTCGACCTGCTCGCCCCCCGCATCGAACGACTCTGTCTGAACCGCAACCGCCTGCACACCGACGGCTACCGCGACCGCTCGGAGCGGCCGCACGCCACCGTGCACGGCACCGTGGCGAACCCGCTCGCACCCGCTGGGTGACCCGGTTGTCAGTGCTGAGCCTTAGGCTGGTCCGGCTATGACGAAGCCTTCACTCCCCGAGCTCCTGCACGCCGCCGTCACCGCCGTCGGCGGCGTGGAGCGCCCTGGCCAGGTCGCGATGGCCACGGCCGTCGCCGACGCTGTCGACGACGCCTCCCACCTGCTGGTCCAGGCCGGGACGGGCACCGGAAAGTCCCTCGGCTATCTGGTGCCGGCGCTCGCGCACGGAGAGCGCGTGGTGATCGCCACGGCCACGCTCGCCCTCCAGCGCCAGCTCGTGGAGCGCGACCTGCCGCGCACGGTGGAGGCGTTGCAGCCGCTGCTGCGGCGCCGCCCGCAGTTCGCCATGCTCAAGGGCCGCTCGAACTATCTGTGCCTGCACCGCCTGCACGAGGGCGCCCCGCAGGACGAGGACGAGGGCCTGTTCGACCAGTTCGAGGCGGCCGCGCCCACCAGCAAGCTGGGCCAGGACCTCCTGAGGATGCGGGACTGGGCGGACGAGACGGAGACCGGTGACCGTGACGCACTGACCCCGGGCGTCTCGGACCGGGCCTGGAGCCAGGTGTCGGTGTCCTCGCGTGAGTGCCTGGGCGCCTCGAAGTGCGCGTACGGGGCGGAGTGCTTCGCCGAGATGGCCCGCGAGCGCGCCAAGCTCTCCGACGTGGTCGTCACCAATCACGCGCTGCTCGCCATCGACGCGATCGAGGGCGCCCCGGTGCTACCGCAGCACGAGGTGCTGATCGTCGACGAGGCGCACGAGCTGGTCTCCCGGGTCACCGGCGTCGCCACCGGTGAGCTCACCCCGGGGCAGGTCAGCCGGACCGTGCGGCGCAGCGCCAAGCTCGTCAACGAGAAGGTCGCCGATCAGCTCCAGACCGCGGCGGAGGGTTTCGAGCGGGTCATGGAGCTGGCGCTGCCCGGCCGCCTCGAGGAGGTTCCCGAAGATCTCGGTTACGCGCTCATGGCGCTGCGCGACGCCGCCCGCGAGGTGATCTCGGCGCTCGGCTCGACCCGCGACAAGTCCGTCCAGGACGAGGACGCGGTGCGCAAGCAGGCCCTGGCCATGCTGGAGACGGTGCACGGCGTGGCCGAGCGCATCACGAACGGCTCCGAGTGGGACGTCGTCTGGTACGAGCGGCACGACCGTTTCGGCGCGTCGCTGCGGGTGGCTCCGCTGTCGGTGTCGGGGCTGCTCAGGGAGAAGCTGTTCGCGGACCGCTCGGTGGTCTTGACGTCGGCCACCTTGAAGCTCGGCGGCGACTTCAACGGGGTGGGCGCCTCCCTGGGCCTGTCTCCCGAGGGCATGGGTGACGAGGACGCACCGCGGTGGAAGGGCCTCGACGTCGGCTCGCCGTTCGACTATCCCAAGCAGGGCATCCTGTATGTCGCCAGGCATCTGGCGACGCCGGGCCGGGAGGGCTCGCGCGGCGACATGATGGACGAGCTGGCCGAACTCGTCGAGGCGGCCGGGGGCCGCACGCTCGGCCTGTTCTCCTCGATGCGGGCCGCCCAGGCCGCCGCGGAGGAGCTGCGCGGGCGTCTGGACCACCCGATCCTGTTGCAGGGCGAGGAGACGCTGGGCGAGCTGATCAAGACGTTCGCCGCCGACCCGAAGACATGTCTGTTCGGCACGCTGTCGCTGTGGCAGGGCGTCGATGTGCCCGGGCCGAGCTGCCAGCTGGTGGTCATGGACCGCATCCCGTTCCCGCGTCCGGACGATCCGCTGATGAGCGCCCGGCAAAAAGCGGTGGAGGAGGCCGGCGGCAATGGCTTCATGGCGGTCGCGGCCACGCATGCCGCGCTCCTGATGGCACAGGGCGCGGGCCGTCTCGTGCGGGCGACCGGGGACCGGGGTGTGGTGGCGGTGCTCGATCCGCGTCTGGCCAACGCCCGGTACGGCAGCTATCTGCGGGCCTCGCTGCCCGGCTTCTGGTACACCACGGACCGTAATCAGGCCCGGCGCTCGCTCGCGGCGATCGACGCGGCGGCGCGGGCGGACGGCAAGTAGGGCGACGGCAAGTAAAGCGACGGCGGGGAGCGCGGCGGCGGGGGTGGGCCCGCGCGGGCGGCGGGTGTCGCGCGCGCCCCGGGGTGACATGGCGGGACCCCGGGACCGGCGCAGGAGGTCCCGGGGCCCGGTCGAAGCCGGCGGTGGGGTCAGACCCGCCGGAGCACCGCCACCACCTTGCCCAGGATGGTCGCGTCGTCGCCGGGAATCGGCTGGTAGGCGGCGTTGTGCGGGAGCAGCCAGATGTGGTTGTCCTCGCGCTTGAAGCGCTTGACCGTGGCCTCGCCGTCGAGCATCGCCGCGACGATGTCGCCGTTCTCGGCGACGGGCTGGCGGCGGACGGTGACCCAGTCGCCGTCACAGATGGCGGCTTCGATCATCGAATCGCCGACGACCTTCAGGACGAAGAGCTCGCCGTCGCCGACCAGCTGGCGGGGCAGCGGGAAGACGTCCTCGACGGACTCCTCGGCGAGGATCGGGCCACCGGCCGCGATGCGGCCCACCAGCGGCACGTAGGACGCGGCGGGCTTGCCCGCGGTGTCGGTGGGCTGGCTGCTCGGCTGGTCGGAGCCGCGGACCTCGTACGCGCGCGGGCGGTGCGGGTCGCGGCGCAGGAAGCCCTTGCGTTCGAGGGCCATCAGCTGGTGGGCGACGGACGAGGTGCTGGAGAGGCCGACGGCCTGACCGATCTCCCGCATCGACGGCGGATAGCCACGGCGCTGCACGGAGTCCCGGATGACTTCGATGACCCGCCGCTGCCGGTCGGTGAGCCCGGAGCTGTCCGCCCTGATGCCTGGAGGCCTGCCGGGCAGGGAGCGTGCGGGCCGTGCGGCGTCCGCCCCCTGGTTCGTGACTGCGTCATTCATGGCATGCACCGGCTCAAGTCGGGTCTGGGAGCGGTCCTGGGCAGTGATGGTGGCACTGTCTGCGGTCGTGGTCACGTCGGCGGCCCCTCTCGAATGTGGTCTCCCTAGCTGGACAACGGTAGTTGCTTTCGAAAGGTTGCGCCAAACACACGTTCGAGTGAAAAATCGCGGATTACGCTACGTGGCCCTGGGGCTGGGTGTATGTGCGAGTCCCGACCGGGGGCCCGTCGAACGGCATCCGGACCATGTGCGGGCCACTCGCGGGCCGTCGCGGCAGCCTTCACGGGCGGGCCGGGCCGGACCGGACCGCGCCAGGCCGGACGCCGTATGGTCACGCCCCCGCCCGGGGCCGGGCCGCACCGGGCCGGGCGCCGTACGGTCACGCCCCCGCGCGCCGCCCGCGACGGCGTGGCGCCGCCGGTCAGTCTGTCATCCGACACCCCGGGATCCACCGGCGCGACGCGCTTCCCGTAATCTCTTGCGCGGCCGGGCCCCGCCGCGCCGGCCGCGCCCCCTGGGCGACACGCGGACGCGCCGGATCGGCGGCAAAAACCCGAGATCCACTAGATCTAGTGGTTGGATTGGTGCGGCCGCCCAGAAGTTGTGGTCCATGGTCCGCTGCGACCCTGGTCATCGCCTATGCTTGGGGTCGCTTCGCGGGCGGATTCCTGGCCCACCGAGGCTATTCAGTCGTGCTGTGAAGGAGGCTTGGGAACCATGCACTGCCCCTTCTGCAGGCACCCCGACAGCCGTGTCGTCGACAGTCGGACGACCGACGACGGCACGTCGATCCGCCGGCGCCGTCAGTGCCCCGACTGCTCCCGTCGCTTCACGACGGTGGAGACGGCCTCGCTGATGGTCATCAAGCGGTCGGGCGTGACCGAGCCCTTCAGCCGCACCAAGGTCATCTCGGGTGTCCGCAAGGCGTGCCAGGGGCGGCCCGTCACGGAGGACGCCCTCGCCAAGCTCGGCCAGCGGGTCGAGGAGGCGGTGCGCGCCACCGGCAGCGCCGAGCTGACCACGCACGACGTGGGGCTTGCCATACTCGGCCCGTTGCAGGAGCTCGACCTCGTCGCGTACCTGCGCTTCGCGTCCGTATACCGGGCGTTCGACACCCTCGAGGACTTCGAGGCCGCCATCGCGGAGCTCCGCGAGCAGCGGCCCCCCGGGGAGCCATCAGACACGTGCGCGGCCGGCGCGACCCCCGAGGTCCCCGTCCCCGCCACCGCCGCCGACTGACCGCGGCGGCCCGCAGGGGCCCGCGGTCGCCGATCGGCGGCATCCAGAACCTGCCAGGGGTGCGCTCTGCCGCGCCCCTGGCATCAGACAGACACCGTGCCCTGGGAACATTCAGGCACTTTTGGGCGTTTTTGCCCGCGTATGGGAGGCGGCAATGACAGAGACGGCGAGCGGCCCGGCACGAGGCTCCCGAGCCAAGGGATCCAAGGCCACCAAGGGGCTGCGCATCGAGCGCATCCACACCACCCCCGGCGTGCATCCGTACGACGAGGTGGCCTGGGAGCGCCGTGACGTCGTCATGACCAACTGGCGCGACGGCTCGGTCAACTTCGAGCAGCGTGGCGTCGAGTTCCCCGACTTCTGGTCGGTGAACGCGGTCAACATCGTCACCAGCAAGTACTTCCGCGGGGCCGTCGGCACCCCGCAGCGCGAGACCGGTCTCAAGCAGCTCATCGACCGGATCGTGAAGACCTACACGAAGGCCGGCGAGGAGTACGGGTACTTCGCCTCGCCCGCCGACGCCGAGATCTTCGAGCACGAGCTGGCGTACGCCCTTCTGCACCAGATCTTCAGCTTCAACTCGCCGGTGTGGTTCAACGTCGGCACGCCCCAGCCGCAGCAGGTCTCGGCCTGCTTCATCCTGGCCGTCGACGACTCCATGGAGTCGATCCTCGACTGGTACAAGGAAGAGGGCATGATCTTCAAGGGCGGCTCCGGCGCCGGCCTGAACCTCTCCCGCATCCGCTCCTCCAAGGAGCTCCTGTCCTCCGGCGGCAACGCCTCGGGCCCGGTCTCCTTCATGCGCGGCGCCGACGCCTCGGCCGGCACCATCAAGTCCGGCGGTGCGACCCGCCGCGCGGCCAAGATGGTCATCCTCGACGTCGACCACCCCGACATCGAGAACTTCATCGAGACCAAGGTGAAGGAGGAGGAGAAGATCCGCGCGCTGCGCGACGCGGGCTTCGACATGGACCTGGGCGGCGACGACATCACGTCCGTCCAGTACCAGAACGCCAACAACTCGGTGCGCGTGAACGACGCGTTCATGAAGGCCGTCGAGCAGGGCGGGAAGTTCGGCCTGACCTCGCGCATGACCGGCGAGGTCATCGAGGAGGTCGACGCCAAGTCCCTCTTCCGCAAGATGGCCGAGGCGGCCTGGGCCTGCGCCGACCCGGGCATCCAGTACGACGACACCATCAACCACTGGCACACCTGCCCCGAGTCCGGCCGCATCAACGGCTCGAACCCGTGCAGCGAGTACATGCACCTGGACAACACGTCCTGCAACCTCGCGTCCCTGAACCTGATGAAGTTCCTCAAGGACGACGGCCTGGGCAACCAGTCCTTCGAGGTCGAGCGCTTCGCCAAGGTCGTCGAGCTGGTCATCACCGCGATGGACATCTCGATCTGCTTCGCGGACTTCCCGACGCAGAAGATCGGCGAGAACACCCGCGCCTTCCGCCAGCTCGGCATCGGCTACGCCAACCTCGGCGCCCTGCTGATGGCGACGGGCCACGCCTACGACTCCGACGGCGGCCGCGCGCTCGCCGGTGCCATCACCTCCCTGATGACCGGCACCTCCTACAAGCGTTCCGCCGAGCTCGCCGCGGTCGTCGGCCCCTACGACGGCTACGCCCGCAACGCCGAGCCCCACCAGCGCGTGATGAAGCAGCACGCCGACGCCAATGCCGTCGCCGTCCACGTCGACGACCTGGACAACCCGATCTGGGCCGCCGCCACGGAGGCCTGGCAGGACGTGATCCGGCTCGGCGCGAAGAACGGTTTCCGCAACGCGCAGGCCTCGGTCATCGCGCCCACCGGCACCATCGGTCTCGCGATGTCCTGCGACACCACCGGCCTTGAGCCCGACCTCGCCCTGGTCAAGTTCAAGAAGCTGGTCGGCGGCGGCTCGATGCAGATCGTCAACGGCACGGTTCCGCAGGCGCTGCGCCGCCTCGGCTACCAGGAGGAGGCGATCGAGGCGATCGTCGCCCACATCGCCGAGAACGGGAACGTCATCGACGCCCCGGGCCTGAAGCCCGAGCACTACGAGGTCTTCGACTGCGCCATGGGTGAGCGCTCCATCTCCGCGATGGGCCACGTCCGCATGATGGCGGCGATCCAGCCGTGGATCTCGGGCGCCCTGTCCAAGACGGTCAACCTGCCCGAGACCGCCACGGTCGAGGACGTCGAAGAGGTCTACTTCGAGGCGTGGAAGATGGGCGTCAAGGCGCTCGCCATCTACCGTGACAACTGCAAGGTGGGCCAGCCCCTCTCCGCCAAGACCAAGACGGTCAAGGACGGCGAGAAGGAGGCGGTCACCGCCAAGGCCGAGGACACCATCCGCGCCGCGGTCGAGAAGGTCGTCGAGTACCGTCCGGTCCGCAAGCGCCTGCCCAAGGGCCGCCCGGGGATCACCACCTCCTTCACGGTCGGTGGCGCCGAGGGCTACATGACGGCCAACTCCTACCCGGACGACGGTCTGGGCGAGGTCTTCCTGAAGATGTCCAAGCAGGGCTCGACCCTCGCGGGCATGATGGACGCCTTCTCCATCGCCGTCTCGGTCGGCCTCCAGTACGGCGTGCCGCTGGAGACGTACGTCTCGAAGTTCACCAACATGCGCTTCGAGCCGGCCGGCATGACGGACGACCCGGACGTGCGGATGGCACAGTCGATCGTCGACTACATCTTCCGCCGCCTGGCGCTGGACTTCCTCCCCTTCGAGACGCGCTCCGCGCTCGGCATCCACTCCGCCGAGGAGCGCCAGCGCCACCTCGACACCGGTTCCTACGAGCCGGCGATGGAGGACGACGAGCTGGACGTGGAGAGCCTGGCCCAGTCCGCGCCGCGCCAGAGCGAGCCCCTGAAGGCCGTCGCGACGCCGAAGCCGGCCGCCGCCGAGGCCCCCAGGGTCGCGCACAACTCGGCGGAGCTCGTCGAGATGCAGCTCGGCGTCAGCGCCGACGCGCCGCTGTGCTTCTCCTGCGGTACGAAGATGCAGCGGGCCGGTTCCTGCTACATCTGCGAGGGCTGCGGCTCCACCAGCGGCTGCAGCTGACGGCGGGGGCCTTCCCGCCGCCACGGCAACGTGGTGGGCGCGAGGGCCCCGGCCGGCCGATGGGTCACCCGAAGGGCGCCGACGTCAGGTCGGCGCCCTTCGGGCCGTTCGCGTGCGGGCCGTTCGCGTTGGGGCCGGGGTCAGGCGGGTGGGGCGCCCATGGCGGTGATGAAGGCGTCCGGGGGCAGGGCGAAGCCCCGGACGTCCTCGCGAAACCGCCAGGCACCCGTGTCGTCCCGGGTGAACTCCGCGACCGTCGCCGCCATCGAGGCGGCCACCGAGGACAGGTCGTGCCGGGACAGCTCCGTGTGGCCCTCGCGGATCCGTACCCCCGGGCCCGCCACATCGCCGAAGACGCGGTGGCCCGCGTTCTGCTGGATCACCACCCCGACCACCACACGGCTGTGCCCGGCCGCCATGCGCGACAGCTCGATGGTCATGACCTCGTCGTAGCCGAGGCCCTGGCCGGTGCGGCTGTCGCGGTCCAGATGGATCGTGCCGTCGGGGGAGCGGCTGTCGAAGGCGACCTGATGGGCGGGCGGCCCATAGGGGGCGTTCGCCGCGTAGACGCACGCGACCACGTCCAGGTCGTGGGGCGGGGAGCCGAGCGGGCTCGGATCCCAGCGCAGTGCCACCTCGACCGTGCCGAGCCCTTTGCCGATGCCGCTCATCGCCCACCCTCCCCGGAGCTGCCACCCCGCCGACCCCCATGCTCCCACGCCCCATGTGGCCCACGTCCAGGCCCTGTTGGCGCCGGCCGCGCGATGAGCGGCCCGCTCCGGCGCGCGCCGGGCGGTGGATCCGGTGCGCCGGACGTACGCCGTCGGAGTGCGACCGGGGCGCTACGGCGCGCCGTACGATGGGCCGGTGCTGGTCAAATGGATTCGCTGCACCGTGGTGGACCGCCGCGGTTTCGAGCGGGGGCAGCGGAAATGGGCGGGGTTACTGGGTGAGCCCGGTTTCCGGGGGCAGGCCGGCGGCTGGAGCCGCGCACGGCCGGACGTGGCCCATGTCTTCGGTTTCTGGGAGAGCCGGGCGTTCTACGACTCCTTCATGGCGCGGGCGCACGACGGGCTCGCGGCGGCCCAGTCGGGTACGTACAAGGACATCGAGTGCAAGCTGTTCGGCCACCGCTTCGACATCAAGACCGGCTTCGAGCCGCACTTCGCGGACGCGGACGTGGTCCGGCTCGCGCACTGCACGGTGCGCGAGGAACGGGTCGAGCACTTCGCGCTGATGCAGCAGAAGGTGTGGAACCCCGCGATGGCGGGCTCGCCGGGCATGGTGCGCGGGGTGTTCGCCGAGGCGCCGGGCCATGAGTTCCTGGTGCTCTCGATGTGGCGCTCGGCCGCCGAGCACGGCAAGTACCGGGCCGAGCGCGTGGAGCGGCTGTCGCTGCTGGCGCAGACCGAGAGCGACATCACGGCCCTGAGCGGGGACGTCGTCGAGCTCGACCCGCAGTGGACCGTCTGAGACGCCCCGCCGCGCGCCCTGGCCCCGGCTACGCCGGACGGAGGCCGCACAGTCGCTCGAAAGGTGAGCGGGCGATCTAGGGTTTGACCATGGCAAGACCACGTCGCATCGTCCTCGTCCGGCACGGCGAGTCGCAGGGCAACGCCGACGACACCGTGTACGAGCGCGAGCCCGACCACGCCCTCAGGCTCACCGCGGCCGGGGTGCGCCAGGCCGAGGCGACGGGGGAGCGGCTGCGCGCGCTGTTCGGCGACGAGGGCGTGAGCGTGTATGTGTCGCCCTACCGGCGCACCCACGAGACGTTCCAGGCGTTCGGTCTCGCGCCGGAGCGGGTGCGGGTGCGCGAGGAGCCCCGGCTGCGCGAGCAGGACTGGGGAAACTGGCAGGACCGGGACGACGTCAAGCTCCAGAAGGCCTACCGGGACGCCTACGGCCACTTCTTCTACCGCTTCGCCCAGGGCGAGTCGGGGGCCGACGTCTATGACCGGGTGGGGGCGTTCCTGGAGAGCCTCTACCGCAGCTTCGAAGCGCCGGACCACCCGCCCAATGTGCTTCTGGTGACGCACGGGCTCACCATGCGGCTGTTCTGCATGCGCTGGTTCCACTGGACGGTGGCGGACTTCGAGTCGCTGTCCAACCCGGGCAACGCCGAGACCAGGACCCTGCTGCTCGGGGCGGACGGCCGGTACGCGCTGGACCGGCCCTTTCAGCGGTGGCGCGCCCCCGAACCGTATGGCGTCACCGGATAGAGTGGCCGTGCGATGACAGCTGACTCCGCCACCGAATCACTCGACCCGCGTTACGCGCGCGCCCTGGCCAGCCTGCGCGGGCTGTCCGTCGGCGACGCGCTGGGCTCCCAGTTCTTCGTCCCCGTCAACTACCCCCGCCTCAAGCGCCGGGAACTGCCCGAAGGCCGCTGGCAGTGGACCGACGACACCGAGATGGCCTGCTCGGTGCTGGCCGTGCTCCTTTCGCACGGCCGGATCGACCAGGACGCGCTGGCCTGGTCCTTCGCTCAGCATCACGACTTCGACCGGGGCTACGGTCCCGCCGTCAACCGCATGCTGCGGCTCGTGCGGGAGGGCGGGGACTGGCGGGAGCTGGCCTCCGCGCTCTTCAAGGGGCAGGGCTCCTGGGGCAACGGCTCGGCCATGCGCATCGCGCCGCTCGGCGCCTGGTACGCGGGCGATCCCGAGCAGGCCACGCACCAGGCCGAGATCTCCTCCTACACCACCCACCAGCACCGCGAGGCCGTCGTCGGCGCCATGGCCGTCGCGGCGGCCGCCGCGCTCGTGGCGTCCCCCCAGGGGCCGCCCGGGCCGGCCGCCCTGCTGGACGCGGTGATCGCACTCGTGCCGCGCAGCGCCGTGGGCGCCGGGCTGCGCCGGGCCCGCGACATGCTCGATTACGACGACGCGACGACGGTGGCGGCGGTGCTCGGCTCCGGCCGGCGCACCAGCGCGCACGACACGGTGCCCTTCGCGCTGTGGTCGGCGGCGCGCGGACTCGGTGACTACGAGCGGGCGTTCTGGACGACCGCGCAGGTGGGCGGAGACGTCGACACGACCTGCGCGATCGTGGGCGGCGTGGTCGCGGCCGGTGCGGCGAGCGCGCCCCCGGCCCGCTGGCTGGAGCGCACCGAGGCCCTCCCGGCCTGGGTCACCGACGCTGCGGCCCACTGACCGCGCCCGGCGCCGAGCCGGCGGATCCGGGGCCGTGCGCCCCTGGGCATGACCTGGGTGTCGCGGGCCGTCGGCGGCGGCGTAATGTTGCAGACGCCATGCCGTACGAACCACCCACCCACAGCGTCGAGCGCTCGATCCGCGCCACCACCGGAGCCAAGGTCGTCGCCGGTGTCGACGAAGTCGGACGCGGGGCGTGGGCCGGTCCCGTCACGGTGTGCGCCGCCATCACGGGCCTTCGCCGCCCGCCCGCCGGGCTGACCGACTCCAAACTGATCAGCCCCAAGCGCCGGGGCGAGCTCGCCGCGATACTGCATGGCTGGGTCACCGCGTACGCGCTGGGCGACGCCTCCCCGCAGGAGATCGACGAACTGGGCATGACCGCCGCGCTGCGCCTCGCCGCCGTGCGGGCCCTCGACGCGCTGCCGGTGCGGCCGGACGCGGTGATCCTGGACGGGAAGCACGACTATCTCGGGCTTCCCTGGCAGGTCCGTACGGTGATCAAGGGTGACCAGTCCTGCGTGGCGGTCTCGGCCGCCTCGGTGATCGCCAAGGTGGCCAGGGACGCGATGATGGCCCAACTGGCGGGCGCCCAGGGGGAGTACGCGGGGTTCGGCTTCGCCGAGAACGCCGGTTATCCCTCGCCCGTGCACAAGGCGGCCCTCGCGGAGCTGGGGCCCACGCCCTATCACCGGCTGTCCTGGTCCTACCTGGACGGACTGCCGCGCTGGCGGCACCTGAAGAAGACGCGGCTCTCCCCGGAGGCGGCCGCACTCGAAAGCGGGGGACAGCTCGGCTTCGATTTCTGACCCGGACCACGGCCGATTTCCGGAAGTTCTCGGTCCGTTTTCCGTAAGGCGTTTCCCCGGCTGCCGGAGTTTTCCGGTCCGTTTCGCGGGAGCGGGCAAGTCCCGGGCGGCATCCCGAAATCCCTGGACTTCCCCGCCCAGTTGAGGGGAGACTCCGCCCCGATCGCACCTTTGTGCCACCCGCCGATGACGTGTTCACCGGCATTTGATAGACATCCATTCATGCCTCTCATCCCCGAGGAGCCTCAGATTCACGAGAGTGCCCAGGGTCCCCGCGTCACCCCGGCCGCCGGCCGCACCGCGCAGACCCCTCGCCCCGTACCCGGTCCGCGTCCCGCGGCCGCACCGCGTCCCGGACGTCCGGGCCCCGGCCCGGCCCGGCCCGCGCCCCCCGCGCAGCGCACGCACCCTTCCGCCGCGCAGACCCCGCCGTCCGGGCCGCCGAGCCCGGCCGGCCCCCAGATCCAGCTGATCCCGGCTCCGGCCGCCGGCGCGCTCGACGCGGCCGGCGAAGCGGTGGACCTGCTGCTCGACACCGGCCGCGCGCCGGGCGACATCCTGGTCCTGACCACGGGTGAGACCCACCCGTGGGCCGCGCACGAGCTGTCCTTCGGCGAGGACGCCTACTGGGCTCAGCACGACGCCCGTGACGACGTCTTCTACGCCGACGCGGCCGACCTGGCCCGGGCCTCGGCCCGACCGGTGGTCGTCGTGGCCGCCAACGCCGAGGGAGACGACGGCGTCGTCGGCCGCGCGCTGGCGCTCGCGCGCGAGCGCGCCGAGACGCTGCTCATCGTGTGCGGCGACCCGCAGCAGGTCAACTCGGCGCTCGGCGCCGGAGTCTGAGGCTCCCGCCCGCGTCCCGGCCGCCGCACGCGAACGCCGGACACGCGGGCCGGGCGCGCGGGCCGGGTCCCGGCGGGCCCTGCGGTCAGCGCCGGTGGCGCGGGGGCCTGCGGTCGGCGTCAGGCACAAGGCCCGTGGTCAGCGCCGGGGCGCGAGGCCCGCGGTCAGCGCCGGGGCGCAAAGGCCCCCCGGTCAGCGCCGGTGGCACAAGGGCCCGGCCCGGCCGTCCGTGGCGGTGGCCGGGCCGGGCCCCGGTGTCGGGCGCTTCAGCGTGCCGCCGCGCGCCCGTGCGGATCGAGGGCGCCGCTCGACCGGCGCGGTGCGGGCAGCCCCGCGCGTCCCCCGGCGGCGCCGAGGCGCGGCCGGGCCAGGACGGGGGAGCTGGGGCTGCGCCCCGCGCGGCCCTCGCCCAGCACCTGCCAGCCGCCATCCGTCAGCGTGATGTACGCGCCGCAGCGCAGCCCGTGCAGGGTGCAGGCGTCGCGCAGCCCCCACATCCTGGCGCCGTCCTGCGGCGTCCAGCGTTCGTCGCCCTCGCGGCAGTACAGCAGCACCGCGGTACGCACCGGGGTGCGGCGGCGCAGATCGTGCGGGACCACCCGGCGCAACTGCGCGAGCAGCGCGTTGCGGAACTCCCAGCCGTCGGCCGACGCCGCGCGCGGCGCGAACGAGGCGCTGGCGGCGAGCCGTTCCCCGGGGCCCAGGACGGCGACGATCGCCGTGCCGGGCGTGGGCCGGTGCAGCGGGAACAGGGCGCCGACGACGTCACGGGGACTGCGCAGCAGCGGAATGCCGGCCGCGGCCCACTCGGCGGGTTCGAGCAGTCGGGCGTGGCGGTCGGCGGAGCCGGCGGAAAGGGAGCTGGAGAGCGCTGGCGAAGCCGTGGACGGAGCGAGTCCGAAGGTCGTCACGGTCCTCCCTTCGAAAGACGCGCCTCGGCGCGCGGGCCGGGGCGAAGGCGGCCGCGCGCCAGGGCGCGGCCCGTGCACAGCGGGCGGTTCCGGTCAGGCGCGAGCCCCCCCCGCGCGCCGTCCCGTGGCCGGCCGGCGCGACGCGGTGAGAGCCGCCGTCCCGATCCACGGGCCCGCTCTCTATCCCTGCCCCGGCGCGCCCCCCGCCATCCCTTTCCTCACGCCTGGACGGCGAGGACCAGCGGAAACACGCCTTTCGCGCCCGAGCGCCGCACCAGGCGCGCCGCCACCGCCATCGTCCAGCCCGTGTCGCAGGCGTCGTCGACGAGCAGCACCGGTCCCTCGGCCTCGGCGAGCGCGGCCGCCAGCTCTGGGGGCACGGTGAACGCCTGGTGCAGGGCGCGCACCCGCTGGGCGCTGTTGGACTGCGCGATCGCCTCGCCCGCCGGGCCCTCGGCGTAGGCGAGCGAGCCGAGCAGCGGCATCCGTCCGATCTCGGCGATCCTGGCGCCGAGGGACGAGACGAGCGCGGGCCGGGCCCGGGAGGGCAGCGTCACCACCCCCACCGGCCGGGCCGGCGCGTCAGCGGCCCCCGAGGCCCAGCCGCCCCGGCCCTTGGCCCAGTCGGCGAGCACGCTCACCACGGCCTGGACCACATCGTCGGGCACCGGCCCGTCGGGGGCGCCCGGCGCGAGCATCGGGCGCAGCCGGTTGCCCCAGCCGATGTCCGAAAGGCGGCCCAACGCCCGCCCGGGGAAGGCCAGTTCGCCTGCCGGGATGCGGCCCTTCAGGTCGATGCCGATGGCCGCGAGACCGGTGGGCCACATCTTGCGGGGCTCCACCTCGACGCCGGGCCGGCTCAGCTCGCCCCGGGCCTGCTCCAGGGCGGCGCCGGACACATCGGCGGTGAAGCGGACCCCCGCGCAGTTGTCGCAGCGCCCGCACGGCGCCGCCTGCTCGTCGTCCAGCTGACGGCGCAGGAACTCCATGCGGCAGCCCGTCGTCGCGGCGTAGTCCCGCATGGCCTGCTGCTCGGCGGAGCGCTGGCGCGCCACCCACGCGTACCGCTCGCTGTCGTACACCCACGGCTCGCCCGTGCTGGTCCAGCCGCCCTTGACGCGGTGCACCGCGCCGTCCACGTCCAGCACCTTGAGCATCGTTTCGAGCCGGGTGCGGCGCAGCTCCACCAGGGGTTCGAGGGCGGGCAGCGACAGGGGGCGGCCGGCCTGCGCCAGCACGTCCAGGGTGCGCCGGACCTGCTCCTCGGGCGGGAAGGCCACCGACGCGAAGTACTTCCAGATCGCCTCGTCCTCGCGGCCCGGCAGCAGCAGCACCTCCGCGTGCGCCACGCCACGGCCGGCGCGGCCGACCTGCTGGTAGTAGGCGATGGGCGAGGAGGGCGAGCCGAGATGGACCACGAAGCCGAGGTCGGGCTTGTCGAAGCCCATGCCGAGCGCGGAGGTGGCGACGAGCGCCTTGACGCGGTTGGCGAGCAGATCGTCCTCGGCCTGCTGGCGGTCGGCGTTCTCCGTCCTACCGGTGTAGGAGGCGACCGGGTGGCCCCGGCGGCGCAGACAGGCGGTGATCTCCTCGGCCGCCGCGACGGTCAGCGTGTAGATGATCCCCGAGCCCGGCAGCTCGTCGAGATGGTCGGCGAGCCAGGCCAGGCGGTGCGCCGCGTCGGGCAGCGCCAGCACGTTCAGGCTCAGGCTCTCGCGGTCCAGGGGACCGCGCAGCACCAGCGCGTCCGACCCGGCCCCCGTGCCCAGCTGCTCGGCCACGTCCGCCGTCACCCGGGCGTTGGCGGTGGCGGTGGTCGCGAGCACCGGGACGAGCGGCGGCAGTTCGGCCAGCATCGTGCGCAGCCGGCGGTAGTCGGGCCGGAAGTCGTGGCCCCAGTCGGAGATGCAGTGCGCCTCGTCGACCACCAGCAGGCCCGTCGCCGCGGACAGCTTCGGCAGCACGTTGTCCCGGAAATCGGGGTTGTTCAGGCGCTCGGGGGAGACCAGCAGCACATCCACCGCGCCCGCGGCGACCTCCTCCTGGACGGTGTCCCACTCCTCGGGGTTGGCCGAGTTGATGGTGCGGGCGGTGATGCCCGCGCGGGCGGCCGCCTCGACCTGGTTGCGCATCAGGGCGAGCAGCGGCGAGACGATCACCGTGGGGCCCGCGCCGCGCGACCGCAGCAGCGCCGTCGCCACGAAGTACACCGCGGACTTGCCCCAGCCGGTGCGCTGCACGACGAGCGCCCGCCGCTTGTCGGCCACCAGTGCCTCGATCGCCCGCCACTGGTCCTCGCGCAGCCGCGCGGTGCCCGTGGCGTCCCCGACGAGACGGGCCAGGACCGCATCGGCCTCGGTACGCAGTTGCGCGTTGCTCGTGTGCTCCATGCCCCCATACAACAGGACGGGTCGGACAAGCGCGGTACGCCGCCGGGCCCGCTGGGCCGTCCGCGCAGGTCAGAGCGGCACCACGGGCTCCGCCCACCCTGTGGACAACCGGCTTGAAAGCAGCTTGAGAACGGCTTGAGGCACCCACGCGAAGCTCCCTGGCGTCACCCGGATTCCGACCCGGGCAGACGCCACCGAGCAGGGAAGAGGGTGCTGGCCGTGCTGGATGTCGCTGTGGTCGGGGGAGGTCCTGGAGGACTCTTCCTCGCCAGGCTCCTGATGCTGCGGGGGATCGCCCGCCAGGTCACCGTGCACGAGCGCGACGCCCCGGACGCCACCTTCGGATTCGGGGTGGTCTTCTCCGACCGCACGATGTCCGCCTTCGAGCGGGCCGACCCCGTGACCCACCGCAGGATCGCGGAGGCCGGCGTCGCCTGGACCGACATGGAACTGCGCCACCGGGGGCGGGCGCTGCGCTACGGCGGGTACGGGTTCACCGCCGTGTCCCGCAAGACGCTGCTCGCCGTCCTCCAGGAGCAGGCCGCCGACGCGGGGGCCGAGCTCCGTTTCGAGGAGCGGGCCGACGCTCTCGCGCTGATCGACGGGCACGACCTGGTGGTGGCGGCCGACGGCGCCAACTCCGCCACCCGAGGCGCCCTCGCCGACCGTTTCGGCACCCGCGCGACGCCGGGCGCCGGCAAGTACGTCTGGTTCGGCACCCGGGCGCCGTTCGAGGTGGTGACCTTCCCGTTCGTCCAGACCGCGTTCGGCGCCTTCGCCGCGCACGCCTATCCCTACGGCGAGGGGCTGCACTCCTTCATCGTCGAGACCGACGAGGCGACCTGGCGGGCGGCGGGTCTTGAGACCTCGACGGAGCGGGCCGCCGCACCGGGCGTCAGCGACCCCTACGCCCAAGAGCTCATGGAGCAGGTCTTCGCCGAAGAGCTCCAGGGCCACCCGCTCCTGGTCAACAACAGCAAATGGGCCACCTTCCGCCACATCACCAACCGTGCGTGGTCGCACCGCAACCTCGTCCTGCTCGGCGACGCCGCCCACACCGCGCACTTCTCCGTCGGCTCGGGCACCAAGATGGCGATGGAGGACGCCATCGGGCTCGCCGCGGAGCTCGCGGCGAGGGGCGCGGGCGTAGGCGGTGAAGGCAGTGAAGGCGTCGAGAGCGCCCTCGCGCGCTACGAGAGGCGCCGCCGCCCCGAGACCGAGCGCACCCAGCGCTGGGCCCTGCCCAGCATGCGCTGGTGGGAGACGTTCGGATCCCGGATGGACCGGGACGCCGACCGCTTCGGATTCCACTTCCTGACCCGCACCGACGCGATCGGCCTCGCGGGGCTGCGCCGCCGCCACCCCGAGCGGATCGCGGCCGCCGAGGAGGCCTACGCCCACGACGCGCCACGCACCGAAACCCCCGCCCCGGGCGGCCACGCGCTCGGCGCGCCGCTGAACCTCGGCGGCGCCCTCCTGCGCAACCGGCTCATCACCGTCGCCGGGGACCGCGCCGAGCGCCAGATCCGGCTGTGCGAGGGGCACTCGGTGGCCGGCAGCTCCCTGGTGCTCGCCGACTGGCGGCGCCCGGTGGGAGCCGGTGAGTGCGACGCCTGGCGCGCCGCCCTGGAACGCGTCTCCTTGGACGGCGGCGTGCTGGGTGTCGTACTGCGCGCCTTCGACACGGCGGCGGCCGACCGGGCCGAAGCCGTCGGTTTCCCCTTCGTCGAGGTCGTCCTCGACCCCATCGCCCACCCGTCCCCCGCCGAAGCCGCCGAACACGCCCTCCTGGAGCGGAAGTTCCTCGCATCGCTGCCCGCCGGATCGGCGCTGATCGCCGGTCTGCACTGCCCCGCGACCGGGGCTTACGAGAGCGACGCGCTGAGCGCGCGGGCCCTGGGCGCCGCCGAGGCGGGGGCCTGCGCCCTGCACCTTCGGGCACCCGGCGGCCTCCCCCTCGCGCACGTCCTGGAGCACGCCGACCGGATCCGCAGCGCCACCGCGCTGCCCGTGATTCTGGCCACCGACGACGGCTGGGCCCTTCAGACCCCCGCCGCGCGGAGCGAAAGCCGTCTCGCGCTGCTGCACACCGCCCTGGTGGCGGGCCGCGTCGACGCCGTCTCGGGCCACCCGCTCACGGGCCCCGGCCGCTGACCTGCGGCCTCCGCCGGCCACCCCACCGCCCCACCCGCACGGCACGCCCCATCCACCGCACAGTTGCCCCCTGGAGGAGCACGTGAACACCCCGATCGAAGGTCCCCGCGACATCCGGTCCGGTTCGGAGCCGATCGCCGTCATCGGCATGGGCTGCCGGTTCGCCGGCGGAGTGGACAGCCCCGAGTCGTTCTGGCGGCTGCTGAGCGCGGGCACGGACGCCATCACCGAGGTGCCGCCGGAGCGCTGGGCCGCCTACGAGGCCGCGTCCCCGCAGAACGCCGCCGCCCTGCGCCGCACCACCCGCAACGGCGGATTCCTCGACGACATCGAGGGGTTCGACGCGGAGTTCTTCGGGATCACCCCGCGCGAGGCCGAACTCATGGACCCCCAGCAGCGGATCGTCCTCGAGGTGTCCTGGGAGGCCCTTGAGCACGCGGGCATCGCCCCGCAGTCGCTGGCTGGCACGGACACCGGGGTGTTCGTCGGGGTGGGCTCGGACGACTACGGGCGCCGCATGCTGGAGGACCTGCCGCGCATCGAGGCGTGGACGGGCATCGGCGCCGCGTTCTGCGCGGTGGCCAACCGCGTCTCCTACACCCTTGACCTGCGCGGCTCCAGCCTCGCCGTCGACACCGCATGCTCCGCCTCGCTGGTCGCCCTCCACCTGGCCGTCCAGGCGCTGCGCGAGGGCGAGGTGCCGCTCGCGCTGGCCGGCGGCGTCAACATCATGGCGGGCCCGGGCCTGACGATGGTCCTGGACGCGGCGGGCGCCGTCTCGCCGGACGGGCGCAGCAAGTCCTTCGACGCGGCGGCCGACGGGTACGGGCGCGGCGAGGGCGCCGGTGTCGTCGTCCTGAAGCGGCTCGCCGACGCCCGGCGCGACGGGGACCGCATCCTGGCCGTCATCAAGGGCACCGCCGTCAACCAGGACGGGCGTACCAACGGCATCATGGCGCCCAGCTCACAGGCCCAGGCCCATCTGCTGCGCCGGGCCTACCGCAGCGCCGGCGTGGACCCGCTGAGCGTCGACTACGTCGAGGCGCACGGCACGGGCACCCGCGCGGGCGACCCCATCGAGACGACCGCGATGGCCGAGGTGTTCGGCGCGGGACGCCCCGTGGACCGGCCGGTACTGATCGGCTCGGTGAAGCCCAACATCGGCCACCTGGAGGCCGGGGCGGGCGTCGCGGGTCTGATCAAGGCGGTACTGGCCCTGCACCACGCGCACATCCCGCCGCAGGCCAACTTCCACACCCCCAACCCGGCCATCGACTGGGAGGCATCCCGCCTCAAGGTCGTCGCCGAACCCACCCCGTGGCCGGTGACCGGACGCCCGCGCCGCGCCGGTGTCTCCGGCTACGGATACGGCGGCACCATCGGCCACATCGTCCTGGAACAGGCCCCCGAGGACAGCGGGGACAGCGGGGACAGCGGGGAAGCCGGCCAGGAGAGCGACCTCACCCCGGCCGCCGAGGACGACGTACGCCTGTTCCCGTTGTCGGCGGCGACCGAGGCCGGTGCCCGCGCCCAGGCCGGCGCACTCGCCGACTGGCTGGAAACCGACGGCGCGAGCACCCCCCTGGACGACGTCGCCCGCACCCTCGCCGTGCACCGGCAGCACGCGCCCAGCCGCGCCGTCGTCGCCGCCCGCGGCCCCGCCGAACTGGCCACCAGACTCAGAGCCCTCGCCGAGGAGGGAGGTGAGGACGGCGTCGAGTCGGGGAGCGTGCTGGCGGCCGCCGCGCGCGGCGCCGTGTGGGTCTTCTCCGGCCACGGCTCGCAGTGGGCCGGCATGGGACGCGAACTCCTCGCGCGGGAGGCCGCCTTCGCCAAGGTGCTCGACGAGATCGACCCCGTCTTCCTCGACGAGATCGGCTTCTCGCCCCGCCAGGTGCTGCTCGACGGCGACCTGACGGACGTGGACAGGATCCAGCCGATGATCTTCGCGATGCAGGTCGCGCTCGCCGCCGTCTGGCGTGAGCGCGGTCTGGCGCCCGGCGCCGTCATCGGTCACTCGGTGGGCGAGATAGCCGCCGCCGTGGTCTGCGGCGTCCTCTCCCTGGCCGACGGCGCCCGCCTCATCTGCCGCCGCTCGGCCCTGCTCAGGCGCGTCGCGGGCAAGGGCGCCATGATCATGGTCGCGCTCCCCTTCGACGAAGTCGCCGCACGCCTCGCGCACCGCACCGATGTGACCGCGGCCATCTCCGCCTCCCCGGGCTCCACCGTCGTCGCCGGTGACACCGACGCCGTCGAAGCGCTGGCCGCCGTCTTCGAGGCCGAGTCCCTTGTCGTGCGCCGCGTCGCCTCCGACGTCGCCTTCCACAGCCCGCACATGGACCCGCTCCTGGCGGAACTGAGCGCCGCAGCCGACGACTTGACCATCAATGAGCCCCGCATACCCCTCTACAGCACCATGCTGGCCGACCCCCGCGCCGCCACCGCGCGCGACGGCGCCTACTGGGCAGGCAACCTGCGCAACCCCGTCCGCTTCACCCAGGCCGTCACCGCCGCCGCCGAGGACGGCTGGCGCGCCTTCGTGGAGATCTCGGGCCACCCCGTGGTCGCCCACTCCATCGGCGAGATCCTGGACGGCCTCGGCATCGAGGGCGCCGTGGTCGCGCACAGCCTGCGCCGCGACAAGCCCGAACGCGAGACCCTGCTCGCCAATCTCGCCACCCTGCACTGCCACGGCGTACCGCTCGACTGGGCGTCGGCCACCCCCGGCCGCTTCACCGACCTGCCGCACACCGTCTGGCAGCACCGCCGTTACTGGTACGAGCCGGCCGGATCCGTCGGCGGCGGCACCCAGCACGACGTGGAGAGCCATACCCTGCTCGGCGGCCAGACCGCCGTCAACGGCAGCACCCCGGCCCGCCTGTGGGAGACCTATCTGGACGAGTCGTGCCGCCCCTACCCGGGCGACCACCCCGTGCAGGGCGTCGAGATCATCCCGGCCACCGTGCTGCTCAACACCTTCTTCACCGCCGCCGCCGACGGCGGCGAACGCCCGGGCCTGGCCGACGTCACCCTCAAGGTGCCCGTCGCGCTCTCCACCCCGCGCGAGCTCCAGGTGGTCCTCCAGGAAGGTACGGTGCGGCTGGCCTCGCGGATCATCAGCGACGACGCCGACGACAGCGACGCCTCCTGGCTCACCCACACCACCGCCGTCGCCTCACCCGCCACCACCGTCACCGCGAGCACCCTGGACGCCGGCCGACTGCGTACCGACTGCGCCGAAGTCCTCGACAACCGCTTCACCATCGACCGCCTCGCCGGGATCGGCGTCGCCGCCATGGGCTTCCCCTGGGAGGTCAAGGAGATGCGCCGCAGCGCGGGCGAGATCTTCGCGGTCGTCGCCGCCGGACCCGACGGCGCGCCGCCGAGTTCCTGGGCCTCCGTCCTGGACGCGGCGCTCTCCATCGCCTCCGTCGTCTTCCCCGGTGAGCCGGTCCTGCGGATGCCCGCGCACATCCGGGAGGCCGCCGTCGCGGGCGAGTGCCCAGCCGAGGTGCTGCTGCACGTCGCGATCGCCGAGGGCGCCGCCGCCGTCGACACCGTCGACGTCTCCATCGCCGCCACCGACGGCCGTCTCCTGGCCCGCCTGACGGGGCTGCGCTACGGCGTCCTTGACGGCGACCCGGGCGCCACCGCGAGCCCAAGGCGCCTGGTCAGCGAGCTCGCCTGGCGCCCCTTCGAAGTGGCCGCGCGACCCGTCGGCGAGCGCGCCGATGTGACCTCCGCCGTCATCATCGGCGACCGCAAGAGCGCCCTGCGCGTCGGCGAAGCGCTCGCCGCCGCCGGACTGCCCTGGACCGCCTTCGACACCCCCGACGACCTCGCCGGCCGGCCCCTGACCTCCGCCACCGCCGTCCTGGTGGTGCCCGAACAGGCGGAGGCCGCCGACAGCGTCGGCGCCGCCGCCGTGCGCGCCGCCTGGCTGGTCACCCGTACCGCCCAGCTCCTCGCCGCGAACGACGAGCCCCCCGCTCTGTGGTGCCTCACCCGGGGCGTGCGGGAGGCGCTGGCCGCCCAGTGCCTGAGCGACGCCCCGCTGTGGGGGCTCGGCCGGGTCGTCGGCGGGGAACACCCCGACATGTGGGGCGGCACCATCGACCTCGCTGACGAGACCGACCCCGACACGCTCGCCGCCCTCGTCGCCGTGGTGCGCGCCCGGCCCGGCGAGGACCTGCTGTCGGTGCGCGGCGCCGCCGTGGAGGCCGCACGTCTGGTGGCCATCGAGCGCGAGCCGGTGCGGGCCGCACTGGAATGCCGGCCCGACGGCACGTACCTGATCACCGGCGGGCTCGGGGTGCTCGGCCTGGAGATCGCCACCTGGCTCGCGGGCCGCGGCGCGCGGCGCCTGGTCCTGGCCGGGCGGAGCGGACTGCCTCCGCGCTCGGCCTGGGACGAGATGACCGACATGGGCACCCGCCGCCGGATCGAGGCGGTCCGCGCCCTGGAAGGCCTCGGCGTCAGCGTCCGCGTCCTGTCCCTCGACATCACCGACGCCAATGCCGTCGCCGCCGCGCTCGCCCCCGGCGCACTCGACCTGCCGCCGATCCGCGGCGTGGTGCACGCCGCCGGCGTCCTGGACAGCCGGATGGCCGTCAACGTCGACGAGGAGTCACTGGCCCGCGTCATGGGTCCCAAGGTGGCGGGCGCGATGGTCCTGCACGAGCTGTTCGCGCCCGGCACCTTGGACTTCTTCACGCTGTTCTCCTCGTGCGGTCTGCTCCTCGGTCTGCCGGGCCAGGCCAGTTACGCCTCGGGCAACGCCTTCCTCGACGCGCTGGCAGCGCACCGCGCGGCGCTCGGTGACACCGCAACCGTCAGCTACGCCTGGACCTCCTGGCGCGGGCTCGGCATGTCGACGTCCTCACAGCTGATCGACGCCGAACTCGCCGCCCGGGGCACCGCCGACATCTCCGCCGCCGAGGCCTTCCGCAGCTGGGAGTTCGCCTCCCGCTACGACGCCCCGTACTACGCGGTGCTGCGCACCGTCGAGCTCGACCCCGGCGCGGCGCGGCCCGCGCTGCTGGACGAACTGGCCGTCGAGGCCGCCGAGTCCGGCGCCGACCAGGGCGAGGCCGCCTGGGCCGCGCTGGCGCCCGAGGAGCTGCGCGCCCACCTGGTGGACGCGGTACGCGGTCTGGTGGCGGCCGAGATGAAGTGGGCGCCGGACTCCTTCGACGTGCGCAGGCCGCTCATGGAGATGGGCCTGGACTCGGTGATGACCCTCGTCATCCGGCGCCGCCTGGAGAAGCTGTTCCGCCTCGCCCTGCCCGCCACCCTCCTGTGGGACCGCCCCACGGTGAGCGCCATCGGTGACTTCCTCGCCGAGCGGCTGTCCGCCTGAGACCGCGGCCCGGCCCCGTCCGAGGAGGTCGGGGCCGGGCCGCCCCCGCACGGACCCATCCGATCGAGCGAAGGAGGAGCAGATGAAGCGCGCCGGGACCGTCCCGTGGCCCGAGCACGAGGCCGCGCGCTACACCGAGGCCGGATACTGGCGCCGGCGCCCGCTGGGCGACTGGATGTGGAGCTGGAGCGAGCGCTACGGGGCCCGTACGGCCCTGGTGGACGGCGCGCACCGGATCGGCTACCGCCAACTGGCCGCCCACGCCGACGCGTTGGCCGAGCGTCTGCTGGACATCGGCCTCACGGAGGGCGACAACATCCTCGTCCAGCTGCCCAATGGCTGGGAGTTCGTGGCGCTGTTCCTGGCCTGCCAGCGCATCGGCGTCGCGCCGGTCCTGGCCCTGATGCCGCACCGCGAGCACGAACTGGAGTACCTGGCGCACCTCGCCGACGTCGCGGCGATCGCCGTCCCCGACGTGCGCCGGGGCGTGGACCACCAGGCGCTCGCCGCCAAGATCGCCGGAGCCCGGCCGGGGCCGGTGCCCGTGCTGGTCGCCGGCGACCACGTGGCGCCCGGCCACGTCGACCTGCGGGCCGCGCTGGAGATCGAGGGCGACGTCCAGGAGCGCAGGGCACGGCTCGACGAACGCGCCCCGGACGCCGGGGAGGTGGCGCTGTTCCTGCTCTCGGGCGGCACCACGGGACTGCCCAAGATCATCGCCCGGACGCACGACGACTACGAGTACAACTTCCGGCGCAGCGGCGAGATCTGCGGGTTCGACGAGGAGACCGCCTATCTGGCGGTGCTGCCGCTCGCGCACAACTTCCCGCTCGGCTGCCCGGGCGTGCTGGGCACGCTCGCGGTCGGCGGCCGTGCCGTCCTGTCGCCCTCGCCGCACCCCAGGACCGCCTTCGCCGAGATCGCCCGCGAGCGCGTGACCGTCACCTCGGTGGTGCCCGCCGTGGCCCAACGATGGCTGGAACACGCCGCCACGAAGGACCACGACCTCTCCAGCCTCGACCTGCTCCAGGTCGGCGGCTCGGTGCTGCCGGGCGACCTCGCCCGCGACCTCGGGCCCGGCCTTGGCTGCACCCTCCAGCAGGTGTACGGGATGGCCGAGGGCCTGCTCAACTACACCCGGCCCGACGACCCGGAGGCGGTGCGGCGCGCGACGCAGGGCCGGCCCGCCTCCGAGGCGGACGAGCTCCTGGTGGTGGACGCCGATGGCCGGGCCGTCCGGCGCGGCGCCACCGGCGAACTGCTGACCCGGGGCCCCTACACGCCACGCGGCTACTACCGCGCCCCGCAGCACAACCAGCGGGCGTTCACCCCCGAGGGCTGGTACCGCACGGGTGACCTCGTGCGGTGGCACCCCAGCGGCAACCTCGTCGTCGAGGGCCGCCTGAAGGACCTGGTCAACCGGGGCGGCGAGAAGGTCTCCATCGACGAGGTGGAGGATCTGGTGCGAGCGGTACCCGGCGTCGGGGACGCGGCGGCCCTCGCCCTGCCCGACCCGGCGCTCGGTGAGCGCGTCGGGGTGTGCGTGATCGCGGGGGAGGGGCCACGGCCCACCCTGGAGAGCATCCACTCCTTCTTCGCGGCGCGCGGCGTCGCCGCCTTCAAGTGGCCCGAACTCCTGTATCTGGTCGAGGAGTTCCCGCTCACGCCCGTCGGAAAGGTCGACCGTCGCGCCCTGCGCGAGCGGGTCCTGGTCCTGACCCGCGTGAGGGTGCCCGTCCAGCCGTCCGCCGCCACCGGGGCGCCCCGCCCCCGCACCCGGGCCTGACCGAGGCGCGCGGGCCCCGCACGTCCGTTCACGGACCCCGCATCTCCCGGCCGCACGCTTCCCAGAGACAAGGAACAAGCCATGCCGCACACTCCGGCGACCGGCGCGCCACTCGACACCGGATCGCTGCGCCTCAAGGGCGTCGACCATCTCGCACACGTCACCTGGAAACCCGAGGAGACCCTGCACTTCTACCGCGACGTGCTCGGTCTGCCGCTGGTCCACGCCATCACCGCGACGGGCTGGGTCACCGAGGACTTCCCCGACTTCGTGCACTTCTTCTTCGCCCTCGGCAAGGGCAACCACCTGGCGTTCTTCTACTACTTCGGGCTCCTTGAGGAGGAGGAGCCGGGCGACCTCATGCACCGCTCGCGCCACCTCGCGCTGCACGTCGACACCGAACAGGAGCTGACCGCCTGGCGGGTCCGGCTCAAGGAGCACGGCGTACGGGTCACCCCGCCGCTCGCCCACGAGCTCCTGGAATCCCTCTACTTCGACGACCCCAACGGCATCCAGCTGGAGATCACCCGGCCGCTGCGCGCCTTCGCCGACATGGACGCGCGCGACGCCGAGCTGACGCTGCGCGCGCTGTCCGACATCGCGCGTGGCGAGCACCCCACCGTCGAGGACATGTGGCGCCGCAAGGGCGAACTCGCCCGCGATCACGCCGAGCGCGCCGGACGCGCGGCCAAGGAGAAGGTGAGCCCCCGATGACCACGCTGTACGTCCTGGACATCCCCGAATTCGACGATCTCGTACGCGTCGCGCGCGAGGGCGGGTATGGCATCCGCCGCGCCGGCGACTACGTCGAGGTGACCGCGGCCGGCCCCCTGGAGCTGGCCAGGGACGCGGTCGGCGCCCGCCCCGCCATCTGGTTCGCCGCGCTTACCGGCGGCTACAGCGGCCGTCTCGTCCGTCTCGACGAGGACGGACTCCGCCTGGACGAGGACGGACCCCGTCCCGACGAGAGCTGAAGAGCCCCGGTGCGGCCGGACCCACCGCACCGGGCGGCGCGCTACGAGGCGGGGCTGCCCAGCAGTTCGCGCGCGGTGTCGAGGAAGGGACGAAGCCCCGGCGACTCGGGGCCCCGCGCGCGCCAGGAGACCTGCACCTCCGTCTCACGGCGCGCGTTGGTCCACGGGACCGTCTCCACGGCGCCCCGCGCCAGATCGGCGGCGACGGCGATCCGGGGCAGCAGGGCGCAGCCCATGCCTTCGGCCACGCAGCTGCGCAGAGCGCCGATGCTGGTCAGCTCGGCCACCACGGTGGGCCGTGGCCCGCGCACGGAGCCCAGCGTCTCGTCGTACATGCGGCGGTAGCTGCACCCCGGCTCGGTCACCAGGAAGGCGATGTCCGCGAGTTCGGCCGTGCGGACCTCCTTCATCCGGGTCAGCGGGTGACCCGGGGGCGCCACCACGACGACGGACTCCGGGGCCAGCGCCATGCTCTCGAACTCCGGCTCCACGGGCGGCGGTCCGAAGGTGAAGCACAGATCCAGAGTGCCCTCGCGCACCCCGCCCCGGGACTCCGACCGGTTGCCGGGGCGCAGCACCACCCGGACCTTGGGATGGGTCTCGCGGAACCGGGTCAGCAGCGAAGGCAGCCGGTACACGCACAGTGTCTCCGGTGCGCCGATGGTCAGTTCACCCGCCGGGTCCGCGAGACCGGCCACCGCCGCCCTCGCCTCCTCGGCGAGCTGGAGCATCCGCTCGGCGTATTCCACCAGACGATTCCCGGCCGCCGTCAGCCGTATCCGGCGCCCGGAACGGTCGAACAGCGCCACCCCCAAATCCGCTTCGAGTGACTGTATTTGCTCGGTGACACTCGACTGGGCGTAATTCAGTCGCTCGGCCGCCCTCGTGATATTGAGGGTTTCGGCAACGGTGCGGAACGTGTTCAACTGACGGAGCTGCATCTCTCGGCCTCCCCCGGCCCATCGGCGCTTCCGATGGTGCAATCGGAATTTCCCGTTTCTCTTTCGCCCGGGCCCCCGCCAGGCTGTAACAGCCGCAGGTTCACGACTCCGGCCGCGCCCCCCGCGCATTTCCGCATCAGTAATCCAGAAGGGAACAACTATGTCCTCGCAGTCATCGACGGTGACGGCCGCACAAGGAGGGAGCGCTGTGGCGGGCGTCGAGCCCGAGGCCGGGATCCGGCGCAAGGGGCTCCTGCTTCTGGGCCTTTCGCTCGGCTACTTCATGGTGCTGCTCGACACCAGCGTGGTGAACGTGGCACTGCCCGCCATCCGCGATGATATCGGCGGAGGCCTCTCCGGGCTCCAGTGGGTCGTCAACGGGTACACCCTGACCTTCGCCGCGCTGCTGCTCACCATGGGCGCGCTCTCCGACCGCTTCGGCGCCCGCAAGGTCTTCCTCACCGGCACCTGGGCCTTCCTGATCGCCTCCGGGCTCACCGCCGCCTCCCCCAACCTGGGCGTCCTCATCGGCATGCGCGGTGTCCTCGGCATCGCGGGCGCGGCCCTGCTGCCCGCCTCCATGGCCGTCATCGCGACCGCCTACACCGACCCCGCCCAGCGGGCCAGGGCCCTTGGCTCCTGGGCCGCCATCACCGGTGTCGCGCTCGCCGCGGGACCGGTCGTCGGCGGCGTCCTGACCGACACGCTCGGCTGGCGCTTCATCTTCGTCATCAATGTGCCGGTCGCCCTGGTCAGCGTCCTCATCACCCGCGCCCTCGCGCCGCGCTCGCCGCGCAACCCCGAGCGTGCCATCGACCTGCCGGGCCAGCTGCTGGCCGTACTGGCCCTCGCGGGCCTGACGTTCGGCGTCATCCAGAGCGAACCCGAGGGCTGGATGTCCGCGCCCGTGCTCATCGCGCTGGTCATCGGTGTGGCCGCCGCGATCGGCTTCGTCATGGTCGAGCGCCGCGAGCCCGGAGTGCGCGGCCCGATGCTGCCGCTCCAGCTCTTCCGCAAGGCCACCTTCTCGGTCGGCCTGCTCAACGGCCTGCTCGTCAACTTCGGCCTCTCCGGCGTCCTGTTCGTCATGTCGCTCCACTTCCAGCAGGGCCTCGGCTACACCGCCATGGCCGCCGGGCTCGCCTTCCTGCCGCTGACCCTGCCCACCGCGTTCAACCCGGTCTACACCGGCCGCCTGGTCGCCAAGAAGGGTCCGCGCATCCCCTCCATCCTCGGCTTCTCGCTCATGACGCTGGGCGCGCTCATCCAGCTGGCCTTCGTCGGCGGCGACGGCGCCGCCCACTACGCGCTGACCGCCGCCGGCCTGCTCGTCTTCGGGTTCGGCGTCTCCTTCGCCATCCCTTCCCTGGTCACCACGCTGGTCTCCTCGGTGCCCAAGGAACAGGCCGGCATCGCGTCGGGCGCCCTCAACTCGGCCCGCCAGACCGGCGCCGTGGTCGGTGTCGCCGTACTCGGCTCCGTCCTGCAGGCCTCCCCGGGCGACAGCGGGACCAAAACCGCCCTCGCGGTCGCCGCGGCGGCCCTCGCGGCGGGCGCCCTGCTCGCCGTCGGCTACATCGGCCGGCGCACGGCCCAGTGAGCGAGCGGCGGGCGAGCCCGCTCACCGGCGCCGCAGTGCCGCGGCGCGGCGCCGGCGCGGGCTCCCCGCCCGTCCTGCGGGGCGATGCGCACCGCGGCGACGAGACCATCCACCGTGTCCGTGCGGTCATCCGCGTCCACGGGGTCTTCCCCGTGGAGCGCGGCTGGCCGCCGCCCCCGGCGGAGCACCACGCGACGGCGGCCCACCTGGCCGCCGCGCTGCGGGACGGCCGGCGCCTCGTCCTCGCCGTCCCCGGCCCGCACGGCACCAACCAGCGGCCGTACGCCCACCCTGCGGACCCGGGCGAGGGGGCCGCGCACGACACCGGCGCCGCCGCCCGGATCTGGCTCACCGTTCCCGCCTGCTCGGCCCCCGGCCACGCACCGGACTGCCGCTGCGAGCCCGACCTCACGGAGGCGTTCGTGCGTACCGTGCTGCCGGGATGGCTCGTCGCCGCCGCCGACGCCCGGCTGCGGACCGCCGTACGCGCCCACCGCGAGCACTACGCGCCGGTGGACGACCTGTCGGCGGTGGGCGCCCTGACCGGGACCTTCGCCGACCTGCTGCTCGCCGACTGCGTGGTCGCCGCAGCGTCCGGCGCCCTGCGCGAGGGCGCCGCGACCGGGACACTGCCCGCCGTGTGCGGATACCTGGTCCCCCGGCTGCTGCGCGAAGGGGCGGAAGAACTCATTCCGTTGAACGCGCGGCGGGGCGACGGTCATCTGGCCAGGTCCGCCTACGACTTCTCCGCCACCCGCGAGTCCGAGGCGCTGATGGCGGCGGCGGGCCCGGCCGTGGACCGGCCGGCCCGGCTGCTCGCCGAGTTCCTGCCCGGATCATCGGGCCGTGGACTGCGCCTGCTGGGACGGGAGTTCCGCGACTTCTCCGGCCTGCCCGACGGGCACGAACCGGCCGGGGCGGCCCTGAGAGAACTCATCCGTACGCTCAACCGGGAACTGCGGGGCCTGGAAAGGCGCCGCGCCCACCTGGCCCGCCCCACCTCGGCGCGGCCCGACCCGGCGGCCCTCGCGGTCGCCGACCGGCTCGCGCTGCTCACCGCGGCGGCCTGCGGACTCAGCAGGCTGCGGCTCCTCGCCGTGCCACCGGCCGGCGACGCCACCGACCGCGCCTGGCTGCTGCTCGCCCTCAGCCGGGTACTGCGGCGCCTGGGCCACCCGGCGCCGAGACTGCCCCGAGGACAAGTGGGGCTCGTCCTGAAGGAAGTGATCGCCCGTGACCGGGAGGGCCTTGCCTACGACCTGTCCCGGCAGCGGATCGACCTGGAGATGGGGAGCACGGCTTGACACGAGAGCCGACCCCCGCGCTCTACGCGACGCGGGGCCCCAACGACCTGGAAGTGGCCGCCATCAGGAAGGAGTTGGCACGCAGCCGGTGCGTCGTCGTCGCGGGAAGGACCGAGGACTGGTGGTCGCGGGACGCGGCACCGGACGCCGAGGAGGTACGGGTCCTGCTCGGCGCGGACCGCGCGCGGGCCGACCGCCAGCCCACACCCGAGCGGCGCGTCCGCTTCATCGTCTCGCGCCTGATGCTCAGGGCCACGGCCGGCGCCCTCCTGGGCACCGACCCGGCACTCTTCGAGATCGCCTACACCCCCACCGGGCGCCCCCATCTGCGGGGCTGCGACGACCTGGACATCAGCGTCGGCGACTGCGAAGGACTGGTGGCCGTGGGCCTGATGGACGGCGGCCGGGTCGGTGTGGACGTGGCGCCCCTGCGGCCGCCGCCGCTGCGGCTGCCGTCCGTGGAGCACCTGCTCACCCGGTACGAACTGGAGCGGCTGCGCGCGGCCCCGGCCCCCGCGCGCCACCCGCTGCTCCTGCGGTTTCTGACCCTGAAGAATTCCTATGCCAAGGCCATGGGAAGCGGGCGAAGGATTCCGTACGCAGATTTCGGATTGGCGACGGACGGCGACGGGTGTCACCTCATGGGGAAGGACGGGCGCTTTCATGTGCCCGGCCTCGGGGCGGCCTCCAACCATTTCGGCTCCACTCATCTGATTTCCGCGACAGGCGTGGTCACGTCTGGGTAACCTGCCTCCATCCGTGCAGGTGGGCTCAGGGGTGGGACCGGAAAAGCAAACCGTTCGGTATGTTCGGAACATTGACAAGGCAGAGCAATCAATAGCTCAGGGGGAGTTGTCTTGGATATCGGAGTGCTCGGTGACGTCCGGATAATGGACGGAGATCTCGGCTGGGGCCCCACGGCGCCGAAGCAGCAGCAGCTGCTCGCCACCCTCGCCCTCGCCGTCGGCCACGTGGTGACCATGTCGAGCCTGATCGACGAGCTCTGGTTCGGGGTGGTGCCGCCCCGCAGCGCGGTCACCGCCGTCCAGACGTACGTCATGAACCTGCGGGCCCTGATGACCTCGCGGTCCTCCCACGGCCGGCTCGACGCGAAGGACGTCCTGGTCACCTCGCGCGGCGGATACCGCCTCGACCTCGGCACCGGAACAGTCGACGCCGACCTCTTCGAGCGGGCCGTCGACGAGGGGTGCCAGTCGCTCAGCGAGGGTGACAACGCGGAGGCCGCCCGAGCCTTCCAGCGCGGCCTCGCCCTGTGGCGCGGCAGCGCCCCCCTGGACGGCGTGCCCCTTGGCCCGCGCCTGTCCCTGGAGGTCTCCCGCCTCGAAGAGCTCCGGCTCACCGCCCTGGAGGGCCGTATCGAGGCGGACATCCGCATCGGCCGCCACCGCCAAGTCCTCGGCGAACTGCGGTACTTAACCGAGAGCCACCCCCTGCACGAGGGTTTCCACGCCCAGCTCATGCTCGTCCTCCACCGCATCGGCCGCCGAGGCCAGGCCCTGGAGGCCTTCACCCGGTTGCGCACCGCCCTGCGCGAGGAACTCGGCATCGACCCGATGCCCGAACTGCGCGATCTGCAACGGGAGATCCTGCACGGCGCGAACGAGAACCGCTGGGCCGCGCAGGGCGCAGGCTGGGGCGCCGCCATGGTTGCGGTGGGTGGGGCGGGCTGACGGGTGTGTGGTTGGCGCCGCCTGGCACGCGCCGGGGGTGCCGCGCGCCGCACTCCTGACAGGCGTGAACTGCCTTACTACTTAAGGGGGTTGCGGTGCGTCGGTGGATGTCCCGGCATTTGTATGACTGATTCGGGTTTCTGTGGACAAGGGGTTTTCCACAGGGGTGGCGAGGGATCTCGAACCGCGAAACGCTCAGGGCATGCGAAACATGAGCGAACATGACGAATCCGAACCCCGTGAGGGCGGTCCGCGCGAGGGCGGTGCGCGGGAAGCCGGTGCGGCGCGTGAGGGTGGGCCGCGGGAAACCGGGGTGGCGCGTGAGGGTGGTGCGCGGGAAGCCGGTGCGGCGCGTGAGGGCGGGCTGCGTGAGGGTGGTGCGCACGAAACCGGTCCGCGGGACGCCGGTCCACGCGAAACCGGGGCGGCGCGTGCGGGCGGGCAGCAGGAAACCGGTGCGCGCGAAACCGGGGCGGCGCGTGAGGGCGGGCCGCGGGAAACCGGTGTGCGGGAATCCGTACCTCAGGAATCCGTACCGCATGTATCCGTACCGAACGAAGCCCTTTCCCGCGTGCCCCATCCCCACGTGTCTGCGGCGCGGGAATCCGCTGCTCTGCGTTCGGCCGGTGCGGGGGAGCCGCGGATCACCCTGCGCGGGCCGGCCGAACTGGCGGACGCGCTGCCGTACTTGCTGGGCTTCCACCCCACCGACTCGGCCGTCCTGGTCGCACTGCACGGCGAGAGCGGCCGGTTCGGCGGCCGGGTCAGGGTGGGTCTTCCGGCCTCGCCGCAGGAGTGGCCCGACATCGCCGACCAGCTCGCCGAGTGTCTGGTCACGGGCAGCGAGCGCAGGGGCCCCCGGCCGGACGGCATCGTGGTCTTCCTCTGCCAGGACCCGTCGCGGGACGGCAGTGCCCGGCAAGTGATGGAGCGGCTGCGCCCGTTGGCCCAACGCCTCCGCGTCGCGTGCGGCAGCCTCGACGTCCCGGTCCTGGAAGCGCTGTGCATCTCCGACGGGCGCTACTGGTCGTACTGCTGCCCGGACAGTCGCTGCTGCCCGCCCGAGGGCAGCGTGCTGGCGCTGCCGGGCACCTCCGTCATGGCGGCGGCCGCCACCTACGCGGGGCTTCAAGTGCGGGGATCCTTGCGGGAGATGGAGGAGCGGTTCGCGCCCTTGCGGTACCCGGCGGCGCAGGAGCAGGAACGGGCGCTGGACGCCGCGGCCGCGCAGATGTTCCCCCGCGTTCTGGGCGGTGGCGACCGGCGCGGGGTGGCCGACGAAACGCTCGATCTCGCGGCCCGGCTCATGCGACGCATCGCGCGGGCCCCGGCGCCGGCCCGTGGCGCGGACGGACGGGCCCCGGCCGGCCGGGGCGCCGGAGCACTGCTCACCGGCAGGAACGCGGCGGACGAGCTGGACGACGGGCTCATCGCCCACGACGAGGCGGCGGCCCTGATCCTCGGCCTCCAGGACCGCACGACCCGCGACTGGGCCGCCGAGTGGATGGAGGGCGCCGAGGCGCAGCCCGCCCTGCGCCTGTGGCGGGCGCTGGCGCGCCGGTGCGTGGGGCCCTACCGCGAGCACGCGGCCGCGCTGCTCACGCTGGCCGGCTGGGTCTCATGGTCGACGGGGGACGACCCGAACGCCCGGGTGGCGTTCAGCCTGGCCCTGCGCGCGGACCCGGAGTACCGCTTCGCCTACCTCCTGCACCAGGCCTGCAACCAGGGCCTGGACCCCGAGGAGCTGCGCATCTGCCTGCGGGAGGAACGCGCTGCGAGGCGAAGGGGCGCGGAGGCGGGGGCCTGCGCACGGGTGGAGGACGAAGCGCCGGTGGAGGGCGCGGCGTCAGAGGATGGCTCGGCGTCAGCAGCGGCGAAGGAGGGGCGGGCGGCCCGCACCCGGGTCCGTCGCAGGGTGCAACCGCCCACGGGCGGGGGCGGCGCAGGGCAGCAGCCAGGGGGCCCGGCCCGGCCCGTCGGCCCACCGCAACCGGCCGGCCCCAGGCCGGACGGGACGCGGGCCCGGGCCCGGCGCAGGAGCCGGGAGAGGACGACGGGGGAGGAGTGAAGGGGGGTGCGAGGAGCGGGCGCAAGGGGGTGAGGCGTGAGAGGGGTGGCGGCGTGGGGTCGGGGTCGACGGCGTGGGCCGGGGGCACTCGGAGGGCGACGGCGCGGGCGCGCGGGCCGGAGTGGGATCGTGCGACCGACCGGGTGCCTCGTGCGACCGAGCGGGTGCCCCCAGTGGTGGCCCGTCCGTGTCCCCGTCAACCCCCGCGGCGTTCACCTTGATGGCGGCGCGGTCCCGGGTACCACTCCCCACGGGCGGCGAGATCCGCCCCGACCCAACCGCCGCCGTCCTCGTCCGGAACGCGCAGAAGGGTACGCATGGTGTCCACCGCACTGCCTCGCGTCGGCAAGGGGGCCGCGCCGGGCCCGGTCCCGCCGGAGGCGCACGAGGGCCCACTCCCGCCGACCGCGCTGCCTCGCGCGAGCGATGGGGGCGCGCCGGTGCCGGTTCCGGTCCCGGCGAGGGCGCAGGGAGGCTCGTCCCCGCTCAGAACCCCCGGGCGGACGCCGGGCGAACTCCCGGCCGTGCACGCCGCCTTGATCTGCGTCGCCCTGCCCGGCCTCGTGGTCTCGCCGGAGCACGGCCAGCTGACCGGGCGTGGCCTCGAAGGCTTCTACCAGCATGGCCGACGGCTGCTGTCCCGCTGCCAGTTGAGGGTGGCGGGCCGTGACCCGATCTCCGTGCAGGGCAGGTCGATATCGTCCGACGGCGCCCGCTTCCTCGCCGTGGTGCGCACGACGGCGGACGCCGGACCCGACCCCGAGATCTCGGTCGAGCGGCTGCGCCGCGCCGACGGCACCGAACGGATCACCCTGGCCAGCTCGTCGGCGAGGCCCGTGCGGTTCCCGGTGGAGATCGCCCTGGGAACGGACCTGGCGGACCTGGCCACGGTGGCCGCGGGCCGCGCCGGGCCCGAACTGCCCGCCAGCGTCCACGCCTCGGGGATGCGCTGGACCTCGGACGGCGCCCACTGCGCGGTGACCGCCCAGCCGCCGCCGACCGACGCGCTGGCCTCCGCCGGGGTGCTGCGCTGGGCCGTGGAACTGCCTCCGGGCGGGGCGTGCGTGATCCAGCTGCACATCAGGGGTGGCCGGCCCGCGCGCCCGCCAAACCTGGGTGCGAGCGTGCTGCCCTCGTCCCGGGAAGCGAGAGCCGAAGGGGACGATCCCCGGGTGGCGGCACTGCTGGAACGCAGCATCGACGACCTGCGGGCCCTGCTGATCCGCGACCCGGCGCACCCCGCCGACCTGCATGTGGCAGCCGGTGTCCCCTGGCGGTGCGGTGCCGCGCCCGCCGAGGCGCTGTGGGCGGCACGTATGGCGCTGCCTCTGTCCACGCGCCTGGCGGCTGCCACGCTGCGTACGCTGGCTCGGGCTCAACTGACGGCGAGGGAACCGGGGTTGGGGCGCATTCCCGGTCCGTTGAGGGATGCGGGTCCTTTCCTGCCGCCGGGCTGCACCGGGGTGGAGGCCACGCTGGCGTTCCCGGTCGTACTCGCGGAGGCGCGTCGCTGGGGTCTGTCCGAGCCGGAGGTGGCCCAGCTTCTGCCGGCCGCCGAGCGCTGTCTGCGCTGGCTGGACGCGGCCCTGGGGGACAACGGCTACCTCGCAGAGAGCGGCCCGGGCGCCGGGTTCGTCCGCGCCGAGACCCAGGCCCACGCCCATCGGGCCGCGCTGCTCGGCGGGGAACTGCTGCGGGAGTGCGGCCGCCCCGGCGCCGACGGCTGGCTCGCCAGGGCCGGGGCCATGAGGGAGCGGTTCCGGGCGGAGTTCTGGGTCGACGACCTGGGGGGCGGGCGTCCCGCCGCGGGCCGCACCGCCGACGGCCGGCCGGTGCCGCTGCTGGGTTCGGGCGCCGCTCATCTGCTGGACACGGGGCTGCTCGGCGGCGGTCGCCTCGCACCCGGGTTGCTCGACGCGGCGGGGACGGAGCAGGTGGCCCGGCTCCTTGGCGGGCCCGCGATGGATTCGGGGTGGGGGCTGCGCGGGCTCGCCGTCAAGGAGCCCGGGTACAACCCGTACGGGCACCGGGCCGGCGCCGTGCGGGTCCATGAGAGCGCGGTGGCCGTCGCGGGCCTCGCGGGCGCGGGGCACGAGAAGGAGGCCGTCGCCCTGCTGCGGGGTGTCCTGGACGCGGCGGAGGCGTTCGGTCACCGGCTGCCCGAGATGTATGCGGGGGAGCAGCGCACCGCCGGGGGCGTGCCCGTGCCGCACCCGGCGGCCTGTCGCCCGGCGGCGGTGGCGGCGGCCGCGGGCATTCAGCTCCTGACCACCCTGGCCGGGATCCGCCCGGACGCCCCGGGCGCGTCGGTCGCCCTGCACCCGCTGCGCTCCGTCCCGCTCGGCGCGGTGCGGCTCGCGGGTCTGAGCGTGGGGGGCGAGCCGTTCGCGGTCCGGGTCAGCCGGCTCGGGGTCGGCATGGTCGAGCAGGCCGCCGAATGGCTGCAGTTGGGGGGATGAAGGATTTGGCCACGTCGGGAGAGGCGGTGGGACAAGAAGCGCCGGAGGGTGCGGAAGGGAGTGTTTATCGTCAGGCAGACGACTATGATCGGCGCATGTCGCCCTACGACCCGTCGGCCTTTCCGCCCTTCGCCGTGACCGTCGACCTGGTCGTGCTCACCGTGCGCCGTCACGCTCTCTGCGCGCTGGTGGTGCGGCGCGGGGAGCCTCCCTTCCAGGGGCGCTGGGCGCTGCCCGGCGGATTCGTCCGGGACGACGAGGACCTTTCCACCGCCGCGGCCAGGGAACTGGGCGAGGAGACCGGACTGTGCGCCTCGGACCCCTCGGCTCCGGCGCTCGCCAACGGCGCCCATCTCGAACAGCTCGCCACATACGGGGACCCCCGGCGCGACCCCCGGATGCGGGTGGTCAGCGTGGCGCATCTGGCCCTGGCCCCCGACCTGCCGGCGCCGCGCGCGGGAGGCGACGCGCACAGTGCGCGCTGGGCGCCCGTCGAGGACGTGCTCGGCAAGGGCGGTGGCTTCGGCCGCGACGACGAGCCGCCCGCACCGCTCGCCTTCGACCACGCCCGGATCCTCGCGGACGGAGTGGAACGGGCCCGCTCGAAGATCGAGTACTCCTCGCTCGCCACGGCCTTCTGCCCCGCCGAGTTCACCGTGGGTGAGCTGCGCCGGGTGTACGAGGCGGTGTGGGGCGTCGCCCTCGACCCGCGCAACTTCCACCGCAAGGTGACCGGCACACCGGGCTTCCTGGTCCCGGCCGGCGGCACCACGACCCGCCAGGGCGGCCGCCCCGCCCAGCTCTTCCGAGCCGGCGGCGCGACCCTCCTGAACCCCCCCATGCTCCGCCCAGAAGTCTGACCCCCCCGGCCCCGGCCCCGGCCCCCAACCCACGCACCGCCAGCCGGGCACCCCGCCACCCCGGAACCCGACGCCCCGCCACCCCGGAACCCCGCGCCCCGCGACTCCGGGACCCCGCGCCCCGCCAGTCCGGAACTCGGCGCCGTGTCGGTCCGGACCCCGGCGCCCTGTCGGTCCGAAACCCCGCGCCCTGTCGGTCCGGAACCCGACGCCCTGCCACCCCGAACCCGGCACCCTGTCGGTCCGAAACCCGACGCCCTGCCACCCCGGGACCCGGCACCCTGTCGGTCCGAAACCCCGCGCCCCGCCACCCCGGAACCCGACGCCCGCCACCCCGGAACCCCGCGCCCTGTCGGTCCGGACCCCGGCGCCCGCCCAGGCAGTGGCCACCGGCCCCGCTCGGCCCCGAACCGCGAGCCCGCCCGGGCCGGAACCACTGGTCCCACCGAGCCGGAGGGCCCCCGGGCCCGGCCCCCGGCTCGGTGGCCGCACCCAGGCCAGAGGCCGAGGCCACGCCGGACCCAGACCCCGAGTGCTGCCGAGCGCCGCCCAAGGTCGCCGCCGTCCGCCGGTTGGTCCCCGCAGGGTTCTGGTCGGCTCTCGTTCGCTCCAACGCCCGTCCTGGGGCGTCACGGTCCCGGTCCACATCACTCGGCCCCTCTACGGCACCAGCCCAACTGCCGGGCCGACGCGCCGCGTTGATGCTGCGGGGCGGGGCCGCCGACCCAGCAGTGCACCCGGGAGGAGGCGAACCCCGCCCGGGGGCCCAAACGCTGGGCTCTCCGCCAACCCCGGCCCCGCCCCCTCGCACCCCCCTCGCCCCCACGACCCGCGCCTGCCGCAAAAGTCTGAAATGCCGGGTTATCTTGCTGCTCTATCCGCCCCGTTGGCCGAGCGGTCTCACCTACCGCGAGAGAAGCGATGCTCCAGGCAATCGGACTCACCAGCGCCCCCCGCCCCGACCTCCCGCCCGTCGTGGACGACCTCACCTTCGAGGCGCGACCCGGGCAGCTCACCGCTCTGCTCGGCGCACCGGGCTCGGGCCGGACCACGGCCCTGCGCCTGATGCTCGAACTCGAACCCGGCCGTGGCGTCACCTACTTCCGCGGCCGGCCCCTGCACGCGCTCGCCCATCCCACCCGCGAAGTGGGCACCCTCCTCGGTGATGTGCCGGGCCACCCCGCCCGCACCGTGCGGGGCCAGCTGAAGCTGATGTGCACCGTCGCGGGCGTACCGGTGTCTCGGGCCGAGGAGATGCTGGAGGTCGTCGGACTCTCCGGCCTCGCCGACCAGCGCCTCGGTACCCTCTCGCTGGGCATGGACCGCCGCCTGGGCCTGGCCGCCGCGCTGCTCGGCGATCCCCACACCCTCCTGCTCGACGAACCCGCCGAGGGCCTTTCGCCCCGCGAGAACGCCTGGCTCCACGGACTGCTGCGCGGCCACGCAGAGCACGGCGGGACCGTCCTGTGCACCTTCGCCGACCCCAAGGAAGCGGCCCGCGTGGCGGACCGTGTGGTCACCATCGACGGCGGCCGGCTCGTCGCCGACCAGGACGTCACCGAGTTCGCCCGCACCCGGCTTCGGCCGCGCGTCGCCGTCGCCACCCCGCACGCCGCCCGCCTCGCCGCCCTGGTCAACCGCGAGGCACGCGCCGCCCAGCGCTCCGTCGAGGTGGTCGCCGAGGACGGCAGCCACCTGTCCGTGTACGGCAGCAGCACCGCGGAGGTCGGGGAGACGGCCTTCCGCAACGGCGTGCTGCTGCACCGGCTCGCCGACGAGGTCGGTGACGCCGGCCCGAGCGTCCACGTCCCACTAGAGGAACGCCCCGCCCCGCCCCGAAGTTCCCACCCGCTGCCCATCACCCCCGCCACCCCCCGCACCCCGCTGCGCCCTCTGCGCTACGAGCTGCGCAGGCTCCTGGGCGTACGCACAACCTTCCTGCTGGCGGCGGGCGTTCTTGCGGTGTCGGCGGCCCTGTCGGTGCTGCTCGCGCGGGCCGGGCACGCCCCGCCGTCGCGCCTCCTGTCCGCCTGGCCCGGTCTGCTCCCGCTGCCTCCCGCCGCGCTCGGCGCGGGCCTGTTCGGCGCGCTCGCCTTCGGCGACGAATACCGCTACCCCGCGCTCGCCGCCGACCGCGGCACCGTCCCGCGCCGGCTCGGACTGCTCCTGGCCAAGCTCGTGGTGTCCGCGGGCGCGGCCCTCGTGCTCGCCGCCCTCGCCGCCCTGCTCGACCACCAGGCCCTGCGCCTGGTCTACGGAGGGGCGGTCGCGGGTCCGGCGCGGGAATGGCCCGCCCTGGCCGCGAGTTGGGCCGGACTCACGGTGGGCTGCGCCTGGGCGGGGCTGCTCGCCGCCGGGATCTTCCGGGCCACATCGGCGGGCCTGGCCGCGGTGCTCGCCGTCCCCGTCGTCGTCGTACCGCTGCTGCGCAAGGCAGTCGAAGGGCACGCGGTGCGCTCTGTCGCCGGACTTCCCGACCGGCTGCGTGACCTGGCCCGGGTGCGCTGGCCGCACGCCCTGGACCACTGGCTCGTCGCCGTACTGCGTCTGATCGCCGAACCGGTAGGCGCCGCGCTGACGTTGTCGCTCACCGTTCTCATCTGCGCGTATCTGCTCACCGGCCTTCGCGCCAGGGCCCGTTGGTGAACGGCTCGCGCCCGGCGAACGGTGATCTGTCCGCAACTCCGGGGTCAACGCCCGCTTCTTTCCGATAAAGCGTCAATTGCGGGGGTGGCGGTGATCACCCTTTCGTGTGCTTTTCACCAAAGACCTCAAGGGGCACGGGAGTCCCGCCGACAAAGGGTGCATGAGCACCCTTGCGCACACCATGATGACCGCCCGCACCGCCGAAGCCGGCCTCTCCGCCCCGGGCGAACTCGACCGCTACCCCTACGGCGAGGCGCGCCCCTCGGACCGGCTGGGCGCCCCGTCCTGGGACGGCGGGGACGCGGAGCTCGGCCGGGTGGGCCGCAGGGCCGCCGGCAGCCGGGGCCGAGGCCTGCACGGTCAACTCGTCCAGCAGCTCGGCCAGATGATCGTCTCCGGCGACCTCGGCGCGGACCGTCCGCTGGTTCCCGAGGAGATCGGCCAGCGTTTCGAGGTCTCCCGCACGGTCGTCCGCGAGTCCCTGCGTGTCCTTGAGGCCAAGGGGCTGGTGAGCGCCCGGCCCAACGTGGGCACCCGGGTCCGCCCGGTCAGCGACTGGAACCTGCTCGACCCCGACATCATCGAGTGGCGCGCCTTCGGCCCCCAGCGGGACGATCAGCGCCGCGAGCTGGCCGAGCTGCGCTGGACCATCGAGCCGCTCGCCGCCCGCCTGGCCGCGGGCCACGGCCGCGAGGACATCCAGCAGCGCCTGGGCGACATGGTGGAGATCATGGGCCACGCCCTCGCCCAGGGTGACGCGCTCACCTTCTCGCGGGCCGACGCCGAATTCCACTCCCTCCTGATCCAGCTCGCGGGCAACCGGATGCTGGAGCACCTTTCCGGCATCGTCTCGTCCGCCCTCCAGGTCTCCGGCGCCCCGATCACCGGCTGTGACCGCCCCTCGGACGCCTCGCTCGCCCACCACGGGCGGATCGTGGACGCCCTGGCCGGCGGTGACGCGATGGCGGCGGAGGCGGCCGTGCGTCAACTGCTCACGGTGCACCCCGAGGTGGAGCGGGTCGTCCCCGCCCCCCGCGAGCACTGAACCTGAGCCCGCCCGACACGCTGTGCCGCCGGATCCCGGGGAGGGTCCGGCGGGCTCGAATCGGGGTATCTGCCCCTTGTGAGCCCTTGGTCCCCTTTGGGGTGTGACTCGGGCCACGAAGATTGCCCGTAACACTCCTCGGAACCATGCGATGACTTAAGAGGTAACAGCCGAGGAAGGAATACAGCGGCCAAGCGTGGCGCTGTGCAGCTCCGAGGTTCAGCCCGCGCCCCCGGCACATCCCCAGCCGGTGGTCGTCGGCTCCGGCCCGATCCTGGGCGGGGCCGGAAGCCGTTTTCCATCGTTTCGAGAGGTTGTTCGTGTCGGCCAGCACATCCCGTACGCTCCCGCCGGAGATCGCCGAGTCCGAGTCTGTGATGGCGCTCATCGAGCGGGGAAAGGCTGATGGACAGATCGCCGGCGATGACGTGCGTCGGGCCTTCGAAGCCGACCAGATTCCGCCGACCCAGTGGAAGAATGTTCTGCGCAGCCTCAACCAGATCCTCGAGGAAGAGGGTGTGACGCTGATGGTCAGTGCCGCGGAATCACCGAAGCGCACACGCAAGAGCGTCGCAGCGAAGAGCCCGGCGAAGCGCACCGCCACCAAGACGGTCGCGGCCAAGACGACCGTGACCACCACCAGGACCGTCGCCGCCTCCGCGGCCCCGTCCGCGGCCCCGTCCGAGACCATGGACGTGCCGGCCGACGAGGCCGAGGACGCCCCCAAGAAGGCCGTCGCCAAGAAGGCGGCCGTGAAGAAGACCGCCGCCAAGAAGACGGTGGCCAAGAAGACCGCGGCGAAGAAGACCGCCGCCAAGAAGGGCGACGACGAGGAGGCCGTCGAGGGCGACGAGCTCCTTGAGGACGCCGCGCCCGGCAAGGGCGACGACGAGGAGCCCGAGGGCGAGAGCAAGGGCTTCGTCCTGTCCGACGAGGACGAGGACGACGCTCCCGCCCAGCAGGTCGCCGTCGCCGGAGCCACCGCCGACCCGGTCAAGGACTACCTGAAGCAGATCGGCAAGGTCCCGCTGCTCAACGCCGAGCAGGAGGTCGAGCTCGCCAAGCGCATCGAGGCGGGCCTGTTCGCCGAGGACAAGCTGGCGAACGCCGACAAGCTCGCGCCGAAGCTCAAGCGCGAGCTGGAGATCATCGCCGAGGACGGTCGCCGCGCCAAGAACCACCTCCTGGAGGCCAACCTCCGTCTGGTGGTCTCCCTGGCCAAGCGCTACACCGGCCGCGGCATGCTCTTCCTGGACCTGATCCAGGAGGGCAACCTCGGTCTGATCCGCGCGGTCGAGAAGTTCGACTACACCAAGGGCTACAAGTTCTCCACGTACGCCACCTGGTGGATCCGTCAGGCGATCACCCGCGCCATGGCCGACCAGGCCCGCACCATCCGTATCCCGGTGCACATGGTCGAGGTCATCAACAAGCTCGCGCGCGTCCAGCGCCAGATGCTCCAGGACCTGGGCCGCGAGCCCACCCCGGAGGAGCTGGCCAAGGAGCTCGACATGACCCCCGAGAAGGTCATCGAGGTCCAGAAGTACGGGCGTGAGCCGATCTCGCTGCACACCCCCCTGGGTGAGGACGGCGACAGCGAGTTCGGTGACCTCATCGAGGACTCCGAGGCGGTCGTTCCGGCCGACGCGGTCAGCTTCACGCTCCTCCAGGAGCAGCTGCACTCGGTGCTCGACACCCTCTCCGAGCGTGAGGCGGGCGTGGTCTCCATGCGCTTCGGTCTCACCGACGGCCAGCCCAAGACGCTGGACGAGATCGGCAAGGTCTACGGCGTGACGCGTGAGCGGATCCGCCAGATCGAGTCCAAGACCATGTCGAAGCTGCGCCACCCGTCGCGTTCGCAGGTGCTGCGCGACTACCTCGACTAGGTCACGGTCGTTACGAACGAGGGCCCGGTCTCCCCGGCGGGAGACCGGGCCCTCGCGCGTACCCGCAGGTGCGGTGTGCCGCTCGTTGAATGACGCTGGGTGTGCCCGCGTCACCGAGAGTCAGGAGACCCTATGCGCCGCTCCACCGCCCGAGCCGTCATGGGGGCGGCCGCCCTCGCGGTCACCGCCCTGGGCGCGCCACCGCCCGCGGTTGCCGACGAGATCGTCATCGGGGGAAAAAAGGTCCAGATCTCGGACAGCCCCTGGGTGGTGGCCCTCTCCAGTCGTGACCGGTTCGGACGTACGCGCGCGGGCCAGTTCTGCGGGGGAGTGGTGGTCGCGCCCACCACGGTCCTGACGGCCGCCCACTGCCTGCGCAACGACGTGCTGGGCATGGCCGTGAGCCAGGTCCGCGACCTCAAGGTGATCGCGGACCGCACGGACCTGAAGACCGCCGACGGCCAGGAGATCCCGGTGAGCGCCACCTGGGTGAATCCGGGGTACAACACGGCGACCAACGCGGGCGACTGGGCCACGCTCACCCTGTCCAAGCCGCTGCCGGCCTCCTCGGTGATCCCGCTGGCCCCGGCGGGCGACCCGGGCTATCAGCCCGACACCCGGGCCACGGTCTACGGCTGGGGCGACACGACGGGTGCGGGCCGCTATCCGACCACCCTGCACGCGGGAGCCGTGTCGGTGCTGCCGGACGACGCTTGTGCGCGCGCCTACCCGCCGAACTCCGAAGGGTCCTACGACCCGGCCACCATGCTGTGCGCGGGCGATCCCAAGGGCGGCCACGACGCCTGTCAGGGCGACAGCGGCGGGCCGCTGGTGGCCGGGGGCAGGCTCATCGGCCTGGTGTCCTGGGGAAACGGCTGCGCCAAGGCCGAGTTCCCCGGTGTGTACACCCGGGTGTCGGCCGTCTCCCTGCCGTCGGGCACGGCTTCCTGACGCGGACATGAGAACGGGCGGCACTCCCCCTGCACGGGGAGTGCCGCCCGTCGCCGGCCTTGGACCGGCCCTGGCTCGTCGTGGTGCGAGGTCTCAGCGATCCTCGTCGCCCGTGGACTCGGGCACCGCCGTGAGGCGGTCCGTCTCGTCCTGTATGTCAGCGGCGATCTTCTTCAGTTCCGGCTCGAACTTACGTCCGTGATGAGCGCAGAAGAGCAGCTCGCCGCCGCTGGTGAGGACTACGCGAAGGTAGGCCTGTGCGCCGCAGCGGTCGCAACGGTCGGCGGCCGTCAGGGGGCTCGCGGGGGTCAGAACAGTAGTCACGTCGCCTCTTCTCTAGCTCGACGAGCTGTCGTACCAGGGTCAACATCCAACCAGGCCGAAAACGTTCCCGCTCGTGGCTTTTCCTCGAAAACTTCTTGGGTCAAGGTGGCTGTCTGCTGCCGGTTGGCGGCGAATGAGCCGTATTGCGGAGCTTTACGGGTTTCGCGTTGCTTGTCTTGTCTGGTCCTCCCGGCGGGGTTGCCGGTTGTTCATGAGGACGTGCCCGGAGCCTAAATGGTTCATGCCCTGATTGGGAACGTGATATCCGCATCACCCCCAGGAGGGATCGAACATGTTTGCGACGCTGGACTAGCATGAGGTTTCGCGAGGGTGGCGTTACAACGGCTCTACCAGGCCTCGGTACCCTCTGACCGGCGACCGACGCCGGCCCCTTACCCACCGGGGCGTCCATTGAAATTCAGCGAGGAGCGAACTGCGTGACCGCCGAGACGTCCGTTCCGTCCACTGCGCTGCTGAGCGGGGCAGACCGCGACGGCTCCAACTACACCGCTCGGCATCTGCTCGTACTCGAAGGCCTCGAAGCCGTCCGCAAGCGGCCCGGCATGTACATCGGGTCCACGGACAGCCGCGGCCTGATGCACTGCCTCTGGGAAATCATCGACAACTCCGTCGATGAGGCCCTGGGCGGCCACTGCGACCACATCGAGGTGATCCTCCACGACGACGCCTCCGTCGAGGTGCGCGACAACGGCCGGGGCATCCCCGTCGACGTCGAGCCAAAGACCGGCCTCTCGGGCGTCGAGGTCGTCATGACCAAGCTGCACGCCGGCGGCAAGTTCGGCGGCGGCTCCTACGCCGCCTCCGGCGGCCTGCACGGCGTGGGCGCCTCCGTGGTGAACGCGCTCTCGGCCCGCCTCGACGTCGAGGTGGACCGGAGCACCACGCACGCGATCAGCTTCCGCCGCGGCGTGCCCGGAATCTTCACCGAGCAGGGCCCCGACGCGCCCTTCGACCCCGGCAGCGGACTGCGCAAGGGCAAGCGCGTGCCCAAGGGCCGCACCGGCACCCGCATCCGCTACTGGGCCGACCGCCAGATCTTCCTCAAGGACGCCAAACTCTCCCTGGACACGCTCTACCAGCGGGCCCGCCAGACGGCGTTCCTGGTGCCCGGCCTGACCATCGTGGTCCGCGACGAGCGGGGCCTGGACGGCGAGGGCAAGACCGAGGAGACGTTCCGCTTCGACGGCGGCATCAGCGAGTTCTGCGAGTACCTGGCCGAGGACAAGGCCGTCAATGACGTCCTGCGCCTGTCCGGCTCGGGCACCTTCAAGGAGACGGTCCCAGTCCTGGACGACCGGGGCCACATGACGCCCACCGAGGTCACCCGTGAGCTCGGCGTGGACATCGCGCTGCGCTGGGGCACCGGCTACGACACCAACCTGAAGTCGTTCGTGAACATCATCGCCACCCCCAAGGGCGGCACCCACGTCACCGGCTTCGAGCGCTCGGTCACCAAGACCGTCAACGAGGTCCTGCGCGCCACGAAGATGCTCCGGGTCGCCGAGGACGACGTCGTCAAGGACGACGCCCTGGAAGGGCTCACGGCGGTCGTCACCGTCCGGCTGGCCGAGCCGCAGTTCGAGGGCCAGACCAAGGAGGTCCTTGGCACATCGGCGGCCAACCGGATCGTCGCCAATGTGGTCGCCAAGGAGCTCAAGGAGTTCTTGACCTCCACGAAGCGGGACGCCAAGGCGCAGGCGAGGGCCGTCCTCGACAAGATCGTCGCGGCCGCCCGCACCCGCATCGCGGCCCGTCAGCACAAGGAGGCGCAGCGCCGCAAGACCGCGCTGGAATCCTCCTCGCTGCCGGCCAAGCTGGCGGACTGCCGCAGCGACGACGTCGAGCGCAGCGAGCTGTTCATCGTCGAGGGCGACTCGGCGCTCGGCACCGCCAAGCTCGCCCGCAACTCCGAGTTCCAGGCCCTGCTGCCGATCCGGGGCAAGATCCTCAACGTTCAGAAGGCGTCGGTCTCCGACATGCTGAAGAACGCGGAGTGCGGCGCGATCATCCAGGTCATAGGGGCGGGCTCGGGCCGCACCTTCGACATCGACGCCGCGCGGTACGGCAAGATCGTGCTGCTCGTCGACGCCGACGTGGACGGCGCGCACATCCGCATCCTGCTGCTGACCCTCTTCCAGCGCTACATGCGCCCGATGGTCGAGGCAGGCCGGGTCTTCGCCGCGGTGCCGCCGCTGCACCGCATCGAGCTGGTGCAGCCCAAGAAGGGCCAGGACAAGTACGTCTACACGTACTCGGACAACGAACTGCGCAGCACCCTGCTGGAGTTCCAGCGCAAGAACATCCGCTACAAGGACACCATCCAGCGCTACAAGGGCCTCGGCGAGATGGACGCCGACCAACTGGCCGAGACGACCATGGACCCGCGTTTTCGGACCCTGCGCCGGATCAACATCGGCGACCTGGAGGCCTCCGAGCAGGTCTTCGATCTGCTGATGGGCAACGAGGTGGCGCCGCGCAAGGAGTTCATCACCAGCTCGGCCGCCACCCTGGACCGCTCACGCATCGACGCGTGATCCCGGCCGGACCCCGGCCCGGGCCCCGCCCGGCGAACGCCGGTCCGCGCGCTCGCGCGGACCGGCGTTCGCGTCTCTCCACCCCTGGGTGCAGACGCGACGTCCACCCACGGTCCACCTCCGCGCCGATGCCTCTGAGCAGGCGGTTTCCGTAGCGTCCCAGGCGTACGGACCGTTCCGTTCCCGTCGCCTGGAGGCTTCGATGTCCGCGCTCATGAACGTGTTGCCGGCCCTCGCCGCGGTCACGCTGATCCTGGTACGCCAGTTCAAGCCGCAGCAGGTGGGCGGCTCCCGGCGCTGGTGGATGCTCCCCGCGCTGCTGCTGTTCTTCTCGGTGAAGAACGGCGGCCTGGTGGACCAGCACCACCGCTCGGGCTCGCTCGTGCTGCTGGGCGCGGAGGTCCTGATCGGGGTGCTCATGGGCGTCGGCTGGGCCCTGACGTCGAAGACCTGGACCGAGGCGGACGGCACGGTGTGGTCGCGTGGCACCGGGGCCACCGCCGGGATCTGGTTGCTCGGCATCCTCGTGCGCGTCGGGCTCGCCGGGCTCGGCGCCCTGGCCGGGATCCACCTGGGCATGGGTGCCATCCTGCTCGCCCTCGCCGCCTCCCTCCTGGTGCGCGGCGGCCTCCTGATGTGGCGGACCCAGCCGGCCCCGGCGTCCTACGGTGCGCCGGCCGCGGCGGCAGGCGCCGGCTCCGCCCGGCAGTCCCGGCGCGGCTCACTCGACTGACGCCATTTCCATCACCCAATGGGGTGAAGGGGTGCTCCTGGCGAGCGCCGGGCGGGCCGCCTCTGCTCATCCTTGGGCACTGGCCCAACGGGGCCGTGAGCAAGGAGAGTTGTTCGGTGGAGAAGCAGGAAGGGCGTGACTCCGCGGCGGCGCGGATCGACGACCCTTGGTACGACACCATCGCCTCCGGGTGGGGCGAGCTGGAGGGCGACGCGGTGGCCGCGACCGTGCCCGCCCAGCAGCGGGCGGGCGAGGACGAACGTGCCGGCGCGGCCGAGATCTACCTCGAAGTGCACCGCAGCGCGGCCTTTGGGGAGGTGCGCCGCCGCTATCGCCGGTTCGTCGTCCCGGCCGCCCTCGCCTTCTTCGCCTGGTATCTCGCCTACGTGATCACCGCGGTCGGCGCCCCGGACCTCATGGCACGCCCGGTGGCCGGCGCGGTGAACGTGGCGATGGTCGCGGGACTGGCCCAGTTCCTCACCACCTTCCTGCTGACCTGGGCCTACGCCCGTCACGCCCGGCTGCGCAGGGACCACGCCGCGCTGGAGCTGCGCTGGGTCGTGTTCGAGCAGAACCAGCAGAACCGGCGCCACCACCGGCACAGCGGCCCCTGGGGAGGGACCATCACGGCCCGGCGGGACGAAGGACAGGAAACGACACGGGGAGCCGACAAGTGATCGCCGGTGGGGACCAGCAGACTCTGGCGCTGCTCCTGTTCAGCGCGTTCGTGGCGGCGACGCTCGCCATCACCACCTGGGTGAGCCGCAACCGGCACGGCTCGGCCGAGGAGTTCTACACGGGCGGCCGGCTCTTCTCCCCCATGGAAAATGGTTTTGCCATCGCGGGCGACTACATGTCGGCCGCCTCCTTCCTCGGCATCTCCGGCCTCATCGCCCTGTTCGGCTACGACGGCATGCTCTACTCCGTGGGCTTCCTCGTCGCGTGGCTTGTGGTGCTGCTCCTGGTCGCCGAACTCGTCCGCAACTGCGGGAAGTTCACGCTGGCCGACGTGGTCGCCGCCCGGATGAGCGAGCGGCCGGTGCGGATCGCGGCGGGAACTTCCTCGGTCACCGTGTCCGTTCTCTATCTGGTGGCGCAGATGGTCGGCGCGGGCAGCCTGGTCGCCCTGCTGCTCGGTGGCACGAGCGGCGCCGCGCGGAACTGGACGGTGATCGGGGTGGGCGCCCTGATGGTGGTCTATGTGTCGCTCGGCGGCATGCGGGCCACCACCTGGATCCAGATCGTGAAGGCCGTCCTGCTCATGGCCGGCACGATCACCCTCACCGTGCTCGTGCTGCTGCGCTTCCACGGCGACATCAATCTGCTGCTGAACACCGCGGCCGAACACAGCGGCCACGGAAAGGAGTTCCTGGCACCCGGCCTCAAATACGGCGGCGACTGGACGGCGCGGCTCGACTTCATCAGCCTCGGTCTCGCCCTGGTCCTCGGCACGGCCGGACTGCCGCACATCCTCTCGCGCTTCTACACCGTGCCCACCGCCCGGGCCGCCCGCCGCTCGGTCATCTGGTCCATCGGCCTCATCGGCGGCTTCTACCTGATGACGATCGTGCTCGGCTTCGGCGCGGCCGCGCTGGTCGGCACCGCCGAGGTCAAGGCGTCCAACCCGGCGGGCAACACCGCCGTCGCACTGCTCGCCTACCACCTGGGCGGCGGAGCCGGCTCCACCGGCGGCACAGTCCTGTTCGCCGTGGTCGCCGCGGTCGCCTTCGCCACGATCCTCGCCGTGGTCGCGGGCATCACCCTCGCGTCCTCCGCCTCCGTCGCCCACGATCTGTACGCCTCCCTCAAGCGCGGGCACGCCAAGCAGCGCAGCGAGGTCGCGGTCGCGCGGGTCGCGGCGGTGGGGATCGGGGCGGTGGCCATCGCGCTCGGCCTGCTGGCCCGCGACCTCAACGTGGCGTTCCTGGTCGGCCTCGCCTTCGCGGTGGCCGCGTCGGCGAACCTGCCGGTGCTCCTGTACTCGCTGTTCTGGCGGAACTTCACGACGCGGGGCGCCGTGTGGTCGGTGTACGGGGGCCTGATTCCCGCGCTGATCCTGGTGCTCGTCTCGCCCGTGGTCTCGGGCAGCCCCGAATCCCTCTTCCCCGGCGTGGACTTCCAGTTCTTCCCGCTGCAAAACCCCGGCCTGCTCTCCATCCCCCTCGGGTTCCTCGCGGGCTGGCTCGGCACGGTGACCTCGCACGAGGTGGCGGACGAGCTCAAGCACGCGGAGGCGGAGGTACGGGCCCTGACCGGCGCGGGAGCGGCGTAGGACCCCGCCGTCTCACACCGCCCACGCGTAGCGGTGTTCCGGGCGTCCCGTCTCGCCGTAGCGCAGGGTCAGGCGCAGGCGCCCGGACTGTTCGAGCAGACGCAGATAGCGCTGGGCCGTGGACCGGCTCAGGCCGGTGCGTCCGGCGACCTCGTGGGCGGACAGCGGGTGGTCGGCGTCGTGCAGGACGTCGCGGATCAGTTCCGCTGTCGGCACCGAGTGGCGGCTCGGCAGCCCGGTGCGCAGCGCGGCGAAGATCCGGTCTACCTGCTCCTGGTCCTGCGCCGCCGGCCCCGCGCCCGAGGTGTCCGCGGCCCGGTCCACCGTGCGCCGCAGCGTCGCGTACGCGTCGAGCTTGGCCCGCAGCCCCGCGAAGGTGAACGGCTTCACCAGATAGTGCAGGGCGCCGTGGCGCATCGCGGCCTGGACGGTCGCCACATCGCTCGCCGACGTCACCATGATCACGTCGGTGTGGTGGCCCCGTTGGCGCATCCGGCGCACCAGGCTGAGCCCGGTCTCGTCGGGCAGGAAGTGGTCGAGCAGGACCAGATCGATCCGGTGGCGCTCCAGGGCGGCCAGCGCCTGCGCGGCGCTGTGCGCCCGCGCCGCCACCCGGAAGCCGGGAACCTTCCCGACGTACGCCGCGTTGATCTCAGCGACCCGGAAATCGTCGTCCACGACCAGGACATCGATCACGACGCATCCCTTCCCGAGGCCGCGACAGCGGTGCCGCGCGCCGATGTCGCGCTGAACTCCGCAGTTGTATCGCGCGCAAAACGAGCACAACAGGGGTCTGCGCGCAGAAGTACGTCCAGCGCGCACAAGGCTGACGCCCGCGGCGGCCCGCGCCTACGGTCCCGCTCCATGAACACAGACACCAGCCCCGCCATCGAGCTGAGGGGCGCGGGCAAGGCGTTCCGTACGCCGTCGGGCGCCGCGCACATCGCCGTACGGGACCTCGATCTCACCGTGTGCCAGGGTGAGTTCGTGGTCGTCGTCGGTCCCACCGGCTGCGGCAAGTCGACCACGCTGACCCTGGTCAGCGGCCTGGAGGAGCCCACCTATGGTGAGGTTTTCGTGGCCGGGGAGCCGGTCCGCGGCATCGGGGACAAGGTCGGCTTCGTCTTCCAGCAGGACGCCGTCTTCCCTTGGCGCACCGTGCTCTCCAACGTCATGGCGGGCCCGCGCTTTCGCGGCGTGGCGAAGGCCGAAGCCAAGGAGATGGCCCGCGCCTGGCTCGCCCGGGTCGGCCTGAGCGCCTTCGAGGACCGCTATCCGCACCAGCTCTCCGGCGGCCAGCGCAAGCGCGTCGCGCTCGCCGCCACCTTTGTGAACGACCCGCGCATCCTGCTGATGGACGAGCCGTTCTCGGCCCTCGACGTGCAGACCAGAGCCCTGATGTCGGACGAACTCCTCGAGCTCTGGACGGGCAGCGGGGCCTCGGTCGTGTTCGTCACCCACGACCTGGAGGAGTCCATCGCCCTGGCCGACCGGGTCGTCGTGATGACGGCGGGCCCCGCCACCGTGAAACGGGTCTTCGACATCGGCCTGCCACGCCCGCGCAAGGTCGAGGAGGTGCGCCTCGAACCACGCTTCCTTGAGATCTACCGGGAGATCTGGCAGTGCCTGGGCGAAGAGGTCCGCATCACCAGGGAGCGGAGCGTCACCGATGCCGCCTGACACTCAGGGCGCGTCGCCGACGGCGCCGGACGCTCACGGTGCCTCGCCGATGCCGCCTGACGTACACGGTGCCTCGTCCACGGCGCCGGAGACGCACGGTGCGTCGCCGACGGCGCCGGACGCTCACGGTGCGTCGCCGATGCCGCCTGACGTACACGGTGCCTCGTCCACGGCGCCGGAGACGCACGGTGCGTCGCCGACGGCGCCTGACGTACACGGTGCCTCGTCGACGGTGCCGGACGCTCACGGTGCCTCGTCCACGGTGCCTGACGCACACAGTGCGCCGCCGATGCCGCCGGACGCTCACGGTGCCTCACCGACGCCGCTCGACGCCCCCGCCCCGTCCGGCGCCAAGGGCGCGACGCGTGCCCGGGCTGCCCGCAACCGCCGTCTTCTGGTCCTCGGCAGCCGCGTCCTGCTCCTGGTCGTGGTCTTCGGCGCCTGGGAAGTGCTGGCCCGCGCCGAGGTCATCGACGCCTTCAACTTCTCGATGCCCTCGGCCATTTGGCGCCAGATACGGGAGTGGGCCGAGCACGGCACCGCGCAGGGTTCGCTCTGGGAGCAGATCTGGTACACGCTCTACGAGGCGCTGCTCGGCTGGGCCGTCGGGGTGGTCGCGGGTGTGGTGCTGGGCATCGCCCTTGGCCGGATCCGCTTCCTCGCCGACGTGCTCGGCCCCTACATCAAGGTGCTCAACGCCATCCCGCGCATCGTGCTCGCGCCCGTCTTTTTGATCTGGTTCGGGCTCGGCCCTGCCTCCAAGGTCGCCTCCGCCGTCGTCCTCGTCTTCTTCCCGGTCTTCTTCAACGCCTTCCAGGGCGCCCGCGAGGTCGACCGGAACCTGGTGGACCACGCCCGCGTCCTGGGCGCGAGCAAGCAGCGCGTGACCCTTCAGGTGGTCATCCCCTCCGCCACCTCCTGGATCTTCACCAGCCTTCACGTCAGCTTCGGCTTCGCGCTGATCGGGGCGATCGTCGGCGAGTACATCGGCGCGACCAAGGGCCTCGGGCTCCTGGTGGCCGCCTCGCAGGGAACCTTCAACGCCGCCGGTGTGTACGCGGCGATGGCCATTCTGGCGGTGGTCGCGCTGCTGACCGAGGCTCTGCTCACCTTCGCCGAACGGCGGCTGTTCCGCTGGCGCCCGGCCGAGTCCGCCACCGACCGCTGACGAGACCCGCCGCCCCCGGACGGCTCCCGCTCCGTACGCGGAACGCCAACGCGCGCCGCGTACCCCCTCCCGTACCCCCTCCGTACCCCACCCGTGATCACAGGGACGTGATGATCATGCACGGCAGCAACTCCGACGCCGCACCAGGCGGCCTCAACTCCCCAGCGGCATCGCCTCGTTCAGCGCGCCCGGCCGCGCGCAGCGCACCCCGCGCCCGCCTCGCCGGCGGCCTCTGCGTCGCTCTCCTGATGACGCTCTCCGCCTGCGGCGGCCACGCGGCGTCGGACACCAGGAGCGCGTCCGGGCAGGCCACCGTCAAGATCATGGTCGGCGGCCTCGACAAGGTCATCTATCTGCCCGCGATGCTGACCCAGCGGCTCGGCTACTTCCAGGCCGAGGGCCTGGACGTGCGGTTGCTGACCGAACCGGCCGGGGTGCAGGCCGAGACCGCGCTCATCTCCGGTGACGTCCAGGGCGCCGTCGGCTTTTACGACCACACCCTCGACCTTCAGGTGAAGGGCAAGAAGGTGGAGTCCGTGGTGCAGTTCTCGCACGCGCCGGGCGAGGTGGAGGTCGTCTCCACGCGGGCCGCGGCGGGCATCGGGTCGCCCCAGGACTTCAAGGGCAAGAAGCTCGGGGTCACCGGGCTCGGGTCGTCGACGGACTTCCTCACCAAGTACCTCGCGGTCCGCGACGGGGTGAAGACCAGCGACTTCACCCCCGTCGCGGTCGGGGCGGGACAGACCTTCATCGCCGCGTTGAAGCAGGGCTCCATCGACGGCGGCATGACCACCGACCCGACGGTCGCCGCCCTCCTCGACCAGAAGCTCGGCAAGGTCCTGATCGACATGCGCACGCCCGAGGGCTCACGGCAGGCGCTCGGCGGTCCCTATCCGTCCTCCAGTCTGTACATGAACACGCAGTGGGTGAACGATCACCGGCAGACGGTGCAGAAGCTGGTCAACGCCCTGGTGAAGACGTTGCGTTGGATGTCCACGCACAGTGCGCTGGAGATCGTGGCCAAGATGCCGGCGGACTACGCGCAGGGCGGCAAGGCGCTCTACGCGCAGGCGATCGAGTCCACGCTGCCGATGTTCACCAAGGACGGCGTCATGCCCGAGAACGGTCCTGAGACGGTCGAGCGCGTACTCAAGGCGTTCAATCCCAACCTCAAGTCGGCCAAGGTCGATCTGTCCGGGACCTACACGACGGAGTTCGTGAAGAAGGTCCCGCAGGGCTGACGCGCCCGCGCCGATCCACCGCGGGCCGCACCCGCCGACCGCCGCCCCCCGGCTACCGCGAGGCCACCCACGCGTAGCGGTGCTCGGGGCGGCCCGTCTCGCCGTAGCGCAGACCGAGCCGCACCCGGCCGGCCCGCTCAAGGAGCTTCAGATAGCGCTGAGCGGTCTGACGGCTCACCCCCGCCCGCTCCGCGATCTCCTGGGTCGCGAGCGGGCCCTCGGCCGCCTTGAGCACCCGGCGCAGCAGATCGGCGGTGGTGGGGGAGTGGCCCTTGGGAAGGTCGGGCTCGGCCGGGACGGACAGCGCCCCGAAGATCCGGTCCACCTCCGCCTGCTCGGCCTCGCCGCCACCGTCCAGGGTCCGGCGCAGCACGGCGTACGCCTCCAACTTGGCGCGCAGGCCGGCGAAGTTGAAGGGCTTGACCAGATACTGCAACGCGCCCTGACGCATCGCGGCCTGCACGGTGGCCACATCGCGGGCCGCCGTCACCATGATCACGTCGGTGTGGTGGCCCAGCGCCCGCAGCTCCCGCACGAAGGCGAGCCCGTTCTCGTCCGGCAGATAGTGATCGAGCAGCACCAGATCCACCGGCTGCGCCACGACCCGGGCCAGCGCCTGGGCGGCCGAATGCGCGAGCGCCACCACCCGGAAGCCGGGAACTTTCGCGGTGTAGGCGGCATTGATGTCGGCGACCCGGGGATCGTCGTCCACGACCAGTACGTCGATCACCGCGCCTCCTCGACGGGCCTTCGTCGCCCGTCCGTGCTCGTGACGGAGCCCGCATCCGTGCTCGTGACGGAGCCGGCCTCCGTGCTCGTGTGCGGCGTCTCGCCCAGCGCGTCGGGCAGTACGACGGTGAACTCCGCCCCGCCGTCCGGACCGTCGGCGACGCGCGCGCCGCCGCCCATGCGCTCCGCGAACCTGCCCACCAGCGCGAGCCCGAGCCCCCGCTTGCCGTGCGCGGGCGCCTCCTTGGTCGTCCAGCCCTCGGTGAAGACCAGCTCCCGCAGCTCGGCGGGGATGCCGGGACCGTTGTCACGGACCCGTACGACCACCGTGCGTCCCTCGGCGCGCAGCTCCACCTCCACCGCGGCGCCGGGCACCCCGGCCGTCGCGTCCAGCGCGTTGTCGACGAGGTTGCCGATGACGGTGACCAGGCCGCGGGGATCGACGAGCCGGTCCGGCAGCAGGGTCGCGGGGGACAGACCGAGGGCCACCGCGCGCTCGGCGGCGACCGTCGCCTTGCCGACCAGGACGGCGGCGAGCAGCGGATCCTCGACCTTCTCCGTGACCTGCTCGGCGGTGGCCCGGTGCACCCCGACGACCTCGGTGACGAAGTCGGCGGCCTCCTCGTACAGCTCCAGTTCGAGCAGGCCCAGCAGGGTGTGCAGCCGGTTGGCGTGCTCGTGGTCCTGGGCGCGCAGGGCGTCGATAAGGCCGCGCGTCGAGTCCAGTTCGCGGCCCAGGCGTTCCAGCTCGGTACGGTCGCGCAGGGTCGCCACGGCGCCGCCGTCCTGCGTCGGCATCCGGTTGGCGACCAGGACGCGGTGGCCGCGCACGGTCAACAGGTCGGTGCCCTCGACCCGGCCCGCGAGGACCTCCGTCGTACGTCCCGCGCCCAGCGCGTCGTCCAGGGCCTGCCCGGCCACTTCGGGTCCGACGCCGAGCAAACGCTGCGCCTCGTCGTTGAGGAGTCTGATGCGCCCGCCCCGGTCGAGTGCGACCACGCCCTCACGGATGGAGTGCAGCATCGCCTCACGTTCGGCGAGCAGCATGGAGATGTCGGAGAACGCCAGGTCACGGGTCTGCCGGTGGATGCGCCTTGCGATGAGGTAGGCGGCGAGCGCGCCCACCGCGAGCGCGCCGCCCGCATACGCGAGCAGCCCCGGGATCGCGTGCAGGAGCCGGGCCCGGACGCTGTCGTACTCGATGCCCACCGACACGGCGCCCACGATCGTGCCACGGGCGTCGCGCAGCGGGACCTTGCCGCGGGCCGAGCGGCCCAGGGTGCCGCTGTCGATCTCCATGACGTCGTGGCCGGCCAGCGCGTCCTTCGGGTCGGTGGAGACGACCCGGCCGATCTCACGGGGGTCGGTGTGCGACCAGCGCACCCCTCGCGTGTCCATGACCACCACGTACTCGGCGCCCGTCGCGCGCCGCACGCGTTCCGCCTCGGCCTGCACCGGGCCGCCGGCGGAGGGCGGGGTGGAGCGCAGGTCGTCGGCGAGCCGGGGCTGGGCGGCGGTCGTGGCGGCGATGGCGAGGGCACGCCGCATGGCCTGGTCGTCGAGCTGGGCGCCGAGCGGGGCGAGGAAGAGCCCGGTGGCCAGCACGGCCACACCGGCCGCGATGGCCAGTTGCATGAGGAGCACCTGGGAGAAGACCCGCCGTGGCCAGCCCAGACGCCGCCTGCGGGGCGCGGGCCTGGTCGGGTGGGCGGTCATGGGTAGGCACGTTAGACGGCCCGGACCGCTTCCCGGAATGCCTCCGGGATCACAGTGCGGTCTCCCCGGCCCGCGACGGCCCGCGCGGCGCGCCCGGTCGTCGCGGGCCGGGCGCGCCGCGCGGGTCGTCGCGGGCCGTCGCCGGGGCTCAGCCGCGGCGGTCTGCGGATCACATGACGCTGTCCGTGCGCAGCGGGCCCGCCGTGACGCGCAGGGTCCGCACGCGTGGCGGCTCCTGTCGCTCCAGCTCGAAGATGTGCGTGAACGGCGCGCGCACCACGTGCTCCGGGTGGCTCTTCTTGGCCATGACGGCCTCGCCGCGCAGCAGCCGGACGCCATTGTCCGTGGTCCAGTACTCCAGGACCTCATGGCTGATGTGCAGCGGTGCGTCGATCTTGACGAAGAACGACTTGATGGCCTCGACGCCATGGATGTGGGCGGTGCCGAAGTACATGTCGGTGTCCTCGGTGAGAGGCGCGAACCCCTCGTCGAAGTCCAGTGTGTCGATGGCGTCCATGAACGCGAGGATCCACTCGGGGACGGCTGTGGCGTGGGCGGTGTCCGGCATGAGGGCGCTCTCCTGGTCAGGCCGCGGCGGGCAGCGCGGCGAGGAAGGCATGGATCTCGGCGTTGACGGCCGCCGGGTTCTCGCGGGCCGCGAGATGGGCGGTATGGGGCAGCACACGGAAGGTGCTGCCTTCGATGGCGTCGGCCATGCGCCGCACCACGTGCACGGGGAACTGGCTGTCCTCCTCGCCCGCGATGATCAGGACGGGCGTGTCCCGGATGGTGCTCAGACGGCGGTGCTCGTCCTTGCGGCCGATCAGGATGCTCCGCAGCGCCCAGGCGACGGACTTGGGGTCGTCGCGCAGGACGAACGTGATGAAGTCGAGGAATTCGGGGTTCGTGGCCTCGGCCGTGGGGCCGGCGAAGGCGGCGCGCGCGGCCTTGACGGCCAGCGGCGGCATGCTCGCGCGCAGCGAGAGGAGGGCGGAGAGCCCGGTGGCCCAGACACTCTCGAAGGTCGAGGGCAGGGACGCGGTGCAGTTGATGCCGATCGCCGCGATGGTGCGGCGCGGGTGGTACGCGGGGAAGACCCCCGCCAGCATGCCGCCCCAGCTGTTGCCGACCAGGACGCAGCGTTCGATGCCGAGCGCGTCAAGGATCTCCACGAGGGCGTCGGAGCACTCCCTCAGGTCGATGATCCTGCGCAGGGCTTCGGACTTGCCGTGGCCCGGGCTGTCGATGAGGACGAGACGGTGGGTGGGGGCGAAGTGCTCGTACTGGTACTGCCACATCGTGCCGTCCATCATCAGGCTGGGCCAGCACACCATGGCGGGGCCGTCGGGGCGGCCGCCGACGCGGACGTTGATGTCTCCCAGGGCGGTGGGGATCAGCTGCTCGGTGACGTCGTGGAGCCAGACGGAGGTCATGTGCGGTTCCTCTCCGTGGTCGTTGAGGCGACACTTGGTAGCGTAGCGCTACTAGTATCAAACCGCTACCACTGGCCCCGGGGTGTGTCAGTGTGGCCCTTCCTCCGGCTGTGCCGGGTGCAGGGACGAGGCTTCGACCGGCCGGTGACAGCTGCTACAGGCGAGATAGGGCTCGGTCGGCCTGCCGCACGCGGTGTGCACCAGGGGGTGGCGCGTGAGGTCGCCGTCCGTCGCGTGGGCCTCGGCCCAGCGCGTGATGGTCACGATGGCGGGCACGACCAGTTCGCGGGCGCTGTCGGTGAGCCGGTACTCGTACCACGGCTTGTCCGGGCGGTAGGCGTGCTTGGTCAGCAGGCCCAGCTCGGTCAGGCTGGCCAGCCGCGCGGTGAGGATGTTCGCCGAGATGCCGAGGGCGCGTTTGAGCTCGCCGAACCGGCCGACGCCGAAGAACACCTCCCGCAGGATCTGGTAGTTCCAGCGCTCGGAGATGGCGGACAGGAACTCCTGGCCGTGCTGGAAGGTGAGGTGACCCTTTTGGTCGGACATGGGCTTCTCCCGCCCCCGCCGGCCCGGCGGTGAGTGGTCTGGTCGGTACTGAAGGGCACGTAGGAGTGAGACGTTACTGGCTCGCCGCAGCGCCCGGGCGGCCCGTGGACGGCCCCTGGAGGGGGAGGGGCCGTGGCGGGCGGGGGCCGGTGTAGTGGCCGCTGGGGCGCATCCGCAGGGGCCGCTCCGCGTACTCCTCCAGGGCGTGCGCGATCCAGCCGGCGGTGCGGGCCACCGCGAACACGGTCTCGCCGGCCTCCGCCGGCATGCCGAAGGCGACGCTCATGACGGCGAGCGCGAGATCGACGTTGGCGTACAGGGCGGTGTGCCGGGCTGTCGTGTCCACCACGTCGCGCGCCGCCGCCAGCGCGTCCGCCGCCCGCGGGATGGCGTCGAGCAGCGCGAACAGGGCGGTGGCGCGCGGGTCTTCGCCGGTGTACAGCCGGTGTCCGAGGCCGGGTACGCGCCGCCCCGAGCGCAGATGGTCGGCGACGACCGGGGCCGCGCCGCCGCGCTCGAGCACCTCGGCCAGGGTGCGGTGGGCCAGGCCGCTCGCCGCGCCGTGCAGCGGCCCCTCCAGCGCGCCGAGCCCGGCCGAGACCACGGCGTAGGGGTGGGCTCGGGCGGACGCGGCGACCCGGGCGGCGAGCGTGGAGGCCGCGAGGTCGTGGTCGATGAGCAGCGCGAGTGCCGTGTCCAGCAAGCCAATTGACGCCGCGTCAGGTACCTGCGGGGTAAGGCGCCGCCACAGCCGCCCGGCGAGGCGGCCCCCGTCGTCCCCGTCGTCCGTGTCGTCCGTGTCGTCCGCGTCGCTTTCGGTCCTGGCCGCCTTCGGCAGCGCGCCGACCAGGGTCGGGATCAGCATCCGGCCGCAGCCGAGGACGGCCGAGGGGTCGAGGTCGAAACGCAGTGGGTCGGCGGCGGAGACGGCGACCGCGGCGACCCGCAGCCGGTCCATGGCGCCGCTGTGCGCGGGCAGCGCACCGGCGGCGCGCCGGGCCGCTTCGAGGAAGGGTGGCGGCGCGGTGAAGCGGGCGCCGCGCGTCAGCTCCCCGGTCCACACCCACTCCGCGACCTCCTCGAAGCCGTAGGCCGTGGCGAGTTCGACGGCGTCGACGCCGCGGAAGAAGTAGCGGTCCTTGTCGATCAGGGTCAGGGCGGTGGGGAAGCTCAGCTCGCCGCCCGTGGCGCCGGCGGCGGACGGCTCGCGGCGGTTGCCGCGCCGGGCCAGCGCGTCGACCTCCCGCGCGTCGAAGGTGGAGCCCCGGCCGCCGGGCGCGCGCTCACTGCTCAGCTGCCCCCGGCTGACGTACGCGTAGACCGTCTCGGGCTTCACGCCGAGCCGCTGGGCCGCCTCGCGGGTGGTGAGCCGTGCCTGTTCCGTCATGGGGTCACCGTATCCATATTGATTGAGTGGATCAGAATCAATGTTGACACCTTGTAATCAATCATAGACAGTCGAATCAAGATGAAGCATGGAAGATGCAGCACTGAAGGAGGCAGTCACATGGCCGGCACCGTCACCGCCCCCGCCGCGGCACCCCGCGGGCTCGCGGGCGTCGTCGTCACGGACACCGAACTCGGCGACGTCCGAGGCCGCGAGGGGTTCTACCACTACCGCCAGTACTCGGCCGTGGAGCTCGCGGGAGCCCGCACGTTCGAGGACGTCTGGTACCTGATGTTCCACGGCGAGCTGCCCGGCGCCGGGGCCCGCGCCGCCTTCGCCGCCCGCACGGCGGGGCTGCGCCACCTGCCCGACGGCGTACGGGAGGCGCTGCCGGGGATCGCCCGCACCGGAGCCCGTTCGGGGCCGCTGGCCGGACTGCGCACCGCGCTCTCCCTGCTCGGCGCGGCCAGGGGCTTCAAGCCGGTGTACGACCTGGACCCGCGCGAACGCGCCGAGGACGCGCTCGCCGCCTGCGCCGCCGTCCCCACCCTGCTCACCGCGCTGCACCGGCTCGGCCAGGGACGTGAGCCGGTCGAGCCCCGCGACGATCTCCCCTACGCCGCCAACTACCTCTACATGCTGACCGGTTGTGAGGCCGAGCCCGAGCGGGTCCGCGCCGTGGAGCAGTACCTCATCTCGACGATCGACCACGGCTTCAACGCCTCCACCTTCACCGCCCGCGTCGTCGCCTCCACCGGCGCCGATGTCGCGGCGAGCCTGGTCGCCGCGGTCGGCGCGCTCTCGGGCCCCCTGCACGGCGGCGCGCCCAGCCGCGCCCTCGACACCCTGGACGCGATCGGCACCCCCGACCGCATCGACGGCTGGATCCGCGAACGCGTCCTGGCCGGTGACCGGATCATGGGCTTCGGGCACCCCGTCTACCGCACCGAGGACCCCCGCTCCCGCATGCTGCGCGGCATCGCGCAGAGCTTCGGCGGACAGCTGGTCGACTTCGCCGTCGAGGTGGAGCGCCAGGTCGAGGCGATCCTGGCCGAACTCAAGCCGGGCCGTGAGCTGCACACCAATGTGGAGTTCTACGCCGGTGTGGTCATGGAACTGTGCGGCCTGCCCCGCGAGATGTTCACGCCCACCTTCTGTGCCGCCCGGGTCGTGGGCTGGAGCGCCAACATTCTCGAGCAGTCGGCGGATTCGAAGATCATCCGCCCGGCGGCGCGCTATGTGGGGCCGCCCCCGCCGCAGCCCGTCCCCGCTGCCTGAGCCCGCTCCTCGCGGCGCCGCACGCCGGGCCCGCCGGCTCCTGCCGGGGCGGGGCGGGGTCAGCCCCGGCAGGGGTAGGCGGGAAGCGTCAGGGAGTTGGCCGCGCGGGCGAGCTCGACGGGGGAGGGCCTGCTGTCGCCCGACCTGTTCTGGGCGAGCCGCTGGTTGCGGTGGACGTAGTCGCGGGTCAGGAGCTCGTAGCGGGCGAAGGCGCCGCGATGGTCGTGGGGCCTGTTGCCGAGCTCACCCGCCAGTACGTAGGCGCCTGCAAGCGCGAGACTGGTGCCCTGGCCCGAGCGGGGCGAGGGGCAGTAGCCCGCGTCGCCCACCAGGGTGACCCGCCCCTTGGACCAGTGGTCGAGGCGGACTTGGCTCATCGAGTCGAAGTAGAAGTCCGGCGCGCTGCCCATGCGTTCCAGGAGCCGGGGCGTCTCCCAGCCGACCCCGGCGAACCGGTCGGCCACCAGGGCCCTGTGGCGGACGGGATCGCGGTGGTCGATGTCCAGCTCGGGGGAGTGGAACAGAAGGATCGCCCTCGCCTCGGTGTTGTCGCGCGTGCTGTAGACGCCGACCAGCTCCTGGGGGGTCATGTGGAAGGTCTGCCAGTGATCCAGCGCGAGGAAGTTGTCCACGCTGAAGATCGCGAGATAGCTGCCGAGGAAACGCAGGTGGGAGGACTCCGGCCCGAAGACCAGTCGGCGCACCCCCGAGTGCAGGCCGTCCGCGCCGATCACCAGGCCGAAGCGGCGCGGGCGTTCGTGCCGGAAGCGGACCTCGACACCGTCGTCGTCCTGCGCGATGGCGGTGATGACGTCGTCGAACAGGAACTCCGTGCCGTAGCGGCTCACGTCGAACAGCAGCGTGGTCAGATCGTCCCGCATCAGCTCGACGTCGTCGTTGTCAATCACCCCGCCCGTGAAGGTTTCCTCGGTGGAGCGCGACAGTTCCACGCCGTCGCCGTCCACCACCGACATGCCGCGCATGCCGGTCGTCACGGACCGGACCTTGTCGAGAAGGTTCATCCGGTCCATGACCTGTAAGGCGCAACCCCGGATGTCGATGGCCTGCCCGCCCTTGCGCAGACCCGGAGCCCGCTCCACCACGGTCGGCCGGAACCCGGCCCGCTGCAACCAGTAGGCCAGCGTCAGCCCTGCCACACTGGCCCCGGAGATCAAGACGTTCCTGTTGTGCATGGCGCGCTCCCGGTGCTGGTCGTATGCATCCTGGAGACCGCTTCACCCGCTCTCCGGGGATACGTCGAGTCGTGACAGGCTGAGTCTCGACAGCGTGCCGGGGGGCCGCAATACACAAAACGGCAAGGAATCGTTGCGTTCCGGGCAATGTCCGCGAGAGCGGGCAGCCGGCGGGCACGGACAACCAGCAGGCACAGACAACCAGCAAGCACAGAGGCCGGGTCCGGCCGCCGCCGGTGGGGGCGGCGTCGGGGGACGCGGCTCGCGGAAAGGTCCCAGGTGAACAACCCCGGCCGGCAGATCCCCGTCATCGTCCTCGCGGGCTTCCTCGGCTCGGGCAAGACCACCCTGCTCAACCATCTGCTCAGGGCCTCACGCGGCACCCGTATCGGCGCCATCGTCAATGACTTCGGATCCATCGAGATCGATGCCATGACGGTGGCGGGCCGGCTCGGCGACTCCACCGTCTCACTCGGAGGCGGCTGTCTGTGCTGCGCCGTGGACAGCAGCGAACTCGACCGCTACCTCGACAAGCTCACCCGTCCCGCCGCTCGCCTCGACGTCATCGTCATCGAGGCGAGCGGTCTGGCCGAACCGCAGGAGCTCCTCAAGATGCTGCTCGCCAGCGAGAACCCGCGCATCGTTTATGGGGGCCTGGTCGAGGTCGTCGACGCGGCGGAGTACGAGGCGACGCGCGAGCACCACCCCGAGATCGAGCGGCACGTGGCCATCGCCGACCTCGTCGTGCTCAACAAGACGGACCGGGTGGACGCCGGTGACCTGGCCCGGCTGCGGGCCTCGCTGCCCGAGGCGGCCGCCGTGGTCGAGTCCGCGTACGGCCGCGTCGACCCGGAGCTCTTCTTCGACCGCAGGCCCGTCACGGAACGGGTCGGGCAGCTGGCCTTCGACGACCTGCTCGACGACGTGCTCGACGACCTGCCCGGTGGCGAGGAGCCCGGCCGCTCCTGCGGGCACGACCCGCATGGGCCCGGCTGCCCGGGCCATGGCGGGCACCTGCACGCCGGGTACACGTCTGTCGCCTTCACCTCGCAGGTGCCCCTCGACCCGCGCCGCCTCATGGCCTTCCTGGACACCCGGCCCGAAGGCCTCTACCGCGTCAAGGGGTTCATCGACTTCGGCGCCGCCGATCCCCGCAACCGCTACAGCCTGCACGCGGTCGGCCGGTTCCTGCGCTTCTACCCCGAGCCGTGGACGCCCGGCCAGGAGCGCCGCACCGACCTCGTCCTGATCGGCGCCGGCATCGACGCGCCCGCCCTGGACCAGCACCTCGCCGGCTGCGTGAGCGACGACCCGGGCGCCGTCCCCGCCGAACACGCGATGTGGGGCGTGTTGCGTTACGTACCCGAGCCCGAGCCCGTACCCGAGCCCGAGGCGGAGGCCGAGCCCGAGTCCGGCATCGAGGCCCCAGAGGAGTGGGAAGAGGCCGGGGAGATCGGTGAACTCCCCGGCCCCCTGGGCTAGTTGACGCCCGTGCCCGTGCCCGCGCCTGCCACCGCGCTCGCGCCCCGTCCCCGTCTCCGTCCTACGCGATGGGGCCCGAAAGGACCGCGACCGGCGAGGGCAGCGGCGTGCCCGAACCGTCACGGCGCGGGTCGGGCTCGGGGAGCTGGGCCGGGGTGCCGTTGCTCTGGGCCGCGCGCGCCGGAGCTGGTCCCGCCCAGGCCAGCACCAGCTTGTCCTCGCCCTTGAGGAAGCGCTGACAGCGCACCCCGCCGGTGGCCCGGCCCTTGCGCGGGTACTGGTCGAAGGGCGTCAGCTTGGCGGAGACCGCCGCGTCGCCGAGCAGGGTGGCGCCCGAGCCCGCGACCGTGAACACCGCCCCGTCCCCGCCCGGGTCGACCGCCGTGAACGAGATGACCTTGGCGCCGTCGGCCAGCTTGATGCCGGCCATACCGCCGGCGGGCCGGCCCTGGGGGCGCACCTGCTGGGCCTGGAAGCGCAGGAGCTGGGCGTCGTCGGTGATGAAGACCAGGTCCTCCTCGCCGGTGCGCAGCTCGGCCGCGCCCACGATCCGGTCACCGTCCTTGAGGGTGATGACCTCCAACTCGTCCTTGTTGGCCGGGTAGTCGGGCACCACACGCTTGACGACGCCCTGCTCGGTGCCGATGGCCAGACCCGGTGAGGACTCGTCGAGGGTGGTGAGGCACACCACCGTCTCGTCGGGGTCCAGCGAGGACAGGAACTCCGAGACGGGGGCGCCGCCCGAGAGGTTGGGGGCGGACGCCGTGTCCGGGAGCCGGGGCAGGTCGATCACCGCGAGGCGCAGCAGCCGCCCGCTGGACGTCACCACGCCCACGTCGCCGCGCTGGGTGGCCGGCACGGACGAGACGATCACGTCGTGCTTGACGCGCTTGTCGTCCTCGCCGGGTGTGAACGGCTCGGCGCCCGCGGTGCGCGCCAGCAGGCCCGTCGAGGACAGCAGCACCCGGCACGGGTCGTCCGCGACTTCGAGGGGGACGGCCGCCACGGTTGAGCCCGCCGATTCGAGCAGGACCGTGCGCCGGTCGGTGCTGAACTTCTTTGCCACCGCCGCCAGTTCGGCCGAGACCAGCTTGCGCAGCTCGCCGTCGGAGTCCAGGATCCCGGTCAGTTCGTCGATCTCGCCGCTCAGGCGGTCGCGCTCGCTCTCCAGCTCGATGCGGTCGAACCTGGTGAGCCGGCGCAGCGGGGTGTCCAGGATGTACTGCGTCTGGATCTCGCTGAGCGAGAAGTGCTCGATCAGCCGTTCCTTGGCCTGCGCCGAGTTGTCACTCGACCGAATGATCCTGATGACCTCGTCGATGTCGACCAGGGCCACGAGCAGGCCCTCGACCAGGTGCAGCCGGTCGCGGCGCTTGGTGCGGCGGAACTCGCTGCGCCGGCGCACCACGTCGAAGCGGTGGTCGAGGTAGACCTCAAGGAGCTCCTTGAGGCCGAGGGTGAGCGGCTGGCCGTCCACCAGGGCCACGTTGTTGATGCCGAAGGACTCCTCCATCGGCGTCAGCTTGTACAGCTGCTCCAGGACGGCCTCGGGGACGAAGCCGTTCTTGACCTCGATGACCAGGCGCAGACCGTGCGAACGGTCGGTGAGGTCCTTCACGTCGGCGATGCCCTGGAGCTTCTTCGAGCCGACCAGGTCCTTGATCTTGGAGATGACCTTCTCCGGGCCGACCGTGAAGGGCAGCTCGGTGACGACCAGGCCCTTGCGGCGCGCCGTCACGTTCTCCACCGACGCCGTGGCCCGGATCTTGAAGGTGCCGCGCCCCGAGGCGTAGGCGTCCTTGATGCCCTGCAAACCCACGATCCGGCCGCCGGTCGGCAGGTCGGGGCCCGGCACGAAGCGCATCAGCGCCTCCAGATCCGCCTGCGGATGGCGGATCAGATGGCGGGCGGCGGCGATGACCTCGCCCAGGTTGTGCGGCGGCATATTGGTGGCCATGCCGACCGCGATCCCGGACGAGCCGTTGACAAGCAGGTTCGGATAGGCGGCCGGCAGGGCGACCGGCTCCCGCTCCTGGCCGTCGTAGTTCGACGTGAAGTCGACGGTGTCCTCGTCGATCGACTCCGTCATCAGCGACGTGGCGTCGGCCATCTTGCACTCGGTGTACCGCATGGCGGCCGGCGGGTCGTCGTTGCCGAGCGATCCGAAGTTGCCGTGGCCCTGGACCAGCGGAAGGCGCATGGAGAACGGCTGCGCCATGCGCACCAGGGCGTCGTAGATGGAGGCGTCACCGTGCGGGTGCAGCTTGCCCATCACCTCGCCGACGACGCGGGCGCACTTCACATAGCCCCGGTCGGGGCGCAGGCCCATCTCGTTCATCTGGTAGACGATGCGGCGCTGGACGGGTTTCATGCCGTCCCGCGCGTCCGGCAGGGCCCGCGAGTAGATCACGGAGTACGCGTACTCGAGGAAGGAGCCCTGCATCTCGTCGACGACGTCGATGTCGAGGATCCGCTCCTCGAAGTCGTCGGGCGGCGGCGGGGTCTTCGTGCTGCGGCGGGCCATCGCGGCTGCTGCTCCTTCACGTACCGGATCGGGGCTGGATCCGACCATTGTGGACCGTCCCACTGACAACGCCGACCGCGACCCGGGAACTTCGCCAGGTGCCCGCGCGCTTGCATACAGTGGCAGGACTTCTCAACCCAGGACTTCCCTCCGCACGTACTCCACACTGCGGTACTGCACATCGGATACGAAGGGACGTACATGCCCATGGGTCACACGGCCACAGCCCAGGCCGGCTCCGGCGGTCTGACAGCGACGGAGCACCGACTGGCCAACGGCCTGCGCGTGGTGCTCTCCGAGGACCACCTGACCCCGGTCGCGGCGGTGTGCCTCTGGTACGACGTCGGCTCGCGCCACGAGGTCAAGGGCCGTACCGGTCTCGCCCACCTCTTCGAGCACCTCATGTTCCAGGGCTCCCAGCAGGTCCACGGCAACGGCCACTTCGAACTGGTGCAGGGCGCCGGCGGCTCCCTGAACGGCACCACCAGCTTCGAGCGCACCAACTACTTCGAGACCATGCCCGCCCACCAGGTGGAGCTCGCGCTCTGGCTCGAGGCCGACCGCATGGGCTCGCTGCTCGCCGCCCTCGACGAGGAGTCGATGGAAAACCAGCGCGACGTCGTCAAGAACGAGCGCCGCCAGCGCTACGACAACGTGCCCTACGGCACCGCCTTCGAGAAGCTGACCGCGCTGGCCTACCCCGAGGGCCACCCCTACCACCACACCCCGATCGGCTCCATGGCCGACCTGGACGCGGCGACCCTGGATGACGCGCGCGCGTTCTTCCGCACCTACTACGCGCCCAACAACGCGGTGCTCTCGGTGGTCGGCGACATCGACCCCGAGCAGACGCTGGCCTGGGTGGAGAAGTACTTCGGCTCCATCCCCTCCCACGACGGCAAGCAGCCCCCGCGCGACGGATCGCTTCCCGCCACCATGGGCGGGCAACTGCGCGAGGTCGTCGTCGAGGACGTCCCGGCGCGCGCCCTGATGGCCGCCTACCGGCTGCCCCACGACGGCACCCGCGAGGCCGACGCCGCCGACCTGGCGCTGACCGTCCTCGGCGGCGGCGAGTCCTCGCGCCTGCACAACCGTCTGGTGCGGCGCGACCGGACGGCGGTCGCGGCGGGCTTCGGCCTGCTGCGGCTGGCCGGCGCGCCCTCGCTCGGCTGGCTCGACGTCAAGACCTCCGGCGGTGTCGAGGTCCCCGACATCGAGGCCGCCGTCGACGAGGAGCTGGCGCGGTTCGCCGAAGAGGGCCCCACGGACGAGGAGATGGAGCGCGCCCAGGCCCAGTTGGAGCGCGAATGGCTCGACCGGCTCGGCACCGTCGCGGGCCGCGCCGACGAACTGTGCCGCTTCGCGGTCCTTTTCGGCGACCCGCAGCTCGCCCTGAGCGCGGTCGACCGCGTCCTGGAGATCACCGCGGCCGAGGTCAAGGCGGTCGCGGCCGCGACGCTGCGCCCCGACAACCGGGCGGTCCTGGTGTACGAGCCCACCGGGGCACCCGAGGCAGGCAACGACGAGGAAGAAGAGGCGGGCCAGTGACGGACGCTGTCGTGACCATGGAGTTCCACCCGAAGCCGGCCGCCGGCGCCGCCGAGCCGTGGGCCTTCCCGGCCCCGGGGCGCGACACGCTCGCCAACGGCCTGACCGTGCTGCGCTGCGACCGGCCAGGACAGCAGGTCGTCGCCGTCGAGATCTTTCTCGCGGCCCCGCTGGACGCCGAGCCCGAGGGCCTGGACGGCGTCGCCACGATCATGGCGCGCGCCCTGACCGAGGGCACCGACAAGCACTCGGCCGAGGAGTACGCCGCCGAGCTGGAGCGCTGCGGTGCCACGCTCGACGCGCACGCCGACCACCCCGGCGTCCGGGTCTCGCTCGAAGTGCCGCTCTCGCGGCTGCCGAAGGCGCTCTCGCTGCTCGCCGAGGCGCTGGCGGCCCCCGCGTTCGCCGACTCCGAGATCGAGCGCCTGGTGCGCAACCGGCTCGACGAGATCCCGCACGAGCAGGCCAACCCGGCCCGCCGCGCCGCCAAGCAGCTCTCCAAGGAGCTCTTTCCGGCCACCTCGCGCATCTCCCGGCCCCGCCAGGGCACCGAGGAGACCGTCGGGGCGATCGACGCGGCCGCCGTGCGCGCCTTCTACGAGGCGCACGTGCGTCCCGCGACGGCGACCGCCGTCATCGTCGGCGACCTGTCGGGCACCGACCTCGACGCGATCCTCGCCGACACCCTGGGCGCCTGGACCGGCGACACCGCCGAGCCGCGCCCCGTCCCGGCGATCACCGCCGACGACACCGGCCGCGTCGTCATCGTGGACCGCCCCGGCGCCGTCCAGACGCAGCTGCTCATCGGCCGCGTCGGCCCCGACCGCCACGATCGCGTCTGGGCGGCCCAGGTGCTCGGCACGTACTGCCTCGGCGGCACCCTGACGTCCCGTCTGGACCGGGTGCTGCGCGAGGAGAAGGGCTACACCTACGGTGTGCGCGCCTTCGGCCAGGTGCTGCGCTCGGGCCCCGACGGCGGCGCGGCGATGCTCGCCATCAGCGGCTCGGTGGACACCCCCAACACCGGTCCCGCGCTCGATGACCTGTGGAAGGTGCTGCGCAAGCTGGCCGCCGAGGGTCTGACGGACGCCGAGCGAGAGAGCGCCGTGCAGAACCTGGTGGGCGTCGCCCCGCTCAAGTACGAGACGGCGGCGGCGGTCGCGGCGACGCTGGCCGACCAGGTCGAGCAGTTCCTGCCGGACGACTACCAGGCCCAGTTGTACGCGCGGCTCGCCGAGACCGGCACCGTGGAGGCGACGGCGGCCGTCGTCAGCGCCTTCCCGGCCGACCGGCTCGTGACGGTGCTCGTGGGCGACGCGGCGCAGATCGAGGAGCCGGTCAGGGCGCTGAGCATCGGTGAAGTGAGCGTTGTCACGGGCTGATTGACGCCCCTTCGGCCCCCGGGATCCCCGGGGCCTCGGTGACAGGAAAGACCCCGGTGGCGCACGCGTCCCCGGGGTTTGCCCATATGTCCTGTTTGTTGGGGAGGTTGCCTCTCTGTCGTGTGGCGTGCGCAACAAAAAGCGACGTCTGTTTGGTAGGAGAAAGACCGGCCGTCTAGCGTCAGTCGCGCTGTCCGTCACCACCCGCCGCAGCCGCGGCACCGGACAGCGATCGCCGAGTCCCCGATGGCGCGAGCCAGGGGAGCCGGGGACCCACTCAGTCCCTGGGGTGAATCGGACGCCTCCGCCTGCGGGGGAGTCCGTAGGAGACCTTCCTGCTCCGAACCCGTCAGCTAACCCGGTAGGCGAGATGGAAGGAAAGGACACCGCCGCTCCATGGCGTTCACCCGTGCCACCGGGAAACACCGCGCGCCCAGCCGGATGACGCGCCGCAGCGCGAACATCGCGGGCATCGCCACCCTCGCCACCGCCGGAGTCGTGGGCACCCTCGCCTCCCCGGCCGTCGCCGCCCCCGACAACACCGTCACCGATACCGGTCTCACGCAGGCCATCGTCATCGGTGACAGCGTCGCCGACCAGCTCGGCGCCCAGGCCGACGCGCAGAAGCAGGCGGCCGCGAAGGCCCAGGCGAAGGCGGAGGCCGAGGCCGAGGCCCGGCGCAAGGCCGAACTGCGGGCCAAGGAAGCACGCGAGGCCAAGGAGCGCGCGGCGCGCGAGGCCGAGCGCAAGCGCCTCAACACCTTTGTCGCGCCGATATCCAACAGCTATGTGTCCACCGGCTACAAGACCGGCGGGTCGCTGTGGTCCTCCGGCAGCCACACCGGCATCGACTTCCACGCGGGCATCGGCACCCCGGTGCACGCGGTGGGCCTCGGCACCGTCGTGGAGGCCGGCCCCGGCGGCGCGTACGGCAACAACGTCGTGATCAAGATGCAGGACGGCACGTACACCCAGTACGGCCACCTCTCGGTCATCCAGGTCACCGTCGGCCAGTCGGTCGAGCCCGGCACCCAGATCGCCCTGTCGGGCAACACCGGCAACACCACGGGCCCGCACCTGCACTTCGAGGCCCGCACCGGGCCGCAGTACGGCTCGGACATCGACCCGGTCGCCTACCTGCGTGTCCACGGCGTGGACGTCTGAGCCGTCCCACCCGAAGGCACCCCGGCGCCCCCGCGCCCACCGAAGGCCCCCGCGACGCGCGCGGGGGCCTTCGCCGTTGGCCGGAAGGCGCCCCTGGGCTCCGACGCGTCACGGGGAATTAACACGGCCTGCGTACAGTCGCCCGACCAGCGCCGACGACCGCGTCGCGCCGTGTACCAGGCGGAGGTCGAGGCATGCGCGTTCCGGCGCGTTCGGTGTGCGCGGCCATCCGCGACGACATCGTGGCGGGCGTCCACGAGCCCGGCGGCCGGCTCGCCGAGGAAGCGCTCGCCCGCCGTTACGGGGTCTCGCGCGTCCCGGTCCGCGAGGCCCTGCGCACCCTGGAGTCCGAGGGGTTCGTGACCACCCGCAGATACGCCGGCGCCTGGGTGGCCGAGCCCACCGCCGCCGAGGGCGCCGACCTCCTCGAACTGCGCCTGCTGCTGGAGCCGTTGGCGGCGGCGCGGGCCGCCGCGCGCCGCGACGAGGCCCATCTCACCGTGCTGCGCGCCCTGGTGCGGCTGGGCAGGGAGCGGGCCGGGCGCGGTGGGGGCGAGGACTGCGGTGAGCTGTGGGGCTGGTTCCACGAGACGCTGGCCCAGGCCTGCGCGAGCCCGGCCCTGATCGCGCCGCTCACCCAGGTGCGGCGCAAGATCGCCTGGATGTACGTGGCCGATCCGTCCGAGCGCGGGGCCCAGGCGTGGGACGGCCTTGGCGCCGTCACCGACGCGGTGGCCCGGGGCGACGCCGAACGCGCCCGCTCGCTCATGGCTGAGCACACCGAGCGGTCCTCGCGTGCCCACCGGCCGCGCGGGCTCGGGGCGGCCGGGGTGGCCGCACCGAGCGGAACGCCGAGGAAGCGAGGGGCGCCGCGCGGGACCGAGATCGCGCGCGCCCGCACCTGACGACGAAGGACCGCCGGGCCCGTGTCGGGGCCCGGCGGTCCTTCGGTGTGAGGCCGGCCGGGTCAGACGGTCTCGGGCAGTTCCTCGAGGCCGTCGGCGACCAGCTTCGCCAGCCGGTCGAGCGCGGCGTCCGCGCCCTCGGCGTCGGAGGCCAGCACGATCTCCTCGCCGCCCTGCGCGCCCAGGCCGAGCACCGCGAGCATGGACGCGGCGTTGACCGGGTTGCCGTCGGCCTTGGCGATCGTCATGGGGACTCCGGCAGCCGTGGCGGCACGGACGAAGATGGACGCGGGGCGGGCGTGCAGGCCCTCGGCCCAGCCGACGTTGACGCGGCGCTCAGCCATGGTGTTGCCCTTCGAAATCTCTGACGGTTGTCTAGACCAGTCTCTCATGGGGTGTGCCGTGCTCCTGCCGACCCCGGGCCCGGGTGCGCCGCCGGCCGGCCCTAGGGGGTGTCTGGTGGACCACGGCCGGGGGCGCGGCGTCTGGCACGGCACCTCGCGGCGTTGCCGAATCGCCCCGATAGCTCCGCCATCGAGACGCTCCGGCGCCTTGCGACGCACCGCACCAGACGCCGCGCCCTGACCGACCCTGATCCACCAGACACCCCCTAGCCACCTTGCCCCGCCCGGTACGCCCACGCGACCCGTACGCTTTCGGTATGACGACGGCGTCCGACCCCGCGTACCCGGCTCACTGGGAGGCCGACGTGGTGCTGCGCGACGGCGGCACCGCGCGCATCCGGCCCATCAGACCCGAGGACGCCGACCGGCTCGTCTCCTTCTACGAACTGGTCTCGGACGAGTCGAAGTACTACCGCTTCTTCGCTCCCTATCCCCGCCTCTCCGCCAAGGACGTCCACCGCTTCACCCATCACGACTACGTCGACCGGGTCGGGCTCGCGGCGACGGTCGGCGGAGAGTTCATCGCGACCGTGCGCTACGACCGGATCAACGCCCTGGGCCGCCCGGCCCGCCCGTCTCCCACCGCAACCCCTGCCGGAGAGCGCTTCGCGCCCGCACCCCCCGCGGCCCCCGCCGACGAGGCCGAGGTGGCCTTTCTCGTCCAGGACGCCCACCAGGGGCGCGGCGTCGCCTCCACGCTGCTCGAACACATCGCGGCCGTGGCCCGCGAGCGCGGCATCAGGCGGTTCGCCGCGGAAGTGCTGCCGGCCAACAACAAAATGATCAAGGTGTTCACGGACGCCGGGTACCAGCAGAAGCGCTCCTTCGAGGACGGCTCGGTCCACCTCACGCTCGATCTGGAGCCCACCGCCGAATCGCTCGCCGTGCAACGCGCCAGGGAATACCGCGCCGAGGCGAAATCCGTGCGGCGCCTGCTCGCGCCCGGCTCGGTCGCGGTCATCGGCGCGGGACGCGCCCCCGGCGGCGTCGGCCGCGCGGTCCTGCGCAACCTCCTGGAGGCCGGCTTCACGGGACGGCTCTACGCCGTGAACCGGGCGCTCACCGGCGAGCGGCGCGAGATCGACGGCGTCCCCGCGTTCTCCAGCGTCGGCGCGATCGGCGAACCGGTCGATCTGGCCGTCCTCGCGGTGCCCGCCGAACGGGTGCCGGACGCGGTGGCCGACTGCGGCGAGCACGGCGTGCAGGGCCTGGTGGTCCTCGCCGCCGACTACGCGGAGAGCGGCCCGGCCGGCCGGGAGCGCCAGCGCGCGCTCGTGCGCCAGGCCCGCTCCTACGGGATGCGGCTCATCGGCCCCAACGCGTTCGGGATCATCAACACCGCGCCCGGCGTGCGGCTCAACGCCTCGCTCGCCCCCCAGGCGCCGCCGGCCGGCCGGATCGGCCTGTTCACGCAGTCCGGCGCGATCGGCATCGCCCTGCTCTCGGGCCTCTACCGGCGCGGCGCGAGCCCGTCGACGTTCATCTCGTCGGGCAACCGCGCGGACCTGTCCGGCAACGACTTCCTCCAGTACTGGCACGAGGACCCCGACACCGACGTCGTCCTGCTCTACCTCGAATCCATCGGCAACCCGCGCAAGTTCACCCGCCTGGCCCGCCGCACCGCCGCCGCCAAACCCGTCGTGGTCGTCAAGGGCGCCCGGCACAGCGGCACGACCCCGCCGGGTCACGCCGTCCCCGTGAGCCGGGTGCCGGACGCCACGGTCTCGGCGCTGCTGCGCCAGGCCGGCGTCATCCTCGTGGGCACGGTCACCGAGCTCGTCGACGCGGGCCTGCTCCTCGCGGGCCAGCCGCTCCCCGCCGGGCCGCGCGTGGCGATCCTCGGCAACTCCGAATCGCTGGGCCTTTTGACGTACGACGCGTGTCTGACCGAGGGCCTGCGTCCGCTCAGGCCCCTCGACCTGACGACGGCCGCGACCCCGGCCGACTTCCGCGCGGCCCTCACGGCGGCCCTGGCGGACGACGCCTGCGACGCGGTGGTGGTCACCGCGATCCCCTGGGTCGGCGAGAACGGAGTGCTGGAGTCCGGCGACGGCCAGGTCCTCGCCGACGCCCTGCGCGACGCCGCGGCCACGGCCCCCGCCAAGCCGGTGGCGGTGGTCCACGTGGAAATCGGCGGCTTGGCCGAGGCGCTGGCCGCGGCGTCGAGAACGGTCACCCGGACCCCGCCCGGCGCGCATCCGGCTCCGCCCGGCACCGCGTGGGCCCCGTCGGCCCCCGAGGGGCGGGGATCCGGCGGCGGCGTACCCGGCGCACCCGGCGAATCCGGCGCACCCGTCGGCGGCCGGCCGGAGCAGGGCCCGGGGCGCGGGGCGGCCACACCCCCCGGCGCGGAGCCGGGCCACACGCCGCCCCCGCCGCGCGAGGCCGCCCGCATTCCGGCCTACCCCGCCGCCGAGCGGGCCGTGCGGGCCCTGGCCGAGGCCGTCCGCTACGCGCGCTGGCGGCGGGAGGCGGCCGACCCCGGCAAGGTGGGGGAGTACGACGACATCGACGAGGCCGGCGCCGCCGCCCTGATCGAGCGCCTGCTCGGCGCAGACCCCGACCCGCGCGGCACGACCCTGGCCGACGCCGACGCCCGGGAACTGCTGGCCCGGTACGGCATCGCGGTGCGCCCCACGCTGCCCGCGCCCGACGCGGCCCACGCCGCCGAAGCCGCCCGCCGCCTGGGCTACCCGGTCGCCCTCAAGACCACCGCGCCGCACCTGCGCCACCGCCCCGACCTCGGTGGCGTCCGCCTCGACCTGGCCGACGAGCGCCAACTGGCCCGCGCCTACGCCGAGTTGACGGCCACCCTCGGCAAGCCGCAGGAGCTCGCGCCGGTGGTGCAGGCCATGGTCCCGCGCGGCGTGGACACCGTCGTGCGCGCCGCGATCGACCCCGCGGTGGGCGCGGTGCTGTCCTTCGGGCTCGCGGGCGCCGCCTCCGAACTGCTCGGCGACACCTCCCACCGTCTCATTCCGGCCACCGACCGCGACGCGGCCGAGCTGATCAGGACGATCAGGACCGCGCCGCTCCTGTTCGGCTGGCGCGGCTCGGCGCCGGTGGACACCTCGGCGCTCGAAGAGCTGCTGCTGCGGGTGTCGCGGCTGGTGGACGACCATCCCGAGGTGGTCGCCATCGGTCTCGAACCCGTGATCGTCGCCCAGCACGGCCTCGCGGTGCTCGGCGCGAGCGTCCGTCTGGCCCCCGCCCCGCCCCGCACGGACCTGGGTCCCCGGCGCCTGCCCAGCTACTGAGGGCCGTGAGCCCCGCGCGGGAGCTTAAGATGGACCCCATGGCGAAGACCGGTACGACGACCCAGGGGCTGCGCGCGGCGATCGAGCGCAGCGGCTATTACCCGGCCCTAGTGGCCGAGGCGGTGGAGGCCGCAGTCGGCGGCGAGCCCATCGCGTCGTACCTGGTGCACCAGGAAACCACCTTCGACGCCAACGAGGTGCGCCGCCATGTGACGGTCCTCGTGCTCACGGACAACCGTTTCATCGTCAGCCACACCGACGAGCAGAACGCCGACACCACCTCCCCCACCCCGTACGCGACCACCTCCACGGAGTCCGTCAAGCTCGGCCGGATCTCCTCGGTCGTGGTGAGCCGCGTCGTCGCCAACCCCGAGTCGTACACGCCCGGCACCCTGCCCCGCGAGGTCGTCCTGACCATCGGCTGGGGCGCCGTCGCGCGGCTCGACCTGGAGCCCGCCGCCTGCGGCGACCCGAACTGCGACGCGGATCACGGCTACACCGGCAATTCGACCGCCGACGACCTGAGCCTGCGCGTCAGCGAGGCCGGAGACGGCCCCGACACGGTCCGTGGGACCCTGGCCTTCGCCCAGGCGCTCTCCGAGGCGACCGCGGCGACCGGCCGCTGATGGCACAGCCGGCCTGGCAGGACCCCGAACCCCTCGCCCTGGACACCGCGCCCGTCCCCGAGTACGGCACCGGATCGCTCGCCGACCTGCTGCCCACCCTCGTGGCGGGCCAGGGCGTACCCGGGTTCGAACAGCGCATCGGCGCTCTCGCGCCCGCCGACCGCAACTGCGTCTTCCTCATCGACGGCCTCGGCTGGGAACAGATCAAGGCCCACCCCGACGAGGCGCCCTATCTGCACTCCCTGCTCGCCACCTCGCGCGGCGGCACGGGCCGGCCCATAACCGCCGGATTCCCCGCCACCACGGCGACCTCGCTCGCCTCGGTCGGCACGGGTCTTCCCCCCGGCGAGCACGGCCTGCCCGGCTACACCGTGCGCGACCCGGAGGCCGGCGAGCTGATGAACCAGCTCCGCTGGAAGCCGTGGACCGACCCGCACGTCTGGCAGCCCCACCCCACCGTCTTCCAGCTCGCCGACCGGGCCGGCGTGCACACCGCCCAGGTGTCATCGCCGGACTTCGAGCACACCCCGCTCACCAAGGTCGCGCTCAGCGGCGGCACCTTCCGGGGCAAGCTCTCCGGCGAGGAGCGCATGGACCTCGCGGCGGCCCAACTCGCGGCGGGGGACCGGTCGTTGGTCTACACCTACTACTCCGAAGTGGACGGCAAGGGCCACCGCTTCGGCGTCGACTCGGACGCCTGGCGCGGCCAGCTGATGTACGTCGACCGGCTCGCCCAGCGCCTGGCCGAACAGCTCCCGCCCCGCGCGGCCCTGTACATCACCGCCGACCACGGCATGATCGACATCCCCTTCGACGAGCAGTCCCGGATCGACTTCGACGAGGACTGGGAGCTGCGCGCGGGCGTCGCCCTGCTCGGCGGCGAGGGCCGGGCCCGCCATGTGTACGCGGTGCCGGGCGCCGCTCCGGACGTGCTGACCTGCTGGCGCGAGGTGCTGGGCGAGCAGTTCTGGGTGGCGAGCCGCGACGAGGCGATCGCCGCGGGCTGGTTCGGCCCGCACATCGACGAGCGGGTGTACGGCCGGATCGGCGACGTGGTGGCAGCCGCCCACGACGACGTCGTCATCACCGCGTCGCGGCGCGAGCCCCACGAGTCCCTGATGGTCGGCAACCACGGGTCGATGACCCCGGTGGAACAGCTCGTACCGCTCCTCGAAGTACGCTCGTAACACCCTCCCCACAGATCTGAAAGGCCGTCACCCTCCCATGCCCGAGCTGGTGTTCTTCTCCGGAACGATGGACTGCGGAAAGAGCACCCTCGCTCTTCAGATCGAGCACAACCGCTCGGCGCGCGGGCTCCAGGGCATGATCTTCACCCGGGACGACCGGGCGGGCACGGGCAAGCTCTCCTCCCGGCTCGGCCTGGTGACCGACGCCGTCGAGGCCGCCGACGGCTTCGACTTCTACGCCCATCTCGTCGCCCACCTCTCCCAGGGCGGACGCTGCGACTACGTCATCGCGGACGAGGCCCAGTTCCTCGCGCCCGACCAGATCGACCAGCTCGCCCGGGTCGTCGACGACCTCGAACTCGACGTCTTCGCCTTCGGCATCAGCCACCGACTTCCGCTCCAAGCTCTTCCCCGGCTCCCAGCGCCTGGTCGAACTCGCCGACCGGGTCGAGGTGTTGCAGGTCGAGGCGCTGTGCTGGTGCGGCGCCCGCGCCACGCACAACGCCCGCACCATCGGCGGCCAGATGGTCGTCGAGGGCGCCCAGGTCGTCATCGGCGACGTCAACCAGGCGGCGGACGAGATCGGGTACGAGGTGCTGTGCCGGCGCCATCACCGCCGGCGGATGACGAGCGCGTCGGCGCGGGCGGCGGCGCTCTCACCGGACGTGCTGCCGGTCGCCTCCGCCTGAACCCGGCGACGCCGCCGCCCGCGCCCTTCCGGGGGCGCCGCCGTGCTCGGGGGGCCAACCCGTAGGGGCCGTACGGGGGTTGGGCCAGGGTCCTGCCCGATGGGCCGTGGGGTCGCGCCGGGCGAGCATCGAGCCATGACACCTCGCACGTACGCCACCGCCGCCCCCGCCCTGCTCGCCGGGTACGGCCTCGTCCGGATGTCCGGCGAGGCCGCGCGGAGCCCCGGTGTCCTGTGGACCACGGGACACCTTCTGCTGCTCGCCTCGCTCGCCCTGTTCGTGCCCGTGGTCCTCGGGCTGCGCCGCCGGACCGCGCACCCGGGTGCCGCCTCGGCCGCCGCCGCCGTCGCGCTGCTCGGCATCGCCGCCGGGATCGTCCAGGCGGCGATCGACCTGGAAGTCGGCCTGCGGGCCCAGGACCGCGCCGGCATGGACGCGCTCTTCCTGGCGGTCAAGGCGCATCCCGGCGTGACGCCCGCCGTGTACACGGTGGGGCCGCTGCTCTTCTACATCGGTCTGCTGGCCCTGCTCGTGACGCGCGCCCTCGCCCGGCCCGCCAAGGCGGGTCGTTGGCTCCCCCCGGTGCTCGTCCTGGCCGGTACCGCCGTGATGTCCCTCAGCCTGGACCTCATGGCGCTCGGCGCGCTGTGCTTCTGGCTGGCGCTGGCACCGATCCCCGGGCTCAAGGGGTTGGCCGAGGTCCCCCGGAGCGAACAGCACTGACCGGGCGCGGGGTCGGCGCAACTGGCTGCGGCGGACCGGCTGTTCACCTCCCTGGAGCGTCAGCGGCGCACCTTCCTGGACACCGTTCGGGCCGGACGCCCTGGACACCGTTCGGGCCGGCCACCCTGGACACCGGCCGGGTCAGCCGCCCGACCGCAGAAGCGTGAACACGGCGCCCTCGGGGTCGGCGACCATCGCGACCCGGCCGCTCGCGGTCGTGTGCGGCTCGGTGAGCACCCGGCCGCCGAGGCCGGCCACCCGGGCCGCGGCCGCGTCGACGTCGGCGGCCTCGAAGTACGTCATCCAGTGCGCCCCCTTGTCGCGCGGCAGGGCGCTGCCCACGCCGTGCAGCGAGGCGACCGGATGGCCGTCCAGGCACAGGCGCACATGGTCGGGGTCGGCCCCGGCCGCCGGCTCCATGGCGTAGCCGAACACCGCCTGGTAGAACTTGCCGACCGCCGAGGTCTCGCGCGTGACCAGCTCGTTCCAGGCCGGGGTGCCGGGCGGGCCCGCGACGACGGCGCCGAGGTGCGCGCCGCCCTGCCAGACGCCGAACACGGCGCCCGCCGGGTCCGAGGCGATCGCCATCCGGCCCGCCTCACCGGCGTCGAGCGGACCGACGCCGACCGTGCCGCCGCAGTGCCGGATCGACTCGGCCGTCGCGTCCGCGTCATCGGTCGCCAAATAGGTGGTCCAGGCGATCGGCAGATGCCGGTCGGGGGGCAACTGGCCGATCCCGGCGACCTCCTTGCCGTCGAGCAGGGCGCGGACGTAGGGGCCGAGCTGCTGCGGGCCGGGGCGGAACTCCCAGCCGAACAGCGCGCCGTAGAACTCCTGGGTCGCGGCCAGACCGTGCACCATGAGACTCACCCAGCAAGGTGTGCCAGGTGTGCGCCGGGTCTCCGACTGGGTCATCGTCACTCTCTCCTCGGCCGTCGCCATACTGCTGCTGGGAGGTGCGGTTGAAGTACCCGCGCACCCGGGCCGATGCTTCCACCCCCATGGCCCCGGCGCGCCCCGGCCGCGCCGCGTGTGGCGCGTTCCCGCAGGAGGATGCCCCCTTTGAGGCGCCTCACGCTTCCCGGGGCTCCCTCCTGCTCCCCCGGCTCCTCCTGGTCTTACGTCGCGGACGGCCGCTGCGCGAGGATGACCCCATGAACGCCATCATCACCGCATCCGAACTGACCGCCGCCGTGGCGGGCCCGCGACCGCCGGTCCTGCTCGATGTCCGCTGGCAGCTGAGCCTGGCCAAGGCGTCGGGCGACGCGCCCTTCGACGGCCGGGCCGAGTACGCGGCGGGCCACCTTCCCGGCGCCGTGTTCGTGGACCTCGACACCGAACTGGCCGGGCCGCCCGGGGCCGGCGGCCGCCACCCGCTTCCGGACGTGGCCGAATTCGGCCGGGTGATGCGCGGCGCGGGCGTGTCGGCGCGTACCCCGGTCGTGGTCTACGACGGCGGGCAGGGCTGGGCCGCGGCCCGCGCCTGGTGGCTGCTGCGCTGGACCGGCCACGGTGACGTCCGGGTGCTCGACGGCGGGCTCGCCGCCTGGACGGGCCCGCTGTCCACCGAGATCCCGGCGCCCGCCGAGGGCGATTTCCGACCCGAGCCGGGCGCCGTGGCACTGCTGGACGCGGACGGCGCGGCCGCGCTGGCGCGCTCGGGGGTGCTGCTCGACGCGCGGGCGGGGGAGCGCTACCGAGGGGATGTCGAGCCCATCGACCGGGTGGGCGGCCACATCCCGGGCGCCCTTTCGGCGCCGACCACCGAGAACGTGGGCCCCGACGGACGCTTCCTGCCCGCGGCCGAACTGGCCGCGCGTTTCAAGGCCCTTGGGGCGGCCGACACCGAAGTCGGCGTCTACTGCGGTTCGGGGGTCTCGGGCGCGCACGAGGTGCTGGCCCTCGCGGTGGCGGGGATCCCGGCCGCGCTGTACGCCGGCTCGTGGTCCCAGTGGTCGAGCGACGAGTCCCGGCCGGTGGCGACGGGACCCGACCCGCGGTAGCCGGGGGAGATTGGCCCGCCGTGCCGGGCGGGCCGACGCGCCGGGCACCCGTGGGGGCGGCGCGCCGCCCCGCCTCCACGGGAACATCCGGGGACTTCTAGTCCTGCTTCTTCCTGCGCGTCCCGAACACGATCTCGTCCCAGCTGGGGACGGCCGCCCTGCGTCCGGGGCGCACCCCGTCGGCCTCGGCCTGGCGGTCGGTGGTCCCGGTCAGCCGGTCCCGGTGGCCGGCCACCGTGCGCGGCATGAGGACGTCCGCGTACGCGGCGCCCGCACCCGCCGAAGCGGCCGGCGCGGGCGGCTCCTCGACCTCGGACTCGGTGTCCGGCGCGGTCTCGGACGGTTCCGGCGGGGCGGACGGGCGCTCAGGGACGACCAGGTCGCCCCGGAAGCTCGGCACCGCTTCGAGCAGGCTGGTCAGCGAATCGCTCTCGTCGGCCACCACGGGCTCGGGCGGCGGCGCCGGCCGCTCCAACTGGCGGTCGAGGGCCCGGTCGAGCGGCCGATCGAGGGACCGGTCGAGGGCGCGGTCGAGCGGCCGGTCCCTCGGCAGCCGGGCGATCCTCGGCACGAACGGGAAGCTGGGCTCCGGCACCGAGGTGATGGTGTCGTCGGACTCGCCGATCAGCGAGCGGGCCTCGTCGTCGACGGCCTGCACGAGTCGGCGCGGCGGGTCGTAGGTCCAGCTCGCGGAGTGCGGCTCGCCCGCGACCAAGTAGACGAGCAGGACTTCCCACGTGCCGTCGTCGCGGCGCCAGGAGTCCCACTGGACGCTCTCCTTGTCGGCGCCGCGCAGCAGCAGACGCTCCTGCACCGCCTCGCCGAGCTGGGGTCCGGTGTTCTCGCCGGGACGGCGCACGGGGGTCTTGCGCGCCCGCTCCGCCATGAAGGCGCGCTCCGCGAGGACGGGGCCTTCGAAGCGGCGTACGCGCTCGACCGGGATGCCGGCGAACTGGGCGACCTCCTCGGCGGAGGCACCGGCTCGTATCCGTGCCTGGATGTCGCGCGGGCGGAGGTGGCTCTCCACCTCGATCTCGATCTGGCCGAGACGGGCACGGTCGTTGCGCACGGCGGCCCGGAGCCGCTCGTCGATCGGAAGCGTGTACTCCGTGCTGTCCGCAGCCTTGAGCACCAGTCGTGTGCCGTCGTTGGAGACGGCCACGACACGCAGTTCGGGCATGGGGACCTCCCGGGTGGTGCCTGCCGACGTCACGTGCGTCGCTGCTTCCGCTAGTCGAGTGTGGCCTGCCCGGGTGCAGCCTGCCACAACATTGCCGAGTTGCCCGGCGTGTCGGGCATGGGCCCTGGAACGCCGCTGTGGCACGGTTACCTGTTTCACAACGCAGGGTGACCGAGTTGGTCACTCTGTGCAGCAGGCGCCCGTGCGGTGCCGCGGCGCCGCCGGTTCGAGTGCCGCGTTCGGCCCCCTCCCGTAGTCCCGGGTACCCGTGTGGGACCGGGGCCCAGGGCTCGCCACAGTACTCCATTCGGGCCACCGGGGTGGACCGGCACGCCGCCGAAGTTCTCCCTGGGTACGGGAGTTGAGCCTGCCCCCGCGGGGACGTTCCAGGCACCCACGTGTCCTGCTTCACACAATCCCCAAAACCGGAACTAATCCTTTCGCTCAAATGTCCTTTCCCAGTGCAAGACGGAACAGAAGGGCGAACAAGGACTGGGCATGAGTGACAAGCCGGACACCGGTACGGATGAGAAGAAGCGCATCGATCTGAGCGTGCCTCAAGTGGCGGGCAGCGCGCTGGCGGCGGTCGCCGCGGCGGTGCTCGCCTCGACCCTCGGCGTGTACGGCACGTTCATCGGCGCCGGTGTCGTGAGCGTGGTCGCCACCTGCGGCGGCACCGTCTTCCAGCACTTCTTCAAACGGACCGGCGAGCAGTTGCGGGAAGTGACGGTCCAGGCCAAGTCGGGCGCGCGGCAGGTGCCGGTGGTCTCCCCGTACAAACGCGGCCGCGACCGGACGGCGCCGCCGCCCCCGGTGGACGCCGAACGGACCCAGCTCCTTGGCCGACCCGATCCCGCCGACGCCGAACGGACCCAGCTCCTGGGCCAGGTCGACCTCGACGCCGGCCGCACGCACCTGTTGCCCCGCGCGGACGCCGACCGGACCCGGCTGCTGAAGACCCTCGGACCGGGGGACCTGCCGCCGGGCGCGGCGCCGGCCAAGGAGTTCAACGAGGCGAGCGTCCACGGCACCCGGCTGCGCGGCTGGAAGCGGCCGCTGCTGGCGGCGGCCGTCGTCTTCGGGATGTCGATGGGCGGTATTACGGCGTACGAGCTCATCGCCGGCGGTGAGCTCGGCGGCAACGGCGACGGGACCACCTTGCAGTCCGTGTTCACCGGCGGCGCCGCCAAGCGGCAGCCCTCGGATCCCGCGCCCGCCGACAGCGGCGATCCGCACAAGCCCTCGCCCGGGGCCGGCACCGGTGGTTCGCCGAGCCCGGGTCGCAGCGGCAAGGGCGCGGGCGGGGACGGCTCATCGACGGCGGATCCCTCGCGGTCGCCCGCCCCCTCGTCCTCGCCGTCCACGGGCTCCGGTACCGGGCCCGGCTCGGGCTCCGGCTCCGGCTCCGGTTCCGGCTCCGGCGGGTCCTCGACGGCCCCGACGCCCACCCCGTCCGGCTCCGCCGGTTCGTCGGGCACGGGCTCGTCGGGAGCGGATTCGTCCGGCACGGCCACGGGGCAGGGCGGCGGCGCCGGCGGGCCCGGCGCCTCCGGCGCGAAGCCCGGGGGCACCCCCGCCCCGTGACGCCCGCGCCTCAGTCGCCCAGCACGCGCCGCAGATAGGGATTGGCGAAGCGGCGGTCCGGGTCGAGCCGGTCGCGCAGCGCGGTGAACTCGGCGAAGCGCGGATAGACCTCCGCGAAGTACGCCGCGTCCCGGGTGTGCAGCTTGCCCCAGTGCGGCCGGCCCGCGTGCTCGGTCATGATCCGTTCGACCGCCGTGAAGTACGCCTGGTGCGGCGTGCCTTTGTACATGTGCACGGCTATGTAGGCGCTCTCGCGGCCCGACGCGGTGGAGAGCGCGATGTCGTCGGCGGGCGCGACGCGGACCTCCACGGGGAAGCTCACGCGCAACGGCGAGCGGTCCACCAGCGCCTTGACCTCGCGCAGGGCCGCGATCGCCGCCTCGCGCGGCAGGGCGTACTCCATCTCGACGAAGCGCACCCGGCGCGGGCTGGTGAAGACCTTGTACGGAATGTCGGTGTAGGTGCGGGCGGAGAGCGCCCGGCTGGAGAGCCCCGCGATGGCCGGGATCGTGGCGGGCGCGACCCGGCCGAGCGAACACACCAGCTGGAACAGCCCGTTGGACATGAACTCGTCGTCGATCCACGCCCGCAGCTTCCCGGGCGGGGCTGCGGGCCCGGCGCTGCGGTTGTTGCGCTTGGTGTTGCAGTTGCCGGTGTGCGGGAACCAGTAGAACTCGAAGTGCTCGTTCTCCGCGCAGAGTTCGTCGAAGCCGGCGGTGACCCGGTCGAAGGCCATCGGCTCCTCACGGGCCGTCAGCCAGAAGACGGGCTCGACGGCGAAGGTGATCGCGGTGACGACGCCGAGCGCGCCGAGCCCGATCCGGGCCGCGGCGAACACCTCCGGGTTCTCCTCGGCGGAGCAGGTCAGGAGCGAACCGTCGGCGGTGACCAGCTCAAGTGCGGTGATCTGGGCGGCGATCGAGGCCGAGTCGCGGCCGGTGCCGTGGGTGCCGGTGCTCGTGGCGCCCGCCACCGTCTGCTCCATGATGTCGCCCATGTTGGTGAGGGACAGGCCCTCCCGCGCCAGCACCGCGTTCAGCCGCTTCAGCGGGGTGCCCGCCTCCACCGTGACGGTCATCGCGGCGCGGTCGATCTTCCGGATGCCGGTCAGCAGGTCGGGACGTATGAGTACGCCGTCGGTCGCGGCGGCCGCGGTGAAGGAGTGGCCGGTGCCGACCGCCTTCACCGCGAGGCCGTCCCGCGCGGCGGCGCGGACCGCTTCGGCCAGTTCGGCCGCCGAGGCCGGCGCGACCTCGCGGGCCGGCCTGACGGTGACGTTGCCCGCCCAGTTACGCCAGGTGCTGCTGCCGTTCGCTCCGCTCATCTGCTTCGAGCCCCTCCCGATGCGGCACCGGCCTGCGAAGCCGGCGGTATCCGAGGAACGCCACCACCGCCGCGAGCGTTCCCGACACGCCGGACACCAGATACCCCGCACCCGCGCCCGCCGCGTCCACCACCCAACCGGCGGCCGATGAGCCGAGCGCCACACCGACCGCGAGCCCGGTACTGGTCCAGGTCATGCCCTCGGTGAGCTTGCTGCGCGGTACGTGCTGTTCGACCAGGGCCATCGTCGTCACCATCGTCGGCGCGATGAACAGACCCGCGACAAAGAGCGTCACGGCAAGGAACGGCAGGTTCCCGGCCAGTTGGAGCGGGATCATACTCACCGCCATCGCACACACGCCCACCAGCCACCTGGTCGACGCCGCCCCCTTCAGGCGCAGCAGCCCGAACACCGCCCCGGCCAGGCACGAGCCGAGCGCGTACACGGCGAGCACCAGGCTGGCCATCGCCTTGTGGCCCGCCTCGTCGGCGAAGGCGACCGTGACCACGTCGACCGAGCCGAAGACCGCGCCGGTGGCCACGAAGGTGGCGACCAGGACTCGCAGGCCGCGCGAGCCGAGCGCGGTGCGGCCGGTGTGCTGCTCGTGCGGGTGCGGGGCGGGTTCGGTGGCGCGCTGAGCGGTCAGCCAGAGCACCCCGGTCACCAGGAAGCAGGCCGCGATCAGCGGTCCGGCCTCGGCGAACCAGGCGGTGGAGAGCCCGATCGACAGGATCGGTCCCAGGATGAAGCAGAGTTCGTCGACGATCGACTCCCAGGAGTACGCGGTGTGCAGCTTCTGGGTGTCGCCGCGGTATATGGCGGCCCAGCGGGCCCGGACCATGGAGCCGACGCTCGGCACACAGCCGGCCCCCGCCGCGAAGACGAAGAGTGTCCAGTCGGGGGCGCCCTGCTGGGCGCAGACCAGGAGTCCGCCTACCGCGGCCACGGTGGCCAGGGTGGCCGGGCGCAGCACCCGGCGCTGGCCGTGCCGGTCCACGAGCCTGGATATCTGGGGGCCGAGGACGGCGGCGGACATGGCCAGCGTCGCCGAGAGCGCGCCGGCCAGGCCGTAGCGCCCGGTCAGCTGGGAGATCATGGTCACCACGCCGATGCCCATCATCGACAGGGGCATCCGGCCGAGCAGGCCCGCCGCCGAGAACCCCAGGGCGCCGGGGGCGGAGAAGATCGCGCGATAGGGACTGGGCAACGGGGGCTCCGGGTTCCGGCGTGACGCGTTACTTAATTCCTAAAGCGTACGACGCTGAAGTGGGCGGACGCACCGCTTTTTCCTAGCCCCCGCGACCGGCTCGGTGGGCCCTCTGTCAGAGGCGGATGGCAGGATCGAGTCATGTCCGAACTGCGCGATCCAGCTCCCGGAGTGGCCGCCGCCGCCCCGTACGACGCCCTGCTGCTGCTCTCCTTCGGCGGCCCCGAAGGCCCCGACGACGTGGTCCCGTTCCTGGAGAACGTGACGCGCGGCCGGGGCATCCCCAAGGAGCGCCTGAAGGAGGTGGGGCAGCACTACTTCCTGTTCGGCGGCGTGAGCCCCATCAACGAGCAGAACCGCGCCCTTCTGGCCGCCCTGCGTGAGGACTTCGCGGAGCACGGCCTCGACCTGCCCGTCTACTGGGGCAACCGCAATTGGGCGCCCTACCTCACCGACACCCTGCGCGAGCTCGTCAGCGACGGCCGGCGCCGCGTCGCGGTGCTCACCACCAGCGCGTACGCCTCCTACTCGGGCTGCCGGCAGTACCGCGAGAATCTGGCACAGGCGCTGGCGACGCTTCGGGACGAGGGCCTCGAGGTGCCCAGGGTCGACAAGCTGCGGCACTACTTCAACCACCCCGGCTTCGTCCGCCCCATGATCGACGGCGTCCTGAAGTCGCTCGCCGCGCTGCCCGATGACGTCCGCGCGGGCGCCCACCTGGCCTTCACCACGCACTCGATCCCCACCGCCGCCGCCGACACCTCCGGTCCGGTGGCGGAGCACGGCGACGGCGGCGCCTATGTGCGCGAGCACCTGGACGTGGCGCGGGTGATCGCCGGCGCGGTCGCCGCCGAGACCGGCGTCGAGCGGCCCTGGCGGCTGGTCTACCAGTCCCGTTCCGGCGCCCCGCACATCCCCTGGCTCGAACCCGACATCTGCGACCACCTGGAGGCGGTCCACGGCGAGGGCGCCCCGGCCGTCGTCATGGTCCCCATCGGCTTCGTCTGTGACCACATGGAGGTCCTGTACGACCTGGACACGGAGGCCACCGCCAAGGCCGCCGAGCTCGGTCTGCCCGTGGCGCGCTCCGCCACCGTCGGGGCCGACCCGCGCTTCGCCGCCGCCGTGCGCGACCTCGTCCTGGAACGCGCGGCGGCCGAGCGCGGACTGCCCGCCGAGCGGTGCGCCCTGGGCGCGCTCGGCCCCTCGCACGACCTGTGCCCTGTCGGCTGCTGCCCGGCCGCCCGGGGCGCAGCCAAGCCCGCCGCGGCCGGCGCCGACAGCCCGTACGCGTAAGGAGCCACCATGACGCAACCGCTGCACCGCGAACTGCTCGATCTCGCCCTCGAGGCCGCCCGGCGGGCCGGGGCGCTGCTGCGTGACGGGCGCCCGGCCGACCTCGCCGTCGCCGCCACCAAGTCGAGCCCCATCGACGTGGTGACCGAGATGGACATCGCGGCCGAGAAGCTGATCACCGGCTACCTCGCCGAACGGCGCCCGCACGACGGCTTCCTCGGCGAGGAGGGCGCCTCCAGCGAGGGCACCAGCGGCGTGCGCTGGATCATCGACCCGCTCGACGGGACCGTCAACTACCTCTACGGGCTGCCCACTTGGGCCGTCTCCATCGCCGCGGAGGCGCACGGCGAGCGGGTCGCGGGCGTGGTCGCCGCCCCGATGCGTGGCGAGACCTACCACGCCGTCCTGGGCGGCGGCGCCTTCGAGGGCGAGCGCCGGCTGCGCTGCCGCCCGCCGGCCCCGCTCGCGCAGTGCCTGGTCGGCACGGGCTTCGCCTACGTCCACTCCGTCCGCGCCCACCAGGCCCAGGTGGCCGAGCGGCTGATCCCGCGCTTCCGCGACATCCGCCGCGGCGGCTCGGCCGCGATCGACCTGTGCGACGTGGCGGCCGGCCGGCTCGACGCGTACTACGAGCGCGGCCTGAACCCCTGGGACTTCGCGGCGGGCGACCTGATCGCCCGCGAGGCCGGCGCGCTCACCGGCGGGCGGCCGGGGCAGCCCGCCTCCCGCGAGCTGACTCTCGCCGCGTCCCCGGAGCTCTTCGGCCCGCTCCAGGCGCTCCTGGAGGAGCACGGCGCCTGGCACGACTGAGCCGCCCGCGGCCCTGGACAGGGCGAGACCCCGGCGCCCATGTGCGGCGCCGGGGTCACGGGTGGACGGGGCTCAGACGGCTGCGGCCACCTCGACGCCGTGCTCGGCGGCCAGACGACGCAGATCGTCAAGCTCCGCCTGCTCGACGTCCGCGAGGAAGTCGTCGCCGGTCTCGCGTGCCCGTGTGAGGTCGGTTTCCGTGGCCCTTATGCGCTGCAGCAGTCCTGCGGTGAAAGCGTCCATGGTGCGCCCCCTCGTCGTGGGTCGGTGGCACGGGGATGTGCCGACGGTGGGTAGCGACCACGACGCCGGGGTGTGGCAAGCCACAGCCAGGGGCGTGATCGCGGGGTGTGCATTCGTCCTCCCCAGACCCGCTCCGGCGGAAACCTCAACGGGCCCGCCAATCCTGTTGCGCACCGCGCCCGCACCTGGCGTGGCCGGAAAGCGCAGGCGGGGGCGGCTGCCGGCCCGGCACCGCCTTACCGCCGGTTTATGGGCGTAAGGGGCAGGATGGGAGCGCACCGTCACTGGTGCACTGCACAGTCGTGCCCGCGAACGACGCGGGACCCTAGGGAAGGAAATGCGCCGTGCGCGTACTCGTCGTCGAGGACGAGCAGCTGCTCGCCGATGCGGTGGCCACCGGACTGCGCCGGGAGGCCATGGCCGTCGACGTCGTGTACGACGGCGCCGCGGCCCTGGAGCGGATCGGCGTGAACGACTACGACGTGGTGGTGCTCGACCGGGACCTCCCGCTCGTCCACGGCGACGACGTCTGCCGCAAGATCGTCGAACTGGGAATGGCCACGCGTGTCCTGATGCTGACGGCCGCCGGCGACGTCAGCGACCGGGTCGAGGGCCTGGAGATCGGCGCGGACGACTATCTGCCCAAGCCCTTCGCCTTCACCGAGCTGACCGCCCGCGTCCGCGCGCTCGGCCGGCGCACCACCGTGCCGCTGCCGCCGATCCTGGAGCGGGCCGGCATCAAGCTGGACCCCAACCGGCGCGAGGTGTTCCGCGAGGGCCGGGAGATCCAGCTCGCTCCCAAGGAATTCGCGGTGCTCGAGGTCCTGATGCGCAGTGAGGGCGCCGTGGTCTCGGCCGAGCAACTGCTGGAGAAGGCCTGGGACGAGAACACCGACCCGTTCACCAACGTCGTACGGGTCACCGTCATGACCCTGCGCCGCAAGCTCGGCGAGCCCCCGGTGATCGTCACCGTGCCGGGCTCGGGCTACCGGATCTGACGGCGATGGCCGCCACGCCCGCGCCCCCCGCGGCGCCTCCGAAGCCCACCTGGGCCCCGAAGTCGGCCGAACCGCCCTTCCCCTGGCTCAGGCCCACCATCCGCATACGCCTCACCCTGCTCTACGGCGGCATGTTCATGATCGCGGGGATACTGCTCCTGTCGATCATCTACCTGCTGGCGGCCCAGGCCCTGCACGCGGGCAGCGCTCCCTTCAAGATCGTGGGAGGCCAGGGCATCGCGCTGTCCAGCAGCAGCTGTCAGCTGCCCGCCTCCGGCACCTTCCAGGAGATCAACGACGCCATCGGCGTCTGCATGGCCCAGCAGCGCCAGCACGCCCTGGACAACCTCCTCAGCCGCTCCCTGCTCGCCCTGGTCGGCCTCAGCGTCATCGCCTTCGCCTTCGGGTACGCGATGGCCGGGCGCGTCCTGTCGCCGCTCGGCCGGATCACCCGTACCGCCCGCCGGGTGGCCGGCACCGACCTGACCCGGCGCATCGAGCTGGACGGCCCCGACGACGAGCTCAAGGAGCTCTCCGACACCTTCGACGAGATGCTGGACCGCCTGGAGCGGGCCTTCACCGCCCAGCAGCGCTTCGTCGCCAACGCCTCCCACGAGCTGCGCACCCCGCTCGCCATCAACCGCACGCTGCTCGAGGTGCATCTGTCCGACCCGGGCGCCCCCGTCGAGCTCCAGCAGCTGGGCAAGACCCTGCTCGCCACCAACGAGCGCAGCGAGCAGCTGGTGGAGGGGCTGCTGCTGCTGGCCCGCAGCGACAACGAGATCATCGACCGCAAGCCCGTGGACCTCGCGGAGGTGGCCTCACGCGCCCTGGACCAGGCCCGCAACGAGGCCGACGCCAAGGGCGTGGAGATCCGCGGCGAGCGGGCCCCCGCGATCGTCCAGGGCAACGGCGTGCTCCTGGAGCGGATCGCGCTCAACCTGGTGCAGAACGCGGTGCGGTACAACATCGCCGATGAGGGCTGGGTCGAGGTGGTCACCGAGGTCAGCGACGGCCACGCGACGCTCATCGTCCGCAACACCGGCCCGGTGGTCCCGGCGTACGAGATCGACAACATCTTCGAGCCGTTCCGGCGACTGCGTACCGAGCGGACCGGCAGCGACAAGGGCGTCGGACTCGGCCTGTCCATCGCCCGGTCGGTCGCGCGGGCCCACGGAGGCCGTATCATCGCGGAGCCCCGCGAAGGCGGAGGCCTCGTGATGCGTGTCACCCTTCCGGTCTGAGACGCGGCGCGAGGAGCCCCTCGGGCTTCTGATGACCGTTCGCTTTGCGCGGAATTCTCTGGGCCTGTTCCTGTGAGTTCCGTGTGTGATCAGTCACAAGGGGACACATCGGGCCACCTACTCTCCGTGATCGTCGAATTCCCTGGAATCCCGGTAAAAGTCCGGGTTTCCGGGGGGTGAGATCACGGGAAGTACACGAGGTGGCGCTGGTGAAGCGCGACATATGGACCGTGTACGGTCCCGATCGCCATCCAAGACGAGCACTCCCGAGGGGTGCGGTTGGGTGTCGATTGAGTAACAGACCTTGATGTGAGGCAAAATCTCCGCCTCAGGTCGGGCACAAGTCCGGCCTCTCACGCGTTACGTGCGCTGAGACACCGCAACCACCCAGAGGGGGAGAGCGACATGGCAACGGACTACGACACCCCACGCAAGACCGATGACGACGTCGATTCCGACAGCCTTGAAGAGCTGAAGGCCCGGCGCAACGACAAGTCCACCTCGACCGTCGATGTCGACGAGTACGAGGCCGCCGAGGGTATGGAACTGCCCGGCGCGGACCTGTCCAACGAAGAGCTCGCCGTTCGCGTCCTGCCCAAGCAGGCCGACGAGTTCACCTGCATGAGCTGCTTCCTCGTGCACCACCGCAGCCAGCTGGCCCGGGAGAAGAACGGCCAGCCCATCTGCCGCGACTGCGACTGAGCAGGCCGGCTGTGGCAAGCGCGAAACCGTCCCGGAAGCGACCGTTCCGGCGGAACGGTGCCCCGGGTCCCACCGAGGCGCCACAGGGCGGCACGAGCCCGGCAGAAGGCGTGGAAGCCCCCGCCGAGCCGGCCGGCCGGCCTGCGGTGAGCGCGGCCGACGGTGCACGTGACGCCGAGCGGGGCCGGCAGGCCTCGCTCGAAGCAGCCGTCACGGCACCGCAGACGAAGGAGGCGGGACCCACGGCCGGGGTCCGACGCCTGGACGCCCTGCGCAGGGGCACTCTCGACAAGGGCCTGCCGGCCCTCAAGAAGGGTGTTCCGGTGCTCAAGAAGGGCGTACGCAAGAGCGGCGAGGGCCTGAAGGCCTCGCTCGGTCACCTCGCCGACCGGATCATCCAGATCGCCCCCCGCGTCCCGGTGCGGGACCTGGCGACCCTGCGCGCCCAGTTCCCGGGGCTGGGCCCCGAGGAGATCGCCGACAAGCTGATCGCGGGCGCCGCGGGCGGCACGTCCACGGTCGGCGCGGGCATCGGCGCGGCCGCGATGCTGCCCGTACCGCCCGCGATGCCCGCCGAACTGGCGGCGGAGATCACCGGCGTCGCCGCCATCGAGCTGAAGCTCATCGCCGAGCTGCACGAGGTCTACGGAATGCGGCCGCCGGGCTCGCTCAAGGAACGCGCCATGGCGTATCTGACGTCGTGGACCGAGGAGCGCGGCATCGACGTCACCAAACCCACCACGCTCAACTTCGCCCTCGGCGGCCAGATGAAGCGCGAGCTGCGCCAGCAGATCATGAAGCGCATGGTGCGCAATCTGCCGAATCTGACGCCGTTCATGGTCGGCGCGGCCGTCGGCGCCGTGCTGAACCGCCGCGACACCAAAAAACTCGCCGGGCACGTCCGCGAGGACCTGCGCGCACGCCAGGTGCCCTGGGACGCGCTGGAGGACCTGCCGGCCCTGGAGCAGCCGGACGACCCGCTGCCGCCGGGCACCACCCCCGGGGAACTGGGCCGCTGAGCGGCGAACCGGCCGGGGATCCGGCTCAGGCGGCGGAGCGGACCGCGTTCAGGGCGGCCTTCAGCGCCTCGGGGTCACGGGTGGAGAGGTAGACGTAGGGCGTCGGGTCCGACGGGTCGGTGATCTCCACCTTCACCGCCATCGGGATGTAGGCCCGCAGCAGCATGAACGCGCGGGGATCGGCCTTGTGCAGCCGCCAGGCCCGCGCCTCATCGGCGTCCAGGATCTCCGGTTCGCCCAGCGCCTTCACCGGGATCCGGGCCTCGCCCGCCACCAGCGTGTCCGTGAGCACGCGGATCCGGATCGAGCCGTAGGAACTCACCACCACCCACGACACCGCCGTGCCGCCCACGAAACCGGCCAGCATCGGCAGTGTGCCCACCGGCAGCAGCATCAGCGCGCAGGCGACGCCGACCAGGACGGAGATGAACCACCAGGATCGGGGCGCGGTCAGGCGTTCTGTGTACTGCGGGGCATTGGGCTGCATGAAAGCAAGCTTGGCACGGCGCGACCCGCTCCTGGACCGCGGGTAAGGTCTGCGCCTGTGACTGCTACATCTGCGTCCCTGACGCCCCCGGCCGACGCCACGGCGCCGGTGCGGCACCCCGAGGCGCCCCTGCCGGGCGAACTGCTCGGCGCGCACTACGGGCACTGCTTCGGCTGCGGCGACGGAGCGCCCCATGGACTGCACCTGGCCGCGCGGGCCGGGGAAGGCGTGCGCGTCACGGCCGAGTTCACCGTGCGCGAGGCCCATCAGGGCGCCCCCGGGCTCGCGCACGGCGGGGTGCTGGCCACCGCGCTCGACGAGACGCTCGGCTCGCTGAACTGGCTGCTCAGGGTCATCGCGGTGACCGGCAGGCTCGAGACGGACTTCGTCCGCCCGGTCCCGGTCGACGCCGTGCTGCATCTGGAGGCCGAGGTCACCGCCGTGGCCGGCCGCAAGATCTACTCCCGGGCCACCGGCCGCATCGGCGGGCCCGATGGGCCCGTGGCGGTCCGGGCCCAGGCCCTCTTCATCGAGGTGAAGGTGGACCACTTCATCGACAACGGACGCCCGGCCGAGATCCAGGCCGCGATGTCCGACCCCGACCAGGTCAGGCGCGCCCGCGCCTTCGAGGTGAACCCGTGACGCGTGACCCCGTAGACGTCCTCATCCGCCGCGTCGACCCGGAGGTGCCGATCCCGGCGTACGGGCACCCGGGCGACGCCGGGGCCGACCTGGTGACCACCGAGGCCGCCGAACTGGCCCCCGGTGAACGGGCGGTTCTGGCGACCGGTGTTTCCCTCGCGCTGCCCGACGGGTACGCGGCCTTCGTGCACCCCCGTTCGGGGCTCGCCGCCCGGTGCGGTGTCGCCCTGGTGAATGCCCCGGGGACGGTGGATGCCGGGTACCGTGGAGAGATCAAGGTGATCGTGGTCAACCTCGACCCGCGCGAGAGCGTGCGGTTCGAGCGTTTCGACCGCATTGCCCAACTGGTCGTCCAGCAAGTCGAGAAGGTGCGCTTCCACGAGGTGGCGGAGCTTCCCGGCTCGGCGCGGGCCGAGGGGGGCTTCGGGTCCACCGGCGGTCACGCCGCCGTGGACGATCCGGCCGCCAGTGGCGGCACAACGGGTGGGAATCGATACGCTTCGGCCGTATCCGACCGGGAAGGACAGTGACGTGTTCGGACGTCGCAAGAAGAGTGGATCCGCGGACGACGCGGCGGACGCGGCGGGCGAGGCCGAGCAGGCCGTCGACGGCACTGAGGCCGACGGCGCCACCGGGGCCGGCGACGAGGGCGAGGTGCGCAGGGTGAACCTGCCGCCGGCGCCGCGTCCGGACGGGCCCTGGGACGTTTCCGAGGTCATCGAGCCGGGCGAGGGCCGGGTCGACCTCGGCGGCCTCTTCGTCCCCGGGGTCGAGGGCATGGAGCTGCGCGTCGAGGTCGCGGGCGACGCGATCGTGGCGGCCACGGTCGTCCTGAACGACAGCGCGGTCCAGTTGCAGGCCTTCGCGGCGCCGAAGAAGGAAGGCATCTGGGGCGAGGTCCGCGAGGAGATCGCCTCCGGCATCACCCAGCAGGGCGGCATCATCGACGAGGTCGAGGGCCCGCTCGGCTGGGAGCTGCGCGCGCAGGTCCCCGTCCAGCTGCCCGACGGCACGGGCGGCGTGCAGCTGGTGCGTTTCGTGGGCGTGGACGGACCGCGCTGGTTCCTGCGCGGGGTCATCTCCGGTCAGGGCGCGGTGCAGCCGGGGGCCGCCGGGCTCCTGGAGACGATCTTCCGCGACACGGTCGTGGTGCGCGGCGAGGGCCCGATGGCGCCCCGCGACCCGATCGTCCTGAAGCTGCCCAACGACGCGCAGATGGTGCCCGAGGGCGTGCAGCAGGAGGACCAGGAGGGCTCGCGCTTCTCCGGCGGCATGGGCCAGCTCCAGCGGGGCCCCGAGGTCACCGAGATCCGCTGAACCGTCCGCAGGGCTTCCCGATGGGCCGCGCCCCCGCGAAGGGGTCGTGGCCCATCGGCGTTCCCGCCGTCGCCCCGGCCCTCGCGCGTTGCCCGAAAGACCTTGCTCGCCCGGGCGATCCGGGCAGACCCCCGACCACTTCATTGCCCGCCCCGGCGCCGCCCGCACATACTGGCGCCCAACCGCGCACACGCACGTACGGGGCGACGGGGCAACGGGACAGCGGGGCAACGGGGAGATGACCGACATGACGCGGAGCACCAGTGGACAGGGCGCTGCGGCCGTCGCGGCCGAGCGGCCGGCCGGCCCGATGGTCGAGGTCGACAACCTGCACCGCTCCTACGGCACCGGCCCGCGCGCCGTGCACGCCCTGCGCGGCGTCTCCTTCGAAGTGCCGCGCGGCGAACTCGTCGCCTTGAAGGGCCGTTCGGGCTCCGGCAAGACCACCCTGCTCAACCTCCTGGGCGGCCTCGACAAGCCGGACGAGGGAACCATCACGGTGGACGGCACCGACGTCGGGAGCCTGGGCGAGCAGGGCCTCCTGGAGCTGCGCCGCGACCGCATCGGCTTCATCTTCCAGTCCTTCGGCCTCATTCCCATCCTCAGCGCCGCCGAGAACGTGGGTGTCCCCATGCGCCTCAAGAAGGCCGACCCGCGCGAGCGCGAGGAGCGAGCCGCGCTGCTGCTCTCCCTGGTCGGCCTCGGTGAGCACACCGCGCAGCGGCCCGGCGAGCTCTCCGGCGGCCAGCAGCAGCGCGTCGCCATCGCCCGCGCCCTGGCCAACCGCCCCGCCCTGCTCATCGCGGACGAGCCCACCGGCCAGCTCGACGCCGACACCGGTCTCGCGGTGATGGAGCTGCTGCGCGCCGTCGTACGCGGGGAGGGCGTCACCGCCCTGGTCGCCACCCACGACAGCCAGCTCCTGGGCCTCGCCGACCGTGTCCTGGAACTGAACGACGGCCAGATCACCGATCACGGCTGACCCGGGGCGTGCGGCCCGAGGCCCGGCGGCCCGGGCGTCAGAATCTCGTCAAGAGGTGTCATCCGCCCCACCCCCACCCCATTTGCCCAAATTGTTGGCCGTAAGGTCGACGCAGCGTACGCAGCTGAATTCTGAAAGACAATGGGGCCATGGCACGCGGGAAGCTTCGGATCTACCTCGGCGCGGCGCCGGGCGTCGGCAAGACGTACGCCATGCTCTCCGAGGCCCACCGCCGGGTCGAGCGCGGCACCGACTGCGTCGTGGCCCTGGTCGAGCACCACGGCAGGCCGCGCACCGAAGTGATGCTGCACGGCCTTGAGCAGATCCAGCGCCGCGCGATCGACTACCGGGGCGGCGCCTTCACCGAGATGGACGTCGACGCGGTCCTCGAGCGCCGCCCCGCCGTCGCCCTGGTGGACGAACTGGCGCACACCAATGTGCCCGGCGCCCGCAACACCAAGCGCTGGCAGGACGTCGAGGAACTGCTCGCGGCCGGCATCGACGTCGTGTCCACCGTCAACATCCAGCACCTGGAATCCCTCGGCGACGTCGTCGAGTCGATCACCGGCGTACGCCAGCGCGAGACGGTGCCCGACGAGGTGGTGCGCAGGGCCGACCAGATCGAGCTCGTCGACATGTCGCCCCAGGCGCTGCGCCGCCGCATGGCGCACGGCAACGTCTACCAGTCCGACAAGGTCGACGCGGCCCTGTCCAACTACTTCCGGCCCGGCAACCTCACCGCCCTGCGCGAACTCGCGCTGCTCTGGGTCGCCGACCGCGTGGACGAATACCTCCAGCAGTACCGGGGCGAGCACGGCATCCAGTCCACCTGGCAGGCCCGCGAGCGCATCGTCGTCGGCCTCACCGGCGGCCCCGAGGGCCGCACCCTGATCCGCCGGGCCGCCCGCATGGCCGCCAAGGGCTCCGGCAGCGAGATCCTGGCCGTCTACGTGGCGAGGAGCGACGGACTCACCTCCGCGTCGCCCAAGGAACTCACCGTCCAGCGCACCCTCGTCGAGGACCTGGGCGGCAGTTTCCACCACGTCATAGGCGACGACATCCCCTCCTCGCTGCTCGCCTTCGCACGCGGCGTCAACGCCACCCAGATCGTCCTCGGCTCAAGCCGGCGCAAGGCCTGGCAGTACATCCTGGGCCCCGGCGTCGGACAGACCGTGGCCCGGGACTCCGGCCCCGACCTCGACGTCCACATCGTCACCCACGAGGAGGTCGCCAAGGGCCGGGGCCTGCCCGTGGCGCGCGGCGCACGGCTGGGGCGGGCCCGCATCGTGTGGGGCTGGGCGGCCGGCGTGCTGGGCCCCGCCCTGCTCACGGTGCTGCTCACCAACGTCGAGGCGGATCTCGGGCTCGCCAACGACATGCTGCTCTTCTTGACGCTCACGGTCGCGGCGGCGCTGATCGGCGGACTGCTCCCGGCCCTCGCGTCGGCCGCCTTCGGCTCGTTCCTGCTGAACTACTTCTTCACCCCGCCCGTCCACCAGGTCACGATCGCCGACCCGAAGAACATCGTCGCCATCGTCATATTCGTCCTGGTCGCGGTGTCGGTGGCCTCCGTCGTGGACGTCGCGGCCCGCCGTACCCACCAGGCGGCCAGGCTGCGCGCCGAATCGGAGATCCTCTCCTTCCTCGCGGGCAGCGTCCTGCGCGGCGAGACCAGCCTGGATGCCCTCCTCGAGCGGGTCCGCGAGACCTTCGCCATGGAGTCGGTCGCCCTTCTGGAGCGCGCCGGCGACATGGAACCCTGGACCCGGGCCGGCAGCGTGGGCCCCCGCCCGGTCGGCCGGCCCGAGGACGCGGACGTGGACATGCCGGTCGGCGACCACATGGCGCTCGCCCTGTCCGGCCGGGTCCTGCCCGCCGAGGACCGGCGGGTGCTCGGCGCGTTCGCCGCCCAGGCCGCCGTCGTCCTGGACCGCAGGCGCCTGGTCGGCGAGGCCGAGGAGGCGCGCAAGCTCGCCGAGGGCAACCGCATCCGCACCGCGCTGCTCGCCGCCGTCAGCCACGACCTGCGCACCCCGCTGGCCTCCATCAAGGCGGCGGTGAGCTCGCTGCGCTCCGAGGACGTCGCGTGGTCCGACGAGGACCGCGCCGAACTGCTCGAAGGCATCGAAGCCGGCGCCGACCGCCTCGACCACCTCGTCGGCAACCTCCTCGACATGTCCCGCCTCCAGACCGGCACCGTCACCCCGCTCATCCGCGAGATCGACCTCGACGAGGTCGTGCCCATGGCGCTGGGCGGCGTCCCCGAGGACAGCGTCGTCCTCGACATCCCCGAGACGCTGCCCATGGTCGAGGTCGACCCGGGCCTGTTGGAGCGGGCCGTGGCCAACGTGGTCGAGAACGCCGTCAAGTACAGCCCGCCCGGCCGCAGCGTCACGGTCGCCGCCAGCGGTCTCGCCGAACGCGTCGAGATACGCGTCACCGACCGGGGCCCCGGCGTGCCCGACGCCGCCAAGGACCGCATCTTCGCGCCCTTCCAGCGCTACGGCGACGCCCCGCGAGGGGCGGGCGTGGGCCTGGGTCTCGCCGTCGCCCGGGGCTTCGCCGAGGCCATGGGCGGCACGCTCGCCGCCGAGGACACCCCGGGCGGCGGCCTCACCATGGTCCTCACCGTCCGCGCCGCCCCGGGCCCCGGCCGCGCCCCGACGGACCACGCCGCCCAAGCCACCCACGCCGTTCAAGCCACCAACGCCCCCTCATGAACCGATCCGCTCAGGCAGTAACCGCTCAGCCCGTAACCGCAGAAGGCAGGTGTCCCAGATGACCCGGGTGCTCGTGGTCGAGGACGAGCCGCAGATCGTGCGCGCGCTCGTGATCAACCTCAAGGCACGCAAGTACGAGGTGGACGCGGCCCCCGACGGAGCGAGCGCCCTCCAGCTCGCCGCCGCCCGCCACCCCGACGTGGTCGTGCTCGACCTCGGCCTGCCCGACATGGACGGCGTCGACGTCATCCGGGGGCTGCGCGGCTGGACCCGGGTCCCCATCCTCGTGCTCTCCGCGCGCCACACCTCCGACGAGAAGGTCGAGGCGCTTGACGCAGGCGCCGACGACTACGTCACCAAGCCCTTCGGCATGGACGAGCTGCTGGCCCGGCTGCGCGCCGCCGTCCGCCGCGCCGAGCCGCCCAAGGGCGCCGACGGGCCCGACGACGTGGTCCTCGTCGAAACGGACGGCTTCACCGTGGACCTGGCCGCCAAGAAGGCCCACCGCGACGGCCGCGACGTACGCCTGACCCCCACCGAGTGGCACCTGCTCGAAGTGCTCGTGCGCAACCCCGGCCGCCTGGTCAGCCAGAAGCAGCTGCTCCAGGAGGTCTGGGGCCCCTCCTACGGCACCGAGACCAACTATCTGCGGGTCTACATGGCCCAGCTGCGCCGCAAGCTGGAGCTCGACCCCTCGCACCCGCGCCACTTCATCACCGAGCCCGGCATGGGCTACCGCTTCGAACACTGATCCGGACGGGCCCGGCGGCAGGGGTGACCGGGACGCCTCGCCCCCGTGCGGTAGGGCCGAGGAGTGCGTGGTGCCCACACGCTTCGATCCGGCGGGGGAGGGCCCCGGTACCCTTTCTGTATGAGTGCTGACCTTCGTACCGGCAAGCCCGCGGGGCGCTTGCGCCGGATGCTCGACCGGCTGTCCACCTCGCAGGAGGACCTGCACTCCGCGGAACTGCAGGAGGACGCACAGGCCACGGGGTGCACCCGCATCTCCGAGTGCAGCGACCGCCAGATAGTCAAAGTCACTGGTACCTTGCGGACGGTCACCCTGCGTCCCCGGGCGGGTGTGCCGGCGCTCGAGGCCGAGCTCTTCGACGGCACCGCCCCGCTGGACGTGGTGTGGCTTGGACGGCGCTCGATCGTGGGCATCGAGCCGGGCCGCAAGCTCATCGCTTCGGGCCGGATCTCCTTGAGCCACGGCCGGCGGGTCCTTTTCAACCCCAAATACGAACTGCGACCGCTCGGACAGGAGTAGCCGGTGACGTCAGTCGACAAGCCGACCACGACCACCCCCGCCCCGCCCGCCGACGCGAAGGCGGTGACCGAAGCCGCGCTCTTCGAGGCCTTCGGCGGCGTGCGCGGCATGGTGGAGACGGTCCTTCCGGGACTGCTCTTCGTCACGATCTTCACGGTCAACAAGGACCTGCACGTCTCGGCGATCGCCGCGCTCGCGGTGTCCCTGCTGCTCGTCGCGGTCCGCCTGGTGCGCAAGGACACCATGAAGCACGCCTTCAGCGGTGTCTTCGGTGTGGCCTTCGGCGTGGTCTTCGCCATGGTCACGGGCAACGCCAAGGACTTCTACCTGCCGGGCATGCTCTACACGCTGGGCCTCGCGCTCGCGTACATCGTGACCACCCTGTGCGGCGTGCCGCTGATCGGGCTCATCCTCGGCCCGGTCTTCAAGGAGAACCTGTCCTGGCGCACCCGCAACCCCGGCCGCAAGAAGGCGTACGCGAAGGCCAGTTGGGCCTGGGGACTGATCCTGCTCGCCAAGTGCGCGATCCTCTTCCCCCTGTACTGGTGGGCCAACACCTCCCAGCTCGGCTGGGTCCTGATCGCCCTGAAGATCCCGCCGTTCCTGCTCGCCGTCTGGCTCACCTGGGTCTTCCTCGCCAAGGCGCCGGCGCCGATCGACGTCTTCGCCGAGATGGAGGCCGAGGAAGCGGCCGAAAAGGCCCGCAAGGCCGCCGCCGCCCGGGGCGAAGCCGGCGCCTGACCAGCCCCCGTGCCCGGGGACTTTCCCGTACGCGCGCCAAAGGCCCGGAACCACAACGGTTCCGGGCCTTTGGCGCATCGTCGCCGATCAGCCCTCGCGGCGTACCGACAGCAGGTCTTCCAACTGCTCCTCGCGGGCCTGCGCGGCCACGAACAGCAGCTCGTCGCCCGCCTCCAGGGTCTCCTCCTGGCTCGGCGTCAGCACCCGGGTGCCCCGGATGATGGTGACGAGCGAGGTGTCCTGCGGCCAGGCCACGTCCCCGACCTGCGTGCCCGCGATCGCGGACTCCGGCGGCAGCGTCAGCTCGACCAGGTTGGCGTCGCCGTGGCTGAAGCGCAGCAGCCGTACGAGATCGCCGACGCTCACCGCCTCCTCGACCAGCGCCGACATCAGACGCGGCGTCGAGACGGCCACGTCCACGCCCCACGACTCGTTGAACAGCCACTCGTTCTTGGGGTTGTTGACCCGGGCCACCACCCGGGGCACCCCGTACTCGGTCTTCGCGAGGAGCGAGACGACCAGGTTCACCTTGTCGTCACCGGTGGCCGCGATGACCACGTTGCAGCGCTGCAACGCCGCCTCGTCGAGCGAGGTGATCTCACAGGCGTCCGCGAGCAGCCACTCCGCCAGTGGCACCCGCTCGACCGAGATGGCGGTGGGCGCCTTGTCGACGAGAAGCACCTCGTGCCCGTTCTCCAGGAGCTCGCCCGCGATGGAACGGCCCACCGCGCCGGCCCCGGCAATCGCCACGCGCATCAGTGACCGCCCTCCTCGGGACCCTGGGCGAACGCCGCCTCGACCTTTTCGACCTCGTCGGTCCGCATCATCACGTGCACCAGATCGCCCTCCTGGAGGACCGTCTGGGACGTCGGAAGCACCGCCTCACCCAGCCGGGTGAGGAAGGCGACCCGTACGCCGGTCTCCTCCTGCAACTTGCTGACCTTGTGACCGATCCACGCCGCCGAGGTGTGCACCTCGGCCAGCTGCACGCCACCGCTCGGGTCGCGCCACAGGGGCTCCGCGCCGGACGGAAGGAGCCGGCGCAGCATCTGGTCGGCGGTCCAGCTGACCGTGGCGACCGTCGGGATGCCCAGGCGCTGGTAGACCTCCGCGCGGCGCGGGTCGTAGATCCGGGCCGCCACGTTCTCGATGCCGAACATCTCGCGCGCCACGCGGGCCGCGATGATGTTGGAGTTGTCGCCGCTGGAGACCGCCGCGAACGCGCCGGCCTCCTCGATGCCCGCCTCGCGCAGGGTGTCCTGGTCGAAGCCGACGCCGGTCACCCGGCGTCCGCCGAAGCCCGAACCGAGGCGACGGAAGGCCGTCGGGTCCTGGTCGACCACGGCAACGGTGTGCCCCTGCTGTTCCAGGGCCTGCGCGAGAGCGGCTCCCACTCGCCCACAGCCCATGATGACGATGTGCACGTCCCCTTACCCCGCACTCCTGGTCGCCCCGATGACCTGCGCAAACACCCTGCTCACTACTTCCTTCTCGGCTAGCCGGGCAACAGCGTGGCAACAGAAATCCACGTTGCCGCCTGATGAGCTTATGCGGCCCGGCAGGGGATGCGTTCACTCAGTGCCCGTATCGCGGACACGGCTTGGGGGAGGCGGGTGGGCCTTATCCAGACGCAGCGCTTACGATCCTCTGCGTGTCCAAACTGACCGACGTGCCCAAACGGATCCTGATCGGCCGGGCGCTGCGCAGCGACAAGCTGGGAGAAACGCTCCTCCCCAAGCGCATCGCACTTCCCGTCTTTGCCTCCGACCCGCTCTCGTCCGTTGCGTACGCGCCTGGAGAAGTACTCCTCGTGCTGTCCGTGGCGGGTGTGTCGGCGTACCACTTCAGCCCCTGGATCGCGGCCGCGGTCGTGGTGCTGATGTTCACCGTGGTCGCCTCCTACAGGCAGAACGTGCACGCCTATCCGAGCGGCGGCGGCGACTACGAGGTCGCCACCACCAACCTCGGGCCGAAGGCCGGACTCACCGTCGCCTCCGCGCTGCTCGTGGACTACGTCCTGACCGTGGCCGTCTCCATCGCCTCCGGCATCGAGAACCTGGGCTCGGCGATCCCGTTCATCGTCGAGCACAAGGTGATGTGCGCGGTCGCGGTCATCGTCCTGCTGACACTCATGAACCTGCGGGGCATGAAGGAGTCGGGCAAGCTCTTCGCCATCCCGACGTACGTCTTCGTCGCCGGCGTCTTCATCATGATCGCCTGGGGCGCCTTCCGGGGGCTGGTGCTCGGGGACACGATGAACGCGCCGACCGCCGACTACACGATCAAGGCGGAACACCAGGGCCTGGGCGGCTTCGCCCTCGTCTTCCTGCTCCTGCGCTCCTTCTCCTCCGGCTGCGCCGCGCTCACCGGCGTCGAGGCGATCAGCAACGGCGTCCCCGCCTTCCGCAAGCCGAAGTCGAAGAACGCCGCGACCACGCTCGCCCTGATGGGCGGCCTCGCCGTCACCATGTTCTGCGGCATCATCGCGCTGGCCATGACCACGCACGTACGGATGGTCGAGAAGCCCGCCGAGGACCTGCTGCACAACGGCACGGCGCTCGGCTCCGGCTATGTGCAGAACCCGGTGATCTCGCAGGTCGCCGAGGCCGTCTTCGGCAAGGGCAGCTTCCTGTTCGTCGTGCTGGCCGCGGCGACCGCGCTCGTGCTGTTCCTCGCCGCGAACACCGCCTACAACGGCTTCCCGCTGCTCGGCTCGATCCTCGCCCAGGACCGCTACCTGCCGCGCCAGCTGCACACCCGCGGCGACCGGCTCGCCTTCTCCAACGGCATCGTGCTGCTGGCCGGCGCGGCGGTCCTGCTCGTCGTGATCTACGGCGCGGACTCGACCCGTCTGATCCAGCTGTACATCGTCGGCGTCTTCGTCTCGTTCACGCTCAGCCAGACCGGCATGGTCCGTCACTGGAACCGCCACCTGGCTGCCGAGACCGACCAGACCAAGCGCCGCCACATGGTCCGCTCGCGCGCGATCAACGCGTTCGGCGCGTTCTTCACGGGTCTGGTCCTCGTGGTCGTCCTCGCGACGAAGTTCACCCACGGCGCGTGGGTCGCGCTGCTCGGCATGGTCATCTTCTACGGAACGATGACCGCGATCCGCAAGCACTACGACCGGGTCGCCACCGAGATCGCCGCCCCCGACGAGCCCTCCGACGACAGCCTGCGCCCCTCGCGGGTGCACTCGATCGTCCTGGTCTCCAAGGTCCACCGCCCCACCCTGCGCGCCCTGGCCTACGCCAAGCTGATGCGCTCGGACCAGTTGGAGGCGCTGTCGATCTCGGTGGACCCGGCCGAGACGAAGGCGCTCAAGGACGAGTGGGAGCGGCGCGGCATCAATGTGCCGCTGAAGATCCTCGACTCGCCCTACCGCGAGATCACGCGGCCGATCATCGAGTACGTACGGGGTCTGCGCCGCGAGAGCCCGCGCGACGCGATCAGCGTGTTCATCCCCGAGTACGTCGTCGGTCACTGGTACGAGCACCTGCTGCACAACCAGAGTGCGCTGCGGCTCAAGGGCCGCCTGCTGTTCACCCCCGGCGTGATGGTGACGTCCGTCCCCTACCAGCTGGAGTCCTCCGAGGCCGCGAAGAAGCGCGCCCGCAGGCGGGCGGACTGGAACGCGCCGGGCGCGGTGCGCCGGGGCCCGGTGGCCCGCCCGAAGGAGCCGGGCAACAAGAGCTGACGCCCCGGCGCGGTCGGGGCGTGCCCGTGGCGGGCGGCCGGGTGACACCCACGTAGACTGGTGGGCTGTTCACCCGGCCGTCGCCGTCCTCCCCTCACTCTGGAGTCACCCGCCCATGCAGCAGAACGCACCCGAGCCCTCACCGTCGTCGCTGGTCGGGGAGGAGTACGAGGTCGAGGTCGGCCCCGTCGCGCACGGTGGCCACTGCATCGCGCGCACCGCCGAGGGCCGCGTCCTGTTCGTACGCCACACCCTGCCCGGCGAGAAGATCGTGGCCCGGGTCACGGAGGGCGAGGAGGACTCGCGCTTCCTGCGCGCGGACGCGGTCCGGATCATCGAGGCGTCCAAGGACCGGGTCGAGGCCCCCTGCCCCTTCGCCGGGCCCGGCAAGTGCGGCGGCTGCGACTGGCAGCACGCCAAGCCCGGCGCACAGCGCCGCCTGAAGGGCGAGGTCATCGCCGAGCAGCTTCAGCGTCTGGCGGGCCTCACGCCCGAGGACGCGGGCTGGGACGGCACGGTCGTGCCGGCCGAGGGCGACAAACTCCCGGCCGGCCAGGTCCCGGCGTGGCGCACGCGCGTGCAGTACGCCGTCGACGACGAGGGCCACGCGGGCCTGCGCAAGCACCGCTCGCACGACGTCGAGGTCATCGACCACTGCATGATCGCGGCGCCGGGCGTGAGCGAACTGGGCGTCGAGAAGCGGGAGTGGCCGCAGCTGGCGTCGGTCGAGGCGATCGCCTCCTCGGGCTCGCACGACCGCCAGGTCGTCCTGACCCCGAACCCCGGCGGGCGCCTGCCCCTGGTGGAACTCGACAAGCCGGTCTCGGTCCTGCGCATCGAGGAGAAGGACGGCGGAGTCCACCGTGTCCACGGCCGCGCCTTCGTCCGCGAGCGCGCCGACGGCCGCACCTATCGCGTCGGCATGGGCGGCTTCTGGCAGGTCCACCCGCAGGCCCCCGACACGCTGGTGAAGGCGGTCATGCAGGGCCTGATGCCACGCAAGGGCGAGATGGCGCTCGACCTGTACTGCGGCGTCGGCCTCTTCGCGGGCGCGATCGCGGAACGGGTCGGCGAGAGTGGCGCGGTGCTCGGCATCGAGTCCTCCAAGCGCGCGGTGGAGGACGCCCGTCACAACCTGGCCGACCTGCCACGGGTCCGCATCGAGCAGGGCAAGGTCGAGCAGGTCCTGCCCCGCACGAAGATCACCGAGGCGGACCTGATCGTCCTGGACCCGCCCCGCGCGGGCGCCGGCAAGCAGACGGTCAAGCACCTGGCAGCCCTGGGCGCCCGCCGCATCGCCTACGTAGCCTGCGACCCGGCCGCCCTGGCCCGCGACCTGGCGTACTTCGCCGAAGCGGGCTACAAGCCGCGGACGCTGCGGGCGTTCGATCTGTTCCCGATGACGCACCATGTTGAGTGCGTGGCGATCCTTGAACCCATCGCAAAGGCTGCCTGACCTGCGGGTTCGGGTGGTGTGCGGTGCGGGCGTCATGGGCGATATCTTGACGCCGAAATGACGCTCGTGACGCTCATCAGACCTCCAGGGAAGGGAGGGTAAGGGCGCGCGCTTGGGTTCGCCAAGGCCATAGACGGATGCGAGACGTGGAAGACGACGGGCTCCTCAGCTGTCGTTCTTGATGCTGGAGTCCGGATCCCCAGTGGGCGTCGTATGCGGCACTGTGCGTCCACCCAGGTGCGCTCTGCATCACGCGCGTAGCAACGAGTTGCACGTGCTCATGCGTCTCAGCAGAGATTCTCCTGCTGACAGACAGCACAATGCCCCGGGTTTGACCGCGTGCTTCCCCGATGCAGAACTGGCGCCCTGCTACTGGGGCGACGCCTACGGCGCGAGGCTCAGCGCGGGTGGCGACTCGGTCCCGGGGTTCGACGGCGTAATCGCCGAGACGGCGCGATCGCCGACCCGCTCGCCAAGCTGCAAGGCGATCTGCCGCCCAGCGAACTGACTCCGCTGCTCCACTCCACGGGTATCGCGGCCAGTCACCCAGCACCCCTGGAAACCGTCGCCCGTTCCGTGGAGTTCGCTGACGGGAAGCGATCCGCCGAGACGGGCCCTGTAGCCGGGCGATCCTCATGTCTCGGCCATCCAGGTGGCGTGGCCGGCACGCACAGCACGGCGGTTCAGCGTTCGTTATCGGCTGTCAGGCCTGTGCTGTCAGGCCTCTGCTCACCTGCGAAATTGCTTCAATAACGCAGCGAAATCGGCCGTGCGTACCGTCGATTCACGAGTGTCATGCGCGTTTGCCCGAGTCGCACGCCCTCACACACGTCGCCAAGTCGAGAGCACACGCCCTTCGTCGGGCCACGAGGAGTTTCGGAAGATGAGCGGTTCGCAGACTGCGGGTGCGGTGGAGTCCGGTGCCGGGGAGGAGCTGTTCGCGAGTGTTCCGGCGCGGTGGCAGGGACGGCTGTGTCCTGCACCCGACTCGAAGCTGCCCGAACTCTTCGAGGCCCAGGTGCGCCGCACTCCCGACGCCCCCGCGGCGACCTTCCGCGACCGGACGCTCAGCTACCGCGAACTGAACGAGCGGGCCAACCGGTTGGCCCGGCTGCTGGTGGCGCGCGGTGCCGGACCGGAGCAGGTCGTGGGTGTGCTGATGCCCCGCTCGCTGGAGCAGATCGTGTCGCTGGTGGCAGTGACCAAGACCGGTGCCGCCTATCTGCCGGTGGACGTCGACTACCCGGCCGAGCGCATCGCCTACATGCTCTCCCACTCCGATCCCACCTGCCTGCTTTCCACCGCGGGTTCCCCCGCCGCGGAAGGGCTCGCCGACCGCCTCGTGCCGCTGGACGACCCGGCGGTGGGCGAAGCGCTGCTTGGCCTGTCGGACAGGGACGTGACCGACGCCGAGCGCACCGAGCCGTTGCGGATGGCCAACCCGGCCTACATCACCTACACTTCCGGCTCCACCGGCACCCCCAAAGCTGTGGTGATCGAGCACCGGGCGCTGGCCGACTATCTGGCTTGGGCCCGCAAGGACTACCCGAGCATGGGGCCGGGCGGCACCTCGCTGTGGCACTCGCCGGTCTCCTTCGACATGACCGTCTCGGAGCTGTGGGGGCCGTTGGTGTCCGGCGGGCGGGTGCTGGCCGCCGCGCTGGAGGAAGACGCGTACGCCGACACTGTCTCCTGCACCTTCATGAAGGCCACCCCCAGTCATCTGCCGATGCTCAACCTGCTTCCGGACGGCTACTCGCCCACCGGTGAGCTGATGCTCGGGGGCGAGGCGCTGCTGGGTGCCGCCTTGGACGAGTGGCGCCGCCGCCACCCACAGGCCACCGTCATCAACGTCTACGGACCGTCCGAGATCACCGTGAACATGGCACAGTTCCGGCTGCCGCCGGGCCTGCCGACCCCGGACGGCGTGCTGCCCCTGGGCCGTCTGATGGACAACATGCGCGGCTACGTCCTGGACGACTGGCTGCGCCCCGTGGCACCGGGCGTCACCGGCGAGCTCTACATCGCGGGCCCCGGGCTCGCGCGGGGCTACTTCAGGCAGCCCGGGCTGTCCAGCGAGCGGTTCGTCGCCGACCCGTTCGGGGCGCCGGGCGGCCGGATGTACCGCTCCGGCGACCTGGCCCATTGGACGGAGGACGGGCAGCTGGTGTTCCGCGGCCGCGCCGACCACCAGGTCAAGGTCCGCGGCTTCCGGGTCGAACCGGGCGAGATCGAGGCCGTGCTGACCCGGCACGAGCAGGTCTCCCGCGCGGTGGTGCTGGTCCGCGAGGACCGCCCCGGCGACCAGCGGATCGTGGCCTACGTGAGCACCACGGAGGGCGCCGCCGACCCGGACGCCGCGACGATGCGGGCCCACGCCGAGGAGACGGTGCCCTGGTACATGGTGCCGTCGGCCTTCGTCGTGATCAAGGAGTGGCCGCTGACGCCGAACGCGAAGGTGGACCGCAATGCCCTGCCCGCTCCGGAGTACAGCACCGGTTTCGGCAGCGGCCCGAGCACTCCGACAGAGGAGATCCTGTGCCGGCTGACCGCTGAGGTGTTGGGCCTGGAGTCGGTCGGCGTCGATGACAACTTCTTCGAGCTGGGCGGCCATTCCCTGCTGGCCAACCGGCTGACCAGCCGGATTCGCGCGACTCTGGACGCCGGGCTGCCGATGGGCGCGGTGTTCAAGGCACCCACCGTCGCCGAGCTCGCGGCACTCCTGGCGGGTGCCGGCGCGGCACATGCCGCGCTGGCACCGATGAAGCGTCCGGCCAGGATCCCGCTCTCCCTCGCCCAGCAGCGCCTGTGGTTCCTCTATCGGATGGAGGGTCCCAGCCCGACCTACAACATCCCGATCGCCGTGCGCTTGACCGGTGAGCTGGACCGCACCGCGCTGGAGGCTGCGCTGGGCGACGTGGTGGCCCGGCACGAGGCGCTGCGTACCTGCTTCGCCGACCACGACGGCGAACCCCACCAGGTGATCCTGCCCGCCGAACAAGCGGTCCCGACAGTGGAGTTCATCGAGCTGGACGGAACCGAACAGCTTGAACAGGCGCTGTTCGCGCAGGCGGGGCGCGGCTTCGACCTCACCGCCGGAGTACCGCTGAAGGCAGTCCTGTACGGAGTCGGCGCGGGCGCGCACGTCCTGCTCGTCCTGCTGCACCACATCATCACCGATGGCTGGTCCCGCGGCCCGCTCACCCGGGATCTGTCCGCTGCTTATACGGCTCGTGCGGGTGGGCTGGCGCCTGCCTGGGAAGCGCTGCCGGTGCAGTATGCCGATTATGCGCTGTGGCAGCGTGACGTGCTGGGCGAGGAGAACGACCCGGACAGTCTGATCGCCGAACAGCTGGCTTTCTGGCAGAAGGAACTCAGTGGTGCTCCGGAGTTGTTGGAGCTTCCGTTGGACCGGCCTAGGCCGGCCGTTGCCAGTTATCGCGGTGCCACCGAGAACTTCGTACTGGACGCTGAACTCCATGCGCGGATGGTGGAGTTGGCGCGTGCGTGTGATGCCACGGTGTTCATGGTGTTGCAGGCCGGGCTTGCGGCGCTGCTGTCGCGGCTGGGTGCGGGTACGGATATTCCGATCGGGACCGCGGTGGCGGGGCGTTCGGATGAGGCGTTGGACGATCTGGTCGGGTTCTTCATCAACACGCTGGTGTTGCGTACGGATGTGTCGGGTGACCCGACCTTCCGCGAGCTGCTCTCCCGGGTGCGGGAGGCCGACCTGGACGCCTACGCCCACCAGGACATCCCGTTCGAGCGAATCGTCGAGGCCGTCAACCCGACCCGGTCGCTCTCCCACGCCCCTCTCTTCCAGACCATGTTGACCTCGCAGAACACCCCTGAGGACAGCATGGTCCTGCCCGGCCTCGAGGTGGCGGCGCAGGACGTCCACAAGGGCATCGCACAGTTCGACCTCTCCTTCCACACGAAGGAGAAGACAGCGCGGGACGGCACTCCCGCAGGCATCGACGGCATGCTGGAGTACTCCACCGATCTGTTCGACAAGGCCACCGTCGACGCTCTGACCGCCCGGCTGGTGCGGCTGCTGGCCGAGTGCGCCTCCCAACCGGACGTGCCCATGAACCGGTTGGAGATCCTGACGGAGCAGGAGCGGCGGCAGGCGCTGGAAGAGTGGCAGGGCCGTCCGCACGAGGTCTCGGGGAAGACCCTGCCTGTCCTCATCGAGGAGCAGGCACGACGCGTGCCCGGTGCTCCCGCCGTCGTGCACGACGACGTCAGCCTGACCTACGCCGAACTCAACGAGCGCGCCAACCGGCTGGCGCGGCTCCTGGTGGAGCGAGGCGTCGGCCCGGAGTCCTACGTCGCGGTGGCGTTGCCCCGCTCGGTTGACCTGGTGGTCACCCTGCTGGCCATCGTAAAGGCCGGTGGCGCGTACCTGCCGCTGGACCCGTCCTACCCTGCGGACCGACTGGGCTTCATGCTGGAGGACGTGGCGCCCGTACTGGTCGTCACGGCCCAGGACGTGCTCGACCACGTCGCTGCGCCCTGCCCGTCGCTGCGCCTGGACGGCCTTGAGGTCGCCGCGATGCTGACCGGACAGGACGGCTCGGACCTCACCGATGCCGACCGCATCGCTCCCCTCCACCCGGACAACGCCGTCTTCGTCATCTTCACCTCGGGATCCACCGGCCGCCCCAAGGGCGTCACTGTGCAACACCGCTCGCTGGACGCCTACCTCAGCTGGACCCGCACGGCGTACCCGGGTGTGGCCGGACGGGCCCTGGTCCACTCGCCCGTCGCCTTCGACCTCACCGCCACCGGCCTGTTCGCGCCACTGACCTCCGGCGGCTGCGTGGAACTGGTCGAGCTGAACGGCCAGGCCCGGGCGGCGGACGGACGGCAGCGGCCCACCTTCGTCAAGGCCACCCCGAGCCATCTGCCGCTGCTCATCGAACTGCCCGCGCAGTACTCGCCGGCGGAGCAGCTGGTCCTCGGCGGCGAGTCGCTGATGGGCGAGGTCCTGGACGAGTGGCGCAGCCGCCACCCCGGTGCGACCGTCATCAACGAGTACGGCCCGACGGAGACCACCGTCGGCTGCTCGGAGTACCGCATCGAGCCTGGTGAGAGTGTCCCGGCGGGCGTGGTCACCATCGGCCGGCCGATCTGGAACACCCAGATGTTCGTGCTGGACGCCCAGCTGCGCCCGGTGCCCACCGGCAGCACCGGCGAGGTGTACATCGCTGGTGACCTGGTGACCCGCGGCTACCACCGACGCCCTGACCTGACGTCGGGCCGGTTCGTCGCCAACCCCTACGGCCCGGCAGGCAGCCGGATGTACCGCTCGGGCGACCTGGCGCGGTGGCGGGCGGACGGTCAGATGGAGTTCATCGCGCGCGTCGACGACCAGATCAAGCTGCGTGGCTTCCGCATCGAACTGGGAGAGATCGAGGGCGTCATCGGAGCGCACCCGAAGCTGGCCCAAGTGGCCGTGATCGTCCGCGAGGACCAGCCCGGCGACAAGCGGCTGGTCGGCTACGCGGTTCCCGCGCCGGGGCAGCACCCGGACTCCGCCGAGCTGCGCAGCTATGCGGCCGGGCAGCTGCCCGACTACATGGTGCCCTCGGTCTTCGTACTGCTCGACGACCTCCCGCTGACGGCGAACCGCAAGCTCGACCGCAAGGCGCTGCCCGCGCCCGACTACGGTGCCGCGGCCGGCGGTTCGGACCGTGCGCCGCGCACCGCCTACGAGGAGATCCTGTGCGGCGCCTTCGCGGAGATCCTGGGCTTGTCACGGGTGGGCGTGGACGACAACTTCTTCGAACTGGGCGGGCATTCGCTGCTGGTGACCCGGCTGACCAGTCGTATCCGAGCCGCTCTGGACGCGGAGCTCTCGATCCGCGCGGTCTTCGAGGCACCGACTGTCGCCGAACTCGCCGCACGTCTGGCCGACGCGGGTGCGGCCCGCCCGCCCCTGGTGGCGGACGCACGTCCCGAGCGCCTGCCGCTCTCCGGTGCGCAGCAAAGACTCTGGTTCCAGCACAAGATGGAGGGCCCCAGCCCGACCTACAACATCGCGACTTCTCTGCGTCTGTCCGGCGAGCTGGACCATGGCGCTCTGGAGGCGGCGCTGGGTGATGTGGTGGGGCGGCATGAGGTGCTGCGTACGCGGTTCGTGGAGGAGTCGGGTGAGCCGTTCCAGGTGGTGCTGGACGGTGAACAGGCGCGTCCTGTGGTCGAGTTGGTGGAGGCGGGGGAGTCTGGCCGGTTGGAGTCGGCGTTGGCGGAGGCGGCGGCGTTCGGGTTTGATCTGGCTGGTGGGGTTCCGCTGCGGTTCACTCTTTTCCGGGTGTCCGAGCGTGAGCACGTCCTGTTGATTCTGTTGCACCACATTGCCGGTGACGGCTGGTCGATGGGTCCGCTGTCGAGGGATCTGTCCGCTGCTTATACGGCTCGTGCGGGTGGGCTGGCGCCTGTGTGGGAAGCGTTGCCGGTGCAGTACGCCGATTATGCGCTGTGGCAGCGTGACGTGCTGGGCGACGAGGGCGATTCGGGCAGCCTGTTCTCTGAGCAGTTGGCCTTCTGGCGCAAGGAACTCAGTGGTGCTCCGGAGCTGCTCGAGCTTCCGCTGGATCGTCCCCGCCCGGCCGTGGCCAGCTACTCCGGCGGCGTCGCACGGTTCGAGCTCGATACGGAACTCCACGGCGGAGTCGCGGAGTTGGCGCGGTCGAGCAACGTGACGGTGTTCATGGTGTTGCAGGCCGGGCTTGCTGCGCTGCTGTCACGGTTGGGTGCGGGTACGGATATTCCGATCGGGACCGCGGTGGCGGGGCGTTCGGATGAGGCGTTGGACGATCTGGTCGGGTTCTTCATCAACACGCTGGTGTTGCGTACGGATGTGTCGGGTGACCCGACTTTCCGTGAGCTGCTCTCCCGGGTGCGGGAGACGGATCTGGGGGCTTATGCCCATCAGGACATCCCCTTCGAGCGGGTTGTTGAGGCGGTGAATCCGGCGCGTTCGTTGTCTCATGGGCCGTTGTTCCAGACGATGTTGTCGTTGCAGAGCGCCGATGAGGGCGGGTTTGTGATGCCGGGGCTGGAGGTGTCTGTCAGTGATCTGGACACGGGGGTGGCCAAGGTTGATCTGACCTTCACGTTGCGTGAACGTCGTACGTCGTGGGGTGCTCCGGCGGGTATTGGTGGTGAGGTGCAGTACGCCACTGATTTGTTCGATCAGGAGACGGCGCAGGTGTTGGGGGATCGGTTGGTGCGGCTGTTGGAGGCCGTGGTCGCCGATGCGGGGGTGCGTGTGGGGGAGTTGGAGATTCTTTCCGGCGGGGAGCGGGAGTTGTTGCTCTCGGGTTGGAACGATACGGCTCGGGGTGGTGTGGTTCGTACGATGCCTGAGCTTGTTGAGGCGTGGGTGGTGGCTGCGCCGGAGGCTCCGGCGTTGGTGCACGGTGGGCGTACGTTCACGTATCGGGAGTTGGATCAGTGTGCGAACCGGTTGGCCCGGTTGTTGATTGAGGGTGGTGTCGGTCCGGAGCGGGTGGTGGCGCTGGTGTTGCCGAAGTCCGCGGATATGGTCGTGGCGGCGCTCGCGGTGCAGAAGGCGGGCGGTGCTTATGTTCCGGTTGACCCGGCTCATCCGGCGGACCGGATCGCGTACATGCTGGCGGATTCCCGGCCGGTCTGTGTGGTGACGGAGTCGGGGGTGGCCGGTGATCTGCCGGTGGTGTCCTGTCCGCTGGTTGTGCTGGATGAGGTGGGGGTGGTGTCGCGGCTGGCGGAGCTGGCGGACACGGTGGTGACGGACGGTGAGCGTGTTGTTCCGCTCGATGTTCACCACCCGGCGTATGTCATTTACACCTCTGGTTCCACTGGGCGCCCGAAGGGTGTTGTGGTGACGCACCGTGGTTTGGGTGATCTGTCGGTGAGTGTGGCGGAGCGGTATCTGCTGGATCGGGGCAGTCGGGTGTTGCAGCTTGCTTCGCCGAGTTTTGATGCTTCGGTGCTGGAGGCGGTGATGGCGCTGACCAATGGTGCCGCGCTGGTGGTGCCGGATGGGAAGCAGTTGGTGGGCGAGGAGCTGGCGCGGGTTTTGGTGGAGGAGCGGATCAGTCACACGCTGATGCTGCCGGCCGCGCTGGCTACTCTGCCCGAGGTTGAGCTGCCGCATTTGCGGACGTTGGCCACGGGTGCGGACAAGATCGGTAATGATCTGGCTGCTCGTTGGTCGGGTCGTCATCGGATGATCAATTCGTACGGTCCGACCGAGGCGACGGTCGTTGCCGCGATGAGTGGGCCGTTGGGTGGGGAGGGGACTCCGCCGATCGGTGGCCCGGTGGTGAACGGGCGGTTGTATGTGCTCGATGGTGGGTTGCGTCCGGTGCCGGCGGGTGTGGCGGGTGAGTTGTATGTGGCTGGTCCTGGTCTGGCTCGTGGTTATTTGGGGCGTCCGGAGCTGACGGCGGAGCGGTTTGTCGCGGATCCGTTCGGTCCGCCCGGTGGCCGGTTGTACCGGACGGGTGACCTGGTGCGTCGGGGTGTTGATGGGAGTCTGGAGTATCTGGGCCGGACGGACAATCAGGTCAAGGTCCGGGGTTTTCGTATCGAGCTCGGTGAGATCGAGGCCGCGCTGACCGACGTGGCGGGTGTGGCCGATGCTTTGGTGATGGTCCGTCAAGACGGCGTTGTCGGTGAGCGGTTGGTGGGGTATGTGACCGTTGAGGGGTCTGCTCCCCAGTCCGCTGACCTCCGTGCCCGTCTCGCGGCGGTTCTGCCTGGTTATATGGTTCCGGCCGCGTTCGTCGTTCTCGAGCGATGGCCGATGACTCCGAACGGGAAGATCGATCGCAGGGCGCTGCCCGCGCCGGGCTTCGTCGGTGCTGGTGATGCCGGGCGTGCTCCGCGTACGCCTCGTGAGGAGATCCTGGCGGGTGTCTTCGCTGAGACGCTCGGTGTGGAGTCGGTCACCATCGACGACAACTTCTTCGAACTGGGCGGGCATTCACTGCTGGTGACCCGGCTGACCAGTCGTATCCGCACCGCTCTGGACGCGGAGCTCTCCATCCGCGCGGTCTTCGAAGCACCAACCGTCGCCGCACTCGCCGAGCGGATCGGCACGGCCCGCCGGGCCCGGCCTTCGCTCCGTTCCATGCGCAGTTCTTGAATTTCTCCTGCCCCGCGCCGCTCGCTTTCAGTTTCTAGAGGAGCTCTGCCATGTACCCGTTGTCGTTCGCACAGCGGCGGTTGTGGTTCGCCTTCCAGGTGGAGGGCCCCAGTCCGACGTACAACATTCCGATCGCTCTGCGTCTGTCCGGCGAGCTGGACCATGGCGCTCTGGAGGCGGCGCTGGTCGATGTGGTGGGGCGGCATGAGGTGCTGCGTACGCGGTTTGTGGAGGAGTCGGGTGAGCCGTTCCAGGTGGTGCTGGACGGTGAACAGGCGCGTCCTGTGGTCGAGTTGGTTGAGGTGGGGGAGTCGGGCCGGTTGGAGTCGGCGTTGGCGGAGGCGGCGGCGTTCGGGTTCGATCTGGCTGGTGGGGTTCCGCTGCGGTTCACTCTTTTCCGGGTGTCCGAGCGTGAACACGTCCTGTTGATTCTGTTGCACCACATTGCCGGTGACGGCTGGTCGATGGGTCCGCTGTCGAGGGATCTGTCCGCTGCTTATACGGCTCGTGCGGGTGGCCTGGCGCCTGGCTGGGAAGCGCTGCCGGTGCAGTACGCCGATTATGCGCTGTGGCAGCGTGACGTACTGGGCGAGGAGAACGACCCGGACAGCCTGATCGCCGAACAACTGGCTTTCTGGCAGAAGGAGTTGGCGAGTTCTCCGGAGTTGTTGGAGCTTCCGCTGGATCGTCCCCGGCCTGCCGTCGCCAGCCACCGTGGCGCCGTCGCGCGATTTGAGCTCAATTCTGAACTCCATGCGCGGATCGTGGAGTTGGCGCGTGCCAGTGATGCCACGGTGTTCATGGTGCTGCACGCCGGCCTTGCTGCGCTGCTGTCACGGTTGGGTGCGGGTACGGATATTCCGATCGGGACCGCGGTGGCGGGGCGTTCGGATGAGGCGTTGGACGATCTGGTCGGGTTCTTCATCAACACGCTGGTGCTGCGTACGGATGTGTCGGGTGACCCGACCTTCCGCGAGCTGCTCTCCCGGGTGCGGGAGGCCGACCTGGACGCCTACGCCCACCAGGACATCCCCTTCGAGCGAGTCGTCCACGCGGCGGGAGTGACTCATACCCTCTCGCACACCCCCTTCTTCCAGGTCTCCCTCAACCTTGAAAAGAGCGCGGGGGACGCTCCGGCCATGCCGGGGCTGCGAGTGGAGTCCCAGCCGGTGGGACTGGACGCCGCCAAGTCCGAGTTGGTCTTCGGTCTCACCGAGCGGTACTCGGCGGCCGGTGAACCGGCAGGCTTCGCCGGGCAACTCACCTACGCCACGGACTTGTTCGAGGCCGCGAGTGCCGAGGCGCTGGCCCAGCGGCTGGTCCGGATGATGCGGGCCGTCGTAGCGGAGCCCGACCAGGCGGTGGGCAGTGCGGAGATCCTCGGTGACGAGGAACGGCGCGAACTGCTCGACGGCCGCAATGCCACGGAGCAGCAGGTTCCGGCGTTGACGATGCCGGAGCTGTTCGAGGCCCATGTCGCCCGTGCCCCGGAAGCGGAGGCCGTGGTCTTTGAGGGCGCGGTCCTCTCCTACGGCGAACTGGACCGACGGGCCAACCGGTTGGCCCGCCACCTCATCTCCCAGGGCGTGGGGCCGGAGCGGCTGGTGGCCCTGGCCGTGCCGCGCTCGACCGAGCTGGTCGTCGCCGCTATCGCCGTCCACAAGGCAGGCGGGGCGTACCTGCCGATCGATCCGGACTACCCGGCCGACCGCATCGGCTACATGCTCACCGACGCCGCCCCGGCCTGCGTCCTCACCACGTCAGGTGTGGAGCTGCCCGCCACCGCGTGCCCGAAGGTGCTGCTGGACGACCACGACGCCACCCGGGACCTCGCGGACGGGCCGATCAGCGACGAGGAGCGGCTCGCTCCGCTGGATCTGCGCCACCCCGCGTACGTCATCTACACCTCGGGATCCACTGGGCGCCCCAAGGGCGTGATCGTCACCCACAGCGGTATCGCCTCGCTCTCCGCGGCACACGGCGCGCACCTCGACGTGACGGACCGGTCGCGGGTTCTGCAGTTCGCCGCGCTCAGCTTCGACGCCGCCGCCTGGGAGCTGATCATGGCTCTCACCCATGGCGCCGCCCTCGTCCTCGCACCGTCGGCACGCCTTGCCGCGGACGGGGGGCTGACCGCCTTGCTCTGCGAGCAGCGCGTCACTCACGCAACTCTTCCCCCGGCCGTGCTCGGTGTGCTGCCTCCCGGCTCGCTCCCGCGGGACATGACGCTGATCGTGGCGGGCGAGGCCTGCCCGCCCGAGCAGGTCGGCCGCTGGTCGGCGGGCCGACGCATGGTCAATGCCTACGGTCCGACCGAGGCCACCGTCTGCTCGACCGTCAGCCGGCCCCTGACCGGCGCCGTTGTGCCGCCGATGGGCACACCCATCAGCAACGCCAAGGTCTATCTGCTGGACGAGCGACTGCGCCCGGCGCCGCCAGGCGTGGCGGGCGAGCTCTACAGCACGGGCCCTGGCCTGGCCCGCGGGTACCTGGGCCGCCCGGAGCTGACCGCCGAGCGCTTCGTGGCCAACCCCTACGGGCCGCCCGGCAGCCGCCTCTACCGCACCGGCGACCTCGGCCGGTACACCTCGCACGGCACACTCGAATTCCTCGGCCGCACCGACAACCAGGTCAAGGTCCGCGGCTTCCGCATCGAGCTCGGCGAGCTCGAAACGGCGCTCGCAGACCTCCCCGGGGTCACCGGAGCGCTGGCGATGGTCCGCCAGGATGGGCCGCGAGAACGGCAGTTGGTCGCGTATGTCACCGCCGCCGGGTCCGCGATCAACCCTGCCGACCTCCGCACGCGCCTTGCCGAGGGGCTGCCCGACTACATGGTTCCGGCCGCCGTCGTGGTCCTCGACCGCTGGCCGATGACTCCCAACGGCAAGATCGACCGCAAGGCGCTTCCCGCTCCCGTCTTCACCGGGTCCATCGCCGGCGGACGCGCCCCCCGCACCCCGCGGGAGGAGACCCTGGCCGGGATCTACGCCGGCATCCTCGGCCTCGACACCGTCACCATCGACGACAACTTCTTCGAACTGGGTGGTGACAGCATCAGCTCGATGCGGGTGGTGTCCCAGGCCCGCGAGGCCGGGCTTTCGCTGACGGTGCAGCAGATCTTCCTGCACCGGACGGTCGCGGAGCTGGCCGATGTGGCCGCCGAGCTGCCCGGTTCCGGCTGGGCCACCGCGGACGACGGCGTGGGGGCCTTCCCGCTGACGCCGATCATGCACTGGCTGCACGAGCTGGACGGCCCGGTGTCGGGCTTCAACCAGTCGGTGACGGTGCGGGTTCCGGCCGGGGCGGCCCCGGACCGGCTGACTGCCGCGGTGCAGAGCTGGCTGGACCACCACGACATGCTGCGGCTGCGCATGACAACCGCCGAGGACGGGTCCTGGCAGCCGGTCGTAGCGGAGCGCGGGGCGGTGGCCGCCACCGCGGTGCTGCACCGGGTGGACATCGCCGCCCTGCCGTCGCGGGAGCGGGACGCGGTCATGGCCGACGAGGGGGAGCGGGCACGGCTGCGACTCTCCCCGGAGAACGGCTCGGTGATCCAACTGGTCTGGTACGACGCCGGGCCCGAGGTTTTGGGGCTGTTGCACATCGTGGCGCACCACCTGGCCGTGGACGGGGTGTCCTGGCACATCCTGGTACCGGATCTGCGCGTGGCCTGGGAGGCGGCGTCCGCCGGGCGCGATCCGAAGTTCACGCCGGTGGCCACCTCCTTCAGGTCGTGGGCACAGCGGCTCGCCGAGGCGGCGCGGGAGCCCGCGTGGGAGGCCGGGCTGGACGTATGGACGCGGGCGGCAGCCGGCGCCCCGGACGGCACGTCGAGTGTTGAAGCTCCTTGGGGCGCGCGGGAGTTGGACCGCCGCCGGGACACCGCCGCGACGGTGCGGAACCTGGAGCTGAGTCTTCCTCCCGAGCGCACGCAGCCGCTGCTGACGTCCGTTCCCGCGGCGTTCCACGCCAACGTGGGCGAAGTGCTGCTGAGCGCGTTCGCCCTGGCGGTGCGCGAGTGGCGACGACGCCGCGGCGAGGCTGCCGACGGCGTGCTCGTCGACCTGGAGGGACACGGCCGCGAGGACATCCTGCCGGGAGCCGAACTGTCCGGCACAGCGGGCTGGTTCACCAGCCTCTACCCGGTACGGCTGAAACCGGCCGCCGCGGACTGGGCCGAGGTGCGGGCCGGCGGTCCAGCGGTCGGCGAGTCCCTCAAGCTGATCAAGGAGCAGCTGCGGGCGCTTCCCGGCAACGGCGTGGGCTACGGCATGCTGCGTTACCTCAACCCGCGCCTGGGCCCCGTACTGTCCGCGCTTCCGGCTCCGCAGCTGGCGTTCAACTATCTCGGGCGGTTCGAGGTGATGGACACGGCGGCCGGTGGGGGCCGGCCGTGGACGATGGCCGGCGGCCTGCCCTCGCCCGTACCGCAGGACAGCGGGATGCCGCTGGCGCACCCTCTCGCGGTCAACGCACTCACCCAGGACCTGGCCGATGGCCCCCGGCTGAGCGTCACGTGGTCCTGGGCGGGCGGGATCCTGCCCGAGGAGGACGTCCGGGACCTCGCCGACCTGTGGTTCACCGCCCTTGACGCCCTGACCGCCCACGCCCAGGAGGCCGGCACCGGTGGCCACAGCCCTTCCGACCTTGCCCTCGGTCTCTCTCAGGCGGAGATCGACGAACTCGAAGCAGAACTGAGGATGCTCTGATGAACCGGGCCGCGCTCGAAGACGTTCTGCCGCTGACCCCGCTCCAGGAGGGGATGTTCTTCCACTCCCTCTACGACGATGACGCGGTCGACGTCTACAACACCCAGATGGTCCTCGATCTGGAGGGACCGCTGCGGACGGAGACCCTCAGGACGGCCGTCGAGGTGCTCATCCGCCGCCACCCCAACCTGCGCGCCGGATTTCGGCAGCGACAGAACGGCCAGGCGATGCAGGTGATCCACCGCGACGTGCCGCTGCCGTGGGAGGAGGTCGACCTCTCGGCGGGCGACGTCGCGGACACCCAGGCGCGCCAGGAGGAGCTGCTCGCCGCTGACCGGACACGGCGCTTCTCGCTCGACCGGCCGCCACTGATGCGCTTCACCCTCATACGGCTGGGCGCCGAGCGGCACCGGCTGGTGATGACCAGCCACCACATGCTGCTGGACGGCTGGTCGGTCCCCGTGCTGGTCCGCGAGCTGTTCACGCTGTACGAGGGCGGGGGTGACGACTCGGCGCTGTCCCGGCCGGTGCCGCACCGCAGCTACTTCGGCTGGCTGGCGCAGCAGGACGACGCGCGGTCGGAGGCGGCCTGGCGGGAAGCCCTGGACGGACTGGCAGGGCCGACGCTGGCGTTCTCCGCCGACCCGTCGCGGGTGCCGGGCATGCCCGCGCGCGTGAAGACCTCGCTGCCCGCCGATTTCGCCGCCGATCTGGACGCGCTGGTGCGCGACCGCGGTCTGACGGCCAACCACCTCGTCCAGATGGCGTGGTCCTTGGTGCTGGCCCGGCTCACCGACCGGGACGACATGGTCTTCGGCACGCTGGTCTCCGGCCGCCCGCCGGAGATCCCCGGCATCACCACGATGATCGGGATGTTCATCAACGCCATCCCGGTACGGGTGCGGCTGGATCGCACCGAGTCGGTGCTCAAGAACCTCGACCGGCTGCGCAGGGAACAGGCGGCGCTGCTGCCGCACCACCACCTGGGGCTGGGCCGGCTGCAACGGATGGCCGGACACGGCGACCTCTTCGACACCTTCGTGGTGTTCGAGAACTACCCGGACGACGACGCGGCCCGCCCGTCCTACGCCGGGGTCCGGGTAACGGTGGCCGGCGGTCACGACGCCGCGCACTACCCGCTGCGCGTCGTCGCGGGGCTGGCCGGGCGACGGTTGCAGATCGACCTGGAGTACCAGCCGGACCTGCTTGACGAGGACGAGGCGGAGGCGGTGCTGACCGCGCTCACCCAGGTGCTGAAGGCGGTCGTGGCCGCTCCGGACGGCAGCGCCGGAGGCGTGGAGTTCGCTCTGCCGTCGGCGTTCCGCCGGGACACCGCGCCGGCCGGGGACGGCGCAGGGGCACACGCCCAGGGCGACGGCCCGGCCCACCGGGGCCCGAGGGCCCCGCAGACGCCGACCGAGGAGATCCTCTGTGGGCTGTTCGAGAAGGTGCTGGGGCGGCCCTGCCGCTCGGTGGACGAGAGCTTCTTCGACCTGGGCGGTCAGTCGCTCACCGCGATCCGACTGCTGAGCCAGGTCCGTGCCGCCTTCGGGGCCGAGCTGCCGGTGCGTGCGGTCTTCGAGGCGCCGACGGTGGCCGGCCTCGCCGTGCAGCTGGCACACGCGGACACGGCCCGGCCGCCGCTGGCGGCGGTGGAACGCCCCGAGCGGGTGCCGATGTCCTACGCCCAGCGCGGCCTGTGGTTCGCCTTCCGGCTCAACGGGCCCGGGGCGACGTACAACAACCCGCTGCCGCTGCGGCTCTCCGGAGACCTGGACCGCGCCGCGCTGGCTGCCGCGCTCACGGACGTCGTGGAGCGGCACGAGGTGCTGCGCACCCGCTTCGCCGAGTTCGCCGGCCAGCCGTGCCAGATCATCCTGGACGTCCAAGAGGCGGACGTACGGCTGGAGTTCGTCGAGCTCGCGGGCGAGCAGGACCTGCCGGGGGCACTGGCAGGGGCGAGGGGTTACGCCTTCGACCTGGCCACCGAGGTTCCTCTGCGGGCCACGCTCTTCCAGGTGTCCGAGCGTGAGCACGTGCTCTGCCTGCTCACCCATCACATCGTCAGCGACGGCTGGTCGATGGCTCCGTTGGCCCGCGACCTGTCCACCGCGTACCGGTCCCGCACGGCGGGCCGGGCCCCGCAGTGGCAGCCGCTGCCCGTGCAGTACGCGGACTACGCGCTGTGGCAGCAGGAGCTGCTGGGCGCCGAGTCGTCCCCCGGCAGTGTCGCGGCACGCCAAGTGGAGTACTGGACCAATGAGTTGGCGGGAGTCGCGGAGCTGCTTCAGCTGCCTCTGGACCGCCCGCGGCCGGCGGTGGCCGATCAGCGCGGGGCCGGTGTGCGCTTCGCTCTGGACGCCGCGCTGCACGCGCGGATCGCCGAGCTGGCCAAGCAGTCCGATGTCACGGTGTTCATGGTCGTCCAGGCGGCGCTGGCCGCATTGCTCTCGCGCCTGGGCGCGGGCAGCGACATCCCGATCGGCGCCGTGCTGGCGGGGCGCACCGACGAGGCGCTGGACCACCTCATCGGGTTCTTCGTCAACACCCTGGTGCTGCGTACGGACGTGTCGGGGGACCCGACCTTCCGCGAATTGCTCGCCCGGGTGCGGGAGACGGACCTCGGCGCCTACGCCAACCAGGACCTGCCGTTCGAGCGGATCGTGGAAGCCGTCAACCCCGGCCGCTCCCTCTCGCACGCCCCGCTCACCCAGGTCACCCTGGTCTTCCAGAACAACGAGCGCGGTTCGATGGACCTGCCCGGGCTGCGGGTCTCCGCCGAGGGCGAGGCGGTCGGCAACGCGCGGGTGGACCTTGCCTTCAACATGGGCGAGAGCCACACCGAGGAAGGCGCCCCGGCCGGCATCGACGGACTGGTGGAGTACGCCGCCGAACTGTTCGAGCCGGACACCGTGCGGCGGCTGACCGAGCGGCTGACCAGGCTGCTGGAGAGCGCGACCGCCGATCCCGGCACCGCGGTCTCCGTACTGGAGATCCTCTCGGCACAAGAGCGCCGGACGCTGCTGCAGAGCGGGTCCGACGCAGCTGCCGTGGGGCGGGCGGGCACCTTCCCCGAGCTGTTCGAGGCGCAGGTGCGGCGTACTCCGCAGCGGCCCGCGGTGGCGTGCGCGGACACCACCGTGACCTACGCCGAGCTCAACGAGCGGGCCAACCGCCTGGCCCGGCAGCTGGTCGCCCGGGGCGTCGGACCCGAGATGTACGTGGCAGTGGCGCTGCCCCGCTCGGCGCTGATGCTGGAGGGCATGCTCGCCGTCATGAAGGCCGGTGCGGGGTACCTGCCGCTCGACCCGGCCTACCCGGCCGAGCGGCTGTCCGCGATGCTGGCGGACAGCGCGCCGGTGCTGCTGCTGACCACCGAGGAACTGGCGGACCGGCTGCCACGCGCCGAGGGCCTCGACACGCTGCTGGTCGACGGGGCGGCCACCGCCGCCGACCGGGCCGCGCTGCCCGGGACGGACCTGAGCGACACCGACCGCACCACCCCGCTGCGGGTCATCAACCCGGCCTATGTCGTCTTCACGTCGGGCTCCACCGGCCGCCCCAAGGGCGTCCTGGTCAGCCATGCCGGAATCGGCGCGCTGGCCGCCAACCAGTCGGCCCACTACGGGGTGGTACCCGAGAGCCGGGTGCTGCAGTGTGCCTCGCCCAGTTTCGACGTGTCGATCGCGGAGTTCTGCCTGGCCCTGCTGTCCGGCGCGTGCCTGGTCGTACCCGCGCATACCCCGGTCGGGCCCGAGCTCGCCGCGTTCCTCGCTGAGCAGCGCGTCAGCCACCTGCTGATCGCCCCCTCGGCGCTCGCGGAGGTACCGCGGACCGAGCTGCCCGACTTCCGCACGATGATCACTGGCGGAGAGCCGCTCTCCCCGGAACTGGCCGAGTTCTGGGGCCGGGACCGGCTGTTGATCAACGCGTACGGGCCCACCGAGGCCACCTGCGACGTGAGCTTCACCCGGCGCCTGGTCCCCGACGCGGCCGCCGCTTCGGTCATCGGCCGGCCGATCGAAGGCAACAGGATGTACGTCCTGGACAAGGCGCTCCAGCCGGTACCGCCCGGCACCGAGGGCGAGTTGTACATTTCCGGCGGCGGTCTGGCGCGCGGCTACCTGGCCAATCCCGGCATGACCGCGGAGCGCTTCGTCGCCGACCCGTACGGCGGCCCGGGCGCCCGGATGTACCGCACCGGTGACCTGGCGGTGTGGAACGCCGACGGGCAGCTGCAGTTCCGGGGCCGCGCGGACACCCAGGTCAAGGTCCGCGGCTTCCGCGTGGAGTTGGGCGAGGTGGAGGCCGCGGTCGCGGACTGCGCGGGGGTGGAGCGGGCCGTAGTGATGGTCCGCGAGGACCGGCCGGGCGATCAGCGCCTGGTGGCGTACGTGAAACCCCACGCCCGGCAGGCCGAGTTGACGCCGCGCGCGCTGCGCTCCGAGGTCGCCGAACGGCTGCCCGCCTACATGGTACCGAGCGGCTTCGTCCTGGTGGACCAATGGCCGCTGACGCCCAACGGCAAGCTGGACCACCGGGCGCTTCCGGCGCCCGTACAGTTCGCCGCGGGTGAGTACCGGGCGCCGGGTTCACCGCAGGAGGACCTGGTCTGCCGCCTGTTCGCAGAGACGCTCGGCGTGGAGCGGGTTGGCGTGGACGACGGCTTCTTCGAGCTCGGCGGCCACTCCCTGCTCGCCACCCGGCTGGTCCACCGCATCGGACAGGCGCTCGGCCGCCCGCTGGAGCTGCGGGACATCTTCGCTGCGCCGACCCCGGCCCGGCTGTGCGAGCACCTCGACGGGGACAGGAGCAGAGCCTTCGACGTGATCCTGCCGCTGCGCACCTCCGGCAGCTCGGCCCCGCTGTTCTGCGTACACCCCATCGCAGGTCTCAGCTGGCGCTACTCGACGCTGCTGAGTGCGCTCAGCCCCGACCACCCGGTCTACGGGGTCCAGGCCAGGGGACTGGACGGGGTGGAGCCACTGCCCACGTCCATGACCGAACTGGCCGTGGACTACGCCCGGCAGATCCGTGCGGTGCAGCCCGATGGCCCGTACCACATCCTGGGCTGGTCGCTGGGCGGGATCATGGCGCAGGCCGTGGCCACCGCGCTGGAGGCGGACGGGCAGGAGATCGGGCTGCTGGCGGTGCTGGATACCTCCCCGCCCGAACCCGGCGGCCCGGGGACCGGGACACACGACGAGATCCTCACGCAAATGTACGAGGGATACGGCAAGATCTACGGCCTTCCGCAGGACGCGCCCACTGAGCCGACGCCGGACCAGATGCGCGCCCAGATCGTCGATTGGTACGGGGAGGGCAGCAGCGAGCTGCGTCACCTGAGCCGCGAGCACCGGGCCGCCGCGCTGGAGGTGAGCGTCAACAACGCCTGGCTGGCGACGGAGCGGCGGCCGGAAGTGCTGCGCTCGGACCTGCTGCTGGTACTGGCCACCCGTAAGCGCCTGGAGGCCGTGGTGCCCGAGGCGTGGAGGGAATTCGTGGCAGGCCGGACCGAGATCGTCGAGGTGGACTGCGAACACGCCCACATGATGGATCCAGGTCCGGCGGAGCAGATCGCGCGGCTTGTCGCGCCGCGCATGGGACGGGTTCGCGCAACCGGCGCGCGCCCGGCAGTGGCCGCCCCGACGCACTGAACCGCCCGAGCGAGCAGGTGCGTTAGGGGTGTTGGAGGGGGCAGGGCCAGTCCCCTCCCCTTCGGTGCGGCGCCTGCACGGTGCCGGTTCCGGCGCGGTACGGCGGCTCTATCATGATTTGTGTGACGAATTACCCGGACGGTGCACAGTGGCCAACGAGTCCGCAGGGGCCGGCGAGTTCGTCGCGTCCGCGAAAGCAGGGAGTGAAACAGCGATGGGTGTCCCCTGTACAGGCCTTGTGCGGGGAGCTCTTCGACTTCTCGCCGCGCCGGCTGCCGACCTTCAACCGGTCGCGAATCCGGGTGCTTCGTCAACTCCCGCTCCTTCTCGCGGGGGTGTTGACGCTCTACCTCGTCGGGCCAGGAACGGCCGTGGTCGCCGAACGGCTTCAGACACACTGGGCCCTTGCGGCGCTGCTCGCGTGCGTCCAGGCGGCGGCTGTGCCTCTGGCCCTGATCCGGCCGGTGGCCGCCTGGTGGCTGTCACTCGCGGCCATGGTGCCGTTCCCCCTGCTGCTGGCGGTGCGAGACGCCGCGCCCGCCGGCCTGACACCCTGGCCATGGACCGAGATGGGGTTCTTGGCGCATCTGACTGTCACGCTGCTCGTCGCCTGGCGGGTCAGTGCCCGGCTGTCCGTCGCGCAGTGGCTGTTGACGCTGCTCGTCGGCACGGCACTCGGGGCCGCGCTGAGCCCCGAGGGAGCGGGAAAGGGCCTGTTGGCCTTCGGAATGCTGTCTGGGTGCGGGCTGGTACTGCTGGCCGCCGTGCGCGGACGCAAGGAAGCGCAGCGGCAGTTGCGACGGCAGGAGGAACTCACCGAAATCGAGCGGTTCCGCAGGACCCTGCTGGAGGAACGGGCACGCATCGCGCGTGAACTGCACGATGTCGTCGCCCACCACATGTCCGTCGTCGCCGTACAGGCGGAAGCCGCCCCGTTTCTCGTCGAGGATCCGCCGGAGGCGATGCGCGAGAGCCTGGGCAGCATTCGTCGGAACGCGCTGGCGGCCCTGACTGAGATGCGCCACATTCTGGGCATGATGCGGTCCGGCGATGCCGGTGCGAGCAGCAAGGACGGCAGATATGCGCCGCAGCCGACCCTGGAGAATCTCGATGAACTCGTCGGCAATGTCCAGGCGGTCGGTCTGACCGTAAAGACAGAGATATCGGGTACTCCACGAGTCCTGCCCCATCATGTCGAACTCTCGGCTTTCCGCATTACTCAGGAAGCACTGAGCAATGTGCTGCGCCATGCACCGGGTGCGAAGGTCCAGATCGAGTTGACCTACGGCGAGCGGGATCTCGTAGTGCGGGTGGTCAACACCCCGGCCACCGTCCCCGCGCAGCGCCTGAGCGGCAGCGGGCACGGTGTCCTCGGTATGCGGGAGCGGGCCTCCATGCTCGGCGGCACGCTGCACGTGGGAGTCATGGAGGACGGCCGGTTCGAGGTACGGGCGCTGCTGCCCACCGGTGCGAGCGAGGACTCATGACCAGGACGCTGATGCTGACTCACACCCCGATAGCCCTGGGGTTTCGAACCGATACCTAGCCAATAATCTGCTGCCCTAGCGTCGCTACCGACCATGGCACAGGTGCTGTCGAACGCCCGGTCAGGGCGTTCGCGATGGAAGGTTAGGGCGAGTGAAGGTTCGGCAAGACGAGCGGCAGAGCCAGCCCGCACAGCGGTACACGACTGCCGGATCGTCGACGGACCGGGAGTACTGGCAGCGAGTGCTCTCCGAGGGCGGGTACACGCCTGTCCCGAGGTGGTCCGGCGAGCAGCGCGAACCGGGCATCGTCGAGGAACTCCGAACGCCCGTACCGGCCGTGGCCGCTCAGGCGCTGCAACGGCCGGCGGACGACCTCACCACCGCCCCGGACATCGTGCTTCTGGCAGTCTGCGCACGGGTGCTGACGGCCCTGACCTCCGACTCCGCCGTCGTGGTCGGTCGCCTGAGCGCCGACGGTTCCGCGGCGCAGCCGCTGCCCTGCCCGGTGCCGGTGGCCGACGGCCCGTGGCGGGCGCTGCTGAACACCGCGGCCCGGGCAGCCGCTGAGGTGACCGGCCGATCGGAAGCGGCGCTGGCGGAACTGCGCGCCGAGACCGGCCGCACCGAAGCCCTCTTCGACACGGTCGTGGTCGCGGGCCGCGCCCCGCGCGCGGGCGACCTGGCCCCCGAGACCGTTCTCGCTGTCGGGGTGGACACCTCGAGTGCGCAGCCGCACCTGGTCCTCGCGCACCGTCCCTACGCGCTCGACGCCGACCAGGCCGGGCGGATCTCCGGATATCTGCTGGCCGCTCTGGAGGAACTGGCCCGTCACCCCGACGCCGGCCACCACGAGTGGAGTCCGCTCTCGGCGGCGGAGACCCGGTTCCAGGTGGACGGGCTGGCCGGTCCGCACCGCGACCTGCCCGACCGCCGGGTCCACCAGCTCTTCGAGGAGCAGGTCCGCCTGCGTCCGCAGGACATCGCCGTCGAACAGGGCGCGAGCTCCTGGACCTACCGCGAGCTGAACGCCCGCGCCAACCGCATCGCCCACGCGCTGCGCTCCGACGGCCTGCGTGACGAGGACGTCGTCGCCGTCGTCAGCGAGCGCGACCTGGAGTGGCTCGCGGCCGTGCTCGGCGTCCTGAAGGCGGGCGGCGTCTACCTGCCGGTGGAGCCACACTTCCCCGCCGACCGGATCACCGGCATGCTCACCCGCAGCCAGTGCCGCCATGTACTTGTCGAACGCGATGCCTGTGCCGACTTGCCCGAGGCCCTGCGTGCCACCTCCGACGTCCGCGCGCATCACCTTGACGACGTCCTCGCCGCCGACCACCCCGACACCGACCCCGACTTGCCCGTCGCGGCCTCCCAGGCCGCCTACATCTACTTCACCTCCGGATCCACAGGCAGCCCCAAGGGCGCCGTGTGCGAGCACGCCGGCTTTCTCAACCACCTCCTCGCCAAGATCGAGGATCTCGGGGTCCGCGAGGGCGGCGTGGTGGCGCAGACCGCCCCGCAGTGCTTTGACATCTCGCTGTGGCAGCTGGTCGCCGCGCTCACCGTCGGCGGCCGCACCCGCATCATCGAGCAGAGCGCCGTCCTCGACGTGGGGCGCTTCGTCGAGACGCTGGAGAACGCCCGCGTCGAGGTCGTCCAGGTCGTCCCCTCCTATCTGGAGGTGGTGTTGACGGAACTGGAGCGCCACCCCCGCGAGTTGCCCCATCTGCGCTGCGTCTCTGCGACCGGCGAGGCCCTCAAGAAGGATCTGGTGGCGCGCTGGTTCGCCACCTTCCCCGAGGTTGCGCTGGTCAACGCCTACGGCCTCACCGAGACCTGTGACGACACCAACCACGAGGTCATGCGCACCGTGCCCGCGCCGGCGTCGGTGCCGCTGGGCCGGCCGATCGCCAACGTACGGATCTACGTGGTCGACGAACTGCTGCGGCTGGTGCCGCTCGGCTCTCCCGGCGAGATCGTCTTCTCCGGCATCTGCGTGGGCCGTGGCTATGTCAATGACGAGGAGCGCACCCGCGCCGCGTTCGTCCCCGACCCGCACCACCCCGGAGCCCGGATGTACCGCTCCGGCGACTTCGGCCGTTGGCTGCCGGACGGGCGGCTGGAGTTCCTGGGCCGCCGCGACACCCAGGTGAAGATCAACGGCTTCCGCATCGAGATCGGCGAGGTGGAGAACCAGCTGCTGCGGGTCTCCGGGGTGCGCGACAGCGCCGTCGTCATCGCGGGCGAGGGCGAGACCAAGCAACTGGTGGCCTTCTACTCCGCCGCCCGGGAACTTTCCGCGCAGACCGTCGGCAAGGAACTGGGTACCGCTCTGCCGGAGTACATGGTTCCCGCACGCATCCACTACCTCCCCGCCCTGCCGCTCACCGCCAACGGCAAGATCGACCGCAAGGCGCTGACCCGTATGGTCGGCGAACTCGGCACCAACGAGGGCGAGTTCCAGGCGCCCCGTACGGACCGCGAGCGCAGCCTCGCCAGGCTGTGGGCGAACGCCCTGAAGCTTCCTGCCGAAGGCATCGGCCGGAACACCCACTTCTTTGAAGCCGGTGGCACCTCGCTGGGCATGTTGCAGATGGCGGTGGCCCTGGACCGCACGGTGTCCCCCGCGGAGCTGATGAGCCGGCCGGTCCTCGCCGACCTCGCCGCCCTTCTGGACGAGCGAGCCGCCGGGGAGGGCGGAGCGGCCTGAGACCAGGCGCCCGTTCCTTTCCCCTCGCCCGGCCCCGGTGGCCGGCCCCCCACCTCAGGCGACCGTACGGCCCACCCTTTGTCCGTATGCCGCCAGACCTTCAAGAAAGGCAATCCGATGACGGCCACGACCGACGGCACCATGACCGCCGCGGCACCGCCCGGCGATTACGAACCGGTCCTCGAAGCAGGGCGCACTCCCATGCTGGAGGTCCCCGGCGCGGACTTCGACCTGCTGCCGGGCCAGGTGGTGCGCGACTTGGTGGCCCGGCACGGCGCGCTGCTCGTGCGCGGCCTCGGCCTGAGCGCTCCCCACGACCTGGCGCGGGCGGCGCGCTGGCTCGGTGTGACCCCGGTGGCCGAACGCGAGGGTTTCACCAGCCGCACCGAGCACGGCGAAGGCGTCTACTCCTCGTCCGTGTGGCCGGCCGACGAACCGATGTGCATGCACCACGAGTTGAGCTATGCCGCCGAGGTGCCCTCCGTCGCCCTCTTCGGCTGCCTGACCGCACCCGCCTCCGGTGGCGCCACCGCGGTCGCCGACGCCCGGACGCTGCTGAGTTCCCTGCCCGCCGACCTGGTCGAACGTTTCGCACACCAGGGCTGGCTGCTGGACCGCGACTACCGCGAGGTGGGCGTCACCTGGTCGGAAGCCTTCGGTACGCAGGACCGCGCCGAGGTGGCCGCGTACTGCGCCGAGCACGCCATCGAGCACGAGTGGCTCGCGGACGGCGCGCTGCGCACCCGCCAGCGGCGGGCCGCGGTGGTCGCCCACCCCGTCACCGGCGAGCGGTTGTGGTTCAACCAGATCGCGTTCCTCAACGGACTGACCCTGGAGCCCGCGGTCCGGGAGTACCTGACTTCCTTCTACGGTCCGGACGCGCTGCCCTTCAACACCCGTTTCGGGGACGGCGAGGCCATCAGCGAAGAAATCGTGGAGACGCTCAACGCCGCGTACACGGCCGCCACTTCGCGCCGCCCCTGGCAGGCCGGAGACCTGCTGGTCGTCGACAACCTGCGGACGGCGCACAGCCGCGAGGCATACCAGGGGGACCGCGAGATCGTGGCGCTCTTCGGCGACCCGGTGCGCCTCGCCGACCACGTGCGCACCGATGTGCCGGCCCGCCCCGCAGCAGCCTGACCCCGCCCCCGCACTTCCCTACGGAGCTCTTCATGTCCCAGCAGCACGCGGCGCCCTCCTTTGCGGTCATACCCGGAGCGCAGGTCAGCCAGGTTCTCGACGGCCGCGGCAAGGAGGTGGTGGACCTGATCGAGGCCGCCTACCGCCTCCACGGCGAGGGCGACACGGTCAACCCTCCCTCGTACTTCCTGCGCTTTCCCGACAAGCCCTCCTCCCGGATCATCGCGCTGCCCGCTTCCATCGGCGGCGAGGTCGGCACCGACGGAATCAAGTGGATCTCCAGCTTCCCGGAGAACGTGGACGCCGGCATCCCCCGGGCTTCCGCCGTCCTCATCCTCAACGACCACGAGACCGGTTACCCGTTCGCCTGCCTGGAGAGCTCCATCATCAGCGCGGTGCGCACCGCCGCCTCGGCTGCGCTGGCCGCCGACCGGCTCAGCGCCGGCCGCTGCCGCCCGCTCCGGGTCGGCTTCTTCGGCGTCGGGCTCATCGCCCGCTTCATCCACACCCTGTTGCGCGAAACCGGCTGGACCTTCGAAGCGACGGGCGTGCACGACCTGTCCTTGGAGCACGCGGTCGGCTTCACCGAGTACCTCGCCCAGTCCGGCGAAACCGGAAACGTCACCATCCACGAAACCCCCGAGGACCTGATCCGGTCCTCGGACCTGATCGTCTTCGCCACCATCGCCGGGGCCCCGCACGTCACCGACCCAGGCCTGTTCGCCCACAACCCTCTGGTGCTGCACGTCTCGCTGCGCGACCTGGCGCCCGAGGTCCTGCTGACGGGCACCAACATCGTCGACGACATCGAGCACTGCCTGAAGGCCAACACGTCCCTCCACCTGGCCGAACAGCAGGAGGGCAACCGGGACTTCGTGCACGGCACGCTCCACGACGTGCTGACCGGGGACCTGAGCCCGGCGGCTGACCGTCCGGTGTTCTTCTCGCCCTTCGGTCTTGGCGTCCTCGACCTCGCAGTCGGCAAGCACGTCTACGACGTCGTTCGCGACTCGGGACAGCTGAATGTGGTCGACGGCTTCTTCCACGAGATGCGCCGTTACGGGTGACGCCGCCCCCAAAAGAAACGCCGTTCAAGGCAGGGAGGTTCTGTGCCGATCATTTCGTCTCCCCAAGAGTTCAATGTGGAAGACCTGTACGTCGACCTCGACGCGGTGCTCGGCATTCCCGTGCACCTGAAGTGTGAAGGGTTCAACTTCACCGGCTCCGTCAAGCAGAAGGCCGCCGTCGCCATGGTGGAGGCCGCGGAAGAGGCAGGGGAGCTCACCTCCGGGTCGATCCTGGTGGAGTCCTCCTCCGGGAATCTGGGCGTCGCGCTGAGCATGATCGCGGCCAGCAAGGGATACGGCTTTGTCTGCGTCACCGACTCGCGGTGCAACCTCGCCTCCAAGCGTCTGATGGAGGCGTTCGGCGCCGTGGTGCACACCATCACCGAACCGGCGCGCGAGGGCGGGTTCCTGGCCGCACGCATCGCCCACGTCCGGGCGCTGTGTGCGGAGAACGAGCGGCACGTCTGGCTCAACCAGTACGTCAACCAGGCCAATTGGAAGGCGCACCACCGCCAGACCGCGCCCGCCGTCGCCCGGGCCCACCCCGGCCTTGACGTCCTGTTCGTCGGCGCGGGCACCACCGGAACGCTGATGGGCTGCGCCCGCTGGTTCAAGGAACACCGGCCCGGCGTACGGATCGTGGCCGTGGACAGCGTCGGCTCGGTCGCCTTCGGGCACCCCCCGGAACCCCGCATGATCCCGGGACTGGGCACTGGAGTGCGCCCGCAGCTGCTGGACGAATCCTTCATCGACGACGTGGTGATGGTGCCCGAGCCCGACACCATCCGCATGTGCCACCGGCTCGCCGCCCGCGGCTTCCTGTTCGGCGGCTCCACCGGAACGGTCGTCAGCGGCGCCGCCCGGTGGCTGGCCGAACATACGGGCGGCGAGCGGATCGAGGCCGTGGCACTCGCCCCCGACCTGGGCGAGCGCTACCTCGACACCGTCTACCACGCCAACTGGGCGCAGGGCATCTACGGCCCCGGCGTACTCGACGCCGCGCCCGTCCCGCAGACCTCGCTGTCGTAGCCGGACCACTCCGCGACAGCCACGCATCCAACGAATCAAGAGAGAGGCACACGACTCATGAGCACCAACCCGTTCGAGGACAACGACGCCCGCTACCTGGCCCTGGTCAACGACGAGGGCCAGTACTCCCTGTGGCCCGTCTTCGCCGAGGTGCCGGCCGGCTGGCGTCCGGCCCGCGAGGAGGGCGGCCGCGAGGAGATCCTCGCCTTCATCACCGAGCAGTGGACCGACATGCGCCCGCTGAGCCTCGTACGCGCCATGGAGAACGCCGGCTGACGGCGCGGCAACGCCGCCGGCCCCCGGGCGTGCAGCTGTCAGGGATCCCGTACACATACATGAACCACCAGAAGGTGAAGTCTTGATGACTGTGGTAATGGAGACCGGCGCACAGGCGGCGGTCGTGACACTGCCGGGCGACGACGCCGCGCGAACCGAGACGGTTGCCCGGCGGCTGACCAGGGCCGCCGGCGGCAAGGTGGACAGCCACGAGTGGGTTGACGCAGCCCGCAGGGAGCGGCACGAGCTGCCCTCCGGGCTGCGCACCCCCCTCGGTGAGTTCCGCAGGGACTCCGGGTCCAGCGGCGTCCTGCTGATCCGGGGCCTGCCCGTGGACGGCACGGCGCTGCCCGACACCCCCTCCACCGCCGACTCGGTGCAGCGGGAAGCCAGCGTGTCCGCGGCGGTCCTGACGATGATCGCCTGCAGCCTCGGAGACCCTGTCGCGTTCCGCCCGGAGAAGACCGGCGCGCTGGTCCAGGACGTGGTTCCGGTCCGGGGCAAGGAGGAGTTCCAGGGCAACGCCGGCTCCGTCCTGCTGACCTTCCACAACGAGAACGCCTTCCACCCGCACCGTCCCGACTACGTGATGCTGCTGTGCCTGCGGGCCGACCACGACAAGGTCGCCGGGCTGCGCACCGCGAGCATCCGCGCGGCGCTGCCGCTGCTGAGCGAGGAGACCCAGGAGGTCCTGCGCAGCCCGGAGTTCCGTACCGACCCGCCGCCTTCCTTCGGTGGCTCGGGCGGCGGGGACACCGAGGCGCGGCCCATCCTGACCGGTGCGCCCGAGGACCCCGACCTGCGCGTCGACTTCGCCGCCACCCAGCCGCTCACCGGCCGGGCGATCCGGGCGATGGCCGAGCTCCAGGACGCCTTCGACAAGACCTCTCTGAGCACCGTGCTCAGCCCCGGCGACCTGGCGATCGTCGACAACCGCATCACCACGCACGGCCGTTCGGCCTTCGTCCCGCGCTACGACGGCAAGGACCGCTGGCTGCAACGCACCTTCGTCCTCAACGACCTGCGCCGCTCCCGCCGCCTGCGGATGCAGGATGGCTATGTCCTCGACTGAGCAGCCGAACAGCACCACTGCGGAAAGCACGAGGACCTCATGACTCCTGCCATCCTCATCGAGGGCCTGGCCAAGAGCTACGGCGGCAACCCGGTGGTCAAGGACGTGAGTCTTGAGGTGCCGACGGGGCACGTGCTCGGACTGCTCGGCCCCAACGGCGCGGGCAAGACCACCACGGTCAAAATGGTCTCCACCCTGATCAGACCGGACAGCGGGCGGGCCCTGGTGTGCGGCTACGACGTGGTGCGCCAGGCCGGCGAGGTCCGCGCGCTGATCGGGCTCACCGGCCAGTACGCCTCCGTCGACGAGGACATCTCCGGGTGGGAGAACCTCTACGTCATAGCCCGGCTGTTCAACTTTCCTCGCCGCAAGGCCAGGGCGCGGGCGGACGAGATGCTGGAACGCTTCCAACTCACCGACGTCGGCGCCCGGCCCGTCGGCCGCTACTCCGGCGGCATGCGCCGCCGCCTGGACCTGGCCGCCAGCCTGATCGGCAGCCCCAGTGTGCTGTGCCTCGACGAGCCGACCACGGGACTCGACCCGCACAGCCGCAACGCCATGTGGGCCGAGGTCCGGCGGCTGGCCGACCTGGGCACCACGGTGCTGCTCACGACCCAGTACATGGAGGAGGCCGAGGCGCTGGCCGACTCCCTGGTCGTCATCGACCGCGGGCAGGTCATCGCCCGGGGAAAGACGGCGGAGTTGCGCGCGCGCCTGGGCGGCCAGGTGCTGCGCATCCGGCCCGAGAGGCCGGTGGACTCGGCTGAGCTGCGTCGGGTCCTGGAAGGCCGGGGATACACCGTCGCCCTGGCAGACGAGGAGACCGGGCACATCCAGCTGCCGCTGTCGGGCGACGGGGCCCAACTGACCGACGTGGTAAGGGCAGTGGGACAGAGCGACATTCCGCTCGCCGGGCTGGACGTACGCATTCCCAGCCTGGACGAGGTGTTCCTGACGCTGACCGGGGCCGGCGGGGCCTCGCAGGCGCATTCCGAAGTGCTGCCCGCGAGGAGTGCAGTGTGAGTTCACAAACCATGGCGGGGGCCGCGGGGCGGATCTCCCCGGGGCGGGGGGTGCGCCCCCTGGTTCGCCACTCGCTGGCGCTCACCCGGCGCAACCTGCGCAAAGCGATGGCCAGCCCGGGCCAGATCATCGACGCCACGCTGATGCCGGTGACGCTGTCGCTGGTCTTCATCTACACCTTCGGCGGAGCGGTCTCCGGGGACAGCGCGGAGTACCGGCAGTACCTGATGCCCGGCATCATGGCGCTGACCATCACCACCACCTGCCGCACCTCGGGCATCGCCCTGAACATGGACTTCACCAGCGGGGTGATGGACCGCTACCGGTCCATGCCGGTGGCCCGCTCGGCGGTGCTCATCGGTCGGATCCTGGCCGACACATGCCGGATCCTGGCCGGCCTGCTGGTGGTCCTGGCTTTCGGGTTCCTGATCGGTTTCCGGGTGCATACCTCCGTCGCCGCCACCGCGGCCGCGATCGGCATCCTGCTGCTGTACGGGGCCGCGCTCTGTCTGATGCAGGCGTTCATCGGCCTGGCCGCGCGAGGGATGGAAACCGTGCAGAGCGTCAGCACTCTGGCGATGGTGCCGCTTCAGTTCGGCAGTTCCATCTTCGTGCCGCCGGACACCATGCCGTCCTGGCTGCGGCTTGTCGTCGAGAACAACCCGATGACCGCGGTGGTGGATGCCTCTCGGTCGCTGATGATCGGAGGGCCGGTCGCCCACTCGGCGTCGATGGCGGTGCTGTGGAGCTTCGCGTTCATCGCGGTGTTCGCGCCGCTGAGCGTGTGGAAGTACCGTACGCGCGGCTAGAAACGGCACATGGGGGCAGCCGGCGGTCGCAGTGTGAGGGGTGGGGTAAACCGAACCCCTGACCTCCGTGCAGGCACGATCGATCGAGGCCCCGCAGGTGGGATCCTTGAGGGCATGGACTTCACGCCGCAGCCCGTCACCCGCAATGTCCGCCCCGTCGGCCCGGTGGGGGTGATCCTGCGCGAGCCCTTCCGTGCGGAGACCTGGCTCCGGCTGGCCTACCTCCTCCTCGCGCTCCCCGTCGGCCTCCTCTCCGTCCCGCTCGCCCTGGTCGGTGGGCCGGCGGGCCGCATTCAGCGCGGGCTGGCTCGACGGCTGCTGGGCGTGCAGGTCGACGAGCCGGAGCGCACCGGGCCGCTGGCGTTCGTGCACGCGGTGATCAGTACCCCGCTGAACTTCGTCGCTGCCGTGTTCTCCGGGTTCTTCCTGTTCGCCGTGGCGATCAACATCGGTTATCCGCTGCGGCCGGAGAACGACACCTCGGATTCCTGGGGCGGCCCCACGATGGCCGGGGCCTGGGCGGTGCATGCCGCGGGCGGCGTGCTCTTCCTCCTCGTCGCGCCCTGGGTCATGAAGGGTTTCGCCGTGCTCCAGACCAGGCTGGTCAGGGGCTTCCTCGGCGCGGACCGCACCGGCTTCCTGCGGACGACCCGGCTGCCCCTGACGGTCGCCGCGGTATGCGGCCTGCTGGCGGTCCTGCTGGCGCTCCCGATGATCCACCAAGCCTAGGGGGCCCGGACCCCTGCGGACCCCGTGCGCCAACCTCGAAGGACGGCGCTGCAAACACAAGTGGGAGCACCAACAGACCGGGTAGGCCATCCAAAAGTCTGTGGAACAGCCGTAGTTGATCGCTGTGAGCAAGGTCGGTCCCCTCGACACCTTCCCCGGGGCTCTCGACACGTGGTCCAGCTCGAACTCCTCCGCGCCTGGACGCTCTCGTGATCCGGCACGCCTGAAATAACCTTCCGGGCTTTCATCCCCTTATTGAGTCTCTATTTGCAACCGCCTAAAGTAATAGGGAATTGGTCGAGGCGGTCGGTAACGAAACGATATGCAGGACGGATATTTTTCATCGGAGATGGGAATGTGCGGCCGCGCGGAACCGGCGGTCGACGTTTCGAAATAACCGAGGGGAACCGATGCCGTCCAGCAGTCTCGACCGTGCCATGTTCGGAATGTTCTCGACGCATGCTCTGCATTTGGCCGACAAGCACGGCGTCTTCACTCAGCTGATGGCCGGGGGACCGGCCACCCCAGCGGCCGTCGCCGCCGCTCGCCGGATCGACGAGGAGACCCTGGAGCGGCTGCTGGTGGTCCTGGCGTCGGTGTCGGTCCTCGAACGCGGTACCGACGGCACGTACCGCGTCGCGGACGGGCTGAGCCCGTTCTTCGACACGGAGAGCCCCCGCTACATCGGCGGATTCGTACGGCACCTGGTGACCAATACGACCGGTCGGCTGGAGCAGCTCGACGACTACCTGACGCGCGGCAAGGCGGTCGTGGACGCGGACCTCCCGGCGCCCTTCGACGTGATCTACCACGACGAGGAAGCCACCCGGGAATTCCTCGAAGCCATGTGGAACCTGAGCTTCGGGGTGTCCGAGGAACTGGCCGGGCTCGCCGGGCTCGACGGCGTCCGGGATCTCGTGGACGTGGGCGGCGCCAGCGGTGCGTTCGCGGTGGCGGCCCTGGCCCGATACCCGGAGCTGAACGTCACGGTCTTCGACCTCCCGGCGGTCGGCCCCTTCCTGGAGAACACCCGGCGCGAGCAGGGACTGCACGACCGCCTCGGGTTCGCCCCCGGTGACTTCTTCCGGGACCCGCTGCCGGCGGCGGAGTGCCTCTCCTTCGGCTACATCCTCTCCGACTGGGACGACAAGACCTGCGTCGATCTGCTGCGCAAGGCGTACGACGCGTGCACGAGCGGCGGCCGCGTCCTGTTGATGGAGCGTCTCTTCGACGAGGACGGCGGCCCGCTGGCGACGGCGGCGATGAACCTGTCGATGCACGTGGAAACTCAGGGACGGCACCGCACGGCGGCTGAGTACCAGGGCCTCCTGCGGGAAGCCGGCTTCGGTGAGTGCACGACACACCGTTCCACCTGGGACAAGCACCTCATAGTGGGGAGGAAGGCATGACCGGGGCCCTGGCGCTGGCCGCTGAACGGCTTCTGACGCCCCACCAGCGCGAGATCGCACAGCTCCAGCGAACGCGCGGCCGGGCCTGCCTGGAACCCGCGGAGGCGGATGCCCTCGCGACGCTGCACGACACCCTGCCCCCGAACCCGAGCGGTGTCGACGAGGTCACCGGGCTGCTCACCCGCCCGGTCAGCCGCGAGCTGGAGATACCGGAGTACTACCGCTACTCCTGTATGCACTCCTACGGCTGGTTCCTCGACCTCTTTCCCGACGACCCGGTCGCCGGGGCGCTGCTGGCTCTGCACACCACTCTGACCGACCTGGTCGAGGTGGAGCGCGCGGCATGGGAGGCGGGCATCCAGCCGGAGTGCGGCGACGAGCGGATCAAATGCCTGGACGAGGCGATCGCGGTCGTCTGCGGCACAGTGGTCAACCAGGTCCTGCGGGTACGCGTCGGGGATCTGGTCGACCAGGCGGCCGTCGACCCGGTGCTGGCCCGTCGCACCGTGCTGCTCGCCGAGAGCACCAGGTTCCCGCGCTCCGACCGGCACGAGGAGTACGTCTTCCTGCGCGCGGTCCAGTGCAGCGAGACGCTCTTCTTCCTTGTGCGGCGGCTCGCGGTGGAAACGGCTGCCACCAAGGACGAGTTCCCCGCACGGGCGGCTGCCCGGCTGGGACTCGCCGGTGTGTGCGCCGGTCTGCTCAACGACGTCTTCCGCGTTCTGCGCACGCTCACCCCGGAAGGCTTCATGACCTTCCGCGACTTCACCGGTGCGGCCAGCGCGGTCCAGTCGCTGAACTATCACGCCATGGAGATATCGATCTACGGGTACGACCCGCGCAAGGCCGAGGTGTTCGGGGCCGTGGGCCATCTCGGGGTGCTCAACAGCACGGAAGTGCGCTCCCACCAACCGTTGAAGGCTGCCCTCGCGGGCACTGCCGACCAGCGCCTGGAGGAGGGCTGGAACGAGCTCGACAGGGCGCTGTCCAAGTGGCGCGGCGGGCACTACCGGTTCGCGAGGACCTATCTGCCCTCGGACACGCCTGCCTCCGGCGGCACCGACGGAGCTGCCTATGTGAAGCGGTTCGTCAAGAAGGACGCGTGCGTGGCCGGCGCCGATCCGTTCGGCGGGCTGCCGCTCCTCTCCGGTTTCCTCTACCGCTGAGGAGCCCGGCTCACCCACCTCGCTGTGCGTGAGCCGGACCGGGAGGCGCCGGCCATGCGAGGGCGGTCGTCGACGAGGTACAGCGGCTGACCTTTGTGCCGCTGGACCCCGCGTACCCGCGCGAGGGCTTGAGTTGATGGCGGCCGACTCCGGGGCCGCCATGTCGTTACCAGGCCCGGCATCGCGCACCACCTGCCGGCTGGTGCGCCTCCGGTTCGACGGGTGTGCCCAAGGGTGTCGCTGTCGAACACCGGGGGCTGCTCGGCGTGTTCCACGGTTGTCATCGCACCCGGGCACTCCGTCGCCGGCCCCGCACGGATCCTTGACCTGCTGGAGGCCGAGCGGGTCTCGCCCGGGTGCTGCTCGCGCATCCGGCGCCCGCCCCCCCCTCCACCCGCGCCGCTCGCGGCCCCGGACCCGGCGTCCCTGCCGGCCCGTCGCAGCGTGCCTGGCCTGGATCCACCGCTCTGGCCTGATCCGACGCCATGTTCCACCCTGCGGTGACCGGCCTCGTGGCCTGGCGCCCCACCGGCGCGATCGCGGACACCGCCCCCGGTCGGTGCCACCGGGCAGATCACCGGCGGCGCGCCTCTGAATGGGCGCCGCTTGCCGTGCGGGGGTGCAGATCGGCCAAAGTTCCACGCGCGACGACAGTTGTCCTTGCGCACATCCCGACGGGCCACCGGCGATATCTCCATCGCGGTCAAACCTCGCTCAACTCGCGCTACGTAGGCCGAAGCGCGGGCCGACAACGCACCCACGCCGCTGTGACCAGCATCGACGCCACCGTTCGACAATCGGGCAACGCTGGGCGGTCTCGTTCCTGACAACTCGTCCGGACTGCGAAAATCGTCCCTCGTCGAAGGCGAGGCGTCCCGATGCGTGTGGCACCGCCCCGCGAGGAGCTTCAAGGAACCGTAAAAGCGTATCGGATTGAGCCAGAAGCGCCGCGCTACGGTCCGTCGGTTCATGATCACGGTGCGTGAAGAGGGGAGATCCAAGTCCGCAGGTTCCCGCGCGGCCGGAGAGCGCTTGCCCCCATTTCCCTGTTTGGGCGTATGGAGGGGGCATGGTTTTGGCCATCTGGGCCGATCTTGATGGGCGCTTTTGATCTACAGTGAATCGCCGTATGTTTCGGTGTTGTTCGGCGACGGGGGAAAGTCGTGGAGGGCGAGCGTGCGAACTCGGACAAAGTTGCATATACGTTGCTTGGGCCGCTTTCGGCCAGAGTTGGTGATGAGCCTGTAGCCATTGGTGGGCCCCGGCAGCGCATCATTATTGCTGCGTTGGTCCTTGCCTGGGGACGGGTCGTCTCTGTCGACGCGTTGATCGACGCGGTCTGGGGATATGACCCACCCGCCTCTGCGCGTACCCAAGTGGCCATTTGCATAGGAGCTTTGCGCAAAACATTCAAAACCGCCGGTCGGCAGGCCCCGACAATTGTGACCGCGCACCCCGGCTACCGCCTGCTCACCGAGAACAGCTCGGTCGACGTCCGCGAGTTCGAGAAGCTGGTGGTCGAGGGGGGCGACAGTGCCCGCAGGAACTGCCTGGAAGAGGCCAGTCGGTCCTACAAACGCGCCCTGGACCTGTGGGGCGGACGCCCGTTGACCGGTGTCGGTGGACAGCTCGCCGAGGACGCGGCGACGCGGCTGGAGGCAAAGCGGCTGGCGGCGTACGAAGTGTGGACCGGTATCGAACTCGAACTGGGCCGTCACCAAGAACTCATCCCGGTGCTGTCCGCCGCGGTGAACGACTATCCCCAACACGAGCGCTTCCGCCACAACTTGATGCTGGCTCAGGTCAGGTCCGGATGGCGTGTCGAGGCGGCAGAGGGCTTCCGCGCCTGGCGCCACGAGCTCGTGGAGGAGCTGGGACTGGAGCCGAGCCTGTCGATCCAGCAGCTGCACCATGCGATCCTGCGGGACGAGCCGGGACCGGACCGTCCCGAGGAAGCCGGACACCCGGTGGTGGCGCCTCCCGTCCGGACCGTACCGGCAGAGATTCCGCCGGACGTGCCTGCCTTCGTCGGTCGGGAGTCGGAGCTGCGGCAACTGGATGCTCTGCTGGTCAACGACCACATCGGGGCGGCGCCGCGCACTGGCTTCGTCACCGGCATGGCCGGCGTCGGCAAGACCAGCCTCGTGGTGCACTGGGCACATCGCGTCGCCGACCACTTCCCCGACGGCCAGCTTTACGTGGACGCTTCCACGCACGACCAGGACCAGGGCCCGGCCACTGTCCATTCGCTGCTCGGGCGCCTGTTGCGGGCCCTGGGCGTTCCCAGCGAGCGGATCCCCGAGGACCCCGGGGAGCGGACCGCGCTCCACCGGAGCCTGCTCACCGAACGCCGGATCCTGATCCTGCTGGACAATGTCACCTCCCTGGACCAGGCCCAGTTGCTGCTGACGGGCAACGGCCGAAGCTGCGTCGTGGTGATCGGAAGGGAACAGCAGGAGCACATGGCGGCGGTCCACGGCATGGCCCACATCGCCCTGGGCCTCATGCCTGCGGGGGAGGCGTCCGCGCTGGTCCGCCGGATCGCGGCCAAGGGGCGCAGCACGGCGGATCTCAGGGCCGTCGACGCCCTGTGCGCCCTGTGTGAAGGGCTGCCGCTGGCGCTCCGGATCGCCGCCACCCGCCTGGCCGTCAAGCCGCACTGGTCCGTTCGCCGCTTGGTCGATCTCCTGGCGGAGGAGCCGCGGCGGCTGGACGAGCTCACCGCGGGCGGCCTGGAGGTGCGATCCGCCTTCGACGCCAGTTACCGGGCCATGCCCGCGAACCTCGCGCGCATGTTCCGGAGACTGTCCCTGTTGGACGTCCCGGACTTCTCCGCCAGGGTCGGCGGCGCACTGCTTGAGGTGTCAACCGGCGAGGCCGAGAGGCTCATCGAGCAGTTGGTCGACCTGAACCTGCTCACCGTGGTCGGCGTCGACGCCGCGGGCGCCGTCCGCTACCGCTTCCACAGTTTGCTGAAGCTGTACGCGGGAGAGCGGGTGCTCGCGGAGGAGGAGACGGGCGAGCGGCGGGCGGCTCGCGAGCGGGCCTGGCGCGGCTGGCTCAGCGTCGCCGACGAGACGCACCGTCAGGAATACGGCGGCGACTTCGCCGGGGCGCGCGGCAACATCCCGCGCGGCTCCGCCGAACCGGGCCCCGACGGCGCCGTGCTGCAGGCCAGACGGGCCGGCTCCGACACCGAGCGTTCCGCGGTCGGCGCCGTGGTCCGCCAGCTCAGCGGTCTTGGGGCGGATGAGCTCGCCTGGGAGCTGGAGATGTCCACCGCGGTGCTTTTCGAGACGCGCGATGTCTATGACGACTGGCAAGCGGTCACCGAGAGCTCGCTGATGGCCATGCGGCGAGCCGGGAGCCTCGGCGGCGAGTCGGCCATGACCTTCGAGCTGCTCTCGGTGGAGATGCGCCGGCTTCGCTGCGACCGCGTCAAGGACCTGCTCGGGGCCACGTTCCGGATCTGCGACAACATCGGCGAGTCGTATGGCCAGGCACTGACCCAGCCCGCGGTGGCCGCGCTCAACCGCATCGGGAGGGAACTCGTCGCCGCGATGGGCCGTGCCGAACGGGCGCGTGCGGTCTTCCAGAAGGTGGGGGACAGCTATCGCCGACTGGTCGAACAGGTCCAGGGCAAGGGCACCGTCCGTGGCGAGGCGTACGCCTTGCTCGGCATGGGGGAGACCTGCATCGCCGTCGGACTGGCCGAGAACGCTTCCCCCTGGCTGCTCCAGTCCCTGGCAACCGCGGAACAGACCGGCGACCTCGCCCTGTTCGCCGGCAACAATCTCCTGCTGGGCAGGTGCTGCCGCATGCTGGACCGGGCGCTCGGAGCCGGCCACTACCTCACCGTGGCCCGTCGGGCCTTCCAGCAGATTGGGATGACCTGGGGCGAGAAGGAGGTGGCCAAGGAGCTGGCGCTGCTGACCCCGGGAGCGGCACGGGCGGCCAGCGCCTGAACGACTGCCCGCACGAGGTGCCACCGCGACGGCCCGGCACATGCCGGGCCGGTCGAGCGGCGCGGAGCGGGGAACCGTCGGAGGCATTGCCCCATGGGCGGGCGACGCGTACGAGCCGTGGATGCCGATGGCGCCGACCAACCTTCCTGCGAGGAGGGCCCGTTGCGGGAGCCGCAGCGGGCCATCCGAGAATGGCAGCCCGCGAGGGCGGCTGACAAGGCGGGCCGGGCGGCCGGGGGGGAGAAATCATCAGCGAGCGGGACCGGCCCTCCAACCTGCGGGGGAGTACCCCTACTTGAGAGCTAACCACGAGGAGCACTCCTGAGCGTGATCCGGAAAACAGGACAGGTCCCTAATGTCAATTCCAGTTCACCGGAACGTCGTTCCTGCCGGGAGTGAGAGGACCAGTCATGCGAGGTACACGGCTCAGACGCGGTTTTGTGATGGCCGCATTCGCGTGCTCCCTCGTGGTCTCCGTCTCCGCGGCGGCCCATTCACTCACACCGGGCACCGTGCGCGCGCCGGAGCTGCCCGAGGTCGGGGCCGCCACCCTGGACACGCGGTACGCGGAGAACCGCCAGTACATCCTCGACTCCGCGCAGGCGGCCGAGCGGCTGCACGACACCGGCAGAGCGGGAGTGCTGAGGAAGTTCGCCCAACCAGGGCGGCAGTTCCTCTCCTTCAGCCCGGTCGGCGACGGACAGGCCGTCGAGGTGCTGGGGAACCTCGCCCGTGCCGACCGCATCTCCGTCGTGGTGCCGGGTTCGGACACCACGGTCGACACCTTCGACAGGTTCGGCACCACCTACGCCGCACTCAACGGCGGGGCCCAAGCGCTGTATGCCGAGGAACGACGGCTCGCTCCGAAGGAACGGGTCGCCGTGGTGGCCTGGTACGGCTACGACGCCCCGCGCACCATGAGCCGGGACGTCGCCACCACCGGCCGGGCCGAGGAGGGCGGCCGCGAACTGCGGACGTTCCTGAAGGACCTGCAGCGGGTGAACCCCGAGGCCCCCGTCGCGCTGCTCTGCCACTCCTACGGCACCGTGGTGTGCGGCAAGGCGCTGAAGGGCATGGACGCTGACGACCCGTCGGCCCCCGCGGACGCCGTGGTCTTCGGAAGCCCGGGAATGGGCGTGGGCTCCCGTGCCGAGCTGCACACCGAGGTACCGCTGTGGGCGGGCCGCGGTGCGACGGACTGGATCGCCAGGATCCCGAACGCCAGCATCGACGTGCTCGGCGAACGGGTCGGATTCGGCGCCGACCCCACGTCCCCGGCGTTCGGCGCCCGGCACTTCCCTGCCGGCCCGGGAGAACACAGCGACTACCTGCGGCCCGGCGGCATCGCCCTGGAGAACATCTCCCGCATCGCGCTCGGCCGTGGATCGGAAGTGTCCCAATGACCGACCTCCGTCTCCCGCCCCAGCCTTCTCCCACCCGCTCCTCGGCGGTCCGCCTCAGCGCGGCCCGCCCCACCCAAGACTCCGGTCGGGGACGGGCGGCACACCCCCGTCCGCCCGTCCCCGATCGGCCACTGCGCTTCCAGCGGGTCCACGAGGCCGTCCTGCGCATCGACGCGGCAACCCCGGCGGACCGGGACCGCGCGGTCGATGTGCTCCGGGCGCTGGCCATCGCCGGCGTCGTACTGGGCCACTGGCTGGTCAGCGCTGTCGTCCTGCGGGCCGGCGGCCATCTCATGGGCGACAGCCCACTGGCCCACATGCCCGCACTCGCGCCGCTGACCTGGCTGTTCCAGACGCTCGCGCTGTTCTTCTTCGTCGGCGGCCGTGTCGCCGCCCGCAGCTATGCTTCGGCGCGCGCCGCCGGGACCTCGTACCGCACGTGGCTCGGCCGGCGGCTGGCCCGGCTGGTGCGCCCCGTCGTCCCGCTGGCGGTCACCTGGGCCATGGCATGGGCGGGGCTGGTCGCCACGGGGACCGCGCACGAGACGATCCACACCTTGGTGTGGCTGGTCTTCTCGCCGCTCTGGTTCCTCGCGGTGTACGCGGCCCTGACGGCCTGTACGCCGCTCGTGGTGCGGCACGGGGTGCGTACGGCCGTTGTCGCGGGGCTGCTGGTGGCCGCCCTCGACGGGGCGCGCGCCCTCTTCGGGGACGACGGCGCGGCCGGTACGGTCCGGCTGCTGAACATTCCCGCGGCCTGGCTGATCCCTTACGCACTGGGCGCGGCCTGGTCCGCCGGGTGCTTCGCGCGCCGCCGGACGGCGGCCGCCCTGCTTCTCGGCGGCATCTGCGCCACGGCCGCGCTCATCCTGTGGTGCGGCTACCCCGCGAGCATGGTCGGCGTGCCGGGCCCCCTGATCTCCAACCTCAGTCCCCCGACGGTCGCGGCCGTCGCCTTCGGCCTCGCCCAGTGCGGTGGGGCGTTGCTCCTCTGCGGGCCCCTGCGACGCCTCGTGGGGCAGCGCTCCAGCACCGCAGCGTCGCAGGTTCCGGACCGCGGCGACCGGCGCGCCCGTCCTGCCCACTTCCTGTGGGCCGGGGTGGTGCTGCTGAGCATGTCGGCCCTCACGGTGTTCCTCTGGCACCAGACGGCGATGCTGACGACCACTCTCGTACCGCTCGGCCTCGGCGTGTTCCTCCCCGGTCTGCACACCAGCCCGGACGGACCGGCATGGGTGCTGCTGCGCCTGGCCTGGATTCCGCTCTTCGGGGCGGTACTTCTCGCCTTCCGGACCATCTTCCAAAGCTATGAGAGGCCTGGCCGAAACTCGGGCCAAGGGACGATATCGACCTGATATCGGGGCCCTTTAGAGTTATCTGGATTCATTTCCCCCTCACGTCGAAGGAAATTCCATGGCCGTGCTTGACGTCGAACGCCTCAGCCGCCTTTATGTGAAGTACGAGAGCGACCTGGCGAAGGTCAGGAATGACCAGCGCGACTACCTCGCCGCCCGCGGCAAGGAAATGAAGCCGCAGCTCGACGACTACGAGGCGGAAATCACCTACCTGCTGCTCCGCGAGTACAGGCCCGAGGTGGTCGTCGAGATAGGCACCTTCTACGGATGGTCCACCCGCTGGATCCTGAGTGCCCTGCGCGACAACGGCACGGGACACCTGCACTCCTTCGACATCGTCGACAACGTCGTGAAGAACGTCGACAAGAAGCTTTCCCGGGGCCGCTGGACGTTCAACCAGGGCAATGTGCAGGAGAACCTGGCAAAGGTGCCGGACGACACCGGCTATCTGTTCATCGACGCCGACCACGGTGCGCGTTTCGCCCACTGGTACATCGAAAATCTCTTCCCCGCGGTCCCTGCGAAGACACCCACCAGCGTGCACGACGTATTCCACGGGCGCCGGCCCAAGCCGATGAGTGAGGGATCCGTCATCATCAAGTGGCTGAAGAACAACGGAATTGAATTCTTCACCCCGTCCGCCGCCAAGGATCCCGCGGTCATCGAGCAGTTGGCACAGGTGAAGAAGGAACTGGGTCTCGACACCCCGGTGCGCACCAGCAAGCACAACCCGATGATCTTCTTCGACCTGCCATAACAAGGGGCGGTTTCCGACAGGTGGGCCCCTCGCGGGGGGAAGCACCCCGTGGTGCCCGGACCCGCGGCCACGCGAGCCCGTCGCCCTGACTGGCCTCGTCAGTCACCGACGACGACGAGGCCGCTTTCGTACGCGAACACCGCGGCCTGCGTGCGGTCCCGCAGCCCCAACTTCACCAGCAGCCTGCTCACATGGGATTTCACCGTCTGCTCGGTGATCACGAGTTGGGCGGCGATCTCCGCGTTCGAGAGGCCCTGCGCGATCAGGCAGAGCACCTGGGTCTCCCGCTCCGTCAGATCCGACACCCGAGCCATGCGCGGCGGCTTGGGCGCGCCGAGCCGAGAGAACTCCTCGATCAGGCGCATGGTGATGGTCGGCGCAAGCAGCGCGCCCCCGCTAGCGACCGTCCGTACAGCGTCGGCGAGTTGACGCGCGGAGGAATCCTTGAGCAGGAATCCGCTGGCGCCGGACTGCAGTGCCTCGTAGACATACTCGTCGAGGTCGAAGGTGGTCAGCACCAGTACCTTCGTGCCACCATCGGCCGCCACGATCTTCCGGGTCGCCGCGAGCCCGTCCAGGACGGGCATCCGGATGTCCATCAGGGCGACCGCCGGGGCAAGTTCGGAGACCATCCGCACGGCTTCCTCGCCGTTGACGGCTTCGCCGACGACGTCGATGTCCTGCTGCGCGTTGAGAACGATCCGGAAGCTCTGGCGGATCAGGGTCTGGTCGTCGGCGATCAATACCTTGATGGTCATGCGCGCTCGTTCCCGTTGTCACCTGTGGCTGGCGTCGCTGCCACTTTGTAGCACCTCTTGAATGATACGGAAGGTGGAGGCCGCCACGTGCGGGACAGCGAGTTCGCTCTGCCGCTCAACGGGGTGACGAGAGTCTCGGTGTGATGAGGCGTCCGATCTCGGCGGCGGGGCCCGGCTGCAGCAGAGCCTGGTGCACGACGTCCAACTCGTGGACCTCGACCTCGCCGTCGACGAACTCCTCCCACGCCTTCGGCTCCGCCCACGGCTGTCGGCCCCGGGCGGCCGCCACCAGCAGCAAGTTCCCGTGGAACACCTGGGGCCGGGCCTCGTTCGTGATCCGCACGTTGTTCACCATGACGTCGACCACGGCCTCCTGCTGCGCGCGATCCAGAGCGGACAGCTCGTCCGTCCCCTGCCCGACCCAGTCGACCACGCGGGCGCGCGCCACACCAGTGCCGGGCGGCTCTTCCCCGGCGTCGGCGGGCAGCCCGTAGATCTCGGCGTACCCGTCATGAATGTCCCGCAGTATCTCCTCCGGGTTGGTGGACGTCCCCGGGCCCGAGGGCGGCCCCGGGTAGGAGTCGAGCAGCGCGAGCAGAGCCACCTCCTCCCCCTCCTCCTGCAGCCTGGTGGCGACCGCCTGCGCCACCAGCCCGCCCAGGGACAGACCCACGAGATGGTAGGGGCCCACCGCCTGCACTGTCCGCATGTCCCGTACGTAGCCCGAGACCAGCTCCTCCAGGGAGCCGGCGGTCGGCGTTGAGCCGTCCAGCCCCGGCGCCTGCAGGCCGTACAGCGGACAGTCCTTGCCCAGCGCACTGAGCAGCGCGGTGAACCGCCAAGCGTAGCCCGATACCGGATGAACGCAGAAGAGTGGGTGGGTACTGCCCTCCGTACGGAAGGGGAGCAGTGTGCTCAAGGCGTCTTCGCCGCCACCTGGTTCCCGCGCCGCGAGACCAGCGGGGGTAGGAGCCGCGAAGACGTCACGCAGTTCCACCCGCCGGCCCAGCACCTCCTGCATCCGGCCCACCAGCCTGGTCGCCAGCAGCGAATGACCGCCCAGTTCGAAGAAGTTGTCGTCGAGCCCCACCCGTTCGACACCGAGCACCTCGGCGAAGAGCGCGCACAGCACCACCCCCTGGGGCGACCGCGGCGCACCCCCTGTGCGGCCACCGGCCCGTACAGGAGCCGGCAGAGCACGGCGGTCCACCTTGCCGTGGGGAGTCCGCGGCCAATCCGACACCATGACGAAGTCGGACGGCACCATGTAGTTGGGGAGCTGCTCGGTGAGCAAGGTGCGCAACGCCGCCGGGTCGGACGCGCGGGACCCGGACTCGCAGGACACGTACGCCACCAGCCGCTGGTCACCGGGCCGGTCCTCGCGCACCATCACTTCGACGCCCGTCACGCCCGCGCAGCGACGGATCGCCGATTCGACCTCGCCCGTCTCGATCCGGAAGCCGCGCACCTTGGTCTGCGAATCGCTTCGCCCACGGAACTCCAGCACCCCGTCGGGACGGCGCAGTGCCAGGTCCCCGGTCCGGTACAGCCTTGTTCCCGGGGCGCCGTAGGGGTCGGCCACGAAGCGCGAGGCGGTCGTGGCCGTGTCCTTGAGGTAGCCCCGGGCCACTCCGAGGCCGGACACGTACACCTCGCCCATGACCCCTGGCGGAGCCGGTCGCAGGTCCGTGTCCAGCACGTGGGCCCAGGCCCCCGCGATGGGGCGCCCGATGGTCCTGGTCTCCGCGGTGTCACCGGACCCGATGGTGGCAAAGGTGACGTCGCAGGTGGCTTCGCTCGGACCGTATGCGTTGACAAGCAGGCGGCCGCGGGCCCAGAACTCGGCGAGCTCCCGCGGCAGGGTCTCGCCCCCGGTGATCAGTGCGGTCAGCGCGGGCAGTTCCCGCCTGGGCACCTCGGCGAGTGCCGTGGGCGCGACGAGTGTGTGGGTGATGCGCGATTGCGCGAGGAAGTCACCGAGTTCAGCACCCGCCAACAGCCCCTCCGGCACGACCAGGGTCGCTCCTGAGAGCAGCGCGAGGCAGAGCTCAGCGACGGAGACGTCGAAGGTCGAGGAGGCGAGCTGCAGCACCCGGCTGTCGACGGACACATCGAAGTCGGCCTGCTGGTGGGCCGACAGGGCGCCGATACCGGCATGAGTGACCACCACTCCCTTGGGGGTGCCCGTCGATCCCGAGGTGTGGATGACGTACGCGGGGTGGTCCGAGCGCAGCGTCGCCGCCCGGTCCGTGTCGCCGAGGTCGGTGTCGGGCGCCTCCGCGCACTGCGAGCGGACCTTTTCGTCGTCCAGCAGGATCAGCGTGGTCCCCGGCGTACGCGGCAGGCGTGCGACCTCGTCCCGCGTCGTCACCAACAAGGCGGGCGCTACGTTCGCGAGCATGGTGGCCAGCCGCTGCGGGGGGTGGCCGGGATCGAGCGGCACGTAGACGGCGCCTGCCTTCAGCACGGCCAGCACGGCCTCCACCCACTGTGCCGAACGGGGCAGCGCGACAGCGACGTGCTGCTCCGGGGCGGCGCCATGTGCGACGAGCACCCGGGCGAGCCGATTGGCAGCGGCGTTGAGCTCCGCGTAGGTCTGCGTCCCGGACGCTGCCTCGACGGCGGGCAGGTGCGGGGTGTCCCGGACCTGCCGTTCGAAGAGCGCGGGGAGCGTCGTCACCGCGGCCCTGCCGGAGCGGTCGGCGTCGGTGCCCAACAGGTCGCGACGCTCCTGCTCGGAGAGGATTTCCACCCGGCTGACGCGGGTGTCCGGCTCGCCGGACACGGCGGTGAGAACACGGGTGAGACGTTCGGCGAACAGCACGGCGCTGGTGCGGTCGAAGAGGGCTGTGTCGTACTCCAAGGAGCCCTGGATGCCATTCGGGGCTCCGGCGCCGGTGAAGCACTCGTGCAGGCTCAGCCCGAGGTCGGTCCTTGCGACAGCACCGGCGTACCCCTCCGCGGTGACGCGCAGACCAGGGAGGTCGAAGTGGCCGCCTTCCGTGCTCTGGAGGGTGAGTGCGATTTGGGTGAAGGGGGTGTGGGAGAGGGTGCGGTGGGGGTTGAGGGCTTCGATGACGTGGTCGAGGGGGAGGTCTTGGTGGGCGTAGGCGGCGAGGTCGGTTTCGCGGACGCGGGCGAGGAGTTCTCGGAAGGTGGGGTCGCCGGTGAGGTCGGTGCGGAGGATGAGGGTGTTGACGAAGAAGCCGATGAGGGGTTCGAGTGCTTCGTCGGTGCGTCCGGCCTGGACGGTGGCGATGGGCAGGTCGCTTCCGGCGCCGAGGTGGCGGAGCAGGACGGCGGTCGCGGCGTGCAGGACCATGAAGAGGGTGACGTCGTGGTCGCGGGCCAGGGTGCGGAGTTGGTGGTGCAGGGCGGGACTGAGGCTGAGGGGGATGGTGGCGCCGTGGTGGCGGGCGATGGCGGGGCGGGGGCGGTCGAGGGGGAGGTCGAGGACTTGGGGGGCGCCGGTGAGCTGCGTGGTCCAGTAGGCGCGCTGGCGGGCCAGGACGCTGTCCGGGTCGTGGGGGTCGCCGAGGACGGCGGCCTGCCAGAGGGCGTAGTCGGCGTACTGCACCGCCAGCGGTTCCTGCTGGGGCGGCGGGTTGTGCTGTGGCCGGGGATCGTGGTGCGGGGGTGGGGTGGTGGCTTGGGTGCGGGTGCGGTAGGCGGTGGACAGGTCCCGGGCCAGCGGTGTCATGGACCATCCGTCGCTGGCGATGTGATGGACGAGGAGGAGCAGGACGTGCTGGTCGGGGGCCTGCTGGAAGAGCGTGGCCCGCAACGGGGTCTCGGTGGCCAGGTCGAAGCAGTACGCGGAGTGTTCCCGCAGGAGGCCGGCGAGTTCCTCTTCCCCGGTCACCGGGGGGAGGCAGTCCAGGAGGGCCGGGGCCTGGCCGGCGGGGAGGATCTGCTGGCAGGGCTCGCCGTGACTCTCCACGAACCGGGTCCGCAGGGACTCGTGCCGGGCCACCACGTCCGCGACCGCGCCCGCGAGCGCGTCGCGGTCCAGGGTCCCGGAGAACCGTAGTACCAGCGGGCAGTTGTAGGTGGGGCTGGGGCCTTCCAGACGGAACGCGAACCACAGCCGGCGCTGCGCGTACGACAGTGGTATCCGCTCCGGACGCGCCCCCGCCACCAGCGGCGCCCGTGCCGCACCGGCCCGCGCCACCCGGGCAGCCAGCAGGCCCACCGTGGGTGCCTCGAACACCGCCCGCACCGGCAGCTCCACCCCGAAAACCCCCCGCACCCGGCTCACCAGCCGGATCGCGGTCAGTGAATGACCTCCCAGCGCGAAGAAGTCATCACCCACCCCCACCCCCGACACACCCAGCACCTTCTCGAACAGGCCACGCAGGATGTCCACGGCGGGTGACCGGGGGACGTCTGCCGCCGCGGCCGCCTTCATGGCAGCCGTAGCCGTAGCCGCAGCCGCAGCCGCTTCGCGCGGACCGGAGGGCAGGGCGGCCACCACTTCCCGGAAGTCCTGGTCCGGGTCGGCAACCAGGCCACGCAGTACCTTCGCGAGGACGGTGAGGATGCGGTCCGCCTCCGCCCTCTCGAAGAGGTCGGGCCGGTATTCGAGCTGAAGCTGCAGCCGGCTGCCGGAGAGCGCCCCGATCACCCGCAGCGGGAAGTGTGCGGCGTCGTGACCGTCGACCACGCTGACCTGGAGGCCGCCGTACGACGAGGAGCCGGCCGCGCCCTCCGGGTAGTTCTCGAACACCGCGACGGTGTCGAAGAGTTCACCGGTACCGGCCGCGGCGCGTTGCAGACTGCTGAGCCGCAGATGGTGGTGGGCCAGCAGCTCGCTCTGCTCCTCCTGGAGGCGGGCGAGACGGCGCAGTATCGGCTCGTCGGGTTGTGCACGGATCCGCACGGGAATGGTGTTGATGAACATCCCCACCATCGACTCGATGCCGAGGATCTCCGGGGAGCGGCCGGACACGACGGTGCCGAAGGTCACGTCGTCGCGACCGGTGAGGCGGCTGAGGACGGTGCCCCAGGCGCCCTGGAGCAGGGTGCCCACGGTCAGTCCCTGCCGGCGTGCGAACAGGCTGAGTTCGGTGCCGAAGTCCACCGGCAGCCGGGCCGACAGCCGTTCCGGCATGACGACCGCCCGTCCGGGAGCCGCCGGAGCTACCAGAGTGGGGCCGGGGATGCCGTCGAGCGCCGCCCGCCAGGCCTGCTCCGAGGCGGCGAGATCCTTTGTGGCGAGCCATTCGAAGTACCGGCGGTAGGGAACGGCGGGTGGCAACGACGCACTGTCCGGTCCGTCCGTGTACAGCGTGAACAGCTCGCGGATGAGCAGGGGGCCGGACCAGCCGTCCAGCACCATGTGGTGACAGCTGAGCACCAACCGGTACCGGTCGGGCCCGAGCCGGACGAGAACGAAGCGGACCAGCGGAGGCCGGTCCAGCGGGAAGCGCCGGACCCGGTCCGCGAGCAGGAGGGACCGCAACCGGTCCTCGGGACCGGATTCCGTCCCGGAGGATTGCGCCTCGGAGAAGTCTGCACCGGAGGGGCCTGGGGCGACGAAGTCGGCCTCTTCCCAGGGCAGTTCCACGGTGCGGTGGATGACCTGGATCGGCTGCGCGTTCTGCCGCTGCAAGAAACCGGCCCGCAGAGCGGGATGGCGATTCACCACGGCTGCCGCCGCGGCCTTCAGGCGGCCCGGGTCGACCCGTCCGTCCAGGGCGAGCACGAACTGCACGTGGTAGACGTCGATTTCATCGGCGTCGTAGTGAGACTGGAAGAACATTCCTTCCTGGAGGGGGGTCAGCGGAAGAACGTCAACGAACGGGGAATTATTCATCGCGCCAATTTCCCTCTCCTTTTGGCCTCCATCGGAAGCTATCTCCCGCTTCTATCGTCTCGTTATCAACCAAGGTGCCCTGGTTTCGTTTTGGCGTCGGCCGCCACAGATAGAGCTTCAATAAGACGGTGAAAGGTCGTCCTGTTTAAGATTTCTTTTCTTTCACCCTGCTTCTTTCACCCCCCCAGAGACCCTCACGAGGAGCTCGGCATGACGTACCGTCCGGAAATCGCTGCCGAACGGCAAGGGGCGGTGCGGTCGCTGCCCGACGTGACGCTCCCGGAACTCGTCGAGGCTCAGGTCCGCCGTACTCCCCAGGCTCCGGCCGTCAGCTGTGGTGATACCCACCTGACCTACCGGGAGTTCAACGAGCGGGCGAATCGGTTGGCCCGGCTGCTGACCGCGCGGGGAGCCGCACCCGAGCGGGTCGTTGCCGTGCTGCTGCCGCGAAGCGTCGAGCTGGCGGTCGCCCTGCTCGCCATCGCGAAAACCGGTTCCGCCTACCTGCCGGTGGAGTTGGACTACCCACAGGAGCGCATCGCTTTCCTCCTGGCCGACGCGCGCCCGGATGTCGTACTCGGAGTGCAGGCCGGGCCGTGGGCCGCGGGAGCCGAGGGCTGTGAACTCGTCCTCGATTCCCCGGAGGTGTTCGCTGAACTCTCCCGGCAGCCGGACACGGATCTGACGCAGCGGGAACGTCTGGCCCCCCTGCTCCCGGCCAACACGGCCTACGTCAGCTACACCTCCGGGTCCACGGGGAAGCCGAAGGCGGTGGCTGTCGAGCACCGCTCCCTCGCCGACTATCTGGCCTGGGCCATCAAGGCATATCCGAGCCTTGGACCGGGCGGCACCTCGCTGTGGCACTCGCCGTGCTCCTTCGACATGACCGTTTCGGAACTGTGGGCGCCGTTGGCCGGCGGAGGGCGCGTACTCATCAGCGCCCTGGCGGAGGACGGGCGCGGTCGGGAGGTCGGCTGCACCTTCCTGAAGGGCACTCCCAGCCACCTTCCCCTGCTCGAACTGCTTCCTGACGGTTACTCGCCGACCCAACTGCTCATGCTGGGAGGCGAGGCCCTGCACGGTCCGGCCCTGGCGGAATGGCGCCGTCGTCACCCGGCGGCCACCGTGGTCAATGTCTACGGTCCGACCGAAACGACGGTGAACATCGCCGAGTTCCGGCTCGCTCCCGGGGAACGCGCACCCGATGGCGTACTGCCGCTCGGCCGCGTCATGGACAACACCCGTGTCCACGTGCTGGATGATCGGCTGCGGCCGGTGCCGCTGGGGGAGACGGGGGAGGTGTACGTCGCGGGCGCAGGGCTGGCGCGCGGCTACCGAGGCTCGCCACTGCTCACCGCCGAACGCTTCGTGGCGGACCCGTTCGGCGCCCCCGGCACCCGGATGTACCGCACCGGAGACCTCGCGAGCTGGACGCCACACGGACTCCTTGAGTTCCGCGGCCGGGCGGACCACCAGGTCAAGGTGCGGGGCTTTCGCGTCGAACCCGGCGAGATCGAGGGTGTGCTGGCGCAGCACCCGGACGTCTCCCGTGCGATCGTCCTGGTGCGCGAGGACCGGGCTCGTGACCAGCGCATCGTGGCCTACCTCACGAGTTCAGGGACAAAGGAACCCGACCCGGCGGAACTGCGCCGGCATGTCGCGGCCCTTGTGCCGCACTACATGGTGCCCGCGGCCTTCGTCGTCCTGGACCGCTTCCCACTGACCCCCAACGCCAAGGTCGACCGCGGGGCACTGCCGGCACCCGAGTATGCCGCCGGGGCGGGAAAGGGAGGGCTCGCGGCCCGCAGTCCGCAGGAGCGGATCCTCTGCGGTCTCGTCTCCGAGGTGCTGGGTGTGTCGGGGGTGGGGGTGGGTGATGACTTCTTCGCGCTGGGAGGTCATTCACTGACCGCGATCCGGCTGGTGAGCCGGGTGCGGGGGGTTTTCGGGGTGGAGCTGCCGGTGCGGGCGGTGTTCGAGGCACCCACGGTGGGCCTGCTGGCTGCCCGGGTGGCGCGGGCCGGTGCGGCACGGGCGCCGCTGGTGGCGGGGGCGCGTCCGGAGCGGATACCACTGTCGTACGCGCAGCGCCGGCTGTGGTTCGCGTTCCGTCTGGAAGGCCCCAGCCCCACCTACAACTGCCCGCTGGTACTACGGTTCTCCGGGACCCTGGACCGCGACGCGCTCGCGGGCGCGGTCGCGGACGTGGTGGCCCGGCACGAGTCCCTGCGGACCCGGTTCGTGGAGAGTCACGGCGAGCCCTGCCAGCAGATCCTCCCCGCCGGCCAGGCCCCGGCCCTCCTGGACTGCCTCCCCCCGGTGACCGGGGAAGAGGAACTCGCCGGCCTCCTGCGGGAACACTCCGCGTACTGCTTCGACCTGGCCACCGAGACCCCGTTGCGGGCCACGCTCTTCCAGCAGGCCCCCGACCAGCACGTCCTGCTCCTCCTCGTCCATCACATCGCCAGCGACGGATGGTCCATGACACCGCTGGCCCGGGACCTGTCCACCGCCTACCGCACCCGCACCCAAGCCACCACCCCACCCCCGCACCACGATCCCCGGCCACAGCACAACCCGCCGCCCCAGCAGGAACCGCTGGCGGTGCAGTACGCCGACTACGCCCTCTGGCAGACCGCCGTCCTCGGCGACCCCCACGACCCGGACAGCGTCCTGGCCCGCCAGCGCGCCTACTGGACCACGCAGCTCACCGGCGCCCCCCAAGTCCTCGACCTCCCCCTCGACCGCCCCCGCCCCGCCATCGCCCGCCACCACGGCGCCACCATCCCCCTCAGCCTCAGTCCCGCCCTGCACCACCAACTCCGCACCCTGGCCCGCGACCACGACGTCACCCTCTTCATGGTCCTGCACGCCGCGACCGCCGTCCTGCTCCGCCACCTCGGCGCCGGAAGCGACCTGCCCATCGCCACCGTCCAGGCCGGACGCACCGACGAAGCACTCGAACCCCTCATCGGCTTCTTCGTCAACACCCTCATCCTCCGCACCGACCTCACCGGCGACCCCACCTTCCGAGAACTCCTCGCCCGCGTCCGCGAAACCGACCTCGCCGCCTACGCCCACCAAGACCTCCCCCTCGACCACGTCATCGAAGCCCTCAACCCCCACCGCACCCTCTCCCACACCCCCTTCACCCAAATCGCACTCACCCTCCAGAGCTACGAACAGATCGCTCTGGACTTCCCCGGCCTCCAGGTCACAATGCCGACGGTCGTCGACGAGAGCGCGAAGTTCGAACTGACCTTCAACCTGGCGGAGTTGAGCGCCGGCGGAGTCGCGGGCTCGCTGGTCTACGCGACGGACGTCTTCGACCGGGACACCGCGCGGCGTATCGCCGATGGGCTGGTGCATGTGCTCGAAACGGTGCTGCGACAGCCGGACAGCCCGGTGGGACGCCTGCGCCTGACTCCGGACGAGGGCCTGAGCCCCGCGCCGCGGCCCGTGACGCCGCAACGGGGTCCCTCGCGGGCCCGGACGGTGCCCGAGGTCTTCCGGGCCCGAGTCGCGGACGCGCCGCATGCCCCGGCGCTGCGTTGCGGCGATCAGTTCGTGACGTACCAGGAGCTCGACGTACGGGCGAACCGGCTCGCACACCGGCTGATCGCCGCCGGAGTGGGATCTGAGAGCCGGGTGGCGCTGCTCCTGGACCGCGGGGTCGACGCGGTGGTGGCGATGCTCGCCACCCTCAAGGCGGGCGCCGCCTACGTACCGCTGGACCCTCGCCAGCCCGCTGCCCGCACCACGGAGATCCTGCGGGAGAGCGCGGCCCGGGTCGCACTGACAGACGGTGTCCGGCCTGACGTACTGGGAGAGGAGTGCCTCTCAGCCCTCTCCGGCCTGGGCCTCTCGGTCCTCTCCGATCCGGCCGCGCTCCAGGCGAAGGGGGATCCTGCGCAGGACGCCGAACCGGTGGTGAGCTCCGGCGGCGAAGGGCTGGCCTCCGTGATGTTCACCTCCGGTTCCACCGGAATGCCCAAGGGCGTCGCGATCACCCACCGCGGCCTCGTCGCACTGGCCGCGGACACGGCCTTCGACACCGGGGCCCACGACCGGGTGCTGCACCACTCGCCCTTGGCCTTCGACGCCTCCGCATACGAGATCTGGGTCCCTCTGCTGCGCGGCGGCCAGGTCGTGATAGCTCCGCCGGGTCAGCTCGACCCGGTGGTGCTGGGTGAGCTGCTGAACGACGCGGAGGTCTCCGTGGCCCTCTTCACCACCGCCCTGTTCAACCTGCTGGCCGACGACCCGGGCGCTCCCCTGGCACCGCTGCGGGAGGTGTGGACAGGCGGTGAGTCCGCCTCCCCCACCGCGATGCGCACGGTCACCGAGAAGTACCCCGACATCGTCGTCACCCATGTCTACGGGCCCACCGAAGGGACCACCTTCGCGACCTTCAGCCGTCTGCCCACGCCCTACACGCACCAGGGGCGACCTCCGATAGGCGTCCCCATGGACCGCACCGGTGTGTATGTGCTGGATCGGGGTCTGGTTCCGGTTCCGGTGGGTGTGGTGGGTGAGTTGTATCTGGCGGGTGCGGGGTTGGCGCGTGGGTATGTGGGGCGTGCTGGGCTGACGGCGGAGCGGTTTGTGGCGGATCCGTTCGGGTCGGGTGGGGGGCGGTTGTACCGGACGGGTGATCTGGTGCGGTGGCGTGGGGATGGGCAGTTGGAGTTCGTGGGGCGGGTGGATGGTCAGGTGAAGGTCCGGGGGTTCCGGATCGAGTTGGGGGAGGTCGAGTCGGTTCTCGGGTCGTTGGCGGGGGTCGGGCAGGTCACGGTGGTGGTCCGTGAGGATGTTCCGGGGGACAGGCGGCTGGTGGCTTATGTGGTGCCGCAGGGCTCTGGCTGGGATCCGGGGGTGCTGCGTGCGGGGGTGGCTGCCCGGCTGCCGGACTACATGGTGCCGTCCCATTTCGTGGCCCTGGAATCCCTGCCGTTGACGCCGAACGGGAAGATCGACCACAAGGCACTCCCCGCCCCGGCCACCGATCCCCAGGCCCCCCACGCTGCCCCTTCGACGCCTCAAGAGGCCGCCCTGTGCGAGCTGTTCGCGCAGATACTTCGGTCCGACCGGGTCGGCATCGACGACGACTTCTTCGACCTTGGCGGTCACTCCCTTCTGGCGACGCGTCTGATCAGCCGCATTCGTTCCTCTCTGGGGTTGGAAGTCACTCTGCGCACCCTCTTTCAGAATCCCACCGTGCGCGCCCTTGCACCCATGCTCGAAACCGCCGAGCAGGCGCGGCCGCTCATCCGCCCCTTGCGAAAGGTCACTTGAACAACATGATTCCGCTCTCTTATGCCCAGAGCCGACTGTGGTTCCTTCACCGCCTCGAAGGGCCCAGTGCGACGTACAACGTGCCGTTGGTCTGCCACTTGGAGGGGTCGTTGGATGTGCCTGCGCTGAGGTTGGCGTGGGGTGACGTGGTGGGCCGGCACGAGAGTCTGCGGACCGTGTTTCCCGAGGTGGAAGGGGTTCCGTGGCAGCGGATACTTGGAGCGGCCGAGGGGGTTTCGCCGTTCGAAGAGGTGGAGGTCGCGGAGGGGGAGCTGGACTCGGCACTGAGGGCCGCGGCGCGGCATGCGTTCGCGCTGGGCTCCGAACTCCCTGTACGGGTGACGCTGTTCCGCAGCGGCGTTGACCGGCATGCGTTGTTGGTGCTGATGCATCACATCGTGGCGGACGGATGGTCTCTTTCCCCACTGCTGCGGGATCTGTCCGATGCCTATCGCTCCCGGACGGCGGGTTCGGTCCCCGACTGGGATGAACTGCCGGTGCAGTACGCGGACTATTCCGTATGGCAGCGGGAGTTGCTGGAGGGCACCGGCGAGCCGGGGGATCCGGCGGGACTGGCTGAACAGCAACTCGCCTTCTGGGCCGACCAGTTGCGCGGAATGCCGGAGCTTCTGGATCTGCCTCTTGACCGGGTTCGTCCGGCGGTGGCGAGTCATGTGGGTGGGCGTGTCGAGTTCCGGTTGGATGCTGGGTTGCATGGTGAGTTGGCGGGTTTGGCGCGGGGTGCCGGGGCGACGTTGTTCATGGTGTTGCAGGCGGGTTTGGCGGCGTTGTTGACGCGGCTTGGTGCGGGTACGGATGTGCCGGTCGGAACGGTGGTGGCGGGTCGTTCGGACGAGGTGCTGGATGATTTGGTGGGCTTCTTCGTCAATACGTTGGTGTTGCGGACGGACACGTCGGGGGATCCGGGTTTTCTGGAGTTGGTGGAGCGGGTCCGGGAGACGGATCTGGCGGCTTTCGCTCATCAGGACGTGCCGTTCGAGCAGCTGGTGGAATCGGTCAACCCGGCCCGGTCGCTGGCGCACCACCCCCTCTTCCAGGTCCTGCTGGTGCTGCAGAACAGCCCCGAGAGTGACTTCGTTCTCCCGGGCGGCCGGGCTACGGCCGAGAATTTGAGTTCCGGGGCGGCCAAGTTCGATTTGGCGTTCAGTCTGCGGGAGTGTCGTGGGGTTGGTGGTTCGCCGGGTGGGTTGGTGGGTGAGTTGTCGTTCGCGGTGGATCTTTTCGACCGTTCGACGGTGGAGGGTCTGGCGGCGCGGTTCGTGCGGTTGTTGCGTGGGGCGGTGGCGTTTCCGGGGGTTCCGGTGGGCCGGTTGGAGTTGCTTTCCGGTGCGGAGCGGGCGCAGGTGGAGAAGTGGAGTGGTGTGTCGGTGGGAGTGGAGGCGGTGTCGTTCCCGGTGTTGTTCGAGCGGCAGGTGGGGCGGACTCCTGGGGCGGTGGCGGTGGTTTGTGGTGGGGTGGAGGTGAGTTATGCGGAGTTGAATGCGCGGGCGAACCGGCTGGCGCGGTATTTGGTGTGGTTGGGGGTGGGGCCGGAGCGGGTGGTGGCGGTGGCGTTGCCTCGGTCGGTGGAGTTGGTGGTGGCGTTGTTGGCGGTGATGAAGGCTGGTGGTGTGTATCTGCCGGTGAGTCTGGATCAGCCGGCGGCGCGTGTGGAGTATGTGCTGGGTGATGCGGGTCCGGTCTGTCTGGTGAGCCGGTCGGAGGTGGCGGCCGGGTTTTCTTCGGCTGTGTCTTCTCGGGTGTTGGTGGATTCTTCTGGTTTTGACGCGGAGTTGAGCCGGTTCTCGGATGTGGATCTCAGTGATGGTGAGCGGATTTCTTCGCTGGGTCCGGGTTCTGCGGCGTATGTGATTTATACGTCGGGTTCGTCGGGGTTGCCGAAGGGGGTGGTGGTGTCTCATTCGGGTATTGCGAACCTTGCTGCTGGTGCGGTGGAGCGGTTGGGGATTTCTTCGGACAGCAGGGTGTTGCAGTTCGCGTCCCCCGGTTTCGACGCGGCGTTGTGGGATGTCTTTTTGACGTTCTCGGCCGGGGCGCGGCTGGTCGTCGCGGAGCAGGAGCGGCTGTTGCCGGGGGAGCCTCTTGCGGGTCTGCTCACCGCTTTGGGGGTGACGCATGTGACGTTGCCTCCCGCGGCGCTGGCGGTCCTGCCCGTGGCGGGGGTGCCGTCGGGGTTGACGTTGGTGGTGGCCGGTGAGGCGTGTCCGCCGGGGGTGGCCGAGCGCTGGTCGGCGGGGCGGCTGATGGTGAATGCGTATGGGCCCACGGAGGCGACGGTGTGCGCGACGATGAGTGCGCCGTTGTCGGGGGCGGGGGTGCCGCCGATCGGTTCGTCGTTGCCCAACACGCGTGTGTATGTGCTGGATCGGGGTCTGGTTCCGGTTCCGGTGGGTGTGGTGGGTGAGTTGTATCTGGCGGGTGTGGGGTTGGCGCGTGGGTATGTGGGGCGTGCTGGGCTGACGGCGGAGCGGTTTGTGGCGGATCCGTTCGGGTCGGGTGGGGGGCGGTTGTACCGGACGGGTGATCTGGTGCGGTGGCGTGGGGATGGGCAGTTGGAGTTCGTGGGGCGGGTGGATGGTCAGGTGAAGGTCCGGGGGTTCCGGATCGAGTTGGGGGAGGTCGAGTCGGTTCTCGGGTCGTTGGCGGGGGTCGGGCAGGTCACGGTGGTGGTCCGTGAGGATGTTCCGGGGGACAGGCGGCTGGTGGCTTATGTGGTGCCGCAGGGCTCTGGCTGGGATCCGGGGGCGCTGCGTGCGGGGGTGGCTGCCCGGCTGCCGGACTACATGGTGCCGTCCCACTTCGTGGCCCTGGACTCCCTGCCGTTGACGCCGAACGGGAAGATCGACCACAAGGCACTCCCCGCCCCGGCCACCGATCCCCAGGCATCTGGCGGGAAGCGGCTCCCGCGCACCCCGGAGGAGGAAGTGCTCTGCGGCCTTTTCGCCCAGACCCTCGGACTCGACCACGTCGGCCCCGACGACACCTTCTTCGAAATCGGCGGTCACTCACTTCTGGTCGCTCGTCTCATCAGCCGGATCCGCACCGCATTCGGAGTGGAACTACCGATCCGTGCGGTGTTCGAGAACCCCACGGTCGCGGAGCTCTCGACTGCGGTCCAGCAAGCGGAACGGGCACACCACGCCCCCTCCCGCAGGGTGCGCCCGGAAATCGTTCCTCTTTCGTACGCGCAGCAGCGGTTGTGGGTGCTGGGTGAGGTGGAGGGTCCGAGCGCGACGTACAACGTGCCGTTGGTCTGCCACTTGGAGGGGTCGTTGGATGTGCCTGCGCTGAGGTTGGCGTGGGGTGACGTGGTGGGCCGGCACGAAAGCCTGCGGACGGTGTTTCCCGCGGTGGGCGGGGTGCCTCGGCAGGTGGTGCGACCGGCGGCCGAGGGGGGCGCGCCGTTCGATGTGGTGGAGGTCGCCTCCGAGGACCTGGACGAAACGTTGCGCGCGGCGGCGCGCCATGCCTTCGTGCTGGGTGCCGAGGTCCCGGTGCGGGTGACGTTGTTCCGTGTGGAAGCGGACCGGCATGTGTTGTTGGTGCTGATGCATCACGTGGTGACGGACGGGTGGTCGACAGGGCCGTTGCTGGCGGATCTGTGGCGGGCGTATGGGGCGAGGACGGACGGTTCGGCTCCGTACTGGGACGAACTGCCGTTGCAGTACGCGGACTTCGCGCTGTGGCAGCGGGAGGTGCTGGGCTCCGAGGAGGACCCGGACAGCGTGCTGTCGCGGCAGACGGCGTACTGGCAGGAGCGTCTGGCGCTGCTGCCGGAGCTTCTGGATCTGCCTCTTGACCGGGTTCGTCCGGCGGTGGCGAGTCATGTGGGTGGGCGTGTCGAGTTCCGGTTGGATGCTGGGTTGCATGGTGAGTTGGCGGGTTTGGCGCGGGGTGCCGGGGCGACGTTGTTCATGGTGTTGCAGGCGGGTTTGGCGGCGTTGTTGACGCGGCTTGGTGCGGGTACGGATGTGCCGGTCGGAACGGTGGTGGCGGGTCGTTCGGACGAGGTGCTGGATGATTTGGTGGGCTTCTTCGTCAATACGTTGGTGTTGCGGACGGACACGTCGGGGGATCCGGGTTTTCTGGAGTTGGTGGAGCGGGTCCGGGAGACGGATCTGGCGGCTTTCGCTCATCAGGACGTGCCGTTCGAGCAGCTGGTGGAATCGGTCAACCCGGCCCGGTCGCTGGCGTACCACCCCCTCTTCCAGGTCGCGTTGACACTGCAGAGCGAAGTGACCGACGACGTCGTACTGCCGAACCTGACCGCGCGCCTTGGAGGTGTCGACCTCGGGGCGGCCAAGTTCGATTTGGCGTTCAGTCTGCGGGAGTGTCGTGGGGTTGGTGGTTCGCCGGGTGGGTTGGTGGGTGAGTTGTCGTTCGCGGTGGATCTTTTCGACCGTTCGACGGTGGAGGGTCTGGCGGCGCGGTTCGTGCGGTTGTTGCGTGGGGCGGTGGCGTCTCCGGGGGTTCCGGTGGGCCGGTTGGAGTTGCTTTCCGGTGCGGAGCGGGTGCAGGTGGAGAAGTGGAGTGGTGTGTCGGTGGGGGTGGAGGCGGTGTCGTTCCCGGTGTTGTTCGAGCGGCAGGTGGGGCGGACTCCTGGGGCGGTGGCGGTGGTTTGTGGTGGGGTGGAGGTGAGTTATGCGGAGTTGAATGCGCGGGCGAACCGGCTGGCGCGGTATTTGGTGTGGTTGGGGGTGGGGCCGGAGCGGGTGGTGGCGGTGGCGTTGCCTCGGTCGGTGGAGTTGGTGGTGGCGTTGTTGGCGGTGATGAAGGCTGGTGGTGTGTATCTGCCGGTGAGTCTGGATCAGCCGGCGGCGCGTGTGGAGTATGTGCTGGGTGATGCGGGTCCGGTCTGTCTGGTGAGCCGGTCGGAGGTGGCGGCCGGGTTTTCTTCGGCTGTGTCTTCTCGGGTGCTGGTGGATTCTTCTGGTTTTGACGCGGAGTTGAGCCGGTTCTCGGATGTGGATCTCAGTGATGGTGAGCGGATTTCTTCGCTGGGTCCGGGTTCTGCGGCGTATGTGATTTATACGTCGGGTTCGTCGGGGTTGCCGAAGGGGGTGGTGGTGTCTCATTCGGGTATTGCGAACCTTGCTGCTGGTGCGGTGGAGCGGTTGGGGATTTCTTCGGACAGCAGGGTGTTGCAGTTCGCGTCCCCCGGTTTCGACGCGGCGTTGTGGGATGTCTTTTTGACGTTCTCGGCCGGGGCGCGGCTGGTCGTCGCGGAGCAGGAGCGGCTGTTGCCGGGGGAGCCTCTTGCGGGTCTGCTCACCGCTTTGGGGGTGACGCATGTGACGTTGCCTCCCGCGGCGCTGGCGGTCCTGCCCGTGGCGGGGGTGCCGTCGGGGTTGACGTTGGTGGTGGCCGGTGAGGCGTGTCCGCCGGGGGTGGCCGAGCGCTGGTCGGCGGGGCGGCTGATGGTGAATGCGTATGGGCCCACGGAGGCGACGGTGTGCGCGACGATGAGTGCGCCGTTGTCGGGGGCGGGGGTGCCGCCGATCGGTTCGTCGTTGCCCAACACGCGTGTGTATGTGCTGGATCGGGGTCTGGTTCCGGTTCCGGTGGGTGTGGTGGGTGAGTTGTATCTGGCGGGTGTGGGGTTGGCGCGTGGGTATGTGGGGCGTGCTGGGCTGACGGCGGAGCGGTTTGTGGCGGATCCGTTCGGGTCGGGTGGGGGGCGGTTGTACCGGACGGGTGATCTGGTGCGGTGGCGTGGGGATGGGCAGTTGGAGTTCGTGGGGCGGGTGGATGGTCAGGTGAAGGTCCGGGGGTTCCGGATCGAGTTGGGGGAGGTCGAGTCGGTTCTCGGGTCGTTGGCGGGGGTCGGGCAGGTCACGGTGGTGGTCCGTGAGGATGTTCCGGGGGACAGGCGGCTGGTGGCTTATGTGGTGCCGCAGGGCTCTGGCTGGGATCCGGGGGCGCTGCGTGCGGGGGTGGCTGCCCGGCTGCCGGACTACATGGTGCCGTCCCACTTCGTGGCCCTGGACTCCCTGCCGTTGACGCCGAACGGGAAGATCGACCACAAGGCACTCCCCGCCCCGGCCACCGATCCCCAGGCGTCTGGCGGGAAGCGGCTCCCGCGCACCCCGGAGGAGGAAGTGCTCTGCGGCCTTTTCGCCCAGACCCTCGGACTCGACCACGTCGGCCCCGACGACACCTTCTTCGAAATCGGCGGCGACAGCATTCTGGCCATCCAATTGGTGAGCCGTGCGCGCTCCGCGGGACTGGACTTCGCTCCGCGGGACGTCTTCGCGTACCAGACCCCCGCCGGTCTCGCCGCTGTCGCCCAGCCGCACTCCGAGGCGAGCGACGACGAGGAGGGCGACGGAGACCTGGCGGCGACTCCGATCGTTCACTGGCTCCGTGAACTGGGCGGCCCGTACCAGGGGTTCAACCAGTCCATGACGGTCCAGGTGCCGGCCGGAGCGGGAGCCAAGCGGCTCACGGCCGCGCTCCAGGCGCTCCTCGACAGACACGACGTCCTGCGCATGCGACTGGTCACCGCGGGAGAAGGGGGCGACGCGCCCTGGCACTTCCACATCCCGCCCAGGGGGACGGTGACGGCTGCGTCGGTCCTGACCCGGGTCGATGTGTGCGGAGCGGGTCCGTCTCATGTCGAGCGGCTCGTGGCCGTGGAAGGCGAGGCGGCTCGCGGCCGGCTCGCGCCCGCGGCCGGTGTGATGGCGCAGTTCGTATGGTTCGACGCGGGTGCCGACCATCCCGGCATGCTGCTGCTCGTCATTCACCACCTGGCGGTCGACGGAGTTTCGTGGCGGGTGCTGCTGCCTGACCTGGCCGCTGCCTGGGAAGGTGTGGCAGGAGACGGAGAGCCACGGCTCGCCCCGGTGCCGACGTCGTTCGGCCGTTGGACACGGACACTCGCCACGGCGGCCCGTGAACCGGGAAGGGTGGCGGAACTCCCGCTGTGGGCCGCCGTACTGGACACCCCCGACCCCCAGTTGGGCAAGCGGCGTTTCGACCCCGGCCGGGACATCGCGGGCACGGCCAGGTCGCTGGAATCGCGACTGCCGGGCAGGCTTGCCGAGACCCTGCTGACCGTGGTGCCGGCGTCGTTCCACGCCGGTGTGAATGATGTGCTCCTCACCGCGCTCGCGCTCACGGTGGTGCGGTGGCGGCGCCGACGGGGGATTGCCGGTACCCAGGTCCTGATCGACCTTGAGGGCCACGGCAGGGAGCACCTGGGGGAGGGCCTGGACCTGCACCGCACGGTTGGCTGGTTCACCACGCTCTTCCCGGTCAGCCTCGATCCCGGCCCGGTCGACGAGGGTCTGCCGTACCCGGTGGGGCCGGCGCTCGGCGCGTCACTGAAGGCGGTCAAGGAACAGCTCAGGGCCCTGCCGGACGCCGGCATCGGCTACGGCATGCTGCGTCATCTCAACCCCGAGACGATGCCCGGCCTGGCGAGGCGCGAGCAGCCTCAGATCGGGTTCAACTACCTGGGGCGTTTCCCGGCCGTTCACCCCGGGGCGGGCACGGACTGGGCGGTCGTGCCGGGTGTCCGCGGCCCACTGGGCCGTGACCCGGAAATGCCGCTCAGTCACGTGCTGGAGATCAACGCGGTGACCCAGGACCTGCCGGACGGCCCGGTGCTTACCGCCACGTGGACCTGGCCGGCCGCGCTGTTCGAAGAGGACGACATTCAGGAACTCGCGTCGTCCTGGGCACAGGTGCTGGGAGCCATCGCGGAGTACGCGCAGACGCCGGACGCCGGAGGTTACACGCCGTCGGATCTCGGGCTGGTCGACCTGAGCCAGGAGGAAATCGACGCGCTGACGGAGCAGTTGAGGTGCAGCGACTGACGTCCATGGAGTGCTTGAGAGGCCCAGCCGGCTCTTGTCGGCTGGGCACGGGGCACCGCTCCGTGGCGGCGGCCGTACAGGAGTCACGGAAAACGCGATCACGCAGAAAAGCCTGTGACACGCACCGTGTGCGTGTCACAGGCGGACGGCCCGCTCCGCGAGAAGTCGGGGTTCTTGCGGAGCCGGTCCCTGTGGCCTGATTCAGACTGCCTTCACGGAGAGGTAGCCGGCCAGCGGGTACCACCCGCCCGGTCCTGCCTGCTCGCCGGGCTTGAGCACCTTGGCGGCGGCCCCGTCTCCCGTACGGCAGTCGCTGTAGTAGTAGACCTGAATCGTCTTGTTGGTGTTGTTCGTGACCCAGCCCGCGGGGAACGTGTCGCCGCCCTGCTGCGGGAGGTTGATGCAGGTGCCGTCCTGGGGATTGGTGATCGTTCCCGCGCGGTGGCCGCTGTACGTGATGGTCCCGGTGGCGGCCTGGGCGGTGCCGGGCAGAGCCAGGGCGGAAAGCACCGCGGCGGCTGCCAGTGTGGTCGCCCGGTAGCAGTTCTTCTTCAGCACTTTCGTCTCCTGTTGCAAAGAAACCGAATTCACTCAAAGGCCGGAGAATGTCTCCGCGGCAGACTTTAAGGAAGAGGCTTATCAGTCGGATATCTCGGTTTCCCGAAGGGGTGATAAGTGGTCCAGGGGTATCAGTTCCTGCGGTATCGGGAGGGGCAGGTGTTGATGTCACCGACCACCTCGGCCGCTTGCGGGACGAGGAAGAAATGTCCGCCGGGGAAGCTGCGAGAGGCGACCCGTCGGCCCCAGCCTCAGTCCCCGCCGCCGCGTCCGCCCAGGCCAGGGCGTTCTCGGCCGGGGTTGTCGAAGTCGTCCTCGCCGTAGTGGGCGGTGATGGGTGTGTGGAGCGGCTGGACCGTGGCCTGCGTGGCGCATGAGTCCAGCAACTGACAGTCGGCTTGGATCGGGGGCGGGGTCAGTTTGAGAGGATCCGCAAAGCCCAGGACCGTCGCCAGCGGTTCGCCCCAACGGCGTACGTCGGCGTCCACGGCCTTGCCGTCCGCGTCCGGTACCCAACGGGCTTGGTCGTTGGACGGCCGTAGGCACGCGAGACGCTCATTTGACGCTCCGGCCCGGAGATTTCCTCGGGCAGCTGGTGGCAGGAGTGCGCCGGGCTGCTCAGCCGCCAGGACATAGCGGACGCGACGGGGAACAGCGTCGCCCACACCGGAGTCCGCCCGCACCGCATGCGCGAGCAACTGGAACTGACGGACGGTCGTCGCCGCGCTGGCGGCCGAACCGCGCTGCGCGGGGCTCGACGCGACCGTCTCCGGATGAGACGGTACGCGAACTTCCGTGTGGCGCAAGCGGATTGGCCGGCACATACGCGACTGCGCGACATGTACGGGGACGGCGGCCGGGCGGGTTCCGGCCGAGTCGCTCCTGGCCGACCTCGCGCCGCTGGCCGTGCCGGCGGCGCTCGTCGGGGAGCTGATCGCGAAGGGCCTGCTGTCCGGCGGCGCGACCTTCACCGCCCGCTCGACCGGCCTGCCCGCCGACGGCCGCCTCAAGGCCCTGCCGGGCCGGGCCGGCGACCTGTGGATCGCGGGCGGCGGCAAGGGCCTGTTCCACTCCACGGACGGTGGCGGCACGTTCACCCGGCTCACCTCGGTGACGTCCGCCTCGGCGATCGGTTGCGGCAAGGCGGCGCCGGGCGCCTCCTACCAGACGCTGTACCTGATCGGCGCGGTCAAGGGTGTCACCGGCGTCTTCCGCTCCACCGACAAGGGCGCCACCTGGACCCGCGTCGACGACCGGGCCCACCAGTGGGGCGCCATCGGCAGCCAGGGCGTCAGCACCGGCGACCCCGACACCTACGGCCGTGTCTACATCGGCACCAACGGCCGGGGCCTCCAGCACGGCGACCCGTCCTGATCCCCGCGCGTCGCCCGTGACAGCGGGCCGCCCTCCTGGCCGAGGCGACATCAGGGCCAGGAGGGCGGCCGGCGGCCTGACTGGTTCGCTGTGTTGCGAGGGTGGGCGGGGGAGTGACTTGTGGGTTTGCCCGTGTGTCCTGTGCGTGGTGCGTGGTGCGGGCGAGGTCTTTATGGGTGCCGAGATGGCGTAGGGTTGGGTTCACCGACGCGGGGTGGAGCAGCTCGGTAGCTCGCTGGGCTCATAACCCAGAGGTCGCAGGTTCAAATCCTGTCCCCGCTACTGTTGAACAGGCCCCGATTCCATCCGGATCGGGGCCTGTTCGTTTGCGTCGAGGTCCCCGTGCGGTCCGCCATCGAGAGCCGCTGCTCACTGGGCCGCTACGGCGCCGGAGTATGGAGCGCGGCTCCCGGCCGACGTCGCGACACCCCGCGCGCCGTACGCGGCGCGCCACGCGGCCGGCGGTGTGGCGGCCTGGCGGCGGAAGAACGTGGTGAAGTTCGCGGCGTCGCGGAATCCGAGGCGCCGGGCGCAGCCGGTGACCGGCAGATCGGTGTGGGCGAGCAGCCTTTTGGCTTCCAGCAGGACGCGCTGGTCGAGGAAGGCCTTGGCGCCCGTGCCGGTGGCCGCGCGGGTCGCCCGGGTGAGGGTGCGCACGTCGTAGCCGAGCGCCCGGGCGTAGTCGGCCACCTGATGCCACTCGCAGAAGTGGGCCTCCACTGCGGCCCGGTAGGCGCGGAACACGGCGATGGACCCGCCCGCGGACCCGCCCGCGCCCCCGCTCGCGGACCCGTCGTCCGCCGCCGCCTCGCGGGCCCGGTCGGGCGGACCCGCCAGCACGCGCAGGACCAGTGCGGCCAGCAGGTGGGCCGGCAGCGCGGGGGATGCCAGGAGCGGGGCGCGTGCGGCCGCCTCGTACTCGTGGCGCAGGTGGTCGGCCGCGAGCAGGGCCAGGCTCAGCCCCTGTGGGTCAAGGTAGCGGCACGCCGGGGCGCCGGCCTCCTCGGCGGTGAGGCCGGGCAGGAAACCCGGCCGGAACAGGATGAGCGGGCCCTCGCACGCGTCGATGTCGCTCCAGCGGTGCACCATGCCGGGCCGGATCCATACGGCGCTGCCCGGCCTCAGCCGGTAGGCGCGGAAGTCCGCTTCGTGGGCGCCGGTGCCGGAGGCGATCAGGGCCAGGACGTGGAAGTCGGGGCGCTGGGGCAGCACGCGCCGGCGCCGGGTGTCCATGGAGCGCAGCGCCGCGAAGTCCATGACCTCCACGCCGTGGGGCGAACCGACGGCGGGCGAGTAGCGGAGCTGACGCACCGCTTCCTGTCCGCTTTCCACAAGTACTCCGCTTCTTTCCACCAGGCCTCCAACCGGGCCTGGCCTACCGTCAGTTGCGTGCCTGGCAGCAGGTCAGAGTATCCATACGTGGCTGCGACCGCAGACGTCGACCGTCTCACGCAGCCGGAAGGAAGGCGCGACGATGAAGGAAATGACAAGGCGGGTCACGGTGCCCGGCGGCGCTCTGGAGGTACGGCTCAAGGGCGGTACCGGCCCGGTGCTCGTATGCGTCCACTACTGGGGCGGCTCCGCCGGCACATGGAGCGAGGTGATCGGTCACCTTCCGCCGGAGCAGGCCACGGTCCGCTTCGACCAGCGCGGCTGGGGCACCGCGCGCGCCCTGCCCGGGCCCTACCACCTCGACCGGCTCGCCGACGACCTCGCGCGGGTGGTGGAGGAGTGCGTACCGGGTCCGTACGTTCTCGTCGGCCACTCGATGGGTGGCAAGGTGGCCCAACTCCTCGCCGCACGGCGGCCGTTGGGTCTCACCGGCCTGTTTCTGCTCGCGCCCGCGCCGGCCGAGCCTCCGGCCACCGTGACCGAGGAGTACCGGCGCGATCTGTCCCACGCCTACGACTCGCCCGAAGCCGTGCGGCACGCCCTGAACGACATACTGACCGCCACGCCCCTGCCCGGGGCGACGCTGGCCACCGCCGTACGCGACAGCCTCGCCGCAGGGCCGCAGGCCCGACAGGAGTGGCCGCTGCGCGGGATGGCGCGTGACATCTCCCGCGCTGTGCGTGACATCACCGTCCCGGTGACCGTCCTGGCCGGTGAGAGGGACGTGGTCGAGCCGGCACGCGTCCTGCGCGCGTGCCTCCTGCCGCACATCCCGCACGCGACCCTGCTCACCGTCCCCGGCGCCGGTCACCTCCTGCCCCTGGAGGCGCCGCACGCCGTCGCGGTGGCGCTGGCGGCCTTCGTCGAGCAGCTTCACGGGCGGGACGCGGGGCTCGGGAGCGGGCGAGTCACGCTCCCGTCGTAGGGGTGATCCCCCGCCGAGCCGATCGGATCCTCCTGGAGGCGGAGGGCGGCCCGCCCGCGCGGGGGAGAGGTCCCGGACGGGCGGACGACGCAACCGCGTGCCGGGCGATGACACCGTGGAGAGGTCGATCCGCGCCGTATGCCCGGGAGTTCATGATGTCGCGTCACTTCGCCCCGCCCGCGTGGGACGCCCAGATCGCCGCACCCCGATGGGCGGTGTGGGCGGCCTGGGTGACCGTGCTGTGCACCGTGCCCTCGTGTGTGTGGCGCCTGTCCCTCGGGTTCGGCGTGGACGTGGGGTTCACCGGACGGCTCGGGTCGCTCTACCGGGGGACCCCGATCATGGTCTACGTGCTGATCCTGTCGGTGCTCTCGCAGACGGCCGCCTGCCTCACGCTCGGTCTTGTGCGGCCCTGGGGCGAGCAAGTGCCGCGCTGGGTACCGTGGTTGGGGGGCCGCCGTATCCCGCCGCCGGCGGTGATCGTACCCGCCGCGCTGGGCGCGGTCGCGGCGGCGGCCCTGTGCGCGGCGGTCACGCTGGTGCCCGGCGGCCCGCTGGCCAACCCCGACTTCCCGCATGGAACAGCGGGCCTGATCATGGACATCTGTTACGCCCCCATGCTGGCCTGGGGTCCGTTGGTCGCCGTCCTCACCATCGCCTACGCCCGGCGCCGACGGGCCGGTGTGCTGACGGGCTCCTGAACGTCCGCGCGAACGCCACCGAGGGGCACGGCTCGAAGCGGTGCCACGGCGCCCGCGAGGCGTCGGATCCCGGGCCCGCGCCGCCCGTCCGCGCAAAGTGCCGAAAGTGCCACAGGAACCCCGCTCGCGGGCATAGTCTGCGGGAATTACCGCAGGCGGGCCGGGGTGAGGCGTGGTGCGGCGGAGGTGTCATGGGCGGGGACCCGCAGAGGTCGACAACGGTTGACGAGCGCGTACAGGACGAGCGCGCACGGGACGAGCGCGCACGGGACGAGCGCGCACGGGACGAGCGCGTACAGGACGGGACGGCGGTGCCGGATCCCTACGGGGAGCGGGCCCTGCTGACCCCGGCCATGACCGGGGGCCACGACGCCGTGCCCGCGCCGGACCGGGACCGGCTGCGGCGCTACCTGGAGGCGGTCGTCGTGGCCAGGACCGCGCCCGTGCACACCACCGTCGCCTTCAACGCCGTGTACTTCGGGTACGACCTCGGGGGCGATGGATACGGCGCGAGCCCGCTGCGCCCCGAGGACTTCCCCGTCATCGCCTTCGGCGAGCGAGCGCCCGTCCTCCCGGTCGGCGCGATGGTGTGCGTCGCCACCGGATCCGACCCGCTGTACGCCGAGATCGTCCACCGCGAGGGCGCCCACCCGCAGGCGGGCGCCCTCGGTGACACGCCGGCCTGGGTGTCGGGGGCACCCGCGGGAGCGGTGGGCCCGGGCAGGCCGGGGGAGGAGGCCGAGCCCCGGCGGCGCGAGCTCCTTGTCCCCGATCTCCACGCCTTCGGGCCGGCGCTGAGCCTGACCCCGGCGCAGCTCCACCGCCTACGCTCGCGCCGGCGCTGGATCAATGAGGACGGGCACGTCGTCGTCGACGTCTGCTACCCCTCCCCGGCGGCGGCCCGGCGCGACGACCTGTCGGCCTACGCGCACCATCTTTTGACCACCGCGCGGGAACAACTGCTCAGCCCCTACGTTCCCGTGTCCCTCGCCGCGCTGGTGGCGAGCCGGCGCGAGGACGACCTGCGCGCGGGACTGCTGGGGATCCTGGACACGGTGCGCGGCGTCCTCAACTCCAGCGCCGAGTTACGGACTTGGGGACACTACGCCATGGACCGGGCCTCACTCGCCGCCTGCTGGCGGGACACCGGACCGCTCGGCGGCGACGACCTCAGGTCCCTGGCGGCGGCGGTGGAGAACGCGGCGACCCCGGGCAGGCGGCGCTACGGCCTCACCGCGCCGGTCACCGTGTACACGGCGGTCGGACCCCGGCTCCGCGCCTTCCCCGGGACGAAGGACCTGCTCACGGGAGTGGGCTACGCCGCCGCCGTGTGCCGGGCGAACGTGGCGCTGGCGGACGTCGTCCAGGGCGACAGCGACCAAGGCCTGTTCGCCGGCGGCTCCCGGGTCACACTCGACGACGCCTTCGAGGGCGGAGGCGTATGGCGCTCCCACCACCCGGGCGACGCGGATCCGCCCGGCGACCCCCTGACCCCGGCCGGACGCGGCTGGGCGTCCACGCTGCCCGCGCCGCCCAGGAGCGCGCCGGACATGGAGCTCGATCCCGTCGACCTGCCGCTGGCCGACGACGCCCTGCTCGGCGCCGGTGAACTCCTGCGCCACGACGCGTACGGAACCGTCTGGCGCACACCTCTGCGCCTGGCCGACCTCATCGGCGGCCGGCTCCCCCTGCACCCGTACGTCGTCGAGGACCTGCGCCGCTCCCACGGTCCGCGCCCAGCGGTGCGCCTCGAACTCGCCCATGCGGGCGAGGAGCTGAAGGACGCGGAGGCCACGCAGGACGTCGTCGCCGGCCTCGGCGAGGAGGAGGGGCGGCTGACCGGCGTCGTGTGGCCCCCCGCCTTCTTCCCCGGCCTGGTGCTTGAGCTGCGCCACACCCGGGGCAGCGCCGTGATCCACCTCGCCACGACGCGGCTCCCGGAACGGGTGCGGGCCGGCGAGCGCGAGAGCGGACACTGTTACGACCCTCGCGTTCTGACCCGGGAGGACGCGCCCGGCAGCGACCGCCGAGGGGACAGCGCGGCCGGGCTCGGGCCACGGGAGCTGGTGATGCGCACGGTGCGCAGGTGCGGGCTTCTGACCCCGGACGGCCATGCCCTGATGGACCGGTCGGTGCTGCCGAGCGCCGCGTACGGGCGCCCACCGGCTCCAGCGCAGGCCGAGGCGTTGGCAGCCGCCTGCGCGGAACTGCTCGCCGAACGCGTCCTCGAACCGGCCACCGGCAGCAGGGACGCCTGGGGGCAGCCGCACTTCCCGGCGCGCGACCGGCAGCCCGTCATCCCCCTGATCGCCTACGTGCCGGTCCCACGCCGGGTGATACGGCCCTGGGGCGGCACGGACCCCGACCCGGACGGCGCGGCCCTCCTCGCGCTTCAGATCGTCTCCGGCCACCTGCGCCGCCTGCGGCCCGGATGCGCGCCGAGCGAAGGCCAGCGCGCGGCCTTCCGGGAGCACTGCCGGGCGCTCGGCAAGGCGGACGGCTGGGAACTGCCCCGGGGCTACACCTTCGTCACCGAGCACACGCGCGGCCGCTGACCGCGCGCCTCGCTCCCGCTCCCTCCTCACGTGCCCTACGAGCATCTTGGCCGGCAGAACCCACCACAGAAACGGAGTACGCGTACATGCCCGACCGCTATCACGTCGTGACGGGGCCGCCGTTGTCCCCTTCGCAGTCCTCACCCGGGGAACTGGAGGAACTGACGGATCTGGCCGCCGCCCTCAACGCCCTCACGTCCCCGGCGTCCTCCCTGGACGACCTGACCGTGGACATGGTGGAGCTCGCCTTCAACTCCCTGGCGCCGAAAGACCGCCAGCGGCTGCTGGGCCACCTGGGGATCCGGATGGCGGCTCCGCGCCGGGCCGGCGCCGCCCTGTGCCAGGACGTGCTGGCACGGATGCGGCGCGACGTCCGCCAGCACGCCTGTGGCAGCGGGGTCAGGGGACTCACGCAGACCGTGATCGACCAGGTCGCCGCGTACGCCGTCACGCCGGACGGCGCGCCCCCTGCCGACCCGGTGTCGCGGTGGGGCGCGACGCTGGTCAGGGCCGCGGTGCTCGCGTGGTGTGACGCCTCCGTCGCGCACGCGGGCATCCTGGCCTGGGCGGCCGAACAGGACTGGTTCACCGTGACGGCCGACGAGGACGAGAAGGTGCGGCTCGCGGCGGTCGGCGACGCGGCACGGGCGGTCGTCGCGGCGCACCCGGGCTTCGTGCCCGGGGCACGGCAAGAACAGGAGTCCGCGCCCATCGCGGCCCGGGGCGAGGCGCCCGGCGCGCAGGCCGACGACGAGGGCCGGAGCGGTCGGTCGGGCCCGGCCCACACGGCGAAAGAGCCGGAGGAGGCCTGCCGGGAGCTCGCGTCGGCCCTCACCCGCGCTCGCGGCGCGGCGCGGAACGTGACGGAGGCGGTCGCGGACGGGCGCCCGCCCAACGCGGGGGACGTGGCCGTGCTGGCCTCTCTGGGCGCCGCGTTCGACAGCGCGGACGCGACGCTGCGCGCGGCCGGGATCGAAAGCGTGCCGCGCCGCCTCGACGACATGACGCGCGCCGCCGCCGCGCACCGGGCGGCGCACGAACACGACCTCAGGACGCGGGAGCCGCTGCGCGAGCTGCTCGGTGTCACAGCCTGCCGTCCAAAGGGCCCCGCCGCCCCCGTCGCGGCGGCCGTTCGGGACGCGGCCCGCCGGCTGCTCGACCTGCCGGTGTGGGAACAGACCCAGCGCGACGAGTGCGCCGCGCTCACCGCACTGGCCCGGCTCATCCGGCTCGGCCGGCAACCGGACGCGGCGGTGGAGATCCTGGCCCTTCAGGCCCAGATCGTGCGAGGGATGCCCACGTGGGCCACGGCGGTGGTGATGGCCCCCGAACTGACCCTGGCGCAGGACCCGCCCGGACCGGCCCCCGCCGCGCCGCAGGCCCCCGCACCGCCTTCCGCGCGGTCGGCGGACGCCGCACATGAGCCGGCACGGGAGGAGAAGTCGCGTGCCGCTGAGCCCGACCGCCTGACGGAGACTGCGGACCGGGTGTCCGTTCCTGCGGCCGAGCGCGAAGAACCGGCTCAGGCGGCGGCGACGGGTCAACTGCCCTTGAGCGAGCCGGAGTTGGCGGACGATGTGGATCCGGAGCTCGTCCCGGCCGCTGTGGCCGCCACCCTCGCGCCCTCCCCCGACACGGCCCCCACCGTGAACGGACAGGCACCGCTCATCGCCCCGGGCGGCCCTGCCGATCCCCCTGCCGCCCCAGCCCCCACCCTCGACGGCTCCGCCCCCGAGCCCGCCGTCGCGCCGCGTGACCAGGGCAGCCAGCGCGACCGGGGCGACCGGCGCGCGTCCGCTCCCGGTGGCCTTGCCGCGACCCCTGCGGGCGACGACGCCGTGACCGAGGTCGAGCGGGTCCTTGCGCGGCTCGTCGTCGAGCGGCGCTTCGGGCTCGCCCACCACCTGGCGCGGGCCGCCGCCCACCCCGAGCCGCAGGTGGCGGCGCTCCGCCTGGCCGGCGCCGCGGCGCTGCTCACCTCCGGCGACAGCCAGGGCGCGCGGCTGGTCGCGAACGTGCTGCAACAGTACGGCGGACAGGCCGGCCCCGACGCCGAGGGCAGCGAACTCCTGCTGCTGCCCGCCCTGTTGCGTACCGCGCTGATCACCGGGGACCATCTGGCGGGTGCCCAGCTCAAGGCGCTGATGCCCCGGTTGCCCGAGCGGCTCGCCGAGGCCGCGACCGCCGTCGCGGACCGCGCGCTCAGCGGGGTGCTCATGATCGCCTCCCCGCTGGTCGTCATCGCCGACGTCTCCGAGACCGAGGCCAGGCTGCGCGAACTCGGGGAGCAGAGCAGCGCGTTGCTCGTGCCGCCGAGGCTCCGCTTCGCCCGTGCGACGGAGATCGCCAAGCGGTGGCTGGCCCCCGAGGGGGGCATGCTGGGCTCGCTCCTGACGACGGTGGTCCGCGATCGGCGTGACGCGGTGCCGGGGGTCGCCGAGCAGGTCGAACGCCTCTCGAAGCTGGCCGAGATCAACAACGAGATCGACCGCATGGACCGCAAGTACCGCTCCAGCGGCAAGCCTTTGCAGGGCGCCGGACGCCACGACCTGGTGCACCTCGTGGAACGGGCCGTCAGTCTGGCCAAGGAGTGGTGCCTCGCGGTCGAGGGGATCCGCCGGGGCGACCGCGTGGACGGCAACCGGGCGATCAAGGAGATCTCCTCCCTGCGCCGCTCGCTCCTGGACGGCGAGGAGGCGCTGCTCGCCGAGCTGGAACTGCTCGCACGGCGCTCGGGCGCGCTCGCCGCGGCGACCGCCTGGGCGGCCCGCGACTCGATGAAGGAGCTGTTCGCCCTGCTGTCCGGCGCCGGTGCGCCCCCGCGCTCCGGCGGTTCACTCGCCCCCGAGACGGTGCTCGACGCGGAGCTTTTGAAGGTCTGTGACACCACCGCCGAGCAGCCCGGCCTCGACCTGCTCCTCACCGCCGTCGACCGCACCTGGCAGGACGCCCTCGACGAGCGGTTGTCCCGCGACGCGTTCACCGCGGCCCGTACGATCGCCGAACTGGCGGGCCGCGGGCTGCTGCCCGGCGCGCCCGGCGGTGAGTTCACGGCGCCCGACCTCGCCGTGATCGACGAGCGGGAGGCCGCCCGGCGCGCCGGACTGCGCGGCCGGCACGACGAACTCGTCGCCGAGCTGCACCGCGCGCAGGCCGACGGCGCCGTCACGGACGACCAGGACCTGCGGCTCCAGGAACTGCTCGCCGACGCGCGTGACCGGCTCGACGGCGCCACCACGCGCGATCTGCGGAAGGTGCGCCGCGCCCTGGACACCGTGCGCGGTGACCTGCCCGAGTTCCGCCGGCAGGCGGCCGACCGCATCCGGGCGCGGCTCGACGCCCTCGACCTCACCGAGGACGGGCGCGCCCAGGTCCTGCGCCACCTGGACACCGGAGGCCTGGCCACCGCCGCCGACCTCGTCTACTTCCTGGAGATCGGCGAACCCGTACCGGAGATCGAGGGCAGCGAGCCCCATCTGACGGAGTTCTTCCCCGCGGTGCCCGCGGGCCTGCCCCGGGGCATCGACCGCGCCCTCGTGGGCCTGGTGCGCTCGGGCGCCAAGCATCCGACGCTCCCCGTACTCGACTACGGCGCTCTGTCCACCGACGAGGCCGCTCTGGCGGCCGACGCCCTCGACGGCTGGCGCGAGCTCGGCGCGACCGAACCCAAGGACCGTCTGGAGGTGTCGGGGCGACGCCAGCTGCCCCCGCTGCTCAAGCTCCTCGGCTACGACGCCAAGAGCGCGCGGCCGCTCGATGAGCGCTCGCCCAATCTGCGCCGGCGCGAGTACCGCTTCTTCGAGGCGACCGAGGTGGAGATCAACGGCCGGGCGAAGGCGCCCGCGTTCGGTTCGCAGATCCGTGAACAGGGCGGCACCCTACGGGTGTTGATGGTGTGGGGTCGCCCGCCGGCCAAGGTCGTCATGAGTCTCGCGGAGCGTGACACCAGCGGCGCGGGCCTCCTCGTCGCGTACTTCGGCACGCTGAGCCCCGAGGCGCGCGTGGAACTGGCCGTCGCCTCCGACCGGTTGCAGCCCCTGCTCGTCGTGGACGACGCCGCCCTGGCCTACCTCGCCGCCCAGGGCAACCGCCAGGTGAGCACCGCCACCCAGACCCTGCTGCCGTTCTGCGGTGTCAACCCGTACATCAGGGAGAAGCGCGGCCGGATCGGCGGCGAGATGTTCTACGGCCGTGACGCCGAACGCAAGTCCATCATCGACCCGCGCGGCACCCAGGTCATCTACGGGGGCCGGGGTCTTGGCAAGTCGGCCCTGCTCGCGGACGCGGGGGACAAGTTCGAGGAACAGCGCCCGGGCTACCACCAGGCGGTGTACGTGAACCTCGACCAGGAGAACATCGGCAAGGGCAGCTCGCTCGGTCCCGAAGCGCTCTGGAGCGTGCTCGACCGCAAGCTGACCGAGGCGGGGGTGCTGAGCCCCGCGCCCGGCCGCAGGTCCGCCAAGGACGTCGCCGTCATGTCCGAGCGCGTGCGCGCGGGCATCCGGGCCTGGACCGACGCGGATTCGCGCCGCCGGCTGCTGGTCCTGCTCGACGAGTGCGACCAGTTCTTCGAGGCGGACGCGCCCCGGTTCAACCAGACGAAGAAGCTCAAAGGTCTGGGGGACGACACCAAGGACCGGGCCAAGGTCGTCTTCGCCGGGCTGCACTCGGTGCAGCGCTTCGCCAAGCTCGCCAGCAACGGGCCGTTCGGCCATCTCGCGCAGACCCCGAAGGTGATCGGTCCGCTGGCCCCCCAGTTCGCCGCCTAGCTCCTGGTCGAGCCGATGCGCGCGCTCGGCTTCGAGTTCCAGGACATGGACCTGGTCAACCGGGTGCTCGGCTACTGCTCCTACCAGCCCTTCCTGCTCCAGATGTTCGGCCACCGGCTGGTGGAGCTGATGCACCGCAAGCGGGCGCGGCGCGGCGCCGAAGGGCCGCCGTACCCGGTGGAGCTCGCCGACATCGAGGTCGTGGAGTCGGACGCCGGCCTGCGTGACAGCATCTCGGCGGCGTTCAAGGACACCCTCAGCCTCGACCACCGCTATGACGTGATCGCCAACGTGCTGGCCTACCACGCCCGCCACCGGGGTCTGGAGGTGCGGCTCAGCGACATCGAACTGCGCGAGGAGTGCGAGACGTACTGGCGCAAGGGGTTCGAACAGCTCGACACCGAGGGCTTTCGCGCCTACCTCTCCGAAATGGTCGGCCTCGGCGTCCTCGCGCCCAACCACGACGGCCTCGGCTGGCATCTGCGCGGTCCCAACGCCCTGCGCATGATCGGCACGTCGAACGAGGTGGAGGCCCGCCTGCTGAGGGCAGAGGAGGAGTGCGAGCTGCAGGAGAGCATCGTGCAGGAAGGCCGCCCCGAGCTGTCCGACGGCCGCCCCGCGCCGCTCACCAACACCCAGCTGGACGACCTCCTGGGCCGGCGCTCCAACCAGACCAGGGTCGTTCTCGGCAGCCCCGCCACCGGCGTGGGGGACGTCGCCCACACCCTGCGGACGCTGACCGCGGGCATCGCCGGCTGGACGCTGCCCCCGGTCGGCAAGCCGAGCGCCTACAAGCAGGAGCTCACCGGCGGCCGGCCCCGGGAGCGGCGCGTAGTCATCAGCGACTTCGTCAACTACCGGGATCCGGTGCGCCCCGAGACCTGTCGCGAGGCGGTCGATCTCGCCCAGACGCTGCTGCCCCTGACGCCGGGGGTGGCCCGGGCGGTGGTCCTGGTCACCGACACCACGCAACTGGCCCTGTGGCGGCCCCTGTTGACTGGCGGCGAGGCCACGTCGGCCGTCCCGGTGGTACTGCGCCGCCACGACCGGCGCAGCCTGCGTGGATGGGCGCAGCGCGTCGACATGTTCCAGCGCGAGGACCGGCTCGACCGGCTGCGTGAGCTGTCGGGAGGCTGGCCGTGCCTGGTCGCCGAGGCCCACCGGTCGCACCGTGAACTGGGTGACCCCGACGAGGCGTTGCGCCGCCTGGCCGGTCTGCGCTCCGACCGGGCACGCGCCCACGCCTTCGCCACGGACACGGGCCTGTACGCGGACCCGTCCCTCGCCACCGGATACCGGGCGCTGGTGAAGGAGTACGAGGACGGATGGTTCGACTGGGAGAGCGGGATGACCGCGGTGGCGGTCGGGGGCGAGGTCGACGAGGAGGAGGCGCGGTGGATCGTGACCTGCCTGGACGCCCTCCAGGTCTTCGACCACGAAGGCGCCCAGCTGCGCCTCGAACCGCTGCTGCGCGCGTGCGTGGCGCTGCACGGCTGAGGGATACGGTGCGGATCGGCCCGCCGGGGCGATCGGACGGGGGAGCGATGACCGAGGACATACCGGGCGGCGGCTGGGCGGGCGCGGCCTCGGCCGAGGTGGAGCGACTGCGGGCGGACGGGCGCTGGTCGCCGGGCGCGGCCACCTCGCTGGAAGTGCTGGGCCGGCCGGCGGGACGTCACCTCGGTCGCCGGGCGCACCTGGCGGATGAGGTTCGCGCACTCCGGGACGCTGCGTGGTGGCCGGGCGGTGCGCATGGAGGACATCTTCGACACCGTGGTGCTCCACCGCCTCATCGAGAGCTGAACTCCCGAACGGCTCGGGGTCACTTGTAGCACCACCGATGGGCGCCGGTGGTATCTCTACACCTTCCTGCGCCGTTCCGACTCAATGATCGGGCGAATGGATCAGGCCGCCAAACGCCGGGGCTATTCCCAGCCCGCCGTCAGCTACCAGATCCAACGCCTCGAACGGGCCCTGGGCGCCCGGCTGTTCGGCCGGTACTGCACAGGAGCCGGGCTCACTCGTGAGGGCCGCATGATCCTGCCTTCGGCGCGGGCCATGCTCACCCTCTTCGAAAGCATCAAGAGCGTCGCCGGCGTCCGAGCGCGGCGCGTGGCCGGGCTCCGGCCTTGCGGACACGGACTCCGGCGAACGCGCCGACCCCGGCCGGGGCACGCGTCGCCCGCCCCACCGGGACGCGTTCCGGCCACCCCGGCCGAAGGGACCCGGCCGGGGAACGGGCCGGAACGAGCCACCCTGACTCAAGATCAACTACTGCTCGCGCCGCGCGATCTACGATGCGGACGGATTCGCCGTACGTACTCGAACAGAAGGCAGGACCGCGTTGAACGACAGGACCGCGAACGACAAGCGAGTAGTCATCGTGACCGGTGCGGGCTCCGGCATCGGGGAGGCGACCGCCCGCCTGCTCCGTGAGGGCGGGCACCCCGTGATCGCCGCCGGACGCCGGGACGAACCGCTGCGGCGTCTCGAAAGCGAGACCGGCGCCCTGGCGCACCCCTGCGACGTGGGCACGCCCGAGGCCGCCGAGGGCCTGGTGCGCGCCGCCCTCGACGCCCATGGGCGTATCGACGGCATCGTGCTCAACGCGGGCATCGGGCGCGGCGGTACGGTCGGCGACCTGTCGATGGCGGACTGGGACGAGGTCATGCGGACCAACGTCACCGGCCCCCTGCTTCTGCTCCGCGCCGCGCTGCCGCACCTGCTGGAGTCCCGGGGCGCCGTGGTCTCCGTCGCGTCGGTCTCCGCGCTGCTCAACGGGCGTGGCAACGCGCCGTACGCCGTCTCCAAGTCCGCCCTGCTGCAACTGGCCCGTTCCGTCGCCGTCGACTACGGGCGCCAGGGGGTGCGCTCCAACATCGTGTGTCCCAGCTGGGTACGGAGCGAGATGGCCGACCGGCGCATGACGCGTTTCGCCCAGGAAGCGGGCCTGACGGGCGAGGGCGAGGACGGCGGCAGGGAGGCGGCCTACGCGCAGGCGACCAGTCTGCTGCCCCTGGGCCGGCCGGCCGACCCGAGGGAGGTCGCCGAGACGATCACCTGGCTGCTCTCCCCGGCCTCCTCCTTCGTGAACGGCGCGGTGCTCACCGTCGACGGCGGCGCCACCGCGCTGGACCCCGGCACCTTCGCGTTCGACTTCCAGTTCACGCCCCGCGACGCGGCGGGACTCTGACCCCGGCCCCTGCGCGCCTCCAACAGAGCTCGACTCATGGGCTGTTGGGCCGCGGTCAGTGCCGCGCCGCCTCGAAGCGGTCCGCCGAGCCGGCGCCGGGGGCGGACCGGGACACCGAGGGCCACAGCCGCGCGATCGCGAGCAACGTCACCGTGCTGCCGCGGTCCATGCCCGGCAGCGGGCACGGCGCGGACGGCTGTGCGCCGCCGAGCTTGGCCCGCCGCGCCTGGTCGAGGGCTCCGGCGAGCGCGGCCGCCGCGAGCCGGTCCTCGCGCGTCCCGGCGCGGCGGGCCCGGCACAGCGCCTGCTCATAGGCGTCGGGCCGGACGTACTGCTGGAGTTCCAGCATCGCGTCGTACGTCTCGATGGTCTGGCGGTGGGCCTGGAGCGCCAGGGGAGAGCGCGGCCACAGCACATCCTGGATCCGGCGGCGCTGCGGCTCGGTCAGCGTCACCTGGGGCACCGCGACGACCAGATCGCGCCACAGTGGCCACAGCCGCCACGTCGTCCGCAGCGACGACACCCAGCGCGCGAGCCCGCTTGCGGTCGGCACGAGCAGCGAGGCCGCGCGGAAGAGGCCGTGGACGCTGATGACCAGGGACAGATAGGGCAGCGTACCGGGGGTGTGGAAGCACAGATTGAAGAGGTAGCCGCACCAGAACACGATGGCCAGGACGCTGCCGGCCGCGAAGAGCCGCAGCGACCACACGAGGTCACGGTCGTCCGCGCGCCGGCTGTAGTCCCAGCAGACGACGACGGCGACGGCGTCACCGAGCAGATGGGCGGCGACGAGAATCAGCCAGTACAGGGTCGAGGGGTCGGCGGGCCCCTGGAGGTCCATCTGTGAGCCCGACTGGTCGATGCCGAAACGGTCGAGCACGAGCAGCGATCCCATCGCCGCCGCGAGCCCCACGATCACCGTGCCCCGCAGCCGCCGCGAGCGCGTGGTGTCGACGACGAAGAGCAGGACCAGGCCGGCGCTCAGCACGCCCAGCACATTGCGGGTCAGCGACACCGGATGGGCGCCGGCCCCGGCGGACATGAGCCACTGGTCGACCCTGGGCTGGAACAGCGTGATGGCGGTGGTCGCGGCGAAGACGGTGAGCCAGAGCCCGCGCTGGGCCGGGCGGCGCAGCGCGGGCGCCGCCCGCCAGATCAGGGCGGTCCACAGCACGAGGACCGAGCACAGGCCGACGGCCTCCTCCAGCTCATTCAGCACCGTCGACCGCCAGCCCGAGGAAAGCGCCGAGCCGGCCCATGGGCCCTGCCAGACGGCTGGGTTTGCCGGCGCTCTGGATCAGGCTGGCGATCATCTCCGCCTCCTGTTCCTCCTGGGTGCTGTAACTGCTCCGGGCCATGAGGCGTCTGACGAGCTGTGGCTGAAGATCGCCGGTTCCCGGGCCTGCCAGGTCACCGGCCCGGGCGGCCACGTCCCTGCGGTGATCGCACAGTACGTGGCCGATCTCGTGCAGGATGATGTGCTCCCGGTGCAGGGGCGCGGTCCTGGCCTCGTAGAAGATGTAATCGGCCGCGTCCGTGCCCAGCCAGAGCCCGCAGACTCCGCTCAGCGCGGCCTCCTCTGGCAGTTCCCTCAGCACCAGGGGCCGGCCCCTGAGCTCTTCCACCCGGGCGCGGACGGCGTCGAAGGGGAGGGACCGCTCCACGCCGAGATCACGCAGGATCGCGATGCACCTGCGTTGCAGCTCCTCGTATGCGCCGGTTGTCCGCACTTCTCCTCCGCCACCTTCCACGATCGCCGGGGACAGCACGCTGGAAGGGCGCTCTCCTCCTGCACAAACCAGTCACCGCCGGGCCTCCGGGCCGGCCGGGAGCGCGCGGGTGCGGCCGGGCGCCGTGCCCCGGTGGCCCGCCGACGGGCAGGCCCGCGGACGAGTCGTGCCCCCGTGTGGAGCGGCATCGGACCGCCCCCGACGCCCCGCTCCATGCCACCCCAGCCTAATGAGCCGTTCGCGCCACCGAACGTATGAGCCGTGTCCCGCGTGGTTGTTTGGCGCAAAGTCGCCGTCCGGTTCCGGGGCGCCGACGACGGTGTCCCGCCCCGGCCACCGGCGCGGAACCGGGCGGTCCGCACGCGCCGCCGCCCGCCCCCGGCTGTGGGCCGAAGGCGGGCGGCGGGCAGGTGGGTGGCGCGATCAGACGAGGTCGAACCGGTCCAGGTTCATGACCTTGTCCCACGCCTTGACGAAGTCCCGCACGAACTTCTCCTTCGCGTCGTCGCTCGCGTAGACCTCCGCGACCGCGCGCAGCTCGGAGTTGGAGCCGAAGACCAGGTCGGCGCGGGTGCCCGTCCACTTGACGTCGCCCGAGGCGTCACGGCCCTCGAACGTCGACTCGTCCGACGACGTCGACTTCCACGTCGTGCCCAGGTCGAGCAGGTTGACGAAGAAGTCATTGGTCAGCGAGCCCGGGTTCTCGGTGAAGACGCCGTGGCCCGACTGCTGGTGGTTGGCGCCGAGCACGCGCAGACCGCCGACGAGAACGGTCATCTCGGGGGCGCTGAGCGTCAGCAGGCTGGCGCGGTCGAGCAGCAGGTACTCGGCCGGCAGGCGATTGCCCTTGCCCAGGTAGTTGCGGAACCCGTCGGCGCTCGGCTCGAGCGCGGCGAAGGACTCCACGTCCGTCTGCTCCTGCGAGGCGTCCACGCGGCCCGGCGTGAAGGGGACCTCGATCGCGGTGCCGCCGTCCTTCGCGGCCTTCTCGACACCGGCCGCGCCGGCCAGCACGATCAGGTCGGCGAGGGAGATCTGCTTGCCGCCGCTCTGCGCGGAATTGAACGAGGACTGGATGCCCTCGAGCGTCCGCAGGACCGTCGCGAGCTCGTCGGGCTCGTTGACCTCCCAGCCGAGCTGCGGCTGGAGGCGGATGCGGGCGCCGTTGGCGCCGCCGCGCTTGTCGCTGCCCCGGAACGACGACGCGGAGGCCCACGCCGTCGACACCAGCTGGGAGACCGTGAGGCCCGAGGCCAGCACCTGCTCCTTGAGGGAGGCGATGTCCTGGGCGTCGACGAGCTCGTACGTCCGCGCCGGCAGCGGGTCCTGCCAGATCAGTTCCTCGGACGGCACCTCGGGACCGAGGTAGCGCACGACGGGGCCCATGTCGCGGTGGGTCAGCTTGAACCAGGCGCGGGCGAACGCGTCCGCGAACTCCTGAGGGTTCTCCAGGAAGCGCCGCGAGATCTGCTCGTACGCCGGGTCGAAGCGCAGCGAGAGGTCGGTGGTCAGCATCGTGGGGGCGTGCTTCTTGGCCGGGTCGAAGGCGTCCGGCACGGTGTCCGAGCCCGCGCCGTCCTTCGGCCGCCACTGGTGGGCGCCGGCGGGGCTCTTGAACAGCTCCCACTCGTAGCCGAAAAGGATCTCGAAGAAGCTGTTGTCCCAGGTGGTCGGCGTGTTGGTCCAGATGCCTTCGAGGCCGCTGGTGATCGCGTCCGGGCCGACACCGGTGCCGTGGGTGTTCTTCCAGCCGAGGCCCTGCTGCTCGAGCGAGGCGGCCTCGGGGTCGTTGCCCACCGACTCGGCGGGGCCCGCGCCGTGCGTCTTGCCGAAGGTGTGACCGCCCGCGATCAGGGCGACGGTCTCCTCGTCGTTCATCGCCATCCGGCGGAACGTCTCGCGGATGTCGCGCGCGGCGGCGATGGGGTCGGGGTTGCCGTTGGGGCCCTCGGGGTTGACGTAGATGAGGCCCATCTGGACCGCGCCGAGCGGGTTCTCCAGCTCACGGTCGCCGGTGTAGCGCTTGTCGTCGAGCCAGTTGGTCTCGGGGCCCCAGTACACGTCCTCGTCGGGCTCCCAGACGTCCTCGCGGCCGCCGCCGAAGCCGAAGGTTCTCAAAGCCCATCGTCTCCAGGGCGACATTGCCGGTGAGGACCAGCAGGTCGGCCCAGGAAAGGCTCTGGCCGTACTTCTTCTTCACCGGCCACAGCAGCCGGCGGGCCTTGTCCAGGCTCACGTTGTCCGGCCAGCTGTTGAGCGGGGCGAACCGCTGCTGGCCGGCGCCGGCGCCGCCGCGGCCGTCGCTGATGCGGTACGTGCCCGCGCTGTGCCAGGCCATACGGACCATGAGCGGGCCGTAGTTGCCGAAGTCGGCGGGCCACCAGTCCTGCGAGTCCGTGAGCAGCGCGGCGATGTCGCGCTTGACCGCGGGCAGGTCCAGGGACTTGAAGGCCTCGGCGTAGTCGAAGTCCTCATCGAGCGGGTTGGACACGGCGGTGTTCTTGGCGAGGATCTTCACATTGAGCCGCTCCGGCCACCACTGGCGGTTTCCGCCGCCCTGCGTCGGGTGCGGGGCGCGCTCATGCGCGACCGGGCAGCCGCCTGTGCCCTCCGTCTTGGCATCGGTGACGATTGCATCGGGGTTCTCGGACATGGCAATCCTTCTTGGCTCGGTGGATCACATTGCTCAGGAACTGAGGGCGGTGAGAGGGCCGGGGCGCGGGGTGGCCGGGCCGGGCGGGGACGCCGCGTCGCGGACGGCGCGGTGGGCAGACGGGGCTGCGTACACGGCTCGCGAAAGCGTACGGCCCACATGATCACGCGCCCGGAAAGGCGGCGCGGCGGTCGCGAGGAGACCGCCCGAGGGGGCAGCGCCCGGCGGCGCGCGGCGGACGGCACGCGGCCGGGAGCCGGTGCTCCGCGCCGTCGCGGCGACGATGCCCGATCACGAAGTCTCCAGATGGTGTGTCGCGTTGGTGCTGTGCTGCGTCCTTCTTGACCCTAGGCTAGCGCCGGTATCGATCCTACGATGGACTCAATCCAAGTCAAGAAGTCCACCAAGCCCATATTCCCTCGGGCCGCGCGCACCCGGCGCGTCCCTCGGGCCGCACCCCGAAACCCCCATCCCGACCCGTGGACAGGTGAACCTGCATGAGCGACCTGGTCGATCGGCTGCGAGGGCGCGGCTGGCGGATGACGTCCCAGCGGCGCGTCGTCGCGGAGGTCCTGAGCGGCGAGCACGTCCATCTGACGGCCGACGAGGTGCACGTCCGCGCCGCCCGGATCCTGCCCGAGATCTCCCGGGCGACCGTCTACAACACGCTGGGCGAGCTGGTCGTACTGGGCGAGATCATGGAAGTCTCCACCGACGGCCGCGCCAAGCGTTACGACCCGAACGCCCACCGCCCCCACCAGCACCTGGTGTGCTCGGGCTGCGGAACCATCCGCGACGTCCACCCGACCGGCGACCCCCTGGCCGGTCTGCCCGCCGAGGAACGCTTCGGTTTCACCCTCTCGGGGGCCGACGTCACCTACCGGGGGCTGTGCCCGTCCTGCGCCTGACGGCGGCGCCCGCGCGCCCCAGCCCGGCCGGCCCCCGGGCGAATGAGTCATGACCGACACTCCCGCAGCCGTGTCGAAGTTGGGCTGAACGGGTGAGCGGCGTCATCATGGCCGGATGCAGATACAGCACGTGGGCGAGGTGGTCCGGTGAGCAGGTACGACGTCACCGACGAACAGTGGGAGGGCCTCGCCCAGGTCGTTCCCCTGCGCGGCCGCAACGAATGGCCGTCCAGAGTCGACCACCAGACCATCCCCGGGGACTACGCGACCGTCGAACAGCGGCGCTTCGTCGTCCTGCGGGTGCAGATCTTCGCCGACGCCCGTGAAGTGGCCGAATACCTCATGGCCCAGATCCCGGTCCTGCTCGACCTGACCGGCGCCGACCCCGAAGTCGCCAAGCGCATCCTCGACTTCAGCACGGGGGTCGTCTTCGGCCTCGGCAGCGCGATGCACCGCGTCGACCGCAACGTCTTCCTGCTCGCCCCGGCCGGCACGGAGGTCGAAGGCATCGCGGCGGCCGCCGTCCCCTGACCCGGCCCCGTCTCCGCCACCTCCCCAAGGACCGTCCCGCACCGCCGCGCCGTCCCTCATTCGTAGGAAGGCCGCCGAGGCGGAACGGTTCGTCAGTTTTCGGGCTGCGTACGGTCCCAGCCATGACCACCACCCGTGACGAAACCGGCCGCCCCGATCGACCCACCGTCACCGAGCTGCGGCTCTCGGCGTTCAGGGCGCACCGCGGCACGGCCATCGCGCTTGGCCCCCTCACCCTGGTCACAGGGCCGAGCGGCAGCGGCAAGTCCAGCGTCCTCGAAGCGTTCGAGGCCTTGGCCAGGCTCGGCTCGGGCGCGGCGCTCGGATCGGTCTTCCGCGACCCGGCCGGCTGTGTGCCCGAACGCGCCGGTGCCGACGCGCAGGGCCGCCGGGGCTTCCGCGTCGGCTGCACGGTGGACGGTCCCGCAGGACCCGTACGCCTCGACCTCGCCGTCCAGGCCGAACCCGAACTGCGCATCGTGGGCGAGCGGTTGACGAGCCGGGGGCAGACCCTTCTGAGCACCGCGCTGCGCGACCCGGGGCGCTCCACCGTCCAGGCGGCCTGGCACACCGCGGGCGCGGTCCCGGTCACCCGCGCGCCCCTGCCCGACGACCGCCTGGGCACCGCGCTGCTGCCCCTGCGCGTCGCGGGCAAGACGGAGGGACAGCGGCAGGTCCTGGCCGCCGCCGAGCAAGTCGTCCTCGCCCTGCGCTCGGTGTTCCCCTGCGACCCCCAGCCCCAGCACATGCGCGAGCCGGTGGCGCCCCTGCGGGGGGCCGGCGGCGGCCGGCTCAGGCGCGGCTGCGACAACCTCGCCGAGGTCCTGCTGCGCACCCGTACCGAATGCGCCATCCGCCACGGCCGTCTTGTCGCCGCGGCCCGGGCGGGCTGCCGGGGCCCCGTCACCGGCCTGACCACCGAAGAGCTCGCCGACGGCACGTTACGAGCCGTCCTGGTGCGCGGCGCCCACCTGCACGGCACCCCCGTCGGGCGCCTCGGCGAGGGCGAACTGCGCTATCTCGCCCTCGCCCTGGTCCTGCTCACAGGTCCCGGCGTCCTCGCCGTGGACCCCGTCGCCGAAGTCCCCGGGGCCATGCAGACCCTGACCGTCCTCGCCGACGGCCTCGACCGGGCGCTCGACCCCCGGCAGGCCCGCGAACTGCTCACGCTGGCGGCCGAGATGTGCGCGCGGGGCCATCTGCGGCTGCTCGCCGCCGTCGGCGACGCGGCCGGCGCCCGTGAGGCCGGGGCGACAGTGGTAGACCTGCGACCGTGAACCGACTCGACCTGACGGCCCTGCAACGCAGGCTCGCCGCCTTCGCCGCCGCCCGCGACTGGGGGCCCTACCACACCCCGAAGAACCTGGCCGCCGCGCTCAGCGTCGAGGCCGCCGAACTGCTCGAAATCTTCCAGTGGCTCACCCCCGAACAGTCGAAGGCGGTGATGAGCGACCCGGACACCGCCCACCGCGTCAGCGACGAGGTCGCCGACGTCCTCGCCTATCTGCTCCAGTTCTGCGACGTCCTCGGCATCGATGTCCTCGCGGCGCTCGCCGCCAAGATCGACCGCAATGAACTCCGTTTCCCCGTCCCCGGAGCGGCCACCGCCCAACCCAACGTCCCGTCGGACACGGAGAGTCACACTTTCGAGTGACCGGGATACTCACAATCGCCTTGCTGTGCACAGATTTCCGATTTCCTCTGGCCTTCTGGCCCACCGAAGCTCACTCTAGGTAGTGGACGCGAACGTCGGGTCCGTCGCGGAATCGGGGGCATGGCATGGATGCGGTGAGGCTCTTGAACGTCAGCAGGCACGCGCTGGCCCAGAGCGGTGCGGTGCTCGACGTCGTGGCCGAGGCCTGGCAGGCACAGGCGCTGGCCCAGGCGATCGGCGGACACCTCGCGGCCACCGGGCCGCCGGAGCTGCGGGGCGAGGCCCGGGGTCTGAGCGAAGCGGGCGCCCGGGGCTGCGCGGTCCTGGACCACCCCGGCACGCGGCGCGCGGGCGTCCGCGCGGTCCAGCTGTCCGATGTGCCGGACGCGGCAGCGGCGTTGGCGTCCCTCGGCGCCCTGCTGGGTGACGTCGCCATGGCACTCGTCTCGGTGGCCTGCGCCACGGACGACGAGGGGCTGTACTGGCAGTGCATGGAAGCCATCGACGCCGCCGACGAATCCGGCGACCGCGTCCGTGGGATGCTGCGCCGCCTGACCCTGCGCCACCAGGAGAGATCGCCCGAGGCTGTGCGCGATTCGACGGCGGGGCCGCCATGACCGCGCGTCGAGCGGCGCGTCCAACGGCCAAGACCAAGCGCCCGGCGTCATGCGCCGCGCGGCTCGCTCCCCGGCGGGGACGGGGGCGGGGTGGCGTCGGTGGCGGGCTGAGTGGACTGATGGTCCGCGTCGAGCTGCGTCAGGTCCGCGCTCAGCGCCGCCATCAGCTCCTCCATCTGCCGCAACAGCCCCTTGGGCGCGCCTTTCTGCCCGGGCGCGGGCGACGGCGGCAACTGCTGTGGCACGCACTGTCGCGGTGCGCTCTGTTCCGGCACGGCTTCCTGGGACATGACGGCCTCCTCGGCCCGGGCCCTCCCGCGGGAGCGGGCAGGGCGGGGAATCGGTCGGCACACCGGCCACGGCCGCCGACACGCGGGCCGGGTGCTCCGGCTCCGCCCGAGCCAACGAACGCTGGGCGCCGACGTCACTGAGCACGAGGGCGGCGAACCATCACATCGTCACATATTCACCCGACCGGGCTTTCGTCGCGGGAGAGCGGCGAGCGCGGTTGACGGCGGTCCCACGGTGCAGGATGGAGGCATGGATCTGCGCATCTTCACCGAGCCCCAGCAGGGCGCGGGATACGACACCCTCCTGACCGTCGCCAAGGCCACCGAAGACCTGGGCTTCGACGCCTTCTTCCGGTCCGACCACTACTTGCGGATGGGCACCGCCGACGGGCTCCCGGGCCCGACCGACGCCTGGATCACGCTGGCCGGCCTCGCCCGCGAGACCAAGCGCATCCGTCTCGGCACCCTGATGACCGCCGGCACGTTCCGGCTGCCGGGGGTCTTGGCCATCCAGGTGGCCCAGGTGGACCAGATGTCGGGCGGCCGGGTCGAACTGGGGCTGGGCGCCGGATGGTTCGAGGACGAGCACAAGGCGTACGGCATCCCCTTCCCCAAGGAGAAGTTCGCCAGGCTGGAGGAGCAGCTGGCCATCGTCACCGGCCTGTGGGCCACAGAAGTGGGCCGCACCTTCGACTACCGCGGCACCTACTACCAGCTCAGTGACTCGCCCGCGCTCCCCAAGCCCGCGCAGAGCAAGGTGCCCGTCCTGATCGGTGGCCACGGGGCGACCCGCACCCCGCGCCTGGCCGCGCGGTACGCCGACGAATTCAACATCCCGTTCGCCTCCGTCGAGGACAGCGAGCGGCAGTTCACCCGGGTCCGGGCGGCCGCCGAGGCCGCCGGGCGCAAGGCGGACGACCTCGTGTACTCCAACGCGCTGGTGGTCTGCGTGGGCAAGGACGACGCGGAGGTGGCCCGCCGGGCCGCCGCCATCGGAAGGGAGGTGGAAGAACTCAAGGCGAACGGACTCGCGGGCTCGCCCGCCGAGGTCGTCGAGAAGATCGGCAAGTACGAGGCGACCGGCTCCTCCCGCATCTACCTGCAACTGCTCGACCTCCACGACCTCGACCACCTCGAACTGATCTCCTCGCGGGTGCTGCCGCAGCTGACCGGAGCCTGAGCCAGGTGCGTCCCGCCCGGAGCCTCGCGGCCGCCCTCGCGTACGGGACGGTGGTCCTCGACGGTGGCCTGGCCGGGCAAATGGAGGCTCAGGGCTGCGACTTGAGCGACGAGCTGTGGTCGGCCCGGCTGCTCGCGGACGACCCGGGGCAGATCCTGGCCGCCCACGCGGCGTACGTACGGGCGGGCGCCCAGGTCCTGACCACCGCCAGCTACCAGGCCACCTATGAAGGGTTCGCGCGGCGGGGGCTGAGCCGCCGCGAGGCCGGGGAGCTGCTGACCCGGAGCGTCCAACTAGCGCGCGTGGCGAGCGACTTGGCGGAAGTCGCGCCGGGCCCGGGCGACGCTTCAGGCCCTGGCGGCGGCCTCGGCCCTGGCAACGCCCTCGGCCCCGGCGGCGCCACCAGGGCCGAGGGCGTTGCCAGAGCGGCGCGGGAGGTCTGGGTGGCGGCCTCCGTCGGGCCCTATGGCGCCTTCCTGGCCGATGGGAGCGAGTACCGGGGGCGCTACGGGCTGAGCGTGCGCGAGCTCGAGCGGTTCCACCGTCCCCGGGTCGAGGCGCTGGTGGCAGCGGGGCCGGACGTGCTGGCCCTGGAGACGGTGCCCGACATCGATGAGGCCGAGGCGCTGCTGCGGGTGGTCGAGGGGTGCGGGGTGGCGGTCTGGCTCTCGTACAGCGTCGAGGGCGGGCGCACGCGGGCGGGGCAGGATCTGGCGTCGGCGTTCGCGCTCGCCAGGGGCCGCGAGGACGTGGTGGCGGTGGGGGTCAACTGCTGCGCGCCACGGGACGCCGACCGCGCGGTGCCGCTCGCCGCGTCGGTCACCGGCAAGCCGGTCGTGGTCTATCCGAACAGCGGCGAGCGCTGGGACGCGGGGCGCCGCAGCTGGACGGGCGAGGCGACGTTCGACGCGGCGTCGCCCGGGGAGTGGACAACTGCCGGAGCACGCCTGATCGGTGGCTGCTGCCGGGTCGGACCGGAGCGGATCGCCGCGCTCGCGGCCCGCGTCCAGGGCCGCCACCCGTAGCGAAATCTTTTGGTGCAAGGGGCCCGGACCAGGTAATACTCGGACATGTGTTCCTGACCATCACCACCACCGGCACCCCTGACCGCCCCGCGACCGACCTCGGTTTTCTGCTGCACAAGCATCCTGACAACGCGCAGCACTTCTCCACCTCCCACGGCACGGCGCACGTCTTCTACCCGGAGGCGAGCGCCGAGCGCTGCACGGCCGCGCTGCTCCTGGAGGTCGATCCCGTGGCGCTGGTGCGGCGCGGCGCGGGCAAGGGCCGGGGCGGTGCGCCCGACGCGGCGCTCGCGCAGTACGTCAACGACCGCCCCTACGCGGCCTCGTCGCTGATGTCCGTCGCCCTGGCCGGCGTCTTCAAGAGCGCCCTGCGCGGAGTGTGCGCGGCGCTGCCGGAACGGGCGGCCACCGCGCTGCCCCTGCGCGTGGAGGTGCCCGCGCTGCCCGCGCGCGGCGGCGCCGATCTCGTACACAAGCTGTTCGGGCCGCTCGGCTGGGACACGGTGAGCGCGCGACCCGTCGCGCTGGACGAGCAGTTCCCGCAGTGGGGCGACTCGCGCTATGTGAGCCTCGTGCTCGAAGGGGAGCTGCGGCTGGCCGACGCGCTGCGGCAGCTGTATGTCCTGCTGCCCGTGCTCGACGACGCCAAGCACTACTGGGTCGCGCCCGACGAGGTGGACAAGCTGCTGCGGGCCGGTGACGGCTGGCTCGCGGGCCACCCCGAACAGGAGCTGATCACCAGCCGGTATCTGGCGCGGCGCCGGAGCCTGGCGCGCCAGGCGATGGAGCGCCTCGAACTGGTGCGCCTGGCCGAGGCCGACGGCCTGGACGTGGAAGAGGTCGACAATTCCGTCGACGAGAACAGTGACACGCCCCAGGGGCCCGTGCCGCTGGCCGCGCAGCGCCGGAGCGCGATCGTCGCCGCGCTCGTGTCGGCGGGCGCGGCCCGGGTGCTCGATCTCGGCTGCGGGCAGGGGCAGTTGGTGGGGGCCCTCCTCGCGGACCCCCGCTTCACCGAGGTCGTCGGCGTGGACGTGTCCATGCGGGCCCTCGCCGTCGCGGCGCGGCGCCTCGGGCTCGACCGGATGACCGAGCGGCAGGCGGCGCGGGTGAAGCTGACGCAAGGCTCCCTCGCGTACACCGACAAGCGGCTGGGCGGATACGACGCGGCGGTGCTCAGCGAGGTCATCGAGCATGTGGACCTGCCGAGGCTGCCGGCGCTGGAGTACGCGGTGTTCGGCTCGGCGCGGCCGCGCACGGTGATCGTGACGACGCCGAACGTGGAGTACAACGTCCGCTGGGAGACCCTGCCGGCCGGACACGTGCGCCACGGGGACCACCGCTTCGAATGGAGCCGGGCGCAATTCCAGGATTGGGCGCGCGCGGTGGCCGAACGCCATGGCTACGGCGTCGAGTTCGGGCCCGTCGGACCCGAGGACCCCGAGGTGGGCCCGCCCACCCAGTTGGCGCTGTTCACCCTGACGGGAGCCGACGGATCCACCTCGCGCGAGGAGCGGTCCGCCTCGGGCGCCCTGGAATCCACCCCCCACCACACGCCGAAGGAGGCGACGGCGGCATGAGTACCGACATCACCGAACCCACTGCGCACACCCCGGACGGCACCAGGACGCTGGCCGTCACCGACCTCTCGCTCGTCGTCCTGGTCGGCGCCACCGGTTCGGGCAAGTCCACGTTCGCCCGGCGGCACTTCAAGGCGACCGAGGTCCTGTCCTCCGACTTCTGTCGCGGCCTGGTCGCCGACGACGAGAACGACCAGAGCGCGAGCGCCGACGCTTTCGACGTGCTCCACCACATCGCGGGCAAGCGGCTCGCGGCGGGACGGCTGACCGTCATCGACGCCACCAACGTGCAGACCGAGAGCCGACGCCAACTCATCCGCCTGGCCCGCGAGCACGACGTGCTCCCCATCGCGATCGTCCTGGACCTGCCGGAGGAGGTGTGCGCCGAGCGCAACGCCCAGCGGCCCGACCGTGCCTCGATGCCCCGCCATGTGATCGCGCGCCACCGGCGTGAACTGCGGCGCTCCCTGCGCGGCCTGGAGCGTGAGGGCTTCCGCAAGGTGCATGTGCTGCGCTCGGTGGAGGAGGTGGAGAACGCCGTGATCACCATCGAACGGCGCTACAACGACCTCACCCACCTCACCGGCCCCTTCGACATCATCGGTGACATCCACGGCTGCCGTTCCGAACTGGAGACGCTGCTCGGCAAGCTCGGCTATGTGGACGGCGTCCACCCCGAGGGCCGCACCGCCGTCTTCGTCGGGGACCTCGTCGACCGGGGCCCCGACAGCCCCGGCGTGCTGCGCCGCGTCATGGGCATGGTCGCCGACGGCAACGCGCTGTGCGTGCCGGGGAACCACGAGAACAAGCTCGGGCGTTACCTGAAGGGACGCAACGTCCAGCACACCCACGGCCTGGCCGAGACCATCGAGCAGCTGGAGAAGGAGGACGACAGCTTCAAGGAGCGGGTGCGGGAGTTCATCGACGGCCTGGTCAGCCACTATGTGCTCGACGGCGGCAACCTCGTCGTGTGTCACGCCGGCCTGCCGGAGAAGTACCACGGCCGCACCTCGGGCCGCGTGCGCTCGCACGCGCTGTACGGGGACACGACCGGCGAGACCGACGAGTTCGGCCTGCCGGTGCGCTACCCGTGGGCCGAGGACTACCGGGGCCGGGCCGCGGTCGTCTACGGACACACCCCCGTGCCGAACACCTCCTGGATCAACAACACCATCTGCCTGGACACGGGCGCCGTGTTCGGGGGCAGGATGACCGCCCTGCGCTGGCCCGAGCGCGAGCTGGTCGACGTGCCGGCGGAGCGGGTCTGGTACCAGCCGGCCAAGCCGCTGGCCACCGAGGCGCCCGGCGGCCACGAGGGCCGCCCGCTCGACCTCGCCGATGTGCGCGGGCGCCGGATCCTGGACACCCGGCTCATGGGCAACGTCGCGGTGCGCGAGGAGAACGCGGCGGCGGCGCTGGAGGTCATGAGCCGGTTCGCCGTCGACCCGAGGCTGCTCACCTATCTGCCCCCGACCATGTCCCCGACCGCGACCTCGCGGCAGGACGGCTTCCTGGAGCACCCGGCCGAGGCGTTCGAGCAGTACCGCAAGGACGGCGTCGGGCGGGTCGTGTGCGAGGAGAAGCACATGGGCTCGCGGGCGGTGGCGCTGGTGTGCCGCGACGAGGAGGCGGCCCACGCGCGGTTCGGGGCGCGGGGCGTGAGCGGCGCGCTGCACACCCGTACCGGGCGGCCCTTCTTCGACGACGCGGCCGTCACCGAGGAGATCCTGCGGCGGCTGCGTTCGGCCGTGACCGAAGCGGGTCTGTGGGACGAACTCGCCACGGACTGGCTCCTGTTGGACGCCGAACTGATGCCGTGGTCGCTGAAGGCGTCGGGCCTGCTGCGCTCCCAGTACGCCGCGGTGGGCGCGGCGTCGGGAGCGGTGTTCCCGCCCGCCCTCCAGGCGCTCACGGCCGCGTCGGAGCGGGGCGTGGAGGTGGCGGACCTGCTCGGCCGCCAGCGCGAGCGGGCCGTCGACGCCGCCGCGTTCACCGACGCCTACCGGCGCTACTGCTGGAGCACCGAGGGCCTGGACGGGGTGCGACTCGCGCCGTTCCAGATCCTGGCCGGGCAGGGCCGCAGCCTGGCCGGCATGCCGCACGACGAGCAGTTGGCCTGGCTCGACCGGCTCGTCGAGCACGACACGACCGGGCTGCTCCAGCGCACCCGGCGGCTGATCGTCGACACCGGCGACGAGGCCGAGGTGCGCGCCGGTGTCGAGTGGTGGCTCGACCTGACCGGCGCGGGCGGCGAGGGCATGGTCGTCAAGCCGCTCCAGACCCTGGCCAGGGACGGCAGGGGACGGCTCGTCCAGCCCGGGATCAAGGTGCGCGGCCGCGAGTACCTGCGGATCATCTACGGTCCCGAGTACACGCGCCCGGACCACCTGGAGCGGCTGCGGCAGCGCTCCCTGGGACACAAGCGGTCCCTCGCGCTGCGCGAGTACGCGCTCGGCGTCGAGGCGCTGGAACGGCTCGCGGGCGGTGAGCCGCTGTGGCGGGTCCACGAGGCGGTCTTCGCCGTCCTCGCCCTGGAGTCGGAACCGGTCGACCCCCGCCTGTGACGCACGGCCCGGCGAGCGCTCGCCTCGCCCGCCGGGCCGCGCCGCGGGCGAGTTCGCCGGGTGAGCGGCGCCCTCGCGGGACAGGATGGGGGCATGGGATTCCAAGTCGATTCCGAGACCGGGCGGCTGCGCCGCGTCATACTCCACCGGCCAGATCTGGAGCTGAAGCGGCTCACGCCCAGCAACAAGGACGCGCTGCTGTTCGACGACGTGCTCTGGGTGCGCCGGGCCAGACAGGAGCACGACGGATTCGCGGACGTGCTCCGCGACCGGGGCGTGGAGGTGCACCTCTTCGGAGACCTGCTGCGCGAGACGCTGGCGATCGAGGCGGCCCGCACGCTCGTGCTTGACCGGGTCTTCGACGAGAAGGAGTACGGGCCGCTCGCGACGGGTCATCTGCGAGCGGTCTTCGACGACCTGCCGGACGCGGACCTCGCGGAGGCGCTGGTCGGCGGGATGACCAAGCGTGAGTTCCTTGCGGGGCACCCGGAGCCGACGTCGGTGCGCTTCCACGCGATGGACCTGGACGACTTCCTGCTCGGCCCGCTGCCCAACCACCTCTTCACCCGCGACACCTCCGCGTGGATCTACGACGGCGTATCGATCAACGCCATGCGCTGGCCGGCCCGCCAGCGCGAGACCGTGCACTTCGAGGCGATCTACGGACATCACCCGCTGTTCAAGGGCGCGCAGGCCGGTCCGTTCAACATCTGGTCGCAGGGCCAGCGCGACTATCCCTCGACCATCGAGGGCGGCGACGTCCTGGTGATCGGGAACGGCGCCGTGCTGATCGGGATGAGCGAGCGGACCACACCGCAGGCCGTCGAGATGCTGGCCCGCGGCCTGTTCGCGGCGGGCTCGGCGCGCACCATCGTGGCCCTCGACATGCCCAAGCGGCGGGCGTTCATGCACCTGGACACGGTGATGACGATGGTCGACGGAGAAACCTTTACTCAGTACGCGGGACTTGGCATGCTCCGCTCCTACACCATCGAGCCGGGCGCCGGCGAGCAGGAGCTGAAGGTCACCGACCACCCCCCGGAGCACATGCACCGGGCGATCGCGGCGGCGCTCGGCCTCGACCGGATCCGGGTGCTCACCGCCACCCAGGACGTGCACTCCGCCGAGCGTGAGCAGTGGGACGACGGCTGCAACGTCCTCGCGGTCGAGCCCGGGGTGGTCGTCGCGTACGAGCGCAACGTCACCACCAACACGCATCTGCGCAAGGAGGGCATCGAGGTGATCGAGATCCGGGGCAACGAGCTCGGCCGGGGGAGGGGAGGCCCGCGCTGCATGAGCTGCCCGGTCGAACGTGATGCCGTATAGTGATGCGCTCGAACGTATAGAATTCCAACGGGGTCCGCATCCGGACGCCGCCCACCTACCCGCCCCCGGGAGCAGCCACCATGGCGATAGACCTCGCAGGCCGCCACGTCCTCAAGGAGCTGGACTTCACGGCCGAGGAGTTCCTCGGACTGGTCGCGCTCGCCGCCGAACTGAAGGCCGCCAAGAAGGCGGGCACCGAGGTCCAGCGCCTGCGCGGGCGCAACATCGCCCTGATCTTCGAGAAGTCCTCGACCCGCACCCGCTGCTCCTTCGAGGTGGCCGCGGCCGACCAGGGGGCGTCCACCACCTACATCGACCCGGCCGGCTCGCACATCGGCAAGAAGGAGTCCCCGCGCGACACCGCCCGGGTGCTCGGGCGGATGTTCGACGCGATCGAGTTCCGGGGCGACGCGCAGGAGACCGTCGAGATCCTGGCCGCGAACGCGGGTGTGCCGGTCTACAACGGCCTGACCGACGACTGGCACCCCACCCAGATGCTCGCCGACGTGCTCACCGTCACCGAGCACACCGACAAGCCGCTGAGCGAGGTCGTCTTCGCCTATCTGGGTGACGCCCGCTTCAACATGGGCAACTCCTACCTGGTCACCGGCGCCCTGCTCGGCATGGACATCCGGATCGTGGCGCCCCGGGCGTACTGGCCGGCCGAGGAGATCGTCGCCCAGGCGCGCGAGGCGGCCGCCGTCAGCGGCGCCCGCGTCACCCTCACCGAGTCCGTCGAGGAGGGCGTGGCCGGCGCGGACTTCGTCGCCACCGACGTCTGGGTCTCGATGGGAGAGCCGCAGGAGGTCTGGGCCGAGCGGATCAAGGCGCTCGTGCCCTACGCGGTGACCATGGACGTGCTGCGCGCCACCGGCAACCCGGGCGTCAAGTTCCTGCACTGCCTGCCCGCCTTCCACGACCTCGCCACCCAGGTCGGCCGGGACATCTTCGAGCGGTACGGACTGACCGAGCTCGAAGTGAGCGACGAGGTCTTCGAGTCCGCGCACTCGGTCGTCTTCGACGAGGCGGAGAACCGGCTGCACACCATCAAGGCCATCATGGTCGCCACGCTCGGGGACCGGCCCACGGCCCGGGATGCCGACGGCGCCGAATAGAAATGCGCCCGATTGGGTGCACATGCGGCACAGTGGTTATCATGTCGCTTCTTGGTGGGGTCCGAGCTCGCACGCTCGGGCCCCGCTTTCTTGTGTGCGCGGCCCCCTGCCCGGCCGCGGTGTACGACCAGGAATGAGACCCCCATGCGGCGCCCCCACCCCGCTTCCCCTCCCGCCACCGGCCCCCGGATCAAATCCCCACGCCTGCTCATCGCCGAATCCGGCGCGGACCTCGAAGGGCACGGACTGCGCCGGACGATGGGGCTCTTCCAGCTCGTGTGTTTCGGCGTCGGCGCGATCGTGGGCACCGGCATCTTCGTCGGACTCTCCGACAGCGTCGCCAAGGCCGGTCCCGCCGTGCTCCTCTCCTTCGTGCTGGCCGCGATCACCTGCGTGTTCACGGCGTTCGCCTTCGCCGAGCTCGGCGGCGCGATCCCGGTCTCGGGCTCCTCGTACTCCTTCGCGTACGCCACGCTCGGCGAGCGCACCGCCTTCCTGGTCGGCTGGTGCCTGCTCCTGGAGTACGGCGTCTCGGTGTCCGCGGTCGCGGTCGGCTGGAGCCAGTACCTCAATGAACTCCTGAACGGCCTCATCGGCCGGCAGCTGCCCGCCGCTCTGTCGGCGGGGCCCGGCGACGGCGGGGTGATCAACCTTCCGGCCGTCGTCGTCATCCTGCTCGCCGCGACCCTCCTGGTGCGCGGTGTCCGCGAGAGCGCGCGGGCGACCGCCGCGATGGCCGTCCTCAAGATCGGGATCCTGCTGCTGTTCCTGGCGATCGCGTTCACGGCGTTCAAGGCGGGCCACCTCACGCCGTTCGCGACCCACGGCGCCGCCGGGGTCACCGCCGGAGCCTCGCTCGCCTTCTTCTCGTACATCGGCTTCGACGCGATCACCACGGCCGGTGAGGAAGTGAGAAATCCGCGCAGGAACATCCCCGTCGCGATCATGATCTGCATCGGTGTGGCGACCCTGTTGTACTGCGCGGTCGCCCTGGCCGCCATCGGCGGGCTCGGCGCGGACGCGGTCGGCGACAAGCCCGCCGCGCTGTCGCTGATCGTCAACCAGGTCACCGGGTCGACGTTCGGCGGCGACGTCATCGCGTTCGGCGCGGTCGTGGCCATCGCCTCCGTCGTACTGGCCGTGATGTACGGCCAGACCCGCATCCTGATGTCGATGTCCCGCGACGGGCTCGTCCCCAGGGTCTTCGAACGGGTCTCACCGAAAACCGCGACCCCGGCCGCCAACACCTGGATCGTCGCGCTGGTCTTCGCCGTACCGGCCGCGTTCGCCTCGCTCGACGCGGTGGTGAACCTGACCACCATCGGCACGCTCGCCGTGATGGCCGTCGTGAATGTGGCGGTGGTCGCGCTGCGCCGGAGCGACCCGGACCTGAAGCGCTCGTTCCGGGTGCCGCTGTATCCGGTGAGCCCGATCCTGGGCGTCGGCTTCTGCCTCTATCTGATGTACGGCACGGGCTGGGTGACCTGGTTGCAGTTCGCGCTGTTCCTCGCGGCCGGCGCGCTGGTGTACGCCTGCTACGGGCGAGCCAGGTCGCGCCTGGCCGGCGGGGGCGGGTCGGCGGTGTGACCTGGCCCGCCCTGCGTGCGTGGTGGGGCGGTGGCCGCAGGACGGTGACGCGCGGAGGCCGCCCGGAGCCGCGGTGAGCGGTCGCGCGGCCTCCGCGCCCGCCGCCGCACGGGTCACGGGTCTATCGCGTGCTCGTGACGACAGTCACATACGAGTGATACCTTCGGGGGGAGCAGGCAGCAGACGCAGTGGCGGCCACGGCCGTCCCGCCGAAGGAGGCCGCAGCCCCCGATGAGCCCCTTTCTCAGCTCCGCTTCCGCTACCGAGGACTGGCGCCACCTGCGGCTCTCGGTGGACGACGGGGTCGCGACCGTCACCCTCGCCCGGCCCGACAAGCTCAACGCGCTGACCTTCGGCGCCTACGCCGACCTGCGCGACCTGCTGGCCGAGCTGTCGAGGGAGCGTTCGGTGCGCGCCATGGTCCTGGCCGGCCAGGGGCGCGGCTTCTGCTCGGGCGGCGACGTGGACGACATCATCGGCGCCACCCTGTCCATGAACACCGCCGAACTCCTCGACTTCAACCGCATGACCGGCCAGGTCGTCCGCGCGATCCGCGAGTGCCCCTTCCCCGTGATCGCCGCCCTGCACGGCGTCGCCGCGGGCGCGGGCGCGGTGCTCGCCCTCGCCGCCGACTTCCGCGTCGCCGACCCCACCGCGCGCTTCGCGTTCCTCTTCACCAGGGTGGGCCTCTCGGGCGGCGACATGGGCGCCGCCTATCTGCTGCCCCGCGTCGTCGGCCTCGGCCACGCCACGCGGCTGCTCATGCTCGGCGAGCCGGTGCGCGCAGCCGAGGCCGAACGCATCGGCCTGCTCAGCGAGTTGACCGAGGAGGGCCGCGCCGACGAACGCGCCGGTGAGCTCGCGCGCCACCTCGCGAACGGCCCCGCCCTCGCCCACGCCCAGACCAAGGCGCTGCTGACCGCCGAACTCGACATGCCGCTCGCGGCCTCCGTCGAACTGGACGCCGCCACCCAGGCCCTCTTGATGAACGGCGAGGACTACGCCGAGTTCCACGCCGCCTTCACCGAGAAGCGGCCCCCGAAATGGCAGGGCCGCTAGCGATGGCCGGCGCCGGGGGCGGGGGCGCCCCGCCGCGGATCGCCGTCATCGGGGGCGGACCGGGCGGTCTGTACGCCGCCGCCCTGCTCAAGCGGCTCGACGCGTCCCGCGAGATCACCCTGTGGGAGCGCAACGCGCCCGACGACACCTTCGGCTTCGGCGTCGTCCTGTCGGACGAGACCCTGGGCGGTATCGAACACGCCGACCCGGCCGTCCACCGGGCACTGCGCGCCGAGTTCGTCCGGTGGGACGACATCGACATCGTGCACCGGGGCAGGAGGCTCACCTCCGGCGGCCACGGCTTCGCGGCCCTCGGGCGGCGCAGGCTCCTGGAGATCCTGCACGAGCGCTGCCGCGGACTCGGCGTCGACCTGCGCTTTCGCGCCGAGGCGCCGCCGGCTGCGGAACTCGCCGCCACCCACGACCTGGTGATCGCCGCCGACGGGGTGCACAGCCCGACCCGCGCGGCGCACGCGGACCACTTCGCGCCCCGCGTCACCCGCCACCGCTGCCGCTACATCTGGCTCGCCGCCGACTTCGCCTTCGACGCCTTCCGCTTCGAGATCGCCGAGACCCCGCACGGCGTGATGCAACTGCACGCCTATCCCTACTCCGCCGCCGCCTCCACGGTCATCGTCGAGATGCGCGAAGAGGTATGGGCGGCCGCCGGGCTCGACGCCCTCGACGAGAAGGCCTCCGCCGACCTCTGCGCCAAGATCTTCTCCGACGCCCTCGGCGGGCGGCCCCTGCGCGGCAACAACTCCTCCTGGACCGCGTTTCGCACCGTGGTCAACGAGCGCTGGGCGTACGGCAACACGGTGCTGCTCGGCGACGCCGCGCACACCGCCCACTTCTCCATCGGCTCCGGCACCAAGCTCGCCGTCGAGGACGCGCTGGCGCTTGCCGCGTGCGTACAGGAACAGCCCGATCTGCCCGCGGCCCTCGCGGCGTACGAGAGCGAGCGCCGGCCCGTCGTGGAGTCGACGCAGCGCGCGGCCGCGGCCAGCCTGCGCTGGTTCGAGGACCTGGCCCTCCATGTCGGCCAACCCGCACGGCAGTTCGCCTTCAACCTCCTCACCCGCAGCCGCCGCGTCACCCACGGCAACCTGCGCCTGCGCGACAGCGGCTTCACCGACGCCGTGGAGCGGGACTTCGGCTGCCCGCCGGGCACCCCGCCCATGTTCACCCCCTTCCGGCTGCGCGGCCTGGAGCTGAAGAACCGCGTGGTCGTCTCGCCCATGGACATGTACTCGGCCGTGGACGGCGTCCCCGGCGACTTCCACCTGGTGCACCTGGGTGCCCGCGCGCTCGGCGGCGCGGGCCTGGTCATGACCGAGATGGTGTGCGTCAGCCCCGAGGGCCGCATCACCCCCGGCTGCGGCGGCCTCTACACCCCCGAACAGGCCGCGGCCTGGCGACGGATCGTCGACTTCGTCCACGCCCAGGCGCCGGGCATCGCCCTCGGCGCTCAGCTCGGCCACTCCGGGCGCAAGGGATCGACCAAGCTGATGTGGGACGGCATGGACCAGCCCCTCGACAGCGGCAACTGGCCCCTGGCCGCCGCCTCGCCCATCCCCTACCGCCCCGGTGTCAACCAGATCCCGCACGCCCTCGACCGCGCCGGACTCACCGCCGTACGCGACCAGTTCACGGCAGCGGCCCGCCGCGCCGCCGACTGCGGATTCGACCTCCTCGAACTGCACTGCGCCCACGGCTACTTGCTCTCCGGATTCCTCTCCCCTCTTACCAATCAACGCACCGACGCCTACGGTGGTTCCCCGGCCGCCCGGCTCCGCTTCCCCCTTGAAGTCTTCGACGCGGTCCGCGCCGTCTGGCCCGCCGAGCGGCCGATGACGGTACGGATCTCCGCCACCGACTGGGCCGAGGGCGGCACCACCGCCGAGGACGCCGTCGAGATCGCCCGCGCCTTCACCGAGCACGGCGCCGACGCCATCGACGTCTCCACCGGCCAGGTCGTCCCCGACGAGCGCCCCGAATTCGGCCGCTCCTACCAGACCCCCTACGCCGACCGGATCCGCGCCGAACTCGGCGTCCCCGTCATCGCGGTCGGCGCCATCTCCTCCTGGGACGACGTCAACTCCCTGCTCCTGGCGGGCCGGGCCGACCTGTGCGCTCTGGCCCGCCCCCACCTGTACGACCCCCACTGGACCCTGCACGCCGCCGCCGAACAGTCCTACACGGGCCCCGGCGCGTCCTGGCCGGCTCCCTACCGGGCGGGCAGCCGCACCCCACCGACGGGCCGCACCGACGCACCCCGCGCCCGCCTCGGACTGAACTGACTCCCATGCGTCTGTGACATCGTCGGTGATCATGACGAACAGCGACTTCCTGGCAGTGGCGCCGCAGTACACCACGACACGCGAACTTCTCGCGGCCTCGGCGCGGCGGCGGGGCATGGAGGTGGAGGTGCTGGCGGCGGGCGACGGCGCGAGCCTTCTGCGCGGCAGGCGGGGCGGCCACTACTACGGCGGGCCCGCCTACGCCGCGGGCACCGCCGACGACCTCGGCGTGGCGCTCCTGGAGCCGACGGACGACTGGCTCACCGCCCTGCCCCGCGACTTCACCCGGCGGCGCGTCACCACGACCACCCTCGAACAGGCGCGCGGCCTGACCGGGCCGGCGTTCGTCAAACCGCCCAGCGACAAGAGCTTCCCGGCCGCCGTCTACGCCGACGGCGGGCGGCTCCCGAGCACCCCCGACTTCCCCGACCTGCCGCCGGATCTGCCGGTCCAGGTCAGTGACGTGGTGACCTGGGCGATGGAGTTCCGCCTCTTCGTGCTGGACGGCGCGGTCCACACGGGTGCGCAGTACGCCACCTTCGGCCGGCTCGACGCCGCTCCCCTGGAAGGACACCGGCGCCGGGGCGCCGTGCTGGAATTCGCCGGCGCCCTCCTGGCCGCCCGCGGGCACACGCTGCCCAGCGCGGTGGTGGTGGACATCGGACTCCTGGCCGCGCCCGGGCACGACGCCGATCCCTGCTGGGCGGTGGTCGAGGCGAACATGGCCTGGTTCAGCAACTGTTACGCCGCCGATCCCGACCGCGCCCTGGACGTCGTCCTGCGGGCGGCCGGCCCCCGGGACCGGGTGGCCGGGCGGGACCTCCCGTTCTGCCGGGACCGGGGTCGGGGCCTGGGCCCGGGCCGTGTCTGAGGGCCCGCCTCAGCCGCGCGGACTCGGCAGCGCCCCGCGCACGAAAGCGGCCCCGGCATCCCGCAGCAGCGCGTGCAGGCCGGTGAAGACGTCGGCGGAGCGGGCGCCGGGCCAGGCCGGGGGCAGCAGGCCGGCGGGCAGGCCCGGGTCGGCGTAGGGCAGGCGGCGCCAGGAGTCCAGGGCGAGCAGGTAGTCGCGGTAGGCGGCTTCCGGCTCGGGGCCCGGGGGACCGGCGGGGGACCGGGCCTGCCAGGCGCGCAGCACCGGCTCGTGCCGGTCAAGGAACTCCTCGTGCTGCCGGGCGATGGCGGGCAGGTCCCACCAGCGGGCGACGGCCTCGGCGGTGGGGGCGAAGCCCAGGTGGTCGCCCTTGAAGAGGTCCACGTACGGAGTGAGGCCGAGGCGTTCCAAAGTGTGCCGCGCCTCGTCGTACAGGCGGCCCGGGGCCAGCCACACGCCGGGCGCGGCCGTGCCGAAGCCGAGCGCGGCCAGACGGGAGCGCAGGAGGTGGCGCCTGCTGCGCTCCGCCTCGGGCACGGAGAACACCGCCAGGACCCAGCCCTCGTCCTCGCGGGGCGCGGGGTGGGCGTAGATGCGCCGGTCGCCGTCGTCCAGGAGCTGGCGCGCGTCCTCGGACAGGGCGTAGCCGGCCGCGCCGAGGGGGGTGGGCCGCGCCATCAGCAGTCCGCGCCTCTTCAGCCGGGACACCGAGGAGCGCACGGACGGCGCGTCGACGCCGACCGCCGCGAGCAGCCGGATGAGTTCGGCGACCGCGAGGGAGCCGGAGATCTCGCGCCCGTAGGCGCCGTACAGGGTCACGATCAGGGATCGGGGGGTGTGCTGCTCGGCCACGTGATCACTCTAGTTCCCGCAGCCGGAAGCGCTGGAGCTTGCCCGTGGGGGTGCGCGGCAGGGCGTCCAGGAAGACGATCTCGCGCGGGCACTTGTAGGGGAACAGTTCGCTCTTCACGTGCTCGCGCAGGCGGGCGGCCGTCTCCTCGCCGCGCGCGACACCGGGCCTGAGCACGCAGTAGGCGACGACGACGTGACCGCGGCGCTCGTCGGGCCGTCCCACCACCGCGGCCTCGGTGACATCGTGGTGGCGCAGCAGCGCGTCCTCGACCTCGGGGCCCGCGATGTTGAACCCGGCGGAGATGATCATGTCGTCGGCGCGGGCCACGTACCGGAAGTAGCCGTCGCTGTCGCGTACGCAGGTGTCGCCCGTGATGTTCCAGCCGTGCCGCACATAGACGCGCTGGCGTTCATCGGCGAGGTAGCGGCAGCCGATGGGGCCGCGCACCGCGAGGAGGCCGGGTTCGCCGTCGGGGACCGGGTTCCCCTCCGCGTCGATGACGCACGCCTGCCAGCCCGGCACGGGTCTGCCGATGGTTCCGGGTCTGATGTCGTCGTCGGCCGCCGAGAGGAAGATGTGCAGCAGTTCCGTCGCGCCGATCCCGTTGATGACGCGTAGACCGGTGCGCTCGTGCCAGGCCCGCCAGGTCGCCGCCGGCAGGTTCTCACCCGCCGATACGCAGCGGCGCAGGGCGCTGATGTCGTACCCGTCCAGTTCGTCGAGCATCACGCGGTAGGCGGTCGGCGCGGTGAACAGGACGGAGACGCGGTGTTCGGCGAGCGCGGGCAACAGCTGCTTGGGGCCCGCCTGTTCGAGCAGCAGCGCCGATGCGCCGGCCCGCAGCGGGAAGACGAGGAGACCGCCGAGACCGAAGGTGAAGCCGAGCGGTGGGCTGCCGGCGAAGACGTCGTCGGGCCTCGGCTTGAGGATGTGCCGCGCGAAGGTGTCGGCGATGGCGAGCACATCGCGGTGCAGGTGCATACAGCCCTTGGGGCGCCCGGTCGTGCCGGAGGTGAAGGCGATCAGGGCCACGTCGTCCGCCGAGGTGTCCACGGCGGTGAACCGTCCGGTGGGCGCGTGCTTGACCAGGTTCAGCAGGTCGTGCGGCTCATCGCCGCCGTACGCCGTGATGCGCAGGCCCGGCGCGTCGGCCCGCTCCAGGTCGGCAAGACAGCGGGCGTCGCACAGCGCGTGGCTGATCCGCGCGATGGAGCACATGACACCCAGCTCGTGGGCGCGCTGCTGGGCCAGGACCGTGACGGCGACCGCGCCCGCCTTCATCACCGCGAGCCAGCAGGCGGCGAGCCACGGTGTGGTCGGCCCGCGCAGCAGCACCCGGTTGCCCGGCACCACGCCGAGCTCGGCGGCCAGGACGTGGGCGATCCCGTCGACCCGGTCGCGCAGCTCACCGTAGGTCCAGACGTCGCCCGCGCCGGTGCGAAAGACGGGCCGGCCGGGACCGAAGCGCGCGATCGTCGCGTCCAGGAGCTCCGCGCCGCAGTTGACCCGCTCGGGGCGGCCGGGGCCCGGCGGTCCGAGCAGCAGACGGGGCCACTGATCGGCGGGCGGCAGGTGGTCGCGGGGAAAGGTGTCGGCGTGCGCTGAGGTCTTCGGCTCCATACGGGATCGCCCCCTTGTCGCCTCTGGAGCGTATCGTTTGGGTGACGGCAGTCAACAGTTCGCGATAGAGCGGCCGCCGGGCGGGGGTGCGGCGCGACCGGTGTTCGTCGGCGCCGTTGTCCGCACCGCGTGGGACAGTCGGAGTCCGAGTAGGAGAGGGGTGGTCATGCCCGCCTTCGCGCTGGAGCCGGACCAGGTGGAATGGTGCGGGGAACTGCGGGAGCTCGCCGGGGCGCGGCTGCGCCCCCTTGCCGACAAGGGTGAGCCCGGCCGGGTCAACCGGCCACTCGTCGAAGCGCTCGGGGAGCTCGGCCTGCTGGCCCGTCTCTTCGATTCCGGCGCCCTGGACCTGTGCCTGATGCGTGAGTCGCTGGCGTACGCGTGCACCGAGGCGGAGACCGCGCTCGCCCTCCAGGGCCTCGGCGCGCACCCGGTCGCCGCCCACGGGACGCCGGCCCAGCGCGAGCGCTGGCTGCCCCAGGTGAGCGCGGGCCGCACCGTGGCCGCCTTCGCGCTCAGCGAGCCGGACGCGGGCTCGGACGCCGCCGCGCTCAGCCTCAAAGCCGAGCCCCAGCAAGGGGGTTGGCGCCTGACGGGGGAGAAGTGCTGGATCTCCAACGCCCCCGAAGCCGACTTCTACACCGTCTTCGCCCGTACGACGCCGGGCGCGGGAGCCCGGGGTGTGACCGCGTTCCTGGTCCCGGCCGACCGGCCAGGACTGAGCGGCGCACCGCTGGACCTGCTCTCTCCGCACGCCATCGGCACCCTCACCTTCGACGGCGTGCCCGTGGACACGGGCGACATCCTGGGCGAGCGGGACGGCGGCTTCCGCGTCGCGATGAACACGCTCAATCTGTTCCGGCCGAGCGTCGGCGCGTTCGCCGTCGGCATGGCGCAGGCGGCGCTGGACGCCACGCTCGCGCACACCGCCGCCCGCACCGCGTTCGGCGGTCCGCTGAAAGACCTCCAGGCCGTCGCCCACCAGGTCGCCGAGATGGCCACCCGCACCGAGGCCGCGCGGCTGTTGGTGTACGCGGCGGCCGCCGCCCACGACCGGGGCGAGCAGGGCATCGCGCGCGGCTCGGCCATGGCGAAGCTGTTCGCCACCGAGACCGCGCAGTACGTCGTGGACGCGGCGGTGCAGTTGCACGGCGCCCGCGCGCTGCGACGCGGGCATCTGCTCGAACACCTCTACCGTGACGTGCGCGCGCCCCGCATCTACGAAGGAGCCAGTGAAGTGCAGCGCACGATCATCGCGAAGGAGCTGTACCGGTGAGCCTGGAGCGGGTCAATCCCGCCGCTCTGTCCCCGGCGACCGGTTTCAGCCACGCCGTCGTCGCCACCGGGTCGCGCCTGGTCTTCCTCGCCGGGCAGACCGCGCTCGCCGCGGACGGCACGGTGATGGGCGCCACCCTGCCCGAGCAGTTCCGCACCGCGCTGACCAACCTGCTCGCGGCGCTGGCGGCGGCGGGAGGCACCCCGGGCGACCTCGCGCGGGTCACCGTGTACGCGACGGACGTCGCCGACTACCGCTCCCGCGCGCGCGAACTGGGCGCGATCTGGCGGGAGTTGGCGGGCCGCGACTATCCGGCGATGGCCGTGATCGGCGCGGTCCGGCTCTGGGACAGCGAGGCCCTGGTCGAACTGGACGGATTCGCCGTCCTCGGCTGAGCGGGACCGGATGGCCGGTGCGGGGCGGCGCACCAGGCTCGCGCGGCGGACCTCTTGTGGCTCCCCTGTGCGGGCCAGTAAAATGTCACACACCACACTAGGGAGTCCGTTCATGACAGCTTCAGCACCCCCGCGCCCGCGTCCCTGGCACGGCATCCTCGTCGCCACCGCGCTGCCCCTGCGCCCCGACCTCTCCATCGACTACACCGCCTATGCCGAGCACGTCCGCTGGCTGATCGCCAACGGCAGCGACGGCGTCGTGCCGAACGGGTCGCTCGGCGAGTACCAGACCCTCACCGACGAGGAGCGCGAACGCGTCGTGCGCACGGCCATCGAGGCGGCCGGTGACGGCGACCGCGTCATGGTGGGCGTCGCCGCCTACGGCAGCGCCGCATCGCGCCGCTGGGCCGAGCACGCGGCCGCCGAGGGCGCGGGCTCCGTCCTGCTGCTGCCGCCCAACGCCTACCGCGCCGACGAGCGTTCGGTGCGGGCCCACTACGCCGAGGTCGCCAAGGCGGGCCTGCCCGTGGTCGCCTACAACAACCCCTTCGACACCAAGGTCGACCTGACGCCCGCCCTGCTGGCCCAACTGCACGCCGACGGCAGCATCGTCGCCGTCAAGGAGTTCAGCGGCGATGTGCGCAGGGCCTACGAGATCGCAGAACTCGCCCCGGGGCTCGACCTGTTGGCGGGCGCCGACGACGTCCTGCTGGAACTGGCCACGGCCGGGGCCGTGGGCTGGATCGCCGGCTACCCCAACGCGCTGCCCGCTTCCTGCGCCGAGCTCTACCACGCGGCGGTCAAGGGCGACCTGGGCAGCGCGCTGCCCCTCTACCGCGCGCTGCACCCGCTGCTGCGCTGGGACTCCAAGACCGAGTTCGTCCAGGCCATCAAGGTGTCCATGGACCTGGCGGGCCGCCCCGGCGGGCCCACCAGGCCGCCGAGGCAGCCGCTGACGGCGGAGCAGGACGCGCTGGTGCGCGCCGCCACCGAGAAGGCCCTCGCCGAGGGCCACCACTAGAGCCAAAGGGAGGCCAACCATGCGGACCCGACACGTCTACCACGCGGTCGACTCGCACACCGAGGGCATGCCGACCCGCGTCATCACCGGCGGGCTCGGCGTCGTGCCGGGCGCCACCATGGCCGAGCGGCGGCGGTACTTCATGGAGCACATGGACCACATCCGTACGCTCCTGATGTACGAGCCGCGCGGCCACGCGGCGATGAGCGGGGCGATCCTCCAGCCGCCCACCCGCCCCGACGCGGACTTCGGCGTTCTGTACATCGAGGTGTCAGGACTGCTGCCGATGTGCGGCCACGGCACCATCGGCGTGGCCACCGTGCTGGTGGAGACCGGCATGGTCGCGGTCACCGAGCCCGTCACCACCGTCCGGCTCGACACCCCGGCCGGCCTGGTGAGCGTGGACGTGCGGGTGGAGGACGGCGCGGCGAAGTCCGTCACGCTGACCAACGTCCCCGCGTTCTGCGCGGCCCTGGACCGCAAGGTGGAGGTCCCCGGGCTCGGCACGGTCACCTACGACCTCGCCTACGGGGGCAACTTCTACGCCTTCGTCGAACTCGACGCGCTCGGTCTGCCCTTCGACCGCTCCCACAAGGGCGAACTGCTCGCCGCCGGACTCGACATCATGGCCGCCATCAACGCCGCCTACGCGCCCGTCCATCCCGAGAACCCGGAGATCACCGGGGTCAAGCACGTCTACCTGGCGGCGCCCGGGTCGGACGCGACGCGCTCGCGGCACGCCATGGCCATCCACCCGGGCTGGTTCGACCGCTCCCCGTGCGGCACCGGAACCTCTGCCCGGATGGCCCAGCTGCACGCCCGGGGCGCCCTCCCGCTCCACCGCGACTTCACCAATGAGTCCTTCATCGGTACGGAGTTCACCGGGCGGCTGGTGGACCGGGCCTCGGTCGGCCCCTACCCCGCCGTCGTGCCCCAGGTCACCGGCCGGGCCTGGATCACCGGGACCGCGCAGTACTTCCTGGACCCGGCCGACCCCTTCCCCGCGGGCTTCCTCCTCTAGCTTGATCTTTAACGACCGGCGGCGAATGCTGCCTCGAACTTGACCCCTCGGTTCGGTAATCGGCATACGTCAGAGCGGCCTTCGGCTGAACATGTGCTCCGACCAAGGAACACACACGTCCAGCACGAAGGCCGTGAGGATGAGTCTGCTGCACCACGATGTCCGGCGAGAGTCGTTGGCTGAACTGTCATGCTTCCGGGGCGAGTTCTGCTCCTGCCTCACCGCGCGTTCGGACGCGTTGTTCGAGCTGACCGATGCTGTTCTGTGCGGTGACGGGCCGGTGAAGTCGCTGGCCGAGCTGTCCCTGGTGGGTGAACACCCAGTCCGGCCGGCGGCAAGGAGCCCGGCGAGGCCGGCGTCGCGACACCACCGCCCGGGCGGGCGGGTGGCCGCGACGCCGGCCTTGTCGCGCGTCGGCGAAAGGGAGGTGTTTCGGTCGTATCACGGGTGATCGACACGACCGCGTACGCCTCGCGGAGCCGTCCGCGCCCCCGCGTCACGCAGCATCAATGCCGTCAACTTCCTTGTTCGCGCGGCACGTTGAGTTTTGGCCAGACGTGGTGATCGGCGTCTGGAGACCTTTTCGATTGCGTCGATAGTTGTTAGGTTCGCGCAGTCGTATGCCCCAGCTCGGTCAAGAGTGAGCGGAGAAGGTACATCCTGCGCAAGGAACGGCAAGACAAAGACACCCCGATGTCAGGGAGCTGAAACCCTCCGGCCTGTCGGGCACCGCGTCTTCTCGGAAGGACCCGGGAGGCGCGACGCGGCCGGGACGCCTCGCTTCTTTGCTGTCCGGCCGACCGGCTGGACATGGGGCACCTCTCGCGGCGGGCGCCGCGAAGTGACGGCGGTCCCGAAGGCCCGGTCCCGGTCTCCCATCCATAGATCACGCGTGGTCGTCGCGGTTCGATGAGAGGTGATGATGGAAGAGCGCTTGGACGCCGGCCCACGGGCGGGATCCTCCCCCAGAATCCGGGAGCGGGTCGAGATCGCCCTGAACATCGGCCCGCGTGCCCCCCTGAACGCGGAGATGATCAGTTTTCAAGGGCTCGCCGACGACGGCGAGCACTTGGCCATCAGGCTGGGAGAGCCCGGCGGCGGGGTGCCGCTCGTGCGTCTGCACTCGGAGTGCCTGACCGGAGACGTGTTCGGTTCGGTGCGCTGCGACTGCGGGCCCCAGCTGCACGAGGCCCTGACCAAGATCGCGAGCCGGGGCGGCTATCTGCTCTATCTGCGCCAGGAGGGCCGGGGCATCGGCCTGTACAACAAGCTGGACGCCTACCGGCTCCAGGACCAGGGGTACGACACCTACGCGGCCAACCGCATGCTGGGCCGCAGCGGCGACGAACGCGACTACACCGTGGCCGCCCAGATCCTGCGCTGCCTCGGCGTCGAGAAGATCGACCTGCTCACCAACAACCCCGACAAGGTCGAGCAACTGCGCCGCAACGGCGTGCTGTTGCGCGCCGTGGAATCCACCGATGTGCATTCCAATCCCAGTAACGCCCGCTATCTCGAAGCCAAGGTCAACGTGGCGCAGCACGCCATCGAGCTCGGGAGTACGTACTGAGATGATCCAGCACCGAGGACCGATCAGTGGCGTCGCCGCCCACAAGGACACCTTCGTGGCGACCGCCGGCTACGACAACCAGGTCATTCTGTGGCGGGCGGACGACAAGACCCCGCTGGCCCGGGCCACCCACGACCATCTGGCCAACCAAGTGGTGTTCAGCCCGGACGGCCGGCACCTGCTCACCTCGTCGAGCGACTACACCGCGCGCCTGTGGTCCGTGCCGGACCTCAAGCTCCTCGCGGTCTTCTCCGACCACGACGACGACGTGGAGATGGCCGTCTTCCACCCCACCGAACCCCTCGTGGCCACCGCGTCGCGCGACCACCGCGTCCGGGTGTACGGCTTCGACGGACGGCTGCGCCACGTGTTCGCGGGACACACCGCCGACGTCATCTCGGTGGCCTGGTCCCACCCCGGTCCCGGCGGGAGCGAGGCGGAGCTGGTCTCCTCCAGCGACGACGGCACCATCCGCAGGTGGTCCCCGGCCACCGGCGGCCCGGTCGGCGAGATCGACCTGGGCGGCGTGGAGACGGACACCGTGGCCCTGGCCGCCGACGGCACCACCTACGCCGGAAACGACGAGGGCCAGATCATCGTCATCGACGAACACGGCACCCACCTCCACCCGGCGCACGAGGCGGGCATCAAACGGCTGGTCCTTCAGAGCGCCAACGGCCTTCTGGTGAGCCTGAGTTACGACCGTACGATGCGGGTGTGGGACACCGCCGACGGGCTGCGGCCCATCGCCTCCGCCGCGCTGCCCAGCGAGGTGTGGCCGAGGTCGTGCGCGTTTCTGGGCGACTCGACGCTGGTCTTCGCGACCTTCGGATCGAGCTATGCCACCTACCGCATCGACCAGGAGAGCTGGGACCTCCAAGGGGTCGAGCCCACCGGCGGCGTCAACGCCGTCATCCAGCGGGGCGGGGCCACCTTGGCCATCGGTGACGCGGGCATCCTGCGCGAGGACGGCCAGGAGCGCACGCGTCTTGGCAGTCTGTGCAACTTCCTCGTGCAGGTGGGGGAGCGGGTGCTGACCGGCGGCCAGATGGGCGTCCTGTTCGACGCGCTCACCGGGGAAGCCCTCCACCAGCACCGCTCGCCGCTCAACTGTGGCGCCGCGTTCACCCGCGAGGGCCGCCCGCACGTGGTGATCGGGGCGTACACCGGCGAAGGCCTCGTGTTCTCGCTGGACGACGACGGCAAGCTCGTCTTCGAGCGGACACTCCCGCTGCACGCCAACGCCGTCAAGGACGTCGCGGTCTTCGACGACGTCATCTTCTCCGTGTGCGCCGACACCGGCGCCGCCTGGTTCTCCACCGCCGACTTCACCGAGACGGCGCGCCTGGATGCCGCGCACGACCGCATCGCCAACGGCTGCGCGGCGCTCGGCCCCGGCTGCTTCGCCAGCATCAGCCGCGATCTGAGACTGCGGATCTGGACCGGGACCTCGGCCCGGACCCTGACGACGCCGCACGACCACTCGGTGAAGTGCGTCGCGGCGTCCAGCGACGGCCGTCTGATCGCCACCGCCGCCTACAACGGTCTGGTGGCCGTCTACGACCGCGACAGTGACCGCTGGCCCGTCGTGGTGCGCCCGACCACCGCGGGCATCTCCTGTCTGCACTTCGACGCGGACCGTCGGCGCTGGCTGGCCGGCTCCTACGACGGATCGGTCTACGAGATACCCGTGGCGACCGGATGAGCGCCCGGGCCAACCCCAACACGCTCGGCGACCGCGAGGCCATGGGTCTGCCCGAGACCTTCGTGCACCGCCCCTGGCTCTCGCCCGCCGCCTGCCGCCACCTGTACGGCAAGGCGCCCGACGAGCTGGTCGCCGCCCTGGAGGACGCGGCACTGCCCCTGGCGGAGCGCTGCGCGGCCGGCGCTCTGCTCGCCCTCCTTGGCGACCCGAGGATCGACCCCCTGGCGCCCGCCATGGTCGAGGTGCCCGGCGCCCGGGTGACGCTCGGCCTGCCGGCCGGGCGGGTCGAGGAGGTGGCCGCCGCGTGGAGCCACGTCGGGGTGCTGGCGGAGTGGATCGCGAAGGAGACCCCCGCGCACGAGGTGGAGATCGCGGGCTTTTGGCTGGCCCGGTACCCGGTGACCAACCTGGAGTACCGCCACTTCGCCGAGGAGACCAACACCCGCTGGCTGCCCACCAGTTGGCAGTTCGGGATCTACCCGGCCCACCTCGCCAACCATCCCGTGTGGACCGTGCCGCCCGAGGCCGCCGACGCCTACGCCCAGTGGCTCGGGCAGCGGACCGGGCGCCGTTTCAGGCTGCCCACGGAGGCCGAGTGGGAGTACGCGGCCGGCGGCGGGGACGGACGGGAGTACCCCTGGGGAGAGCACTGGGATCCGCACCTGGCCAACACCGCCGAGGCCGGGCCGCTGGGCACCACACCCGTCGGCGTCCACGGACCGGGCCGAAGCCCCTTCGGCGCCGACGACCTCGCGGGCAACGTCGAGGAGTACGTGGCCGACGACTACCGGCCCTACCCCGGCGGACCGCACATCGCCGACGACCTTTTGCGCGAGCGGGGCGGCTACCGGATCGCGCGCGGCGGCAGCTTCACCCGGTTCGGGGACCTGGCCCGCTGCCGCCGCCGGCACGGCCGGTACGGCAAGGCGATCTACGCCATGGGATTTCGACTCGCGGAGACGCCATGAAACACATCGAAGCCCTGGACGCTCCCTATGAGTTCACCCCCGACGACCCGGTGGACCACGCCGCGCTCCAAGCCGCCCACCCCGCGTTCGCGGACTTCGCGGCCAAGCTCGGCAACACCTCCCTCATCGCCGTGCCGGGGCCGCCGGGCGGCGCGCAGGTGCTCGCCAAGTGCGAGTGGGAGAACCCGTCCGGATCCGTCAAGGACCGCGTCGCCTACGCGATGCTCGCGCGCGCCGTCCACGAACACGGCGACCTGCCCCTGACGCGGTTGAGCGTCCTTGAGTACTCCGGCGGGACGCTCGCCCGCTCCCTGGCCCGGCTGTGCGCCGGGCTCGGCGTCCGCGCGCGGTTCGTGCTGTCCTCCGCGAGCCCGCGCAGCCTCCTGGACGACCTGGCCGCCGACGGCGCGAGCGTGGTCCTGGTCGACAAGGACGCCGGCTTCATCGCGGTGATCCGTACCGCCCTCGACCTCGCCGCGCGCGATCCCGGCGTCCGGCTGCTCTACCAGCACCGCAACCCCGCCAACCTGGCGATGCACCAGCGCACCACGGGCGCCGAACTGCTCGATCAGCTCGCCGGGCGCGCCCCGGCCGCCTGGGTCGCCTCGATCGGCACGGGCGGCACCCTGATCGGCACGCTTCGCGCGCTGCGCGAGCGCCACCCGGACGTGCGGGCCATCGGCGTCACCCCCGACGAGCTGCCCTACGGCAGCCCCGAGCCGCCCAACGGCCTGCCCAAATACGCTGGTTCCGGGGGATTCGGGGACGGCATCCGTCAGCCGTTCGTCACCCTGCACGAGCACGAGGTGGAACACCACACCGTCTCCTACCCCCAGTGCCTGACCGCGATGGCCGACTTCCACGAGCGCACCGGCCTGCGCATCGGCAGCTCCGCCGCCGCCAACTGGCTCATCAGCTGCCGGATCGCGGCCGGCCTCACCCCGGCCGAGACGGTCGTCACGGTCTTCCCGGACGCCGGCACCCCGGAGGAATGGAGGCGGATCTCCTGATGGCCGACCGCGACGACTACGGGGCGGTGCTGCGCCACGCCTTCCAGGTCATCTACGACGACGGCCGGGACTCCTGGACCGCCGAGCCCGAGATGCGGCAGCTGACCGAACTGCTGCACCAGTGGATCGAGCCCGGCAGCCGCGTCCTGGACGTGGGGGCCGGACGCGGCCTCGACACCCGGCGCCTGCTCGCCCTCGGCCACCGAGTGGTCGGCGTCGACCTCATCGACCTGCCCGAGTGGAAGGAACTCGCCGGACAGTGGGGGGAGCGGGTCTCGTTCGTGCTCGGTGACGTCACCGCCGTCACTGACCCCGAGGGCTTCGACGCCGTCATGGACAACGGCGCCCTGCACCACCAGCACCCTGCGGACTACCAGAAGTACCTGGAGCGGCTGCGCCAGGCCCTGCGGCCCGGCGGTGTCCTCGCCATCAGCCTCTTCGTGCGCCCGCCGGAGGAACCCCAGGGGCTGCTGCGCGAGAGCCCCAACGGGCGCCTGGCCCGCGAGTTCACCCGGGCGGAGGCCGTGGAGCTCCTGGCCGGCGCCGGATTCGCCGTGCTCGCCGAGCGCCGGGTGCCCCGCAGCAGCCGGTCCGACTGGGCGTATCTCCTGCTGATCGCCCGGGCCCGCGAGAGCGGCTGAGATGAGGTCGCTCGTGGAGGACCTGCGCGTGGTCAGGGAGCGGGACGCGGCCGTCCGGTCGTGGGGCGAGGCGCTGCTCGCGCCCCACCTGCCCGCCCTCTGGCTGCACCGCGTCGCGCACCGGATCCATCGGCGCGGGCACCGCTTCACGGCCCGGCTGCTGACCCTGGCGGGCCGGGTCGTCTCCGGCGGCGTGGACATCCACCCCGGCGCCCGGATCGGACGGCGCCTGTTCATCGATCACGGCTTCGCCGTCGTCATCGGTGAACAGGCCGTGATCGGGGACGATGTGACGCTCTATCAGCAGGTCACCATCGGCGCCGTCGGCTGGCGGCGGGACAAGCGCAGGGCGCCGGGCGAGCGGCGCCATCCCGTCATCGGTGACCGCGTGGTCATCGGTGTCAGCGCCTCCGTGCTCGGCCCGGTGGAGGTGGGTGACGACTGTGTGATCGGCGCCCACGCCCTCGTCCTGAGCGACGTCCCGCCCAAGAGCCGCGTCAAGGCGCCCGGTTCGCGGGTGAGCGCACGCGAACCCGCACTGCCCTGGGAGAGGAGTTCCGGATGCGCGTAGCCGTCGTCGAGCACCAGACCGTCCGGCCGTTCGAACTGGTCCGCCAGGCCGTGGCGGCCGGGCACGAGGTCACCTTCGTCACCTGCGACCTCGACCTCTACCTCAAGGGCAGCGCGGTGGCCGACACCGATCTGCGGCTCGCGGCGCGGGTGGTGACCCCGTCGTCCACGGCGGACCCCGCCCGGCTGGTCGAGGCCCTTGCGCCGGTGGCAGCCGCGTCCGGTCTCGACGCGGTGATCACGGTCAGCGAGCAGCACACCCTCGCCGTCGCGGAGGCGGGCGCCCGGCTCGGCCTGCCGCACACGGCGCTCGATGCGGTCCGGCTCACCCGGGACAAGTTCGGCGCCCGGCGCCGGCTCGCGCAGGCCGGCATTCCCCAGCCCGGATACCGGCTGGCCGCCACCGTCCAGGAGGCCGTCGCCGCTGCGCGGGACCTGCGCTGTCCGGTCGTCGTCAAACCCGTCGACGGCTCGGCGTCGGTGAACGTCGGCGTCGCCGAGGACCTGGCCCAGGCCGCCGAGTACGCCGAGAAGATCCTCGCGGTCGACGGATACGGCCGCTCCGCGCCCGCCGCCCGGCGCGTCCTGATCGAGGAGTACATGAGCGGTCCCGTGGTCAGCTGCGAGACCCTGAGCGCCGACGGACACCACCTCGTCCTCGGCATCACCGACCGCGAACTGACCGCTCTGCCCCACCAGGTGGAGCTCGGCGGCTGCTTCCCGGCGCCGGTCGCCGAGGCCGAGCAGGTCGCCGCCGTGTGCCGGGCGGCGCTCGACGCCATCGGATTCGACCTGGGCGCGGCCCACACGGAACTCGTCCTGACCCCCGACGGCCCCCGCATCGTGGAGATCAACGGCCGTCTGGCGGGCGGCCTCATGCCGTTCGTCTTCGGCGCCGCGCTCGGCCGCTCCCTCTACGCCGACCTCGTGGACGTGATCACCACCCGGACCCTGCCGCGCCTCGCGCCGACCGGCCTGGTCGCGGGCATCCGTTCCCTGGTGGCCGAGCGGGGCGGGCGCCTGGCGGCCATCGAGCCGAGCCCGCTGCGCGAGCGGCCCGGCGTGGTCGACTACGAGATCCGGCGCAAGGTCGGCGACCACGTCCACCCGCCGCGCAACAACCGCGACCGGTGCGGATCGGTGATCACCCTGGCGCCCACCGCGCGGGAGGCCAGGGCCCTGGCCCACGAGGTGGCCGCCACCACCCGCCTCGTCATCACCCCGGCGGCCCCCGGCCAGACCCCCTCGGCCGACCGGTCAACGACGTCATCCACCGTACGGAACTGAGGAGTTGAGCGTGAAGGCGATCTGCGTCGCCGGCAGCCCCAACCACATGGCGTGGAGCCGCCGGCTGCTGAGGGAGGTGACGGACGGGCTGGCCGAGCGGGGCTGGGACACCGACGTGCTCGACCTGCGCGACCTCAAACTGCCGCTGCTCGACGTACAGAGCTACCAGTCCCTGGACCCCTACCCCGACCCGGTGGTCCAGGACTGGCGCACCCGCGTCGCGGCGGCCGACGCGGTCGTCCTTTCGACCCCCGTCCACCACGCCAGCTACTCCGGCCTGCTCAAATGCGCCCTCGATTTCCTGGTGGCCGACGCCTTCGCGGGCCGGGCGGTCGGGCTGCTCTCCAACGGCGGGGCTGCCCGGGGCGCCACGCTCGGCTGCGAACACCTCAGGTCGGTGGTGAAGGCGCTCGGCGGCTGGCCCGTGCCCACCCAGGTCGCCACCTGCGCCCAGGACTTCGACGCCGAGACACGCACGCTCAGCAACCGGGCCCTGATCCGCAGATGCGGCGCGCTCTGCGACGAACTGACCCAGTTCACGCGCGCCATGCGCACGCCGCGGACCGACGCATGACCCAGTCCGCCGGACCCGGCGAGCGGACCGAACCAGGCCCGCCCGGGCCCCCGGGCCGGCTGGCGCGGACCGTGCGGGTGCTGCGGGTCTCGCCCAACTTCCGGCGCTACTGGCTGGGCCAGACGGCCTCCCTGATCGGCACCTGGATGCAGTTCACCGGCCAGATCTGGCTGGTGGTCAAGGTGTTGGCGCCCGGCGACGGAACCATGCTCGGCATCACCGCGGCCCTTCAGTCCGCGCCGATCGTGCTCACCCTGTTCGGCGGCTCGCTCGCCGACGGCCGCGACAAGCGCAAGCTGCTCATGGTGACCCAGGCGTCCTCCGGGCTGCTCGCCCTCGTCCTTGGCCTCGCCACCCTGACCGGGCACGTCGGCCTGCCGCTCGTGTGGTGCTGCGCGGCCGGGCTCGGCCTTGTCAACGCGGCGGACGCGCCGGCCCGGCAGGCGATCGTGCCCGAACTGGTCGACGAGGACGACGTGGCGAACGCGATCGCCCTCAACAGCGCCAGCTACCAGGCGATGCGCGCGGTGGGCGTCGCGCTGGCCCCCTTGAGCGTCGCCTGGTGGGGGCTTTCGGCGCCGTTCCTCTTCAACGCCGCCTCCTTCGGCTGCGTGGTGCTCGCGCTCGCCACCCTGGACCGCGACCGCATGCGGCCGGTCGTCCGCAAGAGCAAGGGCCGCCCCCGGGTGCGCGAGGGCCTGGCCGCGATCGCTGCCGACCGGGGCCTGCTCGCGCCCATAGCGGCGCTGACCCTGGTCGCCGTCTTCGCCCTCAACTTCAATGTGACGCTGCCGTTCCTGGCCACCGACTCCATCGGCGGCGGGCTCGGCCTGGTCGGCTCGCTGTACATGGTCAGCTCGATCGGCGCCGTGGTGGCCGCCCTTGGCATCGCGGGCTCCTCCCGGCCCGGCGACCGCCTGGTGATCGGCTCCACCGTGACGCTGGCCGTGACGATGACCGCGCTCGCCTTCTCCCGTTCCCCCTGGCTGGCCTGCGCGGTGATGCTGCCGCTCGGCGCCTCGATCGCGGCGACCACGGCCACGATCAACACCCTGCTCCAGCGGCGTTGCGAGCCCGAGGTGCGGGGCCGGGTGATGGCGGTGTACGGCCTGATCATGCAGGGTTCGTCCCTCATCGGGGGCCCGTTGACCGGCGCCCTGTCCGATCCCTCCCGCTGGGGCGCCCCGGGCGGCCTCCTGATCGGCGCGGCCGCGACCCTGACGGCGGCCGGGGTGCTGGCCGGGCTCGCGCGGGGACGGAAGGGGCGGGGGAGTTGAGGTACCTCTGGTGTTGCCGGCGTGACCAGGTACTCTCGGTGCACTCAACCCCATAGCTGAGCCGTATGCCGCCCGTGCCACAAGTGACGCTCCCCGCAGGGGAGTTGCCCAGCGGGTCGTTCCTCCCACGACGCAGTGGTCGGGAGGGGCGAGCCAGGGCGACGATCGCGTCCGCGAGGTCAGCCGTGCGGATGCTGCTGGAAGGAAAGCGCGTGAGCCGGATATCGGCCCGAGGATTCGCGGTGGCGTCCGCCACCGCCGTCACCACCGTTGGCGCGGTCGTGGGTGTCGCCGCGGGCGGCCCCGCGGCCGCTTCGAGCGACGCGGAGGCGACTGCCGCCGGCACGACGCTGCTGGCCGACCTCCCCGCCGGCCAGCAGGCCCAGGTGGGGTCGGTGTCCCTGGCCCGCCAGGCGGAGGTCCAGTCGGCGCAGGCCGACGCCGCGGCGAAGAAGTCGGCCCAGGAGGCCGCCCGCCTCAAGGCCGCCCAGGACGCCAAGGCCAAGAAGGACGCCGCCGACAAGGCCAAGGCCGACAAGGAGAAGGCCGACAAGGAGAAGGCGGACAAGGCGGACAAGGACGCCCAGGACGCCAAGGACCGCGACCTGGAGACCCAGGCCGCCAGCCGCGCGTCGAGCCGCACCACCTTCCAGGTCAAGAGCTCCTACTCGGTCTCCGACGTCCAGGCGATCGCCCGCCAGATCGTCCCCGCGGGCCAGTTCCAGTGCTTCAGCTCCATCGTGAACAACGAGTCGAGCTGGAACTACACCGCCACCAACGGCTCGGCCTACGGCCTGGTCCAGGCGCTGCCGGGTTCCAAGATGAGCTCGGCGGGCTCCGACTGGCAGACCAACCCGGCCACCCAGATCAAGTGGGGCCTCAACTACATGAACCAGCGCTACGGCAGCCCGTGCGGCGCCTGGACGTACTGGCAGTCCCACCAGTCGTACTAGCGCCGGCACCCGCGGGGGCCCGTCGTCGACGGGCCCCGGCCCGCCCGGAGGGCGTCGCCGGACGCACGCAGGCGCCCTCGGGCTCCCTCGGGAGCCCCGCTCCCGCCTCCTCACACCCCTCCCCCCCGTCACCGCACGCCCGAGCGCATGCGCGGGCCGACGTGGGCGGTCATGATGAGAAGGGGGCGCGCATGTCCGGCGCGTGCGGGGGTACGTCCTCGCGCGGGCCCGGCGACCGGGGAGAAGGAGGCCACGGTGGGCGACGACCAACTGATGCGGACCCTGCTGAGCGGCCACGGCCGCACGTACGCGGCCGAGGCGGGCATCCGCCTGAAGGACGCCCCGCAGCCCCTGTACCGCACGCTGGTCCTGGCCAGTCTCCTGAGCGCGCGGATCCGGGCCTCCGTCGCCGTGGCGACCGCCCGGGCCCTGTACGACGCGGGCCTGCGCGATCCTCGGCGCATGGCCCGGGCGACCTGGCAGCAGCGCGTGGACGCGCTGGGGGCGGGTGGCTACCGGCGCTACGACGAACGCACCGCCACCCAACTCGGCGACGGCGCAGAGCTGTTGCTCGGCCAGTGGGGCGGCGACCTGCGGCGCCTGCGTGAGCGGGCCGACGGCGACGCGGACGCGCTGCGCGCGCTGCTGCGCGAGACCCCGGGGCTCGGTCCGACCGGCGCCGACATCTTCCTGCGCGAAGTCCAGGACATCTGGTCCGAATTCGCCCCCTTCCTCGACACGAAGACCCTGCAAGGAGCCGAACGGCTCGGGCTGCCGAAGGACCCGGCCGCCCTGCTCCGCCTCGCCGGCGACACCCCGCGCGCCGAACTCGCCGCCGCTCTGGTCCGCGCCGCACTCGACCGCAAGGTGGTGGAGGACTGCCTGGCGAAGGCCGCCTGAAGCGAGGCCCCGACTTTTCCGAGGCGCCCGGCCGGAACTCCCGGCCGGGCTTCGCGCGTTGTGGGGAGAGCCAGTACACCTACACGGGGAAGCGGGACGAGATGACCTACGAGCGACCACTGGCCGAGCCGGGACCCGACGTGCAAGGGCCCACACCGGCGGAGAAGGCCGGGCGGGAGGCGGTGCGCGAGCAGGCCCAGGGGATGGGGCACCACGAGGCGGTCGCGGCGTTCCGCCGGCTCGCCGCGGCCAAGGACAGCCCCTCGGAGGACGAGGCGGAAGGCGGCGAGGCCGGCGCGGACGGCGGCGGCCGCCGTCTGGCGGAACTGGAGGAGTGGGAACGCATCGTGGCGCAGCTGTCCGTGCACGCGGGGACCTACGACGCCGAGTCCGATCCGTACGTCCAGGGCGAACGCGCGGCGCACTGAGCGCCGCGCCGCCCTGCGTCGACTTCGCCTGCGCCTGCTTCGCCTGCGTCGGTTTCGCGTGCGTCGGCTCCGCCGCCTCGCTCAGCCCTTCGTCAGCGCCCTGAGCGCGATGTTGAGTTCGAGCACGTTGACGCGGGGCTCGCCCAGGAAGCCGAGCGTGCGGCCCTCGGTGTGCTCCGCGACCAGCCGCGCGACCCGCCCCACATCGAGCCGGTTGCGCTCGGCGACGCGGTGGATCTGAAGCTCGGCGTACGCGGGGGAGATGTCCGGGTCGAGGCCCGAGGCGGATGACGTGACGGCGTCGGCCGGCACGTCCTGGGGCCTGACGGTGAAGGTGGCCGTGGTGTTGTCCTTGACGACGGCCACCTTGGCGTCCTTGATCTGCTGGACGAGCTCGGGGCTGTCGGCGGCCTTGTTGGTGGCGCCGGAGACGAGCAGCGAGTACCGCTGGTTGACGGTGTTGGCGCCGAGCCCGCCCGACGGACGCGGCTGGAACCACCTGAGGTCCGGCCTGGCCGCCTCGCCCGGGTCCTCGGGGTTCTTCCTGGGCAGGTCGTAGCTCTGCCCGATGAGGGACGAGCCCACCACCCGGCCGCTGGTGTCCTTGATCTCGGAGCCGTTGGCGCGGTCGCTGAACGCGGCCTGCGCGATGCCGGTGACGGCGAGCGGATAGAGCACCCCGCACAGGACCGTCAGGACCACGAGGGCCCGCAGGCCCGCGCCGATCAGCCGTGCGGTGTTTGCGACAGAACTGTTCATAGCCGATCAGCCGATTCCGGGGATGAGGGTGATGATCATGTCGATGAGCTTGATGCCGACGAACGGGGCGACGAGGCCGCCGATTCCATAGATCGAGAGGTTGCGGCGGAGCATCCTGTCGGCGCTGGTCGGTTGGTACCGGACGCCCCGCAGGGCCAGCGGTACGAGGGCGATGATGATCAGCGCGTTGAAGATGACCGCGGACAGGATCGCCGACTCGGGGGAGTGCAGGCCCATGATGTTGAGCTTGTCCAGGCCCGGGTAGACCACGGCGAACATGGCCGGGATGATCGCGAAGTACTTCGCCACGTCGTTGGCGATCGAGAACGTGGTGAGCGCGCCCCGGGTGATCAGCAACTGCTTGCCGATCTCCACGATTTCGATGAGCTTGGTGGGGTTGGAATCCAGGTCCACCATGTTCCCGGCCTCCTTGGCGGCCGAGGTGCCGGTGTTCATCGCCACGCCGACGTCCGCCTGGGCCAGGGCCGGGGCGTCGTTGGTGCCGTCGCCCGTCATCGCGACGAGTCTGCCGCCGGCCTGCTCCCGCTTGATGAGGGCCATCTTGTCCTCGGGGGTGGCCTCGGCGAGGAAGTCGTCGACGCCGGCCTCCTCGGCGATGGCGCGGGCGGTGAGCGGGTTGTCGCCGGTGATCATGACGGTTCTGATGCCCATGCGGCGCAGTTCGTCGAAGCGTTCGCGCATGCCCTCCTTGACCACGTCCTTGAGGTGGATGACCCCGAGAACGCGCGCGCCCCGGGCGTCCTCCACGGCCACGAGCAGCGGAGTGCCGCCCGCCTCGGAGATGGCGTCCGCGAGAAGGCCGGCGTCCTCGGCGACGTGGCCGCCCCGCTCCTTGACCCACGCCATGACCGAACCGGCCGCGCCCTTGCGGGTCTTCCTGCCGTCCACGTCGACGCCCGACATGCGCGTCTGCGCGGTGAAGGCGATCCACTCGGCGTGCTGGAGCTCGCCCTGGTGGCGTTCGCGCAGACCGTACCTCTCCTTCGCCAGGACCACGACCGAGCGTCCCTCGGGGGTCTCGTCCGCGAGCGAGGACAGCTGGGCGGCGTCCGCGAGTTCGGCTTCGGTCGCGCCCTCGACGGGCACGAACCGCGCGGCCTGGCGATTGCCGAGGGTGATGGTGCCGGTCTTGTCGAGCAGCAGCGTCGACACGTCGCCCGCCGCTTCGACCGCGCGGCCGGACATGGCAAGGACGTTGCGCTGCACAAGCCGGTCCATGCCCGCGATGCCGATCGCCGAAAGGAGCGCGCCGATCGTGGTCGGGATCAGACAGACCAGGAGCGCGGCCAGCACGATCATCGACTGCTCGGCGCCCGCGTAGACGGCGAACGGCTGAAGCGTGACCACGGCCAGCAGGAAGACGATGGTCAGGGACGCGAGCAGGATGTTGAGGGCGATCTCGTTGGGGGTCTTCTGCCGCGCGGCGCCCTCCACGAGCGCGATCATGCGGTCGATGAAGGTCTCGCCCGGCTTCGTCGTGATCTTGATGACGACGCGGTCCGAGAGGACCTTCGTGCCGCCCGTCACCGCGCTGCGGTCGCCGCCCGACTCCCGTATGACGGGCGCCGATTCACCGGTGATGGCCGATTCGTCGACCGAGGCGACGCCTTCGACCACGTCTCCGTCCCCGGGGATGACGTCCCCGGCCTCGCAGACCACCAGGTCCCCGACGCGCAGCTCCGTACCGGGGACGCGCTCCTCGTCGGCACCGGTCAGACGGCGGGCGACGGTGTCGGTCTTGGCCCTGCGCAGGGTGTCGGCCTGCGCCTTGCCGCGCCCCTCGGCCACCGCCTCGGCGAGGTTGGCGAAGACCGTCGTCAGCCACAGCCAGACGGTGATCGCCCAGCCGAACCAGTCCGTGGGGTCCTTGAGGGCCAGCGCCGTCGTGACGAGGGACCCGATGAGGACCACGAACATGACAGGCGACTTGACCATGACGCGGGGATCGAGCTTGCGCACCGCGTCGGGCAGGGAGGTCCAGAGGGCGCGGGCGTCGAACTGCCCCCCGCCGACGCGCCCGGCCGGGCCCTGACCGGCCGGAGTCTCCTCGTGCGGGGCGCGGGTGGGGGTGGGGGTGATGGTGCTCATGAGGCGAGCCCTTCAGCAAGCGGCCCCAGCGCGAGGGCGGGGAAGTAGGTGAGACCGGTGATGATGACGATCGTGCCGGCCAACAGGCCGGTGTAGAGCGGCTTGTCGGTGCGCAGCGTGCCCACCGTGGCGGGGACCGGCTGCTGTTCGCCGAGCGAGCCGGCCAGGGCGAGGACGAAGACCATCGGCAGGAACCGGCCGAGCAGCATCGCGAGGCCGATGGTGGTGTTGAACCACTGCGTGTCCGCGTTCAGACCGGCGAAGGCGGACCCGTTGTTGTTGGCGCCCGACGAGTACGCGTAGAGGATCTCGGAGAAGCCGTGCGCGCCGGAGTTCGCCATGGAATGGCCCGGCGTGGGCAGCGCCATCGCGGCCGCCGTGAAGCACAGCACGAGGGCCGGGGTCACCAGGATGTAGCAGGCGGCCAGCTTGATCTGCCGCGTACCGATCTTCTTGCCCAGGTACTCGGGGGTGCGGCCGACCATGAGACCCGCGATGAACACCGCGATGATCGCCATGATCAGCATGCCGTAGAGCCCGGAGCCGACACCGCCCGGCGCGATCTCGCCGAGCTGCATGCCCAGCATGGTGATGCCGCCGCCGAACCCCGTGAAGGAGGAGTGGAAGGAGTCGACCGCGCCGGTGGAGGTCAGCGTGGTGGACACGGCGAACAAGGAGGAGGCGCCGATGCCGAAGCGGGTCTCCTTGCCCTCCATCGCGCCGCCCGCCGCCTGCGGGGCCGGGCCGTGGTGGGCGAACTCCGTCCACATCATCAGGCCGACGAAGACGACCCAGATCGCGGCCATCGTCGCCAGGATCGCGTAGCCCTGGCGGACGCTGTCCACCATGCGGCCGAAGGTGCGGGTGAGGGAGAAGGGGATGACGAGGATCAGGAAGATCTCGAAGAGGTTCGTGAACGGGGTGGGGTTCTCGAAGGGATGGGCGGCGTTGGCGTTGAAGTAGCCGCCGCCGTTGGTGCCCAGCTCCTTGATGACCTCCTGCGAGGCCACCGCCCCGCCGTTCCACTGCTGGGGTCCGTGCCCGGTCATGAACTGGCCCACCGCGTGGATGCCGGCGAAGTTCTGGATGACGCCGCACGCCACCAGGACCAGCGCGCCGATCACGGACATCGGCAGCAGAACGCGGACGGTGCCGCGCACCAGGTCCGCCCAGAAGTTGCCGAGCTCGCCGGTCCGCGAGCGGGCGAAGCCCCGTACGAGCGCCACGGCCACGGCCATGCCCACGGCCGCCGAGACGAAGTTCTGCACCGCGAGGCCGCCGGTCTGTACGACGTGGCCCATGGCCTGCTCGCCGTAGTAGGACTGCCAGTTCGTGTTGGACACGAAGGAGGCGGCCGTGTTGAACGCCTGGTCGGGGTCGATCGACACGAAGCCGAGCGAGCCCGGCAGGCTGCCCTGCACCCGCTGGAGCAGATAGAGGAACAGAACGCTCACCGCCGAGAAGGCGAGGACCGAGCGCAGATAGGCGGACCAGCGCATCTCGGCCGCCGGGTTGGCGCCGATGGCCCGGTAGAGCCACCTCTCCGCCCGGTAGTGCTTCTGGGAGGAGTAGACCCGGGCCATGTAGTCGCCGAGCGGGCGATAGGCCAGTGCGAGCGCGGCGATCAGCGCGAGGAGCTGGAGCACACCAGCGAGTTCGGGGCTCATGTCGGTGCTCAGAACCTCTCCGGGTACACGAGGGCGAGGACGAGGTAACCGAGCAGCGCGACGGCCACCACGAGACCGACGATGTTCTCGACGCTCACAGCTTGGTCACCCCCCGCGCGATGAGGGCCACCAGTGCGAAGACCGCGATCGTGGTGGCGACGAAGGCCAGATCGGCCATCGTGAGCTCCTGGATGAAGTGATGAGATGGAATCGGCCGTGTGGCCGAAGCCGAGCAAACCGCGAGGACAGCCGGGCGTTAAGTCCCGTTGATGCCCTCCATACGGACCCGTGGGCACTCTTGATGCCGCCCTGACGTGAAGGGGCCCCGCACGGGGAGCGTGGAGTGCCACCTGGGGATGCCGGGGGAGGTCGGGCCGCTCGCGTGGACCGTCATGGGCACGCGGGTGTCCGGCGGCCCGGCGCGGGCCGGCGTGCGGCTCGTTACGCCGCTGGAGCGGTCCGTGTTAAGGACACGTCAGGATCGGCCCCCGTCATCGGCCCGCGTCCCGGCCCGGGCGATCAGAATGCGTACGCTGGCTCGGCCGTCGTGTCGATGGCCGAAAACCATCCCGTACGACAGGAGCCCCCCGATGGCCACTCCGGCCCCCGCCTCGCGCCTGCGCGCGTGGATGCTGGAAGGCTTGACCGACCTCCCCAGGCAGCAGTCCGCGCCGGACACCGAGCACCCGGGGCGGCCCTGGTGGCGCGTCATGTGCCTGACCGGTCTCGACTACTTCTCCACCCTGGGCTACCAGCCGGGCATCGCGGCGCTCGCCGCCGGACTGCTCTCGCCGCTGGCGACGATCGTCCTGGTGCTCCTCACGCTGTTCGGCGCGCTGCCGGTGTACCGGCGGGTGGCCGAGGAGAGCCCGCACGGCGAGGGTTCGATCGCGATGCTGGAGCGGCTTCTGTCGTTCTGGAAGGGCAAGCTGTTCGTGCTGACCCTGCTCGGGTTCGCGGCGACCGACTTCCTCATCACCATCACCCTCTCGGCCGCCGACGCCACCGCGCACCTGGTGGAGAACCCGCACCTCACCGGTGTCCTCAGCGGCCACCAGGTCCTGATCACGCTCATCCTCATCGCGCTGCTCGGAGCGGTCTTCCTCAAGGGGTTCAGCGAGGCCATCGGGGTCGCCGTCGTCCTCGTCTTCTCCTACCTCGCGCTCAATGTCGTCGTCATCGCGGACGGCATCGTCGAGGTGGTGTCGCAGCCCCACGTCGTCACCGACTGGTCGCACGCGCTGACCGCCGAGCACAGCAACCCGTTCATGATGCTCGCCATCGCGCTCGTCGTCTTCCCCAAGCTCGCGCTCGGCATGTCCGGTTTCGAGACGGGCGTCGCGGTCATGCCGCACGTCCAGGGCGAGGAGGGCGACGCGCCGGACCGGCCGGCCGGACGGATCCGGGGCACGAAGAAGCTCCTGACGACCGCCGCCGTGATCATGAGCGTCTTCCTGATCACCAGCAGCTTCATCACGACCCTGCTGATCCCGGCCGACGAGTTCAAGCCGGGCGGCGCGGCCAACGGGCGCGCCCTGGCCTACCTCGCCCACCAACACCTCGGCACCGCCTTCGGCACGGTCTACGACATCTCCACGATCCTGATCCTGTGGTTCGCGGGCTCCTCGGCCATGGCAGGGCTGCTGAACCTGATGCCGCGCTATCTGCCCCGGTACGGCATGGCCCCGCACTGGGCGCGCGCCCTGCGCCCGATGGTCATCGTGTTCACTCTGATCGCGTTCCTGGTGACCTGGCTGTTCGACGCCGACGTGGACAAGCAGGGCGGCGCGTACGCCACGGGTGTGCTCGTCCTGATCACCTCGGCGGCCGTCGCCGTGACCATCGCGGCGCGCCGGGCCGGCCAGCGCGGCTGGACCATCGGCTTCGGCGTCATCGCGGCCGTGCTCGTCTACACCACCGCTGTCAACGTGGCGGAGCGGCCGGACGGTGTGAAGATCGGTGCCTGCTTCATCGCCGGGATCATGGCCCTTTCCCTCCTGTCGCGCCTGGCCCGCGTCTTCGAACTGCGCGTCACCGACGTGGAGTTGGACGAGGAGGCCCGGCGCCTGGTCCATGACGCCTCGCAGGGCACGATCCGTTTCATCGCCAACGAGCCCGACAGCCGGGACGAAGCCGAGTACCGGGACAAGGTCGAGCAGATCCGCGCCGACAACGACATCCCGCCCGGCGACGACGTCCTGTTCGTCGAGGTCACCGTCCTGGACGCGTCGGAGTTCGAATCCGGCCTGCGGGTGCGCGGCGAGGTGCTGCACGGCCGCTACCGCGTCCTGACCCTGGAGAGCTCCAGCATCCCCAACGCGCTCGCCGCCCTCCTGCTGCACGTACGGGACGAGACGGGCCAGCGGCCCCACATCTACTTCGAGTGGACCGAGGGCAACCCGATGGCCAACTTCCTGCGCTTCTTCCTCTTCGGCCAGGGCGAGGTCGCACCCGTCACCCGCGAGGTCATCCGCGAGGCCGAACCCGACCGCGCCCGCCGCCCGCACGTCCACGCCGGCTGACCCGCCTCCCGGCGGCAGCCGCGCGGGCAGCGCCCGCCCGTGGCGCGTCGTGATCGCCGCCTAAGGCCCAAGACTTAAGGCCTAAGCGCCGACGTCGCGGGCGCGGAAGTCGGCCGGCGTCTCCCGGCGGACGAGCAGCCGCGCCGCCCCGCCGCCGACCGCGACGACGGGCGGACGGCCGACCAGGTTGTAACCGGAGGCCATCGCGAACTGGTAGGCCCCCGCCACCGGTACGGCGAGCAGGTCGCCCGGGCGCAGGTCGCCGGGGAGAGGGACGTCGGCGGCGAGGATGTCCCCCGCCTCGCAGTGGCGGCCGACCACCGTGGCCACAGCGGGCCCGGCGGTGGAGCGCCGGCCGACCAGGCGCGGCGCGTAGCGCGCCCCGTACAGGGCGGGCCTCGGGTTGTCGCTCATGCCGCCGTCGACGGCGACGAACACCCGGCCCGCCGTGCGCTTCAGGGCGAGGACCCGGTAGAGCGCGACCCCCGCGGGACCGGCGACCGCGCGGCCCGGCTCGATGGCGAGCCGGGGCACGGTCAGGCCCGCCGCCGCGCAGCTCTCCACGAGCTCGGCGCGCAGCGCGCGAGCCAGCTCCGCGAGGTCGAGCGCGGGCTCTCCCGGCCGGTAGGCGATGCCGTGGCCGCCGCCCATGTCCAGTTCGGGCAGGACCACGCCGTGGGCGTCGCGGACCCGGGCCATCAGGCCCACCATGCGGCGCACCGCCGTCAGATACGGCTTCACCTCCGTGATCTGGGAGCCGATGTGGCAGTGCAGACCGACGAGTGCGAGCTCGGGCCTGCCGAGGATCCGGGCGATGGCGCGCGAGGCGGAGCCGTCGGTGAGGGACAGGCCGAACTTCTGGTCCTCCGTACCCGTACGGATCTTCTCGTGACCGCCGGCCGCGACACCCGGCACCACCCGCACCAGCACCTTCTGGGAGCCGCTTGGCCCCACGGCGGCCGCGATCCGGGCGATCTCGCCGGGGCTGTCGATGACGATCCGGCCCACCCCGAGCCGCAGCGCGGCCGCCATGTCGTGCGGTGACTTCGCGTTGCCGTGCAGGACGACGCGGTCCGCGGGGAAGCCCTCGGCGACGGCGAGTTCGAGCTCGCCCGCCGAGCACACGTCGAGCCCCAGGCCCTCCTCCCTCACCCAGCGGACCATGGCCCGGGACAGGAACGCCTTCGCGGCGTACAGGACGTCGGCGTCGGGGAAGGCGTCCCGGTAGGCGCGGCAGCGGCCGCGTACCTCGCCCTCGTCCAGGACGTAGACCGGGGTGTCGAAACGCTCCGCGATCGCGGTCAGCGCCACGCCACCGACCGAGAGGGCGCCGTGCGGCAACGGGGCCGTGGAGGCCGGCCAGATGGACAGATCGTCCGCGGCGGCGGGGGCCGCGGGAAGAACGGCGATGGTCATGGTGTCCCTTCAGACGACGACGCGGAACGCGGGGCGGACAGTCGCGGGGGCGCCCGGGGCGGGCGCGGCCCAGGAGGCCGACAGCGCGGGACCCACGGTCACAGGGCCGGAGCCGAGCGGCGGGCACGGCTGCTTACGCGGGTACGCGGGCGACAGGTACGCGGGCAACCGGGCCAAGGCCTGGTCGTCGCCGGGGTCCGGGGCCGTCCGCGCGGTCCCGGTGGGCCCGACGGCCGCCCGCGTGCCGAGCGCCGTACGCGACGGCCCGGTCACCGCTTCCGTGCCGCCCGGCAGCCGGACGGGTGCGAACAGGAGTCCGGCCGGGGCCCGTTCGCCGGGCTCCGGATCATCGCGCTCCGGATCATCGTCGTACGGGAACAGACACACGGGGGTTCTCCCTGGAAATCGTGGATCGGGGGCGATGGTGAGCCCCGGACGCGGGGAGGCGGTCCGGGGCGTGGCACCGAAGCTATCCCCGTCCGCGCACGGTTCGGGTGGCTCCCTGACGGTGCCTTGACGAAAAGCGGAGGAGTCCATACACGCCACTGACGGCCCGCGCCCCGGGGCGTACGAGAGACGTATGGGCGGGCCGTCGCGGCGTCAGAGGAGCGTCAGTGAACCGCCAAGTGCCGTGCGCGCGCCGTTACATGGGCCTGTGGGACCACGAAGGCGCGAGGGCGGAGGAATGGGTGCGAAGACGAGTGGTGACGGGTACGTGCGGCTCCCTCGGAAGTCTGACGGCGCTGCACCGGGCGGCCGCCGAGGCACGGGTGCGGGACGCGGAACTGTGGGTCGTCCTGGCCTGGCGGGCGCCGCTCGGCCCGGAGTCGAGGGCGTGCGGCGGCGGCCTGCCCCTGCTGGTGGGCTGCCGTGACGCGGCGGTCGAACGGCTGCGGGAGGTCCTTGGCACCGCCTTCGGCGAAGGGCCGCCGGACGTGACCCTTGCGGGGCTCGCGGTCCGGGCCACACCGGGCGCGGCCCTCGTGGACACCGTGCGCGGCCCCGACGATCTTCTCGTCGTCGGCACGGGTTCCCGCGCGCCCCTGACGCGCGCGTTGCGCCCCTCGGTGTCGCGCTACTGCCTGGCCCACGCCCCCTGCCCGGTCCTCGCCGTCCCGCCGAGCCCGCTCCAGGCCGACCTGGACGCGATGCACCGCCGCATCGCGTGGCGGCGGCCGCTGGACGCCGGGGACCTGACCCGGTGAGCGACGTGCCCGCGCGGCGTCCTGCCGCGAACCCGGCCTGGGGGCCGACCGCCCGGACGGCGGCCGGCTCGCCGCCGTGTTCGAGGCCCTGCTCCTCGGCGTCGACGCGACGGCCGGCCACGCCCACGGGGGCGCGCCTTGCTGTGGACGGCGCCCGGCCTGGTGCTCCTGGCCGCCCTGTGGCCGACCCGGGTTCGCGCGCCACCTCCGGCCTCCTCCAGACCGGGGCCCGCTCCACCGCCGCCACGTCCGCGCGGACCGCCTCACCTCGGTGACCGGGTGTCGCACGGGTCCGGCGGGTGAGCCCCGGGCGGTTCGGGGGCGTACGTCAGCGGTGGACGGATCGGGTGAAGCCTCCGGTCGGGCGAATCACCCCGGCGTCCCCGCTCCGGCTTCCGAGGCCGCGCATTTCAGCCGTGCGTGTCAAGGTCGGTACGGGGTACCTGCCCCGGGCAGCTGGTGCTGTACATGTTCCGGCGAATTCGTCCCGGCGAATTCCGACGCGAGCCCAAGCGGCAGAATGAGGCATTGCGATGAGGCCACTAAAGGTTTTGCGGTCCCACGGCGGTCACCTGGGCGCGGTGATGGGTTTCGCGGGGTACGCGGCCGGATGGACCGCCTTGCATCGCCGCAGCGGCCGCCCCCTGCCCGAGCCGGACCCTTGGGATCTTCTGCTGACGGCCGCCGCCACGTTCCGGCTCAGTCGCCTCATCGGCAAGGCCACGGTGACCCGCCCGCTGCGCGCCCCGTTCACCCGTGTGGACGGTGACGGCGCGCCCGCCGAGCTCAACGAGACCCCGCGTGAGGAGTCCGGTCGCCACACCGTGGGGGAATTGCTCAGCTGTCCGTTCTGCCTGAGCGTATGGATCGTCGCCACGTTCACCGGCGCCAGGACGGTCTGGCCCGAGGCCACCCGCACGGCGACAGGTGCGCTGACCGCGCTGGCCGTGTCGGACGTTCTCCAGCTCGGCTACACGGCGCTGACCGAGCACGCCGAACACTGACCGGTTCGGCTCACGCCGGTCGCTCAGTCGGTCAATCGCTCAGTCGCCCGATTGGCGGCCCGGGTCGCCGCACCGGCTGGTGCGGTCCCGGAGAAATGCAGCCGAGCCGAAGAAATGCGGCCCTGTCGCGCCGAACGGACATGAGCCGATTGGCGCCTCGTGTTCCGCCACCTTCCGTAGTAGATCTGTGAGACGCGCGTAAGGACGCCCGCCATGGGTACTGAGCGCGACCGATCCTTGTCTTCGGCGGAGGGAAGCATTCATGGTGTTGTCCGCGGAACCTGTCGCGCCTGTCCCCGCGTCGAAGCGGTCGCGGGGACAAGTCGTGGTCTCCTGGCTGACCACGACGGATCACAAGAAGATCGGTCATCTGTATCTGATCGCGTCGTTCGGGTTCTTCGTCATCGGTGGCGTATTGGCCCTGTTGCTGCGGGCGGAACTGGCCAGGCCCGGCTTGCAGATCATGTCCACCGAGCAGTACAACCAGGTCTTCACGCTGCACGGCACGATCATGCTGCTGTTCTTCGCGACCCCGACGTTCGCCGGCTTCGCCAACGCGATCATGCCGTTGCAGATCGGCGCACCCGATGTGGCGTTTCCGCGACTGAACATGCTCGCGTTCTGGCTGTTCCTCTTCGGCGGACTGATCGTGCTGGGCAGCCTGTTCACGACCGAGGGAACGGCCGATTTCGGCTGGACGGCCTACACGCCGCTCAGCGGCGGCACCCGCACGCCGTATGTCGGCGGCGATATGTGGATCATGGGGTTGGCGCTGTCCGGGTTCGGAACGATCCTCGGCTCGGTCAACTTCGTGACCACGATCGTCTGCATGCGCATGCCCGGCCTGACCATGTTCCGGATGCCGATCTTCACCTGGAACATCCTGCTGACATCGGTACTGGTGCTGTTCGCCTTCCCGGTCCTCGCGGCGGCGCTGCTGGTCCTGGAAGCCGACCGGCGCTTCGGCGCCCAGGTGTTCAACCCGGAGAACGGCGGGGCCATCCTGTGGCAGCACCTGTTCTGGTTCTTCGGGCACCCCGAGGTCTACATCATCGCCTTGCCGTTCTTCGGGATCATCACGGAGATCATCCCGGTGTTCGCGCGCAAGCCGATCTTCGGCTATGCCGGTCTGATCGGCGCCACGATCTCCATCGCCGGCCTCTCCGTGACCGTATGGGCCCACCACATGTTCGCCACCGGGGCGGTGCTGCTGCCGTTCTTCTCCTTCATGACGTTCCTGATCGCGGTGCCGACCGGGGTGAAGTTCTTCAACTGGATCGGCACGATGTGGAGCGGTTCGCTGTCCTTCGAGACCCCGATGCTCTGGTCGATCGGCTTCCTCGTCACCTTCCTGTTCGGCGGCCTCACCGGAGTCATCCTGGCCTCACCGCCCTTGGACTTCCATGTCACCGACTCCTACTTCGTCGTCGCGCACTTCCACTACGTGGTCTTCGGAACGGTCGTGTTCGCCACGTTCGCGGGGTTCTACTTCTGGTGGCCGAAGTTCACCGGCAAGCTGCTCGACGAACGCCTCGGGAAGATCCACTTCTGGACGCTGTTCGTCGGGTTCCACGCCACGTTCCTCGTCCAGCACTGGCTGGGCGCCGAAGGCATGCCGCGCCGGTACGCCGACTACCTCGCCGCCGACGGATTCACCGCCCTCAACACCATCTCCTCCATCGGCGCCTTCCTCCTCGGCGCTTCCACCCTGCCGTTCTTCTACAACGTATGGAAGACGGCCAAGTACGCGCCCCGCGTCACGCTCGACGATCCCTGGGGCTTCGGGCGCTCCCTGGAATGGGCCACCTCCTGCCCGCCTCCCCGGCACAACTTCGTGACACTGCCCCGCGTACGCTCCGAATCACCCGCCTTCGACCTCCACCACCCGGCGATCGCGGCACTGGACGCGGCGAACAACCACAGGCGCGACATCGTCGACGACGACGAGGCGGTCACCTCCCGGGGACTCAACTCCGGGCCCGGCCAGGACCAGGACAAGTAGGCGGCGGCCACCGATGTCCAAATCCTCGAAAGAAGCCGCGGAGGGGCTTGTCCGGCTCGAAGGATTCCTGATGAGCGAGGCCGTGCGGCGGGACGCACACGAGCAGGGGCAGGACTTCGCCCGCGCCCTGACCTGGCTCGGTCCCGCCGAACAGCGGGAAGTCTCCGCCCGCTTCGCCCGGCACCATCTGCGGCTGCACCGGGACATGCTGGCGGCGACCGTGGTCCGCGCCGACAGGCTCCGGGCCGAATACGCCCACCGGTACGCCCAGCTGCGCCGCCGCCTCATCTGCCTGACCCTGCTCGCCTTCGCCCTGTGCGCCGGCATCTCGTATCTGCGCTGTCTACGCTGAGCCGGGCCGCGCGCGGGTCACGCGTGGGCGGCGACCACGAGGCCCCCGCGCCGCCCCACCGGCCCGGGACGGATCAGGCCATGTCCGCGCCGCGCAGGAGCAGCAGAGCGACAGCCATGCCGCTGCCGACGATCGCCGCCCGGAACGGCCATCGGCTCCGGCGCCCCAACGGCAGGGCGGCGCCGGCCAGCGTCACGGCCGCCGATGCCGCCCCCAGGGACCAGTCCCGGCATCGCGGCGCGCCCGGCGGCCCGGCGATCAGTACGCCGATGGCCACCATCATCGTCGCCGGGGCGAGCCACCGGCAGGCCCGGCGGCCCAGTCGTTGGGGCAGCCCGCGCACCCCCGCCGCGAGGTCGTCCTCGATGTCGGGCAGCACATTGACCACGTGCGCCGCGACGCCCAGAAGCGCCCCCGCCGTCACGGCCCACCACGCGGGCCACAGCGACGGGCGCAGGCCGAGGGTGACGAACGCCGGCAGGGAGGCGAAGCCGACGGCGTAGGTCAGCGGCGAGAGCACGGTGCGTTTCAGCACCAGGTTGTAGGACCAGCCCGCGGCCACGCCCGTCAGGTGCGCCGCCCCCGCCGCGCCGCCGCTCAGCAGGGACAGCGGCACGCACAGGGCGAGAGCGGTCCCGGCCGCCACGGCCACCGTCCGGGGCGGGACCTCGCCCGTGGCCACGGGTTTGTCACGGCGCCCGCAGGCCGTGTCCCGGCGTGCGTCGAGCGCGTCGTTGCACCAGCCCACCGACAGCTGTCCGGTGAGTACGGCGGCGGCCACGGCCGCAGAACCCGTCGTCCCTCGGCCCGCCACCGCGGCGAGCGCGGTCCCGAACACCGTCACGGCGATCGTCGGTTCCAGGTGGCAGGCACGCAGCAGTACGGGGACATGACGCGCCGCGGGGGCGAGGGCACCGAGCGGGTGGAGAGTCACAGGGGGAAGTTATGCGAGTGTGCGCCGCGAGGAAGGCATACCCGACATGCGTGTCCCTGTCGTTGTCCAGGACGTCCCCGCTCCGTCCCCCGAGCCGTACCGTCCCTCCCCGCCCGTCACGACGACGATCGTCGCGGTCCGCACGGCCCTGCCTGCCCACCGGTACGCCCAGGACGACCTCACCGAGGCGATCGGCGACCTCTGCCTGGCCCCCGAGGCCGACCGTGCCCTGCTGCGCCGTCTGCACGCGTCGGCAGGCGTACGCACGCGTCACCTCGCCCTGCCCATCGAGCGGTACGCCGGCCTGAGCGACTTCGGACGGAGCAACGACGCGTGGATGACGGCCGGACTCGCGCTCGGCGAGGAAGCGCTCACCGCCGCACTGGGAGACGCCGGAATCGAACCGGCCGACATCGACCTGCTGGTGTGCACGTCCATCACCGGGATCGCCGCGCCCTCGCTGGACGCCCGGCTGGCAGGCAGGCTCGGACTTCGCCCCGACGTCAAGCGCGTTCCCGTATTCGGCCTGGGATGCGTGGCCGGGGCCGCCGGACTCGCCCGGGTGCACGACTACCTGCGCGGGCATCCCGGAGGCACCGCCGTGCTGCTCAGCGTCGAACTGTGCTCCTTGACGCTCCAGCGCCACGACGACTCCGGCGCGAACCTCGTGGCGGGCGCCCTGTTCGGGGACGGCGTCGCCGCGCTGATCGCACAGGCGGGCTCCGCCGCCGCGCCGGCCGGAGCCGGGCCCTCGGTGATCGCCACCCGCAGCCACCTGTACCCGGGCACCGAACACCTCCTCGGATGGGACATCGGCGCGGACGGCTTCCGGGTCGTCATCGACGCGGGCGTCCCGGACATCGTGCGCGGCCACTTCGGCACCCACGTGCGCGCCTTCCTCGCCGAACACGGCCTCGCCGTCGCCGACATCGGCGCGTGGGTGTGCCATCCGGGCGGCCCCGCGGTGCTCTCAGCCGTGGCCGACTCGCTCGGACTGCCCGGGGACGCCCTTGAGGTGTCCCGGCACTGCCTGGCGACGGTGGGCAACATGTCGTCCGCGTCCGTCCTGCACATCCTGGAGACCATCCACGCGTGCCGGAGGCCAGAGCCCGGCACCTGGGGCCTGGTCGCGGCGATGGGCCCCGGGTTCTGCTCCGAACTAGTCCTGATCCGATGGTGAGTGGGTTTCATGCACTGGTACGCACTTCTCGTTCTCGCCGTCGCCGCCGAGCGGTTGGCCGAACTCGCCGTCGCGCGGCGCAACGCGGCCCGGGCCTTCGCCCGCGCCGGCGTGGAACACGGGCGCGGTCACTATCCGGTGATGGTCGTCCTGCACACCGGTCTGCTTGTTTCCTGTCTGGCCGAAACCGCGCTCGCCGACCGGCCGTTCCGGCCCGCGCTTGGCGGTCCCATGCTGGTCCTGGTCCTGCTGGCGCAAGCGCTGCGATGGTGGTGCGTCACCACACTCGGGCCGTACTGGAACACGCGGGTCATCGTCGCCCCCGGAACGCGCCTGGTGGGCGCGGGACCGTACAGATTCCTCCACCACCCCAACTACGTGGCCGTCGTCGTGGAGATCATCGCCCTGCCCCTTGTGCACAGCGCCTGGCTGACCGCCGCGGTGTTCACCGCGGCCAACGCGATGCTGCTCCGGGTGCGCATCCGCTGCGAGAACACCGCTCTCGCCACGGCCGTGCGCGCATGAAGGCCCCCCACGACCTCATCGTGGCCGGAGGTGGTCCCGCGGGGCTCGCGACCGCGTTGTACGCCGCACGCGGGGGCCTCGACGTGGTCGTGGCCGAGCCCCGCCGGGCGCCGGTCGACAAGGCGTGCGGGGAAGGTCTGATGCCCGGTGCCGTACGAGCTCTGCGTGCGCTCGGTCTGGAGGTCCCCGGCCGGACGATCGGTGGAATCCGTTATGTGCAGGGGCCTTTGCGGGCCGAGGCGGGCTTTTGGCAGGGCTCTGGCCTCGGCGCCCGCCGCACCGAACTGCACGCGGCTCTGCACCGGGCCGTGCTCGACGAGGGTGTCCCCGTACTGCCCCTGCGCGTCAGCGAGGTGCGACAGGACAGCGCGAGTGTCACCGTCCCCGGCACCGGCTTGCGCGCCAGGTGGCTGGCGGCGGCGGACGGGCTTCACTCACCGGTGCGCCGTCATTTGGGCCTGGAGGTGACGAGCACAACGGCACCCCGCTACGGGCTGCGCCGCCATTACGCTGTCGCGCCGTGGTCGTCGTACGTGGAGGTGCACTGGGGACCGTTCGGGGAGGCGTACGTCACTCCGCTCGGCCCGGCGCTGGTGGGAGTGGCGCTTCTGACGGCCCGGCGGGCGCCCTACGACGACCAGCTCGCGACCTTTTCCGAGCTGGCGTCCCGACTTCCCGAGACGGCGGCCGTCACCTCGGTACGGGGCGCGGGACCGCTGCGCCAGCGGCCCCGAAACCGCTGCCACGGACGGGTGTTGTTCGTCGGTGACGCGGCTGGGTACGTCGACGCGCTGACCGGTGAAGGGGTCTCCCTCGCCCTCGCGGGCGCCGACGCCCTGATCCGTAACATCCGGCGCGGCACCCCACAGCGTTACGAGGGCGACTGGAGACGGGTGACCCGGCGCCACCGCCTCCTGACAGAACTGCTGGTACGAACCCGGCAGCGTCCCGCGCTCGCACCGCTCATCGTGCCGGCCGCCACCCGTTGGCCCCGCCTTTTCGCGGCCGCCGTGAACGCGTTGGCCTGAGCCCCGACGCGGACGCGACGGCGCTCGCCACTGGTCACACGGTGGGCCGGGGCCCTGCGGCGCGCCGGAGCCTGTTGGCGATCGCGAGACCCAGCCCCTCCTCCACCGGCAAGGAGGCGACGATGAGGTCGCACCCCTGCTCGTCGAGCCGGCGCAGGAACCCGTACAGCCCACGCGCGTAGGCGGGCATCGAGGCGGGGACCCGCACCACGGCGTGCGCCTCCACCGTGGCACCGGGGAAGGCGGGGGGAAGGAAGACGCCCACGTGGTGCCCCCGCTCTCGTGCCAGCTCCGCTTCGGCGACCACCTGGTCGGGTTCGACGAGGACGACCCGCGCACGCGGCGCGTAGTGCGAGGGATGCTGGCCCGGCACCCGGACAGGGCTCGTCGCGGGGACGGCGAGCGGGGCTCCCAGCACCGCTTCCAGGTCCTCACGCGTCACTCCGCCGGGCCGCAGGATGCTCGGGACCTCGCCCGTGACGTCGACGATGGTCGACTCGACGCCCACCTCGCAGGGCCCGCCGTCCAGCACGAAGTCGACGGCGTCACCCAGCTCGGCACGCACGTCCTCGGCGGTGGTGGGACTGACCTGGCCGAAGCGGTTGGCGGACGGAGCCGTGACGCCGCCGCCGAAGGCCGCCAGCAGCGCGAGCGCGACGGGGTGGCCGGGCACGCGCACGGCCACCGTCTCCAGACCGCCGGTCGCTTCGAGGGGCACCCGGGGACCGCGCCGCAGGACCAGCGTCAAGGGCCCCGGCCAGAAGTGCTCGGCCAGCAGGCGCGCCGCCCGTGGCACGTCCTGGACCCAGCCGTCCAGCTGCTCCGCGCCGCCGATGTGGACGATCAGCGGGTGGGAGGGCGGACGCCCCTTGACCTGGAAGATCCGCGCCACGGCAGCGGGATCCTCGGCGTTGGCGCCCAGCCCGTAAACGGTTTCCGTCGGGAGCGCCACCAGCCCGCCGGCGCGCAGCACACCGGCCGCCTTCTCGATGTCAATGGTGTTTGCCGTCACCCTCGCCATTTTAGGCGGGCGCGCTGACCGAGATGACGGACGGCGAAGGTCGCGCAGCCGGCCTACGATTCCGGTTGGGGGCGCGGGTATTCGGGCGTAGTGCCTGGCCGTCGCCGGCTGGCGATGTCCGACGGTCTCATGGGCCGGATCGCGGGCCGTTTCACGCGGCTGGAACCCCGGCCGCGGGTGCGGCAGTTGGTGCTGAGACCGCCGGCGGACCTGCCGCGGAAGAACTGCTGGACAATAGCCGAGCACGCCGGCGACACCAGCCCGGATGGGCTGCGCCACCCGCTCGGCCGGGCGAAGTGGGACGCCGACGGGGCGCGCGATGACCACACCTCCCGGCACGGACACGCGGGCATCGACCGCGCGCCGTACCTGCCGCAGTCCGGACATGCGACCCCGCGCGGTGCCGCCGGCCCGGCGTTCCCGAGAACGTCGGCATCGCGACCAAGCAGCAGCTCGCCGCACAGATGATCCGAGCGGGCACTGGACGCCGCGGTTCCGGCCGCGTCGGGGTCCGGCCGGCGACGAGGTCTACGGCGGCAACCCCCACCTGCGCGCTGTCCGAGCCTGCCGCAGCCACTACCACCGCCGAGCCGTCCTCCAGCCATGAAGATCACATCTCCGGCTCGAGTACTGGGCCGTGGCGAGACCGGCGTGGGGGGGCCTGCCCCACGCCGGGCAAGGAGCGTCCGCCGGATCGCCGAGCTCTTTCTCGGAGCTCTTGGCGCCGACCGCCCTATGCTGAAACGCTGCCCTTCGGCTGAGTCAATATCTATGGCCGCGACGCAAGTTTTTGACACGTCGCTCGACGAGTGTTCTTGCTGCAATCGAAGGGGTGGAGTAATTTACCGGACTCGGGCCACCGCCCCGTGCTACTGTCGATCCCAGTTGCAGTTGTGGTTCCCAAAACTTCAAGCGTCTCCGCCGGGATTTTTCGGCCAATGGACGCTTTTTCGTATTGCCGGTATTCCCGGACGGGGCATCATCACGGCGACCCGGTATCCGCCATCGCGGGTAACGGCGTACTGCCCCGAAGGAGATATGACATGGCATCAGGCACAGTGAAGTGGTTCAACGCGGCCAAGGGCTTCGGCTTCATCGAGCAGGACGGTGGGGGTGCCGACGTGTTTGCCCACTTCTCGAACATCGCCGCCCAGGGTTTCCGCGAGCTGGTCGAGGGCCAGAGGGTCAGCTTCGACATCCTGTCGGGCCAGAAGGGCATGACGGCCGAGAATATCGTTCTCGCCTGACGCCTGCGCATACTTCGTAGCTGGGGCCCGCATCCCTCGGGGTGCGGGCCCCAGCTACGAGCATTTCCCGCAGCGGGTGTGATCTGCGGACGGCAATCGTTCGCGGTCCCCGCATCCAGTGACGCGCGCGGCGTCCGAAGTGGCAATCGGTAGGCGTCCGGAATTTCGCGTCCACATGACGACGGAAATTCTGTCGATGCAGCCCGCGTCAGTCCTGTCGTGTTCCAGATTATTTTTCGCATCTCATTCGGTTCGTTCTTGTGATTCTTCGCGCTGTTCTTCTGCTGCGGGAATTCCTTGACGCGCGCCGTATGGCCGTATCAAGGAAGGTTCTCCATGAACCCCGCACGTACGAACGACCGTTCTTCCCGCCGCGACCGCAGTGACGGCCCCGCTTTCGGGTCCGGCGCGGGCTCGAGGCGGGAAAGCCGTTTCGGCTCGTCCGCTCCGAGCCGTTCGGGAGCCCCCAGCCGTTCGGGCGGCCCGAGCCGTTCGGGCGGTCACGGTCGGCGGCCCGCCGCGGTTCAGGGCGAGTTCGCCGCGCCGAAGACGATCACTCCAGCGCTGCCCGCGGCCGAGGCGTTCAGCGACCTCGACATGCCGGCCGGGCTGCTCGCCGCGCTGACCACGCAGGGTGTGAGCGCCCCCTTCCCCATCCAGGCCGCGACCCTGCCCAACACGCTGGCCGGCCGGGACGTCCTGGGACGCGGGCGCACTGGTTCCGGCAAGACTCTGGCCTTCGGTCTGGCTCTCCTGGCTCGCACCGCCGGGCAGCGCGCCGAGCCCCGTCAGCCGCTGGCCCTGGTCCTCGTGCCGACGCGGGAGCTGGCCCAGCAGGTGACCGAGGCGCTCACCCCTTGTGCCCGCGCGGTGAAGCTGCGCCTGGCCACCGTGGTCGGCGGCATGCCGATCGGCCGGCAGGCCAACGCGCTGCGGGGTGGAGCGGAGGTCGTCGTGGCGACGCCGGGCCGGCTCAAGGACCTCATCGACCGTGGTGACTGCCGGCTCGACCAGGTGGCGATCACCGTGCTCGATGAGGCCGACCAGATGGCTGACATGGGCTTCATGCCCCAGGTCACCGCGCTCCTGGACCAGGTGCGCCCCGACGGCCAGCGGATGCTGTTCTCGGCCACCCTCGACCGCAACGTCGACCTTCTGGTCCGCCGCTACCTCGTCGATCCGGTCGTCCACTCCGTCGACCCGTCCGCAGGGGCGGTCACCACGATGGAGCACCACGTACTGCACGTCCACGGCGCGGACAAGCACCGTACGACCACGCACATCGCGGCACGCGAGGGCAGGGTCATCATGTTCCTGGACACCAAGCACGCGGTCGACCGGCTGACCCAGGACCTGCTGGACAGCGGGGTGCGGGCCGCGGCCCTGCACGGCGGCAAGTCGCAGCCGCAGCGAACCCGGACTCTGGCTCAGTTCAAGACCGGGCATGTCACCGTGCTGGTGGCCACCAATGTCGCGGCTCGCGGCATCCATGTCGACAACCTGGACCTCGTGGTCAACGTCGACCCGCCGACCGACCACAAGGACTATCTGCACCGCGGTGGCCGCACCGCCCGCGCCGGGGAGACCGGCAGTGTCGTCACCCTGGTGACCCCGCAGCAGCGCCGCGACATGACCCGCCTCATGACCGCCGCCGGGATCGTGCCCCAGACCACCCAGGTCCGCTCCGGCGACGTGGAGCTCACCCGGATCACCGGCGCGCAGGCCCCCTCCGGCATCGCCGTGACGATCGCCGCGCCGGTCGTCGAGCGGAGCCGGCGCAGCACGTCGTCGTCCCGCGGCCGGCGCAGCCCCGCCTCGGCTGCCCGGCGCAGGACCGCACAGCAGTCCGCGTTCGGCACCGCGGTCTGACAACCCCCGTGTCCGGAAACCGATCTACCTCCGCAGGAGCTTTCTTTGACGATGGTTCAGGTGCAGCCCCGCGCGATGGCCGCGACCCCCGTACTCCGCTCGGTGGCCGCCACCCCCGTACTGCGGTCGGTGGCCGACGCCACCGACATGACCGGTCCGCGGGTCTTCGACGACATGACCGTCGAGGTGGCCCTGTCCGTCATGGCGAGCGCCCACACCGGTCACCTGCTTGTCTGTGACAACGACAGCGTGTGCACGGGGCTCCTCACCCTGGCCCAGCTCACCGCGGTCCGCGACAGGACCGGGTACACCGATCGCGTCCAGCTGCGGGACATCCTCGCCGGTGACACTCCGCGCCCTGCCGCCCTGACCCGCTGAACGGCCGCGCCGCAGCCGACCGAACCGCCTGCGAGGTCCAGCGGGCCACCCAGCCCGGCTTCATCTGCCGCGACCATCGGGGCAGTGTTGGAACGCGGAGCCTGCCCGCGCAGGGTCCGGGTGCGGGACGGGCGACGACGGCCGGGTGCCCGGATGCAGGCCGGGACACATGGTCGAATGGACCTGTTCGGTACCGAACCACCGCCGGCAACCCGTTTGTCCGGGACGCGAGTCCTGAGCGGCGTCGAGCCGAGGAGCCGAGGAGGCGCTGTGACCGCAGGGCAGACAGACGGGAGCCGTCCGGGCAGCGCGTCGACACTGGCGGGGACGCTGGAGGCGGCAGAGGCCGCATCGCCCGTGGAGTCACTCGACGTGGTCGCGCGCCTGCTCAAGGAGCGCCTCGGCGCGGCGTCGGTGTCCTTCCTGATCACCGACTTCAGCGGCGGTTCGGTCGTGCGCCTCGGCGCGGCCGGCACCATTGACAGGGGCGAGACGGCCCGGCGCATCGCCCTGCGGGGCACTTTGTACGACGACGTGATCCGCAGCCAGCAGCCGGGCGTGCGGGACACAGATACAGGCATGGTGCGGGTGGTGGCTCCGGTGACCAATCGCGGTGATGCCATCGGACTCCTGGAGTTGTTCCTGCCCTCGACGCCGGACGCCGAGACGATGCGGGAGATCGGCGAGACCGCTCACGCGCTGGCCTACATCGTCATCGCCAACCGGTCGTTCACCGACGTCTACCAGTGGGGCAGGCGCACCCGCCCGCTCAGCCTGGCCGCGGAGATCCAGCACCGCCTGCTGCCGGCGTCGCTGGCGTGCGAGGCCGCGCAGTTCGCGGTCGCCGGGGCGCTGGAGCCCGCCGACCATGTCGGAGGAGACACTTTCGACTACGTGATCGACCGGGACACCATGCAATTGTCGGTCACCGACGCCATGGGGCACGACGTCGGTGCCGCGCTGCTGGCGACCTTGGTGATGGGCGCCCTGCGCCGCGCGCGGCGGGCCGGCGCAGACCTCCAAGAGCAAGCCCGGCACGCCGACGAGGCCATGCGTGAGCATGGCCGCGCGGGCTATGTCACCGGTCAGCTGCTGCGGATCAGCCTGCTCGACGGCACCACCGAGTTCATCAACGCCGGACATCCCTGGCCGCTGAGACTGCGAGACGGCAAGGTGACGCAGATCGTCCCGGAAATCGATCTGCCCTTCGGCGTCCTGAACCCGCGCACCTACCGCGTGCAGTCACTCGACCTCCGGCCCGGCGACCGGCTGGTGATGCTGACCGACGGCATGCTGGAACGCAACGCCGACAGCGTCGACCTCCCCGACCTGATCCTCCGCACCCGGGCGCTGCATCCACGAGAAGCCGCCCGCACCCTCATCGGGGCGATCGTCGACGCCAGTGCCGGGCATCTGGCTGACGACGCGACCGTGATGTGCCTGGACTGGCACGGAGTGCACCACTCTCAGCGCGACGCCGCCACCGGCGCCGACCTCACCGACGCCTCACTCCCGGCAACGCCCAGACAGTGACGCGCCGGCCCGCATGATGGTGAGAGCGGCCCAGGCAGCCGGCCCTGCTCGCCTTGGGCGTCCCGCCTGAGCCCGGTTGCGGCCTGCACCGGGGCAAGTGCTCGCTTCCAGTGATCGCAGCATGTGCGGAGCCATCGCCGCGCGGCCCCGTCCGCGGATGTGTGGACGCCCTCGCGCGGGGGAGAGGGGGTTCGGCTGAACGCGGTGGGGCGAGGCCGGTTCGGTGAAGCCCGGGATTCCTCAGGATGAGGGGGTGCTCGGCTGGGAGCTACCTGTTGTCCAATTCCCGCACGAGACGCCGCAGCACGGGCAGCGCGTCCCGCAGCGTGTCCTTGTCCGCGGCCGGCAGCGCGGCAAGCGCGCCTTCCAGGGCTGCGGTGCTGGCACGGTCATAGCGGTCGAGCAGGTCGAGCGCCGCGGGGGTCGGGGTGAGGACCACGGCCCGCTGGTCCGCGCGGTCGGCGGCCCGCTCGACGAGTCCGGACGCCACCATCGTCTTGACCAGGTTGCTTACGGTCGAGGGCGCGACACGCAGCCGGTCCGCCACCACCCTGGCGCCGAGGGAGCCCTCTGCGGCCAGGGCCCGCAACAGCTCGATCTGGGCCTCGGGCAGGTCGGGGAGGCCGGCCGCGCCCCGTGTGGAGCGGAGTACGGCGCGGCGCAGGGGGCCGAGCAGCCGGCTGAAGTCGGAGGCGGTGTCCATGGCGGACATTCTGCCGAAGATTTCGTTTTGACACAAAATAGTTTTGTGACAAACTTAAGGAGTCAGTGACGCAGCAAGGAGAGCTCCCATGACCACCATCGCCGAAGCCGCACTCGAAGCGACCGCCTACCCCACCACGGTCGCGTCTCCGATCCCCCCACAGGACCTCTCCGGCATCGTCGGCCACCGCTTCATCTACACCTACGCCAACGGCTGGCAGTACGAGATGTACGTCAAGAACGACCACACCATCGACTACCGCATCCACACCGGGATGGTCGGCGGCCGCTGGGTCAAGGACCAGGAGGTGGACCTGGTCATGCTCACCGCGGGCGTCTACAAGGTTTCCTGGAACGAGCCGACCGGCACCTCCGTCGCCGTCAACGTCGTCCCCGGCGAGCGTGTCCTGCACGGCGTGATCTTCTTCCCGCACTGGGTCGAGGAGCACGGCGAGCGTACGGTCCTCTTCCAGAACGACCACCTGGAGCAGATGCGCGCCTTCCGTGACGCGGGCCCGACGTATCCGATCTACGTCGTCCCGGAGTTCGCGAAGATCACTCGTTACGAGTTCGTCGGCGCGGACAACGAGGACGTCATCGCCATCGCCCCGGCCGATCTCCCCACGGGCTGGGCGGACGAGACCAACTAGGGCCGGGTCTGCCGGCCGCGAACCTGTGCGGATCTACCTGGAGCGCGGCAAGGATCCGTCCGGTCTTGGAGGTGCGCGTGGCCCCCAGCAACGGGACTTCCGCGGTGCGGCACTGGACGGCAGGCGCGTACCTGCTCGCGCAGTCTGGGACTGTCGACGCCTGTCGACGCCTGTGGACGGGGGAGAGTGACTGCCGGGCCGGGGGCCCAACCACGGTGCCGGCCCGGCAGCCTGGAGGAGTGCGAAGCACTCAGTGGGTCGGCCACGGAGACGTGCGCACGAGGTACATCCACTGCGCGTCCTGGCGGCCGGGAACGAGTCGGCTGGCGCTCTCCCACTGGCGGACGAGATCGGCAAAGATCGGTTCCGGACCGGAGCGGAGAATCGTTCCGTCGCCGCGCCGGCCGCTGACGCCCGGGGCCGGCCGGCTCATCGTGTTGAGCATGCCGGGTACAACGCCGATGCGCCGCCCGGGTTACTCCGCTCCGTCCCTGGTCCCGCCCTGCCGACAGCCGCGCACGGACAGAGGCACATGCGATGTCGGCGACGGCTTTCCTTCGCCGTCTCGTGAGGTGAGTGGGCGCGAGAGCCGAAGGGGGTCGAGTCAGCGCTCTGCCATCTGAACCGCCCCGGCAGGGATGGAGGTGGCGACGGGCTTTCGCTTGGGGCCTGCCATCTTGACCTTGGACTTCTTGTTCGGCAGCGAGAGCCGGAAGACCTTGCGCCACGCGGAGAACACCTGCTTGGGCAGCGGCCCTGTGACGTAATCCAGCTCGTACTTCTCGAACAAGGCGCGCACTTTCACCGCGACCTCGGCGTACCGATTGCTCGGCAGGTCCGGGAACAGGTGGTGCTCGATCTGGTGTGACAGGTTGCCGGTCATGAAGTGCATGGCCTTGCTGCCGCTGATGTTCGCCGAACCCATCATCTGGCGCAGGTACCACTCGCCGCGTGTCTCGCGCTCAATCGACCGGCGCTCGAAGACCTGCACGCCCTCGGGGAAGTGCCCGCACATGATCACCGAGTGGGACCAGAGGTTGCGGACCAGGTTCGCGGTAAACGTGGCGGCGAGCGTGCTGAGGAACGACGGGCCCGACAGCAGTGGGTGGACCACGTAGTCCTTGAGCACCTGCTTGCGGATCTTACGGCCGACGGCTTTGGCCCGCGCACGGAACTCCGGGTCCTTGCGGCGGTGCTTGTCCAGGTTGTTGCCGAGCTCCAGGTCGTAGGCGGCGATGCCGTACTCGAAGAAGCAGGCGTTGAGGAAGTTCCACAGCGGCTGGCCGAGGTGGAGCGGGTGCCACTTCTGGTCCTCGTCGACGCGCATGATGCCGTAACCGAGGTCGTTGTCCTTGCCGATCACGTTCGTGTACGTGTGGTGCAGCTCGTTGTGCGAGTGCTTCCACTGCTCGGCCGGCGAGACGTGATCCCAGTCCCAGGTAGTGGAGTGGATCTTCGGGTCCCGCATCCAGTCCCACTGGCCGTGCAGGACGTTGTGGCCGATCTCCATGTTCTCCAGGATCTTCGCCACGGACAGACCGGCGGTGCCGATCAGCCACGCGGGCGGGAAGCCCGAGAACAGCAGCACGCCCCTGCTGGCCAGTTCGAGTTTGCGCTGGGCAGAGATGACCTTGCGGATGTAGGCGGCGTCCTTCTCGCCGCGGACGGCGATCACCCCGTCGCGGATCGCGTCCAGCTCTCGGCCAAGCTCCTCGATCTGCTCCCCGCTCAGGTGGGCGGTGGGGTCGATGGCGGTCAAGGTTCTCCTACCGTTCGATGTCGCAGGGGCCCGCCGCGGCGGACACGCAGGTCTGGATGAGGACGCCCGGCTCTGCCTCGGTGATCTCGCCGGTGCGCAGGTCGCGGACGGCCCCCGCCCTGAGCGGTGTGACGCAGCCGTAGCAGATGCCCATGCGGCACCCGGAAGGCATGAGCACGCCGGCCTCCTCGCCGACGTCCAGCAACGGCGTGGCGCCGTCCGCGACGACTGTCTTGCCAGAGGTGCGGAATGTGACCTCGCCGCCGCCGTCCCCGCAGACGACGATGCTGGGGCGGAAGCGTTCGGTGTGCAGGCGGTCTTGGACGCCGTGCTCGATCCAGCGGGCCTCGGCGGCGTCGAGCAGGCCCGCCGGTCCGCAGGCCCAGGTCTCCCGCTCGGCCCAGTCGGGCACGAGCTCGTCGAGGCGGGCGATGTCGAGCATGCCGTCTGTGTCGGTGTGCATCTCGGTGAGGCGGAGCTTCTTGTCCGCGACCAGGTCGTGCAGATCGTCGCGGAAGATCACGTCTTGTGGCCGCGGTGCGGAGTGGACCATGACGACGTCGTCGAACTCGGTGTCGCGCAGCATGCCCATCACCGGCGTGATGCCGCTGCCGGCCGTCAGATAGAGCACTTTGGCGGGTTTGGCCTCCGGCAGCACGAAGTCACCGGTCGCCTGGTCGAGCTGGATCAGCGTGCCCGGTTTCGCCCTGCGGACCAGGTGGTTGCTGACCTTGCCGCCCGGGATCGCCTTCACGGTGATCGTGACGCGGCCGTCCCGGCGGTCCGTCGGCGAGGTGAGCGAGTAGGCACGCCACAGGCGTACCCCGTCGACGTCGACCCCAATTCGCACGTACTGACCGGCCGTGTGGCCGCGCCACCCCCGCCCCGGTCTGATCACGAGGGTCGCGGCGTCATCCGTCTCGGGGCGCACGCCCTCGATGCGCCCGCGCAGGTCAGCGCCCGCACGCAGCGGACTGACCAGGTCGAGGTAGTCCGACGGCAACAGCGGCGTCGTGACCATCTCCAGCAGTTTCCACGCCCTGCCGCGGAGGGCCGCACTCGTCATGACTCCACCTTGATGCGCCTCAGGGCGTAAAGTCCTGTCCGCAGAACGTGAATCTGTTCGGCTGAATTGTTCGCAGGAAACAAAACATGAACCATGCCATTCGGAGAGCCAGCGAACTGACCCTGGATGAGACGACGGTCACCGCACTGCGGGCCGCGCTGAAGACCACCGCCGACGAGATCGTCCAGGCGATCATCGACGAGGTTCCTTCCTACGCCAACGCCCTTTCGGGCCGCATGGGCGGCATCATCCGCCGCGCCGTACGCACCGCCCTTGGGCACTACCTGGACCTCGCGAGCGGCCACGCCACAGGCGGCGACGCCGGTGACGCGGCCTACGAGCTGGGCCGCGGCGAGGTCCGCGAGGGCCGTTCGATGGACGCCCTGCTCAGCGCCTACCGCGTCGGCGCCCGCGTGGCCTGGCGATGCCTGGCCACGGGTGCCGTACCCGCAGGGCTGCCCGCCGCCGAGGTCGCCAAGTTCGCCGAGCTGACCTTCGCCTACATCGACGAGCTCTCCGCCGCGAGCGCCGCGGGCCACGCCGACGAACTGGCCGCCCAGGGCCGGGCCCACGAGCGTCACCTGGAACACCTGGCCCGCGACCTCCTCGCCGACGCGAGCCCGGACGTGCTGCGGGCCTCCGCGCAACGGGCCGGGTGGCAGCCTCCGGTGTCGCTGACCGCGGTGCTGCTGCCCGCCGCCCAGGCTCGGCCTGCCTACCGCACGGTCAACCCCAACACGCTCGTCCTCGACGATCTGCCGGACGCCTGGGGCGTGCTGCTGGTCCCCGACGCCGACCGGGCATATCTGCTGAGGCAGCTGAACCACCGCGCCGCCGTGGTCGGCCCGGCCCGGCCATGGACTCGTGCGTCCGCCTCGTACGCACGAGCCGTACGCGCGCGCTCCCTCTCCTGTGACATCCGCGACACGGAGGACCACCTGCCCGAGCTGGTACTGAGCGCCGACGCGGACGCGTTCGCGGACCTGCGTGCCCGAGCCCTCGCACCCTTGCGGACGCTGCCCGCCGCGACCGCGCGGCGGCTGGAGGAGACGTTGCGGGCGTGGCTGCTGCACCAGGGCAGGCGGGAGGAGGTGGCAACGGCGTTGTTCGTCCATCCACAGACCGTCCGGTACCGGATGTCACAGCTGCGAGAGCTGTTTCCGGAACTCGCATCGCCACACCGCGTCCTTGAGTTGACGCTTGCGCTCGGTCTCCGGGTCAGCTGACGCATGCCACGACGTCCACGACCATGTCCGGCGCGGCGTAGGAGTCTCCATTTCGATGCGGTGCGCCGTGCCGCAGCACGTTCCAGGGCGCAGTGCCGGTATGGCGATTCGAGTGCTTGGCGCCGACTTCCGCCAGCAGCCCGGCGAGACCGAGCCCGCACCCGCCCCGGCCCGACGTCCGCTCGCCCCGGCGGCCTCACTCACCTCCTCAGACCCGGACGCCCTATCTGAGCGCTGCCACCACGCGTTGCGCCACGTCCAGGACCAACTCGCCAGCTGGCCCCACCGCCCGGTGTGCCAGCGCCTCCGTCTGGACAGCGGTCGTGGCCGGCCCGGCTCCCGCCTCGGATACCGTGTTCCTCTACGGGGTGCCATAACGGATGTGACGCCCCCCACCGGAGGTAGTCAGCGTATGAGTTCAAAGCGCAGCAAGAATCCAGCCCTGCCCGTACTCGACGACGCATTCCGGCTCGAGTCGGTCAAGAACGCCGAAGAGTCCACCCGTGACTTGGCCGCGCGGCTGGCCACCACCGAGCTGCGCCGCGTTTCCCACCCGGGCCGGATCACCTGGGAGCCCATCGATCAGGCCGAGCCCGTACCGGTCCCGCCGACCGTGGTCGACGGTGACGGGGATCTGTGGCTACGGGACCGGGGCACTGGCACCTGGACCATGCCCGAGTTCAATCCGAAGGAGTTCCCGGCCCGCTGTGGCGAGGTTCTGACGTGGAACCAGCTCGCCTGCGAGTTCGGCCCGCTTACCGCACTGGCCGACGACCGCCGCATCGGCGGCGGCCGGCGCTGACCGCGCGGCCTCCTGGGATGACCCGCACCTGAAGCGCCCGTCATGGGCAGCTGAGAGCTCCAGCTCACCGCCGAGCTCTCACTGGAGCCGCGCCCCACGCGCCGATCAGTGACTCACTGTGGCCGGCCCACAGGACCTGGTCAGGCAAGGGTCTTGATCCACCCTGTGATGACGTCGGCGTACTGCTGTGCCATCGGCTCGTGCATGGTTGCGGGGCGTCGAGCTGTTTGAAGGCCACAGGCCGGCCGGTGGGTTCCATGAGGCGGCGGGCCTGTGGCCTGGGTGTGGGTCATCGCGCCCATGGGCCGGCCGGTGCCGGGGTCGGTCGTGTGGAAGTGGTGGGTGAGGAGCACCGGCCTCTTCACCTGCGCGAGCATCGTGGCGTGGTCGCCCGGCTTGCCGTACGCGGCCACGTAGGCGGCCACGATGCCGCCAGAGGAATTACCGGCCACGATCGTGGGCCGCTGGACGACCAGGTCGATGAACCGGCGTACCGCACGTCAGCGGCTGGCGACACGAGGAGCGCTGAGCGCTGCCTGTCGTTGCCTCCGGCATCGATGAGACCGGTTTGCGGGGGCGCGCGTGGATCCTGCCCGTGGAGAAGCCCGCCTCGGAGGGTCTGGTGCCGAGGCGGGCTTGTAAGCGGTGGTCGCCTGGCGGCAGTGCCGGTCTCTGGCTTCGTGCCGCTGCTGTCAGGCGATGTTCACGTCGCACACGGACAGGAAGAACTCGCCGCTCTTGCCGCCGTTGCCGCCGTCCGGGGTGTCGGGGCCGCCATGGCCGCCCCAGATCTGCACGATCGCCGCCCTTCCCCGCCGCTGGGGGAAGGTCGCGAAGTGCCAATCAGTGGAGTCTTCCTGCCGGTCGGCGCCCTGGTTCTCGACCAGGAAGGGGGTGGGGTCGAGATTTTCCCAGGCCAGACCGTCGGCCGGATCCCACCCGTCACAGGTGATGAACCACCGATGTGACCAGGTCTCGTTGGTGTGGTACGCCGTGTAGTCGTAGCTGAAGGTGTGGCCGTCGGCATCAGGCGGTAGTTCGGTCACGGGCCAGTCGCCGGCCAGGTCAAGGCCGCGGAATGCCGGGTTGCCGGTGGAGGCGACCGTGTTGCCCTCGAAGAACTTGCGGTACTCCAGGTAGCGCCCCGAATGGTTCCAGGGGTAGCTGGCGAGCATGCGTTCAGCGCCCGGGAGAACCTCCTGCCAGGTGGTGCTGGTGTTCAGCCGCCGCGCCTCGGCACAGATCGGGGAGGGGTCGTTGTCGCGGATGGCGGTGGCGGCCCGGCTGCGTGGAAAGTTGACGGTGCCGTGCCGGGGGGCGCCGTCGTGCCTGGCCGGACCCGAGCCGGAACGGGGGGTGCGAGGGGACCAAGGGCCCGCCCCCTCGGAGGCGACGGTGACCTCATTGGTGAACTCCGTGAACTCGCCGTCCCCGTCCATGGCGCGGATCTTCACCCTGTACTGGGCGTCGGGCGCATCGCCCAGGTCCACCCAGTGGGAGTTGGACGGGATCCAGTCCCAGGCCGGCCAGTACAGAAAGACGGTCTGCCGGGCTTGACCATTGATCCACACTTCGTACATGTGCGGGTAAGGGGCCTTGCCTTCGTTCCAGTCCGATGGTGGGGGCCATTCCCCCTGATCCGGCGAGTTGGCCCCGATCTGCCAGCGCAGATCGATGCCGAACATCTGGTGATCGCCGTCGCTGCGCCGCTTGATCTGGGCACGCAGTCCAGAAGGAGCCGCGCTGATGAATGTGCTCATGGAGTCCCTTCGTCGACCAGCACGTCGGTAGAGGCCGACAGGCGGGCCCCTCAGCATGCTGACTCGGCGGGGCCTGCCCATCTTCAGCGCGGTCCATCCATCCGGCATCAACATCGAGTGACTGAGCGAACACATCAGGACGCCATGTGGCACCGCGGTCGACGCCGACGGGTCGCCAGCGGCGCGCTCAAGCTCCCCTGTTCCAGCCCATCGCCGGCAAGTGCTGGCCGCCCGGCATGTGGCCGACCCGCAAGCCGCTCAGCGGACCCGTCTTCACCGCCTCACCGATCGCTCTACTTGGCGCCCACCGGTGGAACACCACCACCCGCCCCTACCGCACGCTCCCCGCTCCACCGGCGGAATCCCGGCCGAGAAGGTCACCCACGGTGACGACAGTTTGCCAACCAGCCTGCGTCTTCCTTGCCAACTACGCGGCGTCACGCCCTGCTGACCGGGGCGGCTCGCTGCCGTCGCTTGCCACCTGACCCGCACCGTCACACTCGTCTGGAGCGACGAGCGCATTGCGTGCTGTAAGGAGACCGGCGAGAAGCCTCCGCCGGTCGGACGCCACCGAGGCGTAACTGAAGGAGCTTGTCACCTGCCGGGAGCCGGGCCTGCGCGGTTCGCCGGGCGGCGTCGCGCACGTCGTCGCCCGGGGCCGGACGTGAGGTGCGCCGGTACGTGGTCTGGGAGTGGTACCCGTGGTCCGGTCGCCTGGTACGCCCGCTGCCGCGCGTGAGTTCCGGCTGCTGCGCACCGACCGCAACCGTGGGCGGATCGAGCGCCCGCAGCAACGGCACATGCTGGAGCGCCGGGCCGGGATCACCGGTCTGTCGGTTCGCGGGCCTCCGGTCCCGGTTCTGGATAAGCGACGACCCCGCCGAGCCGGGCAGCCTGGTCTGCGGCCGCATCCCGGAGCAGGGAAACGCCACAGTGGACTGACCCTCCGCCCGGGGCCGCCGCCCCCCGTACCCCAGCCCTGACCGCCGGGGGACGGGGCCGGCCGGACGTCTCCGGGGGGGGTATCCCCACCTGGGGTTGTGCGGGTAGCGGGATCGTGGCGGAAGGCGGTGCCCGGACATGCTGGACCGACCACATATCGCTGCGTTGTCCGCCGATCCCGTAGGAGTCACTTCGTGCACGAGCAGCAGTCACGGCCGTTTTCCCGTCCCTCCCAGCAGCGCCGGACGGGTTGGCGCAGAGTCGTGCCGGCCGTGGCCGCCGTGGCCGTGGGCGTGCTGACGACGAGTGCTATGACCCCGTCCGCGGCGTCCGCCGCAATCCGGCACGACACCGCCCAGCAGGGACTGAACGCGCTGGTGGCGGAGGAAGGCATCCCTGCCGCGCTGGCGAGCGTCCAGAGCCGCGACGGCCGGAACCGTACCTACACCGCGGGGGTCGGCGACCTCGCCACCGGTGCGGCGGTGCCCCGTGATGGTCAGGTGCGCGTCGGCAGCAACACCAAGACGTTCACCGCCGTGGTCGTCCTGCAACTGGTCGGAGAGGGGAAGATCAGTCTTGACGCTCCGATCGACACCTACCTGCCCGGCGTCGTCCGCGGGGACGGCATCGACGGACGCCGCATCAAGGTCCGCCATCTCCTGCAGCAGACCAGCGGTCTTCCCAACTACAGCAACTACCTCGGTGAGGACGTCCAGCACTTCGAACCCCGGCAACTCCTCGACATCGCGCTCCAGCACAAGGCCGAGTTCGACCCCGGTACGCGCTGGAAGTACAGCAACACGAACTACGTCCTGGCCGGCTTGATGGTCGAGAAGGTCACGCACCGGTCGCTGGCCCAGCAGATCGACCAGCGGATCATCCAGAAGATCGGTCTGCGCCACACCTACTTCCCCGCCCCCGGTGACGCGACCATCCGCGAACCCCATCCCACCGGCTACTACCGGGATTCGCCCGATGCGCCGCCGCGGGACGTGACGGAGCTGGACCCCTCCTGGGCCTGGGCCGCGGGAGCGATGATCTCCACCAACTCCGACCTCGACCGGTTCTTCTCGGAGCTGCTGACCGGTGACCTGCTCAAGCCGGCCCAGCGCGCCGAGATGCGCACCGGTACCGTTCCCGCGGAGGAGACCTTCGGCCCCGGCGCCCGCTACGGTCTGGGGCTCGTCAGCAAGCCGCTGTCGTGCGGCGGTCTCTACTGGGGCCACGGCGGCAGCTATCCGGGATACGAGACGCGGGGCGGGGCCACCGTCGGCGGCCGCGCCGCCAACGTCGCGGTGAGCCTGCAGCTGTCCGACGAAGCGACCAGAGGACGTGTCGACCGAGTCGTGGACGCGGCCCTGTGCCGCCGCTGAAGAACACCGGCACAGGGGCCCACCGAGGCACCGGGCGGTGGTTGTTCCGGGCGGCTGCGAGCGCCAGGAACGCGAAGCCCCCCGCACCTGCGACTCGCCTCGCGAGTTCCGTCGTCTCGTCCAGCCGCGTCAGCTTCCGCGGGTTCCTCATCAGGCAGATCCGGCGAAGTCACCGGCGGCCGAGGACCTACAGCCTCTTGGTGACAGGACGCGAACGGAAGGCCTCGGACCGGAACTGTTTCAACTCCTGCGCGAGCGAGAGTCCCAGAGATGCCGCAGCGCCCCTCCCTGACCCGCTAAGCCGTAGGTCAGACGGGGCGCGGCGGCAGTGGCGTATCAAATATCGCGGAAGATCTCGATCTGCGCGCCCACCGAGTTGAGGCGTTCCGCCAGGTCCTCGTAACCGCGGTTGATGACGTACACGTTGCGCAGGACCGACGTGCCCTCGGCGGCCATCATGGCGAGCAGGACCACCACCGCGGGGCGCAGGGCCGGGGGGCACATCATTTCGGCGGCACGCCAGCGGGTAGGGCCCTCCACCAACACCCGGTGGGGGTCGAGGAGTTGGAGACGGCCGCCGAGACGGTTGAGGTCGGTGAGGTAGATCGCGCGGTTGTCGTAGACCCAGTCGTGGATGAGCGTCTGGCCCTGGGCCGCCGCCGCGATCGCCGCGAAGAACGGCACGTTGTCGATGTTGAGGCCGGGGAACGGCATCGGGTGGATCTTGTCGATGGGCGCCTCCAGTTTGGAGGGGCGCACGGTGAGGTCGATGAGCCGGGTGCGCCCGTTGTCGGCGGCGTACTCCTCGGTACGGTCGTGGTCGAGTCCCATCTCCTCCAGGACCGCGAGCTCGATCTCCAGGAACTCCACCGGGACCCGGCGGATCGTCAGCTCGGACTCGGTCACCACGGCGGCGGCCAGCAGGCTCATCGCCTCGACCGGGTCCTCGGATGGCGAGTAGTCGACGTCCACGTCGATGTCCGCCATGCCGTGCACGGTCAGCGTGGTGGTGCCGATGCCGTCGACCCGTACCCCGAGCGCTTCCAGGAAGAAGCACAGGTCCTGGACCATGTAGTTGGAGGACGCGTTGCGGATGACGGTGACGCCGTCGTTGCGGGCGGCGGCCAGCAGCGCGTTCTCGGTCACGGTGTCGCCGCGCTCGGTCAGCACGATCGGGCGGTCGGGCGCGGTGCGGTCCACCTCGGCGTGGTAGATCCCCTCGGTGGCCGTGATGTCCAGGCCGAACCGGCGCAGCGCGATCATGTGCGGCTCGATGGTGCGGGTGCCGAGGTCGCAGCCGCCGGCGTAGGGCAGCCGGAAGCGGTCCATGCGGTGCAGCAGCGGGCCGAGGAACATGATGATGGAGCGGGTCCTGCGGGCGGCGTCCGCGTCCATGGCGTCGAGGTCGAGCCGGGCCGGCGGCACGATCTCCAGGTCGGTGCCCTCGTTGATCCAACGGGTGCGTACGCCAATGGAGTTGAGGACTTCCAGGAGCCGGTAGACCTCTTCGATCCGGGCCACGCGGCGCAGCACGGTGCGGCCCTTGTTGAGCAGGGAGCCGCAAAGGAGCGCGACGCAGGCGTTCTTGCTCGTCTTGACGTCGATCGCGCCCGAGAGACGACGGCCGCCCACGACGCGCAGGTGCATGGGGCCGGAGTAGCCGAGCGAGACGATTTCGCTGTCGAGCGCTTCGCCGATGCGCGCGATCATCTCAAGGCTGATGTTCTGGTTCCCGCGTTCGATGCGGTTCACGGCGCTCTGGCTGGTGCCCAGAGCCTCGGCCAACTGCGTCTGTGTCCAGCCCCGGTGCTGCCGGGCGTCACGGATGAGCTTGCCGATGCGTACGAGGTAGTCGTCTGCCATAGGGGCAGGTTATCTCAGATATGAGATGGCGCTCGCGCTGGGCTGGGCCATCGGGGTGAGGGCCCGTCACCTTCTGATCCTGCGCTTTCCTTGCGGGGGCGGCAAATGGGGTGGTCCGTCCGGGGTGCATTGTTTTGCGAAGTTCCGGCGTGTCGTGCGAGATTGGAGTGATTGGTGTGGTTTCCAGACCCTCAGTCAGGGGCGGCAATCCGGAGCTCCGTTACTCCGACGCGGTGATGGCGTGGCGGATCGCGGCAGCCACATCGCGTGCGACATGGGTGGACCGGTAGGCGTCCTGGGCCCAGACGCGCCCGTCGGTCACCCAGGCGCTGCGCAGTCCCAGCGCGTGGGCCCCGGCGATGTCGGCGTGCGGCGAATCACCGATGACCCACGCGCCGGCGAGGTGGGCTTCGATGTCGTCGGCGGCCGCCCGGAAGATCCGCGGGTCCGGATTCTGGTGGCCTACGCCCTCCGAGACGGCCCAGTCGTGGACGAGTTGGTCGAGCCCGGTGCGGCGGAACTTCGCCTCCTGCTGCGCGACGCGGCCGTTGGTGACGATGGCGCAGATCCACCCCTTCGCGCGCGCCGCGCCCAGAGCCTCGCGCGCGGAACGCGTGAGCCGGACGCGGTCGGCTCCGCCGTCGTCGAGCAGGGCGTCGACGGCGGCGGGGCGCCCGCCGCGCCATAGCGGCCGGTCAGGGCGGCGGCCACGTCGTGGCGCGCGGTGTAGCCGCCCGCGTCCACGTCCATCACCCAGGGGAGATCGGCGGCGGGCAGCCCGTGCTCGGCGAGGAGATCGGCGACGGCGGACCGGAAGGGCGCGTCGCGTCGATCAGCGTGTTGCCGAGGTCGAGCAGGAGCAGGGGCGTGACCGGCAGTAGAGCATGAGGCCATCCCGGGCAGCGGCCGCCTGCCGTGAGGGTTGCTTCCGCTGCGGGCGGTGCCCGGTCAGGGTGGTGGGGGTTTCCGGTCCGGGGGTGCTTGGCCGGGGTAGTGGGGCTGGGGCTTCCGGTCCGGCGGTTACGGGCCAGGGTGGCGGGGGCTACGGTTCCAGGCGGTGCTTGGCCGGGGTTGTGGGGGCTGCCGCTCCGGGCGGTGCCTGGCCAGGGTCGTGGCCACGGCTCCGGGTGGTGCTCGGCCAGGGGCGTGGCTCCCGCATCCCGGGCATTCCGGCCAGCCGGGGCTTCATTCCGGTCCCGATCGCCGGCCCTCCCCGTTCGGGTGCACCCATTCAGGGCCCCCGAGTGACGCAAGGCAACCCGCGCGCTCGGGCGCAGCCTCATCGAGCGCGGCGGCCCGTCCGCCGCCGGCGCCGCAGGGCTCTGTTCTTGGACAGCGAAGTCGGTCGTCCCCCGGGCGCTGGTCTGCCGCGACTGGCTTGGTTGCCAAGAAATCACTTGTTGACGACCTTGTCCGTCAACACCGGGGCCTTGGGATGGCCACCTACCGCGTGCCGCCGGCTGCCGGCTGTGGCAGCGGCCCGTTCGTCGCCGACCTGCGCCGGCGCCAGTACCCGTAGGTCAGGACGCCGAGCATCGGGCCCCATAGGACCAGGGGGGCGTAGGAGGCGTAGAAGTAGACGGTCTCCCAGCCTCCGGCCTTGCTCGGATAATCGGCCGGCAGTGGATCGCCGTCGGCCTTGGACTGGGTGACCGTGCTGACGATCGCGATGATCGTGAAGACCAGGGTCAGGACCGTCGCCCCGATCGTGGCCGGGATGACGGCGGCGGCCGTCGGCACCCGCCGCCCGCGCAGCCGCGGCATCCAGCGCGGGAACACCTCGCCCCAGCGGGCGACCAGCCCGACCGCCGTGAAGGCGAGAACCTCGGAGGCGAGGGTGAGGAGGACGACGTAACCGTTCATCGCCCAGGCCGGGATCGACCCGCCACGTTTGTCCGGGGCGAACAGCAGGCCCAGGCGCCAGATCCCGGACGGGAGCACCACCAGCGGCACTGTGTAGGCGACCCGGCGGGCCCAGCGCGGCACCCCTGCGGCGGGCTCGTGCGCCGTGCGCCACGCCCGCCGCAGGCGGCCTTCATGGCGTAACGCGTGTGTGGGTTCGTCTGTTGTCGTGGTCGGCCTGGCCCGGAACATCTGCACTCCTCACGTCCAGGGGCCGGAGAGGCCCGTGCCATTCGAGACTCGCAGCCGGAGAGGCCAGTCAGGATCGCTCCACGGACCGAACAGCCCCTCCGCCGGTCGGGCGAGCGTGAATCCGGATGCTCCGCCTCGGGGATGACGGGCCAGCGGAGCGGCACTCGCGCGTACGGCAGTTCACCGGCAGGGGAGCGGAAGCGACCGGGTTCGGTGTCAAACGCCTCGATTGGATGACAGTGCGACTGACGTCACCGTCGAGGGACAGGCTCGCCCGCGCATGACCTACCCGCGGCCATGTACTAGAGTTATCTCGACATCGAGATATCTACCGAGGCGCACCGCAGCCGACGCCGGTAAGGGTTACCTAACTTAGCCTTACCTCAGCGGATCGACAAACCCGTCGTGGCGGCAGGATTGTGGTGGAACGCGCACATCAATGAAGGAGACTGTCGTGTCGGCGAACAGCTTCGACGCCCGCAGCACGCTGCGCGTGGGCGACGAGTCGTACGAGATCTTCAAGCTGGACAAGGTCGAGGGCTCCGCGCGCCTCCCTTACAGCCTGAAGGTTCTCCTGGAGAACCTGCTCCGCACCGAGGACGGCGCGAACATCACCGCCGACCACATCCGGTCGCTCGGCAACTGGGACTCCCAGGCCCAGCCCAGCGAGGAGATCCAGTTCACGCCGGCCCGCGTGATCATGCAGGACTTCACCGGTGTGCCCTGTGTCGTGGACCTCGCCACCATGCGTGAGGCCGTCAAGGAGCTCGGCGGCGACCCCGCGAAGGTCAACCCGCTCTCCCCGGCCGAGCTGGTCATCGACCACTCCGTCATCGCCGACAAGTTCGGCACCAAGGACGCCTTCAAGCAGAACGTGGAGCTGGAGTACGGCCGCAACAAGGAGCGCTACCAGTTCCTGCGCTGGGGCCAGACCGCGTTCGACGACTTCAAGGTCGTCCCGCCGGGCACCGGCATCGTCCACCAGGTCAACATCGAGCACCTTGCGCGTACGGTCATGGTCCGGGGTGGCCAGGCCTACCCGGACACCCTCGTCGGCACCGACTCGCACACCACCATGGTCAACGGCCTCGGCGTGCTCGGCTGGGGTGTGGGCGGCATCGAGGCCGAGGCCGCGATGCTGGGCCAGCCGGTCTCGATGCTCATCCCGCGCGTCGTCGGCTTCAAGCTGACCGGCGAGCTGAACCCGGGCACCACCGCCACCGACCTCGTCCTCACGATCACCGAGATGCTGCGCAAGCACGGCGTCGTCGGCAAGTTCGTCGAGTTCTACGGCGAGGGTGTGGCGGCCACCAGCCTCGCCAACCGCGCCACCATCGGCAACATGTCGCCGGAGTTCGGCTCCACCGCCGCGATCTTCCCGATCGACGACGAGACCCTGAAGTACCTGCGCCTGACCGGCCGTGACGCCCAGCAGGTCGCGCTCGTCGAGGCGTACGCCAAGGAGCAGGGCCTCTGGCTCGACCCGGCCGCCGAGCCCGACTTCTCCGAGAAGCTGGAGCTCGACCTCTCCACGGTCGTCCCCTCCATCGCCGGCCCCAAGCGGCCGCAGGACCGCATCGTCCTCGCCAACGCCGCCGAGCGGTTCGGCCAGGACGTGCGCAACTACGTCGAGGACGACGACGAGGCGGGCAAGGAGTCCTTCCCGGCCTCCGACGCCCCGGCCACCACCAACGGTGTGCCGAGCCGGCCCACCCAGGTCACCCTGGCCGACGGCACCACCTTCGAGATCGACCACGGCGCGGTCACGGTCGCGGCCATCACGTCGTGCACCAACACCTCCAACCCGTACGTCATGGTCGCCGCGGCGCTCGTCGCGAAGAAGGCCGTCGACAAGGGCCTGACCCGCAAGCCGTGGGTCAAGACCACCCTCGCGCCGGGCTCGAAGGTCGTCACCGACTACTTCGACAAGGCCGGCCTCACGCCCTACCTCGACAAGATGGGCTTCAACCTCGTCGGGTACGGCTGCACCACCTGCATCGGCAACTCCGGTCCGCTGGACGAGGAGATCTCGAAGGCGATCAACGAGCACGACCTCGCGGTCACCTCGGTGCTCTCCGGCAACCGCAACTTCGAGGGCCGGATCAACCCCGACGTCAAGATGAACTACCTGGCGTCCCCGCCGCTGGTCGTCGCGTACGCCATCGCCGGTTCGATGAAGGTCGACATCACCACCGAGGCCATCGGCACCGACACCGAGGGCAACCCGGTCTTCCTCAAGGACATCTGGCCCACCGAGGCCGAGGTCAACGACGTCGTGGCCAACGCCATCGGCGAGGACATGTTCAACAAGTCCTACCAGGACGTCTTCGCGGGTGACGCGCAGTGGCAGTCGCTGCCGATCCCGACCGGCGACACCTTCGAGTGGGACTCCGAGTCCACCTACGTCCGCAAGCCCCCTTACTTCGAGGGCATGACGATGGAGACCACCCCGGTCTCCGACATCCAGGGGGCCCGCGTCCTGGCGAAGCTGGGCGACTCGGTCACCACCGACCACATCTCCCCGGCCGGCGCGATCAAGGCCGACACCCCGGCCGGCAAGTACCTCACCGAGCACGGCGTCGAGCGTCGTGACTTCAACTCCTACGGCTCGCGCCGTGGCAACCACGAAGTCATGATCCGCGGCACGTTCGCCAACATCCGCCTGCGCAACCAGATCGCGCCGGGCACCGAGGGCGGCTTCACCCGCGACTTCACCGTCGAGGGCGGCCCGGTCTCCTTCATCTACGACGCCTCGCAGAACTACCAGGCCGCCGGCATCCCGCTGGTCATCCTGGCGGGCAAGGAGTACGGCTCGGGCTCGTCCCGCGACTGGGCCGCCAAGGGCACCGCGCTGCTCGGCGTCAAGGCCGTCATCGCCGAGTCCTACGAGCGCATCCACCGCTCGAACCTGATCGGCATGGGTGTCCTGCCGCTCCAGTTCCCCGAGGGTGCGACCGCCTCCTCGCTCGGCCTGACCGGCGAGGAGACCTTCTCCTTCACCGGCGTCGAGGAGCTGAACAACGGCACCACCCCGCGCACGGTGAAGGTCACCACCGACACGGGCGTCGAGTTCGACGCGGTCGTACGCATCGACACCCCCGGCGAGGCGGACTACTACCGCAACGGCGGCATCATGCAGTACGTGCTGCGCCACCTTGCCAGCTCCTGACCTGATGTGAACGAGCGCCCTGCCCCCGCGCCTCGCGCGCGGGGGCAGGGCGCTCGCGCGCGAAACGTTCCCCAAAGCGGAGCCGCGCTCCTGCGACGACGAAGAACCCCGCACCTGGCACCAGGTGCGGGGTTCTTCGTCGTTGCCTGGCCGAGTCGTTGTTCGAGGACGATTACCTGATCGGCGGACGCGCAGAAATCTATGCCGGCTGGAGTAGACATTGGGAGGTGGTGTGGATATGGTTTCTCTCGTAGCCGAGATCGAGCAAGGCCCGGCAGAGACGAACTGCCGGGCAGCAGTACCCGCAAGTGCAGTTGCAGGACGGTGCGGTGACGGAGTTTCGAAGCCAGGGTGGTTGCTGGACGGCGACGGGACTGGTGACCGGACCGGGGGGCCCGCAGTGATCAGGGGCCGCCGCACGTAGTACCGCAGTGGAGTGAGAAGTACCTCGGTGAAGGCGTCGGCTGCGGGCGCGCGCACCGGGAGGTTCGGCAGTGGGGTTCCAAGCCGGAGCAGACGCAGGACGGGCGACGGGGCTGGCTGCCGACGGTGGTGCTGGGAGAGGCCACCAGCAGTACACGCAGTGCATGCGGTACACGCGGTACGCGGTAACAGCAGTACACAGTTCACAGATAAGTGGTTCACCCAAGAGGGAAAGAACGGAGGAATCGAGCACCGTCGGGATCGCCCGGACGCCACGCGAGTCCGGGTACCGCAGGACATCGATAGTGAGGTGGTCTGAGGTCACGCATCCGCGATCCCCGCAACCGCCACGCATCCCCCCGGTGGCGATGCGGACACACAGGCCGGCGCAGGATCAGGGCCGGCAGATGGTGTAGCAGTTCCTTCGGGGCCCGGGTGCCGGCAGTACGGCACCCGGGCCCCTCAACGCGTTCCACAGAGAGGTGCGATGACAGCAGACGACTCCTTGGGCCGTCTCGATGACGACGACTACCCCGCCTACACCATGGGCCGCGCCGCCGACCTGCTCGGCACCACCCAGAACTTCCTCCGGGCGATCGGTGAACACCACCTGATCACCCCGCTCCGCTCACCGGGCGGACACCGCCGCTACTCCCGGCACCAGCTGCGCGTCGCCGCCCGCGCCCGCGAACTCGTCGACCAGGGCACCCCGATCGAGGCGGCCTGTCGCATCATCATCCTCGAAGACCAGCTCGAAGAAGCCCAGCGCATCAACGCCGAACACCGCCCCGCTCCCGGAACGGTCAAGGCATCCGCCGCGGCGTGAACTGAGGCCCGCCCCCTGTTTCCCGACGGGCCCCCGGCCACCTCTTTCCCGAGGGCCCACGCCCGGCCCCGGCCCGCACCGAGACGAGTGACCCGCGATGCGCGTCACCGTCATGCGCAACCGCGCGCCGCCCGATCGGCGCCTTCTGCCGGAACGCGGCCGGGCGCACCACCTCGCCGAGCACCAAGCCGCCCGCGATGGAGCGTTCAGTGGAGGGCTTCGAAGAGCAGAGCGAATCCCGCGACCACGCCGACGGCCATCAGCATCACCAGACCCGCGTACAGCGAGCACACCCACCCCGTCATGATGCAGGCGAGCGCCCAGCAACGGCCGGGCAGTCGTTGGCGCTTGGCCCTTCGGCGAGCCATGTGCCCCGAGGTGATCGCGGTCCACGCGGACAACTCCACGACCACGAACCACCCGAACATCGCCGGAATTTCGTCATCATGGTGTTTCTCTCCCCATCGGTCGATCAGGTCATCGGTCGGTCAGGTCATTGGTCGATCAGGGCGATGCCGTGATCGCTGTATCGGGCGCCCTGGGCCCCGGTGTCGGGGACAGCGGCGTCGATGGCGGCGAGGTCGGCCGAGGTCAAGTGCAGGTCGAGGGCCGCCAGGTTGTCGCGCAGGTGCGGGCGGCGGGAGCTGCCGGGGATGGGGACGATGTCGTTGCCGCGGGTGAGCAGCCAGGCGAGGGCGATCTGCGCGGGGGTGGCGCTCTTGGCGGCGGCGAGGCGGGTGATGGCGTCCACCGTGGCCAGGTTGGCCTTGAGGTCGTCGCCGTTGTATCGGGGAGCGGTGGCACGGAAGTCGCCGGGTTCGTAGCGTGTGGTGGCGCGGACGGCTCCGGTGAGCAGGCCGCGGCCGAGAGGGCTGTAGGCGATCAGGGTGCCGCCGAGACCGCGGAGCGTGGGCAGGATGTCGTTCTCGACATGGCGTTCCCACAGCGAGAACTCGGTCTGGACGACACTGATCGGGTGGACGGCGTGGGCGCGGCGCAGAGTGGCGGCCGAGACTTCGGACAGGCCGACGTGGCCCACCTTGCCCTGGGTGACCAGGTCGGCCAGGGCGCCGACGGACTCCTCGACCGGGACAGCGGGGTCGATGCGGGCGAGGTAGTACAGGTCGATGTGATCGGTGCGCAGCCGGCGCAACGAGGCTTCGCAGGCACGCCGCAGATCGTTGGGTGAACCGGCGGGGACCAGGCCCTCGGCGGTGCGGCGGACTCCGGCCTTGGTGGCCAGCACGGCGCGGGCGCGGTGCGGTGCGAGGGTCCGGCCGAGCAGTTCCTCGTTTGCTCCGTCGCCGTAGAAGTCGCCGGTGTCGAACAGGGTGACACCCGAGTCAAGGGCCTCCAGCAGGGTGGCTGCGGCCTCGTCCGGGTCAGCGGCACCGTAGATGCCGGTCATGCTCATGCAGCCGAGGCCGAGTCGCGAGACGGCCGGGCCATCGGGGCCGAGGGTGGGGGCGGGGGTGGGGTGCATTGCTCCTCCGTCACTTTGCCAGGGCCGCGCGGAGGAACTGGAAGATTTCCGCCCGGGCGGCCTCGGCCTGTGGTTCCACGCCGGGTATGGCGAGGAACGCGTGCTGTGCTCCTGGGTATTCGGAAAGCCGCACGGGGGTCCCTGCCGCGCGCAGCCGCTCGGCGTAGCGGCGGCCGTGGTCGGCGAGCGCGTCCCGGGTGGGCACCACCACGAGCGCGGGAGCGAGCCCGCTCAGGTCGTCCGCGTACAGCGGCGAAAGTACGCGGGCGTCGGTTCCCGGCGGGACGGCGAGCCGCTGGACGAGCCGCAGTTGTGGCAGGGCCCGGGTCGGGCTGTACGCGTACTCGGCCATCGAGGCGTAGTCGAACATCGCCTCGGTCACATCGACCGCGGGGTTGACCAGCACCTGCGCCTGGAGCTCCAGGCCGGCCTCCCGGGCCCGGACGGCCGTCAGGGCGCTGATCAGTGCGCCGCAGCTCTCGCCGAATACGGCCGCGCGTGCCGGGTCGGCGCCCCACTGCGCGGCGTGCCGCAGCACGTGGTCGAGCACGTCCCAGCCGTCGTCGACGGCGTTCGCGAGCGGGCTGTCCGGGGCGAGGAGACGGTGCTCGACCGAGACGACGAGCGCGGGGAGTCGGGCGGCGAGGCGGCTGTTGGTCCAGTCGCACTGCGCCGCCGTGCCCACGAAGCCGCCGCCGTGGACGTGGATGACCAGTGGCAGACCGGTTCGGGCGGCGGCTTCGTCGTCTCCCGTCGGCGCCGGCCGGTACACCCGGACCGGCAGGTCGCGGCCGGGCAGCGCGATCCGCTGCCAGTCGATCGCGGCGCCGGGGTCCGGCTCCCCGAGGATCGACCGCGCCGCGCGGGAGGCCCGGAAGCGGTTCTCCGCATCGCGGTAGGCGCGCAGTTCCTCGGGCGTCATCACCGAGAAGTCCGGCTCCGGCGGCCGCGTCGCGGTGGTGGTCCCAGTGGTCTCGCTCATGTCTCCTTCTCCCTTCCCGGCTGGATGCCGGGTGTGCCATCGCGGTCGGACAGTGCGTTGCCCTCATTATGCACGCGGTGCGTGCATCGGTGGGTGCATACGTTAGGATGAGTTGGACAAGAGGGGCGAGATGACTGGCCGAAGGCGATGGTCGACCGAGGAAATCCTCGACACGGCGGCGGAACTCCTGCGCACGGGCGACGCCGAGTCGTTCAGCGTGCGCAAACTCGCCGTGGCGCTCGGGACCGACTCCTCCAGCCTCTACCGGCACTTCCGCAACAAGACCGAGCTGCTGCGCGCGGTCGCCGACCGGGTCCTGCTGGCCGCCATGGACGGCTACCACCCCGAGGGCGACTGGAAGCAGCGCGTCACCGCCCTGGCCCTGCGCCTGCGCGAGGCCTTCGGCGAGCAGCCTCAACTCGCCACGGTGTGGGGCCGCTACGCGTCCGGCGGCACCGGTTCCCGCTTGGTCATGGAGGAGCTGCTACAGGCTCTGCGCGCGTCCGGCCTGCCCGACGAGGAGGTCCCGGTGCGATACCACCGCATCGTGATCCTCCTCGCCGCGCTGATCGCCTCCGAGGCCGGCATCAGCGCCATTAGCCCCATGGAGTACGAACAGGGCATGGAGCAGTTCCGCGTCGCGGTGCTCGGCGCCGACCCCGAACGCTTCCCCGCCCTGGCCCACTTCGCCCGCGACGTACGCCCCCTCGGAGCGGACCGCCCCGCCGCGTTCGAAAACATCCTCGCCGCTCAACTCGCCCACATCGAGGCGCAGATCCCCTGACAGGGCCGCCGATCGCCGACGTGACACGGTCTGTCGTCCGCAAGTGCGCCCAGGCGACCGGCGACGACGGCAGGGCCGCACCCCCCCCGCGCGGGGAGTGCGGCCCTGCCGTGTGTGCGGATGCGCCGGGCGCCGGAAGGTCAGGACGTCATCAGGCGGTAGATGTTGTAGTTGCTGCCGATCTGTACGCGTGTCTCGTAGGGGTCGGCCGCCAGGCCGCTGCCCTTGTACAGCCACAGGCCGCCGTTGGTGTCCCGGGCGAGCAGGTCGGTCCTGCCGTCGAGGTCCACGTCTCCGGTCGAGACGATGCGGTTGAACATGTTCCAGCCGGCGCCGATCCTGGCGCGGGGCGCGAACGGGGCGTTGTAGTTGCCCGTGCCCTTGTAGAACCAGAGCACGCCGGCCGTGTCGCGGGCCACGATGTCGGCCTTGCCGTCGCCGTCCAGGTCGCCCTTTCCGGCGAGTTGGGTGTAGACCTCCCAGCCGCCCCCGACCTTGATGCGGCTGGTCACGGTGCCGTCACCGTAGCCGAGGTAGAGCCACAGCACGCCCGCGCTGTCCCGCGCGATCACGTCGTAACCCTGGGCGCCGCCGAGGTTGCCGGGGGAGAGCTCCGTGTCGTAGATGTTCCAGCCGCCGCCGATCACCTTGTCCGGGGTGTTGGCGTCGACGAAGTAGTGCAGCGTCCCGTCGTTCGCCCACTCCCATTGGCCGTCGAGGTAGCCGTCGGCGTTGTTGTCGACGAACGCGCTGTTGGTCACGGACGGGAGGCTGCCCGCTGCCTCACGCGGCGTCAGGCCGCCCATGCCGTCGGGTCCGTACGCCCAGGCGTCGCCGGCGTTGTCGATGCCGAGCAGCGGGAAGACCGGGTCGGCGGCGATGTCCGCCGCTGACGTGGCCGTGAGGCCGCGGACGTGCGGGGTGCGCGCCGGCATCTTCGGCAGTGGATGGGCCGGGCCGATACCGCCGGCCGAGACCGGGACCGGGGCCGAGGCTGAGGCCGAGGCCGCGCCGGCGCCCGTGGCGACCAGCGCGGCGGCTATCGCGGCCACGGCGAAGCGGGAGAGGGTCCTGCCACTCGTACGGACCAAGAGGTGGGCCACGTAGTGCTCCTTCGGTGAAGCGCGTCACGGGTGACACGCGGTACGACCCATGAGTCGTACCGCATCACCGCGACCGCCGCACGGCGTCTTTCATCATTCAACCGGGTTGAAACAGAAGGGAGATGAGCCGTGCGAACACCGTGCGAGTACGTCAGGACAGCAGTTCGACCTCCGCGAGTGTCGCCGTGCCGCCCCCGCTCACCAGCCGGTAGTGCGGGTAGGACCCGGGGGAGTGGACCGTGAAGACCCGGGTCTGGCGGTCCCAGCTGAACGTCTCACCGGCCCGCCGGTCGATGTCCTTCCACGTCGTGCCGTCCGCCGAGGCCTGCAACGTCCAGGACGCCGGAGCCTTGGCGCGCTCCGCCGAGGTGAGCGTGTACTGGACGCACCGCGCCGGCGCGGACAACGGCAGCTCCACCGAGGCGAACGCGGCCGACGTGGCCGAGGAGTTGTCGAACAGCGGGCCGGAGCCGGTGATCGCGTCGCTCGGCGGCGTCGGCACCTTGTCGTCCTTGGTCAGGGAGACCGGCGCCGCGTCCTTGCCCGTGCCCCACGACGAGGGCCTGGATCCCATGGCGAAGTCGAGCGTGCCGCCGCGCGCGAGCAGGTCGTGCGGGAGCGCCGTGGAGTTCCAGGCCTTCCCGTTGACCTTCAGGGACTGCACGTACACGTTGGCGGCACTGTTCTTCGGCGCCTTCACCACCAGGTCGCGGCCGTTCTCCAGATGGACGGTCGCCTTGGTGAACAGGGGCGAGCCGATCGCGTACTCACCGCTGCCCATCACCAGCGGGTAGAAGCCGAGCGCCGAGAACACATACCAGGCCGACTGCTCCCCGTTGTCCTCGTCGCCGTGGTAGCCCTGCCCGATCTCGCTGCCGTTGTAGAGCCGGCGCAGGACCTCGCGGATCTTCTCCTGCGCCTTGAAGGGCTGGCCGGCGGCGTCGTACATGTACGTGACGTGGTGCGCGACCTGGTTGGAGTGGCCGTACTGCCCCATCCGCACGTCACGCGCCTCGGTCATCTCGTGGATCACGCCGCCGTAGGAACCGGCCAGCTCCGGAGATGCCGTCTCCGGCGTCGAGAAGTACGTGTCGAGCTTCTTGGCCAGGCCCGCCCGGCCGCCGTAGAGGTTGGCCAGGCCCCGGGAGTCCTGCGGGGCGGTGAAGGCGTAGCCCCAGCCGTCGGTCTCGGTGTAGTCGTAGCCCCAGACGCGTGGGTCGTAACTGGCGCTGTCCAGGCGCCACTTGCCGCCCGCGTCCTTGCCCTGGAAGAAACCGATGCTGGAGTCGAAGAGCTTGACGTAGTTCTGGGCGCGGCCCATGAAGTACGCGGACTCCTCCTTGTAGCGGGGCTTCTTGGTCTTCTCGTACAGGGCCTGGCCCATCTTCGCGAGGCCATAGTCGTTGACGTAGCCCTCCATCGACCAGGACAGGCCCTCGGGCGTCGAGGTCGGGGTATAGCCGAGGAAGGGGGAGGTATCCATGCCCTTGCGGCCCACACCCGAGGCCGGCGGGGCGACCGTGGCGTTCTTCAGAGCCGCCTCGTAGGCGGCTTCCGCGTCGAACTTCACGCCCTTCACGTAGGCGTCGGCGAAGGCCACGTCCGAGCTGGTGCCGGTCATCAGGTCCGCGTAGCCGGGCGATGACCAGCGGGAGATCCAGCCGCCGTCCTTGTACTGCTGGACGAAGCCGTCGACCATCTCGCCGGCCTTCTTGGGGGTGAACAGCGAGTAGGCGGGCCACGTGGTGCGGTAGGTGTCCCAGAACCCGTTGTTGACGTAGACCGTGCCGTCGACGACCTTCGACCCGGTGTGCGTGGGGGTGTCCTCGCCGCTCTTCGGCGAGAACGGACTGGCGTACTGGTTCTTGGAACCGACCTTCTCGTAGCCGGAGTTGGGGTAGAGGTAGAGCCGGTAGAGGGAGGAGTAGAGCGTGGTCAGCTGGTCGTGGGAGGCACCCTCGACCTCGATGCGTCCCAGGATCTTGTCCCAGGCCGCCCGCGCCCGGTCCCTGACCGTGTCGAAGCGGGATTTCGCGGGCACCTCGGCCGCCAGGTTCGCCTTCGCCTGGTCCACGCTGATGAGCGAGGTCGCGAGCCGCAGTGTGACGGTGCGGTCCTTGCCGGGCTTCAGGCGCGCGTAACCGGTGACGTCCGCGCCCCCGCCGCCGGGCAGCTTGCCGCTCGCGGTCACCGGCGCGTCGAAGACCCCGTACACGAAGAGCCGTCCGGCCCCCGCCGACAGGCCGCTCCGCACGTCCGAGTAGCCGGTGAAGGAGGACGTCGCCGGGTCCAGGGTGAGGCCGCCCTGGTTGGTGACGTTGTCGAGGACGACGCTCGCGTCGTCACCGGGATAGGTGAACCGCATCATCGCCGCGTGGTCGGTCGGCGCGATCTCCGTCTTGAGGCCGTTCTCGAAGGTGACGCCGTAGTAGTACGGCTTCGCCGTCTCGTTCTCGTGCCGGAAGGGCAGCGCCCGGGCGGTCCGGGAGGCGTCGGGCGTGCCGGCCGCCGCCGACGGCATGACCTGGAAGGTCTGGCGGTCACCCATCCACGGGCTCGGCTCGTGGCTCGCGCTGAACGCCTGGAGGGTGGGCAGGTTGTCGGCGTTGTTGCGCCGCGCGTAGTCGTACAGCCAGTCCTGCGAGCCGGCGTTGGTCACCGGGGTCCAGAAGTTGAAGCCATTGGGGACCGCCGTCGCGGGAAAGTTGTTGCCGCGCGAGAAGGAGCCGCTGGAATTGGTGCCGCGCGTGGTGAGCGCGTAGTCCGAGAGGTGGGCGAGCGGCTTCTCGGGCTTCTTCGGCGCGATGGAGAGGTCGTCGATCCAGCCCTGGAACTTCGCCGGGCCCCTGGGGGAGTCGTACGCCACCAGGATCCGGTCCACCGTCTTGCCGGCGGCGACCGTGCCGATCACCGAGGAGACCTGGTTCCACTGGTTGACGTACAGCGTCTTGGCGGCGCCCTGGCCCTGCGGGCTGAGCACCCCGCCGTGCGCGTCGAGGGCCCCCAGGTCACTCAGATAGGTGCCGTCGGTGAAGGCGAGGTCCACGGACACGTTGGTGGCCGGGTAGGTGAGGTCGGTCTCCGTCATCGAGGGGAAGACCTTGTAGTCGAGTTCGGTGTCCCGGCCGACGCGGGTGTTCACGTCGAAGACCTTGTTGTACGAATAGGCGCGCCCGCCGGGCTTGTGCGTGCCCGCGTAACGCAGCGCCCGCACTCCGGTGAAGCCCGCGTGCGCCTTGGCGGTGGGGGAGCCGCCGGGCCCCCCGTCCGCGACGGTGAGCATGTCCGGCGGGACGGGGGCGGTGGTGTCGCCGTCGGAGAACTGGACATCGGCGAGCTGGGTGAGGCCCGCGCCGCCATTGGCGGTGATCTCCAGGCGGTAATGCGCGTAGGCGGTGGTGTTGGTGAAGTCGTACGTCTTGGTCTGGCCCCGGTCCTTGAAGCTCTCACCGGCGCGGCTGTCCAGGGTCTTCCAGTCCTTGCCGTCCAGCGAGCCCTTCAGGGTCCAGTCCTTGGGGTCGCGCTCGGGGGCGTCGTTCGCCGAGGTCAACGCGTAGGTGACCGTCTTCACCCGTTCGGACAGATCGAATTCGAGCCAAGCTGTCGGCTGGAAGGCCAGCCATTTCGTACCGGCCTGACCGTCGATCAGGTTCTCCTTCACCTCCCCGCCGTCGGTGTTCTCGGCGCTGGCCCGGACGGCGGTGACCTTGTCGGTCACGTTGCCCGGTATGCCGGTGGCGAAGCCGCCGTCGACGCCCGAGGACCGCTTGGCGCCCGCGCGGTCGCGCTCGACGGTGCTGGTCCAGTCCGGCTGGGGCTGGCCGGTTTCGAACGAGGTGCTGAAGCGGCCGTCCTCGGGCGGCCGGGCGGTCGCGGACGGCGCGCCGACGGCCGACTGCGCCGTCACGACGAGCAGGAACGAGGCGGCCACGAGGGCGGCCGCCGGTCCTCGTCGGTACCGGGATCTGGGCAGCATGCGGGCCCTTTCCTTCCGCGCAGGCCACGGGGGCCCGCGGAGGCGTAGTGGACAACGTTGTCAGGGTGAAGACGCAGGATCCAGTAGCGCGGCAAGTGCCTCATGATGTCAAGGGTGTTGGGAAGGAATGGATGGCCGAAATCCAGGGGCAATGCGGGTGTCAAGGTGTGTAATGCGCGTCAAAAGGAGCACCCTCATCCGCATTGGTACGTACCAACAGATATATCCGCGAGGTCTCAACTCGGGAAAGACTGACGGCCAACCCTGCTTTCGATCTTGCTCAGTTGACGGGAAGTGGACTATACCTGTCGGCGTCCGGGCAACCCGCTGAACGCGGGCGGGGGGAACCGCGTGCGGGCCGGTCGGCCCGGGACCGGGCAGCCTCCGCGATGGATGTACGGCATCACTCACGCTTCAACTGTTCGCGGGCGCCGGCGGATTCCGCTGCACCGCATGAGTCCTGGAGAAGGCGAGGACTTGAGCATGGGATCCGAGATCAACCGCCGTGACGCACTCAAGCGGGCCATGGCGATCGGCCTGCTGGCTGTACCGGCGACTTCACTGCTGAGCGCGTGCGCGAGTTCAGGCGGCGGAGACAGCACCACAAAGCCGAACTCCCAGGGCGCCAAGTCGGCGGACAATCCGCTCGGCGTCAACAAGGGCACCGCCCTTGAGGCGTTCGTCTTCAAGGGCGGCCTCGGCGACGACTACATCAAGTCGGCCGAGGCCGACTACAACGCCAAGTACGGCATCACGGTCAAGCACACCGGCACCCAGGCCATCGGCCCCAAGCTCCAGCCGCGCTTCGCCGGCAGCACCCCGCCGGACTTCATGGACAACTCCGGCGCCGACAACCTCGACACCGCAGCCCTCGCCAAGACCGGCAAGCTCCAGGACCTCACCCCGCTCCTGGACGCGCCGACCATCGACGACCCGTCGAAGAAGGTCCGCGACGTCCTGATCGCCGGCACCATCGAACAGGGCCAGTTCGGCACCAAGGAGATGTACGCGCTCAACTACGCGTTCACCGTCTACGGCACCTTCTACTCCAACAAGCTGTTCAAGGAGAAGGGCTGGACGTATCCCCAGACCTTCTCGGACATGCTGGCGCTGTGCAAGAAGATCAAGGCCGAGGGCATCGCCCCGTTCACGTACCCGGGCAAGTACCCGTACTACATCCACTTCGACCTGCTGCACCAGATCGGCAAGGTCGGCGGCAAGGAAGCCCTCAACGCGATCGACAACCTCGACGACGGCGCCTTCAAGACCGACGCCGTCAAGGAAGTCGTCTCGTACTACGAAGAGCTCGCAGGACAGGGCTACTTCCTTCAGGGTTCCGAAGGCATGACGCACATTCAGATGCAGACCGCCTGGACGCAGGGCCGCGCCGCGATGGTGGCCGACGGCTCCTGGGTGGAGAACGAGGCCTCTCCCACCATGCCGAAGGACTTCGACCTCGCGGTCGGCTCCCTCATCGGCTCGGGCCCCAGCGACAAGCTGCCCTTCGGCGCGCTGTACGCGGCGGCGGGCGAGCCCTTCATCGTCGCCAAGGACGGCAAGAACCCCACTGGCGGCATGGAACTGCTGCGCATCATGCTCAGCAAGAAGCAGAGCACCAACTTCATCAACGCCATCAAGTCCCTGACCTGTGTCCAGGGCGCCGCCGACGGGCTCACCCTCACCCCGGGTCTGACCTCCGCGAACGCCGCCCTGAAGGCCGCCGGGCCCAATGTCCTCAACTCCCGGCTCCAGGACTGGTACAAGAAACTGAACAACGAGACCATCGGAAACCTGACCCTCGACCTGCTTTCCGGCAAGATCAAGGCGGCCGAGTGGATGGAAAAGGCGCAGAAGGCGTCGGACGACACCAAGAAGGATTCCTCCGTCCCGAAGTTCAAGCACCTGTGACCAAGGCGCTCAGGCCCTGACCCCACTGGCTGAGACGAGAGCGACCGGCGACATGCGACACGGCAAGTACCGGTTCATCATCGGATTCCTGGCAATTCCCCTGGCGCTCTACGGGGTCCTCGTGATCTCGCCGTTCCTCCAGGACTTCCAGATTTCGATGACGAGCTGGAGCGGACTGACACCCGAGAAGAACTTCATCGGTCTTGACAACTATCAGAAACTGATCCACAACGACCTGTTCTGGAAGGCGTTGTGGCACAACGTCCTTCTGCTCCTCTTCGTGCCGGTCGTCACGCTGGCCTTCGGTCTCTTCTTCGCCTTCATGCTGAATGTCGGCGGCCGCCGCAAAGGTTCCGCGGGGGTCGCCGGCGTGCGGGGCTCTGGCCTGTACAAAGTCATCTTCTTCTTCCCCCAGGTCCTGTCCATCACGATCATCGCGATCCTGTGGCAGCAGATCTACAACCCCGATCCCCAGAACGGGATGCTCAACTCGCTCCTGTCGAGCGTGGGCCTCGGCTCGCTCCAGCAGTCCTGGCTCGGCGACTCCAGCATCGCGCTGATCTGCATCATGGTCGTGATGGTGTGGGCGAACGTCGGGTTCTACGTCGTCCTGTTCTCCGCCGGCATGGCCTCCATCCCCGGCGAGATCTACGAGGCGGCCCTCCTGGACGGCGCCTCCCGCGTCAAGACGTTCTTCCGGATCACCCTGCCGCTGCTGCGCGACACCGTGGCCACCGCCTGGGTCTACATGGGCATCATCGCCATGGACGCCTTCATCTATGTGCAGTTGATGTCGGTCAACGTCGGCGGCCCCGACGAGTCCACCGACGTGGTCCCGCTGCTGCTCTACAAGACGGCGTTCCGGGACAACAGCCAGTACGGAATGGCCGCCGCCATGGGTGTCGCGATGCTGATCGTGACTCTGGTGTTCGCCGTTCTCAGCATGCGGCTCTCGCGCCGTGAGCGCATCGAATTCTAGGGATGGCGCGATGACGACCGAAACCATGCCGGTGGACGGCGAGCAGTCCACCGCCCCCGCCACCAGTGCCGCCCGCTGGAAGTGGCGCAGCAGCGAGGGCGGCGTGCTCAACGCCTTCTCGCACGTGTTCCTGCTGGTCTGGGCGCTCATGGTGGGCGTGCCCCTGCTGTGGGCGCTGTGGAGCTCGTTCAAGACCTCCGGCGACATCCTGACCCACCCCTGGTCGCTCCCCTCCGAGCTGCACTTCGAGAACTGGGCGCGGGCCTGGAGCAAGGCCAACATCGGGCGGTACTTCCTCAACACCGCTTTCGTGGTGGGCTTCTCGACGGTCGGCACCATGCTGCTGGGCTCGATGGCGGCCTATGTGCTGGCGCGGTTCGAGTTCCCCGGCAACCGGTTCATCTACTTCCTCTTCGTCGGCGGCATGGCCTTCCCCGTGGTCATGGTGCTCGTCCCGCTCTTCTTCGTCACCAAGAACCTGGGCATCCTCAACACGCTGCCCGGCCTCGTCCTGATCTACATCGCCTACTCGCTGCCGTTCACGGTCTTCTTCATGACGGCGTTCTTCCGGACGCTGCCGACCACGGTCGCCGAGGCCGCCCTGATCGACGGGGCCTCGCACACCCGCACGTTCTTCCAGATCATGCTGCCGATGGCCAAGCCCGGCATCATCAGCATCGGCATCTTCAACGTGCTCGGCCAGTGGAACCAGTACCTGCTGCCCCTGGTGCTCAACCAGGGCGACACCAAGAACTGGGTGCTCACCCAGGGCCTCGCCGATCTCGCCGTGCAGCAGGGCTACCAGGGCGACTGGGGCGCGCTCTTCGCCGGTCTTTCGATCGCGATGCTGCCCGTGCTCGCCGTGTACGTCGTCTTCCAGAAGCAGGTCCAGGCGGGCCTGACCGCGGGGGCGCTCAAGTAGCGCCGCCGGCACCGCGCCGCGGCGCGGACCCGTTCTTCCCCCGACCGCCCGTGGGCCCCGCGCCCACGGGCGGTCGCGCGTTCCCGATCCGCTCCGCGCCTCCTCAGGTCCGCTCAGGTCTTGACGGGAGACCACCCAGAAGGCTGAGCTTAGGGTTCACATGTTGGAGAAAAGACGGGGCCTCAATGCTGCGGCTCCGTGCGGGGGCGGCCGTCGTGCCGTCCGCCTACGGCGGGAGTGGATGAGTCGATGGAGACTCCGGGGTCGCAGACGTCATTGCACCGGGCCAACCTTGAGCGGGTCGTACGCGCCGTGCGGATGGCGGGCTCGCTCACCCAGGCCGAGATCGCCCGGACGACCGGCCTGTCCGCGGCCACGGTCTCCAACATCGTGCGGGAACTGAAGGACGGCGGCACCGTCGAGGTCACCCCCACCTCGGCGGGCGGGCGCCGGGCCCGCAGCGTCTCGCTCAGCGGCTCGGCCGGCATCGTCATCGGCGTCGATTTCGGCCATACGCACCTGAGGGTGGCCGTCGGCAACCTGGCCCACCAGGTGCTCGCGGAGGAGGCCGAGCCGCTCGATGTCGACGCCTCGTCCGCCCAGGGCTTCGACCGGGCGGAAGAGCTGGTCAAGCGGCTGATCGCGACCACCGGCATCGGCCAGGACAAGGTCATCGGCGTGGGCCTCGGCGTGCCGGGTCCCATCGACGTGGAGTCCGGCACGCTCGGCTCCACCGCGATCCTGCCGGGCTGGACCGGCATCAACCCGCGTCAGGAGCTGTCCGGCCGCCTCGGCGTCCCGGTGTACGTCGACAACGACGCCAACCTCGGCGCGCTCGGCGAGCTGGTGTGGGGCGGCGGGCGCGGGGTGCGCGACCTGGCGTACATCAAGGTCGCCAGCGGTGTGGGCGCGGGTCTGGTGATGGGCGGGCAGATCTACCGGGGGCCCGGCGGCACCGCGGGCGAGATCGGGCACATCACCCTGGACGAGTCGGGCCCGGTGTGCCGGTGCGGCAACCGCGGCTGCCTGGAGACCTTCACCGCCGCGCGCTATGTGCTGCCCCTGCTGCAATCCAGCCACGGCGCGGACCTGACCATGGAGCGCGTGGTGCGGATGGCCCGCGAGGGCGACCCGGGGTGCCGCCGCGTCATCGCGGACGTGGGACGCCACATCGGCAGCGGGGTCGCCAACCTGTGCAACCTCCTGAACCCGAGCCGGGTGGTGCTCGGCGGCGACCTCGCGGAGGCCGGCGAGCTGGTCCTCGGGCCCATCAGGGACTCCGTGTCGCGGTACGCGATCCCCAGCGCCGCACGGCAGTTGTCGGTGCTTCCCGGGGCGCTGGGCGGCCGTGCCGAAGTACTCGGCGCGCTCGCGCTCGCGCTGAGTGAAATGGGGGATTCGACCCTCTTGGACAGCACTGCCCCCGCCTCCGCGCCTGCCTTCACTTAGATAACGGATGGCACCGTTGTCATCTCGTTAAGGATTTACTCCTTGACGGTGGGCTTAACGCCGAGTTGACTTCCAGCCACCTCGGCCGCAACGTCGCGGCCTCGTCAGGGAGGTTTCTGAAGTGAACACGAACATGCGTCGTGCCGCTGTAGCCGTTGCCGCCACCGCGATGGCCGTCTCACTCGCCGCCTGTGGCAGCGCCAAGGAGTCGGGCGGCGGCACCAAGTCGTCCGGCGGGTCCAAGAAGGGCGACGACCTCAAGATCGGTCTGCTGCTCCCCGAGAACCAGACCGCGCGGTACGAGAAGTTCGACAAGCCGCTGATCGAGGCCAAGGTCAAGGAGCTGACCGGCGGCAAGGGCCAGATCGTCTACGCGAACGCCAAGCAGGACGCGACGACCCAGAACCAGCAGGCCGACACGATGATCACCAACAAGGTGGACGCGCTCATCGTGGACTCGGTCGACTCCAAGGCCATCGCCGGCTCGGTCAAGAAGGCCAAGCAGGCCGGCATCCCGGTCGTCGCCTTCGACCGTCTCGCCGAGGGTCCCATCGACTCCTACGTGTCCTTCGACAACGAGGAAGTCGGACACGTGCAGGGCAAGGCCCTCCTGGAGGCCCTGGGCGACAAGGCCAAGTCCGGCGACATCGTCATGATGAACGGCGCCGTCACCGACCCGAACGCCGCGCTCTTCAAGAAGGGCGCCCACGCCGAGCTCGACGGCAAGGTGAACATCGGGAAGGAGTACGACACCAAGGAGTGGAAGCCCGAGAACGCCAACGCCAACATGGAGGGCGCGCTCTCCGCCCTGGGCAAGGACAAGGTCATCGGCGTCTACTCCGCCAACGACGGCATGGCGGGCGGCATCATCACCGCCCTCAAGGCGGCCGGTCTCTCCAAGCTCCCGCCGGTCACCGGCCAGGACGCCGAGCTCGCGGGTGTGCAGCGGATTCTCTCCGGCGAGCAGTACATGAGCGTCTACAAGTCCTACCCGCAGGAGGACGCGATCGCCGCCGAGATGGCGGTCAAGCTCGCCAAGGGCCAGGACCTCGGCTCGATCGCCCCGAAGAAGCTGGACTCGCCGACCACCAAGGGCGTGCCGTCCAACATCGTCCCGGTCGTCTCGCTGACCAAGGCCAACGTCAACGACACCGTGATCAAGGACAAGATCTACACGGTCGCCGAGATCTGCACGCCGACCTACAAGGCCGCCTGCGACGCGGCCGGCGTCAAGTAGTTCCCTCGCCCCGCCGCGTCAAGTCCCTCGGTCACCAAGGGACTTGAGCGCCCACGAACCCTCCGGCGCCCCGCGCCCGCCTTGTACCCCGCCGCGGCGGGGGTGCCGGAGAAAAACGTTTCCCTCAGCCAGGCCCCGCCGGTCCCGGCCGGCCCTGCGGTCCCGCTGTTTCTCTGCTGTTCTCTTCTGCTCGACCTCCGCGCCCCCACCCCTTCGGGCGCGGCATCCCCGCCGGTCAGGCGGCGAAGGAGATGGTTCACGTGTCCGCTACGCCCGTGTTGGCGTTGCGCGGGGTCTCCAAGCGGTTCGGTGCCGTTCAGGCGCTCACCGACGTAGAGCTTGAAGTCCACGCCGGTGAAGTGCTCGCCCTGGTGGGCGACAACGGCGCCGGAAAGTCCACGCTGGTCAAGACGATCGCCGGCGTGCACCCCATCGATGACGGCGTCATCGAGTGGGAAGGCAAGGCCGTCCAGATCGGCAAGCCGAACGACGCCCAGAACCTGGGCATCGCGACCGTCTACCAAGACCTCGCGCTGTGCGACAACATCGACGTCGTCGGCAACCTCTACCTCGGCCGGGAGCTGAAGAAGCGCGGCATCCTCGACGAGGTCGAGATGGAGCGCCGCTCGCGCGAGCTCCTGACCACGCTGTCGATCCGCATCCCGAGCGTGCGCATCCCGATCGCCTCGCTCTCCGGCGGCCAGCGCCAGACCGTGGCCATCGCCCGCTCGATGCTCGGCGAGCCCAAGCTCGTCATCCTCGACGAGCCGACCGCCGCCCTCGGCGTCGAGCAGACCGCGCAGGTCCTCGACCTGGTGGAGCGGCTGCGCGAGCGCGGCCACGCGGTCGTCCTCATCAGCCACAACATGGCCGATGTGAAGGCCGTCGCCGACAAGGTCGCGGTGCTCAGGCTCGGCCGCAACAACGGTGTCTTCGATGTGAAGGCCACCTCGCAGGAAGAGATCATCTCCGCCATCACCGGAGCCACGGACAACGCCGTGACCCGTCGTGCGGCGCGCAACGCGGAGGTTCAGAAGTGAGCACCGACAAGACCTCCCCGGCCGGCCTCGGCAAGGCGCACGCCGCCCCGGTCGACGCGCCGCCCGCGGCCGACGCCGCCGTCACGGCCGTCGACCCCCGTCTGCTCGTGCGCGAGCAGGGCTTCGGCGGCTACGTCGGCGAGCTGAAGCGCAAGGTCCGCGCCGGTGACCTGGGCGCCCTGCCCGTCATCATCGGCCTGGTCATCATCTGCGTCGTCTTCCAGAGCCTGAACTCCAACTTCCTCACCGCGGGCAACCTCTCCGACATCTCCGTCGCCATGGTGGGCACGGGCATGATCGCGGTGGGCATCGTCTTCGTGCTGCTGCTCGGCGAGATCGACCTGTCCGTCGGCTCGGTGAGCGGCCTCGCGGGCGGCGCCTTCGCGGTCCTCAGCGTCACCCACGGCATGTCCCAGTGGCTCGCCCTGGTCCTGTCCATCCTCACGGGTGCGGTGGCGGGCGCCGTCCACGGCTACATCTTCGCCAGGATCGGCGTCCCCGCCTTCGCCGTCACCCTGGCCGGTCTGCTCTTCTGGAGCGGATTCATGCTGAAGATCCTCGGCGACAACGGCACGATCAACACGAGCGAGACGGGCGTCTTCTACGACCTGTCGAACTACTTCTTCAGCGATGTCGCGGTCGCCTACGGCGCCGCCGCCGTCGCGGTCGCCGTGTACTTCGCGTCCGCCTTCTTCGACAGCCGCCGCCGTGAGGCCGCGAACGTCCCCTCCCGCCCGCTGGGCGAGATCGCGCTGCGCACCGCGCTGCTGGCGGTGGTGGCCTTCGCCGCCGCGTACATGTTCAACCAGAACAAGGGCCTGCCGCTCGCGGTGGTCATCTTCCTGCTGGTGCTGGTCCTCACCGACTTCGTGCTGCGCCGCACCTCCTACGGCCGCATGATCTTCGCGCTCGGCGGCAGCGTCGAGGCCTCGCGCCGCGCCGGTATCAACATCGTGTGGGTGCGCACCTCGGTCTTCGCGATCTCCGGCACCTTCGCGGCCATCGGCGGCCTCTTCCTCGCCTCCAAGATCAGCGCCGCCAACCAGGGCGCCGGCAGCGGCGAGCTCCTGATGAACGCGATCGCGGCGGCCGTCATCGGCGGCACCAGCCTCTTCGGCGGCCGCGGCCGCACCTGGAACGCGCTCCTGGGTGTGCTGGTCATCGTCTCGATCCAGTACGGCCTGGCGCTCGAAGGCGTCGCGGCGGCCATTCAGCAGATGATCACCGGCGGTGTGCTGCTGCTCACCGTGATCATCGACGCCGTCACCCGGAAGACCCAGAAGTCCGCGGGCCGCGCCTGACCTGCCCCGCTTCCGTCGTGCCCGGTGCCCCTGTGGCGCCGGGCACGGCCGTTTCCAGGGCGAGTGTCAGCCATACGAGTGACGTAGAACGCACCGCCCTGCGAACGCCGACGCGGGCGGAACATTAGACTCATCGGATCGGCATGCTCGACCAGCACGGACGCAAGAGGAGGCACGGGTGCCGCTGCTTACCCGCATCAGGGGACCGCGCGATCTTGACCGGCTCAACCCGGAGCAGCTCGACCAGCTGGCGGCAGAGATCCGGACCTTCCTGGTGGACGCGGTCTCCAAGACCGGCGGACACCTCGGTCCGAACCTCGGTGTGGTGGAACTGACCATCGCACTGCACCGCGTCTTCGAGTCCCCCAAGGACCGGGTCCTGTGGGACACCGGACACCAGAGTTACGTCCACAAGCTCCTGACGGGGCGCCAGGACTTCTCGCGGCTGAAGATGAAGGGCGGCCTCTCGGGCTACCCGGCGCGCGCCGAGTCGGAGCACGACGTCATCGAGAACAGCCACGCCTCCACGGTCCTCGGCTGGGCCGACGGCCTCGCCAAGGCGAACGAGGTCCTGAAGAAGGACGACCACGTCGTGGCCGTCATCGGCGACGGCGCGCTGACCGGCGGCATGGCCTGGGAAGCGCTGAACAACATCGCCGCCGCCAAGGACCGCCCCCTGGTGATCGTGGTCAACGACAACGAGCGTTCGTACGCGCCGACCATCGGCGGCCTCGCCAACCACCTCGCCACCCTGCGCACCACCGACGGCTACGAGCGCTTCCTGGCCAAGGGCAAGGACCTCCTGGAGCGCACTCCGGTCGTCGGCAGGCCGCTGTACGAGACGCTGCACGGCGCCAAGAAGGGCCTGAAGGACTTCATCGCCCCGCAGGGCATGTTCGAGGACCTGGGCCTGAAGTACGTCGGCCCGATCGACGGCCACGACATCGAGGCCCTGGAGTCGGCGCTCCAGCGCGCCAAGCGCTTCGGCGGCCCGGTCATCGTGCACTGCCTCACCGAGAAGGGCCGCGGCTACCAGCCGGCCCTCGCCGACGAGGCCGACCGCTTCCACGCCGTCGGCAAGATCCACCCGGACACCGGCCTTCCCGTGTCGACCTCCGGTCTCGACTGGACCTCGGTGTTCGGTGAGGAGATGGTCAAGCTCGGCAAGGAGCGCGCGGACATCGTCGCGATCACCGCGGCCATGCTCCAGCCGGTGGGCCTCGACAAGTTCGCCAAGGCGTTCCCCGAGCGGGTCTACGACGTCGGCATCGCCGAGCAGCACGCGGCGGTCTCCGCGGCCGGCCTGGCCACCGGCGGTCTGCACCCCGTCTTCGCGGTGTACGCCACCTTCCTCAACCGCGCCTTCGACCAGGTCCTCATGGATGTCGCCCTGCACCAGTGCGGTGTGACGTTCGTGCTGGACCGGGCCGGTGTCACCGGCACCGACGGCGCCTCGCACAACGGCATGTGGGACATGTCGCTCCTCCAGGTCGTGCCGGGCCTCAGGATCGCCGCGCCGCGCGACGCCGAGCAGGTCCGCGCCCAGCTGCGCGAGGCCGTCCAGGTGGAGGACGCGCCGACCGTGGTGCGCTTCTCCAAGGGCGCGGTCGGGCCCGCCGTCCAGGCCGTCGGCCGCGTCGGCGGCATGGACGTGCTGCGCGAGCCCTCGTCGGCCGCGGTCCGCCCCGACGTGCTCCTGGTCTCCGTCGGTGCGCTCGCGCCGATGTGCCTAGAGGTCGCCGATCTGCTCGACGCCCAGGGCATCTCGACCACCGTGGTCGACCCGCGCTGGGTCAAGCCGGTCGACGAGGCCATGGCGCCGCTCGCCGAGAAGCACCGCGTCGTGGTCACCGTCGAGGACAACAGCCGCGCGGGCGGCGTCGGTTCGGCCATCAGCCAGGCGCTGCGGGACGCGGGCGTGGACGTGCCGCTGCGCGACTTCGGCATTCCGCCGCGCTTCCTCGACCACGCCTCGCGCGGCGAGGTGCTGGCGGAGATCGGTCTGACCGCCCCCGACATCGCCCGTCAGGTCACCGGCCTGGTCTCCAAGCTGGACGGACGCTTCGAGGAGAACAGCACGGCGGTGGAGCCCGCCCGCGACTGATCATGTGACACGCGGCCAATGGGCCGGACCGGTCTCCCTTATGGGTGATGGGTCCGGCCCGTTCGCGTGAAAAACGCGCTCAGCCCGGTACTCGTACCTCCCTCCTCCCGATCATGGCGAGGACGATGAGCTAGCGGAGGTGCACGGGTGGCCAGTACCGGTCTGTTCCGGACCAAATCGATCGAGCAGTCAATCCAGGACACAGAGGAGCCAGAACACGCGCTCAAAAAGTCCCTGTCCGCTCTCGACCTCACCGTTTTCGGGGTCGGCGTCATCATCGGCACCGGCATCTTCGTCCTCACGGGCAAGGTCGCCAAGGAGAACGCGGGGCCGGGCGTCTCGCTCGCGTTCGTGGCCGCCGGCATCGTCTGCGCGCTCGCCGCGCTGTGCTACGCCGAGTTCGCTTCGACCGTGCCGGTCGCGGGCTCGGCGTACACCTTCTCCTACGCCTCGCTCGGCGAGCTGCCCGCCTGGATCATCGGCTGGGACCTGGTGCTCGAATTCGCCCTCGGCACCGCCGTGGTGGCCGTCGGCTGGTCGGGCTATGTGCGCTCGCTGCTCGACAACGCGGGCTGGCACCTGCCCGCGGCGCTCGGCGGCCGTGACGGCGCGCACGGCTTCGGCTTCGACATCCTGGCGGCCGCCCTGGTCCTGGTGCTCACCGGCATCCTCGTCCTCGGCATGAAGCTCTCCGCCCGGGTCACCACCGTCGTCGTCGCCATCAAGGTGACCGTCGTCCTGATCGTGATCATCGCGGGCGCGTTCTTCATCACCTCCTCCAACTACTCGCCGTTCATCCCCCCGGCCCAGCCGCAGACGGCGGGCAGCGACCTCAAGGCCCCCCTCATCCAGCTGATGTCCGGCTACGCCCCCACCAACTTCGGCGTCATGGGCATCTTCACCGCCGCCTCGGTCGTCTTCTTCGCCTTCATCGGCTTCGACATCGTGGCCACCGCCGCCGAGGAGACCAAGAACCCCCAGCGGGACATGCCGCGCGGCATCCTCGGCTCGCTCCTGGTGTGCACCGTCCTGTACGTCCTCGTCTCCATCGTGGTGACGGGCATGGAGCACTACACCAAGCTGTCGGTGGACGCCCCGCTCGCCGACGCCTTCAAATCCACCGGGCACCCCTTCTTCGCCGGCGTCATCAGCTTCGGCGCCGCCGTGGGCCTGACCACCGTGTGCATGATCCTGCTGCTCGGCCAGACCCGAGTGTTCTTCGCGATGAGCCGGGACGGGCTGCTGCCCCGGTTCTTCTCCCACGTGCACCCGCGCTTTCGCACCCCGCACCGCCCGACCATCCTGCTCGGCGTCATCATCGCGATCGTCGCCGGGTTCACGAGCCTGAGCGAACTGGCCGACCTGGTCAACATCGGCACCCTGTTCGCGTTCGTCGTCGTCTCGGTGGGCGTCGTCATCCTGCGCCACACCCGCCCCGACCTGCCCCGCGCCTTCCGCACCCCGCTGGTGCCCTGGGTGCCCGCGCTCGCGGTGGCCGCGTCGCTGTGGCTGATGATCAACCTGCCCGCCGAGACCTGGATCCGGTTCGGCGTGTGGATGGTGATCGGCGTGGTCTTCTACTTCGGTTACGGCCGCAGGCACAGCCGCCTCGAAACCCGCGCCGGACGCGACTCCCGGTAATCGTCCCTGATTCCCGCAGGCCCCGTATGTCCGTCCTCACCGGACATACGGGGCCGCATAGGGTGGCTCGCATGCTCGCCGAGCCGCCGCCCTCGCTACGATCCGTCACCACGAGCGCGCCGTCGAGCCAGCGCCGCCGCCGGCCCCCGCGGGCCGCCCGCGCGCGGGGCCGCTACTGGCGGCGGCTGCTCCCCCTCCTCGCCGCCCTCGCGCTCCTCACCCGCCTGCCCTCCTTCCGGCACCCGCTGTGGAACCCCGATGAGGGCTATCTCGCCGTCCAGGCACGGCTCCTGGCGAGCGGCGGCACGCTGTACGCCACCGTCGTCGACCGCAAACCGCCCCTGCTGCCCTGGCTGTACGAAGCGGCCTTCGCCCTGTGCGGCGACACCTCGCTCACCCCGCTGCGCCTGGCCGCGGCCACCGCCCAGTTGCTCACCGCGCTCGCGCTCGCCTCCACCGCGCGCCGCCGCTGGGGCGACAGCGCGGGCCGCACCGCGGGCGTCCTCTATCTGCTGGCCTCCGTGGGGCTCAACCCCGAGGACGCCCAGGCCGCCACCTTCGAAGTGTTCATGCTGCCCTTCACCGCGGCGGCCGTGCGCTGTGCGGACCGGGGCGGCTGGCTGCGAGCCGGGCTCGCGGTCGCCGGTGCCGGTCTGACCAAACAGACCGGCGGCGCCGTCCTCGTCCCCGTCCTGTGGCTCCTGTGGCAGCATCCCGGGCCACGCCGAACTCCCCTGCTGTGTACGGTGGTTGGGGTGGCGGCGCCGATCGCGGCGGCGGCCTGGCTCACGGGGCCCGCCCACTTCCTGTTCTGGACGGTGACCGGCTCATCGGCGTATGCCTCCTTCGCCGGATCCGAACTCCACGTCCTGGCCCGGGGTTTGGCCAACACCGCTCTCCTCGGCGCCGGCTGCGCCGGACTGCTGCCGCCCATCGCGCGGGTGCTGCGGATCGCCCGGACCGGCGCGGCCGACCTGTGGCTCTGGCTGGCCGCGTCCGCCGGCGCGGTCCTGCTCGGATTCCACTTCTTCGGCCACTACTACCTCCAGCTCATCCCGCCCCTGGTGCTGCTCGCCACCGGCGCCCTACAGATCCTGCCGGCGTACCGGCTCACCGGCGCGCTGCTCACCTCGGCCTGTGCCTGCGCCCTCTTCGTGCTGTGGGGCCTGCTCGCCCCGCGCCCCGAACTCGCCCACGCCGTGCGGATCGCCGCCGAGGTCGAGGCCCGCACCGGCGCGGGGGACCGGGTCCTCATCTGGGGCATACACCCCGAGACGTACTGGCTGGCCCACCGCACGCCCGCGAGCCGGTTCCTGACCGCGGGGCTGCTCACCAACTACAGCGGCGGCCGCGACGGGCCCCGGGTGGGGGAGAAGTACGGCGTCGACGGGGCCTGGCGGGACTTCCGCGCCGAGCTCGCCGACCAACCGCCCGCGCTGGTCGTGGACGACTCACGAGGCAAGCCCTTCGCCCCCGGCCGCCTGCCCACCCTGCGCCGCTTCCTCGCCCGCGGATACGACAGGAGCGACGTGGTGGACGGGGCGGTCTTCTACGTACGGGCTCAGTGACGCGTACGGGCTCCGTGACCCGTACGCGCCCTCTTGACCCGTACGGGCCCTCTTGACCCGTACGGGCCCTGTGACCCGTACGCGCCTGTCGGGTCCCGGGGTGCTCACCCGACCGGGCGAACCGCCGGAACGGTCGCCGACGGGCTTTCCCAGGTGACGAAAAGCCGCACGTCGGGACGGAAATACCAGGGGAAATCGGGGGGCGGCGACCAGTGTTAGGGTCGCAGAAAGTCGCTTTGTTGCTGGACCCGGACGCCTCGCGCGGAACCGGTGGGGAAAGGTGGTCGCGGACCATGGCACTGAGGTCTCGAGGGACATCGCAGCAGGGGCCGGTCAGGTCCGGCGGCATCCGGACCGCTCCCTCGCCCGCCGCCCCGGTCGTCGCGGCCGAGGACGGCAGCCCCACCGTCACCGCCTGGCTGCGGCTCGGCAAGGACGGCCGGCTCTCCGCGTACGCGCCCGCCGAGGGCGGCGTGGCCCGCTGGACGGAGAACGCGCCGGGCGGCGCCTGGACGGGCCCCGAGCTGGTCGCCCCTGGCACCGGCCTACAGTCGCACCTCTCGGTCGCCCAGGGCAGCGATGGCTATGTGCACCTGGCGGCCCTGCGCCACACCCCCATGCAGGACGGCGGCACCTGGACGGAGCTGGTGCACGCCATCCAGTACCAGTCCGGACGCCCGGTCAAGAGCTGGGCCGTGATCGGTTCGCCCTACTCGCGCAAGGCCTGGGAGGACGGCCTGCGGATGGGGCACCCCTCGGTCGGCGTGGACTCGTCGGACAACGTGCAGATCGTGGTGCGCAACGCCTTCGGCGGCGTGTCCGCGCGCGGCCAGGACCCGTCCGGCAAGTGGCGGGGCTGGGACGACCTCAACGGCAACGGCGCCGACCGCTCCATATCGATCGTGGCGGCACAGGGCGGCCGGATGGTCATCCACGCCCCGTGCGACAGCGGCATCCACGTCTACGAACGCCCCAAGGGCGACGCCGAGTTTGCCTGGCGCGACGAGCCGATCGAGGGCACGCCCGCGACGGGCACGGTCAACGGCGTCGAGACCGGCGAGGACGGCCGTGTCACGTTCTTCCTGCGGGACGCCGCGTCGGGCGAGCTGCGGGCCTGGCGCGACGAGGAGCCAGCCGTCTCCATCGGCGGCAAGGGCTCGGGCCCGGTGGCGCTGCTGCGCCACGAGATCGACGGCGTCGACTGCATGGTGCTGGCCCAGCGCGACGCCGAAGGACGCCCGGCGATAGCGGTCTACCCCACGGAGCAGGAGGCGGCCGGGGTCACCTGGACGCCGGTCGGCGAGGCGTGCGCGGGTGCCCCGGCGCTCGCGGTGGACGGCGAGGGCCGTGTGGTGCTCGGCGTGTTCACCCCCGAGGGCCGCCTGCGGATCGCCCGCCAGCGCACCGACACGGCGGGCCTCGCCTTCGCGGCCTGGCAGCAGATCTGAGCGCGCTCACCGCACCGCGTACGACATGGGCCCGGCACCTTTTCACGGTGCCGGGCCCATGACGCACCGTCAGCACAGGTGCTGAGCAAGGAAGTCGGAGTACGACGAAGGCCCCCGCACCGAGATGCGGGGGCCTTCGTCGTACGGGCGGGTTACGCGGGGACGCTCGCGACGCCCTGCGCCAGGAACTTCTTTCCGTTCACGCGCTCCGAGACGCCTTCGCGGTCCAGGTACGGCGTGATGCCGCCCAGGTGGAAGGGCCAGCCGGCGCCCGTGATCAGGCAGAGGTCGATGTCCTGGGCCTCGGCGACGACGCCCTCGTCCAGCATCAGACCGATCTCCTGCGCCACCGCGTCCAGGACGCGGTCACGGGTCTGCTCCTCGGTCAGGGCGATGTCGCCCTGCTTGAGGAGGGCGGCGACCTCCGGGTCCAGCTCCGGCTTCCCGGAGTCGTAGACGTAGAAGCCGCGCTTGCCCGCCTTCACGACCGCCGCCAGGTTCTCCGAGACCGTGAAGCGGTCCGGGAAGGCGCGATTGAGGGTTTCGGAGACGTGCAGGCCGATGGCCGGGCCGACCAGCTCCAGGAGCACCAGCGGCGACATCGGCAGGCCGAGCGGCTCGACGGCCTTCTCGGCGACGGCGACCGGGGTGCCCTCGTCGATGACGTTCTGGATCTCGCCCATGAAGCGGGTCAGGATGCGGTTGACGACGAACGCCGGGGCGTCCTTCACCAGGACCGCGGTCTTCTTCAGCTTGCGCGCCACCCCGAAGGCCGTGGCCAGCGAGACGTCGTCGGTCTGCTCACCGCGGACGATCTCCAGGAGCGGCAGGATCGCGACCGGGTTGAAGAAGTGGAAGCCGACGACCCGCTCGGGGTGCTTCAGCTTCGAGGCCATCTCGGTGACCGACAGCGAGGAGGTGTTGGTGGCGAGGATCGCGTGCGCCGGGGCGACCGCCTCGACCTCCGCGAACACCTGCTGCTTGACGCCGATCTCCTCGAAGACGGCCTCGATGATGAAGTCGGCGTCGGAGAAGCCCTCGGCCTTGTCCAGGACACCGGAGACCAGGCCCTTGAGACGGTTGGCCTTGTCCTGGTTGATCCGCGACTTGGCGAGCAGCTTGTCGATCTCGGTGTGGACGTAGCCCACGCCCTTGTCGACGCGCTCCTGGTCGATGTCGGTCAGGACGACCGGCACCTCCAGGCGGCGCAGGAAGAGCAGGGCGAGCTGCGAGGCCATGAGGCCCGCGCCGACCACGCCGACCTTGGTGACCGGGCGCGCCAGGTTCTTGTCCGGGGCGCCGGCCGGGCGCTTGGCGCGCTTCTGGACCAGGTTGAACGCGTAGATGCCGGAGCGCAGTTCGCCGCCCATGATGAGGTCGGCGAGCGCGCTGTCCTCGGCGTCGAAGCCGGCCTGGAGGTCGCCGTCCTTGGACGCCGCGATGATGTCGAGGGCGCGGTAGGCGGCCGGGGCCGCGCCGTGCACCTTCGAGTCCGCGATGAAGCGGCCCTTGGCGACGGCCTGGTCCCAGGCCTCGCCGCGGTCGATCTCGGGGCGCTCCACGGTGACGTCGCCCTTGAGGACGTTCGCCGTCCAGATGAGCGACTGCTCCAGGAAGTCGGCGCCCTCGAACAGCGCGTCCGCGATGCCGAGTTCGAAGACCTGCGCGCCCTTGAGCTGACGGTTCTGGTTCAGCGAGTTCTCGATGATGACCGAGACGGCCTTCTCGGCGCCGATCAGGTTGGGGAGCAGCGTGCAGCCGCCCCAGCCCGGGACCAGGCCGAGGAAGACCTCGGGCAGCGAGAACGCGGGCAGCGCCTTGGAGACGGTGCGGTAGGTGCAGTGCAGACCGACCTCGACACCGCCGCCCATGGCCGCGCCGTTGTAGTACGCGAAGGTGGGGACCGCGAGGCCCGCGAGGCGCTTGAAGACCTCGTGGCCGCCCTTGCCGATGGCGAGCGCGTCCTCGTGCTTCTTCAGGAGCTCGACGCCCTTGAGGTCGGCGCCGACCGCGAAGATGAACGGCTTGCCGGTGACACCGACGCCGACGATGGAGCCCTCGGCGGCCTCCTTCTCGACCTGGTCGATGGCGGCGTTCAGGTTCGCCAGCGAGCCGGGGCCGAAGGTGGTCGGCTTGGTGTGGTCGAAGCCGTTGTCGAGCGTGATGAGCGCGAAGCGCCCGGCGCCGTAGGGCAGTTCGAGGTGGCGTACGTGCGCGGACGTCACGACCTCGTCCGGGAACAGCTCGGCCGCGCCCTTGAGAAGCTCAGCGGTGGTGGTGCTCACTTGCTGCCTCCGGCGTCCTTGTGGTGCGGGTTCTCCCAGATGACCGTGGCGCCCATGCCGAAGCCGACGCACATGGTGGTGAGGCCGTAGCGGACCTCGGGCTGCTCCTCGAACTGCCGGGCCAGCTGCGTCATCAGGCGTACGCCCGAGGAGGCGAGCGGGTGGCCGTAGGCGATGGCGCCGCCGTACTGGTTGACGCGCGCGTCGTCGTCGGCGATGCCGTAGTGCTCCAGGAACGCGAGGACCTGGACGGCGAACGCCTCGTTGATCTCGAAGAGGTTGATGTCCTCGATGGACAGGCCCGCCTTGGCGAGCGCCTTCTCCGTGGCCGGGATCGGGCCGTAGCCCATGACCTCGGGCTCCACGCCGGCGAAGGCGTAGGAGACCAGGCGCATCTTCACGGGGAGGTTGTTCTCCCGCGCGAACTCCTCGGACGCGATGATCGACGCGGTGGCGCCGTCGTTGAGGCCGGCCGCGTTGCCCGCGGTGACGTTGCCGTGGACGCGGAACGGCGTCTTCAGGTTCGCCAGGCTCTCCAGGGTGGTGCCCGGACGCATCGGCTCGTCGGCGGTGACCAGGCCCCAACCGGTCTCGCCCACCTCGGCGTTGGTGTTGCGCACCGAGATCGGGACCAGGTCCTGCTGGATCTTGCCGTCGGCGTACGCCTTGGCGGCCTTCTCCTGCGAGCGCACGGCGTACTCGTCGGCGCGGCGCTTGGTGATGTTCGGGTAGCGGTCGTGCAGGTTCTCGGCGGTCATGCCCATGAACAGGGCGGACTCGTCGACCAGCTTCTCGCTGACGAACCGCGGGTTGGGGTCGACGCCCTCACCCATGGGGTGGCGGCCCATGTGCTCGACGCCACCGGCGATCACGGCGTCGTACGCGCCGAACGCGATCGAGCCGGCGACGGAGGTCACGGCGGTCAGGGCGCCGGCGCACATGCGGTCGATGGAGTAGCCCGGCACGGACTGCGGGAGACCCGCGAGGATGCCGGCGGTGCGGCCCAGGGTCAGACCCTGGTCGCCGATCTGCGTGGTCGCGGCGATGGCGACCTCGTCGATCTTCGCGGGGTCCAGGGCCGGGTTGCGGCGCAGCAGCTCACGGATGGCCTTGACGACGAGATCGTCGGCCCGGGTCTCGTGGTAGATGCCCTTCGGGCCCGCCTTGCCGAACGGGGTGCGGACGCCGTCGACGAAGACGACGTCCCTGACGGTACGAGGCACGATGGCTCTCCTCCAGGTGCGGGATGGCACTGCTGCGCTTGGCACACGCGACTGAGCGTGCGCTCACCTCACCCATGCTACTTACGGGTAACCAAACTGCCCAGTCCCCTGGCCCGGAGCGGCGAAGGTCACACTCCCGGGGCCCACCCCGGCCACCTGTGCCCGCCCGGGCCCGCCCCGACCCCGCCAGGGGCGCGGGGAACTGCGCGCCCAGCCCCGCACGGCCCGCACCCGAGCTCCCTGGGGCTCCGCCCCAGACCCCGTTCGCGCCTGAAGGGCGCTCGTCCTCAAACGCCGGACGGGCTGAGATATGCGGTGTGGGCCGGCACCACCCCTGCCAGGGGCGCGGGGAACTGCGCGAGGAGCGACCACGGCCCGCAGCCGAGCTCCCTGGGGCTCCGCCCCAGACCCCGTTCGCGCCTGAAGGGCGCTCGTCCTCAAACGCCGGACGGGCTGAGATATGCGGTGTGGGCCGGCACCACCCCTGCCAGGGGCGCGGGGAACTGCGCGAGGAGCGACCACGGCCCGCAGCCGGGCTCCCTGGGGCTCCGCCCCAGACCCCGTTCGGCCTGAACGGCCTCGTCCTCAAGCGCCGGACGGGCTGGGGGTGCCCGGCGCGGGCCAGTACCGGTGCTGCCAGGGGCGCGGGGAATTGCGCGACCAGCCCCGCGCGGCCCGCAGCCGGGGTCCCGGGGCCCCGCCACTGGGCCGGGTTGTGTTCGCGCTCCCGCGCGGCAGCGCCAGCGTGGGGGAATTCGGCTGAAAGTCGTGGGTGGTCACCCCGGGGTCAGGGCGTCGCCGGGGTGTCCCTCAGGGCCGCGGAGAGGAGGGGCGTCACCTGGGTGACCTGCCAGGGCCTCGCGCCGTAGGACGAGAGCGCCTGCGCCACCGCCGCCTCGGAATGATCCCCCGGTGGCTCCCAGCACACCCGCCGCACCGTGTCCGGCGTGATCAGGTTCTCCTGCGGCATGTTCAGCCGCTCGGCGAGCGCGGAGACCGCCGCGCGGGCCGCCGAGAGCCGGGCCGCGGCCGCCGGGTCCTTGTCCGCCCACGCGCGCGGCGGCGGCGGCCCCTGCAAGGGTTGCCCCGGCTGCGGCAGCTCCGCCTCCGACAGGGCCTTCGCCCGGTCGACCGCCGCCTGCCACTGCTCGAGCTGGCGCCGCCCCATCCGGTGCCCGAACCCGGTGAGCGCGGTCAGCGCCGTCACCGTGGCGGGCAGCGCGAGCGAGGCCTCGATGATCGCGGAGTCGCTGAGGACCTTGCCGGGCGAGACGTCACGCCGCTGCGCCACCGCGTCCCGGGCCGTCCACAGTTCGCGTACGGCGGCCATCTGACGGCGCCTGCGCACCTTGTGCATGCCGGAGGTGCGGCGCCAGGGGTCCTTGCGCGGCGGGGCCGGCGGGGCCGAGGCGATCGCGTCGAACTCCTCGTGGGCCCATTCCAGCTTGCCCTGCCGCTCCAGCTCCTTCTCCAGCGCGTCCCGCAGGTCGACCAGGAGCTCCACGTCGAGCGCCGCGTAGCGCAGCCAGGGCTCGGGGAGCGGCCGGGTCGACCAGTCGACGGCGGAGTGGCCCTTCTCCAGGGCGTACCCGAGCACGCTCTCGACCATCGCGCCCAGGCCCACGCGCGGGAAGCCCGCGAGGCGTCCGGCGAGCTCGGTGTCGAAGATCCGGGAAGGGACCATGCCTATTTCGCGCAGACAGGGAAGATCCTGGGTGGCGGCGTGCAAGATCCACTCGGTGTCCGAAAGTGCCTCCCCCAAAGCGGAGAGATCCGGACATCCGACGGGATCGATGAGTGCGGTGCCCGCGCCCTCGCGGCGCATCTGCACCAGGTAGGCCCGCTGGCCGTAGCGGTAGCCGGACGCGCGCTCGGCGTCCACGGCGACGGGGCCGGTGCCGGCCGCGAACGCGGCGACGACTTCGGCCAGCGCGTCGTCGGTGGCTACGACGGGCGGAATGCCCTCTCGGGGCTCCAGCAAGGGAATCGGCGCCTTCTCGACGTCGTCCGGGGGAGCGCCCCCGGTGGTTCGCAGTGCTGTCTCTGCTGCGGTCTTATGGGCGTCGGTCACCTGTCAAGGGTATCTGTGTATGCGCGGCGCCCGTCGACGGAACGTTCCGTCGACGGGCGCGGTGGGGCGCGTGAGGGTCGTAATTCGGTCAGTATTCGGTCAGTGGATGATTCCGGTGCGCAGCGCGACAGCGACCATCCCGGCCCGGTCCCCCGTGCCGAGCTTGCGTGCGATCCGGGCGAGGTGGGACTTGACGGTCAGAGCGGACAGGCCCATCGAGACGCCGATCGCCTTGTTGGACTGGCCCTCGGCCACGAGCCGCAGCACTTCGACCTCACGGCCGGAGAGCTCGCGGTAGCCGCCCGGGTGGCTCGGGGCACCCGGGGGGCGGCGGTGCATACGGGCGGCCGCGGCGCCGATGGGGGCGGCGCCGGGACGGCCGGGGTGGCCGATGTTGGTGCGGGTGCCGGTGACGACGTAGCCCTTCACACCGCCCGCGAGGGCGTTGCGCACGGCGCCGATGTCGTCGGCGGCGGACAGGGCCAGGCCGTTGGGCCAGCCCGCGGCTCGGGTCTCGGACAGCAGGGTCAGCCCGGAACCGTCGGGCAGGTGGACGTCGGCAACGCAGATGTCGCGCGGGTTGCCGACGCGGGGACGGGCCTCCGCGATGGACGACGCCTCGATGACGTCACGTACTCCGAGCGCCCACAGGTGCCGGGTGACGGTGGAGCGGACTCGGGGGTCGGCAACGACGACCATGGCCGTCGGCTTGTTCGGGCGGTAGGCGACCAGGCTTGCGGGCTGCTCAAGAAGAACGGACACCAGGCCTCCTGGAAAGGTGCGGACGGGGCCGGCTCGGGGATGAAGCCGGGGGGAACCGTGCAGTTAGGGTCACAAACCTCTTCGGCACCAAAGCCTTCGGCCTTTAGAGAATGATCACGATTTGGTGAGAAACATTTAGGGCAATTCGGACACGTACTCGATCGTCGAGTGCGCTCCGGGGCGCGCGGCCGCGCGCGGGGGCCCACGAAAACGCCCCGCACCCCGCCAGAGGCGAGGCGCGGGGCGGGTAAACGGAGGGGGCGTGGAGGGGGAAAAGCGGGCGCCCCCGAGCCCAACCGCAGCGCCCTCCCGCCTCGAAGGCCGCCGTCGCTCGGGCCCGCCAGAGCGCCCCTCCCGCCTCGAAGGCCTCCGCCATCGAAGGCCACCACCCTCGGCGGCAGACCTCCCGGGGGCCTCAGCGTGGGTCGCGGCGCTGGGGGAGGGTGACTACGCCGCCGCCCCCGTCGTCGGCGCCCGAGGCCGGCGGCAGGCCCGCGATCTGGCACAGCAGGTCGCACCAGGCCGCCAGATGCCCCGCGGTGTCCGGCACCCCGCCGCGGCCCTCGTGGGGCGTCCAGGACGCGCGGATCTCGATCTGGGTGGCCGGAAGCCGCTCGGAGAGCCCGCCGAAGTAGTACGAACCGGCCCGCGTGACCGTGCCGCTCGCCTCCTTGTACGACAGGCCGCGCGCCTCGAGCGCGCCCGTCAGCCACGACCAGCAGACCTCGGGAAGCAGCGGGTTGGCCGCCATCTCCGGCTCCAGCTCGGCCCGTACGAGGGTGACCAGACGGAAGGTGCCCTGCCAGGCGTCGTGGCCGGACGGGTCGTGCAGCAGGATCAGACGGCCGTCGGCCAGATCGTCCTCGCCCTCGACGACGGCCGCCTCAAGCGCGTAGGCGTGCGGCGCGAGACGCTGGGGCGGCCGCGTCTCGTCCACCTCGATCTCGGGGCGCGGTCGCGCCGCGCGCAGTGCGTCGACGGCCTGACGGAAGGGGATCGGAACGGTGGTACCGTCCGCCGCTTCCCTGCCGTCGGCGCCATCCGAAGTTCGTCCCTGAGCGGCAGCCATGCGGGGAAGACTAGGCGGAACGCGGGCCCGGCGCCGGTAGGGACACCCGGGCCGGGGTGGCCGCTTGCGGCCACATGCGAAGATTCTGGACGTGAGCGCCAACGACCGCCCTGTGGGCCAGCCGAACAGCAAGACGCACGACTCCGCGTTCCTCAAGGCATGCAGGCGGGAAGCCGTCCCGCACACGCCGGTCTGGTTCATGCGCCAGGCGGGGCGCTCGCTGCCGGAGTACCTGAAGGTGCGCGAGGGCGTCCCCATGCTGGAGTCGTGCATGCGGCCGGAGCTGGTCACCGAGATCACGCTCCAGCCCGTGCGCCGCCACAAGGTCGACGCGGCCATCTACTTCAGCGACATCGTGGTCCCGCTCAAGGCCATCGGGATCGACCTCGACATCAAGCCGGGCGTCGGCCCGGTCGTCGCCGACCCGATCCGCACCCGCGCCGACCTCGCCAAGCTGCGCGACCTGACCCCCGAGGACGTCCACTACGTCACCGAGGCGATCGGCATGCTCACCGGTGAGCTCGGCGCCACGCCGCTCATCGGCTTCGCGGGCGCCCCGTTCACGCTCGCCAGCTACCTCGTGGAGGGCGGCCCCTCGCGCAACCACGAGAACACCAAGGCCATGATGTACGGCGATCCCGAGCTCTGGGCCGACCTGCTCGACCGCCTCGCCGAGATCACCGCCGCCTTCCTCAAGGTGCAGATCGAGGCCGGCGCCTCGGCCGTGCAGCTCTTCGACTCCTGGGTGGGCGCGCTCGCCCCCGCCGACTACCGGCGCTCCATCCTGCCCGCATCGGCCAAGGTCTTCGACGCGGTCGCCCCGTACAACGTGCCGCGCATCCACTTCGGCGTCGGCACCGGCGAACTGCTCGGTCTCATGGGCGAGGCCGGCGCGGACGTCGTCGGCGTCGACTGGCGCGTCCCGCTGGACGAGGCGGCCCGCCGCGTCGGCCCCGGCAAGGCGCTCCAGGGCAACCTCGACCCCGCCGTCCTGTACGCGCCGACCGGGGCCGTCGAGGCCAAGGCCCGCGAAGTCCTCGACGCGGCAGCGGGCCTTGAGGGCCACATCTTCAATCTCGGCCACGGGGTGCTGCCCTCGATGGACCCGGACGCGCTGACCCGCCTCGTCGCGTACGTCCACGAGCAGACCGCCCGCTAGGCGCTACCCGGTGGCGCGCACGGCCGACACCGCCTTGCGCGCCGCCACCAGGACCGGGTCCCACACCGAGGAGAACGGCGGGGCGTACCCGAGGTCGAGCGCGGTCATCTGCTCCACCGTCATGCGGGCGGTCAGGGCGACGGCCGCGATGTCGATCCGCTTCGCCGCCCCCGCGCCGCCCACGATCTGCGTGCCGAGCAGCCGTCCGGTGCGCAGCTCGGCCAGCATCTTCACCGTCATCAAGGTCGCGCCCGGGTAGTAGCCCGCGACATTGGTGGACTCGATGCTCGCCGTGACGAACCGCAGTCCCTCCTCGCGGGCCTGGGCCTCGGTGAGTCCCGTGCGGGCGATCTCCGTGTCGCAGACCTTGGTGACGGCCGTGCCCACCACGCCCGGGAACGTGCCGTAGCCGCCGCCCACGTTGGAGCCGATGACCTGGCCCTGCTTGTTGGCGTGCGTGCCGAGCGCGATGTGACGGTGGCGGCCCGAGACCAGGTCGAGCACTTCCACGCAGTCGCCGCCCGCCCAGATGTTCTCGTGCCCGCGCACCCGCATCGCGGCGTCTGTGCGCAGAGCGCCCGAAGGGCCGAGCGGCAGACCGGCCGTGCGCGCGAGTTCCGTACGCGGAGCGACACCCAGGCCGAGCACCACCACGTCCGCCGGGTAGGTGGCCGAAGCCGTCGCCACCGCCCGCACCCGGCCCGACTCATGGGTCAGCACCTCGGTGACCTCGGCGCCCGTCACCACGCGGATCCCGGAGCGCTCCATCGCCTCGGTCACCAGACGCCCCAGGTCCGGGTCGAGCGAGTTCATGGGCTGCTCCCCGCGCGTCACGAGCGTGACCTCGAAACCGCGCCCGAGCAGCGCCTCGGCCATCTCCACGCCGATGTAGCCGCCGCCCACCACCACCGCGCGCCGCTCCCCGGCCGCCGTCTCCAGGCTCTCCAGGAGCGCCCGCCCGTCGTCGATGGTCTGCGCCCCGTGCACGCCGGGAGCGTCGATGCCGGGCAGGTCCGGCCGGACCGGGCGCGCGCCGGTCGCGATGACGAGCTTGTCGTACGCGGTCCACTCCTCGGCGCCCGAGGCGAGATCGCGGGCCCTGACCCGGCGCCCCGCCACGTCGAGCTCCGTCACCTCCGTGCCCATCCGCAGATCGATCCCGCGCTCGCGGTGCTCCTTCGGCGTGCGGGCGATCAGGTCCTCGTGGCGCGGCACCGCGCCCCCGACCCAGTACGGGATCCCGCACGCCGAGTACGACGTGAAGCCCGAGCGCTCGAAGGCGACGATCTCCAGCTCGTCGGATGTCCTGAGCCTGCGGGCCTGCGAGGCCGCGGACATGCCCGCCGCGTCACCGCCGATGACCACCAGTCGCTCCGCCGCCATGGGTGCTGCCTCCGCTCGTGAGGGTCCGCTTGTCCTGATCACGATACGTATCGCGGGGGCGCGGGATTCCCGGCCGCTCGGGAGCCGGCCGGGCGTTGGCCGACGGTCGTGCCCAACTGACCTCGGGAACAGGTGAGTTGATCGAAGCTCGGGCACGCGTCGGGGCTCGTTCCGGCCGGTGGGCGCCACAATGAGACAGTGGAGGCATGGACAACGCCCCCGACCGCACCCCGCACATCGTCGTCGTCGGCGGCGGCATCTCCGGACTCGCCGCCGCCCACCGGCTGCTCGCCGCCGGCGTCCGGGTGACCGTGCTCGAAGGCAGCGCGGTGCTCGGCGGCAAGCTGCTCTCCGGTGAGATCGAGGGCGCGCCCGTCGACCTGGGGGCCGAGTCGATGCTGGCCCGGCGCCCCGAGGGCCTGGAGCTCGCCCGCGCGGTCGGCCTCGGCGACCGGATCCAGGCACCCGCCGCGGCGAACGCCGCGCTGTGGACCCGGGGCGCCCTGCGGCCGATGCCCACCGGACATGTCATGGGCGTACCCGCGCGGCCCGACACCCTGCACGACGTCCTGTCCGCCGAGGGTTTGGCCCGCGTCGCGCGGGACCGCGACCTCGCGCCCACCGAGGTCGGCGAGGACATCGGCGTCGGCGAGTTCGTCGCCCGGCGGGTCGGCCGCGAGGTCGTCGACCGGCTGGTGGAGCCGCTGCTCGGCGGTGTGTACGCGGGCGACGCCTACCGGATCTCGATGCGGGCCGCCGTGCCCCAGCTCTTCGAGGCGGCCCGCACCCACGGCTCGCTCCTCGACGGCGTGCGGGACATCCGGGCGAAGGCCGCCGCCCGGCAGCGCGGCGGCCCGGTCTTCGCGGGCCTGGACGGCGGCATGGGCACCCTGCCGCTCGCGGTCGCCGACGCCGTACGCGCCCAGGGCGGCGAGATCCGCACCGAGACCCCGGTGCTCGGCCTGACCAGGACCGCCGACGGCTGGCGCATCCGGACCGACAGCGCGCTCATCGACGCCGACGGCGTGATCCTCTCCATCCCCGCCTGGTCCGCCGCGACCCTGCTCGCCGACGCGTCGCCGGCCGCCGCCGCCGAACTCGCCGAGGTCGAGTACGCCTCGATGGCCCTGGTCACCCTCGCCTTCCGCCGCGCCGACCTCGCGGGCCTCGAAGAGCGCTCCGGGTTCCTCGTGCCGCCGGTGGACGGGCGCACCATCAAGGCCTCCACCTTCTCCACGCACAAGTGGAGTTGGGTCAAGGAGCGCGGCCAGGACCTGTTCGTGCTGCGCACCTCGATCGGACGCTACGGCGACGAACGCCACCTGGACTGGGACGACGCCGACCTCGTGGACGTCTCGCTCGGTGACCTCGGCGACGCCGTGGGCCTCGCCGCGAAGCCCGTCGCCACCACCGTCAACCGCTGGATCGGCGGCCTTCCGCAGTACCCGGTGGGCCATCTCGCCAAGGTCGCGCGCATCCGCGCGGCCGTCGCCGAGCTGCCAGGACTGCGCGTGTGCGGCGCCGTCTACGACGGCGTGGGCATCCCCGCGTGCGTCGCCAGCGCCTGGCGCGCGGCCAACGAGATCATCGCCACGTCGACCCCGGCGCGGAACACCCAGTGGGACGCGGGACAATAGCCACATGAGTGCTGCTCCGGAAAAGATTCCCAACGCGGGGAAGAAGGCGAAGGACCTCAACGAGGTCATCCGCTACACCCTGTGGTCTGTCTTCAAGCTGCGCGACGTCCTGCCCGAAGACCGCGCCGGCTACGCCGACGAGGTCCAGGAGCTGTTCGACCAGCTCGCCGCCAAGGACGTCACCGTCCGAGGCACCTACGACCTGTCGGGTCTGCGCGCGGACGCCGACATCATGATCTGGTGGCACGCGGAGACCTCCGACGAGCTCCAGGGCGCCTACAACCTGTTCCGCCGCACCAAGCTGGGCCGCGCGCTCGAACCGGTGTGGTCGAACATGGCGCTGCACCGGCCCGCGGAGTTCAACAAGGCGCACATCCCGGCGTTCCTCGCCGACGAGCACGCCCGCGACTACGTCTCGGTGTACCCGTTCGTGCGCTCCTACGACTGGTACCTGCTGCCGGACGAGGACCGCCGCCGCATGCTCGCCGACCACGGCAAGATGGCCCGTGGCTACCCCGATGTGCGGGCCAACACGGTCGCCTCGTTCTCGCTCGGCGACTACGAGTGGCTGCTCGCCTTCGAGGCCGACGAACTGCACCGCATCGTCGACCTGATGCGTCACCTGCGTGCCTCCGAGGCCCGTATGCACGTCCGCGAGGAAGTCCCGTTCTACACGGGACGCCGCAAGAGCGTCGCCGACCTCGTCGCGGGCCTCGCCTAGCAAGACCAGGTGAGAGGGGGTCCGCGCCACGCGAGCGGACCCCGGCTCACCCCTGACCCGGAAGATCAGAGAGCGTACGGCACATGCCGCGGCCTGCCGGCCGCCCGCTCGTCCAGCGACACCGGGTTCGGCTCCGGGTGCGGCGCGCACGCAGCGCGCCGCACCGGCGTCCGACCGTTCAGCAAGTAGTCCTCCAGATAGCCGTTCACGCAGGCGTTCGCGCCACCCGCCAGACCGTGCGTGCCGGCCTTCTTCTCCGTGATGAGCACCGAGCCGGGCAGACGCCGCTGGAGCTCCAGGGCCCCCGGATACGGTGTCGCCGCGTCCCGCTCGGCCGCCAGGATCAGCGTCGGCGGCAGCGCCCCCTTCGCGGCCCGCACGTCCACCGGCCGCTGCTGGGGGATTGGCCAGTAGGCGCACGGCAGGTTCATCCACACGTTGTCCCACGTCTCGAACGGCGCGACCCTCGCGAGCGCGGTGTTGTCGCGGTCCCAGGTCGCGAAGTCCCTCGGCCACGCCGCGTCGTTGCACTCCACGGCCGTGTAGACGGCGTTGCCGTTCTCGTCCTCGCGCGCCGACTGAGGCCGTGGCGAGGCCTGTTGGACCAGCGGCTTCGGATTGCCCTTGAGGTACTGCGACAGGGCGGTGGCCCGGCTCGCCCAGTAGTCGTCGTAGTAACCGGCCTTGAGGAACGAGGCCTGCAACTGGGCGGGCCCCACCGTGCCGCCGGCCGGTTCCCGGGTCACCCGGTCCCGCACCTTCTCGTAGCTCTCCAGGACGTCGTCGGCGCTCCTGCCCAGGTGGTAGACGTCGTCGTGTTTGGCGACCCAGATGCGGAAGTCCTCCCAGCGCCGCTCGAAAGCCAGCGACTGTTCGAGGTTGCTGCGGTACCAGATCTGGTCCGGGTCGGGATCGACGGCCGAGTCGAAGACCATCCGGCGGATGTGGGAGGGGAAGAGCGTCGCGTACACCGCCCCGAAGTAGGTGCCGTACGAGGCGCCCATGAACGTCAGTTTCCGCTCGCCGAGCGCGGCCCGCAGCACGTCCAGGTCACGGGCGTTGTTGATGCTGGTGTAGAAGCGCAGCGCGTCCTTGGCGTTGCGCGCACAGCCCTCGGCGTACGCCTTGGCCTGCGCGATCCGTTCCCTCTTGAACGACGCGGAGGGGTCGGGGGGCGACTGGGTGGGGGCCTTGGCGAACTCGGCCGGGTCCTGGCAGGACAGGGGCGCCGAACGGGCCACGCCGCGCGGGGAGTAGCCGACGAGGTCGTAGGCCCCGGCGAGCCGCTTCCACTCGGGCATGGCCGCCACCATGGGGAAGAACATGCTGGATGCGCCGGGTCCGCCCGGGTTGTAGACGAGCGCGCCCTGGCGCTCGGCGGGCTTGCCGGTGGCTTTGGACCTGCTGACGGTCAGGGCGATCTGAGGGCCCGTCGGACGCGCGTAGTCGAGCGGGACGTCGACTGTGGCGCACTGGACGCTCGGGGGCAGCGACTCCGCCTCGGGGCAGCGGCCGAAGGAGACCGGGGCGGCGGCCGCGCGCTGAGCGGCCGCCTCGACGCCCCGCGCCTCGGCGGTCGCCGGGTCGGCGCTGCCCGCGGGGGCGGCGACGAGGGCGGAAAGGACGAGGGAACCCAGGGTTCCGTACAGCGCTACAGCTCTCATCGCCGGTACATCCCTTTCGTGCTGCCGTACTACGGAAGTACATACAGATCAAAAGGGGATACTGCGGACGAGTGGAAGTAAAGCAGCCGGGCCGCGCCGGACGCGGTCATTGACTCCGATGCGTGAAGCGGCCGCTCGACAAGGCGCTGCGCAGCTGGGGATCGTCCACCGCCCTCAGGCCGCGCACGGCAAGCGCGGTGAGGGGATCACCCGCCGGGTCGAGACCGCCGAGGAGCCGCTGGCCGTCGGGCGATGCCCAGCGGGTGTAGGGGCGGACCTCCAGGCGGGCGATGGCCAGACAGCCCAGCGTGAGGACGAGGGGGAGTGCGAACCACGCGGCGATCTCGGCCCGCCCGGTGTCCCCTTCGCCCGGCGTGAGCAGCGCGGCCAGGGCCATCGCCGCGATGAGCAGCGCCGCGCCGCGCACCGCCCGCACCGAGGAGCTGACCCCCGACCGCACGGCGTCGGGTACGGCGAGGCCCGCGCCGGCCAGCCGGTCGGCGAGCGCGCGCACCGCGTCGGCCGCCGCCGTGCCCGACCGGATGGCCGCGATCCGTTCCTGGCCGCCGGGCCCGATCGCGGTCAGCACGGAACGCTCCAGGTCGTCGCGGCCCTCGGGGTCGACGACGGTGGCCCAGCCGGTGTGCGCGAGCAGCAGTCTGCGGGCGCGGTGCATGGAGACGAGGGTGAGATCGGCGACCCGGTAGGGACCGCCCGCCAGGAACGCCGCCTCGTAGCAGGACAGGTCCTGGTCCTGCTCCGGGCGCGGCTGCGGGCGCGCGGCGGCCGCGGCGGCGAGGCAGAGCCGGCCACAGGACAACCCGGCCGCGACGATCGCCGGCAGAAGGAAGAGAACCCAGAACATGGCCGAGTTCTATGCGAAGTCGCCGTCCCGCCGCCACAGGCTGTCCACAATCTGGACGTCCGGTTATCGCTTCGTTACGGGGAGTGGGTACGGGAGTTGGCGCCCGCGCCCACCCCGGCTCGGCTCGGCGCTTTCAGGCGGCGCGGGTCAAGGTGCGCAGGAGGCGCGCCGTACGGCCCGGCGGGCGCGGCCCGGCCCGGTCCTTGTACCAGCGCTCCAGTGCCCGGCGCGAGCCCGGATCGGCGGGCGGCGCCGTGTCCAGCAGGAACCGGGTGAAGTCCAGGGCGTCCTGGCGGTACCCGCCCCGCATCGGACGGGAGGCGGCGTACGAGCAGAACGCTTCCCGGTAGCCGTCACCGATGAGTTCCGCGAGCTCGGGCGCCACCTTGGCCGCCACGTCGGCGCGCTTGGCCACGAGCGCGCGGGCCTGCACCCGTAGGCGCCGTCCGTCGAACCCGGCGGGCGCGGGGGTGCCGGCGGTGAGCGAGGAGAGCAGGGCGGTTTCGGCGAGGGCGACGCGCTCGCGCGCACGGTCTGTCTGTGACGGGTCCGGGGTGCCTGGGGAGTGGGGGCGGCCCGGGGTGTCCGGGTGAGCCGGGGTGTTTTGGTGGGTCGGGGGAGGGCTCCATCGGGCCGGCTCGCCCGGGGCCGGGGCCGGGGCCGGGGCTGCGGACACCGCTGCCCTCAACGTGGCCCGGATCGCGCCGAGTTCGCCTGCCAGCTCCTCGGCGGGCGGGAACGCCTCGTCCCGCTCCAGGAGTACGCCGGGCGGCGCGACACGCGCGGCGAGTTCGGCCAGGACGTCCAGGACCGGCCGGGTCACGGGGTGGGCGTGCGTGTCGTGCCACACCCCGTCCCGCTCGACGCCGCCCGCGACATGCACGTACGCGATCGCCTCCAGGGGCAGCGCGTCCAGGGTCTTCACCGGGTCCTCGCCCCGGTTGACGTGGTTGGTGTGGAGGTTGGCCACGTCGATGAGGAGGCCGACCCCCGTACGTTCGACGAGCTCGGCCAGGAACTGACCCTCCGTCAACTCCTCGTCGGGCCAGCCGATGAGCGCGGCTATGTTCTCCAGGGCCAGCGGCACGGGCAGCGAGTCCTGCGCGATGCGGACGTTCTCGCACAGCACGCGCAGGGCGTCCCGCGTGCGCGGAACCGGAAGGAGGTGGCCCGCCTCCAGGCGCGGCGACGCGGTCAGTTCACCGCCCGCCCGTACGAACGCGATGTGCTCGGTGACGAGCGGGGCGCCGAGCGCGTCGGCTTGGGCCGCGAGCTCGGCCAGGCGCCGCGGGTCGGGCCGGTCGGCGCCGCCGAGGCCGAGGGAGACCCCGTGCGGCACGACGGTGACGCCGCGCTCGCGCAGCCGTACCAGCGAGTCGGGAAGGTGACCGGGGCAGATGTTCTCCGCGACCGCCTCGACCCACTCGATGCCGGCCAGGCCCTCCACCGCCTCGGCGATGTCGGGCCGCCAGCCGATGCCGATGCCCAAGTGCTTCATGGACAGGTCATGGCCCAGGGGCGGGGCGGTGAACCCTGGGCGGGCACGTTCAGAGCTCGATTTGAGGTTGGCGCCGGCCCGGCTCAGGGGGAGGTGGCCAGCGCGTCGAAGTCCACCAGGCCCGTCGCCTCCAGCATCGTCATGTGGTCGAGCACGGTGTTGTTGGCGTCGGTGGCGAGGTCGCGGATGAGCGAGTTGCGGGTGTTGGCCCGGACGAGGGCGACCAGAGCGAACACCTTGCCGTGCGAGGCCCGGATCAGGTTGGCGAACTTGACCTCGTAGTCACGCCCCGAGGCCGCCGTCAGCTCCCGCAGCCAGCCCTGCTGCTGGGCGGTGGGCTGGGTCGGCAGCACGATGCCGAGCTTGGACGCGACGTCTCGGGCGTGCTGGTCGAGGGCGGCGTGGCCCATGACCAGGTGGTCGCCGGCCGCCTTGATCGCGGCGCTCGGCGCGCGCTGCTGCGCCTGCTGCCCGGCCGGGCCCTCCCACAGCCCGGCCAGGCGCACCTTGTTCAAGAAGTCCCGGTCCATCGCGGACAGCGGGCCCCAGGCGGTGGGCGTGGAGGCGGAGTTGAGGTCGGCCTGCGGGGTTCCGGAGCGGTCGGCGTAGGACCAGACGGGGAAGGCGAGCGCGGCGATCGTGGCGACGAGTACCGCGATGAGGAGGCCTGTGCCGTTGAAGCGGCGCAGGGCGAAGCGACGGGGGCGGGTGATTGCACGCGACAAGGTGCCTCCCGGGGTGGCCGACTGGGTCCCCCCGACATACGCACGCGAAGCCCACGGCGTTCACCCGGAGGGCCGAGGTTGCCAGTGCGGGCCCGGCACGAGCCCCGCCAGGGGCGCGGGGAACTGCGCGCGGAGCGACCGGGGTCCGCAGCCGAGGCTCCCGGGGCTCCGCCCCAGACCCCGTTCGCGCCTGAAGGGCGCTCGTCCTCAATCTCCCCCAAGGCCTTGAGGGCCAGGGGGACCCCCATGACGGGCTGGGTATGCCCATGCGGGCCGGCACGAGCCCTGCCAGGGGCGCGGGGAACTGCGCGAGGAGCGACCGGGGTCCGCAGCCGAGGCTCCCGGGGCTCCGCCCCAGACCCCGTTCGCGCCTGAAGGGCGCTCGTCCTCAATCGCCGGACAGGCCTTGAGGGCCAGGGACCCCCATGACGGGCTGGGCGTGCCCATGCGGGCCGGTGTGACGTGGCCAGGGGCGCGGGGAACTGCGCGCTCGGCCCCGCACGGTCCGCAGTCGGAAAGGCAAGAGCCGGGCGAAAGCGGGAGGAATAACGCGGGCACGGAAAAGGCCAGGGCCGATCGGCAATCAGTTAATTAACGGCGTTTACCTTACCGGGGATACGCTGCGAACCAAGCGCCGTACAGTTCTGCCCCCTACCAGGAGGACACCCGCATGGAACCGAAGCCCACCCGCCGCGCGCGGCTCCGCCAACAGACGATCGCGGAGATCAAGGAGGCGGCGTTGAAGGCGCTGGCGGAGTCGGGCCCAGCAGGCATCACGCTGCGAGGGATCGCCCGCGAACTGGGCATGACGGCAGCGGCGCTGTACGGCTACTTCGACACCCGCGACCAGCTGATTTCCACGCTCGCGGCGGACGCCTACAACGAGCTCGCCGACTCCCACGAGGCCGCTCTGGCCGCCCTCCCACCCGAGGAGGCGGCCGCCCGGGTGCGCGCGGTATGCGACACGTTCCGCACCTGGTCCGTCGCGAACCCGGCGGCGTTCCGGTTGATCTACGGCGACGGCCTGCCCGGCTTCAGCCCGCCGGAGGACGTCACGGAGGCGGCGCGACGATGCTGTATGGCGCTGCTGGACGTGGTCGCCGGCGCCTGGGACCGCGCACCGGCGGCGATCCGCGAGGACAAGGCCGAGTGGTCCGACTTCCAGGAATCCCTGGTCGCTCCGGCCCGCGAGCAGTTCCCGCACCTGCCACCGCAGGCCCTCGGCCTGACCCTGCGAATCTGGGGGCGGATGTACGGGCCGGTGATGCTGGAGGTGTTCGGCCATCTCGGCCAGCAGATCGTCGATCCGTCCCAGGTGTATCGCCGTGAAGTGGAAGCGATCATAGAAATGTTGGGTCTTGGCGAGTAATTCCTGCGAATTGTGGCCGTGGCCATACTCGGCTCCAAGTCCTCACAATGGCCGGTCGGTATCGAAAGCGCTCTGCGTTTGACGCACACCATCTGACGCCATCACGACCGGGCTTCCCACGCCACGACGCTCGCGGACGCTGACACGCGGCCCCGACGCGGGCGCCGGGGCCGGGCCGCTGCCGAAACAGCGCGGGCACACGCATGCGGTCGGCCACCTCGGGGGTGACGTCGGTCGGTTCGGCCCCGCTGAGGTCCATGTACCCGGCGTTGTTCCCAGGATGTCGAGACGGGCGAAGTGCGCGACGGCGCCCCCCACGGCGGCGGCCGGACCCTCGTGCCCCGGGCGGCGTCGACCCGGATCGCGGACGCCGTGCCGCCCGCTCGATCGCGGCGACCACTTCGGCGGCGGCGGCGACGCCTCGAGTGCACGTGCGCCACCCGGGTCCCCTCGGCGCCGTGCCGCCGCGCGATGCCCGCGCCGTTGCCGCGGCTGGCGCCGGTCACCAGGGCGACTCGGTCCTGCGCGCGGACGGGGTGGTGCGGCGCAGGACTTCGGGCAGCAGCGTCAGCAGCCCGAGGACGGCCATGGCCGCACCCGTCCACAGCGGTGCGCGCAAGCCCCAGCGCGCGATGCCGATGCCACCGACCCAGGAACCGACGACCACGCCGAGGGTAATGAAGGAGGTGTGGACGGTGTTGACCAGCGGGCGGTCGTTGGCGGTGCGCATCACGCGCGTCACCATCGCCGGGTTCATGGTTACGCCGACCAGCCCGATGCCCGTCATCGCGGCCGACGCCGTCGCCGTATTGCCCGCGCCGAGCGCGAACAGTGTCAGGAACACGGTGTTCAGCGCCAGACCGGTGCCGAGCACCACCATGGTGTGACGGTCGGCGAGCCGTCCCACCACGGCATTGCCGACGACGGTGGCAGCGCCGTAGAGCACCAGCAGCAGCGGGACGGTGTCCGCGGCGAAGCCGGTGACGTCGGTAAGGATTGGCACGAAGTACGAGAAGGCGGCGAAAGTGGCGCCGATGATCAGCATGCTGGTGGCGAACGCCGCCCACAGCCGGGCGTTGCGGAACGCGCCCAGCTCGGCCCGCACGGAACCTCCCGCGCCGTCGGGCTCCTCCTTCGGCAGGGCCGGAACCGCGCCGCAGGTGACGGCGAGGGACAGTGCGGCCAGGACCGCTACCGCCCAGAACGCGAACCGCCAGCCGTAGTGCTCCCCGGCCAGCTGCGACAGCGGCAGGCCGAGCACGGTGCCGACCATCAGGCCGCCGAGCACGATGGAGGTGGCCCGGCCGCGCACCTCGGGCCCGGTGATGCGGACGCACACGGCGAGCGCGACGCCGAAGAACGCGCCGGAGGCGGCTCCGGTGACCAGCCGGGCGGCGACCATCAGGGAGTAGCCGGTGGCAAGGGCGCCCAGCGCCTGGCCGGCGAGGAAGACGACGTACAGGAAGACCAGGGCGGTCTTCTGACGCAGCCTCAGCAGGAAGGCGGTCAACAGGGGTCCGCCCAGGGCCATGGCGGCGGCGTAGACGGAGACCAGGTAGCCGATCTGCGGGATGCCGGCGCTCAGCTCGTCGGAGAGCTGGGGCATGAGGCCGGCTACCAGGAACTCGCTGGTGACCATCGTGAAGATGCCCAGGCCCAGGACGTAGATGGCGAAGGGCACGACTCACACTCCGTTCGTGCTGCGGGCCGGACCGGGCCGCGGGACCCTGGGCGACCCGGCATCGCCCTGGTCACAGGACCCGGCGCCCCGGTCGGCGGCGGCCGACGCGGTGTCGTGCCGGTCGATCTCCTCGGCCCGCGGGTTGTCGGCCGGGTCGAAGGCAGGGATCGGCTCGCCGGGGCGGGCGCCCCGCGGTTCCCCGGATGCGCGGCCTCCGGTCGTGCCGCGGGCACGGCTGATGGACAGTGCAGGCATTGACTCCCCCTTCGCACGGTGATGCGAATCTCGCTGCCGCCTAAACGCCGGCGTGCTTTGTAAACGCTGATAGGTTTTCTAACACAGATCGCGCCACCCTGGTCAACCGAGCACCCGCCGACCCACCGCTCGCACAAGGGAAATCCGTGACGCCACCGCCCGCCCACGCCGCCCAAGCAGCGCTCCGCCCCCGCCACTTGGCGATGCTCGCCCTCGGCGGCGTGGCGGGCTCCGGACTGTTCGTCGGCACCGGCGCAGGGCTCGCCGCAGCCAGTCCGGCCGCCACGCTCGGCCTCGCGATCATGCGGATGCCGGGCGAACGCATGCGGGCCAGCACGGACCCCGCCAGGGGCGCGGGGAACTGCGCGAGAAGCGACCACGGCCCGCAGCCGAGCTCCCTGGGGCTCCGCCCCAGACCCCGTTCGGCCTGAACGGCCTCGTCCTCAAGCGCCGGACAGGCTGGGGTTGCCCATGCGGGCCAGCGCGAGCCCTGTCAGGGGCGCGGGGAACTGCGCGAGGAGCGACCACGGTCCGCAGCCGGAGTCCCTGGGGCTCCGCCCCAGACCCCGTTCGGCCTGAACGGCCTCGTCCTCAAACGCCGGACAGGCTGGGGTTGCCCATGCGGGCCAGCGCGAGCCCTGTCAGGGGCGCGGGGAACTGCGCGAGGAGCGACCACGGTCCGCAGCCGGAGTCCCTGGGGCTCCGCCCCAGACCCCGTTCGGCCTGAACGGCCTCGTCCTCAATCTCCCCCAAGGCCTTGAGGGCCAGGGGGGACCCCCATGACGGGCTGGGTATGCCCATGCGGGCCAGCACCAGCCCTGCCAGGGGCGCGGGGAACTGCGCGAGCAACCACGCACGGCCCGCACGGAGAAGTCACCGGGCCCGTACCGGGCGATGAAGTCACCGGCCCGTACCGGGCGATCAGGGGCGCGAGCGACCACGCCCGGCCCGCGCCGAGAAGCACCGGCCCCTACCGGGCGATCAACGCAGGCGGGGTCAGGGCCGGGGAAGGCGGGTGCGTAGGGCTGGGTGGTCCGATACCACCGTGCAGGAACCCGGCGCGATCTCCGTGAAGCCCGCGTCCCGGACCACCGGCAACCCGCTGCCGACCAGCGCGGACCACGCCTCCGCATCGGCGACGCGCACCGCGAGGGCGAACCCGGCGTCACGCCAGGCCGCGCGGTCGCCCTCGCTGAGCTCCCACCACGCCAGCTGCGCCCCGTGCCCCGCCTGCGCCATCGCCTTGCCCGCGGACATGCCGAGTTCGGGGTTGAGCCAGAGCACCGGCGTGAGCGGACCGGGTACCTCCGGCGGGGCCGGGTCGTCCAGGTCCGTACCCGACACCTGGAGTTTGACCAGCTCCTTGGGCCAGCCGTCCAACGGCACCGGCGGGAAGACGCGTACCTCCGCCGCCTTGCCCGTCACCGCGATCCCCGGCAGCGCCGAGGCCTTGCGCCACTCGGCGCCGCGGGCCCGGCGCACCACCTTGCGGATCCGCGCGTCCTGCCAGTCCCGCATGACCCGTGCCCACTCGCCCTCGTCGGGCCCCTCGCCCAGCGACCGCTCGTCCGCGAGCATCATGAGCACCGCGCGGGCCGCCGTCTCCAACGCGTCGGTGCGCGCCGGAGGCTCGGCCTTCTCGATGCGGACGACGATCGGCAGCACGAACTGCGGCGCCTCGTCGCGCGGGGAAAGGTCCTGAAAGGGGCCCTCGGAAGGCGTGTTCTGGGTGTTCTGGGTGCTCACGCCACCAGTCTGCCAGCCGCCGAACCGGTGATTCTTGGCGGAATGAATAGTTCCGGGACAGGATGCGCCCATGAAGAGCGACCTTTTTGCCATGGAGAACATGGCGCAGCCCGCCAGCGCCGCCGGTATGACCCTGGAGAACGCCAAATCGATCAAGTACGCCGTCAATGGCGAGATGCTGGCGCGCCAGGGCGCGATGATCGCCTACCGGGGCAACTTGCAGTTCGAGCGGCGCGGCCAGGGCATAGGCGGCATGCTCAAGCGGGCCGTGACCGGCGAGGGCCTGCCTCTGATGGCGGTCAGCGGCCAGGGCGAGGCCTGGTTCGCGCACGAGGCGCAGAACTGCTTCATCGTCGACATCGAGCCGGGTGACGCGCTGACGATCAACGGCCGCAACGTACTGTGCTTCGACTCCTCGCTCGGCTACGAGATCAAGACGGTCAAGGGCTCGGGCATCGCCGGCGGAGGCCTCTTCAACAGCGTCTTCACCGGCCAGGGCCGCCTCGGCCTGATGTGCGAGGGCAACCCGCTGGTCATCCCGGTCTCGCCGCAGATGCCGGTCTACGTCGACACCGACGCGGTGGTCGGCTGGACCGCGAACCTCCAGACCTCCCTGCACCGCTCGCAGTCCATCGGCTCGATGCTGCGCGGCGGTTCCGGCGAGGCCGTCCAGCTGATGCTCCAGGGCGAGGGCTACGTCATCGTCCGGCCGAGCGAGGCGACACCGCAGAAGGCGCAGCAGCACTGAACACCACACGCGCGCTGCGGGACGTGGGCCGCCGCTACTCTCTCGGCGGCCCCTGGGTCCTGCGCGGCGTGGACCTCGATCTGCCCGAGGGCGCCCTGGTCCGGATCGAAGGAGCCAACGGCACGGGAAAATCAACCCTGTTGAGGCTCGTCGCGGGCATCGACGCACCCACCGAGGGTCGCGTCACCGGACGCCCGCGCACCGCCTACGTCCCCGAACGCTTCCCCGGCGCCCTGCCCTTCACGGCCGCCGGCTACCTCGCGCACCTGGGCCGCGTCCACGGCCTCGACCGCCGCACGGCGAAGGAACGGGCCGGCCGCTGGCTCGAACGGTTCGGCGCCGCACCGTACGCCACGACCCCGCTGGCGCAGCTGTCCAAGGGCACGAGCCAGAAGGTCGCCGTGGCCCAGGCGCTGCTCGCCGAGCCCGCCCTCCTCGTCCTGGACGAGGCGTGGACCGGCCTGGACACCGCCGCCCGCGCCGAGCTGGAGCACGCGGTGCGCGAGCGCGTGGCGGCGGGTGCGACGGTCGTCCTCGTCGACCACGACCCGAGGCGGCTCGCGGACCGCGAGGACGCGCGGTACGCGCTCGAAGGCACCAGCCTGCGCCCCCTCCCCGTGGCCCGTACCGGTCCCCGCGCTCCGGCGGCTTCCGTCCTGATCGACATCGTCGGAACCGGGCCGCTGCCACAACTCCCGTACGCGGCTGAGGAGTTGGGCTCGGGCGACGGTGCGAGCACCCTGCGCGTGCCGGCCGACCGCTCCGACGACGTACTGCGCGCCCTGCTCGCCGCGCGTCCGCCCTGGCACATCCAAGGAGTGCGCCGCACGTGAACCCGCTGGTCCCGCTCGTCCGCTACCAGAGCGCGCTGCTCATGCGCTCCCAGCGCTGGCTCGCCCCGGCCCTCCTGTACGCGGCCTTCCTCGGTGTCGGCGTCCGGGCCGGCGAGCCGGTCCTCGACTCGATGGGGTACGCCGACGCCGGACTGCTCCCGGTGGCGGCGTGGCTCGTCCGCGTCTGTGTCACCCAGGAACCCGAGGCCGCCCGGGCCTTGGCCGCCGCTGCCGCCGGCCCCGGCCGCGTCCACCTCGCCTCGCTGCTCTCCGCGACGGCATCGGCCGCGCTGCTCGGCCTGGCGGGCACGGCGTACGTCGCCGCCGTCTGCGATTTCGCCACAGGGGATCACGCGACGGCGGTGCCGCTGGGTTCCGCGCTCGTGGCGGGGCTGCTCGCGGCCGCGGTCTGTGTGCTGACCGGCGCCGCGGTCGGCGCGCTCGGCAGCCGGCCGGTGGTGCGCGCGCGGGGCTGGTCGCTCGCGGTCACCGCGCCGGCCGCGCTGCTCGCCCTGGTCCTCACGCCGTCGCCCGCCAAGTACGCGGTGTCGGGCCTGGTCACCGGCGCGAGGACCGGCGCAGTGCACCCGGCGCTGCTGCCGTTCGCCGCAGCGCTCGTGCTCGCCGGGGTGGTGGCGGCCGGGGTGTGCGCGCTCAGCTCGCGGCGCCGCTGAGCGATCCGGGCGGCGGCGCGCGCCTCAGCGGTGGGCGGCGCCCCGGATCAGGTCGGAGACCTTCACGAAGCGGTAGCCGCGCTTGCGCAGTTCGGGCACGATGCGCTGGAGCGCCGTGTCGGTGACCGGGGCCGCGCTGCGCGTGCAGTGCATGACCACGAGCGACCCGGGCTTGACCCCCGACAGAACCTGGTCGGCCACCGCGTCGGCGTCCTTGGCGAAGGCGTCCCCGCTCACCACGTCCCACTGGACGGCGGTCATCCGCAGCGGGGCCAGGGTGCGCAGCACCTCGTCGTTGTAGCAGCCGCCGGGAAAGCGGAAGTACGGCACGGTGTTGCGGACCCCGGCCTTCTTGAACTGGGCCGTCGCCTTCTCCACGTCCTCGCGCATCCGGCCCTTGTCGACCACGGGCAGCCCGTAGCAGTCGGACTTGAACGCGTAGTGGCTGTAGGAGTGGTTGCCGACCTCGAAGTTCGGGTCCGCCCCGATCGCACGCGCCTCGGCCGGGTACTCCTGGGCCCAGCGCCCGGTCATGAACACCGTGGCCGGCACCTTCAGGCGCCGCAGGTCGGCGATGAGCGCGGGGTTGTCGAAGTGCTCGCCCGCCGCCGCGCGCGGGCCCTGGTCGGCGGTCATGTCGGCGTCGAAGGTGAGCGCGACGACCTTCTCGCCCCCCGGACCCTCGGGGCGCCGTTCGAAGACCGGGGTGAGGCCGCCGGGGTCGGGGGCCATGGTCGGGACGCCCGCCGCCGGCGCGGCCGCGCCGGAGGGCGCCGTGTTCGCGCTCCTGGACGGGACCGAGGCGGGGTCGGTCCCGCACCCCGCGAGCGACGCGCCGAGCAGGGCAACCGCGAGCAGCTTTCGCACAGGAATAGTCACATTCGGAACGTATCCGGTCGTATAGCGCTATTTGTTGACGTCGTCCGCGCCATGCCGGAGATTCCGGCCAATGCCGCACAGGTACGGTCTCGGGCTCGCCCCCCCCCGCTGGGGGGCGGCGGGCAGTCCCCGCGCCGGGTCCCGGCCGGGCGCGTCGGCCCCCAGCCGCGCGCCGGTCCCTGAGCCCTGCCCAGGCCCCCGCAGCCGCGCGACGACGCGCTCGATCCACCCGCGCGGACTAGGCTCGTTCCATAACGGAACGCGCGCCCGAACACCCCCACGCGCGGGCGAGGCGCGTTCACGCCCCCAGGGAGGCGATGTGTCCGGATCCCGTACAGCGGCGTGCGCGACGGTCTGCGCGGCCGCCGTCGTGGCCACCCTCGCCGGCGCGGCCACCGCGCGCGCCGACGACACCGGCTCGCTCACCGCCCAGCAGATTTCCCAGCGCTCGCGCGACGCCCTGCTCGGCGCCACCTCGCTGCACATGCGGGCCACGGGCGCGTTCGGCGGGTCCCAGGGCGGCGCCCCGACCACCTCGAACGCTCCGACCTCGTTCGATCTCACCCTGGACCGGGCGGGCAACTGCCGGGGTTCGGTGGACCTCGGCCCGCGCGGCTCGGTCCGGATCGTGAAGCGGGGCCATGACGTCTGGCTGAAACCGGACGCGGCGTTCTGGAAGAGCCAGGTGCCCGGCCGCGGCGCCGCCCTGGCCTCACTCGTCGGCAACCGCTACCTCAAGGGCACCACCGACGACCCGGTCCTGCGCGACACCACCGACGTGTGCGACCTCGACACCTTCCGGCAGTCCATCAGCGGCGCCACCCAGCAGCCGGCCACGGGACTGACCAAGGGGAAGCCGGCCAAGGTGGACGGCGCCGAAGTCATCCCCATAACCGGTACCCAGCAGGGCCGCACCGTCACGCTCGACGTGGCCGCGACCGGCAAGCCCTACCCGGTGCGGATCAGCATCGCCGAGCGGGGCGCCAAGAACCCGGAGGCCACCCTGCGGTTCGACGGCTTCGACAAGCCGGTGCCGGCCGCGACCCCCTCGGCCGCCCAGTCGCTCGACATCTCGGGCCTTGCGGGCACGAGCCAGGCCTCCTGATCCGGGCGGCGCGTTCCCCCCTCGTGCGGCACGGGAGGGAACGCGGCCCGGTCACGCCGGGGCGGCTCAGACGAGCTCGGCGCTCAGCGTGATCGTGGTTCCCGCGAGAGCCTGGCTCACCGGGCAGTTCTTCTTGGCGTCCTCGGCGGCCGCCCGGAAGCCGTCCTCGTCGAGGCCGGGAACCTCGCCGCGGACGGTGAGGTGGATGCCGGTGATGCCCTCGCCGGGCTGGAAGCTCACGTCGGCCTTCGTCTCGAGCCGGGTGGGCGGGGTGCCCGCGCCGGTCAGACCGTGCGAGAGAGCCATCGAGAAGCAGCTGGAGTGGGCGCCCGCGATCAGCTCCTCGGGGCTGGTCCTGCCATTGGCCTGCTCGGCGCGGGACGGCCAGGAGACCGCCTGCGACGCGATGCCCGATGAGTCGAAGGTGACGGTGCCCGAGCCCGAGAGGAGCTCGCCCTCCCAGACCGTGTGCGCCGTACGCGTGGTCGCCATGATGTTTCCCTTCTGTGGCCGAGGGGGCGGTGGACGGATGCGGCATGGGCCCCCTCGGCCCCAAAGCTACTGCCCCACAAGGCCCTTCGCGTCGCGGGCGAGCGCGGTCAGGCGGGAGATCGCCCGGAAGTACTTCTTGCGGTATCCGCCGTTCAGCATCTCGTCACTGAACAGCTGGTCGAAGGGGACACCGGAGGCGAGCACCGGCACCTCGCGGTCGTAGAGCCGGTCGGCCAGCACCACGAGCCGCAGCGCGGTCGACTGGTCGGGCACCGGACGCACATCGGTCAGGCACACCGCGCGCACCCCGTCGGTCAGCGCCCCGTACCGGCTGGGGTGGACGCGCGAGAGGTGGTCGAGCAGCTGCGGGAAGTCGTCGAGTGCGGCGCCCTCGGTGGCGTACGCGGCCTTGGTGACCTGCTCGGTGGAGAACGGGGCGGGAGCCTCCGGCAGGCCCCGGTGGCGGTAGTCCTCGCCGTCGATCCGCAGCGGCCGGAAGTGCGCGGACAGGCCCTGGATCTCGCGCAGGAAGTCGGCGGCCGCGAACCGGCCCTCACCGAGCTTGCCGGGCAGCGTGTTGGAGGTGGCGGCAAGCGCGACCCCCTGCTCGACGAGCTTGCTCAGCAGCGAGGAGACGAGCACGGTGTCGCCGGGGTCGTCGAGCTCGAACTCGTCGATGCACAGCAGCCGGTGCCCGCTGAGCGTGCGCACCGTCTGCTGGAAGCCGAGCGCGCCGACCAGATTCGTCAGCTCCACGAAGGTGCCGAACGCCTTGAGCGCGGGCTCGGCCGGGGTGGCGTGCCAGAGCGAGGCGAGCAGGTGCGTCTTGCCGACGCCGTACCCGCCGTCCAGGTACACCCCCCGCGGTCCGGTCGCGGCGGCCGGCTTCTTCGCGAACCACCGGCGCTTGGCGCCGGAGGCGTGCGCCCCGCCGAGCCCCGCCGCGAAGGAGGACAGGACGGTGACCGCCTCGGTCTGGCTCGGCTGGTTCGGGTCCGGTACATACGTCTCGAAACGGACCGAATCGAACCGCGGCGGCGGCACCATCTCGGCGACCAGACGGTCGGCGGGAACGTGCGGCGCGCGGGCGCAGAGCGACACCGGGGCCGCTTGGGTTATGGGGCTGGTCGACACAGTTCCCCACTGTAAGGGTCGTGTCAGACTGCACGGCATGCGACAACTGTTCCCTGTGACCGACCAGACACCGCACGCCGAGGGCGCGGAGCCCGGCGAGAGCGGGCGGTGGTCGCTCGACGAACTGGCCGAGGTGTACGCGTACCCCGACACCGACGGCCCCTGGCTGCGGGCCAACATGGTGTCCTCGCTCGACGGGGCCGGCCAGCACGACGGCCGCTCGCACCCGCTCTCCTCCGACACGGACATGCGTATCTTCGGCACCCTGCGGGCGCTCGCCGACGTCGTCGTGGTGGGTGCGGAAACGGTACGCCTCGAGGGGTACCGGCCGGCGAAGGCGCGGGCGGAGTTCGCCGAGCGCCGCAAGGCGGCCGGGCAGGGGCCCGCGCCCGCGATCGCCGTCGTCACGGCCAGTCTCGACCTCGACTTCTCCCTGCCGCTGTTCACCTCGCCGCTCGTGCCGACCCTGATCCTGACCGGCGCGGCCGCCGACCCCGACCGGGTACGCGAGGCGGAGCGGGCCGGCGCGGAGGTGCTGGTCGCGGGCGACGGGCCGGGCGTCGAGCCGGGCCGGGCGGTCGGAGCCCTGGCCGACCGGGGCCACCTGCGCCTCCTCACCGAGGGCGGGCCCCGCCTCCTTGGCCAGTTCGTGGCGGCGGGCGTCCTGGACGAGCTGTGCCTGACGGTGTCCCCGATGCTCACGGCCGGCGACGCGCAGCGCATCGCGGGCGGCCCCGCCGTGGGCGTACCGCAGCGGTTCACGCCCACCTCGGTCCTGGAGGACGCCGGGTTCCTCTTCACGCGTTACCGTCGGAATTGACGATCACCGGAATTTATCGTTCCGGTTAGCTCTCGCTGGGCACACTAACCTCACGCAGACCCCGTGCGGGCACGGGGAAGGATGGTTTCCGCAGGGGCCGGACCCGCCACGTCGTGGTGGCGGCGGCCATGGAGAGAACAGAAGGGCGCCTGTGGTGTTCACGAGCGTATTGATGATCGAGAAGCCCCTGACCTCCGTCGACGTGGAATTCGTCACCACTCTGCACGGCGACGAGCCGGTGTCCTTCGTCGTGCTCATGCAGCCCAGGGGCGATCAGGACCGGCTCCTTCGCGCGATCGACGACGTGGCGCTCGGCGAACTGGACGAAGCCGTCCATGAGAACGAGGAGCCGGAGGGCTCCGCCGCGCACGGCCCCGCCGAGCTCGCGCTCCAGCACTCGCTGAAGTCGCTGCGCGACGCGGGCAGCGAAGCCGTCGGACAGGTGATCGAGAACCACCCCCTCGACCACCTCAAGACGGTGGTCGACGACGCGCGCGCCGACGAGGTCATCGTCCTGACCGCCCCGCACTACGTGGAGGAGTTCTTCCACCGAGACTGGGCCTCGCGGGCCCGCCACAAGGTGGGCGTACCCGTGCTCAAGCTGTTCGCGCACAGCGAGTAGACCCCGCTCCTTCCCGTACCCGGCCCCGCACGGATTCCCGTACCCGGCCCCGCACGGAGCCGGGTACGGGAAGGAGCCTTCGGGGGAACTAGGCTGGGGGCTCCTTCTGTACGTCGCACCCCGGGAGAGAACCGCATGGCATCCGCCATTCCCACCGCCATGGAACGGCCGCACTTCATCGGCATCGGCGGTGCCGGCATGTCGGGCATCGCGAAGATCCTGGCCCAGCGCGGGGCCCGGGTCGCGGGCAGCGACGCGAAGGAGTCCGCCACCGCCGAGGCGCTGCGCGCGCTCGGCGCCACCGTGCACATCGGCCACGCCGCCGGCCACCTCGCCGCCGACGCCACCTGCGTCGTCGTCTCCAGCGCGATCCGCGCCGACAACCCCGAGCTGGCCCGCGCCGCCGAGCTCTCCGTGCCCGTCGTGCACCGCTCGGACGCGCTGGCCTCGCTCATGGGCGGCCTGCGCGCGATCGCCGTCGCCGGCACCCACGGCAAGACCACCACCACCTCGATGCTCGCCGTCGCCCTGACCGAGCTGGGCCTGGACCCCTCGTACGCGATCGGCGGCGACCTCGAGGGCCCCGGCACCAACGCCCGGCACGGCGAGGGCGACATCTTCGTGGCCGAGGCCGACGAGAGCGACCGCAGCTTCCAGAAGTACGACCCCGAGGTCGCCATCGTCCTCAACGTCGAACTCGACCATCACGCCAACTACGCCTCGATGGACGAGATCTACGAGTCCTTCGAGACCTTCGTCGGCAAGGTCAACCCCGGCGGGACCCTGGTGGTCTCCGCCGACCAGCGGGGCGCGGTCGAGCTGACGCGGCGCGTGCGCGACCAGTCCGGGCTCACCGTCGTCACCTACGGGGAGTCCGAGAGCGCGGACGTACGGGTCCACAAGATCACCCCGCGCGGCCTCACCTCTGAGGTAACCGTGCTCCTGAACGGTAAGTTCCTGACCTTCACGGTCTCCGTCCCCGGCCGCCACTACGCCCTCAACGCGGTCGCCGCGCTCGCCGCCGGCGTCGCCCTCGGTATCCCGGCGCACAACCTGGCCTCCGCGCTCGGCAAGTACACCGGCGTCAAGCGCCGCCTCCAGCTCAAGGGCGAGGCCAAGGGCGTCCAGGTCATCGACTCCTACGCGCACCACCCCACCGAGATGAGCGCCGACCTGGAGGCGATGCGGGGCGCGGCCGCCGACTCCCGACTCCTTGTGGTCTTCCAGCCCCACCTCTACTCCCGCACCCAGGAGCTCGGCAAGGAGATGGGCCAGGCCCTGGCGCTCGCCGACCTCTCCGTCGTCCTCGACATCTACCCGGCCCGTGAGGACCCGGTCCCCGGCGTCACCAGCGAGCTCATCATCGACGCGGCCAAGGCGGCGGGCGCCACCGTCACCGCCGTCCACGACATGGAGACCGTCCCGGACGTCGTCGCGGGAATGGCGGCCCCCGGCGATCTCGTTCTCACCATGGGCGCGGGCGACGTGACGGACCTCGGCCCGGCCATCCTGGCCCGCCTGTCGAACTGATCCGAGCGAGGAGCATCCCATGGCGTACGACGTCGAGAAGCCGGACGAGCAGTGGCGCGCGGAGCTGACGCCCGCCGAGTACCAGGTGCTGCGCCAGGCCGGCACGGAGCCCGCCTTCGTCGGCGAGTACACCGACACCAGGACCGAGGGCGTCTACTCCTGCCGCGCCTGCGGGGCCGAACTCTTCACCTCCCGCGAGAAGTTCGAGTCGCACTGCGGCTGGCCGAGCTTCTTCGACCCGAAGGACAGCGACGCGGTCGAACTCATCGAGGACCGCTCGCACGGCATGCTCCGCACCGAGGTCCGCTGCGCCCGCTGCGGCTCGCACCTGGGCCACGTCTTCGAGGGCGAGGGATACGCGACCCCGACGGACCAGCGCTACTGCATCAACAGCATCTCGCTGAAGCTGACGGGGACCGAGGGCTGAGCACGGGCAGGCTTGAGCTGAGCACGGGCCGGACTCGGCTGAGCACGGGCAGGCTTCAGGACGGCGACGGCTCGGGAGTCACCTTCTCCTGGCCGATCCTGCTGCCGGACTCGTAGATGGTCACGACCCCGTCGTGGATGACGTAGCGGTACGGAGAGTTCGTCGCTTCGTACCCGCTGTCGGTCTTCTTGGCCGCCATGGCGATGCCCGGCTCACGGTGGTCACTGAACTCGCCGTAGTAGTACAGATCCCCCGCCGTCGTACGGCACAGGGTGATCTGCTTGTTCTGCGTACGGAACGCCTCGACGAGGCCGGCTCCCTCGCCGCTGGGCAGCGCGTCGGCGACGCGCGAGGGGCAGGGGCTGCCGCTCGCGCTCGCGGACGGCTTCGCCGTGGCGCCGTCCTGGAAGAGGCTCTTGCAGCCGTCGGCGAAGACGCCGAGGACGAAGACGAGCCCGATCGCGGAGAGACAGCCCACACATCCGTTGGACCGCTTCTTGGACGGCGCGTACGAGGCGCGCGGGGCGACATACGGAGGCGGCGCCGCGGCGGGCGGCGGGTGGGGGACGGACGGCCCGGGCGCGGTGGGGGTGTACCCACCGGTGCCGGGCGGCGGGTAGAAGACTCCCTCGGGTCGGGCACGCGGCGGTGTGGGCGCGGTCGGTGGCGGCGGCGCCGAGGCGCGGGGTGTGCGGGGCGCCGAAGGGGCGCTCCGCTTCGGCGTGGGCCGCTTGGGCGCCGGTGTTCCCGGGCCCGCAGCCTTGGCGCCGGTGGCCGCGCCGCCCGCACCGGGGGCCCTACGGGGCGCCGGCTTCTTCGTGGCCGCCTTCCAGCCGGTGCCGCACCCGATGCAGGACAGATCCGAAGTGACGTTGTTCGTATCGCACTTGGAGCACTTCCAGTCCCCGGCCGGGCGCGCCGGAGCCGGGCGCTTGGCGGGGGAGCGGGGCGCGGGGGCCGGGCGTGCGGTGCCGCAGCCGTCGCAGGACCGGTCGCCGGGTCCGTTCACGTTGTCGCAGTCCCTGCACTGCCAGTTGGCCGAAGCCGCCACCCTCGTCCTGCCTCTCCGTCGGATGCCGTCGTCGATGGGATGACGACTGGATGTCGTCCGCTAGATGTCGTCTGCGTTCACATGGGCCATGACCAGCTGGAACAGCTCCTCGGACGCGGGAGCGGCGGGGCTGCGGAGCCACCCCGCCCCGTGCGGAGTGCGCTCGAAGTCGACGGCCGGGCTGTCGGCCTCGGGCCGGTCGGGAATCGCGCACTTCTCCCACACCGCCCTCATGAACTCCTCGGCGCTCCTGCTCCACTCGGGGGCCACGTCCACGCGTATCACCACCGGCGCCGACCCGTGCTCCGGTCCCATCCGGAAACGGAACACCAGCTGGCAGCCGCCGTCCGGGCCCCCGGCGTGCAAAGTGGCGGCGACGCAGCACGCCACCCGTACGTCGAACACCCCGGCCCCGGCCCAGGCGAACTCCAACTGCCCCTCGGGGCCGCCGCACGTCAGCACGAACCCCGGCAGGGCCAGCCTCACAGGCTGTTCGCGATCGTCTCGATGATCTCGTCCATCTCGAACTCCTCAAGGCCCTGGCCCGCCTTGGAGGCGAAGTGGAGCGTCAGGTCCCACTCCTCGGCGATCGGGTCGGACCAGGGCGCCTCGTCCGGCGCGAACAGGACGAGCCGCTTGGCCGACTGCTCCATGACCGACGTCTGGCTGCGGGCGTAGCCCCACTGCTCGAAGAGGTCGTCGATGCTGCGCGGGATGCCCGCCGGATACGACTGGGCGTTCGCACCGGCCGTACCGAGCGGATGGGCGGGGGCGTCCGTGAACATCACGATCACATGGCGCCTGCGGTCGAGTCCGGTCTCCCACGGGGAATTGATCGCCAGTGCCAGCGCTTCGAGGCCGGACTCGGGGATGTCGCCGCCGCCGGTCGCGTCGATGCCGCTGAGGAACTGCTCGAAATCCCGTGCCTGGGACGGCAGATGGAGGAAGCCGGTCTGCTCGATGGCGTTCGACGGGTCGTCACCGAAGTCACGGAAGACGATCACCTTCAGCCGCAACTGGCTGATGGCCTTGCCCTTCTTGCCCATCACGCCGTCAAGCCGCTCGTGGAACTGGAGCGCGCTCGCCTTCACGGTGTCCAGGACGGGAAACATGCTGCCGGTGGCGTCGATACAGAGCACGATGTCGACGGCGTACTGAAGATTCCCCTGGTACTGCTCGACAGGGTTGTTCACGGGGATACGTCTCCTTGCGGTGCGGGTTTCAGGGGCGGGCGGTCCTGCGCGGCGCGGTCACGGCGAGCGGCGGGCGCGGTCGCCCAGGTTGATGCGGACGCGGGAGAGCCGAGGTGCGGGCACCTCGGGCGACGGCGCGGGACCGGGCTCGGGGGCCGCCGCGTCCACCGCGTCCACCGGGGGCGCCGGCTCGGGTGCGGGCGGGGTCCTCGGGGTGAGGTTGGCGCGGATGCGGCTCGTGCGCCCTTCGGCCGCGGGGGCCGCCGGCCCGGGCCCCCCGGTGGTCGTCCGCTCCGGCTTGGACGTTCCGGGGCGGCGGTGCTGCAACGCGCACACCTTCGGATCCGAGAGCGCCGCGAGGAACGCGGAGATCCGTGGCCGTCCGGCGGCGTCGCGGGCCGTCATCCGGCGCAGCAGGCCGATCATCTGGTCCGAGAGCCGGGTGCTGAGGGCCAGCTCGTCGCCCCCGTTCACGGCATCGGCGGGAGACCCGAACCTGCTGTTGTAGTACGGCAGTTCACCCACGAGATAGAGATGGGTCATGAGGCCGAGAGCGAAGATGTCGACCGCGCACGTGAGTTCACCGGGCGCCGCGTCGCGCTGGAGGTAGCGGCGCCACTCGGGGGAGCCGTAGAGGGTGTCGCCGGAGATGTCCTCGGGCTCCGGCGGACTCCCCGACACATAGGAGTCGTCGAAGTCGATCAGCTTCGCCGCGTGGAAGGCGGCGCCGTCGCGCTTTTGCACCAGCACGTTCAGCGGTTTGAGGTCGCCATGCACGACGTCGATGTCGTGGAGCTGCTTGAGGCTGTTGCCCAGCGTCTTGAGCAGCACCATCTTCTGCCGCGGTTCGAGCGCCTGCGGCTTCTCCAGACTGGAGGTGTCGATGCGCTCGGTGACCTTGTAGTACGTACTGCCCTCGTGGAAGAAGTCCTTGGCCAGGACGATGTTGCCGCCGCCACGCGCGTCCGGGCGCAGCCGCTTCATGATCGTGTGATGGCGCTCCTCGAACTCCTGGGCCACCCGGCGCCTGATCTGAAGACTCGGGGACTCCCGGGCGTCGTCACGAGGCCGTTTGGGCTCAAGGAACTGCTTGATGAAGTACGGCGCGCCGTCCTTCTCCGCGAAGGCCCAGATGCATTTCCCGCCGTTGGCGTTGGTGGGGTCCGTGACGATGCGGTAGCCGCCGATCGTGTCGCCCTGTTTCACGCGTGCTCCTCGGATGCCGCCGGCAGATAGGTCTCATAGGCGCCGCGATAGGCGTGCCAGCTCTGGTCCTGCCAGACGCGGACGCGGCTGCCCAGCTGCGCCGGGTCCTCCGGCGGGTGCGCGCTGCCCTCGACGGCGCGCGGCGAGCGGTCCAGGGCCCGGGGCCGGTCGCGCCCCAGGCGCTCCCTCAGCTCCACGAGCCGGGGCGCGTACAGGTCCCGCAGCGCGGCGAAGCTCTGGTGCCCGAGGGCCACCAGGGCCAGCGAGGCGTCGTCCGCCGTGTAGCGCCGCACCTCGCGGCAGACCAGGTCGGCCCACTCCTGCTCGTCCTCGGCCCGCAGAAGGGTTTCGAGCAGCACCGCCTCGAAGTCGCCGGGTGTGTGGACGTAACCGAAGAAGCCGTCCGTGGCGGCCACCAGGACGAGGGGGAGGGCGAACGGAGCGAGCCTCTGGGAGTCGATCACGAACGCCCGGTCCGCGCTCACCAGGTTGGTCATCGGCGGGTCGCTGCGCAGCAGTTCCAGCGCGTCGCTCTCGCGCGTGTGGTCGCGGGTGAGTACCTGGAGACCGTCGCGGGGATGCAGGGCGTAGGCCCGCGAGTCCCCCGCCCACAGCGCCTGGAGCTCGACGAATCCGTCGGCGTTCAGCTGGTAGTGCACCCCGGCGACCGTGGTCGGCAGCTGGCGGCGCATGGTGCCGCCGATCTTGCTGCGCCGCTGCGGCGCCTTGGACAGGAACCACTCCAGGTAGCCGTGCAGGCTCTCGGGGCCGGCCTGCTCGGCATCCAGGGTCAGCTCGCGGAACCAGCAGTCCGTGGCGAGGCGGGCCACCCGTGCGCCGACCCAGGCCCCGGTGCGCCGGGCGCCGGCGGGGCTCTGCCAGGCGGGCGCGGAGCCCGCGCCGCCCGACCCGTCGAACACCGCGAGCAGTCCCTGGCGGCTCTCCCAGTGGTGGGCGACGAACGGCTCGGCGTCCTCGCCGTGCTCCGGCACCCGTTCGCTCCACACGGTGAACGCGCGCACCCCGCCCTCGCCACCGGGAGCCGCCCAGGTCCCCGGCGCCGCCGGGCGCGGCAGGGAGTCCTCCGCAGCCGGGGGCAGCACGCCGCCCGCGACGGCGAAAGGCGTTGGCTGCGGCGCCAACCGGTGCTTTCCCAGCGGGACTTGAGGGCCGGGCGGCGCCGAGGGCGGCCGCGGATCGTGCCGCAGGGCGGGCACGGTGTGCCCCGGCTCGTGCTCGCTCATCACCGCTGCCCGTCCTTCCCGGGGCTACCGCGCTTGGCCGTGCCGCGCACGCGGCTGACCCGGGGCGCCGAGGCGGAGGGGGGATCCCCGTCGGGCCGGCGGACGGGCGGCGCCGGCTCGGCGCCCGAGGCCGCGCGCGGCGAGGCGGACTCGCCGCCCGAGCGCCGTCCCGCGCCCGCGCGTGGGCCGGAGGCCGGGGGCCAGTGCTCATCGACGACCCGCGCCCTGCGGTCCCCGGCCCCCGGCAGGGGCTCGTCCTCGGGCGGCGCCGAGGGATCGTCGGCAGTCGGCGGAAAACCGGCACGGCCCGCTCCGCGCGGCGTCCTCGGCCCGGCCGGACCCGCCGCCCCGCCGCCCCCGGGCCCCCGCTCCGCGCGGCCCCGCCCCGAAGCGCGCTCCTCCCCAAGGACCTCACCCCGCAGCGGCGCCCGCTCCTCGGGCGCCGACGCATCCGCTTCCAGGGCGCGCGCCAGTGTGCCGCGCAGCCGGCCGGGGCGGGTGGCCTTCTCGAAGAGGCCGTCGCCCTCGCGCAGGACTTCGTCCAGGACGGCACGTTCGAGCTCGGCCTGCTCGAACGGCTCCCGGTCGGCGTCGCCGCGTTCCAGGACCATGCGCATGACCTCGCGCCGCACCTCGCGCTTCTCGGCCTCGCCCTTCTCGATCCAGGCGAGCGCCGCCCGTGGCCCTTCCCGCTCCATGATCTCTGCGATCAGACCGTCGACGCCTTCCTCGCGGATCATGTCGAGATGCCGTCTGCGCCGCATGCCGGCGAGCCGGGTCTCCCGCTCCACATCGCGGAACTCCCGCCCGCTGCCGACGATTTCGTCCTCGTCGACGAGCAGTTCCACCTGGAGGTTGCGCAGCCGGATCGCGTCGTCACCCGTGAAGCCGGCGAGCGCGGCGTTCAAGGCCTGCTCGGCCTGGTGGAACTCGGCGATGTCGTACTCGCGGGCCACCGAGCGCAGCGTCTTGCGCAGATAGCCGTACAGGGCGCCGCTCATGTCCCGGATGCCGCGCGAGACGACCTTCGCCGGGTCCGCGACCCGGCACACCAGATCGACCCGGCTGCGGAAGGAGAACGTGGGGTCCCGGCTCAGGAGGGGGATGTCCAGCAGGAGCCGGTGCTCGGCCATGTCGATCGTGTACATGCCGCTGTACGCGCCGAAGCGGGAGGAAGGGATCTCCTCACCACTGCGGACCGTCAGGGAGGGCCCGCTGTCCCGCACCAGGACCAGGGCGCGGCCGGGGTCGGGCGGCCGCACCGGACTTGTCAGGCGCCACTTGGGCAGATCCTCGCTGTGCAGCACCGGATCGTATGTCTGTGCCTCCACCGTGCTCCTCCCGGCTCGTCGTGTGTGGGGTCCGCTCATGCGCCGCGCTCGAGCCGCCGGCGCAGCACCGCCGCGTTCTTCGATGGCCGCTCCCGGTCGCCCTCCCACTTCTCCAGCCACCAAAGCAGCCGTCGGCGGTGCGAGCCGGGCCGGCTCGCGATGTCGAGGAGGAGCGTCCCCAAGGGGTCGAGGGAGCCCGGGCACTTGTCGCAGTAGGTGTCGATCCACGCGCGCAGGGCCTCGAGCGCCGTCTCCTGGAGCGGGCGCCGCGCCAGCGCGCGCGCCCACAGCTCCGCGAGCCGGTCGCCGTGCCGAGGCAGCCCGCTCAGGAGCAGCGGCACCCCGGGCACAGCGGCGACCGGACCGTCCGCCGTCCGCTCGTAGGGCCTGCTCGCCGCGAAGACGAAGGCGGACAGGGACTTGACGACCATGGGGGAGAGGTCCTGCGGCTCGGACCACTCCAGCAAGGCATCCAGCAGCGTGCCGGCCTGCCCCTGGTGGATGAGGTGGACGCCGCCCCAGGCGACCGACGGCAGGGTGCCCCAGTCGTCGCCCCGGTCCAGGGCGGCGCGCAGCACGGCGACGGCCCGCTCGGGGGCCTCGCGGCCGAGGATCCCGCCCACGGCGTTCGCCGCCGTCCCGGCGAGTCTGCGCTGCTGGGCCGAACTGCCGCCGCGCGCCCAGCCGTCCAGCAGCTCCCAGACGGCCTCGGAGGTCTCGGGGCGGCTCCCGGCCACCCCGAGAGCGGTGGCCGCGGCCTGCCGCAGCGGCCAGGAGGCGGCGCCCGCCCAAGAGGTGAGGAAGCGATGGACGGCGTAATGGTGATCCGCCGAGGCGAGCACACCGGCGGCGACCGCGGCCCGCGCGCGCACTTCCAGATCGCTGTGGCTCAGCAACTGGCGCAACCAGGCGAGGACGGCTTCGCGCCATCCGTCGAGACTGGTCCACGCGTAGCGCAGGATTACCTGACCGAGCAGGGCGCTGCGAAAACGTACCCGTGGCGGCCCGGAGCCGTCGGGAACGAGCTGGATCCACTGCTGTTCGTAGCCGACGCGGTCCCTGAACCGCAGGTCGACGGCGGCGGGTTCGGGCGGCGTGAGGGCCCTGCACAACTTGACCGCCGCCTCCGAGACGGTGAGGTAGCCACTGCCCTCCAGGGTGGCGGCGGCCAGCGCGAAGGCCAGGGCCTCCGGCTCGCGGTAGCGGTCGAACCAGTCCCGTACCTGATCGCTCGGGTCGCGCAGCGCCGCCGCCTCGGCCGCCACGTCACCTCCGGCGCGGATCACGGAGGCGAGCCGTGCGGCGTGCCGGGCCGCGGGCTGCTCCCGCAACGCGCGTGCCGCTCCGGTGGTTTCGACGAGCGCGCGCAACGCCGTCCGGGACTCCGGATCCTCGGCGTGGCCAAGGACGCGCCGCTCGAGGACGGCCAGCGGGTCGACCGGCCGCAGGGCGTGGGTGGCGATCGCCGCGCCGCCGGGCCCTCGGAGCAGCAGGGTCAGGTCGTGTCCGCCGGTGAGCACCAACAGGCCGCCGCCGGCCCGCAACGCGGCCACCACGGACGGCAGTCGGCGCAGGGCCTCGGCGAAACCCGTCACGCCCGCGGGCCCGTCCTCCAGGCTCGCCAGGTACCCGGTGTTCTCCGCCTGGGGCGTCCAGTCGGACTCCAGCAGCACCGCCGGGTCGAGGAGCCGGTGGCAGGCCCCGCCGCCGCTCAGCGCGAGGGCTTCCCCGAGCAGATTCACGGCGGTGGCCTCGCGCCCGCTGCCGGGAGCGCCGGTCAGCACCAGCAGGCGTTCCTCGCACAGGACGCCGAGCGCGTCGCCGTACCCCGAGGGCTGGACGAACAGGTCGGTGTGTCCGGCGACCTCGGACGGATCCAGCGCGAGCGTGGGCAGACCGCGCGGGGCCGCCCGGCGTCCGCCACCCGTGGTGTTGAACCCGCCGCCGAAGCTGACCGTCTCGTTGAACAGCGCGAGCGTGCCGATCCGGGTCCCCGAGGCGTCGTCGTTGAGACGCTGCGCGATGAGGTCGGCGATCGCGCCGGCCCGCAGCGCGTCGGACCGTTCCGCGTCGGCGTCCGACGTGCTCTCGGTCAGGTTGCGCAGAGCATCGGACTCGCTGACCGGGCCGTCCTGCTCGGCCCCGTCCGTACGGTGCTCGCCTTCCGGCGCGGGTTTGGCCTCAGGAGCCGTCGAGTCGGCGTCCGGGCTCTGCGGCCCGGTGTCCGGCGTCTCGGTCAGGGGTTCCTTGCTCATGGCACTCGGTCTTCCGGAGCAGAACAGACAGGGGGAACGGCACCGGCGGGTGCCGGTCGACGAACAGGGGGATCAGAAGACGGCCTCGACCGCCCTCAAGCGCCAACACGCCCGCCCGGGCAGGAGCAGGGCGCCCGACGGGACCGCCCGGGCAATCACCGCGCCGCCGACCCTCGGACCCCGCCCCGTACCAACCGGACGCAGGACGGGCCCGGGCTGGACCCTCCCGGGCTGGGCCGGGTGCAGAACGGCCCGGAGTAACCCGGGCACCAGGCCCGACCTGGACTGGGCCGAGTGCAGGACCGACCCGGAGTAACCCCCGGGACCAGACCCGGCCCGGGACCGGCCCGGGCGCGGGATCGACCCCGAGCGAGGCGATCGGGCACACATCTGACTCGGGCTGGACCGTGTGCAGCACCCCCCCGGGCCAGGCACCAGACCGGCCCGGAGCAACCCGGGCACCAGACCCGACCCGGACCGGGCGCAGGATCGACCCCGAGCGAAGCGGTCCGGAACAGATCCGGCCCGGGCTGAACCGGGTGCCGAGTCGACCCGGACCGAACGGGCACAGGGGAGCACGGCGCCGCCACTGTCAGGACACGTTCCAGTCCCCGTGCACTTCGACCTTCTCGTTGAAGACGTGCGCGTTCTTGATCAGAGCCGCGGTGACCTGCGGCCCGCCGCGCCCCATCGTGGCGGCCGCCTCTTCGACCAGCCGCCGGACATCGGCCTCGAAGGCCGGATCGCGCAGCATGTGGGCGGCGAGGATCCGCTCCAGCTCCTGCCGCGACTCCTCGTCCTCCGGCGCCCGCGCCACCCGGTCGAGAGCGAGTTCCGCGTCGCGGTCCCCACCGAACCGGGCCCGCAGCCGCGCCATGAGTCTGGCCCCGCCGCTCCAACCGGACCGCCCGGCCTCTTGGGCGGCGGCCTCAAGGGCTCCCTTGACCACGAGCGCGACACTCGCGGCCGCGACAGCTGTCACCGGATCCATGTGCTCCCCCGATTTCCCTCACAAGTACGTGAGATCGGCCAAGTTTGCCCTCCGTCGCTCTTGGAAAGGTCGCCTTGCCGAACGTTGGCCGAAACCTGTCGGACAGCAAAAACCTTTCCTTGGTCGACACGGCAAGCGGAGGCCAAAACCCGACCGGGCGGAGGAAAAGCAACGATTGGCCGGATCCATGCCCAGCCCCCGCCCGACGCCCCCGGATCCCGCCGACCGCCTCCCCTCCCTGGCAACGAAAGCGCCGCACCGAACGCGACGTCCCCTACGCGTGTTCTCGCAGCTGGATCTCGGGGTGACTGCCGTCGGAGTTCGCGGGTACGGAGATGGCGGCGCCCCAGCCGTCAGGCACGGCGAGGTCGGCCACGGCCCAGGACGCGGGCGTGCCCGGCACCCCGGCGGCCACGACGACCGGCCCCGGACTCTCCGGCCGCGTCTCGACCGTGCGGAGGTCGGTCGTGATCCCTATGCCCACCGCCTTGAGCACGGCTTCCTTACGGGTCCAGGCGCGCAGGAAGGCGCTGGTGCGGGCCGGTCCCTCGGGGGAGCCGAGAACGACCCGGCTCTCGGACTCGGTCAGGGTGGACTCGGCCAGCTCCTCGACCGGAAAGTCCCGTACGCCCTCGACGTCCACCCCCACCGGAACGTGGGCCACCGCGAGCATGCCGCAGCCGTTGGTGTGCGAAATGCTGATCCACAGGGGCGACTGCGGGCGCAGCACTGCGGGCGGGCCGTGATGCGGGTCGCCGCACCCGGGGCAGGGCCTGCGCCCGAGGCCTATGTCCGTGGGCGGTACGCCGAGGAGTTCCGAGAGGATGCGCCGGCTGGCGGCGCGCCCCGCGACGAACCCCACCTTGGTGGCCGGATGCACGATCCGGTCGGCCCGGGCGCGCTCCTCCGTGCTGAGAAGGGCCAGGTCGGCGGAGGTAGGGGAGTCGTCGCCGGTACGCCACCACCAGGCGTGTGCGACTGCGGTGCCGGAGTCGAAGATCGTGGTCACGGCAGCACGCTACAACGCGCGATGACGCGGGGTTGACGCCCGAGTTGACGCGAGGTGGGCAGCGGCGTAAGGTTTTTCGGGTTGCCAGGGAGCCGGAACGGTTCTGCGGCAACCGTCCGCCGCAGGTTCTGCGGCCACCCACAACTCAGCATGATCCCTCGACGGGGGTTGTTCGGCATGCCGAATTCACTTCTCGTCGGACCGGACGACTCGATTAGGAATCGGCCGGGAAAATCAGCTAGAGTTCGGGACGTCGGAACGGCCCAACAGCCGGGAAGACAAACCCCAATTCGACGGGGAATCGGACACGAAAGAGTCTGATAGAGTCGGAGACACGAAATACCGAAGGGAAGCGCCCGGAGGAAAGCCCGAGAGGGTGAGTACAAAGGAAGCGTCCGTTCCTTGAGAACTCAACAGCGTGCCAAAAGTCAACGCCAGATTGACAACCCCGTCTCCACTTCGGTGGGACGAGGTTCCTTTGAAAAGTCCTGCCGGCCCTCGTGGTCGTCAGGCAATTACACAGCGAGGACGCTGTGGACGGGCCGCCTTATTCCGGTGGTTCCGTCCCGCTCTTACGTGATGTGTGCACCCGATTACGGGTAAACATTCATGGAGAGTTTGATCCTGGCTCAGGACGAACGCTGGCGGCGTGCTTAACACATGCAAGTCGAACGATGAAGCCCTTCGGGGTGGATTAGTGGCGAACGGGTGAGTAACACGTGGGCAATCTGCCCTTCACTCTGGGACAAGCCCTGGAAACGGGGTCTAATACCGGATAACACTCCTCAGGGCATCTTGAGGGGTTAAAAGCTCCGGCGGTGAAGGATGAGCCCGCGGCCTATCAGCTTGTTGGTGGGGTGATGGCCTACCAAGGCGACGACGGGTAGCCGGCCTGAGAGGGCGACCGGCCACACTGGGACTGAGACACGGCCCAGACTCCTACGGGAGGCAGCAGTGGGGAATATTGCACAATGGGCGAAAGCCTGATGCAGCGACGCCGCGTGAGGGATGACGGCCTTCGGGTTGTAAACCTCTTTCAGCAGGGAAGAAGCGAAAGTGACGGTACCTGCAGAAGAAGCGCCGGCTAACTACGTGCCAGCAGCCGCGGTAATACGTAGGGCGCAAGCGTTGTCCGGAATTATTGGGCGTAAAGAGCTCGTAGGCGGCTTGTCACGTCGGATGTGAAAGCCCGGGGCTTAACCCCGGGTCTGCATTCGATACGGGCTAGCTAGAGTGTGGTAGGGGAGATCGGAATTCCTGGTGTAGCGGTGAAATGCGCAGATATCAGGAGGAACACCGGTGGCGAAGGCGGATCTCTGGGCCATTACTGACGCTGAGGAGCGAAAGCGTGGGGAGCGAACAGGATTAGATACCCTGGTAGTCCACGCCGTAAACGTTGGGAACTAGGTGTTGGCGACATTCCACGTCGTCGGTGCCGCAGCTAACGCATTAAGTTCCCCGCCTGGGGAGTACGGCCGCAAGGCTAAAACTCAAAGGAATTGACGGGGGCCCGCACAAGCAGCGGAGCATGTGGCTTAATTCGACGCAACGCGAAGAACCTTACCAAGGCTTGACATATACCGGAAACGGCTAGAGATAGTCGCCCCCTTGTGGTCGGTATACAGGTGGTGCATGGCTGTCGTCAGCTCGTGTCGTGAGATGTTGGGTTAAGTCCCGCAACGAGCGCAACCCTTGTTCTGTGTTGCCAGCATGCCCTTCGGGGTGATGGGGACTCACAGGAGACTGCCGGGGTCAACTCGGAGGAAGGTGGGGACGACGTCAAGTCATCATGCCCCTTATGTCTTGGGCTGCACACGTGCTACAATGGCCGGTACAAAGAGCTGCGATGCCGTGAGGCGGAGCGAATCTCAAAAAGCCGGTCTCAGTTCGGATTGGGGTCTGCAACTCGACCCCATGAAGTCGGAGTTGCTAGTAATCGCAGATCAGCATTGCTGCGGTGAATACGTTCCCGGGCCTTGTACACACCGCCCGTCACGTCACGAAAGTCGGTAACACCCGAAGCCGGTGGCCCAACCCCTTGTGGGAGGGAGCTGTCGAAGGTGGGACTGGCGATTGGGACGAAGTCGTAACAAGGTAGCCGTACCGGAAGGTGCGGCTGGATCACCTCCTTTCTAAGGAGCACAGTACCGATTGCAGACACATGTTCTGCACGGTCAGCTCATGGGTGGAACGTTGACTATTCGGCACGATTGGTTGTCCTCACTAGTACTGCTTCGGCGTGGAACGTGAAAGTCGACTGGTCGGGCCGGGCACGCTGTTGGGTATCTGAAGGTACGGCCGAAAGGCTGCCTTCAAGTGCCGGCCCCAGTGCACTCACCAGGTTCTGGTGGGGTGATGGGTGGTTGGTCGTTGTTTGAGAACTGCACAGTGGACGCGAGCATCTGTGGCCAAGTTTTTAAGGGCGCACGGTGGATGCCTTGGCACCAGGAACCGATGAAGGACGTGGGAGGCCACGATAGTCCCCGGGGAGCCGTCAACCAGGCTTTGATCCGGGGGTTTCCGAATGGGGAAACCCGGCAGTCGTCATGGGCTGTCACCCATACCTGAACACATAGGGTATGTGGAGGGAACGAGGGGAAGTGAAACATCTCAGTACCCTCAGGAAGAGAAAACAACCGTGATTCCGGGAGTAGTGGCGAGCGAAACCGGATGAGGCCAAACCGTATGCGTGTGATACCCGGCAGGGGTTGCGCATGCGGGGTTGTGGGATCTCTCTTTCACAGTCTGCCGGCTGTGAGGCGAGTCAGAAACCGTTGGTGTAGGCGAAGGACATGCGAAAGGTCCGGCGTAGAGGGTAAGACCCCCGTAGCTGAAACATCAACGGCTCGTTTGAGAGACACCCAAGTAGCACGGGGCCCGAGAAATCCCGTGTGAATCTGGCGGGACCACCCGCTAAGCCTAAATATTCCCTGGTGACCGATAGCGGATAGTACCGTGAGGGAATGGTGAAAAGTACCGCGGGAGCGGAGTGAAATAGTACCTGAAACCGTGTGCCTACAAGCCGTGGGAGCGTCGCGCGCTGAGTTTACTCAGTGCGTCGTGACTGCGTGCCTTTTGAAGAATGAGCCTGCGAGTTAGCGGTGTGTAGCGAGGTTAACCCGTGTGGGGAAGCCGTAGCGAAAGCGAGTCCGAATAGGGCGATTGAGTTGCACGCTCTAGACCCGAAGCGGAGTGATCTAGCCATGGGCAGGTTGAAGCGGCTGTAAGAGGTCGTGGAGGACCGAACCCACCAGGGTTGAAAACCTGGGGGATGACCTGTGGTTAGGGGTGAAAGGCCAATCAAACTCCGTGATAGCTGGTTCTCCCCGAAATGCATTTAGGTGCAGCGTCGTGTGTTTCTTGCCGGAGGTAGAGCACTGGATAGGCGATGGGCCCTACCGGGTTACTGACCTTAGCCAAACTCCGAATGCCGGTAAGTGAGAGCGCGGCAGTGAGACTGTGGGGGATAAGCTCCATGGTCGAGAGGGAAACAGCCCAGAGCATCGACTAAGGCCCCTAAGCGTACGCTAAGTGGGAAAGGATGTGGAGTCGCAGAGACAACCAGGAGGTTGGCTTAGAAGCAGCCACCCTTGAAAGAGTGCGTAATAGCTCACTGGTCAAGTGATTCCGCGCCGACAATGTAGCGGGGCTCAAGCGTACCGCCGAAGTCGTGTCATTCCAGCATATAGGGCCAACGCCTGCTGGGATGGGTAGGGGAGCGTCGTGTGCCGGGTGAAGCCGCAGCGGAAGCTAGTGGTGGACGGTTCACGAGTGAGAATGCAGGCATGAGTAGCGATACACACGTGAGAAACGTGTGCGCCGATTGACTAAGGGTTCCTGGGTCAAGCTGATCTGCCCAGGGTAAGTCGGGACCTAAGGCGAGGCCGACAGGCGTAGTCGATGGACAACCGGTTGATATTCCGGTACCCGCTTTGAAACGCCCAATATCGAATCAGGCGATGCTAAGCCCGTGAAGCCGTTCCGGACCCTTCGGGGAAAGGAAAGTGGTGGAGCCGGTGACCCAGACTTGTAGTAGGTAAGCGATGGGGTGACGCAGGAAGGTAGTCCAGCCCGGGCGGTGGTTGTCCCGGGGTAAGGGTGTAGGACGTGCGGTAGGCAAATCCGTCGCACACATAGTCTGAGACCTGATGCCGAGCCGATTGTGGTGAAGTGGATGATCCTATGCTGTCGAGAAAAGCCTCTAGCGAGTTTCATGGCGGCCCGTACCCTAAACCGACTCAGGTGGTCAGGTAGAGAATACCGAGGCGTTCGGGTGAACTATGGTTAAGGAACTCGGCAAAATGCCCCCGTAACTTCGGGAGAAGGGGGGCCATCACCGGTGATGAGATTTACTCTCTGAGCTGGGGGTGGCCGCAGAGACCAGCGAGAAGCGACTGTTTACTAAAAACACAGGTCCGTGCGAAGCCGTAAGGCGATGTATACGGACTGACGCCTGCCCGGTGCTGGAACGTTAAGGGGACCGGTTAGTGACCTTTCGGGGTTGCGAAGCTGAGAACTTAAGCGCCAGTAAACGGCGGTGGTAACTATAACCATCCTAAGGTAGCGAAATTCCTTGTCGGGTAAGTTCCGACCTGCACGAATGGCGTAACGACTTCTCGACTGTCTCAACCATAGGCCCGGTGAAATTGCACTACGAGTAAAGATGCTCGTTTCGCGCAGCAGGACGGAAAGACCCCGGGACCTTTACTACAGTTTGATATTGGTGTTCGGTTCGGCTTGTGTAGGATAGGTGGGAGACTTTGAAGCGGCCACGCCAGTGGTTGTGGAGTCGTCGTTGAAATACCACTCTGGTCGTGCTGGATGTCTAACCTCGGTCCGTGATCCGGATCAGGGACAGTGTCTGATGGGTAGTTTAACTGGGGCGGTTGCCTCCTAAAGAGTAACGGAGGCGCCCAAAGGTTCCCTCAGCCTGGTTGGCAATCAGGTGTTGAGTGTAAGTGCACAAGGGAGCTTGACTGTGAGACCGACGGGTCGAGCAGGGACGAAAGTCGGGACTAGTGATCCGGCGGTGGCTTGTGGAAGCGCCGTCGCTCAACGGATAAAAGGTACCCCGGGGATAACAGGCTGATCTTCCCCAAGAGTCCATATCGACGGGATGGTTTGGCACCTCGATGTCGGCTCGTCGCATCCTGGGGCTGGAGTCGGTCCCAAGGGTTGGGCTGTTCGCCCATTAAAGCGGTACGCGAGCTGGGTTTAGAACGTCGTGAGACAGTTCGGTCCCTATCCGCTGCGCGCGCAGGAACATTGAGAAGGGCTGTCCCTAGTACGAGAGGACCGGGACGGACGAACCTCTGGTGTGCCAGTTGTCCTGCCAAGGGCATGGCTGGTTGGCTACGTTCGGAAAGGATAACCGCTGAAAGCATCTAAGCGGGAAGCCTGCTTCGAGATGAGTGTTCCCACCTCCTTGAGAGGGTAAGGCTCCCAGTAGACGACTGGGTTGATAGGCCAGATGTGGAAGCCCGGTAACGGGTGGAGCTGACTGGTACTAATAGGCCGAGGGCTTGTCCTCAGTTGCTCGCGTCCACTGTGTTTGTTCTGAAGCAATGAACTCCCGCATGCCCTTTGGGGTGTGTGCTGGTCGAGTTCAACTTCATAGTGTTTCGGTGGTCATAGCGTTAGGGAAACGCCCGGTTACATTCCGAACCCGGAAGCTAAGCCTTTCAGCGCCGATGGTACTGCAGGGGGGACCCTGTGGGAGAGTAGGACGCCGCCGAACAAATTGTGGGGAAAGCCCCGCACCTGATCGTAGGAATACGGTCGACGGTGCGGGGCTTTCTCGCGTTTGCGACGTCCAGGTGGCCGTCCGGGTTCAGCGCGCCCCGCGAAGGGACCGCAGCCGCCCTCAAGCCGGCTGGAGCAAGTCCCAGCGGTTTCCGTACAGGTCCTCGAACACCGCAACCGAGCCGTACGACTCATGGCGCGGCTCCTCCAGGAAACGGACCCCGGCGGCCAGCATCCTGGCGTGGTCGCGGGTGAAGTCCTCGGTGTGGAGGAAGAATCCGACCCGGCCGCCGGTCTGCGCGCCCACGCTCGACGACTGCCGTTCACCCTTGGCACGGGCCAGCAGCAGCGAAGTGGTGTCGCCCGGCGCGCCTGCGGGGCGGACGACCACCCAGCGGGAACCGTCCCCGCGGTCGGTGTCCTCGACGAGTTCGAAGTTGAGGGCGCGGGTGTAGAAGTCGATGGCCTCGTCGTAGTCGCGTACGACAAGAGTGATCAGCGCGATGTGTGGCATGCACGCAGGTTATACGTACTACTCGTACCGTCGCTGGGCACAATGCGGGCATGGATCTCGACCTGGACCGGCTCGTAGTTCGTGCTCGCGGCCTCATCGTCCCCGGCCGGCGCCGTATCCTCGGCATCGCCGGGCCGCCGGGCGCCGGAAAGTCCACGCTGGCAGGGGAGTTGGTGAGCCGCCTCGGCGGGGACGCCGTGCTCGTGCCCATGGACGGTTTTCATCTCGCGGGCGCCGAGCTGCGTCGCCTCGGGCGCGCGCAACGCAAAGGCGCCCCCGACACCTTCGACGCCGCCGGATACGCGGCGCTGCTGGCCCGGCTGCGTACACCCGATCCCGGCACCGTCGTCTACGCGCCGGATTTCGACCGGTCGTTGGAGGAGCCGATCGCCGGGAGCATCGCCGTCGATCCCCGGGTGCCGCTCGTCGTGACCGAGGGCAACTATCTGCTGCACGACGAGGGGACGTGGGCGCGGATCGCGGATCTGATCGACGAGGTCTGGTACCTCAAGGCCGATGAAGAGGAGCGGGTCCGAGGCCTGGCCGAGCGGCATGTGCGGCACGGCAGGCGGCGGCCGGACGCCGAGCGGTGGGTCGAGGAGTCCGACGAGGCCAACGCGAGGCTCGTGGCGGCGGGACGGACCCGGGCGGATCTTGTCATCACCCGGGGCCTCACTGGGTAGGCTCGCAGCTCTGGCGACGGGGCGGACCGTGTGAGGGGAAGGCAGCAGACGTGGGGATATTCCGACGAGGGCCGAGGCGGGACGCGAGCGACGTTCCACGGGATTCCGAGTTCGGCTTCTTCTCGACCGACGAGGGCGCCCGCTTCCGCGCCCTGGTCAGGGAGGCGTTCGCCGAGCTGGGCCTCGAGGTCACCGTCTACGCGGACTCGGTGAAGGACAGCGGCGGCCGGCGGTTCGGCCTCGGCAACCTCGCCGCCGTCTGCCACAACGAACCCCGGGGGCCGCGCGTCTGGCCGGAATTGATCCGCAGACATGTCGGTATGGTCCTGCGCACGATGGACGCGCCCTCCGCGCTCGACACCATGCCGCCCGACCAGATCCGGGCCCAGCTCTACCCCCGGGTGATCAGCGGGGACGGGCTCGATCCGCAGAGCTTCGGGTATGCGCGCAGTGTGGCCCCCGGCCTCTACGAGATCCTTGCCCTCGATCTCCCCGAGAGCGTCATGATGCTCACCGACGAGGCGCTTGAACCCCTCGGCAAGGTGCCTGACCTGCGGGAAATGGCCTTGCGTAATCTGCGGGAGCTGCCCGTCGAGGGGCATGAGAGGGTCAAGGGCGACGACGGGACGCGCTTCGAGCTCGTCGTGGGTGACTCCTTCTACACGGCGAGCCGTGTGCTCGCCCTGGAGACCGTGGTCCGTCAGGTGACCGGGCAGGAACTCCCGCCGGACGGCGCTCTGGTGGCGATGCCTTTCCGCCATCAGCTCGCCTTCCACGTCATCCGGGACTCCGGCATGGTTCTCGCCCTCAACGCCATGGCGTCCTTCGCCGCCTCCGGTTTCGAGGACACCCCCGGGTCCATCAGCCCGTATGTCTACTGGTGGCGGGGCGGCGTGCTCACGCAGCTCAGCGACCGCGACGGTGATGGACTGCGCATTGTCGTGGGCGACGAATTCGGCGAGCTGCTCGAGCGGCTTGTCGATCAGGAGATGGACGGGCTCTGAGGCACGGGCGGGCCCGAGGGAGTGCCGAGCGGGGACACGCCGGAAGACTTGACCGGGAGGCGCGCGATCGGGCCAGGCCCCTCGCGTCCTGAGGTGCGCCCGGGCAGGATGAGGGCATGTCCACAGCACCTGTTCCCGCGCCCTTCACCGCCGACGACTACCGGGCCCGGATGGCCCGCGCCGCCCAGGCCGCCGCCGACGCCGGCCTGGCCGGTCTCCTCGTCGCCCCTGGTCCCGACCTCGTCTATCTCACCGGCTACCAGCCGACCGCTCTCACCGAGCGGCTGACCGTCCTCGTGCTGGCGCCGGGGCAGGACCCGGTCCTGGTCGTGCCGAAGCTCGAAGCGCCGGACGCCGCGCACGCCGCCGGCGCCGCCGCGCTGAGCCTGCGGGACTGGACCGACGGCAAGGACCCGTACACCGTGACGGCGCCGCTCCTCGCCGACGTCGGCAGGTTCGGCGTCAGCGACAACGCCTGGGCGATGCATCTGCTCGGTTTCCAGCGGGAGTTGCCCGGTACCTCCTACGTCTCCCTCACCGAGGCGCTGCCCATGCTGCGCGCGGTCAAGGACGAGCACGAACTGGCCCGTCTCGAGGCGGCGGGCGACGCGGCCGACGAGACGTTCCGGGAGATCGTGAAGGTACCGTTCGCGGGCCGCAGGGAGCTCGACGTCGCCGCCGATCTGGCCGGGCTGCTGCTCAAGTACGGCCACGAACAAGTGGACTTCACGGTGGTGGGTTCCGGCCCCAACGGGGCCAATCCGCACCACGAGGCGGGCGAGCGCACGATCGGACAGGGCGACATGGTGGTGCTCGACTTCGGCGGGCTCAAGCACGGGTACGGGTCGGACACCACTCGTACCGTCCATGTCGGCGAGCCCAGCGCCGAGGAGCAGCGCGTCCACGACGTGGTGCGTGAGGCGCAGGAGGCGGGCTTCGCCGCGGTGCGGCCCGGTGCCACCTGCCAGGACGTGGACCGGGCGGCGCGCGCGGTGATCACGGAGGCCGGGTTCGGCGAGTACTTCATCCACCGCACCGGCCACGGCATCGGCGTGACCACCCACGAACCGCCGTACATGATCGAGGGCGAGGAGCGCCCCCTGGTGCCCGGGATGTGCTTCTCCATCGAGCCCGGCATCTACCTGCCCGGCCGGTTCGGGGTGCGCATCGAGGACATCGTCACCGTGACGAGTGACGGCGGCCGGCGTTTGAACAACACCGACCGCGCCATGGCCATCGTCGAGTGAAACAACGTCAGTAGTACGGGTGGTGAGCCGCCGCGGCGCAGGCTTCGCGCCGCGCGGCTCAGTGCCCGAGGACGGCGCTGGACTCCGGGGGCATCAGCAGCAGACCGTCCGGTCCCGGCGCCTCGGCGGGCTCCCAGGCGGCGAGGACGCGGCAGCCGTCCCCGAGTTTGATCCTGACCGGCTCCTTGGACAGGTTGACCACGACGCGCAGGTCGCCGCGCCGGTAGGTGAGCCAGCGCGCCTCCTCGTCGTACGCCACCTTGACGGACGCGAGGTCGGGGTCGGTGAGGTCGGGACGCTCGCGGCGCAGGGCGATGAGCTCGCGGTACCAGGCGAGCAGCCGCGCGTGGGGTTCGGCCGCCGGCTCCGCCCAGTCCAGGCAGGAACGAAGGCGAGTGGCCGGGTCCTGCGGGTCGGGAATGTCCTCGGCCGACCAGCCGTGCGAGGTGAACTCCCTTCGCCGGCCCTCGCGTACCGCGCGGGCGAGCTCGGGGTCGGTGTGGTCGGTGAAGAACTGCCAGGGAGTGCGGGCGCCCCACTCCTCGCCCATGAAGATCATCGGCGGGAACGGGCTCGTCAGGGTCAGCGTCGCCGCGCAGGCCAGCAGGCCCGGTGTCAGGCTCGCGGAGAGGCGGTCGCCCTGGGCGCGGTTGCCGATCTGGTCGTGGGTCCCGGAGTAGCCGAGGAAGCGGTGGGCGGGGGTGTGGGCGCGGTCGACGGGGCGCCCGTGGGTGCGGCCGCGGAAACTCGAATACGTACCGTCGTGGAAGAAGACGCGGGTCAGCGTCTTGGCGAGCGCGCCGAGCGGGGCGCGGGCGAAGTCGGCGTAGTAGCCCTGGGATTCGCCCGTGAGCGCGCTGTGCAGCGCATGGTGGAAGTCGTCGTTCCACTGGGCGCGCAGGCCGAGGCCGCCCTCCTCGCGCGGGGTGGTGGTGCGCGGATCGCAGGTGTCGGACTCGGCGATGAGGAAGAGCGGCCGGCCGAGTTCGGCCGCGAGCGCGTCGACGGCGGTCGAGAGCTCCTCGAGGTAGGTGTACGCGCGGGTGTCGGCCAGGGCGTGCACCGCGTCGAGGCGCAGCCCGTCGAGGTGGTAGTCGCGCAGCCAGGCCAGCGCGCTCTCCAGGAAGTAGGCGCGGACCTCGTCGGAGCCGGGGGCGTCCAGATTGACGGCCGCGCCCCAGGGGGTGTGATGGGTGTCCGTGAAGTACGGCCCGAAGGCGGGGAGATAGTTGCCGGACGGGCCCAGGTGGTTGTGCACGACGTCCAGGACCACGCCGAGGCCGTGTGCGTGTGCCGCGTCGACGAACCTCTTCAGCGCCTCGGGGCCGCCGTAGGGCTCGTGCACCGCCCACAGCGAGACGCCCTCGTACCCCCAGCCGTGCCGGCCGGGGAAGGGGCACACCGGCATCAGCTCGATGTGGGTGATGCCCAACTCGACGAGGTGGCGCAGCTGTTGGGCAGCGGCGTCCAGGGTGCCGTCGGTGGTGAAGGTGCCGATGTGCAGTTCGTACAGGACGGCGTCCTGGAGCGGGCGGCCGCCCGGCCAGGGGTGCTGCCAGGCGAAGGTGTCGTGGGCGACGACGGCGCTCGGGCCGTCGGGCCCCTCGGGCTGGCGGCGCGAGCGCGGGTCGGGAAGGACGGGCCCGTCGTCCAGTACGTACCCGTAGCGGTCGCCGGGGCGGGCCTCGGCCTCGGACAGCCACCAGCCCGCGCGAACGGGATGGCGGCGCATGGGATGGGTGGCGCCCTCCAGGCGCAGGGCGGCGCGGTCGGCGTGCGGTGCCCACACTTCGAACAGCACTGGCGTGTCCCCCTGTCGTAACCGGTTGCGACCATGGTGCGACAGACGAGGGGGACACGCCCGCACTTCGGGACTACTTCCAGATCATGTTGATCGAGCGCTCGAAGACGACGTAGCCCGCACGGGCGAACGCGTGCGCCATGGGGACGTTCGGCAGGTCCGTCGCGGCGCGGATCCGGGGCACGCTCTGTCCGGCGAGGATCCGGGTGCCCTCGGCCAGGATGTCGTCGATGTGGCCGTGGCCCCGATGGGCCGGCAGCACCCCGATGTAGGCGATGATCGGGTGGTAGTTGTTGCGGGCCGGGATCACGAACCCGACGGGGTCGCCGCCGTCCTTGAGCTCGGCGATCCGCCACCACTCGCGTGGCGTCGTGAACGTCTCGAACTCCTCCTCGTACATGAGCTCCGCGGACTGGCGCGGGGTCATGGTGAGCAGGTCCTCGCGGGTGTGCTCGTCCAAGGAGCCCGCGCGACGCGTTCCATCAGGGAGACGAGTTCGGCGCGGTCGGTGGCGGGGCGGAACGTCAGGCGGCCGGACGGGTCCGGAATCGGGGTGCCCGGGCGCCACTCCAGGCGCAGCCGTTCGACCAGGGGGGTCGCGCCGGACGCGGCCAGGATGTTCAGGCGCGTTTCGACGACCTCGCGGGCGGCGGGGTCCTCGCGCCAGTCCCCGGGCACGAAGCGGCCGTATTCGGGGCGCGGGGCGCCCGCCGCGCCCACGGCACGGGTCGCCGTCTCCATGAGGCGCAGGCCGATCTCGTGGCGCTCGGCCGGTGGCAGGGAGTCGTCCACGTCGAGGACGTCGAGGCAGCGCGGTGCGTCGCCGCGCCTGGCCGTCCACCACGCGGCGCGCGCCCGCACGCGGCCGTCGCGCATGGCCACCCACATCCAGCCCGGGCGGCGGCGGCCGGTGGCCAGGTCGTCCGCCAACTCGTGGTCGAGGACGTAGGAAAGCTGCTGGAAGAGCCCGAGTTCGGCGGCTGATGCGAGCGGGCGGATGGTGATGTCCGACGAGGAGGTCGTCAAGAAGGTCCCTTGATCGTGGCGTGGGGTCGGCGCACCCTAACAGCGCACCGGGGCGCTTGCGCAACGCAATTGGCGCGGCCCGGCGCCCGGGTGATCGTCGCGTCCGCGCGCGTGCGGCGGGGCGGGGGCGTGGTGGTGGTGACGTCGGCGCGCGGCGGGACGGGGCGAGGCGCTGGTGGTGGCTCTTGCGGGGGAGCCGGGGCGGGTGGATCGCTGCTGGACACGTCCGGCCCCGCCGACGGACAATCGGTGGCGTGACGCCCTCCTTCGAATTCCGGACCTCTTCGGCGCCCGCGCGGCTCTCCGACGCCGAACGCGACCGGGTGCTGGACGTGCTGCGCGAGGGCGCCGCCGAGGGCAAGCTGTCGCACGACACCTTCCTGCGGCGCATGGAGATCGCCCTCGTCGCCCGCACCCCGGACGAACTGGGCGCCCTCACCGCCGACTTGGAGCGCCGGGGCCGGTGGTCGAAGGCGGTGTTCGGCGCGGTCGGCCGGGTGTCGGGGTTCTCCCTCTCCCTGCGCAGGGCCTGGCAGTGGGAGCGGCTGCCCAAACTGCTCTTCCCCGCGCCGGGCCCCGGGCCGCTGCGGATAGGCCGCGACCCGGCCAACGGGCTGCGCCTGAACCACGAATCGGTCTCGCGGCTGCACGCGGAACTCGTCTTCCAGGCCGGCGGGTGGCACCTGCGCGATCTCGGCTCGACCAACGGGACCTGCGTCAACGGGCGCCGGGTGACCGGAGCGGTGGCCGTGGACCACGGGGACCAGGTGAGCTTCGGACAGGTGGCCTTCCGTCTCGCCACCCACTGAGCCGCGCGGCGCCGGCGGATCACCGCTGGTGCAGACCCCGCCCGGCCAGGCTGAGGAAGGACTCGCCGACGGCCTCCGAGAGCGTCGGGTGGGGGTGGATGTGGCGGGCCACGTCCGAGGGTTCGGCGTCCCAGCCCACGATCAGCTGGCTCTCCGCGATCATCTCGGACACGTTCGGGCCGACGAGATGGACGCCCAGGACCCGCCCTTCGCGCTCGGCGACCACCTTCACCACGCCGCCCTGGCCGTGCACCATGCCCTTCGCCACGGCCGTCAAAGGCATGGTGTTGATCACGACGTCGTGTCCCTGGTGGCGGGCGTCGGCCTCGGTCAGGCCCACCGACGCGGTCTGGGGCGAGGAGTAGGTGACCCGGGGAACCGCCGCGTAGTCGACGGGCGCGCAGGCCACGCCCGCCAGGGTCTCGGCTACCAACAGACCCTCCGCGAAGGAGGCGTGGGCAAGGCCGAGCGAGGGCGGCGGCAGCAGATCGCCCACCACATGGATGCCGGGGACCGAGGTTTCGAGCCGGGACCAGTCGGCCGGTACGACGAACCCCCGCTCGTCGGCGGCCAGTCCGGCCGAGGCCAGGCCGAGCCCGTCGGTCACGGGTACGCGGCCCACCGCGACCAGGAGCCGGTCCGCCTCGACGCGGCGGATCTCACCGGACGCCGTGCGCACCGACGCGCGTACGCCGTCCGCCAGGAGGTCCGCGCCCGTGAAGCGCGCCCCGCACCGCACGTCGATGCCGCGCTTCTTCAGGCCCCGGGTCAAGTGGCGGCTGACGTCGGCGTCTTCGAGCGGGACCAGACGGTCGGCGGCCTCGACCAGGGTCACCTCGGCCCCCATCGACCGGTGGAAGGAGGCGTACTCGACCCCGATCGCGCCGCCGCCCAGGACCAGCACGGACTCGGGGAGACCGGGGGCGAACAGCGCGTCGTCACTGGTGACCACGTGCCGCCCGTCCGCCGCGAGACCCGGCAGCATCCGGGGGCGCGAGCCGGTGGCGAGCACGATGCCGCGCCGGGCGACGACGTCGCCGTAGCCCTCGACGCGCACGCTGCGGCGTCCCGTCAACTGGGCCCTGCCCCGCAGGACTTCGACTCCGGCGTGCGCGAGGTGACCCTCCACGCCCTTGTGGTTGCGGCTGACGATGTCGTCCCGGGTCGCCACGAGCGCCTGCCAGTCGATGGAGTCCACGTGCGCCTTGACCCCCCAGCGCTCGCGCGCCTCGGCTATCGCGTCGACGAGCTCCGCCGCGTGCAGCATCGCCTTGCTGGGGACGCAGCCCCGGTGCAGACAGGTGCCGCCGACCTTGTCGCGCTCGGCCAGTACGACCTCCAGGCCGAGGGCGGCGGCCCGCAGAGCGGTGGAGTATCCGCCGGTGCCGCCACCGATCACGATCACATCGGCGACACGGGCTGCGGTCATGGGTTCGGTCATCACAGGGGTCCGGTTCTCCGTCAGGGGCCGGTCAGGGGCCCAACCAGAAGCTGGGCCCCATGCGGGCTCAGCCACCGGTCAAGCGTGTGCCCCCGAGCCGCCATGAGTCCAAGGAAAAGTTTCTGTCCGAGCGATGCATCATGCTTATGGCAGGGCGGGCACGGCGCGCGTGGCCGACGGCACGAGGGGGCACGGCGTGAGCCTGCGGCAGATGGAGTACTTCGTCACGGTCGTCGAGGAGACGTCGTTCACGCGCGCGGCGGAACTGCTGCACGTCACCCAGCCCGCGCTGTCGCACCAGGTCAAGGCGTTGGAGAAGTCCGTCGGTGGTGAGCTCCTTGAGCGGCTGCCGCGCGGTGTGCGGCTCACCCCCATGGGGCGCGCCTTCCTGCCGCACGCGCGGCTCGCGGTGCGCAGCGCCGTCCAGGCCCAGCACGCCGCCCGTGCGGCGGCCGGCGCCGAGGGCGGCGAACTGCACATCGCGTGCGTGCACTCGGTGGCCGTCGGTGTGCTGCCCGAGACCTTCGCCCGTTGGCGGCGTGCCCACCCCGGCGTCCAGCTGCTGCTGCACGAGTACGCCGGCACCGACGCGCTGGAGGAGGCCGTCGCACGCGGCGCCGCCGATCTCGCGGTGGGTCCCCCGCCGAGCCACTGGGAGGGGCCCGTCGTGCCCGTCGGCGAGGAGGAGATCGCGCTCGTCGTCGCCCTCGACGACCCCCTGGCCGACCGCACCTCGGTACGTCTCGAAGAGCTCGCCGACCACGCCTGGGTGCGGTGCGCGATGGAGCCCGTGATCGAGGGCCGGCCCTTTCTCGACCTGGTCTGCGGGCGGGCCGGCTTCACCCCGCGCACCGTCGTGCGCACCGAGCACACCTCGACGGCGGTACGGATGGCGGCCGCGGGCGTCGGTGTGGTCGCCGTGCCCACCCATGTCGTACGCGGCGGAATCGGCGAGGACTGCGTGCTGCTCGCCGTCGAACCCGGCTGGAGGCGGGCCCTGACGGTGTTCTCCCGGGTCGAACTGGCGGGCGCCGCAGCCGCCTTCACCGATCTGCTGCGCGCGTCGACCTCCCGCTGCGCGGGCGGACTCTCACCGGCCGGACCGAACACCGACCGCCCCTGTGACGCCGAGGCCGTCCGCTGACGTCAGGCCGGCCGGCTCCCGGGCCGGCCGCTCAGGCCACCCGCCTGAGCAGGGCCACCGGGCGTCGCGCGAACAGGGCGGCGAGGTCGGCCTCGCCGGTGAAGTGGCGGTCCGAGGCCAGCACGTCCGCCCAGGTGCCGTCGGGCAGGGGCAGGCGGGTGCCGGTCCAGCCGCCCGCGTCGGCCAGGCGCAGCGAGAGCCGGGTCACGGCCGTCACCACCTCGCCCGAGCGGCAGAACGCCACACAGTGCTCGGCACGCGGGCCGCGTGCGCGCAGCGCCGCGTAGGTCGACGACGCGCCGAACGCCCCGGGCAGTTCGCGGCGCAGCCGCAGCGCGGCCAGGGTCACCGCGAGCTTGTCGCCCGGCTCGGCCAGGGCCGCCGGATCGAAGGGCACCGGACGCCGGTTGTCCGGGTCCACCAGCGCCGCGTACTCGGCCTCGGTGCCCTGGTAGAGGTCCGGCACGCCCGGCATCGTCAGATGAAGCAGCGCCGCGCCCAGGCTGTTGGCCCGCGCCGCTTCGGCCGTCGTCTTCGCGAACTCCCGCACCGCCTCGCTGAGTTCGCCCCCCGGCCCCGACTCCACGAAGGCGTTCACGGCGTCCTCGTAAGCGGCGTCCTGCTCCGTCCACGTCGTGCGCAGGGCGGCCTCGCGCGCCGACTTCAGCAGCGCCGCGCCGATCCGTTCCCTCTCGGGCGCCCCGCCGAGCCCGACCGACGTCTGCCACGCGATCCAGGCGAGGTGCGCGTCGGGCGCCGGCGCTCCCGCGACCCGCTCCAGGAGCGCCGCCCACCGCCGGGGGTGCTCGGACAGCACCGCGATCCTGGCCCGCACCTCCGCGCTGCGCTTGGTGTCGTGCGTGGACAGCACGGTGGCGGTGCCGGGCCAGTCTCGGGCCAGATGGGAGCAGAAGGCGTGGAACTCGTCCGGGGTCACCGAGGGCCGCGCCGGGTCGCCGCCCACCTCGTTGACCGACAGCAGGGGCGTGTACCGGTAGAAGGCCTTGTCCTCGACGGACTTGGCGTGGAGCGCCGATGAGGTCTGCGCGAAGCGGGCGCGGAAGTGCTCGTGCTCGGGGCCCTCGCCCAGCAGGCCGAGCGCCAGGTCCCGCACCACGTCCACCGCCGCCGACTCCTCGGCCACCGAGAACACCGCTTTGGCCTCCTCGGCGGCCGACTCGCTCAGCACCACTTCCGCCCCGGTCCGGTAGGGCCGGTAGACCGGGACGCGGACCAGGAGTTCGCGCAGGGCGAGCCGCAGCGCCCAAGGAGCGTGATCGCGCGTCGACGGGCCACCAGCCGCGCAGATCCGCGTGGCCACCCGCACCAGGTGTTCGGTCTCGGCGGCCAGTTCGTGGGTCAGCACGCGGTACGCGGCGCGCCGCGCCGTCGGTTCCCACCGGCCGCCCAGATCGTCCTCCACACCGGTGAACTGCCGGTACAGCGAACGGAGTTGATCGACGCCCTCCGGGTCGGCGAAGAGGCCGTCGATGTGCCGCAGGGCGTCGTAGCCGGTCGTCCCCGCGACCTGCCACCCCGACGGAAGCCGCTCGTCACCGGTGAGGATCTTCTCGATCACCGTCCAGCGCCCCCGCGTCGCCTCGTGCAGGCGGCGCAGATAGGCCTCGGGGTCCGCGAGGCCGTCCGGGTGGTCCACCCGCAGCCCGTCCACCACTCCGTCCCGTACCAGCTCAAGGATCTTGGCGTGGGTCGCCGCGAAGACGCTCTCGTCCTCCACCCGCAGGCCGATCAGCTCCGAAATGGTGAAGAAGCGACGGTAGTTGAGCTCGGTCCTGGCCAGCCGCCACCAGGCGAGCCGGTACCACTGGGCGTCGAGCAGGTCGGCCAGAGGCAGCTCCGCCGTGCCCTCCCGCAGGGGGAAGCTCGCCTCCCCGTAGCGCAGTACGTCGCCGTCCACCGTCAGGCGGTCCAGTTCCGCGCCCAGTGGCCCGCCGAGGACGGGCAGCAGGACGCGCCCGTCGCCCGCCGCCCAGTCGATGTCGAACCACCGGGCGTACGGCGAGGCGGGGCCGGCGCGCAGCACGTCCCACAGCCGGCGGTTGTGGCGCACGGAGGCGGACATGTGGTTCGGGACGATGTCGAGGATGAGGCCGATCCCCAATTGACGCGCCGCGTCGGCGAGTTGGCGCAAGCCCGCCTCGCCGCCGAGCTCGCGCCGCACCGCGGAGTGGTCGGTCACGTCGTATCCGTGCGTGGAGCCGGGCACGGCCTCAAGGACGGGGGACAGATGAAGGTGGGAGACGCCGAGGCCCGCGAGGTAGGGCAGCGCGGCCTGCGCGGCGGCGAACGGGAACGCGGGCTGGAGCTGGAGCCGGTAAGTCGCAGTGGGCAGGGTCATGCGATCGTACGTACCCCGTTCAGCGCCTTTAGTGCCTTCGGTCCCTGCGTGTGCCCCGGTCGGCGGCGCTAGCTTCGCCTGATGGCCGGATCGCTCGAGACCTACCGCAAGGTGCTCGCCCTGACGGGGCCGGTGCTGCCCGTCCTCTCCTTCCTCGGGCGGCTGCCGACCGCCATGTGCCAGCTCGGCAGTGTGCTCCTGGTCGCCGAGACCAGCGGGAGCCTGGCGACCGCAGGGCTCGCGGGCGGGGCGCTCGCCGCCGGGCAGACCGTGGCGGGCCCCCTGCTCGGACGCGCCGCCGACCGCTACGGACAGCGCCCCGTGGTGCTCACCGCGGCCCTGGCCAACGCCGCCGCCGTGACCGGCCTCGTCCTGGCCGCGCTCGCCCACCTGGCGACCGGCCCCCTGGCCCTGCTCGGCGCCCTGGGCGGCGCGAGCGTGCCTCAGGTCGGCCCGCTCGCCCGCAGCAGGACCGTCGCCCTGGCCCACCGCTCCCGCGCCGACGAGCGGACCGTGGCCGGCGCGCTCTCCTTCGAGGGCACCCTGGACGAGGTGTCGTTCGTGCTCGGTCCCGCCCTCGTGGGGCTCGCCGCCGCGCTCGCCCGGCCTGCCGCCGCCCTGCTGCTGGCCGCCGCGCTGCTCGCCGTCTGCGGCACGGCCTTCGCTCTCCACCCGACGGCGCGCCAGGTGTCCGCCGCCCGGCGCACCAGGGCCGCGCGCACCCGGCTGCCGGGCGCCGTGCACGCCCTGCGCGCCACCATGGCCCTCCAGGGCGCCATGTTCGGCGCCTCGCAGGCCGGCATCACGGCCCTGACCGAAGAGCTCGGCCGCCCCTCACAGACCGGGCTCGTGTACGCGGCCATGGGCGTGATGAGCGCCGCCGCCGGGCTCGCCATGGTCGCCGTGCCCCACCGCCTCGCGCCGCCGGCGCGCTGGCGGATCGCCACCGCGGCGCTGACCGCGCTGTCCGTGCCGCTCCTGTTCGTCACCACCCTGGGTGGTCTGTACGCCGCGGTGATCGTGCTGGGTGTGGCCTATGCGCCGCATCTGATCACCGTGTTCGGGCTGACGGAGCGCCTTGTGCCGGCGGACCGGCTCGCCGAGTCGATGGCGTTCTTGACGAGTGGCGTCGTGGGCGGCCAGGCCCTCGCGCTCGCCCTGTCGGGGCGCCTGGCCCAGGACCACGGCGCCGCCGCCGCGTTCGCCGTCATGGTGGTGGCGGGGGCGCTGTGCGCGGCGCTCTCCTGGTCGGTACGCGGCCTTGGCGCGCGGCGGTTCCCGACGGGCACCGCCGCCGCCGGAGTCGCGCCGGCCCCACCTCAGCCGGTGCACGAGCCCCGGCGGGGCTAGGCCCAATGCCGGTGACTTAGGTTCTGTCGTGCCGGGTGATGGTGACGGTGTCTGGTGCGGGTGGTGTCCCGTTGCGGTGCTCGGTCCGTTTGAGCGGCCAGTTGGACATCTTGCGTTTGATGACTCGGGGGCAGGTCCGGTGGCGGCGTGGAGGCAGCAGGCGTTCGGTGATCTCAGCCAGGGTGCGGGTCAGTGCCCGGGTGAGTCTGCCGGGGGGAAAACGCCGCCTGGGCCGGGACCTGGCGGCGCACGATCCGCAGGGACCGTGTGAAGGAGAGCCGGTCGGGATCAAGGCCCTGGCCGGTGGCGGCCTGGTGCATCAGCTGCCGGACGGCGTGATGCACCAGGAGGAAGCCGTAAATCTCCTGCTCCACGCCCCACGGGTATCTCGAGCGCAGGACGAGCTTCGGGCCGCGCTGATGGGTCTTGATCTCGTCCAGGGTGGTCTCGATCTCCCACCGCTGGGCATAGAGCACGGCCAGCTCCATCGCCGGTGCCTGCTCAGGGTCGAGCAGGGTGGTCAACAGTCGGTAGACGGTGGCCTCGCCGGTGCCGGCAAGGGTGTACTCGATCACCCGGACCACCACCGGGCTGCGGCGACTCCTGCGGTCCGGCTCGGCATGGACCGCGCTGAGGTAAGAGCCATCGGCCAGGACCTGCACCACGGGCAGAGCCGCGCTCTTACGCATCCTCCACAAAAGGTCCGCGCCCGTTGCCCGGGCGGCCTGCCACAACTCGAACCCGTAAAAGCCCCGGTCGGCCAGCAGCAGCATCCCCGCCCGCAGGCGGGGCAACAGCTGCCGGGACAGCACCGGCTCACTCACCGACAACGGACCGACCGCCGCCCCGAACACCCCGTGAGTCCCGCACTCCGCCAGTGCCACAAGCCTGGCCTGCGGGAAAGCACCCGTCCCCCGGCCCGAGCCCGGGCGGCCGAAGAAGCTGTCGTTTTCCGCTGTGTCCGCAAGGTCCAAGGTCGTGCCGTCCACCGCCACCAGACGCCACCGCCGATACCAGGCACCCGCCGTATCCGGCACCGCCACCGGACGGCACACCCGCGCGAACAGCATCCTCAACGGCTCACAACCCAGGCGCCGACGCGCCCGCCCGATCGCGGCAGTCGTCGGCACCCGCCAGGACCGCTCCCGGTTCCCCAGCCCCTCGCCCAGCAGCCGCGCGACCTCTTCATACGGCTGCCCGAAGAACAGACACATCGCCAGCACGAAGTACACAACCACACGTGCGGGCAGCAGCCGACTGCGCTGCTCGCCCCGCCCGGTCTCCGCGATCACCTCGTCGACCAGTTGCCGCGGAAACGCCCGCGTCAGCACCCCGATCGCAATCCGGTCCGACACACGCCCGCCCGCAGACGACTTGACCTGCCCCACCCTCGCCACACCACAACCAACGAGCCCTCGGCATCTAAGTCACCGGCATTGGGGCTAGGCCGTGTCTGCAAAGTCCTGTCTGCCCGGCGCCACTTGAAGACACTCCCTAGGCCGGCCGGCGCAGCACGGTCATGCTGCGGCCGATCAGCGTGATGCGCCCCCCGGCCTCGATCTTCGCGCCCTCGTCCGCCGGCCTCCCCGCCGGCAGCGCGGTGTCCACCACGACCTGCCACTGGAGGCCGTGGTTGACCGGCACCACGAAGCTCAGCGTCTCGGCGCTCGCGTTGAACATCAGCAGGAACGAATCGTCGCTGATCCGCTCGCCGCGCGGCCCCGGCTCGGAGATCGCGTTGCCGTTCAGGAACACCGACAGCGCCTTGGCATTGGCCGACTGCCAGTCCCGGTCCGCCATCTCCTGGCCCTCGGGCGTGAACCAGGCGATGTCGGAGAGCTCGTCGTGCGTGCCCTGCACGGGGCGGCCGTGGAAGAAGCGCCTGCGCCGGAAGACCGGATGGTCCCTGCGCAGCCCCACCATCGCGCGGGTGAACTCCAGGAGCGTGCCCGCGGGGCCGTCGCCGTCGTCGTCCGGATCCGGCCAGTGCACCCAGGACAGCTCGTTGTCCTGGCAGTACGCGTTGTTGTTGCCGCCCTGGCCACGGGCGAACTCGTCGCCGTGGCTGATCATCGGCACGCCCTGCGACAGCATCAGGGTGGCCACGAAGTTCCGCATCTGCCGGGCGCGCAGCTCGGTCACGTCCGCGTCGTCGCTCGGGCCCTCCACGCCGCAGTTCCAGGACCGGTTGTGGCTCTCGCCGTCCCGGTTGCCCTCGCCGTTGGCGTCGTTGTGCTTGTCGTTGTAGGAGACCAGGTCGTTCAGGGTGAAGCCGTCGTGGCAGGTGTGGAAGTTGATGGACGCCAGCGGTCGCCTGCCGTCGTCCTGGTACAGGTCGGACGAGCCGGTCAGGCGGCCCGCGAACTCGGCGAGCGTACGCGGCTCACCGCGCCACAAGTCCCGTACTGTGTCGCGGTACTTGCCGTTCCACTCGGTCCACAACGGCGGGAAGTTGCCCACCTGGTAGCCGCCCTCGCCCACGTCCCACGGCTCCGCGATCAGCTTGACCTGGCTGACCACCGGGTCCTGCTGGACCAGGTCGAAGAACGAGGAGAGCCGGTCCACCTCGTGGAACTGGCGGGCCAGTGTCGCCGCCAGGTCGAAGCGGAAGCCGTCCACATGCATCTCGGTCACCCAGTACCGCAGGGAGTCCATGATCAGTTGCAGGACGTGCGGCGACCTCATCAGGAGGCTGTTGCCGGTGCCGGTGGTGTCCTCGTAATAGCGCGCGTCCTCGGCGAGCCTGTAGTACTGCGCGTTGTCCAGGCCCCGGAAGGAGAGCGTGGGCCCCAGGTGGTTGCCCTCGGCCGTGTGGTTGTAGACGACGTCGAGGATGACCTCGATGCCCGCCTCGTGCAGCGCCCGCACGGCCTGCTTGAACTCCAGGACCTGCTGGCCCCGGTCGCCCCAGGAGGCGTAGGCATTGTGCGGGGCGAAGAAGCCGATGGTGTTGTAGCCCCAGTAGTTGGACATGCCGGCGTCCACCAGGCGGTGGTCGTTGACGAACTGGTGCACCGGCATCAACTCCAGCGCGGTGACGCCCAGTTGAGTGAGGTGGTCGATGATGGCCGGGTGTCCGAGCGCGGCGTAGGTGCCGCGCTGGTCCGGCGGGAGTTCGGGGTGGAGCATGGTGAGGCCCTTGACGTGGGCCTCGTAGAAGACGGTGTGGTGGTAGTCGGTGCGGGGCGGCCGGTCGTCGCCCCAGTCGAAGAAGGGGTTGACCACCACGGAGGCCATGGTGTGCGGCGCCGAATCCATGTCGTTGCGGCTGTCGGGGCGCCCGAAATGGTAGCCGTAGACCGCCTCGTTCCACTCGATCTGACCGCTTATGGCGCGCGCGTAGGGATCGAGCAGCAGTTTCGCCGAGTTGCAGCGATGGCCCCCCTGCGGCTCGTACGGTCCGTGCACCCGAAAGCCGTACCGCTGGCCCGGCAGGACGCCGGGCAGATAGGCATGGCGTACGAACGCGTCGGACTCGCGCAGTTCGACGGCTGTCTCCGAGCCGTCGTCGTGCAGGAGACACAACTCGATCCGACGGGCGGCCTCGGAGAAGACCGCGAAATTCGTCCCGGCGCCGTCGTACGTGGCGCCGAGTGGGTAAGCCTGTCCCGGCCACACCTGCATGGGCAAGACTCTTCCACTTCCACTCGGGGTACTGGGGGGCTGTTCGGCCAGATCCTCCCTGAAAGCCAGATCCTCCCTGAAAAGACGACGGCCACCCAGGACGTCCGCGTGCGCCAATGGGTGACCCGGTGCCGGGCGACGCGGAGCGAGCGTCCGTGAATCCGCTCACCCCGACTGATAGTGCCCACCAGAACAGGCCGTACCCCCCGCCGAGTTGGCAAACTCGACTCGCCATCGGGCTGCACCGCCTCCCGCTCCCGGAGTACCCTTCCTTGATCGTTGCAGGGTGTGCGGGGCGGGCTCGGCCCGCTCGGGTTTGCCGGGGGGCGGAAGGCGGTGCGCGGGTGAGCTCGGGAGGTCTTGAGCTGCCCCCTGGTGACACGGGTCATGAGGGGGAGTCGGGCGACATTCCGCCCGGAGCGGTCTCCCTGGCCCGTCCGATGGAGATCGGGGCCGAGCTGGACTGGGGCGCCGAGGCCTGGAACGAGGTGCGTACGCGCGCGCAGCGGGCCGGGCGCGCCTACATCTGGCTGAACCTGGTGGAGCAGCGGCTGCGCGCCGTGGTGGCGGCCGTGCTCCGGCCGATCTACGAGCCGGTCCACGGTGACGACTGGGTGGTCGCGGCCGCGGGCCCGGCCGGCCAGGAGTGGGTGCAGCGGGCCGTCGCGGTGCGCGAGGTCTCGCGCCGCAAGGGCTATCTGCTCGACCCCGCCGACGACAACGTGCTCAGCTTCCTGACGCTTCCGCAGCTGCGGGAGCTGATGGTGCAGCACTGGCCCTGTTTCGAGCCGTACGTGGACGACCGGCGCGATGTCGAGCTGGCCCTGGACGAGCTGGAAGTGGCGCGCAACGTCGTCTCGCGCAACCGGGCGCTGAACGAGGCGGTGCTGGCCCAGGCGGAGCGCGCGTCGGCCCGGCTCCTGGACGTGCTGGGCGGCGCCGGCGGCGCGCCGGCCGCGCACCGGCTGCCCATCGACGCCGTGGAGGACTTGGTCGGCGACCGGTACGCCGATGTCGTCTCCGTCCACTCCGACCGGGTGCGCCTGCAACGCCAGCTGCCCGCCGAGGACCTGTTCGGGGGTGCCCGGCGGCTGGACGCGATAGGCATCGGCCTGAACCTGCTGGTGCAGAACTACTCGGGCCGGCGCCTGGTGCGCCTGGCCGAGTCGGGCTGCCGCGTGCGGCTGCTCTTCCTGAATCCGGCGAGCAGCGCGGTCAAGCGCCGCGAGCGTGAACTCGGCGTGAGAAAGGGCGAGTTGAGCCGGTCGGTGGAGATGAACATCCTGCACATGCGGCGGGTGCGGGCCCAACTGCGCGACCCGGGCGCCTTCGAGATCCAGGTCTTCGACGAGACGCCCCGGTTCACCGCGTACCTGGTGGACGGGGACGGGCCGGACGGCCTCGCGATCGTGCAGTCGTATCTGCGCCGTGCCCGGGGGATGGAGGCGCCGGTGCTGGTACTGCGCGGGGGTGGCAGGCGGGGTGTGGTGCGGCCGGGCCAGGACGTGGAGCACGGGCTCTTCGAGACGTACCGCGAGGAGTTCGAGTCCTTCTGGGTGGATTCGCGCCCTGTGTCCTGAATTGGCGTGATGCTTGTCCTCGTGATCGGCCCGGCCCTTTTCGGCCGTGCGGCCGATTGTCAGTGGCGCGTGCGAGGCTGGTCGTCAACTGGGGGAAAGCACCACGAAGGAGGGGCAGCACCATGAGCCGGCACCTTGAACCGCTGATCGGACACGCATGGAGGACCACCGGCGCCGGACGGCGTGAGGCGCGCGAGAGGGCCGCGTCCGGCCGCCGCGCACAAGGAGTGCTGTGATGAGCTGGGCCGGCGCGCCGATGGTGGCGTTCGATCTGGAGACCACGGGCACCGACATCGAGACGGACCGCATCGTCACCGCGGCGCTCATCGGTCTCGACGCGGACGGAAGGACGGAGCGGGAGCGCACCTGGCTTGTGGACCCGGGCATACGGATCCCCGCCCAGGCCATAGCGATCCACGGCATCACCACCGAGCACGCCCGCGCCCACGGAGCTCCGAAGGCCGCCGTGATCACGGAGATCACGCGGGCCATCTGCGAAGTCCTGGACGCCGGGACGGCGTTGGTGGTCATGAACGCGCGGTACGACCTGTCCCTTCTGGACCGCGAGTGCCGGCGCATCGGCGTGGCCCCGCTCACCGAGCGGCTGAGGGCCACGCCGTCTCCCGTCATCGATCCGCTGGTGCTCGACAAGCACGCGGACCCCTACCGCAAGGGCCGGCGCACCCTTCAGGCGCTCTGCGCCCACTACGGGGTGGCCCTGGAGGAGGCGCACGACGCGGCGGCGGACGCGGCGGCCGCGGCCCGGACGGCCCGCCGCCTGGGGGAGACGTACGCCTCCATAGGATCGCTGCCGCTCGCGGATCTGCACGCCCTGCAAGTCCGCGCGGCGGCGGAGCAGGCCGCCTCGCTCCAGCGCTACCTGCGCCGCACGTCGGACGCGACGGCCCACGTCGAACCCGCCTGGCCGGTCGTCCCGTTCGCCGGCGAGCGGATCGGCCGCTGACACGGGTCCTGCCCCGGCGGGCCTGGGTAGGCTCGGCGCCTGATTGATCATGGAATCGCGCTGCCCCGCCACCGCTTGCACGTCGTCCCTTCGACCCCGTTTGACCCCGTCCCTCCGGCCGGGCCGCAGTCATCGTGGTCGCGGTGCTAGAACGGATACCAGCGCACCTCGGGGTCCTCCTCGCGCAGGGAGGTGACGCGGCGGCGGAATTCCTCGCGGGCCTTCGGGTTGGCCGGGGCGTGCTGGGCCACCCAGGCGCAGCTGGCCGTCTCGCGTGCGCCGCGCAGGACCGCGCAGCCCTCCCAGGCGCGGACGTCCCAGCCATAGGCGGCGACGAACGCGTCGTACTGCTCGGCGGGCAGCCCGTAGCGGTCGCGGGACAGGGCCATGACGACCAGGTCGTGCTCGCGGAAGTCGAAGGAGAACGTCTCCAGGTCGACCAGGACCGGCCCCTCGGGCCCGATGTGCACATTGCGGGGGAGGGCGTCGCCATGGATGGGGCCGAGCGGCAGTTGCGGGACGAGCGCCCCGGCGGCGGCCGCGAAACCGTCCCGGCGCGCGCGCAGATAGGACGCGTCGTCGGGGTCGATCGCGTCGCCCGCCAGGCTCAGCCAGCGCTCGACGCCGCCGAGCAGTTCGCGGCGCGGCAGCGGGAAGCTCGGCGCCTCCAAGGCGTGGACGCGGCGCAGCAGTGCGGCCAGGTCCGCGGGCGCGGCCGGGCGTTCGGCGGGTGGCAGTTTGTGCCACACGGTGACCGGGTGGCCCTCGACCAGCCTCGGCTTCGGCTCGGCGGCGCGCACCGCGGGCACCGAGGCCTCGGCGAGCCAGGCGGCGACGGCCACTTCGCGCTCCGCCCGCTCCACCAGCTCCGGGTGGTGCGTGGCATCCCGGCCGACCTTGACGACGAGGCCGTCCGGCCTGGCGTGCGTGCCGGGCAGCGCGAAGACCGCGTTCTCGCCCAGGGCGAGCAGTTCGGCGTCCGCCGCTCCCGGCAGCGCTCCGGGGCCCTCCAGTGCCGCCGCGCCCAGCAGCGCCCGCGCCCGTGCCTCGTCCATGGTCGTCTCCCGGTGGTCGTTCGGATGCCGGCCAAGTCTCGCACCGGCGCGGGTCGCCTGACGAAAGGGCGGCCCCGTCAACACGGTGACGCGGCCCGCTGTGCGTTACCGCCACCCCGCTTTCCAGGAGTACCGCGACGGCGAACAGCACGGATGAACTCGAAAAGCGGCAGGCCCGGGACGGAAATGTGGTTCTCGCTCGCTATCGGCGCCGAGGCGTGCCCGTTTCCGTAATCGCCGTGCTCACAAAGGGAATTGATGGGGCCAAGAAACCGGCGGTCCGCGCCAGATGTCCACCGGCCCTCCATAAAGCCCGAGTTGCCCCCTTGGCGGGCGGTATCGCATTACGAAAGCTTGTTGGGTAAGTCACAGCTGGATGAAGTCCTTGATCTGCGCGCGCCCATCGAGCAGGGTTTCGAACCAGCCCCGGAGGGCCTCCCTCCGGTCGGCGAATCCCCCCACACTCAGTGACGAGGAGACCCCTCTTCATGGCAACTCACAAACGGGCGAGCAGGATCAAGCTCGTCGTGGTGACCACGGCGGCCGTGACGGCGGCCGGAGTGACCGCGCTCAACTCGCCCTTCGCGGGCGCCACTCCGGCCGAGGGCACGGTCTACGGCCTGAACGCCAAGGACGCGGTCGACGGAAGCTACATCGTCCTGCTCGACAAGTCCGCGTCGGCGGACGCCAAGCGCAAGCTGGCCAAGGAGTACGGCGGCGAGCTCAAGCGCGACTACTCCTCCTCGCTCAACGGCTTCTCCGCCGCCGGGCTCTCCGAGACCGAGGCCAAGCGTCTGGCCGCCGACCCCGCCGTCGGCAAGGTCGTACAGAACAAGAAGTTCCACATCGACGAGACCCAGACGAACCCGCCGTCCTGGGGCCTGGACCGGATCGATCAGACCGGCACGGCGGGCGACGGCGCGTACACCTACCCGGCGGCCGCCGGACAGGGCGTCACGGCGTACGTGATCGACACCGGAGTCCGCATATCCCACCAGGACTTCGGCGGCCGGGCCTCCTACGGATTCAACGCCGTCGACAACAATGACAAGGCCGACGACGGCAACGGCCACGGCACGCATGTCGCGGGCACCATCGCGGGCACCGCGCACGGCGTGGCGAAGAAGGCGAAGATCGTCGCGGTGCGGGTGCTGGACGACAACGGCTCCGGCAGCACCGACCAGGTCGTCGCCGGCATCGACTGGGTCACCAAGAACCACCAGGGCCCCTCCGTCGCCAATCTGAGCCTGGGCGGCACCGCCGACCCCGCGCTCGACGAGGCCGTCCAGAAGGCGATCGCCTCCGGTGTCACCTTCGGCGTGGCGGCGGGCAACGAGTCGGCCGACGCGGGCAACAGCTCGCCCTCCCGGGTGAAGGAAGCGATCACCGTCGCCTCCTCCACCAAGGACGACCAGCAGTCCAGCTTCTCCAACTTCGGCTCCGTCGTGGACCTCTACGCCCCCGGCTCGGACATCACGTCCGACTGGAACACCAGCGATACGGCCACCAACACCATCTCCGGCACGTCCATGGCCACCCCGCACGTGGTGGGCGCCGCCGCCGTCTACCTGGCCGGACACAAGGACGCCACCCCCGCCCAGGTGTCCGACGCCCTGACCAAGGGCGCGACGCCGGACAAGATCTCCAACGCGTCCCAGGGCACCCCGAACAGGCTGCTGAAGGTCGTCGGATAGACGTCGTCCGGCAGCGCTGAACGACGGCCTCCGCGCCCGTCCCCCACGGGGCACGGAGGCCGTCCTAGGGTGTGGCCCATGACGACGACGTACGCCGCTCTGCTGCGCGGCATCAATGTGGGCGGCACCAAAAAAGTTCCCATGGCCGAGCTGCGGAAGATCCTCCAGGATCTGGGCCACGGTGCTGTGAAGACGTATCTCAACAGCGGCAACGCCGTCTTCACCAGCGCCTCGCGCGACCAGGACGCGCTCGCCGCCGAGCTGGAGGCCGCCATCGAGCAGCACTTCGGCTTCCCGGTCGCCTGCATGGTGCGCGGCGGGGCCTATCTGCGCTCCGTCCTGGACGCCTGCCCCTTCCCCGCGGAGAAACTGACCGGCAAGCAGCTGCACGCCACGTTCTTCTCGGGGCCGCCCGTCACCGCCGAACGCTTCGCCGCCATCGACCCGGCCGCCTACCTGCCCGAGGAGTTCCGCCTCGGCGACCAGGTGCTCTATCTGTACGCGCCCGGGGGCCTCGGCACCTCGCAGCTCGCGGCCGCCCTGTCGCGGCGGGGCCCCCTCAAGGGGGTCCAGGCGACCTCACGCAACTGGAACACCGTCCAGGCGCTGGTGAAGATGACGGAAGCCGCCGCCTGACCCGCGCCCGCCCGGCGCCGCGCGCTCAGGACGTCTCCAGCTCCTCCAGCTCCGTCAACTCCTCCTCGGACAGGCGGACACGCACGGCATCGAGGTTTTCGTCCAGATGCCGCAGGGAGCCGGTGCCTGGAGTGGGGCACAGGGCGGGGGAGCGGTGCAGGAGCCAGGCCAGGGCGATCTGCCCCCGGGTCGCGCCGTGCCGGTCCGCGATCCGGCCGATGGCCGCCGCCGCGTCCCCGGTCAGGGCGCCGTTGGCCAGCGGGAACCACGGCAGGAACGCGAGAGAGTGCGCCTCGCACAGGGCGAGCACCGCCTGCGATTCCCGGTCCAGGAGGTTGAAGCGGTTCTGCACCGAGGCGATGGTGGTCAGCCCCAGCGCCTGCTCGACCTGGCCGGCGCCGACGCTGTCCAGGCCGATGTGCTCGATCTTGCCGGCCTGCCTCAACTCATCGAGCGCGCCCAGCTGTTCGGCCATGGGCACCTCCGGATCGAGGCGGTGCAGCTGGTACAGGCCGATGGTCTCCGTCCGCAGCTTGCGCAGACTGGCCTCGCACATCTCGCGCAGCCGCTCGGGCCGCCCCTCGATGTGCCAGGCGCTGTCGCTGGTGCGCACGACACCGCCCTTGGTCGCGATCACGAGATCGTCCGGGTAGGGGTGCAGGGCCTCGGCGATCAGCTCCTCGGCCAGGCCGGGGCCGTAATTGTCCGCCGTGTCGATGAGCGTGACGCCGCGCTCCACGGCCCGCCGCAACACGGCCCGTGCCTCCGAGGGGTCGCCGCGCGGGCCCCAGTAGCCGGGGCCGGTGAGCTGTGCGGTGCCAAGGCCCAGGCGCCGCACGCTCCGGAGCCCGCCGAGCAAAAAGGTCTCAACTGTCATGGCGGGACCGTAGCCTGAGCCCCTTCGCGAGGTGGGCCGAGAGGCCGCAGGGGCGGGCGAGCAGGGCGCGGCGGGTCGTCGCTGAGGTGGCCGGTGACGGCGCGGGGGCGGGCGGAAGTGGCCCAGTGATCGCCCGTCGAATTGGCCCAGGAGCGAGGGCCACTCCGGGGCTAGGCTCGTCCCATGACGGTTACGACGAACAGCCCCGCGCAGCGCACCACCATCGACTTCTACTTCGACCCCGCCTGCCCCTTCGTCTGGATCACCTCGCGCTGGATGCTGGAGGTCGAGCGCCTGCGCGACATCGATCTGCGGTTCCGGCCCATGAGCCTGTACTTCCACAATGTGGGCAATGAACTGCCCGACTGGTACCGGGACTTGGTGGACCGGTCGATCGGCCCCGTCCGGGTCGCCGTCGCGGCCGCCGAGGCGCACGGCGAGGACGTGCTGCGCGACCTGTACACCGCGTTCGGCACCCGGATCCACGAGGGCAAGAACCAGGACTTCGACGAGGTGATCGCCCAGTCGCTCGCCGAGCTCGGCCTTCCCGCTGCGCTGGCCGACGCCGCCCACGACCCGGCGTACGACGAGGCGGTGCTGCGCAGCCACAACGCGGGCAAGGACCCGGCGGAGGACGCCTACGTCGGCACCCCGACCATGCACCTCGACGGCAAGGTCTACTTCGGCCCGGTGCTCAACTCGATCCCGCGCGGCGAGCAGGCGGCGCAGCTCTTCGACAGCGTGCGCACCCTGGCGTCGTTCCCCGACTTCTTCGAGCTCAAGCGGGCCCGCACGGGATCGCTGAGCTTCGACTGAGCCGGGACCGGGCCACCCGGTCCCGGGCCCGCGCCTCGTCGTAGCGGAGCAGCAGCAGGTGCGCCAACTCCGGCGCCGCGCCGAGGACTTGGGCCAGGACGTCGGCCTCGGCCGCGCCCCGGGCGATCCGGTCGGGCAGGAAGCCGGGGGCTATGACGTACGGGGCGACGGCCACCCGCCGGACGCCCATGGCCCGCAGTTCCCGTACGGCGTCCTCCGTACGGGGCAGAGCCGCGGAGGCGAACGCAGGCCGCACGGCGCACCAACCGGTGTGCCGCAGCTCCCGCGCGATTTCAGCGATCACTGCGATCGCCTCCGGGTCGGTGGAGCCCGCCGAGGCCAGGACGAGCCCGGTCGAGCTTTTGTCGGCGGGGCCAAGGCCCGCCTCGTGGAGCCGCCGCTCAAGGGTGGCGAGCAGCAGGGGAGAAGGTCCAAGGACGTCCGCGAGGCGGATGTCGAGGTGGGCCGGGGCCCGGCCGAGCACCGCCGGGATGTCGGCCTTGGCGTGGAAGGCGCGGTTCAGCAGGAGGGGGAGGGCCACCACGTCCCGGATGCCGTCGTCGGCGAGCCGTCGCAGGACCTGGGGGACGGACGGCGCGTTGAAGTCCAGGAACCCGGTCTCCACGCGCACCCCGGGCCGCAGCGTCCGCGCCTGGCGCACCAGGGCGTCGACGGTCGCGGCGTGCCGCGGGTCGCGGCTGCCGTGGGCGATGACGAGAAGGACGGGGCGGCGCACGGTGGTTCAGCCCCTCACGAGCAGACCGCGGCCGCGCAGCACGCGACGCTCCAGCGGACTGAAGATCAGCAGGTCGATGGCGATGCCCACGATCAGGATCAGGAGGATCGCCAGGAAGATGCCGGGCATGTCGGAGTTGTTGCGGCCGTTCTCCAGCAACTGGCCAAGTCCCAGGCCAAGATCGGGCGAGGAGGCGATGATCTCGGCGGCCATCAGCGAGCGCCACGAGAACGCCCAGCCCTGCTTGAGGCCGGCGAGGTAGCCGGGCAGGGCAGCCGGCATCAGGATGTGCCAGGCCCCGCGCATCCCGGTCGCGCCCAGTGTGCGGCCCGCCCGCAGATACAGCGGCGGCACCTGGTCGACGCCGGAGACGAGCCCGTTGGCGATCGAGGGGACCGCGCCGAGCAGGATCACCGCGTACATCATGGAGTCGTTCAGGCCGAGCCACAGCACGGCCGGCGGGACCCACGCCACCGACGGCAGCGACTGGAGCCCGGACAGGATCGGGCCGATGGCCGCCCGCACGAACTTGACCCGGGCGACGATCAGGCCGAGCGGCGTGCCGATGGCGAGCGCGAGCAGGAAGCCGAGCAGGCCGCGCGAGACGCTGGTCCACACGACGTCCAGCAAGGTGCCCTGGAGCCACATGTCGCGCAGGCTCGACCACACCGCGCCCGGCGCGGGCAGCTTGTAGGCGTCGGTGACCTTCGCCGACACCAGGACCTGCCACACCACCAGGACGAGGGCGACCGCGGTCAGCGGGGGCAGGACCTTCTTGACCAGCACCTCGCGCACCGGGGCGCGATGGGTCTGGACGGTTTCGAGCGCGTCGAGCCCCGCTTCGAGGCTGCCGAGGTCCGGGGCGTCCTTGACGTCGGTGGTCTCAGTGCTGGCCATGGCGGCGGATCTCCCCACGCAGTTGTTCAGTGATCTCGACGGAGAGCGCCGCCACTTCGGCGTCCTCGATGCGGCGCGGCTGGTCGATGTCCACCGTCCACTCGTGGGCGACCCGGCCGGGCCGCGAGGACAGCAGCACCACACGCTGCGCGAGCCGGACCGCCTCGCGCACGTTGTGCGTCACGAACAGCACCGACAGATTCCCCGCGACGGAGTCGCTGGTGTTCGCCGTGCGCCAGATGCGGGTCAGCTCGTCGTGCAGTACGTCGCGTGTGATCGCGTCCAGCGCCGCGAACGGCTCGTCCATCAGCAGGAGTTGGGACTCCTGCGCGATGGCGCGGGCCATCGCCACGCGTTGGCGCATGCCGCCGGACAGCTCGTGCACCCGCTTGCCGTGCGCGCCCTGGAGGCGCACCAGGGCGAGCAGTTCCTCGGCCCGCTCGCGCCGCTCGTTCTTGGGCACGCCGCGCAGCCGCAGGGCGAGCTCGATGTTCTTACCCGCGGTCAGCCACGGGAAGAGGGCGTGCTCCTGGAACATCAGGGCGGGGCGCCCGCCCGGCGTCTCGATGGTGCCCGAGGTCGGCGCGTCGAGGCCCGCGACCAGGTTGAGCAGCGTCGACTTGCCGCAGCCCGAGGCGCCCAGGAGGGTGACGAACTCGCCCGGCGCGACATCGAGAGTGATGTCGTCCAGGACGAGCTGGGGCCCCGCGGGAGAGCCGAACGACTTCGAGACGTGCCCGATCCGGGCGGCGTACTCGTGCGATGCCTCCGTGCGGTCCGTGGCCTTGACGAGTGCGGTGGCCATGGTCGTCACCTCCTGGGAAACCTGTGGAACCGGCTGGGTGGGGGATTACTTGACGCCGAGACCGGCGTCGCCGACCTCGGGCTTGCCCAGGGACTTGAGGACCTTGTTGAGCGGAGCCAGGTCGTAGATGCCCTTGAGGTCGGGCGCCTTGAGGAGACCGGCCTTCACGGCGTGGTCGGCCTGCGCCTGGAGGGTCGCCGCCAGCGGGTCGTCGAGGGTCTTGATGGACGTCCACGCCGGGTCGATGATGTTCGCCGGAAGCGCCTTGCCGGAGAGCTGCTTGAGCGCGGCGTTCGCGGAGGCCTTCGCCTGGTCGGGGTGGGTCCCGATCCACTCGTTGGTCTTCACCGAGCCGCGCAGTACCGCTTCGACGACGTCGGGGTGCGCCTTGAGGAACTTCTGCGACACGATGATGTTGGTGATCACGAACTGCTTGTCCGGCCACAGGTCGGACTCATCCAGGAGCACCTTGCCGCCCTCGGAGACCAGCTTGGACGCGGTCGGCTCGGGCACCCAGGCGCCGTCGATCGAACCGGACTTGAAGGCGTCCGGGGTGATCTTGTTGTCGGTGCGGACCACGTTCACGTCGCCCTTGCCGCTCTGGGGGTCGACCTTCCAGCCCTTGCCCGCCAGCCAGTTGAGGAACGCCACGTCCTGGGTGTTGCCGAGCTGGGGGGTCGCGATGTTTTTGGCCTTGAGGTCGTCGAGCGAGGTGACCTTGGCGGGGTCGACCACCAGCTTGACCCCGCCGGACGCGGAGCCGCCGATGATGCGCAGGCTCTGCCCCTTGGACTTGGTGTAGCCGTTGATCGAGGGCGAGGGGCCGATCCAGCCGATGTCGATCGAGCCCGCGTTCAGCGCCTCGATCTCCGAGGGCCCGGCGTTGAAGGTGGACGTCTTGACCTTCGTGCCGCCGAGCTCCTTCTGGAAGAGCCCTTCCTGGACGCCGACCAGCGCGGTGGCGTGCGTCAGGTTCGGGAAGTAGCCGATGGTGACGGAGTCGGCGGAGAGCTTCTTGGCGTCAGCGGCGGGCGCGGCCTTCGCGGCGTCGCCCTTGTCGGCGGCGGAGCCGTAGCCGCACGCGGCGAGCGCGCCGAACAGCAGGGGCAGGGCGGCGGCGGCGACAAAGCGCCTTCGGGCGGAGCTGGCAGGCATGGGAGGTGGTCCTCTCACGGGCCCGGATCGCGCGTCCGGCGGAGTCTCAACTCCGGGACACGGCCGGGAAGTCGGCGGGTCTTCGATGGGGCGGGGGGTGCGTGAGGTGCGTTTGGGCGCGCGAGCGGTGCGCGTACGTCATCGCGCACATCGGGCAACCCCGCCCTGGCCGCTGCCGAGGGCGCCGCTGCCGACGCGGCCGCCCTCCTTCGCGAAGGTCGCATAGATGTCGAGGTTCATCAGAAGTCCCAGCCGTCCTCGTCGGGCACACCGGCCGCTTCGGTCGCGACCGTCACGCTCTTGTGGGTCGCGAACGACTCACCCGCCATGCCGGCCGTGAGCGTCGTGCCGTCGGCGGGGTCGATCAGGAGGAATGATCCGGTGCGGCGGGAGTCGGCGTAGGAGTCGAGTGCCAGCGGTTCGGCGGTGCGCACCTTCACGCGGCCGATGTCGTTGGCGACGAGCCGGCCCGGGTGCGGGTGCTGGGAGAGGTCGTCCAGGGTGAGCCGGGACTCGATCTCCTTGACGATCGCCTTGACGGTGCGCGTGGTGTGCTTGAGCAGGACGCGCTGGCCCACCGTCAGGGGCTGGTCGGCCACGTGGCACACGGTCGCCTCGACGTCCTGGCTGGGTGTCGGGGCGTCCCCGCTCGGCACGATCAGGTCCCCGCGCGAGATGTCGATGTCGTCTTCGAGCAGGAGCGTGACGGACTGCGGCGTCCAGGCGACGTCGACGGACTCGCCGAGCAGGTCGATCCCGGCCACCTTGGTCGTACGCCCCGAGGGGAGCACGGTCACCGGCTCGCCGACCCGGAACGTACCGGCGGCGATCTGGCCCGCGTATCCCCGGTAGTCGGGGAGCTCGGCGGTCTGGGGGCGGATCACGTACTGCACCGGGAGGCGGGCGTGGCAGGAGGTCAGGTCGTGGCTGACCGGGACCGTCTCCAGGTGTTCGAGCACGGTGGGGCCGCCGTACCAGTCCATGTGGGCGCTGGGCTCCACCACGTTGTCGCCGACGAGCGCCGAGATCGGGATCCCCGTGATCTCCGGTACGCCCAACTCGCTGGCGTACGCGGTGAATTCCTCGGCGATCGCCGCGAAGACCTTCTCGTCGTAGCCCACCAGGTCCATCTTGTTGACGGCCAGGACCACGTGCGGCACGCGCAGCAGGGCGGCGACCGCCGCGTGCCTGCGGGTCTGCTCGATGACGCCGTTGCGGGCGTCCACCAGGACCACGGCGAGATCGGCGGTCGAGGCGCCCGTCACCATGTTGCGGGTGTACTGCACATGTCCGGGCGTATCCGCCAGGATGAACCGGCGCCGCGCGGTGGCGAAGTAGCGGTAGGCCACGTCGATGGTGATGCCCTGCTCGCGCTCGGCCCGCAGGCCGTCGGTCAGCAGCGCCAGGTCCGGCGCCTCCTGACCACGCTTGAGGGAGGCGGCCTCCACGGCCTCCAGCTGGTCGCTCAGGACCGACTTGGAGTCGTGCAGCAGGCGGCCCACCAGCGTGGACTTGCCATCGTCGACGGATCCGGCGGTGGCGAAACGCAGCAGGGTGGTGGCCGACGGGTCGGCCAGCTGCTGGGCGGTCTCGGCGGTAGTGCTCACTTTAGAAGTACCCCTCGCGCTTGCGGTCTTCCATCGCGGCCTCGGACAGTTTGTCGTCGGCACGGGTGGCGCCCCGTTCGGTCAGCCTCGACGCCGCGATCTCGGTGATGACCGCGTCCAGCGTCGTCGCGTCGGAGTCGACGGCGCCCGTGCAGGACATGTCGCCCACCGTGCGATAACGCACCAGGCGGGTCTCGACGCTCTCGCCCTCCTTGGGGCCGCCCCACTCACCCGCGGTCAGCCACATGCCCGACCGCTTGAACACCTCACGCTCATGCGCGAAGTAGATGCCCGGCAGGGCGATGTCCTCACGGGCGATGTACTGCCACACGTCCAGCTCGGTCCAGTTGGACAGCGGGAAGACGCGCACGTGCTCGCCCGGCGCGTGCCGGCCGTTGTAGAGCTGCCACAGCTCGGGCCGCTGACGGCGCGGGTCCCACTGCGAGAACTCGTCCCGCAGCGAGAACACCCGCTCCTTGGCGCGGGCCTTCTCCTCGTCGCGCCGCCCGCCCCCGAACACCGCGTCGAAGCGGTGCTCCTGGATGGCCTCGGTCAGCGGCACCGTCTGGAGCGGGTTGCGCACCCCGTCGGGGCGCTCGCGCAGCTTGCCCGCGTCGATGTACTCCTGCACCGAGGCGACGTGCAGCCGCAGACCGTGCTCGGCCACCACGCGGTCGCGGTAGGCCAGGACCTCGGGGAAGTTGTGCCCGGTGTCGACATGCAGCAGGCAGAAGGGGACGGGCGCCGGGGCGAACGCCTTCAGCGCGAGGTGCAGCATGAGGATGGAGTCCTTGCCGCCGGAGAACAGGATCACCGGCCGCTCGAACTCACCCGCCACCTCACGGAAGATGTGCACCGCCTCGGACTCCAACGCGTCCAGATGGCTCAGCGCGTACGGGCTGTCCACACCCTCGGTCACGGTCGCGGCCGACGTCATGCCAGCCCCCTCTCGGTGAGCAGCGCAAAAAGTGCCGCCGCGGACTCCTGCACGGTCTGGGTATGTGACTCGATCACCAAATCCGGCGCCTCGGGCGCCTCGTACGGGTCGTCGACGCCGGTCAGGCCGCTGATCTCGCCCGCCGCCTGCTGGGCGTACAGACCCTTCACATCGCGTACGGAGCACACCTCGACCGGAGTGGCGACATGCACCTCCAGATAGGCGGTGCCCTCGCTCTGGTGACGCTTGCGGACGGCCTCGCGGCTGTCGGCGTACGGCGCGATCACCGGGACCAGCGCCTTGACGCCGTTGGCGGCGAGGAGTTCGGCGACGAAACCGATCCGCTGCACATTGGTGTGCCGGTCCTCACGGCTGAAGCCGAGCCCCGCGGAAAGGAACGTGCGGATCTCGTCGCCGTCCAGCACCTCCACCCGGTGCCCGTCCGCGCGCAGCCTGCCCGCGAGTTCGAGGGCGATGGTCGTCTTGCCGGCGCTCGGCAGACCGGTCAGCCAGATGGTGGCTCCCGCCTCCGTCACGCTCATCGAAGTCTCCTGGTCGTCTCTGGGCCTGTGCTGGACTGTCATCAGTGCAGCCCGCACTCGGTCTTGTTGCGTCCGGCCCAGCGGCCGGCGCGCGCGTCCTCGCCCTCGGCGACCCGGCGGGTGCACGGGGCGCAGCCGATCGAGGGGTAGCCGTCCATGAGCAGGAGGTTGGTGATCACACCGTGCTCCGCGATGTACGCGTCCACGTCGTCCTGCGTCCAGCGGGCGATGGGCGACACCTTGACCTTCTGCCGCTTCTCGTCCCAGCCGACCACCGGGGTGTTCGCCCGGGTCGGGGACTCGTCGCGGCGCAGCCCCGTGGCCCACGCGGCGTACGAACTCAGGCCCTGCTCAAGGGGCTTGACCTTGCGCAGGGCGCAGCACAGGTCGGGGTCGCGGTCGTGGAGCCGTGGGCCGTACTCGGCGTCCTGCTCGGCGACGCTCTGACGCGGGGTCAGGGTGATGACGTTGACGTCCATCACCTCGGCCACCGCGTCCCGGGTCCCGATGGTCTCGGGGAAGTGGTAGCCGGTGTCGAGGAACACCACGTCCACGCCGGGCATGGCCCGCGAGGCGAGGTGGGCGACGACGGCGTCCTCCATGGAGGAGGTGACGCAGAAGCGCTTGCCGAAGGTGTCGGCGGCCCACCGCAGGATCTCCAGCGGCGAGGCGTCTTCGAGGTCACGGCCCGCCTGTTCGGCGAGCGCCTTGAGGTCTTGTGCCGTGCGGCCGTCGCTGGTCCGAGTGGCCGTCATATCGCTTCCCCTCCAGTGGTGTCGCGCCGCAGCCCGCGGGCCAGGAGCCCGAGGAACTTCAGCTGGAAGGCCCGGTTGCACGCCGCGCATTCCCACGCGCCGTGTCCGGCCTCGTGGGGACGCAGGTCCTCGTCCCCGCAGTAGGGGCAGTGGTAGGGGGCCGCGCGCTCGCTCATGACAGGGCCTCCTCGCCGGCGCGTCCGGCCCAGGCCGCGAACCGCTCGCCCTCGGCGCGCTCCGCCTGGAAGCGCCTGAGGACCCGCTCGACGTAGTCGGGCAGCTCGGCCGAGGTGACTTTCAGGCCCCGCACCTTGCGGCCGAAGCCGGCCTCCAGGCCGAGCGCGCCGCCCAGGTGCACCTGGAAGCCCTCGACCTGGTTGCCCGCGTCGTCCAGGACCAGCTGGCCCTTGAGGCCGATGTCGGCGACCTGGATGCGGGCGCAGGAGTTGGGGCAGCCGTTGATGTTGATGGTGATGGGCTCGTCGAACTCCGGGATGCGGCGCTCCAGTTCGTCGATGAGCGAGGCGCCGCGCGCCTTGGTCTCGACGATGGCGAGCTTGCAGAACTCGATGCCGGTGCAGGCCATGGTGCCGCGCCGGAACGGCGAGGCGTTGACCTTCAAGCCCAGGGACTCCAGGCCCGACACCAGCGACTCGACGCGGTCCTCCTCGACGTCGAGCACGATCAGCTTCTGCTCGGTGGTGGTACGCAGCCGCCCCGAGCCGTGCGTCTCGGCGAGCTCGGCGATCTTGCTCAGGGTGGCGCCGTCGACGCGTCCCACGCGCGGGGCGAAGCCGATGTAGAAGCGGCCGTCGTTCTGGCGGTGCACGCCGAGGTGATCGCGCCAGACGTCCTTGGGCAGTTCGGGCGCGGGCCCGTCCAGCAGGTCGCGCTTCAGGTACTCGTCCTGGAGGACCTGGCGGAACTTCTGCGGTCCCCAGTCGGCGACGAGGAACTTCAGGCGGGCGCGGTTGCGCAGCCGACGGTAGCCGTAGTCACGGAAGATGGAGATGACGCCCTCGAAGACATCGGGCACCTCCTCCACCGGCACCCACGCGCCGAGCCGCACGCCGAGCTTGGGGTTGGTGGAGAGCCCGCCGCCGACCCACACGTCGAAGCCGGGGCCGTGCTCGGGGTGCTCGACGCCGACGAACGCCACGTCGTTGATCTCGTGCGCGACGTCCAGCTGCGGGGAGCCGGAGATGGCCGTCTTGAACTTGCGGGGCAGGTTGGAGAAGGCCGGATTGCCGATGAAGCGCCGGTGGATCTCCTCGACGGCCGGGGTGCCGTCGACGATCTCGTCCGCGGCGATGCCGGCGACCGGCGAGCCGAGGATGGTGCGCGGAGTGTCACCGCAGGCCTCGGTGGTGGACAGGCCGACGGCTTCGAGCCGGTTCCAGATCTCGGGGACGTCCTCGATGCGGATCCAGTGGTACTGGACGTTCTGCCGGTCGGTGAGGTCGGCGGTACCGCGCGCGAACTCCTGCGAGATCTCGCCGATCACGCGCAGCTGCTCGGTGGTCAGGCGCCCGCCGTCGATGCGGACGCGCAGCATGAAGTACTCGTCGTCCAGCTCCTCCGGCTCGAGGATGGCCGTCTTGCCGCCGTCGATGCCCTGGCGGCGCTGGGTGTAGAGACCCCACCAGCGCATCCGGCCGCGCAGGTCGCTCGGGTCGATGGAGTCGAAACCACGCTTGGAGTAGATCGTCTCAATGCGTGTCCGCACATTGAGACCGTCGTCGTCCTTCTTCACTTGCTCGTTGCCGTTGAGGGGCGTGAAGTGCCCGGCGGCCCACTGGCCTTCACCACGGTGGCGGCCCGTCTTGCGACGGGGCGGCGTGGGGGCAGGGGTTTCTGGGCTGACGGCCATGGCGTATGTCCTTCAAGACTGCAGGAGGGCGGCTCTGACCTGCACACTCGCGCGTGGGCGCGACGGTGCGCAGTCAGGAAAGAGGGAGGAGGATTCGCGGCGCTGCCGGAGGCGTCAGCGTGCCGGACAGATGGCGCTGGACATGCGGCCGAGGTCGACGTGCCGCCGACTCACCAAGGCAATTCCAGTTCCAGACATGACGGAAGCGTGTCACGGGACTTTGGACCCAGTCCACCACTATCCAGGATGTGGACGTAGATGTCCCGCATCATGAGACGCTGTGTTCCGGGTCACGGACCGGAGGCGCTGGTTCCGTGGGCCCCGGCCCGTTCCACGTGCCGGGGGCGACCGTCAGAACGCCCCCGGCCAGGGGCCCGGGGCGGCCACCTCGTCGGCCTGCTCCTGCCGGGTGTCGAAGAGCTTGAAGCCGCGCCGCACGTAGTTGTCCATCGCGTGCTCCCCGTCGAGCGAGCACGTGTGCAGCCACACCCGCTCCGTGGCGGGCAGCCCCGGCCAGCGCCCGGCCAGGTCCCAGGCCCGCCGGACCCCCTGCGTCAGGAGGTGGCCGCCGATGCGCCGGCCGCGGAAAGCGGGCAGCAGCCCGAAGTAGACGATCTCCACCACGCCGCCGGGCTGCGCCTCCAGCTCGACGTAACCCGCGGGCGTGCCCCGCTCGTAGGCCACCCACGTCTCCGTGCCCGGCTCGGCGAGCAGCCGCTCCCACTGCGCGTACGTCAGGCCCAGTCGGTCGGTCCACCGGATGTCGCCGCCGACCGCCGTATAGAGGAAGCGGCTGAACTCCGGCGAGGGAACCTCGGCGCGTACGACCGTGACGTCGCCGGCGGGCTCGGCGGCCGGGCGCAGATCGGCGGCGGAGGTCTGCTCCAGGGACCACGTGGTGACGGTGATACTCATGGGGCCAGGCAATCATGCGGCCGCGACGGCCTCCAACGCAGGTCAGGGAGTGTGGGCCCCCGGCCGGCGCCGGGGGCCCGCCCTCACACCTCGGCGCGGGCCCGCTCCACCACCGACGCCAGGTCGAGGGAGTGCGGCAGCGTCCCGAAGGCCGCCCCCCAGTCGCCGCCGAGCCGCGAGGCGCAGAACGCGTCCGCGACCTCCGGCGGCGCCCAGCGCACCAGGAGCGAGCCCTGGAGCACCAGCGCCATCCGCTCCACCAGGCGCCGCGCCCGCCCCTCGATGCCGTTCAGATCGGCGAGTTCGGTCAGCAGGCCCTTGATCGCCCCGTCCAGCCGGTGGTCCGCGCCGCGCGCCGCGCCGACCTCCTGGAGAAAGGCGTTGATCGCAGCCGGTTCGCGCTGGAGTGCCCGCAGCACATCGAGTGCCTGGACGTTGCCCGAGCCCTCCCAGATCGAGTTCAGCGGGGCCTCGCGCAGCAGCCGGGGCATGCCCGACTCCTCCACGTACCCATTGCCGCCCAGGCATTCCAGCGCCTCGCCCGCCACCGGCGTACACCGCTTGGTGACCCAGTACTTGGCGGCCGGCACCGCGAGCCGCAAAAACGCCCGCTCCTGCTCGGTGTCCGCGTCGTAGGCGGCCGCGAGCCGCAGCGCCAGCGTGCTGGCGGCCTCCGACTCCAGGGCCAGGTCGGCCAGCACATTGCGCATCAGGGGCTTGTCCACGAGCAGACCGCCGAACGCGCTGCGGTGGGAGGCGTGGTGAATCGCCTGCGCCACCGCCTGGCGCATGATCGCCGCCGAGCCGATCACACAGTCGAGCCGGGTCGCCGCCACCATCTCGATGATGGTGCGCACCCCGCGCCCCTCCTCGCCGACCCGGCGCGCCCACGTCCCGTCGAACTCGACCTCGCTCGAGGCGTTCGACTTGTTGCCCAGCTTGTCCTTGAGGCGCTGGATGGCGAACGTGTTGCGGCTGCCGTCCGCGAGGACGCGGGGCACCAGGAAACAGGTGAGGCTGTCCTTGTGGGCGGCGGATGCCTGCGCGAGCACCAGGAAGCCGTCGCTCATCGGCGCCGAACAGAACCACTTGTGTCCGGTCAGGACGTACTCGCCGTCGGCGCCGAGCGCGGTCGCGGTGGTGGTGTTGGCGCGTACGTCGCTGCCGCCCTGCTTCTCCGTCATGCCCATGCCGAAGAGCACGCCGCCCTTCTCGGCGGCCGGCCGCAGCCCCTCCTCGTACACATGCGAGGTGAGCCTCGGCTCCCACTCGGCGGCCAGTGCCGCATCGGTGCGCAGCGCGGGCACCGCCGCGTGCGTCATCGAGACCGGGCAGCCGTGCCCGCCCTCGGCCTGGGTCCACACCAAGAACCCGGCCGCGCGCCGCACATGGCCCGCCGGGCGGCCCCAGGCGTCCGTGAGCCCCGACGTCACCGCCTTGCCGAGCAGCCGGTGCCAGCTGGGATGGAACTCCACCTCGTCGATCCGGTTGCCGTAGCGGTCATGGGTGCGCAGCTTCGGCGGGTTCTCGTTCGCCAGCACACCCCACTCCTGTGCCTGCGCGGATCCCGCGGACGTCCCGAGCCCCGAAAGCTCCTCCTTCACCTCCTCCACGAGGTCTGGCGCGGTGTGCCGCTCGACGGCCTCGACAAGGGCCCGGTCGGCGGTGAAGACGTCGTACCCCACCAGGGGCGGAGGCTGGTTGGTCACTGTGTGGGTCGTGGCTGCCATGCCGATACGGTAAGGACGTGCAGCCAGCAAATGAAACACCCGAGCGGACTTCCGGCCGCCTTCATCGGGCCCGTGTCGTCTACCGCAACGTCTCCAAGCGGAAATTGGGCTGGCTGCTCCTCAAGGACACCGTCAACTCCTGCGTGGAGTACCGCATCCTGGGCCTGGCAGCCGAGGCCGCGTTCTTCACGCTGCTCTCGCTGCCCCCGCTGCTGCTCAGTGTGATCGCGCTGCTCGGTTACGTGGACGGCTGGACCAATACCCACACCGTCGCCAGCATCGAGCAGAACATCCTCAACGCGGCCGGAACGGTCCTGTCCGAACGGGGCGTGCACGAGTTCGCGCAGCCGCTCCTCGAAGACGTCACCAAGGGCAAGCGTCCCGACATCGTCTCCATCGGCTTCGCCATCGCCCTGTGGTCGGGCTCGCGCGCGGTGAACGTCTTCATCGACACCATCACCGTCATGTACGGACTCGACGGACACCGGGGCATCGTCAAGACCCGGCTGCTCTCGCTCCTGCTCTACGTCGTCGCGCTGCTCATCGGCGCGGTCGTGCTGCCGCTCGCGGTGGTGGGACCCGACCGGGTGGTGGAGCTCGTCCCGTGGGGCACGGACGTGATCAGCTTCCTGTACTGGCCCACGATGATCCTGCTGTCCATCGCCTTCCTCACCACCCTCTTCCACGTCTCCGTGCCGGTCCGCTCGCCGTGGATCGAGGACGTGCCGGGCGCGCTGGTGGCCCTGGCGATGTGGGTGCTCGGCTCGTTCCTGCTGCGGATCTATCTGACCAGCACGGTCGAGGGCCCCACCATCTACGGCTCGCTCGCCGCGCCCATCGCGGTGCTGCTCTGGATCGGCATCTCGGCTTTCGCGGTCCTGGTCGGCGCGGCCGTCAACGCGGCCATCGACCGGGTGTGGCCCTCGGTGGCCACGGCCGCCGCGCGCGCCGCGAGCGACCGGGTGCGCACCGCGCAGGCCGCCCAGCTGCTGGCCCGCGCCCAGCCCACCCAGCCCTCGCTCTTCGACCCCGAGGACGACGACCCGGAGGACGCCTTCGATCCCGGGATGCCCTCGGAGTTCCCCGAACGCTGGTCGAAGTTCCTGCCCCCGGACGACGTGAAGTCCCGCCTGCACCACGTGAAGAAGCACGAAAAACACGAGGAACGCCACCCGCGCGACCCCGAGTGACCTCGGCCGTACGCGCGGGCCGCGCCGACCGGGCGCGGTGCGGGGTGTCCGTGTGGGCGGGGTCGCGTCAGCCCCGGACAATTGGCTGGCGCCGGCTCGCCGACGGCTCTAAAGTCGGGGCTGTTCGAGCGGGGCGACACGAGTCGTCGCCGGTGGTGAGACCTGTACGAGGAGGTGTGAACGATGGCTGTCGTCGCGAAGGGCGCTGCCCGCATTCCGAAGCTGATCTCTCACACCCCCGTGGCCTCCGGCTGACCTTCTGCTTCCTCCACGCCTGCGCGCGTGGCGCCGGGGCCGCCCTTCGAAGGGTCCCCCCTTGTCTTCTTCGTCTTTTTCGTCTTCGTCGCTCTCCTCGTACTTCACCGCGTCGAACGACTCCGCCCCCGGGCGTCCGCTCGCCGCGTACGGCTGGGACGACGTCTGGGCGGCGGAGTTCGCCCCGTACGCCGAGCAGGGCCTGGTGCCCGGCCGGGTCGTACGCGTCGACCGCGGCCAGTGCGATGTGGTGACCGCGTCCGGCACCCTGCGCGCGGACACCGCGTTCGTCACCCCGCACGATCCGATGCGGGTCATCTGCACCGGCGACTGGGCCGCCGTCGAGCCGGCCGGCGACCCCCGGTTCGTGCGGGCGTATCTGCCGCGCCGCACCGCCTTCGTGCGCGGCACCTCCTCCAACCGGTCCGAGGCGCAGATCCTCGCGGCCAACGTCGACATGGCGATCATCGCGGTGTCGCTCGCCGTGGAACTCGACCTCGGCCGCATCGAGCGGTTCCTGGCCCTGGCCTGGGAGTCGGGCGCGCAGCCGGTGGTCGTCCTCACCAAGTGCGACCTGGTCCCCGACCCCGTCGGGCTCTCCTACTTGCTCCAGGACGTCGAGACCACCGCGCCGGGCGTACGGGTGCTCGCGGTCAGCGCGGCCACGGGTGAGGGCGTCGAGATGCTGGGTGAGCTCGTCGCGGGCGGCACCAGTGTGCTGCTCGGGCAGTCCGGCGCGGGCAAGTCCACGCTCGCCAACGCGCTGCTGGGCGAGGAGGTGATGGCGGTGCAGGCCGCGCGTGAGGTGGACGGCAAGGGCCGCCACACCACGACCACGCGCAATCTCCTCGTGCTGCCTGGCGGCGGCGTCCTCATCGACACCCCGGGGCTTCGGGGGGTGGGCCTGTACGACGCGGAGTCCGGGGTCGGGCAGGCCTTCTCCGAGATCGAGGAACTGGCCGCCGACTGCCGCTTCCACGACTGCGCGCACCTCGCGGAGCCGGGGTGCGCGGTGCTGGAGGCGGTGGAGGACGGGTCGCTGCCGCAGCGGCGTCTGGAGAGCTACCGCAAGCTGTTGCGCGAGAACCGGCGCATCGTGGCCAAGACGGATGCGAGGTTGCGGGCGGGCATCCGGCGCGAGTGGAAGGCGAAGGGGGCGGAGGGCCGCGCGAATGGCGCGGCCAAGCGGGGCGGGTTGCGCTGACGGATGCGGGTCGTGGGTGGCTGGGCGCGCAGTTCCCCGCGCCCCTGACAGGGTTCGTGCTGGCCCGCACCGGCAGCCTCGGCCCGCCTGGCGTTTGCGGGCGGGGCCCCGGGGTTGCGGGTGCGGGTCGTGGGTGGCTGGGCGCGCAGTTCCCCGCGCCCCTTGACTGCGTGGTGCGGGCCCGCACGGGGTGTTTGCGCAGTTTCCCGCGCCCCTGGCAGGGTTCGTGCTGGCCCGCACCGGCAGCCTCGGCCCGCCTGGCGTTTGCGGGCGGGGCCCCGGGGCTGCGGGTGCGGGCCGTGCGTGGCCGGGCGCGCAGTTCCCCGCGCCCCTGGCAGGGTTGGTGCCGGCCCGCATGGGCGCCCCCAGCCCGTCCGGCGGGGACCCACGAGGGCGGCGCGGCCCGGGTCGATGTCTGAAAGCCGCCAGCGGCCCCGCGGGGGACCCCGCACACTGGACTGCGTGATGGACGCAGAAGCCCAGTACGAGGCCGTAAGCAGCAGGGACGCCCGGTTCGACGGCGAGTTCTTCTTCGCCGTGGCGACCACGGGCATCTACTGCCGCCCGAGCTGCCCCGCGATCACCCCGCGCCGCGAGAACGTCCGGTTCTTCCCCACCGCCGCCGCCGCCCAGGGCCACGGTTTCCGCGCGTGCCGCCGCTGCCGCCCGGACGCCGTGCCCGGCTCCGCCGCGTGGAACGCGCGGGCCGACGTCGTGGCCCGCGCCATGCGCATGATCGGGGACGGCGTGGTGGACCGCGAGGGCGTGCCGGGCCTCGCGACCCGGCTCGGCTACAGCACCCGTCAGGTGCAGCGCCAGCTCACCGCCGAGGTGGGCGCGGGCCCGGTCGCCCTGGCCAGAGCCCAACGCGCCCACAGCGCCCGGGTGTTGCTCCAGACCACCACGCTGCCCGTCACCGAGATCGCCTTCGCCGCCGGATTCGCCAGCGTGCGCCAGTTCAACGACACCGTCCGCCAGATCTACGCCCGCACCCCGAGCGCCCTGCGCGAAGAGGCCGGCGCCCGCGCCACGGGCCCCGGCGCCGCGACCGCCGCAGGCGTTCCGCTGCGGCTCGCGTACCGAGGCGCGTACGCGGTGAAGGAGACGTTCGACCTGTTGGCCGCCGAGGCCGTCGAGCACGTCGAGGAGGTCGTCGGCGACCCGGGCCGGCGGACCTACCGCCGCACCCTGCGGCTGCCGCACGGCACCGCCGTCGTGGCCGTCGCCGAGGCCGCCCCCGCACACACCACCGCCCGCCAGGGCTGGCTGGACGCGCGGATCCACCTCACCGACCCGCGCGACCTGACCACTGCCGTCCAGCGCCTGCGCCGCCTGTTCGACCTGGACGCCGACCCGTACGCCGTCGACGAACGGCTCGGCGCCGACGCGCGCCTGGCCCCGCTGGTCGCGCGCACCCCGGGCCTGCGCTCACCGGGCGCCGCCGACCCCGACGAGTGCGCGGTGCGCGCGCTGACCGGCACGCGGGGCGCGGCCGCGCTCGTGGAGACGTACGGCAAACGCCTGGACATACCCGACGGGACGCTCACCCACCTCTTCCCCGAACCCGCGACGCTCGCCGCCCACGGTGACCCCCACCTCGCGGCGCTCGCGACCGCGCTCGCCGACGCCACCCTGCGCCTGGACGCGGGGGCCGACCGCGACGAGGCCGCACGGATGCTGCGGACGCTGCCCGGCATGGACGAGGAGACCGTCGCGCTGATCCGGACCCGGGCGCTCGGCGACCCGGACGTGGGGGCGGCGCCGGGGGAGGACGCCTGGCGGCCCTGGCGCTCCTACGCCCGACGCCATCTGGCGCTCGCGGCGGCGGCCGGGGAGCAGTAACCCGACGGGCGGCCACCGGCCACTTCTGGGAACGTCGAGGCATGATCCGTCTCGCGCGACTGCCTCTCGAACGCTGGTCGGCGGTGCTGCCGCCGCTCGCCCTCGTGCTGCTGGCGCTGACCTGGGGGCGCTCCCTGCCCGCCTGGCTCGTCGCGCTGGTCGCGTGCTTCCTGGCCGGGGCGGTGCTCGCCGCGGTGCACCACGCCGAAGTGGTCGCGCACCGGGTGGGCGAGCCGTTCGGCTCCCTCGTGCTCGCGGTCGCCGTGACGGTCATCGAGGTCGCCCTGATCGTCACCCTGATGTCGGACGGCGGCGACAAAAGCGCCTCCCTGGCCCGCGACACCGTCTTCGCCGCCGTGATGATCACCTGCAACGGCATCGTGGGGGTGTGTCTCCTGGTCGGCGCCCTGCGCCGCAGAGTCGCCGTCTTCAACGCCGAGGGCACCGTCACCGCCTTCGCGACGGTCACCACGCTCGCGGGCCTCAGTCTGGCTTTGCCCACGTTCACCACCAGCAAGCCGGGCCCCCAGTTCACGCCGGCCCAGTTGATCTTCGCCGCGATCGCCTCGGTCTTCCTGTACGGGCTCTTCGTGGCCACCCAGACCGTGCGCCACCGCGACTATTTCCTGCCAGTGACCCAGCAGGGCGACGTGATGCGCGACGACGACCACGCCGAGGCGCCCCCGGCCCGCACTGCCTGGGCCAGTGTCGCCCTGCTCGGGGTGGCGCTGGTCGCCGTCGTGGGCCTGGCCAAGGGGGTGTCGCCGACCATCGAGCGCGGGGTCGCGGCGGCCGGGCTCCCGGCCTCCGTGGTGGGCGTCGTCATCGCGCTGCTCGTCCTGCTGCCGGAGACCATCGCCGCCGTCCGCGCGGCCCGCCGCGACCGCCTCCAGACCAGCCTCAACCTGGCACTTGGCTCGGCCATGGCCAGCATCGGCCTCACCATTCCGGCGGTCGCGCTCGCCACGGTCTGGCTCGCCGGACCACTCCTGCTCGGTCTCGGCGCGAGCCACATGGTGCTGCTCGCGCTGACCGTCGCGGTCGGCATCCTGACCGTCGTGCCGGGGCGCGCCACGCTGATGCAGGGCGGCGTGCACCTGTCGCTGTTCGCCGCGTACATCGTCCTCGCGGTCAGCCCCTAGCCCGCCACGCCGCGGGTGCACGATCCCGGCCGCGCGAGCGACGCTTTCAAGTCACCTGAGAACAGGGCCTGTTGACGGACCCGTCGTGCCGTCCCACGATCGAAAGGTAGGTAGTTGCTCAATACATCCGCTTGGGCGGGCGGTACGTCCCCCCTCCGGTCCTGGCGGCGAAGCGGGAGGCACCCCATGTGTGGCATCACCGGCTGGATCTCCTTCGACCGTGACCTACGCGCCGAGCGGGACACCCTGGACGCGATGACCGAGACGATGGACTGCCGCGGGCCCGACGACCGCGGCGTCTGGGCCTCGGGACCGGCCGCCCTCGGCCACCGCAGGCTCGCGATCATCGACCTTCCGGGCGGACGCCAGCCCATGACCGTCGAAGCCGGCGGCAAGGCCGTTGCCCTCGTCTACTCGGGCGAGGCGTACAACTTCACCGAACTGCGGGCCGAACTTGCCGCGCGCGGACACCGGTTCACCACCGAATCCGACACCGAGGTCGTCCTGCACGGCTACCTCGAATGGGGCGAGGCCGTCGCGGAACGCCTCAACGGCATGTACGCCTTCGCCCTCTGGGACGAGCGCGTCCAGCGCCTGGTCATGATCCGCGACCGGATGGGCATCAAGCCCTTCTACTACTACGAGACCCCCGACGGCGTGCTCTTCGGCTCCGAGCCCAAGGCGATCCTCGCCAACCCGCTGGTCCGCCGCTCCGTGTCGCTCGACGGCCTGCGCGAGCTGTTCACCATGGTCAAGACGCCCGGCCACGCCGTGTGGGACGGCATGCGGGAGGTCGTGCCCGGCACCGTCGTCACCGTCGACCGCACGGGCCTGCGCACCCGCACCTACTGGTCGCTCGACACCCGCGCGCACGACGACGACCGCGACACCAGCATCGCCCACGTCCGCGAACTCCTCGACGACATCGTCCGGCGCCAGCTCGTCGCCGACGTACCGCGCTGCATGCTGCTCTCCGGCGGCCTCGACTCCTCCTCGCTCACCGCCATCGCCGCCCGTCAGCTCGGCGAAGTGGGCCAGCGGGTGCGCAGCTTCGCGGTCGACTTCGTCGGCCAGACCGAGAACTTCGTCGCCGACGAGCTGCGGGCCACCCCCGACACCCCCTTCGTCCACGACGTGGCCCGGGGCTCGGGCACCATCCACCAGGACATCGTTCTGGACGCCCAGGCGCTCGCCGACCCCGAGGTGCGCGCCAAAGTCATCCGCGCCCGGGACATCCCCATGGGCTTCGGTGACATGGACGCCTCGCTGTACCTGCTGTTCAAGGCGATCCGCGAGCACTCCACGGTCGCCCTGTCCGGCGAGTCCGCCGACGAGGTCTTCGGCGGCTACAAGCAGTTCTTCGACGAGGAGGCCCGCGCCGCCGACACCTTCCCCTGGCTCGTCAAGTTCGCCGAGCAGTTCGGCGACGACGCGGGCCTGCTGCGCCCGGACCTCGCCGCCACCCTGAACGTCCCCGCCTACATCAAGGACTCCTACGACACCGCCGTCGCGGCCGTCCAACGCCTGGACGGGGAGAGCGACTTCGAGTACCGGATGCGCCGGATCTGCCATCTGCACCTGACCCGTTTCGTGCGCGTCCTGCTCGACCGCAAGGACCGCGCGAGCATGGCCGTCGGGCTCGAAGTGCGGGTGCCGTTCTGCGACCACCGGCTCGTGGAGTACGTCTACAACGCGCCCTGGTCGGTGAAGTCCTTCGACGGCCGCGAGAAGAGCCTGCTGCGCGAGGCGGCCAGGGACGTCCTGCCGAAGTCGGTGTACGACCGGGTCAAGAGCCCCTACCCCTCCACCCAGGATCCCAAGTACGCCACCGCGCTCCAGGCCCACGCCAAGGACCTGCTCGCCCGGCCCTCCCATCCCGTCTTCGACCTCATCGACCGGGACGGACTGCGCCGCGCCGCCGACGTGAGCGCCCCGCAGATCCACCAGGCCTCGCGCCGGGGCCTGGAGCGCGCCCTCGACCTCGCGATCTGGCTCGATCTGTACAAGCCGGAGATCAAGACGGCTTAGCGCCCGGCCGGGGCCGGGCGGTCCGCACGTCACCCTCCGGTCCCGGCCGCCGCGCCGCCCGGCCCCGAAGCGGCACCCCACCCTCAGCCCCGGACCACCGCTCCCAGCCACGCCCCGACGACGAGCAGACAGGCGTAGAGCTCGGCCATCACCGAGTAGCCGCCGGCGCGCAGGATCGTACGGGCCGAGGCCCAGCCGTCCCCGCGACTGCCCAGCCGCACCCGCTCCGCGCCGTACAGTCCGCCGAGGAACCCGGCGATCCCGCCCACCACCGGCAGCACGAAGAAGCCCGCGACGCATGCCGCGCCCGCCACGAGGACCGACCGTCTGGACACGCCGGCCGCCTTGAAGCGGCGGGGCGGCAGGAAGGGGCGCAGCGCCTGGTTCAGGAGGAGGACGCCGGTGGCGCACGCCAGTACGGTCCAGGCGAGTCCGGTCGCGTCGTCCAGCGCCCACCACGCCACGGCGGCCCACACGATCGCCTGCCCGGGGACGCCGGGGACCAGCACGCCGCCCAGGCCCAGCAGGATCACCGTGCCGACCGCGAGGAGCTGCCACACGCCCATCTGCCCAGGGTGCCGGAACCGGCACGCCCGCGCAGTGCGGGCCGTCCCGCCCTCGACGTGCCGTGACCGCCCTCTGGCCCAGCGTGATCAGCGGGCCACCCAGCCCCGCTCGTAGGCGTGCCAGCCGAGCTGGAGCCTCGTCGTCACACCGGTGAGTTCCATCAGGCCCTTGACCCGGCGCTGCACGGTCCGCAGGCCGAGGTCCAGCTGCTTGGCGGCGCTCGCGTCCGTCATCCCGGCGAGCAGCAGCGACAGGATCTCCAGGTCGGTCGCGTCGGGACCCGGAACCGACTCGACGACGCCGCGCCCTCCGGCGCCGAGCCGCAGCGGCACCGCGTCCCGCCACACCGCGTCGAACAGGCCCATCAGCGCTGCGAGCAGCCCGCTCGCGTGCACCACCAGCGCCGCCGGCTCCGCGTCCCCGCCGGTCAACGGCACCATGGCCAGAGCGCGGTCCGCGACCACGAGCTCCGACGGCACCCGCTCCACGGTACGCACCTGCTCGTCGCGGCCCAGCGCGGCGGACAGTTCGGCGACGCTGGCGGGCAGCGCGAGCACCTGGCGCTCGGCCACCACCCGGTGGCGGACCCCTGGGTTCGAGGCCGCGTCCTTGGACCCGCCGTCCAGCCCGTCGGCCGCGAACGGCCCGCCCGCCACCAGCGCGCACACCTCGTGGGTCGCACCCAGCCGCACCTGGTGGAAGCGGTGGGCGACCGCGCTCGCGCCGGTCACCACCTCCACCAGATCGTGCACGGCCGGCTCGGCCGCGTCCGCCCGGTACTCCGTGGCCAGCAGCGCCGCCGCCAGCTCGGCCCGGTCCAACTCGTGGCGCTGCCGGGTGAGAAGGGCGCTGAGGGCGACCCCGGGCGGGGCCGCGACCCACCGACCGGTCCGGGCGGAGGACCGGGCGGCGAGGCCCTGGCGCTCCAGGCGGCGCAGCGCGCGCTCCGTCTCGCTCTCGGGCAGCGTCAGCCGGTGCGCGAGGTCACTCACCTCGGCCGCTCCCACCGCGACCAACGCGCGGTACGCCGACTCCTGCGTCTCGTCGAGACCTATCGCTCCCAGCACCCGGACCGCCTCTCTCACCTGCGCGACAGCGGGAAACCGCCCCGGCGCGAACCCGCCGCGCACATCATCGCCGTATCGCGCGCCGCGCTGCCAACGCGCGTACGCCGGGGCCGGCCAGCCCGTGTGCGGCGCCGGGCCCCGCTCCCCCCGAGGCGGAGGCGCACGGGGGTCATTTCTGGGGCGTCACGGCACTTGTCCGTTGAGCACATTTTCCCGATGCCCCGGTTTCGGCTGCCTCCTCCGGTGGACAATAAGGGCATGAGCCAGCAGGGGGAGAGGCCGACCCGGGACGACGACTGGTGGAGCCGGCTGTACGACGAGCCGCCCCAGGACATCGGTGCCACCGGCTCGGACGAAAGCCTGGACGACCGGTTCGACTCGGCGTCGCAAGCGGTGAGTTGGCCGCCCCCGGCGCCGCCCGGGCCCCCGAAGGGAGAGGCCGCGCAGACCCGGACCCCGAAGAGGGAGGCCGCGCCGACCCCCGTCCCGGGCACGCGAGCCGAGCGGAACGCGACCCCGGGCACGGGGGCAGCGCAGGCCCAGGGCCCGGGGACGACGCCAGTCCAGGCCCCGGCTCCCGGGGTGGATGTTCAGCCCCTGACCCCAGAGGAAGAGCGCCCCGTCAAGACTCCCGAAGGGACGCCCGGCGAAACCCCCGCCCCGCCCCGGACCGCCCCCGACGAGCAGTTCGACCCTCCTCGCGCCGCCGTGCCCGCGCCGTTCACGACGGTGCCAGGGCCCCGTGCCGGGTATGTGGGGGACGGGCCGCCCACCTATGAGGCCGAGCCCACCGCGCTGCCCGGCGCCCGCCCCGACGGCCTCGACGAGCTCGTCGCGGACACCGTGCTCGACGGCGCCCGCTACGGCGCCTACGTCCTGCGGGCCGGCTCCTCGCGGGGCGACTCCGCGCGCTACCGGGGCGAGCCGCGCCGCGACGCCCTGCTCACCGCCCGCTTCGGCACCGGCGAGAACGCCCTGGTCCTGGTCGCGGTGGGCAGCGGCGCGCGCACCAGCGAGCGGGCCCACCTGGCGGCCGCCGACGCCTGCCACTGGATCGGCGGCGCCATCGGCCGCAGCCACCTCCGCCTCGCCGAGGACATCCGCGCGGGCCGGCGCGGCGACCTCAAGTCGGGACTGCACCGGCTCATCGACCGCAGCTACGGGATGCTGCGGGCCCGCGCGGGAGAGCTGGGCCTGCCACCGGGGGAGTACACGGCGAGCCTGCGGTGTCTGCTGCTCTCCGCCGACCCCGCCTGCCGCACCCGGGTCTTCTTCGGCATCGGGCACGGCGGTCTGTTCCGGTTGCGCGGGGGAGTCTGGCAGGACATCGAGCCCGCCGTGCCCGAGCCGGGCGCCGTCGTCGGGGCGCCGGTGGTGGGGTTCGGGTCGGCGCCCGCCGAGTCCCCGGCGGAGCAGAGCCTGACCATGGACCTCGGCACCGTCGAGCCGGCCCGCCCCTACATCGAACCGCCCGCGCCCCCAGGCGAACCGTTCCGCTTCCGGGCCTCCGTGGCCCGCCCGGGTGACACGCTCCTGCTGTGCAGTACCGGCCTCGCCGAACCCCTGCGCGGCGAGAGCGCTCTCGCCGGGGAACTGGCCGAACGCTGGGCGGGCCCCGAGCCGCCGGGCCTCGCCGCCTTCCTCGCCGACCTTCAGCTCAGGGTGAAGGGTTACGCCGACGACCGTACGGCCGCCGCGGTCTGGGAGGCGTGATGGCGAAGGCCATGGGTTGATGGACCCATGGCCAAGCAGAACGTCGCAGAGCAGTTCGTCGACATCCTCGCGCGCGCGGGCGTCAAGCGGCTGTACGGAGTCGTCGGTGACAGTCTCAACCCCGTCGTCGACGCCATCCGCCGCACCCCCGGCATCGACTGGATCCAGGTCAGGCACGAGGAGACCGCCGCGTTCGCGGCCGGCGCCGAGGCCCAGCTCACCGGGGGGCCGGCCGCGTGCGCGGGGTCGTGCGGCCCGGGCAACCTGCACCTCATCAACGGCCTCTACGACGCGCACCGCTCGATGGCCCCGGTCCTCGCCCTCGCCTCGCAGATCCCGTCGTCGGAGATCGGCCTCGGCTACTTCCAGGAGACCCACCCCGACCAGCTGTTCCGGGAGTGCTCCCACTACAGCGAGTTGATCTCAAGCCCGCAGCAGATGCCACGCGTACTCCAGACGGCGATCCAGCACGCGATCGGCCGGGGCGGCGTGAGCGTCCTCGCGCTGCCCGGCGACATCGCCTCCGCCCCCGCCCCCGACAAGGCCATCGACCACGCCCTGATGACGTCCCGGCCCACGGTCCGGCCCGGGGACGGCGAGATCGACAGACTCGCCGCCCTCATCGACAAGGCCAAGCGCGTCACCCTGTTCTGCGGCAGCGGCACCGCCGGCGCGCACGCGGAGGTCATGGAGTTCGCCGAGCGGATCAAGGCGCCCGTCGGGCACGCGCTGCGCGGCAAGGAGTGGATCCAGTACGACAACCCCTACGACGTCGGCATGAGCGGCCTGCTCGGGTACGGCGCCGCCTACGAGGCGACCCACGCGTGCGACCTGCTCATCCTGCTCGGCACCGACTTCCCGTACAACGCCTTCCTGCCCGACGACGTCAAGATCGTCCAGGTCGACGTACGCCCCGAACACCTCGGCCGGCGCTCGAAGCTGGAGCTCGCGGTGTGGGGGGACGTGAAGGAGACGCTGCGCTGTCTGACGCCCCGGGTCAAGGTCAAGACGGACCGCAAGTTCCTCGACAGGATGCTCAAGAAACACGCCGACGCGCTGGAGGGCGTCGTCAAGGCGTACACCCGCAAGGTGGACAAGCACGTCCCGATCCATCCCGAGTACGTCGCCTCCGTCCTGGACGAACTCGCCGCCGAAGACGCCGTGTTCACCGTCGACACCGGTATGTGCAACGTCTGGGCGGCCCGCTACATCTCGCCCAACGGCAGGCGCCGGATCATCGGTTCGTTCAGCCACGGCTCGATGGCCAACGCCCTGCCGCAGGCCATCGGCGCCCAGTTCACCGACCGTGGCCGCCAGGTGATCTCGATGTCGGGCGACGGCGGCTTCTCGATGCTGATGGGCGACTTCCTGACACTCGTCCAGTACGACCTGCCCGTGAAGATCGTGCTCTTCAACAACTCCTCGCTCGGCATGGTCGAGCTGGAGATGCTGGTCGCGGGCCTTCCCTCGTACGGGACGACCAACCACAACCCGGACTTCGCGGCCATCGCCCGCGCGGCCGGGGCGTACGGGGTGCGGGTGGAGAAGCCCAAGCAGCTCGGGAGCGCTCTCAAGGACGCGTTCCGGCACAAGGGGCCCGCGCTGATCGACATCGTCACCGACCCGAACGCGCTCTCCATCCCGCCGAAGATCAGCGCCGAGATGGTCTCGGGCTTCGCCCTGTCGGCCAGCAAGATCGTCCTGGATGGCGGGGTGGGGCGCATGCTCCAGATGGCCCGCTCCAACCTGCGCAACGTACCCAGGCCTTAGAAGCGGGGTCCCTCGGCGAACCACGCGCCCGCCCCGCGCGTCCTCACCTTCACCCGGTGCCCCAACACCGTTTACGCTCAACCGGGTTACGCCGATGACCAGGCGAGAAGGGCCGGGGGATTCACACCATCATGAGTGGTACCGACGGGGAGAAGAACGGCGGGACGGACGACTATGTCGAGGGGGGCATCAAGCCCCTCGCGGTGAGCGATCCGGCGCGCATCGGGCCGTATCTGCTGCTGGGCCGGCTCGGCGCCGGCGGCATGGGGCGGGTGTTTTTGGCGCGTTCGGACAGCGGGCGCACCGTCGCCGTCAAGGTCGTACACGAAGAGCACGTGTCGGACGAGCACTTCCGGGCGCGCTTCCGGCGGGAGATCGAGGCGGCGCGCAAGGTCGGCGAGCGGTACACGGCGCCGGTGCTCGACGCGGGTCCCGACGACGAGCCGCCATGGGTCGCCACGGGGTACGTCCCCGGGCTCTCGCTCGAACAGATCGTGCGACGGCACGGGCCGCTGCCGGCCGCGTCCCTGCACGCCCTCGCCGAGGGGCTGTTGAAGGCGCTCAAGGACATCCACGGCGTGGGGATCGTGCACCGCGACCTCAAGCCGTCCAACGTCATGCTCACCGTGGACGGCACCAAGGTCATCGACTTCGGGATCGCGCGGGCGCTTGAGACGTCCGTGGAGTCCCTGCTGACCAGTACGGGGATGGCGGTCGGCTCGCCCGGCTTCATGTCGCCCGAGCAGGTGCGCGGCCAGAGCGCCGGAGCCAAGAGCGATGTGTTCACCCTCGGGTGCGTGCTGACCTACGCCGCGACCGGGCAGCTGCCGTTCGGGCACGGGGCCAGCAATCAGCACGCCGTGATGTTCCAGATCGTCGAGGGCGAGCCCGACCTTGCGGGCGTCCAGGACGAGGCGCTGCGGGCGCTCATCGCCCGGTGCCTGGCCAAGGACATCGACCAACGACCCGGCGTGGACGAGCTGTTGGCGGACCCCGAGCGCACGCGTCCGCGTTCGGCGCGGGGTGCCTGGCTGCCCGCTGCGGTCGTCGCGCGGCTGGCGCAGCAGTCCGCGCGGCTGCTCGACGCCGAGGCGAAGCCGCTGCGGGAGCGGCCCGTGGACCGGGCGACCATCGGTCTGCGGCCCGGAGCCGGTCCCGGCGCGGGCGTCATCGAGGGGGAAGCCGTCACCTTGCGCGAGCGCGAGCGGGGACGGGAAGGGGAACGGGAACAGCGGCCTCGTCGCCGGCGCCGGCTGATCGTGCTGCCGGTCATCGCCGTGCTTGCGGTGGGCGGCGGCACGATCGCGGTGATCGCGCCCTTCGCGAGCGACAGCGGGAGCGGGGCGCACGCCGACGCCCCGGCCGCGAGCGCCAGCACCGGTGGGAGCGCGGGCCCGAGCGCCAGTGCCGGAGCGGGCCCGTCGGGCAGCAACTCGCCCAGTGCGCCCGGGGGTTCGCCCTCGCCTTCGGCGTCCGACAAGGACAAGGGTGACGCGAAGGGTCAGGACGGCAGGGCGGGCGACGGCGGGGTGAACGCCCCGGCGAACGGCGGGGTCTCGGCGCCCCCGGCCGGCGGCGCCGGAGGCGGAGGCGGCGGTCCGGCGAAAAGCGGTGGCGCGGGCGCCGGCGGGGGATCGGGGTCCTCGGGATCATCCAGTTCGTCCGGCGGGTCGGCTTCGTCCGGCGGGTCCGCTTCGTCCGGTGGTTCAGGGTCCGGCGGGTCGGGGCCCGGTGGTTCGGGGTCCTCCGGCGACAGCAAGCCGCCATCGGGCTCCCCGCCGCCGGACCTGAAGGCGTACCAGCTCAAGTACAACAACTCCTGCGTCGGCGCGTGTTCGATGCCGTTCACCGCGAGCTGGACGCCGCTGTCCGAGGCGACCAGGTACGACATCCACTTCACCAACAAGGGCAGCAACTTCACCAAGAAGAACGTCGACACCATCTACTCCACGGGCGGCAGCAGCTACGTCGTCAACGGCCCCTACTCCGGCGACGAGATCTGCGTCTCGGTGCGCGCGGCCAACAAATTCGGCGCTTCCGCCTGGGCGGAGACGTGGTGCGGCACGGTGCCCTACTGAGCCGGCCCGGCCGTTCGGGGGGCGACGGGCCGGTCCGTCCGCTCACGTACTCGCCAGTACGTCTCGCGTGTCCCGTGCGTACCCGGGGGGTGGCGCTCCGGGCGGGATGTCGTGGGACCGATGCGGGGGGCCGCCTTCGCGGACGGCGACGAACGGCCTACGGAAGGCTGTACGCGCCCGGTGCGGCACGGCGGCCCCCGTCTGCGAGCCCCGGCGTCCCGTGGCGCCCGCACCGCTCGGTGCCGGGTACGCCACAAGACGTAGCCGCGAGGGACGGATCGGCGCAGGCCGACCGGTCGGTGCGTCTGCGTGCGGAGCGACCCCAAGTGGTGGGGAAGTCAAGGGAGTTGGCGGCGGATCATGCGGGGCGGCCCCGGTCCGCGCCCCGCCGCCGCTGCCAAGGGGATATGCCGGACGCGGGGGAGGGGTCGCCCTCGGGCCGACACCCGCGCGGTCGTCGAGCGGACCGCGCGTGGGCGAGCGCGGCACCGATCCGGCGAAACCGGGGCCGACCGACGCATCGGCCCTCCGCCACGGCCGGGCACCGCGGGTCGGCCCGCTGGATCCGCAGCCGGCTCACCGGCCCGGACGCGTACCGCCCTCCAGCGGCTCGAATGGCGCCGTCAACGGGCTGGGCGCGGCCCGTCGTCCGGCGCGCCCGGGCCCGTCGCCTTGTCCGGCGCATGCCGAACGGCAGGAGTGAGCCGACTGGGCGGCGGGGTCGCGCGGGGCGCATGAACGGGCGCACGGCCCGCTCGCGCGGGCCGCGCGCCGGAGCCCGACCACCCGGTGGCGCGCCTCCGTTGGGGGCCGGCCCTCGGCATTCTCTTTGGGTTGCCGCGGAATCACCATGAGTGACCAGGCCGAGGCGGGGCATGCATCCCGTGTGCGTGTTCGAGGGAGGAAGGTCGTCACACCGTGCAGGTGGGGGCTATGACAGGGCATCAGGCAGGGTTCGGGTCCGCGGGGGCCGGGCCCGCCCGGACACCTGATGCGCAGCAGGGGGACCAGCGCCTGCTGTGCAGGAGAGTGGGGCACGCGGATCTAACGGCGGTGGCGGAAATACGCCGCGCACTCAGGGAACTTCTGCGCTCCTCGCGGCATTCGCGAGCGGCGGACGTGGCGGAGCTGCTGACCAGTGAGCTGGTCACCAACGCCCTCGTGCACACGGACCGGGGCGCCGTGGTGACGGTGACGGTCGGGGAGACGGGGCTGCGCGTGGAGGTACGGGACTTCGCGACCGACCTGCCGACCCCGCGCCGGCCGACGTCCGACGACGGGACGCACGGCAGGGGCCTGGTCCTTGTCGAGGCGCTGGCGGACGCGTGGGGCGTGGACGAACACGAACGGGGAAAGATCGTCTGGTTCGAACTGGGCGACGGCGCGCCGCCGAGGTACTAGCCGCCTCGCCCCGGCGCCCCGCCCAGGCGAGCGGCCGGGGCGATGGCGCGCCGCCGACGGGGCGATGGGGGGGCGACGACAGGTCGACGGCGTGTCGACGACGGGGCGACGCGGTCAGCCGAACTGCTGCTCAAGGTCCTTCAGTTTGCGCTCCAGGGAGTCGAGCCGGGGCAACGCCTGGGTGTCGTCCTCGGCGGTGAGGTCCACGGTCCTCGCGGCCGGGGCATCAGGGCTCCCGACGGCCTGGAGGGAGGGCCGGGTGCGCTGCGGCAGTTGTCCCGGCTCCGCCTCGGCCGGCTCCGCGGCAGCCTTGGGCTGCGCGGAGCCGGGCCCCGGACCGAGCCCCTGGACACCGATCTGACGGCCGCCCCTGCCGCGCCCCCAGGCCCGGTTCTGCCGGCTGAGCGCCTTGAGGTGCGCCCGGTCCAGCTTCTCCTGATCACGCCTGCGGAGCTTGTTCTCCTCCTTGGCGCGCTTGTCCTCGCGTACCTCGTCGACCGCCTCGTCCAGGGTGCGTACGCCTTCGAGGAGCATCAGCGACCAGGCGCCGAAGGTCTCCCTCGGGGCGCGCAGCCACCGCACGATCCGGATCTGCGGCAACGGCCTTGGCACCAGGCCCTGTTCGCGCAGTGCCGCCCGGCGCGTCTGTTTCAGGGCGCGGTCGAAGAGCACGGCGGCCGAGAGCGACATCCCGGCGAAGAACTGCGGGGCGCCCGCGTGGGCCATGCCGCGCGGGGCGTGCACCCAGTTGAACCAGGCCGCCGCGCCCGCGAACGTCCACACGAGCAGGCGTGAGCCGAGCGCCGCGTCACCGTGGCTCGCCTCGCGCACCGCGAGCACGGAACAGAACATGGCCGCGCCGTCGAGGCCGAAGGGGACCAGGTACTCCCAGCCGTCCGTCAGATTGAGGTTCTGCCGGCCGAAGCCGACCAGACCGTGGAAGGAGAGCGCGGCCGCCACCGCCGCGCAGCAGAACAGGAGCACATAGGAGGCGGTGCCGTACACCGCCTCCTTCCTTCTGCGGCGCTCCTCACTGCGCTCCCACGAGTCGTCGCCGGTGGCGTTGTCACCGGCGCGCTTGCCGCGAGCGAGCACTACCAGAGCCACGACGACCCCCACGATCATCACGCCGCCCGGAAGCAGCCAGTCAAGCGATATGTCGGTCAGTCGCATGCGGTGTCCCTTGCATCGCGTAGGGCGTATCGGCCGCCATACTGCTCCAGCCGCGCGGGGCGGCAGGGGTTTTCGGGGCAAGAGGACGCCAACGGAGTGCGAGGGCAGCCTAATAGGGGCCATGAGCCCGAACTACCGTGCGGGGGAGGCGAGTTGCGTTCGACCGTTGCTCACCCGTACGGGTGGCATGGAGTCAGGAAGCGGCGCTGAGCTTCGCCACGCGGTCGGCGTCGCAGGTGCGCGGGCACGTGACGCAGGTGTCCTCGGGGCGCACGGTGTAGAAGAGGCAGCAGCTCGCCCGGTCGCGGGTCGGCAGCCGGCGCCCGTCGGGCCCGGTCAGGTCGCGAAAGCCCGGGGTGCCCACATACGGCTTCTCGGTGCCGGGCAGCAGCGCGTCGAGCGCCGCCATCGCGCGCGTCTCCTCGCCGAGCAGCGAGCCGACGTACCAGAGCCCTTCGACGATCTCGTCCGTCGCCATGCCCCACAGGGCCCGCCTGCCCCGCCGCATGCGCGGCCCGAACCCGTCGAGCACCGGGCCCAGATGCTCGGCCACCGAGGTCCGCACCGCGCCTCGCAGTGCCTCCTCGTCCGCGACGACCCGGGCGCCGGGAAGGGCGGCCGCCGGGTCGTCGGGGAGGCAGGCGAACTCCCGCACCCGCACCGTCATCCGGCCAAGGGCCCGGTGGTGGGCCACGTCGGCGACCGGGATCCGGGGCACCCGGCGGCTCAGGAACCAGGGCACGGTCACAAGCAGGCAGGCCGGCCAGGCGTAGCGGTGGAAGCCGAAGGAGGCGATGACATCGGGGCGGGCCTGGTGTCCGTAGTCCCGCAGGACCTGGGCGTTGTCCCAGGCCAAGAAAGTGTCCAGGGCCGCGCCGCCCTCCGCGAGCTGCGCCGCGCCGACCCAGCCCGCGCCTCGCGGCGCCTGCTCCGATCGCGCCAGCTCCCTGATCCTCAGTGAGGGGAACACCTCGGCGAGGCGGGCGTAGGCGTCCGCGACGGGGCTCGGCAGCGGGCGGGGCAGCAAGGTGGAGACGGTCATACGGGACCACCGAATCACGATCGTTGGCAGGTAAGCCTTACCTTAGCGGATGTGTGCGATGTTTGAACTCGCGCTTTGTCCGCCTATGGTCTGTGGGGGCAGACGGAGCCGTGGGAGGCCGGGGTGGAGCAGGGCAGAGCGCGCGAGGCGGCCGTGCCGCCGTCCGGGTCACCCCGCGTCCCCGGGCAGGCGAAGGCCCCGGGCGCGCGCGCCGGCGACCCGCGCGGCGAGCACCTCCACGGTGGACCGCCCGCGTCCCGCTCCGTCCACCGCCATTCGGTACGCGGCCAGATCCTGGCCGCCCTGCGCACCGCCCTGGTCGACGGCGAGCTCGCCCCCGGCGAGGTGTACTCGGCGCCGGCGCTCGGCGAACGGTTCGGGGTCTCCGCCACCCCCGTGCGCGAGGCGATGCAGCAGCTCAGCATCGAGGGCGCCGTCGAGGTCGTGCCGAACCGGGGCTTTCGGGTCACCGAGCGCAGCGCGCGCGAGCTGGCGGAGCTCGCCGAGGTGCGGGCCATGATCGAGGTGCCCGTCATGCTGCGGCTGGCCCGCACGGTCCCGGCGCGGCGCTGGGCCGAGCTGCGCCCCCTGGCCGAGGCCACCATCGAGGCGGCGGCCACCGGCGACCGCGCGGGCTACGCCGAACGCGACCGCGCCTTCCACCGGGCCGTCCTCGCGCTCGCGGGCAACGAGCAGCTGGTGCAGGTGGCCGACGATCTGCACCGGCGCGCCCAGTGGCCGCTGACCGCCGCGCCGGTGGCGCGCCGCGGCGACCTGGTGGCCGACGCGGCCGAACACCAGGCACTCCTGGACGCCCTGTGCGCCCAGAACCTGCCGGTCGTCCAGGCGCTGGTGCGCGAGCACTTCACCGGCTCAACCCTCTGAGCCCCGCCGACGTGCGCGTCTGACACAGCGTCAATGTGCGGCCTGACGCTTCGTCACCTTGCCGTCCGACCTGGTGTCAGGTCGCCGGCGACGGGGGAGGTACCGCGCCCAGGTGGGTCACTAACCAGGTGGGCACGCCCAGGAGGCGTACGAGACGGGCGGCTTCCGTGCGCAGCCGGGTGGAGACCGGCTCCTCCTCGGTGTCGGCGAGGGAGGCGAGCGCGGGCGCCGTGCCGATGAGGTATCCCAGCTCCTCGCGGATCCGCAGGGACTCGGTGAAACCCTGCCGGGCCTGCGCCAACTCCCCCTCGCGCAGGGCGAGTCCGGCCAGATGGCGCCAGGTGAAGGAGAGCAGCAGCAAGTCGCCGTGGGCGGCGGCGCCCTCGTGGGCGCGGCGGTAGGCGGCGCGGGCGGCCTGCGGCGCGTCGGCCACGTTCTCCGCGAACAGCCCGCGCCGGAAGTCGAGCAGGGGCCGGCCGGAGCCCTCGGGCGCGGTCAGCGCCGCCGCCCGGCCGAACGCCGAGCGCGCCTCGTCTGCCCGGTCGCGCACCCCGAACAGGGTTGAGGCGTACGCGAGATAGCCGCGTTCGCAGGCGGCGGCGCCGCGCTCCTCGTCGCTGCGGGCGACGGCCTCGGCGCCGCGCAGCGCCTCGTCGGCCTCCGCCCAGCCCGACTCGGTGTACACACACCGCTCGGTCAGCAGGGCGGTGCGCTGGAGCGCGCCCGCCGGGGCCGTGGCGTGGGGTTCGAGCAGCGCGGCCGCGTCCGTCCAGCAGCCGCGCGAGCGCAGCCGCCACACCGCGGTCTGGAGCGGATCCCCGTCATGAGCAGTCGTTCCGGAACCAGACATGGCGGTGTGCGCCACGTTGCCCTCCCCGAGCGCGCCATCGAGCCGATGAGTCGATGCCGCATCTCAGCATGGAATGGCGCGCCGGGCCAAGGGGGGTGCGTGAATGAGTTCACAAACTTCCGGGAGTGGCCGGAGCCGACCGTCAGCTCATCCGCAACGCCAGGAAGAAGTCCAGCTTGTCCTCCAGACGCGACAGGTCACGGGCCGTCAACTGCTCGATCCTGCCCACCCGGTAGCGCAACGTGTTGACGTGCAGATGCAGCCGCGTCGCACACCGCGTCCACGACCCGTCGCAGTCCAGGAAGGCCTCCAGGGTCGGGATCAGCTCGGCGCGGTGGCGCCGGTCGTAGTCGCGCAGCGGGTCGAGCAGGCGCGCGGTGAAGGCGCGCCGCACGTCGTCCGGCACGAACGGCAGCAGCAGCACGTGCGAGGCCAGCTCGTGGTGGCCGGCCGCGCACACCCGGCCCGGGCGGGCCGCGGCGACCCGGCGCGCGTGCCGGGCCTCCTCCAGGGCGCCGCGCAGCCCCTCGGCGGAGTGCACGGCGGCGCTGACGCCCAGGGTCAGGCGGCCGTCGTCGGCGAGGCCCGCGGCGAGCGGCGCGCGCACCGCGTTCAGCAGCGCGTCGGCGTGCAGGCCGCCCTCGGCGCTCTCGCCGGTGACCGGCGGCAGCGGGACGAGCGCGATCGCCTCGTCACCCGCGTGGGCCACGGCGATCCGGTCAAGGGACTCGGGTCCCACGACGGCGGGGTCGACCAGGATCTCCTCGAGGAGCGACTGGGCGACCGGGCCGCCGGCGATCTCCGCGCCTGCTTCGCGCTCCCAGTCCACCCGGGCCACCACGACCTGCCAGTGCGGGGCCGAGCCGAGGCCGGGCAGCAGCACGGGGGCCGCGACCCGCAGCCGGGCGGCGATCTCGGCCGGCGCGGCGCCGGTCTGCACCAGCTCAAGGACCTCCTGGGCCAGGCGGCGGCGGACCGCGCGCGCCGCGTCGCGCCGGTCGCGCTCGACGGCGATCAGCTGGGTGACGCCCTGGAGGAGGTCGAGCCGGGCGGCCGGCCAGTCGCTCGCGTCGGCCTCGACGGCGAGCAGCCAGTCCGAAAGCACGCTCTCGCGCACGTCCCGGGAGGCGGGGGCGGGTCCCCGGGCGTTGTTGCGGATCGGGAAGAGCGAGTAGGTCACCCCGTCGATGGCGGCCCGGTGCGGGCCCCGGCGGCCGGTACGGGTGGCGCCCAGGTGCTCCGCGGCCAGCGCGGCGCCGAGCGCGGGGGCCAGCGGGTCGCCGACGCCCGCGATCTGGCGGCCGGTGGGAGAAAGCACCCAGGCCCGCAGATCGAGGTCGGAGCCGAGCAGATCGAGGACCACCTCGGGGCCGCCGCCTGCCGGACCCGAGGTCATCAGCCTGCGGTGGCGGTCCACCACAGCCGCCAGGTCGCCGGCGCGCTCGCCGGAGACCTGGCGTACGACGTGCTCGGTGATGGTTGCGAACGCGACCGACTCATGGACCGCGAAGAGCGGCAGCCGATGGCGAGAACAAGCCAACACAAGATCATCGGGAATGGCTCCGAGTTCGGCCTCGCCGGCCGCGAGGCCCGCCACGCCCGCGCCCGCGAGGATGCGTACGAATGGCTCGGAATCTTCGGCGTCGCGTCGCCAGGCGAGACCGGTCAGAACCAGCTCACCGCCCGTCAGGTAGCGACTGGGATCCCGCAGGTCCGTGGTCATGACCCCCCGCACCGTGCGGTCCAGCTCGTCCTCGCCGCCGAGCAGCCGCAGCCCCAGCGCGTCGGTTTCCAGAAGTGCGCGCAGCCGCATCGCGTGTCGCCGCCGATCTGTCTTGATGTTGCCGTTGGAAAGCGGTGAGGTAACGGAACACCGCCTTTCATACGAATCTACAAGACGTGGGTGGAGACCAGCCAACTCCTTCATGGTTTCAGTGACTGCACCCCGGCGCCGCACGGCTTGTGTACTGAGGCCACACCGCGTTAACAGCACATGAACGACTGAGATGTCGAGGGCCTGCCGTCACCGGGACCCGCGCGAATGACCCCGATTTGAGAAGAAGAGAGCCACTCATGGACTTCCTTCGCCCCGCCAGCTGGGAGGAGGCGCTCGCCGCCAAGGCAGAGCACCCCACCGCTGTGCCCATTGCGGGTGGCACCGACGTGATGGTCGAGATCAACTTTGACCACCGCCGGCCCGAGTACCTCCTGGACCTGAACCGCATCGGTGAGCTGGCCCAGTGGGAGACCGGTGAGGAGAGTGTCCGGCTCGGCCCCTCCGTCCCGTACACGAAGATCATGGAGAACCTGCGGGCGGAGCTGCCGGGCCTCGCGCTCGCCTCGCACACGGTCGCCTCCCCGCAGATCCGCAACCGGGGCGGCGTCGGCGGCAACCTCGGCTGCGCCTCGCCGGCCGGTGACGCCCACCCCGCGCTGCTGTCCTCCGGCGCCGACGTCGAGGTCGAGTCGCAGGCGCGCGGCGTCCGGCTCATCCCCATCGACGAGTTCTACAAGGGCGTCAAGCGCAACGCGCTGGAGGCGGACGAGCTGATCAAGGCCGTCCACATCCCCAGGGCGGACGGCCCCCAGCAGTTCTCCAAGGTCGGCACCCGCAACGCCATGGTCATCGCCGTCTGCGCCTTCGGGCTCGCGCTGCACCCCGAGACGCGCACGGTCCGCACCGGCATCGGCTCGGCCGCCCCGACCCCCATTCGGGCGAAGGCGGCCGAGGAATTCCTGAACGCGGCGCTCGAAGAGGGCGGGTTCTGGGAGAGCGGAAAGATCATCACCCCCTCGATCGCCAAGCAGTTCGCCCAGCTCGCCTCGGGCGCCTGCAACCCGATCGACGACGTCCGGGGGACGGCGAACTACCGCCGTCACGCCGTCGGCGTCATGGCCCGTCGCACGCTGACGTGGACCTGGGAGTCGTACCGCGGCAACGGCCGCACCCTTGAAGGAGCTGCATAACCATGCGCGTCAATTTCACGGTCAATGGCCGTAAGCAGGAGGCCGACGACGTGTGGGAGGGCGAGAGCCTTCTGTACGTCCTGCGCGAGCGCATGGGGCTTCCCGGTTCGAAGAACGCCTGCGAGCAGGGCGAGTGCGGCTCCTGCACGGTGCGCCTCGACGGCGTGCCGGTGTGTTCCTGTCTGGTCGCGGCCGGTCAGGTCGAGGGCCGCGAGGTCGTCACCGTGGAGGGCCTGGCCGACTACGCCGCCCACCGCACCGACGCCCACCCCGGCGGCGGCTGCGCCTCCGGCGCCTGCGGCACCTCCATCGACGCCGCCAAGCAGTGGCAGGCCAGGCCCCAGGACGGCCGGACCGGAGAGGCGGGCACGCTCTCCCCGATCCAGCAGGCCTTCATCGACGCCGGCGCCGTGCAGTGCGGTTTCTGCACCCCCGGTCTCCTGGTGGCCGCCGACGAGCTCCTGGAGCGCAACGCCGAGCCGTCCGACGCGGACATCCGCGAAGCGCTCTCGGGCAACCTGTGCCGCTGCACCGGTTACGAGAAGATCCTGGACGCGGTCCGTCTGGCCGCGGTCCGTCAGGGAGAGGCGGTCTGATCATGGCTGGTACCACCACGGGCATCCCGAGGAACGTCACCCAGGGCGCGACCAAGGGCGGCATCGGCGAATCCACGCTGCGCCCCGACGGCACGCTGAAGGTCACCGGCGAGTTCGCCTACTCCTCGGACATGTGGCACGAGGACATGCTGTGGGGGCAGGCCCTGCGGTCCACCGTCGCGCACGCCGAGATCGTGTCCATCGACACCTCCGAGGCGCTGGCGATGGACGGCGTGTACGCCGTCCTGACCCACGAGGACCTGCCGGCCGCCAAGAACTACGGCATGGAGTTCCAGGACACCCCCGTCCTCGCCTACGGCAAGGTGCGCCACCACGGCGAGCCGGTGGCCCTCGTGGCCGCCGACCACCCGGAGACCGCGCGCCGCGCCGCCGCCAAGATCAAAATCGAGTACCGCGAGCTGCCGCTCATCACCGACGAGGCCTCGGCGACCGCCCCGGACGCGATCCTGGTCCACGAGAACCGCAACGACCACCACGCGGGCCACGTCCCGCACCCCAACATCGTCCACCGCCAGCCGATCATCCGCGGCAACGCCGCCGAGGCGGCCAGGCGCGCCGACGTCATCGTCAAGGGCGAGTACACCTTCGGCATGCAGGACCAGGCGTTCCTCGGCCCCGAGTCCGGCCTCGCGGTGCCCGCAGAGGACGGCGGCATCGACCTGTACGTCGCCACCCAGTGGCTGCACTCCGACCTCAAGCAGATCGCCCCCTGCCTCGGCCTGCCCGAGGAGAAGGTGCGCATGACGATGGCCGGCGTCGGCGGCGCGTTCGGCGGCCGCGAGGACATCTCGATGCAGATCCTCGCCTCGGTGCTCGCCCTGCGCACCAACAAGCCGGTCAAGATGGTCTACAACCGGTACGAGTCCTTCTTCGGCCACGTCCACCGCCACCCCGCGAAGCTCTACTACGAGCACGGGGCCACCAAGGACGGCAAGATCACGCACATGAAGTGCAAGATCGTGCTCGACGGCGGCGCCTACGCCTCGTCCACGGCCTCGGTCGTCGGCAACGCCTCGTCCCTCTCGGTCGGCCCCTACGTCATCAATGACGTGGACATCGAGGCGATCGGCCTCTACAGCAACAACCCGCCCTGCGGCGCCATGCGCGGCTTCGGCGCGGTCCAGGCCTGTTTCGCCTACGAGGCCCAGATGGACAAGCTCGCGGCGGAGCTGGGCATGGACCCGGTGGAGTTCCGCCAGCTCAACGCCATGGAGCAGGGCACCATCATGCCGACGGGCCAGCGGGTCGACTCGCCCGCCCCCGTCGCCGAACTGCTGCGCCGCGTCAAGGCCCGTCCGATGCCGCCCGAGCAGCAGTGGCTCGCGGCCGGCGAGCAGGCCGACGTCCGCGCGCTGCCCGGCGGTCTGTCCAACACCACGCACGGCGAGGGTGTCGTACGCGGCGTCGGCTACGCGGTCGGCATCAAGAACGTCGGCTTCTCCGAGGGCTTCGACGACTACTCGACCGCCAGGATCCGCATGGAGGTCATCAACGGCGAGGCCGTCGCGACCGTCCACACCGCCATGGCGGAGGTCGGCCAGGGCGGCGTCACCATCCACGCCCAGATCGCCCGGACCGAGCTCGGCGTCACGCAGGTCACCATCCACCCCGCCAACACCCAGGTGGGATCGGCCGGTTCGACCTCCGCGGGCCGCCAGACGTACATGACCGGCGGCGCCATCAAGAACTCCTGCGAGATCGTCCGCGAGAAGGTCCTGGAGATCGGCCGGCGCAAGTTCGGCTCCTACCACCCGGCGTGGGCCAACGCCGAACTCCTGCTGGAGGGCGGCAAGGTTGTCACCGACGGCGGCGAAGTCCTCACCACCCTCGTGGAGGTCCTCGAGGACGAGGTCGTGGAGGTGGAGGAGGAGTGGCGCCACCGCCCCACCGAGGCCTTCGACCTCGTCACCGGCCAGGGCAACGGCCATGTGCAGTACGCCTTCGCCGCGCACCGCGCGGTGGTGGAGGTCGACACGGAGCTCGGTCTGGTCAAGGTGGTCGAGCTGGCCTGCGCCCAGGACGTCGGCAAGGCGGTCAACCCGCTCTCCGTGGTCGGCCAGATCCAGGGCGGCACCACCCAGGGCCTGGGCGTCGCGGTGATGGAAGAGATCATCGTCGACCCGAAGACCGCGAAGGTGCGCAACCCCTCCTTCACGGACTACCTGCTCCCCACCATCCTCGACACGCCGACCATCCCGGTCGACTACCTCGAACTCGCCGACCCGAACGCGCCGTACGGCGTGCGCGGCATCGGTGAGGCGCCGACCCTCTCGTCCACCCCGGCCGTCCTCGCGGCGATCCGGAACGCGACGGGCCTTGAGCTCACCAAGACCCCGGTCCGCCCCGAGCACCTGACGGGCACCGGAGCCTGACCCCCTGGGGGAGCGGGTGGAAGAGATGTCCTCCCCGGGGGCCTCACATCCCCCGGCCCGCTCCTCCGCACAAGCCCTCCGGGCGGTGCGTGCCTCCCAGGAACGTCACACTTCCGACGCCCGCACCGCCCGGAGTCACACCAGCAACACCCGTAGTCAGCTGCCCTGCGGTACCGACGCGGTACCCCGGCAGGAGCAGTCACCGTTCGTCTCGGGCCGTCCCCCGGGTCGTGCAGCCCACGCACCATCCCAAATCCCGCAGCTTGTCTGACCTGAGGATTCAAGTCTTATGCGGGTGCCCCTGTGAACCTTGGGAGTAGGCACCATGACCCAGCAGTCCCTGGAGCCGAAGACCACCGCCGAGGACGCGGGCTCCGGCTCCCGTCCGCCCGCCGGCAGGTCCTGGCTCGACCGGTACTTCCACATATCCGACAGAGGATCGACGCTCGCGCAGGAAGTGCGCGGCGGCATCACCACCTTCATGGCGATGTGTTACATCCTCCTGCTCAACCCGCTGATCCTCTCGACGCCCGATGTCGACAAGCACACGCTGGGCCACGCGGGCCTGGTGACCGCCACCGCGCTCGCGGCCGCGGTCAGCACGCTGCTGATGGGCTTCATCGGCAAGGTCCCGCTCGCGCTCGCCGCGGGTCTGAACGTCTCCGCCGCCCTGACCACCCAGGTGGTCCCGAACATGACCTGGCCGCAGGCCATGGGCATGTGCGTCCTGTACGGCGCCGTCATCATGCTCCTGGTCGTCACCGGCCTCCGTGAGATGATCATGAACGCCATTCCGCTGGCGCTCAAGCACGCGATCACCATGGGCATCGGCATGTTCGTCGCCCTGCTGGGCCTGGTGAAGGCCGGATTCGTCGGCAAGGGCCCCGAACACGGTCCGCCGGTCACCCTCGGCGTGACCGGTCAGCTCGTGGGCTGGCCCGTCTTCTTCTTCGCGATCACCCTGCTCCTGATCTTCGCGCTCCAGGCCCGCAAGGTGCCCGGCGCGATCCTGATCGGCATCGTCACGGGCAGCGTCCTGTCCTTCGTGGTCACCAAGGTCGGTGGCCTTACCGACGCGGACTGGGGCGGCACCGCCCCCGACCTCAAGGGCAGCGCGGTCTCCTCGCCCGACTTCGGACTCTTCGGCCACGTCGAGTTCGGCGGCTGGGGCTCCATCGGCGCCATCAGCGTCACGATGATCGTCTTCACCCTGGTGCTCGCCGGCTTCTTCGACGCGATGGCCACCATCATCGGCGTCGGCCAGGAGGCCAAGCTCGCCGACGAGCAGGGCCGCATGCCTGGCCTGTCCAAGGCGCTGTTCATCGACGGCGCGGGCGGTGCGATCGGCGGCGTCGCCGGCGCCTCCGGCCAGACCGTGTTCATCGAGTCCGCCTCCGGCGCCGGTGAGGGAGCCCGTACCGGCCTCTCCTCGGTCGTCACCGGCCTCTTCTTCGCGGCCTGCCTCTTCTTCACCCCGGTCACCCAGCTCGTTCCCGCCCAGGTCGCCTCCGCGGCCCTCGTGGTCATCGGCTCGATGATGATGAGCGCCGCCAAGCACGTGGACTGGAGCGACCGCTCGGTCTCCATCCCGGTGTTCCTCACCGTGGTCCTGATGCCCTTCACGTACAACATCACCGCCGGCGTCGGCGCGGGTGTCATCGCCTACACCGTGATCAAGGCGGCGCAGGGCAAGTGGCGGGAGATCGGCGGGTTCATGTGGGCCCTGACGGCCGTCTTCACCATCTACTTCGCCCTCCATCCCATCGAGAACTGGCTCGGCGTCAAGTAGCCCCCGCGCAGCTGACGCCCTCCATACGTCGCTTAAGGAGACCGAACATGCTGGACATCGCCGAAGAGCTCAACCGGTGGGTCGAGCAGGGACGCGAGTTCGCCGTGGCCACCGTGGTGGCCGTCGGCGGCAGCGCGCCCCGGCAGCCGGGCGCGGCCCTCGCCGTCGACAGCGAGGGCACGGCGATCGGCTCGGTCTCCGGCGGATGTGTGGAGGGCGCCGTCTACGAACTCTGCCAACAGGCGCTCGAAGACGGCGAGACCGTGCTCGAACGCTTCGGATACAGCGACGAGGACGCCTTCGCGGTCGGCCTGACCTGCGGCGGCGTCATCGACATCCTCATCACCCCGGTCCGCACGGACGCGCCAGGGCGCCCGGTGTTCGCGGCCGCGCTCGCCGCCGCCGCGCGGGGCGAGTCCGCCGCCGTCGCTCGCGTCACCGACGGGCCCGCCGAGCTCATGGGCCGCGCCCTGCTCGTCCGCCCGGACGGACGCTGCGAGGGCGCGCTCGGCGGACACCCCGAACTGGACCGCGCCGTCGCCGACGAGGCCGCCGCCCTCCTGGACGCCGGCCGCACCGCCACGCTCTCGCTCGGCGCGGACGGCCGCCTGTGCGGACAGCCGCTCACCGTCTTGGTCGAATCGAGCGTCCCGGCCCCCCGGATGATCGTCTTCGGCGCCATCGACTTCGCCGCCGCCCTGGTCAGGGTGGGCAAATTCCTCAACTACCACGTCACCGTCTGCGACGCCCGGCCCGTCTTCGCGACGAAGGCCCGCTTCCCCGAGGCGGACGAGATCGTCGTGGAGTGGCCGCACGAATACCTCCAGCGCACGGACACCGACGCGCGCACCGTGCTGTGCGTCCTCACGCACGACGCCAAGTTCGACATCCCGCTGCTTGAGAGCGCTCTGAGGATGCCGGTCGCCTACGTCGGCGCGATGGGCTCGCGCCGCACCCACCTGGACCGCAACAAGAGGCTGCGCGAGGTGGGCGTCACCGAGCTCGAACTCAACCGGCTGCGCTCCCCGATCGGCCTCGACCTCGGCGCCCGTACGCCCGAGGAGACGGCCCTCTCCATCGCCGCGGAGATCGTCGCGAACCGGCGCGGCGGCACCGGAGCCGCACTGACCGGCGCCCACACCCCGATCCACCACGACGCCTCGAACACCCCGGACCGCCACATCGGATCGGTCGCCTGAACCGGGGCCCGCACGCACCCCGGGGTGACGGGGTCAGCCGTCGCGGGTCAGTTCGTCGCCCAGTTCCGTACGGGCATACAGCACCACCCGCCCCGCCCGCGCGCGACTGACGAGGCCCGTGCGGTGCAGGACCGCGAGATGGTGGGAGACCGCGCTCGCCGTGACCCCCAGGCGCCGCGCGAGCCCCGTCGTCGACGCGGGGCCCCGGAGCGCGGTCAGCAGCGCGGATTTCGGGCCGCCCACCAGCGCGGCCAGCGCGCCCGCCGGCCGGGGCGGCCGGGTCTCCCACAACGTGGCCACCCCTCGCGCCGGGTAGGCGATCGTGGGCCGCTCGTCCGCGCCGACCGGGCTGATCGTGTGCTGCGCGAACAGCGTCGGTACGAGCCAGAACCCGCGCCCGTCGACGCCCGTCGCCATGTGCAGGTCCCGGTGCACGAACAGGGTCAGCCGCCCGTTGTCCCACGTGGCCGACGGGTCGAGCGAGGTGAGCAGGGCCGCCGCGCCGTCCCGGGCGAGCAGTTGCGCCCGGTGCACCATGTCCGCCTCCAGGACCGCTCGCATCCGCGACCAGTGCGGCGCGATCGCCAGCTCCCAGTACGCCTCCACCGCATCCGCGACGGCCGCCGTCAACTTCCTTGGATCGGTTGCCAGTTGGGACAGCCGGGGCGGCAGCGGACGGTTCGCGTACGCGGCCCGTACATCGGCGAGCGCCTTGTCCGGCGCGGTGGCGCGCAGGCGGCGCAGCTCGTCCGCGACGTCCGGCAGCGGCGAGTCGGGGCGCGGCGTGATGAAGTCGGGGATCCAGCCGCTGCCGTCGACGGTGAGTTCGCCGAGCAGTCCCGTGTCCGGGGCGCCTTCGCGCGCCAGCGCCTCACGGGTACGCCGGATCCACGGAAGGTGCAGCGCGTACTTGTCCGGCCGGCGCAGCGCCCACAGGCTTGTCGCGGTCTCCAGCAGCGGTGAGCAGGCGAAACGCATGTCGGCGAGATCGTCGACGCCGAGGATGTAGCTGAGCATTGAGGCAGAGCCTAAATCTCTGTGCCCCGCCCCTACAACGCAGTTGGGTGGAGGCCATGTCCTCCACCCCCACGCGGGCGGCAGCACTGCTGCCGTCTCGCGGTCCGCTGCGCGCCTACGCCGTCACTACCCTCATCGACTGGATCGGCAACGGCCTCTTCCACACCGGCGCCATCATCTACTTCACCCGGGTCGTCGGGCTCGGCGCGGCCCAGGTCGGACTCGGGCTCACGGTGGCCGCGCTGCTCGGCCCCGCCATGTCCGTCCCGGCCGGCCGGCCGGCTCGGCGACCGGCTCGGCCACCGCCGGATATACCTGGCGACGATCCTCGTCCGCGCGGTGGCCTTCGCCGGATATCTCGCGGTCGGCTCCTTCGCCGGCTTCCTCGCGGTGGTGTGCCTGATCTCCCTGGCCGAGAGCGCTTCCAGACCGGTGAAGAACGCCTACCTCGCCCAGCTGGCCGATCCCACGGCGCTGGTCGCGGCCAGCGCGTACAGCAGGGTCATGCTCAATATCGGCTTCTCGCTCGGCAGCCTCGGTGCGGGCGCGGCGCTCGCCCTCGACTCCCGTGCCGGATACGCGGCGCTGGTCATCGGCGACTGCCTCTCCTACGTGCTCGTCGCGGGGATCGTGCTGCGCATGCCCGAGGGGAACAGGACCGGGGCAGCCGCGACCGTAGCGGGACCCAAGCGGCGCGGCGCCCTGCGCGACGGGCGTTTCCTGCTGCTGGCCGCGCTCTCCGGGCTCCTCTACGTCAACGCCGAAGTCGTCACCATCGGTCTGCCGCTGTGGATTTCGCAGCGCACCGAGGCGCCCCGCTGGTCGATCGCCGCGCTCATGCTTCTCAACACCGCGCTCGCGATCCTGCTTCAGGTGCGGGCGGCGCGCGGCAGCGACACCGTGCCCGGGGCCGCGGTGGCCGGCCGGCGCGCGGGGGTGGTGCTGCTCGCCGCCTGCGCCGTGACGGCGACGACGGCCGGGCTCCCTGGGGCGTGGGGCGTCGCGGTGCTCGCCGTCGGCGTGGCTCTGCTCACGGCGGGTGAACTGCTGGCGTCGGCCTCCGGCTGGGGCATCTCGTACGGGCTCGCCGCGGTGGAGCGTCAGGGCGAGTACCTGGGTGCCTGGGGCCTCGCCTCCGACCTGGCCCGTGCGGGCGGGCCGCTGCTCGTCGCGGTTCTGGTCACGCACGGCGGCCGCGCGGGCTGGCTGGCGCTGGGCGCCCTGTTCCTGACGGCGGGCACGGTCACGGTGCCGGTGGCGACCCGGAAGCCCCGGGCGCCGCGCCCGGCTGTGACGCGGAAGATGGCCCGCTGAGCCGCGGGGCCGGGCCCGCGGCGCGCCCCGTGCGGCGGCCCACCCCGCCCGCGGCGACCTGGCGACCTTCGAGCGGCCCGCACTTTCGAGCGGCCGCGCTTCCCGGCGGCCCGCCACCTACCAGCGCCCCCCCCGAGCCGCCCGGGCCCCCGCACCCCACCCACCACGCGGAGGCCGTCCCACCTCACCTCGTCCCGCCTCGTCCCGCCCCACCCCAACCCGGCCGGTATGGGAGTGACGCCCCGTTATGTGCGGGTTAGGGTCGCGGCATGAGTGAGCTGGAGTTCCGCGACGTGCCCGAGTCCGACGTCGAACGTGCCCTGGAGCTCTGGTGGCTCGTCTATCACGACCGTCCCGCCGAGCCGGCCAAGCGCGCCTACCACCGCGCGATGGTGCTGCGCTGCGACCGCGTCGGCGCCTACGACGGCGACGCGCTCGTGGGGTTTCTCGTCGCGCACCGATTCACCCTGTCCGTGCCGGGCGGTGAACTCCCGTGCCCGGGGCTCACGTTCGTGTCCGTCGCGCCCACCCACCGCCGGCGCGGCGTGCTCTCCGGGATGATCGCCGAGGTGTTCCGGCGCTGCGCGGAACACGGCCGCCCCATCGCCGCCCTGTGGGCGACCGAGGCCGCGATCTACGGCCGCTTCGGCTTCGGCGCGGGCACCTACGGCACCTCCGTCGAGATCGACTCGACCCGCCCCCTCGCCCTGCGCGTCGACCCCGACCCACGCGCCCTGCGCCTGATCGACCCCGAGGACGCGCCCGCCGAACTCGGTCCCTGCTACGAGGCGACCCGCGCCCGCCGCGCCGGGCGCGTCGCGCGGGACACCGAGCGCTGGCGCGGCGAGTGGCTGCCCGAGACCGACGAGGACGACGACGAGCTCGGCCCGCCGCGCGTCGTCGGCCTGGGCGCCACCGGCGAACCACTGGCCGGGTACGCCGTCTACCGCACCCGGCGCGAGGACGACCCCGCCAAGCCCGGCACCGTCCAGGTCGCCGAGCTGGTGGCCGACACCCCGGCGGGCGAGGCCGCGCTGTGGAACTATCTGGCCGGCATCGACCTCACCGGCACCGTCCGCGCCTGGGGTCTCGCGCCCGACGACCCGCTGCTCCTGTTCGCCACCGACCGGGACCAGGTCAGGGCCGTCGCCCAGTTTCCGGCGCTGTGGATCCGCCTGGTGGATGTCCGGGCCGCGCTCACCGCGCGGTCCTGGGCCGCCGAGGTCTTCCTCACGATCGACGTGCGCGACGACCGGATCCCGGCCAACTCCGGCCGCTTCCGCCTGGCCGCCTCCCCGCACGGCTGCGCCTACGAGCCGACCCCGGCCGCGCCTGACCTCGCCTTCGACGTACGCGACCTGGCCGCCTGTTACCTCGGCGGCACCGAGGTCCGCCGTCTGGTGATGGCGGGCCTGGTCGCCGAGTACACCCCGGGCGCGGCCGAGGCCCTGGACGCGGCGCTGCGTACGGGTGAACTGCCGCACACCGTCGACGAGTTCTGACCGCCGGCCCGTCCCGAGGCCGCCGCACGCCGGCATCCGGCGCGTGACGGGCCCGGCCCGCCCGGGGCCCCGCCGCCCGGCGTGACATGCCTCTCGTGTCCTGCCGCGCGAGGGCCAAGGCGGAGGTCCCGCCGCGAACCGCCTGCTCGCCGAGGGAACCGGAAGCGCCTTTGGCGGGGTCTTTGCCTGCGCGTTGGGGACCAAGGTCCCGGCGCGCGGCGCGCGCACCACGCCCCTCGGGTCACTGAGGACGCGTCAACCTCTCCGGTCGCCCAGGTGGTTGCGGAGAATGGGGTATTTTCCGTCCCTGCCCGGTCGGAGAATACACATTTCGGGATTCGGGCGCGATCGTGCGATCGTGGCCGACTGGTGAAGCTCCGCTGCCGTACCGGCACGTACCGAGGGGATGGGGAATCCATGGCGCGACTGACCGCCCACACACGCCGCATCGTGATGGCCGCAGCGGCGGCCCTGGTCACGACGGGCGGCGTGGCCGCCGCGGTGTTCCTCGGCAGCGACACATCCGCCAGCGGCCCCGGCCCCGTCCTCGCGCACGCCTCGGCCACCCACGCCTCGGACGACAAGCCCGCCGCCCGCCCGGCGCCCTCGGGACCCGGCGGCAGCGACAGCGCCCCGGACGGCTCGGACGGTTCGGGTGACGCGACCGGCCCCGCCGCGCCGCCCGGCGCCGACGGCATATCGGAGACGATCGACCACGCCACCGAGAGCGGAGGCAAGTCCGTCTCGATCACCATCGACGACGGGCCGAGCCCGGTCTGGACGCCCAAGATCCTCGCGGTGCTCAAGCAGTACGACGTGAAGGCCACGTTCTGCATGATCGGCCCGCAGGCCAAGGCCAACCCCGCCCTCGTCAAGCAGATCGTCGCGGCCGGCCACCGGCTGTGCGACCACACAGTCAGCCACGACGAGGCCATGAACAAGAAGCCCCTCGCCTACCAGAGCTCCGAGGTCCTTGACGCCCAGAAGATGATCGAGGAGGCCGCCGGCGGTGCCAAGGTGCGGTACTTCCGCGCGCCGGGCGGCGCCTTCACGCCGGACAACCGCCACATCGCCGCGAGCCACGGGATGCGTCCGCTCGGCTGGAACGTCGACACCAAGGACTGGAAGCAGCCCGGCACCGCGACCATCGTCAACACGGTCAAGCAGGAGCTCAAGAACGGTCCGATCGTGCTCTTCCACGACGGCGGCGGCGCCCGCGCCCAGACGGTGGACGCCCTCAAGGACGTCCTGCCCTGGCTGGCGCAGCAGGGCTACACGTTCAGCTTCCCCGCCGTCTGAGCCGGCCGGCCCCTCAGGGCATCGTCGCCCACAGCGCGCAGTGGTGTCCGGGCTCCGGCCGCACCGGCCCCGTACGGCCGGGAGCCAGGCTCTGCACGGCCGAGCGCGACCAGTGCGGCGCGCCGTCCCCGTTGGGGTCGCCGGAGCGGGCGAACCGCGTCCAGTACCCGATCATGGTCGCGGCGAGCCGGTGCTGACGCTCCGCCATCTCCCGTGGCCTGCCGCCCAGATCGAACAGATACGGCAGCTCCGTGGTGTGGGTGGCCCCCAGCGGGAACGGCGGGGGAGCGGGGGTGGGCCGGGGCGCGTCGGGGTCGGCGAACTCGTAGCGCCAGACCCGCTGATGGGCGGCAAGGAGAGCCCCGGTGCGCAGCGTGGGACAGGCGTAGTCGGCGTCACCGATGAGCGCGCCGAACACCGGGCCGCCCTCCGCGCCGCGCAGCGGATAGGCGCGCACCACCTCGGGCGCGCGCGCCGGGTCGGGCCCGAAGTCCCGTACGACATCCGGCCAGGTCGCCGGCGTCACCGAGACACCGGCCGCCATGATCCCGGCCGCCCAGGCCGTGCCCTCGTCGTGGTTGGCGCCGATCAGGACGTCCACCCGCGCCGCCCGCCCAAAGGCGACCGCGTCCGCCGGGTCGCGCGGCAGCAGAGCGGTGCCGTACTCGGGCTCCTGGTCGGCGCCCTGCGCCGCGAGCAGCTTGGGCACCGGAACGCGCCGCAGGCAGCCGAGCACATCGGCCGCCTTCCCGCAGCCCACCGCGGCCGTCAGCTCCGACCCGGACGCCTCCGCCGCCGAAGGGGCCAGCGCGAACGGGGCGAAGGGGCGCGCGGGGCCGCCCGCGCAGGGGCCGCTCTCGATGATCGCCCGCCGGAACAGACCCGTCGCCGAGGGGGAGGACAGCTGCGCGCAGACGCCGTACCCTCCGGCGGACTCACCGGCCAGCGTCACCCGGGTCGGATCGCCGCCGAACGCCCCGATGTCGTCCCGCACGTACCGCAGCGCCGCCTGCTGGTCGGCGAGGCCGAAGGTGCCGGAGCCGGGCAGTTTCGCGCGCGCGAGGAAACCGAGCGCGCCCAGGCGGTAGTTGACGCTCACGACGACCACGTCGCCGCCGACCGCCAGGCGGTGCGCGTCGTAGGAGCTGCCGGCGCCGCTGGTGAAACCGCCGCCGTGCAGCCACACGATCACGGGCTTCGGGCGGCCGGGCGCGGCGTTCGAGGGAGTGGTGACGTTCAGATACAGACAGTCCTCGTCCGTGCTGCCGCCGGGCACCTCGCCGGCCGGCTGGGGACAGGCGGACGCGGGCCGGCGCGCGTCGCGGATCCCCGGCCACGCGGCGGGCGGCCGGGGCGCGGCCCAGCGCAGCGCGCCGACGGGCGCGGCGGCGTACGGGACGCCCTCGAAGACCCGGTAGCCCTCGTGCGCCGAGCCGCGCAGGGCTCCCGCGCGGGTGTGCGCCACGGGAGCCGCTGCCGCAGGTGTCGCCGGGACCGGCGCGGACAGCAGCAGGGCGAGAGCGCCCGCGAGCGCCGCCGTGACGGCGCGCACGTCAGCCACCGCCCATGCCGCCCTGGGCGGCGACCAGCGTGGTCCCAAGGCCCCGCACGGCGGCGCCGAGCGAGGGAGCGACGGCGTCGAACGTGCCGGTCAGCGCCTCGACGCGGTCCTTGTGGGCCCGGGCGTCCGCGCGCGGCACGAGGTGGCGCACCCTGCCCGCGACAGCGAGCGCGAGGAGCACCGCCTCGTCGGACCCGACCGCTGCGCCGTCCCGCAGCCGAGCCCTGAGGCCGTCCTGGAACGCGCGCACCCCAGCCGCGTCCCGCACGCCCACCTCGCGCCGTGCGGTGCGCGCGAAAGCGGCCCGCTCACGGACGGTGAGCGCGCCGAGCTCCGCGAGCCGGTCCTCCACCGCGCCCAGCGTCTCCTCGCGGTCGGCGCGCACCCACGCCTTCCAGGTGCGGCGGCGCCGCCGAAGGGCGCCCAGCACGTGATCGAGGACAGGATCGCCCGTCGCGCCGGGACCGGGGACGGTCACCTCGCCCGCCGCGTCGGCGACGCGGCCCGTGCGGGCCAGTTCCGTCAGGACCGCCACGCGCAGCAGGAAACCGGTCCGGGTGCGGTCGTACACGGCGCCGGCGTCGGTGTCGTAGGCCGCGAGATACATCCGGCCGTACAGGGAGAGCGGGAGAGACGTCATGCCTCGACGCTAGGCGGCGCGGGCCCGGAGGAGATCCACCCGTGGGCCCGGTCCGCGCCGGGCCCACGGGATGAGTACGCGGCCGGCTCAGACTGCGGGATGAGGCGGCGGCTCAGCCCCGGCGCGGCTCGACCAGACCGAGATCGTAGGCCGCGACCACCGCCTGGACCCGGTCGCGCAGCGCCAGCTTGCGCAGCACCGCCGACACGTGGGTCTTGACCGTCGCCTCCGACAGATGGAGCAGGCGCGCGATCTCGGAGTTGGACAGCGCCTGCCCGACGAGGGTGAGCACTTCCCGCTCGCGCGGGGAGAGACCGTCGAGCGCGGCCGGGGCCGCCGGCGCGGTGGTGTGGGCGAAGCGGTCGAGCATGCGCCGGGTCACGGTGGGCGCAAGCAGCGCGTCCCCGCGCGCCACGACGCGCACGGCCTCGGCGAGCTCGGCGGGCCTGATGTCCTTGAGCAGGAACCCGCTGGCCCCGGCCCGCAGCGCGGTCAGTACGTGTTCGTCGAGGTCGAAGGTGGTGACCACCAGGACCCGGGTCGCGCTGCCGGACGCGACGATCGCGCGCGTCGCCTCGATGCCGTCCATCACCGGCATCCGCACGTCCATCAGGACGACGTCCGGCCTCAACTCGCCGACCAGGCGCACCGCGTGCTGCCCGTCAACCGCCTCGCCGACCACCTCCAGATCGTCCCGGGCGTCGATGATCAGGCGGAACCCGCCGCGCACCAGCGCCTGGTCGTCGGCCACCACCACCCGGATCGTCACGACGCGTACCTTATCGGCAGCACGGCACGCACCTCGAAACCTCCCTCGGGCCCCGGTCCCGCCTCCAGGGTGCCGCCGAGCAGAGCGGCCCGCTCACGCATCCCCGCGAGCCCGCGCCCCGAGCCGCCCGAGCGCCAACTCCCGCTCCCCGCACGGCCGTTGTCGCTCACCTCGATGCGTACCGCGTCCTGGTCCCGGCGCACCGCCACCCGCACCCGGCTCGCCCCCGAGTGCCGCATGGTGTTGGTCAGGGCCTCCTGCACGATCCGGTACGCCGCGAGGTCCACGGCGGTCGGCGGCGTCAGGGACGCGCCCTCCTCGGACACCTCCACGCCGAGCCCGGCGGCCCGCGCGTTCTCGGCCAGCTCGGCCAGGTCCCCGAGCCCACGCGGCGGCCGCCGCCCGTCACCGCCGCCGTCCGCGCCGCCGCCCCCGTCGACGGCACCGCCGTCGCCCGCCTCCGCGCGCAGCAGGACCCGTAGCTCCCCGAGCGCCGAGCGGCCCGCGCTGTCGATGGCGCGCAGCGCGTTCCTGGCCTGCTCGGGGTGGGTGGCGAACACGTCCTGCGCCGCGCTCGCCTGGATGACCATCACCGAGACGGTGTGCGCCACCACGTCGTGTACCTCGCGGGCGATCCTGGCCCGCTCCTCGGCCACCGCGCGCCGCGTCTCGGCGGCCAGCCGGTCCTGGTGGGCCCGGCGCCACTGTCCCGCCGTCCACGCCAGCGTCACGGCCAGGACATGGGTCACGAGCGCCACCGTGCCCGCGCCCGCGTAGGCGAGCGGCGCGAGCGCGAGCAGGCCGAGAAGCCCCCACCGCGACAGACGCGCCGGCCGCAGCGCCGAGAGCGCGCACAGCGCGATCTGTGCCCCGATGAACGCGCCGGTCACGCTCAGCGCGGGCAGGAGCAGCCACATCGCGGCCCCCAGCGGCGCGCTCGCGGCCAGTACGGCGCCGGGCCGGGCCGCCACCCACCACAGCAGGGCGGCCTGGGCGAGGGCGAGCAGGAGCGCGACGATGGCCCCCGGCCCGGTGCCGGCCGCCAGACAGGTGGGCAGCGCCACGGCGAGGACCAGCGCCGCCGAACCCAGCCGCAGCGCCCGGACCGTCCGGGCCGGTGGAGGGGTGTTCCTGCTGCTCGCAGCGCGTTCGAGACCCACGCCGCGACGCTATCAACCCGGGCCCGGGAGGCAGTCGAAGGCAAAATATTTCTTGTCCGGACCCCGGGAATTCACGGGGAGTACGGCGCGCATGCCCAGCGCTGTCCCGCGCCACGCCCAGAAATGTACTATTTGCCGCGCCGGCATCTCGGATCCGTGCTACTGTTGATCCCAGTTGCAGTTGTGGTTCCCAAAGACTTCAAGTGCCTCGATGGTTTTATGCCGTCGGGCGCTTTTGTATTTCCGGTGCGTTTTCCGGACGGGGCAATCATCTCAGTAACGGGCGGGGTCAGCACAGTGCGGGCCCCCGGGCATTGCCCCGAAGGAGATATGACATGGCTACTGGCACCGTGAAGTGGTTCAACGCGGAAAAGGGCTTCGGCTTCATCGAGCAGGAGGGTGGCGGCCCGGACGTGTTCGCCCACTACTCCAACATCGCCGCCCAGGGCTTCCGTGAGCTTCAGGAAGGCCAGAAGGTGAACTTCGACGTCACGCAGGGCCAGAAGGGCCCGCAGGCCGAGAACATCACGCCTGCCTGACGCTGAGGCGTTTTTCGCACGCGGCTGGGGCCCGCACCTTGGGGTGCGGGCCCCAGCCCGTTGCTGTTCCATCGGGCCCGCCGTCACACCGTGACGGCACTCTCGCGGCCCTCGGGACGCCGGGAACCGTCCCGGGCGTCCCGTCACCCAGCGGACCCACCGCCACGGCCACGGCCCGGCGGGGACCGGCCCGCTGTCCTGATCCGGACCGACCGCCACCGCGCGGCGGATGCCCGGCACTCCGACAACGGGCGAGGAATTCCCGCGCCCTCTGTACGGCCGGATCGGAATTCGACTTCTGTTTCCGGCTCGTTCTTGCGATGTTCCGGCGCCCCGATCGCGCCGGATATCCCTCGATACGTGCCATATCGAGGAAGGTTCTCCTTGAACCGTTCAGCTCGCACGAACGACCGCTCCACCGCCGCCCGCAGGGGCGGCGCCGACCGGGGGGCCCGCTTCCGCCCCCAGGGCGCCGGCCGCTCCGGCGGCGCCCGCAGGCCCTCGGCCCCGCAGGGCGAGTTCGCCCTCCCTGTCACCGTCACCCCGCCGCTGCCGGCCGTCGAGCACTTCGGTGACCTCGCCCTGCCGGCCCCGGTCCTCGAGCTGCTGAGCAGCCTGGGCATGAACGAGCCGTTCCCGATCCAGGCGGCCACGCTGCCCAACTCGCTGGCCGGCCGTGACGTCCTGGGCCGTGGCCGCACCGGCTCCGGCAAGACCCTCGCCTTCGGCCTCGCCCTCCTGGCGCGCACCGCGGGCCGCCGCGCCGACTCCAAGAAGCCGCTCGCCCTGGTCCTGGTCCCCACGCGTGAGCTGGCCCAGCAGGTCACCGACGCCCTCACCCCGTACGCCAAGGCGCTGAGGCTGCGCATGGCCACCGTCGTCGGCGGCATGTCGATCGGGCGGCAGGCCGGCGCGCTGCGCTCCGGCGCCGAGGTCGTGGTGGCCACCCCCGGCCGCCTCAAGGACCTCATCGAACGCCGTGACTGCCGTCTGGACGAGGTCGCCATCACCGTGCTCGACGAGGCCGACCAGATGGCCGACATGGGCTTCATGCCGCAGGTCACCGAACTCCTCGACCAGGTGCGCCCCGAGGGTCAGCGGATGCTGTTCTCGGCGACCCTCGACCGCAACGTGGACCTGCTGGTCCGGCGCTACCTGCACGACCCGGTCGTCCACTCCGTCGACCCCTCCGCCGGCGCGGTCACCACGATGGAGCACCACGTGCTGCACGTGCAGAGCGCCGACAAGTACGCCACGACCACCGAGATCGCGGCCCGCGACGGCCGGGTGATCATGTTCCTCGACACCAAGCACGCCGTGGACCAGCTCACCAAGCACCTGCTCCAGAGCGGGGTGCGGGCAGCGGCCCTGCACGGTGGCAAGTCCCAGCCGCAGCGCACCCGCACCCTGGCCCAGTTCAAGACCGGCGCAGTCTCGGTCCTGGTCGCCACCAACGTCGCCGCGCGCGGCATCCACGTCGACAACCTCGACCTCGTCGTCAACGTCGACCCGCCGACCGACCACAAGGACTATCTGCACCGGGGCGGCCGCACCGCACGCGCCGGCGAGTCCGGCAGCGTCGTCACCCTGGTCCTGCCCAACCAGCGCCGCGACATGACCCGCCTGATGATGACCGCCGGGATCACCCCGACCATCACCCAGGTCCGCTCCGGCGAGGCCGAGCTGAGCCGCATCACCGGCGCCCAGGCACCCTCAGGCATCCCCGTCGGCCCCGTGGCGCCCCCCGCGGACCAGCCCAAGCGCGGCCAGGCCCCCTTCCGTGGCCGTGGCACCGCCCGTGGCCAGTCCGGCCGCCCCGCCACCTCGCGCCGCACCGGCGAGTCCCGCGAGCTGGCCGAGGCCCGCAAGGCGGCCCGCGTCCGCCGCGCCGCCTGACCAACTCACCCCTGCCGCACGGCAGTCGGCCACCACGGGCCCTTGCCCCCGCGCATCGCGCGCGGAGGTGAGGGCCCGCGTCGTGACACCGCACGCGACGGCCCCGGCCGAGGACATTCCGGGCGCCGGCCATCGCGATGTCCGGCGCCCCGAAGCGGCCGGACGGCCACACGTCGGGGACGGCGGACCCCCAGGTACTGTCGGTGCGAGTCCACCCGGGGCCGCCCGGGCCGTCGGGGATTCCAAGGGGGCGCGTTCATGGTTCTGGCGTATCTGCCGAGCCCTTCCCAGGGGGTGTGGCACCTGGGGCCGATACCGATCAGGGCGTACGCGCTGTGCATCATCGCCGGTGTCTTCGCGGGCGTGTGGCTCACCCGGCGACGGTGGGCGGCGCGTGGAGGCACCCCCGCCGACATTTCTGCCATCTCCGACATCGCGGTGTGGGCGGTGCCGTTCGGACTTCTCGGCGGCCGGCTCTACCACGTGATCACCGACCCGGAGCTGTACTTCACGGCGGGCCGCCAGCCCATCAGGGCGCTGTACATCTGGGACGGCGGCCTCGGCATTCCCGGGGCCGTGGCGCTCGGCGCGCTGGGAGCCTGGCTGGGCTGCCGCCGCCGGGGCATCACCCTGGCCGACTTCGCCGACGCGGCCGCGCCCGGCCTCGTCCTGGCCCAGGCGATGGGGCGCTGGGGCAATTACTTCAACCAGGAACTGTTCGGCACCCCCACCTCCCTGCCGTGGAAGCTGCTGATCGACCCGGCCCACCGGCCCGACGACACACCCACCGTCGCCTTCTACCACCCGACCTTCCTGTACGAGTGCGTATGGGACCTGGGCGTCGTGGCGCTGCTCCTGTGGCTCGACCGGCGGTACGCCATGCGGCGCGGGCGCCTCTTCGCGTGCTACGTCCTCGCCTACACCGCGGGGCGGGCCTGGATCGAGGCGCTGCGCGTCGACCACGCCAACCACTTCCTGGGCCTGCGTCTCAACGACTGGGTATCCCTTGCCCTGTTCCTCGGCGCCGCCGCCTTCCTGATCCTCTCCCGCCGTCCCGCGCCGGCCGACGGCGCCGCGACCGTGACGCCGGACGATCCAGGCGAGCTGAACAAGGACGAGAAGGCGCCGGCCCCGTAACCGTCAGGGCCCGGGCGTTGTCCTCGGGCGCCCCGCGTGCCGTACGCCCGGGGTGACCAGTGGGAAACGGGGATCGCCCGCCCTGGTGATGGCGGATTCGACGGCCGCGACGCGCTCAGCGAGCAGCCCGAGCGCCGCCACGGCCCGGGTGAGCGGATCGTCCTCGGGGCCGCCGAGCGCCTGGGTGCGTACGTACGCGGAGGTGATCTCCGCCCAGCGGGCGGACTGTTCGGCGGTGTGGCCGCCCCGCAGCGCGGCCAGCTTGAGCAGGTTGGACTCGGCGCCGGTGGTGAGCGTCTGGGCCTCGCCCGCGTAGTGGTCGTCGATGACGGCGGCGAGCTCGGCGTCGTTCATGACCGGGTCGATCCGTGCGACGATCTTGTTCATGTCGCGGTACGAGCCCTGGAGCCGGAAGGGCGGCTCGGTGCGGCTGCTGTCGCTTTGGGCGGCCGAGGCGATGTAGGCGGCGTTGACGGCGAGGACGGTGGCCCGGGCCGTGAGCAGATGCCGCAGCACGGCGACGATCCGCTCCAACTCGGCGGGTGGGTAAGGGTGGTTGAGCCGGTCGGCGCGGGCCGCCGGGTCGCCATCGGCGAGGCGCAGGAGCAGGTCGAGATCGGCGCGCTCACGCCCCGCGAGCGGGGCGAGCACCGGGTTGGAGGTCAACGCGTTCTCCACGAAGCTCAGCGCGAACACGCTCTCCTTGCCGGTGAGCACGTCGCCCAGGTTCCACACATCGGCCCGATTGGCCAGCATGTCGGGGATGCGGAAGCGCTGCCCGGACTCGGTGTAGGGGTTGCCCGCCATGCAGACGGCGAAGCGCTTGCCGCGCAAGTCGTGGCTGCGGGTCCGCCCGTCCCACACGCCTTCCGCGCGGCGCGTGGCGTCGCACAGCGAGATGAACTTCTGTAGCAGCTCCGGTGAGGTGTGCTGGATGTCGTCGAGGTGGAGCAGGGTGTTGTTGCCCGTCTCCAGCGCGAAGTTGATCTTCTCGACCTCCCGGCGGGCGGTGGCGTTGGGCGCCTCGGCCGGGTCGAGCGAGGTGACCGCGTGGCCGAGAGCCGGTCCGTCGACCTTGACCAGGACCAGACCGAGCCGGCTCGCGACGTACTCCATCAGGGTCGTCTTGCCGTAGCCCGGCGGGGAGATGAGCAGAAGCAGCCCGTTGTTGTCGGTGCGTCTGGTGGCGCCGCTCGCGCCGAGCTGCCTGGCCAGGCTGTCCCCGATGAGCGGCAGGAAGACCTCGTCGAGCAGACGGTTGCGGACGAAGGAGGACATGACCCGCGGCCGGTACTCCTCCAGGCGCAGCCGCTCACGTTCGGCCGCGACGAGCGCCGTGCGCCGGCGTTGGTAGTCGCGGAAACCCACGGCGGTGCGGTCGGTGAACTCCGCTGTCCTGGCGAGGAGTTCGTCGATACGGACGGTGAGGGTGCGGTTCGCGCCGATGCGCGGGTGCGTGCCGAGCAGGCCCTCGACGGTGACGGAGAGCGGCGCGTCGCAGTCATGGCGCGCGAGGTCCGGGCAGAGTTCGACGGCGACCGCCTCGGCGAGGTCCCCGGCGTCGGCGCTCTCGCCCGCCGCCGAGGCGTAGGAGGACAGCCACGCCTCGACGAGCTGGCGCCGGTCGGCAAGGGAGTCGAGAGCGGCCAAGTCCTCCTCGTAGGCCGAAGTCCCCGCCGCGCGACGGAACTTGTCCAGCAGGTCGCGGGTGGTACTGCGGGTGACGAACCCCTCGGGCGAGCAGGCCAGCTCCTCGAAGAGGTAGGCGGCGGCCGGAGCGGACCCGCCCAGGGCGCCGGCCAGTTCGGCCAGGAAGTCGGCGATGGCAGGGGATGGGCCGAACGCCGCGCGTGCGCGGGCCAGCGACACCGCGCGCCGCGTCCACGTCTCCCGCTCGGGCCCGGTCGTGCGATGAGCCCAGAACAGCTGGGCCTCGGCGCGCGCCGACGGGGTGTGGCGCAGCAGCCCCGCGCCGTCGTGCAACCGCAGCAGAGCTTCGAGAAGGAGAGCGGCGTCGTGGTCGTGGACGCCCCGCTCATACCCCTCGTCGTACGCCGTCTCGGCCGCCCGCCGCGCCAGTTGGAGCAGGTCCGCGCCGGCCAGGGCGGCGGCGCCGTGCTCGGTGAACAGGCGCACCGCCAGATACTCGGCGCGGTAGACGTCGGCGTTCTCCGAGGGCAGCGTCTGCTCCCAGTAGGGCCGGGTGGCCAAGAACGCCGGGTCCTCGACGGGGGAGCGGTAGTCCGTGCCGGTCAGCGCGAAGGCCAGCCCTTCGCCGTCGGGGACCAGGGTGAGTTCGAGGGGCTGGGAGTTGACCGCGAACGCGTGCCGCCCGAGGCGCACGGTCCTGCCGCCGTCGCTGTACAGCTCGGTACGGTCGCGAAGGGCGCGCCCGGCCTCCTCGCGGACCGCCTTGAGGCGCCCCTGAAGTTCCTCCGCCCGCACCGGCTCGCCCAGTTCGCGCAGTTCCTCCGCGACCCGGCGCACCTTCGCGACCATGGGGTCGGACGCGAAACAGGTGTTGACCGCGTCCAGGTCGGCGAGCGCCGTCAGACGGCGGGCGATCGTGTCCAGGACCCGGGTGGCCGAGTGCGCCAGGCGTTCCGCGCGGCCGGCCAGGGCGTCGCGCAGTGTCTGTTCGCGAGCCGAGAACGCCTCGTACACCTCGGCGCGTCGGGCGCCGAGCGCGGTCAGGGCGGCGTCGGATTCCGCGAACCGCGACTCCAGGTTCTCCAACCGCAGCAGAATTCCCGCGAGTTGTTCCTCGCAGGCCCCCGGGGTGGTGGCGGCCGCCAGCGCGCCGGTGACGGACTGCCCCAACAGGCCCATTTCCGCCGCGAATTCGGCGGCGCTCTCGTGCTCGCTCAGCTCACGGCGGCGCGCGTCGAGGATGGCACGGGCCCGGTTGACGCCGCCCAGGACGTCCGCGATCCGCTCCAGGATCGAGGTGCGGACGGTCGCGTCGCCCGTGTCGAGCGAAGCCACCACCTCGGTGACCGTCCGCAGCCCCTCGGTCTGTTCGTCGAGCCGGGCGGCCACGGGGGCCGCGTCGGCGACCGTGGCGACCGTCTCGGCCCGCGCCGTGATCCGCTCGATGTCCTCGTGGTAGCCGGCGAAGGCGTCCTCGCGCGCAAGGAAGGCGACCGCGCGCTGGGCGAAGGCGGCGATGTCGGCCGTGACCTCCTTGGCGAGCTCGTCCACGCGTGCGGTGTCGGCGTACCGCAACTCCTTCAAGGTGATCAAGTGGCCCTGTGCGGTGCGCAGTTCGGTGAGCCGGTCCAGCCAGTCGGCCGCGTCGCGCGGCACCTCGCCGCGGACCCGGCGTACGAGGGAGGCGATCGCCTCGGCGGCCACGTCCACCGCGTCGCGGGCCCGCCGGGTGAGCGTCTGGACGGTCTCGAACTCGGCGAGCACCTGCTCGGCGGTGGCCCTGACCTCGCTCAACGGGCCCAGCAGGTCGCCCACGTCGGGATCGCCGAGCCAGTGGTGGGTGTCGGCGGCGCGTACACAGGAGGCGAGCAGCGCCTCGTAGACACCGGTCGTGGGGGCGCCGGTCGCGGTGACCGCGCGCGCCAGCGAGAGGCAGTCGGAGATGCCGCGCACGAGATCCGCGTCGCCGAAGCGGGCCAGCGGCCCTGAGCCGGCGGGCCGGGCGGCGGCGTAGGTGTCGCTGACGTAGGGGGAGCGCCAGCGCTGGAGGGGGTGGACGCGGGCCGGTTCGGCGTCGCCCCGCGCGCCGTCCGCACGCAGCACCCAAAGGGTGCCGTCCTCGAAGAGCGCGTAACCGTGGCAGGACAGCGGTGCGGTGATGGACTTGGCGATGACGTCGTAGGGCAGGAGCAGGCTGCGGCCATCGGCGCGGGCGTGGAAGACGTACAGCACGTCCTGACCGCCGGGCGAGCGCAGCGTCCGCTCGAACTCCAGGCCGTCGGTGGCGGTCTCGAAGGTCTTGGCAGTGCCGTCCGCCAGGCAGTAGCCGCCGGGGAAGACGATGCCCTGGTCGTCGGGGAGCAGTCGGCACGCCTGCCCGATGCCGTCCAGGCGCACCACGGTCCTGGTGGCACGGTTGAAGACGAGATGGCGCGGCGCTTCCTCCTTGTAGGGGCGTACCCGCAGCAGGATCAGCTGCCCCGCGCGGGCGTACTCGACGTCCGCGTCGGCGAGGGACTGAAGGGGCTCCGCGACCGACTCGGTGTGGATGCCCGCGCCCGTCTCGGTGTCGTCCTCGGTCTTGACCGTGAGGGTCCCGCCGACTGTCGAGACGAACACCTCTCCGCCGATGGAGACGTGGGGGTGGCGGCCAAGGACGTGGTCCTCGCGGGTGGTGGCGGTCCACTCGACGTCCTGGGCGGGCGGGAAGACGTGATCGCGCTCGCCCCGGTCGTCGAGGAAGGCGGCGCCGTCACCGTCCAGGGCCCAGCGCAGGACGCGGACGTCCTCACCGCTCTCACCCGTCCTGAAGACGGCAAGCAGCCTGCCCTCGACCAGGCGCAGCCGCAGGAGCCGGGCCTCGCGGTAGTAGCGGTGCAGCGCGGTGAACGCGCGGACGAACGCGGGATCGTCGAGCAGGCCGGGGACCGCGTCGTCGGGAAGCGGCTGGAGGTGGTGGTCGTACAGCGTGAAGACGTCACCGACCGCCGTCTCCTCCTTCAGGCCCGCGACGACGGAGCGGCCGAACAGCAGGCGGCCGCCGACCGCCACCACGTCGCGGGCCACGGCGCTGTCCTCGGTGCGCAGCCGCTCGGTGCCGGCGAGAGCCAGCTCGGCGGAGCCGAACTCCTCGGTGCGGCGCTCATTGAGCGCTTCGGCCCTGCGGGCCAGCTCGGCGGCCTGCGCGGCCAGGCGGTCCCGCAGCACCTCATAGGTGCCCGCGTCCAGGGCGGACGAGGGGGACGTGCTGTTCATGGTGGGGCTCCCTGCGGGTGCGTACGGAGGGGATCCGGGGCTCGTCGCGGCGCGCGGCGGGCCCCGGACCGTGCGTCAGGCCGTGGCCGACCCGTTGACGGCGCCGGCGGCGGCCGGCGCCGGGACGGGTGTGTCCTCGACCCCCAACTGCCCTGCTGCGTCAGCTTTGTTGAGGAGGCGGCTGAGCTGACCGGCCTGGGCGTCCCCGGAGTTCATCAGCTTCATCAGCAGCGCCGACACCGTCAGGTTCTGTACGTCACCGCTCGACACCGAGCTCAGGACGCGGGTCAGGTCCTCGGGGAAGCTGGCGCTCCCGTCGAGCCAGGGCTCCGCGAGCGTCCGCGCCGTCTCGGAGTGCCGCACGAAGCCGTCGACGCTCTGGCCGAGGGCGATCGAGGAGATGAGCCGGTCGAAGAAGACGGACTCGCCGCCCACGATGTTGATGTCGGCGTTCTCCAGACCCGTCGCGAGGACCGAGGCCTGTGCCTCGGCGACCTGGCGCTGCGCGTCGAGTCCGGCCAGCCGGATCTCCTTCTCGGCCGCGAGGCGCAGCCGGTACTCCTCGTGTCCGCGCGAGGCGTCGTCGAGGGCGGCCATCGCCGCCGCCTTCTTGGTCAGGCCCTCGGCCTCGGCCTTCAGTTTCTCGCCGATCATCGCGGCGTCCGCCGCGGCCTGCGCCTGGGTGCCCTCGGCGAGCGCGAGCGCCTTCAGACGCGCGCCCTCCGCCTCCGCCTTCAGACGCGCCCCGGTCGCCTCCGCCTCGGCGCGGCCGGCCTTCTCGGTGACCTCGGCCTCCTTGTCGCGGACCTGGACCTGCGCGAGCCCCTCGGCGGCCGCCTCCGCCTGCAAGCCCTCGGCGAGCCGGAGCTTGGCCCGCGCGTCGAGGTCGGCGGACTTCAACCGGGCCTCGGCCAGAGTCAGTTGTTCGGCCGCGCGGTGCTTGGCCGCGGCCTCGGCGGCCTCCGCCGCCTTGATGTCCTTGACCAGCTTCTCCTGCGCCTCGGCCTCGGCGCCGATGATCACGGCCTGCCGGGTCCGCTCGGCCTCCTCCACCATGCGGAGCTTCTTGATCGACTCCTCCTGCTCGGCGACCGTACGGTCCACCGCGATCCGCTCGCGCACCACATCGGCCACCTCGCGCCGCTCGGCCTCGACCTCCTTGTCCTTCGCGATCGCGGACAGCGCCGTCTCCCGCTCCCGGCCGATGACTTCGAGCATCCGGTCCTTCTCGATGCGCTCGTTCTCCACCGCAATGACCCGCTCGCGGTTCTTCTGCGCGACCGCGATCTCCCGCGCCTGGTTCTCGCGCTGCACCCCAAGCAGCTCCTCGGTCCGCAGGAACGCGGTCTGCGCGCCCAGGCGTTCCTCCTCCTGCACCTTGGACGTGGCGGCCTCCTCCCGCGCGCGCAGCGTCTCGACCTCCCGGTGCTGCTTGATCTCGGCCTCCGCCTGGCGGCGCTGGAGCTCCAGGATCGTCTCGCGGGCGTCCACGTTCTGCCGGGTGATCTCCTTCTCCTCGGTGCGCTGGAACTCATTGGTGCGTACGTGCTCGACGGTCGTCAGCTCGGTGATCTTGCGGATGCCCTGGGCGTCGAGGATGTTCGCCGCGTCCAGCTGCGACATCGGGGTCTGCTCCAGGTGGTCGATCGCGGCGTCGTCGAGGTGGTAGCCGTTCAGGTCGGTGCCGATGACGCGGATGATCCGGTCGCGGAACTCCTCGCGCTGGGTGTACAGGTCCACGAAGTCGAGCTGCTTGCCGACGGTCTTCAGCGCCTCGGAGAACTTCGCGGCGAAGAAGTCCTGGATGGCGACCCGGTCGCTGGCCCGCTGGGTGCCGATCGACTGCGCGACCTTGATGACGTCCTCGACGGTCTTGTTGACCCGGACGAAGAACGAGATGTGGATGTCGGCGCGGATGTTGTCCTGGCAGATCAGGCCCTCGCGCCCGGTGCGGCGGATCTCGATGGTCTTCACCGAGATGTCCATGTACTCGGCCTTGTGCAGCACCGGGAGGACCACGGCGCCGGTGAAGGTGACATCGACCTTCTTGGTCTTGGAGATGATCAGCGCCCGGCCCTGCTCCACCTTCCGGAACAGCTTGCCGACCACCAGGAGCAAGGTGACCGCGATGAGCAGGACAACGGCGACGAGTACGCCGATGCCCAGGGAAATGGCATCCATGAGACGTCCTTGGGACAGGGTGGAGTGAAAGCGAGACGGTGTCCGGGTCCGGCGGGCCCGGCGGCGGCCCTGGCGAACGCGTCAGGCGCGGGTGCGCGGGTCGAGCGCGTGATCGTAGGGAGCGACCCAGAAGAACTCGCCGTCGTCGTCGAACGCGTACAACAGGCCCGTGCTGCCCAGGCGCAGGGGATCGGTGCCGCTCTGGCGGACCTGTACCAGGGCGGTCGACCCGTCGGGCGCCGCGACCTCCGCCTGACCGAACACGGCGGACACGGAACCGGTACGGATCGTGCAGGTCAGACCGATGAAGTCGAGCCGGGACGGCGGTGGGTGGTCGGGCAGGAGACGGCGCAGACAGCGGACCAGGAGGCGGGCGGCGACCCAGCCCGTCACCAGCGCCGCCGCCAGCACCCCGCCGCCCAGCGCGGCCCGCAGCGAACCGGACGCCCCCGAGCGGCGTACGAGCACGCAGCCGGCGAGACTGGTGAACCAGGCGATCGCGGTCAGGAGCGACACCGAGACCGTCACCGGGACCCCGCCCGCGCCGAACGCGCCCCCGCGCACGTCCCCGTCGAACGCGCTGTGCTCGGCGGCGCCGACCAGCACGAGCAGCCAGAACACCACGATCACGACCAGCGCGGCGCTGAACAGCGCGGCGGGAAACCCGAACGCGGCGCCCCAGAACTCCCCCATCGCGGCGCCCCCTTCGTACCCGGCCACGGTGATGGCGGGCCACCGGGGTGCTCCGGCGCCGGGCGCGTACCGCGCGTTCGGCACCGGAGTCGTTCCCCCGTGTTCCCCCGCGCACATCTTGGCCAGGGCCGCGCCGGCGCGCACTGCCGGATCCCGGCAGCCTTTACGGCTCGACGCTGCCGGATACCGTCCCGGCCGCCACGGGCCGGGGGCGCCCCGCGTCAAGAAAGCGCACGAAGTGCGTCAAAAAGCGCGGGCGGCACGTCAATGTGCGGCAGAACCGGTGGCGGGGCAGGACCTGCCCGGGCACCATCTCGACGGCCGCGCCCGGACACTGGCCGAAACCGGTGCCAGGGGCGCGTGCTCACCCGCGTCGAACCGGGGCCGTGCCGCGTCCTGAACGCGCGGGCGCACCAACTGTGTGGGGGCCAACCGTGCGAGGGGTAACTGAGCGGGGGCGCGGCGCACACGCGGGCACGGGGCCCGCGTGCCCGTCGGCTCCGACCCGCTACACCAGCTCGGGCTGCGGCTCCCGCCGTGGCGCCGGTACGTCCTTCGGCTCCCACGCGGCGGTGGTGCGCAGATAGCCGAGGACGACCGACAGGAGCGCCAGCACGACCAGCGGGCCGCACACCCACGGATGCTCCGCCATCGTCACCGGCAGATAGCGGTAGGAGGTGAGGAGCGCGGCGAAGACCGCCGTGCCGTAGGCGACCATCCGCATTCCCGGGCGGTCCCAGCCCCGGTCGAAGGCCCGCAGCGCCGTCTCGACGGTGAGCGCGAACACCACACCGGCCACGAGATCGACGCCGTAGTGGTAGCCGAAGGCCAGGGTCGCGCTGAGCGTGGCGACCAGCCAGAACGCCCCGGCGTACCGCAGCAGGCGCGGGCCTCTGCGGGAGTGGATGAAGATCGCGGTGGCCCACGCCGTGTGCAGGCTCGGCATGCAGTTGCGCGGGGTGATCCCGTCGTACGGAACCGGGTGCGGGACACCGACGGGTGGCGGTGTGTGCGGCCACAGGTTGGCCACCGCCCACTCGACGCCGCCGGTTCCGGAGGTGCCGGGCCCGTACGCGAAGATCGGGCCCACCACGGGGAAGATCATGTAGACGGCGGGCCCGAGGAGGCCGATCACCAGGAAGGTGCGCACCAGGTGGTGGCGTGGGAAGCGGCGTTCGGCGGCCACATTGCGCAGCTGATACAGCGCGACGACGACCGCGGCCACCGCGAGCTGGGCGTAGACCACGTGCAGCACATGGCCGCTCATGGGGCCCGCCGCCTTGAGCAGTCGGCCCGCGATCCACGACGGATTGCCCAGGGCGTGATCGGCGGTCGCCACATAGGGGTCGAGCACGGTGGGGCGGGTCTTGGAGGTGATGAGCAGCCAGGTGTCACCGGTCTTGCGGCCCGTCACCAGGAGCAGCCCGAGACCTACGCCTTTGAGCAGCAGCGCCCGCTCCTGCCCGCTGCGCCGCGCCATCGCGAAGACCGCGCAGCCCACCATCGCCCACAGCGCGCCGTTGCCGAAGAACTGCCCCTCGGGCACCTTGACGTCGAACGCCCAGCGCGCCAGCACGAAGACGAGGTCGATACCGACGGCGGCGCCGGCCGCGACGAGCCGCTGCCGCCAGGTGAGCACCACCATCATCAGGGCGAGCCCGCCGTACAGCGGCCCCGGCTTCGGCGGCAGGACGAGCTCCCGCGCCTGGGCGGTGAGCGGCCCCGGTATGCCATGACGACGGGCGACGATCTCCAGCGTGACGAAGAAGGCGAGGGCCGCCGCGGCCGCCGCGCCCCACAGCACCGCACGGGGCCGCCCGCGCGGGGCGAGCTCTGGCGTGCGCGATGTCCCTGGGGCTGTCCGCGAAGGTATGTGTATCAAGTGTCCGGCCGTCGTGATCGATGCTGTGCGGGCGGCCCGCCCCCCACGTGCAGATCGTCACCCGGGGCGACGGAAGGGCGGGACGGCTGCTGGTCCCGGCTAGATCATGCCATTGGGGTCCCGCGACCGGTCCGGCGCCTTCGTCCATCTTTGTACGGGCGTTGTACGGGCGTTGTGCGGGGACTGTACGGCGGCTGCGCGCGGCCAATACGGCGGCCTTCGCGGGGGAGCGCGCTTGGCGGCCGGGAGCCGGCGCGGCCGGCCGGTGCGCCTGGGCGAGCGCGGCGGCGACACGGTCACGTGCGGCCAGGGGCGGGGGGAACGGTCCGGGATGCGCGATCGCAACCCCGCACCGGGCGGTTAGAGAGGGACTTTCCGGGCCGGCGCTTCGGCGCGGGTCCACCGGGCCTCGGCGTGCTGCCGGAATCTGGGGCGGGGAGCCGCGTCGTCCCGAATGCGGTCCAGCGCGGTGAGCAGAGTGATAAGCGGCTCACCGGCGTATTCCAATGTGACGACCCGGCCCGATTGCTCTAGGTATACGGCGGGCGTAAGAGCGTCCTTTCCGGCGTTGCTCGCGGAGTACATCATCCAGGTCCCCAGGCGACGCAGCAAAGGCGTCTTGATTTCATGCACGCCCTTACAACGACGCTCGCCTACGGAGGGATTGGACCATTCGGGGGCCGGGCGCCCCGCTCGGCCCCGTGCGATCGGCGCGGAAGGGGCCAATCGAGTGGCGATCGTTTCGGAGCGGAGCCGATCAGGCTCCGGGACGTTAGGTGCGGTATGGAACCTAGGCAATTGTGGGAACGTCACGCAGTGCTTGCGAGGGCGTTTTGTATGAGCGATGACCACGTGCGCGAAACCCGGGTATCGCTGGATGAGGCGCAGGCCAACCGGAGTCAGACGCTGGCCGCGTTCGCCGTCACCGTGGGAAGCGACGGAGTGGTGGCGGGACTGCTCGGGCTGCATGAACGTGAGGTGCGCCAGGCCCGGCGCTCGGTGGGCAAGGAGAACGCGCGCAGCGTCGCCGATTCGCTTCTCGTTCCGCCGCCGCGTCCGCAGGACGAACCTGTTCCCGAGGCGTGTGACGCCTTCGAGCCGCAGGTCGCCGCTCAGGCCTACCCCCAGCCCATGGCGGCGCCCCTTGGGCCGCCCCCCGGGGGGCCGGGCCCGCAGGTGCAGTCGCACGGCTGGCCGCAACCCCCGCACACGCAGAGCGCCCAGGCGCCGTCGGCACCGGCGCAGGCCGGCCAGAATCAAGCGCCGCCTCCGGTCGCGCAGGACGCGTACGACCCGTCGGCGGCCTCCTCCGCCAGGTCACAGGGCTCCGCGTATCCCGCGGCGGGCGGACAGCAGTGGACTGCCGCGCTGGACGCGCTGCTGGTCAACAGCTGGCAGCAGGGCCTCGACCTGACCGTTCTGGCCAGCCAGTTCGGGCTCGAGCTGGTGCAGCTGGTGTCCCGGGTCCAGCAGCTGTCCGCCGAGGGACGCCTCAGTGAGCAACAGGTCCGGGAGTCGGGCCGGCACCGCCGTTCCCGTGGACACGCGGCACCGGAGGACGACACCGGATACGACGAGCAATCGTCCGAGCACCGCAGATATACGCCTTCCGGTATGGGCGTCGTGCCGCCCCAGCCGCTCGCCAATCATCCGGGCGCCTGGTCGCAGGAGTATTACGAGCCCTATGTTCCGGCGGACCCCCCGACGGTCGCCTACAACTGGGACGGGATCCTCAACCATTGGCAAATGGCGTCTCCCGGCTCGCAGTAGGCGCAGGTGCGGCGGTGGCCGATCAGGCCGAGGGGTGCGTGTTTCATCCGGCCCACCGCCGCACATCGCTGTGGAAGCCATCGTTCATATGCCCGTCCGTAATTCTCCGGGTCATTCCCGTATCCGGTATCCGGTATCCCGTATCCAGCGTTCCGCGTTTATGCGGCGCGGCGCCATGCCTGGCCCTGCGGAGCACATGGGGAAACGTTTCTCCGCAGGGCGGTTCGCCGAGCCGGGAATTGTCGACAGTAATCGCCAGGTTTTTGAACGATACGGAACACGCCTCCCCAATGCGCCTCTCTGCGCCCCGCTATTCGGTGTAACATCGCGAGCAAAAACGTTATTTTGATTCCGGGGCAGGGTCCCGTGCGCTCTCCACTCGTTCCCTCACATGTCCAAGATGGGCAGACATGAGACTCGTGGAGGTAAAATCATTATGGCTGTCAGCTGGGCGAGACGGATCGCCGTCATCGAACCCGCCCCCAGGACCGTGCGCTACGCGAGGTATCTCGCCCCGCACTGGAAAGGACTGACCCGCCTGGAGAGCGACAATTGCATTGGCCTCTTTCCCGCGGTGCTGCTCTTCACCCTGGCCGCCCTGAGCCTTTTCGGCGCCGGCGGCGCCGCCCTCGCGTGGCTGACCGACGAACTGACCGGACACCGCAGGCTCCCTTACCTGTGGCTGGTGTTCGACGCCGTCGCAGCCGCGAGCCTGGTGGTGTCGTACTGGCTCGTGAGCCGCTATGCCCTGCGCTTCTACGAGGCCGAACCGTCCTCGTCGCCGACCTGGCGGCTCGTCACGATCGCCAACACCGCCTGGCGGTGTCTGCCCGCCCACCACCGGGACGCCCAGAAACCCCGGCTGCGGGCCATCAACACCGCCGCCCGGCTGCTGCTCACCGACCCGGACGACTCCCACACCCACCGCGTTCTCACCGAACACGCTGATGCCCTACGCCACCTTGCCACCACCGTGCTCCACGAGACGCAGCAGGATCAGCCGGACCTCGGCGGGCCCGCCCTCCCCTTCGCCCGCTCGGGGCGGCTGAAGGCCGGCCAGGCCGCGCCCGCCCGCGCGCAGTAGCCACCCGCCCCGGCCGCTCGATGGCTAGGAGGGGGCGGGGGCCCGGCCGGCGACGCGGGTGAGGGCGCAGTCGCCGCAGAGCGCGCCCCTGCGGTCCGGGGCGGCCCGGTAGATCAGGCAGCAACTCCTGCGCCGGAACGCCCCCTTGGCGGAAGTCGTGGCGCTGCCGCGAAGGGCGGGCCCCGCCAGGAGATGTGCGACGGCGGCGCGGCCGCGTGCGCCGAGGGCGGGCCGGGCGGCGGCGATCATGGTCGCGGCGCCGTTGAGCGCCGAGGCGAGATTGCCCCGCAGGATGTGCGGGGAGAGCGCGAACGGCCCTATGGCGGCGGCGAGTTCGGCGAGCGGGCCCTCGATGACGGCTGCCAGGCTCTCCGGTCCGGCGGGAGTGGAGGCGAACCCCGTGTCCGGCAGGGACACGGGGACGGGGCCGCCGAGGACCGGCTGCCAGTACACCTCCGTGAGGGCGAACGTCAGGGAAGCTCCGCGCAGGACGAAGGCGGCGAGCGCGGGTGACACCAGCCGCGCGGCCAGACCGAGATGGGTCACGGACGCGGCCACACGCGCCTCGACCGCGTCGGGCCGCTGCCCGCCGGCCGTGGCTAGCCGATCCCGTACGGCCGACACACGATCCCCGATCGCCGCGGCGGACATCTGCTGCCAAGGCGCGGCCGGCGGCGCGGCCGCGGGGTGGGCGTCGAGGGCGAAGAACGGCCCGAGCGCGCTGACCTCGGAAGCGATCACCGCGCCGGCCACCGGCCCGGGCGTCACGCGGCGACGGGGGCCGGACCCCACGTGCCCGCGCCGGCGGCTTCCCTGCGGGGTCCGAGCGGACGCTCGGCGAAGGGGCCGAAGAATAGCCCGATCGCGGCGCACGGGAGGAGCCGCGCGGCCACCGGGAGGAGCTGCGCGGCCACCGGGAAGACGCGGAAGGGGAACAGTATGTCGGCGTCGGCGTCGGCGTCGGCGTCGGCGTCGGCGGCGGCGGCGGCGGGGAAGTCGGGGTGGACGATCACGCGCATGGCGTCCTTGAGGGGCAGAGGTGTCTCGGTGTCCTGGGTACCGAAGCCCCGGGGGTTGTGGGCGTGTTGCCGGGGCGAAGGCAGGATAAGTATGACCCCGCCGATCGCGACGACGAACACCGCGCCGGCAGCAAACAGCGCGAGGGCGAACACCGCGCCGACCATCAGTGTCGCGCTCCAGTCACCGAAGCCGCGAGCCGGGGGCGGGGTTGAACGCCATGCGGATGATCACCACCTCGGCGCTGCGCTCCGGGCCGAAGAAGACCGGCGGGGCTGCGGCCGACCCCCGTGCCGGGCGTCTCGGTCGTACAGGCGCTCCCGTGCCCTGCCACCGATCCGGCGGATGCCGCCGCGAGCCTGGTTGAGCGTACGGGAGACCTCGGCGATCGCCTCCATGGATTCACCGAACTGCTCGAACAGGCTCGCAGAGGACGGGCGCCAGACGCCTTCGGGCGCATGCTGCTCCACGACCTGCCTGCACGTGGTGAGGAGCCCCGTCATCAGGCGATGAAACTCCTCACATCCTCCGGAGTGAAGTCGCTCTCTGCCAGCCGAGGAAAATTGGGCACGGTCGAGACCGGCATGAGGAGGACTCCAAGTTCTGAAATTCTGACAAGGCGAGCTCGTCAGCCTCGCAGGAGAGCGACTTCGCCTCGATCGTGCTACGGCCCGATCAGCCTGTCGACGAGCGTTTCACGCAAGGAAATTATCGTTTCTGGCGGTGTGAAAACGCCTCTTCGCGCAGGCCCGCCCCCTGGGGACCAGCGCGTTCTTCCGGGCATCGAAGCCCCGCACCCTGCCGTGCCGAAGCACGTGTCGTGGCGTCGCGACTGGTGAGCGAGGGTGAGTGCGGCAGCGGTCGTCAACTTGGCGATAAACGATCGTTGTCACCGGTGCGGGCTGCCGTAGCACGCCCGGTAGCAGGCCTGGTCGTCCGAGAATCCCCGGAGCACGAAGTGGCCCCTGTCCCGCCCCTGCCGGTCACGCTCAAGGACCTTCAGGCGCTCATCCGTGAACGCGGCGCGGCCTGCCCGGAGTTGCTTGATCCGAAGGAATTGGCAGTAAGGACAGCCCTGCCCGAGGAAACGGTTCGCAGCCTGCTGCACGGAGGCGAACCGGAAGCCGACAGTGGCAACGACCGGGTCCGCGCCCGCATCAAGGCCGTCGCCGATGCCCACCTGGCTCGAGCGGGTCAGCGCATGTCGGACCTTGCCGGAAGTATCTCCCGGCATCTGGGAGTCTCCGCGGTCTGGGCACGGAAGGTGTGCTCCGGCGAGAAAGTTCCCAGTGTGGAACTCCTGCACGGCTTGGTGGGTTTCTTCGGAGTCGAGGGGGACGAGGCGTTCTTCACCGCTCCGGCTCCCGAGGCCCTGAGCCGAGCGTTGCAGCCCGTCCTCGCCGCACTGCGGCCCAGGCAGTCAGGGACGGCACATGCTGTCACCGCCCCGCTGGAGGAAGTGCTGGCGGGGTATGGCGACATCCGCGGCGTCGCCCTTCGGCAGGCCCACGGCCTTCCACCGGAACGTTGGAACGTGCTGACCGCTACCTTGAAAGCCCTGTTGGAACTCGACGATGAAGACAGTCAATGAGTACGACACCGAAGGCGATGCGACGGTTCAGTGCCCAGCTCGTCCGAAACCTCCAGCCGCCGAGCGAGGATGAGGATGTCGTCCTCGCCATAGCCCGAGCCCCCAGCCTGGAACGAGGCCGGCCGGTCCGCCTGCGCGCCATGGCCTTTCCTCCCGCGACGGCCAGCGGACTGTGGGTGGGACGCGGCAGCCACGACCTGATCGTCTACGAGGCCAACACCGAACCCGAGAACCAACTCGTGATCATTGGCCACGAGGTGTGGCACATGTTCCAGGGCCATGGCAGCTACGCCGCCGACCATGCCGCTGCCGCCTCACGAGCCGGCGCGAACGAAGCCGCGGGCGCGCCGGCGCACCTCGTGGCTTCCCTTGTCGAGGAAGCCGAAGCCGACCCGTCTCTCGACGTGCGGATGGACATCGCGCTCCACTGCGCCGCCCGCGCCGATGACAGTGAGCTGCACGAAGAAGTCGAAGCGGAGCTCTTCGGATTCCGGTTCGCCACGGACGTACAAACCGCTCTGGCGCGAGCCCGCGCTCCTCTTGATCCGCACCAACACGCCGGGCGCATCCAGGCCTCCATGGCACACCGTTTCCCTCAGGGCTGACGCCATCGGCGAAGCGCTCGCCCACCGCATTACCACAAAGGAGCGAAGCAGCAAGGTGACATCCGGATCCAGCAGTGTCGGTTTCTACGCCTGCGGAATCATCCTTCTCCTGGTGTGTGCCGTTAAATTGCCCGCGCTGGCCCGCAGACGGCATGACACCCTGTTACGCGCGGCATGCCTGCTCCTCTTTCTCGGGGGTTGCGAGATGCGCGGCCCTGCGCGACGGCCAGGACGAGGCCGGCGCCACCGTCACGGCGGACGCGGCGATGATCCTCATCGCGCGCGACCGTCGACGTACCGACCCCGCACTGCCGCCGGAGGGCACCTACGCACCCGTGCGACGCGGACAAGAACTCATCCCGCTGTCCCTGGCGCTCACTTCGCCCGCACTGCCAGACCTCCTGGGGCGTCTGACACCTCTCACGAAAGGCAGGCCCTCATGAGTGAAGCCGTGCACGAGGCGCCTGTCCGCGCCGTCGTCATCGGGGGCAGCATCGCCGGCATGCTGGCCGCGGCCGCCGTCAAGGCGCACGTGGATTCTGTTCGGATCATCGAGGCCCACGAGCTGCCCTCAAACCCCGGACCACGCACGGGGGTTCCCCAGGCCGCCCACATCCATTTCCTGCAAACCGGTGGGATTGAAGCCATCAACGCGCTCCTCCCCGGCACCATCGACCGGCTGCTCGCCGCAGGCGCCCACCGCATCCCCGTGACCACGAACATGGTCATCTGCTCCCCGGAGGGCTGGTACCGCCGCTGGCGACGAGCCACTCACCACCTGATCACCGCGAGCCGCGACCTGATCGACTTCATCGTCCGCGAGCAGGTCCTGAAGGACCCCAGGGTCAGCGTGCGCACGCACACCAGGGCCGTCGGGCTGCTCGGCGACCATCGCGGTGTCACGGGCATACGGGTCCGCGCCGCCGAGGGCCCAGAATCCGACCTCCACGCCGATCTGGTCATCGATGCCTCCGGCCGGGCGACCCGCACGCCCCAGTGGCTCACCCGTCTGGGCATCACTGGACTCACGCAGGACGACGTCAACTTCGGTCTGGCGTACGCCAGTCGGATGTATCGCGCACCCGTGCCGACCGAGGGATGGCCCGTGATCGGCGTGCAGGGCGACCCGGGTCTGCCCCGGCCCGCGACGGCCGGTGGCATTCTGCCCATCGAAGGGGACCGGTGGCACGTCAGCCTGATGGGCGCTCCCGGCGCGCACCCCACGCGTGACACGGACGCCTTCGAACCCTTCGCCCGTACGCTGCGCCACCCGCTGCTCGCCGAGCTCCTGACACACGCGGAACCCCTCACCGACGTCAGCCTCACCCACAGCACCGCCAACCGGCGCTACTACTACGAACGCCTGCGCACCTGGCCCACGGGGTTCTTAGCCCTCGGGGACTCGGTCGCAGCCTTCAACCCCGTGTACGGGCAGGGCATTTCGGTGGCGGCGCAGGGCGCCGTCGCCCTGCGCGACCTGCTCTCGGGCGGCCTCGCCCCGGATCTCGCTCGCAGAGCCCAGCGCGCCATCAGCCGCCCTATCGACAGTGCGTGGGCCCTCGCCACCGGACAGGACATCCACTTCTCCACCACGGCTGGCAAGGGCCCGAACCTCGCCGATCACCTCCTGCACGGCTACGTCAGCCGACTGTCCCGCACCTCGACGGGCTCCTTCCACGCCGCCACGGCCCTGACCGACGTCCTCTCCCTCCAGGCCCCGCCCACCACACTCGTCACCCCGGGCGTTCTCCTGTCAGCCCTCCTCGGCCCCCTCCGCCCACCCCTCAAAGGCCCCCAGTTCACCCCAGCCGAACGCGCCCTTCTCAAGAGCCTGGGACAACCTTCACAAGCCCTTGGATAGACGTGTCCGCCCCGGGAGCCGCGCGACGCGGGCGTGGGTCGCCCAACAGGACGGGCTCACACCGGGTCGATGGCGGTGGCGACCGGCCGGACGGCACGGGCGGGCCGAACGCCCTCGGACGGGGTGTCCAGGATGGCGTAGCGGCGTAGGGCTTCGATGCTCCGATCCTCTGCTCCGGTCCTCCTGCTCCGGCAAAAGCCCCGTCGGCCTCGGGTCCGGTGATTGTTCGGGCCGTGCTGTTCCGTCTGCTTCCAACCGGGCCTGCCCCCTCTGCATACGGGCGGCGGGCTTGCGCCCAGGGATGGCCGGCGGGGACGGTCAGGCGCCCAGTCCGACCAGGGGCTCGGAGTCGTTGACGAAGACTCGGGCGATGTCGGACAGCCGGCGGTTGTGGGCCCGGGCGTAGCCGCGCAGGGCGGTGAACGCCTGCTCCATGTCGATGCCGTGGCGTTCGGCGAGTTTGCCTTTGGCCTGTTCGATCAGGACGCGGCTGTTGAGGGCGTGCTGGAGCTGCTCGTTGAGGACGGTGCTGCGGTGGGTCGAGCGTTGTTGGAGAAGACTGATGGTGGCGACGTCGGCCAGGGCCTGGGCAATGGAGGTGCCGTCCGGGTCGAAGGGCCCGGGGTCGGTGTAGAAGAGGTTGAGGGCGCCGACGACTTCGTCGCGCAGACGCATGGGGAGGGCCTGGACCGCCCCGAATCCATGGAGGCCTGCCTGCGTGGTGAAGCGCGGCCAGCGGTCGGACTCCCCGCGCAGATCGGGGACGCTCGTGGGTGTTCCGGTGCGGTAGCAGTCCAGGCAGGGGCCTTCGTCGTTCTGGAGCTGGAAGAGTTCAAGGAGGCGTACTTGTTCGTCGGAGGCGGCCATGACGCGGAGTTCGCCGTCGCGGTCCGCGAGCAGGACACCTGCGGCGCTGGCACCGAGCATGCCGACGCAGCGGTCGGTGAGCAGGCGCAGGAAGTCGATCAGGTCGAAGTCGGCGACCAGGTTGTCCGCCAGCTCGACGAAGGTTTTGGCCAGGAGTCGCTCATTCATCGTCCACACCCTTGATGGAGGTCGGCCGCGCCCGAACGGGCCGGGGAACGTGTGTGATCCGGCGGACCACGCACGGGAGCTGGCCGTCCTCATCGGCCCTCCTCGGTCCGCTTCGGCTCCATGCCCGGGGAGAAGCGCAGGCGGTGGGAGACTATGTCGGAGGCCACGTCGGCGAGCCGGTGTCCGTGGGCGAAGGCGTGCGCGCGCAGCCGGATGAACGCCTCCTCGATCCCGACGCCGAGCTGAACCGTGAGCACGCCGGTGGCCTGGTCGATCTCGGCCCGGTACGCGCCCAGGTCGTCACAACTCCCCACCGGCCCCGTATCGCCGGACTGGTCGATCCGGGGGATCCGGGCATCGAGCAGGAGCAGCGTCGCGGTGTCGGCGAAGGCCTGGGCGTCGGCGAGCGCGTCGGGTCCCAGCTGGACCGGCACGTCGGCGTACAGGTCAAGGACCCCCGGACTGATCGCCCCGATCTGCAAGGGGAGCGAGAAGACCGCCCGCGCGCCCGCCTCCAGGGCGGCGTCGGCGAACACCGGCCAGCAGTCCTGGAGTTCACTCGTGAGCAGGTCGGGCGTCAGGATCGCCGAACCGTGGGCGAAGGCATCCACGCACGGCCCCTCGCCCAGGGTGAGCTGGAGTTCCTCAAGCCGTGCGCTGATCTCGTCGGTGCTGCACAGTGGATGGCTGGCCGTGTCCGCGAACATCGCGGACAGGCCGGCGCCGTCGACCGGCAGCGTGGCGACCGCGGCGGTGCACACGTCCACGACCCCGACCTGGGCATCGCGCAGGGCCGCCTGTCGGGCGACGAGCGCCTGGATCCGGGACGACCGGCTGTGGGGCGTCACGCGGTCCTCCGGGTCCAGCTGGGATGTGGAGGTTCCGTCGGCCGTCCGAAGGATCGTTTCGCGAGGCGGAGAATCAGGGCCCGCAGCGGCGGTGGACCGCTCGGGTTCCACACCGTCCCGATGTCCTGCCAGCCTCCGGACCGGAAGCCGGCGAGGGCCGGCAGGTCGGCCGGGTCCACCAAGGCCGCGCCGAGCAATGCCCGGCGGCCGGTCAGGAGCCGTTCCTGGAGTCGGCAGGCCAACTCCTGACCCGCGCGGTGCGGTCGGACCAGGACCTTGGAGATCGCGAAGACGTCGCCGGAGGTGGTGAGCCGCGCGACATCGCACGGGAGCGTCCCTTCGAACCCGAACCACCACCGGCCGTCGCTTGGAAGGGGGAATCCGAAGGCACACCCCACCAGGTGGTCGGTCTCCGCGATCACGAGGGCGAACCCCGGTCGCCGGATGTCGGCGGCGAGGCGACGCAGGAAGACGGTCCGTCGGGGGCCGCGGTGCGTCTCGCCGATCCTCACCCGGCGGGACTCGGTATAGAGATGTGCCAGGTCCTCCCGCAAGTCCTGGGCCCGCCCGCGGCTCACCCGGCGCAGCCGCACGGCGGCCATGAGGTAGGGGTCGTCGTGCCTGGGCTTGTGGGCTTGCTCCGGCCAAGGCCGACCGCTCACATCCCACCACCCGTGACGGCGGGCCCCGAGGACGCGAGCCGGCGCAGTGCTCCGCGGCAGGCTGTCGGCGGCGAAACCGGTGTCGCGGTGAGGGGGCCGTCCCCGGGAGGAGGGGATTGTTGGCCGAACGTACCCTCAAGGAAGAGGAATTCGGTGCTCGTGACCCTGGCCATCCAGGCCAGCGTGGGTGGCGGATAGTGCAGCAGCAGGCATCCGCCGAGCGAGGCGGTCCGCCGCGCCGCCCAGAGGAAGGCGTTGAGCCCGCTCACGTCGCAGAAGGTGAGCGGGGTGAGGTCGACGTCGATCGTACGGATACCGTCGCGCAGGCACTGTTCCAGGGCCTCGCGTACCTGCGGGACGGTCTCCAGGTCGATCTCGCCTGCCAGGGTGATCAGCGACCGTTGCCTTCTGTCGTGGCGGTAGATGTTCAGCTGGGGCAGGGGCATGACGCCTCGGTTCGGTAGACCCGCCGGGCAGCGCCAAGTGGCGGAGCCGGACTCACGGCCGCTCCTGGCACGCTGTCGACGGGGGCGTACTGACGGCGGAAGCAGACCGGCGGCAGGCCCGACAACCCGGTACCGGGAGTGGGACCCGCACGGTTTACCTCGGGAGATGCACGGGTGACCGGACGAAGGGGCCGCCCCCCCGAGCCTCATTCGGAGCAGCGCATGTCCGCCGGGGTCTGGGACGTCCACGCGACAGCATAGTCCCGGCTGTCCTCGCCAGGACTCTTCCGGCGAAACACCATGAGCGGCGATGGTTCGACAGCGCCACCTCCGAAACGCCTCGGAGGTGGTACTGCGTCGCTCGCGTGGGTCGCTGGACGAGATGATCAGTCGGACCGGGTCACGGCGAGCGCTTCGTGCACCGTGACGAACATCGGCACCAGGGCGGCGACACCGCCTGCGGCGAGGACCTTCCGGTGCCAGGGCCGAACACAGACCACCCCCAGCGCGCCACCGCACTCGCGCACCCGCCGGTGCGCCCTGTGCAGCAGTGTCAGGGCGGCGCAGTCGAAAAAGACCACCGCCCGCAAATCCACGATCAGCCGGGCTCCCGGCTGGGCAGACGCGACATCGAGGGGCGCCTGGGCTGCCGTAGCGGTGGTCAGATCGATCTCTCCGTACATCTCGACCACGGTGGATCCCCGCATCAGACACATACGCGCGCCCCCGGACACCTCGGGAGGAAGTCCCTCGACGAGAGGAACGGGTTCCGGTAAACCCGGCTGAATGATGCTTCCCACAGCAGCTCCTCACCCACAATGCCCCCGCAGGAGCGGGAGTTCGGTCATCGGGTGCAGCCACCAGGTCTGGGGTGATGCGTTCACCACCGTATAAACAGACAAAGAAGAAGAAACGTGCCAGCAGTCAAGTGTTCACTCTCAAGAGTGAATGGCCGGATAATGTCTCCTGGTACAGGCATATATGACCGGAGCACGTCATGGGGGCGGTCCTCGGAAGCCGTCGTCCGGTCGGCGGGATACGAGTGCGACGTGCGGGCGACAGGCGCACCGCGATCGGAAATACCTCATCCCCGCCGCCCACGAACAGGGACCGGACGCGTCGGTCACCACCGTTGACGTCCGGTCTCCACCAGCGGGGTGGGAGCCCAGGTCCGCTAGGCTCGGTGTGTGGCAACAGAACAGTACGCGGCGGAGCGGTACGACATCGTTGCCGTCGCGTCCTCAGCCGGGGGTATCCATGGTCTCGGTGTGCTTCTGAGCGCGCTCGGAACCGATTTTCCCGTACCCGTGCTGATCGTCCAGCACCTCGATCCGCGGCACAGGACCGTCATCGCCGACGTGCTGGCCCGTCGGATGTCACTGCCCGTCAAGCTGGCGGAGGACGGCGAGCACGCGGAGCCTGGGGTCGTCTATGTGGCCCCGCCCGACCGGCACCTCCTCGTAGGGCCGGAAGGCGCCTTGTCATTGTCCCGGACTGGACTCGTACACTTCCTGCGTCCCTCCGCCGACCTCCTTTTCGAATCGGTGGCCGGCGCCTATGGGCCGCGAGCCATCGCCTGTGTGCTGACCGGTACCGGCAGCGACGGCGCGATGGGGGTGGACGCGGTGAAGGCGCGGGGCGGCACGGTGATCGCCCAGGATCCCGAGACCGCGGAGTTCAAGGGGATGCCCGAGGCGGCGGTGGGGACGGGCGCGGTTGACTTCGTGCTGCCCCTCGAGGAGATCGCCGCGGTCGTCCGTGGACTAGTCGAGATCAAGAGGCAATGATGAGCGAGCCGTCCGCGACCGAGACGGATCAAAGCCTGGAGGACCTGCTCCGCTTCATCCGCGATGCCCGCGGGTTCGACTTCACCGGTTACAAGCGCTCCACGCTCAGCCGTCGGATCCGCAAGCGGATGGGCGATGCCGGAGTCCACGACTACGCGGACTACCAGGACCTTCTGGAGACCGACGCGGATGAATTCCGCACCCTGTTCAACACCATTCTCATCAACGTCACTTCGGTCTTCCGTGACGCGGAAGCATGGGCTCTGCTCCAGCGCGAGGTCGTGCCGGAGGTGATCGCCAACGTCGCCGCCGAGGACGAGATCCGGGTGTGGAGCGCCGGTTGTTCCAGTGGTGAGGAGGCGTACTCGCTTGCGATCATGTTCGCGGAGGCACTGGGTCTCGACGAAAGCCTGAACCGCGTCAAGATCTACGCCACGGACGTCGACGAGGAGGCGTTGCGCCAGGCTCGCGCGGGGCTGTACCCGGCCAAGTCCCTGGAATCGCTCTCGCCGGAGCTGCGTGACAAGTACTTCGAACCGAGCGGTACCCAGTACCTCTTCCGTCCCGACCTGCGGCGGCGGGTGATCTTCGGGCGGCACGACATCACGCGCGACGCCCCGATCTCCCGGCTCGACCTGCTCGTGTGCCGCAACACGCTCATGTACTTCAACGTGGAAGCGCAGAGTCAGATCATCGACCGTTTCCACTTCGCCCTGCGCGAGAGCGGCTTCCTCTTCCTCGGCAAGGCCGAGATGCTACTGAACGATGGCGATCGGTTCGAGGCGATCAGTATCCGCCAGCGGATCTTCCGCCGGCGCCCCGGCGAGAGCAGTCCGCCGTACACCGCGGCGCCGCTGAAGATCAGGGCCGGCGTGGGCGTGGAGATACAGGCGGCGACCCGCGTCCGGCAGCTGCGCGACCTGATCCTCGACGCGACTCCCGGTGCGGCCGTGGCCCTGGACGCCGAGGGCGTCGTCGTGATGATCAACAGTCAGGCGCGCTCCCACTTCGGCCTCACGGCCCACGATGTGGGCCGTCCCTTCCAGGACCTGGAACTCTCCTACCGGCCCACTGAGCTCCGTTCCCTGATCGACCAGGCCACGCACGAGCGCCGGACGCTGCGGGTGCACGGCGCGAAGCGGCGCATGGGGGACGAGCTCCAGTACTTCGACATCCTCATCCAGCCGATCTCCAGCGGCCCTGGTCTGCCGGTCGCCATCAACGTCACGTTCACCGACGTCACGCTCGCCACCCAGCTCAAGGCAGAGGTCAAGCGCGTCCGCGAGGAGCTGGAGACCGCGTACGAGGAACTTCAGTCGACGAATGAGGAGTTGGAGGCCACCAACGAGGAACTTCAGTCGAGTATTGAGGAGCTGGAGACCACGAACGAGGAACTTCAGTCGACGAATGAGGAGTTGGAGGCCACCAACGAGGAACTTCAGTCGGGCAATGAAGAGCTGGAGACCATGAACGACGAGATGCGGCTGCGTACCGACGATCTCGACGAGGCGAGGGCGTTCCTGGAGGGCGTGGTCGGCAGCATCGCGGCAGGCGTGGTGGTGCTGTCCGCGGGCATGAAGGTGAAGAGCTGGAACCGGGGGGCGGCCGACCTTTGGGGGCTGCGCGCGGACGAAGTACAGGATGTGCACTTCTTCGATCTCGACTTCGGGCTGCCCGCCTCCGAACTGCGCGACGTCATCCAGCAGTGCGTCGCATCGGGCAAACGGGCGGGGCCGGTAAGTGTTCCCGCCGTCAATCGCATTGGCAGAAGCATCAACTGCGCCGTGGTCTGCTCCCCTTTCGACGGCCACAACGGAGGCGTCGTCCTCCTGATGGAAGACATCGGGAACGAGGGTCAGCGGGTGACGCGGGAAGCCGTACGCTGAGAACATGACCGCACAGAGCGGGAGTCCACACTCGGCGGACGGGCAGATCGCCGTCGCGCTGCGGCGGGCCGCTCTCGCCGCCGAGCGCGCGGCGCGCCAGCGGGTGTCCGCCGAGCGGCACGAGCGGCTGGCGGGGGAGACGGGACGCGAGTTCCATGTGGCCATGGCGACGAGGCACCGCAGGGTCGCCGAGCGTCATCTCATCGTGGCACAGCTCCAGAAGAAGTACGCCGATGGACTGGCGGACCGGTCGGCGGGGAGCGGCCCGCGCCATCTGTTCATGGCGACGGTCGCGGAGACGTGCGGTACCTCCAGTGCCGCTCTCACTCTGGTCGGGGCCGACATGGCCCAGCTCGCGTTGGCCGCGTCCGACCAACTCGCCCGCAACGCACAGGACTTGGAGTTCGTACTCAGCATCGGGCCGGCCCGGGACGCCGCCGAGACCCGTCGGACGGTACGCGCCTCGGGACTCGCGATGGAGGAGCGCTGGCCCGGTTATGGCGCACGTCTCGCCGAACTGGGCCTCGCCTCGGTGATCGCACTGCCGCTGAAGTCGCAGGCCGGTTGCCTCGGGGCGCTCACGGTCTTCGATCCCCGGCCCGGCCTCGCCGAGTCCGGGGTCTTCGGCAAGGTGGCCGATGCCCTGGCGGAGAGCATGCTCCTCGGCCCCGATGCCGACCCCGGTCTGTACGGCGAGACGGACCACCGGGCCGTGGTGCACCAAGCTGCCGGGGTGCTGTCCGAGCAGATCCACTGCTCGCTCGACAACGCGCTGTCGCTCATCAAGGCGCGGGCCTTCAGCCGGGGAGAGCCCCCGGAGTCGGTGGCGCGCCGCATTGTGTCCGGAGATCTGAAGCTCCACTACTGAGGGGAAATTCGATGCCCACGCCGGATCAGCGACTGGCAGACACTTTTGTGATGCTCGCCCAGTCCTGGGGCGACGCCTTCGACACCGCGGACTTCCTGACCACGCTGGCGCACCGCAGCGTCGAATTGCTGGGAGCCGGCGCAGCGGGGGCGGTGCTCGTCGCCACCGACGCGCACAGAGGCGTCCGGGCGGGAGCCTCGGATCCGGGGGTGCGACGGCTGGAACTGGACGCGGCCGACTGGCAGGAGGGGCCCGGCCACGACTGTCTCCGTGCGGGCGAGCCCCTGCCCGACATCGCTTTCCAAGAGACACGGACCCGGCTGCGCTGGCCGCAGTACTCCGCACGAGCACGGGCGCTGGGGTTCACCGGCGTCGCGGCGCTGCCCCTGCGATGGCAGGACGAGCCGGTGGGTGCACTCGTTCTGCTGCGCGGCAAGTCGGTCCCGCTGTCCATGGACGCCCTCGCCATAGGACAGTCCCTGGCCGACGCTGCCGCGATCGCCCTCGTGCGGGAACGGGAGCTGGCCAGGAGCCGCACCCTGGCCTCCCAGCTGGAACACGCTCTGACCAGCCGGATCGTCATCGAACAGGCCAAGGGCGTCCTCGCTACGCGCATGGGTCTCCCCATGGACACGGTCTTCGATCTGCTGCGCCGCTACACGCGGTCCCGTCATCTGAGGATCGCGGACGTGGCCCGCGATGTGGTCGAGGGGCGCCCGGTACCGGACTGGCCGGACCCTTGGAGGCCGTCCGCGGGCGACGAGCTCTGATCCCTGTTGGCCGGAGCGGCTTGGCGGGCATCAGGGAGCGGGCTCTTCCCAGGCGGCGGTCGTGTCGTAAGGAGGAGGTGTGCGGCCCGGGCGGTGTTGTCGGCGCGGACCGCACGGGCCATGGCGGTGCGCGCGGCCTCGACGCTCGCGCGCGCAGGAACCATGAGCAGCGCGAAGTGGTCGTTGTGACCGCGGGTGATGAGGACGGTGTCGTCACCGACCGGGAAGGAGCCGAGGTGTACGACCCGGTCGTCGATCACCAGGCGCGTCGGGATCTCGTCCCAGGCAGGACGCCTGAGAACGGGGCGTGCGCGTCCCCGTTTGGGTATCCGATGGGATGTTGGTCCGGTCCTCCGCCCACGCATGCGTGGAGGCGAGGAACATGGAGACCTTCGTTCTCATCGCGGCGATCATCGTCCTGATCAACCTGGGCGTGCGCCTACTCCAACTCTTGAACCGACGTCGAGCCCCCGACGCCGGGTATCCGCAACTCCCTTGCGGGGCTAGGCTGTTGCGTCAGGCCCCAGTCCCCGGTTGCGATGATCCCTTCCGTGTTCGGAGGCCCGTCATGATCGTGCTGCTTGTTCTTCTGGTCCTGGCCCTCTTCGGCCTCGGATTCGTGAATGCCCTGTGGTGGGTGCTTGGCGCTGTGGTGGTCTTCGGCCTCTTCCGTCACGGACGAGGTGGATACGGAGGATGGGACCGCGAGGATGACGCCGGGTTCCGGAGCTACCGTGACTACCGGGACCGCCAGGACCGGTGGGGACGCCGGTACGACCGACAGCGCCGGGGTCGCCGGCTCCGCCAAGACCGCCAGGATCGCGAGCACCACCGGTGACCGTGTCAAGGGACGCCGCGCGGGATGAGATCACGGTTCATGAGGAACTCGGAGCGGCGTCCATCACCTGGTCAGGAGACGCGGCGCTGGTGGTGGAAGTCCTCGAACTGCGCGCCCGGTCGGAGCGGTTGCTCCGGGATCTGCACGGTCGTGCGGCGATCGACCAGGCGTGCGGCATGCTGACCGTGATGGCACCGTGCTCCGGCGAGAGGGCCTGGGAGCTGCTGGTGGACGTGTCGCAGCACTGCGACGTCCAGCTCCGCGACGTCGCCGCGGCCCTGGTCGCCACAGCCGACAACAAGGCGCTGCCCGTAGACATGCGGCACGCGTTACGTGCTGCCCTGAGCCACCTTCGGGCGTCCAGCGGCCTTGAGGAGCCGGCGGCTGCCCAGGGGGCGGCATCCCGGAAGCTGTCAGTTCCGCGAGACGAGGAGAGCACCGTGCCCAGGGGCCAGGATGTCGTCGCGGTGCTCCTCAAGGACCACCGCACCATGGAAGACCTGTTCCGGCAGATGCGCAGCGTGGAGGCGGACCGGGCCGGCGCGCTGAAGGCCCTCGCCGCGCTGCTCGTCGCCCACGGCCAGGCGGAGGAGAGCGAGGTGTACCCGGCGCTGAAGCGGTTCAAGAAGGTCGACAACGACGAGGTGGACCAAGGCGTTGCCGAGCACGCCCAGGGCAACGAGGCACTGCTGGCTCTTCTGGCAGTCACCGAGATCGGCTCCCAGACATGGGGCGAGAAGCTGGAGAGGCTCGTCGAAGCGGTCTCCCGTCACGTCGACGAGGAGGAGCGCACCATCCTCAACGGCGCACGGCAAAACGTCCCCGACGCACGCCGCGCCGAGCTCGGTCAGGCCTTCATCAGACAGCGGGAGAAGTATCTGGCCGAGGACTGCGGGAACATCGACCACGTCCGCCGCGTCGTACGGCACTGAGTCCCCGCCCGGCGCGATGGCCCCTGTCGGGCGCGATGGCCGCCGCCCGGCCGCCGCGCGCGGCGAGCCGTCCAACCGGCCCTCCGAGACGCCCAGTTCTGCCGATCCCGTGCGCCGTCCGAGGAGCACAGACAGACTGTCCCTCGGAGCATCTGACGTCATCCAGCCCCATCAGGTACAGCTGCGACGTCGACTCAGGGAAGCGGGCCGGAGCGGATGAGCGAACCCGACAGCACGACGCGGCACCACCCGGTCGTCGTCGCCCATCGATCCAGCCGTGCCGGTGACATCCAACTGCGCATCGCTGATGCGATCACCAAGTTCGCGGGCTCCATGGTGTTCGTATATCTCCACGCGCTCGGCTTCGCTGTGTGGATGCTCTTCGTGGAATCCACACCGTGGCCCACGCTGACCCTCGTCGTGTCCCTGGAGGCGATCTTCCTTTCCACGTTCGTCATGATCGGCCAGAATCGGCAGGCGGAGTTCCAGCAGGCCAAGGCCGATCACGACTTCGTCGAGCAGGAACTGGAACTCAAGACCAACACCGAGCTGACCCGGGCCATCCACACGATGACCGCCGAACTCCACCGCCGGCTGATGGCGGAGCCCGGGCAGCAGTAGCCTGTCCCCTCGGTCCGGCGGCAAGCCTCGGCGGGTGGCGGCACGGCCGGTCGCAGTCCGAAGCCGCCGCGTGTTGCGGTCCACTCCCACCGGAGGGTCGCGCCGATGAGACGGTGCCGGGCCAACCGGTGGGCGGCGGGAGGCAGTTGGCGGGCAGGGTCAGGCGGGCCTGTGCGGGGTGGACTCCGCTTCCTCGTCGGTCCACGTGGTGGTGTCCGCGATGTGCCATCCGCCTGGGCGGCCGCGAGCCGGTCGGTCCTGCGGGTCGTAGTGGCCGGCTTCCCGGGTGCAGGTGACCCTGACCCCGGAGGGGGAGTGGACCGTGGTGGCGTTGCACAGGTTCCCGGCTTCCCCCAGCGCCTCCAGGGCCCGGCGGCGAGCGGTGCTGTGGGCGCGAGCCGAGCGCGCCGCACGCTGGACGAAGGCCCGCAGCGCCTCCAGCTCGCCATCGGCGCCGAGCAGGTCCTCCTCCACGCGGATGATCCGGTACCGGCCGTCTCCGTACAGTCCGTCCTTCCGTTCGTTCTCCCGCAGGGCGGACATCGCGGCCTCGGCGACCGACGGCGCCTCCACGTGCACGGTGATGGACAAGACACCAGGCAGGGACGCGCTGACGCGTTCCGCCACGACTCGGTAGACCCGGTTCTCCTCGACCGTGACCGGCCCCCGCCCCTCCCGCTCCGCGGCCTCGGCGTCGGCCGCCACCCTCTCCAGACGCCGCAGCTCCAACTCCTGGACCCTGGAATCGCGCTCCGGTGCGTAGAGGTCCATCGCCTCCTCGGTCATCACAGAGCCGATCCGGCGCCACTCCGCGTGCTTCCACCGCGCCAGCCGCAGAGCCTCCAGCCGCCCCGCCTCCAGACCTCCCAGCTCCTGCGGGCCCCGCTCGGTCCGGTGCTCCCAGCCTTGCGCCGTCCTGGCCTCCGCCGCCACCTGCTCGCGGGTCATCCCGGTCGCCTTGCGCTGCACGTTCTTGCGGACGATTTCCTGTGCCGTGTACCTCTGAACAGCCATCCGCGTTCCGTCCCGATTGTGAAGCCCGGCGCGGTGGAGCTCTAGGTGCTGCCACCCGGGAGGGCCGAGGTTCCCCTCTCTCCATGCTGCACCTCCACGAGACACTCCGAGCCGTTCACACGGACAGTCCCCGTTCCCCGCCGAGCACCTGGGTCCCGTCGCACGACGTACCCGCGCGTCACCGTGCGGGCCTTTCGGCGGCCGACGGCTTCGAACCGGGCCGGACCCGCGCGAGGATGTGCGCGACCTCGCCGATGCGTTTCGCGGGTGCGTCCTTCGACGGCCCAGTTCCGGCGTCGGTGACCACCGAAGGCCCAGTTCCGGCGTCCGTGACCACCGAAGGCCCAGCCCCGGTGTCCGCGATCACTACCGCGGCCGGCCGCGTCGGCCGGCGACAAGGACCGTGACGGTACCTGCCGGACCAACGGCAGGTGCCCGGCCGGTGAGGCCGGGCACCCAGATCGCGATTTCGGCGGGGAGGCCGGTCGCGCTACATCATCGGTCGCGGACGCGGGTGTGCGTAGTAGGTGCCGATCTCTTCGTGGTAGTCCGGGTTGCCGAGATGCTTCTCCTTGTCGAACTCGGGTGCGCGCTTGATCTGGTCCCTGGTGCGGTCGACGTAGACCTTCTTCTCCTTCCGGTCGACGCGCGCCACGACCCCGGCCGGCAGAAGGACCTCCTTGCCGAAGATCCATGTTCCGGTGTCGACGACGATGTAGGCGGCGCCGACGTCCTCGGAGTGCTTGTCGACCTTGCCGATGCCGCCGTCGCTCGCCTCCACCTTGTAGCCGGTCAGATCCATGCCGGTCCGGTGGGAAGCGATCGGCCGGTATGCCCATACGTTCTCGTTCACCGAGGTGCTCCTTCGCGAGTAGTTCTGGGGGAGTGGGACGTTTAGTTCTGGGGGAGCGGGGCGTTCGATCGTGCTCAGTCCCGGAAAGCGTCCTTGGCCTTCTCTGCGGCCTTCTCTCCGGCCTGCTTCAGGTCGCCACCGGTCTGTTCGCGGCGGCCCGTTCTCTTGAGCCGCCTGTTGCCGACGGCCCGGCCGGTCCGTTCCTTCAGCCGCCCGGTGAGCGACTGAGAGCTGTTCCTGAGTTTGTCGGCGAGGCCCATGACGGACCCTCTTCTCGTTCGGCGGGGCGCCGGGAGGGGCCACCGGCGCAGGTCACCCGTCTCGCAGACGCGAGGACGGGCAGGCGGGGGCTAGCGGTGGCTGCCGGCGGAGCGGCCCAAGCCCATACGGCCGCGCGTGAGGAATCCGATGACCCACAGAACCAGCAGCGCCGCGGCGACGAACCACAGGACGTGCAGCGTGAAGCCGAACCCGGACAACGCCAGGACCAGCACGATCAGAACGATCCAGAGAAGCATGACCGAACCTCCGGTTCGCAGGAGTGCGCTCTGCGTTCCGCGGGGTCCCGGCGAAGCGAGTGGCGGCGGGTGGCGTCCGGAGATCCGGAGCATCATGGCCCAGCGCCCTAGCCGCCACTCAACGCCGCGCCGCATGCCCTGTCAATGGCTCCGCGAGACCGACGTCGCACAGCCCGCGATTTGCCGGGGGCGTGCCCCCCGACCGAGCGGACGCCTTCGATTGACCGCCGCCCCCTGGCGCACGTGGACGCGCGGCAGCAGACTTGAGCGGTGAACCCGGAGTCACTGTCGAGGGTGTAGGGGTTGAAGGTGATCCAAGCCGCGGACATCCGTGAGTGGCGTACTCACGGCGTCATCGACCGGGACGGGCACAGGATCGGCTCGTTGGAGGCGGTCTATGTGGACACCCGTACCGATGAGCCGGCCATGGCCACCGTGCAGGTGGGTCTGCCCACGAGACACCGGCTGGTCTTCGTACCCCTGGACGACACGGTCGTCGGGCCGGGCTATGTGAAGGTCGCCTACGAAAAGGCGCTGGTGAAGAAGTGCCCGCCGATCGGCACGGACGACGTGCTGCCCGCCGAGGACGAAGCGGCGGTCTTCGCGCACTACGGCCTGACCTACCAGCCAGGTGCCGGCGGTGAGCGGCAGCTCGCCCGTCGATAGAACGCCTGGCATCGGACGAGGAGGCATCCGCGCCATGGTCTTCTTCCTGCTCCTGGTCATCGCGGCGATCGTGCTCGGCGTCGTCGGCGTGCTCGCGCACGGACTGCTGTATCTGCTGTTCATCGCGATCGTGCTGTTCGCCGGCGCGCTGGTCCATCTCGCCGTGCGCTTGCGGCGCTCCGGCCGACGCCGGGTGCGCTGACCAGGCGCGCGGTTCCGACCCTTTGCAAGGTCCTTCCGGGCCGGCCCTCCGGTAGCCCGATGCTGGCGGAGCTGCCCGGAAACGAGCCAGGCGCCGACTCTGTGAACGAACCAGAGCGGGACGGAGCGGATGCCGCGTGTGACCGGCCCCCAGTGGTCCAGTGACCGGTGGGCCACCCGCGGCACTTCTCGGTTCCAATGAGTCCTCTCCTGTGTGGTTGCCGCCGAGCCTCAGTCAACATCGTCAGTGACGGTGCGCGAAGGAAGAGCTGGATAGGGGCACGCCGAACATGGGCGTCGAAGGCCGGACCGTCAGGCGAAGCCCCGCCGCCGCGCGTTCTCCCCAGGGGCCTGACGGGACCTTCAATGATGTTCGCGTTTGCGGAGTTTCTCCACGTGCTCGCGCTGCCGCCTACAACCAATGCCGCCGCTTGAAGATGAAGTACAGACTCACGCACACCGCTGCCATCAACAGGACCGCGAACGGGTAGCCGAAGGCCCAGCCCAGCTCCGGCATGTTCTCGAAGTTCATCCCGTAGATGGTTCCCACCAACGTGGGGGCGAAGAGGATGGCCGCCCACGACGAGATCTTCTTGATCTCCTCGTTCTGTTCGAACCCCGCCTCCGCCAGTGCCCGCATCTCCGCGTTCTGCTGCTGGGTCACCAGCGTGGCGTTGACCGTCAGGATGTCGGTGAGGGCTTGGCGGAAGCCGTCCACTCGTTCGCTGATGTGGGTCACGTGGTCGGCGACGTCGCGGAGGTAGCGCTGTAGTTCCTCGTCGGTGCCGTATTTCGCGAAGCCCGCCATCAGTCCGTGCAGCATGCCCACCAGAGGGCGGGTGGCGCGCTGGAACTCGACCATTTCGCGGGAGAGTTCGTAGATGCGGCGGGAGACCTCCGGGTCGCCGCGGAAGACTTCCGTCTCGATCTCGTCGATGTCGTTCTGTACGCCCGCGACCACGGGGGCGTACCCGTCGACGACCGCGTCGAGAATCGCGTACAGCACCGCCTCGGCGCCCAGCGCCAGCAGTTCGGGGTCCTCCTCCATGCGGCGGCGGACCGCCGAGAGGTCCGGGGCGGCGCCATGGCGGACGGTGATGAGGAAGTCCTGGCCGACGAAGACGTGCAGCTCGCCGAAGTCGACCTCTTCCGGGGCGTCGAGGTAGCGCGCCGCCCGCAGCACGACGAAGAGAGTGTCGCCGTAGCGCTCCAGCTTCGGACGCTGGTGGGCTTCGAGGGCGTCCTCGACCGCGAGCTCGTGCAGGTCGAACTCGTCGGCCAGAGAACGGAGTTCGGATGCCGAGGGGCGTTGCAGGCCGATCCAGGCCATGCCGTCGGGGGTCTCGCGCAGTCGGCGGAACGTCTCGGCGAGCGTGCCGGGCGATGCGATGTGCTGCCCGTCGCGGTAGAGGGAGGACTGGACGACGCTGCCGACCCATTCCCCGGGCCGCGTTCCGACGTCTTCTCCACTCGCCGTCGGTACGCCCCCGGGGGGTCCGGGCGGCGAGACCGGGGGCGGGGTCGGGGCCGGCTCCCGAGCGCCGGGAGGATGGGCCGGTCCCGGGGGAGTCCTGCTGTCGACGGAAGGCTGCCTGCGCCAGGAGTGCTTCTTCGGTGACCGTTCGGGGCGGGCGCGTCGTTCAGGCATGGCCACCTCACCTCCCGCTCCGCGACCGGCACGAGAGCCGGCCGAACGTCCGAACGCTCGTCTGTATACCCCCGGAGCAGGATATACGCCCCAAAAGGTACGGGCATGGGCACGGACGCGCCCACCCCGTGCAAAAGGCGCGGCATGGCGGCCGTGGGTGCGGGCGGGCGCCAGGCAGAGGGGTAGGGGGAGTGTGGGCGGGAGCACCGCGTGGGTGCGGACGGGGGCACGGCGTGGGTGTGGGCGGGGCACCGTGTGGGTGTGGACGGGAGTACGGCGTGGGTGCGGACGGAGGGGCCGGCTCGACGCGGGGGCTGTCCGGGTCCCAGTCGTCGGCGCTACCGCGACAACGTGTGATCCCGCCGGGCGCACAGGTGTGGGGTCTCGCCGTGTCGGGGGCGGGGGGTCGGCGGGGCGAGCAGGGGGTCGACCGTCATACGGGTGACGCCCAGCGGTGCCGAAAGCGCTCTCAATGCCGGTTCCGCGAGCCGGATCCAACTCTGGTCACGGCCCAGCACCGCCTTGAGCCGGTCCTGGCTGGTGAACCCGACCGCCGTCCGCACGCCGAACTCGTCGCGCAGGAAGCGTAGTTGATGCCCTCCGGCAGAGCCGAGCCGGACCGGCACATACAGCGGCCCTGCCGGGCGGCGTTCCTCCGGGTCGGCGTCTTCTACGGTGAGGCTGTCCATGGTGTCCTCCGGTACGGAAGTGCGGATGCCGTAGGCGTTGGGCATCATGCGCCCATACGTCTGAAGTTATGCCCCCGGCGCCGGGCCCCTGTCCCCGGGTGACGCGGTATTGACCCGGTGGAACCCGTTTTTGACGCGTTCCTGGCGCAGGTCGGCGCGGGGAGAGGCGGTCTGCGGCGGTCCGTCGGTTCGGGGTGTGCCGCGTGCGGATTTCATCCCAGTGGGTGTCGGCGGACGGAGATCAGTCCGCCCGGCCGGTCACCGCGACCGTCACGCCGAGCCCCATCATCGCGAAGCCCCACGCGCCGCCGATCATCGAGAGCCGCCGCTCGGAGCGGGCGAACCAGCCACGGGCCGCGGCCGCGCCCAGGCCCCACAGCGTGTCCGTGACCAGTCCGATGGTGATCGGGATGAGGCCGAGGAGCAGCATCTGGGACGGCAGACGTCCTGCCGTGTGGTCCACGAACTGCGGCAGCACCGCGGCGAAGAACACGATTCCCTTGGGGTTGGGGACGCCGACCAGGACGCCGTCCGCGACGGTCCGCAGATCACCGCGGGGCGGCGGTCGGGCCGGCGTTGCCGCCCCGCCGGGGGATTCCATCCCGAGCCGCATGTCCTTGCGGTGCCGGTACGCCTGCGCCCCGAGCAGGACAAGGTAGGCGGCGCCCACGAGTTTCACCGCCGTGAAGACCGCCGCCGAGCGTTCCACCAGCGTGCCGATCCCCAGCGCCACCGCACACACCAACACGTAGGAGCCGAGGACGTTGCCGAGAACCGTCGCCAACGCCGTGCGGCGGCCGTGCGCGAGGGCCCGGCCCGAACCACGCACGCGCCTCGCTCGGCGGCCCGCTGGTTGTTGTTCCGTCCCACGAGGATGGCTCCGCCGGCGTCCGCGAGCTCCAGTCGGCGGCCCGTGGCGCTGGAGCCGGATCCGGCCGGTCCGGTTGTCACGGCGCCGAGAACAGTCCGGGCCCCGAAGGCGGGGAACCGCCGACACGGACGCCGCTGGTGACCTGTAGAAACTCCAGCTTTTCCGCATCGGCGGAACCCGCGGCCACCGTGTAGACGACGAGGCGGATGTCGCTGCCCGGGACGGTGAGCACGTCGCAGTCGCATGTCACCTCGCCCGCCTGGGGGTGCAGGATGGTCTTGCGGGCCGAGACGTGCGGACCGACCGCGCCCTCGTCCCACAGCCGGGTGAACTCCGCACTGGTGGAGCGCAGTTCCGCGACGAGGCCGGCGAGGGATCGGTCGTCGGGATAGTTGAGGAGCGCGGTGCGCAGATCGGCCACGAGCGCGGTGTTCAGGGTGTCGCCGTCCTGGATGACGGGCCAGGACGTGAGCCCGGTCGGCCCGGTGGCGAAGGCCGCCCGTACGAGGTTCCGCTCGGCGTGTGTCCGTGAGCTCGGGTCGCCCATGAGCACCGCCCACGCCGGGGTCCAGGTCAGCAGGGTCCAGTCGGCGCTGAACACGCCCACAGGGAACTCTCCGAGGCGAGCGAGCATCCGTTGGACCCCGGCGGGGACGTGCGTGGAGATCGTGCCTTCCTGTGGTGGAAGGAGGCCGGCCAGCCGATAGGCGTAGTCGCGCTCCGGCGGCCGCAGTTGCAGCGCCCTGGCCAGGCTCGCGACGACCTGCGCCGAAGGGTTCGTGGCACGGCCTTGCTCCAGCCGTACCACATAGTCGACCGACAGCCCCGCGAGCTCGGCCAGTTCCTCGCGCCGCAACCCTGCCGCGCGCCGGCCGGGCCGCAGTGCCCGCCCGACGTCGACGGGAGAAAGCCGGTCACGCCAGCGACGCAATGCCGCGCCAAGGGTCTCGTCCACTCGGCCATTGTGTCCGTCCGACGTGCCGCTGTGCCTGGTACTGGCTGTCCTACCGTCGCACGGGGCACTGGTTGCCCTGCCATCACGGGCAGAAAGTGAACACATGACGACAACGTTCATCACAGGAGCCAACAAGTCCCTCGGGTACGAGACCGCCCGCCGCTTGACCGACGCCGGCCACACCGTCCTCATCGGTGCTCGTGATCCGGGGCGCGGCCAGGCGGCCGCCGACGCACTCGGTGCCCGCTTCGTCCGCATCGACGTGACGGACGACGCATCGGTGGCAGCGGCCGCCGACGACATCAGGGCGCACGAGGGCGGCATCGACGTCCTGATCAACAACGCGGGTGTCCTGGGGACACACAGCCCCGCCGACCGGATCACGGCCGCTGACGCCGGCGAGGTGTTCGAGGTCAACGTCGTGGGGATCGTCCGGGTCACGCACGCCTTCCTGCCCCTGCTGCGCACCTCGACGAACCCGGTCATCGTCAACGTGTCCAGCGGTATGGGGTCTTTCGCCGCCACCCACGATCCCGGACGCGTCGAGGGGCGGGTCGTCGCGCCGCTGTACACGGCGTCGAAGGCCGCCGTGACCATGCTGACCACGCAGTACGCGAAGTCCTTGCCGGACGTGAAGGTGAACGCGGCCGATCCGGGCTACACCGCCACCGACTTCAACGGACACAGCGGCCCGCAGACCGTCACCCAGGGAACCGACGCCATCGTCGAACTGGCCACCATCGGAGCGGACGGCCCGACGGGAACCCTCCGTGACCGCCACGGCACGCTCGGCTGGTGAGTCGTGTGCGCGGCGCTCAGCGCCCTGCTTCCGGGGCGGCGCGGACGCTGCGTCTCTCAACGAGGCACACCCCCGGCCTCGCCCGCGCTCGGCGAACCGCCCCCTCTCACCGAACCGCCCGCGTTCACCGGGCCATCGGCCCCTACGTCCCCGGGCCCACTCGCACCCCCGTCTCCGTACCGCCGGCGTCCATACGCCGCCAGCGCGGTGAGAGGCACGGTCAGGACGGCGGCCACCGCGAACAGGGCCTGGAATGAGCCCCGTTGGGCGGGCCCCGCGGCGAGTCCCGTTCCCAGGGCGCTGCCCAGGTACAGGGCGACCCCGAACAGGGCGATCCCGCTCGCCCGGGCGCTCGGCACCAGCAGGGTCGCCCACGCCTGCACCGTCGAGTGCAGGAACGCCCACCCGCCGCCCAGGAGCAGCGCGCTCAGGCCCAGGGTCACCAGGGACGGATGCAGCGCGGCCACGGCGTACGCGGTCAGGACCTGGGCGCCGCCCGCCACGATCAGCGCGACCGGGCCGAGGCGTCCGGACAGCCGGCGCACCAGCTGGGCGCCGGCCATCGCCGCGACCCCGTACAGCGCCGCCACCGCGCCCGCCGTCGCCGGAGCCGTGCCAAGCGACTCCAGCGCGGGCGGCAGATAGGTGAAACAGCCCAGGAGTACGCCGCCTTCGAGCAGGGCGACCGCCATCACGTACCACTGCCAGCGCGATCGCAGGACCGTGCGCAGCGCGCCGCCCTCGCGGGGAGCGAGCGCGGGTTCGGGCAGGCGGCGCAGGGCCAGGGCCAGATATCCGGCGACCACGCCCGGGAGCGCGAACACCAGGCGCCAGCTCACCCAGTGGGCCAGCGCCCCCGCGGCCACCGTCGCCAGCGCGGTGCCGAGGGCGAACGCCGTCATCAAGGAGCTCAGGGCGCGCTGGCGGCCGGCCGGCGCGACGGTGTCGCCCACATACGTCAGGGAGCCGGCGATGGCGGCCGCGAAGCACGCCCCGGTGCAGCCCCGCGCCACGATGAGCGCGGCCGCTCCCGGCGCCGCCGCCGATGAGAGCGCTCCCAGCGCGGCCGCCGCAAGCGAGACGCGCATCACCCGCACCCTTCCGAACCGGTCGCTCGCCATGCCCCAGGCCGGCTGGGTCAGGCCGTATCCGAGGGTGTACGCACTCGCGGCGAGCGCGGCCGTGCCGAGCGGCACGCCAAGAGCGGGTCCGATGAGCACGAGCATCGGCGCGATCGAGAAGCGGTCGAAGTTGCTGAGGAAACCGGCGGCGCCGAGCAGTCCGGCGCTGCCGCGGAGCCCGCCTTGGGGCGGTGAATTGGTCATGTTCCCAGCTCAGCAGGGGGGCCGAGGTTCAGGTGGGCTCAGCCGATTACCATCACTCACACCGTGACGTACTCATCCGACCCCCGAGTGGAACTCGGCGCGTTCCTCCGTTCGCGCCGCGAGCGACTGGCTCCCGCCGCGCTGGGACTGCCGGTCACGCCGCGTCGGCGCACCCCGGGCCTGCGGCGCGCGGAGGTCGCCGAGTCCGCCGGCATCAGCACCTCCTGGTACGCGTGGCTGGAGCAGGGCCGGGTGCGCACCTCGGAGCAGGTGCTGCGCGCCGTCGCCCGCGCGTTGCGCCTGGACGCAGCCGAGACCGCGCACGTGCTGGCCTTCGCGGACGACCCCAAAGTGCCTGCCGCGCCAGCGAGTTGGGTCTCGCCGCACCTGCGCTCGCTGGTCGACGCGCTGGTGCCGCACCCGGCGATGGTCATCGACCCGCACTGGGACCTGCTGGCGTGGAACGCCTCCTACGCCGCGCTCCTGACCGACCTGGCCCGCCTGCCGCCCAAGCGGCGCAATATGCTCTGGCTGGTGTTCCGCTGGCCGCCGTGCCGGACGCTGCTCGCCGACTGGGAACCCGAAGCCCGGGCGCTGCTCGGGCAGTTCAGGGCCAGGGCGGCCCGGCAGCCCCACGATCAGAGGTACGCCGAGATCATCGAGTCGATCGGGGCGGACCCGGACGCCGCGCGCTGGCTCACACAGCGCGAGACCGCCGCCTTCCGCCCGGCCGTCAAACGTTTCCACCACCCCGTGGCGGGCGAGCTGCGGCTGCGTCCCGTCAAGCTCGCGGCCGTCGACGAACCCGGCCACCATTTCCTGGCCTACCTCCCCGACGGCCCCGCGTCCGAAGCGGCCCTGCGCCAACTGGCCTGAGGAGCGCCGTCCGAGGCGCCCGGTCTGAGGTGCCCGGCCTGAGGCGCCCGGCGCTGAGAGCGCGATCAGACACCGGCCCGTCCCGCCCGCGCCCCCCGTCGGCCCGCCCCGATCAATTCGTGGTTTTCGGCCGCTTCCGGCGGTGGTTGGTATCAGACTTCCCCCGGACACACCATGCGGATCTTGCTGGGGAAGGGGATCCGCCGACGCAGGGGAGAAGAGCGATGCGGACACCGATGACGGTCTCGGACTTCCTCGACCGGGCGGAGCTGGGGTTCGCCTCCAGCGCCGGTGTCGTGGACGAGCCGGACCAGCCGGGGCCGCCTGTGCCCTCGCTGACCTACGGGCGGCTCGCCGAGCGGGTCCGCGCCTGGCAGGCGGGGTTCGACGCGCTGGGCGTCGCCGAGGGCGAACGGGTCGCGGTGGTGAGCCACAATTCCACCCGCCTGCTGGAGCTGCTGTTCGCGGTGCCGATGAGCGGACGGATCTGCGTGCCCATCAACTTCCGGCTGAAGCCCGAGGAGGTCGAGTACGTGGTGCGCCAGAGCGGCGCATCGGTGCTGCTCGTGGATCCCGAGGTGGACGGGGCGCTGTCCGGCGTCACGGCGCGTCACCGGTTCGTGCTGGGCGAGGCGACGGAATCCGGACTCATGCGCTTCGACGTCGCGCCACGCCCCTGGTCGCATCCGGACGAGGACGCCACCGCCACCATCAACTACACCTCGGGAACCACCGCGCGCCCCAAGGGAGTTCAGCTGACCCACCGCAACATCTGGGTCAACGGTCTCACCTTCGGGCTGCACACCCGCACGTGGGAGCGCGACGTCTACATGCACACCCTGCCGATGTTCCACTGCAACGGCTGGGGCATGCCGTATGTGATGGCCGGACTCGGCGTGAAACAGGTCGTGCTGCGCAAGGTGGACGGGGCGGAGATCCTGCGCCGGGTGGACGAGCACGGGGTGACCCTGATGTGCGGGGCGCCGGCGGTGTGGAACGCGGTCCTCGACGCGGCGGCGTCCTGGGACGGCGAGATCCCGGGCCGCGACCGGGTACGGGTCGTCTGCGCCGGAGCGCCCCCGCCGAGCCGGATGATCCAGCGGATGGAGCAGGAGCTGGGCTGGGAGTTCCTGCAAATCTACGGCCTGACCGAGACGTCCCCGCTGCTCACCATGAACCGTGCCCGGCCGGGCGACGAGAAGCTGTCCGCCAACGAGCGGGCGCGCAAACTGTCGCGGGCCGGTGTGCCCGCGCTCGGCGTCAAGTTGAAGGTGTCCGAGACGGGCGAGGTGCTGGCCCGCTCGAACGTGGTGCTCGACGGCTACTGGGAGAAGCCGCAGGAGAGCGCGGCGGCCCTCAAAGACGGCTGGTTCCACACCGGCGACGGCGGCGCGATCGACGAGAGCGACGGCTGTCTGACGATCTCGGACCGTAAGAAGGACGTGATCATCACCGGCGGTGAGAACGTGTCCTCGATCGAGGTGGAGGACACACTCTTCAGTCACCCGGCGGTCGCGGAGGTCGCCGTCATCGGCGTGCCGCACGAGAAGTGGGGCGAGACGATCAAGGCCCTGGTGGTCCTGGCCGAGGGCGCGGCCGTCACGGAGGCCGACCTCATCGCGTACTGCAAGGAGCGGATGGCCCGCTACAAGGCGCCGACCACGGTGGAGTTCCGCGATGCCATCCCGCGCACGGCCACCGGCAAGATCCAGAAGTTCAAGCTGCGCGAACCGTACTGGACCGGCCTCGACCGGGGGATCAACTGACGCACGCACCCGGGCCCTGCCCGCCCCTGTCCCCCGCCCCGGCACGCCCCGACGATCTCCCCGGCGCGTGAGGGTAGGCAGGTCAGGGGCGGCCGGGGCATGCTGAGGGCCACGTGAGGGAAGTGAGGGCACGCTGCGATGGTGACTTACTCGTACGCCCACGGGGTGAGCGGCACCGCCCTGCTCGGCGACACGATCGGCGCCAACCTGGACCGCGCGGTCTCGGCGTACGGTGAGCGCGAAGCAGTGGTCGACCTCGTGTCGGGCCGGCGCTGGACGTACGGCCAATTCGCCCTGGACGTGGCCCAGTTGGCGTGCGCGTTGCTCGCGGACGGTGTCGGGCGGGGCGACCGGGTCGGCATCTGGGCGGTCAACTGCCCCGAGTGGGTGCTGGTCCAGTACGCGACGGCGCGCATCGGCGCGGTGCTGGTCAACATCAACCCGGCTTACCGCGCGCACGAGTTGGCGTATGTGCTGCGCCAGGCCGGGGTGTCGGTCCTGTTCGCGTCGCGGTCCCACAAGTCGAGCGACTACCGGGCGATGGTGGAGCAGGTGCGCGACACGTGCCCGGCGCTGCGCCGGACCGTCTACATCGGCGACGGGAGCTGGGACGTCCTGATGGCCGGCGGCGCCGGGGTCGCGCGCGAGGAGCTGGCGGCCCGCGAGGCGCGGCTGTCCTGTGACGACGCGGTCAACATCCAGTACACCTCGGGCACGACGGGCTTCCCGAAGGGAGCGACGCTCTCCCATCACAACGTCCTCAACAACGGTTATTTCGTGGGGGAGTTGCTGGGCTACACCGAGGCCGACCGGATCTGCGTGCCCGTGCCCTTCTACCACTGCTTCGGCATGGTGATGGCGAACCTCGCGGCCACCTCGCACGGCGCCTGCGTCGTGATCCCGGCGCCCTCCTTCGACCCCGGGGCGACGCTGCGCGCCGTCGAGGCGGAGCGGTGCACCTCGCTGTACGGGGTGCCCACCATGTTCATCGCGGAGCTCAACCTGCCCGGCTTCGCCGGCTACGACCTGTCCTCGCTGCGCACCGGGATCATGGCGGGCTCGCCGTGCCCGGCGGAGACGATGAAACGGGTGGTCGCGGAGATGCACATGGGGCAGGTGTCCATCTGCTACGGCATGACCGAGACGTCCCCGGTGTCCACGCAGACGCGTACCGACGACGACCTGGAGCGGCGCACCGGCACGGTGGGGCGCGTCATGCCGCATGTGGAGGTGAAGGTCGTCGACCCCGCCACCGGCGTCACCGTCCCGCGCGGCGAACCGGGCGAGCTGCGCACGCGCGGCTACAGCGTGATGCTGGGCTACTGGGACGAGCCGGAGCAGACCGCCGAGGCCATCGACGAGGGCCGCTGGATGCACACGGGCGACCTGGCGGTGATGCGTGAGGACGGGTACGTCGAGATCGTCGGCCGGATCAAGGACATGATCATCCGAGGTGGCGAGAACGTGTATCCGCGCGAGATCGAGGAGTTCCTGTACGGGCACCCCAAGGTCATGGACGTGCAGGTGGTGGGGGTCCCCGACGAGCGGTACGGCGAGGAGATCCTGGCCTGCGTCATCCCGCGCGACCCCGGTGACCCGCCCACCCTGGAGGAGCTGACCGCGTACTGCCGCGAACGGCTGGCCCACTACAAGATCCCCCGCCATCTGCGGATTCTGGACGCCTTCCCGATGACCGTCAGCGGCAAGGTGCGCAAGGTGGAGCTGAGACAGGGCTACGGCGCCTGACGGCCTGAGAGCGCGATCAGGCTAGGCGCCCGCGAGCACCAGCTCCCGCGCCGCCTCGTTCACCGGCGAGGGCGTCCCCGTCAGGTCGAGCACGAACAGCGGGACGTGGAGGGCGTCGGCGCGCTCGCGGGCGCCCTCGGTGTACCCCGCGAGCGAGAAGTGGACACCGCGCGCGGACGCGGTCATGGCGTGCAGCCACAGGCATTCGACCGCCCTCGGTGAGGCGGGCCGCGTCGTCGGGTCCACCCGGGCCACCAGACCGTGGCCGCGCAGGTCGATGCCGGAGACCGGGCGGCGTTCCGCCCGGAGCAGGTCGCGAAATCCGAGCCAGCTCAGATAGAGCGCGGCCGCCGTCACCGTGTCCCGCGCGGTACGGATCGTGCGCGGCCGGAACGCCCCGCGCCGCCGGGCGCCCGTGGGCGGCGGGGCCGTGGGCGCGGGCGCCGGCGCCGTGGCGGGCGCCGTCACCGGGCGCACCGGCACCTTCAGGACCGTGCCGCAGGAGCAGCCGAGCTCGGGCTGGGGCCACTGGCTCTGCCGGTCGCACGCCCGGCAGCGGACGGTGACCCAGGTGTCCGTCCAGGTTCGGTGGGTGATCGGGGAGGGCGGGGCGCCGCGCTGGATGGGGGGCGCCAGCGGCGTCCCGCAGGCGCACGGGTAGGCGGGCGGCACATAGACGTGGTCCCGCCCGCAGGCCGGACAGCGCACCGGTACGCCCTCGCCGTTCATCCGCCCCCACCTCCGCGACGCGACCCCGTGCGGGGCCCCCGTTCCACGCCGGACGAAGCCCCGGGTGGTCTCGGCAGCCGTTCCGGGGCCTCGCGGTCCATCGTCCACCAACCGCGACCGCCGTGTGGCTCATTCGCACATCCCGGCCCTCCCTTGACGCGCCGCCGAAGCCGTCCTACATTGCTTCCACATAGCAGAATGATACTTCCGCATTACGGAAAAGGGCTCGAAGGCGGCGCGGTCAGGCGGCGCGCCAGAGTCCACTCCGCCGGCCGAAGCAGGAGCACCCCATGCCTCGTATGACCGCTGCCCGAGCGGCAGTTGAGATCCTCAAGCGCGAAGGCGTCAGCCACGCCTTCGGTGTGCCGGGCGCGGCGATCAACCCCTTCTACCGTGCGCTCAAGGAGGGCGGTGGCATCGACCACACGCTCGCCCGCCACGTCGAAGGCGCCTCCCACATGGCGGAGGGATACACGCGCTCCAACCCGGGCAACATCGGTCTCTGCATCGGCACGTCGGGCCCCGCCGGCACCGACATGATCACCGGCCTGTACTCCGCCATCGGCGACTCGATCCCGATCCTGTGCATCACCGGCCAGGCCCCGGTCGCGGTGATCCACAAGGAGGACTTCCAGGCGGTCGACATCGCCTCGATCGCAGCTCCCGTCACCAAGGCCGCGACGACCGTCCTGGAGGCGGCCCAGGTCCCCGGCGTCTTCCAGCAGGCCTTCCACCTGATGCGCTCCGGCCGTCCCGGCCCGGTCCTCATCGACCTGCCGATCGACGTGCAGCTCACCGAGATCGAGTTCGACCCCGAGACCTACGAGCCCCTGCCGGTCTACAAGCCCGCCGCGACGCGCGCCCAGATCGAGAAGGCCATCAGCTTCCTGCTGGAGTCCGAGCGCCCGCTGATCGTCGCCGGGGGCGGCATCATCAACGCGGACGCCTCCGACCTCCTGGTCGAGTTCGCGGAGATCACCAACACGCCGGTCATCCCCACCCTCATGGGCTGGGGCGCCATCGCCGACGACCACGAGCTGAACGCCGGCATGGTGGGCCTTCAGACCTCGCACCGCTACGGCAACGCCACGTTCCTGGAGTCGGACTTCGTCCTCGGCATCGGCAACCGCTGGGCCAACCGTCACACCGGCTACAAGCTCGACGTCTACACCCAGGGCCGTAAGTTCGTCCACGTCGACATCGAGCCCACCCAGATCGGCAAGATCTTCGCGCCGGACTACGGCATCGCCTCCGACGCGAAGGCCGCCCTCGAGCTGTTCGTCGAGGTCGCCAAGGAGCTCAAGGCCGCAGGCAGGCTGCCCGACCGCTCGGCGTGGGTCGCCTCCCACCTGGAGCGCAAGTCCACGCTCCAGCGGCGTACGCACTTCGACAACGTGCCGATGAAGCCGCAGCGGGTCTACGAGGAGATGAACAAGGCCTTCGGCCCGGAGACGCGCTACGTCACCACCATCGGCCTCTCCCAGATCGCCGGCGCGCAGATGCTGCACGTCTACAAGCCGCGCAACTGGATCAACTGCGGCCAGGCGGGCCCGCTCGGCTGGACCATCCCGGCCGCGCTCGGCGCCGCGACCGCCGACCCCGAGGTCCCCGTCGTCGCGCTGTCCGGCGACTACGACTTCCAGTTCATGCTGGAGGAGCTGGCGGTCGGCGCCCAGCACAAGATCCCCTACGTCCACGTCCTCGTGAACAACGCCTACCTGGGTCTGATCCGTCAGGCGCAGATCGGCCTGGACATCAACTTCCAGGTCAACCTGGAGTTCGAGAACATCAACTCCCCGGAGCTGGGCGTCTACGGCGTCGATCACGTCAAGGTCGTCGAGGGCCTGGGCTGCAAGGCGATCCGGGTCACCGAGCCGGACCAGCTGTTGCCCGCGTTCGAGGAGGCCAAGAAGCTGGCCGCCGAGTTCCGTGTCCCGGTCGTCGTCGAGGCGATCCTGGAGCGGATCACGAACATCTCGATGAGCCGCACCAACGACATCAGTGACATCAGCGAGTTCGAGGAGCTGGCCACCGAGCCGGGCCACGCCCCGACGGCCATCCGCCCCCTGACGGCTTCCTGAGCCACCCGAAACGGTCCGGCCCCCATTCCCCCGCACTGGGGAGCGGGGGCCGGACGCATGCCGGGGATCAGGCGCTCGCGCCCGTGTCCTCCTGTTCGATGAGCGTCTTCAGGGTGGAGAGGATCATCACCCAGCCGTCGCCGGCGCCCTTGAGCATGTCGCCGTCCGGGCTGTCGAATCCGTCGTGGGTGAGCGTCAGCCGCACGCCGGGGAAGGCCGGATCGGCCGGCTCGATGTCGAAGGCCACCCGGGACCGCTCCTGCCGTGCGTGTTCGAACTCGGCCTCGCCGCCACGGAGTTGACGACGCGTCTGCTGAAGTCGGTGCCAGGTGTACGCGAGCCGCCGGCCCGGCTCCGCGTCGAGGACGACCTGATCCAGGTCCTCGTACGTTCCCGCGGGCCCCATCCTCCACAGCACGGGCGAGCCCACCCGCCACACCGACATGGGGCCCCCGCCGTCGAAATACCGCCGGGCGAACTCGGCGTCCGTCAGGGCCGCGTAGAGGCGTTCGGGGGTGGTCCGGATGTAGAGGGCGTACGTGAACTCGGGCCTGTGCCCGGTGAGTTCCTTCTCCGGCCCGCTCGGGCGGTCCTGGGGCCGGTCGCGCTCGTACTTGCCGATCCAGCGCTCGGACAGCTCCCGTATCGGGCCCGGATCGAGGTGGTGCAGCTTCTCGCGGCCGTGCCGGACCGAGGAGACCAGGCGCGCCGCCTCCAGTACCGCCAGGTGCTTGCTCACCGCCTGCCGCGACATCGCGAGCCCCTCGCACAGCTCCCGCAGGCTCTGTCCGTCGCGCGCCCGCAGCCGGTCGAGCAGCCGGCGCCGGCCCGCGTCGGCCAGCGCCCTGAAGACGTCGTCCACCATCGCCTCCGAGCCCTCGGGCAACCTCACGGTTGCGTTTCAATTCGTGACGATTTTCGCACCGATACGCGTTGCGGGCGAAGGCGTGGGCCGGATCGATTCCCCATCGTCATCCGACGGGCCTGCCCCTGGGGCCCTTCGACAGCGCATACTGGGGTGACGATGACGAAGCCATCCGCGCCCCGGCGCCACCTGCCCACCAGCCCCTTCAAAGCCCCGGACGCCCCGGCGGCCAAGCACTTCGTCCTGGGAGACCGGGTCACACACGACCAGTTCGGCCTGGGCACCATCATCGGGGTCGAGGACGGCGTCGCGATGCTCGTCGACTTCGGCTCCCGCCAGGCCCGAATCGTCAGCCCGTACACCCGTATGGACAAGCTCTAGGCCCGCCGCCCCAAGGAATGCCCCGGTCCGGACCGCAGTCGTGGCCCGGACCGGGGGCGTTTTCCATCCCGTCGGGGACGCGGCCGACGTACGACGTGTGACGAGGCACGACTGCGCGCGCGGCTGCCCGTCCGGGTGAACCTCACGTGCGGTCCGCGCAGTGCCTCCCCGCCGCCGTCGACCCCGTTCAGCCGCACAGGGCCGCCCGCTGTGCCGCGAGCGGGCCGGCGCCGCGCGGGACGGGCGGATCGCCTCTCAGGTCCGCGCCGAGATCGTAGACGTTGACCGCGAGCACCAGCTGCCGCTCACCGTCGGCGGAGATCAGGGACGCGCTGGTGAAGCGGCCCGCCCCCGTCGGCCTCCCACGCCACGACCGGCTCGGACGCGGCCAGATCGTCGACCGTGGAGATCATGGCGCCCGCCGTCCAGTCGCAGGACGGGCTGAACCGCGTCACATCGCGCCCCGAAAGGTCGTACCCGTGCGGATGGGGGCCGTGGATGTCCGGGTCGGTCAGGGGGAATGAGGTGTCCTTGAGGCCGAGCGGGGCAAGGATGCGCCGCTGGATCTCCGAGGAGGCGGCCCGGTGGGTGACGGCCTCGATCACCAGGCCGGCCAGCAGATGGTTGGTGTTCGAGTACGACCATGCGGTGCCCGGCGCGAAGAGCGGCCCGTGCCGGACGGCGCGGGCGATCACCTCGCGCGGTGGCTAGACGTGGCCCCACTGGTGGCGCTTCAGGTACGGCGCGAAGAACGCGGGCTCGGTGGTGGGGTCGTAGATGCCGGAGGTGTGCGAGAGCAGCTGGCGCACGGTGATGGCCCGGCCGTCGTTGCCGTGGCCCCGGACCGCGCCGGGCAGCCACTTCGCCACGCTGTCGTCCAGCGAGAGCCGCCCTTCGCCCTCCAGCCGCAACAGCACGGCCGACACGAACGATTTGGTGTTGCCGGCGATCCTGAACCGCTGGTCCGGCCGGGCGCGTTCGCCGGTCGCCGTGTCCGCGAGCCCCGCGGCGAGCCGCGACTCCCGCTCTCCCCGTCCGGCGTATGCCACTGCGCCCGGGAATCCGTCCGCGACCGTGTGCACCAGGGCCTGTTCGAGCCCGGCGGGCGGCGGTCCCGGGATGCGCTCACCGGCGGTCGCGGGGCCGATTCCCGCCACGGCCACCGCGCACAGTACCGCCCACAGCGCCACGGCCCTCGTACGTGCCTTCACCGATCGTTCCCGCTCCTCGCCCGCCTGTGCCGTTTCCGGCCGAGCGTGCCAAAGCGGGCGCCCGGCGCCCATCCGGCTGGCGCCCGGCCCGTTACGGGGACTGTCCCCACCCGGGCCGACCGTCACATCGAACTCGGCGCCTCGGTAAGGATGGTGACGGCCCGTCAGGTGGGTCGGCCCGTGTCAGTCCGCGAGGATGGACGCCAGCTGGGTCAGCGAGTCGAGACGCCAGTCGGCCGCGGCGACCACCTCGGGGTCCTCGGCCCACCAGTGCCCCCACGGGCCGCGCCGCAGATGCGCCACGCGCAGCCCGGCCGCCTTGGCGGGATACACGTCGTGCACGGGGTGGGAGCCCACATACACGGTCTCGTGCGGGCCGCTCCCGGACGCCTCCAGAACCCGCTCGAAGAACGCGGGCTCCGGCTTGGCGACGCCCCACTCCTCGGAGGTGGCGACGAGGTCGGCGGGCAGATCGAGACCGCGCAGGAGTTCGCCGGCCCGGGCCGACTTGTTCCCGGCGACGACGACCCGGACGCCGAGTTTGCGCAGACCCCCCAGGGCCGGCCGCACGTCGTCGTACAGGTCGGTCTCGTCCAGGTGCTCGCCCCGGCCCGAGGCCTCCCGGGCCAGATACGCCTCGCGCACGTCCATGCCGGGCTTGAGTATGCGCAGCGCGTCCGCCGGGTCGCGGCCCTGCGTGACGACCGCCCCCACCAGGACGGAGAGGGTATGCCGGGGCACGCCGATCCAGTCGGCCCAGGATGCCCAGTAGCGGTCGTCGCGTACCAGCGTTTCGCCCATGTCGAGCACGATCGTCTCAATCATCGGGGCGATCCTAGGCGCTCGCCTGCGCATATGCCGGGGACGACGCCACTTCGGGATGCGCGGTGTTGTCCGATTCGCGCGACGGGGCGCCCGCGGGCGCGGCGGGCAGGGCCGAGACGTCACCGCCGGGTCACTGCCGCCCGCCGAACTGCCAGCGGTGGACCTCCACGACGGCGTACCGGTCCCGGGCGAGTACGGCGCGGGCCGTGTCAGGGCCGGGCGCGCGCACGAGCGCCGCCGCGCCGAGTTGGGCCGCGCCGTCGTCGGACAGCAGCGGGCCGAACGCGATCAGCTCGTCCGTGCTGGCGGGCAGGGTGAGCCCGTCGCCGTTGCCGTCGCCGCCGTCGCCCTCGCCGCCGAGCCCGAGCACCAGGAACCTGTCCCCGTCCACGCGGCCGCCGGGAAAGTCCCACATGGTGCGCCCCAGCAGGTTGCGCCACCGCCGCAGCTGTACGTCCCGATAGACCCCGGCCTGGTATCCCGGCTCGTCGAAGACGAACGCGCGGGCGGTGGCGGCGTCGGGCAGGTCGAGGATGTGCACGCTGCCCGTGGGCGTCTCGCCGTCGTCGGAGAGGGTGGGGCCCCGGGCGATCATCTGGTCGGCGTACTGGTCCATGTAGGACCAGTGCTCCTCAAGCAGCTCAGCTCGCAGAGAGAGCGAGCCCGGCCGGTCCCGGTGGTAGCAGAAGAACTCCATGGCCAGGGACTCTTCCGCAACCGGACCGACAGAGCAACGGAGATCGCGAGCGGGATGCAGCGGGACACAGGGGCCGGACGTCCGCCCCCCGCCGTCGTCTACTGTCGTGATCAAGGACTGGGCCGGGACGAGGAGAGGAGAGGAGATGTTCGCGGTCATCTACCGCTGGGACCTCAAGCAGGGCAAAGAGCAGCAGTTCGTGGACGGTTGGCACCGCGTGACCGAGGCGATCCTCGAACGTTGCGGCAGCCGGCTCACGGCTGCACCAGGCGGACGACGGTACCTGGGTCGCCTACGCGCGCTGGCCCGACGAGGCCAGCCGCGACCGGTGCGCGATGCCCGATCCCGAGGGGGCGGCCATGATGAGCGACGCGATCGCCGAACGCCACCCGGAGACCCGCCTGTTGCTCGTGGACGACATGCTGGCGGAGCCGGGCACCCGGGCGCGGTGATGCCGCCGGCGCGATAGGCGTGTCCGCGCTCCATCAGTGCTGCTTGCCGTTCGCGTCCACGGAGTACGACTTGCCGCCGCATCCGGGGCAGCCGTTCCTCAAGCGTCCTGCTCACGGCGCCGGCGCGGCGGGGCCGCCCCTCGCGGACGAAACCGTGGGCGTGCTGTGGCAAGCGCAACTGCACGTAAGGCGCTCGATCGGTACGGTGCTCGATGACAGCCGCACTTCGGCGGGGCCGGGGCAGAGGGAGTGGCCCTCCTGCCAGGAGAGGTTGCGCGCTTCACGACACTCGGGTGTGACGTAAGTTCGCGTGGCTGTCACGTGTCGGCTTCCTCGTCGAGCGCGGCCGTGCCGGTGCGGATGAGTCTCAGGACGCGGTTCGGGTCGCAGAGGGTGCCGGGCGCTGACATGGGGATGGTCCAGTGGCTGGTCCATGTGTCGGTGTGCTGGTCGTCTCCGATGCGCGGTACGCCGATGTAGTGGCCGAGGCCGAGGTACGTCGCGTGGGGGCCGTGGTCCGGGCCGGGTGGGGCGGGTGGCACGAGGACGTAGTAGCGGCGGCCGCGGGGGTCGTGGATGACCGGGCCGGTTCTTCACCCACGAGGAGTGATGGCCCAAGAGGCCGGCCAGTTGGTCGCGGGTCATACCGCGCCGGGCACGCAGAATCTGGACGCGCTGCCCAAAGCGCACGGGGTCCTCGTACGGATCCGGGGTAGCGTCGGCTGACATAACGGCCTTGCCCCTTCCCTCCAATTCCCTCCAACTCGGCGCCGTCAGGGTATGGCAAGGCTCGTTCCGTGCGCCCCCTTACAGGAGACGTTGTCTCATGTGGAGTGCTGGGTTGTCTGCACCGTGTGGTGATGGTTGAGCGCATGGTGCCGGACGGATTGTGGGTGCTGTTCCGGCGGGTGGTCCCACCTGCCCCATCGCGGCCTCGAGGCGGTGGGCGACGCCGGTACGCGGATCGTGAGGTGCTGGCCGCGATCATTTTCGTGGCCACGAAGGGCTGCACCTGGCGGCAGTTGTCGCCGGTCTTCGGCCCGTCGGGCTCGACCGCGCACCGTCGCTTCACCGAGTGGAGCGCCGCCCGGGCCTGGGCGAAGCCGCACCGCCTCATCCTTGACGAGCTGGGCTCACGCGGAGACCTGGACTGGTCGCGCCGCGCTATCGACTCGGCGAGTATGCGGGCCCTGAAAGGGGGACCTGACAGGTCCGAATCCTGTCCACCGGGGCCCAAGAAGGGATCAGAGATCCACTTGATCACCCAGCGGTCCGGTTTGCATTTTTCTATCGCTGTCTCCGGCGCGAATCCGCACGAGGTAAGAAACGGGGAATTGCTGACGCTGGCTCGCCCGGGCAGGGGCGTTGCCGAGACGATGCCCGTTTTGCGCGCCGTCGCCCTGACCCGTCCCCGCCGTGATCCGGTTGGCGCATCCCCTCGTCTGGAGGGACGATATTGGTATGAAGTTCCATGGGAGGAGAGCGAGATGGCGTCCGACGGAGAGGCTTACAGCAAAGAACTGACACCGAACATGTACGTGAGCAACGTAGATGTCCGACAGAGCACATGGCACGAGAGCGCTTTCCTCGGTTCGGTGTTCGCGGATTCAAGCATGGAGGATTCCCAGTTCCTCCACGGCAAAGCGCAACGCACGACCTTCGCGGGCACCGTCATGGACGGCAGCCGTCTCGTGGGGTGCTCGTTGCGCGATGTCGTCATCGAAAACTGCGACCTCAGTGGTCTCATCATCGATGGAGTGCGGATCGGGGACCTGATCGCTTCAGAGAAAGGTGCGCACTGATGCCCACGCCCATGATCTTCATCCATCCCGAGCTGCGTCCGGACCTGGCCAGCACGCACGACGTCGAGCCGGTGGGGCTCGAGGATGCCATCAAGGCCGCGGTGGCACGTGGCGAGCGGGTCGTGGACAAGCAGGACGGCGTCGAGCGTCGCCTCTTGTTGGACAAGTCGACGGACTGCACCGGGAAAGAGCAGAGCGAGGGAACCGGCAAGGAGACCTCCGACACGGGCAAGGAAGCATGCGACGCCCAGGCCAAGATCGTTTACGGCGACCTTTCAGCCGTGGCGGATTTCATCCGTCCGATCATGTAGCGCGACGCGACCGTGATCCTTCTGCTGGGGGCCGGGCCGGGCGATGCGGCGGTGTCGGCTTTCGACGGCTACCTGACACGTCATGCCGTACCGCATGTTGTCTGCTCCGACCTGAGGCACATCGCCTTCGCGCTGCGCATCGACGCTGACGGCAGGACGTATGCGCGTCTTCGGGTTCCCGGACACGGCACGCTGCCGGGAGATCAGGTGGGGGTGTTCGTCCAGAACCCGTGGACGCTCGCTCCGGCCGGCGATGACAGCGCGGACGCTTGCTTCGCGGCCGATGAATACCGCGCCGCGCTGTGGTCCCTGTGCGCTCTGCTCCCCAAGGTCGTCAACCGGCCCGGCCCGCGAGGGTGGCACGACGATCGTCAGTTGCGTCGCTGCCTCGATCAATCGGTGCTGCTGCCGGAGTGCTGGACGACCAGCGCACGGCAGCTGCTCGACCGATGGGGGCTCCGCGCGTCACCCGAGCTCCACGTCGAGGATGTGCTGAGCCGCGAGCGCTGGATCGTCAAAGAGCCCGTTGAACTTGGCGCCAGGACGTCGGACACCGCTTTCGCGCCCCTGCGCGGGTTCTTCGCCCCCTCCAGCGAGTACGTTGTCCAGCTGTGCGTGGGGAGCAAGTCGCTCACCCTGCTCAACGAACCCGGGATCGATGTGGACGCGGAGCCGTACCGGAAGCTCGTGCGCGAGCTCGCGGACGCACTGCGCGCACACGGCGTCCGGTTCTTCGCGGTCGCCCTGGTCGCCGACGAACGGCGGCGGATCTCAGTGAGCAGCGTTCTGCCCGTTCCTCCGTTCTCCTGGTACCGGGAATTCGCCGACGCGGTGCATGAGCAGCTCTGTGCTGAACTCGGCCACGCCCACCCGGCGGCGACGGAGGAAATCCGATGACCGTTCTCGTCGTCGGGTCGCCCCATGACCGCACGATCGTGCACACCGTCCGTGCCGCCCGGCACAAGGGCGTGCCCTGCCTCTTCTTCGACATCGTGCTCTTCCTGCGCGCCGGCACCTACTGGTGGGATTTCCAGGGGCGCTGTGGACAGTTGAGCGACGGATCGCTGACGGTGGACCTGCCCGATTGCGGCATTACCGGCATCTACGCACGGCTGGTCGATGTTGTCGACAACTTCGACGCTCGCCATCGTGCCGCGGCCGCGGTACGGCTCAAGGCACTCACGGAGATCCTCGCGTCGGTCGACACCCTCGTCGTCAACCGTCCCGGATCCGACCTGAGCAACTGGACGAAGGCGTATCACCTCGCCCTGCTCAGCCAGTGCGGTTTCACCGTGCCGACATCGCTGCTCACCAATGACCCTGACGAAGCACGCGCGTTCCTGCACACCGGTCCGGATGCCGTATTCAAGGGCGCCAGCGGCGAGAAGACGGTGGCGTCGACATTCCGGCCCGACCAGCTCGACGAGCTGGGGCTGCTGCCCCGCAGTCCCGTGCTGTTCCAGGAGCGTGTGAGAGGAGCGGACGTCCGCACGCATCTGGTCGGCAAGGAGCACATTTCCGAACGGATCGACTGCGAAGGAGTCAACTACCAGTACTGGCAGGGCGCCAAGAAGTTCGCCCCGATACGGGCGCCGAACGAAGTCGTCGAGCAGTGCCTCGCGTATCAGGCCGCGAGTGGTCTGGCCTTCATCGGATTTGACTTCATGGTGGGTGACGACGACCGCTACACCGTTCTGGAGGCCAACCCCATGCCGGGCTATGACGGGTACGACCGGCGCCTGGGGCTGCGTGTGTCCCACGCCCTGCTCGGCCTTCTGCAAGGTCAGGACGGACCGTGACTTCGCCTCCTGGACGACTTCGCCTCCTAGACGAATCCGCCGGTGAAGCACCCGGTGAAGACGTCACACACGATCACCGCCACGACGACGCCCCAGACTATTCCACCGCCCTCGGCCTCGAAGCTCTCCTCCGAGATCCCCAGACGAGCAGCGACAGCACGCGCGGCCTTCGCATCCTTCATCGCGTGTGCTTCGAGCAGCTGCGTCATCTCTTCCGGGTGAGCACGCAGGGTGTCGGCGAGGAGCTCGAAGTCGCGCAGGGCGCGGTGGAGGTCTTCCGGCGTGAAGCGGCCGGGCAGCTTGATGTGGTTGACATGGTCGGCCGAGGCGGCAAGGCCGGCGTGACTGCGGGCGTAGCCGGTGACGCCCAGCGCCAGTGTCAGGGTCTCGGCTTCATCGGTCCGAGGGTCGCGATCGGCAGCGGGGTCCACGGGGAAACGAGACATCTGGCTACTCCTCTGCTGGAGCAGAATTCCCCTGTTCTCAGCCTGTGGGCGTCCCGTCGGAACCGCAACCGCTCTCCCGCCGCCCGACCCGCCGAGCTGCACGCGGACAAGGGTTACCACTACGACCACCCGCGCCGATGGCTACGCGAGCGAGGCATCCGGCACCGCATTGCCCGCACGGGCATCGAATATTGATCGGGTTCCCGTGATGTCGCCCAGGCCCACGCAAAGATCAAGGCCCCACCCGACCATGCGGATGGGGCCTTGATCATCGGGCGCTCGGTTCGGGACCGTAAACCGAACCCGGCGCCCTGGCTGGGAGGTGTGGCCGTCCGGCGGGACGAGGCTGGCGCGACAGGACGTTCGTGCCCGCCGGACGGGGTCGGGGGATCTGGGATCGCGGCGGCGGCGATTGGGGTGGGCGCCTTCCCCTCCTTCAGGTCGGAAGGGGGACGCACACGCCTTCACCACCGCACTGGCATCGCCTCACCGCCGCGATCCTCAGGTTGTCCGAATCCGCCGACCACCCCTCATCCGGGTCGGCGGACCGGACGGTGCAAGGAAGTTGACCTCCCGTCAATTCCCTTGCACGGTCTGTGGGTTGAGCCAGCCGCTAGTCCTCGCGCAGGGCGCGGACGGCCTCCTCGACGCGCTTGCCGTAGTCGGCGTCGGCGGCGTGGAAGTGGGCCAGGTTCTTCTCGACGACGTCGTCGCGGGTGACCTGCGAGAGGCCGCCGGCGATGTTCGCCACCAGGCGGGACTTCTCGTCCTCGGACATCAGACGGTAGAGCTCGCCCGCCTGGAAGAAGTCGTCGTCCTTGTTGTGCAGCGGCGCCTCGTGCGTGCCCGTCCAGCCGTGGACGGCGAGCGGGGCCGACAGGGCGGCGTCGGTCTGTGCGGGGCCCGAGTAGGAGTTGGGCTCGTAGTTCTTGTCGGTGCGGCGGCCGTAGCGGGTCGCCATCAGGCCGTCGCGGCCGTAGTTGTCCGCACTCCCCCCAGGAACAGCCTTCGGGGCGTTGACCGGGAGCTGGGTGTGGTTGACGCCCAGGCGGTAGCGGTGTGCGTCCGCGTAGGCGAACAGGCGGCCCTGGAGCATCTTGTCGGGCGAGGGGCCGATGCCCGGAACGAAGTTGTTCGGGGAGAAGGCGGCCTGCTCGACCTCGGCGAAGACGTTGTCGGGGTTACGGTCGAGGACCAGCCGGCCCACGCGCTGGAGCGGGTAGTCGCTGTGCGGCCACACCTTGGTGAGGTCGAAGGGGTTGAAGCGGTAGTCCGCGGCCTCGGCGACCGGCATGATCTGCACGTACAGCGTCCAGGACGGGTTCACGCCGCGCTCGATGGCCTGGAGCAGGTCCGTCTGGTGGCTGTTGGCGTCCTTGCCGACCGTCTCGGCGGCCTGCTCGGCGGAGAGCGAGCGAACGCCCTGGTTCGTCTTGAAGTGGTACTTGACGAAGAAGGCCTCGCCCTTGGCATTGGTCCACTGGTAGGTGTGGGAGCCGTAGCCGTTCATGTGGCGGTAGGAGGCCGGGATGCCGCGGTCGCCCATGAGCCAGGTGATCTGGTGGGTGGCCTCGGGGGAGTGCGCCCAGAAGTCCCAGACGTTGTCCGGCTCCTGCTTGCCCGTGAAGGGGTCGCGCTTCTGGGAGTGGATGAAGTCGGGGAACTTGATCGGGTCCTTGATGAAGAACACCGGGGTGTTGTTGCCGACGAGGTCGTAGTTGCCCTCTTCGGTGTAGAACTTCAGCGCGAAGCCGCGCGGGTCGCGCACCGCGTCCGCGCCGCCGAGCGAGTCGGCCACGGTGGAGAAGCGGATGAACGTCTCGGTCCGCTTGCCCACCTCGCCGAGGAAGTCGGCCTTCGTGAAGCCGGTGACGTCGTCGGTCACCTCGAAGTAGCCGTACGCGCCGGAGCCACGGGCGTGCACCACACGCTCCGGGATGCGCTCACGGTTGAAGCGCGCGAGCTTCTCCAGGAGGTGCTGGTCCTGAAGCAGGAGAGGGCCACCGACGCCGGCGGTGGCGGAGTTCTGGTTGTCGGCGACGGGGGCGCCGGACTCGGTCGTAAGCACGCGCTTCGACATCGTGACCTTCCGTACTGAAGCTGCACCGCTGACTGTTCGGCGGTTCCTGGAGCGTAAGGAAGCCCGGAACAGAACGTCAACAGTTTGTTGAAATTGAAGGATTGGGCTTCCGGACGGCGGCGGCACCTGGGCGCGACAGGACAGGTGTCAGCACCGCCGCCGCCCGGAAATCAAGGGCCCCCGAGGGGGACGCGGACGCGCCGGATCAGACCTGCGCGCCGGAAAGGCGCTCGACCGCGCGCAGCAGGGCGGAGTGGTCGAGGCCGCCGTCGCCCTGGGCGCGCAGCGAGGCGACCAGCTGGGCGACGACCGCGCCGACGGGAAGGGCCGCGCCCACGTTGCGGGCGGCGTCGGTCACGATGCCCATGTCCTTGTGGTGCAGGTCGATCCGGAAGCCGGGCTTGAAGTCCCGGTTCAGGAAGTTGTCCTTCTTGCGCGTCAGGACGGTCGAGCCGGCCAGACCGCCGTTGAGGACGTCGAGGGCCGCGGTGAGGTTCACGCCCGACTTCTCCAGGAAGACGACCGCCTCGGCGCAGGCCTGGATGTTGACCGCGACGATGAGCTGGTTGGCGGCCTTCACCGTCTGCCCCGAGCCGTGCGGACCGCACAGCACGATGGTCTTGCCGAGGGCTTCCAGGATCGGCAGCGCCTCGTCGAAGTCGGCCTGCTCGCCACCCACCATGATCGACAGGACGGCCTCGATGGCGCCGGCCTCGCCACCGGAGACGGGGGCGTCCAGGACGCGGATGCCCTGCTCGCCGGCGTTCTTGGCCAGGTCGACCGAGGTCTGCGGGGTGATCGAGGACATGTCGACGATCAGCGCGCCCTTCCTGGCGTTGGCCAGGATGCCGGCCTCACCGTACGCGATGGCCTCCACCTGCGGGGACGCCGGGACCATGGTGATGATCACGTCCGCGTCCTTGACCGCGTCCGCGATCGAGGAGGCGGCGGTGCCGCCGGCGGCCGCGAGGCGGTCCAGCTTGTCCTGCTCAAGGGTGTAGCCGGTGACCGAGTAGCCGGCCTTGATCAGGTTCTCGGACATGGGGGAGCCCATGATGCCGAGGCCGACCCATGCGATCTTGGGGAGGGCCGGGCGGGAGGTATCGGCGAGGTTGCTCATGAGGGTGCCTCTCTAACTGCGGTGGTACGTCAAGAAGTTCGGGAGCGCGGTCAGTTCGCCGCGCGGGCCTCGGCGGGGAGCCACCCGAAGGAGGCGGCGGCCTCGGGGGCCTTGTACTCCAGGCCGACCCAGCCGTCGTAGCCGGCCTTCGTGAGCTGGTCGAGCAGGTCTTCCAGCGGCAGCGAGCCGGTGCCCGGCGCGCCGCGGCCCGGGTTGTCGGCGATCTGCACATGGCCGGTCTTGTCGGCGTACGCCTCGATGACCTCGGAGACGTTCTCGCCGTTCATCGACAGGTGGTAGATGTCGAGCAGGAACTTGGCGTTGCCAAGGCCCGTCGCCGCGTTCACCTTGTCGATGACCTCGATGGCCGAGGGGGCGCTCACCAGCGGGTAGAGCGGCGACTCCGGCTTGTTCAGGGGCTCGACCAGAAGGATGGCCCCGACCCGGTGGGCCGCGCGGGCCGCGAGCACGAGGTTCTCCAGGGCGAGGGTGTCCTGCACCTGCGGGTCGGCGCCCTCGACGCGGTTGCCGTAGAGCGCGTTGAGCGCCTTGCAGCCGACCGAGGCGGCGAAGCCGGCCGCCACCTCGATGTTGGCGCGGAAGCGGTCCGACTCCTCGCCGGGAATCGACAGCGCGCCGCGGTCCGGGCCAGGCAGGGCGCCGGCGTAGAAGTTGAGGCCCACCAGCTGGGTGCCGGCGTCGTCGAGCGCGTTCTTGAGGGCGTCGAGTTCGGCCTGCTCGGGGGTGGGCGTCTCGATCCAGGGCCACCACAGCTCGACCGCCGTGAAGCCCGCCGCGGCGGCAGCCGCCGGGCGCTCAAGGAGCGGGAGTTCCGTGAAGAGGATCGAGAGGTTCACATCGAAGCGCTGGTTCGAGCCGCGCTTATTCGAGAAAAGAGGGGCCATGAGGGGTGTGCGTTCCTTCCGTATTGCGGAAGTTAGTTTCTGCTTGATGGAAGGTTGCCGGGGGACCCGCGAGCTTGTCAAGGGGGCCTGTCTGATTTCGTCCACCGCGCAGTAGGTTGAGCGCGTGCGATTGAGAGTGGAGTTCACGACCGAGCCCTTCGATCTCGACGAGGCGCCGCCGCATGCCGTGGTCGCCCGCGATGTCATCCAGGCGGCCCGGCTCGACGCGGTCGACGTCGGTCCCTTCGGCAACACCGCGGAAGGCGGCGCCGACGACGTCCTGAACGCCGTTGACGCGCTGCTGCGCGAGGCCCTGGCGGCGGGCGCCACCCGCGTCTCGCTCCAGGTCAATGTGCTCGGGGAGGGCGAGAAGTGACCGAATCGGTGGATCAGCCCCCCGCGCCTCCCGCCGCATCGGTGGACCAGCCCCCCGCGCCCCCGGCCGCCTCCGCAGACCAGGTGCCGGCCGGCCCGGGCGAGCCCGGGGACCACCCCCTGCTCCGGGCGGTCAAGCCACTCGTGGACGCGATGGGCGCGGAGGTGCTGCCGCCCGCGCTCGCCCGGCCCGACGACGTGGTGCTCGCCTGGGAGGGCGAGGACGTGGTGGCCGTGCGCCTGCCGCAGCTCTCCGACTCCCTGGATCACATCCTCGCCGCCATGGAGCGCCGGCACGGCATGCCGCTCGCGGCCCTGGACCGCAAGGCCAAGCAGTCCGCCGTACGGACCCTCGAAGCGCGCGGCGCCTTCTCGGTACGGCACGGCGTGGAGACGGTCGCCTCGGCGCTCGGGGTCAGCCGCTTCACCGTCTACAACTACTTGAACAGGGATCTGAACAGGGATCTGACCAGGGGAAACACCGCCAAGGGCGACTGAGCGAGCACCCTCGGTGCCCAGTGGGATGCCCCTTGATGCAACGAACCGCCGTCCGGATGCCGGGCGGCGGTTTTTGTCATCCCAAGTTTTCAACAAAGTGTTGACGGGATGTTTCTCAGGGCGTTAGCTATCCGCAGCCCGTTCAGCACCAAGGCCACGGAGGCCGCCGTGACTTCGACTTCGACGCCGGGCCTCGCCCGGTTCAACACCTCACAGGACAGTGCGGCGCTCGCCGCGCTCCACGAGGTGTGCGCCAGTTCGGTGTGGGGGAGCAAGGTGCTCGCCCGGCGCCCGTACGCCACCGCGCAGGACCTCTTCGCCGCAAGCGACGCCGCTCTGGCCGAGCTGACCGTGAAGGACCTTCAAGAGGCGATGGCCGGGCACCCGCCGATCGGCCGGCCGAAGCCCGGTGACCCCACCTCCGCCCGTGAACAACGCGGCATGGCCGGGGCCTCCGAGGCCCTGAAGGCCGAGCTGCTCGAACTGAACCTGGCCTACCAGGACAAGTTCGGCCATGTCTTCCTGATCTGCGCGACCGGCGCCACCGGCGAGCAGATGCGCGATGCGGTAAAGACCCGGATCGGCAACACATCCGAGCAGGAGCGCGAGATCGTGCGCACCGAACTCGGGAAGATCAACCGAATCCGGCTGACCCGTCTCGTAGAAGAGGACAAGGACTGATGAGCACCGCCACCACCGCATCGGTGTCCACGCACATCCTGGACACCAGCGTCGGACGCCCCGCCGGGAACGTCGCCGTCTCGCTCGCGGCCCGCTCGGGCTCCGGTGCCCAGTGGACCGCGCTCGGCGGCTCCACGACCGACGCGGACGGGCGCTGCAAGGACTTGCCGGCCCTGCCGGAAGGCACCACCCACGTACGGCTCGACTTCGCGGTCGAGGAGTACTTCTCCACCCACCAGTCCAGCGACAAGAAGCAAGCCGAGGCGCAGCAGGACGCCCCCCGCGTAAGGGACAGCGGTGCGTTCTTCCCGGAGGTGGCGATCACGTTCGCCGTCACCCCGGGCGAGCACTACCACGTACCGCTGCTGCTCAACCCGTTCGGCTACTCCGTTTACCGAGGGAGCTAGCAGACATGCCCACGATTCTCGGCCAGAACCAGTACGGCAAAGCAGAGAACCGCGTCGTCAAGATCACGCGGGACGGCGACACGCACCACATCAAGGACCTGAACGTCTCGGTCGCCCTGTCCGGCGACATGGAGGACGTGCACTACTCGGGCTCCAACGCCAACGTGCTCCCGACGGACACCACCAAGAACACGGTGTTCGCCTTCGCCAAGGAGTACGGCATCGAGTCCGCCGAGCAGTTCGGCATCCACCTCGCGCGGCACTTCGTGACCTCGCAGGAGCCGATCAAGATCGCGCGGATTCGTATCGAGGAGTTCGCCTGGGACCGCATCGAGACCTCCGAGGCCAACTCGAAGTTCATCGGTTCCGACGACGTCAAGCACTCCTTCGTCCGCAAGGGCCAGGAGACCCGGGTCTCCCAGATCACCTACGACGGCGAGAAGTGGGAGGTCATCTCCGGTCTCAAGGACCTGACGGTGATGAACTCGACCAACTCCGAGTTCTGGGGCTACGTCAAGGACAAGTACACGACGCTCCAGGAGGCCTACGACCGCATCCTGGCGACCAGTGTCTCCGCCCGCTGGCGGTTCAACTGGACCGACGACGAGCAGAAGGCGCCGAACTGGGAGAAGTCCTACGAGCAGGTGCGCAAGCACATGCTCCAGGCTTTCGCCGAGACGTACTCGCTCTCACTCCAGCAGACCCTGTACCAAATGGGTTCGCGCATCATCAACAGCCGGTCCGAGATCGACGAGGTTCGCTTCTCGCTGCCGAACAGCCACCACTTCCTCGTGGACCTCGAACCGTTCGGGCTCAAGAACGACAACGAGGTCTACTTCGCGGCGGACCGTCCGTACGGTCTGATCGAAGGGACCGTCCTGCGTGACGGTGCCGAGCCGCAGATCCCGGTCGACATGACCAACCTCTGACGCGGCACTGACCGTCCCCGCCCGCCCGCAGTCGGGCGGGGGCCGGCCAGACCGGAGGGATTCTCATGGCACAGCCTGCAATGGGGCCGGCACCAGCCGACGGCCCATGTACCACCCCACCTGAAGGTGCCGTGCACCCGGTGGACGAAAAGCTTCCCGCCTCGCGGCTCGTCCCCGCCGCGCTCCAGCACATCGCCGCCATGTACGCGGGCGTCGTCACCCCTCCGCTCATCATCGGCCAGGCCGTCGGCCTGGACACCGCGGGACAGACCCGGCTCATCGCGGCCAGTCTGCTCATCGCGGGGCTCGCCACCGTCCTTCAGACCCTGGGCGTGGCGAACTTCGCCGGAAACCGGCTCCCGTTCGTCAACGCCGCCTCGTCGGCCGGCATCGCGCCCATGCTCGCGATCGCCGAGACCAGCGCCAAGGGCCACCAACTCCCCGCCATCTACGGCGCGGTGATGGTGGCCGGGGTCTTCTGCCTCCTGGTCGGCCCCTTCTTCGGACGGCTGCTGCGCTTCTTCCCGCCGCTGGTGACCGGTGTCGTGATCACGCTCATCGGCGTCACGCTGATGCCCGTTCCCGTCTCCTGGGCGCAGGGCGGCGACAAGAGCGCCGCCGGCTTCGGCTCCATGGACAACCTGGCGCTCGCCGCCTTCACCCTCGTCGTGATCCTGCTCTTCCAGCGCTTCGGCCGGGGCTTCGTGCGTCAAGTGGCGTTGCTGCTGGGCCTGTTGATCGGTACGCTCGCCGCTGTCCCGTTCGGCATGGCGGACTTCTCCGCCATGCGGTCCGCGCCCGTCGCCGCTCTGCCCACGCCCTTCGCCTTCGGGGCGCCCGAGTTCCACCCGGCCGCCGTCCTGTCGCTGTGCATCGTGATGCTGGTCCTGATGACCGAGTCCAGCGCCGGCATGCTGGCCATCGGAGAGATCTGCGAGCGCCGCACCGACGGACGCACCATCGCCCGCGGCCTGCGCACCGACGGCATCGCCACCCTGCTCGGCCCCGTCTTCGGAGGCTTCCCCACCAGCGCGTTCGCGCAGAACGTCGGCGTCGTCTCGCTGACTCGCGTGCGCAGCAGGTACGTTGTCGCCGTCGCGGGCTGCGCCCTCCTGGTGCTCGGCGCCTTCCCGATGCTCGGCGCGGTGGTCTCGCTGGTCCCGATGCCCGTGCTCGGCGGCGCCGGAATCGTCCTGTTCGGCTCCATAGCCGTCAGCGGTATCCGCACCCTCTCCGAGGCCGGACTCGACGACAGCTCCAACATCATCCTGGTCGCCGTGGCACTCGGGGCGGGCATCATCCCGCTCGCCGCGCCCACCTTCTACGCCGGATTCCCCGCCTGGGCACAGACCGTGCTCGGGTCCGGCATCAGCGCCGGAGCGCTCACGGCGGTCCTGCTCAACCTTTTCTTCCACCATCTCGGCACCCGGAGCCGCGTCGCGGCCCCGGCACTCAAATCCTCGTAGGGTCCTGCCGTGCCCCATCACAACCGCCACTGATCGAAGAAGGAAGCACCATGGCACCTTCGGCAGCCCCCCAGCGCATCGTCATCGAGAACTGTGCGATCGCCACCGTGGACGCGAATGACACCGAGTACGCCTCCGGGTACCTCGTCGTCGCCGACAACAAGATCGAGTCGATCGGAGCCGGCCAGGCCCCGAAGGGCCTGGACAACGTGGTCCGCCGCATCGACGGCACCGGACACCTGGTCACCCCGGGCCTGATCAACACCCACCACCACTTCTACCAGTGGATCACGCGCGGTCTGGCCACCGACCACAACCTCTTCAACTGGCTGGTCGCCCTGTACCCGACGTGGGCGCGCATCGACGAGCGGATGGGGCGCGTCGCCGCCCAGGGCTCGCTCGCCATGATGGCCCGCGGCGGCGTCACCACCGCCATGGACCACCATTACGTCTACCCGCGTGACGCCGGCGACCTGTCCGGCGCGATCATCGGCGCGGCCTCCGAGATGGGCGTGCGCTTCACCCTGGCCCGTGGCTCCATGGACCGCAGCGAGAAGGACGGCGGTCTGCCGCCGGACTTCGCCGTGGAGACCCTGGAGGGAGCGCTCTCGGCGACCGCCGAGACCGTCGACCGCTTCCACGACGCGACCTTCGGCTCGATGACGCAGGTCGCCGTCGCGCCCTGCTCGCCCTTCTCGGTCTCCACCGAACTCATGAAGCAGGGCGCCGAGTTGGCGCGCGCCAAGGGCGTACGGCTGCACACCCACGGCTCGGAGACCGTGGAGGAGGAGCAGTTCTGCAAGGAGCTGTTCGGCATGGGCCCCACCGACTACTTCGAGTCGACCGGCTGGCTCGGCAACGACGTGTGGATGGCGCACTGCGTCCACATGAACGACTCCGACATCGCCGCCTTCGCCCGCACCGGCACCGGCGTCGCCCACTGCCCCTCCTCCAACGCGCGTCTGGCCGCGGGCATCGCCCGTGTCCCGGACATGCTGGCGGCCGGCGTGCCGGTGGGCCTCGGTGTGGACGGCACCGCGTCCAACGAGTCGGGCGAGCTGCACACCGAGCTGCGCAACGCGCTGCTCATCAACCGCCTCAACGCCCAGCACCGCGAGAGCGCTCTCAGCGCCCGTCAGGCGCTGCGCCTTGGCACCTACGGCGGTGCCCAGGTGCTCGGCCGCGCCGACGAGATCGGCTCCCTCGAAGCCGGCAAGCTCGCGGACTTCGTGCTGTGGAAGCTGGACACCATCGCCCACGCCTCCATCGCCGACCCGGTCACCGCGCTGGTCTTCGGCGCCGCCGCACCGGTCACCGCCTCGTTCGTGAACGGCAAGCAGATCGTCGAGGACAACCGTCTCACCACGGTCGACGAGGACGCCATCGCGGTGGCGACCCGTGAAGAGGCCCAGCGCCTCGCCCGGATCGCCGCACAGGCCTGACCCCAAGGAGTCCGGCCGAGGGGGACGGCCCTCGGCCGGTCGCCGCGGACCCGAGCGGGGTCCGCGGCAGCTGGGCCGGGGGGTGCGTACTGCAAGGACGTACGCACCCCCCGGAACGGTGAAACCCGTCCCGATCGCCACGTCGCCACCGCACCTCCCGTACACCGCACGGCAATTGACGCTCCGTCACTTCAGGGAGCGGCGCCACCCACGCCCGCTCGACCGGGGCACGCCCGCACCGGAACCCCACCCCGCGCCGACCGGGCCCCCGCGCACACCACAGCCGAGCCGCGCTGTCCCGTACTGCCTCGCACCACCTGTTCCCGCTGCTCAACGCACCACAACGCACCACCTCCAAGACACCCGCGTCCACCGCCGACGCGTAACCGACCGGAGGAACCGCCGTGGCCGCACAGCCCAGGTTTCGCAACTTCGCAGTCCGCCCCGCCCAGACCGGCGAGAAGCACCCGGTCGATGAGACGCTTCCCCCACTGAAGATGTTCACCAGCGGCCTCCAGCACGTGGCCGCCATGTACGCGGGTGTGGTGGCCCCGCCCATGATCGTCGGTCCCGCCGTGGGGCTCGACGCCAAGGAGACCGCGTTCCTGGTCGCCGCGAGCCTGTTCACCGCGGGGCTCGCCACGCTCCTCCAGACTCTCGGGATCTGGAAGATCGGCGCCAAGTTGCCCTTCGTGAACGGGGTTTCGTTCGCCGGTGTCACCCCGATGATCGCCATCGGCAAGGAGCACGGCGGCCACGCGATCCCCGTCATACTCGGCGGCGTGATCGTCGCCGGACTGCTCGGCTTCCTGGCCGCTCCCTACTTCGGCAGGCTCGTCCGCTTCTTCCCGCCGGTCGTCACCGGCACCGTGATCACCCTGATCGGTGTCTCGTTGCTGCCCGTCGCCTTCAACTGGTCCTCCGGCGGCAACGAGAAGGCCGGGGACTACGGTTCGCTCTCCAACCTCGCGCTCGCCGCGATCACCCTGGTCATCGTGCTCGCGCTGCGCAAACTCCTGCACGGCTTCATGCAGCAGATCGCCATCCTGCTCGGCCTCGTGGCGGGATCGGTCATCGCGATCCCCATGGGCAAGACCAGCCTGGACGCCATCAAGAACGCGGATGTCGTCGGCTTTCCGACCCCCTTCCACTTCGGCGCCCCGCAGTTCGACATCGCCGCGATCGTCTCGATGTGCATCGTGATGCTCGTGTGCATGACGGAGTCCACGGCCGACATGCTGGCGCTCGGCAAGATCGTCGAGCGTCCGGCCGATCAGGAGACCATCGCGGCCGGCCTGCGCGCCGACACCCTGGGATCCGTGCTCAGCACCGTCTTCAACGGCTTCATGGCCAGCGCCTTCGCGCAGAACATCGGGCTCGTCGCGATGACCAAGGTGCGCAGCCGGTTCGTGGTGGCGACCGGTGGTCTCATCCTCGTGGCGCTCGGCCTGAGTCCCGTCGCCGCCTCGGTGATCTCCCTGGTGCCACTGCCGGTGCTCGGCGGCGCGGGCATCGTGCTCTTCGGCTCGGTGGCCGCGAGCGGCATCCAGACGCTCTCCACGGCCGCGCTGGAGAAGGGTGAGAACGCTCTCATCGTGGCCGCCTCGGTCGGCGTCGGCCTGATACCGATAGCCAAGCCCGACTTCTACCACGCCTTCCCCGACAAGCTGCTCGTCGTCCTCGACTCCGGCATATCCACCGGCTGTGTCGTGGCGATCGTGCTCAACCTCGCCTTCAACCACCTCGGTTCACGCCGCTCCGATGACGAGGGGGCCGAGGCCGGGGTCCTGCCCATGGCCGAACCGGAGGCCGCCCTGCACTGACGGACGGACGGCCCGACCGGTCCCGGGCGCTACTCGCAGGCCACGCCGTCGCCGTCCCGGTCCAGGTGCGCGGCGTAACCCGGCTCGCCCCGGTGCAGGGGAGTGACCCCGGCGGCGCGGGCGGCGGCGCAGTTCTTGTACGAGGCGCTGCTGCCCCCGCCGCTGCCCCCGCTGACCTTCTCGCCGCCGCCGTTCATCGGGGGCGGCACGCTCGGCCCCTTGGGCTTCGGCTTCGGTACGGTCCCGGTGGCCGGGGTCTTGGCGGCGGCGGGGGGAGCGGTCGGCGTCGCGTCGTCGGTCCGCGCCGGGCTTGGCGTCGGGCTCTCGTCGGCCGACTGTGACGGCGACGGCGACGGCGCGGCGGACTGCGACGGGGTCGCGGCCGACACCGTGGCCGCCGGGGTCTTCGTGGTGTCGTCCTGACAGCCCGTCGTGGTGAGGGCGAGCGCACCGAGCAGGCCGGAGACGAGCAGAGTGCGGACGGCTGATTCAGATATGCGCATGCGGCGGACTCTCTCGGGCGTTCGGGATTCCTGTGATGATCTGGTGAAGGAGAGAATACGGGCCGCAAAGGTTCCGTAAAGCGCAATCGCCGAACTCGTCCGGGTCCAGCCACCGAAGAGGGCGGCGCACACGGGAACGACGGGTACGGCGGCCTCCTCGCCGCCGTACCCGCCGTCCGCGGTGGGGGAGTTATCCGATGTGGTACGGGTCGCCGTAGACCTTCCAGTCCAGCGGCGTGTTCAGGCCGAGATTGCCCTTCTTGAGGAAGACCCGCTGTTCGGTGTCGACCCGGCTGGTGTCGCTGTGCGCCTCCTCCTGCTTCATCGCCCACACGCGGGCGTCGAGGAAGGCGTCGAGATACGTCGTCTCGTTGCCGCCCTTGGCCGGGGTCTTCGCCTTGGCCAGGGCGCGCTTGCGGATGGAGCTGAAGCTGGTCGGGTCGGTGCCGTCACCGTGCATCACGATGGCGTCGTAGTAGATGAACTGGCCGAGCGTGCCGAGCCCGTCGGACTTGCCCTGCTTGACGGCCGGGTCGAAGTACACCCGGTCCCGCTCGTCGTTCTGGGCCTCCTTGAAGGCCGTCTCCGACGCGGCGGTCTTCCAGTCCTTGGTGAAGTTCGGGTCCAGTCCCTTGTGGGAGTCGCTTCCGTTCACCTTCTCCAGAGCCGGCAGGTACTTCGCGAGGACGTTGCCGGGGTTGCGCGCGGTGTAGAGCCTGACCAGGTCGAGCATGTCACCGGTGCCCGAGCAGAACCCGATGATGCCGGCGGTGTAGCCCCGGCCGTCCTTGATGTCCTCGATGTACTTGTACTGCGCCTTCCAGTCCAGCGAGGAGTTCTCCGCGCTGGAGACGAGCTGCATGGCTATGTCCTTCTTCGCCGGGTCGTCGAGCCCGGTCGCGGCGGCGTTGATCACCGTCACATTGTCCGCCGGCGCGGCGGCCGGGTCGTCGGCGGCGTAGGCCGTGACCGGAACCGCGAGCAGCGCGGCGCCGAGCAAGGCGCGGATGACGATCCTGGTACGACGTGCGGGGGTGGTGCCGTGGGGGGTGTGCACGTGGACCTCCACAGGGAGTCGGTCGCTCCGGTGTTCTGTTAGGAAACTTTCCTACCACTGCGCCGGAGCGCCCGTACACCCCTGTGACACAAGGAAGTTGAGGCGGTGGCGGCACATGGCCGAGGGCCGCGACCGCCCCCGCGCGCACGGACCCTGGCGCGGCCGGACGGGCCGGTGCGGCTAGACTGGCGGGCTGCTGTCACCGCACATCACAGGAGTCCCGCACGTTGTCCGAGAACCACGAGACAGTCGCCCCGGCGCCCGGCGCGACCCGTCTGAACCTCGTCTCCGACTGCGGCGACTGCTTCGGCCTGTGCTGTGTGGCCCTCGCCTACACGGCGTCCGCCGACTTCGCGATCGACAAGCCGGCCGGCCGGCCCTGCCCGAACCTCACGGGCGAGTTCAGCTGCGGCATCCACCGGGACCTGCGCGCCAAGGGCTTCCAGGGCTGCACCGTGTACGACTGCTTCGGGGCCGGCCAGAAGGTCTCCCAGCACACCTTCAAGGGCCGCGACTGGCGCACGGCTCCCAAGAGCGCCGCCGCGATGTTCGAGGTCTTTCCGGTGATGCGTCAGCTCCACGAGCTGCTGTGGTACGTCACCGAAGCGCTCGCGCTGCCCAAGGCCCGGCCCGTGCACGACGAATTGCGCGCGGCGCTGCGCGAGACGGAGGCGTTCACCGAGCTCGCCCCCGACGAGCTGCGCGACCTGGACGTGGCTGCCCACCGCGACGGGGTCAACCGCCTGCTCCTGAAGGCGAGCGAACTGACCAGGGCGGAGTTCAAGGGCAAGAAGGGCAAGGACCGGCGCGGGGCCGACCTGATGGGCGCTCGCCTCAAGGGCGCCGACCTGCGCGGCGCGAACCTGCGGGGCGCGCTCGTGATCGCCGCCGACCTGCGCGGCGCCGATCTGCGCGTGGCCGACCTGATCGGCGCGGACTTCCGCGACGCGCTGCTCGACGGCGCCGATCTGACCGACGCGTTCTTCCTCACCCAGGCCCAGCTGAACGCGGCGAAGGGCGACCGGGCGACCCGGATCCCGTCCGCCCTGGCACGCCCCGCCCACTGGGCCGCGCGCTAGCGGCCTGTCCGGCGGATCTTGTCTGGGACGCGCGGCCCTGGCACGCCCATCTGCCGCGTTGTCGTCGGTTGCCGACGCTCCGCGTCGCCGCCCTCCTCCGCCTTGCAGCTGGACGCACCAGGCCCCCGCTCACCAGGGTGGAGAAGCTGAGCCTTACAGGAGGCGACCAGATCCGCCGGACAGGCCGTTGCGCGACCAGCCCGGGTCGCGCCCGCTCAGGCCGATCACGCGGTCGAGCAGAGGGGCGCTGTCGGCCACGTCGACGGCGGGTCCGAACGCACCGCCACGGGCGGCCGGATCGTCCTTGGACGGTGCGAGGAAGGCCCGGGAGACCTCCAGGTCGGCGGTGGAGGGGTGGTAGTCCTGCCCGGTGGCGCGGGCCACGTCCCAGCCGTGCACGACCAGTTCGTCCAGGCCTACGCGGCCGCTGACCGCGCCCGGCAGGTCGAGGCCGCCGATCTGCGTGTCGCCCTCCCAGGCCGCCGGGTCCCGCCAGGCCTCGGCCATGGCGGCGAGGTTGCGGGGCAGAGCGGCGCGCCAGTCGTCGGGCAGCGCCGGCGGCGCCGCCGAGCTCGGAGCGGTGCCGGTCGAAGGGCCGCGCACCTTGCGGGCGGCGTCCTGGAAGGCCACGCTCAGACCCAGCACATGGGCGAGCAGGTCCCGCAGGGGGTACTCGGGGCACGGCGTCGGCGCGGACAGCTGATCGTCACCCACGCCGTCGAGCAGGCGGACCAGCTCGGCGGCCGCGGGGCCGAGATCGGGGTGGGCGCGCCGGACGTCGGCGTCGGTGCTCGGATCGGTGCTCGGATCGGTGTTCATGAAGGAGAGACCGCGCGCGAGCCGGAAAATCATCGCGGGCCCGCGCGAAAGGTCCACGGGCCTCACCCCCCGCAACTTCACGGTCACCGGCCCGTCGGCACCCACCACGGCGTGGAGCTGCGCGCCCGGCTCGCGGACGGGGAGTGGGGCGACTCTGGGCGCAGCCGGCGGTGGTGGCCCCCTGATGGGCGCCCCCGGATGGCCTCACGCGAGCCTGCGGCCGCCGAACGCGTTCGAACCGTCCGCCCGGCGCCACCATGCCTCAAGGCCGGTCTGGTCCATGGCGCTCCAGTCGGGGGTCCGCTGGACGAGCCCGAGGCCGAGACCTCGTCCGAGTTCGACCATGCCGCGCCCGACCGCCGCGCGGCCGGCGTCGTAGGCGGCCACCGCCTCGGGCCAGGTCGTGGCCGAGGACAGCGCGCCGGCCAGGGCGGTGGCGTCCTGGAGGGCCTTCACCGCGCCACCGCCGGTGTGCGGCCGTGCCACCGTGGCGGCGTCACCGCTCAGCGCGACGCGTCCGGTCGCGTACCGGGGCGCGGTGAAGTCGTACATCGGCTGGATGAACAGCTCGTCCGGCGCGGTCAGACGCACCAACTCGCCCCAGAACGGCGGCATGTGATGGTCCGCCAGGTGGCGGGCGTGAGCGCGCAGCTCCTGCGTCAGGGTGCCGGGCGGCAGGCTGGTGGGGGAGTCGAGCCCGAGATCGTGACCGGCGGGCGGCGCCGCGTAGAGCACCCAGTTGACGCGGTGGCCGCCCCGGCCGTCGGGGATGCGGTAGATGACGGCGTGCCCGCCGTCGAAGACGACATAGACGCAGTCCTCCACCGGCCAGCGGCTCTCGTCGGGCAGCCGCTCGACGGGGAACGCGCCGCGCCAGGCGAGATAGCCGGCGTACTGCGGGCGGACCTCGGGGCAGGCGGCCGCGCGGACCACGGAGCGGTAGCCGTCGCAGCCCACCACGAAGTCGAAACGGTCCGGTCCCCCGGCCGCGGTCCTCAACTCGACGCCATCGGGGTCGACTTCCACTTGGTCGACGACCGCGCCGGGGCGAAAGTCCACCGACTCCGGTACGCGGGCGCGCAGTTCGCGCCAGAGCGGGCCCCAGTTGTAGGTGCGGAAGGGGAAGGGCAGCGTGCCCACCAGGCGGCCCATCGGGGCCGAGCCGTCGCGAACGTACCAGGCGCGCCTGGTCAGTTGGAGCCATGGCATCGAAGCCGTCACGAATCCGCCGGCCTCCAGTTCGGCGTAACGGTCGTTGTGCATCGCCAGTCCCACGCCCCGGTCGGCCAGCCGGCCCGTGGCCCGCTCGTACACCGTGATCTCCTCGGCGCCACCCCGGTGCGCGGCCAGCGCCGCCGCGCACCCCGCGATGCTCCCGCCGACGATGGCGACTCGCCCTCCCCGCATCCCCACACCCTCGCAGTCTCGTCCGACAGCGTGCCGCCCGGGCCCGGGCCGCCCCCCGCCGGATTGTCGCAGCATCGGGCTCACCGGGCCACGGCGGGCCAGTGACCCGGGCGGCCCGCGGCACCCGGGTGAGCACCGGATGCGCGGGCGGGTCCGGCGTGGTCCATTGAGCCCATGGACGCCGACCAGGACCCGCGGGCGCAGGCCGGGGCAGCGCCGCCCTCCGGCGCGCCGGACAGCCGGATGCGCTTTCCCAGTGCGCTCACGATTCTCGCGGTCGTCACCCTGGCGGTGTGGCTCCTGGCGTTCGTCATCCCTTCGGGCGCGTACGAGCGCAACGCCGACGGCGCGCCCGTCCAGGGCACCTATCACCGCGCCGGCACCGGCCAGAGCTTCACCGACCGCCTCAGCGACCTCTTCCTCTCCCCGGTCAACGGGCTCTACGGCATCCAGGACGCCAAGTCCGGCCGGGTCGGCCCCACCATGGCCGGCGAACTGTACGGCAGCGCCGGGGTGTTCCTCTTCGTCCTCGCCATCGGCGCGTTCATCACGGTGGTCTTCGCCACCGGCGCCCTCGACCGGGGGATCGGTCTGCTCGCCCACCGTCTGCGCGCGCGGGGCGCGCTCCTGATCGCGGGCGTGATGACGGTCTTCTCCGTCCTCGGCACGGTCGAGGGCTTCGCCGAGGAGACGCTTGGCTTCTACGGATTGATCGTGCCGCTGATGCTGGCGCTCGGCTACGACCGTCTGGTCGCGACGGGCACGATCATCGTGGGCGCGGGCATCGGCGTGCTGTGCTCGACGGTCAACCCGTTCGCGACGGGCGTCGCCTCCTCGGCAGCGGGGATCTCGCTCGGCGACGGCATCGCGCTGCGCTTCGTGATGTGGCTGGCCCTGACGGCGGTGTCCATCGCGTACGTCATCCGCTACGGCCGCCGCGTCCAGCGGGACCCGGCGAAGTCCCTGACCGGGTTCCTGCCCGGGGACCGGGAGCACGCGCGGACGGATCAGGAGGACGGGGCCGGGCCACCCGAGCTGACCCGTACCCACCGCTTGGTCCTGGTCCTGCTCACCCTCGTCTTCGCCTTCATGATCTTCTCGGTGGTGCCGTGGTCGAGCGCGCTGACCGGCAGGGCGGACGCCACCCCCTACCCCTGGGAACTGGGCTGGTCCTTCCCGCAGTTGGCGGCCCTTTTCCTGGTGGCGGCGGCCCTGGTGGGCATCGCGGCCCGGCTGGGGGAGGCGCGGCTGAGCTCGACGATCATCCAGGGCGCGGCGGACTTCATCTCCCCGGCCCTGGTCATCGTGCTGGCCAGGGGCGTCACGGTGATCATGAACAACTCGGGGATCACGGACACGGTGCTGCACTCGATCGAGGGCGTCGTGAAGGGCGCGCCGTCCGCCGTGTTCGCCGTGCTGGTCTTCGTGGTGAACCTTCCCCTGGCCTTCCTGATCCCCTCAACCTCGGGCCATGCCACCCTCGCGATGCCGATCCTGGCTCCGCTCGCCGGCTTCGCGGGCGTCTCGCGCGCGGTCGTGGTGACCGCCTGGCAGGCGGCGAGCGGCTGGATGAACCTGTGGGTCCCGACCACCGCCGTCACCATCGGCGGCGTGGCCCTGGCGAAGGTGGGCTACGACAAGTATCTGCGCTTCGTGGCCCCGCTGCTCGCGGTCCTGGCCGTGCTGATCTGCGCGTTCGTGGCGGTGGGCGCGGCGTTCACCTGACGCGCGCCCGCCCGGCGCGGCCGCGCCCCCGGTGCTGTGCGGTAGCGGGGGCGGGCATCGCGACAACTGCCGTGATCAGCCGACGAGTTGGTCGTACGCCGGCAGGGTCAGGAAGTCGGCGTAGTCGGCGTCGAGGGAGACCTGAAGGAGGAGGTCGTGGGCCTGCTGCCACTTGCCGGCCGCGAAGGCGTCCTCGCCGATCTCCGCGCGGATCGCGGCGAGTTCGTCGGCGGCCACCTGGCGGGCGAGGTCGGCCGTGGCCCGGACCGTCTTCCCGTCGTGCTCGAAGACGACACCGGCGTTGATCCACTGCCAGATCTGCGAGCGCGAGATCTCGGCGGTGGCCGCGTCCTCCATCAGGTTGAAGATGGCGACCGCGCCGAGGCCGCGCAGCCACGCCTCGATGTAACGGATGCCGACCTGGACCGCGCTGACCAGGCCCTGATACGTGGGCTTCGCGTCCAGGGAGTCGATGGCGATCAGATCGCCGGGGGCCACCGAGACGTCCTCGCGCAGCCGGTCCTTCTGGTTCGGCCGGTCGCCGAGCACCGCGTCGAAGGAGGCCATCGCGATCGGGACCAGGTCGGGGTGGGCCACCCACGAGCCGTCGAAACCGTCGCCCGCCTCGCGGTCCTTGTCGGCCTTGACCTTCTCGAAGGCGACCTTGTTCACCTCGGCGTCACGGCGCGAGGGGATGAACGCGGCCATGCCGCCGATCGCGTGCGCGCCGCGCTTGTGGCAGGTGCGGACGAGGAGTTCGGTGTAGGCGCGCATGAAGGGCGCCGTCATCGTCACCGCGTTGCGGTCGGGCAGGACGAACTTCTCGCCGCCGTCCCGGAAGTTCTTCACAATGGAGAAGAGGTAGTCCCAGCGGCCCGCGTTCAGCCCCGCCGCGTGATCGCGGAGCTCGTACAGGATCTCCTCCATCTCGTACGCCGCGGTGATCGTCTCGATCAGGACGGTGGCGCGGACGGTGCCCCGGGGGACGCCCACGTAGTCCTGCGCGAAGACGAAGATGTCGTTCCAGAGGCGGGCCTCCAGGTACGACTCCGTCTTCGGGAGGTAGAAGTACGGGCCCTTGCCGAGGGCGATCAGGCGCTGGGCGTTGTGGAAGAAGTACAGGCCGAAGTCGACCAGGGCGCCGGGCACCGGGCGGCCGTCGAACTGGAGGTGGCGCTCCTCCAGGTGCCAGCCGCGCGGGCGCATGACGACGGTCGCGAGCTGGTCGGCGTCCTTGAGGGCGTACGACTTGCCCGAGGTGGCGTCGGTGAAGTCGATGCGGCGCTCATAGGCGTCGATCAGGTTGAGCTGGCCGAGGACGACGTTCTCCCACGTGGGGGCAGAGGCGTCCTCGAAGTCGGCGAGCCAGACCTTCGCGCCCGAGTTCAGGGCGTTGATGGTCATCTTGCGGTCGGTCGGACCGGTGATCTCCACGCGGCGGTCGTTCAGCGCGGCCGGCGCGGGCGCGACCTTCCAGGACTCGTCCGCGCGGATCGCGGCGGTCTCGGGGCGGAAGTCCAGCGTGGAGGTGCGGGCGATCTCGCTCCTGCGGTCCTTGCGGCGGGCCAGGAGCTCGTCGCGGCGCCCCGTGAAGTTCCGGTGCAGCTCCGCCACGAAGGCGAGGGCCGCGTCGGTAAGGACCTCTTCCTGCCGGGGCAGGGGCTCGGCATCGACGATGGCCAGCGGAGACGGCGCTGGTGCGGACATGAGCTGTCACTCCTTCGCGGGGATGCCCTGACGGCCGCCGGGTCGCCATGCAATGGCACTCAGTGCCAGGGCTCCGAGATACGACTGTGGGCGCCGCCTGATCTGACGAGCGCTTCTGAACAGTGGATAGTAGTTTCCTCATGGTGGAAGTTCAATGGTTTGTTGATGTCGAGATTCTTCGGGTCGAGGGACCATGGCTCTGGGTGCCACCCCGTTCACTCCGTGTCCCCGGCCCTTACCGGGCGTCCTCGAATCTGCTGTCCCGTCCTTCCCTGTGTACTCCAGATCTACTGGAGACGGCTCAGATCCGCCTCGGTGTCGATGTCGTAGGGCTCGGCCACGTCCCCGCATTCGACGAGCGTGATCTCGTCCTCATGGGCCTTCAGGTAGGCGCGGGCGCCCCGGTCGCCCGTCGCGGACGCGGCGATGTCCGCCCAGCGGGCCGCGCCGAACAGGACCGGGTGCCCGCGCCTGCCGTCGTACGAGGCCGCCACGAGGCAGTCGCCCGAACGGTGGGCGGCGCGCACCCGCGCGATCGCCGCCGCGCCGATGCCCGGCTGGTCGACCAGGCTCACCAGCGCGGCCCCGGCCCCGCCGGCCCGGCCCCCCGAGGCGGCCAGCGCTTCCAGGCCCGCGCGCAGCGAGGAGCCCATGCCGTCGGCCCAGCCGGGGTTGTCGACCAGCACGCACCCCCTCAGGTCGGCCCGGGCCCGCACCTCGTCGGCCGCGGCGCCGAGCACCACGTACACCGTGTCGCAGCCGCCCTCGCGCAGCGCCCGGATCGCGTTCTCGACGAGCGGCCGGCCCCGGTGGGTGAGCAGCGCCTTGGGCCGTCCGCCGAGCCGCCGGCCGCCGCCCGCCGCGAGCAGCAGTCCGGTGACCCGCGCCGTCTGTGTGGTTGATCGCGTCATGGCCCCAGATATACCTCCCGCGTTTCCCCAATTCCGTCCCCGTAGTGGCGCACGACACATCGCATGGCGTTAACTGGCCCGCGCATCCCGGCAGTTGACCTTCGCTGTACGGGTTCTGAACACCTGCACAAGGACGTGCGTGGGGGAGGACTTTTGTTGCGAGGAGTGGAGCAGAGGGCCGTGGCCGGCAGCGGCGAGGACCCCAGAGTGAGCGCGTTGCGGGCCGCCGTGTCCCGGCTGCGCCGACAGCTGGCCGGACACCCGGTGGAGTTCCCCGACCGGGCCGTGGCAGAGGACGAGCTCGCGGCGCTGGAGGCGATGGCCATCGGCGGGGTCCCCGAGGTGCCCCGGCTGCGGCGCTCGCTGTTACTGATCGCGGGCTCGATCGGCTCCGTCAGCGCGCTGGCGGGCGCGGTCGCCGAGGTCCGCGAGGCGGTCGAGCTCTTCGGCGGCACGCCGGGGCGGTACTGACGGGGGCCGGGTACGAGTGTCCGAACTCGCCCTCTCCGCCGGGGAGTTCAGGCCACCCAGTGGGGGCGGCCCGGCTCGCCCGTGAACGCCGGCAGGCCCGCGTCGAGCGTCGCGGCCAGCCGGCGCACCCCCTCCTCCAGGACCGCCGGCTCGCGTACGAAGGGGAGCCGGAGGCGATGCTCGTGGGTGCCGGGGTCCGCGGCGAAACGGGAACCCGGCTCGATGCTCACGCCGTGGGTCCGCGCCGCCCGGGCCAGCGCCCCCGCGACCGGGGCGCCGAGATCGACCCAGAGGCAGAGCCCGCCGGGCGGCGTCCGCCAGCGCCACCCGGGCAGATGGCGCCCGAGCGCGGCGGCGAGCGCGTCCCGGCGCTCCCGCAGCTGGTGCAGCCGGGCGCGCAGCACCTCGTCCATGCCGGGCAGCAGCGCCTTGGCGAGCAGCTGGTCGACCAGCGAGGGGGCCAGGTCGACATGGACGCGCAGCGCGGCCAGTTCGGTGATGAGCCGCGAGCCCGCCCGTACCCAGCCGATGCGCAGACCGCCCCAATGGGTCTTGCTGAGCGAGCCCACCGTGACGATCTGCTCGGATTCGCCCCGGTGGGCCAGGGACACGAACGGCGCGGGCGCGGGCGCGTCCAGGGCGATCTCGGCCAGGGTCTCGTCGATGAGCAGCCAGGTGCCGGTGCCCCGCGCCGCGCGCAGCAGCCCGGCGCGCTGGTCCGCGCTCATGAGCTCGCCGGTGGGGTTGTGGAAGTCCGGGATGAGATACGCGAGCCGGGGCGCGGTCCGGCGCAGCGCGCAGTGCAGGAGTTCGCTGTCCCAGCCGTCCTCGCTCACCGGTACGGGAGTGAGGCGAAGACCGGCGTGGCGCACGGCGTCCAGGCCGTTGGGGTACGAGGGGCTTTCCACCAGCGCCCGGTCCCCGGGCCGGCCGATGAGGTTCACCACCAAGGACACCGCGGACTGGGCGCCCGTGGTGATCAGGATCTGGTTGGGCAGGGTGGGCAGGCCGCGCCGGGTGTAGCGCTCGGCGACGGCGGCGCGCAGCTCGGGCAGGCCGAGGGGGTGGTAGCCGGTGGTCGCGGCGTGCCGGGCCAGTTCGGACCCGGCGAGCTCGAACGCGGCGGCCAGTTCCGCGGCGGGGGCGTCGGGGGCGGCCATGGCGAGGTCGATGACGCCGTCCGGCGCCTGGTAGCGGGCCACATTGGATGGGTTCGCGCCGGTGGGCAGTTCGGTCCAGGTGCCGGCCCCGCGCCGGCTGACGGCGTAGCCGCTCTCGCGCAGCAGATCGTAGGCCGCGGTGATGGTGGCCCGGCTGACCTCCAGGGCGACGGCGAGCTCCCGCTCGGCGGGCAGCCGGGTGCGCAGCGGGATGCGGCCGTCCAGGAGGAGGGTGCGGATGGCCCGGGCGAGGGGGCGGTAGCCGGGGCGCGGGGCGGTGAGGGCGGTGACGTGCGCCGCGAGCTGGCGGCCGCGCAGGGTGCGGGTGGGGTGGGGCGCGGTGTCCTTGAGCGCGGGGGTGCCTGCCATGCGGGTCTCCTGGAATTGGCCTGCGTGTGGCCCTCGTTTGCCAGGCCAATCAGCGTACCGGGGCGCCATTGCGCAGTTCCCCGCGCCCCTGAGTCCTGTTCGACCCTGGGTGCGGGCCCGCACGGGCAACCTCAGCCGGCTGAGCATCTGGCGCGGGGCTGCATGGGCATCCTGAGCCCCCCTGCGCGGCTGAGCATCTGGCGCGGGCCGGCACGGGCATCCTCAGCCCGCTGAGTATCTGGCGCGGGCTCGCATGGGCATCCTCAGCCTGTCCGGCGATTGAGGACGAGCGCGTTCAGCGCGAACGGGGTCTGGGGCGGAGCCTCAGGGACCCTGGCTGCGGGTCGTGGGTGGCTGAGCGCGCAGTTCCCCGCGCCCCTGACTACTCGCTGTGGGCCGGCACGGGCATCCTCAGCCCGTCCGGCGCTTGAGGACGAGGCCGTTCAGGCCGAATGGGGGTCTGGGGCGGAGCCCCAGGGAATCCCGGCTGCGGACCGTGGATGGCCGGGCGCGCAGTTCCCCGCGCCCCTGGCGGGGTTGGTGCCGGCCCGCATGGGCAGCCTCGGCCCCCACCCCCTGGCGGGGTCGGTGCCGGCCCGCGTGGGTAACCTCGGGCCTCCCGGCGCCCCTGGCGGGGTTGCTGCGGGCCCTGCATGCGTAACCCCAGGCCCCCGCGCCCTGGCGGGGTTGGTGCCGGCCCGCATGGGCAGTCTCGGCCCCCTGCGCCCCCTGCGCACCCGGTGTCGGCCCGCGTCGGCAACCTCAGCCCGGGGGGCGGATCAGGCGGCGTGTCGTGGCCGCCGCCACCGCTGCCGTGCGGGAGTCCACCCCCAACTTGGCGTATATGTGGACCAGATGGGACTTGACCGTCGCCTGGCTCAGAAACAGCTGCTTGCTGATCCGCTGATTGGACAGCCCGTCCCCCACAAGCCGCAGAACCTCCAGCTCGCGCCGCGTCAGCGCCCGCTCGGGCATCCGCATCCGGTCCATGAGCCGGTGCGCCACGGCCGGGGCGAGCGCCGACTGCCCCGACGCGGCCGTGCGTACCGCCGCCGCCAGTTCCTCGGGAGGCGCGTCCTTGAGCAGATAGCCCGCCGCCCCCGCCTCCACCGCCGCGAGGATGTCCGCGTCCGTGTCGTACGTGGTGAGGACCAGGACACGCGGTGCGCCGGGCCGCGCCGTGATCCGCGCGGTGGCCTCGGCGCCGTGCGTCCCGGCCCCGAACTGAAGATCCATGAGGACGACGTCGTACGCCCCCGTCGCGGCCAGCTCCACCGCGCGCTCGGCGCTCGCCGCCTCCCCGGCCACGGCGAAGTCGGGCTCGGTGTCCAGGACCGCGCGCAGCCCGGCCCGCACGATGGGATGGTCGTCGGCGAGCAGCAGCCGGATGGGGGCGCTCACCGGGCACCCGCCACGGGCAGCGGCAGCGTGATCGCGACGGCGGTGCCCTGGCCGGGCGCCGACTCCACACTCAGCGTGCCGCCGAGCGACCGGGCGCGCGAGCGCATCGCGGGAAGACCGAAGCCGCCGCTGCCCAGGGGCCGCCCGTCCGCCGGGTCGAAGCCGCGGCCGTCGTCGACCACGTCGAGGGCGACGGAGGTGTCCATGAAGCTCAGCGTGATCTCGGCCCGGTCCGCTCCCGCGTGCCGCACCGTGTTGGCGAGCGCCGACTGCGCGACGCGCAGCAGGGCCACCTCGTACGGCGTCGGAAGCTCGACGGGGGTGCCGCTCACGCCGAACTGCACCGCCACGTCTCCCGTCCCCGCGCACAGCCGCTCCAGGGCGCAGGGGAGCGAGCCGCGTTCCAGGTCGGGCGGGGTGAGGGCCTTCACGAAGCGGCGGGCCTCGGCCAGGTTGTCCTGCGCCGCGCGGCGCGCCTGCTCGACGTGGTCGCGGGCCGGGGCGCCGGCCGGCAGCGCGCGTTCGGCGGCGCGCAGCAGCAGCTGGATGGAGGACAGGCCCTGGGCGAGGGTGTCGTGGATCTCGCGGGCCAGGCGCTCGCGCTCGGCCAGGGTGCCCGCGGTGCGCTCGGCCTCCGCGAGCTCGGCCCGCGTCGCCACCAGCTCGTCGATCAGTTCACGGCGCCGCTCGCTCTCCCGGTACAGCGCGTCATAGCCGAGCACGGTCGCCACCGCGACCGCCGCGCCGAGCAGCGGCCCTATGAAGGCGCCCGGCGTGACCCCCTGCCCGTGCAGTACGAAACTCGCGATGGCCGCGCCCGCCGTGACCAGCACGGCCGGCAGCGCCCAGCGCGGCGCCAGCAGGTGCAGCAGCAGGAAGTAGAGCGGGAAGGCGACCCACAGCGCGTCGGCGGTGACGACGAGCAGCGCGAGCCAGACCGCGCCGAGCGCCCCGAGCCACCACGCCGCGCCAGAACCGCGTGGGCGCACCGACGGCAGCGCGACACCGGCCGCGTACACCGCCGCCATGAGGACGGCCACCGCCCCCACCGCCGCCGCGTGCGGTGCGCCGTCGCTCACCGAGCGCGCCACAGCGAGCGCGAGGAGACCGCCGAGCAGTGTGTGCAGACACAGGCGCAGCAGGGGGGCGACGGGGGTGTGGGGGCGTACGGGAGCGGAATACATAGCCCGTCCAGCGTACGGGCCGGGCCCGCGCTCGCGGTCAACCGAAAGTTTGATGTGCCGCTCCGCCTTTCGACGCCGACGGGCCTGCCGGGGCGCGATGTGGCGGCGGTCCTGGGACGCCAGGGTTGGTTCCATGTTCGTCGCATGGAGAGATCTCCGGTTCGCCAAGGGCCGGTTCGCGTTGATGGGTACGGTCGTGGTGCTCATCACCCTGTTGGTGGGGCTGCTGTCCGGGCTGACCGCGGGCCTGGCACGGGACAACACATCGGCCGTCGGCGCGCTGCCCGCCGACCGGCTCGCCTTCGCCGCGCCGCCGTCGGGACAGTCGGCGTCCTTCACCAACTCCGTTGTACCGAGCGCAACTTGGCGCGCCTGGCGGCAGGCGCCGGGGGTGCGCGATGCCGAGCCGCTGGCCATCTCCACGCTGAACGCGAAGGCGGGCGAGCGCACCGCGGCGGTCTCCTGCTTCGCCGTACCGCCGAGATCGCCTCTCGCGCCCTTCGAGGTGCGCGCCGGATCGGTGGTCCTGTCCCGGGGCGCGGCCGTTGAGCTGGCCGCGAAGGCGGGCGACCGGCTGACACTGGGGGGCCGGACGCTGAGCGTGGCGGCGGTCACGGGTGAGGACTCCTACAGCCACACCCCGGTCGTGTGGACCGCCCTCGCGCCCGACGCCCCCGCGACCGTCGTCGCGCTCACCCTCAAGGACGGCGCGGATCTCGCCGCCACCGACAAGGCGCTCGGCACCACGACCCTGACCCTGGCGGGGGCGCTCTCGGCGCTCCCCTCCTACCAGGCGGAGAACGGCTCGCTCCAGCTGATGCGCGGTTTTCTCTTCGTCATCTCCGCGCTGGTCGTCGGCGCGTTCTTCACCATCTGGACGATCCAGCGCAGCGGCGACATCGCCGTCCTGAAGGCGCTCGGCGCCTCGACGCCCTACCTCCTCAAGGACGCGCTGGGCCAGGCGGTCGTGATGCTGACGGCCGGCACGCTCATCGGCACCGGTCTCGCCGCGCTGGCCGGGTCGCTCGTCGGCGCCTCCGTGCCCTTCGTCCTCGATTCCGCCACCACGCTCGGCCCCGCCGCCGTCCTGATCGTCCTCGGCGTGCTCGGCGCCGCCCTGTCCATCCGGCGCATCACCGCCGTCGACCCGCTGACCGCGCTCGGGAGTGCCCGATGAACCCGTCCACGAATCCGCCCCTCCTGCTGGACGGCGTCACCCTGACCTACCCGGACGGCGAGGGCCGCCTCACCGCGCTCGACGGCGTGAGCCTTTCCGTCGCCGCCGGTACGGTCACGGCCTGCGCGGGCCCCTCGGGCTCCGGCAAGTCCAGCCTGCTCGCCGTCGCGGCGACCCTGGTCGCGCCGGAGGTCGGACGGGTGGTGGTGGCCGGGACCGACACCGGCGCGCTCAGCCCCGCCGCGAAGGCCGCGCTGCGCCGCGACCGCGTCGGCATCGTCTTCCAGCAGCCCAACCTGCTGCCCGCGCTCACCGCCCTCGAACAGCTTCAGGTGATGGCCCACCTCGCGGGCCACGGGCCCCGCCGGACCCGCGAGCGCGCCCTGGAGGCGCTGGCCGCCGTGGGGCTCGACGGGCAGGCCCACCGCCGCCCCCATCAGCTCTCCGGCGGCCAGCGTCAGCGGATCAACATCGCCCGGGCCCTCATGAACGACCCCGCCGTCCTCCTGGTCGACGAGCCCACCAGCGCGCTCGACCACGAGCGGGGCGCCGCGGTCCTCGACCTCCTGCTCACCCTCACCCGCGAGCGTGGCACGGCCACCGTCCTCGTCACCCACGACCGCGCCCATCTGGACCGGATGGACGCCGTGGTGACCATGACGGACGGACGCCTGAGCGCACCCCGGGCGCACGCGCGCTGAGCGCCGCCGGCGCGGCCGGGGGCGGGGCCACTGGCGCGGCCAGGGGCGGGCTCAGGAACTAGCGCTCGTGTTCGCGAGCGCCGTCGACAGTTCGTCGGCGATGCCCTGGAGGATCGGGACGATCCGGTCGGTGGCCGCCTCGGTGACCCGGCCGGCCGGGCCCGAGATCGAAATGGCCGCGGGCGTGGGGGAGTTGGGCACTGACACCGCCAAGCAGCGGACTCCTATCTCCTGCTCGTTGTCGTCGACCGCGTACCCGGCGCGCCGCACCTGTTCCAGGGCGTCGAGGAAGCCCTCCGCCGTGGTGATCGTCTTCTCCGTCGCGGCCGGCATGCCGGTGCGGGCGAGTAGCGCGCGCACCTCATCCGGCGCGGTGTACGCGAGCAGCGCCTTGCCCACGCCCGTGGAGTGCGGCAGGACCCGGCGGCCGACCTCGGTGAACATCCGCATGGAGTGCTTTGAGGGCACCTGCGCCACGTACACGATCTCGTCGCCGTCGAGCAGCGCCATGTTCGCGGTCTCGCCGGTCTCCTCGACCAGACGCGTCAGATACGGCCGGGCCCAGGTGCCGAGCAGCCGGGACGCCGACTCGCCGAGCCGGATGAGCCGCGGGCCGAGCGCGTAGCGCCGGTTGGCCTGCTGGCGGACGTAGCCGCAGGCCACGAGCGTACGCATCAGGCGGTGGATGGTCGGAAGGGGCAGGCCGCTGCTCGCGGAGAGCTCGCTGAGGCCGACCTCGCCCCCCGCGTCGGCCATCCGCTCGAGGAGGTCGAAGGCGCGCTCGAGGGACTGGACTCCTCCGCTGGCGGCGGAGGTTTTGGAGGCGTCGGTGGTGCTGGCGCTTGACGTCGGCACGGCGCGTTCCTTTCGGTACTGGCAGGCGAGGGAGCAGCCTATCGGGCGGTTGTCCGCCCCACCCTGGACAGGGCAGGTGTCCTTGCCGGTCAGAGCGGGTTTGTCCGTTCGTCGGCGACACCGCGTGGCGGTACCTCCATTCTGCCTGGCGAAATCAGCATTCCATTCTGTGGAAACCTCCAAGATGGCCGTCCGTGTCGGCCGTCACGCGCCGGCGACCCTTGACGGCTTCCTCGGCCGGCGCGCAAACTCCTTCAACAGATCGTTGAATTCCGGTCCCGGAAAAGTTCCCATCGGTAGGCCGGCAAGTCCGGGAAGTCTGGAAGTGAGGCTCGGGTGTCCGACGTCAACCTGGTACTGCGCTCGACGCGCGTCATCACCCCCGATGGGACGCGCCCTGCGGCGGTCGCCGTCGCCGACGGGAAGATCGCGGCCGTACTGCCGTACGAGGCCGAGGTACCGGCGGGGGCGCGCATCGAGGACTTCGGGGACGACGTGCTGCTGCCCGGCATCGTCGACACCCATGTGCATGTGAACGACCCCGGCCGCACCGAGTGGGAGGGCTTTTGGACCGCCACCCGCGCGGCCGCCGCCGGCGGCATCACCACCCTCGTCGACATGCCGCTCAACTCGCTGCCCCCGACCACCACGGTCGAGAACCTGCGGATCAAGCAGGAGGTCGCGGCGAGCAAGGCGCACATCGACACCGGGTTCTGGGGCGGCGCGCTGCCCGACAACGTCAAGGACCTCGCGCCGCTGCACGAGGCCGGCGTCTTCGGCTTCAAGGCGTTCCTCTCGCCCTCGGGCGTCGAGGAGTTCCCCGAGCTCGACCAGGCGCAGCTGGAGCGCTCGCTCGCGGAGATCGCCGGGTTCGACGGGCTGATGATCATCCACGCCGAGGACCCGCACGAGCTCGACGCGGCCCCGCACCTGACCGGCCCCAAGTACGCCGACTACCTCGCCACCCGGCCCAAGGTCTCCGAGAACGCCGCGATCGAGGGTCTGATCGCCGCCGCCAAGCGGATCGGCGGCCGTGTCCACGTGCTGCACCTGTCCTCCGCCGACGCGCTGCCCCTGATCGCCGCCGCCAAGCGCGACGGCGTACGCCTCACCGTCGAGACCTGCCCGCACTACCTCACGCTCACCGCCGAGGAAGTCCCGGACGGGGCGAGCGAGTTCAAGTGCTGCCCGCCGATCCGCGAGGACGCCAACCGGGACCTGCTGTGGGCGGCCCTCGCCGACGGCACCATCGACTGCGTCGTCACCGACCACTCGCCCTCCACCGTCGCCCTCAAGACCGACGACTTCGCCACGGCCTGGGGCGGCATCTCGGGCCTCCAGCTCAGCCTGTCCGCGACCTGGACCGAGGCCCGCAAGCGCGGCCACACCCTTGAGGACGTCGTCCGCTGGATGTCGACCGCGACCGCGAACCTGGTCGGGCTTACCCAGAAGGGCGCCATCGAGGCCGGCCGCGACGCCGACTTCGCCGTGCTCGACCCCGACGCGACCTTCACCGTGGACCCGGCCGAACTCCAGCACCGCAACCGCGTCACCGCCTACGCGGGCAAGACGCTGCACGGTGTCGTCAAGTCGACGTGGCTGCGCGGCGAGCGCATCCAGCACGACGGCGTCATCGCCGAGCCCACCGGCCGCCTGCTCGAAAGGAACAACTGACACCGTGAGCACCCTGCCCTCCTTCACCGGTGACGCCAGCCCCTTCGGCGGCGGCGACCCGTACGCGGACTACCGCAGTGCCGACTTCGCCTTCACCCAGTACGCCGACCTCGCCGACCGGCGCCTGGGCGCCGGGGTGATCGCCGCGAACGACGAGTTCTTCGCCGAGCGCGAGAACCTGCTCAAGCCAGAGGCGGCCGAGTTCGACCCCGAGCACTTCGGGCACAAGGGCAAGATCATGGACGGCTGGGAGACCCGGCGCCGTCGGGGCGCGGGCGCCGACCAGCCGCACCCCACCGACGAGGACCACGACTGGGCGCTCATACGCCTGGGCGCACCCGGCGTGATACGCGGCATCGTCGTCGACACCGCGCACTTCCGGGGCAACTACCCCCAGGCCGTCTCGGTCGAGGCCGCTTCGGTGGCGGGCTCCCCCTCGCCCGAGGAACTGCTCGCACCGGACGTGAAGTGGACAACTCTCGTACCCCGTACGGCTGTTGGCGGGCACGCGGCCAACGGCTTCGCGGTCGACGTCGAGCAGCGCTTCACGCATCTGCGGCTCAACCAGCACCCCGACGGGGGCGTCGCCCGCCTTCGCGTGTACGGCGAGGTCGCGCCCGACCCGCGCTGGCTCGGCGTGCTCGGCACGTTCGACCTCGCGGCGCTGGAGAACGGCGGCCAGGTCGAGGACGCGTCCGACCGGTTCTACTCGCCCGCCACCAACACCATCCAGCCGGGCCGCTCGCGCAAGATGGACGACGGCTGGGAGACCCGGCGCCGCCGCGACAAGGGCAACGACTGGATCCGCTACCGGCTGGCGGCGCAGTCCGAGATCCGCGCGGTCGAGATCGACACGGCGTATCTCAAGGGCAACTCGGCGGGGTGGGCGGCGCTTTCCGTGCGCGACGGGGAGGCGGGGGAGTGGGTGGAGGTGCTGCCGCGTACGCGTTTGCAGCCCGACACCAACCACCGTTTCGTCCTGGACGCGCCGGCCGTCGGCACGCACGTGCGGATCGACATCTTCCCCGACGGGGGTATCTCCCGGCTCCGTCTCTTCGGCTCGCTGACGGACGAGGGCACGTCCCGCCTGACGGCGCGCCACCAGGAACTGGGCGCCTGACCCCACCGGGCCGGCTGCGACCCGGGCCCCCTGAACAGGGCGGCACGACACCCGCCCGCCGGCGCGAGACACCCCGGCCCGACAGCACCGGGGTGTCTCGCGCCGTTGTTTTCCCCACCCCGCCCCTTCCCGAGACCCGCCGGGGGTTGGGGGGGTAAGCCTTACTCCGGGGGCTGCGCCCCTCGGGCCCCGCTTGGGGGCTGCGCCCCTCGGGCCCCGCTTGGGGGCTGCGCCCCTCGGGCCCCGCTTGGGGGCTGCGCCCCTCGGGCCCCGCTTGGGGGCTGCGCCCCCGGGCCCCCTTGGGGGCTGCGCCCCCGGGCCCGCTTGGGGGCTGCGCCCCCCCCGGGCCCCGCTCGGTCGTCGGCGTGGTCCTGCTCACCCAGGGCGGCGGCTTCATCACGCCGTCGGCGGGCGACCTCCTGATGCTGCTCGCCGCGCTGGCCCGTACCGCGCACGTCCTGCTCATGGCCCGCGTCAAGTCCGTCCGGGGCGCCGACGCGCTGTCGTTGACCACCGTCCAACTCGGCGGCGCCGCCGCGGTGTTCGCGGTGCTCGCCGCCGCTCCGGGCGCGGGGCCCGCGCCCGGAGCGGTGGCCTCGGGGTTCGGGCCGCGCGAGTGGGGCGGTCCGCTCTTCCTGTCCGTGTTCTGCACACTGTTCGCGTTCTTCACGCAGATGTGGGCGGTCCGGCGCACCTCACCCTCCCGCGTCAGCCTCCTGCTCGGCACCGAACCGCTCTGGGCCGCGGCCGCCGGCATCGCGCTCGGCGGTGAACGCCTGGGCGCCGCAGGCGTGTTGGGCGCCGTCCTGGTCCTGGCGGGTACCACCTGGGGACGCCGGGCGGTGGCCTGACTAGCCGCCTGCGGTCCGCCGCGAGGCGAGGAGCACCGCCGCGCCCGCCACCGCGAGCACGATGCTCGCGAAGACCTCATGGCCCGCCGGCACACCGACGCGGTACACCAACGCCCACGGTTGGAACCATCCGGTCCACTCGTGCAGCAGAGCGCCGACGCCCTGAAGCAGCAGCAGCCACCCGGCGACCTCCAGGAATTTCCTCATGCCCCGACCCTGCGCCGACCGGGCCCGGCGCCGCGTCGGCCGTCGGAACACCACCGCGCGTCCAAAGTCTTCGCCGTCGCGACTTTGGTAGCGAGCCGCGCCGCTCACGTGCCGCCCGGCCCGTGGGCTGCGTAACTTTGTCGACATGACACGTGCTGGACCGGAGTTCCGCTGGCTGCTGCCCTCGGCGGTGGCCGACCCCGAGCTGCCCGGCGACCGGGCCCGGCCCCGGCGCACCGTACGCGACTGGGCCGTGGACCTCTGCGCCTTCCTCGCCGCCGCCCTGATCGGCATGCTCACCGCCGACGCCCTGGACAAGACGCCCGGCTACTCCGACACGCTGCTGCTTCTCGACCAGCTGGTGGGCGCCGCGGCCTGTTGCGCGGTGTGGCTGCGGCGCCGGCGTCCGGTCGCGCTCGCCGTGGCGCTCGCCGCGGTGTCACTGGTCGCTCCGGTCTCCTCCGGGGCCTTCCTGGTCGCCCTGTTCAGTCTCGCCGTGCACCGGCCGTTCAAGCCCGTCGTGCTCGTGGTGGGCGCCGGGGCCGTCCTCAGTTCGGTGTTCCAGCCCGTTCTGCGACCCGACCCGACCACGGGCTGGCTCACCAACGCCGTCGTGGGCACCGTGCTGATCCTGCTGGTCACCGGCTGGGGCATGCTCGTACGCTCCCGCCGCCAGCTCGTCGTCGCGCTGCGTGAGCGGGCCGCACGCGCCGAGGCCGAGGCGGCGCTGCGGGCCGAGAACGCGCAGCGCCTGGCCCGCGAGGCCATCGCCCGCGAGATGCACGACGTGCTCGCCCACCGCCTCACCCTGCTCTCCGTGCACGCCGGCGCCCTGGAGTTCCGTCCCGGCGCGCCGCCCGCCGAGGTCGCACGGGCCGCCGGCGTCATCCGGGACAGCGCGCACGAGGCGTTGCAGGACCTGCGCCAGATCATCGGGGTGCTGCGCAGCCCGGGCGAGGGCGCCGATGACCGGCCCCAGCCCACCCTGGCCACCCTCGACGCGCTCGTCGCCGAATCACGCGAGGCCGGCATGAAGGTCGTCCTGGACAGCCGAGTGGCGGACGCCTCCGGCGTGCCCGCCGCCACCGGACGCAACGCCTACCGCATCGCGCAGGAGGCCCTGACCAACGCCCGCAAGCACGCGCCCGGCGCCGAGGTCACCGTCACGGTCACCGGCCACCCCGGTCAGGGGCTGACCGTCGAGGTACGCAACCCCGCGCCGCCGGGGCCCGTCCCCCAGGTGCCCGGATCCGGACAGGGGCTCATCGGTCTCACCGAACGCGCCACCCTGGCCGGCGGGCGCCTGCGCCACGGGCCAGGCCCCGACGGCTCCTTCACGGTCGCGGCCTGGCTACCGTGGCCCTCATGACCATCCGCCTGCTCATCGTCGACGACGACCCCCTGGTCCGCGCGGGCCTCGGGCTCATGCTCGGCGGCGCCGACGACATCGAGATCGTCGGCGAGGCCGCCGACGGCGAAGGGGTGGACCAACTGGCCCTGGAACTGCGGCCGGACGTGGTGCTCATGGACATCCGCATGCCCCGCGTGGACGGCCTGAGCGCCACCGAGACGCTGCGCGCCCGCCCCGACGCGCCCGAGGTCGTCGTCCTGACCACCTTCCACGCCGACGAACAGGTGCTGCGGGCCCTGCGCGCGGGCGCCGCCGGGTTCGTTCTCAAGGACACCCCGCCGGCCGAGATCGTCGCCGCCGTACGCCGCGTCGCGCACGGCGACCCGTTCCTCTCGCCGGCCGTCCTGCGTCAGCTGATGGCGCGGGTGTCGCACACCACCGGCGCGCCCGTGGACCGCGCGGCCCGGGCCAGGGCGCGCGTGGCGCTGCTCGCCGAGCGCGAACGGGAGGTCGCCGTCGCCGTCGGCCGGGGCCTTTCCAACGCGGAGATCTCCGCGAGCCTGTATCTGAGCGTGCCCACCGTGAAGACCCATGTGTCGCGCGTGCTGGCCAAGCTCGGTCTCAACAACCGTGTGCAGATCGCCCTGTTGGCGCACGAGGCCGGGCTCCTCGACGACGGGGGCGGCGATTAGGCCGAGGCGAAACCCAACGGAGGGCGCCCTCATGGACGTTGTCGATCTGGCCGAGTACGCTGACGATTTCACCGCCAACCCCTATCCGGTCTACGCGGAGCTGCGCGCGGCGGGCCCCGCCCACCGCGTGCGCGTCCCGGCCACCGGCGCGGAGGTGTGGCTGGTCGTGGGGTACGAGGAGGCGAGAGCGGCGCTCGCCGATCCCCGCCTCTGCAAGGACTGGCGCCGCCACACCGGCGAGGACAGCACCGAACTGCCGGTCGGCGCCAACATGCTGGAGACCGATCCGCCCCAGCACACCCGGCTGCGCAAGCTGGTGGCGCGCGAGTTCACCCCGCGCCGCGTCGAGGCCCTGCGCCCCCGTGTCCAGGAGGTCACCGACGCGCTCGTCGATGCCATGCTGACCGCGCCCTCGCGCACCGCCGACCTCGTCGACGCCCTGGCCTTCCCACTCCCCATGACCGTGATCGCCGAGCTCATCGGCGTGCCCGAGCTCGACCGCGCCGCCTTTCGCGTGCTGTCCAACGAGGCCGTCGCGCCGCTCACGCAGGACGGGGGAGAGAAGGCCGTCCGCGAGCTCGGCGGTTATCTGGCCGGCCTGATCGAGGACAAGCGCGCCGCCGGGCCCGGCGACGACCTCCTGAGCGCCCTGATCCGCACCCGCGACGAGGACGGCGACCGGCTCTCCCGGGACGAGCTCGTCGGCATGGCCTTCCTGCTGCTGGTCGCGGGCCACGAGACGACCGTCAACCTGATTTCCAACGGCATACGCGATCTGCTGACCCACCCCGAGCAACTGGCCGCGCTGCGCGCCGACTTCGACGGGCTCCTCGACGGCGCCGTCGAGGAGGTGCTGCGCCACGAGGGCCCGGTCGAGAACGCCACGTACCGCATCGCGCGCGAGGACATCCGGATCGGTGAGGCGCTGATCCCGGCCGGCGCGCCCGTCCTGGTCGCGCTGGCCTCGGCGGGCCGCGACCCCGAGCGCCACGCCGAACCGGACCGCTTCGACATCCGGCGCGCCCCCGGAAGCCACCTCGCCTTCGGCCACGGCATCCACTTCTGCCTCGGCGCCCCGCTGGCCCGCATGGAGGGCGGGATCGCGATCCGCACCCTTCTGGAGCGGGCCCCGCGCCTTCAACTGGACGTCGACAACAAGGAGTTGGAGTGGCTGCCCGGCATGCTGATCCGGGGCGTGCGCCATCTGCCGGTGCGCTGGTGACTCACGCCTTGCGGGCGGCCCGCGCCCGCTTGCGGTGCTCGCCGCGCAGCACCAGCGAGGGCCACTCGTCCCCGTACGCCCCACAGGCACACAGCGACCACAGCGACCACTGCTGCGGCACCGAGTAGTACGGCACGAGCACCTGGGCCGTGCGCAGTCGCGACAGCTTGACCGGCACGAGTGCGGGCAGGACGTCCGGCGCCTGCCCGGCCAGGATCGCCCGGCGGCACGAGGGGCAGGCGGGGCGCCGGTCGGCCGCCGCCTCGCGTGGGCCGGTGCGCCGCCTGGCCCGTTGGCGGTGCTGCTTGCGGACGGGGGAGTGGGCGTCCTCGGCCGCCGTGTGCAGCGGGTTGTAGAAACACCGCCGGGCGGGCTTGGGGGCCGGCTGCCCGGCGGCCCGGGCCTGGACCGCCGCGAACCGTTCGAGGGCGCGGTCGGCGAGGACGGACGCGGCCGCGAGGTCGGGCAGATCGGCCGCCTCGTCGAGCAGTTTGCCCGCGGCCTGGAAGGCGTCGAGGGCCCACGCGCAGTCGCTCGCGGCCAGCGGGTCCCCGCCACCGGACTCCGACGAGGAATCCGCTCGCGGCAGTTCGGCCGCGCCCAGTACGTCGCCCACGGCCGTCACCCGCGCCGACACCAGCCGCTCCAGCCGCTCCCGCGCGGCCGCCCACTCCTCAAGGACCAGCTGCTGGCGCTCCTTCGACAGCTCCGCGCCCCGCTGTCCGGGCACGGAGCTGTCGAAGGAGCGCAGCCTGTCCACGAACCACCAACGCTTGAGCACCTTGCCTCCTCGCTGTGACCAGGGTAGAAGCCCCAGTGGCCGGCGCGGAGACAGGGGCGGCGGCCGAAGGGGCGGGCGAGGGCCGGCCAGGGGCGGCGCTGCGCCGGGGGGCTGTGCACGGGCGCGTCCGGCGCCGTATCGTCCGCCGTGTCCATCTCGTCGCCCGGAAGGGGCACGCGTTGACCACCGAAGCCGTAGTCGATCTCGCCGCGCTGGGTGAGGACTTCACCCGAGACCCCTATCCGGTGTACGCGAAGCTGCGCGCCCTCGGGCCGGTGCACCGGATCCGGATGCCCGAAGGGGCCGACGCCTGGCTCGTCGTGGGGTACGAGGCGGGGCGGGCCGCGCTCGCCGACGAGCGGCTGTCCAAGGAGTGGCGCAACGCCGCGCCCGGGCTCGGCGTGCGCCAGGTCTCCTCCGGACCCACGATGCTCAACTCCGACGCGCCCGCCCACACCCGGCTGCGCAAACTGGTCACCCGCCACTTCACGCCCCGCCGCGTGGAGGAACTGGCCCCGCGTGTGAGGGAGATGACCGACGCGCTGCTCGACTCGATGCTCGCGGCGCCGGAGCGGCGGGCCGACCTCGTCGAGGCGCTGTCCTTCCCGCTGCCGATCACGGTCATCTGCGAGCTGATCGGCGTCCCCGCACTCGACCGTGACGCCTTTCGCCAGTGGTCCAACGCCTCCGTCTGCGCGCCCCTGCTCGAAGACCGCATGGCCGGGGCCCGGGCGGTCAACGAGTACCTGACGCGCCTTTTGGAGGACAAGCGCGCGCACCCCGGCGACGACCTGATCAGCGCCTTGATCCACGCCGCCGACGAGGAGGGCGGCGACCACCTGTCGGGGCCCGAACTGCTCGGCATGGCCTGGCTGCTCCTGGTCGCGGGCCACGAGACCACCGTCAACCTCATCTCCAACGGCATGCTGGCCCTGCTCGGCCACCCCGACCAACTGGCCGCCCTGCGGGCCGACTTCGACGGTCTCATCGACAACGCCGTGGAGGAGATGCTGCGCTACGACGGCCCCGTCGAGACGCCGACGTACCGCTTCACCAGGGACCCCGTCGAGATCGCAGGGACGCTCATTCCCGGGGGCGGCGAGGTGGTTCTGGTGGCGCTGGCCGACGCCGACCGCGACCCCGCGCGCTTCGCGGACCCGGACCGCTTCGACATCCGGCGCGACGCCCGTGGCCATGTCGCCTTCGGCCACGGCATCCACTACTGCCTGGGCGCGCCGCTGGCCCGCCTCGAAGCCCGCATCGCCGTCCGCGCCCTGCTGGAGCGCTGCCCGGGGCTCGCCCTCGACATCCACCCGGCGGCCCTGCCCTGGCGCACCGGCATGATGATGCGCGGCCCCGAGCGCCTGCCGGTGCGCTGGTAGCTCAGCCGCCCGGGATCTCCGCGACCTCCACCACACGGCGCTGGGCGCGCGACCTCTCGCACGCCTCGGCGACGCGCAGCGCGCGCAGGGCCTCCCGGCCGTCGCAGGGGTTGTCCGCCTCGCCCCGCACCAGGCGGACGAAGGCGTCGAGTTCGGCCTCGTAGGCGGGGGCGAAGCGTTCGAGGAAGCCCGTCCACGGCTTGTCGGGGCGGCCGGGGCCGTGCGGTTCGGCCGAGGTCAGCGGGGTGCGGTCGTCGAGGCCCACCGCGAACTGGTCGCGCTCCCCGGCCAGTTCGAGACGTACGTCGTAGCCCGCGCCGTTGCTGCGGGTGGCCGTCGCGGTCACCAGGGTGTCGTCGTCCAGGGTGAGCACGGCGGCCGCGGTGTCGATGTCACCGGCGGCGCGGAACATCCCGGGCCCGGCGTCCGAGCCCGTCGCGTACACCTCGCGCACCTCGCGGCCCGTCACCCAGCGCACGATGTCGAAGTCGTGGACCAGGCAGTCGCGGTAGAGCCCGCCGGACAGCGGCAGATACGCGGCGGGCGGCGGCGCCGGGTCGGAGGTGATGGCCCGTACGGTGTGCAGCCGGCCGAGGCGCCCCGAGCGCACCAGGTCACGGGCGCGCGCGTACCCGGCGTCGAAACGCCGCATGAAGCCGAGCTGGAGCTCGGTGCCCGCCGCTTCGACCGCGTGCAGCGCCTCCAGGGTGCCCGGCACGTTCAGGGCGATCGGTTTCTCGCAGAAGGCGGGCAGACCCGCGCGGGCCGCGGCCGCGATGAAGGCGGCGTGCGTGGACGTCGCCGAGGCGATCACCACCGCGTCCACGCCGGTGAAGGCCTCCGGCACGTTCGGCACGGCGCTCGCGCCGGTCAGGGCCGCGACCTCGGCGGCCCGCGCCGCGTCGGCGTCCGCCACCACCAGCTCCTCGACCGCTGGGTGGCGGGCGAGGACACCCGCGTGGAAGGCGCCGATCCGCCCGGTCCCGATCAGTCCGATACGCATGGCCACACCGTGGCCGGGACGGATCGTCCTGTCAAGACTTTGTCCTGACAATCGAACTTCACGACTTCCCGTCAACATCCCCGGCGCACTACGCTCACGTGCGTGCCCAAGCAGCCCAGACCAGCGGCCGATGTCGCGCGACCGCTCCAGCTCAGCGTGGACCGCACCAGCCCGGTCCCGCTGTACTTCCAGCTCTCGCAGCAGCTGGAGGCGGCCATCGAGAAGGGCACCCTCACGCCCGGCAGCCTCCTCGGCAACGAGATCGAGCTCGCCCAGCGGCTCGGCCTGTCCCGGCCCACCGTCCGCCAGGCCATCCAGACGCTTGTCGACAAGGGCCTCCTGGTGCGCCGCCGGGGGGTGGGCACCCAGGTCGTGCACAGCCAGGTCAAGCGCCCGCTGGAACTCAGCAGCCTCTACGACGACCTGGAGGCGGCCGGCCAGAAACCCGCGACCACCGTGCTGCGCAACACCGTGGAGCCGGCCACCGCCGAGATCGCGGCCGCGCTCGGGCTCACCGAGGGCAGCGACGTCCACCTGGTGGAGCGGCTGCGGTACGCGCACGGCGAGCCCATGGCACGGCTGCGCAACCACCTGCCGCCCGGGCTGCTCCCGCTGGACACCGACCACCTGGAGAGCACCGGTCTCTACCGCCTGATGCGGGGCGCGGGCATCACCCTGCACAGCGCGCGTCAGACCGTGGGGGCGCGGGCGGCCACCGCCCAGGAGGCGGACCTGCTGACCGAGGCCGCAGGGGCGCCGCTGCTCACCATGGAGCGCACCACCTTCGACGATACGGGCCGCGCCGTCGAGTTCGGCTCGCACCTCTACCGTGCCTCGCGCTACTCCTTCGAGTTCCAGCTCCTCGTACGCCCTTGAGCCGATTCGGCGCCGTGCCGGTAAGAATGTTCGGACAAAGTATTGACGTTGTCGGGGACCCGCCGCTAGAACTCAACGGCCGCAATCGGGCGGCCGGGACGGAAGGCGGACTCCATGAGCGGACCCCGCACGGCGAGGACGGCGAGCACGGCAAGCACGGCGAACACGGCGGCGGCTCTCGCCGCACCGGCGCGTACGCCCGGCGGCGGACCGTTCCTGGCCGGGCTCGCGAGCGTCACCGGCAAGGGCGCGCCCATGCTGGAGAAGCGCGCCGCCCGCGGTACCCGATGACCGCCCCGGGACCCGGCGTGACCCATACTTGGGCGGCCGGGGCAGGCCTGAAGCAGCCCCGGCGGCACCCGGTGGTACAGCAAGAAGGGCACGGCGTCGTGGCAAGGGTTGGGACAGGGGTACGCGTCATGGGCGCGGTGCTGGCAGTGGCGCTCGGGGTCTCCTTGGCGGGGTGCAGCAGCACCGGCGGCAAGCGCGCCGAGGACGCGCGCAAGTCCGCGCAGGCCCAGGGCAGGGCCGCGGTGAACACGCCCCGCTGGAAGATCGCGATGGTCACCCACTCGGGTGACGGCGACACGTTCTGGGACATCGTGCAGAGCGGCGCCAAGCAGGCCGCCCAGAAGGACAACATCGACTTCCTCTACTCGCACAGCGACCAGGGGCAGCAGCAGGCCCAGTTCGTGCAGACCGCGATCGACCAGAAGGTCGACGGGCTGATCGTCACGCTCGCCAAGCCGGACGCCCTCAAGGACGTCCTCGCCAAGGCCGAGAGGGCCGGCATCCCGGTGGTCACCGTGAACTCGGGCTCGGAGAAGTCCAAGGAGTTCGGGGCGCTCACCCACATCGGTCAGGACGAGACCATCGCGGGCAAGGCGGTGGGTGACGAGCTCACCAAGCGCGGCAAGAAGAAGGCGCTCTGCGTCCTGCACGAGCAGGGCAACGTGGGCCATGAGCAGCGCTGCGCCGGCACCAAGGAAACCTTCAAGGGCGAGGTCCAGAACCTCTACGTCACCGGCACCAACATGCCCGACGTGCAGTCCTCCGTCGAGGCCAAGCTCCAGGCCGATCCCTCCATCGACGCCGTGGTCACCCTCGGCGCGCCCTTCGCGGACACCGCCGTCAAGGCCAAGCAGTCGGCAGGCAGCTCCGCCGAGATCGACACGTTCGACCTCAACCCCAAGGTGGCCGCGTCCCTGAAGGCCGGCACCCTCGGCTTCGCCGTCGACCAGCAGCCCTACCTCCAGGGGTACGAGGCCGTCGATCTGCTCTGGCTCTACAAGTACAACGGCGACGTGCTCGGCGGCGGGCTCCCGGTCCTGACCGGACCGCAGATCGTCACGAAGGACGAGGCCGGCACACTGGCGGCGTACACGGACCGGGGGACGCGATGACCGCCACGCCCTTGACCGGGGACGAGCGGCTGCTGCGGCGCTCGGTCTGGCGCAGGATCCTGGGCCGTCCCGAACTCGGCTCGGTGGTCGGCGCCGCCGCCGTCTTCCTCTTCTTCGCGGTCGTCGCCGACAGCTTCCTGCGCCCCTCGAGCCTGTCCACCGTCCTGTACGCGGCCTCCACGATCGGCATCATGGCGGTGCCGGTGGCGCTGCTCATGATCGGCGGCGAGTTCGACCTGTCGGCCGGTGTCCTGGTGACGACATCGGCTCTCGTCTCCTCGATGTTCAGCTACCAGATGACCGCGAACGTATGGGTGGGCGTGGGTGTCTCGCTCCTGGTCACCCTCGCCATCGGCGCCTTCAACGGCTTCATGCTGACCCGCACCAAGCTGCCCAGCTTCATCATCACGCTCGGCACCTTCTTGATGCTGACCGGCCTCAACCTCGGCTTCACCAAGCTGATCAGCGGCACGGTCTCGACGAAGTCCATCTCCGACATGGAGGGCTTCGAGTCCGCGAAGAAGCTCTTCGCGTCCCAGTTCAGCATCGGCTCCGTCGACCTGAAGGTGACCATCCTGTGGTGGGCCGCGCTGATCGCGGTGGCCACCTGGATCCTGCTGCGGACCCGCTTCGGCAACTGGATCTTCGCCGTGGGCGGCGGCGCGGACGCGGCCCGCGCGGTCGGCGTACCGGTCTTCCGGACGAAGATCGGCCTCTACATGGGTGTCGCCCTCGCGGCCTGGATCTCCGGCCAGCACCTGCTGTTCTCCTACGAGGTGGTGCAGTCGGGCGAGGGCGTCGGCAACGAGCTGATCTACATCATCGCGGCCGTCATCGGCGGCTGCCTGATCACCGGGGGCTACGGCTCGGCGATCGGCTCCGCCGTCGGCGCGTTCATCTTCGGCATGACCAGCAAGGGCATCGTGTACGCGGAGTGGAACCCGGACTGGTTCAAGTTCTTCCTCGGCGCGATGCTTCTCCTCGCCACCCTGCTCAACGCCTGGGTGCGCAAGCGGGCGGAGGCGACAGCATGACGACCACACCGGACATGGCGGCACCGGACACGGCGGCCGGGGAGACGGCCCTCGTCGAGCTCGACGACGTCAGCAAGTACTACGGCAACATCCGCGCCCTGCAAGGCGTCACCCTGGAAGTCCACGCCGGGCAGATCACCTGTGTCCTCGGGGACAACGGCGCCGGCAAGTCCACCCTCATCAAGATCATCGCGGGTCTGCACCGGCACGACGCGGGCGCCTTCCGCATCGAGGGAGAGGACGTCCACCTGAGCAACCCCCGCGAAGCCCTGGACCGGGGCATCGCCACCGTCTACCAGGACCTGGCGGTGGTCCCGCTCATGCCGGTGTGGCGCAACTTCTTCCTCGGCTCCGAGCCGACCAGGGGAGCGGGGCCCTTCAAGCGCCTGGACGTCGAGAAGATGCGCGCCACCACCCGCGCGGAGCTGCTGCGCATGGGCATCGACCTGCGCGACGTCGACCAGCCCATCGGCACCCTGTCCGGCGGCGAGCGCCAGTGCGTGGCCATCGCGCGCGCGGTCCACTTCGGCGCCAAGGTCCTCGTACTCGACGAGCCGACCGCCGCGCTCGGCGTGAAGCAGTCGGGGGTCGTCCTGAAGTACGTGGCGGCCGCCCGCGACGCCGGTCTCGGCGTGGTTCTCATCACGCACAACCCCCACCACGCCTACCTCGTCGGGGACCGTTTCGTCCTCCTCAAGCGCGGCACGATGACCGGCAGCCATCTGCGCTCGGACATCACCCTGGACGAGCTCACCCGCCAGATGGCGGGCGGCAGCGAGCTCGAAGAGCTCAGCCACGAACTCCAGAGGTCCGGCGCGAGCGAGGACCCGGCCTAGTCCGGCGTCGCCGCCCCGGCCCCGGGGCGGCGTCGGCGCGCGAGGTCCCCGCCGCGTCCGGATGGCAGAATCGGCCCCGATGACCACGTACCGCGACTTCGCCCTAGCCCACCGGGGATCCGCCCGGGCCACCGTGCTGCGCACCGTCGGCACCCGGGAACGCCGCTCGCACCTGACGGCCCCGCGGGTCCCCACCGTCGGGATCGACATCGGCGGTACGAAGGTGATGGCCGGCGTCGTGGACGCCGACGGCAACATCCTGGAGAAGCTCCGCACGGAGACCCCCGACAAGTCCAAGAGCCCCAAGGTCGTCGAGGACACCATCACCGAGCTGGTGCTCGACCTCTCCGACCGTCACGACGTGCACGCGGTGGGCATCGGCGCGGCCGGCTGGGTGGACGCCGACCGCTCCACCATCCTCTTCGCCCCCCACCTCGCCTGGCGCAACGAGCCGCTGCGCGACGCCCTCCAGGCTCGCCTCGCGGTGCCCGTGATGGTCGACAACGACGCCAACACCGCCGCCTGGGCCGAATGGCGCTTCGGCGCGGGGCGCGGCGAGGACCACCTCGTGATGATCACGCTCGGCACCGGCATCGGCGGCGCGATCCTGGAGGACGGCCAGGTCAAACGCGGCAAGTACGGGGTCGCCGGCGAATTCGGCCATATGCAGGTCGTGCCCGGCGGGCACCGCTGCGCCTGCGGCAACCGGGGCTGCTGGGAGCAGTACAGCTCGGGCAACGCCCTGGTGCGCGAGGCCCGCGAACTGGCCGGCGCGGACTCCCCGGTGGCGTACAACATCATCGAACGCGTCGGCGGCAACATCTCCGAGATCACCGGCCCGCTCATCACCGAGCTGGCCCGCGAGGGCGACGCCATGTGCGTCGAGTTGTTGCAGGACATCGGGCAGTGGCTCGGGGTGGGGATCGCCAACCTGGCGGCCGCCCTCGACCCCTCCTGCTTCGTGATCGGCGGCGGCGTGAGCGCCGCCGACGACCTCCTGATCCGGCCCGCGAGGGACGCCTTCAAGCGTCATCTCACCGGCCGCGGCTACCGCCCCGAGGCCAGGATCGCCAAGGCACAGCTCGGCCCCGAGGCGGGCATGGTCGGCGCCGCCGACCTGGCGCGTCTGGTGGCCCGCCGCTTCCGCCGGGCCAACCGGCGCCGCGTGGAACGCTACGAGCGCTACGCGAGGGCCGCCGAAGCCGTCCTCGGCACGAGCACCACCCGCACCACCCGCACCACCCGCACCACCCAGGAAAACGACTGATGACACCGACCGACCGCCCCGCCGTGCCGCGCCAGTCCCCGCCGCCGGACGAGAAGCCGCCCGAGACGCGCCAGCACATGATCCGGCGGCGCTGGATCACCGCGGTGATCATCGTGCTGCTCATCGGCGTGCCCGCCGGTTATCTGGCGATCTCCGCCGAGCAGAGCCGCACCAGCGGCCGCGACGCGGAGACCGAGGCACGGGCCACGGGTCTCGTGCACGACTGGCCCTCCAAGGCGCAGCGGCGCATCTACGACGTGACGATCCCGATGGACTCGATCGGCGTGTACTACTACGAGTCCAACACCTGGAAGGTCAGCAAGCTCTACGTCCAGTTCAAGACGAGCGCGGCCGGCCTCGCGGAGTTCATGAAGGGCGCAGGCACCACCACGGCCACGCTCAGGCCCGGTGACGTGACCATCAACGCCAAGGACGCGGCGAAGGTGCACTGGCCCTTCCACAAGGGCCGCGACTGGTCGGGCACCACCCGCGTCCAGGACAAGCCCCGCCCCACCCTGGACATCACCGTGGACGAGACCAACCCGGATCGGCCCTACGTCTTCGTGGTGTCCACGACGACCCCCTGACGGCCGGCCTCCGCAAGTGCGAGGCGGTGGCGCCGCGCGACAGCATGGGATGAACTGCCCAGTAAACGCAGGCCTGTTGACACCCTCCTGGCCCTTCGATCAAGCTTCGACCGGATTCGCGAGTCCGTCCGGTCATGCCCCTGTGAACGAAGGAGCACCTCATGAGACGTACCGTCGCCGCCTTATGCACCGCGCTGCTGGCGCTCTGCGCCGCCCTCGTCCTGCCCGCCGCCTCCGCGCGGGCGGAGACACCCGGATCGTGCACAACCCACTATGACGGGCCGCTCGGCAGCGCCTCGTGCAGTGGGGTCGCCCCCGGCACGCAGTGGCGGGCGGTGATCGGCTGCTTCTACCTGGTGGACGGCCAGCCGGTCGACTTCCAGGCGGTGGGGAACGTCGTCACCGGAGACGGCACGTCCACCGGCGTGTGTACCGGCGCCTCCTACGCGACCAAGCACATCGACGCGGTGGTCGTGGGCATCGCGGGCCGCCAGGGCCGCCTGGTCGGCTACGGCGGCAAGTGCGTGGACATCCACGCCGGAAAGTCCACGAACGCCACCCCCGTGCAGATCTACGACTGCAACGGCAGTGGGGCGCAGTGGTGGACCTTGGGTACGGACCAGACGGTGCGCGGACTCGGCAAGTGCCTGAACGTGGTGTGGGGTCGCAGCGAGAACGGCACCAAGGTGGAGATCTACGACTGCGTGCACAGCCAGGGCGAGCAGTGGGTGCCGCAGGCGGACGGGTCCCTCAAGAACGTCCTCACCGGCAAGTGCCTGGACGACCTCGGCTTCAACACCGCCAACGGTACGCAGCTGGGTATCTGGGACTGCAACGGACTGGCCAACCAGAAGTGGGTCCTGACCCCCTGACGCATCGCACCGCGCGCATGGCGTGAGGCCGCGTCAGGTGCCTGGCAGCTCCCAGGGCGCGGGTCCCGTGCCGTCGTTCCAGGCGCGCAGGAGGGCGCCGTCGAAGCAGAGGATGGCGCACTGCTCGGCGTAGTCGAGGGCGGGCTCGGTGAACTCGCTGGTGGTGACCACCACGGCCAGTTCGGCGCCGTGCACCGCGTAACACGTGCCGCCGAAACGTTGCAGGTCCTGCGAGCCGACCTTGTGGCCAGGGCCGTAACACTTGCACTGGATCACCAGATGGCGGCCGCCCGGCGTCGTGGCCACCACGTCCGCGCCGAGGTCGCCCGCGCCGCCCACCACGTGGACGTCCGAGCAGCCGTCCCGCTCGCACAGCCGGGACACCGCGTCCTCGAAGGCGAACGGGTCGATGTCGGCGCAGTCGGTGGCCTCGGGGGCGCCGACGGTGGGTGGCAGGACGGGATCCGGCTGCTCGGGAACGGGTGCCACGGCGGTGTCGAGCGCCGCCCTGCGGGCCGCGCGGCGAAGCCAGTTGCTGCGTATCGCGGCGGTGGAGAACAGCAGGAGCGCGAGCAGCGCGAGTACGGCGCCGAGCGGATGGGAGTGCGGGCGCACCGCCGACTTGAAGGTGAGGGCCACGCCCCAGATGACGAGCGCGGCCAGTCCGAAACCCAGCGAGGTGGTACGCAGGCTGAACGCCTGGCGCCGCCGGCGCGCGACGGCGGGGTGACGGCGGACCGGCATCGTCATCGGTGGGCTCCTTCGAACGGGCGGCGGCCCGGGACCGGGTGGTGCGTCGGACCTGGGGCGTGGGCGTGGTGCGCGGGCGTGATGCGTGGCGTCGTGTGCGTGGACGTTGAGCAAGATCACTCCCAGTCCGTCTGCCCGCCCCGAAGAAATCCACGCGGACCCGCCGTCCTGGAGGGCCAACCAGGCCTGTCGACACGTGAGTTGGGGACGCTGTCGGCGCGCGTGACGAAGGGGCGGTGGGCCGGGTACGCGTGTGGGCCTCCCGCCTGATCACTCAGGCGGGAGGCCCACACGGACACACGGGGATGCCTACCAGCGATACCAGCGCGCGCTGCCCGACTTGGGACGGGCGATGAACCCGACGAGCCAGACGACGAGCACGATGACGGCTATCCACCACAGGGCCTTCAGCGCGAAGCCCGCGCCGAACAGGATCAGAGCCAGCAGAAGAACGAGAAGCAGGGGAACCATAGTTATCAACCTCCGAGCCACCGAATGCCCCGCCAGAACCCGTCCACACACCCGTGACGCGTCTGTTTGCGAGGTCCTTGTCCGGGCACTCGCTCCTGCTCGCGCGACGCGCGCGGCCTCACTTTTCGGGGCGGCCCACCAGGGGCGCGACCTCGGTGGCGGGCCGGCCGGTGTGCAGGGCGACCACGTCGGTGATCAGATCGTCCAGAGGTGGCCAGGGCATCGTGCCGTGGTCGTTGTAGAGGCTGACGAGACCGTGCAGCGCGGTCCAGAGCATCAGGCCGGCCTGTGCGCGCTGGTCCGCCGTGGGCTTGGCGCGCTCCGGGGTCGCCGCCTCGGCGAGGGAGACGACCACGGCGGCCAGCGGTTCGGCGCCGTCGCCGTGCGCCGAGCCGGGGACGAGGTCGGCCGGCATGCGGCCGCCGAACAGGGTGCGGTAGTGGCCGGGCTGGCCGACGCCCCAGCGGACATAGGCGGCGCAGCGCGCCGCGAGGTCGGCCAGAGGCGCGGGGCCCGCCGCCCGCGCGGCGTCGTCCATCAGCTGGGCCAGTTCCTGGTAGCGCTGCCGTAGGACGTGCTGGATCAGGGCGCTCAGATCGGTGAAGTGGCTGTAGATGCTGGCCGGTGCCACACCGACCTCACGCGCGACCTGCCGCAGCGTCAGCGTCTCGGGCTGCTCCAGCGTGGCCAGCAGCTTGGCGGCGGCGTCCACGAGCTGGGCCTTGAGTACCTGCCCCTGCCCCCGCGGGTTGCGGCGCCGGGGCGCGGACCGCTCCTCGGTCGACATCGGTCGCCCCCCTCCCTACCAGCGCGAATGGCGAACAACACCTGTTCACCCTACAGGGATCCTTGCCTTGACACCGTTAACCAACACTTGTTTACTCATCTGACCAACACCTGTTCAGTCATTCGTCGGTGAGTCTTGGTGAGTCTTGGAAGTGGAAGATCATGCGCATTGCCCTGCTCGGAGCGTCGGGCCGCACCGGCGCCGTGCTCGTCGGCCAGGCCCTCGACCGCGGCCACGAGGTGGTGGCCCTGGTCCGCACGCCGGCGAAGATCACCGCGCCCGCGTCCCCGCGCCTCGATGTCCGGCGGGCGGACGTCACGCGCCCGGGCACCTTTCCCGGCCTGAGCGATGCGGACGTCGTCGTCTCGGCGCTCGGCGTCGGCAAGGGCGAGGGCCCCGGAGCCCTGGTGGCCGGAGCCCGGCGGCTCGCCTCGGCCGGCGTCCGCACGGTCTGGCTCGGCGCGCTGGGATCGGGCGTGTCGAGCCGGTCGGGCGGGCTGATCTACGCCGCCGTGATGCGGATGTTCGTCGGATCGGAACTGGCGGAGAAGGCCGAGGCGGACGGGATCGCCCTGGACGCGGGCGCCACGGTCTTCCACGCCCCCGACGTCACCGACGGCCCCCCGAGCCCGTCACCCGTCCTCGTACCGCTGGCGGATCTGCGCCGCCCCCTGCTGCCGCCCCGCATCTCCCGCACGACGCTGGCCTCGTTGCTCCTGGACGAGGCGGAGTCCGGCCGGCACGGAAACGGCATCGTCGTGCCCGTGGCCTGACCGCGGGCCCACCACCCAGCCCCGGTCACAAGGCCGGGTGCGCACCCTCATGAAGGAGATCCGTGAGTAGTTCATTCCTCGGCAAGGCCGGGCTCGTGACGGGCGCCGGCAGTGGAATCGGCCGCGCGACGGCGGTGGAACTCGCCCGCCAGGGCGCCTGCGTCACCGTCACCGACATCGACGAGAGCTCGGCGGCCCTGACCGCCGTCATGATCAAGCGGGACGGCGGCCGGGCGACGGCGTTACGTGTCGATGTCGTCGATGAGGACGAGGTCCGCGCGGCTGTCGAGCACACCGTCGCGGTGTACGGCGGCCTCGACTTCGCCGTGAACAACGCGGGCCTGGACTCCCACCACCGGCGGCTGGACCGTATGAGCCTGGCGGAGTTCGAGCACGTGGCCCACGTCAACATGGGCGGCACCTTCCTGTGCATGAAGTACGAGCTGCCCGCTCTGGAGCGCCGGGGCGGCGGCGCGATCGTCAACGTGGCGTCCAACGGCGGCCTGTACGCCATCCCCACCGCCCCCGCCTATGTCGCCGCCAAGCACGGCGTCGTGGGCCTGACCAAGGTCGCCGCGGTGGACTACGCGAAAGGTGGCATCCGCGTCAACGCGGTCTGTCCCGGCCCGACCCGCACCCCCGGCTTCGAACGGGTCGCGGCCGGCACCGGTCTCATCGCGGCGCAGGAGGCCGCCACCCCGATGGGCCGCATGGCCACGGCGCCGGAGGCGGCAGCGGCGGCGGTCTGGCTGTGCTCGGACGCCGCCTCGTACATCACCGGGACGGCGCTTTCGGTGGACGGCGGGCGGCGGGCATAGGACGCCCGTCGCGGCAAGGGCGGCCGGGGCGGCCTCCAATTCCAGCGCCGCCCCGCCTGCCCGAGATGATATCTGTCGCGGCCCGATGAGCTTTTGACGCGCGGCACTGGGAGTGTTTTTGGGGCGTGCGGAGACTGGGGTTATTTACCGTACGGCGGCTGCTACCGCATGCTACTGTCGATCTCAGTTGCAGGTGTGGTTGGGCACCGTTTCGCGAGCTGGTCGAGGGCCGGAGGGTCCCGCCAGAGGGTCACATTCGATGTGGCAGCGGGGCTCCTGGGCCCCAGCTACCGCCATGTCGCCACCGCCCGGTTTCACTGGCGCGCATTCCGCGAAGAATTCGTCGCCCACCGCCCGCAGTCATTCTTTTTTGTTCTGTCCTTCGGTTCGTTCTCGTAATTCCCAGCGCCGCATTTCGCTGCGGGAATTCCTTGCTGCGCGCCGTACCTCCGTATCGCCGTAGCAAGGAAGGTTCCCGTTGAACCCCACCCGTACGAATCGCCGCTCCTCAAGCCCCCGCCGGAGCGAGGCCCCCGCTTACGCCTCGGGCTCCGGCTCGCCGCGAGGGACCCGCTTCGGCTCCTCCACGGCCGGCCGTTCCGGTGGCCAGGGCCGCCCCGGTGGCCGTCGGCCCGTCGCCGTCCAGGGTGAATTCGCCCCGCCGAAGACGATCACCCCCGCGCTCCCGCCGGTCGAGGCGTTCGCCGACCTCGGTCTGCCCGCGCCCCTGCTGGCCGCGTTGACCGCGCAGGGCGTCAGCGTCCCCTTCCCGATCCAGGGCGCGACCCTGCCCAACACGCTCGTGGGCCGTGACGTCCTCGGCCGCGGGCGCACCGGTTCCGGCAAGACTCTCGCCTTCGGCCTCGCGCTGCTGGCCCGCACGGCGGGACAGCGCGCAGAGCCCCGCCTTCCGCTGGCCCTGGTCCTGGTGCCGACCCGGGAGCTGGCCCAGCAGGTGACCGAGGCGCTGACGCCCTACGCCCGCTCGGTCAGGCTGCGCCTGGCCACCGTCGTGGGCGGCATGCCGATCGGCCGCCAGGCCAACGCGCTGCGCGGCGGAGCCGAGGTCGTCGTGGCGACGCCGGGCCGCCTCAAGGACCTCATCGACCGTGGTGACTGCCGCCTCGACCAGGTGGCGATCACCGTGCTCGACGAGGCCGACCAGATGACCGACATGGGCTTCATGCCGCAGGTCACCGAGCTCCTGGACCAAGTGCGCTCCGATGGCCAGCGGATGCTCTTCTCGGCCACCCTCGACCGCAACGTCGACCGGCTCGTCCGCCGCTACCTGCGCGACCCGGTCGTCCACTCCGTGGACCCCTCCGTAGGCGCGGTCACCACGATGGAGCACCACGTCCTGCATGTGCAGGGCGCGGACAAGCAGTGCACGACGACGCAGATCGCGGCCCGCGACGGCCGGGTCATCATGTTCCTCGACACCAAGCACGCCGTGGACCGGCTGACACAGGACCTGCTCAACAGCGGGGTGCGGGCCGCGGCCCTGCACGGTGGCAAGTCGCAGCCGCAACGCACCCGCACCCTGGCCCAGTTCAAGAGCGGACATGTGAGCGTGCTCGTGGCCACCAATGTCGCCGCGCGCGGCATCCACGTCGACAACCTCGACCTCGTCGTCAACGTCGACCCGCCGACCGACCCGAAGGACTACCTGCACCGGGGCGGCCGCACCGCGCGCGCGGGCGAGTCCGGCAGTGTCGTCACCCTGGTGACCCCGCAGCAGCGCCGCGACATGACCCGCCTCATGACCGCCGCCGGCATCGTGCCCCAGACCACACAGGTCCGTTCCGGTGAGGAAGCCCTCAGCCGGATCACCGGCGCCAAGGCGCCGTCCGGCATCCCCGTCACGATCACCGAGCCGGTGGCCGAGCGGCGGCGGCGCACCGCGTCCTCGCGCGGCCGCCGCAGCCCCGCGTCGGCGGCCCGACGCGTGACGACGCGTCAGTCCTCGTTCGACGCGGCCGCCTAGAGTCGCGCCACTCGGCCCTCAACTGCACGCCTTTGGTGGCCAGTTGAACGGTCTGCGCCGCCGGTGCGGGAGTGAGCGCTACAACTCGACGCCGGTGCCTGGCTCGACGCGCTGGATCGGCAGGCCGGTCAGGCCGTTCTCGCCCAGGATGGTGGCGGTGGAGGCCTGGCCGAGGTCGCTGAGCATGAGCTCGTGGATCTGGATGACACGTTCGGGCTTGACCGCCCGTACGTAGTCGGCCGCCTCGCCGAGCTTCGTCCACGGCCCGCTGGTCGGCAGCAGCAGGGTGCGTACGGCCGCGTCGGGCGCGAAGTAGGCGTCCCCGGGGTGGTAGAGCGCTCCGTCGTCGATGAGGTAGCCGACGTTGTCCGGGCACGGGATGTCGGAGTGGATCGCGGCGTGACGGTGGCCGTGCACGGAGACCGTGAAGGAGCCGACGGTGAAGGTGCTGCCCGCGCTCACCGTCCGCACCCGTCCGTCGTGGCCGCCCAGAGCGGCGGCGACGGCGGCCGTGCCGTAGACCAGGAGTTCGGGCCGGGCTCGGAGAGCTGCGGCGATCAGCTTCTCGTCGAAGTGGTCGAAGTGTTCGTGTGTGATCAGGACGGCGTGCGCCCCGCTGACGGCCCCTGGCGCGTCCGGAGTGAGCGTGCCGGGGTCGATGACGAGACGGGTGCCGTCCTTCTCGACGGTGACGCAGGCGTGGGCGTGCTTGGTGAGCTGCACGGGGGGTTCCTCTCCAAAGGCGGCGGCGATGGTCATGGGCGCAAGCCGAAACTGTACACCTTGGGTGTACAGCTAAGGTGTACACCTTGGCGGTGAGGCGCACGTAAGCTGGGCTCATGGACGACAACCAGCTCGCCGAAGAACTCCGCCTGACCGTAGGCCGGCTGGTACGCACCGTGCGCGCCGCCGACACGTTGCCGGCAGGCGAGTCCGCCGTCCTTGGGTACCTGGACCGGGGCGGCCCGCTCACCACGGCGGACATCGCGCACCAGTGGGGTGTCAGCCATCAGTCGGCCGCCCGGGCCGTCAAGGATCTGGAGGCCCAGGGCCTTCTGGAAGCCGAGGCGCACCCCAGCGACGGGCGCAAGCTCCTGCTCAGCCTCACGTCGGCGGGACGGGAGCGCCTGGCGCGGGAGAGGCAGCGGCGCGCGGACTGGCTCGGCACGGCGATCACCGAAGCCCTCGCCCCCGCCGAGCGAAAAGCCCTCGCGCGCGTCCTGCCCCTGCTGGCGCGGTTGGACACGCACCTGAAGAGCAGGTGAGCAGCGCCGCGCCGGTGCGGGTCCGGCCGCACCGGCGCGTCCTGGACAACTCTCGACGCTGCCCCTGACGCTTCATCACTTAGGCCTGAGAGCAAGCGGGTTCGAAGTCGCCGGGGGGCCGCCCGGCCGCCGGCCCGTGCCCGTGCTGCCAGTGCGGCGGTCAGGGGGCGCGTGATCCCGGATCGCACGGGTCCCGGGAGCCGGCGGGGCCTCAGGCGTCGACGCGGCCCGCCGCCATGGCCTCCGGGCTCATCCGGGTGTCGAAACCGGTCTCGGGATCGACGGTCCTGCCGTACACCCACCAGTTCTCCGACGCGGTCTCCAGGATGCTCATCAAAATGTCCTCGCGGCGCATCCCGGTGTCGGCCACGACCCGGTCGGCGACAGCTTCGAACAGCGCCGCCTTCTGCGCCGGGGGACGGCGGTTGAACGTCATGCGGATGATCACTACGTCGGCGCTGCGTTCCAGGCCGAAGAAGACCGGCGGGTGGCGGAGGTCATGAGGCTCCATGTCGTGCACGACGTGGAAGTAGTCGTCCTCCGGGATCCGGAACACCTCCCGCATCGACGCGTGGACCGCCTCGGACAGCGCCCTGCGGACGTCCGGCGACTTGCCCCTGCGCAGGTAGATCTCGACGAATGGCATGGCGATGCTCCTTGCGGTATGTGGAGTAAGTGGGCTGCTGGGCCGCGCTGTCGGGCGGCTCGCACGGACCACGCTAGGCGCCGCCCCGGCATGCGGCCAGCGAAACTGTGGCATGGTGGGTATGCGTGAACGTCATGGAGCCTTCGCTGACCGGCCTGCGGGTCCTGCGGGAGATCGCCGAGCGCGGCAGCTTCACCGCTGCCGCGTCGTCGCTCGGTTACACCCAGTCCGCCGTCTCGCGGCAGGTCGCCGCACTGGAGCGCGCCTCGGGGGTGCGGCTCTTCGACCGGCGCCCGGGCGGTGTCACCCTCACGGCGCCCGGCCTGACCCTGCTGCGGCACGCGGTGGTCGCCCTGGACGCGCTGGCGGCGGCCGAGCGCGAGCTGAAGGGTCTGGCGCCGGAGCGCGCCGTCGTACGGCTCGGCGCCTTCCCGAGCGCCGGAGCCCTCATCCTGCCGCGTACGCTCGCCGCGCTGCGCCGCACCCATCCCGCCATCCGCGTCACGACCCGCGAGGCAGCAACTCCCGTACTGGTACGGGCACTTCGGGCCCGCACGATCGACCTGGCCGTCCTCGCGGTCCGCCCGCCCTACCGGCCCCTCGACGACCAGAGGCCCCCTTTGGAGTGCGAGACCCTGCTGGAGACGCGGCTGCTGCTCGCGGTGCCGGCGGACGGAGCGCTGGGCGGCCGGGCGGTGGTGGACCTGGAGGATCTGGCCGACCAGGACTGGATCTCGGGCGCCTCCCACCCGGCCGAGCCGACGATGGGTGTCTGGCCCGGCCTGCCCGGGCGTCCGCGCGTCACGCACACCACCCGGGACTGGCTGACCAAACTGCGTCTGGTGGCGGCGGGCTGCGGCATCACCACGCTGCCGCCGGAACTGGCCGACGTGGTCCCCGCGGGCGTACGCCTGATCGAGGTCCGCCAGGGCCCCGCCGAACAGCGCCGCGTCGTCGCGGCCCGCCTGCCGGGCCCACGCCCGGCGGCCCTGGCGCAGGTCATGGAGGTGCTGCGCCGTGAGGCGGCCCCGGGGTCCGGCCGAGAGCGGTGAGATCCACCGCCCAAGCGCGGGCCAGTCCTCCCGTTTTCCTGAAACGGCAACAAAGATTGCCCCGGCGGGCGGCGCACCCCACCCTTGCGGCGGAGGTGATCGCCGTGACCGGCGCAGACAACAACACCAAGGACCGGACCTCGTACGACGTGATCGTGATAGGCGGCGGGGCGGGCGGGCTGAACACCGCGCTCGTGCTCGCGCGAGCCCGTCGCACCGTCGCCGTCGTCGACGCGGGGGAGCCGCGCAACGCTCCCTCGGCCCATATGCACAGCTTCCTCTCCCGTGACGGCGTCCCCCCGTCCACCGTCCTCGAGATCGGCCGCACGGAGATCGCGCGCTACGGCGCGGTCCGGATCGAGGGCCGGGTGGACCAGGTGGAGGCCGGCGACGGCGGGGGGTACGTGGTCCGTCTCGACGGCGGCGCGAGCCTGAACGCCCGCCACGTCGTGCTCGCCACCGGCCTGCGCGACCAGCTGCCCGAGATCCCGGGTGTACGCGCGATGTGGGGCGAGGACGTGCACTTCTGCCCGTACTGCCACGGCTACGAGGTCCGCGACCGCCCGATCGTCGTGCTCGGAGTGCACCCCGCCTCCCCCGGCCAGGCGCTGCTGCTTCGCCAGTGGTCGCCGCACATCGTGTACGTACCGCACAGCCGGCCGCTCACCGAAGAGGAGCGCGAGCGCATGGACGCGCGCGGGGTCGAGGTCGTCGAGGGCCCGGTCTCCACGCTCCTGAGCAAGGAAGGCAGGCTGTACGCCGTCGAGCTCGCCGACGGGCGGACGCTGGAGTGCGGCGGGGTGTTCCTCTTCCCGAACATGACGCCCAACGACGGGGCCTTCGACGGCCTCGGGTGCGAGCGCAACGAGCAGGGCTGGCTGGTGACCGACCCGGCGGGCCGCACCACCCGCCCCGGCCTGTGGGCCGTGGGCAATGTGGTGGACTCGCGCGCCCAGGCCGTCACGGCGGCCGGCATGGGCGCCCAGGCCGCCTTCTTCCTCAACCACGACCTCGTGGACGAGGAGATCGAGCGCGACCTCGCCGCGCACCGCGCCGCCACCGGCCGCGCGTCCGACACGCCCGTGCCCACGTCCTGACCCCGCGGACGGCCTCCCCGGACACGGCCCGCGCCCGCCCCCGGCTCACCCGCCGGGGGCGGGCGCGGGCCGTGCCGGGTGCGCACGTACGTGCATGCGCTCGCCCTGGCGGCCGAAGAGGCTCAGGACCTCGACCGGGCTCTCCCCGGCGCTGCCGAACCAGTGCGGCAGCCGGGTCTCGAACTCGGCCACCTCGCCGGCCTCCAGGATCAGATCGTGGTCGGCCAGGACCAGCCGCAGCCGCCCCGAGAGCACGTACAGCCACTCATACCCTTCGTGCGTGCACAGTTCAGGGGTGTCGCGGCTGGCCGGCAGGACCATCTTGTAACTCTGCAAGGGACCCGGCTGGCGGGTCAGCGGAAGCACCGTGTTGCCGTTCACGGCGTGCGCCTTCAGCCGGACGCGAGGATCGCCCACCTCGGGCGCGCCCACCAGTTCGTCCAGGGGGACCCGGTGGGCCTGGGCTATGGGCAGCAGCAGTTCGAGGCTGGGTCTGCGCTGCCCCCCTTCGAGGCGGGACAGGGTGCTCTTGGAGATTCCGGTGGCCTCCGACAGCGCGGCGAGGGTGACACCACGAGCGGTGCGCGCGCGCTTGAGCCGGGGGCCGACGGCGGACAGGGCCTGGGCGATCGTCAGTGACTGCTCCACGTCGCCATTAGACCGAGTGGTTCCTCAAATCGCAACTATAGGTGCCGAGTTGGGGAAGGAGGCGCGCCGCCGAGCCGCAGCACGGCGTGCTGCGGCTCGGCGGCGCGGGGGAGTGTGGACCGGGCGCCCCGGGGTGGGGCCCGAGCGCCCGGGGTGGCTCGGTGCGGCGGGGACGGCTCAGTGCGGCGGGGCGGGGGTCACAGGCCCAGGGAGCGGCCGATCAGCTCCTTCATCACCTCCGTGGTTCCGCCGTAGATCGTCTGCACCCGGCTGTTGGCCCACTCGCGGGAGATGGGGCTCTCCTTCAGATAGCCGTAGCCCCCGTGAATTTGCAGGCAGCGGTTGGCGATGTCGACCTGGAGCTCGGTCGTCCACCACTTCACCTTCGCGGCGTCCGTCACCGAGAGCCGCCCGGCGTTGAGTTCGGCCACACAGTGATCGAGGAACACCTGAGCAATCGTCAACTCGGTGTCCATGGTGGCCAGTTGGAAGCGAGTGTGCTGGAAGCTGCCGATGGTCTGGCCGAAGGCCTCGCGGGTCTTGGCGTACTCAAGGGTGTCCGTCACCATCCGCTCGGCCGCGCCCACCGCCACGGTGGCGATGCTCAGCCGTTCCCGGGGGAGCGCGGCCATCATGTAGGCAAGGCCCGCGTTCTCCTTGCCGAGCAGGTTGTCGGCCGGTACCCGGCAGTCGTCGAAGAACAGCTCGCAGGTGTCACTGGCGTGCCAGCCCAGCTTCTCCATGCGCCGGCCCCGGGTGAAGCCCGGCGCGCCGCGCTCCACCACGATCAGGCTGATGCCCTGCGCGCCGCGCTCGGGGGCGGTCTTGGCGGCGACCACGATGACATCGGAGTTCTCGCCGTTGGTGATGAACGTCTTCTGCCCGTTCAGGACATAGCAGTCGCCGTCGCGGACGGCCGTGGTGCGGATGTCGGCGACGTTGGAGCCCGCGTCGGGCTCGCTCATCGCGATGGCCGCGATCAGCTCGCCCGAACAGAGCCCCGGAAGCCACCTCTTGCGCTGCTCGGGGGTGGTCCGCTGATCCAGATAGGTGGCGATGATGTCGTTGTGCGCCACGAAACCGGGCGCCGTCGCGCGGGCCCACATGATCTCCTGCGACAGCACCGCCGGGTAGCGGTAGTCGCTCTCGCCGCCCCCGCCGTACTCGGGGTCCACGCCGATGCCGAGGAGCCCCGCCCGGCCGGCCTTGCGCCACACCTCCCGGTCCACGATGCCCTCCCGCTCCCAGCGGGCGTGGTGGGGCAGCACCTCCCGGGTCAAGAACTCCCGGCAGGTCACGCGGAACTGCTCGTGCTCGGCCTCGTACCGACTGCGTGCCATGCCGTCACCTCTGCCCGGGGTCGATGTCGTCGACGATGATGGCCAGCGTGTCCTTGGGCCGCTGCACGGCGGCGAAGTGACCGCCGTCGATCTCGACCCGGTGGACGGCGGCCGTGCTGTGCGCGGCCCACTGCCAGACCTTCTCCGGCGGCGCGTAGACGTCCTGCCGGGCCGCGATCAGGGTGAGCGGGAAGTCCACCCGCAGCTCGCCGGCCTCCCGCGCGAACTCGGCCCGGACCGCGTCGTCCTCGCGGAGCATCCCGAGCAGCATCCGGCTCATCGTGGGGTTGGCGAGAACGGCGGAGGGGGTGCCGCCGTCGGCGGCGGTCCTGGCGAGCAGTTCCTCGTCGGACACCGAGTCCAGGAGCGGGCCGGGCCGCTGGAGGGCGGGCGGCACCGCCCCGGACAGCACGGCCCGCTCCGGCGCGAGACCCACCTGGCGGGTGACCTCCGCGGCCACCGCGAGGCTCGTGGTCGAGCCGAAGCTGTGCCCGAAGGTCGCCCAGCGCAGGCCCGGCACCCGCTCCCGTTCCGTCAGCAGGTCGGCCACCACCTGCTCGGCCATGCACCGTACGAGAGCCTGGAAGCCGGCCGCCCCGCGTTCTTGGCGGCGGGTGCCACGGCCCGGCGCGTCCACGCCCCGCACCAGCAGATGTGGCTCGCCCAGCGGCTGCCAGGCGCGGTAGACCAGGGAGGTCGCCCCGGCGTGCGGAAATCCGTAGAGCCGTACCGGGGGCCTTGATTGGGGTCGCACCGTCACTCCTTCGTGCTCCGGGCCAGCTTCTCGGCCAGCATCAAAGTGGTCAGATTGGTGGGCGCACTCGGGATCGCGGGGAAGAGCGAGGCGTCGACGATCCGCAGGTTCTCGGTGCCGTACACCCGCCCCTCCTGGTCGGTGACCGCCGCGGGATCGTCCTCGCGGCCCATCCGGCACGAACCGGCCGCGTGCCAGCCGGGGTTCATGATGTGGCGCACCCCGCTGCGTACGACCCCGTCGTTGGCGACCATCCGGTCGCTCCAGAACTGCGTCTTGGTCAGCCGGCTCGAAAGGCCGGGCGAGTTCAGGAAGTTCCAGGTGCGGCGCACCCCGTGGCACAGCCGCTCCACGTCCTCGGGGTCGGTGCCGATGCCCAGCTCGATGACGGGGGAGGCGCCCGGGTCGCGGCTGTCGAGGAAGACCCGGCCACGGGAGCGCGGGCGCATCAGCATCACCGACATGCCGACGACCAGCGGCCAGCCGAGCCGGTCGGCGAAGCCCGGGATGGTGTGGCTCTCGACGTTGTTGAGCAGCCCCACCTGGATGTCCACGTCGTCGTCGAAGCCGCTGCTCATCCTGGCCGCGACCTGGCGCCAGGGCAGGCCCGGGGTGCACACCCCGTCGGCCGGCTTGGACCAGATGACGACCGAGGGATGGTCCACCAGATCACGGCCCACCCCGGGCAGGTCCGCCACGGGAGTGATGTCCAGGGCCCGCAGCAGAGCGGCACTGCCGACGCCCGAGCGTTGCAGGATGACGGGGGTGCCCACGGCCCCGGCGCTGAGCACGACATGGCGGGCCCGGATCTCGGTGAGCGCGCCGTCGGCCTCGATCTCCACGCCGACGGCCCGGTTCCGCTCGAACAGCACCCGGGTGACCCGGACGCCGGTGCGCAGATGGAGGTTGGGCAGATTGCGGGCGCCGTCGAGGAAGGCGGTGGCCGCGTCGATGCGTTCCCCGTCCACGGTGTTGCCGGGGATCGGGCCGACGCCCGCCTCGCTGCCGCCGTTGAGGTCGGGGAGGTCGGTGACGCCCTGGCGGTTGCACTCCTCCCAGAACGCCGCGTCCAGCGCGTGCACCTCGCCGCGCGGGGTGCGGCTGATCGGCAGCGGCCCGCTGTCGCCGTGCAGCCGGCCGGGGAAGTCGGCGTCGTTCTCGATGTCCTTGTAGAAGGGCAGGACACGCTCCCAGGACCAGTCGGGGTTGCCGGCGGCCTCCCAGACCGCGAAGTCACGGGGCAGACCGCGCAGGGCGATCGCGCCGTTGACCGCCGAGCCACCGCCGACGACCTTGCCGAGCTGATAGGGGAAGCGTTCCCACAGGGCCCGGTTGGCCGGCCGGCCGAGCGGCGCCTGACCGGCGCCCGCGCCCTGCCCGACCAGGTCGTCCCAGCGGCTGCTGGTGCGCAGGTTGGCGCGGTAGTCCCAGTTGTGGCCCGCCAGCACGAGGCGCCCGGCGTCGGCCAGCGGGTGCGAGCGGTCGCGGGGGCGCGGCTGGTCGTCGCCGGCCTCGATGAGCAGGACGTCCCCGCAGTCCCGTTCGGCGAGCCGGGCTGCGGTCACGGCGCCGGCGGAGCCCGCGCCGACGATCACGTACTCCCATTCGCGGGCCGGGGCGGCGTTGTCATGGCGGGTACTCACGCGGCGGACTCCTCGACATTCGCGATCAGTTCGGCGAACGACTCGATCGAGGCGTTCATGAACAGTCCCTCGACCATCTCCTGCTCCATGTCGGCCCCGATGCCGAACTCGGCGCGCAGATGGGCCAGCAGACCGACGGCGTGCAGGGAGTCGCCCCCGATGTCGAAGAAACCCTCCTCGACCCCGAAGTCGCCGTGCCCCAGCTGCTGGGACCAGAGCGCGAACAGCCGCTCCTCGACCCGGTCGCGCGGCGCCACCCGCGCGGAGGCGGTGTCCGACGTCTCGTTCCACGGCGCGGGCAGCGCCTTGTGGTCGATCTTGCCGTTCGTCGTCAGGGGCAGGGTGTCGAGGGCCAGGAACCGGCTGGGCACCATGTAGCCGGGCAGCAGAGCGCTCAGGGCCTCGCGCAGCACGGCCGGGTCCGGATCCGCGCCCGGCTCCGGCACCACATAGGCGGCGATCTGCCGCTGCCCGGTACGGGCGTGGGCGGGCGCGGTGACGAGCGCGGTGCGCACCCCGGGCTGGCGCAGCAGCGCGGCCTCGATCTCGCCGAGCTCGACCCGGTAGCCGTTGATCTTCACCTGGAAGTCCTCGCGGCCCAGGATCTCGATGTCGCCGCCCGGCAGATAGCGTCCGAGGTCGCCGGTGCGGTAGACGCGCTCCCCGGTGACCGGGTGGAGAAGGAAGCGCTCGGCGGTGCGCTCGGGGTCGCCGAGGTAGCCCTGGGCCACGCCGACACCGCCGATGTGGATCTCGCCGGTGACCCCGACCGGGGACGGTTCGAGCCACTGGTTGAACACGTGCATCGTCTGGTTGGCCAGCGGCTTGCCGTAGGGGATGCTCGACCACTCGGGCGGCACGTGCCCGATCGGGTGGTGGATGGACCAGATCGAGCCCTCGGTGGCGCCGCCGAGACTGATCACCCGCATCGCGGGCAGCTTCTCGCGGATCCGGTTCGGCAGGTCCACCGGGATCCAGTCGCCGCTGAGCAGGGCGAGCCGCAGCCGGCAGCCGCGCGGCACCCCGCCCTCGCCGAGCGAGTCGATCCACATGCGCATCGGCGCGGGCACGCTGTTCCAGATGGTGACGCCGTAGCGGCCGATGAGCTGCGACCAGTGGGCGATGTCGTTGCCGCGCGCGGGGTCGGGCACCACGACGGTGCCGCCGGCGCCCAGGACGCCGAAGAGGTCGTAGACCGACAGGTCGAAGCCGGTCGGCGCGAGCGCCATCGTCCGGTCGTCCTCACCGACGCCGAAGCGCCGGTTGATGTCCTGCACGGTGTTGGCGGCGCTGCGGTGGGTGATCATCACGCCCTTGGGCTCGCCGGTGGAGCCCGACGTGAAGATGACATAGGCCAGATCGTCGTGGCCCTGCCGGCGCGCGGGCCGCTCGGCGGAACACTTCCGCGTGGCCTCCTCGTCCAGGGTGAGCACGCTCACCCCCTGCGGCCAGGCGAGCTTGTCCCGCAGGTCCTGCTCGGTGATCACGGCCCGCACGGAGCACCGGGCCAGCAGCTTCAGCCGCCGCTCCTCGGGCAGTTCGGGGTCGATGGCCACATAGGCGGCGCCGGAGTGCAGCACGCCGAGCAGGGCGGAGAACTGGGCGGCGCCCGGCCGCATCGACACGGCGACGATCTCGTTCGGCCCGGCGCCGGGACCTTCGATGAGCCGGTGCGCGAGACGGTGCGCGTCCTCGGTGAGCGCGCGGTAGGTGGTCTCGGCGCCGGGGGTGATGACCGCGATGTGGCCGGGGCGGCGCGCGGCCGCATCGGCGACGAGCTCGTGCAGCAGCGCCGGCTCGATGTCCTGGGTGGTGGCGTTGGCCCGCTCCCGCTCAGTGGCCTGCGCGCTCGGCAGCGGCACGATCCCGCGCGTGGCCTCCCACACCGAGGCGTCATCCACCAGCCGGTCGAGCAGCGTCACATACGCCTCGAACATGGCCTCAAGGGTGCCCTCGGGGAACAGGCCCTCCACCGCGTTCCAGTTGACGCTGAGCCGGTCGTCGAGCTCCAGGATCTGGTTCTCCAGCCACACCTGCGGGGTCCGGCTGTGGTCGTGGACCAGGTCCCCGAACGACTCGAGGCGGCCCGCGTCCGGTGCGCCGGCGCCGAGTGTGCTGGAGAAGACCACGGGCATCGAGGCACGGTTGTCCTCCCTGCGCCGGGCCAGGTCGCGCAGGACCCGGATGCCGCCGTGCGCGGAGTGCGCCAGATCTTCGAGCGCCTGGCGCTGCACGCCGCGCGCCCGCTCCTCGAAGGTCTCATCGGGCCGGCCGCCGACGGCCAGCAGGCTCGGCGCAAGGAAGTCACCCATGACGGAGCCGAGCTGCGGGTGCAGCCCGAGCCGGTGGAACTGGGTGACGGTCAGGGTGAACTCCTGCCGCCGCGACCAGGTCCGCACCACCTCGGCGTACGCGGCGAGCAGCACACCCGACGCGGTGAGGCCGTGCCGCTCGGCGCTCGCGCGCAAAGCTGCCCAGCGCTGCGGCGCGAGCACCGCCCGGTGCCGTACGAAACGGGGGGTGCCCAGCTGCTCGGGCGCCACGGCGAGCGGCAGCTCGGGCGCGGGGGGCAGCGTGTCGAGCCGGCTGGTCCAGTACTCCTCGGCCTCCTCGCCCAGGGTGTCGCCGCGCAGCTCCTCCTGCGCGAGCACATAGTCGCGGAAGGACAGCTCAAGGGGCTCCGGAGCCCAGGAGGGCTCGTCGTAGTGGCGGCGCCACTCGCCGAGGAGCCGGTACAGGCCCCGCATGTCGAGGAAGAGCAGGTCCACGGCGAGGTGCAGCCGCATCCGGCCCCCGTCGAGCAGGGTCGCGCGGATGTCGAACAGTGGCGCCCGGTCCACGGGCAGCACCTGATCCGTCAACTCCGCCCGGATGCGGGCGAGTTCGGCCTCCTGCTCCTCGCTCGCGCGGCCCCGCAGATCGCCGGCGTGGATGACGTACGGGTCCACCTCGTGCGCGGCGAGCACCCGCTGGGTCTGGTCGGGCCCGGCCACCGTGCGCAGTGCGTCGTGCCGCTCGACGACCTTGCGCAGGGCAACGGTCAGCCGGTCCACGTCGAGAGCGGGACAGTCGAACTCCAGGTAGTACTGGCTGGAGATGCCGCCGAGTTCGAGTCCCCGGTGGCGGCCGATCAGATAGGCCTGCTGGATGTCCGTGAGCGGGAACGGCTCGTGCCGGTGCTCCGGCCGCGGCTTGAGGTCGGGCAGCCGGGTGTCGTCCAGGCGGGGGTGGCCGTCTTGGCCGCGCAGCTGTGCGAAAAGATCCTCCATCGAGATCCGCCCCTTTTCATCAGATGCCCCGGTGGGCTTTCGAATTCCCGTACGGAATCGGAGGTTAGGCAGGGCGGCAAACGGTCTCAATACGGTCCGACCGTAGGGACGACCGTAGGGTTCGGTCCGCACTCGACGGCCGCTGGACCGGCGCTGGACTCCCGCTCCACACAGGGGAGTCGGGCATTGACCACGGGCGGGAGCGCGGCGGCATCATCGGGCATGGAAAAGCGAAACTCCCCGGAGAAGACCGGGAAACGCATACTCATCGGAGCCACCGGTTCCATCGCGGTGACCGGGCTTTCGTCGTACATCGAGGCGATGCGCCGAAGGATCGCGGGCAGCACGTTCACGGTCCTCCTCACGCACACCGCGGCCTCGTTCGTCTCACCCGACAGCCTCGCGCTCTTCGCCGAGCGCGTGGTGTACGGGGACTCGCCCGCGCACTGGCCGACCGACAAACCCTCCCGGCTCGCCGGCGACCACGACATCCTCGCGGTCCTGCCGGCCACCGCCCACACCCTCGCCGCCGCGGCCGGCGGCGCCGCCCCCAACCGCGTGATGACGGTGGCGCTCTCGGTGGACTACCCCGTCGTCTACTTCCCGGTGATGGGCGCCAAGATGTGGCAGAAGCCGGCCGTCCAGCGCAACATCGCGCGGATCCGCGAGGACGGCGGGATCGTGAACGAGCCCGAGTGGCACGACGGTTTCGACCCGACCACGGGCACCGCGAGCCACCACCCGGGGCTGCCGGCGCCCGACGCGGTGGCCACCGTCATCGACGAACTCCTCGCCAAACAGCGCTGATTGGCTCCACCGGCCGCACATGACGAGAGGCCCCGCCGGGACCGGCGGGGCCTCTCGTCGTGCGCGGTGGCTCAGGAGGCGATGGCGGTCGCCTCGACCTCGATGAGGAAGTCGGGCTCGGCCAGCGTGGCGACCCCGACCAGGGTGGTGGGACGGATGACGTCCGCGCCCAGCTTGGCGGCGGCGCGCTCGGCGCCCGCGGTGATGGCCTCCCACTTGTCCAGCGACCAGTCCACGACGTACACGGTCAGACGCAGTACGTCGTCGAAGGTGGCGCCGGCGGCTTCGAGGCCGGTGGCGATGTTGAGGTAGACCTGTTCGGTCTGGGCCGCGAGATCACCCATGCCGACGGGCTCGCCGTCGGCGGTGCGGGGGGTCTGGCCGCTGAGGAATATCACCCGGCTGCCGGTACCGACGGCGAGCTGCCGCCATCCGTAGGGCTTGGGAAGGCCGGGCGGGTCCATCGCCTCGACTGCCATGGCACTGTCCTTTCTCGAAGTGCCGTACGGGCAGGGGCGGTTGAGCCTGCCTGCCCGCACGGCTGCTGTGTGGTGCGCGAGGGTGCGGAAGGGTACGTGTGGGAGGGGTGTGGGGTGCGGGGGACCGGGGTCAGCTGTTCTCGCGGCAGGTCGCGTAGTACTTGCGCAGCAGGCTGACCAGCTCGGGGTCGAAACGGGAGGCGAACAGCAGCTCGGCCGGCGGGGTGAACTCCGGGTCGAGCTCATTGGCCCAGGCCAGGGTCGCCGGGCGCAGGTCCATCTCGATCCACTGGTGCCACTCGACGGGAATCGTCCAGTCCTGCTCGTAGCCGATGCCCATCTGGTGGTCGATGAGGACGTCCACGATCTCCTCGCGGGTGCCCGTGGGCAGGGGCTGGCGCAGCGGCGTGAAGCGGTCCAGGTCGGCCAGCGGTTCCTCGCCCAGGATCCGGGCGGCGAAGTCCTGGGCCAGGAGCGGGGAGAGGTGCAGGCCGTCGCGGTAGGTGCCGGTCATGATCCACAGGCCCTTCATGCCGCCCTGGCCGAGCAGCGGGGAGCCGTCCATGGACACCGGGCGGTTGCCGACCTGCACCTTGGCGACGTCGCTGTTCCAGAGGTTGCGGCGGACCTGGCGGTGGGCGCACTGGAGGAGGAAGACGAGGTCACGCATCTCGGCCGTGTCGCGCGGCTCCACGGAGATGACGTTGGTGGCGCCGAGGTAGACGTGCCCGTCGCCGCGCGGCACGACGTGCAGGCCGCAGGCGAAGGAGCGGTTGGGGGTGCGGATGACGCTGTCGGGGATGGTGCCGTCCTGGGTCTTGACCAGGGAGGAGACACCGTAGCCGCTGACCAGGCGCGGGACGCGGGAGCCGATGGGCAGGCTGTCGAGGAGCTCCTGGCTGCGCGCGCCGGCGGCCAGCGTCACATGGTCGGCGCTGATGGTCTGGCCCGAGGTGGTGACGACGCCGGTCACCTGCTCGCCCCGGTGCACGACGCGGGTGGCGAACTCGGCGACGAGGGTGGCGCCGGCCCGGACGGCCGCCTGCTCAAGGCGCTCCAGCAGTGCCGCGGAGTTGACGGCGTGCTCGCCCGGTATGTGGAAGGCCCGCAGCGGCCGGGAGATCGGCTCGGCGTCCACCCAGTCCACGTCGGTGGCGTCGACGTCCTCGAAGGGCTCGTCGTAGCGGGTGAGTTCGGCGCGGATGGCGTTGTAGTTGGCGTCGTCGATCTCGGCCGTGCCGATGGTGTTGAGGATGACGCTCGTGCCGTTCGCCGTCTTCACCGGGGCACCCTCGGTGCCCGCCTCCAGCTCGGCGAGCCACTGCGGCCACAAGTTCTTGGCCTGGATGCCGAGTTCGAGCTTGGCGCGGCCCTGCTCGGTGGCGAGCAGCGAGGTGGTGACCTCACCGAAACAGCCGAGCATCGCTCCGGACGCGGTGGATCCGGCCCAGGGGCGGTGCGGCTGGCCCAGCACGGCGACGCGCTGTCCGCGCTGTGCCAGGACCCATGCGAGCGAAAGCCCGAGGACTCCATTGCCGACAATGGCGACGTCGAAGCCGGCACCGTTCGCGTTCCCGTTGGCGCTCATGACATTCCCATCTTCCGGGGCGGCCCTGCCGCCCTCACCTGTAATCGAACTCGTCTGACCTGGGGCTCATCACTCGATACGGGGTGTCCCGGCAGAGGCCGGGAAGGCGGATCAGCGGCGCTGGAAGGTGTACATCGTGAAGTCCATGTCCACGATTCCGCGCTCGTTGGTGTGGGCGGCGACCACCGGGGACTGCGGGAAGTCGGCCGCGGGCAGTTCGGCGGTCTCGCTGCGGTAGCGGTGGCTCTCGAAACCGGCGTCGGCGGCCGCCCGCAGCAGCTTGTCCTTGTTGCCCATGGCCTCGCTGGTGCCGATGCAGACCGTGCCGCCGGGGGCCAGGTGCCCCGCCACGTCGCGGAAGAACCTGCGCACCATCTCGTATCCGGGGTCGAAGACCGCGCGCTCGATCTGGTCGGCGTAGGGGCGGCTCTCGGGTGCCTCGATGAACGGGGTGTTCCAGAAGACGAGGTCGAAGGTCTCGGTGGGCTCAAGGGCGTCGAACAGGTCACTGGCGAGCGCGGTGACCCGGTCGGCCACGCCGTGCTTGACCGCGTTGCGGCGGGCGTTCTCGGCGGCGGCCGGGTTGATGTCGAGGGCCACCACGCGCTCGCTGCCGTTCTGGGCGGCGAGCACCGCGGCGATTCCCGCGCCGCAGCCCATCTCCAGGAAGCGGCTGCCCTTCTCGTACGGCACCCAGGAGGCGAAAAGGCCGGGGCCCGGGTCGGTATAGGGCGGAAACACGTCGTCGAGCAGTTCCCACTCCTGGTCCAGCAGAGTGAAGACCGTCTGCGTGGGACGGTCCGGGCTCTGGATCTGCGACACCACCCAGTTGCCGAGTTCGTAACCGAGTTTGTTGTCCATGGAGTCCTCCCTCAGGGGGAGCCGCCGGGACATCCTCTGCGAGGATCGCCCTGCGGCTCCCTGTGACGGTTTGCTCGCGGCGTACGAGGAGCGCACGCCCGCGATGGTGCGTGAGCGCGGACCTGGAGCGGGAGCGGGAGGGCGAGGTCAGACCTCGACGGTTCCCGGGCTCCCCGCCCGGCCGCGGGCCATCGTCCGTTCGATCAGGACGACGGGGATGGTGAGGACGGCGATGCCCGCGCCCAGCCAGGGGATGGCGTCAAGACTGGCTCCGGCTCCCATGGCCACGCCCGCCAGGACGGGCACGAGGCTGATGCCGAGCTGGAACATCGAGACGGCGGTGGCCCCCGCGAGCGTCGGCGCGTCGGCCGCCACGGTGAACACCCGCCCGTAGATGGCGGGGTTGAGAACGAACCCGGCGACGCCGAGGAGCAGCACCAGGATGACGACGGCGACCACATGGTGGCCGAGGACGGCGAGCAGCGCGGAGGTGACCAGGATGCCGCCGGCGCCGATGAGCAGCGCGTGGTGCGGCCGCCCGTCGGCGATCCGGCCGCCCACCGACAGACCGATGAAGGCACCGACGCCGAAGAGCACGAGGATCGCGGGCACCCACACGGAGCCGACGTGGGTGATGTCCTTCAGGAAGGCCGCCAGGTAGTTGTAGGAGATCATGTACGCGGCGGTGCTCAGCAGGGTCGCCGCGTACACCACCCACAGCTGCGGCTTGCGCATGGTGCGCAGCTCGCGGGAGACGCTGGGCTCCTGGACCGCCTTGGTGGTGGGGACGACGACGGCCGTGGAGAGCGCGCCGAGCACGGTCAGGGCGACCACCGCCCAGAACCCGCCGCGCCAGCCGGTGAAGTGGCTGAGCAGCGCGCCGGCCGGGCCGCCGGCGACCATGGCGATGCTGAGGCCGCTGACCACCACGCCGGAGGCCCGTGCGGTGCGGTCGGGGGTGACGAGACCGATCGCGGTGACCGCGGCGACCGCCCAGAATCCGGCGTAGGCCAGACCGCACAGGAAGCGCGTGATGATCAGCACGGTCAGGTTGTCGGCGACCAGGCCGACCGCCACGAACAGGGCGAACAGGACCTGCGAGACCACCAGCGTGGTCCGGCGGGGCCAGCGCAGGGTCAGGACCGCGAGCGGGGGACCGCCGATGACCACGCCGATGGCGAACGCGGAGATCAGCGAACCGGCGGAGGAGAGCGAGATGTGCAGGTCGTCGGCGATGTCCGGCAGGACACCGGCGAGCAGGAACTCGGCGCTGCCCATGGCGAACAGGCTGAACGCGAGCAGATAGACCGCGAAGGGCAGCCGGTTGCTCGCCTTCGGGGAGGCCGCCTCGTGGGTTTCGGTCTGGGCACTCATCGGCTGCCGCCTCCCGTCCGCTCGGTGGCCGTCCGCCGGCCGGCGGGTACGTACTCGAAACGGGTCGGCGCGGAGCCGCTGTGCACCGGCACAGAGGGGGTCAAACGCATGGGCGAACTCCTTGTTCGGATGGTTCCGGCGGATCAGGGCGACCGGGCGCCGGTCGGCCGGGCGTGCGGGGAGCGGCGCCACATGGCTCCCGCCGCGGCCGTCCGGGTGGCACGGACGCCTGCGTCGCTGTCCGCCTGAGGACGGTGGTGACCAGCGGTCCCCATGCTGGAACCGAGCGTGGCGGAGCGACAATCTTTGTTGCCGAACCAGGGACACGCGGGCGGGATCCGGCGAAGCCGCCCGCGTGCTTTCGCCACCGGGTCAGTCCTCGCCGGGCGGGGCCTCGCCCCAGCCCCACTTCTTGATGGTCGTACGGCTCGAAGGTGCCGCCCCGCGCTGGGAGTTGGCCATCGCCCGGCGTGAGCCGAACTCGATGTAGCCGACGAACGCGGAGCGGAACTCGGCGTCCTCGGGCAGGCCCACGACATCCATGGCCTCCAGCATCAGCTCCACCCACCGCGCGCGCTGCTCGGGCTTGATGGACCGGCCCCGGTGGCGCGAGACCATGTGCGGGTAGCCGCCGTGGTGTTCGGTGTAGGCCTCGGGTCCGCCAAGGACCTCGGCGAGGAAGGTCGCCACGTGCTGGGGGTGGTCGTCCTCCATGTACTGGAAGAGCGGGGCCAGCATCTCGTCCTTGCGTACGCGCCGGTAGAACTCCTCGGTGAGGCGTTCCAACGCCTCGGCGCCGCCGATGCGTTCGTACAGGGTGGGTATCGAGTCCGTCACTTCGGTCACCTCTTCTGTGGGTGCTCGCTGTCCGTGGTGCGGCGTGCTCAGGCCGCGTAGAGGTCGAAGGCCGGCGTGGGCGGGCCACCCCGCGCGTCGGTGTCGAGCCGGGGGTCGACCGTGAGCATCGCCTGGTGCAGACGCTGGAGTTGTGGTGCCGGCTCAAGGCCGAGCTCTTCGATCAGGCCCCGGCGCAGCCTGCGGTAGAGGCCGAGGGCGGCGGACTGGCGCCCCGAGCGGTAGAACGCCACCATGGCCTGCGCGTGCAGCCGCTCGTTGGCGGGGTGACGCTCCGTCAATTGCACGAGCTCCGCGAGGAGTTCGGCGTGCCGGCCGAGCCGGAGCTCGGCGTCGATGCACCGCTCGGTGGCGAGCGTCCGGCTCTCCTCCAGTGCCGCCGCGTGGATCCGCAGCGCGGATTTGGCCGGTACGTCCACGAGCGCCGGTCCCCGCCACAGTGCCAGGGCCTGGCGCAGCAGCCGGGACGCCGCCTCGTCGTCGCCGTCGGTGAAGGCCGCGTGGCCCGCCCGTGCGGCCCGCTGGAAGGCGAAGGCGTCCACGTCCTGTTCGGCGACGCGCAGCAGGTAGCCGCCGTGTCCGGTGCACAGGAGCCGGCGCGCCCTCGCCGGTCCTTCCGGGCCGCCGAGCCCCTCGGCCAGGGCGCGGCGCAGCCGCAGGATGTAGGTCTGGAACGTGGCGTGCGCGCTGCGCGGCGGCACCGGCCCCCACAGCTCGTCCCGCAGGACGTCCACGGGGACGAGCTGTCCGGCGCGGAGCGCGAGGAGGGCCAGGACCTGCCGCGTCTTGGCCGCCGTGGGAACGACGGGAACGCCGTCCGTCTCGGCGTGCAGCGGGCCAAGAATCCGTATCTTCACGCGTCCTCCGTCGCTCGCTCGCATCCTGTCCGGCGCCCCGTCGTCGCCGGGGTGGCCGCTTGGGAAGGACGGTAGGAGTGCGGGCGGGGCCCCCTCAATACGGTGCGACCGCAGGACTGACCGAAGCATCTGTGGCCGCGGTCGCCCTACGGTCGCGAGGGCACACGGAGGCGGCCCGTGGCGTGAGCGCCACGGGCCGCCTGAACTGCGCTGCCGCTGCCGGGAGTTGGGCGTCGCAGGGCACGGGGTGCGGCCTTCGCGCACCGGGGCAGAGCCCTGCGGGCGGCGCCGGGGCATGCGGGCGCCGCGCACACGGACGCGCCGTGGGGTGCGCGGTGGGGGAGAGTGGGGGGACCGGCGGCCGGGGGATGGGCGGGTCAGTCCCGGGCGCGGCACAGGCGGGCCGTGTGCACGGTGACCGCCGAGAGGTAGAAGGCGTCGGGGCGCCACAGGATGCCGGTACAGGCATCTCCGTCCAGGAGCTGTTCCAGGGTCAGCCGGTCGACGAGGTCGAGCTCGTCGCCCAGTTCCTCCAGGATGCGGCGCAACCGGGTGTGCAGGTGCCGGCGCGCGGTCAGACCGAGCGGGGCGGGCAGGTCGATGAGGAAGCTGCGGCTGCCGGTGGGCACGAGTCCGGCGGACGCCAGCATGCACGGCCAGTCCTCGATCACGGACGTGACGCCCGGCAGCCCGGCTCTTCGGGCGGTGTAGCGCTCATCGAGGGCCGCGTCGAGGCGGGTTTGGAGGCCGGGCTTTCCGATGCCGATGTCGCGGGGCAGGAAGCGCGGAGCGAGGCCGCGTTCGGCGACGGCGAGCATGCCCCCGGGGCGCAGCGCGGACGCGAGGCTCCGCAGCGCGGCCTGCTGATCGCCCAGATGCTGGCAGACGTTGCCGGTCCAGATCACATCGGCGGGCCCCAACGCGCTGAATTCCTCCGGGAGTTGGGCGCGCCGCGTGGTGACGCGCCCGCCCAGGCCGCACTCGGCGGCGCGGATCTCGGCCTGGGCAAGGCGCTCTTCGGACCGGTCCACGGCGACGACGTCCGCCTGCGGGAAGACGCGGGCCAGCTGACAGGAGGCCGCGCCGGGCCCGCTGCCGATGTCGAGGATCCGGCGGACCGCGGCCGTGACCCGGTCCTTGGGCCCGAGCAGTTCACGCAGCCAGTGCGACGCCTCGGCAAGGAAACCGGAGAGCGGTTCCGCGTCGTGCTCCGGCTCGGCGCCCCGGGCCTCGTCGTCGAGCCCCTGGGCGCGGTAAGTGGGTGTCATACGGTCACCTCCAGCGGCCAGGATGTGGACGCCGCGGAGCCCGCGCAATTCTTGTTGCCGATTCGGGAACCGGGCGGCCGGGGCGCCCCTTTGGGTAGGTGTCCGGCGGGTCAGTATCCGGCGACCGACAGCAGGCGCCGGGCGGCCGCCGGACGGATCAGATCCCGCCCGAAGGTCTCCAGGAGCTCCTGCTGCGCGGTGATGGGAAAGTAGTAATCCCCGGGGAACATCTCCACGCGCAGGGCGCGCCGGGTGCACCGGCGCCAGCCGCTCAGTTCTGCGCCGCTCAGGCCGCGATCGCGCACTCCGCCCATCGCGGTGACGGGGCAGTGCAGGATGTGGCGCGGGTCGCGCCGGTAGGCCTCCATGACGGTGAGGTCCGCGCGCAGCGCGCCCAGCGTGCGGGCCGCCCGTCGCGGGTCGCGGGCGAGCGGGGGCATCCGGCCCCGGTCGCGGAGCCTGCCGGTCATGGCCGCGTCCGGCAGATGGCCCACCGCCCGCTCCGGCGCGGTCCGGTGCGGGATGCCGGTACCCGACACGTACAGCCGTTCGGCCACCGCGTCGTGCTCCCATTCCAGCCGGGCGGCTGTCTCGTAGGCGAGCAGGGCCCCGAAGCCGTGCCCGTACAGCGCGAACGGCCGGTCGCACATGCGGGCCACGTACGGCATGATCTCGGCCAGCAACGCCTCCAGATCACGGCAGGGTCTCGCGCGCGGATGGTGTCCACGGCCGGGCAGTTCGACGGGTGTGATCACCAGCGAACCGCCGGTGATCCGCGTCCACGGCAGATACACGCCGGCCGACACCCCTTCGAAGGGGAAGCAGAAGAGCCGTACCGAATTCTCGTCACTCATCGGTTCACCCTCCCGGCAAGCAGCCTGTCCGCGTCCTGTCCGCGCCCAGGCGTGCCGCCGCGCAGCAGGACGGCGTACGCCTCGGTGGCCTGATCCAGCAGCGAGAGGCCCGCCGCGCGGTCCATCAGCTCCCGCGTATAGCGCCAGGCGAAGGACCAGGTGCGCTCGTCGCGCCGGATGAGCGTGGCGCGCATCTCGGGTCCCTGGCCCAACGGCGGCCACGCGGCGGCCTCCTGGGCAAGGCGCTCGGCGAGGCGGACGTCCTGCACGGCGGGGCGGGTGGCCCGCCAGTCGATGACCTGGAGGTGGAAGCCGGAGCCGAGCACCGTCTGCCAGGCCTGCTCGTACACCAGGGGCAACAGGCCCGTCAGGGACAGCAGGAACTGCTCGGTGCGGCCGCCTCCCGACGAGGTGGAAACCGCGGGCGGCCTGGCCCGGCGGGTTTCCCATAACGGGCGAAACTCCTCACTGGTCGCGGTCACGCGAGCACCCATCCTTCCGTCAGATTTCGCCATTGGGTCGCGGGGCCAATTCGGCGGTATCCGGATGAGCGCTTTCCGGGCACGCCGCCTGCGACCTTCGCAATGCCGCGCAGACCGTACCCATGCGGTACCTGTGCACATCAATACGGTGGGGCCGAAGGAATGACCGATGGAACACGCGTCGATTCCTTCGGCCGGAAGGCGTCCTGCCTATGGAGCAGAGGCCGTGCTAGCGTCTGGACGCGTCGTAGGTGTACACCGTTCACCAGCGGTCGGTGGGCGTAGCGGGGGGACTCGAATTCACCGTCACCATTGTCCGAAGAAGCTCTTTCTGCCAGGGCGCGGGTGGCCTGGCAGTGGCCGGAAAGCGGCCTTGACGACGCTGGTTCGGACACGTTTTACCGGACCCGCTGCGTCGTCCAGTCATTCACTGTTCAGGCAGGAGATGTAGGGCGATGCCCCAGGAGCTGTTCGGCAGGAGCGAAGAATTCAAGATCATCAATGAGATGCTCGATTCCGCGGTGGCGGGAGCCGGCGCGGTCTCGCTGATGGAGGGAATGATCGGGACGGGAAAGACCGCTCTGCTGCGCTGGGCCGAGGCCAGGGCCCGCGAGAAGTCAATGGTCGTACTCTCCGCCACCGCGTCCCCCGTCGAGCAGCATTTCTCGCTGGGCATCGTGCACCAGCTTCTGGCCACCCTGCCGCAGACGGCGCAAGGCTGGGAGCGCGCCCTGGCCACGTCCACCGACAGGGACGGCGACCGGACCGGGCACGACTACGCGCTGCTCGCGGAGCTCTGCGCGGGCGTCGGCCGGGCGGCCCGGTGCTCCCCGATCCTTTTGACCGTCGACTCCCTCCAGCACGCCGACCGCGAGTCCCTGCTGTGGCTCGGCTTCCTCAGCCGCCGCCTGGCCAACCTGCCCGTGGTGCTGCTCGCCACCAAACGCTGCGGCGAGACGGCCAGCGACCAGCATCTGCTGGTCGAGTTCATGGAGGGCATCCGGCCCGACCGTCACATCCACCTGAACGATCTGAGCCCCAGCGCCGCGTCCGATCTGGCCGCCGCGCTGTGCGGCCACGACCACGAGTCGGTGGGCGCGCTGGTCGCGGGCGCGGGCGGCAACCCGTATCTGCTGACCGAGCAGATACGACACGTACCGGCCGAGCAGATACGCACCGCGTCCCCGGGTTCCGGCGACGCGCCCCACGACGGACCGGGGCAGGCCGCCGGCGACACCGCCGCCGAACCGTCACCGCCGCACCCGCAGGACGAACGGGTGCACCTACAGGGGGTCAAGGAGCGCATCCTGTGCATGCTCCGCCGCCTCGATCCCCACTGCCTCAAGATCGCCCGGGCGGCCAGCACCCTCGGCGCGCCGCTGGACCCCGCCCTCCTCTCCGACCTGTGCGGGGTGCCGACCGAGGAGGCCTGCCGCAGCCTGTCGCGGCTCACCGAATCGGGACTGCTGTGCCGCCACGACAAGAAGTTCCGCCACCCCCTGCTCTCGGAACTCCTCTATCAGGACATCCCGTGCGCCGAGCGCGCCGAACTCCACCTGCTCGCCGCCCGGTTCATGCGCCGCAGGGGCGCGCCGCCCGAGGACGTCTCCGCGCATCTGCTGCGCTCCCACCGGCTCGACGAGCCGTGGATGGTCCGGCTGCTCCTCGATGCCGCGCAGGGCATGATCGGGCGCGACCCCGCACGGGCCAGGCGGCTGATCGAGAAGGCCGTCCTGCACGGCGTACCCGACGACCTGGCCGTCCGCGCCGAGGGGATGCGCATCCAGGCGCTCACCGCCCTCGACCTGCCGGCCGCCGCCCGCGCGCTCAGCGCCCACGTCGCCGGGCCCCTGCGCCCCGAGGAACGGCTGCGCGAATCGCTGCGGCTCTCCGACATCCTGCTGCGCCTGGACGAACTCGCCGGAGCACGCGAGGTGTTGGAGAGGGCCCGGGCCGAAGCCGGCCCGGGTGATCCCTCCTTGGCCGGCCGCCTGCGGCGCCGGCTCACCCATGTCCGGCTCCACGAGGGCACCTACCGCGCGCAGGACTGGGGCGGCCGGGAGGACCGGCTCGAACGGGTGCTGCTGCTGCGCACCGCGGCGGGCGACTCGGCCCGGGCCGCCTGGCGCATCGCCAACCGGTCCCTGACCGTGCCCCGCGCGCCGTACGGCTCCTCCACCTGGTACCACGCGTTGCTCGCCCTGCTGTGGTCGGGCGACGTGGACGAGGCGCAGCGGCACATGGACACCGAGGTGCGGCTGGCCCGCGCCTCGGGCGTGGTGACCCGGATCGCCGAGGCCCTGGCCGTACGCGCTCTGGTCCAGCTGCACCGGGGGCTGCTCGCGGACGCCGAGGACGACGCCTGCCAGTCGCTCGACCTGCTCACCCGGATCCGCGCGGCGCGCCATCATGTGGGCGCGCTGGCCCGCAGCGTCCTCATCGACGTGGCCCTGGAGAAGGACGACATCGCCGCGGCCAGCGCCCTGCTCGACGGGGCTCCGCCGCTCGCGGGTGAGCAGCCCCGCACCTGGTGGCGGCTGTACCTCCTGCACAGCGCGGGGCGCGCACTCGGCCGCCTCGGCCAGGTTCCGCGCGGGCTCGCCCTGATCGCCCAGTGCGAGGAGGAGCTGGCCCGCAGGGGCATCGTCAACCCCGCCGTCCTGCCCTGGCGTTCCACCCGGTCCACGCTCCTGCTGGCGCAGCGCAACGTGGTCGCGGCCCGGCGCGCCGCACGCGAGGAGAGCGAGCTCGCCCGTCGCTGGAACGCGCCCTTCGCCCTCGGCCGCGCCCTGGTCGCGGAGGCCGCCGCGAGCTCGGGGTGCGAGGCGCTGCACCTCGCCGGGCAGGCCCTGGACATCCTCGAACCGTCCCCCACGCCCCTGCTGTTCGCCCACGCGCTGTACGAGGCGGGACGGGCCCACCGGCAGGCCGGCAAAACCCGGCGCACCCGCGAACTGCTGCACCGCGCCAACGAGATGGCCATCTCGCTCGGCGCCGACGGGCTCGTGGAGGCGGTGCAGTGGGAGCTGCGGTACGCGGGCGGCCGGCCCGATCCGCGCAAGGACTCCGCCGAGTCGCTGCTCACTCCGACCGAGCGGCAGGTGTCGGAGCTGGCGGCGCGCGGGATGAGCAACCGCGACATCGCGCGTCTGCTCAAGGTGAGTCTGCGCAACATCGAGTCCCATCTCACCCACTCCTACCGCAAGTTGCGGATCAGCAGGCGGCACGAGCTGGCCAAGTACTTCCCGCCCGAGGAGGAGTCCACGGCGCCCCCGGTGCTGCTGCGGCCGGTCCGCCCCGCGCTCACCCCGCCACATCAGCTGCGGACCGGCTGACGGACGTGGACTGGCTGACGGACGTAGGCGGGCTGGCGGGCGTGGACTGACTGACGGACGGCGGGTCCGCGCCCGCGGGCGGGTGGGGCGGGTGGTCGTGGGGGGTGTCCGAGGTGTGCGTGGGGTCGGGCTCCGTGAACACCCCGTCGAGCAGGACCCGTAGCCCCGCGTCGAACCGCTCCTGGTCACTCATCTCGGCCACGAGAGGGGCGACGCGGCGTACGGTCGGATAGTCCTCGGCGTCCTTGCCGCCCGCCTCCGGGCGCGGAAAGGGGACCTGCGCCCCGGCCCGGGCGGCCACCAGATGTCCCACCAGGTACTCCCAGATGGCGACTTGGAGGCGCGCGGCCTGCACATCGCTCATCCCCTTGCGTACGAGTGCGTCCAGGATGAACTCGGAAAGCCGCATCGACGTGACGCCGAGGAGGGGCCCGTCGATCATCCCGGTGGCGATCCAGCCGTGCGCCTCCAGGACGCGGTGCGCGCTCTGCGCCGCCGCCATGATGGCCGAGCGTGGATCGTCGCCCGGGCCCGGCAGCTCGATCCGCCGGGACACCTCGTCGAACAGCAGGGACATCAACTCCCGCTTGTCGCTGACGTGTTTGTAGACGGCGGCGGGGGCCTTGCCGAGCTCGTCCGCGAGCTTGCGCATACTGAGGCCGGCCGCGCCCTCACGCTCCAGCAGACGCAGTCCCGCCGCCACGATGTGCGGACGCGTCAGCGGCTGCATCGCTCGCTCCGGGGTCGGGGGCTTGGGAAGCGACATCTTCTCGCAACCCGGCGGCGTCCGGTACGGAAAAAGAGCTCACGAAACATGACTGTCGTGTTTCCGCGCATCTCACCGGCCACGAACCACCGTCCCGCGCCCGGCCCGCACCGCCTCCGCCCACGGCCCCGCCGATCCCGCGCCCACCGCCCGCCGATGGCCCCCTGGTGCGTGAACCCGCCCCGGTCCGGCTCCGAACCGCCCCGCACGCCCCGCGCCGTGACCTCCCGACGACCCCGGCGACGCGCCATCGCCGCCAGGGGGCGCGTGGCCGAGGACCGAGCGCCGTACGCGGCTCGAATTCACCGGCGCGGAAGGGCGTATGGATGGGTGCGCGGCGCCGGGCATGTACCGGGCGACGTGGTGCGGGACATGTGCCGGGGGGCGTGGTGTCCGGCACGTACCCCAGGGATGTGCTTGTCCGGCACATGCCGCAAGGCCGTGGTGCCGGGCACGCACCAGGTGCTTCAGTCCGCCTCAGCCGCCGAGGGGCATGGCGCTCGAGTGGGCCGGGATCAGACGGTACCCGCCGTCGTCACGCCGTACATGCCCGGCGGTCGGCGGCGGGAAGTGGCTGCCGAGCAGGAGAGTCGACGTACCGGCCAGTGCGCCGAGCACCCGGTTCCGGGTCCTGGCCGCGAGTTCGGGAGCGATGTCCACACAGCTGCACAGCTCCGGGTGCGCCATCTGGACCGGGTGGTGGATGCTGTCTCCGGTGACCAGTGCCCGCTCGCCGCGGCTGCTCAGTTCCACCGCCACCTGGCCCGGCGTGTGGCCCGGGGTGGGGAGCAGGCGGATGCCCGGCGCGACGGCCGTGCCCTCGTCGGCCACCTCGACGACGTCGAACAGGCCCGCTTCTCGTACGGGGTGGACCGAGTCCCGGAACATCTGCCGACGTGCCTCCTCCATGTCGACGCCGGCCCAGTAGTCCCACTCGGTGCGCGACACGAGATGACGTGCGTTGGGGAAGGTCGGCACCCAACTTCCGCCCTCGGCGCGGGTGTTCCACCCCACATGGTCGGCGTGGAGGTGGGTCAGGATCACGAGGTCGACGCTCTCCGGCGCGAAGCCGGCCGCCCGTAGCCGCGCTTCGTAGTCGCTGTTCAGGTTGTGCCAGGCGGGATTGGCGCGCGGCTTTCCGTTACCGATGCCGGTGTCCACCAGGACCCGCATGCCGTCCACCTCGACGGCGAAGCTGTGGCTCGCCAGGCGCAGGACGCCCTGGGCATCGGCGAACTCAGGGCTCAGCCAAGGGGTGCGGCCCACGAGGTCGGCGGTTGCCCCCGGCAGCAGCCACGCACCCGTCGGAGCGGACAGGGCCACTTCGTCGATGCGCCGTACGGTGTGGTCGCCCACAGCCCAGGAAGCGGCGGGGGAGGGGATGGACCCGGTCGTCTGCGGCGAGGTGAACACGGTGGGTTTCCTTACGTGTTGGGGCGGCGGGGTGGTGGGGCGGTGGGCGGCGGGGCGACCTCCCCCGGCGTAAAAGCAATCGGTTTGCGTTTGGCCACCGTAAGCCCTACGGTCCTCTAAAGCAAACGATTCGCTTTTGCGGTGAGTGGCGCAGGCAGCCCTGCTCTGCCCTGCCACGCCCACCCGAACCGGAAGGACGCCATGAACAGCGGACCCACCCCCCAAGAAGCAGCCCGATGGGCGCTGCGCGCGGGGCTCCCCCTCGATGACAACCGACACGAAGCGGTGGCCGTGACGGCTCATCACATCCACTCCGTGATCAGCACATTGCGCGAACTCGATTTCGGGGAGACCCCTCCCGCGTCCGCCTACCGAGCCGGACAGGGGAACGCCGATGCGACCCTTTGAGCTGTCGCTGACCGAAGCGTCCCGCGCGGTGCGCGCACGCGAGCTGTCCCCCGTCGAACTCACCGCATCGGTACTGGCCCAACTCGATTCCGTAGACGGCGAGTTGGGGGCGTACGTCACCGTCACGGCCGATGGGGCACGGGCGGCGGCGGCCCGCGCCGAACGGGAGATCGCCACCGGCGGACCGCGCGGGCCGCTGCACGGGATCCCCATGGCGCTCAAGGATCTGATCGACGCGGCGGGGCTGCCCACCACGGCGAGCTCGCGGGTCCGGGCCGGGCACGTGGCGGAACGCGACAGCCGGGTGGCCGAACGGCTCGGCGCCGCCGGAGCCGTCCTCCTGGGCAAGACGCACACGCACGAGTTCGCCTACGGCCTGACGACCCCGCAGACCACCAACGCCTGGGACCGCGACCGGGTCGCGGGCGGGTCGAGCGGCGGCTCGGCGGTGGCCGTCGCCGCCGGGGCGGCGACGTTCGCGCTGGGCACGGACACCGGCGGTTCCATCCGGGTCCCGGCGGCTCTGAACGGCGTGGTGGGCCTCAAGCCGACCTACGGCCTGGTTCCCCGCACCGGCGTGACCTCGCTGTCGTGGTCCCTGGACCACGTGGGCCCCCTCACCCGCACCGTCCAGGACGCCGCGCTGGTGCTGGCGGCGACCGCGGGCCACGACCCGCGCGACCCGGCGAGCGTGGCCGGTCCCGCGCCGGACCACTTCTGGCAAGGAGACGACCTGCGAGGGCTGAGGATCGGCGTGCCTCGCAACCACTACTTCGACCGGGTCACGCCCGAGGTCGAGGAGGCCGTACGCGGCGCGATCGCGCGGCTCGCGGAGCTCGGGGCGGAGCTCGTCGACGTCGAGATCCCGATGGCGCGTCACATCCAGGCCGTGCAGTGGGGTCTTATGGTTCCCGAGGCCACCGCGTACCACGAGCAGTCGCTGCGGGCCGCCCCCGACCTGTACGCGGCGGACGTACGCGTCCTGCTGGAAGCCGGCGAACTCACCTCCGCGGGCGACTACCTCCGTGCCCAGCGGGCCCGCAGCCTGATGCGGGACGCCTGGGCCCGGATGTTCGACACGATCGACGTCCTAGCCGCGCCGACGGTGCCGATGACCGCCGTCGCGGCGGGGCAGGAAACCGTGGAGTGGGCCGATGGTACGACCGAAGCGGTGTCGGACAGCTACGTCCGCCTCTGCGCGCCCGCCAACATCACCGGTGTTCCGGCCCTCACGCTGCCGGTCGCTCACGGCGACGCGGGATTGCCGATCGGCATGCAGCTGATGGCCGCCCCCTTCCGGGACGCGACGGTGCTGCGGGTGGGCCGGGTCTACGAGGAATCGGCGCCGGGCGCGGGACGGCTCGCTCCGGTCGCCGCCTGAGGGGGCGTTCAGGTCAGCGGCCCGTGGTTACGTCCCCGCAAGGGCGTCCGCCGCGCTCGGCCGCCCACGCACGCGTTGCCCGGCGGGTGGCCCCTGAGGTGGCCCTGCGGTGGCTTGCAGTGGCCCTGAGGTGGCTTGCAGTGGCCCTCCGGGAGGCCCGCGCAGACGCGACCGCTTAAGAGCAATGGATTCGCATTAAATTAAGGTGGACGGCATGAGTCCCAGGCCCATGGCCCGCCCCGGTGGGCGCAGCGCACGCGTGCAGGAATCCGTCCATGCGGCGGTCCGTGAACTCATGGGGGAGGTGGGCCGTGGGGCGCTCACTGTCCCCATGGTGGCCACCCGGGCCGGTGTGACCCCCTCCACGATCTACCGGCGCTGGGGCGACCTTCAGGAACTCCTGTCCGACGTGGCCGTCGAACGCCTGCGTCCGGAAACGGACCCGGCCGACCTCGGAAGCCTGCGGGCCGACCTGGACGCGTGGGCGGAACAGTTCCTCGACGAGATGGCCTCGCCGCCGGGGCGCGCCTACATCCGGGACGCCCTGCTCGGGGATCCCGACGGCACCCATGCCGGTCAGTGTTCGGCGTATGCCGCCGAGCAGATCGACGCCGTGGTGACCCGTGCGGCGCGGCGGGGGGAGGCGGCCCCCGGGACGGAAGTGCTGATGGACCGCGTCGTGGCCCCGATCATGTACCGCATCCTCTTCCGCCCCGGCCCCCTTGACGCGGCGTACGCCCGCGAGCTCGTGACGAACGCCTTGAGCGGCGTGGCAGGGGCCGGCGCCGAGGATTAGGAAGCGGCCGCCGGGCCGAGGTGGGTGCGCGTTCCCGGACGCCGCCTTCGCCAGAGCCAAACGGGCCCCTGGACGGCGCCACCGGGGGGCCGCCTTTTGCGACTCCCGCAGGAGTGCTCAGGTCAAGCGCGTCGTGAGGGTCGGCCGGCCGCGGGTCACCAAGCCTGTTTGGTGACGGTTTCCACTGCTCCGTTGACGACGTACACCCACCCTTCGTCGTGCGACTTCCGGTCCCGCCACTCGGCGAAGGCGTGGGCGACGCGATCGGCCCTCTCCTTGGTATCGGCGTCCACGTTCGGGGCGTCCAGGTGGGGGTCGTAGTCCGTGAGGACGTTCGCCTCCCTGTCTCCACCGGGGCAGTCGCGCAGCTGTGCGTCCTTGACGTGGTCCTTGACGCCGACGGACCCCGATTCCTCAAGGTAGGCGCGGAATTCGGTGAGCACCGGCTTCCAGGTACCGGCCCCGCCGGGCGTGCTCTCGTCGCAGGTTCCGGGCGCGGCGGCGGGGGCGGTCGCCTCGGAATGGTCGACGCCCTTGCCGCAGGCGGCCAGGGCCAGGAGGCATACGAGAGCCATGCCGGACAGGGCGGCGCTTCGGCCAGGTGTCGTCGTCAGCATCGTCATCCGATCCCCTCCACCTGGGAGGGCGTGCGTGGGGGTGCGGCGGTGAGGCGGGCGCGAGGCACGCGCTCCACCCGCTGAGCCTACGGAGTCGGATGTCGGCAGAGGGATGTCGATTCGGAACCCGGCTTACCGGCGGCGGACCGGCGGGCCGGGCGCCCACCCGGCGGCGGCAAGTCTCCTCCACGGGGCCAGAGCCGGTGGGTTCACCCCGGCGATGTGACTCGTCGTGACGGATGAGAGGGTCGGGCGGGTGAGCGAGACACCACAGAGCACCCTGCAATACCGCGTCGACGGGCCGGAGGACGCTCCTGTCCTGGTCATCGGCCCCTCCCTCGGGACGACCTGGCACATGTGGGACCGCCAGATACCCGAGCTCGCCGGCGCCTGGCGGGTCGTGCGGTTCGATCTGCCCGGGCACGGCGGGGCGCCCGCTCAGCCCGCGCACTCCGTGGCCGAGCTCGGGGACCGGCTGATCGCCACTCTCGACGGGCTCGGCGTCCAGCGCTTCGGCTATGCCGGGTGCTCCATCGGCGGTGCGATCGGCGCCGATCTGGCCCTGCGCCATCCGCACCGGGTCTCCTCGCTGGCCTTGGTCGCGGCCTCGCCCCGGTTCGGTACCGCCGACGAATACCGCCAGCGCGGGGTGATCGTGCGGGCCAACGGCATGGAGCCGATGGCGCGCTCCGCGCCCGAGCGCTGGTTCACCCCCGCCTATGCCGCCGCCCAGCCCGCCATCGTGGAGTGGGCCGTGCAGATGGTCCGCACCACCGACCCGGCCTGCTACATCGCGGCCTGCGAAGCGCTCGCCGCCTTCGACATCCGCAGCGATCTGGGCCGCATCACCGTTCCCACGCTCGCCCTGGTCGGCGCTGAGGACCGGGTGACCGGGCCCGGCGAGGCGCGCACCCTGGTCGCGGGCATCCCCGGTGCGGGCCTCGCCGTGGTGCCCGGCGCCTCCCACCTCGCGCCGGTCGAGCAGCCCGCCGCCGTCACCGACCTGCTCGTACGCCACTTCTCGACGGCCCGGCAGGAGACCCTGACCGGCCTCGTGACCCCGCCCGCCGCGAGCGCCCCCTTGGCGTCGGCGCCCGCCCCGCCCGGGCCGGAGGTCCCGGCCGACGCGGTCGCCCCGGCCCCCGCCCCCCTTCAGCCGGCCGCGCCCGCCGCCCCCGCCGCGCCCCCGGACCTGTACGAGCGCGGCATGAGGATCCGGCGAGAGGTCCTGGGCGACGCCCACGTCGACGCCGAGACGGCCGGGGCCGACGCCTTCGGCAAGGATTTCGACGAGCTCACCACCCGCCAGGCCTGGGGCGAGGTGTGGTCCCGCGACGGGCTCGACCGGCGCACCCGCGCCGCGGTGGCCCTCGCCGCGCTCGCCACCGGCGGCCACCTCGACGACCTCGCCGCGCACACCCGCGCCGCGCTGCGCGCCGGGCTCACCCCCGACGAGATCAAGGAAGTGCTCCTCCAGACCGGCGTGTACTGCGGCGTTCCCGCCGCGAGCGCCGCCTTCCGGGTCGCGGGCGCGGTGATCAGGGAGGAGACCACGCCGCGCGGATGACCTGATTCCGTGTCCGTCGGCCGGGCCGGGAGCAGGATGGAGGGATGAGCCTGAAGCTGACCAAGAAATCCCACGCCTGTGTCCGGCTGCACAAGGACGGCCGGACCCTCGTCATCGACCCGGGCGCGTTCAGCGAGCGCGACGCGGCCGTGGGCGCCGACGCCATCCTGGTCACCCACGAGCACCCGGACCACTTCGACGAGGAGCGGCTGCGAGCGGGCCTGGAAGCCAATCCGGGCGCCGAGATCTGGACCCTGCGCAGCGTCGCCGGGAAGATCTCGGCGGCCTTCCCCGGGCGCGTCCACACCGTCGGCCACGGTGACGCCTTCGAGGCGGCCGGGTTCGACCTCCAGGTCCACGGCGAGCTGCACGCGGTGATCCACCCCGACATCCCGCGCATCACCAACATCGGCTTCCTGGTGGACGGTTCGCTCTTCCACCCCGGCGACGCGCTCACCGTGCCCGATCACCCCGTGGACACCCTGATGCTGCCCGTGATGGCTCCCTGGAACAAGATCTCCGAGGTGATCGAGTACGTGCGCGAGGTCAAGCCGCGCCGCGCCATCGACATCCACGACGCCCTGCTCACCGACCTCGCCCGGCCGATCTACGACTCCCAGATCGGCTCCCTCGGCGGCGCCGAGCACACCCGCCTGACGCCGGGGGACTCGACGCAGCTGTGACTGTCAGTGCCGGGCGGTAGGTTGGGATCCATGCGCATCGCCACCTGGAACGTGAACTCGATCACCGCTCGGCTGCCCCGTCTGCTGGCCTGGCTGGAGAGCACCGGCACCGATGTCCTGTGCGTCCAGGAGACCAAGACCACCGTCGACGGTTTCCCCGCCGCCCAGCTGCGCGAGCTCGGCTACGAGTCCGCGGTCAACGCCACCGGCCGGTGGAACGGGGTGGCCCTGGTCTCCCGGGTCGGCCTCGACGACGTCGTGCTCGGCCTGCCCGGGGGCCCTGCCTACGAGGGTGTGGAGGAGCCCCGCGCGATCTCGGCGACCTGCGGGGGCGTGCGGCTCTGGTCGGTCTATGTGCCCAACGGACGCGAGGTCGCGCACGACCACTACGCGTACAAGCTGAGCTGGTTCGCGGCCCTCAAGGCCGCCGTCGCGGAGGACGCCGCCGGCGAGCGCCCCTTCGCGGTGCTCGGTGACTTCAACGTGGCCCCCACCGACGAGGACGTCTACGACCCGGCCGTCTTCGAGGGTCTGACCCACGTCACCCCCGAGGAGCGCGCCGCGCTCGCCGCGCTGCGCGAGGCGGGCCTGTCCGACGTGGTGCCCCGCCCGCTCAAGTACGACCGCCCCTACACCTACTGGGACTACCGCCAGCTGGCCTTCCCCAAGAACCGGGGCATGCGGATCGACCTGGTCTACGGCAACGAGCCGTTCGCCAAGGCCGTGAAGGACAGCTACGTCGACCGCGAGGAGCGCAAGGGCAAGGGCGCCTCCGACCACGCGCCGGTCGTCGTGGACCTGGAGGTGTAGCGCGCGGCGCGGCCGCCCGGGGCCACCCGCACGCCGTCCCGCGTGCCCCGTAGTGCTACTGACCGTTCAAATGGGAGTGTGGATCGTATGAACTTCCTCCAGAACTGGCGAAGGCGGCACCCGGCCACATCCGTGGCGGCGATCTACCGGGAGGACCCGCAGGGCGTCGCGGAGGTGCTTTCCGAGTGCGAGCTGCTGCGCACCAGGGCCTGGCAGAACAGCCTCGAACTCGACGACTCCCCGGCGTCATTGGGCGCGCTCGACCAGCTGACCCCGCGCTGGCGCGAGGACCCGGAGGAGCTGCCCTGGCTCGGCAACGACGCGGGCCTGTATCTGGGCACCGTCATCGTGCGTACCGTCCCGGGCGCGAGCTGGGACGTGTGGCCCAGCGGCCAGCCGGTGGTGCGCCTGGCCTCCGGCCGGGAGATCGACGTGGTGGACGCGGGTCTGACCTGGGCGGCGACCGGCGCCCCCGAGCTGTTCCAGATCTACGCCGAGGCTTCGGAGGCCTGAGCCGAGCGTGCCCCCGGTCGCCCCGGTCGCCCCGGTGCTTTCCGTTTCCCCCGCCGCTTCCGTTGCCCCGACTGCTCCAGTCGCCCCAGTCGCCCCAGTCGCCCCAGTCGCCCCAGTCGCCCCAGTCGCCCCGGCGCGGCCCGCTCGTCCGTCGCGCGACCGCGCGGAACGGCGTGGCCAAAATACGGTTTATGCCCTATTCGCGCGTGTCGAGGTGAAGTCCCTTACCGGGCTGGATAGTTTGCGCTGACCTCGGCACAGCGATGAATGGGCAGGACAGCGTATGGCCGTCGATCCGTTGATCGAGCTGCGTGATGTCAACAAGTACTTCGGGGCGTTGCACGTCCTCCAGGACATCAATCTCACCGTCGGACGCGGGGAGGTGGTGGTGGTCATCGGCCCGTCCGGCTCGGGCAAATCGACGCTCTGCCGGACGATGAACCGGCTGGAGACGATCGAGTCGGGCTCCATCGCGATCGACGGCAGACCGCTCCCCGCGGAGGGCAAGGGCCTGGCCCAGCTCCGCGCCGAAGTGGGCATGGTCTTCCAGTCCTTCAACCTCTTCGCGCACAAGTCCGTCCTCGCCAATGTCTCGCTGGCCCAGACGAAGGTCCGCGGCCGCAAGAAGGAGGAGGCCGACAAGCGCTCCCACGAGCTCCTGGAGCGGGTCGGCCTCGCCTCGCAGGCGCAGAAGCTGCCCGCCCAGCTCTCCGGCGGCCAGCAGCAGCGCGTGGCCATCGCCCGCGCCCTTGCCATGGACCCCAAGGTCATGCTCTTCGACGAGCCCACATCGGCGCTCGACCCCGAGATGATCAACGAAGTACTCGAAGTCATGCGGCAGCTCGCTCGCGACGGCATGACCATGGTCGTCGTCACCCACGAGATGGGCTTCGCCCGGTCCGCCGCCAACCGCGTCGTGTTCATGGCCGACGGACGCATCATCGAGGACCGCACCCCCGACGACTTCTTCACCAACCCGCAGAGCGACCGGGCCAAGGACTTCCTCTCCAAGATCCTCAAGCACTGAACGGGGGGTGTACGCAACGATGATGGCCACACGACGCGCGCTCGTCGCGCTGCTGCTCACCCTGGCCCTTGCCGGGTGCGGAAAGTCGGGCAGCCCGCCGGTCAAGGGCCCCAAGGCCGAACTGCTGCCGCACTACACGGTGGCCAAGAACGTCAGCCTGCCCGGCTCATCGGTGTGGCGGCGCGCCAAGAGCCGCGGCCACCTGGTCGTCGGGGCCAAGGAGGATCAGCCCTACCTCGGCGAGAAGGACCCGGCCAGCGGTGTCTACACCGGCTTCGACATCGAGATCGCCAAGATGATGTCCGCCTCGCTCGGCTTCGACCCGGCCACCATCGAGTTCAAGACGATCGCCTCGGCCAACCGTGAGACCGCGCTCCAGAACGGCCAGATCGACTACTACGTCGGCACCTACACCATCAACGACAACCGCAAGAAACTGGTCGGCTTCGCGGGCCCGTACTACCTGGCGGGCCAGGGCCTGCTGGTGCGTACGGACGAGAACCACCTCACCACGCCCCAGGACTTCGACGGCAAGCGGGTCTGCTCGGCCGCCGGCTCCACCCCGTTCCAACGGATGGAGAAGGAGTACCCGAAGGTCGACATGGTCGCCTACGACACCTACTCGGTGTGCGTGGACAACCTGCTCACCTTCCAGGTCGCGGCCGTCACCACCGACGACACCATCCTGAGCGGCTACGCGGCCAAGGTGCCCAGCGAACTCAAGGTGGTCGGCAGGCCGTTCTCGAAGGAGCCGTACGGCATCGGCGTGCCCAGGAGCGACAACACGCTGCGGTTCTTTCTCGACGACGCCATCGAGGCCCACGAGAAGAACGGCGACTGGAAGAAGGCGTACGCCGCCACGCTCGGACTGTCCGGGCGCCCGCCGGCCCCCGCGCCGCCCATCGACCGCTACCCGGCGAGCTGAGGCCGCAATGGACGTACTCACCAAGAACTTCTCGCTGTACGGCAAGGGTTTCCTCGGCACCGTCGAACTGACCGTCTACGCCTCCCTCCTCGCGCTGGTGCTCGGCTTCGTCATGGCCTCCTTCCGGGTGTCGCCGGTCGGCTCCTTCCGCGCGCTCGGCACGGTGTGGGTGACCGTGCTGCGCAACACACCCCTGACCCTGCTCTTCTTCGCCGTGCTGCTCGGACTTCCGCGCTTCGGCCTGGTGCTGCCCTTCCAGCTCTTCGCGGTGATCGCGCTCGGCTGCTACACATCCGCGTTCATCTGTGAGGCGCTGCGCTCCGGCATCAACACCGTGCCCACGGGCCAGGGCGAGGCGGCCAGAAGCCTCGGGATGACGTTCGGGCAGACCTTGTCGGCGGTGGTGCTGCCGCAGGCGTTCCGCTCGGTGATCCCGCCGATCGGCTCCACCCTCATCGCGCTCGCCAAGAACTCCGCGATCGCCGGGGCGTTCAGCGTGACCGAACTGCTCGGCACCTACAAGACGCTGAGCGAGCTCGGCTACAACATCATCTGGACCTTCGTCTGGATCGCCGTCGGCTACCTGATCATCACCCTCCTCATCAGCGCCGTCTTCAACATTCTCGAAAAGCGCTGGGGAGTCGCCCGATGACCGCGCCACTGGCCACGCGATCCACCGCCCTGTACGACTTCCCCGGTCCCAGGACCCGCCGGCGGCACCTGCTCTACGGAGCCATCTCCACGGCCCTCATTCTCGCCCTGATCGGCTGGGTCCTGTATCTCCTGTTCGACACCGACCAGTTCACCTCCGCCAAGTGGACGCCGTTCGAGTACAAGGGCATCCAGGAGCTGCTGCTGCGCGGGCTCGGCAACACCCTGCGGGCCTTCGCCTTCGCTTCGGTGCTCTCGCTCGCGCTCGGTGCGGTGCTCGCCACCGGACGGCTCTCCGACCACCGGCCGGTGCGCTGGATCGCGACCGTCCTGGTGGAGTTCTTCCGCGCCATGCCCGTCCTGGTGATGATCTTCTTCATCTTCGTGGCGTTGAAGGTGCAGCCGCTGCCCGCTCTGGTGGCCGGCCTCACGCTGTACAACGGCTCGGTCCTGGCGGAGGTCTTCAGGGCCGGGGTCAACTCCGTGGAACGCGGTCAGAAGGAGGCGGCATTCTCACTCGGCATGCGCAAGACGCAGGTCATGACGTACGTGCTGGTCCCGCAGGGGATCAGGGCGATGCTGCCGACCATCATCAGCCAACTGGTGGTCGCCCTGAAGGACACCTCGCTCGGCTACTTGATCACCTATGAGGAGTTCCTGCACGCGGGGAAGCTCATCGCGTCGAATCTCGACTACGATTTGCCGTTCATCCCCGTGGTGATGGTGATCTCACCGATCTACATCGGGATGTGCATGCTGCTTTCCTGGTTCGCCACCTGGATGGCCAGGCGACAGAAGCGCAATCCCAAGACGGAGGCCGTGGACGTCGCCCCGGCCGAACCAGGGACGCTGCTGCCGAGGGGGCCCCTCCAGGGTCCTTGAGGCCCGGGGGGAGTGCAGCAGCTCAGGGGCCATGCCCGCCCGGCAGCAGCCGGTGATCACTTCTCGCGGAGCGGCGCCGTCGTGGATGACGGTCCGCCGCGGGCGAGGAGAAGGTCAGCTGTGTGCCGAGCGGGTTGTGCTCGATGCGGAGCGGGCCCACGTCGTGGAGGTGTGCGACGGGGGCACCGCTCTCGCTCGGCGGCTCAGCCGGCGGCCGGGGCCGCGCCCGGGGCCAGGGCGCTCTTGGCCTTCCACTCGTCGTACGACAGGTTCCACTCGCCGTAGCCGTTGTTGACGGCCTGCGTGCCCTTGGCGTCGGCGCCGACGATCTCGAACGGGTCGCCCACCTGCGCCTCGCCGTAGACGTACTTCGCGTCCGCGTCACTCATGCCGATGCAGCCGGAACTCTTGTTGGCGGAGCCGAAGTAGTCGGCGTTCCACGGCGCGGCGTGCACATACATCCCCGACCAGGTGAGCCGCATCGAGTAGTCGACCATCTTGTTGTAGGAGCTGCCGAGGCCGACGGTCTCGGAGTTCATGTTGATCGTCCCCTCCTTGGCCATCAGGACGGTCTTTCCGCGCCAGGACGCCTTGTCGCCACCGGGGGTGCCCGCCGACACCGGGATGTCCTTGACCAACTGGCCGTCGCGGTACAGCTTCAGGTGGTGGGTGGCCAGGTCGACCTTGGCGATCTGATTCTTCCCGATGGTGAAGTTCGTCCTGTAGTCCTTCACGAAGAAGCCGCCCGCGGCGCCCGAGTCGACGCCGTTGAGGTCGGCTTCAAGGCTCACCTTGGTGCCGGACTTCCAGTAGTCCTTGGGGCGCCAGTCCACCCGGTCCTTGCCCGAGTAGTCCCGCATCCAGCCCCAGGAGCCCTCGGTGTTGTCCGAGGTCGTCACCTTCAGGCGCTGCTCCACCTCGGCCCTGTTCTTGACCGGGTTGTCGAACACGATCGAGACGGGCTGGCCGACACCGACCGAGGTGTCCTTGCCCGGCACCATGCTCACCTTGTTGACCTTGCCGGGCGCCGCCGTGGCGAACGCGGCCCGCGCCGTGCCCCCGGCGGCGTCCTTGGCCTCGACGGCGTAGGAGGTGCCCGGCGCGGCCGGACGCTCGGAGGTCCAGGACCTGCCGTCGGCGGCCACCTTGCCCTCCAGCTTGCCGCCCTTGGTGTCCGTGACCGCGACGCTCGCCAGCTTGCCGTCGGCCAGCGTCACCTTCACCGGCTCGCCCGCCTTGGCCTGCTCACCCGTCAGATTCACCGATATCTCGGTCTTCTTCCCGGCCTTGGGATCCGTCTTTCCCTCACCCGAGGAGGACCCGCCGCCGCCCCCGCACGCCGTGAGCGCGGCGGCGAGCGCCGCCGTCGAGGCGACGGCGGCCAGACGGGCCGGGCGGGACAGGGGGCGATGGCGACGTATACGGCTCAACTGAAAGACCTCCGTTGCACAAGCGTTTTCCGTAGGTGAGAGTCACCAGCGGGACTTCACGTTGCAGGACGCACGGAAGAGCTCCGGGATTCCTCTGTGACAAGGACCGCAGGCCAACGGTCATCGTTTGGTCACATTCGACGCGAGAAGTGGTCATGGACCGCTGTGAGCATCCTGTGCATCCCCGGAGTCCGACGCCGGGGCGCACTTGGGAGGCCACTGACGTGTCCGCACTGCTGGTGACCGGGGCGCGCGACCAGGACGCCGGGGTCCGTACCCTGGACGCCGCCGAGTACCGCTCTTTCATAGCGGGCCGAGCCGACGTCAGTTTTCTGCAATGCCCCTCATGGGCCGACGTAAAGGACCAATGGGTCACCGAAAGGGTCGGATGGTCCCTTGACAACGGCGAATTGACCGGCGCGGCCCAGGTTCTCTACCGGCAATTCCCCGGCACCCGGAAATACTTCGCCTATCTTCCCGAGGGCCCGGTCGCCGACTGGTCCGACCCCGACATCGACCGCTGGCTCCAACCCCTGCTGCGCCATCTGCGCAAGGCGGGCGCGTTCGCCGTACGGATCGGACCCATGCCCGCCTACCGGCGCTGGGACGCCGCCCGCCTCAAGGCATCGACGGGAGCCGGGCGCAGGATCGGCGACGTCCTGGCCACCGAGGTCGATCCGCTCGGCTCCGCCGTCGCCGAACGCCTGCGGACCCGGGGCTGGAAGCGGTGCGGCGGGGACGACGACGGTGAGGCCGACGCACAGCCCCGCCATGTCTTCCGGCTGCCGCTCGCCGGCCGCACCACCGAGCAGCTGTGGTCCGGGCTCAACCAGGAGTGGCGGCGCAACGTGCGCGCCGCCGACCGGGCCGGGGTACGCGTGGTGATCGCGGGGCCCGAGTATCTGCCGGAGTTCTACCGGCTGTTGAGGATCACCGAGGAGCGCGACGGGTTCCGGCTCGGCCGCTCGCTTGCGTACTACGAGCGCCAGTACGAGGCGCTGAACGCCGAACAGCCCGGCCGGATGCGGCTCTACCTCGCCCTCCACCAGGGCGAGGTGCTGGCCGCCCACACCATGATCACGGTGGGTGGCCGGGTCTGGTACCAGACCGGCGCCTCCGCCGACCACCGCCGCGAGGTCCGCCCCAGCAACGCCCTTCAGTGGCAGATGATCCAGGACGCCCACGCGATCGGCGCCGAGGTCTACGACATGCGCGGGGTACCCTCGACGCTCGATCCGCAGGACCGGCCCTTCGGGCTGCTGCGCTGGAAGCTCGGCACGGGCGGCCAGGTCGTCGAGACGCTGGGGGAGTGGGAGACATCCATGGGCGGGACCACCAACAACACGCTGTACCGGGCCTTCCAGGCCTACCTGGCACGCCGGTGACCGCGTCGGCGTCCGCGTCCGCGTCGGCAGCCGTGTCCGCGACCGCCATGCCGCCCGCGCCGCCGGCGAGCAAGGGCTCCGCGCTGCTGCGCAGCAGCGCGCTGATGGCCGCAGGCTCCATCGTCTCGCGCGCGACCGGCTTCGTCCGCTCGGCGGTGATCGCGGCGGCGCTCGGCGTCGGGCTGCTCGGCGACGGCTACGCGGTGGCCAACAACGTCCCCAACATCCTCTACATGCTGCTCATCGGCGGCACCCTCAACGCCGTCTTCGTGCCCGAGCTGGTGCGCGCGGCCAAGGAGCACGCGGACGGCGGTGCGGCCTACACCGACCGGCTCATGACGGCCTGCGCCTGCGCGCTCGTGGTGGCCACGGCGCTCGCCGTGCTCGCCGCCCCGTGGATCGTGCACGGCTACACCGACTACAGCGGCGCCCAGGCCGACCTCACCATCGCGCTGGCCCGCTACTGCCTGCCGCAGATCCTCTTCTACGGACTGTTCACGCTGTTCGGCCAAGTCCTCAACGCGCGCGGCAGGTTCGGCGCCATGATGTGGACGCCGGTCCTCAACAACATCGTGGTCATCGGGGTGTTCGGGCTCTACCTGGCCCTCGCGGCGGGCGGCAGGGGAACCCTGAGCGCGGGCGACGCGAGGCTGCTCGGCTGGGGCACCACGGCGGGCATCGCCGTCCAGGCCCTGGCCCTGGTGCCCGCGCTGCGCTCGGCCGGGTTCCGCTGGCGCCCGCGCTTCGACTGGCGCGGCCACGGCCTCGGCCGACCGCTGAAGTCGGCGGGCTGGGCGGTGCTGCTCATCGTCTCCAACCAGCTCGCCTACTGGGTGGTGACCCGCCTGTCCACCACCGCGGGCGCCGAGGCGGTGCGCGGGGGCGTCGGCGGGGGAGCGGGCTACACCGCGTACACCAACGCCTACATTCTCTGGATGGTGCCGCACGGCATCGTCACCGTGTCCCTGGTCACCGCCCTGATGCCCAGGATGAGCGGGGCGTCGGCCGATGGTGACCTCGCGCGGGTGCGGCGCGACCTGTCGTACGCCCTGCGCACCTGCGCCGCCGTGATCGTCCCCGCGGCCTGCGCCCTGTTCGCGCTCGCGCCCTGGATCCTCGGCTCGGTCTACGAGTACGGCAAGACCGGCGCCGGTGACATCACGGTGATGGCGGGCATGCTCATGGCGTTCGCGCCGGGCCTGATCGCGCTCTCGGGCCAGTACGTCCTGTCGCGCGGCTTCTACGCCCTGGGCGACACCCGCACCCCCTTCCTGCTCAACCTCGTCATCGCCGGGCTCAACGCCGCGCTGACCGCCGTCGCCTATGTCGCGCTGCCCGCGCGCTGGGCGGTGACCGGGATGGCCGGCGCCTACTCGGTGGCGTTCTTCGCGGGGCTCGCCGCCACCGCGACCACCCTCAACCGCAGGCTCGGGGGCGGCTCGCTGCCGCGCTCGCCGGCGGTCCTCGCCCATCTGCGGCTGCTGCTGGCCTGTGTGCCCGCCGGGGCGCTCGGCTACGCGGCGGCCCGCGCCTGCGATCCGTTCGGCAGCGTCGCGGCGGCCGGCGCGGGGTGCGTCGCCCTCGTCGTCGTGCTCGCCCTGCTGGCCCGGCCGCTCGGTCTCACCGACATCAGCGCCGTCCTCGACAAGGTGCGCGGCGGCGGCCGCCGCGGCAGACACCGAGCCCGGTGACGGTACAGACCAACACCCTTGGGATACTGACGCCTATGCCTCGCGTGCTCCTCATCGAAGACGACCCCTCGGTACGCGAAGGGGTCGAACTCGGGCTTCGCCGGCGCGGCCACGAGGTGCGGACGGCCGGGACCGGCGAAGCGGGACTCGCCTCACTCAAGTCCTTCCAGCCCGAACTCGTCCTGCTCGACCTGATGCTGCCCGGCATGAACGGCGTCCAGGTGTGCCGACGGATACGCGAGACCAGCCAGCTGCCGATCATCATGCTCACCGCGCGCGGCGACGACTTCGACGTGGTGATCGGACTGGAAGCGGGCGCAGACGACTACATCGTCAAGCCCGCCCGCACCGAGGTGATCGAGGCCCGCATCCGCGCGGTGCTGCGCCGCCTGGCCGATCCGGTCGTCCGCTCGGGCCCGGAGTTCCACGGCGAGCTCGCCCTTGACCGGGCCGGCCTGAGCGCGGCCAAGAACGGCGAGCGCCTGGCCCTCGCCCCGTCCGAACTGAAGCTCCTGCTGCACCTCGCGGCCTCGCCCGAGCAGGTCTTCAGCCGCCAGCAACTCCTGGAGTCGGTGTGGGAGCACAGCTACCACGGCGACGCCCGGCTGGTCGACGCCTGTGTGCGCCGGCTGCGGCAGAAGCTCGGCGACAGCGCGGGACCCGACGGCGCGCCGCGCTACATCCAGACCGTACGCGGATTCGGCTACCGCTTCGGACCGCTGTGAGGTTCCCGGCCTGCCGCGCCCTGCGTCCGGGTCTGCGCACCCGGCTGATCGCCGCGTTCCTCCTGGTGGCCGCGGTCAGCGCGCTCACCACGGCGGCCCTCACCTACCAGTCGGCCCGCTCGGCCATCCTCAAGCAGGCCCAGGACCAGGCCGTCGAGCAGTTCCGCGAGCAGACAGCCAACGAGTACTTCTCGCTGCCCACCTCCACCCAGGCGCTCCAGAACACCTGCCGCACCCTGGCCAGGGCCGGCAAGCCGCACCCGTGGTTCGTCTTCGCCGAGTACGGCACCCTGCGCGCCTCCTCCACCAACCGGCCCACGTCCACCGTCGTCACCGACGAGCTGCGCCGCCAGACCCACGCCAACGCGCACGGCTCCTTCCAGCGGGTGATCCAGGACGGCACCCCGTATCTGACCATCGGCATGCCGGTCATGTTCGACCGCGGCGTCCTGGGCAACCAGCGCAGCGGGGTCTATCTCTACGCCGTGATGGACCTCAAGACGGAGAGCATCACCATCGACGCGATGGTCTCGGCCGCCAAGAACGGCGCGCTGCCCGCGCTCGCCGTCGCCGTGGTGCCCGCGCTGCTCGCCGCCCGCAGCGTGCTGCGCCCCGTGCGCGATCTGCGGCGGGCGGCGAGCAGCATGGGCAAGGGCAGACTCGACACCCGTATCGAGGTCAAGGGATCGGACGAACTCGCCGAACTGGCCCTGACGTTCAACGAATCGGCCAGCGAACTGGAGCGCTCGGTCCAGGAGTTGCAGAAGGCCGAGGCGCGGGCCCGGCGTTTCGCCTCGGACGTCTCGCACGAACTGCGCACCCCGCTGGCCGGCATGCTGGCGGTGACCGAGGTCCTGGACGAGGACGCCGGCGGACTCGACCCGGACACCGCGCGCGCCGTACGGCTGATCTCGGCGGAGACCGGCAAACTCGCCACCCTCGTAGAGGACCTGATGGAGATCTCCCGCTTCGACGCCAAGGCGGCCGAGCTCAACACCGACGAGGTGGACGTCGGCGAGACCATCGCCAAGACCCTCCAGCGGCGCCACTGGCAGGACCGGGTCGCAACCGAACTCCCGCCCGGCGTACGGGCGATGATCGACCCGAGGCGCTTCGACATCGTGGTGGCCAACCTCGTGGGCAACGCCCTGCGGCACGCCTCGGAGCCGGTGACCGTGCGGCTGCGCCCGGCCGCCGGGGACGGGCCGCTGGTCATCGAGGTCACCGATGCCGGGCCGGGCATCGCCGAGGCCGTGCTGCCGCACATCTTCGACCGTTTCTTCAAGGCGGACGCGGCCCGGACCCGCTCGGCCGGCAGCGGCCTCGGTCTGGCGATCACCCTGGAGAACGTACGCCTGCACGGCGGCACGCTCGGCGCCGCCAACCTGCCCGGCGGCGGCGCCGTCTTCACCGTCGAACTGCCCACCGGTCTCGGCGCGACCGTGCCCGTGGAGGCGGCGCGATGAGGTTCAAGGCCGCCCGGCTCCGCTCGCTGGCCGCCCGGCCCCGCGCCCTGGCCGCGCTCGCCCTGCTGCCCGCGCTGATCGCCGGCTGCGGCATCCAGTCCACCGGTGTGATCGCGGTTGGGGACCCGGCGAGCGCGCGGGCGATGCCGCCCGCCGACGACGGCACGGTGCTCTACTTCGTGGGCCCCGACGGACTGATGCCCGTGGTGCGCGAGGGCCTTGCCAAGCCCCCGCTGCCGCTGCTCTTCGCGGGCCCGAACGCCGACGAACGGGCGGTCGGTCTGCGCACCGAACTCCCTTCGATGAACGGCCCGTTCAGGATGACCGTGGTCGAGGGCGGCGTGACGATCACGCTCGACCAGGACGTCTCCGGTCTCTCCACGCTCGCCCGGCGCCAGATCGCCTGCACCGTCCTGCGCGCGGTGGCGCGCGGCGCGAAGCTGCGGGTGACGCTCCAGGGGAGCGGCCCTGGCGGCCCGCTCGGTCCGCTGGCCTGCGAGGGCTGACCGGGAGCGCTTGCCTCCCTCGCCTCGTTGACCTCAATTCAGTAAACCCGTGGGTAACACTCTGGCGCCGGGGCCGCGGACGGACCAAGCTCTGCGTGTGGAGAATTCAGCCGACGCGGCGCGACCCCTCGCCGCCCCGATCGTCCTGCGGCTGCGGCGCCCCGTGACCTGGGTCCCGCTCGCCGCCCTCGCGGTCACCGTCATCTGGTGGCTCGCCGTCGACTCCGTCCTGGACGGACCCAACGGCGGCGTGGCGGGCTCGGTGATGGCCGTGGCGGGCGTGGCCCTGACGGCCGTCGCCGCCCTCCTCGCGGGCTATCTGCTGCGCCCGCTGCGCATCGAGGTGGAAGCCGACACCTTCACCGTGCGGCTGCCGACCTGGCTCGCCGGGCGCGTCGACTGGGACGAGGTGGACGCGGTGAGCGCGGTCGCCGTGCGGGCCGGCCCGAAAGTGCGTCGCTTCCTCGTGGTCAATCTGCGCTCCCCCGCGCTGCCCCGGGTCAGCCGGCCCCGTGCCATGTACCGGCGGCTCGGGTCCGTGCTCACCCCGGACGGCGGCGCCCACGGGCTCTGCTTCGAGGAGCAGGTCTTCGCCTTCGACGCCGTCGAAGTCCTCGCCCGAGTGAGGCGGTTCGCGCCGGCCGAGGTCACCGTCGAGGACCGTACGGACCGTCCCGGCGGCAGTCCCTGGGAGTTCTGACCGGCTTATTGCCTCGTGGCAGGGCGAGCGCCACCGTGTACGCGTACGTCCCGCACGCCGTCCGTCCCGCCGCGAGCCGTACGCCGACGACCGCCGTCCACAAACGGAGTGCACATGGCCGGATTCACGCTGCCCCACACCCTCCACGGCGACGGCCCGCACCGGGTGGTCGCCGTGCACGGCTGGCTCGCCGACCGGAGCGACTTCGCCGCCGTGCTGCCCGACCTGGACGCCGCCGTCTTCACCTACGCCTTCGTCGACCTGCGCGGCTATGGCGAGGCCAAGGGCGCCCCCGGCGCGTTCACCACGAGCGAGGGCGCCGAGGACATACTGGGGCTCGCCGACCGGCTCGGCTGGCACCGCTTCTCGCTGATCGGGCACTCGATGGGCGGGGCCGTCGTGCAGCGCGTCCTGGCCGCCGCCCCCGACCGGGTGCGGCGCATGGTCGGAATAGCGCCGGTCCCCGCGAGCGGCATGCCGATGGAGCGGGACATGCGGGCGATGTTCACCGCCGCCGCCGAGCAGCCCGCCAAGCGCCGGGCCATCATCGACCTCACCACCGGCGGCAACCGCCCCGACGCCTGGCTCGACCGGATGACCTGGCGTTCGCTGGAGCGCAGCGACCCCAAGGCCTTCCGCGCCTGGTTCGAGTCGTGGGCGGGCGAGGACTTCCACGAGGAGACCGAGGGCTCACCCGTGCCCGCCCTCGCGGTGGCCGGAGCGCTCGATCCGGCCATCAACTCCGCCTTCCTGCGCGGCACATGGATGCGCTGGTACCCGGCGGGCGAACTGGTCGAACTGCCCCTGGCCGGGCACCACCCCATGGACGAGTCGCCGCTGGACCTGATCCGCACGGTCGAGGACTTCCTGCGGGCCGACCATGTCTGATGCCGACCATGTCTGAGGACACCCGCGAGGCCGCCGCGCCCGACGTCTTCGACCCGCGCCGCTACGCGACGGGACCGCCCTACGCCGCCTACCGCGAACTGCGCGATCACCGGTCTGTCTCCTGGCAGGCCGAGCCCGCCGTGCTCGGCTGGCCGGCCGGCCCGGGCTTCTGGGCCGTCACCCGCCACGCCGACGTCGTAGGAGTCCTGAAGGACGCGGGCACCTTCTCCTCCGCCGTCGGCGCCACCCAGATCCGCGACCCCGACCCCGCCGACCTGCCCTTCATCCGGCGCATGATGCTCAACCAGGACCCCGCCGCGGCAGGCGCGCCGGGTGGCGGCGGGGCGGACAAGGACCACGGCCGGCTGCGCCGCCTGGTCAGCCGCGCCTTCACGCCGGGCCGCGTCGAGCGCTTCGAGGCGCAGGCACGTGAGCGGGCCCGCGCCCTGCTGAGAGCCGCGCGCGACGGCGCCGAGGACGGCGTGTGCGACCTGGTCGCCGCCGTCACCGACGACTACGCGCTGCTCAACCTCACCGACCTGCTGGGGGTGCCGCCGGCGGACCGGGGGCTCCTGCTGGAGTGGACCGAACGCGTCATCGCCTACCAGGACCCGGACGAGCCACCGGCCCTCGGCCCCGACGGGCGGCCGGTCAATCCCCGCTCACCCGCGATGCTGGCCGAGATGTTCGCGTACGCCCAGGAGCTCGCCGCCCACAAGCGCGAGCGGCCCGGCGACGACCTCATGACCGCGCTCGCCCACGGCGGGCTCGGCGACGCCGAGCTGGAGATGTTCTTCTTCCTCCTGACGGTGGCCGGCAACGACACGGTGCGCGCCGCCGCGCCCGGCGGGTTTTTGGCGCTGGCCCACCATCCGGACGAATACGTGAGGTTGACGGAGGGTCAGGTGTCAGTCGACGGGGCGGTCGAGGAGCTGCTGCGCTGGCATCCGCCGGTCCTGAGCTTCCGGCGCACCGCACTGCGGGACACGGTGCTCGCGGGCCGGCCCATCGCGGCCGGGGACAAGGTGGTCGTCTTCCACGCCTCCGCCAACCGCGACGAACGCGTCTTCACCGACCCGGACCGCCTGGACCTCGCCCGCACCCCCAACCCGCACGTCTCCTTCGGCGACGGCCCGCACGTCTGCCTCGGCGCCCACTTCGCCCGGCTGCAACTGAGGGTGCTGCACGAGGAGGCGCTGCGCGTGCTGCCCCGCACGGAAGCGGCGGGCCCGCCCCGCCGGCTCGTCTCGAACTTCATCAACGGCGTCAAGGCGCTGCCCCTGCGGGTGAGCTGACGCGATGTCCGGCGCGGCGCCACCCGACGTGCTCATGACGTGAGCCCGCGCGCGGAGTTACGCTGCGCGGACGTTCGCCCTACGGGAGGTACGCATGCGTCGACCTGCTGCCCGCGCCCTGTCCCTGCTCGCGGCGGCCGCCGCCGTGGTGGCCTCGGTGGCCGCCGCGCCGCCCACGACCGCCGCCCCGCCCGGCAGGTCCCCGGCCAAGGTGCCGGAGGCCATCGGCTACGGGGGAGCGGTGTCCAGCGTGGACGCCGACGCCTCCGCCGCGGGCCTGCGGGTCCTCAAGGACGGCGGCAACGCGGTGGACGCGGCCGTCGCCACCGCCGCCGCCCTCGGCGTCACCGAGCCGTACTCCTCGGGCATCGGCGGAGGCGGCTACTTCGTCTACTACGACGCGGCGTCCCGCTCCGTGCACACCATCGACGGCCGCGAGACCGCCCCCGCGTCGGCCACCTCCTCGCTCTTCCTGGAGGACGGCCGGCCACTGCCCTTCGCCGACGCCGTGACCAGCGGCCTCAGCGTCGGCACCCCGGGCACCGCCGCCACCTGGGACCGGGCCCTGCGCGCCTGGGGCAGCAAGTCGCTCGGCACGCTCCTGAAGCCCGCCGAACGGATCGCGCGCGACGGTTTCACCGTCGACGCCACCTTCCGCTCGCAGACCAAGGACAACCAGGACCGCTTCGCCGACTTCCCCGACACCGCCGAGCTGTTCCTGCCCGGCGGACAGCTCCCGGTGGTCGGCTCCACCTTCAAGAACCCCGATCTGGCCCGCACCTACGAGGAGTTGGGCCGCAAGGGCATCGACGCCCTCTACCGGGGCGACCTCGGCGCGGACATCGTCCGTACGGTGCGCAATCCGCCCGTCGATCCCGCGTCGGGGCGCACGGTGCGCCGGGGTGACCTGACCGCGCGGGACCTGCGGGCCTACGGTGCCAAATACCAGGCGCCCACCGAGGTGAACTACCGGGGGCTCGACGTGTACGGCATGGCGCCGTCGAGTTCCGGCGGCACGACGGTCGGCGAAGCGCTCAACATCCTGGAGCGGACCGATCTGTCGAAGGCGTCGGACGTGCAGTACCTGCACCACTACATCGAGGCGAGCCGCATCGCGTTCGCGGACCGGGGCCGCTGGGTCGGCGACCCGGCGTTCGAGAACGTACCGACCAAGGCCCTGCTCTCGCAGCGCTTCGCCGACTCACGGGCCTGCCTGATCAAGGACGACGCCGTCCTGACCAGCCCCCTCGCGCCCGGCGACCCGCGCCACCCCGAGCGGTGCGGGTCCACCGGGCCCGCCGCCGAGACCACGTACGAGGGCGACAACACCACCCACCTCACCGTGGCCGACAAGTGGGGCAACGTCGTCGCGTACACGCTGACCATCGAGCAGACCGGCGGCAGCGCGATGACCGTGCCGGGCCGTGGCTTCCTGCTCAACAACGAGCTGACCGACTTCTCCTTCGCCCCGGCCGATCCGGCGGTGCACGACCCGAACCTGCCCGGGCCCGGAAAGCGGCCGCGCTCCTCCATCTCGCCGACCATCGTGCTGGACCGGCACGGAAAGCCGGTGCTCGCGCTCGGCTCGCCCGGCGGCGCGACGATCATCACCACCGTGCTCCAGACGCTGATCAACCACCTGGACCGGGACATGCCGCTCGTCGACGCGATCGCGGCGCCCCGCGCCAGCCAGCGCAACGCCGCGCGGACCGAGCTGGAACCCGCGCTCTACGACAGCCCGCTGCGGGGCCGTCTCGAAGCGCTCGGCCACTCCTTCTCGCTCAACCCCGAGATCGGCGCGGCGACCGGAGTGCAGCGCCTGCCCGACGGGCGCTGGCTCGCGGCCGCAGAGAAGGTGCGCCGGGGCGGCGGCTCCGCCCTCGTGGTCCATCCGAGTGGAAAGCAGTAACCCCTTCCCGGGGGCATGGACGGGGCCACTGGCCGGGAGCTGAACGGCTCCGGGCCAGTGGCCCCTTGCCGAAGAAGGCGGTGAACGGGTCACGGTGGTGAGGCGGAAAGGGCGAGCGGCGGGTAAAGGACCTTGTCCGAACAGAAGGGTCCTCCCGTGCGCTCCAGAACGCTCGCCCTCGCCGCCGCTTGCGGCGCCGCCCTGCTCGCCGCGGCGCTCCCCGCCTCCGCGCAGGGCGTCCGTGTCCTTCCCAGGCGGGCCCTGGCCGGCGAGGGCACGGTCAGCGCGGCCGCTCTCCTCGCCAAGGTGACCGGCTGCGCCCCCCTCTCGCACGGCAAGTACCGTATGGACGCCGGAGCTCCGCGCACCGTGCCGGTGTGCGGGGCCAAGGGCGCCGTCTTCTGGAAGGCGGACCTGGACGTGGACTGCGACGGGCAGAGCGGCGCGGTCTGCAACAGGAGGACGGACCCGTACTTCCAGCCCGACACCCGCTTCCACCAGAGCGACGACAAGCCGCTCGACGCGGCGAAGCTGCCCTACGTCGTCGTGCCCAAGCCCAGCCGCGTGTGGGACTACGGCACATCCGGGATCAAGGGGGGCGGGGTCGCGGCCGTCATCCACGGCGACAAGGTCGCCTACGCCGTGGTCGGCGACACCGGGCCCAAGGACACCATCGGTGAGGCGTCGTACGCCACCGCCAAGGCGCTCGGCCTCGATCCCGATCCGAGGACGGGCGGGGCCGAGTCGGACGTCACCTACATCCTGTTCAAGGACTCCGAGGCCATTCCGATCGAGGAGCACAGCGCGGCGGTGTCGCTGGGCGACGAGCTGGCGCAGCACTTCCTTGCCAGCAACTGATGAATCGTCAACTCCGGGCGACCGGGCGGCGCGTGGTGTCGGCCGGAGCCGCTAGAGGCGCGTGAGGACGCGCGGGCCCGCGTCGGTGATGGCGACCGTGTGCTCCGCGTGGGCCGCCCTCGCCCCGCTCACGGTGCGCAGGGTCCACCCGTCGGCCGCCGGGTAGTAGGCGTCGCTCCCGTCGCCGATCACCATCGGCTCGATCGCGAGCACCATCCCGTGCCGCAGCACCATGCCGCGCCCGGGCCGGCCCTCGTTGGGCACGCCCGGGTCCTCGTGCATGTCCCGGCCGATGCCGTGGCCGGCGAACCCGTCGGGGATGCCGTAGCCGGCCTCACGGCAGACCCGTCCGATCGCGTGCGCGATGTCGCCGATGCGGTTGCCCACGAGCGCGGCGGCGATCCCGGCGTCCAGCGCCCTGAACGCCGTCTCGACGAGCGCGGTGTCCTCGGGCCGTGCCCGGCCCACCGTGAAGCTGATCGCCGAGTCGCCGGCCCAGCCGTCGAGCAGCGCCCCGTAATCCACGCTGACCAGGTCGCCGTCGCGCAGCACGTAGTCGTCCGGGATGCCGTGCACGATGGCGTCGTTGACGGAGACGCAGGCCGTGGCCGGGAAGGGGACCGGCGCGAAGTCCGGGTGGTAGTCGAGGAAGGGCGAGGTGGCGCCCGCCTTCTCCAGCACCTCGCGCGCCGCCGCGTCCAGTGCGCGCAGGCTCACCCCGACGTCGGCCGCCTCCCGTGCCGCGGCCAGGGCCTGGGCCACCACCCGCCCCGCCTCACGCATCGCGTCCATCTGCCGGTCACTCTTGATCTTCACCATGGCCATTACTATACCGGTATTTAAATGGTGTCCGCTCGCGGGTCGCCCGCAGGGTCGCGCACGGGCCCGCGTTTTCCGGTGCCCTTCCCGGCGGCGGGGCTAGAATCGGCGCATGGTCCGCACCCCACTCACACCGGAAGAGCGCGCACGCGGCGAGCGACTTGGCCGGCTGCTGCGAACCGCGCGGGGGGACCGCAGCATGCCGGAGATCGCGGCGGCGGCGGGGCTCTCCGCCGAGACGCTGCGCAAGATCGAGACGGGTCGCGCCCCGACCCCCGCGTTCTTCACCGTGGCCGCGCTCGCCTCGGTGCTGGGCCTGTCCATGGACGAGATCGTGTCCGACTGCGCGGCGCCGCCCGCCGTCGCGGCCTGAGGAAGCCGGGCCGCCGTACCCCCGAAAGGCGCTGCCCGCCGGACGGAATCCGGCGTTGGCGAGGCGGCTTTCCGGACGAGTTCAACAGAACGTTGAAATAGGGGATTGAGCCATGGGGTGAGATGGGCATGGTCCCTGGCAATGGACACGACCACCCGCCCCCGGCCGGGGCCGCGCCCCGGACCGCCCGCCGCCTTCTTCGACGTCGAGGGCACGCTCCTCGCCGCGCCGGACCTGGCCGGGCTTACCCTGCCGCTCGGCCGGCTCTGGCATCCGCCGGTCCTCGCCGCGCTGCACGGCCACGCCGCGCTCGGGCACCTCGTCGTCCTGATCGCCCGCGCGGGCGCAGCCGACGTCGCGCCGATAGCCCGCGCCCTCGCGCCCGATGTCGTGCTCTGCTCGCGCCCGCGCGCCCCCATGACCGGGCAGGGCAAGGGATACGCGGTGCGCGCCCTGCTGCGTGAGCGCGGCATCCCGGCCGCACGCTGCTACGCGTACGCGGACGAGGCCGCCGACCTGCCGCTGCTCGCCGAGGTGGGGCACCCCGTGGTGGTGGGCGAGGACCCGGTCCTGCTGCGCCACGCCCGGCGCGGCAACTGGCGGCGCCTTTCGGGGCCCGGCCCCCGGGGAAGTGACGGTGCGTCAGGTCCGGGGGCTCCGGTCACCCCCGGTTGACCTGTGACGCCACAATCAGCCCCGCCGAAGCCGCGATGGTCTTGCCACGGTGCGTGACGCGCCTTACGGTCGCATCCACACACGGATCTACGCGTGTGGATTTGGCTGGCTGACAACCGTCGAAGGAGCAGCTCATGGCCAATGTCGTGCGTGCCGCTCTGGTCCAGGCGACCTGGACCGGCGACACCGAATCCATGATCTCCAAGCATGAGGAACACGCCCGTGAGGCGGCCAGGCAGGGCGCGAAGATCATCGGCTTCCAGGAGGTGTTCAACGCCCCCTACTTCTGCCAGGTGCAGGAGGCCGAGCACTACCGCTGGGCCGAGCCCGTCCCGGACGGCCCCACCGTCACCCGGATGAGGGAACTCGCGCGAGAGACCGGCATGGTGATCGTCGTACCGGTCTTCGAGATCGAGGGCGAGGGGTTCTACTACAACACCGCCGCCGTCATCGACGCCGACGGCAGCTACCTCGGCAAGTACCGCAAGCACCACATCCCCCAGGTCAAGGGGTTCTGGGAGAAGTACTACTTCAAACCGGGCAACCTCGGCTGGCCCGTCTTCGACACGGCCGTCGGCAGGGTCGGCGTGTACATCTGCTACGACCGCCACTTCCCCGAGGGCTGGCGCCAACTCGGCCTCAACGGAGCCCAGTTGGTCTACAACCCCTCCGCCACCTCGCGCGGCCTCTCCGGCTACCTGTGGCAGCTGGAACAGCCCGCGTCCGCCGTCGCCAACGAGTACTTCATCGCCGCGATCAACCGGGTCGGCCGCGAGGAGTACGGCGACAACGACTTCTACGGCACCAGCTACTTCGTGGACCCGCGCGGCCAGTTCGTCGGCGAGGTGGCCAGCGACAAGGAGGAGGAACTGCTGGTACGGGACCTCGACTTCGGCCTCATCGAAGAGGTCCGCCGCCAGTGGGCGTTCTACCGCGACCGCCGTCCCGACGCCTACGAAGGGCTGGTGCGCCCGTGACCCGCAGTCTCCACGACCGCCACCGCGCGGTCCTGCCCGACTGGCTCGCGCTCTACTACCGCGAGCCCATCGAGATCACCCACGGCGAGGGCCGCCACGTCTGGGACGCGAGCGGCAAGAAGTACCTGGACTTCTTCGGCGGCATCCTCACCACGATGACCGCCCACGCCCTGCCCGAGGTCACCAAGGCCGTCGCCGAACAGGCCGGCCGCATCATCCACTCCTCCACCCTCTACCTCGACCGCCCCATGGTCGAACTGGCCGAGCGCATCGCCCAGTTGTCCGGCATCCCCGACGCCCGGGTCTTCTTCACCACCTCGGGCACCGAGGCCAACGACACCGCCCTGCTGCTCGCGACCGCCCACCGCCGCTCCAGCCAGATCCTCGCGATGCGCAACAGCTATCACGGCCGTTCCTTCAGCGCGGTCGGGATCACCGGCAACCGCTCCTGGTCCCCGACCGGCCTCTCGCCGCTCCAGACGCTGTACGTGCACGGAGGGGTGCGCACCCGGGGGCCCTACGCCCATCTCAGCGACGCCCGGTTCATCGAGGCGTGCGTCGCCGACCTCGAAGACCTCCTCGGGCACACCCGCGACGTGGCCGCCCTGATCGCCGAACCCATCCAGGGCGTCGGCGGGTTCACCTCACCGCCCGACGGCCTGTACGCCGCCTTTCGCGAGGTCCTGAACCGGCACGGCATCCTGTGGATCACCGACGAGGTGCAGACCGGCTGGGGCCGCACCGGCGATCACTTCTGGGGCTGGCAGGCCCACGCCGACAGCGGCCCGCCCGACATCCTGACCTTCGCCAAGGGCATCGGCAACGGCATGTCCATCGGCGGCGTCGTGGCCCGCGCCGACGTCATGAACTGCCTGGACAGCAACTCGATCTCGACCTTCGGCGGCTCCCCGGTCACCATGGCCGCAGGCCTCGCCAACCTCGGCCACCTCCTCGAACACGACCTCCAGGGCAACGCCCGGCGCGTGGGCGGACTGCTCATCGAGCGACTGCGCGCGATCGGCGCGCAGCTGCCCATCGTGCGCGAGGTACGCGGCCGGGGCCTGATGGCCGGCATCGAACTGGTGCGGCCCGGCACCGACGAGGCCGACCCGCAAGCGGCAGCGGCGGTCCTGGAAGCCGCCCGCGAAGGCGGCCTCCTCATCGGCAAGGGCGGCGGCCACGACACCAGCGTGCTGCGCGTCGCGCCACCCCTCTCGCTCACCGTCGCGGAGGCCGAGGAAGGCGCCGCCATCCTCGAACGCGCCCTGCGCGCCGTGTAATCGGGGGCCGACGCGGCCGCTCGCGCGTGCGCGTACCCAAGGGGTTCTCACCCGGGCTCGGGGAAGGAGACACGACCAGCATGACCCGCACACTGATCACGGGCGGCCTCGTCATCACGGCCGCCGAGGAAGTCCACGCCGACGTACTCATCGAGGGCGGCCGGATCGCGGCCCTCGCCGCGCCGGGCAGCCAGCGCTGGAGCGCGGACCGCGTCATCGACGCCACCGACACCTATGTCATCCCGGGCGGTGTCGACGCGCACACCCACATGGAGCTGCCCTTCGGCGGCACCTTCGCCTCGGACACCTTCGAGACGGGAACACGGGCCGCGGCCTGGGGCGGCACCACCACCATCGTCGACTTCGCCGTGCAGTCGGTGGGCCGCTCGCTCACCGAGGGCTTCGACACCTGGATGGAGAAGGCGAACGGCCGGTGCGCGATCGACTACGGCTTCCACATGATCGTCTCCGATGTGAACGGCGCGACGCTGAGGGAGATGGACGCCCTGGTCGCCCAGGGCGTGACCTCCTTCAAGCTGTTCACCGCCTACCCGGGCGTCTTCTACAGCGACGACGGCCAGATCCTGCGCGCGATGCAGCAGGCGTCGGGCAACGGCGGCCTGATCATGGCGCACGCGGAGAACGGCCTCGCCATCGACGTCCTGGTCCAGCAGGCTCTGGCCCGGGGTGAGCGGGACCCGCGCCATCACGGCGAGGTGCGCAAGGTCCTGCTCGAGGCGGAGGCCACCCACCGGGTCATCCAGCTGGCCCGGGTCGCCGGGGCGCCCCTGTACGTCGTGCACGTCTCGGCCGACGAGGCGCTGGCCGAGATCGTCACGGCCCGCGACAAGGGCCTGCCCGTCTTCGGCGAGACCTGCCCGCAGTACCTGTTCCTGTCCACCGACAACCTCGCCGAGCCGGACTTCGAGGGGGCCAAGTACGTCTGCTCCACCCCGCTGCGCCCCCGCGAGCACCAGGCGGCCCTGTGGCGCGGCCTGCGCACCGACGACCTCCAGGTCGTCTCCACCGACCACTGCCCCTTCTGCTTCAGCGGCCAGAAGGAGCTCGGCCGGGGCGACTTCTCCAAGATCCCCAACGGCCTGCCCGGGGTGGAGAACCGCATGGACCTCCTCCACCAGGGCGTGGTGGACGGGCACATCACCCGCCGCCGCTGGATCGAGATCGCCTGCGCCGCCCCGGCCCGGATGTTCGGCCTGTACGGCAGAAAGGGCACGATCGCGCCGGGCGCCGACGCCGACGTGGTCATCTACGACCCCGCCGCCGAACAGACCCTCTCCGCCTCCACCCACCACATGAACGTCGACTACAACGCCTACGAGGGCAAGCGCGTGCGGGGCAAGGTGCGCACCGTCCTGTCCCGGGGCGAAGTGATCATCGACAACGGCGCCTACACCGGCCACGCGGGCCACGGGGCGTTCCTGCCGCGCGGGGTGACCCAGTACCTCGGGTGACCCTCCGGCCCCGGGCCGGGCCAAGCCGGCCCGGGGGCGACGCGCGGCCGCCCCGTCGGGCCACGTCAGTGGCCTGAGGCGCCCTTGGCCACGAACGCGGTACGCAGTGCGGCCTGTGGGGTCACATGGGCCAGTACAGGACGGCCCTGCGCGTCGGCGCTCAGTGCCTGGGCGCCGACGACACGGCCGGCGTCCGTGGTCCACTGGGCCTTCGTGCCGGGACGCCACAGCGCCGTACTGGTGGTGCCGTTGTTGTTGCGTCCGGCCAGCAGGATCGCGTCGCCCTGGGCCAGCAGCGCGAGCGGGCCGTAGCCCCGGGCGGTCAGGCCCAGTCGCTCGTCGCGCCAGTCGGCGGAGCCGGGGGCGAGGCGCGCGGCGACGGGGCGACTGGTCTTGGCCTCCCGGTAGGCCAAGGCGATGCCCCCATCGGGGCAGAGCACGGCGGCCGGCGGGTCCGCGGGGGCCGGCAGACGCGTCTGCGCGACGGTGAAGGGGGCGCCGGGCTTGCTCTGCGACCAGTGGTGCACCGCGTCGTGGCCGGAAGCCAGCACGTGCACACGGCCTTCACGGTCGGTGACCGCGCACAGCCCCTCCTGGACCTCGGCGCCGCCCAGGTCCTTCCACGGGGTCCACTGACCGTCGGGGCGCTGCTGGCGCATGGAGATGCCCTTGGACCAGTTGCGGGCGAAGACCAGCGGCCTCTTCTGTCCGTCGGTGGTGACGACCGGGGCGCCGACGCGGCGGCCACGGTCCGGGTCTGTTCCCTCGGGGTTGCCCAAGGAGGACCACGCGCCGAACGGGCCGCCGGGCGAGCGCTGTTCGGCGAAGACGATCTCCCGCCGGTTGTCGTCCACGGAGGCGCCCAGAGCCGCGGTGCGTTCCGCGAACAGCTGCCAGCGGCCGTCCTGCGTGAGACAGGCGGCCATACCGGGCAACAGCCGCTCGGCGGCGAGCAGTTGGGGCGCGCCCCAGGTGCCACTGCCCTTGGCGGTCTCCTGCCACATGACGGCCCGGCCGCCGAGGACCGCGAAAGCGGTCAATCGGCCGTCGGCCGCGGCGTGCAGCACCGGACCCGCGGGATCGCGCAGGGAGGTCCGCTGCAACCAGCCCGTTCCGTACGAGCGGTCCTTGCCGACGTCGTAGTCGCCGCAGCCGGCCGCGAAGTCGCAGCTGTCGGGGGAGCCGCCGTAGACATTGAGGACGTCGGCCTTCGCGCGGACGAGCTGGGCGGGGAGGTTCTGGGGCCAGCGCTCGTTGTAGTAGCCGCGATAGGACACGACCGCGTACGGGCGCCCGGCACCCGGACCCTGATAGCGCTCAAGAGCGGCCAGCGTGAACAGGGCGGCGGCGGTGTGGTCCGGGTGATCGGAGTACCCGGGCTGGTCGTGGTGGAGGCGTTGCTTGGCGTCGTGCACCTGCATGTCCGGGTCCGGATCCATCATCCGGACCACGGTGGGGCGGTACTTGTCGAGCAGGTGGGCGAGGGCCGCGATCACACTGTCGCGGGTGACCGGATGCGTGCCCTGTACCGGTGAGCCGGTGCTGACGAGCGTACTGGTCGCCATGGACGGATCCGCCCACAGTTCGGGAAGCCCCTTGCTGGGGCCCGAGCCGTAGGAGCTGTGCTGACGGATGCCGAGGAAGACCAGCTGAAGGCCGGGGTGGCCGTCCAGGGTGTCGACCTCGACGCGGGTGCCGTCCGGCAGGGCCACGGCTTCGGCTCGCCACGCGGCGTCTGCTGCGCCGGTGGCCATCTGCGCGTAGGCCTGGCGCAGGCCCTGCCGGCGCGCCCCGGCGTAGGCGGCCACGTCCGGCTTCGGCGGCGTCGTGGACCCGGGGACCTTGTTGATGCCCCCGGTCTCGCCGCAGTTGAGATAGACGCTGACGACCTGGTCATTGGCGGAGATGGACTGCGACAGCTCGGGATTCATGAAGTACAGGTCGTCATCGGGGTGCGCCACGACCTGCATCACCCGCCCTCCGCTGTGTCCGTCCTGCGCGGCGGGCACAGTGGCGCGGCCCGTGCCGGCGGGCTTGTCGGCGTGGGAGGAGCAGGCGGCGGCGCCCAACGCGACGAATCCCGCCACGACGGTGCGGCGGGCAGGACGGCTGCAAGGAAGCGGCTGCATGGCGAAGTCCTGGGCAGAAAGTGCGGGGTCCGGTCTGCGGCCCTGGGTCAAGGGGTCCGCTCGAACCTGCTCGCCACCGGGAAGTAGGCCTTGAGGAACGTACGGATGAGACGGTCGCTGCGCGCGAAGTCCGCCTCGTCGGACGTGGTGTCGTTGAGGCAGAACACGTCCTTGTCGCGGTCGCGCAGCAGCCGGTCGAGCTGGCTCGGCGTGTGCGGGTGGGCCACGTCGCGGTAGACGTAGCGCAGGTCCCCGGGGACCGCGCGACGGGTGTGGAAGGCGTGGTAGTGGTACAGCGACGAGGGTATGGCTATGTCGTCGCTGCTGCGAAAGCGCCGGGAGGCCGTCGTGGCGTGCTGCTCGGCGAACTCCTCCTCTATCTCGTCCAGGACGCTGCGGCTCAGCGCGTGCGGCATGTGCCGCATCTTCTCCACGGGGGTGGTGCCGAAGCGCTGCTGTATGAGCGAGCGGTTGTTCTTCCCGGCCGCTGCCACGGGCACGTCGTCGGCGGAGGGCGGGCCGAGCGGCACCAGGGCGGGGGAGGGGAAGAACCTGGTCAGCCCGTTGGCGAGGAAGAAGTCGCCGGGCGCGGCCTCCGAGCCGAGGAACACGTCGTCGTTGAAGTAGAGGAAGTGCTCCGACAGCCCGTCGATGTGATGAAGCTGACTCTCGATGGCGTGGGAGTTGAAGGTCGGCAGCACGCTCGAGTCGCTGAAGATGTCGCGGTGCGACACCACCTGGATGCCGGGGGCCGAGGTGTCGAGCCAGGCCGGCGTCTGGTCGTCGGTGACGAGGTAGATGGTGCGGATCCACGGGGCGTACATGTCCAACGAGCGCAGCGAGTACCGCAGTTCGTCGTGGTCGGCGTAGCGCGCGGCGTTGGCCGCCTCCGCGTGGTAACTGGTCCCCGAGAACCGCGAGCGGCGCTCGAGCCAGGCGGGGTCGGAGCCGTCGACCCAGGTGTAGACCGCGTCGATGGGAAACGATATGTCACGCGGCAGGACGGTGGTGAACTCCTCGCGCGTACGGACCGTCAGCAGGCCTCGGTCGCGGGAGCCGTAGGGCGCGGTGAAGGTCTCCGCGGGGACCTCGACGGTCTTCCCCTCGACGGCCACGGTCTCGGCGATGGAGTTGCGCCGGGGCGCCGTCAGGCGGTCGCCGTCGGCGGCCCAGAATTCCAGGTCGCAGCCGTGCTCGGGCCCGAGCACCAGCTGCCGGGTGGGGTCGGTCCGGTAGGCGAAGACGCGGACCACGTCCGCCTGCGAGAACCGCCCCCAGCTCGCGGGCCGGAAGCCGGCCAGGACCCGGCCGCCGTTCTCGGGGGACGTCAGGTAACCGGGGTAGGAGCCGCAATGCTCGCTCAGGACCCGCAGCGCGGCGGGACGGTCGGCCCGGGAGACGGCGACGGTGGTGGCCGAACGGTCCTGGCGGCGGACGCAGAAGTAGTCGATGCCCGCGCCGGACAGGGCCTGGGTGACGGTGGCCAGATTCGTGCGCCGCGCGGTCTCGGGGGAGAGGCGGGGCTCGGGCAGCGCGATGCGCAGCCGGCCCTCTGCCGTGACGACGGTCGCACCGGACTCGGCGATCAGCGCGTGGTGGGTCGCGGCGAAAGCGGAGGACCGCACCTGGACGGCCTGAAGCGCGCTGGAGGCGGCGCCGATGCGCTGCTTGACCCGGCGGCGCTGCTCGGGCGAGAAACGCCGGGCGATGGCTCGCCGGCCCTGGACGGGCAGCACTTTTCGGTACAACGAGACCAGACTGGACGCCTCGGCGCTGGGCCGAATCCCCCCATGTCCGACCTGGACGCCGAATGCGTCCGGCTGGTTCACCACGACTGCCCCCTGCCGACGGGCCCCGGTCGCATCTACTTCTTGGGCCTTCGTCATATTCTTCTGTCTCCGTGTAAAAAACGTCCCAGCCGGGACGGCAGCCACGCGGACCCCCCAAAGGCGCGGCGAGTGACCTGAACCAGCGATTCTCATGTGAATCACATGTGAAGTTAACATGTTGGGCCTTGGCTACTCGGTAAAGCCCTGGGAAACCTGTGGCGTTCCACCACCACCGATGCGATCTCTGTGAGATACGTCTCGCCGGCTCAATTCGGTGGTCGACGCCATGGTGCGGTTGTGTCCGGCACAACGGAAAACCGCGGGGCCCGACGAGCTGGCGCGGGTTCGCCTCGCACGGGGGTGGTGCGTCTCACGCAAAGGGACGCGGCTTGAGAGATTCGGAGAACGGAGCGTCATGGGTGAACCCCTTCTGTCCCACGCGGTGCGCGCCGCCAAGTGGGCCCGGGGCACAGCGGTGCGCGCCCGGCGACGGGCCGAGCAGATCGACACGGTGCCCGCGCTCGGCGCCCGTGCCCGCTCCCGCCCGCCGCTGCGGCCCGTGCATCTGTCGCTCCTCGGCGGCCGCACGCTCAACCTCGCCGTGCCCTGCCCCGTGCCGCCGGCCGGCGTCGCCGAGATGCAGCTCCACCTGGAGTCCCACGGCCGCGTCGAGCAGCTGCCCCTTGAGCAGGAGGCGCAGCCCGACGGCACCACGCTCCTGACCGTGACCACCCCCCTGCGTCACGCCCGGTACAACCCGCCCTCCGCGCACGGCCCCCGCCTCGCCGACGGTCTGTGGCGCATGAGCCTGGTGGCCGTCGACCACCAGGGCCGCACCCGCCGCACCCCGATCGCCGCGCTGGGCGACGCGGTGTCGGACGGGCCCACCCTGCGCACCCCGCCCGACCCCGCGACCGGGGTGCACTACCGGGTGGTCCGCACGCTCGACGGCCACGCCATGATCAAGGTCTCGGCGCCGCGCCGCCAGGCCGAACTGGTCTCCCTCGACCTCAAGTGGGACCGGATCACCGTGCGCGGCAGGCTCATCGCGGTCCGTGCTCCCGGGCCCCAGGCCGGTGCCGAGGCCGTGCGGCGCGGCGTCGGCGGCACGCCGCTGGCCATCCCCACCCAGTGGCAGGGTCCCGAGTTCACCTTCGACCTGCCGCTCGCCGAGATGAGCCGTGAGGGCCGGGGACAGCGCATGTGGGACATCCGGCTGCGGTCGGGGACGACCCATCTCAAGATCGCGCGCAGGCTCACCGACGTACGCCACCCCAAGCGGGTCTTCCGCACGCCCTTCCGCAGCGTCGCCCTGGCGGACGGCACGGTGCTGCGCGTGCACGCCCACCTCTCGGCAGCCGGCACCCTCGCCGTCAGCTGCGCCCCCTTCGTCACTCCCGAGGACACCAACCGATGAAGATCACTTTCCTGCTCACCTGGGGCGACGAGATGGGCGGCACCGAGATGGCCGTCTACACCCAGGCCCACCATCTGATGTCGCGTCATCAGGTGGAAGTGATCAGCGTCTTCAAGACCCGCCCCGAGCCGTTCTTCGAGGCGGGCCGCGACGTCCCGCGCCGCTACCTCGTGGACCGCACCGGGTCCTACGAGCGCCCCGTGCGCGCCACCGGCCTGGCCGAGCAGGACTGCCGCACCCTGGCGTCCCTGCCGAGCGAGCTGATCAAGCCGTCCTGGGAGTCGACCTTCGACCGGCTCTCCGACATCGAGATGACCACCGCGCTCGGCTCGCTCGACACCGACGTGCTCATCACGACCACCCCCGCCCTGATGGCCGCCGCCGCCACCCTGGCCCCCAGCCGCGTCGTCACGGTCCACCAGGAGCACCGCGCCTCCCAGCTGCGTGGTGTCTCCGGCGAGCCCCTGCTGGTCTACGCGCCCCGCATCGACGCGCTGGTCTCCCTGACCGACCGCACCAACGACTGGTTCGCCGACAGCCTCGGCGCGGCCGCCCCCGAGCTGGTCGCGATACCCAACGCGGTGCCGGACGGCTTCCGTCCGCGCTCGGACCTCGACAGCAAGACCATCGTGCTGGCCGCCCGCATGACACCGGAGAAGCAGATCGACCATGCCGTCGAGGCCTTCGCCGCGATCGCGGACGAGCACCCCGGCTGGACCATGCGGATCTTCGGCGACGGCCCCCAGGAAGTGAATCTGCGCCGTCTGGTCGACGGCTTCTCGCTGCACGACCGCGTCCAGCTCATGGGCCGCTCCGCCCAGATGGAGCAGGAGTGGGCCAAGGCTGCCCTCGCCGTGCTGCCCTCGCGCAACGAGGCCTTCCCGCTGGTGCTGCTCGAGGTCTTCGCGGCGGGCGTGCCCGTGGTCGCGTACGACATCGTCACCGGCCCCGCCGAGATCATCCGCCACGGTGTGGACGGGCTGCTCGTGCCCGCAGCCGACAAGGACGCGCTGGCCACCTCCATGGCCAAGCTGATGGAGGACGACGACACGCGCCGCGCGTTCGGCGCCGCCGCCCGCACGGGCGTGCGCGAACGCTTCGGCGCCGCCGAGATCACCGGCCGCTGGGAAGAGCTCTTCACCCGCCTGCTGGCCCGGCGCGACGACCCCAAGCGGCTCGCCGAGCGCGCCGACCGGATCGCCCGGCGCGTCGCGGCCGGTGGCACCCGCAGCTTCAACGTCAGCGCGCCCGTCAGCGGCCTCGCCGACTCCGTCGACGAGCAGAAGGCCCGCGAGGTACTGCTCCAGGCCCAGGACCGCACCGGCACCATCGTGCGCACCGCGGGCCGCCTGGCCGAGGTCCGTGACGACATCCTGGCTCCCCGCATGGCCGAGTGGAACCTCGAACTCGCCACCTCCGCCCTCGACGCCCACAACGTGCCCTACGTGCTCCTGCGCGACGCCGGCACCTCCTACCGGGTCGCGGTCGAGGTCGAGCGCAGGCCCGAAGCCCTGGCGGCGCTCGCCACCGAACTGCACGGCAAGCCCGTCTACGGCGAACTCATCTCGCCCAACGGCGCGGTGCCCGGCGCCTGGCTCGCCGAACGGCTGCGCGGCGCAGACGACGTGGCGGGGGTGCGCGTCTTCAAGCCGGTCGTCACCACCAGCCGCACCCTGCGCTACGGGCCGGCCTTCGGCTGCACCGTGGAGTTCTGGGACGAGAGCGGACCGGACGAGGAGTTCCCCGGCTGGCGCAAGGCGCCGCGCGGCTCCACCCTGGTCGGGCCCCGCCTTCCCGACCTGAAGGGGGGCGCGACGCTGCGGGTGGGCGAGCGCGAGCACCCCACGGACAAGGCGTACACCGGCCGCCTCATGAACGACATCGACTTCCCCATCGACGTCGTCTACACCTGGGTCGACGACACCGACCCCGCGTGGCAGGAGCGCCGCGACGCCGCGCGCCGCGCGGCCGGCATCACCACGGCCGCCGACGCCGACCACGGCGACGTACGCTTCCGCAACCGCGACGAACTGCGGTACTCCCTGCGGTCGTTGGCCATGTACGCGCCCTGGGTGCGCACCATCCACCTGGTCACCGACGACCAGGCCCCCTCCTGGCTCGACACCAGCGACCCGCGCGTCAACCTGGTCAGCCACCGCGACATCTTCGGCGACGCCAGCTGGCTTCCCACCTTCAACTCCCATGCCATCGAAAGCCAGTTGCACCGCATCGAGGGCCTGTCCGAGCACTTCCTCTACCTCAATGACGACGTGTTCATCGGGCGGCCGCTGACCCCGCAGTCCTTCTTCGACAGCAGCGGCAACGCCCTCCACTTCCGTTCGCCCACCGCCGTGCCGCCGAGCGAGCTCTCCGACGACGACGAGGGTTACTTCGCCGCCGCGAAGAACAACCGGGCGCTGCTTGAGGAGATGTTCGGCCGCACCGCGACCCACAGCTTCCTGCACGCTCCCCACCCGCTGCGGCGCAGCGTCCTTCAGGAGATCAGCGAGAAGTTCCCCGAGCAGGTCGCGGCCACGGCGGCCAGCCGCTTCCGGGCCTCCTCCGACCTGTCCATCACCTCCTCCCTGCACCACCACTACGGGTACCTGACGGGCCGCTCCACGCCCTCGACGATCTCCTGCACCTACGTCAATGTGGGCAACCCCCAGCACCACACGGTCCTGAGCCGTCTGCTGGCCACCCGCAACCGCAGCGTCTTCTGCATCGGCGAGTCGGCCAACGCGGAGGTCTCCGTCGAGGAACAGGACCGCACCTTGCGGGCCTTCCTCGCGGCCTACTTCCCCGTGCCCTCGCCCTTCGAGCAGAGGCGCTGAAGGAACACAGCGGCATGAGGAGGGGGCGGCGCTTCGGCGCCGCCCCCTCGGCCTTTCACCGCGCGCCGCGACCGGGCGGGAGCACCCGTTCGTGGACACTGTGCCAAGAGGCCGGGACACGCGCCGAAGCCCTCTTGCCAAGCCTTGGGGGAAGGTCCAGGATTTCCCTCCTCGGACCGCTCATGAGGCTCGCTCGACCCGGCCCGGCATGGTCTGACGTGGAAGGACACCAGCCCCTACCCCCCGGCCCGGAAGCACCGCACGGACGCACCCGCACGGACGCACCACCGCCACGTGGACCGCTAGGAGCACTGATGGATTTCGGACTCGTCCTCCAGACCGACCCGCCCGCGTCGGCCGTCGTCGGCCTCATGCGGCGCGCGGAACGCAACGGCTTCCGCTACGGCTGGACCTTCGACTCCTCGGTGCTCTGGCAGGAACCGTTCGTCATCTACAGCCGCATCCTGGAACACACCACCAAGCTGACCGTCGGCCCCATGGTGACCAACCCCGGCACCCGCACCTGGGAGGTCACCGCCTCCACTTTCGCCACCCTCAACGAGATGTACGGCAACCGCACGGTGTGCGGCATCGGGCGCGGCGACTCGGCGATGCGAGTGGCGGGACGCAAACCCAACACCCTGGCCAGGCTCGGGGAGGCGATCGGCGTCATCCGCGACCTCGCCGAGGGCCGGGAGGCCGAGGTCGACGGACAGCGCCTGAGGCTGCCGTGGGTCAAGGACGGCAAACTGCCCGTCTGGATGGCCGCGTACGGTCCGAAGGCCCTCGCGCTCGCGGGCGAGAAGGCCGACGGGTTCATCCTTCAGCTCGCCGATCCCTATCTGACGGAGTGGATGGTCAAGGCGGTCCGCGAGGCGGCCGCCGACGCGGGGCGCGACCCGGAGTCCATCACGATCTGTGTCGCCGCGCCGGCCTACGTCGGCGACGACCTGGCCCACGCCCGCGAGCAGTGCCGCTGGTTCGGCGGCATGGTCGGCAACCACGTGGCGGACCTGGTGGCCCGCTACGGCGAGCACTCCGGTCTGGTCCCCGAAGCGCTCACCGAGTACATCAAGCGGCGTCAGGGATACGACTACAGCCACCACGGCAGGACCGGGAACCCCGACACCGCCTTCGTGCCCGACGAGATCGTGGACCGCTTCTGTCTGCTGGGCCCGGTCCAGGCCCACATCGACAAACTGAGGGCGCTGCGCGAACTCGGCGTGGACCAGTTCGCGCTGTACGCCATGCACGACGCGCGCGAGGCGGTCATCGACGCGTACGGCGCGCAGGTCATCCCGGCCCTGAGCTGACGGCCCGCCAACTCCCCTGCCGGGCCGTTCAACCCGCTGCCCGGCCCCTCAACCACCCGCCCCGCAAGGCCCGTTCGCCTCCCCCCGCCGCGTCCCCGAACGGATGGCCTGCTCATGCCCGACACCTCCGCCATACCCGAACTCCCCGCGCGCCAGGGCCGGTTCAGCAACGCGGACCTGCGTCCTGTGCCCCGCGAGGCGCGCGTCTGGTCGACCTACAACTTCGCCGCGCTGTGGGTCGGCATGGCCCACAACATCCCCTCCTGGACGCTCGCCTCGGGCCTCGTCGCGCTCGGCATGGACTGGAAACAGGCGGTCTTCACCATCGCCGTCGCCAACGTGACCGTGCTCGTCCCGATGCTCCTGACCGGACACGCGGGCCCGAAGTACGGCATCCCCTTCCCCGTTCTGGCCCGCGCCTCCTTCGGGCTGCGCGGCGCCAACCTTCCGGCCATGATCCGTGCCGCCGTGGCGTGCTGCTGGTTCGGCATCCAGACCTGGATCGGCGGCCAGGGCGTCTTCGTCCTGCTCGGCAAGGTCTTCGGCGGCTGGACCCACGCGGCGGAGATCGGCGGCCAGCCCTGGACGCTGTGGCTGTGCTTCGCCGCCTTCTGGGCCCTCGAACTCGCCATCATCCACCGGGGGATGGAGACCCTGCGCCGCTTCGAGAACTGGGCGGCGCCCTTCGTCCTGATCGGCGCGCTCGTCCTGCTCGCGTGGATCGCCCACAAGGCGGGCGGCTTCGGCCCGCTCCTGGACCAGCCCGCACGGTACGGCTGGGGCCCGCACTTCTGGCGGGTCTTCTTCCCGTCCCTCATGGGCATGATCGGCTTCTGGGCCACGCTGTCCCTGAACATCCCCGACTTCACCCGCTTCGGCCGAGGCCAGCGCGCCCAGGTCTGGGGCCAGACGCTCGGGCTGCCCACCACGATGACCGCCTTCGCGCTCCTGTCGGTCCTGGTCACCTCCGGCTCCCAGGCGGTGTACGGGGCGCCGATCTGGAACCCGGTCGACCTGGTCGCCAAGACCGACAACGTCTTCGGGCTGCTCTTCGCGCTGGTCACCGTCCTCGTCGCGACGATCTCCGTCAACATCGCGGCCAACGTGGTCTCCCCGGCGTACGACCTGGCGAACCTCGCGCCCAGGATCATCACCTTCCGCCGGGGAGCGCTCATCACGGGTGTCGTCGGCGTCCTGGTCCTGCCGTGGAAGCTGACCTCGACGCCCCAGCTGTACATCTTCACCTGGCTCGGCGTGGTGGGCGGGCTCCTCGGCACGGTCGCGGGGATCCTCATCGCCGACTACTGGGTGGTGCGCCGCACCGTCCTGGACGTCGCCGATCTCTACCGGGTCGGCGGCCGCTACTGGTACCGGGGCGGCTGGAACTGGCGGGCGGTGGCCGCGTTCGCGATGGGCGGCGTCCTCGCGGTCGGCGGCTCGTACTCCACGCTCGACGAGCACGGAGCCAAAGCCGGCCCCTTCCCCACGCGCGGTCTCATCCCCCTCCTGAAACCGCTCGCGGACTACGGCTGGGCGGTGGGACTCGGCTCGGCGCTCGTGCTGTACGCCGCCCTGTCGGCCGGAAACCGGCCCGCACACCGCGCGGCCCAGGACCCGGACGCCCCCGGGCCGCGCTCCTAGGGCACGCGCGCGGTCCACTCCTCGGCGGAGAACTTCGTGGCCGCGAGCTCGCGCGCCCGGGACATCTCCACGTCCGTGACACGGCCCTCGGCCAGGCCGTAGCGGGAGCGGAAGGACGCGATCATCCGCTCGATCACCGTCTCGCGCGCCAGACCCGTCTGGCGCCGCAGCGGATCGACGCGCTTCTTCGCGCTCGTGGTGCCCTTGTCGGACAGCTTCTCCTTGCCGATGCGCAGCACGTCCATCATCTTGTCCGCGTCGATGTCGTACGCCATCGTCACGTGGTGCAGCACCGCGCCGTCGTCCGCGACCATCCGCTTCTGCGCCGCGCCCGCGATCTTGCCCGCCTCGGTCGCGATGTCGTTGAGCGGCTGGTACCAGGCCTTGACGCCCATGTCGCCGAGCGCGCCGAGCACCCAGTCGTCGAGGTAGGCGTAGCTGTCCGCGAAGGAGAGACCCTGCACGAGGGCGTTCGGCACGGAGAGCGAGTACGTGATGGTGTTGCCGGGCTCGATGAACATGGCGCCGCCGCCGCTGATCCGCCGCACGACCGTGATGCCGTGGCGCTCGGCGCCCCGCGGATCGACCTCGTTGCGCAGCGACTGGAAGCTGCCGATGACCACCGCGGGCGCGCCCCACTCCCACACCCGCAGCGTCGGCGGACGCCGGCCGGCCGCGACCTCGGCGGTGATGACCTCGTCGAGCGCCATGTGCAGGGCGGGCTCCTGCGGACCGTCGTGGATGAGCTGCCAGTCGTAGTCGTTCCAGTCGGTGGCATGGGCCAGGGCCCGGCGCACCGCGACCGCGACCCCGTCCGACGACAGACCGTACATGGTGGTGCCGGGCGGCAGGGCCGCGTCGATACGGGCCGAGAGGCCGGCGGCGGTGGTGTCGGCGGGGGCGCCCTCCAGAGCGCCGTTGATCGCGTCGATCGCCTCGTCGGGTTCGAGGAAGAAGTCACCCGCGACCCGTACGTCCCGCAGGACGCCGTCGCGCGTCTCCAGATCGACCACGACGAGCTTGCCGCCGGGGACCTTGTATTCGCCGTGCACCGTTTGTGCCTCCCTCTGTTCTGAGCGGGCTCAACGGTAATGCGCTCCGCGCTGTTTCGCGGCGCGGGGCCGCCCGCTCCGGGAAAGCCGGGGCCGGCCGGCCGGGCTCCGGGCGGCCGCGGAAAACCCCGGCGGCGCTCCGGCCGGACGTCGCCCTGTGGCCACGCACTGTTCACCGAGGGAGCTCCCGTGGCTCGCCCGTTGTCAGTGGCGCGTGCTTTGCTGGACGCATGATCGACGAAGGAATTCTCGAGGGTGTCCCGGCAGCGGTGGAAGAGGCGGTCCGCAAGGCGGCGGCCGCTGAGATCATGCCGCGCTTCCGCCGCCTGGCCCTGCACGAGATCGTCGAGAAGAACGGCCCGCACGATCTCGTGACGGTCGCCGACCGGCTCGCCGAGGAACATCTGACAGCCGCCCTGACCGCGATACTTCCGAGCTCGGTGGTCGTCGGCGAGGAGGCCGTGCACGCCGATCCGGCGGTGTACGAGGCGCTGCGCGGCGACGCGCCGGTGTGGATCGTCGACCCCGTGGACGGCACCCGCCAGTTCGTCCGGGGCGAAGCCGGCTTCTGTACTTTGGTCGCCCTCGCCCACCGGGGCGAACTGCTGGCGTCGTGGACGTACGCGCCGGCGCTCGACGAGATGGCCGTCGCCGTCCGCGGCCGGGGCGCCACCCTCAACGGCGAGCCGCTGCACGCCGGTTCACCCCAGCCGGGCGCGGTCCTGCGGGTCGCCACCTCCCACCCGGACTACACCACGCCCGAGCAGAAGCAGGCCCTCCTGGCCCTGCGCACCGAGGGCGTGGAGGCGGTGCCGTGCGGCTCGGCCGGCCTGGAATACCTGGCGATCGCGCGAGGAGAGCTCGACGCGCTGGCGTTCTCCTGGGAGTACGCCTGGGACCACGCGGCGGGGCTGCTCCTGGTCACCGAGGCGGGCGGCGCGCAGACCACTGTCGCCGGGGTGCCGTTCCGGATCGCCGGGGGCAACGAGCTTCCGTTCACCGCGGCACGCGACGCGGCGACGGCGGAGCGGATCCGGGGGCTGCTCGCGGGGGAGTGAGGCATCGGGCGCGGGTGACCCGCGGCGTCCCGGGCCCGGTCAGGCCGGCGCTGTCCGCACCTCGCTCACCGGGTCCTGGGCCAGATCCATCGCGTCGGGGTCGAGGCGGGTCAGGGCCGCCGAAGCCCGCGGGCGCGGCGGGCAGGGCGGCCGCCGCGCCCTTCTCGCTGAGCGGCCAGCCCCGGTGATGGGCGACCTCCACCGGGGCGCCGGTCACCCGCTCGGCCGGCCGGGCCCGCGCGGGCACGTCGAGCTCACCCCGGTCGTGGACGCCGGGGTCCCAGTCGGAGTCCGGCCGGTACGTGCTCCGGGCGCGGCTGCCGCCCAGGGTGACGGCCACCACGCCGGGCACCTCGGTCAGCCACGCGGCGATGGCGGAGACGCGGTGACCGAAGGCGACGTCCGATGGTGGTGTCCGATGGCGGTGTGGGATGGCGAGTTCACCCCTCGCACGCCACCCCCGGCGGGATTGTCGGCGCGCCGGAATATCCTGGGGTCCTTGGCCGTGGCGTGAGGAGTCCGAGGTGGCGTCGATGCTCGATGCAGTCGTCGTGGGGGCGGGTCCCAACGGGCTGACCGCCGCCGTCGAACTGGCCAGGAGGGGCCTGGGCGTCGAGGTCTTCGAGGCCAAGGAGACCGTGGGCGGAGGCGCGAGGACCGAGGAGCTCACCCTCCCCGGCTTCCGTCACGACCCGTGCTCCGCCGTGCACCCCCTGGGCATCGGCTCGCCCGCCTTCCGCGCCATGCCGCTGGAGCGCTACGGGCTGCGATGGCTGCACCCCGAACTGCCGATGGCCCACCCCTTCGACGACGGCACGGCCGCGGTGCTCTCCCGCTCGGTCGCCGAGACGGCCGCGTCCTTCGGCCCGCGCGACGCGGGAGCGTACCGCCGTCTGATGACCCCCTTCCTCGGCAAATGGGACGTGCTGGCACGGGACTTCATGTCGCTGCCGCTCACCGCCCTGCCGCGCGACCCTGTCGGACTCGCCCGGTTCGGCACGGTGGGGCTGCCGCCCTACACGTGGCTGATGCGCCGCTTCCGCGACGACCGGGCGCGCGCCCTGATGGCCGGGCTCGTCGCCCACGTCATCGCCCCGCTGGGAGGCATCGCCACGGCGGGCGTCGGCATGCTCTTCGCACTCGCCGCGCACGAGAACGGGTGGCCGCTGCCGCGCGGGGGCTCCCAGTCGATCTCCGATGCCCTCACCGGGTATCTGCGCGACCTCGGGGGCGTCGTCCACACCGGCTTCGAGGTCAAGCGCCTCGACGACCTGCCGCCGGCCCGCGCCTACCTCTTCGACACCTCGCCGACCGCGCTCGCCCGCATCGCGGGCCTGGGCAGCGCCTACGCGGACTACCGGTACGGCGCCGCCGTCTTCAAAATCGATTACGCCCTTGACGGACCCGTGCCCTGGACCGCGAAGGAGGCCCAGCAGGCCGGCACCGTCCAGATCGGCCCGTCGAGCCGCGACATCGGCGCCGCCCTGAGCCAGGCATCCGGCGGCACCGCCCCCCGCACGCCGTTTCTGATCACCGCCCAGCCGAGCCTCGTCGACGCCTCACGGGCGCCAAAGGGCAAGCACGTGTTCTGGGCGTACGGCCATGTCCCCAACGGATGGGAGGGCGACTTGACGGACGCCATCGAGCGCCAGCTCGAGCGGTTCGCGCCCGGCTTCCGCGACCGGATCCTGGCCCGTGCGACCGCGGGCCCGCCCCAACTGGCCGCGCGCAACGCCAACTACGTGGGCGGCGACATCGCCTGCGGCGCCGCCCGCGGCCTCCAACTGCTGCTCCGCCCGAAGATCTCCCTGTTCCCGTACGCGACCCGGCACCCCTCGGTGTTCCTGTGCTCGTCGGCCGCCTGGCCGGGCCCGGGCGTCCACGGCATGTCCGGCCACAACGCCGCGAAGGCCGTGTGGCGCCGCCTGCGCGAGGCGGACCGGCGATGACACCGGCGCGGGCGAAGATCGTCCTGGTACGCGGTGACATCACCGAGCAGGTGGTGGACGCCATCGTCAACGCCGCGAACTCCTCGCTGCTCGGCGGCGGCGGGGTGGACGGCGCGATCCACCGGCGCGGCGGCCCCGCCATCCTGGCCGAGTGCCGCGCGCTGCGGGCCTCGCAGTACGGCAAGGGCCTCAAAACGGGCCAGGCGGTCGCCACCACGGCGGGGCTGCTGCCCGCCCGCCATGTGATCCACACGGTCGGCCCGGTGTACGGCGGTGGCGGCGGCGACGCGTCGCTGCTTGCCTCCTGCTACCGGGAGTCGCTGCGAGTGGCCGGCGAACTGGGCGCGCGCACGATCGCGTTCCCGGCGATCTCCACCGGTGTCTACGCGTGGCCGATGGAGGACGCTGCCAGGATCGCGGTTCAGACGGTGCAAGCAGCGGAGACGTCGGTCGAGGAGGTCAGGTTCGTACTCTTCGACGAGCGGGCGTACGAGGCGTTCGCGGCGTGGGTGAGCTGACGGGTTGTCATGACGCGCGCGCCGGGCGGGGGTTGAGGCAGAGCCTCTGACACGCCCACCCCACGCCTGCGGCTCCCGGTCAGCGGGGGTGTTCCGCCGGGGGCGGCAGGATGCGGCGCGGCTGCCCGGGCGCCGTCGAGCGGGAGCGCCACTCGCGGGGATAGCCGAGCGACACCTCCTCGAAGCGGACCCCTTCGTGCCAGGTGGTCCGGGGTATGTGGAGGTGGCCGTAGACCATGGCGGCCACCCGGAACCTGCGGTGCCAGTCGTCGGTCAGCCGGGTGCCGCACCACATCGCGAACTCCGGGTACCACAGGACGTCCGTGGGATGGCGGTGCAACGGGTAGTGGTTGACCAGGACCGTGGGCAGGTCGTCGGGGAGTGCCTTGAGCCGGCGTTCCGTCTCCTCCACCCGGGCGCGGCACCAGGCCTCGCGGCTCGGATAGGGGTCGGGATGCAGCAGGTACTCGTCGTTGCACACGACCCCGGTGCCGTACGCGTACTCAAGCCCCTCGGCCTTCGTGGTCCGGCCGGCCGGCAGGAAGCTGTAGTCGTACAGCAGGAACAGCGGCGCGACGGCGACCGGGCCGCCGGGGCCGTCCCAGACCGGGTAGGGGTCCTCAGGGGTGAGCACGCCGAGATCGCGGCACATCTGGACCAGGTGGGCATAACGGGCGGTACCGCGCAGGGTGATGTCGTCCTTCGGGTGCGTCCACAACTCATGGTTGCCGGGCGCCCACACGACCTTGCGGAAGCGGCTCGCCAGGGTGGAGAGGGCCCAGTGGATGTCAGGGACCTTCTCGGCGACGTCCCCGGCCACCAGGAGCCAGTCGTCGTCGGAACCGGGCGCCAGCTTCTCCACAAGGGCGCGGTTCTCGGCGTATCCGATGTGCAGGTCGCTGATGGCCAGCAACTGCCCGGTACCGTCCGCCATATGTGGCCCCCCGTTCCGAGTACGTGATCGCGACCACGAGATCACACTCCGCACCGCTCGGACAACTGTTTCCTTTATGACTCCGAGCGTGGCTGAGGCGGCTTGGCCGGCCGGCGTGGGTCGGTGTCGTCGGCGGGCGGGGCCGACGGGGAGGGCGCGGCGGGGGAGGGGCGGTGGGGGAGGGGCGGTGGTCGAGAGCGCTCTCGGACCGCCCGCCGGGCGGCCGCCCTTGCCCGAGCAAGTGGCTGGAAGCGCTTTCATGTCGGTCGGCTTGCCATCGTCTCAGGCTCGGGCAGACCGTTGGAAGCGCTCCCAGGCCCGGACGGGTGGTTGGAAGCGCTCCCCGCGCGGGTGGTTGGAAGCGCTCCCTCCCAGGCCCGGACCGGTGGTTGGAAGCGCTCCCACGCGGGCGGTTGGAAGCACTCCCGGACCCGAGCGCCCGACCGTGGCAGACGGCAGACGGCAGACGGCAGACGGCAGTCGGCAGGCGGCAGCAGCAGTGGCCCTGCCCCACCGGGGGGCGGGCCGCCGGCCGCCCCAGGCCCCGCGAGGTGCATGTCGGATTCTCGCCAGCGGGGGCGCTGCCCGTGCCGGATGCTGGATCCATGCCCCCCGTCGCTCCCGCACCCATGCACACCGACACCGAGCGCTGCGTGCGCGCTGTTCAGTCCAAGGACGCGCGCTTCGACGGATGGTTCTTCACGGCCGTCCTCACCACCCGCATCTACTGCCGCCCCAGCTGCCCCGTCGTGCCGCCCAAGGTCGAGAACATGACCTTCTACCCGAGCGCGGCCGCCTGTCAGCAGGCCGGGTTCCGGGCCTGCAAGCGGTGCCGTCCGGACACGACCCCGGGCTCGCCGGAGTGGAACGCCCGCGCCGACACCGTCGCCCGGGCCATGCGTCTCATCCGGGACGGCGTCGTCGACCGCGAAGGGGTGCCCGGGCTCGCGTCCCGCCTCGGCTACAGCGCCCGGCAGATCGAGCGCCAGCTGCTCGCCGAGCTGGGAGCCGGCCCCCTGGCCCTGGCAAGGGCGCAGCGTGCCCAGACCGCGCGGCTCCTCATCGAGACGACCCCGCTGCCCATGGCCGAGGTCGCCTTCGCCGCCGGGTTCTCCTCGATCCGTACGTTCAACGACACCGTGCGGGAAGTCTTCGCGCTCGCCCCGACCGAGCTGCGGACCCGCGCCGCGCGAGGCATCGCCCGCCAGACGCCGGGGGCGATCACCCTGCGGTTGCCCTTCCGGGCTCCACTGACCCCGGACAACCTGTTCGGCCACCTCGCCGCGACGGGCGTACCCGGCGTGGAGGAGTGGCGGAACAGCTCGTTCCGCCGCACCTTGACCCTCCCGTACGGGCACGGAATCGCCGAGCTCACCCCGGGGCCCGAGCACATCGGCTGCGTACTGCACCTCACGGACCTGCGCGATCTGACCATCGCCATCAGCAGGTGCCGCTGGATGCTCGACCTGGACGCCGACCCGGTCGCCGTGGACGACCGGCTGCGCACCGACCCGCTGCTCGCGCCGCTGGTCGCCAAGGCGCCGGGGCGGCGGGTGCCACGCACGGTGGACGCCGCCGAGTTCGCTGTGCGCGCCGTGCTCGGCCAGCAGGTCTCGACGGCCGCCGCCCGCACCCACGCGGCGCGTCTGGTGGCGGCGCACGGTCACCCCGTCCACGATCCGGCGGGCGGTCTCACCCACCTCTTTCCGACCCCGGCCCAGCTCTCGGAGATCGACCCGGAGTCCCTGGCCCTGCCGCGCAGCCGTCGTACCACCTTGACCACCCTCGTCGCCGCCCTCGCCGACGGCACCCTCAAGCTCGGCCTCGACAGCGACTGGGATCTGGCCCGCGCCCAGCTCAGGACGCTGCCGGGCTTCGGACCCTGGACCATCGAGGCGATCGCGATGCGGGCGCTCGGCGACCCGGACGCGTTCCTGCCCACCGACCTCGGCATGCGCCGGGCCGCCCAGCACCTCGGCCTGCCGGCCACCCCCGCCGCGCTCACCGCCCGCGCCGCCGCCTGGCGTCCCTGGCGGGCCTACGCCGTCCAGTACCTCTGGGCGACCGAGGACCACGCCATCAACTACCTTCCCGCATAGGGAAGTCGAGGATCGACGGAGTCAGCCGTGCGCATCACCCACACCCTCATCGACAGCCCCTACGGCCCGCTCACCCTCGTCGCCGCCGACGGCGTCCTGAGCCGCCTCTACATGGAGAACCAGCGTCACCGCCCGCCGCAGGAGACCTTCGGCGAGCGAGGTGACGGCGGCCCCTTCCCCGGGGCTATCGCTCAGCTCCAGGCGTACTTCGCGGGTGAACTGACCGAATTCACGATGGAGTTGAGCCTGCTGGGCACCCCCTTCCAGCAGCGCGTCTGGCGCGGGCTCCAACGGATCCCGTACGGCGAGACCCGCACCTACGGCGAACTCGCCGAAGCCCTCGGCAGCCCGGGCGCATCCCGCGCGGTGGGCCTGGCCAACGGCAAGAACCCGGTGGGCATCATCGTGCCCTGCCACCGCGTCATCGGCGCCAACGGCAGCCTCACCGGCTACGGCGGCGGCCTGGAGCGCAAACAGCGGTTGCTCGCGTTCGAACGCGGCGCGGCGAGGGAGGACGTGCTCTTCTAGCCGAACGTGCGCAGGAGCCGGGGGCAGCGCGCTGCCTTTGGGCTCTACCCGTGGCCTGCGCCTCCTTGGGCCGCGGCTTTCACTTCGGCGACGAAGCCCCGCAGTATCTGTGACCGGTGGCCCTCCGGCAGGGACGCCAGCGCCTTACGTGCCATGTCGAGCCCTGGACCGACGTCACCCGACTTCACCACGGACAGGGCGCGGTGCACGTTCGTGTGGGCCGCATAGCGTTCCAGCTGCCTGGGCCTGAGGGTGTCGGCCGTGTCCTGCTCGGCCCGGGACCGCGCGATGTTGCCGAGCCTCGCGTGTACGAGTGTCTTCGTCAGGCTGTAACCCCACCTCGGCATGCAGAACACCGAGGCATCTTCGTCGGTCTCCACGGCAGGGAACATGTCGTCTGCATTCCTGAGGGCGTCCAGGGCGGGAACCGACTGGTTCAGCTTTCCGTAGGCGTGAGCGAGTGCGAGCAGAGCACATAGTCGCCCGAGTGACGGTTTCTCGGACAGGGCAAGACCCACCTGTGCCATCCGAATGACGGGTCCGGGTTGTGATCCTTCGTGGATGAGGGCGGGCGCGCCTTGTCCTCGGGCCCACTCCCGAAGGCTGATACCGCCGCTTCTGTCGGCCGCGGCGACGGCCGTTCGGTACCACCGCGCGGAGGCGGCGGGTCCGTTCAGCGACGCCGATGCCATTCCCATGACGACCGAGAGCCTGCCTGCCCCCTTCCACAGGCCGGGGGAGGCATCGTTCAACCCCTGGCGCAGCAGGAGGAGGTCACTTCCGCACATGGCCAGCCGGCGGCGACCGTGAAAATCGCTGTACGACACCAGGGCACGGTGATAGACATCCGGTGTGAAAGAGGATCTTGAGTTCTCCGACCTGTTGCGACTGATCGATGAGCGGTCGACCGCCTTCCGCGCCGTGGTCGCCGCCGCGCCCGATCTCGACGCACAAGTGCCGACCTGTCCTGGGTGGACGCTGTTCGATCTGGTGAAGCACCTGGGCGGGGGAGACCGCTTCTGGGCCGCCATCGTCGGCGCGGGGCCCGCCGACGCGCCCCCGGCGGAGGCCGTCGCCGCGCGCGCCGCGCTGGAAGTGCCGCAGGAGCGTGAGGCCCTGCTGGCCTGGCTGGACGCGTCGACGCAGCTTCTGCTGGGCGCCCTGCGCGCAGCGGGGCCGGAGAACGGTTGCTGGACGTGGTGGCCCGCGTCGCAGTCACCCCAGACCGCCGGCGGCACCGCCCGACACCGGGTCCAGGAGACCGCGGTGCACACCTACGACGCCCAGCTCGCCCTGGGAGCCCCGCAGCCGCTGCCGGTCGAGCTGGCACTCGACGGCGTGGAGGAGTTCCTGTTCACCGTCTGCGCAACGCCGAGTCCCTGGCCGCACAAGCCCACGGCCTTCGACTTCCACGCCGCCGAGGGCCGCTCCTGGCGCCTCACCGTCGACGACGACGGCGCACGCACCACCCGCATCCCCGCGCCCACCGCCGCGACCGGCGAGGACTCGGACGCAGCCGGCGCCTCCGTCCACGGCACGGCCGGTGAGCTGGTCCTCTACCTGTACGACCGGATCCAGGCCGTCTCCTTGCACGTTGACGGAGACGCAGGGCTGCTCGACCTGCTCCGCGCCTGGGAGCCGGAGGAGAAGTAGGACGTGGCAGGGCGGTTGGGCGCGCCTCGAGCCGGTAGGACACGACTCTTCGCCATTCGTCAGCCGCGACACCGGGCTCAAACCCGCGAGGCGGCCTCGGGGCGTCACCAAGCCGACCGTCTACCTGGAGGGCAGTGCGAAATTTGTCCGTCCCTGCGGTCCAGGAGGCCCTGTTGTTCGCATTGTGCAAAGACAACAACCCCTCAGAGTCCCTGTGTCTCACCCGGGGGGCCTGCTCTCGGGGAGGCCGATTTCAATCGGGACCCAGGTGTCTCAGCGAACGCGCGGATCGTGCCCTCTCCGGAGAGCTGCCCCCTTGCGCGTCTGGGATCGACTACGGCGACTCTGCTGCTCAATTTCAGCGTGACTCCCACGCGCGGGCCGCGACGTGCGACGACGCGACGGTCGTGGTGGCCTGTGGATCGTCGACCAGGATGGCCGGGTGGCGTTGTGCGCGGTGGCCCACGGTCGATGCCCTGCGACTCGGCCAGCGCCTGCCTGTCCTTTCTGGAACACCGAGAGCGCGTCGGCCTGCTGGTCGCACTGGTGCAACGCTGTCAGCGGCCGGCCCCGAAGCCATTCCGCCGGCGGGTGTGCCTGCGTCCAGCCCGATGAGTTCAGGGATCAGACGCATCTGGTGGCCCGCTGGCTTCGAGTCTGTTCCCTCCGCGCCCGTGCCCGGATGGGGAGAGAACAGACCAGTCGGCCGGAACTACTCCCTGGCGCCGATCACGTCCGCCGGCTTGCCGGCCAGGGAGACGCGTGCCGAGATCATCGTGGCGGCCAGGGCCAGACAGGCGGCGACTGCCACGATGCCCGCGTAGGTGATCGCGGAGAGATAGGGAGCCGGGCTGCCCGTCATGCCGAGGGCGAAGGCGGTGAGCGTGGCCACCGCGATCACCGTGCCGATGATCACCGCGAGCAGCACGATCACCAGCGACTCCAGGCACAGCATCCGCAGTACCTGCCGCCGGGTGGTGCCGACCAGGCGCAGCAGGGCGAACTCCCGGGCGCGGCCCGTGGTGGACATGGCCAGGGTGTTGACCACCGCGATGGCTGTGAAGGCGATGATCAGCCCCATCGCCACGAAGTTGACCGCGGCGTTGGACTGCTGTTGGTCCGCCCGGAGCGAGTCGGCCTGATCGCCGTCCAGGACCTGTACTCCCGGGTAGCCGTTCACCGCCGAGGCCAGTTCCTTCTTCGTCCCGTCGGCCTTGACGAGCACCGCCGAGCTGAGCGGGTTGTCGACATGCGCGGCCACCAGGTCATGGGCCATGGTGAGGTCGCCGAAGCCCAGCCCGCGGTCGTACACCGCGACCACCGTGAGCGACACTCGGGATCCGTCGCCCATGGTCACCTCGACCTTGCTGCCGACGCCGCCGACGATGCGTTCGGCGACCTCGCTGACGGCCATGCTGCCTTCGCTCAGGTCCTTCAGTGAGCCCGAGACAACCCCGGGATCCATGGTCTTGTCCAGGCCCTTGAGTGTGACGCCCTGGATCTGGAACTTGTCCAGGCCCACCCGGACCGTGCTGCGCACGACCTCGGTGACACCGGTTACTCCGGAAAGCCCTCGCACTTTGTCCGCCGCCTTACCGGGCACTCCGGGCCCGGACGAGGCAATGGTGTAGTCCGCCCGACTGCCGTCCCGGGCCTGGCTCTGGGCCGCGTGGCCCAGCGTCGACTGGACGAAGATGATGGTGCAGGTCATCCCCACCAGAAGAGTGAGCGGAGTGAGCGCGCCGGACAACCGCCGCAGATTGGTCCGGCTGTTGGCCACCGCGAGGTACCCGCTGATCCGGGACAGCCTGAGCGGCGGGCTGAGCGCCGCTGTACCGACCCGGGCGATGACCGGTCCGAGCAGTGCCACCGCCGCGGAGAGCGTGATCACGCACAGATAGGTGACGGGTGCTGAGGCCGGTTCCGTGTGCAGGATGCTCAGCACGAACAGCAGCACCACCCCGACGACCAGGAAGATGGCCCCAGGGATCAGCCGTTTCGCGACGAAGGGCCGGGTCTCCATCGCGGCCTCGGAAAGAGCCTCAGCCGGGCGGATCCGCGCCACCCGCCGGGCCGACAGCCTGGCCGCCGCCCAGGCGCCCAGCACGGTGAGCATCACCGCACAGAGCATCGGATACGGGCTGAGGGTCAGCCCCAACGCGTCGGGAATGGTGCCGAAGTCCACGAACTCGCCGTGCAGCCACACGGCGATCGGCAGTCCTGCGACCGCGCCGACGCCGCCCGCGACCAGACCGATGATGGCGGCCTCCCGGCCGATCAGCCCGCGGATCTGTCGAGGCGTCGCCGCTATGGCGCGCAGGAGTGCCAGTTCCCGGTACCGCTGCTGAATGGAGAGCGCGAAGGTGGCGACCACCACCAGGATCGACACCAGCAAGGAGACCGCCGCGATGGCGCCGCCCATGCTGATCAGCCGCACCCGGGCCTTGCTCGCCCCGAGGAACTCCACGGCTCCGCGGTCGTCGGCGCTGTGTATTTGGGCGGTGGTGCCGTCCAGCGCACCGGCGATGGCGCTTTTCAACTCCGCCTGGCCGGCCCCCTGGTCGGGGATCACCCCGATGACGGATACCTGGTCCGGGCGCCCGCTCAGCCGCTCGGCCTCCTGCTCGGAGAAGAACAGCGACGACTGCTCCTGTAGATCGCCGCCCCGAGCGGCCGCGATACCGGACACGTGGTAGACGGCCGGTGCGCCCGTGGCCTGCACGGTCACTCGGTCGCCGACCTTGAGACCCGTCCGCGCCGCGAGTTCCCGATCAAGTACAACCTGGTCTGCTGCCCCAGGGGCGTTACCGTCCACAAGCTTGAACGGCGTCAGCGCCGCCGACTGCCAGGAGTGCCCCAATGAGACCTCGTCGTCCGGCCCCGAGATGATCCGTCCCGCGCCGGTGACGACATGGGCGGGGAACTCCAGTTCCGGCACCGCGGCCTTGACGCCGGGGACGGCGGCGACCTTCGCCGTGATACCGGCCGGCAGCCAGACGCGCTCATCCAGCGGCTTGGCCTTGCGCTTGACCTTCTTCTTTCCGTGCTTCTCCTGCACCTGCACCGAGTGGACGTTCTGGTCCCCGGCCACCATGATCGAGGCTGCCGCGTAGCGCTCCGTCTTGATCTTCCCGGTCAGTCCCGTCACCAGCAGCGTGCCGCAGGCGGTGATGAGAGCCGCGGCGCACAGCAGCGCGAGGAAGGCCCCGATGAAGCCCCCCTTGCGGTACCGCAGCGTGCTGAAGGCGTAACGAATCATCAGGTCCACGCCCCTAAACGCGTCATGCGCTCGGCGATCTGATCGGCCGTTGGGCGATCCGTGCGGTCGACGATGCGCCCATCGGCGAGAAACAGCACATGATGCGCGTACGAGGCCGCCACCGGATCGTGAGTCACCAGTACGACGGTTTGTCCGGCGTCGTCGACACACGCACGCAGCAGCGTGAGGATCTCCTTGGCCGTGACGGTGTCCAGTGCACCGGTCGGCTCGTCACCGAAGATGACGTCGGGCCGGGTGACGAGGGCCCGGGCGATGGCAACCCGTTGCTGCTGACCACCGGACAGCTGCGACGGCCGGTGGTTGACCCGCCCGGTCAGCCCGACTCGATGGATGATCTCGTCCAGCCAGCCTCGGTCGGCACGCTCTCCGGCCAAGCGCAGCGGCAGGGTGATGTTCTGACGGACCGTCAGCGCGGGCACGAGATTGAACGCCTGGAACACGAAGCCCACCCGGCGCCGGCGCACATGCGTCAACGCGGTCTCGTCCATGCCCGTGAGCTCCTCGTCGGAGATCCTGACGGAGCCGGAGGAGGGCCGGTCCAGGCCCGCGGCGCAGTGCAGAAAGGTGCTCTTCCCGGAACCCGAGGGGCCCATGACCGCGGTAAAGGTCCCGCGCGGAATCTCGATGGACACCTTGTCGAGCGCGGTGACGGCCTGGCTCCCACGACCGTACGTCTTGGTGACGCTCTCGAGCCGCACGGCCTGGCTGATCATGTTCTCTCGCGTACTCGACCGATCCCTGGCTCTCATCCTCACGGGCTCTCGTTCCTCTCCGACGTGGGCTCGAACGCGGCCCCTGGTTCTACGACGGGGGCACTGCTCTCGGTCACGATCCGCTCCGGGTCGGGAGCCGGAAGCGCGAAGAAACGGGTCAGCACGGTCCGCGCCCCGGCCGGGACCTCGTCGCCGGTGCGCTTGAAGCGGTTGATCAGGGCGATGTACTCCTCGAAGAAGGAGCGCAGTTCGTCAAGGGTCAGCTGCATCGAGCCCCGCGAGTAGAGGAAGGCGTCGGCCCACTCCGCGAGATCGTCACTCTGTCGCCGTAGCTGCTCGAACAACTCGACGTCCGCCGCATAGGCGCGGCGGTTCATCTCGTCGATGACGGGCCGGATCTCCGCACTCTGCCGGCTCCGCTCGGGAAACCGCAGATCGACGGGCGCTACGCGCCACCACCGTTCCCGCCCATGCGCCTGCGCGTCCTTGGGAACCTCCTCGATGAACCCGTACCGCGCCAGCTCGCGCAGGTGGTAGCTGGTCGCGCCGGTGTTGAGGTCGAGTTCCCGCGCGAGCATCGCCGACGTGGCCGAGCCGAGCAGCGAGAGCTGTTGGAAGATCTGATACCGCCGTGGATGGCTCAGTGTCTTCAGTGCCGCCAGATCGGCGATCTCTCTCAGTCTGGGTTCTCCTGGCATCCATGCACAATTTCATGTGCACAGCATTTTGTGCAATCCGGTCAGAGGGCTCGAGTGGGTGGTGCTCCACAACTTTGGTCGTGTCGGCCCGGCTGCTCGCGGCGGGCAGGCCGCACCAAGTGCTGCCGCTACCGGGGGTGGGGCACACCCTGACCGGGGAGGGCGTCGCGGACGCGCTGCTCCGGCACGAACTGGGCTTTCTGCGCGGCTCGTTGGGGGCTTGAGCGGACGGCCGGGGTCCGGTGCGCGGGCCGCACCGGACCACTCCCTCAGGACTGGGGCCTGCCCGGGCCGGACCACGGCCTCAGGGCTGGGGCCGCCCCGAACCGTCGTCCTCCGTACGGGACTTGGCGGCGCGGCGCAGCCGGGGGTGCAGGGCCGGGCCCTGCTCGGTGATCGCGTCGCCGACCATCGCCCGCACCGCGTCCCGCAGCCCGTGCAGGGCGCCGTGGCGCGAGGGCCCCGCGCCCGGGTCCTCACGCAACTCCTTCACCAGCGACCAGCACAGGCCGAGCATCACCAGGACGAAGGGGAGCGCGACCAAGATCGTCGCCGTCTGGAGGGACTTGAGGCCGCCCGCGACCAGCAGCACCGCCGCGACCGCCGCCATCAGGACGCCCCACATCACCACGAGCCACGTCGGCGGGTGCAGCGAGCCCCGGCTGGTGAGCGAGCCCATCACCAGGGACGCCGAGTCCGCGCTGGTGACGAAGTAGGTCATCACCAGGGCCATCGCGATGTACGAGGTGACGGTGCCGATGGGCAGCGCGTCCAGCATCCCGAACAGCGAGGCCTCCGCGCCGTCCTTGACCGCCCCCGCGAGATCGGCGGCGCCGGTGGCTTCGAGCCGGATCGCCGTGCCGCCCATGACGCAGAACCAGATGATGGTGGCGCCGCTGGGCACGAGCAGCACGCCGATCAGGAACTCGCGGATCGTGCGGCCGCGCGAGATGCGGGCGATGAAGGTGCCGACGAATGGCGCCCAGGACAGCCACCACGCCCAGTAGAAGATCGTCCAGGCCCCGAGCCACGTCCGGTCGGTGAAGGCGCCGGTGCGGCTGGCCATGGGGATCAGGTCGTGCAGATAGCCGCCGATCGAGGCCGGGATCGTATCCAGGACGTAGACGGTGGGGCCGAGCAGGAAGACGAAGAGCATCAGCACCGCCGCGAGCACGATGTTGATGGTGGACAGCCACTTCACGCCCTTGTGCAGGCCGGAGAAGGCGGACAGCACGAAGGCCGCCGAGAGCGAGGCGATGATGACCAGCTGGGTCGTCCGGGAGTTGCTGACGCCGGAGGTGATGTCCAGTCCCTCCGCGACCTGGAGCGCGCCGAGGCCGAGGCTCGTGGCGGTGCCGAAGACGGTGGCGAAGACGGCCAGCAGGTCGATGCACTTGCCCGGCGCGCCGTCCGCGCGCCGGGCGCCGATGAGCGGCACGAAGGCGGAGGAGAGCCGGTTGCCGCGCTGCTTGCGAAAGCCCGCGTACGCGAGCGCCAGGCCCGAGATGCCGTAGATCGCCCAGGGGGTGAGCGTCCAGTGGAAGAAGGAGTACTCGAGGGCCGTGCGGGCGGCGTCGCCCGTACCGGGACGCGCGCCGGTGGCCGGGGGCGGACTGAGGAAGTGCGTGAGGGGTTCGCCCACGCCGTAGAACATCAGGCCGATGCCCATGCCGGCGCTGAACATCATCGCGATCCAGGCCAGATTGGTGAACTCCGGCTCGGAGTCGTCGGCGCCCAGCCTGATCCGTCCGTACCGGCTGATCGCGAGCACCAGGCACAGCACGAGGAACGTGTCGGCGGCGACCACGAAGAGCCAGGCGAAGTTGTCCAGGACCCAGGCCAGCGCGGTCGAGGAGGCACTGTCGAAGGAGCTCTTGCCGAGGGCCGCCCAGGCGACCACCGCCGCCACCGCGAGCACACCGACGGCGATCACGGTGCGGTCGGGGGAGGGGGCGGGCTCGTCGGGCGGGCCGTCCGGCGCGGTGCCGGAGCCAGAATGATCGATCGGATCCCTCTTCATGACGCCCCACTATGGTGGGGAAAGTACGCACTTTGTGGGGTGGCGCGCCGCCTGCGGGCACGGTCGGCTATGGGCAGGCGCACTCCGGACGGATAGGGTCTGAAGCGGCGCGACTGCCTGTTCGAAAGCAAGGGATGGCAAGTGACGGACGGCGCAGTTTTGGAGACCGCCCGCGTACTCGTGGCGGCGGACAAGTTCAAGGGCTCGCTCACGGCCGTACAGGTCGCGGAGCGGGTGACGGCCGGGCTGCGGCGGGTCGTCCCGGATCTGCGGGTGGACACCCTGCCGGTCGCCGATGGCGGTGACGGCACGGTGGCGGCCGCGGTGGCGGCCGGATTCGAGCGCCGTGAGGCGCTGGTCACCGGGCCGCTCGGCACGCCGGTGACCGCCGCGTACGCGGTGCGCGACGGGGTGGCCGTGGTGGAGATGGCGGAGGCCTCCGGGCTCCAGCACCTCCCCGAGGGCGTCTTCGCGGCGCTGACCGCCACCACTTACGGCTCGGGCGAACTGCTGCGCGCCGCGCTCGACGCGGGCGCGCGGACCATCGTCTTCGGCGTCGGCGGCAGCGCGACGACGGACGGTGGCGCCGGCATGCTGGCCGCGCTCGGCGCCCGCTTCCTGAACGCGGCGGGCGCTCCCGTCGGCCCCGGCGGCGGCGCCCTCGCCGACCTTGCCACGGCCGACTTCTCGGGCCTCGACCCGCGCTTCACGGACGTGGAACTCGTCCTCGCCAGCGATGTCGACAATCCGCTGACCGGTCCCAAGGGCGCCCCCGCTGTCTACGGTCCGCAAAAGGGTGCCTCGCCCGACGACGTGGCGGCCCTGGACGCGGCCCTGGCCCACTACGCCAAGGTCCTCGAAGCCGCCCTCGGCGCGAAGGCGGCCGAAGCCGCGCTCGCTCCGGGCGCCGGCGCGGCCGGCGGCATCGGGTACGGCGCGCTGGTGGCCCTGGACGCCGTCTTCCGCCCGGGCATCGAGGTCATGCTCGACGTGCTCGGCTTCGGGCCCGCGCTGGCCGGGGCCACCCTGGTCATCACCGGTGAGGGCTCGCTGGACGAGCAGACCCTGCACGGCAAGGCTCCGGCGGGTGTCGCGGCGGCGGCCCGCGCGGCCGGCATCGAGGTCGTCGCGGTATGCGGCCGCCTCGCGCTCCAGCCCCGCCAGCTCGGCGAGGCCGGCATCCGCCGCGCCTACGCCCTGACCGACCTCGAACCCGACCCGGCCCGCTGCATGGCCGAAGCGGGCCCGCTCCTTGAGCGCGTCGCCCAGAACATCGCGGGCGACTTCCTGCGGTAGCCCGCCTGCGCGATCATCGGCGCCCCCCTGGGCCCCCGGCCGCCACGAACCCCACGGCCCCCCTTGCACCGCGCGAGGGGGGCCGTTGTGTCGTTCCCTGGATGCGGGGCCGGTCGAACGGAGGCCGACGCCGTCCAGGCGGCCGCCCCGCGCCCGAGCGGCCCGTCGGCCACCCTCGCCGTACCACCGCACTGCATCCTCTCCACGCCATATGAGACACTAGTGTCTCATTCGATACTGGAGTGTTCCATGACACCGCCCCTCGACCCACGGCGCTGGGTCGTCCTCGCGATCCTTTCCGGCAGCCTGCTGCTCATCGCGATGGACACCACGATCCTCAACGTCGCCTTTCCCTCGCTGGTCAGCGACCTTCAGCCCAGCTCCGTACAGCAGCTGTGGATCATCGATGTGTACGCGCTCGCGCTCTCCGGCCTCCTCGTGACGGCAGGCGCGCTCGGTGACCGGTGGGGCCGCAAGCGGCTGCTTCTCGCCGGCTTCGCGACCTTCGCCCTCGCGTCCCTGATCGCGGTGTCCGCCACCGAGGCCTGGCAGGTCATCGCGGCCCGCGCGCTGCTCGGGGTGGGCGGCGCGGCGATCATGCCGTCCACCCTGTCGATCCTGCGCGACGTCTTCACCGACGCCCGCGAACGCGCCCTGGCCTACGCCGTGTGGGCCGCCGTGTTCGGCGGCGGCATGGCGCTCGGCCCGGTGGTCGGCGGACTGCTCGTCGAGCGGAACGGCTGGCAGTCCGCGTTCCTGATCAACGTGCCGGTCGCCCTGGTGATCATCGCCTTCGGCGCGTGCCTGCTGCCCGAGTCACGGCAGCCCCGCGAGGGCCGCTGGGACTGGTGGGGCGTGGGTCAGTCCGTGGTCGGCATGCTCGCGCTCGCCGGCGGCATCAAGCAACTGGGCAAGGGCGGGCCCGCCGATCCCCTCGCATGGGTCCTGCTCGCGGTGGCGGCCCTCGCTCTCACGGTCTTCGTCCGTCGCCAGCTGCGCCTGGCCCAGCCGCTCTTCCACGTGCGGCTCTTCACGAACCGGTCGTTCAGCATCGCGGCCGCCTCGATCTTCCTCGGGATGATCGCGCTGGGTTCGGCGCTGTTCCTGGTCACGCAGTGGTTCCAGTACGGCCAGGGGTACAGCCCCCTGGAGGCCGGGACACGGCTGCTTCCGGCCCCGCTCGGCCTGGTCGTCACCTCGCTGGTGACCCCGGTCCTGATGCACCGCCTCCCGATCCGGCACGTCATCGGCGGCGGCCTGCTCCTGATGACCGCGGGCCTCGCGCTGCCGTGGCTCTTCCAGCAGTCCGGGCCGCTGGCCTACCCCGGTGTCGCCGTGGCGCTGGGTGTGCTCGGCTGCGGTGTCGGCGTGGCGACCACCGCCGCGTCCGTGACCCTGATGGCGTCCGCGCCCAAGGAGCACGTCAGCGGCGCGGCCGCCGTCGAGGAGACCTGTTACGAGCTGGGCGCGGCGATGGGCGTGGCCATCCTCGGCAGCGTCGCGGCGGCGCTGTACCGCACGCACCTGCCGCGGTTGGCGCTGGACGACGCGGCGACCGCGTCCGTACGCGACTCGGTGGGCGAGGCGGCCCACGTGGCCTCGTCGCTGGGCGGGCGGCCGGGCGCGCTGCTCCTTGAGCAGGCGTCGGCGGCCTTCACCTCGGGCATGACCCCGACGTTCCTCCTGGCGGCCGCCCTGCCGCTGGCCGCGGCGGTCCTGGCCTGGGCGAAGATCCCGGGCGACCTCCGCCCCACGGAAAACTCCCACTGACCCGGCGCGGGCGCCGAACCGGCCGAGCCCTGGGGGCTGCGCCCCAGAGACCCCTGAGGGGCCGCGCCCCAGCCCCCTGGAGGGCTACGCCCCTCCAACCCCGGGGGACCGCCCCCAGACCCCGTTCGCGCCTGAAGGGTGCTCGTCCCTCCAGGGGGACCCCCATGACGGGCTGAGGTTGCCGGTGCGGGCCGGCACCAGCCCTGCCAGGGGGGCGGGGAACCGCGCGAGAAGCGACCACGGTCGGCAGGCCTAGGTCCCTGGGGCCCACCCCAGACCCCGTTCGGCCTGAACGGCGTCCTCTATCTCCCCCAAGGCCTTTAAGGGCCAGGGGCCCCCATGACGGGCTGAGGTATGCCGGGTGGGCCGGCACCAGCCCCGCCAGGGGCGCGGGGAACTGCGCGGCAAGCGCCCGCGGTCCGCACCCGACGCCCGCGCCCGCCCCCGTGAATCCGCCCGACGCCCGACGCCCCGCGCCCGCCCCCGCGAATCAATCCGACGCCCGACGCCCGACGCGACCAGCAACGCACCATCGGGGGATCGCAAAAGGGGCCCCGGGTTCATCGACCCGGGGCCCCTTTCGAGTCCAGCACCGTGCGGAGCTACGGCAGCTGCGCCGCCCGCGCCTCACGCCGGTTGCCGCGGAACGTGTTCACCCGCCGGGCCGTCGCGAAGAGGGGGATCGTGGCGGCCAGGACGATCTGGAGCGCGCAGCCGGTCTGGAGCAGCATCTGCCCGCCCGGCGCGTCGAACGCCCACGCCGCGAGCAGACCCATCGCCCCGATGATCCAGCTGAGCATCGCCACCGCGAGGACACCCCGGGGCTTGGGGTACTCCACCCGGCTCACCATCAGCCAGGCGACCCCGATGACGGCGAGCAGCGTCGGCACGAACGGCAGCTCGAGCAGCACGATCGAGACCACCGTGAGCGCGCCGAACGGGCTCGGCATGCCCTGGAACATGCCGTCCTTCATCGTCACGCAACTGAAGCGCGCCAGTCTCAGCACCACCGCGAGCAGCACGGTGATCGCCGCCACCGCCGCCACCCGCTGATGGGCGTCGTCGGCGACCATGCCGTACACGAGCACGAAGTAGGCCGGGGCGAGCCCGAAGCTGATCAGGTCCGAGAGGTTGTCCAGCTCGGCGCCCATCGGGGAGCTGCGCAGCTTGCGCGCGACCAGACCGTCACAGAGGTCGAAGATCGCGGCGAGCAGCATGAGGATCACGGCCGTCGCGGCGGAGTGCCGCGCCATGCCGGTCTCCTGGCTGCCGGACAGGTGCGGGATCAGGATGCCGGTGGTGGTGAAGTACACCGCCATGAACCCGCACGTGGCGTTGCCGAGGGTGAGGGTGTCCGCTATCGACAGGCGCAGTGACAGCGGCATTTCCTCGACGTCGTCCTCGGACTCCGCCTCGGGCACCCAGCCGGCCTGCGTCTCGGGATCAATCACGGTCAATTCGAGTCACCCCCGCCGTGGTCGCCTGACCGACCTCGACCGCGACCTCGACACCCTCGGGGAGGTAGATGTCGACCCGCGAGCCGAAGCGGATGAGGCCGATGCGCTCGCCCTGCTCCACCTTGGTGCCCTGGGGGATGTACGGGACGATGCGCCGCGCGACCGCGCCGGCGATCTGCACCATCTCGATGTCGCCGAGCTCGGTGTCGAAGTGCCAGACGACGCGCTCGTTGTTCTCGCTCTCCTTGTTGAACGCCGGAACGTAGCCACCGGGGATGTGCTCCACCGAGGTCACCGTGCCCGCGAGGGGCGCGCGGTTGACGTGGACGTTCAACGGGCTCATGAAGATCGCGACGCGCGTACGCCCGTCCTTCCACGGCATGATGCTCTGCACCACACCGTCGGCGGGGGAGATGACCCGCCCCTGCGTGATCTCACGCTCGGGGTCGCGGAAGAACCACAGCATGCCCGCCGCCAGTGCGGTGGTGGGCACGGCCACGATCGCGGCGCCCTTGGAGTGGCGGGATCGGGCCAGGCTGAGGGCTGCGGTGGCGACGGTCGGCAGAAGCCACGGCGATGCTCCGCGAGCAAGGCGTCCCTTGAGGAAGCCGTCGCGTGGTGCAGAGGTTTGGCTGTGGGGCATGGATGACCTTCGTAGCGGATGATGCCGCGCTGGCAACGGGGGACGGCGGCAGGTTTACCGGCGATGGTATCGGTTGCGAGCCGCAACTGGGCAAGCCAGAAGCCGAGTCGGTCGGCCGGAAGCGCTCAGAAAACGCCTACGGGGTGTGATGTTCTTCGCGGCCGAACCGACTCAAAAGCGACAATCAACCCTGGAGCCGGTACTCCTCAAGAAGTCGGCGCCCAATGATCATTTTCTGGATCTCGGCGGTACCTTCACCGATGAGCAGCATCGGCGCCTCGCGGTACAGGCGCTCGATCTCGTACTCCTTGGAGAAGCCGTAACCGCCGTGGATACGGAAGGCGTCCTCCACCACCTCCTTGCAGTACTCGGAGGCGAGGTACTTCGCCATCCCTGCTTCGAGGTCGTTTCGTTCCCCGGAGTCCTTTTTGCGTGCTGCGTTGACCATCATTGCATGGGCCGCTTCGACCTTGGTAGCCATTTCGGCGAGCTTGAACTGAATCGCCTGATGCTGAGCGATCGGCTTTCCGAAAGTGTGCCTTTGTTGGGCATAAGAGACACCCAGCTCGAATGCACGCTGCGCGACTCCGCAGCCACGGGCCGCGACGTTGACGCGCCCGACCTCCACGCCGTCCATCATTTGGTAAAACCCTCGGCCGGTGACCCCGCCGAGAACGCGATTGGCCGGAACCCGTAGCCCGTCCATGATCAGCTCGGTGGTGTCGACGCCCTTGTATCCCATTTTGTCGATCTTGCCGGGAATGGTCAGCCCGGGGCGGACCTCTCCGAAGCCCGGCTCCTTCTCCACAAGGAAGGTCGTCATCGACTTGTGGGGCGCGGTCCCCTCGGGGTGTCCTTCGTCACTCCGGCACAACACGGCCACCAGCGAGGACGTCCCGCCGTTGGTCAGCCACATCTTCTGGCCGTTGAGGACGTATCCCTCGCCGTCCTTGACGCCCTTGGACGTGATCGCCGACACGTCCGAGCCGAGCGCCGGCTCCGACATCGAGAACGCGCCGCGCACCTCGCCGAGCGCCATCCGCGGCAGGAACGTGTCCTTCTGCTCCTGGGTGCCGTGCTGCTTGAGCATGTACGCCACGATGAAGTGCGTGTTGATGATGCCGGACACCGACATCCAGCCACGCGCTATCTCCTCCACGCACAGCGCGTAGGTGAGCAGCGACTCCCCGAGACCGCCGTACTCCTCCGGGATCATCAGGCCGAACAGGCCCAGCTCCTTGAGCCCTTCGACGATCCGCGTCGGGTACTCGTCCTTGTGCTCCAGCTGGGTCGCGACCGGAATGATCTCCTTGTCGACGAAGTCCCGCACCGTGGAGAGGATTTCCTGCTGGACGTCGGTCAGACCGGCGGTCTGCGCGAGACGGGCCATCTCAGTTCTCCCGAAGTTCCGGGCGGCCGGGCTGTTCTCCGCCGCGCTCCTTGATGTACGTCTCGGTCGGCACCATCACCTTGCGGCGGAAGACGCAGACCAGGGTGCCGTCCTGCTTGTAGCCCTTGGTCTCGACGTGCACGATCCCGCGGTCGCTCTTGGACTTCGACGGGGTCTTGCCGAGCACCGTCGTCTCGCCGTAGATGGTGTCGCCGTGGAAGGTCGGCGCCACGTGCCGCAGCGACTCGATCTCCAGGTTGGCGATCGCCTTGCCGGAGACGTCCGGCACGCTCATGCCGAGCAGGAGCGAGTAGATGTAGTTGCCCACCACGACGTTCTTGCCGAAGTCGGTGGTGTTCTCGGCGTAGTTGGCGTCCATGTGCAACGGGTGGTGGTTCATGGTGAGCAGACAGAAGAGGTGGTCGTCGTACTCGGTGACCGTCTTTCCGGGCCAGTGCTTGTAGACGGCGCCGACTTCGAACTCTTCGTAGGTACGGCCGAACTGCATGGTGCTCACGCCTCCGGGGCTTCGAACGTCGTGGTGCGCTTCATGCCGGCGGCCCGGCCCTTGCCGGAGATGACCAGCGCCATCTTGCGGCTGGCCTCGTCGATCATCTCGTCGCCGAGCATCGCCGAGCCCTTCTTGCCGCCCGCCTCGGAGGTGCACCACTCATAGGCGTCCAGGATCATCTCGGCGTGGTCGAAGTCCTCCTGCGACGGCGAGAAGATCTCGTTGGACGCCTCGACCTGGCCCGGGTGCAGCACCCACTTGCCGTCGAAGCCGAGCGCGGCGGCGCGCTTGGCCACCTCGCGGTAGCCGTCCACGTTGCGGATCTGGAGGTAGGGTCCGTCGATCGCCTGGAGGTCGTTGGCGCGCGCGGCCATCAGGATCTTCATCAGGATGTAGTGGTAGGCGTCCGCGCCGTAGCCGGGCGGCTGCTCACCCACGACGAGCGATTTCATGTTGATCGAGGCCATGAAGTCGGCCGGGCCGAAGATGATCGTCTCGGTGCGCGGTGAGGCCTCGGCGATCGCGTTCACGTTGTTCAGGCCGCGCGCGTTCTCGATCTGCGCCTCGATGCCGATCTTGCCGACCTCGAAGCCCATCGTCTTCTCGATCTGCGTCAGCAGCAGGTCGAGCGCCACCACCTGGTCGGCGGTCTGCACCTTCGGCAGCATGATGCAGTCGAGGTTCTGCCCCGCGCCCTCGACGACGGTCACGACGTCGCGGTACGTCCACTCGGTCGTCCAGTCGTTCACGCGCACCACCCGCGTCTTGCCCGTCCAGTCGCCCTCGTTGAGGAACTTGACGATGGTGTGCCGCGCCTCGGGCTTGGCCAGCGGCGCGCAGGCGTCCTCCAGGTCGAGGAAGACCTGGTCGGCGGGGAGCCCCTGGGCCTTCTCAAGGAAGCGGGGGTTCGACCCGGGGACCGCGAGGCAGGAGCGGCGCGGGCGGAGCCGGTTGACGGGGGAGACGGGGGAGCTCATGCGGGGACCTCCAACGGGTCGAGCTTGTTCGCTTTCCGGATCTCGTCGACGATACGGCCGATGATCTCCGTGATACCGAAGTCCTTGGGGGTGAAAACGGCGGCCACACCCGCCGTGCGCAGTTCCTCGGCGTCGGCGGGCGGGATGATCCCGCCGGCGATCACCGGGATGTCGCCCGCGCCCGCCTCGCGCAGACGCACCAGGACGTCCGGGACGAGTTCGGCGTGCGAGCCGGACAGAATGGACAGACCCACACAGTGCACGTCCTCGGCGAGTGCGGCGCTGACGATCTGCTCGGGGGTCAGCCGGATGCCCTGGTAGACCACCTCGAAGCCGGCGTCACGCGCGCGCACCGCGATCTGCTCGGCCCCGTTGGAGTGCCCGTCGAGACCGGGCTTGCCGACCAGCAGGCGCAGCCGCCCCGAGCCCAGGTCCGACGCCGTGCGGGCCACTTTCTCGCGTACCAGGGCCAGCGGCGTGCCCTGCTCGGCGGTGACCGCGACCGGGGCCGACGAGACGCCCGTGGGGGCCCGGAACTCGCCGAACACCTCGCGCAGCGCCTGCGACCACTCGCCGGTGGTGACCCCCGAGCGCACGCATTCCAGCGTGGCCTCCATAAGGTTGCCCGTCCCCTTGGCGGCCTCCTTGAGCTTCTCCAGGGCCTTGCACGGGCGCGGGTGGTTGAAGGGCGGCTGGTAGCGGGTGTCGCGCCAGTGCTTCAGCGCGGCCACGACCCGGGCCTCGACGGCCGGGTCGACCGTCATGATCGCCCCGTCCAGGTCCGCGGTGAGCGGGCTCGGCTCGGTGGACTCGTAGCAGTTGACGCCGACGATCCTCTCCTCGCCGGCCTCGATGCGGGCCCGGCGCTCGGCGTGCGAGGAGACCAGCTGCGACTTGAGGTAGCCCGACTCGACGGCGGCGAGCGCCCCGCCCATCTCCTGGATGCGGTCGATCTCCGCCAGGCACTCGCTCACCAGCGAATCCACCTTGGCCTCGATGACGTGCGAGCCGGCGAAGATGTCCTCGTACTCGAGCAGGTCGCTCTCGTGCGCGAGCACCTGCTGGATGCGCAGCGACCACTGCTGGTCCCAGGGGCGCGGAAGGCCCAACGCCTCGTTCCAGGCGGGGAGTTGGACCGCCCGGGCGCGCGCGTCCTTGGACAGCGTCACGGCCAGCATCTCCAGCACGATCCGCTGGACGTTGTTCTCGGGCTGCGCCTCGGTCAGGCCGAGGGAGTTGACCTGGACGCCGTAGCGGAAGCGGCGCTGCTTGGCGTCCTCGATCCCGTACCGCTCCCGCGTGATCTTGTCCCAGATGCGGCCGAAGGCGCGCATCTTGCACATCTCCTCGATGAAGCGGACACCCGCGTTCACGAAGAAGGAGATGCGGGCCACCACATCGCCCTTGCGGTCCTCGGGGATCTGGCCCGAAGCGAAGACCGAGTCGAGCACGGCGATCGCCGTGGACATCGCGTACGCGATCTCCTGGACCGGGGTGGCACCCGCCTCCTGCAAGTGGTAGCTACAGATGTTGATCGGGTTCCACTTGGGGATGTTGTTCACGGTGTAACAGATCATGTCTGTCGTCAGCCGCAGCGAAGGACCCGGCGGGAAGACGTGCGTCCCGCGCGAAAGGTACTCCTTCACGATGTCGTTCTGCGTGGTGCCCTGGAGCTTGGTGATGTCCGCGCCCTGCTCCTCGGCGACCACCTGGTACATGGCGAGCAGCCACATCGCGGTGGCGTTGATCGTCATCGAGGTGTTCATCTGCTCCAGGGGAATGTCCTGGAACAGCCGCCTCATGTCACCGAGGTGGGAGACGGGGACCCCGACCCGGCCGACCTCGCCGCGGGCGAGGATGTGGTCGGGGTCGTATCCGGTCTGCGTCGGAAGGTCGAACGCGACCGACAGACCCGTCTGACCCTTGGCGAGGTTGTTGCGGTAGAGCTCGTTGGACGCCTCGGCGGTCGAGTGACCGGCGTACGTCCGCATGAGCCACGGCCGATCCTTCTGACGCTCCGTCATAACCGCTCCCGGTCTCAGATGTTGCGGAAGCGGTTGATGGCGTCGAGGTGCTTCTCGCGCAGCTCGGGGTCGCTGACGCCAAGACCCTCGCGGGGCGCGAGCGCGAGCACGCCGACCTTGCCCTGGTGCAGGTTGCGGTGCACGTCATAGGCCGCCTGCCCGGTCTCCTCCAGGGAGTACACCTTGGAGAGCGTCGGGTGGATCTTGCCCTTGGCGATGAGGCGGTTGGCCTCCCACGCCTCGCGGTAGTTGGCGAAGTGCGAGCCGATGATGCGCTTGAGGGACATCCACAGGTAGCGGTTGTCGTATTCGTGCATGTAGCCCGAGGTGGAGGCGCAGGTGGTGATGGTGCCGCCCTTGCGCGTGACGTAGACGCTCGCGCCGAAGGTCTCGCGGCCCGGGTGCTCGAAGACGATGTCGATGTCCTCGCCGCCGGTGAACTCGCGGATGCGCTTGCCGAAGCGCTTCCACTCCTTGGGGTCCTGGGTCTGCTCGTCCTTCCAGAACTTGTAGCCCTCGGCGTTGCGGTCGATGACCGCCTCGGCGCCCATGGCGCGGCAGATGTCGGCCTTCTCGGGGCTGGAGACGACACAGATGGGGTTGGCGCCACCGGCGAGCGCGAACTGCGTGGCGTAGGAGCCGAGTCCGCCGCTCGCGCCCCAGATCAGGACGTTGTCGCCCTGCTTCATGCCGGCGCCGTTGCGGGAGACCAGCTGGCGGTACGCGGTCGAGTTGACCAGACCGGGCGCCGCCGCCTCCTCCCAGCTGAGGTGCTTGGGCTTGGGCATCAGCTGGTTGGACTTGACCAGCGCGATCTCGGCGAGGCCGCCGAAGTTGGTCTCGAAGCCCCAGATGCGCTGCTCGGGGTCGAGCATCGTGTCGTTGTGGCCGTCGGAGCTCTCCAGCTCGACCGACAGGCAGTGCGCGACGACCTGGTCGCCGGGCTGCCAGGCGTTGACGCCGGGGCCGGTGCGCAGCACGACACCCGCGAGGTCGGAGCCGATGATGTGGTACGGCAGGTCATGGCGCTTGGTGAGCTCGCTCAGCCTGCCGTAGCGCTCCAGGAAGCTGAACGTGGACACCGGCTCGAAGATCGAGGTCCAGACCGAGTTGTAGTTGACCGAGGAGGCCATGACGGCCACCAGGGCCTCACCCGGGCCGAGTTCGGGGATCGCCACCTCGTCCAGGTGGATCGACTTGCGGGGGTCCTTGTCGCGGGTGCTGAGCCCGGCGAACATCTCCGTCTCGTCCTTGTGCACGGTGATCGCGCGGTAGGAGTCGGGGAGCGGCAGAGCGGCGAAGTCGGCGGAGGTGGACTCCGGCGACTGGATCGCGTCCAGGATTTCCTTCACGGTGTTGCCTCCGGCGAAGCGCCCGACGGGGGGCGTTGAGGGTCTTCGGGGGTTGGTGCTGTGGAGGTGTGCCGTCGGTTCGGCGGTGTGGTGCGAGTACGGCAGCGCCTGGTGGGCGCGGGAGGGGTGCCTGTGACGCAGGCGTCCGGGTCATTCGCCGGGACGGCGGATGCGGGACACGGCCGGCGTACGAGGATGCTCCGTGCGCCGACCGCCCGGACAACATCAACGTATGGCACCCCGTGCCAACCCGCAAGACACTGCGTGCCAAGACTTTCTCTCAATTGCCGAGCGCCCCGCACGGATGAGCGATGATCGATCGTTGCAGGTCAGCGGGGTCGCCCGGCCGCAGGCGCGGAGCGGGGCCGGACATCGCTGAGTGGGGCCGGACATACGGGTGGCCGCATCCCTGCCGGAGGGATGCGGCCACCGATGGCACTGCGTGCCGCCCACGTCGTCGCGAGCGTCACCTCGTCCTGAGCGCCTGCTTGATGCTCTGCATGATCTCTTCGAGCGGCGCGTCCGTGCGGGCGACCGCGACCAGCACCTCGTCGCCGGCCGACACGGTGGCGGCGGGCTTCGGCCTGGCCGTGCGGCCCGCTCCTATGCCGGACCCGAACGTCTCGCGCACGATGGCGAAGGCGTGGTCGAGCTGGGCCTCCACATCGCCCTGGCCCCCGGCCCGCAGCCAGCGGCGCAGCACGTGGTTGTGCGCGGTGACCACGGCCGAGGCGGCGACCTCCGCGAGCAGCGGGTCGTCGTTGCCCGGCTGGTGGTCGTGCTCGTCGAAGTGCCCGAGCAGATAGCGGGTGAAAAGGCGCTCGTAGCGGGCGACCGAGGCGATCTCCGCCTCGCGCAGCGTCGGCACCTCGCGGGTCAGCTTGTAGCGGGCCACCGACACCGCGGGCGAGCCCGCGTACATCTTCATGACCTCCTTGATGCCCCGGCACACCGTGTCGAGCGGATGCTCGTGCGGGGGCGCGGCGTTCAGGACCGCCTCCGCCCGTACCAGGGTGTCGTCGTGGTCGGGGAAGATCGCCTCTTCCTTGGAGCGGAAGTGACGGAAGAAGGTCCGCCGGGCGACGCCGGCCCGCGCCGCGATCTCGTCGACGGTGGTGGCCTCGTACCCCTTCGCGGAGAACAGGTCCATGGCCGCGGCCGCGAGCTCCCGGCGCATTTTGAGCCGCTGGGCGGCGGCCCGGCTGCCCGCGGCGCTCTCCGGGGCGTCGGGCACGGCGTTCGTACGGGAGGACCTGACTGGCTGGGGCATGGACCGAACGTACTGCATGGGCGCGGCAGGCCGCGCCCACGGGGGCGAGCTGTCAGGAGGCCGCAACAGCCCGCCCCACCCCGTGTCCGGCTCAGCGCCGGGCATACTCGCGGAATCCGCGGCCCGTCTTGCGGCCGAGGCACCCGGCCGCCACGAGGTGTTCGAGCAGCGGCGCCGGGGCCAGGCCCGGGTCGCGGAACTCGGCGTGCAGCACCTTCTCGATGGCGAGCGAGACATCGAGGCCCACCACGTCCAGCAGTTCGAACGGGCCCATCGGGTAGCCGCCGCCCAGCTTCATCGCGGCGTCGATGTCATCCAGGGTCGCGTAGTGCTCCTGGACCATCTTGACGGCGTTGTTGAGGTACGGGAAGAGCAGCGCGTTGACGATGAACCCGGCGCGGTCGCCGCAGTCCACCGGGTGCTTGCGGATCTTCGCGGTGACCTCGCGGACGGTGGCGTGCACCTCGTCGGAGGTGAGCACGGTGCGGACCACCTCGACCAGTTTCATCGCCGGGGCGGGGTTGAAGAAGTGCATCCCGATGACGTCCTGCGGGCGCGAGGTGGCGCGGGCGCAGGCGACGACGGGCAGCGAGGAGGTGGTCGTGGCAAGGACCGCACCCGGCTTGCAGATCTTGTCCAGCGTCGCGAAGAGCTGCTGCTTGACGGCCAGGTCCTCCGCGACCGCCTCCACCGCGAGATCCACGTCGGCGAAGGATTCCAGCGCGCCCGCCGCCGAGATCCGGTTCAGGGTCTCCTCGCGCGCCCCGGCGCTCATGCGGCCCTTGTCGACGGAGCGCGAAAGCGACGTGGCGACCCGGGACTTGGCCCCCTCGGCCTTCTCCAGGCTGCGCGCCGCGAGCACCACCTGGTAGCCGGCCTTGGCGAAGACTTCCGCGATGCCGGACGCCATCGTGCCCGAACCGGCCACGCCGACCGAACGGATCTCGCGGCTTCCGCCCGCGCCCGCGATGGCGCGCGGCGTCTGCGCGTCGGCCACCACGACCGAACTGCCCTCGCCCTCGTACGTGTAGAAGCCGCGCCCCTTCTTGCGGCCGGTCAGGCCGGCCTCGGCGAGCTGGCCGAGGATGGGCGCAGGGGCGTGCAGACGGTCGTGCGAGGCGGAGTACATCGCCTCGAGGACGGTGCGGGCGGTGTCGATGCCGATCAGGTCGAGCAGTTCGAGCGGGCCCATCGGAAGCCCGCAGCCCAGCTTCATCGCGGCGTCGATGTCCTCGCGCGAGGCGTACTTGGACTCGTACATCGCGGCGGCCTGGTTGAGGTAGCCGAAGAGCAGGCCGTCCGCGACGAACCCCGGCCGGTCGCCGACCGCGACGGGCTCTTTGCCGAGGTCGAGGGCGAGCGCGGTGACCGCGTCCACGGCCGGGGGAGCGGTGAGCACGGAGGAGACGATCTCGACCAGCTTCATGGCGGGCGCCGGGTTGAAGAAGTGCAGGCCGAGCACGCGCTCGGGGTGCGCGGAGTCGGCGGCGAGCCGGGTCACCGAGAGCGCGTTGGTGCCGGTCGCCAAGATGGTGGTGGGCGCGACGATGGAGTCGAGCGCCTGGAAGACCTGGTGCTTGAGCTCGTAGGACTCCGGCACGACCTCGATGACGAGATCGGCCTCGGCCGCGGCCTGGAGGTCGGTGAACGTACGGAAGCGGGCGAGGATGTCGCCACGCTCCTGCGGGGTGATCCGCTCGCGGGACACCGCGCGGGCCGTGGAGGCCTCGAGGCAGGACACGGCCTGGCGGGCGGCGTGCTCGCTGATGTCGATGCCGATGACCTCGCGCCCGGCGCGGGCCAGGACCTCGGCGATGCCGGTGCCCATCGTGCCGAGGCCGACCACGGCGACAGTGTTCAGGGGGATGTCCATCACGGGACTCCAGGGATGAGTGACGACTGAGAGAGGGCGCACGCGACCAGCGGCAGAAGGGCGCTCGGATACGCCGACGGGCGCACGGCGTGCGGGAGTCGAGCCGGGGAGCGTCGTGCTGAGCCGTGGTGCGTCGTAGTGCAAAGGGGGCCGACGGCCCTGTCCCGGGGCACGTCGTACAGAACTGCCGAACCGACGATCACTCGCGGTGGCTGCGTCACCAGGCCACCGGAGTCGCGGGGGTTACCCGCTCACCTGAGATTAACCGGCGAGTAACGAGCGCGCCAGACCTCCGCCCCGCTGAGTCTTTGTGACGTGGGTCGCGTGCGGGCTGGGGGTTGTGGCTGGGGCGGTGTGTGCGGCGGGGCGGGTGGATGGGAGTGGGGAGTGCGGTGGGTCCGGCTCTCGGGGACGGTGCGTGCGGGTGTCAGCCGAGCGGCGCGTCCAGGGCCGTGGCGAGCTGGTCGCGTGAGGCGAGCGCCAGCTTCGTCAGGACGCGGTCCACGTGCGCGGCCACCGCGCGCGGTGACAGGAAGAGCTCCGCACCCACCTCGCGGTCGGTCAGACCCTGCCCGGCGAGGCGCGCGATGTGCGCTTCCAGGGGCGACAGCGCCCGCGCCGCCGCGAGGTGGGGACGGCTGGCCGCAGCACTGTCCGGCGTCACCGTCCGCCCGCCCGCGAGCGCCAACTCCTCGCGGGCCGCCGCCGACCAGGGCCGCGCCCCGATCCGGTCGAAGGCGACCCGCGCGGAGCGCAGCAGCGGACGTGCCTCGGCGCTACGGTGCCGGCGGGCGAGCCAGCCGCCGTACGCGAGCTCGGCGCGGGCCCGTGGCCAGGGCCAGCGGGCCAGATTCTCGCCAAGCGCCCGCCGGAACAGGGTCTCCGCCTCGACGTCGTCGGCCAGGACCGCCGCCGCGTACCGCAGGTGGACGCGCACCAGCGGCGCCGGGGACCGGGCGGTGCGCCGCGCGAGGGACGCGAGCACCCGCGCCGCGTCACCGCGTCGCGCCGCGCGTACGGCCGCGTCGGCGAGGAAGCCGATCGCGCCCAGCCTCTCCAGGCACACCGCGCCGCCGTCCGGCTCCGGGCTCTGCGAATCCGGGCCCCCCTCCCCGGCGAGCGGGCCGCGATCGCAATCGGGGCCCTCGCAATCAAGGTCCTCGTCTTCGGGGAACAGGCCGCGCAGCACGTCGTACGCATCGCCGTGGCGCCCGGCCGCGCACGCGGCGATGCCACGGGCCAGGCCCACCCGCACCGCCAGACCCGCGTCCCGGACCGAGCAGGCGCCCTCGGCGCGACCCGCCAGACGCAGGGCCGCCCGGCCGTCACCGCGCAGGGCCGAGGCCAGGGCGTCGTCCACCAGCGTGCCCGCCGTATCCGCCGGCTGCCCCGTCTCGACCGCGATCCGGCGGACCTCGTCGGCGGCCTGGGCGGCCCGGTGCCAGTCGCCCACGTCGAGCCGGGCCCGTACCTGCGTGGCGAGCACGGGCGGCAGCAGGTCCAGACGCCCCCGCGCGCGCAGCCCGCTCTCCGCGCGGTCGAGGAAGTCGCCCGCCGCCACCGGATCACCCACCGCGTGGGCGGCCGAGCCGAGCAGACACAGCCGCTCGGCATCGGTGACGTTCCTCGTCAAGGCGGATCGGGTCCCTCCCAACTGCCCCAGTACGTACGCTGCTTGACGCACCGGCTGGGCCAGCGCGAGCGTGGCGGTCAGCCGGGGTTCGCACGCCGGTCCCCGCAGGGACGTGGCGAGGGCGACGAGGCGTTCTCGCACCGGCGCGTCGGCCTCCGCGCGCCGGCAGCGCAGCGCGGCGGCGAGCAGCAGATCAAACGCCAGCGACAAGTCCTGGTCCGCCGTCGAGAGGTCTCCGTCCGCCAGCGGGAAGTCCCGGGCGCACGCGACGCGTTCGGCCATCGCGCACAAACGCAGGACGGTGTCGTCGTCTCGTGTGCCGTCCGGCGTGCGCCCCGGGGGACGCGCGGTCCTGGCCCGATCGTCCCTCTCCGGGCCGGGCCCGGTCCGGCCGCACCGGCGCGGGGACGTAGCGGCGTCGCCTTCCCCGTGCTCCCGCGCCCGTTCCCCCAGCCACGCCGCCCAGGCCTGCTCGCGCTCGTCCAGGGTGGTCGCGGTCAGGGCGGAGAGCGGGCGGTGTACGAGGTCGGGGCGGGAGGCGCGGGCGCTGTGGTCGGCGGCCAGGAGCAGTCGGCGGTCGCGGCGCGCCGGGGACGATGTGAGCCGTGCGGCCTGCTCCAGCGTCCGGACCGTGAGGGCGGCCGAGCCCCGGTCGAGCGGGATTTGGTGGGCGGCCGCGAGCTCGTCCGCCACGGCGTCGTCGAACCCCTCCACCGCCAGCGCGCGGTGCCAACTCGCGCGGTAGGGATCGGCGGCGAAGACACCGGCGAGCGCCGCGTGCGCCGCCCGCCGCCGCGGCCGGGGCTCGGCGCGGAACGTGCCCGCGCGCGCCGCCGTGTGGCGGAGGCGGACCCGGTCCTCCTCGACGCGCAGCAGACCGGCGTCCACCGCGCGGCCCAGATCACCGGCGGACACCGGGACGCCACCGCCGAGCGCGGAGGCGGCGGCCAGGACCTCCAGGACCCGCCCGACGCCCGCGACGGCCGCCACCAGCACCACGTCCCGCGCGGGCGGCGAAAGCCCCTCCAGACGTGCGGCGAACACCTGCTCAAGGCGCTCAGGCAGGGGTGTCGGGGAGTCCCACCACTGCTGGTCGCCGTGCTCAATTCCGCGATAGGAGCTGGGCAGTTCGGCCAAAGCAAGGAGGTTTCCCCCGGCCGCCGCGAGCACGCGCCGGCGCTGGGCGGGCGTGAGGCCGGTGGCCGTGACCGCGAGGATTTCACGGGCCGCCGCCGGGCCGAGCGCTGTGAGGTCAAGGCGCTCAGGACCGGCCGGGGGCGGCCGCTCGCCGGGACCGCTCCTGGCCGTCGCGCACAGCAGGACGGGATCGTCACCCACGCGCCGGGCGAGAAAGCCGAACGCCTCGAAGCTGGGCTCGTCGAGCCAGGTGAGATCGTCGATGGCGGCGAACACCGGCCGGCCCACCGCGCACTCGCTCAACAGGTGCAGCGCGGCGAGCGCCACGAGGTGGGGTCCCGGCGCGGGCCCCGCCGGCTCGCCGAACGCGGTGAGCAGCGCGGTGCGCTGAGCCACGGGCAGCGCGCCCGCCGCACCCATCAGCGGGCGCAGCAGCTCACGCAGTGCGGCGTAGGGAGGGGACGCAGGGCACGGCGTGCCCGATGTGGCCAGAACCAGCAGGCCCGCGTCGGCGGCGAACCCGCGTGCCGCGCGCAGCAGGGTCGACTTGCCGCTGCCGGGCGCCCCCCGGATGACGAGCGCGCCCCCGCCGGGCGAGGTGCGCGAGGGGGCGGGCCCCACCGAGCGGATCCGCGCGGCGAGCGCCGCGAGCTCGGCCCGGCGGCCCGGTAACCAGGGACGCGCGGGCCCATCGCCCAGTGCCGGACTGCCGATGGCCTCCATGGGGCTGCTCCTCGCGTGGGGTCCTTGCCCGTGGCATGTCCCGGTGTGTGCCGGGATCCGATCATCCTTGGGTCCCCAACGGCCTTACGCCACTAGGCTTTTGGACATGGACGAGGAGTTCCGTTCCCTCGTGGACCGGGTGCGCGGCGAGAGCGGCGGGTCGGCGGCGTACGAACGGCTGCTCGCCGCCGTAGATCCCGATGAGCTCGCCGCCGTGCTCACCGAGCGTGAACGCCCGCTCTGGGCACGGGAATTGGCAGCCTTCCGGCTGGGGGTCGCGGGGGACCGGCGGGCCTTCGAGGCGCTGGTCCTGCTGCTCAACCACCGCGACCCCGAGCGGTGCGTGAGCGCCGCCCACGCCCTCGCGCGCCTGGGCGACCCCCGCACGGCGCGCGCGGCGGCGGCGCTGGCCACCAACGAACTGCGCACGGCCTACGCCCTGCATCCGGTGCGGCTGCTCACCGCGCTGCGCGCCCCCGAGTCCGTACCGGCCCTGATCAAGACTCTGCGGCCGCTGCTCTCGCCGCAGGGCCCCTACGGCCGGGTGGCCGTGGCCTGCATCGAGGGCCTGGGCGAGCTCGGTGACCGGCGGGCCGTCGAGATCCTGACCGAGGCCCTGGCCCACCCCCGCCTCGCCCGTCAGGCGGCGTGGGCCCTGCGCCGCATCGAAGCCGGCCGGTGAGGCGAGCGGGGGCCCGGACGACGCCACTTCGAAGACACGATCTAGGCGGGCGCGGTGACCGCGAACGCCTCGATCTCCACGAGCAGTTCGGGCCGGACCAGGGCGCCGACCTGGACGGCCGAGCTCGCGGGCAGCCGCTCGTGGCCCATGGCGGCCTCGCGCGCCGCGCGGACCGCCGGCATGTGGGCCATGTCCGTGACGAAGTACGTCAGCTTCACCACGTCGTCGAACGTGGCGCCCGCCGCGGCCAGGGCGCGGCGCAGGTTCTCGAAGACCCGCTCGGCCTGGGCCCGGGCGTCGCCCGCGCCGACCACGTCGCCCTCCTCGTCCAGAGCGCACTGCCCCGATATCGCGACGAACCGTCCCGTCCCCCAGACCACATGGCTGTAGGCGGGGCTGGGCGCGAGGCCTTCGGGGGCGGGGACATGGGTCAATGAGGTCATGCGCCCATCCTCGCGCACGCCACTGACAGCGCGCCGTCGGGGCGGTTCAGAGCAGGGTGAGCTGGGTCGGCTCCGGCTCGCTCGGCGCGGCGGCCGGGATGCGCCGGGCCGCTCCGCGACGGGCGGGTCCGATGCCGAACTCGGTGGCCAGCTCGTGCACTTGGCCGGTGATCCGGCGCTGGTACCACTTGGGCGCGTACGCCCCTTCCGCGTACAGCCGCTCGTAACGGCGCACCAGATGCGGATGGTGCTGCCCGAGCCAGGCCATGAACCACTCGCGGGCGCCGGGCCGCAGATGGAGCGTCAGCGGGGTCACCGAGGTGGCGCCCGACGCGGCGATCGCGCGGACCGTGGCACGCAGCTGGTCGGGGTGGTCGCCGAGGAAGGGGATCACGGGGGCCATCAGGACCGAGCACCCGACGCCGTGCTCGGTCAGCGTCCGTACGACGTCGAGGCGGCGCTCCGGCGCGGGCGTGCCCGGCTCGACGGTGCGCCACAGCTCCTGGTCGAGGAAGCCGACGGACACCGAGGCGCCGACATCCGTCACAGCGGCGGCCTGCTTCAGGAGCTCCAGGTCCCGCAGGATGAGCGTGCCCTTGGTGAGGATGGAGAACGGGTTCGCGTGATCGCGCAGGGCCGCGATGATGCCCGGCATCAGGCGGTAACGGCCCTCGGCGCGCTGGTAGCAGTCGACATTGGTGCCCATCGCGATGTGCGCCCCCTGCCAGCGGCGCGAGGAGAGGTGGGAGCGCAGCAGCTCCGGCGCGTTGACCTTCACCACGATCTGGGAGTCGAAACCGAGGCCGGTGTCCAGGTCCAGATAGCTGTGCGTCTTGCGGGCGAAGCAGTACACGCACGCGTGCGAACAGCCCCGGTAGGGGTTGACGGTCCACTCGAACGGCATGCGGGAGGCACCCGGCACCCGGTTGACGATCGAGCGTGCCCGGATCTCGTGGAAGGTGATCCCCCGGAACTCGGGGGTGTCGAACGTTCGGGTCGTCACCGCGTCGGCGGCGAACAGCGCGGCCGTACCCGCCCGGGCCGCCGGGGCGTCGTCATCGGCGAGATTCTCCCAGCGCATGAACGCCTCCTCGGGTCGCACGGGTCTGTTCGGTCACTCCTACCCCTGAATAGAACACATGTTCCCTTCTTGATCGCAACCCGGATTGTGACGGCCGAGCGCGAGGTGGTTGGCTTGGCCCACCCCGAAATCCCCGGAGACCCCGGAAACCCACTGCTGGAGGAAGCGCCATGGCACAGGTCGAAGCCACGACGGAACGGATCATCGCGGCGGATCCGGAGACCGTGTTCGACACGCTCGCCGACTACCGGGCCGGCCGCCCGGCACTCCTGACGGAGCACTTCAGCGAGTACGAGGTCCGCGAGGGCGGCGACGGCGCGGGCACCCTGGTCCACTGGAAGCTCCAGGCCACCAGCAAGCGGGTGCGCGACTGCCTCCTGGAGGTCACCGAGCCGACCGACGGGCAGCTCGTCGAGAAGGACCGCAACTCCTCCATGGTCACCACCTGGACGGTCACGCCGGCCGGCGAGGGCCGCTCCAAGGCCGTCGTCTCCACCGTGTGGAACGGTGCTTCGGGCATCGGCGGGTTCTTCGAAAGGACCTTCGCGCCCAAGGGACTTGGCCGCATCTACGACGCGATGCTCGCCAACCTCGCCGCCAAGACCGAGAAGTAGCCCCGGGAGGCCCCGGGCGCCCCCCTCCGCGCGGTCACCGGTTCGGGTGGACTTCCCGTCCACCACGGTTGTGCGCCGTAGGGGCTCCCGCCAGCGCATAAGCGCCCGGCGCACGCCCGGCGCCCTCCCTCACTCCGCTTGCCCCGGTTGTCGCGTAATGCGAGAAATGGTCGGCGCAGGGCGTGACGAGGGGAGAGTTTCGTGGGCGGGATCACTCTGGTGAAGGACGGGCGGGCCACCGGGCCCGCCGCGGCCCCGGCGGTGGCGGCGGTGCCTTCAGGGGAGGAACGCGCCGCGCCCCAGAAGCAGTTGGACCCCCGCCGGGTGCGGATGGTCTTCCTGGGCCTGATGCTCACGCTGCTGCTCGCGGCGCTCGACCAGATGATCGTCGCGACCGCGCTGCCCAAGATCGTCGGCGATCTGCGCGGCCTGGACAAGGTCTCCTGGGCCGTCACCGCCTATCTGCTCGCCTCGACCATCGGGCTGCCCATCTACGGCAAGCTCGGCGACCTCTTCGGTCGTAAACCCGTCTTCCAGTTCGCGATCGTCGTCTTCGTCATCGGCTCCGCGCTGGCGGGCTGGTCGCGCACGATGGACCAGCTCATCGCCTTCCGCGCCCTGCAAGGCGTCGGCGGCGGCGGCCTCATGATCGGCGTGCAGGCGATCATCGCGGACATCGTGCCGCCCCGCGAGCGCGGCCGCTTCATGGGCCTGATCGGCGCCGTCTTCGGGCTGGCCTCGGTCGCGGGCCCCCTGCTCGGCGGGTTCTTCACCGACCACACCTCCTGGCGCTGGTGCTTCTACATCAACGTGCCCTTCGGCCTGGTCACCCTCGCCGTCGTCACCGCCGTGCTCCGACTGCCGAGGCCCGCCGTGCGCCCCCGCCTCGACCTGCTCGGCATGCTGCTGCTCGCCGCCGCCTCCACCTGTCTGGTCCTGCTGACCAGTTGGGGCGGGACCGAGTACGCCTGGGGTTCGCGCACCATCCTGGGGCTCGCCGCCGGCGCCGCCGGAACGACCCTGCTGTTCCTGGTCGTCGAGAACCACGCGGCCGAACCGGTCATCCCCCTGCGGCTCTTCCGCGACCCCGTCTTCACCGTCTCCGGCCTCGTCGGCGCCGTCATCGGCGTCGCCCTCTTCGGCGCCGCCAGCTATCTGCCGACGTTCCTGCAAATGGTCGACGGCGTCAGCGCCACCGCGTCCGGACTGCTCGTGCTGCCCATGATGGGCGGCATCGTCATCGCCTCCGTCATCGCGGGCCAGCTCATCAGCCGAACCGGGCGCTACAAGCCCTACCCGATCATCGGGGGAGCCGTCTCCGCCGTCGGCATGTGGCTGCTCTCCCGGCTCGGCACCGACACCCCCCGGCTCGACTACAGCATCTGGATGGCCGTGCTCGGCGCGGGCATCGGCCTGGTCATGCCGGTCCTCATCGTCGCCGTGCAGAACGCCGCCGACCCCGCCGACCTCGGCACCGCCACCAGCGCCAACAACTACTTCCGGCAGATCGGCGGCAGCGTCGGCGCCGCCGTCTTCGGCACCCTGTTCACCAACCGCCTCGCCCACGCGCTCGCCGAGCGGCTGCCGGCCTCGGCGCGCCTTCCCGACCCCGAGTCGATCACCCCGCAGCTGGTGCGCGCCATGCCGCCCGCGCTGCGCGACGGCTACATCCAGGCCTACGCCGACGCCATGCCGCGGATCTTCCTCTACCTCGTGCCGGTGCTCGTGCTCGGCTTCGTCCTCGCCTTCTTCCTCAAGGAGAAACCGCTGGTGTCCCAGAACGCCCCCACCGCCGAGACGCTTCCCCCGGCCGCCATCGCCGAGACCGCGCCCCTGCCGCACGCGCGAACCGCCCCCACCTCCCCTTTCTCCAGTGGCGTTCCGGTCTGCGGCACCGTCCAGCACCACGACGGTTCCACCGTGCCGCGCGCCGCCCTCACCCTCGTCGACGTACGCGGCCAACAGGTCGGGCGCGGCGCGAGCGGCGCGGACGGACGGTACGCGCTGAGCGTGCCGGGCGCCGGGTCCTACGTCCTGATCGCCGCCGCCGGCGGTCACCAGCCGCAGGCCGTCGCCGTGACCGTCGGGGAACGCCCCGTCGACCTCGACGTGGTGCTCGGCGGCGCGGGCCGCCTCGCAGGTGCCGTCGTCACCGCCGACGGCACGCCCGTGCGGGACGCCGCCGTCACCCTCACCGACGTACGCGGCGAGGTGGTGGCCGCCACCCGCAGCGGGCGCGAGGGGGGCTATGTGATCACGGAGCTGGTGGCGGGGGAGTACACCCTGGCCGCCAGCGCCCCCGCCTTCCGGCCCGCCGCGCTCCCGGTCAGCGTGCAGGCCTCGCGCGAGACCCGCCAGGACATCGAGCTGGCCGGCGGCGCGGTGCTGCGCGGCACGGTCCGCGCGGGCGGCGGACGCCCCGTCGAGGACGCCCGGGTCACCCTGCTCGACGCCGCGGGCAACGTCGTGGACACCCTCACCACCGGCCCCGACGGCACCTTCAGATTCGTCGACCTGTCCTCCGGCGAGTACACGGTCATCGCGGCCGGGTATCCGCCGGTGGCCACCGTCCTCCAGGTCGCCGGCGGCGGCCGCACCGAGCGCGACCTCCAACTGGGCCACGAGGACTGACCTCGACTGAACCACTGGGACTGGCCTCAACCGGACCACGGAGGCTGACCTTTGGTCAATGCGTCCGGCATGTGCGCGGGGGCGTACGCCTATTGTGGAGTTGCCCCGCGCGCGGTGCGCCGATAGCCGTACGGTGGTGGACAGCCGCCGTTCGCCGCGGCGGGGAAGGAGCCCCCCATCCATGGACCGTGGTACTGCGCCGGAGCCGGCGCGACAGCCCGCCGTGGCCGGCCGGATCCCGCTCGCCGTGATCGTCGTGGACGGCGAGGGCCTGGTGTCGCACTGGTCCTCCGGCGCGCGCAGGCTCTTCGGTCCCGACAAAAAGGACGCGGTGGGCCGGCCCGCCGTCGACCTGCTCCCGGTCTCCGGAGCGCTGGAGCGCCACTACGACCACGACTGCGACGGCTATGAGGAGTTCGAGGAGGCAGGTCCCGGCCTCGACGGGCCGCTGACCGGCCGCACCGCCTTCCCCAGCACCGGCCGGGCCACGCTGCGCGAGCCCGGCCGTGAGCGCACCGACGTGGTGTGGTGGGCCTATCCGCTGGTCGGCCCCGGGCCCGAACGGCTCCTGGTCCTGGCGGCCGACGCGGCCCAGCTGCACCGGGAGCGCGAGGACCCAGACGGCCCCCACGGTCCCGACGGCCTCGATGGCCTCGATGGCCCCGACGACGACGCGAACCCCTTCGAGCGGATAGCGCCCGGCTTCGCCCTGCACACCGAGTTCCCCGGCGCCGACGAGCTGGCCCGGCGGCTGCCGGAGATCCTGCCCAGCGTGAGCGTCGGCGAGAGCTCCCGCATCGTGTCCCAGGTCCTCGAACTGGGCTATCCCGTCCTGGAGTTCAGCCGTCACGACCGGGTGCCCGTCACACCCGACTGGGGTGTGCCCCGGCGCGCCGAACTCCGCTCCGCGCGCCGGCGCCACCCCCTGGAGCCCGTGTCGTGGGCCCAGCCCCGCTCACCCGAATTCGCCGCCGACCTCGAATACGCGGCGGTGCGCGAACGGCTGGAATTCCTCAACGAGGTCAGCGGCCGCATCGGCTCCTCACTGGACCTCGCCCGCACCATCCAGGAGGTCAGCGCCGCCGTCGTCCCCCGCTTCACCGATGTCGCCGGCACCTATCTGCGCGAGCAGGTCATCGCGGGCGAGGGCTTCCCCGACGGCGCGCCCGACGAGCGCACCCTGTGGCACCGCGTCGCCCTCGAACACGTCGAGGAACCGGGCCGCTGGGACGACGTCGTACCGGTCGGCGAATCCATGCCGTTCCCCGCGCACACCCCGTTCTTCCAGTGCATGACCTCGGGCGAGCCCGTCCTCGTGCCCCGGATCAGCGAGCAGATGGGCACCGCCATCGCCTCGCAGTTCGAAAAGCGCGACATCCGGCCGCTCATCAACGGCCGCTCCATGCTGGTGGTCCCGCTCAAGGCGCGCAACGTGGTGCTCGGCTTCATGATCCTGCTGCGCCACGCCGAGCGGGCCGAGTTCAACGACATGGACCGCGTCACCGGCGCCGAACTGGCCGCCCGCGCCGGGCTCGTACTCGACAACGCCCGCATGTACACCTACCAGGAAAGCGTCGCCGAGACCCTTCAGGACTCGATGCTCCCGCAGGTCGCCCCGCGCATGGCGGGCTGCGACACCGCGACCCGCTATCTGCCGGGCACGCTGCTCGGCCGCGTCGGCGGCGACTGGTTCGACTCGGTCAAGCTGCCCGGCTCGCGGACCGCGCTCGTGGTCGGCGACGTCATGGGCCACGGCCTCAACTCGGCCGCCATGATGGGACAGTTGCGCACGGCCGTCCAGACCATGGCCGCCCTCGACCTGCCACCCGATCAACTCCTGCGCAATCTGGACGACTTGGCACAGCGCCTGGGCGAGCACTACCTCGCCACCTGTCTGTACGCCGTGTACGACCCGATCAAGGGCGAGCTGTTGATGGCCAACGCGGGTCACGTACCGCCGGTGATCGTACGGTCGGCCGACGGGCGCAGCGAACTGATCGACCTGCCCACGGGCGCCCCCATCGGCGTCGGCGGAGTGCCGTTCGAGACGGCCCGTATCGCGGTAGAGCCCGGCGACCGGCTGGTGATGTGCACCGACGGTCTCGTCGAAGTGCGCGGCGAGGACATAGGCGTGGGCCTCGCCACGCTCTGCGAGTCCGCCGCCCACCCGGCGGCGTCCATGGACGACGCCTGCGACACGATCATCCGCTCCCTCAACACCCGGGGCGGACGCAAGGACGACGTGGCCCTGCTCATGGCGCGCCTGAACGGGATCGCCCGCGAGGACGTCGCCGAGTGGCGGCTCGCCGCCGACGCGCAAGAGGTGGGCCGCGCCCGGCACCTGGTGCGCGAACAGCTCGTCCAGTGGGGCCTCGCGGCCGTCACGGAAACCGTCGAGCTGCTGGTCAGCGAGGTCGTCACCAACGGCATCCGGCACGCGCACGGCCGCCAGGTCGAGCTGCGTCTGGTGCGCGCCGAAGCGCTCCTGTGCGAGGTGGCCGACGACGACCACACCCTGCCCTCGCTGCTCAGCGCCGGCCCCGACGACGAGGCGGGCCGGGGTCTGCGGGTGGTCAGCGAGCTCGCCCACGCCTGGGGCAGCAGCCGCACCGGCAACGGCAAGACGGTCTGGTTCGACGTGGCGCTGCCCCGCGCGGCACGCGGAAGCAGGTGACGCGAAGGGAGACGGCGAAGCCTTAAATCGCCCTGCTTCCACGGTAGATGCCTGCGGTCGGTATCCATCACGACCGCTCGAACGGCAGGTGAAGGTGTCTGCCGGAGGCTTGCCCGGCGTGCGCCCCACGCGGTACACCGATCTTGACACTGTGAGGCTGCCCGGGGAGTCGGTCATGAGCGTGACGCGTAAGTACAAGGACGCCTGGGACGGGTTCTGGGGCGAGGCGCCCAACGAGCCGGGCACGGTCTTCTGGGACGCGGAACCCGCGCTCACCGCCGCCCGCCACCTGGCCCACTTCTCGCCGCGCATCGACCGCCCCGACCTGCCGATGGTGGACCTCGGCTGCGGCAACGGCACGCAGACCCGCTACCTCGCGAGCCACTTCGCGAAGGTGGTGGGTGTGGACCTCTCCCTCGCCGCCGTCGAGCGGGCACGCAGCCAGGACCCGGCCGGTGAGGCGGAGTTCGAGCAGCTGGACGCCGCCGACGCCAAGGCGGTCCAGGCCCTGCGCGACCGGCTCGGAGACGTCAACGTGTACGTACGGGGTGTGCTGCACCAGTGCGAGCAGAGCGACCGCCAGCCCGTGGCGGACGCCATAGCCACCCTGATCGGCGACACGGGCCGCGCCTTCGTGGTGGAACTCGCCGAGGACGCCAAGCCCGTGCTGATGGGCCTCGCCCAGAGCCCGGCGGGCCCGCCACCCAAATTGCGGCCGGTCTTCGCCCACGGGATAGCGCCGGGCGAGGTCTCCGACCGCGCGCTCACAGAACTCCTCGCGACGGCGGGTCTCACGGTGCTCGCCGAAGGCGAACTCCCGCTCCTGACCACGGAGTACACCGGGGACGGCCGACGCATCGAGCTGCCCTCGCGCTGGCTGGTCGTGGGCCGCGCGGCCTGAGGTGCCCGACCGGAGTGTGGACGGCGCCGCGCGGCGGTCAGCCCGGCGTGCTGAGCGTGAAGGTGGCCCCGTCGGGGTCGCTCAGGCGGGCCCACGGGCCGCCGGGTGAGACGCCTTCGGCCAGGACGGTGGCGCCGTGCGCCCGGGCCTTCACCGCGTGGTGGAGCGGGTCGTCGACGGTGAAGTGGGTGTGCCAGTGCGGGCGCAGGCTCGGATCGGGTGCGGCTTCCACCGCCCCTGAGGTCAGCCGCGCCACCACGTGGCCGCCGTGGCGCAGGACGACCTCGTCGTGCTCGTAGCGCACATCGCAGCAGCCCGGGCCCTCGCGCGCCCAGTCCAGGACCTCCCCGTAGAAGATCGCCGCGTCGAAGGCGTCCCGGGTCTGCAACCGCGTCCAGGCCGGCGCGGTGTCGCGCCACGTCTCCCACTGCGACACCAGCGGCCCCTGCCACAGCCCGAACACCGCCCCGTCCCGGTCCGCCGCCAGCGCCCCGCGCCCGGTGTGCAGCGCGACCGGGCCCACCGCCACCGTGCCGCCGCGCTCACGGATCCGGGACGCGGTGACATCGGCGTCCTCCACCGCGAAGTACGGCGTCCAGGCGACCGCGACCTGGAGCGCGGGCGCCAGCGCGCCGATCCCCGCCACCGGCACCCCGTTCGCGAGCGCGATCCGGAACTCCTCGCCCAGCACGCCCGAGCGGAAGCGCCAGCCGAGGACCGTGCCGTAGAAATCGAGCGCGGCACTCAGGTCCCGCGCCATCAGACTCACCCAGCACGGCGCCCCGAGAGCCACCTCGCTGGAGGCGATGGCCCGCTTCGCGGAGATGCCGGTTTTGCTCGGTGGTGCCGTCACGGGACCCTCACTCACGCCCAGGAATGCCAACTTTTCGGCACATAGACCTGTCCATTGTCTCGCGCGGGCCCAGCGCCCGCACGCCGGACGCCCCCGGCCCGGTCGCAGGCGGCCCGGGGGCGGGTGCGGGTCAGTGGTCGGGGTCGCAGCTCTCGCGCCGGCGCCCGATGGTGAGCAGCGCGTCCATGAGGGCATCGTGATCGTCCCGGGCGGCGGTGTGGACGGCGCCTTCCTCCAGGACGGTGCGCAGCTCGGGAAAGACGGCGGTGGCAGGCGTCGTGCGCAGGACGACGGCGCTGGGCGGCGTCAGCGAGCGCAGCCCCGTGAACAGGGCGGCCGGATCGCTGTCACCGTCCATGCTGGGGTCGAGGACGGTGACGTCGGGCAGCAGGACGTACGCCTGCGCCAGGGCGAGCCGGGGGCTCGGCGTATGTGCGATGACGCGGAAGTGGGGATTGCGGTGGATGCGCTCACGCAGCACGGCCGCTTCCTCGTCGGTGGCTACCAGCAGCACGGTGATCACGCTCCCAGCATGGCGCGAGCGCCCGCCGCGAGCCACGCGAAGGGGCGGCGGGCCGGCCCGGGCCCGGGCTGGTGGGGAACCGGACCGGACCCGGCCCCGGATTGGCGAGGCCCGGGTCGGCCCCGGACCCCAGCCGGTGAGGACCCGGGCCCGCGAGGAGCCGGGTCGGCCAAGGGTCGAGCCGGCCAGGGCCCGAGCCGACCAGGGCCCGAGCCGACCAGGGCCCCGGGTCGGTCCACCGGATTGCCGGGACGGAGACGGTTTGCTCACCTACATCCCGAAGCGTTCCCGATTGCCGCTCCCCGTGCGGGAGTTGAGCCCGCGGCGCAGCCACGGGTGGGGCGGACCCGATACGGTGCTCGTGTGCTGATCAAGGGGCAGGAACCGGGTACGGCGCTGCTGCTGGCGGCCGCCCCGGCGAACAAGGGGCGTCTCATCGACGCGGCGTCGGTGCTTCCCGGGCTGGCCGCCGTGCCTCCGGGTGTGCTGACCGGTACGGACACCGCCAGCGTCGTGGAGCTCGCCGATCCGGTCGACCCGCAGACCGTGCTGACCAGGGTCCGTGCCGTGGCCGCGTCGCCCGGGCCGGTGTCGGTGTACCTCGCGGGCCAACTGCACCTCGACTCCCGCGCGCACCAGGCGCATCTGGCGCTGGCCCGCACCACGCGGACGAGCGTGCGCTACACCGCCCTGCCCTGGCTCTGGCTGGCGCACGCGTTCCAGGCGCGCGAGCCCGGCACGACCACCGTGATCGTCGACCTGGTCGCCGACCCGGAGGCGTGGGAGCGACTGCGCCAGGAAGGCCTCGCCCTTGGCCCCGGTGTCCGGCTCCACGGCAGGATCGTCCCGCCCGCGCCACGCCGCGCGGTGGCCTCGCCGGACTACCTCAAAACGTACGCGCGGGTCTGGCGCGGTGGGGCCCGGCCGCCGCTCGCCGAGCTCCACGCGTACGCCGTCGATCACAGCGGCCCCGAGAACGCGCTGCTCCTGAGCGCGGACGCGGCATCCGCCCCGAACCCCGCACCCCCGAGCGGCGACCCCACCGCGCCGCCGCCCGGAACGCGGGCGACCTTGCCAGTACCGCGGGAGACCCCGCCCGTACCGCGGGCGACCCCGCCCGCACTACGGGCCGGCGTAGCCAGGACTCTGCCGCCCCTGCCGCCCCTGCCCTCCGAACCGCCCGTCACCCCGCGCGCGTCGGCCGACCCGCACCCGGCGATCCTGGCCGCCGCCCGTGCGGGACGCCACGGTGAGGCGGCGTCGATGGCGGCGATGTGGGAGAGCGAGGCGTGGCGGGCCCACGGCCCCTCGTCCCAGGAAGCTTTGCACTGGCTGGAGGTGCGCGCCGACCTCGCCCGGCTGGCCCAGGATCCGGCGCGCTCGTGCGAGCTGTGGATGTCGTGCGCGCAGGGCAGACTCACCCGGGGCCAGGACGCGGACGACAGCGATGTGCAGGCCGCCGTGGACCGCGCCCATCACCAGTGGGAGCAGCTGGCCGACCCCGAGCGCGCGCGAGCGCTCGCGCCGGCCCTGATCGCGCTGCGTGAGCAGGTGCCGGGCCGTCGTCAGGGCGCCGTCGAGGCGGTGCGCCGACGCGTGGAGCAGCTGGGCACGGTGGCCGCCGCCGGACGCTAGATCCGGCGCGCGGGGCGCCGTGACCACCGTGTGCGGCGGCCCGACAGGCGGCGAAGCCGTTCCTCCCAGCGGCCCGCCAGGCGTCCAGCGGCCCAGACCCGCCTCGCGAGGCGCGCCGCCCCGCGTGTCCGTACGAGTCCGAGCGAGGACCGGCGTCGGCGTGTTTCTGATGTCCCCATGCCCCCAGGGTGGTCCGCGTACCCGGGCCCCGCACGCCCCGGCCGCGCCCCACGTCCCCGGGGCGACCGACCCGCCCGCGGGCTCCCCGGCGCGGCCGGACCGCTCAAGCGCCCTCGGGTCCCGCGTAAGGCACCCGGCTGACCTCATGCACGGAACCGACCGTGCCCCACTCGTCCCGGCCGAGCCGGGTCAGCGGCAGCAGGCGGCCGATCTCGGGGTGTCCGTCGACCATGACCTCGTCCGCCACCACCGCGTGCACGACCCGGCCGAACACGACGGTCGAGTCGCCGATGCCGAGCGTGCTGTGCAGCTCGCACTCCAGGGCCACCGGCGACTCGGCCACCCGGGGCGGCTTCACCCGCAGGCTCGGCTCGGTGGCCAGGCCCGCCTGCTCGAACTCGCTCACCCCGTGCGGGAAGGAGGTCGCGGTGGCGTTGACCTGGTTCATGAGCGGTTCGGACGCCAGATTGACCACGAACTGTCCCGTCGCCTCGACATTGCGCAGCGAGTCCTTGCGCCCGACCGAGGTGAACTGCACGACGGGCGGCGCGATGGCGGCGATGCTGAAGAAGGAGTGTGGCGCGAGATTGGGGATCCCGTCGGACGACACCGTCGACACCCACGCGATGGGGCGGGGCACCACGGTCGCCGTGAGCAGCCGGTAGAACTCGGTCGAGGACATGGCGCCGGGATCGAAGTCGATACGCATATCGCAAGTATCCACAGACCCCGGGCGACTCCGGACGGCCCCGGTGAATCGGCGTGCGCCGCCACCAACGCCCCCTTCACGCAGGGGCGTTGGGCCACCAGAACCTACGGAGCAGTCGGTCCACGCAAGCGCCAGCCCGCCGTCTCGAAGCGAAGCCACCCGACCCGTTGTCACCACCGGCGCCGCATCCCGCTCCCAAAGCCTGAGCACAGCTCACGGTGGCGTTCGATCAGTGATGATCGCTGGTGGCATGCTCTCTGTGATGGGCGGCGGTCGCCTTGGCGATCTGCCCATCGTCACCGTAGTAGGACCTCGAGAGCCTGATACGCAGCTTCTCACTCCACTTGATCTTGCGCTCGACGCCGTTTTCGTCCGTGGACGACGGCAGGTCACGGGGAGCGTATTGGTCGTGCGCGGTCAGCGTGAACAACTGTTCCCGCGAAAGGGGCTCATGGAGCTCGACGAACTCACCGTGCGACAGGCGCTTGATGAGGCCGGTCTCCCGGCCGTGTTCCACTTTTTCCTTGTCGCGGCGCTGAAGCCCGAGGCAGATCCTCTTGGTGACGACGAACGCGAGCACCGGCACCACGAAGAAGCCGATCCGGGCAAACCAGGTGATCACGTTGATCGAAAGGTGGAAGTGCGTGGCCAGCAAGTCGTTGCCGCCGCCAAGCAGCAGGAGCATGTACTCGGCGGTCCAGGCAGCCCCGAACGCCGTACGCGTCGGGTTGTTCCGGGGACGCTCCGTGATGTGGTGTTCGCGATGGTCGCCGGTGACCCAGGCCTCGAAAAACGGATACAGCCACAGCACCAGAAGGACGCACGGGAAGATGATCAGCGGAATGAAAACACCGAGCTGAAGGGTGTGCCCCCAAAGATTGATCTCCCAGCCGGGCATGATGCGGATCAAACCCTCGGAATAACCCATGTACCAGTCCGGCTGGGCGTCGGTCGTCACCTGATCGGGCCGATAGGGCCCGTACGCCCAGATCGGGTTGATCTGGGCAGTGGCCGCCATTGCGGCGATGACACCGAAGACGAGGAAGAAGAATCCGCCGGCCTTAGCCATGTAGACCGGCATCAGGGGCATTCCGACGACATTGTTGTTGTTCCTGCCGGGGCCCCAGCTGTGGGTGTGCTTGTGGTAGAAGACCAGCGCCAGGTGGGCCACGAGCAGGCCCAGCATGATGCCCGGGATCAGCAGCACGTGGATCGTGTACAACCGCGCGATCAATTCCACGCCGGGGAACTCCCCGCCGAAGAAGAAGAAGGAAAGATACGTGCCGACGATCGGCACGGAGAGAATCGCGCCCTCCATGAAACGCACTCCGGTTCCGGAGAGCAGGTCGTCCGGGAGTGAGTAGCCCATGAAGCCGTCGAACATTCCGAGGATCAAAAGCCCGGCGCCGAAGAGCCAGTTCACCTCTCGGGGCCTACGGAACGCGCCGGTGAAGAAGACGCGCATCATATGGACGAGCATGGATGCGATGAAGATGACAGCGGCCCAGTGATGGATTTGACGGAGCAGTAGGCCGCCACGCTGCTCGAAGCTGATGTCCATGGTCGACTTGAAGGCTTCACTCATACGGATGCCGCTCAACGGTACGTATGATCCGTCGTAAATGACTTCAGCCATGCTGGGCTTGAACCACAAGGTCAGATAGACACCAGTCAGAATGATGATGACGAAGGAGTAGAGGGCGACCTCTCCGAGCATATAAGACCAATGATCGGGAAAGATCTTCCTGAGATTCGGCTTGGCCATCGCGAACAGGCCGACGCGGCCATCCGCCCACGTCGCGAGCTTTTCACCCTTGGATTCCGGCCCTGCACGATGACCGGAAGAAGGGGTGCGGTGCGCAGAGGTCATACGTCGTGCTCCCGAAGGTTGGGGCCGCCTGCTCAGGCGGCCACGCCCCACTTGTGCCCTGCGGGCTGGGGCTGTGTTCCATCGCTTCTACTTGGTTGCTGCTGTGTGCTGGTCGCGCTGAAGGCAACGCCACTCCGAGTCGGGGCGACCCCGCCGGCGTGGTTTATGACAACGTATGACTGGTCGCGGAACCGATCTCCTCATGCGGTGCGGTGGGTATGTGTGCCCATCCTGACCGCGCTGAGCCACAGCAATAAATTGCCCGTTCCGCCAACGTAGCCCCATATTCCACCCGTTCGCACGAGAGTGGGACGCGTGGGCGGAGTTTTTCACCCGGATGAGGCGGAAGAGTGGCGATATGAATGTCTTGCCGGTCGGGCTCTGGAGAGGGTTGCCGTTGGCCCATGCTGGTCAGGGTGAATGATTCGGCGCCGGATCACCGGCGACGCCGTCAGGCCGGCTGGACGGGGACGGCCCAGAGGTTCACCAGATGCCTCGCGAGTGAAACATCCTCGATGAAGACCAGCACCTGCACGTGCAGCTGCGCTCGCACGCCTCTCCTGCGCCAATGCGGCGGGCTGGGGGCGACAGTGGACCGGATTCCGTGGCCTGCCAGGAACGCACGGACTTTTTCAGCGGTTTCAGTAGTAGCGACCCGTGCCACGGGCGCGAGCAGTCCATAGGGGTAAGCACGCGCATGCCTTCTGGCCGCGAGCTGATGAAAAGCACGGACCCATCCACGTGTGCCCACGACCTGAACACCTCCGGCTCGGCAGATCTTTCACGGCGTGGTTGCCGTGCCCCCAACGCGACAGATGCAACCACAAGTCGCAAAACGTCACCACGCTTTCAGCCCCGGTGTCGGAGCCCCGGTGTGGTGGCGAAAGAATCCGGTGTTGACGAGCCGCTTTCCGCGCCCACCAAGAGGGCCAATTCGTTACGAGACGTCGTGCTGTGGCCAACACCGCTCAAACGGGTAATCCCACAACGCAATCCCCTGCGCCGATACGCGGTCTGCGTCACCACGGGGCATCGCGAGTCGGCCAGGGTCGGTGCCCTCTCAACTCGGCCGCGACTGATGTCACCTTGTGGACCTGTTCGGCCGGTGCCACCCCTGGCCAGCACATTCGGCGGCCGGTAGCGTCGTGCGCATGAAGATCCTCATCAGCGCCGACATGGAAGGCGCCACCGGAGTCACCTGGCCGGCCGATGTGCTGCCGGGTACGCCCCAGTGGGAGCGCTGCCGGTCGATGTTCACCTCCGACGTGAACGCGGCCGTGCTCGGATTCTTCGACGGAGGCGCCGACGACGTACTCATCAACGAAGCGCACTGGTCCATGCGCAACCTGCTGCTCGAACGCCTCGACGAGCGCGCCCAGATGCTCACCGGCAAGCACAAGTCGCTGTCCATGGTGGAAGGAATCCAGCACGGCGACGTGGACGCGATCGCCTTCGTGGGCTACCACACGGGCGCCGGCACGGCAGGCGTCCTCGCCCACACCTACCTCGCCAACTCCATCACCGGGGTGTGGCTCAATGGTGCCCGCGCAAGCGAGGGGCTGCTCAACGCCCATGTCGCCGCGGAGTACGGCGTGCCCGTGGTCCTGGTGACGGGCGACGACCTCACCTGCGCCGACGCCGAGGCGTACGCGCCCGACGCCCGCAAGGTCGCCGTCAAGGACCATGTCTCGCGGTACGCGGCGGTGTGCCGCACCCCCGCCCGCACCGCCCGTGACATCCGGGCCGCCGCCAAGGAGGCCACGCGGCTCGCCGGCAGAGCGGCCCCGGTGGACGGCGGCCCGTTCACCGTGGACATCGAGTTCGACGCCGAGCACCTGTCCGACGCGGCCACCGTCGTGCCCGGCGTGGCGCGTACGGGTGAACGGCGCGTCTCTTACACCAGTTCGACGATGTATGAGGGAATCCGCACGTTCAAGGCGGTCACCACGATCGTCTCGTCCGCGGTGGAGGAGCAGTATGGCTGAGGTGGAGACGGCCGATCAGGTGGCGCTCGACGAGGTGGTGGCCCTCACCTCCGGGCTGATCCGGATCGACACCAGCAACCGGGGCGGCGGCGACTGCCGCGAGCGCCCCGCCGCCGAGTACGTGGCCGAACGGCTGGCCGATGCGGGCCTTGAGCCCCGCATGCTGGAGCGCACCGTAGGGCGTACGAACGTGGTCGCCCGGATCGAGGGCAGTGACCCCTGCGCCGACGCCCTGCTTGTCCACGGCCACCTCGACGTGGTGCCCGCCGAGCCCGCCGACTGGCAGGTGCACCCCTTCTCCGGCGAGGTCCGCGACGGGATGGTGTGGGGCCGGGGCGCGGTCGACATGAAGAACATGGACGCGATGGTCCTCGCCGTCGTACGGGCCTGGGCCCGGCACGGGGTGCGGCCGCGGCGCGACATCGTCCTCGCCTTCACCGCCGACGAGGAGGACAGCGCCATCGACGGCGCGTCCTTCCTCACCGACCACCACCCGGAGCTGTTCGAGGGCTGCACCGAGGGCATCAGCGAATCGGGCGGCGTCACCTTCCACGCCGGACCCGGCATGGAGATCTACCCGATCGGCGCGGGGGAGCGCGGCACCGCCTGGCTGCGGCTCACCGCGCGCGGCCGCACGGGCCACGGCTCGAAGGTGAACCGCGCCAACGCCGTCAGCAGGCTCGCCGCCGCCATCGCCCGCATCGACGCCCACGAGTGGCCGGTCCGCCTCACGCCGACCGTCCGCGCGAGCCTGGTCGCGCTCGCCGCCCTGCACGGAATCGAAGCCGACCCGGGCGCCGACGACTTCGACGCCGACGAACTGCTCGGCAAGCTCGGCCCCGCCGCCGCCCTGGTCGCACCGGTCCTGCGCAACAGCGCCAACCCGACGATGCTGGACGCCGGTTACAAGGTCAACGTCATCCCGGGGATCGCCACCGGATACGTCGACGGGCGCACCGTACCCGGCGGTGAGGACGCCTTCGAGACCACCATGGACGAGCTGACCGGCCCCGATGTCGACTGGGACTACTACCACCGGGGTGTGCCGCTGGAGGCGCCCGTCGACGCGCCGACGTACCGCAAACTACGGGCCGCCATCGAGCGGTTCGCGCCGGAGGGCCACGTCGTGCCGTACTGCATGTCGGGCGGCACCGACGCCAAGCAGTTCTCGCGCCTTGGCATCACCGGCTACGGTTTCGCGCCGCTGCGGATGCCGGCCGGCCTCGACTACCAGGCGCTGTTCCACGGCGTCGACGAACGAGTGCCCGTGGACGCCCTGCACTTCGGCGTCCGCGTCCTCGACCACTACCTGCGGTCCGCATAGGGGAGTTGCACACGATGGTGCCCACCGGGGCTTATGGAAGCTGGCCCTCGCCGATCGACGCCGCCGTCGCGGTCGCCCGCGACGGGCACCCCGACCACGTGGGGATGGTCGGTGACGAGCTGTGGTGGACGCTGGCGCGCCCCACCGAGGGCGGCCGGTCCGCCCTGGTGCGCCGGCGCCCCGACGGCGAGAGCGAGGTGGCGCTGCCCGAGCCGTGGAACGTGCGCAGCCGCCTCATGGAGTACGGCGGTACGCCCTGGCACGGCGCGGCCCGGGCCGGCGAGGGTCCCCTGATCGTGTTCGTGCACTTCGCCGACCAGCGGCTCTACGCCTACGAGCCCGACACCGGCGCCCCGCCGCGCCCGCTGACTCCGCTCTGTCCGGTCGGCTCCGGGCTGCGCTGGGCCGATCCCCGGATCGACGTGGAGCGTGGCGAAGTGTGGTGCGTCCTGGAGGAGTTCACCGGTGAGGCGCCCACCGACGTACGCCGGGTGATCGCGGCCGTACCGCTGGACGGGTCGGCGGCCCAAGCGCGGTCGCGTATACGGGAGTTGAGTGACGGCCGCCACCGTTTCGTCACCGGCCCCCGGCTCTCGCCCGATGGCGGCCGCGCCGTCTGGATCGCCTGGGACCACCCGAGGATGCCGTGGGACGGCACCGAGCTGATCCTCGCGGACATCGGCGCGGACGGCCTCGCGCACGGTGCGCGCGCCGTCGCCGGAGGCCCGGACGAGTCCATCGCACAGGCCGAGTGGTCCGTCGAGGGGCAGCTCCTGTTCAGCTCCGACCGCTCGGGCTGGTGGAACCTGTACGCCATGGACCCCGATCAGGGGACGACGACGGCTCTGTGCCCGCGCGAGGAGGAGTTCGCCGGGCCGCTGTGGCAGATCGGACGACGCTGGTTCCAGCCCCTGGACAACGGCCTGATCGCCGTCGTGCACGGCAAGGGCGCCACCGCGCTCGGCATACTCGATCCGCGCGGCGGCGACCTCGTCGACGCGGTGGGACCCTGGCAGCAGTGGGGCGCGACACTCACCGCACACGGCAGCCGTGTCGTCGGGGTCGCCGCGAGTTCGCGGACCGGCGCCGAACTCGTCGAACTGGACACCGCCACGGGCCGCGCCCGCGTGATCGGCCGCGGCCACACCGACACCGTGGATCCCGCCTACTACCCCGAGCCGGTGATCCGCACCTTCGCCGGCCCCGGCGGCCGTGACGTCCACGCGCACGTCTACCCGCCGCGCCACCCGGACCGCACGGGCCCCGAAGGCGAACGGCCGCCCTATGTGGTCTGGGCGCACGGCGGCCCCACCGCGAGCTTCTCCCTCGTACTCGACCTGGAGGCCGCCTACTTCACCTCGCGCGGCATCGGTGTCGTCAAGGTCGACTACGGCGGCTCCACCGGTTACGGACGCGCCTACCGCAACCGGCTGCGCGAGCAGTGGGGCGTCGTCGACGTCGAGGACTGCGCCGCGGTGGCCCGCGCCCTGGCCGAGGAAGGCGCGGCCGATCCCCGCCGCATCGCGATCCGGGGCGGCAGCGCGGGCGGCTGGACCGCGGCCGCCTCCCTCGCCACCACCGACGTGTACGCGTGCGCCACCATCAGCTATCCCGTCCTCGACCTCGCCGGCTGGCTCGGCGTCACCCACGACTTCGAATCGCGCTACCTGGACACGTTGATCGGCCCCTATGCCGACGTGCCGGGCCGTTATCTCGAACGCTCGCCCGGCCGCAAGGCGGACCGCGTCACCGCGCCGTTCCTGCTGCTCCAAGGCATGGACGACGCGATCTGCCCGCCCGTGCAGTGCGAGGAGTTCCTGGAGAAGATGGCCGGACGCGGCATCGGGCACGCCTATCTCACCTTCGAGGGCGAGGGCCACGGCTTCCGCCGCTCCGAGACCATGATCCGTGCGATCGAAGCCGAACTCTCCCTGTATAGCCAGGTGTTCGCGATCGACCGTAACGACATCCCGGTCCTGGAGCTCACCATATGAACGCCGCCACCGCGCTCACCCGGCCGCCCCGCCTGCGCCCGGGCGCCAGGATCGCCGTGGTCGCCCCCAGCGGCCCGGTGGTCGAACAGCGGCTGTGGGCCGGGCTCGACGTACTGCGCGGCTGGGGACTCGATCCCGTCACCACCGCCCAAGTGGCCGAACGGGACCCGGAGTTCCGATATCTGGCGGGCGAGGACGAGAAGCGGGCGCGCGACTTCCAGGACGCCTGGTGCGACCCCCGCGTCGAAGCGGTGATGTGCGCGCGCGGCGGCTACGGCGCCCAGCGCATGATCGACCTCCTCGACTGGGACGCGCTGCGCGCCGCAGGCCCCAAGGTGTTCATCGGCTACAGCGACGCGACCGTGCTGCACGAGGCATTCGCCGCCCGGCTCGGCCTGTCCACCCTGTACGGACCGATGGCCGCCACGCTCTCCTTCCTCACCGACACGGCCACGCAGGAGTCCCTGCGCACCACCTTGTTCGAGCCGGAGGCCGCCCTGACGCTCGGGCTGCCGGGCGCCGGCGCCCTGGTGCCGGGCAGGGCCCGCGGCGTCACGTTCGGCGGCTGTCTGTCGCTGCTCGCCGCGGACCTCGCCACCCCCGGCGCCCGCCCGCCGGCCGAGGGCGGCCTGCTCCTGCTCGAAGACATCGGCGAGCAGGACTACCGCCTGGACCGCACGCTGAGCCAACTCCTGCGCGCGGGACGCCTGGAGGGCGTCACCGGCATCGCGCTGGGCTCCTGGCGGGAGTGCGGACCCTACGAGGAGCGCGTCCGTCCGGTGCTGCGCGAACGCCTGGGCCGCCTGGGCGTGCCCATCGCCGAGAACGTCGGATTCGGGCACTGCGACAACGCCCTGACGATGCCGCTCGGCGTGGCGGCCGTCCTGGACGCGGACCGGGGCACCCTTACCCTGGAGACACCCGCACTCGCGTGACCGAACCCGGCCCGAACTCCCGTGCCGGGCAAGAACCTTGCGTCCCGGGCGTTGACGCACGAGTTTGACGTGTCCGAGCATGAGGGCGCCGGGCCTACCGATCGGTAGGCCCGCTCGCCGTGGAGGACACCGTGACCCGTCGCCCTGCCGTGCCCAGAAACCGCAAGCCCCTGGCGGCCGTCCTCGGCGCGGCGCTCGCCGTGCCGCTGCTCGCGACCGCCCCCGCCACGGCGAGCGGCGCAGCAGCAGGGCAAGTCACGGTCACCGCACTGAAGTTCACGGTCCGCGCGGGCGGCGGTACCTGCGCCGTCGACGCCGACCTCTACCGCCCCGCCGGCGTCGACAAGGCCCACCCGGCGCCCGCCGTGCTCACCACCAACGGCTTCGGCGGCAGCAAGTCCGACGGCTCCACCAACGCCACCGCCAAGGCGTTCGCGGCCCGTGGCTATGTGACCCTCGCCTACTCCGGGCTCGGCTTCGGCAAGTCGGGCTGCCTCATCTCCCTGGACGCCCCGGCCATCGACGGCCGCGCCGCGTCCGGCCTCATCGACTTCCTCGCCGGTACCCGCGCCGCCGACGACGGCACCCGTATCGACTTCGTCACCAAGGACCGCCCGGGCGACCCGCGCGTCGGCATGATCGGCGGCTCCTACGGCGGCGCGGTCCAACTGGCGACGGCCGCCGTCGATCACCGCGTCGACGCGCTCGTCCCCATGATCACCTGGCACGACCTGTCGTACGCGCTGGACCCCAACAACGTCGCCGACCGCAAGGTGCCCGGCGCCTTCAAATGGCAGTGGACCAACGGCTTCTACCTCATAGGGGAGCGCCTGCCCATCACGGCGCCCAACCTGGACCCGTCCCGCTGGGGCACGCTCGGCTGCACGCACTTCGTCCCCGACGCGTGCCAGACCATCGGCCTGCTCAACTCCGGCAGCTACCCCGCCGCCCCCACCGCCGCCATGCTGCGCTACGCCCGCGGCGTCTCCCCGGTCACCTACCTCGACCGGGTCGAGGCGCCCACGCTCCTCATCCAGGGCCAGAGCGACACCCTGTTCAACCTCAACGAGGCGACGGCCACGTACAACACGCTGAAGGACAACGGCACCCCCACCAAGATGATCTGGCAGTCCTGGGGACACAGCGGCGGCCATGTGCCCGGTGAACTCGACCTGGCGCAGGGGAACGTGGAGACCAGCTACACCGGCCGGCGGATCCTGTCCTGGTTCGACCGCTACCTGCGCGGGCGCAAGCACACCGACACCGGCCCCGCGTTCGCCTACTACCGCGACTGGCAGAGCGGCTACGGCGAGGCGTCAAAGGTGCCGCCCCTGTCGCAGAAGGTGTACCTCTCCGGCGACGGCAAACTCGTCGACAACCGGGCGAAGGTGGCGCGTGGCAGCCGTGCGTACACCAACGCCGTTGTCCCGACCAGCCATTCGGAGAGCTCGCTGGCCGGCATGGTCGGCCTGCCCGACCCCGCGCCCTACGACACGCCCGGCACCTACCTCGGCTGGGACACCGCCCCGCTGACGGCGCCCGTGGACGTGGTCGGCTCGGCGAAGGCCACCCTGAAGGTCTCCTCACCGGAGGCGAGAAGGACACAGAGGTCCAAGGACGCCGCCGACAAGCTGGTCCTGTTCGCCAAGCTGTACGACGTGGCGCCCGACGGCACCAAGACGCTGGTGCGCCGTCTGATCGCCCCTGTGCGGGTGCCCGACGTCAGCAAGCCCTTCACCGTCGCCCTGCCCGGCATCGCCCACCGCTACGAGGCCGGGCACCGCCTCGAATTCGCGATCGCCGCGAGTGACGACGCCTACCTCGGCAACAAGGGCGTCAAGCCGGTGACTGTCGTGAGCGCCCCCGGCGACACGGGGACGCTCCAACTGCCCATCGTCAGCGGGCGGTTGAACTGAGAGCCGCGTAACCGGGACGCACGATCTCCTCGATGATGCGACGGCGCTCGGGCAGCGGCAAAAACGCCGCGTCGACGGCGGCGACGGTGAACTCCTCGAAGACCTCCGGGCCGTAACCGAAGGCGTCCGCCATGTGCTGGAACTCCTCGCTCATGGTCGTGCCGGACACCAGGCGGTTGTCGGTGTTGAGGGTCACCGTGAAGCCGAGCCGGCGCAACTCGTCGATGGGGTGCTTCTCATACGAAAGCGCCGCCCCCGTCTGGAGGTTGGAGGTCGGGCAGACCTCCAGGGGAATCCGATTGTCCCGCACGTACGCGGCCAGATGACCGAGGGTGCCGTCGGCGGCGATGTCGTCGGTGATCCGCACGCCGTGACCGATGCGCTCGGCGCCGCACACCTGGACCGCCTCGTGCACCGACTCCGCGCCCACGGCCTCACCGGCGTGGATGGTGATGTGGCAGTTGGCGCGCTTGAGGTGCTGGAAGGCCGGCAGGTGCGCGGCCGGCGGGTTGCCGATCTCGCCGCCCGCGATGTCGAAGCCCGCCACGCCGCGGTCGCGGTGCGCGACGGTGAGTTCGGCTATCTCCAGGGAGCGCCGGGTGTGCCGCATGCCGGTGAGCAGCGCCCGCACCGTGATCTTCCCACCGGTGCGGCGCTCGCCCTCGCGCAGACCCTCATTGACGGCGTCCACGACCTCGTCGAGGCCGAGGCCCCCTTCCAGGTGCTGCTCGGGCGCGTAGCGCACCTCCGCGTAGACGACTCCGTCAGCGGCCAGGTCCTCGGCGCACTCGGCGGCGACGCGGCGCAGCGCGTCGCGGGTCTGCATCACCGCGCAGGTGTGCGCGAACGTCTCCAGGTAGCGCTCCAGGGAGCCGGAGTCGGCGGCGTCGCGGAACCAGAGCCCGAGCTCGACCGGGTCCTCGGTGGGCAGCGCGGTGTAGCCGCACGCGTGGGCCAGCTCGACGATGGTGGCGGGGCGCAGGCCACCGTCGAGGTGGTCGTGGAGGACGGCCTTGGGGGCGCGGCGGATCCACTCGGCGGGAACGGCCGAGGAGGCGGCGGCGGAGTTGTCTGACAAGTGCATGAGGCGGGAGTGTACAGCGTGCCGGAGCGCCACCCGGCCGGTGCCTAGAGCGACTGGAGAACCGTGAGCGCCGGGGCCCCGGTCGGCAGCATGTGCTTGGCGGCCATCACCGGGACCCCCTCGACCCGCACCACCTGGGTGACCAGCACCGCGGGGGTGTCCGCCGGCCGGTCCAGCTGCTCACCCCTGCGCCGCCCGAGCAGGGTCGCGCTGATCTGGCTCACCGCGCCAAGGCGCACCCCGCGCGATGAGGCGGCGAGCACGGTGAGCATCGAGGACGCGGGCTCGGCCGCCAGAGCCTGACCGAACGCGGGGTGCAGCCGCGCGAGGACGTCCTCGGGGGCCGCCCACTCATGGCTGAGCGCCACCGCCAGATCCGCCCCGACCAGCACGGACTCCCAAAAACGCAGCTCGGCCCCGGCGGGCGCGAGCAGATGCTGGGCCGTGAAGTCGGTCGGCTCCTCCCGGCTGCGCAGCAGCGCAGACACCCTCACAGGACCCAGCAGGTCCTCCAGCGGCCCCAGCTGCTCGAAGCCGCGCCGGGGCGGCCGGTCGTTGACGGTGCGGCCGACCCCCCGCCGCACTGACAGCAACCCGTCCTCCTGGAGCAGCAGCAGCGCCTCGCGCAGGGCGGGCCGGCTCACCCCGAGCTCACCCGCGAGCCTCGGCTCCGACGGCAGCGTGGACCCCGGGGGATAGGTGCCGTCGTGGATGGCGTCCGCGATCCGCTCGTACAGCGCCACGACCGGCCTGAGCCGCTGCCCGCTCCCTGCCATGAACTCCACCCCTCGACGTGCCGGAAGGCCAGCATGCCCGGCCCCTACTTGTCTGACAAGGCGGGCCCACGGCTGTCCGTCCCGGGTGCCGCGCATCCTTCAGCCGCCCAGAGGTCCCGCTCACCCGTACGGCTCGCTCCACCGCACTCCCGTGCGGCGCATCCGTCACGCTGGGCGCTACGGAGCTGACGGCGCACCACGTGCGGCCGAACGGAAGGGCCGGGTCATGAGCCCAAGGGGCGAGTCCAGCGGTACGGGTGGCAGGGCGGGCGGCCTCGTGACGCCGGGCAGGGTGGCGGTCCTGATCCTCGGTGTCCTGGCGCTCGTCTTCATCTTCGAGAACACCCGGCACGTCAAGATCAGGCTGCTGATCCCCGAGGTCACCATGCCGCTGTACCTCGCCCTGCTTGCCGTGTTCGTGGTGGGCCTGTGCTGCGGCTACTTCCTCAGGAGGCGGGGACGCCGATGAGCGTAAGAGCGGGGGCAGGGGCAGGGGCAGGGGCCGGGACCCGGACCCGGGACCCGGACCCGGACCCGGACCCGGACCCGGACCCGGACCCGGACCCGGACCCGGACCCGGACCCGGACCCGGACCCGGACCCGGACCCGGACCCGGACCCGGGCACGGGCGCGGACCCGGGCACGGGCGCGTACGCGGATGCGGATGCGGGCCCGCGCCGCCACGGTGACGGCCGGCGTCGTCCTCGCGACTGCCCTGACGACGGGCGCCGCCCTCGCCGAGGACGCCGGAACACCCGAGCGCCCCGCACGCATGCCGGCGTTCGTCGGCCAGGGCCTGCTCCAGGTCTTCAACACACTCGACGCCAGAACGAGACTGGAGGTGGAGGACATCGGCGGCGGGCACCGCGGCGTGCTGTGGCCGTTCAACTGGAAGGTGTGCCGCCAGAGTCCCGCTCCGGGCGCGCCGCTCGCCGCCCGCACCCGCGTCAGCGTCGGCGTGGTCAAGAAGACCGAGAACTGCCCCCCGGGCGCCGCCCGTTCGTAGATCAGTAACCTGACCCGATGCGAACCGAGTCCGGCTTTCTCGCCGAAGGCCCCCGCGTGGGCATACGCACCCTCACCCGCGAAGACGCCGGGGAGTTCACCGCGCTCGCGGCGGCGAGCCGGGCCCTGCACGCCCCCTGGCTCTTCCCGCCCGCCGACCTCGAGGCATACGCCACCTACGCGGACCGGCTCATCGACGATCCGTCCCGCCACGGCTTTCTGGTGTGTGAGCGCGACAGTGGCCGCATCGCCGGATTCATCAACATCAACAACGTGGTGGAAGGCGCCTTCCAGTGCGGCGCGATCGGCTACGGCGCCTTCGCCCCGGCGGCCGGGCGCGGCCTGATGAGCGAGGGCCTGGCCCTCGTCCTGCGCCACGCTTTCACCGGACTCGGACTGCACCGTCTTGAGGCGAACATCCAGCCCCGCAACGAGAGTTCGGTCAACCTGGTCCGCCGCGCCGGCTTCCGTCTGGAGGGCTACTCGCCGGACTTCCTCTTCATCGACGGCGCCTGGCGCGACCACGAACGCTGGGCGATCACGAAGGAGATGACGCGGTGGGACGCGGAGCCGGCGCCCACCGCGGACCCCCGATGACGCCTGCCCGGTCCGCTAGCGCCGGCCGCCCTTGTAGTTGATCTTCATGGTGTCGAGGTCCGTCACCGTCGAGCGCAGGTCGCGGAACCCGTGGCCGAGCGCCGACAGCGCGGACTCCGCCCTGTCCTCGGCGATCGCGGCGGCCATCTCCTCGCCGTCGGCGGCGTCGGAGACGACGGTGAAACGCCACGAGAAGTGCTTCAGGGCGCGGTCGTAGGCGAGCGAGCCCTCCGGCGTGAACGCCATCGCGGTCAGCCCGTGCTCGTCGGCCTCGGCCAGCAGCCGCGCCCGCGAGTCCGCGCTCAGTCCGTCCCACACGCCGCGCACGATCACCCGGTAGGTGTGCTGCTCGCCCATGTCCCGCTGTCCTTTCCCAAGGCCCGTACTGCCCGTACAGCACGCGCCGTCTGCCCGTCGGGGAGATCCTCGCCCAGGGGAGCGGAACGTGTCGATCGATATACGCCGCACTGCGCACGCCGCCCGGATCGTGCCCCCCGTCCGGGCCGCGCACGGCGTGCGGCCTTCCCGGCGTGCGGCCTCCCGGGCGTGCGGCCTCCCGGGCGTGCGGCCCTCCCCGCCGTGCGGGTCGGAGCAGGGCGGGGGCAGGCCAGGGCAGGCCGGTGCAGGGTGGATCGGCGCAGGCCAGGTCCGTGCAGGTCAGGGCGGCTTTGCGCAATCCTGACCCGAGGTGCCCCTGGCCGTTGTCAGTGGCGCGGTGTTCCATGGTCATCGGGGGGGTCGGCCGAAAATGGCGCCGAAGCCCCGTACGAGGGAGTGAGGTTGCCTTGGCCACGACCGTGCGACGAGCCGTACTGACCCTGCCCGGCGCCCCGTTGGGCCAGGCCAACCCCCTGCCCGCGCTGCGCCCGCGCGACGAGGCGCACCGGCTCGACGAGCGGGCACTCGACGGGCTGCCCCGCGACATGGCCCGCCAGATCGGATACGAGCCGCTGGAGACGCTGCTGCCGGTGCGGATCCTCGACGGATACGGGCGCGAGCGGACCCCGGTCGACCTGGACACGATCGTCATCGAGAACGACCATCTGCGCGCCACCGTCCTGCCAGGCCTCGGTGGCCGCGTGCACTCCCTGTTCCACAAGCCGACCAACCGTGAACTCCTGTACGCCAACCCGGTGTTACAGCCCGCCGACTTCGCCCTGAACGGCGCGTGGTTCTCCGGTGGCATCGAGTGGAACATCGGCGCCACCGGCCACACCACCCTCTCCTGCGCCCCCCTGCACGCGGCCCTCGTCCCCGCGCCCGACGGCGGGCGGATGGTGCGCCTGTGGGAGTGGGAGCGGCTGCGCGACCTCCCCTTCCAGGTCGACCTCTGGCTCCCCGACGACAGCGACTTCCTGTACGTGGGCGTCCGCGTCCGCAACCCGCACGAGCGGACCGCGCCCGTCTACTGGTGGTCGAACATCGCGGTCGAGGAGGGCGAGCGCACCCGCGTGCTCGCCCCCGCCGACGAGGCCTGGCACTTCGGATACGAGCACGCGCTGCGCCGGGTGCCCGTGCCCGTCTGGGACGGTGTGGACCGCACCTATCCGCTGCGCGGCGAACACCCCGCCGACTACTTCTACGAGGTCCCCGACGGCGCCCGCCGCTGGATCGCCTCGCTCGACGCCGACGGCCACGGCCTCGTCCAGACCTCCACGGACACCCTGCGCGGCCGCAAGCTGTTCCTGTGGGGCTCGGGCCGGGGCGGGCGCCGCTGGCAGGAATGGCTGACCGAGCCCGGCACCGCCGGGTACGCCGAGATCCAGGCCGGCCTGTCCCGCACACAGTTGGAGCATGTGCCGCTGGAGGCAGGCGCCGAGTTCTCCTGGCTCGAGGCGTACGGTCCGCTGACCGCCGACGCGGCGCTGGTGCACGGTGAGGACTGGGCGGCCGCACGCGCCGAGACCGAGGGCCAACTGGAGCGGGCGCTGCCGCGAGCCGCCGTGGAGCGGGCCTACGCCGCCTGGCGCCCGTTCGCCGACGCCGAGCCCGGCGAAAGCCTGGCCACCGGATCGGGCTGGGGCGCCCTTGAAGTCCTGCGTACGGAAGTGAAGCTGCCCGGCACTCCCTTCCCGGATCTGACACTCACTCAAGAACAGCTGCCATGGCTGGGGTTGCTGCGCACCGGGGTGTTCCCCGAACCGTGCGAGGTCGCCCCGCCCGGGCCCACCCTCGTCGCCCCGCACTGGCGCGACATGCTGGAGACGGCGCCCGCCGACCCGCTCACCGAATACCACCTCGGCATCGCGCAATGGCACGCGGGGGACCGGGCCCAGGCGGTGCGCAGCTGGGAGCGAGGCCTCACCCTCGCCCCCTCCCGCTGGCCCCTGCTGCGCTGCCTCGCGGTCGCCGACCAGTCCATGGGTCACCCGAGCCGCGCCGCCGACCGCTACGCGGACGCCTACGACGACTTCTGCCAGGAGCGCGGGGACGGCGAGCCGTGGACGGCGGCCGACGCGGCACTCGGCCGCGAGGCGATGGAAGCACTGCTCGCGGTGGAGCGCCCCGCCGACGCCCGCGCCATCTGGGACCGGCTTCGCCCCGCCGTGCGCGCACGCGGCAGGTTCCGCCTCCTGGAGGCCCAACTCCTCCTGGTGGAGGGTCGCCCGGAGGCCGCCCGGGCCCTTTTCGACGCGGGCTTCGACGTGCCCGACCTGCGCGAGGGCGCCGAGACCCTGAACGACCTGTGGTCCCGCCTGACCGACGACCCGCTTCCCGACCGCTACCAGTACCGGATGCGCCCCGAGGAGTAGCCCCGACGTGACGGGTTAGAGCGCGCCGTTGCCAAAATGGCCTCACCCTGCTCCTGGACGGGCTCACCCTGCGCGCTACGCAGCGGGGCCAATACCTCGCCGACCGGGCCGCGGCACGGGTCGGCTCGTCCGAAGCGGCCGCCGCCCCGGTGGACCGGCTGCTCATCGGCGCTTCCGTCACCGGAGCGCTGCACACGGAGTCCGTCCGCGCGCGGACGAAGACCGGCGCCGCCGGGCCGGGGGTCACGGCCGATGGCCTGTGGGAGCGGATCGCCGAGCGCGCCGCCACCGTCCCCGAACGCGAATACGAGCGGCTTCGCCGCCTCGCGGCGCTGTGTGGCCACAGCGTCGACTCCACCCACCCGCCCACGCATCTGCGCCGCCACCTGATCACCGCCGGGTCACCGCAGACGGCGGCGGTCGTCGTCGACGCACGGCGCTCCGCCGCCATCGCCACCGAACTGGCCCCGCCCCGCGCCACCGTGGCCCGCGCGGTCCTCAACGGCGCGACGGTTTAGGGCCCGCCGCTCAGCTTGTCTTTCATCCCCTGTGCCGCTGGGACGGGGGGCACGATCATGGGCAGATGACTGCCTTCTATCACGTGTGCTTCGTGGTCGCGGACATCGAGCGAGCGATGCAGGACTTTCGGCGTTCGGCTGGGGTCGAGTGGAGTGCACCTGTGACCGACCGGCTCGGCGAATGGGACTACCGCATCGTCTTCAGCGCGGGCGGGCCGCCGTTCATCGAGCTCATCGAGGGGCCTGCGGGCAGTCCCTGGGACGCGTCGGGGGGAGCCAGGTTCGATCACATCGGTTTCTGGTCCAGCGACGTCCGGCAAGGCTCCCGACGTCTGGTGGAGCAAGGCATGCCCACGGACTTCTCGGGTTGCCCCTACGGCCGTCCGTTCGCCTATCACCGCATGGACAGCATTGGGGCACGCATCGAAGTCGTCGACGTCAGTCGGCAGAGCGGGTTCCGCAGCAGATGGCATCCGGGCGGAAGTCCGATGCCCGCCATAGACGAAAGCTGCGGAGACTGAGCTCGCTCCACACAACCCGGCCTCGAACAACGCGTCGCCAAGCTCACTCACCCGCGGGGCTCGGCGAGAAGTGCCGCTACGAGCCCGCGGACATATGCCTCATCCGTACCGGGGATCGAGAAGACCACCCGGAAGTAGAGCGGCGCGACGATCCGATCCAGAATCTGCTCCAGAGACGGGGGCGGGGGCGCGTCGCCGCGCTCCCGGGCCGCGTCGAGAACGGGACTGAAGCGCGCGCTGACCCGGCGCAGACACTCCCGCAGTCCTGCGTGCCGCTCATCGATGTCGGGCGCGACTTCGGCACGGAAGAACGCGATGCCGCCGGGCCGGGCGAGCTCTGTCAGCGTCCAGGCCGCCTGACGCTCCAGGTCGGTGCGCAGGTCGCCGACGAGCGGGGGCGCGCCGGCATCATCGCGGTGCTCGGCGACGTCGGCCATGAGCGCGGCGAGCGTACCCCAACGCCGGTAGAGAGTACTGGAGTTGACCCCGGCGCGCTTGGCCACAGCGGGGAGGGTCACCTGGTCGGCGCCGCGCTCGCCCACCAGCGCGACCACGGCGCTGTGTACGTCGGCACGGACGCGGCTACTGCGGCCGCCGGGCCGCTTCGTCGATGCGTCAGCGTTCACCCCTCCACTCTAAAGCAAAGGCTTGCGCCTTAGTGGGCCTGTGCCTACAGTCGACACCAAAGACTAAAGCGGAGATCATCGCTTTAGTGTTCTTCGAAGGGAATGCCATGACCACCCACGAAGCCGCCCTCGCCCTCGGGCGCACCTTCCACCAGGCCCTCGTCTCAGGCGACTGGGAGGGCATCCGGGCCGTGCTGCATGACGACGCCACCTGGACCCTGCCCGGCGACAACACCATCTCCGGCACAGCGAAAGGCGCCGACGCAGTGGTGGAGCGCGCTCAGCGGATCGCTTCGTACGGCCTCAACTTCGAGCTGCTGCACGTTCTGGTCAGCAGGGAGAACATGGCGCTCTCGCTGCACAACACCGCGCACCGGAAGGACGCCGTGCTGGACGAACACCTGACGACGGCCTGCCGACTGCGCGACGGAAAGATCGCGAGTATCGAGACCTATCTCTCCGATGTGCCGGGGATGAACGCCTTCTTCGTCTGACAACCGCCCCGCCCCGCCACGGCCCGTACGGCCATGGGCCGCCGTGCCGCGAACTGGGCGAAGTTCGAAACCAGGCCGAGGCGAAACCGTTTCGCTGCCGACGCGCTGCGCGCCGAGGGGGCAGGTCGGATGGGGGATTCCCCTTCTGACATGGTGCTCGGCTCATTGGCGGGCGGCAGACCGGCCAGGGCCCGGATGACGTCGGCCCGTGCTCCAGTCCGCTCAAAGCGCACGAACCACAAGAAGCAAGCTCAGTCTCAGCGCGCCGGTTTGCGGTCGACGTACTCGTAGACCGAACCATCGGGGTGCAGGGCGATCAGATTGCGGCCCGCCGGAGTCGCGACCGGGCCGGCGACGATGTGGGCGCCCGCAGCGGTGAGCGTGGCGTGCGCCTCGTCGATGTCGTCGACGGCGACCGTCGCGGCCACCTTGCGCAGCACATCGAGTTCCGCCTCGGGCCCGCTCATCAGCAGGAAGGCGCCGACGGCGGCGACCGATACCCCGCCCCGGTCGAAACGGTGCGCCTGACTGCCGGTGACGCGCTCGTAGAAGACGATCGCGCTCTCCAGGTCGTCGACGCAGACACGCAGCGTGGTCCCCAGAATTTCCATGCGCCGCAGCCTAGTTGGCGGAGATCGCCCACGACAGCCGATCCCGCCGACGCGAACGGGACGACGGCCCGGGCCGGACGGCGGCCCGGGGTGGACGGCGGCCCGGGCGAACGCTTCGGGCGCCGGAACCCGGCGGGGCCGGCGCCCGCCCCCACTCACACCCGGCAGGTGATCTCCCCGTGCGGGGTCATGAACCACGCGTCGTCCTGGGCCCCCCACGCCCGCCAGGCCTCGGCGATCGTGGCCAGTTCCTCGACCGTGGCGTGGCCGCCCTCGACCGCCAGGTCCGCGTACGAGGACGCGACCGTACGGTCCGCCCACAGACCGCCCCACCAGGCGCGCTCCTCGGCGGTGGCGAAGCACCAGGTGCTCGCCGACGCCCGGACGTCCACGCAACCCGCGGCCAGCGCCCAGGACTTCAGGCGCCGCCCCGCGTCCGGCTCGCCCCCATTGGCGCGTGCCACGCGGTGATACAGATCCAACCAGCTGTCCAGAGCGGGCAGTTCGGGATACCAGGCGAACGCCTTGTAGTCACTGTCGCGCACCGCGATGATCCCTCCCGGCTTGGTGACGCGGCGCATCTCGCGCAGCGCCCGCACCGGGTCACCGACGTGCTGGAGCACCTGGTGGGCGTGGACGACGCAGAACGTGTCGTCGGGGAAGTCCAGCGCGTGGACGTCGGCGACGGCGAACGACATGTTCTCCTGACCGCGTTCCGCCGCGTAGGCGCGCGCCTGCTCAACGATGCCCGGCGCGTGGTCGACCGCCGTCACGTGCCCGTCCGGGACCAGCGCGGCCAGGTCGGCGGAGATGGTGCCGGGACCGCAGCCGATGTCCAGGATCCGCATGTGCGGCTTCAGTTCACCGATGAGGTACGCGGCCGAGTTGGCGGCGGTACGCCAGGTGTGGGACCGCAGCACGGACTCGTGGTGGCCGTGGGTGTAGACCGCGCTCTCGCCCGGCGTGACCCGAGACGTCTCCTGTGACATGGACGGACTCCCTTTCGGTGAACTGCCTGAACTGCCTGAACTGCCTGAACTGCCCTGCTGGTGAGCCCACTTTAAGAGGGCTGGCCAGATTATGAGATACCCGTCTTGAGATGTGAACGGGCGGGTGGTGCCCGTCGCCCGCCCGCAGGGGACTGGCTCCGACCCCCACGGGTACTCGGTCGCCCATGGAAACGAACCCGCCCCACGTGCCGCAGCAGCTTTCCCAGGCTGTCCGGGACGCCATCAGGGACGAGCTGCGCGAGCAGACCCGCGAACACCGCCGCACCGCGCGGATGTACGCGGGCGCGGGTGCGGCCGCGCTCTACGGAGGCGCCGCGCTCACCGCGTTCCTGCTCCTGGCGCTCGCCCTGGCACTGCCCTACTGGGCGGCCGCGCTGATCGTCGCCACGCTGCTGCTCGGGGCCGCCGTCCTCCTGAACAAGGCGGCCCGTGACAGCCGGAGAGCGCTCTCAGGCCGCGAGGTCCCCGACGCCGGCGCCCACGTGACGCCGCCCCTTGAGCCGGGCGTGCCGCCGGGCGCCCCCGTCGTGGCGCCCCCCAACTTCCCGCCCGACACCCCCAAGCGGCGGCCGGACCACCCACAGGGGGTTTGAGCTGGCCCGTCGCGGCTACCCGAAAGGCCTAGAACGCGAGGTGACATGACTGAGAAATCCGAGAACCCGGAGAAGACGACATCCAGAACGGCGGCCAAGACCGCCCCGAAATCCCGTGAGGACGACGGCCTTCCGAGCGCGGTGGAGGTTCTGCGGGGCGCTCGCGCCCAGCTGGCCGAGCTCATCGGCATGCCCGCCGAATCCGTCTCGTCCTTCGAGCGCACCGACGACGGCTGGCTGCTGAAGATCGAGGTCCTGGAACTCTCGCGGGTCCCGGACACGATGAGCCTTCTGGCCTCCTACGAAGTCGAGCTCGACTCGCACGGCGACCTCACCGGCTACCAACGGCTGCGCCGATACGAACGCGGCCGGGCCGACAAGAACACATGACCGCGAACATGCGCAGGACGCGCGAAATATCCGCGACGCACGATTCGTCCCCCATACACGAACCGTCCGCCATGCACGAACCGTCCGCCCGTCCCGGAGGGTGGCGAGGCTCACAGGGGCCACCGCCCGGCGGGCGGGGCAGATGGTCAAGGGCCCCCGGCGCTCACGCGGCGCAGTCGGCCCCAGGACGCCGGACAGCATCCGCACCGGCATCGGTACCGGCACCGGCATCCGCACCGACACCGGCACCCGCGCCGGCTCACGCACCCGCACCGGCATCCGGACGAGCGGCACCACCCGACAGAAGACGGACGACAGGCACCACCTGACAGAAGACAGTCGGACTACACGTAAGGAGGCCCGGACACCATGACGGTTGTCCCGGCACAGCAAGGCGGCAGCGGCGGCACCAGTGGTCTCTATGACGTCCTGGAGCTGGTGCTCGACCGAGGACTCGTGATCGACGCGTTCGTACGTGTCTCCCTGGTCGGCATCGAAATCCTGAAGATCGACATACGGGTCGTGGTCGCCAGCGTCGACACCTACCTGCGCTTCGCCGAAGCGTGCAACCGCCTCGACCTGGAGGCCGGCCCGCACCGCAACCCCGGCCTTCCCGACCTCGTCGGCGACGTCACCGAGTCCGGCGCCCGCGGCAAGACCAAGGGAGCGCTCTCAGGCGCCGCGCAGACCATCTCCGATGCCTTCAAGGAGGCACGCGACGACGGTGAGCGCGAAACCAAGCCCCGGGCCCGGCGTACCACCTCGCGCCGTAAGGAGGAGCAGGAATGACCACGTACGTCTACGGAATCGCGCGCCGGGGCCACGGACGGCTCCCCGAGCAGATGGGCGGCATCGGCGACCCGCCGCGCCCCGTGCGCACCGTCGAGCAGGGTGAACTCGTGGCGCTCGTCAGCGACGCCCCCGAAGAGCTCAAGCCCAAGCGGCGCGACCTGCTCGCCCACCAGAACGTGCTCGCCGAGGCGGGCGCGGGCGGTCCCGTGCTGCCCATGCGGTTCGGCGGGGTGTCCACCGACGACGAAGCCGTACGGGCCGTGCTCGCCGAACACGAGGAACGCTACCTCGAACGGCTCCAGGCGCTCGACGGCAAGGTCGAGTACAACGTCAAGGCGACCCACGACGAGGAAGCCGTTCTGCATCAAGTCCTCGCGGACAACGCCGAGTTGAGGGCGCTGAGCGAAGCCAACCGGAAGTCTGGCGGCGGCACCTACGAGGACAAGCTCCGGCTCGGCGAACGCATCGCCGCCGCCGTGCAGCAGCGCGAGAGGACCGACGCCGCCCTCGTGGAGCAGGCCCTGCGGGACGCCGCCGAGGAGCAGTGCCCGGGACCGCAGTCCACCGGCTGGCTGGCCAACATCTCCTTCCTCGTGCCGCGCGAAAGCGCCGACGAATTCATCGCGACCGTGGACCGCGTGCGCGCCCAGGCGCCCCACCTGGTGGTCCAGGTGCACGGCCCGCTGCCCCCCTACAGCTTCACGGGGTGAACCAGTGGGCCTCCTGAAGGAGCTGCTGCTGCTTCCCGCGGCGCCCGTCCGAGGCACCTTCTGGGTGCTCGGACAGGTCGCCGCGGAAGCGGAGCGGCAGTACTACGACCCGGCGACCGTGCGACGTGAACTCGCCCAGCTGGAAAAGCAATTGATGGAGGGCGAGATCGACGAGGCAGAGTTCGACCGCCGCGAGGACGAACTCCTCGACCGGCTTGAGCACCCCGCGCGCGCCGCATCCGATTTCGGGAGGAACTGATGGCGACCCCGGCACGATTCCCCGACGCCTACCCGTCCGACGGCGGCGGCGCCAACCTCGCAGACATTCTCGAACGCGTCCTCGACAAGGGAATCGTCATAGCCGGGGACATCCGCATCAACCTCCTCGACATAGAACTCCTCACCATCAAACTGCGTCTCGTCGTCGCCTCGATCGACAAGGCGAAGGAGATGGGCATCGACTGGTGGGAGGACGACCCCTCCCTGTCCACCGGTGCCCGGCGACGCGAACTCGCCCGTGAGAACGAGGAGTTGAAGGCACGGCTCGCCGCGCTGGAGGCGGCCCGCTCCCCACAGGCCGAGGCGGGCGCGGAGAAGGAGCCAAGGGCGGTGACCGATGAATGACAACGAGCTGCTGTATGTGTACGCCGTCACCCGCCCCTTCTCCGGGGAGCTTCCCGAGGGGGTGCGCGGACTCGACGGCCGGCCGCCCCGGGTGATCGAACACGACGGGCTGTGCGCGGCGGTGAGCCGGGTGCCCGCCGAGGAGTTCGACGCGGCCCCGCTCCGCGCGCGCCTGGAAGACCTCGACTGGCTCGCCGCGACCGCCCGCGCCCACGAGGCGGTGATCGCCGCGCTCGCCGCGGTCACCTGCCCGGTGCCGCTGAGGCTCGCGACCGTATGCCGCGACGAGAGCGGTGTCCGGCGCCTGATCGACTCCGGCCGCGCCCGCTTCGTACCGACCATCGAACGCCTCGACGGCCGGGTCGAATGGGGCGTCAAGGTGTACGCGCAGGCCCAGCCACCGGCGCCGGAGCCCGAGGCGAAGGCGGCCAGCGGGCGCGACTATCTGCGCCGCCGGCTCGGCCAGCGGCAGTCCCGCGACGACACCTGGCGGCGCGCGGGAGCGCTCTCACGGGCCCTGCACGCCGACCTGTGCGAGCGCGCCGAAGCCGGACGCCTGCACCGCCCCCAGAGCGGCCAGCTCTCGGGCAAGTCCGGTGAGAACGTTCTCAACGCCGCCTACCTGGTGCCGCGCGAACGCAGCGAGGAGTTCGTCGCGGCGGTGCGCGAACGCACCCCGGGCGACGAGGGCGTACGCGTGGAGCTGACCGGCCCCTGGGCGCCGTACTCCTTCGCGGGCGGCCCGGACGACGGCCAGGAGGCGCAGCTGTGAGGGACGGCGAAGGAGCCCTCGCGCAGCGCGAGGTCGCCCTCGTCGACCTGCTCGACCGGCTGCTCGCCGGCGGCGTGGTCATCACCGGCGACCTCACGCTGCGCATCGCGGACGTCGACCTCGTCCGCATCGACCTCAACGCGCTGATCAGCTCCGTCAGCGCCGACGTCCCCTCACCTTTCGACGACTTCGAGGAGGCGACGACGTAATGGACACGACGGACCTCACGCCCACGGGCGCCTTGGAAGCGCTGGACATCCTGACCGGCGCGGACGGCGCGGACGGCGCGGACGGTGCGCTGGGCGACACGCGGCGCGGTACGCGGGCCACGGATGACGTACGCGGTACGGATGATGCGCGCGGAGCGAAGAGCACGGACGGCGCACGCGTGGCGGATGACGCAGGTACCGGGGACGACGCACGCGGCGCGGACGTGCGGGACGGCGGCGGCGAGGGGAAGGCGCGGCGGCGGGTGGAGCTCGAGCCCGAGACCGTGGAGCGCGATCTCGCCCGGCTCGTCCTGACGGTCGTCGAGCTGCTGCGCCAGCTCATGGAACGCCAGGCCCTGCGCCGAGTCGAGACCGGCGCGCTCACCGAGGACCAGGAGGAGCGCATCGGGCTCACGCTCATGCTCCTGGAGGACAGGATGGCCGAACTGAGGTCCAAGTTCGGGCTGCGCCCGGAAGACCTCAACATCGACCTCGGCCCGCTCGGCCCGCTCCTCCCCAGGGATGGAGCCTGACCGGAGACGGCAAGACGGCAAGACGGCAATGGGGTAAGGCGGCAAGGGGGCCGGAGCGAAACACCGCTCCGGCTCCCACGCGCGCCCTTGCGCGACCCCCGACTCCCTCAAGCGCGAGCCGACGGACGGTACACGGTCAGCGCCTCGGGTAGCTTGTCCAGCGTCAGCTCGCCTCGGCTGCCCTGCGTGTCCTCCCTCAACGGCCGCTCGCCGCGCAGCACTTGGAGCGCTCCGCGAACTCCTGCCGCCCAGCCGCCGATCCGTGGCGACCGGCGTTCGCGCCGCCGCACAAGCCCGGGGCGGACGCCCAGGTTGAACGTGTTGGGGAAGCGACCCGCCTCCGCGCCGTCCGGGCCCGGCCCGAACCGGCCGAGGTCCACCCGCACCGCGTCGCCAGAGGCCAGCGCCCGGCAGGTGTCCCGGACCCCCTCGATGCCGAGGTCACGCGCGAAGTGGTTCAGGGTGCCGTCCGGGAACACGGCGAGCGGTACGCCGGCCCGGGCCGCGACCACCGCCGCCCGATTGACCGTGCGCTCACCGCCACACACACCGAGCACCGCACCCCGTCCGGCCGCCTTCTCCAGAGCCGACGGCAGATCGTCAGCGTCGCACTCGACGACCTCGGCGAGCGGCAGCCCCTCGCGGATCAGCGCGGCCCGCGTGAGAGCGCTTCCAGACTCGCGGTTGACGACGACCATCACGTCCTTGCCCTCGGGCAGCGCCGGTGCATCGGCGTGCGGACGGCCGGGTGGCGGAAGCTGCGCACGGGTCGGCACGAGCCCGCGCATCGCGAACGCCGCGCCCACCCCCAGGGCCGCGCCCGCCAGCACATCGCCCGGATAGTGCACTCCGGTGTAGACGCGGGACGCCGCCACCGAGAAGCCGACCGGCGCCAAGAGCGCGCCCAAGGACGGTGACTCCAGGGCGACACCCGTCACGAACGCGGCGGCGGACGCGGAATGGCCGGACGGAAACGACGTCGTGATCGGGCGGCGCTTCAACTGGCGTACCAGCGGCACCCCGTCGAGCAGCGGACGCTCCCGGCGCACCGAATGCTTCGCCACGGTGTTCACGGTCAGCGAGGCCAGCGCCAGTGAGGCGACGCCCCGCACCGCGGCGCGCCGGGCGCGCGGCGAGCCGGTCGCGCCCAGGGCGGACGCAGCCGCGAACCAGAGCACCCCATGGTTCGCGGCCCGGCTCAGCCGTGGCAGTACGGCTTCGGCGGCCGGCCAGTGTCTGGCGGCGGCGAAGTCGAAGAGCGCCCGGTCCCGGGCGGCGAGTCGTTTGTGCCAGGTGGAGTACGTCATGGCACGCGGGTACCCGACCCCCTTCCGTTCCATCCGCACCTGCCCGCATTCGACCGGGCGCCCAACCGGCCCCACCTGGGGCAAGTCCACCGCACTCCGAATGCACGCCCGAATGCTCCCGCGCGCCCGCGTTGATGCTTCGTCAGGATGCGGGCGATGTACGGGAAACGCGTGGGCGCCGGCAGCCGGTCGTGCGGCGCGGCGCGGCTGATGTCGACCAGCGCGGAGCCCGCCGCCCGGGGGTCGGCCACATCGCCGAGGCTCACCCTGCCGAACGGACGCTCCCGCGCCACCACCGGAAGCCGCCGCACCCGATCTGGCCGGGGATGAGCAGGTGGCCGCGCGGGTGGCCACCGACTTCCTGCGCCTCCCCAAGGTCGCCTTCCGCGCTGCGAACGACCAAACCGACGTCCTCATCCTTGATGTCGTGGCCCTCGGCACGGAGCCGGGTGCCGGGTACCGGCGTCGGGATCGGCGGTGGGACCGGTTCCGCTCTCCTGGTTCCCTCGATCGAGGTATGGGTGGGTGGTCCGTTTTCGGCCTTCACAGACTCTGCGGGCGGCCCGGCCTCCCGAGATCAAGTCGGCGCCGCATGAGGCGGTCTGATGGGCAGTCACACGGAGGGGGCTCGCGCTGCCGCACACAGGACGCAGCGGCCGCGGGCCCGGTGCCGTCGAGCGGCCGGCCGGACCGTTGCCCTGTTCAGTTGGGGGAGTGGTCGGGGCGGCGGTTGGGCTGGGCCATGAGCTCGTGGTTGGTGGCCCGGGCGGCGTTGAGATCGTCGCCGTGGTCCTGGGGCACGACCTCCAGGTCGACGACGTGCTGTTCGAGGGTGCTGGTCCGGGCCTTCCGGCCGGTGGCTTCGGGGCGCGTGGACCGTGCGCCGTGGATGCCGTATGCCGCAGATGCCGTAGGCCGCTCTATCGCACAGATCACATAGATGCAGAGCCCATTAAACTCGCTGTGGTGAACTTATCGAAGAAACACCTCATCGGTGCACTGACCCGGCTGGGCCTGGTGACCAGACCCAGGGCGGCACTGGTAACGCTGTCGATTCTGGGGACGGCACTCGTCGTCGCACCAGGAGCTTCCCCCGCCGCCGCGGCGCCGTTACGGCAGACGTCGATCATCACCAACAACATCCAGGGCGAGGACGACGCGACGGCCAGCAAGTGGTCCTCACAGGTCCAGGGATACGCCAGGTCCGCCGAGATCGTCCTGATCCAGGAAGCCGGGCCCCAGGGCCCGAGCCACGCCACCCAACAGCCGGACGTCACCACTGCGGACGGTGACACCGTGCGGCACTCGACCTGGCAACCGTTCAGCAGCCGACTGCAGCCCAGCCCGTACCACGTCTTCTTCATCCAGACCGACGACAACGGCGGCCGAGGCCAAGGCGGCCGGGTGAACCTGGCGACCATCACCCATGACCAGCCCGACGAGGTACGCGTCGTCACCAACCCGATCCAGCGGGGCCGGGCCGCGCTGGGCGTCCGGTTCGGAGACGACTGGTACTTCAACGTGCACGGCCTGTCGGGCGGCGGCGGTGACTCCAACACCCTGCTGACGGCGATCCGCGACTCCGTCCGCTCCTGGGGCGCGCAGTACCGCTGGACGGCCGGGGGCGATTTCAACATCGACCCGCGAACGCTGCAACGCCGCGGCACCTTCCCGATCGGCGCCCGCGTCTACAACTCCGGACTTCCCACCCACCAGAGCGGCAACGAACTGGACTACTTCGTCAGTTCCGACGGGAACGCCGACGGCGCCACCGCGAGCCGTATGAACGGAGGCAGCAGCGACCACTACCCCGTGTGGTGGAACGGCATGCGCGCGGCGGCGGAACCGCCGGAACTGAAGGTGATGCCGCTGGGCGACTCGACCTTCGGCACCGCTGAGAAGATCGGCTACGGCGGCGTGCTGGCCGGCTCGCTCTATGCCCTGATCTCGCTCGTCTCCAAAAAGCGGGACGTTCCGGTGGACTTCGTCGGCTCCGGCTCCACGGGGCAGAAGGGGGACCCCGCCTACGAGGGCGCTCCCGGCGAGCAGATCAGCGCCATCGCCAAGCGGTCCACAACCGCCCTGCCGAAGTACCGGCCCAACATCGTGACGCTGCAGGCCGGCACGTACGACATGCGGGACGGCAAGCAGGACGGCGCCGCGCAGCGGCTGAAGGACCTGGTCGACCAGATCGAGGAGGACAACCCGAGCACGGTCGTGGCACTCGCCACCCTGGGTCCCGCGACCGACCCCGCCGTCCAAGCCCGGATCACCGCCTACAACGCCGAGATCCGCACGATGGTCGGCGCCTGGGCGAGCGCGGGACGGCACGTCGTCCTGGCCGACACCGGCGCCATGACCACCGAGGACCTGTCCGGTGACGGCCTGACTCCGAACGACTCCGGCAACCAGAAGATCGCCGAGGCGTTCGAGGACGCCATCCGCTGGGCCATCGTCTTGGACTGGGTCGCGGAACCACGCGCCGGCGACGGGAAGGCGCCACTGAAGGTGATGGTGGTGGGCGATTCGATGAGCCAGGGTTATGAAGGTGACTGGACCTGGCGTTACCGCCTGTGGGAATGGTTCAAGAAGGAGCACATCGACGTCGATTTCGTCGGTCCGTACCAGGGAACCCGTCCTCAGGAATCCCCCAAGCCCCCGCCCGTGCCGCCGTTGCAGGGGGAAGCCCCGCCACCGGCACAGAGCGCTCCCGTCACCTCGGGCGCGTATGCCGCCGGGGTCGCGAAGGACTTCGACCCCGACCACTTCTCGGTCTGGGGCCGGCAGGCGGCGCAGGACAAAAAGCTGATCGCCGAGCAGGTGGCGAAGTACCAGCCCGACCTGCTCCTGGTCGGGCTCGGCTTCAACGACATGGGCTGGTTCGTCAGCGGCCCGGAAGGCACGCTGGACAGTATGCGGACGCTGGTGGACCAGGCCCGCGCCGTCAAACCGGACCTCGACTTCGCCGTGGCCAACGTTCCCCAGCGGACGTTCATCGGCGGCCGGGACGACCTGCCCGTCAACACCACCAAGTACAACAGCATGCTCGCGGCCGCGATCCCGTCGTGGAACAACGGCAAGTCCCGCGTGGCCCTGGTCGACTGGGCCGGCAACTACAGCTGCGACACGCATGACTGCCCTGCCGGCTACGACGGGCTGCACCCCAACGCCCTGGGCGAGTACCAGATCGCCCAGGCATTCGTGCGCACCTTGCACGACAGCTACGGTCTCGGCAGCCAGCTGATCGACATCCCCGCCCACATCCCGGACCGGCCGACGCTCGCGCCGGGCGCGATGGAGATCAACTCCGGTCCGAGCGGCATCACCCTGTACTGGGAGCCGGTCTTCGGCGCCCACGGATACATCGTCCGGCACCGGATCAGGGGCTCCGGCACCTGGGACGAGACACCGGTCAAAGCGGCCCGCTTCGACACCACCTGGACCCTTGACGGCTGGGAGTGGGAATACCAGGTCCGTACCGACAACGGTGAGGACGGGAAGTCCGAGTGGTCCCACACGGTCGGTGGTGTCGCGCACCCGACAACCGCCGCGGCTCCCGAGGGAATCGTCACCCGGGCCACCGCCACCGGCGTCGACGTGTCCTGGGACGCGGCGACCGGCCCGTACACCGACACGGTCGACCGGTACGAGATCATCACCTGGGACAAGGACACCCCCGGCGCGTTCCTCAACAGCACCGCGGTCAGAGGAAAGTCGGTGCATATCGACGGACTGAAGCCAGGCCACCATTACCTCGTCGCGGTCGCCACCTGGAACGCCGCCGGTGGCGGTATGCCGGGCGTCGCCCGGCCCGTCACCGACGGGGCCGGCACACCTCCGGCGCCCACCGATCTGAAGGTCACCTCCACCGACGCCACTACCGTCCAGTTGTCGTGGAACGGGTCCGTGTGGGCCGCCGGTTACCGCGTCTGGGTCCGTAACGTCGACGACAGCACCGGGTCCAAGCACGACGGCAGCGGGTTCAAGGCCGACGAGTACATCACCAGCGAGACCAGCCGGGGGATCGCCTTCCTCTTCCCCGGCGCCTGGAATTACGAATTCTGCGTCACCGCCATCAACGGTGAAGCGGAATCCGGCAAATCCAACTGCGTGATCGCACCAAAGCCGTCGGCCCCGGAGGACGGGACGAAGGGCACATCCCGTCCGCCGGTCCCGGAGGACGGGACGAAGGGCGCACCGCTCTCCGCCCTGATCCGGGCTCCGCGGGCACCGGCCGGGTTGGCCGGGTAGGAGGGGCCGGCACTCCGGTGAGGGGGGCGGAGGGTGAACGTCTCGCCGCCTCCCCACTGGCCGCGAGGTCCGTGGTCAGTCGCCCCGCCCACAACAGGGCCATCAGTGGCGGACGGGCTTCCTCGGGCTCCCGGTCCCCGGCCGGCCGGCCGCCACTCGGGGTGCGCCAGCTCCTCGCCGTCGACGTCCTCCTGCCAGGCCCGTTCGATTTCATCGGCGGGGACAACACCGGGGCGACGACAGGCGGCCAGGAACCTGCTGTTCTCCAGCAGGGTCGGGAGGCACGCCCGTCGGCCGGCCGGACGCTTCCGCAACCGCGGGGAGGCCCTGGAGGACCTGCGTCAGGTCGCCGGATCGCCGAAGACCTCGGCATCTCCCAGATGCACGTGTCCCGGCTGATCACACACTGTTGCAGCCGTCTGCGGGACCAGGCCCTGCGGGACCAGGCCCTGCGGGACCAGGCCCTGCGGGACCAGGACCCCGTGCGGGACCAGGACCAGCGGGACCACCCGCGGGGTCCGTGTGAGGATCCTTGTCGGCCGGCGCGGAACGTGGCTGGGGCGGGCCCGGCCGTAAGGGCGACCGGCCGCTCTCCGAAGGCGTGGACGGACGGGAACCCGAGGACGACGCCGAAGGCGAAGCTGACGGCGGCCGCGGCTCCGAGGCCCCCGGCGGTGTCCGAGGGCCCGCAGGGGGCGGCACCGAGGACTCAGGAACCGTCCCCGAGGCCGCCGCAGGCGACACCGACGCGCAGGGACGCTCGTCCGTACCGTCAACTGGGCGTCGCGACAAGTGAGTTGTTGGCCCGTCAGGCACGGGACGCCGCATAGCCAGCGCCACATGACGGGCCATCACGTCCATCGCCCGGCCTTCCGCCATGGAGAACGGCCGCGCCGAGCCGGTGCGGAACAGCGTCAACACCCCCGTCACCGGTCCCGGCGCCCCCAGTGGCACACACATCAGGGACGACACCTCGGCGCGGGCCAGTATCGGTGTGCCCGACGGGTCGTGCCCGAAGCCCTCGACGTCCTCGGGCTGGACCTGGAGCGCACCGTTCCCGGCCCGCGCCGCCTCGAGCACCACCGGACAGTCGGCCGGGTCCTGCTCGGCCATAGACCGAAGCAGCGCGCCGCTGGCCGGATCCGAGGGGCCGAGGCAGGTCACACGCCGCAGCCCGCCGTCGACCAGGTCGGCCACGATCCAGTCGGCGAAGCGCCCGCACAGCACCCCGGCGGCTTCGGCGAGCACCGACGTCCTTACCCCGGGCGGGAGTTGGAGCAGCGTGGACGCCATGGTGTCGACCATGTCCATGAGTTCGGCGTGCCGGGTCGACTCCGCGAGATCGGGGACCCTGGGCGGCCGGGGAGTGGCCCCCGAACCCCGCGCGCTGCCCGCCTGGAACACCACGAGCACCGCGGGCCGCGGCTCGTCCGGCGGCCGTAGCACGGTGAGCGTCGCCAACAGCGGCTCGTCGGGGCGCTGTTGAAGGCGCACGGTGAGCCCCCGGTCGCCCTCGCCCCTGGCCACCGCTGCGGCCTGCGACCTGAACGCCGCCCGGTCGCCCGGCGTCAGCAGCGCCGCGAGCGGCCTGCCGGTCGCGTATCCGGCGCGGACCCCGGTGAGCCCGGTCGCCGCGAAGTTCAGACGCCGTACGACCGTCTCCCGGTCGACCAGCGCCACCGGCAACGGCATCCGCTGGAACAACGCCTTGAGCAGCTGCCGCTCCTGCCGCTCCGCCGGCGACGGAACCGCCGACCCGGCCGCCATTTGTTCGTAGCGCGGCCACAACAGCCCGGCCACGTGCTCGAGTTCGAACAGTGCCGCGTCCAGAATGACCGATTGTTCACCGGCCGGGCGAGCGCGTGCGGCGCGCAGCTCGCCCACCCGTCTGACGAAGTCCGCCAGTTCCTCGCCGAAGTCGTCCTCCGCCTGCGTCATGGGAGAAAGCTAGCCCGTCGGCCCAGGGCGCGGGAGCGTACCGTTTCGGGCGACCGGGCCCGGGAAGCCGCAGCACGAGGAGGCTTTCGCCATGCTGCCCGAGCCCGAACGCCAGAAGCCGGAAACCACGACGACCGCCCGGCGGCTCTCCCGGCTCGCCGAACAGTCCATGCGCTGTGCGCCTGCCTGCTGTGGCGCGGTCGCCACCATCTCCGACAGCGGGCCCGAACGCCGCATCACCGCCACCCACCCCGACCTGGCCCCCCTCGCCGCCGTCCAGCTCGCCTGCGGCGACGGGCCCATCCCGAGCGCCCTCGACGCGGGCGAAGCCGTGGACACCGAGGACCTGCTGACCGAGGACCGCTGGCCCGGCTACCGCGCCCTGGCGCTCGACTCCGGCGTACGCTCCGGCGTCACGCTCCCCTTCCGCCGGTCCGGGATCGAGGTCACGGTCAGCCTCTTCAGCTACCGGCCCGGATCCCTCAAGGGCATCGTGCGCGGCCCGGTCGGCATCCTCGCCGAGGAGACCACGACCGGCCTGGTCCGCGACCGCCGCTACCATGCGGCCCTCGCCGAGGTCGAACAACTGGAGGCGGCCCTGCGCTCACGCCCGGTCATCGACCAGGCCAGCGGCATCGTGATGCACGTACTCGGCTGCGAGGCGGACGCCGCCTTCGCCGTCCTGCGCACCATCTCCCAGCGCACCAACCGCAAACTCGCGGAGGTCGCCGACGCGCTGGTGCGCGCCAAGGGCCGGGGCCTGGAATCCGAACTGTCCGCCATGGCGCGCCCGGCCCACTGACCCGCCCGCCCCGCTACCCGTACAAGCGGCGGAGGAGGGCAAACCTCCGTATAAAGGGCGTGGGAGGGTTCGACTCACGGACTCACGGACTCACGGACTCACGGGCTCACGGACTCGCGGACTCGCGGACTCGCGTTCAGGAAGGGCATCGCGCGGGGTGCGTGCGTACGGAGGCGTACGGAGGCGGCGTACGCGATGAACCCAGGCGTACGCACATTGGCGCTCACCAATGCGCAATCAACGCTCACGAACGCATACGGACCGGGTGCTGACGTAGTCAAACAGGGCCGAACGCGGTCAATAGGCGCTCCAGGAGGCAACGCCAATGGCAGGGACGGTCGCCGAGGGCCGGGGGCCCGTGCGCTACGGGCCACCCGCTCCGGGCCCCGGCCTGCCCGTACTCCCCGAACTCGTCTCCGCGCTCAACGCGGCCGCGTGGCGCCCCGAACCCGAGCCACCCGGCGCGGGGCCGGAACTGCGTGCGGCAGCCTGCGGCTACTGGCTGCGACGCGGTCTGCCCACCCCGCCCGAACGCGTCGTCGCCGCCCCCGGCGGACAGGCACTGCTCGTCGCCCTCCTCGGCGCGTACGGCGGAGACGTTCTGATGCCCCGCCCGTGCCCGGCCTGGTGGACGCCGCAGGCCAGGCTGCTCGGCAGGCCCGGCTACCATGTGCCGACCCCGGCCGAATGCGGCGGCGTACCCGACCCGTACGCCCTGCTCGAAACGATCCGCCGGGTACGCGCCGAGGGCGGAGCGCCCCGGCTGCTGCTGCTGTGCGTCGCCGACGATCCGACCGCTACGGTGGCGCCGCCGGAGATCTTGCGGGAGGCCTGTGAGGCGGCCGTCGGCGAAGGACTGCACATCATCAGTGATGAGACCTGGCGCGACACCGTGCATCGCCCCCACGAGACGGTGCCGCTCAGCCCGGCCGAGATGTGCCCCGACGACGTGACGGTCCTCACCGACCTGGGCGGCGCGTTCACCCCGCCCGGCTGGCCCGCCGCCGTCGCCCGCTTCCCGGCCGGCCCGGCGGACGCCCCGCACCGGGCCCGCACGCTGGACCACCTCGCCGCGCTGGGCGCGGTGCTCGCGGCCCCGGTCGCCGCGGCCGCGGCCCTCGCGCTCACCGAGCCGGCGTACGTCGTAGAGCGCACCCGGCGGGCGGCCGCGCTGCACGCCCGGGTCGCTGCCGCCGCCCACCAGGCCGTACTCGACGCGGGTGCACTCGCCCGGCCCCCTCAGGCCGGCCGCCATCTCTACGCCGACCTCGGCCCGCTCCGCGCCCGCCTTGCCACCCACGGGGTCACCGACTCCATGGAACTCGAGGACTACCTGACAGCCCGCCTCGCCACCCCCACCCCCGGCGGCCACCGCTTCGGCGACGACCTCGGTGCCCTCCGCGTCCGCCTCGCCACCGGCCCACTCCTCGGCTCAACCCCGGAACAACGACTGAACGCCCTGGCGGCCCCCGACCCCCTCCAACTCCCGCACGTACAGGCGGCGTTGGAGCACTTTGCCGCAGTGCTCGCCGTTCTGGGCTGAGACCATTCCCCGGGACGGCTGCGCCCACGCCTGCGGCACGGCTGCGCCCACGCCTCCGGCCGGCTGCGATCACGCCCCGGCACGGCTGAGGCCACTTCGGGGGTGAGAGCGCTCCCAGCCCCGGCAGGGCCCAGACGCCCATCTGCCCTTGACCCGACCTGGGAGCGCTCTCAGAGTTCGGCGGGGTCCGCACGTTCCATGTGTCCAGCACTCGGCCCGAGATCGCTCTCAGTCGCAGGCGGGCCGTACGCCCACACCCACCCGCTCCACGCGAGAGCGCTCCCAGCACGAAGGCGAGCCCGCACGCCCACGCCCCCGCACCCCGCGCGAGAGCGCTCTCAGCCCCCAGACAGGCCCACGCGCCCGCACGTTCACACCCACCCCGAGAGCGCTCTCAGCCCCCACCCGCCGCTACCCGCTCCCGCCGCACCCTGCGCCAGACCGCAGGTGCCCCACTGATCAGGAGGGTCAGCGCGACGGCCGCCGCCACGCCCTTCCAGGGCTCGTCGAAAAGGGAGCCCCCGAGTATGCCGATCAGGCCGTACGCGCCGGCCCAGGCGAGGCAGGCCGGGATGTCGCCCCGTACGAACGTCCGCAGCGGCATCCCGCCCAGCAGACAGGTGAGCATCACCGGAATGCGCCCGGCCGGCACCAGACGGGACAGCACCAGCACGATGACGCCGTGCTGGTCGAGCTTGCGCCGCGCCTGGTCCAGGTGGTCCGGCGTGGCCCGGCCGCGCAGGGTCGCCAGCAGACGTGAGCCGTTCTTGGACCGCACTCCGCGCTGCCCGAGCCAGTACAGCGCGACATCGCCCAGGAACGCGGCCAGCGCACTCACCCCGAACGCCAGCAGCAGCGAGAACCAGGCGGTCTGATGGAAGGCCACGACCGCCGCCGACGACACCAGCGCCCCCGTGGGCACCACCGGCACCAGCGATCCCAGCGCCACCAGGGTGAACAGCGTCGGATAGCCGACGGCCTGCTGAGTCGTCTCGGGCGTCACCGCCGACGCCAGCTCAAGGGCACGACCGGTGATCACCGCGTGGCCTTCACGCGGACGCTCTGGCCGTGCTCGAGCCGATGCACCGTCGCCTTCGGCGCGAGCCTGGCCGCCTGCCGTACGAACTCCTCGCCCGGCGCGTAGAACTCGTGCGGCCGCACACCCTCCATGCCGACCGGCCAGTACGTTCCGTAGTGCACCGGTACCGCTGAGAGCGCTCCCAGCTCGGCCAGGGCCCGCGCGGCGCGACCCGCGTCGAGATGGTCCAGCCCCAGGCCCGGGCCCCAGCCGCCGACCGGCAGGAGCGCCACGTCCACCGGCCCGACCGCCGACGCCATGTCGTCGAAAAGGCCGGTGTCCCCGGCGAAATACGTGCGGGCCGCGCCCTCCACGACGTAACCGAGCGCGGGGCAGCGGCGCGGACCCACCGGCAGCCTGCGCCCATCGTGCCGGGCCGGCACTGCACGCACCCGGAGCCCCCCGACGTCGACGCCGTCCCCGGGCCGTACCTCGGTGACACGCAAGTCCAGGCGCCCGAGTCCCGGCACCGCACGCACCGCGCCGGCCGGCCCGATCACGCGCGTTCCGGGCGCGAGCCGAGCGAGCCGCGCGAGCGAGGGCAGATGCAGATGGTCGGCGTGCAGATGCGAGACCAGCACGGCGTCAGCCACCCCGGCCTCGGGCGTTGGAAGCGCTCCCCGGCGCCGTCGCAGATGCGCCAAGCGGCGCGCGAACAGGGGATCGGTCAGCAGCCGGACGCCGGAATCCTCGATCGTGCAGGTGGCATGACCCCACCAAGTGACTTCCACCGGCACGAAACCCTCTTCTCTGCTCGCCGGTCGATTCGACGGGTGCCGCACCGACCTTCGCCGACGAGCCTAAATCTCCCCGCGTGCGCCGTGGGGCAGCCGGGGTCGCGAGCATGCGGTCGCCACCCGGCTGCGGTGGCCCACCGGATCGGCGGACCGGCCGTCCCCGGGGCGGCTCCGGCGCGCCAAGAGGGGGGAGTAGGGTCGCCCCGACGGCATACGGGGGACCCGGAGACCGGGGGACTGGGGCGCGGCATGGAGCAGATACGGGTGGCGGCCATCGCCAGCCTGACCCCGCTGGAAGAACTCGATCTCGACCCCTTCCTCGTGGACACCCGCAGCCAGCACGAGATGTGCGTGCGCTGGGCCGAGAGCAAGGGGTACACCGTCACCCGGCAGTTGCTCTTCTACGGATTGCGCCCGGACCACGCGGGTCTGTGGACGGATGTCGACGCGGGTCTGGTCGATGTGTTCGTCGCGCCCAACGAGCGTGTTCTGGCAAGGGCGTTGAGGTCGGTGCCGGAGTTCTCCGCGGAGTGTGAGCGGCGCGGTGTGCGCCTGTCGACGGCCGGGCTCGTCGAGCCCGCGTACGACGCCGCACGCAAGGCCCACATACACCGCCGCCTCTCGATGCCCACCGCCGGATACGACGGCTGCTGACGTCCCCCATCCCACGACCGGTCCCACGCACCCTGGTCCCCCGCACCTCCCCCGTCCCACGCACCTTCCGCCGCACGCCCCGTGCGACGCCCACCCGGCACGCCCGCCCCCTCCCTGGCGGTGACGTCCCCCGCGCCCACAGCGGGTGGGCCAGCTACTCCCAGGCCCACCCACCGCTCCCAGCACGCACCGCTCCCGACGGGCCGCGTCCGCCCCTGTGACAGGGTGGGCGAGGAACGGGCACAGCGAAGGGCAGGCGGACGTGGGGCGATGGCGGACTACGGGCAGCGCCCTGCTCCGGGTGATCGTGGTGTGGGTCGTCTCGACGCTGACCCTGATGCTGTTGGCCGGCATCCTGCCCGACTTCAAACTGACCTCCGACAGCGGCGACAGCATCACCCGGGTCGCGCTCACGGCGGGCTGGGGAGCGGCCGCCTTCGGGTTGCTCAGCGCGCTGGTGTGGCCCCTGGTCGTGCGCGCGTTCCTGCTGGTGCCCGCGCTGGTGCTCGGTCTCCTGGTGTTCTTCCTGAACGGCTCACTGCTCCTGATCGCGCTCCGGCTCATCCCGACCGGGAGTGGCGCTGCCGAACCCGAGACCGCGGTGATCGTCGCCGCCGTGATGTCGGCGGTCGCTTCGGCGACCTCGACCGCGCTTGCCGTACGGGACGACGACGCCTACCGGCGCCGCCTGTCCCGGCTCGCCCAGCGGCGCAGGCACAGACGCGGCGAGGGGGACGCGCCACAGCCGCCGGGCATCGTCTTCATCCAGCTCGACGGCGTCGGAGAGCGCTTTCTGCGCGACGCCGTCAAGCGGGGCCTGATGCCCACCGTCGCGGCCTGGCTGGGGGAGACCCACCGCCTCACCCCGTGGCGTACGGACTGGTCGAGCCAGACCGGCGCGAGCCAGCTCGGCATTCTGCACGGCACCACGTTCGACGTGCCCGCCTTTCGTTGGTACGAGAAGGAGAGCGGCGAGGTGATGGTCTCCAACCGGCCCTCCTCGGCCGTCGAACTGCAACGCCGCGCGGTGGAGCGCACCGGCGACGGCGGGCTGCTGACGGTCGACGGAGCAAGCCGCGGCAACTTGTTCTCCGGCGGCGCGGACCAAGTGGCACTGGTCCTGACGGCCGCCGCCCGCAGGGGGCGCCGAAACCGCTCTCGCGCCGGCTACTTCGCCTACTTCTCCGACCCGGCCAACGCGGTACGCACCGCGGGCTCGTTCCTCGCGGAGGTCGCCCGCGAGATCGGCCAGTCGACGCGGGCCAGGCTCCGCAGGCAGACCCCGCGCATCGGACGCGGCGGGCTCTACCCCCTCATCCGCGCCTTCGCGACGGTCGTCGAGCGCGACGTGGTCGTCGCAGCCGTCATGGGCGACATGCTCGCGGGACGTACCGCCGTCTACGCCGACCTCGTCGCCTACGACGAGGTGGCCCACCACTCGGGGCCGCACAGCGCGGACGCCGAAAAGGTTCTCAGCCGCCTCGACCGCTCCCTCTCGCTGATCGCCGACGCGGCGGAACACGCGCCGCGCGACTACCGCGTCGTGCTGCTCTCGGACCACGGACAGAGCCCCGGCGAGACTTTTGAGAGCGCTTTCGGACTCACCCTGAAGGATCTTGTACGGGCCGGCTGCGGTCTGCCCGTGTCCCGCAGGGCCCGACGGACCAGGAGCGGGGCCGAGGCCAGATACGCGGTCCGGGTCGCGCTGCACCGGCCGGTCGAGGAAGACCCCGTCGCGGAGCCGTGCCCGCCGGGTAGTCGGCCCGACCCGGTGGTGCTCGCCTCCGGAAACCTCGGCCTGGTCTCGTTCCCCGACGTCGAGGGCCGCATGACCCGCGAGCACATCGACCGCCGTCACCCGGCGCTGCTCGCCACCCTGGCCGCCCACCCCGGCATCGGCTTCCTTCTCGTCCGCAGTCAGGCGCACGGCGCGGTGGTACTGGGAGCCGGAGGCGTCGAGGTTCCGCTGGCCGAACTAACCGACGGCCAGGGCCCGTTGAAAGGGTTCCCGGCGGGGGCCGCCGACGCGATCCGGCGCACCGACACCTTCCCGCACACCGCCGACATCATGGTCAACTCGATGTACGACCCGGACACCGGCCGGGTGCACGCCTTCGAGGAGCAGATCGGTTCACACGGCGGACTCGGCGGCGAACAGTCCCGCCCCTTCCTGCTCTCGCCCCTCGCCCTGTCGGCGCCGGTGGCGGACGAGGGTGAGCTGGTCGGCGCCGAGCAGGTGCACCGAGTGCTGCGCCGCTGGCTGCGCGAAGGCCAAGGACCTCAGATTCCGCTGGTCGCTGGAGCCCCGACGCGGGTCGAGGCCGCGGCACCGGCCGAGATCCTGGTGGGGAGCGAGATCGCGGCGGTGAGTGAGCGCGCGGCGAAGGGTGAGCGCGCGGCACGCATGGAGGATTCGCCGCCGATGGGCCAACCGGAAGGATCTTTTCCGGTTGGCGGAGGCGCCGTACAGGACAAAACCGAGTGATTTGGTACGCCGAACCGCGTGCCCGACCATGGTCAGGTTTGTTCCGTACGAGAGGCACGCCACCCCACCATGACCACGCAAGAAGCCCAGAGCAAGCATGCCCGGCAATTCGGTCTGCCGATCGCCATCGCGCTGGTCATGGGCAACATCATCGGCGGCGGGATCTTCCTGCTGCCCGCCTCCGTCGCCCCGTTCGGCACGATCAGCCTCGTCGCGTTCGTCGTCCTGACCGCCGGCGCGATCGCACTCGCCCTGGTCTTCGGCCGCCTCGCCGAACGCCACCCCCAGACCGGCGGCCCTTACGTCTACGCCCGTGAGGCGTTCGGCGACTTCGCGGGATTCCTGGCGGCCTGGTCCTACTGGATCACCACCTGGGTCTCCAACGCCGCCCTCGCGGTCGCCGCGGTCGGCTACCTCGACGTGCTCATACCCGTACACGGCTCCAAGGCGGCGACCATCACGGCGGCGCTGCTCCTCCAGTGGCTCCCGGCACTCGCCAATCTCGCGGGCACCCGGTACGTGGGCGCGGTCCAACTCATCGCCACCGTCTTGAAGTTCGCCCCGCTGCTCCTGGTCGCGGTGGGTGGCCTGTTCTTCTTCGACCCCGCCAACCTCGGCCCCTTCCAGAGTGACGGCCACTCCGGACTCGGCGCGATATCCGCCTCCGCCGCGATCCTGCTCTTCAGCTACCTCGGCGTCGAGTCCGCCGCCGTCAGCGCCGGCGAGGTCCGCGACCCGCGCCGCAACGTCGGACGCGCCACGATCCTCGGCACCATCGGCGCCGCCGTGATCTACCTGTTGGGAACGCTCTCCGTGTTCGGCACGGTGCCGCACGACAAGCTCGTCGGCTCCACCGCCCCCTTCACGGACGCCGTGAACTCCATGTTCGGCGGCTCCTGGGGCGGCACGGCCGTCGCCCTCGCCGCCCTGGTCTCGATGGTCGGCGCGCTCAACGGCTGGACCCTGCTGAGCGCCCAGACCCCGTACGCCGCCGCCAAGGACGGTCTCTTCCCGAAAATGTTCGCCGTCAAGCGGCGTGGTGTGCCGACCGCGGGCGTCCTGGTCACCGCCGTCCTCGCCTCGCTGCTCACGGTCTACAACTACACCGCGGGCTCCAAGGGCGTCTTCGAGATCCTGGTCCTGGTCACCACCTTCACGGCCACCGTCCCCTACCTCCTTTCGACCGCGGCGCAGATCTACTTCCTCGCCTCCGGCCAGTCCGAACGCGTGCACCGCTCCCGCCTGATCCGCGACGCGGTCCTGGCCGTACTCGCCTTCGGCTTCTCCATGTGGCTCGTGGCGGGCTCCGGCTACGAAGCGGTCTACCAGGGCGTGTTGTTCCTGTTCGCCGGCGTTCTCCTGTACGCGTGGATGGCGGCCCGCAAGCAGCGAACCCAGGAGGCGCCCGCCGCCTGACGTGTTGTTCGCCACGCCGGCGCACCGCGCGGCCCGTGAGAGCGTGTTCAGAGCCCCCCAAGGCCGCGCCGGCAGAGTCGGTTGCGTACGAGTGGATCATGTGTGGTGGGATGAGGTGATGCGAACCCCCACGCGCATGCAGCCCCCTTACCGCAACCCCTATGACGAACTCGCGGCGCTCGCCGACCCCGAGCCGGAGCCCCACCCCGAGCCCCACCCCGAGCACGAGCCGCACCCTGAGCCGGAGCGACACCCCGCCGACAAGACCTGGTACGCGCCGGATCCCGCCCCCCAGGAGATACCGGCGGCGATACCGCGGCCTGCGGAGACAGTGCTGGACACGTCGCCGAGAGCGCTCTCACGAGGCCTCCCGGACATCGACCCGGACGACGACTTCTGGTCCCTGCCGCCCGAGCTCCGGCAGGCCAGAAGGGGCCGGCGCGCCCGACGGGGCCGACGACGTCCCCGAAGCGCGTTCGCCGCGCTGCCCCGCGCCGCCAAACTGCTGTCCGCCCTGGTCGTGCTCGCGGGATTCCTGATCCTGGCGGACCGATGCGCCGCTATGTACGCGGAGAAGAAGGCACAACAGGCCCTCCAGAAGGAACTTCACCTGGAAGCCGCGCCCCAGGTGGACATCCACGGCTTCCCCTTCCTCACACAGGTGCTGGACAAGCGCCTGGAGCGCGTGGACGTCACGGTGCCGCACGTGCCGGCCGACCGGATATCGCTCGCCAAAGTGCGGGCCGGCGCACGCGACATCGACCTGACGGGCGATCTGCCCAAGGACATACGTGGCGCCGTCATCGGCAGTCTGGACGGCGAGATCACGCTTTCTTTCGACGACATGAACCGCGAACTCGCCGCCTCTCAGATCAAGTTCAGCCGCCGGGACGCGAACTCCATCGGTGCGGACGGGCAGCTGACCATCGCGGGCCAGCAGTTGCGCGTACGGGCCGACGCGCAACTCAGGCTCGACGGCGATCGCGGCCTGTCCACCGACATCGACGGCATGAGCCTCGACCTGCCGAGCATCGCCACTTACCGGCCGGGCCGCGACCGGGGCCTGACCCTGCACCGGGAGAGCGCCGAACTCATCGCCCGGGATACCGCGCGCGTGAAGGAGCTCCTGTCGGTGCCCGCGGTAGTGCGGCGTCTCGGAGTACCGCAGCCGGCCGTAGACGCCGCCCTGCGCGACGAGGCGAAGCTGCACGAGCTGGTGGGTACGCCGATGTTCTTGGAGCAGATGATGCGCGTCAACCTCGTGGACGTGGTGGTGGACCACCCCTGGCTGCTTTCGAAGATCGGCATCGACCCGAAACTGATCACCGGGCTCCTCCAGATGCGGCCGCCGGAACTCTCCGACCGCCTGACCTTCTCTTTCACGCTGCCCAAGGAGGCGCGGGATCTGCACCTGCGTGGCGTACGCGTCGACAGGGGTGGCGTCGTAGCGACCGTCTCGGGCAGCCGGCTGGCAGTCGGCAAGGACAACTGACCCGCCGCCGGCCCCGCTGTCCCGTTGACCCGCTGAACCGGCGCATTCGGCCCGGTGCGCCCCTGCGGGTGCGCATCACGGCGAATGCGCGGATGCTGGAATGTGCCAGCATCCGCAAGGAGGCAGTTATGTCGATGCTCGACAAGCTCAAGGGCCTGCTCAAGGGTCACGAGGACACCGCGCGCCAGGGAGTCGAGAAGGGCGGCGACGCCTTCGACGCGAAGACCGGGAACAAGTACGAGAGCCAGGTCGACGTGGCCCAGAAGAGGCTCAACGAGCAGCTGGGCTCGGACAAGCCGCAGGACGGCCCGCCGCAGGGCTGACGGGCCCGGCGGCCCCGCTGAGAGCGCTCTCCGCCTCTCGGGGTGCTGTCCCGGCCACGTGCTGTCCCGGCCACGTGCTGTCCGGTCACGTGTTGTCCCGGCTACGTGTTGTTCGGCCTCCTCCACGCGAGATACCGCAATGGGGGAGGCCTGACGGGCGCGGTGGGAGCGTCGGAGTGGGCCCTGCCGCCCGCATGCCGGTGCCCCGCGCGCCGACACACATACGGCGTATGGGGCGACGGCGTGCGGGCGCTGAGGCGGCGGCGGACGAGCGGGACCGTGTGGCGCCACCGGCATCGCGTCCTACCCCCGGCTCAGGCTCACGGCCGATGCGTCAAGAGCGGCAACGGAAATCACCCAGTAGGGGGGATCTCGGCGGAATACGCGCACTTCGGCGGCGTAGCTGGGCAGAGCTGTCCCCGTGCCGTCCGCCTCCCTCGCCGCCCTGCGCCGTGTCCTCGCGGTGCTGTTGGTGCTCGGCGCGCTGTTCGGGGGTGCGCCCGGGGCCGAGGCGGCCGAGGGGCGGACGGTGGCTGCGTCCACGGTGTTGGTGACACCCGACCCGTCGAACGAGAGCGCTCCCGACGCGGCCGAAGCGGTGCTGCCCCCGCAGTCGATCCGGGCCGTGCGGCAGATCCGCCCCTTCCGCGACCCGGCCGTCCAGGAAACGTCTCCTCGAACTCCGCTTCCCGCCTCGTACGACTACGCCCGTCCGTCCGCTACGGCTACGGCTACGGGCGTCCGCTGTGTGGTGCTGCGCTGCTGACCGTTCCTCACGGAACCAGGTCGGACAGTCAACTCCCTCACACAGCAAGGTGGTTCAGCCATGCCCATCGACCCCTTCACGGCGCTCAACGCCCTGATTCGAGCCGAGGCCGTCCGTATCCGGCCCGACGGGACCGGCGCTCCCGAGGAGGAGCCGGCCGAGCGCGAGGAGGAACACCGGCCCGAGCGGCACCAGGACGGAAGGCAGGCTCACTAGAGACCGGGTGGCGGTCGGGCCGGCGGGTGGCGGTCGGGCCGGCGGGTGGCGGTCGGGCCGGCGGGGCCAACCGGGCCGACCGGGCCGACCGGGCCGACCGGGCCGACCGACCGGGCGGGACGGGAACGTCGCCGGCCAGGGTTCAGCACCGTCTTTCAGCACCGCCGACCATGACCGCTACCACCACAACGGCCGTCTCACGTGTCCGATGCGCGCGCTCCCCGGGCCAGTTCCAGGGCGTACTCCGGCCACCAGCGCCCCGCCCGAGGGCCGCCCCGGCAAGTTCCGTCCGACTCGCCGGGGCGCTTGATCCAGAGGTAGGCGTCGATGAGCGGGTCGCCGGTGCTCGCCGTGGGCGGAGTGCCCAGTGCACGGCCGGGCGGGTTGCACCAGGAATCGGCGCCGGTGTACGGGCCGTTGCCATTGCGGCTCGTGTCGACGACGAAGTGCTTGTCGCCGAGGGCGGCGGAGAGACGGTGCCCGTACTCGGCGCTGGACGCGTTCGTCTGAAACGCGGACACATTGAGGGAGAACCCGTCCGCCTCCTCCACGCCCGCCTGCCGCAGCGGTCCCACCAACTGCTTCTCGTCCTTGATCCAGCCGGAGTGCCCGGCGTCCAAGTACACCTTCGTGGCCGTTCCGCGCTTCAACTGTCCGACGGCGTAGGCGAGGAGCGACAACCGCTCGGCCGAAGGCGCTGCGTCGCATCCACTCACCAAGTGGGCGATGGCATCCGGCTCCACGATCACGACGGCGGGCCGCTCGCCGATGCCGCGCGCGAAGGCGTCGACCCACAGCCGGTACGCGTCCGCGTCCTTCGCGCCGCCCTGCGACAGGCCCCCGCAGTCACGGTGCGGAATGTTGTACGCGACGAGAACGGGGACCCGGCCGGCCGCTGCCGCGGCGCTCGTGAGATCGCGTACCGACTCCTCGACCCCGTCCGCCCGGGGCCAGTCCGCCTGGGGCCGCAGCGAGATCCGCTCCACCAGCGCGGCGTCCGCCGACCGCCCTGCCCGGTGCCACTCGGTGACCTGGGTGGCAGCGGGCCCCACCGGGTTCACCCAGAAAGGCCCGGGGTACGTCCCGCCGGGCGCGGACGCGGGCGCGGGCGCGGGCGCGGCAAGGGGCGGGGGCGGGTCAGCGGGCTGGGGAGTTGGCGTGGACTGCGGAAGCGCGCACGCGAGAGAGAGCGTAACGGCGAGTGCCGTGAGCCCGTAACGGATGGGAGAGCGTGATCTGCCGGGCATGGGACTCCAAGATCGCCGAACCGAACCCGCCCCTCGCCCAGATCTTGGCATCTCCTGTCGGCCCGGCGCCCGAAGCCGCAGCCGTACGGGGTAATACGCGGCCCGAGCGATGCCAGCGATCGGTGGCCGGTGACGGCGGGCCGGGAGGCCGGCCGCTGCACTCGGGGCTTCGCGCTCGCACCGGCGTTCCCGACCCATCGGGCGCGGCCCGTGGCCGGTGAATCCGCCTGCCTCGGCGGCAGGAGCGCGAACCTCTCACCGTGAGAGCGCTTCCGAGGCGCGCAATCGCCGACCCGCCAGCCCGGCCAGTTCATCGTGAGAGCGCTCCCGACCTCACCGCCCCCAGGCACGCCACGCCCCCCCCGGAGCCCTGAGAGCGCTCCCGGCGCCCCCAGCGCCCCCGTGCCGGGTGGCTCTCAGTGGCCCACGTGGCGTACGTGGAGGTGGCCGTCCCTCGGGTAGGGAGGCGTGGCGGGGAGGATGCGGTCGAAGTGGTAGCCGGCCTTTTCCGCGACGCGGCAGGAGGCCGGGTTGTCCTCCTGGTGGATCAGTTCGAGCCGGTGCAGCCCCTCGGTGGCGTAGCAGTCGAAGGCCCACGCCGAGAGCGCTTCCACGGCGCGCGGGGCAACTCCGCGTCCACGGGCGTACGGCATCGTCCAGTAACCGATTTCGCCGACCTCCCGGCTGGGGTGCTCCGGCCACTTGAGCACGATGTTGCCCAGCAACTGCCCTCCCTCATCGCCGGGTTGGTCTTCGCAGATCGCAAAGGCGAGCCGCGTTCCGGTCCGTCTGCCCTGGCGTTGGAACTCAAGCCAGCGCTCCGCGTCCTCCGGGGTCTTGATGGGGTGGGCCGTCCACCGGGCTATGGCAACGTCGCCGTACGCCTCGATCACTCGCTCGGCGTCCTCGTGGCGCCAGGGCCGCAACACGAGCGCGCCCGCCGTCGAAGCCGCCTCCACCCGCAGGGTCCCCGTCATCCACGTCCTCCTCGAAACCGCCGCCATTCACGGTATTCCCTTGGCTGGTCACTCACTTGGCCCAACAGTACGCAGGGGTGCGAGGGGAGCTGTTCATCGAGGCGGCCCGGTCCTCCCCATTACCTCCCTGGTAATCGACCCCCTGCCCCCGCCCCGGCACAGTTGAGGACATCGGGACCCGGGCGGCGCACTCCGGCCGGGTCCCGGGCCCGGAGCAGGCGGAACGCGTCGACCGACGCACTCCGGCCGGACACGACGCAAGCCACACATGCCCGCGCGCACCCCGCGACGCAAGCGACACCGACACACCGACACACCGACACACCCCACCCCCACCCACGCCCAGGAGGCTGATCCCATGTCCGAGAACCGCTACGAGACCGCCGTCGCCCGCTACTTCGCGGCCTGGAACGCCCCTTCGGCCGAGGACGTCGCCAAGGCGGTGGCCGACGCGTGGACCGAGGACGGGTCCTACACCGACCCCCTCGTCGACGTCCGGGGCCACGACGCGGTGGCCGCCGTGATCGCCGGGGCACACGAGCAGTTCCCCGGGTTCGAGTTCCGGCCGAGCGGGCCGGTGGACGGGAATCATCACATCGCCCGCTTCGGATGGGAACTCGTGTCGGTCGCCGACGGCTCTGCTCCGGTCGCCGGGTTCGATGTGATCACCCTGGCCGAGGACGGCCGCATCGAGTCCGTCGCGGGGTTCCTCGACCGCGTACCGCCCACGGCATGAGCGATCGAAGGTGCCTCTACGGCGTGAAGGACTGAAGGTACGTCGCCGTCTCCGGGTCGGCCGGCAGAAATGTCTCGATGGCCAGCTCGGAGACGGTGACGTCCATCGGCGTGTTGAACGTGGCGATGGTCGAGATGAAGGAAAGCACCGTGCCCGCGTGTTCGATGCGCAGTGGCAGTGCGAAGGGAAACACCTGCTGGTGTCCCGCGTCGGCCGGGGTCTCGCCGCTCTCCGGTACGGGGTGGGCGGCGACCTCCTCGTACAGGGCCCGCAGGGAATCGTTGCGCAGCAGGGCGATCTGACGCTCCATCTGTTCCAGGAGGTGTCCGCGCCACTGCGCCAGGTTGCGGATGCGGGGGGCGAGGCCTTCGGGGTGCAGGGTCAGCCGCATCGCGTTCACCGGCGGGGCGAGCAGGTGCCCGGCCACGCCTTCGAGAAGCATCTCGATGCCGCGGTTCGCGGCGAGCACCGTGTACGTCGCGTCCACCACCAGCGCGGGGTAGGGCTCGTACGCCCCCAGCAGGCGCTGCATTCCTTCGCGCAGGGAACTCATGGCGGGGTCGTCCAGCGGGGTCTGCGCGTAGTGCGGGGCGTAACCGGCCGCCAGGAGAAGGGCGTTGCGTTCGCGGACCGGCACGTCCAGGTGTTCCGCGAGACGCAGCACCATCTCCTCGCTCGGGCGGGACCTGCCGGTCTCGATGAAGCTGATGTGGCGGGCCGAGGAGTCGGCGCGCAGCGCGAGTTCCAGCTGGCTGAGCCGGCGCTGTTCGCGCCAGCCGCGCAGCAGGGGCCCCACTCCCGTTGCCAGGGCGGTAGTTGTCATACGTCAGACGTTAACTCGCGCCTGCGGCAAGGCCTCTTGGCTGCCCGCTTTCTGTCGCCGCGGGCGCCACCGGTGGCGTACCGCCCAGCCGGCCAGGACCGCGCACGCGGCGACGGTGTACGCCGTCTTCGCCATGGGGAAGTCGCCCGTCGCCTTGGCCACCACATAGACACAGGTGCCCGCGCCGGCGACGGCCAGCCACTCCCACCTCCCGTCCAGTGCCACGAGCCCGATCAGGAGCAGGGCGTACCAGGAGTACCCGGGCGTCAGGAGCAGAAAGGCCCAGCCAAGCAGCAACAGGGCGCCCGACCAAGGGCGTTCGGGGCGGCCGCGCCGCAGGACGTAGGCCGTCACCGCCAACAGTCCCACGAGGGCGGCCGGCAGGGCCCAGTCGTCGGGCAGCACCATCCGCAGCAGCGCGAACCGTCCCTGCCCTGAGGGGTCGTCGTATCCCTCCTCCTCGGTGTAGCCGCCGAGGTAACCGAACACGGAGGAGTGGGAAGCGAGCACGTACGGGAGGTAGGAGAGCGCGATCAGAGCGGCCGTCGACGTGAGTACGGTGACCGGCCGCCGTCGCAGGACCGCCGGCAGCACCGCGGCGGGCAGCATCTTGACCGCGACGCCCGCGCCGATCAGCGCACCGGCCGTCGCCGCACGCAGCCGGCTCATCGCGGGGCCCACGCCTCCTGTCAGCGCACCGAGCCCGGCGAGGGTCAGCAGGACGGCGAGGACGTCGATGTGGGCGTTGTTGACCGCCTCCACGGGCACGGCCGGACACCACGCCCACAGCGCGGCGCGCGACACCTGGCCCGGCGCGCCGTCCGGGCCGCGCCGCCGCAGAACGCGCAACAGCACCAGGGTGGTGCCCACCGCGAACAGGGCGCCCCCGATCTGAAGGGGCTTGAGGCGGGCGCCGCCGGGGGAGATCTCGTCCACGAGCAGGTAGTACGCCTCGGCGACAGGCGGGTAAATGGTGTGTACGGAGGGCCTGTTGAGGCGAGTGCAGCCGCCGTCGACCCGGGCTCGCTCCGGTTTGCGGCACTGCGCCGGGTCCGTCGGGAAGAGCCAGGGATCACGCAGGCGGGCCACCTCCCGGTCGGCCGGCGCGTAGTCGTAGGGGGAGATCCCGGCCGCCTGCACCCGCCCGTCCCAGGCGTACCGGAAGGCGTCGGTACTGGTACGTGGGGGAGCGAGCAGCCCGGTGGCGGCGACGGCGATCCCGCCCACGACGATCAGCGCGGCGCGGTGGCGGGCCGGCACCTTGAAGACCGACCACGCCGCGAGGGCGCAAAGGAGCCAGGCCGCCGCGTACCACCACGACAGGCCGGCCGGGTCGGCGCGGAAGCCGTCCTTGCGGACGGTCACGCCGAGCACGAAGGTGAGCGCGACCAGCAGAACGGTGGTGCATGCGGTGCGTACGGTGCATACGCTGCGTAGGATTCGTACGGTACGTCGATGGGTCACCCCGCGAGCCTGGCAGCTCCGGGCCCCGATCAGGCGTAGGCCGCCCCCGCCGTCCGAGAACCGTAAGGTTCATTCGGAGGAACCGGGAGCGGCCCGCGTCCGGAACGCTGTTACCGCCAGCCGCCGTAAGGCACCGTCAGAAGTTCCAGCCAGTGCCCCGAGGGATCGGGGAAATACACGCCGCGGCCGCCGTCATTGTGATTGATCTCGTTCGGGCGCTTGCGGTGCGGATCGGCGAAGAATGGAAGCCCCAATTCTTCGATCTGCTGGAACGCCGCGTCGAACTCCTCCTCGGACACGAGAAACGCGTAGTGCTGTGGCGCGATCTCGGTACCTGCGGGCACGGTCGCGAAGTCGAGAGTGACTCCGTTGCTGGTCACGACGGGGACGAACGGTCCCCATTCCTTACCGGCCTCGAGTCCGAGCATGCGGGCCAGGAATTCCGCTGAGGCGCGGTTGTCATGGGATGCGACAATGGTGTGATTCAACTGTACTGCCATGGTGGAATGCCTCCATCGGGCATATCGCAGACACCTCCATGCCTCACCCGACCGGTGACCGGCACGCGATGTCGCCCGAAGATCCTAACCGCGTTCCGGCGCCCCTGTCACGGCAATATTCACGCCATCGCGTTCTGCCTCGAACGGGCGGCGTTCGTGAACCGTAAGGTGTCGCAGAGCTCGTGAAGGGGGCCGCTCGGGGTGGGATGGAGGCATGAAGCCACGACTTCCCGCGGTGCGCCCGCCCGTCTTCAGGGGCAGCCTTCACGACGCGCGTACGGCGACCGCCATCGGCCGCTGGCTGGGTGTCGCGATGACGGTCTGCTTCGGCACCGGACTGATCAGCCACTACCTCCAGCACCAGCCCGGCTGGCTCCTGGACGTGCTGCCCAGCAGGCCCGTCTGGGGGTACCGCCTCACTCAGGGCCTGCACGTGGCAGCCGGCATCGCCGCGATCCCGCTGCTGCTCGCCAAGTTGTGGACGGTCTACCCGAGGCTGTTCGCCTGGCCGCCGCTGCGTTCCGTACGCCATGCCCTGGAACGCCTCTCGGTGGCCTTCCTCGTCGCGGGCGCGGTCTTCGAACTGTTCACCGGTCTCCTCAATACCGTGCAGTGGTACCTCTGGCCGTTCTCGTTCGTGCCGGTGCACTTCGCCGTGGCCTGGCTGCTCGCCGGCGCCCTCATGCTGCACATCGCCGTCAAGTACCCCCAGATCAAGTCGCATTGGGGCGCCAGGTCGCCAGGGACGCTGATGCTTGCGCCCGCCGACGGGCCCGACCGGCGCTCCCTGCTGAAGGGAGTCGCGGCCGCCGCGGGCGCCGTCACCCTGACCACCGTCGGACAGGCCTTCACCCCGCTGAAGTTCTTCGACGTCCTCGCGCCACGCCACCCCGACTACGGGGCCGAGCAACTGCCGGTCAACCGGAGCGCGCGGGCGGCCGGTACCACCCAAGTCGACATCGGTGCCTACCGGTTGACCGTCGTGGGCCCGCGCCCCTACACCCTGACCTACGACGAGCTGTCCGCGCTCACCCAGCACGAGTCCGTCCTGCCCATCGCCTGTGTCGAGGGCTGGAGCAAGTCCGCCCACTGGACGGGCGTGCGCATGACCGACCTGCTGCGCCGGGCGGGCGCGCCGCCGGACGCCCGGGTGCGGGTGGTGTCGCTGGAGCAGTACGGCGCCTACCGCGTGATGGAAATGGGCCGCGACTACGCCCACGACCCACTGACCCTGCTCGCCCTGAAACTCAACGGGCAGACCCTGACCGCCGACCACGGCTATCCCGCGCGCGTCATCGCCCCCAACCGCCCGGGCGTGCTGCAAACCAAATGGGTCAGCCGTCTGGAGGTGCTGTGATGCGGGTCGTGGTGGGAGCGGCCGGGCTCGCGCTGATGGCCGTCGGCGGGCTGCTCGTATGGGATCAGGCCACCCACTGGGACGTACTGTTCTGGCTGGCGGGGGCCGCCGTGCTGCACGACGCGATCATCGCTCCGCTGGTCCTCGCGGCGGGACTGCTGACCGGCGGCGTGAAGAGCCGAGGTCTGCTGCGCGGCACCCTGCTGACCGCCGGCTGCCTCACTCTGATCGCGCTTCCCGTACTGCTGCGTCCCCTGCCCGCCGCCAACCCCTCGGTGGTGCCCCTGGATTACGTACGAGGTCTGCTGGTCTCCCTGGGGGTGCTGATCGCGCTCTCACTCCTGCTGGGCGCGCTGCGGTGGGCCCGGGAGAGGCGGGGGAGGCGCGCCGGGGCGACGGGTGGTGGGTGACGGGGCGCCAAGCGTCGCGGGACCGGGGCCGGGGCCGGGTGACGGCGTCGGGTGGCGAGGCCGGGTGGCGGGGTGGGCGCCGGGTGGCGGGTGGCCGGAAAGTGCCCCTGCTGAGGCGCGGGGGGCCTGATCGTCCTCCTACCCTTTGTCCCGTACGGCCGGCGCCATTGGTTCCGCCACCTCCCACACGCTGTGGAACGCCAGCCGCAGACAGGTCGCGAGCGCCGGGTGTTCGATGTACAGGGCGGTGGTGGAGCCGGTACCCGCGACCGGGTCCGGCATGTCGCACAGCACCAACGACGCGTCCGCGATGACCAGTTTGAGGGGGAGGTGCTGGGTGAAGCGGGCTTCTTCGCCGGCCTCGGCGAAGCGCCGCACGTTCTCCAGCACCTCCTCGTCGGCCAGCGCGTCACGCGTGTACACCGCCCGTACCGTCCCCTTGGCGCGTCGAAGACGCCGTGTCGCCTTGATTCCGGAGGTGTTGGCGGCCGGGGCCACGAACGGCGGCATACAGAACGTGAGGAGTTCGGAGTCCGCCTGCTCCTGGATGTCCGCGAAGCGCTCCGCGATCTGACGCTGGTCGCGCAGGACCTCGATGTAGTCGAGCGGATCGGTGTGGGCCCGGCCGTCCGCCCACAGGGGCAACAGCAGTGACGTCAGACCCGTGGACACCTTCTCCAGGCGTTCCAGGGACTCTCTTTGACGGTTCATCAGGCGCGTGAGGGCGAGTTCGGGCGCGATCGCGGTGAACGTGGCGACGCGTCCCCGATGGGCGACGGCGAGCTGGGAGCGGACCAGACCGTCGAGAACGTCGTAGATGCGCTGGCGCGGTACCTCCGCCTCCCGCGCCACCTGGGCCGCGGTGTAGGAGTCGCGCCTGACCAGAGCGAGGTAGACCCGTGCCTCGTAACGGGAAAGGCCCAGTTCGACGAGGTCGCTGACCGACCCCTCATCAGGCTCCATGCGCATCCCCGTCCGACGGTGTGGGTGTTCTCCCGGCTCGATGCCCGCCACCGTATACATCTATCCCCGCTGTGAGCAGCCCCTTGATCCATGGGGAATCCGCAGGCCGGGCCGCGCGGTGATCCATCCCCTTTCGAGGGCAAGGCTTTGCCTGGGGCTTGCCTAAGGCTGTTGTCGCCCCAGGCGGGCGTCGCTACCTTCATCCGTGCCACCACGTGAGCGGGTGGCAGTTTTCTCGAGGCGCAACTGTCATGCTCTGATCAGGTAATGCCGCTTCCACCGGTCATGCGCGATGACACGTACCGCCGGCCGCACAGCGCACACGGCACAGCACCCGTATCAGCACACGCACAGGCACCCGTACAAGTACATGTACGTGCACATGTGCACGTACGCGTGCACGCACACGCACACGCACACACATCTGTACCGAGCTCAACATCCGCACCAGCGAGGGCACCAGCATGTGCCCCCGCACCGCCGCGCACGCGGACTCGGACCACCTCGCGCCTCACCCAAGCGCATCGCACCAGCACAGCACCAGCACAGCACCAGCGCCGCACCGGCCGGCACCAGCCGCACCACCCAGCCGCACCGCAGGACGCGCCGTCGGTCACCGCTCACGGCACCGCCGACCGCCCGGCACCCGTACCACCGAACGCGCCGGATCCGCCCCGCCGCACCTGTAGACCCAGCTCCTCCGCTCGCCCCGATCCGGCGAACCGACCCCCCATGGAGGGCAGTTCCTTGTACTCGAAGAGACCCTTCGGCCTCCCCGCGCTCAGCGGGCGTGTGGCCACCGCCGTGCTCGGCGCGGCGGCCCTGGTCACCGGCGGACTCATCGCCGCGGCCCCGACCGTCGCCGCCGCCACCCAGAGCTCCGGCGGCCAGGCCGCCCACACCCAACGGCTGTGCGCCCAGCCCGCCAAGGCCGGCATGATGTCCTGCCTCGCGCTCGCCCGCACCGACGTACAGCACCACTTCGGGATATCCCCGAACGCCCTGCCCTCCGGCTACGGCCCCTCCGACCTGCAGAGCGCCTACGCCCTGCCGTCGAACGCGGGCGCCGGTACGACCGTGGCGATCGTCGACGCGCAGGACGACCCCAGCGCGGAGTCGGACCTGGCGACCTACCGTTCCCAGTACGGTCTGCCCGCCTGCACCACCGCCAACGGCTGCTTCCAGAAAGCGGACCAGAACGGCGGCACCAACTACCCGACCGCAGACTCGGGTTGGGCCGGTGAGATCTCCCTCGACGTCGACATGGTCAGCGCCGTCTGCCCGCAGTGTCACATCCTGCTCGTCGAGGCAAACTCCGCCAACATGGACGACCTCGGCACCGCGGTGAACCGCGCGGTCGCCATGGGCGCCAAGTACGTCTCCAACAGCTACGGCGGCAGCGAGGACTCCACCGACCCGAGCTCCGACTCCTCCTACTTCAACCACCCCGGCGTCGCCATCACCGTCTCATCCGGCGACAGTGGCTACGGCGTCGAATACCCCGCGGCCTCCCAGTACGTGACCTCCGTCGGTGGCACCTCGCTCAGCCGCGCCAGCAACTCGCGTGGCTGGTCGGAGTCGGTCTGGGGCACGAGCTCCGGCGGCCAGGGCGCGGGCTCGGGCTGCTCCGCATACGACCCGAAGCCGTCCTGGCAGAAGGACACCGGCTGCGCCAAGCGCACCGTCGCCGATGTCTCGGCGGTCGCCGACCCCGCCACCGGCCTTGCTGTGTACGACAGTTACCAGGCCAGCGGCTGGAACGTGTACGGCGGCACCAGCGCCTCCTCACCCATCATCGCCGGCGTGTACGCACTCGCCGGCACCCCCGCGGCCAACACCACCCCGGCGTCCTACCCCTACGCCCACACGTCCGCGCTCAACGACGTGACCTCCGGCGCCAACGGCAGTTGCAGCCCCTCCTACCTGTGCACGGCGGGCTCCGGCTACGACGGCCCGACCGGGCTCGGCACCCCGAACGGCACCGCGGCCTTCACCGGCGGCACCAGCACCGGCAACACCGTCACGGTGACCAACCCGGGCAACCAGTCCACCCAGGTCAACACCGCGGCCTCGCTCCAGATCCACGCCACCGACTCCGGCAGTGGCCAGACGCTCACCTACAGCGCCACCGGTCTCCCGGCGGGCCTGTCCATCAACGCCTCGACCGGTCTCATCTCCGGCACACCGACCACCGCGGGCACCTACAACGTGACGGTCAGCGCCAAGGACTCCACCAACGCCACCGGTTCCACGTCCTTCACCTGGACCGTGACCACCGGGGGTGGCGGCGGCTGCACCGCGGCCCAGCTGCTCGGCAACCCCGGCTTCGAGACCGGCAGCGCCGCGCCCTGGTCAGCGACCGCGGGTGTCGTCGACAACTCCGCCGGTGAGCCCGCGCACTCCGGCTCCTGGAAGGCCTGGCTCAACGGCTACGGCACCACCCACACCGACACCCTCTCCCAGGCGGTGACCATCCCGGCCGGCTGCCACGCCACCCTCAGCTACTACCTGCACATCGACACCAAGGAGACGACCACCACCACCGCCTTCGACAAGCTGACGGTGACGGCCGGTTCGACCACCCTGGCCAGCTACTCCAACCTCAACAAGAACACCGGGTTCGTTCAGAAGTCCTTCGACCTCTCCTCGTTCGCGGGGCAGACGGTGACCCTCAAGTTCAACGGTGTGGAGGACAGCAGCCTCGCCACGTCGTTCGTCATCGACGACACCGCGGTCAACGTGAGCTGACCTGAACTGCGCCGGGCGGGACAGGAGTTGACGCCCCCTGTCCCGCCCTTCCGCGCGTCCGTTCCACTCGGTTCCGCAGGCCTCAGTCCTGTCGCAGTGCCACGAAGGCGCGGCCCGCCGAGGTCCAGCGGCCCGCCAGGCGCCAGCCGAGGGGGCGGGCACAGGACAGGAGCGCGTTGGTGCCGAGCCGGGCCCAGGGGAAGTCACCGCCGACCGCGCCGCGCGCGTCGGTGACCGTGACCCGGATGCGCTCGTCGATCTCGTACGGGGCCGTCTCGGCCAGCAACAGGCCGCCGGGGGCGAGTAGTTGGGAAACGCGCGCGAGCAGGGCCGTCGGGTCGCCGCCGATGCCCACATTCCCGTCGACGAGCAGCGCGGTGTCCCAGCGCCCCTCACCGGGCAGGTGGTCGAAGACCGAGCGGCACAGTGCGCTGCCACCCCAGTCCCGGGTCCGGCGGACCGCCTCGGCGCTCACATCGACCCCGAGCGCGGCGACCCCGTCGGCGGCGAGCGCGGCCACCAGCCGGCCCGGCCCGCACCCGATGTCGAGGACGGCGCCCCGGCAGCGACGCAGCACCGTACGGTCCGCCATGTCCGGCTCCGCGCACCAGCGTTCGACTTCGAGCGGCAACAGCCATCCGTCAGGCCGGCGCAGGAACAGCGGACCGCGCCCGGAGCGCAGCGCGTCCGTATAGGGATCGGCGTGCCAGGCCGCCGGGATGGTTGCTGAGAGCGCTCTCACCATGCGCGGTCCCTGGCCGTCACGGTCACGGCCGACGCTGGGGCCCCAGGGGGCGGGGTTGTGGGGGGTGCGGGGGAGGTGGGGGGTTTGGGAGGCGTTGGGGGCGAGGGCTCGGTCGGCCTGTGCCTGGTGGGCACTGGCTTGGTGGCGGGGGAGCCAACGATCCTGGACGCGGTGGCGGTGGCGGTGGCGGTGGCGGTGGCGGTCGCGAGCGCGGTCGCCAGGGACGCGGGTGTGGCGGCCGAGGGCAGCGCGTTCGCCACACCGGTCATGCTTGCCACGCCAGTCATGCCAGCCACATCCGTCACGCCAGCCGCGCCAGACACGTTGTTGACGCCGGCCGCGCTGGCCACACTCGTGACACCCGTCATGTTCGCCACACCCGTCACGCTGGCCGCCGCCACGCCAGTCACGCCCATCACGCTGGCCATATTCGTCACGTGCGCCGCGATCACCGGCGTCGGCGTCGGCGTCGGCGTCGGCGTTCGCATCCGCTCCTGCGTTCGCGTCCGCAGGGCCCGGGCGAAGCGACCGTGCGGAGCCTCCGCGGCGACGAGCTGGGCGTCGCGCGCGGTGTCCACATCGCGCAGGCGGGCCAGCTCACGTACGACGAGCCCCGCGTCGAGCAGCCGTTGGCGTTGGACGCGCCCCGTCTCGGCCACCGACATCGGCACCCCGAGCAGCAAGGCGGGGTCGGGATCGGTCAGGCCGAGCGCCCAGAACCCGCCGTCTTCGGCCGGTCCGAACCACGCCTCATCCGGCCGGGGCCCCTCCAGCGCGGGCGCGAGCAGCGCGGGGCCGACCTGCGGGGTGTCCATGCCGATCAGCAGCGTGGGACCTGAGCACGCGGCGAACGCAGCCGCGATCCGCTCGTCGAGGCCCCCCGCGCACTGAGGCATCACTTCGATGCCGGGCGGCAGCCACGGCCCCGGCTCGCCGTCGAGGACGAGCACCCTCCTGCGTACGGGAGCGGCGAGCACCGCGTCGAGGGTGTCGGCGAGTGACGCCTCGGCGATCCGGGCCGCTTCCTGGGGGGTGTACGGGGGAGTGAGCCGCGTTTTGACCCGGCCGGGAACGGGCGCCTTGGCGAGGACGAGCAGCGTGGTGCCCGAGGTCTGAGAGCGCTCTGAACGCGTCACCGGACCACCGCCGTCGCACGCGCCGCCACCGGCGGCTCGGCCAGCACCTGGCGCATGTCGTGCACCGCGTGCCAGGTGCCCCGCCAGGTGCCGGTGACCTTGGACTTGCCGGTGCGCGGCCGGTAGGCCACATCGTGTTCGGCCACCCGCCAGCCCGCGTCCGCCGCGCGCACCACCATTTGGAGCGGGTAGCCGCTGCGCCGGTCGGTGAGAGCGAGTCCGAGCAGGGCTTCGCGGCGCGCGGCGCGCAGCGGTCCGAGATCGCGCAGGCGCAGCCCGGTGCGTTGGCGCAGCATCCGTGCCAGTGCCAGGTTCCCCGCGCGCGCGTGCAATGGCCAGGCGCCCAGCCCCTGCGGCCTGCGCCGGCCGAGCACCAGGTCCGCCGCGCCGGACGCCACCTCCCCTACGTAGCGGACGAGCTCGGCTGGATCCAGGGAGGCGTCACAGTCGCAGAAGCAGACGAATTCGGCCTCGGAGGCGAGCAGCCCGGCGTGACAGGCGGCGCCGAAGCCGCGCCGGGGCTCATGCACCACCGTCGCGCCGAGAGCGCGTGCGACGTCGGGTGAACCGTCCGACGAGCCGTTGTCGACCACGACGGCCCGCCAGCCGTCCGGGATCCGGCCCAGCACCCAGGGCAGCGCCTCGGCTTCGTCGAGACAGGGCAGTACGACGTCCACGGTCACCGCACAGGGCGCGGCGGGGGATGCGGAAGTGGTTTCAGTCACGTGCTCACCGTACGAATTCAAACCGGGTAAAACGGACTTCGGGTTCTTACGAAACGCGGACATCCCCCACCCGGGGCCCACCTGGCGCAGACGGACGCCCCCGAGCGGTGCCACGCTGGGTGCCATGCACAGCATCGAGAGCCGCATCTTGGTCGTGGACGACGATCCGACCGTCGCCGAGGTCGTCACCGGCTATCTGGAACGGGCGGGCCACACCGTCGACCTCGCGATGGACGGCCCCGCCGCCCTGGGCGCGGCCGCCCGTTGCCGTCCCGACCTGGTCGTACTCGACCTGATGCTGCCCGGCATGGACGGCCTGGAAGTGTGCCGGCGGCTGCGCGCCGACGCCGCCGTTCCCGTCCCCGTGATCATGCTGACCGCGCGTGGCGACGAGGACGACCGCATCCTCGGCCTGGAGATAGGCGCCGACGACTACGTGACCAAGCCCTTCAGCCCGCGCGAACTGGTGCTCCGCGTCGAATCGGTGCTCCGCAGAGCCCACACCGCCTCCGCCCGTCCGGGGCCGCGTATGTCCCGCTCCGGCATCACCCTCGACCCCGCCGCCCGGACCGCATCCAAAGCCGGCACCGAACTCCCCCTAACCTTGCGGGAGTTCGACCTCCTCGCCTACCTTCTCGCCCGCCCCGGCGAGGCGATCTCGCGCGAGCGGCTGATGCATGAGGTGTGGGGCTGGGAGTTCGGTGACCTGTCCACGGTCACCGTCCATGTGCGCCGCCTGCGCGGAAAGATCGAGTCCGACCCGGCGAAGCCCGCCCTGATCCGCACGGTGTGGGGCGTCGGCTATCGCTTCGAGGCCGAACCGGACGCCCCCCTCCCCGAAACCCGGCCGCAGGCGCCCTCCGCCGTCGCGGACCCGCCCGCCGTCAACGACGCGCTCGCCACCTCCGCCCAGGCTGAGAGGCAGGTCGCTGCCGCGAAGGTGGTCGAAGCGGAGTCGGCTGCCGCGAAGGTGATCGACGTGCAGGTGGTCGACGTGCAGGCCGCCGTCGTACGGGGGACGGCCGGGCGGCCGAGTGCCGTGCGAGAGGTTGGCTCGCAGTGCACAGGCGCGCTCCAGTCCGTCGGTCTCCCCGTGCGGCACGCCGGCCCGCAGGCGACCGGTCCGCAGGCGTCCGGTCCGCAGGAGACTGGTCCCCAGTCGGCGGGTACGCAGGCGTCCGGCCCGCAAACGTCCGGCCCGCAAACGTCCGGCCCGGAAGCGTCCGGCCCGGAAGCGTCCGGCCCGCAAACGTCTGGCCCGCGGCGGGCGGGCCCGTGGTCGGGGGGCCGGCAGCGGGCGGAGGCGGACGTACCGCAGACCGGGCGGTGGCAGGACGAGGCCGGGGGCGAGGGCGGTTCTGGGGTGCCCGGCCCCGGCCCGCGTGAGAGCGCTCTCGAGAGGGACAGCGCTGAGGTCGGCATCCGCTCGGTCGGCCCCGGCAGGGAAGCTGGCGCAGAGGCGGCTGGGCCCGCGGGCCGGGGTTGTGCCGCCAGTCTGCCCGGTGCCACAGGGCTTGCCAGTGCCACCGCTCTCGGCAAAGGCGCCGCCAGCGACCCGAAGGCGGCTGTCATCGCGCTGGAGAGCGCTCTCAAGGAAGGCGCAGACCGTGGGTGACGTGCTGCTCATCGCCCTGTACGCGTTCCTCGGCGCGGCAGCCGCAGGCCTCGGCGGGGCGTTGGCGCTGCGTCTGCTGCGACACCGTTCGCTCACCGCGTCTGTGACCGTCGTAGCTGCCGTCGCCGTCCTCGCGATGCTGGCAGGCACGCTCGCCGTCGCCTGGGCGATGCTCTTGAACACCCACGACCTGACGGTGGTGACCGTGGTCGTCGCCATGGCGGCCGTCGCCTCCCTTGCGACCGCTCTCCTGCTCGGCCGCAGGGTCGTCGCGAGCAGCCGCCGCCTCGCCCTGGCCACCCGCTCCTTCGGTGACGGCGGCAGCTTCGACGCGCCCGTGGGTCCGACGACATCCGAACTGGCTGCGCTCAGCCGGGAGTTGGCGGCCACCAGCGCCAAGTTGACCGAGTCGCGCGAGCGGGAGCGGGCGTTGGAAACCTCGCGGCGCGAACTGGTCGCCTGGATCTCCCACGATCTGCGCACGCCGCTCGCAGGACTGCGCGCGATGGCCGAGGCGCTGGAAGACGGGATGGCCAAGGACCCGGACCGCTACTTCCGGCAGATCAGAACCGAGGTCGAACGCCTCAACAGCATGGTCGGCGACCTCTTCGAACTCTCCCGGATCCACGCGGGAGCGCTCTCTTTGCACCCCGCCCGCATGTCCGTCCACGACCTGATCGGTGACGCGCTGGCCGGCGTGGATCCGCTGGCCCGCGAACACGGCGTCCGCCTGGTCGGAGCGCGCGTCGACGCGGTACCGGTCGAGGTCGACGGCAAGGAGATGACCCGCGTACTCGCCAACCTCCTGGTCAACGCCATCCGGCACACCCCGGCGGACGGCACCGTCGCGGTCGGCGCGGAGGACCGGGACGGCGTGGTCACGCTCTCGGTCACCGACGGCTGCGGCGGCATTCCCGACGACGACCTGCATCGCGTCTTCGACACCGGCTGGCGCGGTACCGAGGCGCGCACCCCACCGGGCGGCGCGGGCCTCGGCCTCGCGATCGTGCGCGGCATAGTCGAAGCCCACTCGGGGCGTGCCGAAGTCCGCAACGTGGCGGGCGGCTGCCGTTTCGAACTGACGCTGCCGACGGCGACGGCCTGACCCGAGCCCGCACGGACACCCGCACGGCACGTCCCCGACCCCCCCTCGCATACATGGGCATCTCCCGCACACCGCACACCGCACACCGCATCTCGCACGCCGCGCCCGCAGACCCGCCCCCACCGCGACGTCCCCACCGCGACGTGCCAACCACCTCGCTACCGCTGCGCCGCGGCGAACTCCGCCATCCCCTCCTCGAAGCCCACAGCCGGCTTCCAGCCCAGCTCACCGCGCAGTCGCGCCGAGTCCGCGGTGATGTGCCGTACGTCGCCGAGGCGGTACTCACCCGTCACCACCGGCTCGGGGCCGCCATGAGCCGAGGCGAGCGCGTTCGCCATCTCGCCCACGGTGTGCGGGGTCCCGCTGCCCGTGTTGTATGCGGTGAGCGCGCCCGGCTCCCGGCCTGAGAGCGCTTCCAGCGCCACCACGTTGGCGCCCGCCACGTCGCGTACGTGCACGAAGTCACGGCGCTGGCGGCCGTCCTCGAAGACGCGCGGCGCCTCACCGCGGGCCAGCGCCGAGCGGAAGAACGAGGCGACTCCGGCATAGGGCGTGTCACGCGGCATGCCGGGGCCGTACACATTGTGGTAGCGCAGGGACAGCGCCCTGCCGCCGGTCGCCCGCGCCCACGCGGCGGCCAGGTGCTCCTGCGCCAGCTTGGTCGTGGCGTACACGTTGCGCGGATCGACCGGCGCGTCCTCCGCGACCAGACCAGGGCTCAACTCGGCTTCGCAGTACGGGCATTGGGGCTCGAAGCGTCCGGCGTCGAGCCATTCGACCGGGCGCGGCCCGGGACGCACGACACCGTGCTCGGCGCACTCGTAGCGCCCTTCGCCGTAGACGACCATGGAGCCGGCGAGTACCAGTTCACGCACCCCGGCCGCGGCCATCGCGGTGAGCAGCACGGCGGTGCCGAGATCGTTGCAGCTGACGTATTCAGGGGCGTCACCGAAACCGGTGCCGAGCCCGACCATCGCGGCCTGATGGCACACCGCGTCCATTCCGCGCAGGGCCGCCGCGACGATCTCCGGGTCGCGAACGTCGTCCTGTGGTCGGACCGCCCGGTCCAGGACGAACGGCTCATGGCCGTGCGCGGCGAGCGCTGTGACAATGTGCGAGCCGATGAAGCCCGCGCCTCCCGTGACAAGTACACGCATAGGGGAGACGCTACGGACAGGGAGCCTCCGCGTCACTGCTCCACTCCGCCATGTCACCACCCCGTAAGGAGTATCCGGTCATGTCCCTTGAGCCGCTGTCGCAGAAGGATGTCGAGGACCGGCTGCGGGAGCTGCCCGGCTGGTCGCTGTCGCAGGACCACGACCGGATCTCCCGAAGCTACCGCCTCGCCGGACACTTCGCCGCGACCGCCATGGTCGTCCACATCGCCCAGATCCAGGAAGAGCTGAACCACCACAGCGACCTGACCCTCGGCTACAACACGGTCGCCCTGTCGGTGAACACCCACGACGCCGGGGGCGCCCTCACCGAGCTGGACTTCCGGCTCGCCCACCGCGTCGAGGAAATCGCTCTCAACCACGGAGCGGAGTAACGACCGCGTTGCTCGCCGGGATGAGGTCAACGCGTGAGGTCAAGGCCTGAGGTCGACGCACACGGTTCGCGCGCGCGGCCGACGCACCTGGCCCGCACACCCGTACCCACCCGGCCCGCATACCCCGCCCCCGCGCGGACGCCGCCACCCGTACAGCGCGGGCGGCGGCGTCTCATGCTGTGATGCGGTGCCGTCAGTGGTTGTGGCGGCTCTCGCGGGCCAGCGCGGTCACGAAGTGGGCGGCGTCGATGGTGCCGACGCCGGTCGCCATGTCGTAACCCTTGACCGCGGTGTACCCGGTGACACCGGCGTAGCTGTTGTTCGTGCCGTCCTTGACGTCCACGAGGCCGGAGCCCGGCTTGTACCCCTCGTGCTTGTAGAGGGAGTACAGGGCGTCGTTGATGTTGCCGAGGCGGTGCCCGGCGGCCTGGTCGGCGAGGGCGACGATGCCCGAGAACAGGGGGCTCGCCTCGCTCGTACCACCGGAGACGTCCCAGCCGACGGAGGTCGGGTCGTAGCTGGAGTACACCCAGGCACCGCCGTTGACCGCGGCCGACATCGAGATGTCGGGGGTACCGCGGCGGTTGCCGACGGCGCCGCGCACACCGTTCTGGAAGGACGGGCGCTGGAAGACGTGCGACTGCCCGCCGCCGCCCGCGCCGTTGTCGTTGTAAACGCTCTCAGGGCTGGTGCGGTTGCCCTTGTCGTCGAGGTGCAGCTGGGTGCCACCGATCGAGGTGACCAGCGGGTCCGAGGAGGGCCAGGAGTTGACGCGCTCCTTGTAGTACCCGGAGCCGTCCGCGGTGTTGTCGGTCGCGCCGCCGTCACCGGAGGAGGCCAGTACGGTCACGCCGTGCGCCTGCGCGTCCTTGAACGCGTACCGCAGCTTCTGGATGCTGGAGAAGTCGCCCTTGTCGAAGCCCGGGAACGTGTTCTCCGTGGCGCCGAAGCTCTGCGTGATGACGTCACCGATGCCGTGGTCGATGAGGTGCTTCTCGGCGTCCATCATCTCGGGCAGGCCGGTGACACCCTCGGTCTCCGCGACCGCGGTCTCCACCAGGACGATCTTCGCGTCGGGGGCGACCGCGTGCGCCATCTCGACGTCGAGCGTGGACTCACCGGCCCAGCCGGTCATGTCCTTGTTCTTCGGGTCCCACTTGGGAACGTTGCCCCACTTGACGACGTCGACCTTGCTGCTGGGAATGCCGTACTGCTTGCTGTACACGTCCAGGTCGTGCTGGATGGTCGGCGAGCCGAACGAGTCCACGATCACGATCGTGCGGCCCTTGCCCGTGATGCCGGCCTTGTAGAGCGGGTTCAGGTTGTACGCCTGGCGGTACTGCAACGGGCCGTAGCACGCGATCTTCCACTTCGCCTGGCACTCTTCGCTGCTGAGCGGGCCGCTGGTCGAGTGGGCGAGCTGGTGCCCGGCGATCGCCGGGACGGGCTTCACCTGCGGGGCGGCAGGTGCGGCGGTGGCGGACCCGGACAGCGGGGTCGCTATCATCGCGGCCGCGGCGAGGGCGGTGGCCCCAACTGTCGCTGCTGCGGTACGAGTCCGGGGGCGGGCTATGCGCATGAATACTCCCTGAGTGGGGGTCGAGCCGCGCGGGGCGGTCTTCGCGATCCCATCGGGAAGGTCATGCGCAGGACAAGAGTGTTTGTCGCTTGATGTCGAACGCTTTGCCTGGCTGGGGCACTTAAATGAACATTCTTGGTTGGTAGCTGACCAACCAAGTGGGAAAAACGACAAAAGGGGTGACGCTCGACGGAGGTCGGCGGCACCCCTTCTGTCACGTGGCGATCAGGAGATCGCCACGATCAATACGTGTCCGATCAGGCGCCCAGGTTGAACTCGGACGGGTTCGGACCCAGCCGCTTGCCCTCGTCGAGGGCGGCCAGCGCGGCGAGGTCGTCGGCGTCCAGCTCGAAGCCGAAGACGTCGATGTTCTCCTTGATCCGCGAGGGCGTCACGGACTTCGGGATGACGACATTGCCGATCTGAAGGTGCCAGCGGAGCACCACCTGCGCCGCGGTACGGCCGTGCTTCCGCGCGATCGCGACCACGGTCGGCACTTCGAGCAGCCCGCGGCCCTGGCCGAGCGGCGACCACGCCTCGGTCGCGATGGAGTGCTTGGCGTGCAGGGCACGCGACTCGGCCTGGGCGAGCTGCGGGTGCAGCTCGATCTGGTTGACGGCCGGGACCACGGAGGTCTCGCCGAGCAGCCGCTCCAGGTGCGCGGGCTGGAAGTTGGAGACACCGATCGCCTTGGCGCGGCCGTCCGCCAGGATCTTCTCGAACGCCTTGTACGTGTCGACGTACGCGTCCTTGGCCGGCACCGGCCAGTGGATGAGGTACAGGTCGACGTAGTCCAGGCCCAGCTTGTCGAGCGAGGCGTCGAAGGCGCGCAGGGTCGAGTCGTAACCCTGCTCGCTGTTCCACAGCTTCGTCGTGACGAAGAGGTCTTCGCGGGCGACCCCCGACGCGGCGACGGCCTTGCCGGTACCCCGTTCGTTCTCGTAGATCGCGGCGGTGTCGATGCTCCGGTACCCGGACTCGATCGCCGTCGCGACCGCCTTGGCGGCCTCGTCGTCCGGCACCTGCCAGACGCCGAAACCGAGCTGCGGCATTTCGACGCCGTTGTTGAGGGTGATGGAGGGGACCTTGCTCACGAGCGGTCGATCCTTTGCGTCGTCGGTTGGTACTCACATCGTCAACGAACGGGCGGAACCGCGCATTCCCGGTACACCCACCGGATCGCATCTGACCTGCGGCTCCATGGCTCGTGACGCGTTCTTGGGGCTTTCCCGACGCGTCCTCCAGGGGGGCGTGCCCACTCCTGCCCCTGGTTGTCCCTGACCGGTGGCTCCGATGAGAGCGCGATCAAGTCCGTCAACCCGCACTCATCGGTACAACGCGTCCACTTCGGCCCCGTACGCGTCCTCGATCGCCCGGCGTTTGAGCTTCAGGGACGGGGTGAGGAGGCCGTGTTCCTCCGTGAACTGATGGGCCAGGATGCGGAAGGTCCGGATCGACTCCGCCTGGGAGACCAAGGTGTTGGCGGCGACCACGGCCCGGCGCACCTCGGTCTCCAGATCCGGGTCGCGCACCAGCTCGGACGCGGTGAGTGAGGGCTTGCCCCGCACGGCAAGCCAGTGGTCCACGCCCTCCTGGTCGAGGGTGACGAGCGCCGCGATGTAGGGGCGGTCGTTGCCGACCACGATGCACTGCGCGACCAGGGGATGCGCCCGCACGCGTTCCTCCAGGGCGACAGGAGAGACGCTTTTGCCGCCGGAGGTCACCAGGATCTCCTTCTTGCGCCCGGTGATGGTGAGGTAGCCGTCCTCGTCGAGGGCCCCGATGTCACCGGTCGCCAGCCAGCCCTCCCTCAGAACCGCCTCGGTGGCCTTGGGTTCGTTGAGATAGCAGGAGAACACCTGGCCGCCGTGGATCCACACCTCCCCGTCGTCGGCGATGTGCACCGTCGTGCCGGGAATGGGCTGCCCCACCGTGCCGTAACGCGTCCGCTCGGGGGGATTGGCGGTCGCGGCCGCGGTCGACTCGGTCAGGCCGTACCCCTCATACACCGTGACGCCCGCGCCCTCGAAGAACAGGCCGAGCCGGCGGCCCATGCTGGAGCCGCCGGACATGGCGTGCCGCACCCGTCCGCCCATCGCCTCGCGGACCTTGGCGTACACCGTCTTCTCGAAGAACTGGTGCTGCATCCGCAGTGCCGCCGACGGCCCGGGGCCCAGGCCGAACGCCTTCTGCTCGACGGCCTCCGCGTACTTGACGGCGATGTCCACGGATTTGTCGAAGGGCCCCGTCTTCCCGTCGGCCTCGGCTCTGCGACGGGCCGCGTTGAAAACCTTCTCGAAGATGTAGGGGACGGCCAGGATGAAGGTCGGCCGGAACGACTGGAGATCGGGCAGCAGAGCGGAGGCCGACAGGGCCGGCTGGTGGCCGAGTTTGACGCGGCCCCGGACCGCCGCGATCTCCACCATCCGCCCGAAGACGTGGGCCAGCGGCAGGAACAGCAGGGTGGACGCCTCGTCGCCGGGCCGGGAGTGGAACACCGGCTCCCAGCGGGAGATCAGCATGTCCGTCTCGAACATGAAGTTGGCGTGTGTGATGACGCACCCTTTGGGCCGGCCCGTGGTCCCCGACGTATAGATCACGGTCGCCACCGACTCGGGTGTGACGGCCCGCCGGTGCCGGTGGACGACCTCGTCGTCGATGGCCTCACCCGCTCTGAGGAGGGCTGAGAGCGCTCCCGTGTCCAGCTGCCACAGGCGTTTGAGATGTGGGAGGCGGTCGACGACGGAGCCGATCGTCATCGAGTGGTCCTCATGCTCCACGACGCACGCGGTCGCCTCGGAGTCGTGCAGCATCCAGAAGACCTGCTCGGCCGACGACGTGGGGTAGATCGGCACGGGCTGCGCGCCGATGCTCCAGAGCGCGAAGTCGAAGAGCGTCCACTCGTACCGGGTACGCGCCATGATGGCGACCCGGTCCCCGAACCGGACGCCGTCCGCGATCAGTCCCTTGGCGAGCGCGAACACCTCGTCCCTGAACACGGCAGCCGTCACATCCCGCCACTGGCCGGATTCGTCCTTGCGGCACAGTGCGACGCGGTGCGGATCGTCGAGGGCGTGGTCGAAGACGGCGTCCGCAAGGCCGCCCACCTGAGGCGGTGTCGCCATGGGTGGGACCGTGAACTCGCGCAATGACCTGCCTCCCTCCGGGGTGGCCACTCCCGGTGGCGCTCCGCACAGCGCGGTGACCGTACCCCACGCGCAGTTTCGGTGACAGGGGTCTTCTACGCGTCGAGACATACGACGTCTTCACAGGTCAGCGGCTGAAACAGGCCCACATGGGGACCCCTCGGACACTCAGCTGACTCAAAGGAAGGCTCTGCGGAAAGCAATCTCCACGGAATCTGTACGCTCCGGTCACCCCCGCCCCACGCTGCGTCCCCTGTTGGTACGGACCGCACTCCGTCGTCGCAGGCCCGGGCGTCCCGAGCGGCCGAGCGACGCCGAGGGCGTCTCATGCGACCGCACGCGGGCAGGACGATCTTCAGCCAGTGGCGTGGCCCGGGTGCCCCCGGTGCAGCCGGTCGCCGCCCGCGAGGATCGCCGAAGCCAGAGCGCCCGCCGCGTCCTGCGCTGCCGAGCCGCGCCGATTGTGGAGCAGGACGAAGTCGACCGCGCCGAGTTCCGGCAGGCCGCAGCGGGCTGAGAGCGCTTCCAGGCCGGGCGGGATCAGTCCCCGGGTGTGTGCCATCACGCCGAGCCCCGCGCGAGCCGCCGCCATCAGGCCGCTGAGGCTGCCGCTCGTACAGGCGATGCGCCAGGAACGCCCGTGATCCTCGAGGACTTCGAGCGCGCGGGCCCGGGTGATGCCGGGCGGCGGGAAGAGGATCAGCGGAACGGGCCGCCCCGCGTCGAGCCGCAGCCCCGGCGCCCCGATCCAGCACAGCTCGTCCGTCCACACCAGTTCGCCATGGCTGTCGCCCGGCCGCCGCTTGGCGAGCACCAGATCGAGCCGGCCCGCTTCGAGCCGCCGGTGCAGGGTCCCGGACAGCTCGACGGTGAGTTCCAGATCGACCTCGGGGTGCTCGCGGCGGAAGGCCTGGAGGATTTCCGGCAACCGCGTCAGGACGAAGTCCTCGGATGCGCCGAACCGCAGCCGGCCACGCAGTCGTGTCCCCGTGAAGTAGTGGGCGGCCCGTTCGTGCGCGGTCAGGATCGTCCGCGCGAAACCGAGCATGGCCTCACCGTCCTCCGTCAGACGCACGCTGTGCGTGTCCCGGCTGAACAGCGGCCGCCCCGCCGCGCCCTCCAGACGCCGCACATGTTGGCTGACCGTCGACTGCCGCACCCCGAGGCGCCGCGCGGCCTGGGTGAAGTTCAACGTCTGGGCGACGGCGAGGAACGTCCGCAACTGGTTCGCGTCGTACATGCCCTCCACCGTAGCCGGGCTCCATCGCGATGTGTGATGACAGTGAGAGCGGTGTACGGGATTCCCGATCACCCGCCCGGGAGGGACCATGAGGCAGGTCCACGCCCCCGGCCGGCCCCCCGCACGTCGGTACGAGGCCCGGCCCCGTACCTCCCCTGTCCTGTCCTGCCCGAGCACGTGAGTGGAGCACATGAGCCGCCGCACCCCGAGACTGCCGTCCTGGCTGCCGATCGACCCCTACATACTGGCGCTGCTCGGCACCGTGGGGCTCGCCGCGCTGCTGCCTGCCTCGGGATCCGCCGCGCCCGTCGCGAACGGGGCCTCGACCGGAGCCGTCGCGCTCCTGTTCTTCCTGTACGGAGCCCGGCTCTCGACCCGTGAGGCGGTGGCGGGGCTGCGCCACTGGCGTCTCCACGTCACCGTGCTCGTCTGCACCTTCGTGTTGTTCCCGCTGCTCGGTCTGGCGGCGAAGGGGCTCGTTCCGCTCGTCCTGACGCCGGATCTCGCCAACGGTCTGCTCTTCCTTTGTCTGGTGCCCTCGACGATCCAGTCGTCGATCGCGTTCACCTCCATCGCCCGTGGCAATGTGCCGGCGGCGATCTGCGCGGGCTCGTTCTCCAGCGTCGCCGGGATCGTGATCACCCCGCTCCTCGCGGCGGGACTGCTCGGCGGCAGTCGGGAAGCGCTCTCAACGGACTCGTTCCTGGGGATCGTCCTCCAGCTTCTGGTGCCGTTCCTGGCGGGGCAGATCCTGCGCCGCTGGGTCGGGGATTTCCTCGTCCGGCACAAGCGCGTTCTCGGATACGTCGATCGTGGCTCGATCCTGCTCGTGGTGTACAGCGCGTTCAGCGAGGGCATGGTCCGAGGGATCTGGCACCAGGTCAGCGTGGGCCGTCTCGCCGCGCTGCTCGCGGTCGAGGCCGTACTCCTGTCGGTGATGCTCCTGGCCACCTGGTACGGGGCGAAGCGGCTGGGATTCGACTGGGGCGACCGCATCGCGATCCAGTTCGCCGGGTCGAAGAAGAGCCTGGCTGCCGGGCTTCCCATGGCCAGCGTGCTGTTCGGTGCCCAGGCCTCTCTGGCCGTGCTGCCACTGATGCTCTTCCACCAGATGCAGCTGATGGTGTGCGCCGTGCTTGCCAAGCGCCGCGCCCGCGATCCGCTGCCCGCACGGGGGACGGACCCGGACCAGGAGGGGCCCGGCCGCCCCGGGCCCGGCCGCGCTCGGCCCGACCAGCCTTGGCCTGCGCGGCCACGGCAGCAGGGCCCGCCGGCTCCGCAACGTCGGCCCGGCCCCTCAAAGCTGGCCTAGCTCCTCAAGACCGGCTCGTACCCTTTACCGCCGGATCTCCGCCGGATCCCCGCCGCCCCCGGCACGTCAGGCTCGGCGCTGGCTTGGACGGTAGTCACGGGAACGGGACAGCTCGGTCCTGGGTGGCCGGAACGGGTCCCCGCCGGACGGGCTAGATCATCGGGGCCGGTACGGTGCCGCCATGACCGCACTCGAAGGCGAGCCCGCCAGTCTCGACCCCGCGCGCACCGCGCTCGTCCTCGTCGATCTCATGGACCGCATCGCGGCGCTGCCGCTTGCGCCCCGCTCGGGCGACCAAGTGGTGGCCGCAGCAGGCGAGTTGGCGCGAAAGTTCCGCGCTGCGGGCGCCATCGTCGTACTCGTGCGGGTCGAACGCCCGGGCGCGGTCACGCAACCGCCCGGCAGCGATCTGGTCGCGGGCCTCGTAGGGGAGGGCGACCTGGTCGTCGTGAAGCGTACCGTCGGCGGCTTTCACCAGACCGGCCTGCATGAAATGCTGGCCGAACGCGGAGTCCGCACCCTCGTGTTCGGGGGGATCGCCACCAATCTCGGAGTCGAGTCGACGGCCCGCGCGGCCGCCGACCACGGTTACAAGCTGCTGTTCATCGAGGACGCCATGGCGGCGCTGACCGAGGACGAGCACCGTGCCGCGATCGCTCTCAACTTCCCCCGCCTGGGCACGGTCGTCACCGCCTCGGCTCTCGGATTCGGCTGAGGACATGCCCAAGTTCACGATATCCGCGGCCGGTTCGCGCCCCTGCACTCTCGTCGTCTGCCGTGGCTGCTGTTGCGGGGACGCTCGTAAGACCCCCGGTACCGACCATGCCCGCCAGCTGGACCGGCTGCGTACCGCGGCCGCTGCATCCGGTGGCCGGATCGCCGTGCGCACCACCGACTGCCTCGGCCCCTGCGGCCAGGCCAACGTCATCGTGGTGCAGCCTTCGGGCCGGGCCCGCCAGCGGGGCGCCCGTGCGACGTGGATCGGCTGGGTACTCGACGACGACGCCACCGACGACATCCTGGCCTGGGCCGAACAGGGCGGCCCCGGCGTCGCGGAGCCCCCGGCCACGCTCGCCCTACAGATGATTCCGGCGCCGTCCGACGCGCGCAGGCGAGCCCGCTGAGAGCGCTCTCAATCCGCCGGTCGACCGCCGACCGGCCTACCGCCGCCCGGCTGGCCGGCCCGCAGTCCGGCCGACCAGTCCGCTGACCGGCCGGCCAGTCCGCCGACCGGCCGGCCAGTTCGCTGTCCGCTCGGGGGCGGGGTCAGACCTCTGACCGCAGGGCGATGCGTTCGTCCCCCGCGTACACGTTCATGGAGCTGCCCCGCAGGAAGCCCACCAGGGTCAGCCCGGACTCAGAGGCCAGGTCGACGGCGAGCGAGGACGGCGCCGAGACCGCAGCCAGGACCGGGATGCCCGCCATGACCGCCTTCTGGGCGAGTTCGAAGGAGGCCCGTCCCGAGACCAACAGGACGCACCGGGAGAGCGGCAGCCGGTCGTCCTGGAGAGCGCGTCCAATCAGTTTGTCGACCGCGTTGTGGCGGCCGACGTCCTCGCGTATGTCGAGAAGTTCCCCCTCCGGGGAGAACAGCGCCGCCGCGTGCAGACCACCGGTGCGGTCGAAGACGCGCTGCTCCGCGCGCAGCCGGTCGGGCAGCTTCGCGAGCAATTCGGGCTCGATCCGCACGGGGGGAGTGTCGGCGATGGGGAAGCGGGCCTGCGTGCGGACGGCGTCCAGGCTGGCCTTGCCGCACAGACCGCACGACGAGGTGGTGTACACATTGCGTTCGAGGGTGATGTCCGGCACGGCGACGCCCGGGGCGAGGCGCACGTCGACCACGTTGTAGGTGTTGTGCCCGTCGGCGGTCGCGCCCGCGCAGTACACGATCGACTGGAGCTCGGAGGCGGCACCGAGCACCCCCTCGCTGACCAGGAAACCGGCCGCGAGCGCGAAGTCGTCGCCCGGTGTACGCATGGTGATCGCGAGTGGCTTGCCGTTGAGGCGGATCTCCAGGGGCTCCTCGGCTACCAGGGTGTCCGCGCGGGTTGAGACCACCCCGTCCCGGATGCGGATGACGCGGCGGCGTTCGGTGACCCGTCCCATGCCCTCAGTCCCTCAGTCGCTCAGTCGCTCTGGCCCGGCCCGGTCTCGTCACCCGGTCGGTCTTGTGTGACGCGCTCATTGTCCTGCACATGGAGGACGAGGTCGTCGTCGAGGCCACAGGGGGCACCAGGCCCCATGGTGTGAGCTCCCGAGGCGCGAGCCGTCGTGCGCGGGCCCCCCAGGGCGCGAGGCCTCATGGCGTCAGCCACGCTCCGGATCCTTCGCCGCGCCGCAGAGATGACGCCGCAGAGATGACTCGCGCCGCAGCGGTGACTACAGAGATGACTACAGTGTGCGACTCCTCGAGCCGAGGCGGGCCGCGCGTACTCCATGGAGGCGAAACGCTGACACAAGGCTCCAAAGGTGCGGCAGTGAATCCTGTGGGATCTCGCGCCCCTGTACCGATCAGTAGCCACGAAGACTGGATGGCTCCGGATGTTCAGCACTGAATGCTCGTATCGAGGGGATCCGCCATGACCGGCATGCGAGGCTCGCGCGTTGTCGCGGTCGGGCACTATCAGCCCGCCAAGGTGCTCACCAATGACGACCTCGCCGAACTGGTCGACACCAGCGACGAATGGATCAGCAGCCGGGTCGGCATCCGTACCCGCCACGTCGCGGGTCCCGACGAGCCCGTGGACGAGCTGGCCGCGCACGCGGCCGCGAAGGCGCTGGCCGGCGCCGGCCTGACCCCCGCCGACATCGACCTGGTCCTGGTCGCGACCTCCACGGCGCTCGACCGCTCGCCGAACACGGCGGCCCGAGTGGCCGCCCGGCTCGGCATGGGCTCACCCGCCGTGATGGACCTCAACGTCGTGTGCGCCGGCTTCACCCACGCGCTCGCCACCGCCGACAGCCTGGTGCGCACCGGTACGGCGACGCGCGCGCTGGTGATCGGCGCGGACAGCATGACGGCGGTGACCGACTGGACCGACCGCAGCACCTGCGTCCTGGTCGGCGACGGAGCCGGAGCCGTGGTGATCGAGGCGAGCGAAGATGCCCTGATCGGACCGGTGCTGTGGGGTTCGGTGCCCGAGATGGGGCATGCGGTACGCATCGAGGGCAGCCCGCCGGTGTTCGCGCAGGAGGGCCAGTCCGTGTATCGCTGGGCCACCACGCAGCTGCCGCCCATCGCCCGCCAGGTGTGCGAGCGCGCGGGGCTCACGCCCGAGGAGCTGGCCGCCGTCGTGCTGCACCAGGCGAACCTGCGCATCATCGAACCCGTCGCGCGCAAGATCGGCGCCGTCAACGCGGTGGTCGCCCGCGATGTCGTCGAGTCCGGGAACACCTCGGCGGCCAGCATTCCGATGGCCCTGTCGAAACTGGTCGAGCGCGGCGAGATCAGCACCGGCGACCCGGTCCTGCTGTTCGGCTTCGGCGGCAATCTGTCGTACGCGGGACAGGTCGTACGCTGCCCGTGACGAGGCGGTGACGGCCTTCTCGGTTTCGTCCAGGGTGACGCCGTCCAAGCGCGAGGCCGCGTACGGCGTGAGGGCGGCTGGCGCGCGGGGCGCCCGGCTCCGGGCGAAGAACGGCATCGGGAGGGACGGGTCCCGCCAGCCCCGCTCGACCTGGCCATGACAGGCCCGGGGGCCCAAGTCGATGGTCCCTCCGCCCGCGCGGGAGCGAGGGCATGAGCCCGTGACGTCCTGCTCGGCGCCGCAGGTCGCCCGCCTCAACCCACCAACCGCTTGCGCCAGTTCAGCGGCGCGACCGTGATGGTCTGCCCGGGATCGCCGTCCCACTCCACCGACAGGCCGCACTTCTCAAGCGCCGCCACCACCTCCCGACCGACGGACGCGGTGGTGCGCTCCGAGCCGTCGAACCCCCCGTACATCAACGTCAGTCCGTGCCCCGAGGCGGCCGTGTCGGTCGACTGGGAGTGGAAATAGACGAAGCCACGGGCCTCGGGCGAGCCCGCGCCGCCTATCTCCGCCTGGCCGCACGAGCGGCAACAGGTGAAGTTCTCCCGGGCGGTGAGGCCTGCCGCCTCCAGGGCGGCGAAGGCGCGGGTGATCCGCTCCGGGTCGCTCTCCTCCTCTTCGTCGTCCCAGTTCGCCTGCTCCGCGACCCGCTCGAGCCAGAGGCGGTCCGCCAACTGCCGTGCCTGCTCCGGCGAAACGGGCCGGACGTCACCGGAGACGAGGTGGTCCTCCGCCAGCCCGGCCAGCTGCGCCCGGGTCGCGTAACCGCCCGCGATGACCTCACGGATTCGGGTTTCCAGGAGCGCGCTGTCGTCCGCGCCGAGATCCAACGGCGGTATGTCGGCCGGGGGTTCGAAATCCAGTCGCTCCCAGCGCATCCCGGCGTTCCAGTCCGCCGTCCGCCGAGCCCACGCGGTCATGGCCGCTATCACCGGCTCCGCCGTGTCGAGCAGCGTACGGAAGTGCCGGTCGGCCGACCCGTCCCGGTACTCCAGCGTGTACTCGCCACCCGCCTCGTGCCACACCTGAACGAAGAAGTCGGGCAGGTCAGGTATCGGCTGCACCACCAGGAACCGATTGTCCTCGCCCCCGATCCGGCGGACCAGATCGGCCAACGCCTCGGCGGTGACCCGGCTGTGCCGACGCCCGTTCTCCGTATCGACTGTGATCGCAAGCATGCTGTCGACTCTCGCACAGGCCACTGACAATGCGCGGGGTAGCCTGCGGGCCTCATGCGGGCCTCATGCGGGCTGGGCACAGCTTCATGCGAGACCGCAGTTGAAGCGGGAGGGCAGTTCCAGCAGAAAGCAGCAGTTCAAGCGGGGCGGGCGTGCAAGCAGGAGGGGCGGTCAAGCGGGGCCGGGCAGTTCATCCGGCCGGTGTCAGCCAGCGCTGGGCGGCCTCCACGCTGTCGCCCCCGCTGGTGTTGAACGCGATCGCGGAGTCCGGGGCGTGCCGGCGTACCAGGTTCACGACCAGCTCGAAGAACGTGAGCAGAGGCTCCGGCTTACGAATGCCCCCGCCGATCACGACTACGTCCCAGGCCCGCTCGCTCAACGCGGCGACCACCGTGGGTTCGGCCGTCTCGTCCAGCGTGATGAACGCCATGGACGCCTGGATTCCGTGCGTCCCGAAACGGGCGAGTTCGTTGTCGAGGGCCGAACGAAGGGCGTCGCCGTCCATCCCGGGAACGGCGTGCGGGTCGATACCGAGTACGAGTGCTGTGGGCATGCCATGGAGGACGATCTTGCGTCAGCGCCGGTTCCGGTCCTGGGGAGGCGGCTGCCGGGGCAACTGTGACGTGGGCGTGCGGCGTCGGAGATGCCCGGATGCCCGGAGTTGGGCGGCAGTGAGAGCGCTTTCACCCTGGATCCGGGGTCTGGGCCGGCCGTGACGGCTCGATGAACGAGGACGCCCTACTCACCGGCGCGCTGAGTCACCCGATTCCCTGCCGGTCCGGTTCCAGGGCGAAGGTGCGCTCGGCTGCCTCCGGTACTGCCGACGTGACCGCTTGGACGAGAAGTTCGCGGTGGCGCAGCAGTGGCCGGCGTCGTGATGGCGGAACGATCCGGAGCAGATCGTCCAGGCCCGCCAGGATGCGGCGGGTGACCTGGGGGCTGCCCACCGCGCAGAGCCGGATCTCGGCGAAGGCGAGATCGACCACGTCGGCCCAGTCGGGTACGTCCTGGACGAGCCGGACCGTGCCCTTGGCGTCGGGATGCCCGACCGCCCCGAGCGGCCGGTCCGCGAGGGCGGTGAGCAGTTGGAGGATCCGGTCGAGGCACTGGACGGCGGTGGTGGGGTCGTTCACCGCGGCCGAGAGCGCTCTCAGGCCGATGTCGCAGAGCTGTCGGAGCCCGAACCCCAGATCCTGATGGAACGTGCGCTCCACACCGACCGACACGGTGCGGCGCAACGCGGTTCGCGGGAACACCTTGCTCCCGTCCGCGCCGTGCACCGAGAGGAGAGGGGTTCCCGGCACCACGAAGTCGCCGATCCGGGGGAGCAGCCGCAGCACCACGCCGTGGCGTCGCGCCACCCGGACCAGGCGTGCGATGTTCACGTCCCGCAGGACCCCGGCCCGCCCCTCGTACCCGACGCGGGCGAACTCGGGGCCGGGGTCGAACCCGTCGAGGTCGCCGCACGGCATCTTGTTCACGACCCGCAGCGCCTCGCCGGTGATCCGCTCGACGACGTACCCGGCCCGCATGAGTCGCAGCGTGGAGTTCACGTACGCGATGAAGAGGAAGAGGCTGAGCGCGACCATCATCAGCGTCAGGACGCTCTGAACGAACGGGACGGTCGTCACCAGACGCGGATCGCTCTCGCTGTCGAACGAGGTCAGCACGAGCAGCGTCAGTGTGAAGGTCGCGAGGAACACGGCGAACGTCAGCTTGGTGATGCGGGACCGTACGAAGATCCGGACCACGCGGGGCGTGAAGTGGCCGCTCGCCATTTGAACCGCCACCAGCGAAATGCTGAACACGACGCCGATGAAGGTCATCATCGCCGAGCTGACCGTGTTGATCACGGACTTGGCGTCGTTCACGATCCGGATGAGGTTGTCGACGTCGTCGAAGTCCTGGTGGTCCTGGAGCAGCCGGACGATGGCCGCGTCGGCTTCGCTCGCGGCGGCCCACACGACGAAGATCAGCACCATGGCCGCGGTCGGCGCGAACCAGTAGGTGTCGCGCAGATGCTCCCGCAACGGTGAGAGCGCTCTCGGCCGCCGGTATCCCGTGCCCTTGCGCTCGCCCGTGCCCGTGCCCTTGCCCTTGCTCACGCGGCGAGGCTAGGGCCGGCCCGCACGGCCGAGGACGTCGCGCCGCCGTGTGGTCCCCCAGGCGTACACACATTGGTCCTCACGGCGTACGCATACGGACAACCGGGGCCCGAAGAATGGAGAGCACAGGGAGCCCGCGCCGAACGGGACAGGCAAGCGGCGCTCCCTTCCGCCGCCATCCAAGGAGACAGAGACATGCCCGCCGGCCTCACCCGCACCCGGACCGTCGTCCTTGCCGTCCTGGCGATCGCGGTGACGATCGGGTTCGCCGCGGTCGTGGCCGTTCCGGCGGCGAAGGACTGGTACCAGAACCGTCACGACGAGGCCGCCTCCTACCGGTCCGGCAAGGAGGCCAAGGGGGACCGCGCCTCCGTGCCGCGCTGGCTGCCCGACGACGCGAAGCACATCGAGTACGCGATGCGGACGACCGGCGGCGACCGTCTTCTGAAGGCCGCCCTCCCCGCGGCCACGCTCCCGCCCACCTGCGAGCCCCACAAGCCGGGGGCCGCCACCCGCCCGCCGGCCATCACCGCCTCCTGGTTCCCGAAGCGGGCCGGACAGCGCCCTCTCGCCCGCTGCGGGTCGTACAACGCGTATCTGGAGGGACACACGCTGTACGCGTGGCAGGTGAACGAGGACTGGGCCGCCGCGAACAGGGTCTGACCGATCGCCTGACCTTGCACTATGCGGGTGAACAGCGCCTCAAACCCCTGGTAGAGTTCTCTATGTCGCCGCGGGGAACACGCCGCGAGACAGACACCTTGTCCGGGTGGCGGAATGGCAGACGCGCTAGCTTGAGGTGCTAGTGCCCTTTATCGGGCGTGGGGGTTCAAGTCCCCCCTCGGACACCACCAGCCAAAAGACCCCAGTTCATCTGGGGTCTTTTGCGTTGCCGCGGTCCAGCAGGCGCTCCACCGCAGCGACCGTGCGGGCGGCGCCGTCCTCGGCGGCGAGTGCCGTGGCCAGGCTCCGGGCGCGGTCCGTGTGGTTCCGCTCGTGCACCGCGGCGTGGATCAGTGCCGCGAGGCGGTCGGGGGCCAGCTCGGTGATGGGCAGGAAGCCGGGGCTCACACCGAGGGAGACCAGGCGGCGCGACCAGAAGGGGGCGTCGCCGAACGTGGGGATGCCCACCGCGGGCACGCCCGCGCGCAGGCCCGCGCCCGTGGTGCCCGCGCCCATGTGGTGGACCACGGCGGCGGTGCGCGGGAACAGCCAGCCGTGCGGTACGTCCCCGATGGTCAGTACGTCGTCGCCGGTGAGGTCGAGGCCCGCGGTGCCGGACTGGACGACGGCCCGCACCTTCGCCTTGCGCAGGGCCGCCGTGATCAGCTCGCCGAGCCGCTCGCCGTCGCGCGGGTCGCCCGCGCTGCCCAGGCCGACGCGGACCGGCGCGGGTCCCGCGTCGAGGAAGTCGACCAGTTCCCGCGACGGTTGCCGGCCGGGCGGCTCGTGGGGCCACCAGTAGCCGACCACGTCCACGCCGGGCCGCCAGTCCGCGGGACGCGGCACCACGGAGGGGCTGAAGCCGTAGTGGACGGGCCAGCGCTCCTCGGCGGTGCGGCGCAGCGTCTGCGCGGTGGTGAGCCGGGGCACGCCGAGCCGCGCGCAGAACTCCGGTGAGCTCGACCACGGGGTGAGTCCCGTGGTGAACATGAGCTGACCGAGGCAGCGGTTGGCCCAGCGGCCCAGCGAGGCGACGCCGATGGGCGGCGGGAAGTCCCCTGTGGGATGCAGGGGTTGCAGGCCCAGGCCCATGCTGGGCAGGCCGAGGGCTTTCGCCAGGTGGTAGCCGTGGAACGTCGTGAGGCCGCTGCACACCAGGACGTCGGTCTCCTTCTCGGCCGCCGCGATCAGGCCGTCGCCGAGTTCCGTCAGGTGCTGGAGTATCCGCTTCAGCCAGCGGCCGGTGCCCAGTATTTCGCCGAGGCTCTTCTTCTTGAGGCGGCCCTGTTCATTGACGCCGAGCAGGCTCGGGTCGCCCGGCAGTAGGCGGAATTCCGCATTGCTGTCCGTGACTTGCCGCTCGAATGCTCTGTACGTCGCGATGGCGACGGAGTGTCCCGCCGCCTGGAGTCGGACGCCGAGGCCGATGAGCGGTGCTATGTCACCGTGCGTTCCGGTGCCGATCAGGAGGACGGTCATGGCGGCATCGTACGGCCGGATCTCCTTGCTGTCGCCGTGAAATCTCCGCGATAACGAGGCGATATTGCGGGCGACTAAATTCCCCGAAAGTTGCGTGCCCCAGCTCCCGATGTCACGAGGAACTCACGTGTCCAGCACACCCGTCGGATCAAGGCTGCCCGATTTGGAGGGCTCACCTCCCCGACCTGTTCCACGATTGAGTCCGCGTGAGAATCTGGTCGGACTCAGAGAAATACGGCGCGACCAACTCGGCTTCCTGGTGCGTTCGGTGGAGACCCACGGCGATATTTTCCGGCTGCGTCTCGGCGGACTTCCCACCGTGCTGATCAATCATCCGGACTACCTCCAGCACGTCCTGGTCGATCACCACCAGAACTACGACAAGGACAACTTCCTCTACCGCGCCACCCGCACGGTGCTGCGCGAGGGGCTCATCGCCAACAAGGGCGGCGAGTCGTGGCGGACGCACCGCAAGCTGATGCAGCCCTCGTTCCACCGCTCCAGCGTGGCCGGGTTCACCACCAACATCAGCGATCTGACCGCCGGGCTGCTGCGGGCCTGGGAGGCGCACGCCGACGCGGGTGATCCCGTCGAGGTCACCGCCGACGTCGCCGATCTGGCGTTGAAGATCGTGCTGCGCGCGCTCTTCGGGGTGGACGCCGAGGAGCGCGGGCGGCGTTTCGAGCGGGACTTCCTCGAGGTGAACGCGATCGCCGGGAACTTCTTCCGGTTCCCGTTCCCGCCGCTGTCCTGGTACTCGCCGTCCCGCAACCGGCTGCGCGCGCTCATCAAGGAGATGGACGCCTTCATCGCGCACCTCATCGCGGCGCGCATGGAACACGAGAGCGACCGGCCCGATCTGTTCACCCTGCTCCTGAACTCGCTCGACGAGGAGACCGGGACGGGGCTCACGCACGATCAGCTGACCAACGAGATCCTCGCCATGATCATCGCGGGGTACGAGACGTCCAGCAATTCCATCTCGTGGATCTTCCACCAGCTCGCCGAGCACCCCGACGTCCAGCGCCGGGTGCAGGAGGAGGTGGACGGGGTCCTCGACGGGCGGGTTCCCACCTTCGAGGACCTGCCGAACCTGTCGTACACGCGGCAGGTCATCGACGAGACGCTGCGCCTGTTCACACCCGCGTGGCAGACGATGCGGCACGCGGTCGACGAGGACGTCATCGGCGGCTACCGGATCCCGAAGGGGACCGACGTCTATCTGAATCTGTTCACGTTCCACCGGCACCCGGAATTCTGGCCGGAGCCGACCCGGTTCGACCCCGAGCGTTTCACGCCCGAGGAAATCGCCAAGCGCCCGCGCAGCGCGTACCAGCCCTTCGGCAGTGGTCCGCGTTACTGCCTCGGCAAGCAATTCGCACTCACCGAGCTGCACATCATCACCGTCATGCTCGCCCAGACCTTTCATGTCACGAAGCCGGCCGGACAACCGCCGGTGGGATTCGCTCCGCTCATCACGCTGCACCCCAAGGGCGGCATACAGCTGACACTGCAACGCCGCTGACGCCCCACCTATCGAGGTCATGAATGTCCCTGACTCCGCTCGACCGCGCCGCACGCCGGTTGCGTCCCCGGAAGAATTCTCCGCTGAAAGAGATTCCGACCATCAGGGCACGGGACGGCATCGGCGGCACGCTCGCCTTCAAGCGTGACCAACTCGCCTTTCTCGGCGGCGGTCTCGAGCGGCACGGGGACATCTTCCGTTTCCGGCTGCTCGGCCTGCCGATGGTGATGGTGAACCACCCGGACTACATCCGGCACGTGCTCGTCGACCGCGGCGAGCAGTACGACAAGGACGCCGTGCTCTTCAAGGTGGTCAGGCCCGTGCTGCGCAAGGGGCTCATCGCCAACGCGGACATGGAGCTGTGGCGCAGGCAGCGGCGCATGATGGCGCCGCACTTCACGCCGCGCACGGTCGGCGCGTTCGCCAGGAACATGACCGACGAGACCGTCCGCATGCTGGAACGCTGGGAGCGCGGCGAGGGGGCCCGCGGGCCCGGGGGGACGCTCGACGTCACCGACGAGATCGGCCAGCTGGCGCTGCGCATCGTCAACAGGTCGCTGTTCAGCGCCGATGTGAGCACGTCCGCGCAGGCCTTCGAGCGGGCCTTCGGCGAGGCGAACAGTATCCTCGGCGCTTTCTTCCGCTTCCCGTTCCCGCCGCTGAGCGTCCCGACGCCGCGCAACGAGCGGCTGCGCAGGGCCATCAACGACATGGACGCGTTCGTCTCCGGGTTCATCACCCAGCGGCTGCGCGAGGACACCCCCGCGGGCGAGGAACCCGATCTGCTGACCCTGCTGTTGCACTCCGTGGACGAGGAGGACGGCAAGGGGATGGACCTGGAGCAGCTGCACCACGAGGTCCTGAACATCTGCATCGGCGCCTACGAGACGACCACCAACACCCTGTCCTGGGCCTTCTACCTGCTGGCCGGACACCCCGAGATCGAGGAGCGGCTGCACGCCGAGGTCGATCAGGTGCTCGGCGGGCGGGTGCCGGAGTTCGAGGACCTGCCGAAGCTGTCGTACGCCCGGATGGTCGCCGAGGAGACGCTGCGCATCTACTCCCCCGCCTACCAGTTCATGCGGCGGGCGCGCGAGGAGGACGAGATCGACGGGCACCGGATGCCGGCTGGTACCAACGTCCTGATCAACAGCTACTTCCTGCACCGGCACCCGGACTTCTGGGACGACCCGGAGCGCTTCGATCCCGAGCGGTTCACACCCGAGCAGGTCGCGAGGCGTCCCAAGCACGCCTACGTCCCCTTCGGCAGCGGCCACCGTATCTGCATCGGCAAGCACTTCGCCCTCGCCGAACTCACCCTGGTGCTCGCCACGGTGGGCCGCACCCACCGTCTCGTCCGGCCGGCGGGCTCGCCCGACGTGCACCCGGAGGCGCTGATCACGCTGCATCCCAAGGGCGGGGTGCACCTGCGGCCGGAGCCGCGCTCATGACGAAGCCGACGACCGCCGACAGGCCGGAGGGGCCCGTGCCGCAGATCCTCAACCCGTTCCCGTACCAGGTGAGTCCGTACGTCGAGCAGGCGCGAGCCCACCTCGGGGAGTGGACCCGGCGGATCGGTCTGGTGCGGCGCGAGGCGGCCAGGCGGCGGTTCGAGAAGGCGGATTTCGGCTGGTTCGCCGCCCTGGTGTACCCGACCGCGGACGCCGAGCGCCTTGATCTGATGGCGGACTGGTTCGCCTGGCTCTTCCTCGTCGACGACCAGTTGGACGACGGCAGCGTGGGGCGCAGCCCGGAGCAGGTGCGCGAGGTGGTGGGCGGGATGCGAGCCGTCCTGGAGAGCGCCGACCACGGCGCGGCCGCCTCGGTGGACCCCGCGCTTCCGGCGGCCGTCTCGTCCCTCGCCGACCTGTGGCTGCGCTCCTCGGAGGTGACCACGGCCCACTGGCGCCGCCGGTTCGTGCAGCACTTGGACGACTGCCTGACCACGGCGGCGACCTGGGAGGCGGGGAACCGACACGCGGGCGTCGTCCCCGACGAGGAGACGTACATCGAGAAGCGCAGGCACACCGGCGCGATCTATGTGTGCATGGACTTCATCGACATGGTCGAGCGGATCGACGTACCGGTGGCCGTCTATGAGAGCGCGGAGTTCACGGCGGCCCTCGACGCGGCGTGCGACGTCGTGTGCTGGACCAACGACGTCTACTCGCTGGAGAAGGAGCGGGCCATGGGCGAGGTCCACAACCTCGTCCACGTGGTGGAGCACCACCGGGGTCTTGACGGGGAGAAGGCGCTCGCCCACGTCGTCGGCGCGACGTCGGCGCGGACCGAGGAGTTCCTGGCGCGGGAGAGCGAACTGCTGGAGGCGTACCCGGAGCACTCGGCGGTCCTCACGCCGTATCTGGCGGGGATGCGGACCTGGATGCGGGGCAATCTCGACTGGTCGCGCCGGACCAAGCGGTACCAGGCCGCCGAGGTGGCCGACGACAGCCGGCGCCCCGACGCCTATCTGGAGTCGGTCCTGACGAGGGCCGAGCATTGACGGCGCCGGCGGTCACCACCGAGGCGGGACTGCTCCTCCAGCGGGCCAAGGAGCTCACCGAGCCCGAGCTGCGCAAGGCGGTCGACCGGCTCGCTGAGCCGGTGCATTCGGTGGCCGCCTACCACTTCGGCTGGTGCGACGAGGCAGGGCGCCCGGTCAACGGCGACTGGGGCAAAGGGGTGCGCGGCGCCCTCGTCCTGGCCGCCGCCCAGGCGCTCGGCGCGGGGCCAGGGCAGGCGGTGGCGCATGCGGCGGCCGTGGAGCTGGTGCACAACTTCACGGTGGTGCACGACGATCTGATGGACGGCGACAGGACCCGCAGGGGCCGCCCCGCCACCTGGGCGGTCTTCGGCAGCGCACGGGCGGTGCTCGCCGGTGACGCCCTGCTCGCCGCCGCGATCGATGTGCTCGCGCACCGCTGCCCGCAGCTCTCCCCCGCCACCGTGCGCGAGCTGTCCGCCGCCCTCCTGGAGCTGGTCGCGGGCCAGGGCGCCGATCTGGCCTTCGAGACGCGCGCGGATGTCGGCCTGGACGAGTGTCTGCGGATGGCGGGCGGCAAGACGGCGTCGCTGCTGGCCGCGGCCTGTGCGATGGGCGCGCTCGCGGCCGGTGCCGACGAGCGGAATGTGAACCTGCTGCGGGAGTTCGGGCGCCATCTGGGGCTCGCCTTCCAGCTCGTCGACGACCTCCTGGGCATCTGGGGCGACAGCGCGACGACCGGCAAGCCCGTCGGCGCGGACATCCGGCTGCGCAAGAAGTCCCTGCCGGTGGCGGCCGCGCTGTCCGGCGGGAGCCCTGCGGGGGCCCGGCTCGCCGCGCTCTACGGCCGCGCGGAACCGCTGGACGACGCGGCGGTCGACCGTGCCGCCGCGCTGATCGAGGAGGCGGGCGGCCGCCGCTGGGCCCAGGAAGAGGCGGACCGGCAGCGGGCGGCGGCCCTCGACTGTCTGGCAGGCGCGGAGCTCGTTCCCGAAGGGGCGGGGGCGCTGGCCACGCTGGCGGAGCTGATCGCGCGACGGGACGTATGAGGGGGCGTATGCGGGTCGGGTCGTAGGGACGGGGGGCGGTGGTCAGGACGTGACCGCCGCGGGGTGCTCCCCCTTCCGGCCGCGCGGACCGGTCGGGGCGGTCCGCGGCGTCCGGGCCATCGTCAGCCCCCGCCGGGGGTGTCCTCGGCCGTGAGCGTACCGTTCCACGATGTCGGCGACCGCGCGCTCCAAGAGGCCCCCTTGTCGCGGATCAGCGGGGAGACCGTGCCGGTATGCAGGCGGGACATGTCCAGGAGGTTGCCGACCTGGTGTTCCAGGCGGTCGACCCCGCCCTGTCCCTCGCTGCTCCCATCCCCGTCACCAAGGATGCTCCCCCCGCTGTGAGTTGCGGGGGTTCACCAGACCCCGGCGGATCAGTTCGGCGATCACCGCTTCGGAGTGCGTCTGGGCCGTCAGGGCCGTAAGGCGCTCTGCCGCCGTTTCGTCCGGGCGGCCCGGCAGGGGTCTGTCGTTCAGTTCGGCGTCCCAGAGGATGAAGTCGCGTGCGCTCTCGCGGGGCAGGTCCGAGGGGGTGAACTCGCCGCCGAATCCGCTGCCGACGATCCCGGCTATCACCGCGCCGTACACCAGGTCGGCGTCGGCCTGCCGCTGCGTCCAAGGGGTGTTGGCGAGCGACGGAAGGTGCCCGTACGCGGTGACGCCGTCCGCCGACCAGCGCAGCGGAGCCTGCGCGCAGGCCACACCCATGCGCTGGGACAGGTCGGTCAGGGCGCCGGCGCCCGGGTCCGACACGGGGCCGATCTGGATCCACAGGGCCCCGGGCCGCACGGCGGGAAGGAGGTGGTGCAGCATGACCACCTCGAGGACGTTGGGGTGGTCGAACGCGGTCAACAGGGTGTCGCACGGGGCGAGTTGGGCCGACCAGTCCGGCACCGAGTCGGCCAGCCCGGCGGCCTTGCGGGCGGAATAGCGGCCGGGCAGAGCCCAGGTATGGGCCGTGAGGCCGACGGACGTGAGACCGTGGGCGGCGAAGTGGGCCACGGGGGCCGACCCCAGGACCGCGACTACAGGCAGTGCGGGCACAACCATCCTCTGAAGTGTGGCGAAGCGGGACTGTCGTCGGGCGAAGAGCTTGTTCGCGTACCTCTCACGCTAGGTGCGGCCCCGGTCACCGGATAGCGCACCGATGCACAGTTCGACGGCTGCGGGAGATCACGCGTGCACAGTCGGTCCCGCGTGCGTGCCAGGCACGGGGAGCGGGGGAGGGGGTACGGGAGCGGGGAATGGGGGAGAGGCACGGGCGCTGGGGGTTCCCCGGCTAGCGCAGACTTGGCAGTACCGGCTCGCCCGTCGTCGCGGACAGTGCCAGGACCAGAGTGTGCGCCCCCGACAGGCCCGTCGTCAGATCGCGCTGGATCAACGCCTCCGCCTGCCGCAGCCGCTTGCGTACCGTCGCGGCGCCGACCCCGACCGCCTCGGCGGTGTCGTCGATGTGCAGGTTGCACCCGACCCACGCGCGCAGCGTGCCGATCAGCTGCGGGGGTGCGCCGCGCAGGGGCTGGAGCAGGGCCCGCGCCCAGGTCAGGGCGGGCTCGCACTGAAGGATGGAGGCGAGCGACGCCCGCTCGGGCGCGGTGTCGTGGAGCGGGTTCCACGTCCTGGTCAGGGACAGCGCGAGGTGGACGACCGTACGTACGCGGACGTCCTTGAGGTCGAGCGGCCTGCCCTCGGCGCCCAGCACCTCGGCGACGCGCGCGGCGCGGGCGGCCACCGTGTTGCGGTGCGCCCCCAGGATCCGGGCCGTCTCGGTGTGAGGGAAGTCCAGCGCGAGGCGCATCGTGCCGATGAGCTCGTCGCGGACCGCGTACGGCATGGCGAGGAGTGGGGCCAGGACATGTTCGGCCCAGCGGTGCGCCGCCGCACCGAGCAGGGGTGCCAGCGGCGCCGAGCCGTCGAACATGCCGATCCGTTCGAGGCTGTGGTGCGCGGAGACCAGCGCGTTGCTCGCCTCGCTGTAGGCGTCCGCGACATCGGCGAGCCCGTACGGGCGGCTGCCGCCCAGGACGCATGTCCGCCGGGTGGACACGGCGTCCTCGAGCACGCGCCGCACGCTGTCGGTGTCGCCCGGCGGCCGGCGCAGCGGCTCCACGACGATGATGTGGTCCTCGCGGGCCGGGCAGCGCACCAGCAGGGCCTTGCCGTCGGTGGCCGGCTCCAGGGCGCGCACCATGTCCTCGCGGCCTTGGGGCGGGGTGGCGATGACATGGACGCGGACCTGCTCCGTCCGCAGCAGCCCCGGGCTGAGCCCTTCCATCGCCCGCTGGGCCAGGACGGTCTGGCCGCCCATCAGCATCTGGAACACGCTGAGTCTGACCCCTCGGGCGCTGTCGTTGAGCTGGTGGACGCGCAGGACCTCGTGTGCCAGAGCGAGCAGTTTGGCCGTGTGGTGTGCCAGGGCGAGCGTTTCCGCCTCGAAGGGCATGGTGGAGACCAGAACGAGAAACGACGCGTCGGTCTCGGCCCCCACGGACAGTTTCACCACGTGCAGGCCGTTGCGAAACCGCGGCCGGCGGGTGGTCTCCTGGCTCAGCACGGCCTCATGGGCGGTGTACCGGTGCGTGTCGGGGGCGTCGTGGGGATACTCGGCGCGGACCTCCCCGGGTGTGGGCCCCAGGAGAAGCACGTACGCGGCCAGCGACTTGGACAGGCCCGTCACCAGGTGCTCGTCGGCGTCGGGCCGGTCGAAAGCGGCCGGGAGGTGTTCGACGTATTGCGCGATGCGTCGCATGTGCTGCCTCGCCTGGCGCTGCCAGGTGCGCGAGAGGTCGCGGTCGACCCGCTCCCACACCGTCGGCTCGGCCCGGGTCGCCAGCAGCGGCAGGGCAAGGCGCAGCGCAGTCTGCCGTACGACGGGGGTGACGCCGGAACCCGGGTCACGGGGGACGCTCAGCGCGAGGCCGGCCGCTCTCCTGTCCCTGAGCGCCCGCAACAACCGGTCGACACGGGCCGGTGCGAGCGCCCCCACGGTCGCCGCGTGGGCGACCACGAGACACCCGGCGATGTCGAGAGCGTCCTCGACGGCGAGGCAGGGGACGAATTGCGCGCCCACCACGCAACGGTCCTCGTACGCGGCGCGGTTGGCCTCGTCCGCGAAGGCGAGCGCGAGCTCGGGCAGGCTTGTCAGATACCCCAGTGTTGACATTTCTCGTCCCCCGTCGCGGCTCGCGTGTCGGCATGCGCGACCTTGATGCGTCCCCGTGAATCACTTGGCAGCGCCAGAAGTCCCGCGTGCGGCGGCCCCATTCCTTGAGGTCGTCGACGTCGTCGACGTCCTCGGTGTCCTGACGCCCTCGTACGCTTGGCCTCCTTGGCATCACTGGCGTCCTTGGCGTCCTGGGCCTTCCCGGCGCGGCGCACCGCGTGCCGGGCCGGCGCGCAGTGCGGTCACGGCGCGCCGCCCGGTTCCGACTCCGGCGTCCGGTCGTCACCCTGCCCACGGCACAGTCAAGTTTCCAGGAAATTACCGGTCGATGGCCGGAAACCGGCACGGTCGCAAAAGGTCCCGAAGGCGACGCCGCCGACGAGGCACGCGGGCGGGTCCGAGGCGACTGGTCGCGCTCTCAAGAACGGCTGTCCTGAATCCGTCCCTCGACTGGCCTGCGTATGACTTACACATGACCTACGCATGACCTGCGTATGGCCCACGGATGTCCGTCCAGCAACTGGTGTGCTCGGAGGGGGAGTTGCTCAACTCGCGGCCCGCGCACGACAGCCCGTGGGGCCGCCTCGGTGAAACGTACGCTCGTCGGGGTACCCGCCGCACATGGCGAACTTGCATCTTCCATGGCGACAGAGCGGCCGGTCACCGGAGGCCGGAGCCGGATCCGGAGCCCAGGACGGAGCCGGGACGGCCCGGGACGCCGGCCCCGGCCCCGAGGTGGAGCGGGCGGCGCCGGACGTACCGACCAAGCTCCCGAAAGGGCTGTGGCGGGCGGTGCTCAAAGGCAGCCTGCGGGAGTTCAGGGACGACGAGCTCGTCGACCGGGCCGCCGCGCTCACCTACTACGGAGTGCAGTCGCTCTTCCCCGCGTTGCTCGTGCTCGTGTCGCTCCTCGGCATCGCGGGGCAGTCGACCACCGACAAGCTCCTGAACAACCTTCAGGGGCTGGCGCCGGGACCCGCCAGGGACATCATCACGAGCGCGGTGAAACAGTTGCAGGGCAGCGCGGGCACGGGCTCACTGGTGGCGGTCGTCGGCCTGGTGCTCGCGGTGTGGTCCGCGTCGAGCTATGTGGCCGCGTTCATGCGGGCGGCCAACGCGGTCTACGACATGCCGGAGGGGCGCCCGGTGTGGAAGATCCTGCCCCTGCGGCTCGGTCTGACCGTGCTCCTGATGGTCCTCGCGGTCATCAGCGCGCTCATCGTGGTCTTCACCGGCAGCCTGGCCGAGCAGGCCGGAACCGCTCTCGGCGTGGGGAGCGCCGGCCTTACGGTGTGGTCGATCGCCAAGTGGCCCGTCCTGGTCCTGCTGGTCGTGATCATGATCGCGCTGCTGTACTGGGCGAGCCCGAACGCGAAGGTGAAGGGCTTCGTCTGGCTCACGCCGGGCAGCTTCGTGGCGCTGCTGATCTGGCTGCTCGCCTCGGGCGGTCTCGCGGTCTACGTCGCCAACTTCGGTTCGTACAACAAGACGTACGGCACGATGGCCGGCGTCATCGTCTTCCTGGTGTGGCTGTGGCTCACCAATCTGGCGATCCTGCTGGGGCTCGAGTTCGACGCGGAGACCGTACGCCAGCGGGCGATCGCCGGCGGCATGCCGCCGGACGAGGAACCGTACACCCAGCCGCGTGACACCGCGGCGTGGGACGAGCACGACCGGCGGCGCGTGGGAGAGATCTGAGAGCTCCGGCTCCGAACGCCCCGCGGCGGGGTGGGCCGGACCGGGCGTTCCCGGCCGGTCTGCCCTGAATCGTGCCATCCGGGGTACTCGGGTGGGGGCAGGCGGCCGCGGGCACCGGTACCCGTGAGCCGAGACGATTCACGAAAACGGGAGGTGGCCCTCGTGTCGAGCACGCAGCCCCACGGGGCAGGCCCAGGACCGGGCGCCCACGCGCCGGGCAAAGAGCCGGTGAGTGAACTGGTCCAGCGGGCCTCGCAGCAACTGACCGAGCTGGTGCGCGCCGAACTGTCGCTCGCGCAGGCCGAGATGAAGGAGAAGGGCAGGCGGTACGGCCGGGGCGGCGGCCTCTTCGGCGGCGCCGGACTGATCGGCTTCCTCACCCTCCAGGCCCTGGTGGCCGCCGCCATCGCGGGGCTCGCCGTGCCGCTGCCCGTGTGGGCCGCCGCGCTCATCGTGGCCGGGGTGCTGGGCGCGATCGCCGCGGTCATGGCCCTCAGCGGGAAGAAGCAGGTGGGCCGGGCGGCCCCGCCCGCGCCCGAGCAGACCATCGAGAACGTGAAGGCCGACCTGGCCACGATCAAGGGAAGTGCACACCGATGACCGACACACCCCACGGAGAGCTGGGCTCTCCCGGCCCCGAGGAACTGCGCGAGCAGGTCGAACGCACCCGCCAGGACCTGGGGCGTACGGTCGAGGCGCTGGCGGCCAAGACCGATGTCAAGGCACGCGCCCGTGACAAGGCCGCCGAAGTGCGAGAACGCGCCGAGGCCAAGGCGCACGAGCTGAAGGCCAAGACCGCGGACGTCGCCCACCACGTGCAGGACACGGTGCAGGGCAAGGTCGCCCACCCCGTCAAGGACAAGGCCGCCCACGCCGCCGGCGCGGCCCGGGACAAGGCGGTGCGCACCTGGCAGGACAAGACGCCCGATGCGGTCCCGGGCGCCGTCCCCGAAACGGTGTGGCACACCGCGGCGGGCACCGGGCGCGGGATCCGGGATCCGAGGGCCCTGCTCCTCGCGGCGGGCGGTGTGGCCGCCGTGGTGTGGCTGGTCTGCCGCCGGGGGAAGGGATGAGCCGGTGAAAGTGTCGAAGATCCTTTACAAGCCGGTCGGGCTCGGTCTCGGCGTCGTCGGCGGAATGCTCGCCGGGATCGTGTTCAAGCAGACGTGGAAGCGGCTCGCTCATGACGACGACGCACCCGATGCCACCGACGAGGACCGGGGCTGGCGCGAGGTGCTGCTCGCCGCCATGTTGCAGGGCGCGATCTACGCCGCCGTCAAGGCCACCGTCGACCGGGCCGGCGCCACCGCGACCCGGCGCCTGACCGGGACCTGGCCGGGCTGAGCGCGAGAACGCGTCCGTGCGGTGCCGGACCCGGGGTCCGGGTCCGGCACCGCACGTCGTCACAGGGGGATGGACCGGGCCGGGATCAGTAGGCCGTGGTGACTGTCACCCCGCTGAACGCGGTCTTCCCGTAGAGGCTGATGTAGCGGTAGCCCGCCGTCTTGTTGGTCACGGTGATGGTCTCGGCGTTGCCGGACTTCGTGGAGCGCGCGGTGTAGGCCGAGTTCGTCGCCCAGGTGCTGGTGTTGTAGTAGAGGTCGGCGTTCCCGGTGCCGCCGGTCGTGGTGACCTTCAGGGTGACCTTTCCGGCGGGCAGGTACAGGAACAGGTAGTCCAGGTCGCCCTTCTGGGCCGCGAGGCCCGAGCGCGAGCAGTTCTGGCCCATGACACGGGTGTCGGGGTCGGTGCAGGTGGGCAGGGCGCCGGTGACGACGACCGACTTGGTGGCCGTGTTGGTCAGGCCCTTGACGTCGGTGACGGTCAGGGTGACGGTGTAGGTGCCGGGCGCCTTGTAGGTCTTGGAGGGGTTGGTGGCGGTGGAGGTGGTGCCGTCGCCGAAGTCCCAGGCGCGCTGGGTGATGGTGCCGGCGGCGTCGGTGGACTTGTCGGTCAGGCTGACGGTGAGCTGGGCGACGGTGGCGTCGAAGGCCGCGGTGGGGCCACTGGCCGTCCCGCCGCAGGCGCCGGCGGCGCAGGCGTCAAGCCAGGTGTTGAAGTCCGCGTCGTACCGCGTGCCGATGCCGGTCGCGTAGAGCGCGTACGCCCCCGCGTAGTCACCGGCGCGGAACTTGGCGAGCATGTTCTGCACGTCGGCCGGGTGCTTCTCGACCATGTACCGGGTGGCCAGGTAGCCCCACGGGTAGGTGCGGGTCTGGTCGGAGTTGGTGTACGAGCTCTGCCACAGGGTGCTCAGCGCGTAGGTGTGCTGGGCGGCGTCGGCGATGGCCTCGGTGTCGGGCAGGTTGCGGTAGCTGTAGGAGACGTACTCCGCGAAGCCCTCGATCCACCAGATGTCCGGGACGTCCTGGCCGGCGTTGAAGTCACCCGCCATGTCGTAGCGGCCGTCGAGGTAGTGCGTGTACTCGTGGTTGAGGTTCCAGATGTCGCCGGGGAAACCGTCGCCCACGCTCTTCACGTAGGACAGGAAACGTGCCTGGTTGGCCGGGTCGGACGGGTCGCCCTCCAGGTACTCGCCGCCGTTGTTGGTGCTGTTGCCGAAGATCCAGCCGGAGTACGTCTGGTAGTCCTTGGGGCTGGCGAACGTGACGATCTGGATGTTGGTGTTGTGGTCGTTCGCCACCGGACCGCTGTCCTTGACGATGCTGTGGAAGTACGCGTCCTGGCCCTTGACGCTGGTGCAGGCCGCGGCGAGGGCGGCGTCGCTCAGGGACTGGGCGCGGAAGGTGTGGTCGGCGTCGCAGTTGTACGTGATCGGCAGCGCGGCCGCGGTGAGCTGGTTGATGAAGTCACATGTGCCGTAGTAGGAGCACTGCGCCTTGTCGTTGGCGTCGGTCATCGCCGCCACGCCGACCCACAGGGGCGCGGTCGGGCCGGTGATGGCGGAGGACCCGAGAAGGCCCTTGGCCAGCGGGCGCACCTTCGCCTGGAGGGCGGGGGTGTCGAGGAAGCGCGCGAGTTCGGTGCCGGCGTTGGACTCCAGGTAGAACCAGGAGTCGTTGAGCTTGGCGAGGTGGCCCAGCACGAAGGAGTTCAGGGTGTCGACGATGCCCGGGTCGGCCGTCACGGCCGCGATGTAGGCAGGGTTCCAGTGGCCTCGGAACAGCGGTGTGAACACGTCGTTGACGGCGGTGTCCATGCTCCAGTAGGTGTCCCAGGAGCTGGTGTAGGAGGTGAGCACCTTCTTGTAGGTGTTCAGGTAGCGGGCCTGCTCGTTGGCGCTGTCGGTGAGGACGATGACCTCGCCCATGATGTCGCCGTTGGCCGCGCTGACGTCCATGAAGTGCGGGGACGCGATGAAGGTGTCCAGGGCCGCCTCGCTGGCGCCGGCGAGCGCCGCTCCGTAGGGACCCACGTCGGAGGCGTTGTTGGACTGCACGTAGTAGCCGGCGCGCAGGAACAGCACGAGCTGCCACACGTTGGTGGAGTTGTCACCGGGGTAGGTCCGCGCCGTGTTCTGGAGCGCGCCCGCGACGGCCACCATGCTGGGCTCTTGGAAGATGTTGTGCGCGTCGGTCCCGGTCACACCGAACAGGGTGTTGACGCAGTCCGTCGTGGAAGCCTGGACGAAGCTCACGAGCGCCGCTCCGCTGCGGCTGCCGAAGTCACCCGGCGTACAGGACGCCGCCGCGCCCTTGACGGCTCTGCTCTTCGCCTTCTGCTGTGCGGGGGAGGTCACGGGCTGCTTCGGCGGCAGGTGCGCGGCGTCCAGCGGGGTGTGCCGCGCATCGGAACGGTCGGACACATTGGCGGTCGAACCCACAAGTGGCGGCGCGGACTTGGCGGCGGACCCGCTCGCGGCGGTGGCCTTGCCGGACGGCCCTGCGGGCTTCTGGGAGCCGGCGGCGACGGCGCGGCTCGGCTGCGCCATCATGGCGATGCCCATGCAGAGTGCGAGGGCAAGTATCAGAAAACCGGTGAGACTTCGTCTCAGTCCTTCTGTTCGGGTGTTCACGTGCCGCCTCCCAGCGGTGTGGAGCCGCGCACGCGGCGCGGCGGTGGGGGATACCGGGGGCCGGGCCCGCCCGCCGCCCCCGGGTGACGGGGCGTGACGAAGCAGACCCGGGAACCCACGGGCCGTACGGAGCAGTTGGCATGAACGCGGCTCGCTCTTGCGCGTCTGTAAAATTGCATATGTCACATGGCTTGTGAAGGGAGCGCGGGTAAACCGCAGGCAATTCCTGGGTGTCGCGGGCGGCGAGGGGCGAGGTCATGGACCCGGCGACGGGCCCGGCGGGACCGGGAAACCGGGCCCCGACGGGTGTGGATGTCCGGAAGTCGTGCGACAAAGCCGTTAAGGTGAAAGGAAGTTGGGCGCTGCTACGGCGTGGGGCGCAGCACCAGGCATACGAAGCCGAAGGAGTCCCGGTAGCCGCGCAGCCACTCGGTGCGGTGGGTGGCCGCCGTCTCCAGGGCCCGCGCGCTGTCCGGGTCGTGCGGGTGGTCGAGGGCCCAGGAGGCGAGCGAGCCCGTCCAGGACCATTCGTAGGCGTCGAGCTCGCCGCGCGTGCTGATGTGGGCGCCCACCGGTGTCCAGCCATCGGCGACGACGGCGTCGAGTGTGGTCGGCAGATCACTCAACTCGCCCAGCATGTCGACGGCTTCGGGGGAGGGGGCGCGCTCCCAGAATCCGTCGCCGACCAGCACGCGCCCGCCGGGCGCCAGATGCGCGCGGGCCGCCGCGAGGGTGGGGAGCAGGCCCCCGTGGGCGTGCCCGGCGCCGACGTTGAGCACCAGGTCGAAGGGGTCGGCCGAGGTGAATCGGGCGGCGTCCTGCTGGTGGAGGGTCAGACGTGCGTCCACACCCCGGCCCCGGGCCTCCTCGCGGGCGCGGGTCAGGGCGGGCTCGGAGGTGTCCACGCCCACGGCCCGCAGGCGCGGGCGGGCGGCCAGCGCGCGCAGCAGCCACTCGGCGCCGCCGCAGCCGAGGTCGAGTACGCGGGCGTCCTCGCGCGAGATGGCCTCATCGAGGAGGCGGCGGACCGCGTCGTCGTCGACGGGGGCCGCGATCGGGTGGTGCGTGTGGGCGATGCGGGAGATCTGTTCACGGTTCATCGGACCAGTGTCGCAAGGCTTCAGGAGCGGCCCTCGTCGTCCGGCGGCCGCGCCGAACGGGCCAGACGCTCGGCGAAGTCGACGACCAGGGCGCGGAGTTCGGCGGGCCGCTCGATGACGAACGGCCGGTCGAGGGACGCGAGCACGGCGGGCAGCCAGTCGAGGCGTTCGACTCTCAACTCGGCACGGAACCAAGCCTGTTGATCGTCCTGTTCCCCGCCTTTGGCTCTGGGGATGGGGGTGAGCGTCGCGAGGGCGGCCGGCAGACAGGGCCGGATCTGCTCGGCCGTCCCCTGGATCCGCAGGCTCACCTCGTGTGCGTACGGAGCCGTGGCAAGCCCGGTCAGGACACGTTCGGCGGGACCGGGGCCGGGCCCGGTGGGCGGCGCGAACGATCCGGGCAGGGTGCGGGCGTCTAGAACACGGTCGAGCCGGAACATCCGGTCCTCACCGATCGCGGGGTCGGCGCCGGTGACATACCACCTGCCGGCATGGGTGACCAGGCCGTACGGGTGCAGGGTGCGTTCACTGTGCCGGCCGGTGGCGGAGGCGTACCGCAGGCGGACCGGCCGGTGGTGGCGTACGGCGTCGGCGAGCGGGAGCAGAACGTCGCTGCGGGGAGCGGTGGGAGCGGCGGCGGGCGGGGCCGCATGGGTGGCGGAGAGGGGAGCGGGGAGGCCCGCGGGATCGGGGTCCTGCGCCCCAGGTCCGGTGGGCGTGATGGGCCGCTCGGGCTTGTCCGGCGGGGCAGCCCGGGCTGCCGGGGCGCCGGGGTCGGTGAATGCCAGCGAGTCGAGGACGGCGTCGAGTCCCCGGCCCAGCCGCTCGGGCAGCACACGCCGTACCTTCGCCGCCGCCGTCTCGCTCGCCACACCCGTGCTCGTCATCAGCCCCGCTCGCCGCCCGGCGACCAGGCCCAGCAGGACGGCGAGCGCTTCCTCGTCGTTCAGCATGAGCGGCGGCATCCGGTATCCGGGGGCAAGGCGGTAACCGCCATAGCGGCCGCGTACCGAGATGACGGGCACGTCGAGTTCGAGCAGATGCTGGACATAGCGCCGCACCGTGCGCTCGTCGACACCGAGCTGACCGGCGAGCTCGGCCACCGTCCGGGTACCGCCGGACTGAAGGAGTTCGAGCAGGGTGAGCACGCGGGCTGTGGGTCGGGCCATGCCGGAAAGTATGCCGCCAATACCGGGCGGTTTCTGTCCGGTATTGGTCATAGCGTGAGGTCACAGGCGCGGAAACGCGCCGGAACCACCGACCCTCTCTCCCCTCGGAGCGCACCATGGACTTCGTCTCGATCCGTGTCATCACCGACGACATCGCCCGCCTCGTCGGCTTCTACGAGCGCGCGACCGGGGTGGGAGCCCGCTGGGCGACCGACGACTTCGCCGAGCTCAGGACCGCCACGGCCACCCTGGCGATCGGCAGCACCCGTACGGTCGCGATGTTCGCGCCCGGCGCGGCGCGCCCCGCCGACAACCGGAGCGTCATCCTGGAGTTCCGCGTGCGGGACGTGGACGCGTTGCACCGGAATCTGGTGGACGCGGGCTGCGCGGCGCAGTTCGTGCAGGAGCCCACCACGATGCCGTGGGGCAACCGCTCACTGCTGCTGCGCGACCCCGACGGCCACCTCGTCAACTTCTTCACGCCGGTCACCGAGGAGGCGATCGCACGGCTCGGGGCGTGAGGCGTCGTGCGCCGTCGTGCGGCTCGGGGGAGGAGACCCCCTTATGTCCTCAGGCGGTGGTCGGCTCCCAGTTCGCCACGAGGCGCCGCTGCCAGGGGGTTTCGACCGCGCGGCGGTCGTAACGTTCCCGTACGAACGTGACTGCCTCTCGGGCGGGGACGCCGTCCAGGACGGCGAGGCAGGCCAAGGCGGTGCCGGTACGGCCCACGCCGCCCCCGCAGGCCACCTCCACCCGCTCGTTCCCGGCGCGGGCCAGCAGCGCGCTCAGGGCCGAGGCGAAGCCGGTCCGGTCGGACGGCAGCCAGAAGTCGGGCCAGCGCAACCACTGGCTGCCCCAGTCGACGGGGCCCGGGCGGCGGCCAAGAAGGTGGAGTGCGAACTCGGGCCGTGGCCCGGCGGGAAGTGGGTGGCGCAGGCCTCTGCCGCGCACCAGCCGCCCCGACGGCAGCAGGAGCACGCCGGGCGCGGCCGGATCCCAGGAAGCGTGCATGGCGCGAGCCTAACCGCGCGGCGGCCAGGGCTGCCGTGGATGGGCTGCCGTGGATGGGGCGCCATGGAAGGGGTGGCCGCGCAACTTCGTCGCCGCCATGCGAGGGCGGGTGCGCGGGCCTAGCGTGGGAGGAAGCGCTGTCCCTCGGCTCGGGCCGGGCCGGTTGCCCGGCTGGGGCGCCCTCGTCAGGCAGGAGGCCTGCCCGTGAGGTATTCACAGAACCAGTGGCGCAGAACATGTGCCGGGGTCGCTACGGCCGCTGTGCTGACGGTGCCGGTGGCGGCCACGAGCGCGTACGGGGTGACGGCCCCGCCGCCCTCACCTCGCACATCGGCCACGGCGACCGCGTCGAACTCGCCGTTCGCTTCCCCGTCCTCCTCCGGCTCGTCCCCGTCCCCTTCCGGCTCGACGTCCGCGTCGAACTCGCCGTCGGCGTCCAGCGACTCCGGCTTCGCCCAGCTGAGTCCGGCCGTGGCCGCGCGCCTGGACACCGCCGTCAAGCAGGTCATGCGGGAAGCGAACGTCCCCGGCGCGATGGTGAGCCTTTCGGCGCCCGGCAAGGGTGACTACGTCCGCGCGTTCGGCGTCGCCGACAAGGCGACCGGCGCCCCCATCAAGACCAACATGTACATGCGCATCGGGAGCGAGACCAAGACCTTCACGGTCACCGCGCTGCTGCAACTCGTCGACCAGGGCAAGGTCCACCTGGACGACCCGATCGGCAAGTACATCTCCGGCGTGCCCAACGGGGACAAAATCACGCTCCGTCAACTCGCCGAGATGCGCAGCGGGTTGTTCAACTATTCGGAAGACGACGGCTTCGTGAAGGCGCTGCTCTCCGACCCGACCAAGCCGTTCACCCCGCAACAGCTGCTCGACTACTCCTTCAAGCACCCGGTGCTCTCGCAGCCGGGGAAGGTCTTCTTCTACTGCAACACCAACCTGATCCTGCTCGGCCTGGTCGTCGAGAAGCAGAGCGGCATGCCCCTGCACGACTACATCACGCAGAAGGTCCTGAAGCCGGCCGGCCTGACCCACACCAGCTTCCCGACCGACGCCGCCTTCCCCAGCCCGCACGCCCAGGGCTACACCAACCAGACCCTGAACGGAAAGGTCGCGGTGACCACCGACTGGAATCCGTCCTGGGGATGGGCGGCCGGCGCGATGATCTCCGACCTCAACGATCTGAAGAGCTGGGCGCGTGTGCTGGCGACCGGCACTCTGCTGTCCCGGCAGACGCAGGCGCAACGCCTCAAGTCGGTCCCGACGACCATCCAGGGCGCGTCCTACGGTCTGGGCATCTTCAACGTGCAGGGCTGGATCGGCCACAACGGCTCACTGCCCGGCTATGAGTCCTTGACCATGTACCTGCCCGAGGCGAAGGCCACGCTTGTCGTGCTGATCAACACCGACATCGTGCACGACAAGCACGAGCCGACCACGCTCCTCGGCCGGGCGATCACCCAGATCGTGACACCGGCCCATGTGTACAACCTGCCGGTGACGGAGCCCCACGCCTCCACATCGCCTTCGCCCTCGTCCAAATAGGCCCAGTCCGCACGCCGGGGTACGAGGGCGGCCCAACCTCGTGCCCCGTCGGGGCCGGACCGCGCCGATATGCCGTGGTCGCGCTGCGCGGGGTCGCCCTGCCGTGCCGTCGCGCCGCTGCGCCTGGTCGGTGCCGGATCAGTCGGTGCCGGACTCCATCGCCGCCCGGTCAAGGAGCTCGTCGTCGCCCGAGACCTCGCCACGGGACGCGATGACCTCGGCTCCGCCCTCGGGCATGGCGCCGATGAGGCCGGTCGCCGCCGCCTGCGCGGCGCCGATCAGCTCCGGGTGGGCGGTGCCCACGATGCCCAGGCCCGCGTACTGCTCCAGGCGGGCACGCGAGTCGGCGATGTCGAGGTTGCGCATGGTGAGCTGGCCGATCCGGTCCACCGGACCGAACGCGGAGTCCTCCGTACGCTCCATCGACAGCTTGTCCGGGTGGTAACTGAAGGCGGGGCCCGTGGTGTTGAGGATCGAGTAGTCCTCGCCACGCCGCAGCCGCAGGGTCACCTCGCCGGTGACGGCGGAACCGACCCAGCGTTGCAGCGACTCGCGGACCATCAGCGCCTGCGGGTCGAGCCAGCGGCCCTCGTACATGAGCCGGCCGAGCCGACGGCCCTCGTTGTAGTACTGGGCGAGGGTGTCCTCGTTGTGAATCGCGTTCACCAGGCGCTCGTACGCGGCGTGCAGCAGCGCCATGCCGGGCGCCTCGTAGATGCCGCGGCTCTTCGCCTCGATGATCCGGTTCTCGATCTGGTCCGACATGCCAAGGCCGTGGCGGCCGCCGATGGCGTTCGCCTCCATGACCAGGTCGACGGCGGAGGCGAACTCCTTGCCGTTGATCGTCACAGGGCGGCCCTGCGCGAAGCCGATGGTCACGTCCTCGGTGGGGATCTCCACCGACGGGTCCCAGAACCGTACGCCCATGATCGGATCGACCGTCTCGACACCGGTGTCCAGGTGCTCGAGGGTCTTGGCCTCGTGAGTGGCGCCCCAGATGTTGGCGTCCGTGGAGTACGCCTTCTCCGTGCTGTCGCGGTAGGGCAGGTCGTGGGCGAGCAGCCACTCCGACATTTCCTTGCGGCCGCCGAGTTCGGTCACGAAGTCCGCGTCCAGCCAGGGCTTGTAGATCCGCAGGTGCGGGTTGGCGAGCAGACCGTAACGGTAGAACCGCTCGATGTCGTTGCCCTTGAAGGTCGAGCCGTCGCCCCAGATCTGGACGTTGTCCTCCAGCATCGCCCGGACCAGGAGCGTACCGGTGACGGCGCGGCCGAGCGGCGTGGTGTTGAAGTAGGCACGGCCGCCGGAGCGGATGTGGAACGCACCGCACGCGAGCGCGGCCAGGCCCTCCTCGACCAGCGCGGCGCGGCAGTCGACCAGGCGCGCGATCTCGGCACCGTAGGCCTGCGCACGACCGGGCACCGACGCGATGTCGGGCTCGTCGTACTGGCCGATGTCGGCGGTGTACGTGCACGGGACGGCGCCCTTGTCGCGCATCCACGCGACCGCGACGGAGGTGTCGAGGCCGCCGGAGAAAGCGATGCCGACGCGCTCGCCGGCGGGCAGGGAGGTGAGAACCTTGGACATGGGAAGAGTATTCATCATTCCGAATGTTTATGCAAGCAGGGTGGTGTGGCGTGGTAGTGCGAGGGGGTGCGGCGAGGTGATGCGAGTGAGTGTGGCGCGCTGTGGGGTGTGGCGTGGCGCGGTGGGGTGGCGTGGCGCGGCGGGGTGATGTGGCGTAGTGTGGTGGGCTGGCTTCGTACGGTGGGATGGCGGGCCGTGCAAGGGGCGGGTCAGGGGCGGAGGTCGGGGCCCGGCCGAGCCAGGGCGTGAGAGCGCTCTCACGGAGTGAGGGTCCGGGTCGGCCTCGGGCGGCACGAAGCCGGGGCCGGAGCCGAGTGGCGGGGTTGAACGGGTCGCCCACGGGCGATGGCGTCGGGCGGCCTATCCGTAGGCGAGCGGGTCCGCGATGACTCGGCGCACGACGCGGGCCGCCGCCCCACGCGCCGCGTCCCCGGCGAGCGACGACGCCCGCAGGCGCCGGCTCTCGGGGAGCCAGAGGCCCGACACGGCTCGCCGGGACAGTTCCCGCTCCGCGGCCGGCCCGAGCCAGGGCGCGAGCGTGCGATAGATGCCTCCGAATACGACCGCGTCCGGGTCGAGGAGGTTGACCGCGCCCGACAGGGCGATGCCCAGGGTCCGGCCGGCCAGGGCGAGTGCGTCGAGGGCGTTCGCGTCGCCCGCGCGCGCCCTGCGTTCCAGTTCGACCACGCCCGGCACACCCGCGTCCTGCGCGATCCCCGCCGACCGCAGCAGCGCGAGCTGTCCCGCGTACTGCTCAAGGCAGCCACGGGAGCCGCACCGGCACTCGGGACCGTCCGGGTCCACCACGGCATGCCCGATCTCCCCGGCGAAACCGTGCGCGCCGCGCAACAGGTCGCCACTGACGACGACCGCCCCGCCCACGCCGATCTCTCCGCTCAGGTAGAGAAAGTGATCCACGCGCCCGGCCGCCTCACCGAACCACAGCTCGGCCAGCGCCGCGAGATTGGCTTCGTTGTCCGAAGTGACCGCAGGGGCAGGGGAGTTGGGGCGCAGCGCGCCCAGAGCCCGGCTGAACAAGTCCTCGGCCTCGACCTGACGCCAGCCCAGATTGGGCGCCTGGCGTACGGCGCCCCGGGAGACAAGGCCCGGCAGTGCCAGCTCCACCCCGACCGGGCGCAGGCCCTGCTCGGCGGCCGAGTCCAGCGCGCGGACGGCGATCCCGGCTGCCCGGGCCAGTACATCGGCCGGCGCTGCGCCCCGGTTGTCCAGATGCTCGGTGAGACGTACCCGGTCGGTCCCCGCGAGGTCCACCACGCACACCGAGACATAGTCGACATTGACCTCGACTCCCGCCCCGGCCCTTCCGGTGCGCGCCGGGGTAAGCATGGTTCCCGGTCGCCCCGCCTGCCCACTGAAGGACTTGCCCGACTCGGTCAGAAACCCGCTGCGGATCAACTGATCGACGAGCGAAGACACAGCGGCCCTGGTGAGGCCGGTACGAGCGGCGGCCCCGGCGCGGCTGAGAGCGCTTTCGTCGTGCACGGCCCGCAACACCAGACTGAGGTTGTGCCGGCGCACGGTGTCCTTGTCCGCCTTGGGTGCCAGCGGGGCGGGGTGGCAGTGCGAAGTCGAATGCTCGTCCATATCACCCCGAGCCTACGGCCAGGCCCGAGCGAGCGGGGCGGACGCGGGCTTCGGGCGCGGGGCGGGCGCGGGGGGCGGTGCGCAGCCGGGTGCGGGGGGCGGGTGCGACGCGGCCCTGCCCGAGAGCGCTCTCAGCGTGCTGGTCGGTCTTCGTGGGGGACGGAGCCTCTTATCGGCTTCGTACGGGCTACGCGTGGGCGTCGTACGCCATCGCGCCGGAGCGGCGCCGTTCCAGGGCCGCCCCACCCCGACCCGCCGGCTGCCCCAACCCAGCCCGGCGGCTGCCCCACCCCGACCCGGCGGCTGCCCTCATAGCCGGCCCGCCGGCTCACAAGCTCGTACCAATCGGAACGCAAGTCGGCCACATGCGCCCCGACCCGCCGACTGCTCCACGCCGACCGGGCGACCCGCGTTGGGCGGGTCCCTGACGAAACAAGGGGCATTCCCTTGCCCGCGCATGGCCTTTTCTTGCCCTCGGCTTTCACTGTGCGCGGTTGCCCGGCGGACATTTACGAGCCCGTTCCCAAATCGTACCCGCGTCAATTCCCGTGTGTTGGCGAAAGGTTGACCCGTTCAGTGGAGAGCCCGGCGTGACCTGCCAGTATGGTCGGCGGCATGCCCCCCATTCGTCCGGCGCTCCCGGTCCTTCCCTATCGCAAGCCCAAACTCGGCCGGGATTACTGGGTATTGGACGATGTGCTGCCCAACATCGATGAAATCAGGGCGCGTTGCGTGGCCAAGGATGACTGGGTCGAAGGGTATCCGTACAAGGCGGAGTCCTGGCCGGGGCTGCGCGCCATGCCCGGTCTGATGCCCGCCGAGCTGGCTCGGGTGGAGCGTCTGGTCAAGGCCAGCACGGGGGCCAAGGAGCTGTGGCAGGCGACGGCGCCCGGGGGTGCGACCCTCAACCACAACTGCGTCCAGGTCGTCGGTGCGGGCGAGAGCGAGCCCCGGCCCCACACCGACTCGCGTGCGCTGTGCCGTTACGCGGCGGTGCTCTACCTCAGCCCGCGCGCGCCCAAGGACTGCGGCACCAGTTTCTACCGGCAGAGCCTGCCCGGCGGGGTGCTCGGCGGCAACATGGTCACCGCACCCCACAACAACCTCGTCGAAGCGCTCGGAACGCGCTTCGTACCCCCGGATTCCTTCACTGAGGACGTACGGGTCGCGCACCGCTACAACCGGCTGCTGCTCTACACCGCCAACACCATGCACAGCGCGACCGGCTACTGCGGCAGCACCATCGACGACAAACGGATGACCGCCGTCTTCTTCTGGATGGCGTAGGCGTTCTGGATGGCGTAGGCGCCCGCCCGCCTCTGGATGGCGCCCGCCCGCCGCGACTCGCCGCGGCAACAGGGCCGCCGCCACATGGGGTTCCTGTTCTTTTGCCGTACCACTGAGTGTCACAGTGACGACATGGGGGCTTTCGCGGGCTTGGGTGTTCTTGATACACCCCTCTCGCCCCCTGTTCCCTCACGCTTGCAGAGGCCCCCACTCATGGCTGAACTCAACCGGCGCCGGTTCATGCAGCTCGCGGGCGGCACCGCCGCCTTCGCCGCGCTCTCACAGAGCATCGCGCGCGCCGCGTCCATCCCGGCCGCGGGCACCACCGGCACCATCCAGGACGTCGAGCACATCGTCGTCCTGATGCAGGAGAACCGTTCGTTCGACCACTACTTCGGTTCCCTGAACGGGGTCCGGGGCTTCGGTGACCCGCGGCCCGTCACGCTGCCCAGCGGCAAGTCCGTCTTCCACCAGGTCGGCGCCGGCAAGGAGGTGCTGCCGTTCCGGCCCAAGGCGGACAAACTCGGACTCCAGTTCATCCAGGACCTCAACCACGACTGGAACGGCAGCCACAAGGCGTTCAACGGCGGCAAGTACGACCAGTGGATCCCCGCCAAGACGTCCACGACGATGGCCTACCTCACGCGTGAGGACATCCCGTTCCATTACGCGCTCGCCGACTCCTTCACCATCTGCGACGCCTACCACTGCTCGTTCATCGGCTCGACCGACCCCAACCGCTACTACATGTGGACGGGTTACACGGGCAACGACGCGACGGGCGGCGGACCCGTGCTCGGCAATGACGAGAAGGGGTACGGCTGGACCACCTACCCCGAGCGTCTTGAGGAGGCGGGCGTCTCCTGGAAGATCTACCAGGACGTCGGCGACGGTCTGAACGCCGCCGGTGGCTGGGGCTGGATCAATGACGCCTACCGGGGCAACTACGGCGACAACTCCCTTCTCTACTTCAACAGTTACCGCAACGCGCAGCCCGGGAACCCGCTCTACGACAAGGCACGCACCGGCACCGACGCCAAGAACGGCGACGGTTTCTTCGACGTCCTCCGGGCCGACGTCGAGGCCGGCACGCTGCCCGAGGTGTCCTGGATCGCCGCCCCCGAGGCCTTCACCGAACACCCCAACTGGCCCGCGAATTACGGAGCTTGGTACATCTCCCAGGTGCTGGACGCGCTCACGGCCAACCCGGAGGTGTGGGCCAAGACCGCGCTGTTCATCACGTACGACGAGAACGACGGCTTCTTCGACCACGTGGTCCCGCCCTACGTGCCCGCCAACGCCAACCAAGGCCTCTCGACGGTCGAGACGGGGCCCGACTACTTCGCGGGCAACGCCAGTTACGCGGCCGGGCCCTACGGTCTCGGCCAGCGGGTGCCGATGCTGGTCGTCTCGCCGTGGAGCACCGGCGGCTACACCTGTTCGGAGACCTTCGACCACACGTCGATCATCCGGTTCATGGAGCGCCGCTTCGGTGTGCACGAGCCGAACATCTCGCCCTGGCGGCGGGCGATCTGCGGCGACCTGACGTCGGCGTTCGACTTCAGCCGCACCCAGTCGTCGGCGCCGACGCTGCCCTCGACGGACGCGTACGTGCCGCCGGACCACAACCGGCACCCCGACTTCGTGCCGGTGCCACCCACCACCGGCACCCTGCCCAAGCAGGAACGAGGATCGCGCCCCACCCGGCCGCTGCGTTACGCGCCCCTGGTCGACGGGGCGGCGAACGTGAGCACCGGCAAGTTCACCCTCACCTTCGGCGGCGGCGCCTCGGCCGGCGCCCAGTTCCTTGTCACCTCGCCGAACCGTACGGACGGCCCCTGGACCTACACCACCGAGGCCGGCAAGACGGTCTCCGACACCTGGAACACGACCTACTCCGGAGGTGTCACCAACCTCAGCGTCTACGGACCGAACGGGTTCCTGCGCACCTTCCGCAACCCCGGCAAGACGGCGGGGCCCGAGGTCACCGCCCGCCACAACGCGGGCACCGGAAACCTCGACCTGACCATGACCAACGCGGGCAAGGGCACGGTCCACCTCACGGTCGCCAGCGCCGCGGCCTACGGGGGAGCGACCCAGACCTTCACCGTCGCCGCCGGCGCGACCGTCCGGTACACGGTTGCTCTGCGCGCCGGCAAGAACTGGTACGACGTGTCGGTGACGTCCGACGCGGACGCCACATTCCTGCGCCGGTTCGCCGGACACGTCGAGACCGGCGCGACCGGGGTGAGCGACCCGGGACTGCTCACCACCTGAGACCCAGCACGGCCCCGCGCGTGTGTCGCGGGGCCGTGCTGGGGTGCCGCGGGCGAGGGCGTCGCGGGCGTGACCGACCTGTCACGCCTGACGGACGGGCCCCGCCCCCGATGCTCAGCCGCCGGACCGACCGGCCGACCGGCCGACCGGACCTACGGGAACTGCCGGACCGACCGGCCGACCGGACCGACCACCGTCGGACCATCCGGCACACGATCAGGCGTCGTCGGCGCCGCCGAAGCGCTCCCGGAACGTTTCCAGGTCCTCTTCCGTGATCTTCGCGAACAGCACCGGCGGGACCGTGAAAGCGCTCCCAGCGGGGACCGCGTCCAGGGCCCTGGCCTGCTCGGGCGTCACCCAGGTCGCACGCGCGGCGGACGGCGCCACTTCCTCAAGCGCGAACGCGGAGCGCATGGCCTTGGCCGAGGCCGGGATGAACGGCTCGGACACCACCGCGTACAGGTGGATCAGGTTCATCGCGGTGCGCAGCGTCAGCGCGGCGGCCTCGGGATCGGTCTTGATCTCCAGCCAGGGAGCCTTCTCCTCCAGGTAGGAGTTGCCGGCCGACCACAGCGCCCGCAGGGACGCGGCCGCCTTGCGGAACTGGAGCGCTTCCATGTGGCCCTCGTACTCAGCGAGCAGCCCGGCGATCTCCTCGCCCAGCTTCTCCTCCGCCGCCCCGGCCGCCGCGCCCGCCGGGACCTCGTCGCCGAAGCGCTTGCGGGAGAACGACAGGACGCGGTTCACGAAGTTGCCGAGCGTGTCCGCCAGGTCCTTGTTGACCGTCGCGGTGAAGTGCTCCCAGGTGAACGACGTGTCGTCGGACTCGGGAGCGTTCGCCATCATGAAGTAGCGCCAGTAGTCGGCCGGCAGGATCTCCAGGGCGTCGTGGGTGAAGACACCACGGCGCTGCGAGGTGGAGAACTTGCCGCCGTAGTAGTTGAGCCAGTTGAAGGCCTTGACGTAGTCGACCTTCTTCCACGGCTCGCGCACCCCCAGCTCGGTCGCCGGGAACATCACCGTGTGGAAGGGCACGTTGTCCTTGCCCATGAACTCGGTGTACCGCACGTCCGCCGCGCCCTCGGGCTCATACCACCACGACCGCCAGTCACGGTTTTCCGGGTCGAGGTCCGCCCACTCCTTCGTGGCGCCGATGTACTCGATCGGCGCGTCGAACCAGACGTAGAAGACCTTGCCCTCGGCGGCCAGCTCCGGCCAGGTGTCGGCCGGAACCGGAACGCCCCACTCCAGGTCGCGGGTGATCGCGCGATCATGCAGGCCCTCGGTCAGCCACTTGCGGGCGATCGACGACGCCAGCTGGGGCCACTCACCGCCGACCCGGTCGATCCACTCCTCGACCTCGCCCTGGAGCTTGGACTGGAGCAGGAACAGGTGCCGCGTCTCGCGGACCTCCAGATCGCTGCTGCCGCTGATCGCTGAACGCGCTTCCAGCAGGTCGGTCGGGTCCAGGACGCGCGTGCAGTTCTCGCACTGGTCGCCGCGCGCCTTGTCGTACCCGCAGTGGGGGCAGGTGCCGACGATGTAGCGGTCCGGCAGGAAGCGGTCGTCGGCGACCGAGAACACCTGGCGGATCGCCCGCTCCTCGATGAAACCGTTCTCCTTCAGCTTCCGCGCGAAGTGCTGTGTGATCTCGACGTTCTGCTGCGAGGAGCTGCGGCCGAAGTAGTCGAAGGCCAGGTGGAAGCCGTCGTAGATCGCCTTCTGGGTGTCGTGCGCCTGCGCGCAGAACTCGGCGACGGACACCCCCGCCTCCTTCGCGGCCAGCTCGGCGGGGGTGCCGTGCTCGTCGGTGGCGCAGATGTACAGAACGTCGTGACCGCGCTGGCGCAGGTAGCGGGAGTACACGTCCGCCGGAAGCATCGACCCGACCATGTTGCCCAGGTGCTTGATCCCGTTGATGTACGGCAGCGCGCTGGTGATCAGGTGTCGAGACATCCTCGGATGCTCCTTATGTTCGTACGTGCGGCACCGCGGCCTGGCCGCGGCGAACCCAGGTAGGGAGGGCCCGTCCCGGGACCGGCATCGCGTGCCGCCCCCGCCCGACGGGCAGAGCCATGCTATCGAACCGCCCGCGCCCTTCTTTCCGGAGTTCGCGGGCGGGGACGGCGTCCGAGGGTGGCGCGGCGGTACCCCGAGGGCCCCCGGCGCTGGCCTGGCGGGGGCACGGCGGTGCCCCTGCGGGGCGTCGCTGGGCGCCGACGGGGAGCGCCGGGGCCGCTCACTTCTCCGTGCGGCCCGCGAAGTACGTCGCGATCATGTCCTCGTCGCCGTGCCCGGCCGCCTGGGCGCGTGCGAAGCGCTCAGCAGAGGCCTCGGTCAAATCGAGCCGTACGCCCGCCTGTTCGGCCGCACTGAGGATCAGACGCGTGTCCTTGAGGGCGCTGGAAAGCGCGAAGCTCGGCGTCAGATCACCGGTGAGCAGTGCGGCGGACTTCGCGTGCAGGTAGGCGGTGTCCAGGGGGCCGCCGGAGAGCGCGTCCAGGAAGAGACGTGGGTCCACCTGAAGGGCCTCGGCCAGGCCGAGGCATTCGGCGACGGCGCCGACCAGATTGATCACCCAGGTGTTGGCGACCAGCTTCAGGCGGGAGGCGCCGCCCGGGTCGTGGCTCACCCAGACGGTTCGTTGGCCGATCGCGTCCAGTACGGGCGCGAGGCTTTCCCGCGCCGTCGGCGGCCCCGAGACGAAGACCGTCAGCTTGCCCTGTTCGGCGGGATCACGGGTGCCCAGCACGGGGGAGTCGTAGTACGCGACGCCCAACTCCCCTGCCTGCGCGGCCAGTTCGAGCGTCGCGTCCGGCCCGACGGTGGAGGTCTGAAGCCACGGCTGCCCGGCGTGCACGCCCGGGGAGGCGGCCGCGAGGGTGGCGGCGACAGACGGGCCGTCGTGCAGGGAGGTGAGGACGACATCGGCGCCGCGTACGGCCTCGTCGGGGCCCGCGTGTACGGATGCCCCGTCCTTGGCCAGCGCCTCGGCCTTCTTCGGGGTCCGGTTCCAGACCCGTACGGTCAGCCCGGCCCGCAGCAGACTGCGGGCCATGCCTGCCCCCATGACGCCGGTGCCCAGAACGGCGACGACGGGCGTGTTCGTAGCTTGGCCGGCTTGGCTCACGTGGAACTCCTTGGTTGGGGTGGCGCTGGGTCAGGTACCTCAGAGTCTGGTACGGCGGGTACGGCGGGTACGGCCCGGGCGGGTACGGCACCGGGTGAATCGCGGCCGGGTGGGGTGGATGGGCGGAGGGGTGGCGGCGCGAGGCCGGCGTCTGAGAGCGCTCTCACACGCCGGCCTCGCGCCACGCTCCGGCACCGGCTCGGGAACGCCGAGAGCGCTCTCACGCACACGCGCCCGCCATGCTCCGGCACCGGCTCGGGAACGCCGAGAGCGCTCTCACCCACGCGTGCCCCGCCAACGGTCCGGCACCGGTTCGGGAATGCCGAGAGCGCTCTCACGCGCACGCGCCCGCCACGGTCCGGCACCAGCTAAACGCGGAGAGCGCTCTCATCCACGCGCGCCCCGCCATGCTCCGGCACCGGTCAAGGGTGCCGAGAGCGCTCTCAAGTGCAGGCACACGTGCCCTCGCCCCGCCTCCTCACACCCTCGGCGGCACCCGCGTGGGCCGGCCTCGGCCGCGGGTCAGGTTGTAGCCCGCCACGCCCGCGAGCGCGGCGAGGAGCCCGCCCGCCGCCGTCCAGAGCCAGCGGTCGGTCCACCAGCCCGACGTCCAGCCACCCTCCGGCTCGACCGCCGACTTGGCGCCGAGCGGAGTCGAGAGCTTCCCGTCCACGGCGTGGGCGCCACCCGTCTCCAGGACGGTCGGTTCGACCTCCGCCTTGAACGGCAGACCCCGGTCGGTGTCCGGCAGCGACACGGCCGTCAGCCGGATGTAGTAGCTGCCCGGCAGCGGATCGTTGGACCAGGTGTCGGCCCAGGCGACAGTGGGTCGCAGGGTGCAGGACAGGTCGACCGTGGCCGCGTCCTGCGCGGCGGACCTGGACTGCGTTCCATACATGCAGGGCTGGCGGCGGCGCAGCCCGTCGTACACATCGATGCGCCAGGTGGAGGCACCGTGCCGCGAGGCAGCCTCGGGCAGCGTGACCTTGGCCGTGACCGTGGGGCGCTGTCCGGCGTCTGCCGGGAACATCCAGTACAGGTAGTCACCGCTGGACGCGGACGCGGTGGCCTTCTGGCCCTGCCGCACCGCGACGGCCGTACGGAAGGCGGTACCCGCTTCCGTGGGCGCCGCCGAGCTCTTCGACGCGGACGGGCTCGCCGATGGCGAGTCGGCGAGCGCCGGCGCGGCCGAGCCCGCGAGCAGGGCGGCGCCCGTCAGCGCGCCGGCCGTCAACATCCGTACCGTACGCATCAGTTGGCCCCCGGGGCGTGAGGTGGTGTTCGGCATCAGTTGGTCCGCCAGACCGCGATGCGCCAGCGCGAGATCCAGCCCCACACCAGCCCCGCGACGAGACCGGTCAGCGCGAGGGCGCCGAGCAGCCACCAGCCCCGGCCAAGACCGAAGGAGGCCACGTCGGAAGCGTGCTCGGGGCCGTCCACCACGTCGATGGCGAGCTCCACGGGCAGCCCGGGGTCGGTCTTGACGCCGGGTGCGGCCGAGAAGGAGTTGGACACCTGAAGACAGACGGACTCCGGCGTCGACTTGTCGTCGGAGTCGTCCGCCGACGCCTTGGGGTAGCGAAGGCCGGTCGAGATGAGATCGGTGCGTCCGTCGCCCGCTTCCGATCCGCGTACGATCTCGCGGCCGTGCGCGGTCACCGCCCGCAGCAGGATGCCGTAGTCCGGATTGGCCGGCCGGTCCATGCCGATGCTGGCGGAGGCACGCAGCTCCTGGCCGGGCAGTACGTTCACCTTGTACGAGCGGTGCTCGGCGAACTTCTCGCGGTCCGTGTAGAGGCCCGGCTTCAGCTCGGGAGCGCTCTCACAACTCGCCGTGCCGCTCGTCGCGACGGGCACGACCACCGGGTCGGCGGCCCGGTCCACCAGCTGTTTGACCTTGCCGGAGAGCTGGTCGGTGTGCTGTACGGAGGTGTAGGTGCCGCCGGTGGCCTCGGCGATGCAGGTGAGCTGCTGGCGGGTCTTGGCGTCCGGGATCAGACCGAGCGTGTCGATGGTCAGATGGATGCCCTGGGCCGCGATGTCGCGGGCCACCTCGCAGGGGTCGAGCGGCTGGCAGGTGTCCTCGCCGTCGGTGATCAGCACGATCCGGCGGGTGGAGTCACCGCCCTTGAGGTCGTCGGCGGCGCCTTGCAGGGCCGGCCCGATGGGCGTCCAGCCGGTGGGCGCGAGGGTGGCGACGGCGGTCTTGGCCTCGGTACGGTTCAACGGGCCGACCGGGTAGAGGGCGCGGGTGTCCTTGCAGCCCACCTTGCGGTCCTCGCCGGGATAGGTGGCGCCGAGGGTGCGTATGCCGAGCTGGACCTCCGGCGGCACCGCGTCGAGGACTTCGTTGAACGCCTGCTTGGCGGCGGCCATACGCGTCTTGCCGTCGATGTCCGCGGTCCGCATCGAACCGGAGACGTCGAGGACCAGGTCGACCTTGGGCCCGGGCTGCGTGGCGGGCTGCCCGTCGGGGCCCTGGGCGGCGAAGGCCTGGGCGGTGCCGACGGCCGGGAGAATGCCGGTGGCGAAAGTGGCGGCCAGCGCGCACACTCCGGCCGCCAGCCGTTTTCTGGTGATCATCGCCGGATCCTATGGAAGTTCGATACGTGCCCCAAATCGCGGTGTCACGCGAGCCCTTGGGCCCAGGGTCCGGCGATGTGGCGCGAGGCAGAGTCAGGGAGTCCTCTGCGGCCGCCGGGCTAGGGGCAGTTCACGCTCCGTCAGAGGCGGTGACGTGAGCTTGGGGAGTACGGGCCCGCGTAGCACCGCCAGCACGATCTCGGGCCGCACGAGCGCCGTGAGCGGCGCTGAGAGCGTGATCACGTCGAAGAACGCCTTGGTGACGAGTGGCCGTCCGGTCGCGGTGAGCAGGAGTCTGTCCACGTAGTGGCGCAGCACCTTGGCCGCGAGTCCGGGCTGCTTGCCCTTCGCCCCCGGGTAGAGGATGTCCTGACCGGTGGCCAGTTCCCAGGCCACCGTCACCGGGCGCGCGGCCGCGCGCTGCACCCGGCGCGCGAGCCCGGGGCCGGCGATCCCGTGGGCGGCCACGTGGTCGCGCAGTGCGACGGCGCCCTGAGCGGCGACGGTGAGGCCGTGCCCGTAGACCGGGTTGTAGGTGGCGACGGCGTCACCCAGCGCGACGAACCCCTCGGGCCAGGGCCGCACTTCCTCGAAGAAGATCCGCCGGTTGACGGTGCTGCGGGTCACGGCGACGTCGGAGAGCGCTTTCATCCCCGCGATGAGCTCGCCGACGACGGGGTGGCGCACCGAGCGGGCGAACGTCTCGAACTCCTCCGGGTCACCGCTCGGCTCGCCGCCCCGGGTGCCTGAGAGCGTGACCAGCCAGCGTCCGCCCTCGATGGGCACGATCGTCGTGGTGCGGCCGGGCACCGGTTCCCGGGCGTCCGACTGCACATTGACCAGGGGGTATTCCTCGCTCCCTGCGGGTGCTTCGAAGAGACGGCTCGCGTACACGAGTCCGGAGTCGACCTTCTCCTCGCGGGGCGTGGGCACCCCGAGCGCCCGCAGCCACAGGGGTGCCCGCGAGCCCCGACCCGAGGCGTCGACCACCAAGTCCGCCTCCAGGACGCGCTCTTCACCCTTGGGGCTCCGTACGCGGACACCGGTGACGCGGGAGGAATCCCCCTCGAGGCCGAGGAGTTCGGTGCCTTCCAGGACCGTGACGTCCGGTCTGGACGCCACCTGGTCGCGGACCACCCAGTCCAGCAGGTCACGACTACAGGCGATCATGAACTGCATCTCGGGCCAGCGGCGCAGCCAGCCCTGTGACTGCATCGACACGAGGCCCGTGGGCAACGGGATGCGCCGCGCCCCGGCCTTCAGCCAGCGGTCGATGAGGCCCGGGAGAAGGATCTCCATCGCCCGCGCGCCGCCGGACCACACCACGTGGACGTGGCGGGCCTGCGGCAGGCCCTTGCGCGGCTCGGGGCCGGTCGGCAGCACGTCGCGCTCCACGACGGTGACGAGGTCGACGTGCTCGACCAGCGCCGCGGTGGCCAGCATGCCGGCCATGCCGCCGCCGATGACGACGGCTCTACGGGGGCCCGTACCCCGGCGCGGGCTTTCGGGTTCGCTCATGGAAATCGCTCTCTTACCTGGTTTCCGCGCGCTCTCGGGCGGCGGCGACGACGGGTGACTGACGCAGTACTACGGACATCCGCACCAGATCGCGCGGTCCCTCGGGCAGCGGCGAGCCGGCTGCCTCGGCGGAATTGATGACCTTTCCCAGCGGGTCGGCGGCGCGGGCCCGTACGGCGGCCGTCACCATCGCGGCGTCGGCCTCGGCGTGCGCGAGGACCGGTTCGGAGCCCGCCGCGAGAGCGCTCTCATACGCTTTCGCCCGCACCTCGGCGTCAAAGTAGGGGAAGAGCCCCAGCATGCCGTCGTGGATGTCGGACTCGCGCTGGGTCACGCGCAGTTCGGCGGACGACCACCAGGAGATACGGACCGAACGGCCCTGGGAGGGCGCCCCCGCGCGCAGTTCGCGCCAGAGCGGCCCCAGCTGGCGGTAGGTGGTCCAGGTGCTCCAGCTGTCCGCGAACCGCTGGCACACCAGCGGCAGGCAGAAACCGACGGCACTGATCTGAGCCCCCCAGGAGGCCAGCGTGGGCGCCACGTCCGAACTCAGGTAGTCCAGATCGTGGCCGCCCCACCGCGCGAACACGGCGCTGAACTTGGTGATCAGATAAGCCAGGTTGAACAGATAGCCGAGCACGATGATCAAAAGCCCGGTCCGCAGCCAGCCGTGCACCTGGAGCGCCCAGCGCCAGCACATCACGTTCATCGACACGCCCGCGACGGTCAGGGCCACGAGGTAGAGCACGATCATCTCGCGGATGAAGGGCGTGTTGGCGTAGTACGTGTCCAGGTCGCGCAGCCGCTCGACGGGCGTGTCGCCGAGCAGGAACAGCGTGACGATCACGACGACCTCGACGCTGTACGCCGCGATCCACCGGCGGGAGATCCGCCGGGTCTGCTCGGCGGGGCCGCCACGCCAGTTGACGATGAGGACGAGACACGAGGCGCTGAAAGCGCTCAGAAGGGAGTAGACCAGGGGCGCGGAGAAGTTGCGGACGCCGGTGAGGCGGTTGACGTCCGCGATGGTCGACGGCGCCGCGAAGAAGAAGACGAGTCCGGCCAGGGCGAGCAGCGCGCACACCGCGCGCAGCAGCGGATCACGCCAGGCCCGAACCAGCGAGGGCACCTTGAAGGCGAGGGCCGTCCCCATCGCGGCGGCCGGTACGTAGTAATCCTGGCTCTGCACGCCTCAGCCCTGCGGACCGCGGTACCCGAGCGAGGCCTCGATGCGTCCTGCGAGCATGTCGCGGCGCACCGGGCCGCGCGAGCCCGTCCCGGTCAGCCAGGGCCGGCACTTGCTGCCCAGGAGCAGTCCGAAGCTCTCGGCGTCCGTCTCCTCGGACAGATGAGAGCGCGTTCTCGCGGCCACCTTGCGCACGGCGGCGCCCAGGTCGCCGTGTGTGGAGAACAGCCGTGCCGCCACAGTGGCGCCGTCGACATGGTGGCTGCCGTGTCCGGCGTCCATGTGCCACAACTCATGTCCCAGGATGACCAGTTGATGGTCCGGAGCGGTGCGCTCCTCCACCACCACCAGGTCGCGATCCGCCATGTCGAGCCAGAGGCCGCTGGCCGTTCCGGGTGGGAAGGCCGCCATGCGGAACTCCACGGGGCGGCCCCGGCGCCGGCTCATGCCCTCGCACAGGGCCGCGTACAGGGCGGTGGGCTCCGCCGGGGCGGGGATCGTGATGCCCGCGACCAGCTCGCCGCACAGCCGGCGCATCTCCTTGCCTATGCCCACCGTTCTCCCCGCAAGCCGTTCATCGAGCAGCATTCGTCGAGCAACCCGTCACGGTTCAGCACTCTGCCGAGCCGTGCGCGATTGATCCAGTCGACATTGAGCCCAAGTTCGTTGAACTCGCCATCACTCCAAGGCCGGAAACCAACGGCGGTCGGCGTTCGGGCAGGCTGATGCGCTCCGGAGAGCGTGTTCGCCGCGTGGCCGGGCCATCAGGTCTCCGACTGCTTCACACTCTCCAAGAGCATGTCCAGCCACTCGGTCACCTTGTCGCGGTGTTTGTCGGTGGGGAGTTGGGCGGCCCGCCAGGCGATGCCACGGACGCCGTGGTCCTGCAACAGACGCTCCAGCGCGTCACCGCCGGGTGCGCCGTCCGCCTCTTGACGCTCGCGGCCCGCGAGTCGCTGGAGCAATTCCTGTTCGGTGCGCAGCAGGGCGCCGCCGAGCGCGTCGGTGTCGTCGGCCGTCAAGAACCCCGCGTGGACGCCGAAGAAGCGCTGGATCGCGTCGCAGTGCTCCATGGTCGGCCGCCGGTCGCCATTGATCAGCGCACCCGCCTGCTGGCGCGACATGCCGGCACCGTCAGCGATCTCCTGTTGCGTGTGCGGGCGGCCGTTGGGCTTGCGGCGGGTGCTGCGCAGCAGACCGAACCGCTGCAAGAAGCGTGCCTGCAGGTCGGGTTCACCGGCGGGCCGGCCTTCGAGCAGCAGGCTGACCACGTCGGCCGGGACGCCCGAGGCCTCGGAGAGCCGGTGGACGTCGAACACGTCCGCATGATTCATGCCGAGCTTTCCGGCGAGCTCGGCCACACGGGCGACGACGGCCGCGAGGGGGCCCGTGGCCGCCGGTCCCGGAACCAAGAAGCCGTCCGTCACCAGTAGTTCTCCTAGATCATGAGAGTCGGCGGACACAACAGTGGATGCTCCGGAGGCTAGCGGTTCCCGGCAACAACAACCAGAACTTGCCACAGTTGTGGCGCAATCAAAGCTTCGGGGGGCCGGAATGCCACGATGCTTGACATCATTGTGGCGGCGGTATCAGGATCGCCACGCGGTGTGAAGATCGCCCTCCGAGCCCCGGGCGGGCCCGAAGGCCGGCCGCCGCACTCGCGGGCCAGCAAGAGGAGTCGCGTACTCGATGGCGGAAGAATCGGTGGCGAAGGATTCGGTGACGAAAATTCCGGCAGCGCACGTCCCCACGGCGGAGTGCCCGTTCGCCCTGGTCCAGGAGCGTCCCGGACAGCAGACGGCAGCGAGGGAGCACGCAGCCGAGAAGACGACAGCCGAAAGGCACGACACCTCGGAGCTTGAGGGAAACCCCGAGCTCAGGGCCTATGTCCATGACTACTTCACGATGACGGACGCCCTGCCCTTCCCGTCCGTGGTCCTCGACTCGGGCTGGGGCGTGGCCCATTCCAACGCGGCCTACGACGCCCTCTTCGATGGCGTCGGACCGCACCCCACGGCGATGCCCGGCCACAACTTCCTGCGTTTCGTCCTGTTCCACCCGGAGGCCGCCAGCGTGCTGGCCGAGCACGAGACGGCCTGGTGCCTCCCCCTGCTGGCCCAGTTCGCCGAGGCGTTCGCTGACGATGAGAGCGCTCCCTGGCTCAGGGACATCCGGCGCGACATCGCCGACGACCCGATCATGGACGCCGCCTTCCGGCTCGGCCTTCCGCACTGGGTCAAGGCGGTCGGTGACGCCGCCGTGCACCACGACGGCGCGGTACGGCAGGTGTGCCACCCGGACCCGGGGCGCGGCCGCACCAGCTGCCGCCTTTTCATCGAATCGCCGCGTACGCTGCGGGAGTTCGGGCTCCGCCGCCTGACGATGGTCCTGCGTGAGTCGGAGCCGGCCGTGGCTCGGCGCGGGCGCGGACATCTCAGCGTGGTGTCCAGCCGTTAGGGCGCGCGCCGAGCCGTCGAGTGCTCGCTTGCGAGCCCCGCGCGCCGAAGGGTTTCGGCCAAACGTTGGGGAACTCGGTCGCCCCGAAAGGATGTTGCTAGCGTGGCGGCGGCAAGCGGGGGCGACGGGCGAATCGGGGGCGGAACATGCTGGACCTCTCGTCGGCGGAGGCCGTGGCCGCCGTACTGGGCGCGGTCGGCGCGGGGCTGGCCAACGAGGCGGGCAAGGCGGCCTGGGAGAGCGCGGGCGGTCTGGTCCGGCGCATCGTGGGCCATGAGGTCCGCGCTCCACGGGATCGCGACGAACTGAGCGGCGTGGCCCAACTGGTGCACGACGCCGTACGCCAGGACCCCGGCCTCGCCACGGCCTGGACCGCCTTCGCCCGCAGCGCCCCGCGCCCGGGCGACGCCGACCTACGGCCCGTGCTGCGCGCCTCCACCCGGTTCTTCACCGACCGTGAGAGCGAGCGCAAGGCGCTGAGCCGGGAGGCCTCCCGCCGACCGGACGGCCGCCCACGGGTGGCGGTGCTGCACGGTCCGCAGGGCATCGGAACGAGCGCGCTGGCCCTGCATTGGGGCTGCGCCGAACTGCGCCGCTTCCCCGACGGACAGCTGTACGCCGACCTGCGCGGCGCGGGACCCGCGGCGGGAGCGGACCCATCGGCCGTACTTGGTTCGCTGCTCGGGCAGTTGGGCGTCCCGGCGGCCGAAGTCCCGCCCACCCGCGAGGACCGTGAAGCACTGCTGCGTGCCTGCACCACGGATCGCCGGCTGCTGATCGTTCTCGACCACGCACGGTCCGCGGCGCAGATCCTTCCCGTACTCACCTCCGCGCCCGGCGTGTTCGTCATCGTGACCGCCCGCCACCCGCTGCCCGGTCTCGACGCGGTGGGGATCCCGCTGAGAGCGCTCTCGGACAAGGACGCCCGGCGACTGCTGGCCGTGGTCACCAAGGCGGGGAACGTGACCCTGGACCGGGCGACGCTGCCCGCCGTGCTGGAACGCTGCGCCGGCTCACCGTTCGCGCTGCGTGCCGCGGCGGCCCGCCTCACGGCCCGGCACTGGCAGCAGGACGGGCAGCCGAGCGGCGACGCCGCCCGCACCGCGGTCGCCGACGGGATCCGTGCCCTGCGGCCCGACGCGGCACGCGCCTTGCGACTGCTCGCCCAGCGCGACTGGCCCGCCATCGACGCCCCGCTGACCGGGGCGGTGCTCGGCATTGAGGAGACGGCCGCCGGACGCGTCCTGGACGAGCTGGCCGCCGTCCGCCTGGTGGAGAGCGCGACCAACGGCACGTACTGGATCAGACCCCTGGTCCGGGAGTACGCGGCGACGCAGGGACTCAGCGAGGAGGGCCCCGCAGCGGTCGAGGAGGCCGTCCGCGGGGCGGTGCGGTGGTGTGTCTCCTTCGCCGAACCGGCGAGCAAGGCGGCCCTACGGCAAGGATGGCGGCTCGGAGAACCGCAGCAGCCTGCACCGGCCGGGGCACGGTACACCGATGCCGGCGAGGCGCTGACCGCTCTGCGCGACACACTCGGCACTCTCCTCCAAGCCATCGCCGCGGCTGAGGAGTTGGGCGACGCGGATGCGGTCTTCCGCCTGAACCAGGCTCTGTGGCCGCTTCAGCTGAAGATGGGCTGCCACGACCAACTGCTCCCGGCCCTCGACGCGGGCGTCCGGGTCACACGCTCTTGGGCACCCGACTCCAGGGAGGCCGCGCGCATGCAGACCCTGCTCGGCCTGAACCTCACCGAGTTGCGCCGGTGGCCCGAGGCTGAGAGCGCTTTCACCGAGGCCGCCCGCATCGAGGAGGCGGCCGGCCATAGCCGGGGCCACGCCACGGCCGTCGAATCGCTGGGGCTGCTGCGGCTGCGTGAGTGGCGTTTCCGTGAGGCGTACGACTGTTTCGAGGCGGCGGACCGCATCCTGGACGGTGTCCGCCCCGACGGCGAGGGCAGCCACGATCTGCCGCGTGCCCGGGCCCTTCTGCGGCGCCACCGCGGCCGTGCCCTGCGCGGTCTCGGTCAGTGGGCGCCGGCGCGGGAAGAGCTGGAGAGCGCTCTCAGTTTCTTCCGGGCCACACATGAGGCGTACAACACCGCGCGTACGCTCACCGACCTCGCGGAGACCCTGGAGGCGAGCGGTCGGCCGACGGAGGCGTTGCCGCTGATCGAAGAGGCCACCGCGGCGCTGGCCAACGAGCAGGCCCACTACCCCCTGGTCCATTTGAGAGCGCTCCGCGAGCGGTGCCGGGAGCAGGCGGGGGAGGGATCCGACCGGGGGTGAGAGCGCGTTCAGGAACGTTGGCCGGCGCGCTTCGTTTCCTTTCCGTCCGGTGTGGCCCGGTGCCGTCGGTGCTGTCCGGTGCCGCGGGTGCCGTCCGGTGCTGCTCGTCGCTTCCTGAGCCGATCCGTTACTTCCTGAGCCGATCCGTCACGTCCCGGGTTTGGTCCAGGCCCCGAGACCCCCGCCGTGTGGGCGCTCTCATGTCGTGCCTCATGCCATGCATGTCGTGACGGTTACGCGGTGCGCGGCGGTGCCCGTGCGGATGGTCAAGCCGTCGTCCATGGCCTCCCGGGTGGTCCGGCCCGACGTCAGCCAGGCGTGCAGGGCCGACGCGGCGGATGCCGGGTCCAGGCCGTTCGGCTCGCAGATGAGGCGGACGCGGTGCCCGGTGCGGGTTTGTGCCATGCACTCGTCCGGGCCCGTGATGTAGGCGGCGAGCGCACTGTGCGGGTGGCGTCGCAGTACCTCCGACGTCCACTGCGCGGGTGAGCCGAAGCGAGGGTCGTCGGGCTGGCCTTCCCTCAACAGGACGTCTGCCAGGTCGAGTTGTGTGCGGTCGCGTGTGTCCTCGTGGACGGCGATGTGGATGTGGCCTTCGCCGGCGGCCTCGTACCAGGGCTCCATGTAGCGGGCCACGTGAATCTCGTACGGGTCCGAAGTCAGGCGGGTGAGGACACTCAACGGGGCGGTGGCGGGCCGGCGTTGGTATGGGGGGAGACGTAGCGGCTCCAACAAGGCGCGCTGCTGGGGCTCGGGGGTTTTCATGAGCCGGTAGAAGAGGCCCCGCAGCAATGCCGCCGATGCGCCGGGCGCCGAGGTGGTGAGGTCGGCCGGGCCCGGGAGGGGGCGATGTTCGGTGATCAGGGCGTCCAACTGGGCGGCCAAGGGCGCGCACGGGTCGAGCCGAGGGGCCTTGCCGACGAACTCGGCCACGGGGGAGTGGGGATCGAGTCCGTCCGAAGGGGGTGCGCCGAGCAGCACCGGGGTGCCGAGGGCCGCCGCGTAGTAGCTGACCGAGCCGTGGTCCCCGAGTACCGCGTCCGCCGCGAGCAGTGCCTGGCGCCAGTCGTGCAAGGGGTCGACGAGTATGAGGCCGCCGCGCAGGGACCGGTCCAGCCAGGCTCGGATCTGCCCGGGGCCGTGTCCGTGCCAGATGTTGGGGTGGAGCACGGCTGCGACCCGGTACTCGTCGGTGGGCAACTCCGCCGTGAGCCTGGGCAGTAGGGAGGGGAGTACGTCGTCGCCTCCGCCATCGCCGAACAACGACTCGGGGTTCCAGGTCGAGTTGAGCACGATGAGCCGCTGGCCTCGGCGTACACCGAGTGCTCTGCGAAAGCGCTCTCGGTACGGTCGGGCGGCCAGCATGCGGTCGAAGCAGGGGTCGCCCGCGAGGACGGCCGTAGGGGCCGCCTCGGGGCACGCGGCGCGCAGCCGGTCCAGTTGTTCCGGATGTGAGAGCACCATGGCGTCCACGATCGGAACGCCTTCGTGCAGCAGCCACTCGGGAGAGAGGCCGAAGACGGGGGGTGTTGGGGGTGCCGTGGGTATTGTGGAAGCGCTCTCAAGTGGCCGCCCTTCGCGCGCGACCTCCGCTGAGAACGGCGTCCCGGCGTCCCGGCGTCCCGGCGTCCCGGCGTCCCGGCGTCCCGGCGTCCCGGCGTCCCGGCGTCCCGGCGTCCCGGCGTCCCGGCGTCCCGGCGTCCCGGCGTCCCGGCGTCCCGGCGTCCCGGCGTCCCGGCGTCCCGGCGTGGCAAGTGTTTTATTGTATCCGATGCCGTGTGAGAGGAGCGCCAACCTCCCTTGGAGCAGGTGGAGTTGGCCTCCCAAGCTGGCCGTGATGACCAGGTCCACCCTTGTCTCGAGCGCCTGGTCCCAGGGGAGTACCGGAATCCCCATCTCCGCGAGCAGGGCCTCCACGCCGCCCTGGAAGGCCGAGGAGCCGGTGCAGGTGGCCAGGAGCTGAATGCGCAGGTCGTCGTGGAAGAGGGGGAGTATGTCGAGCAAGCGGGTCGCCGATGTCACGTTGTGCACCACCAACAGAACGCGTCGGCACCGTCCGCGGGTCGCCCAGCGGGCGGCGTCCTCACCGACCGGCACCCGTATATGCCGGGCGTTCGCCGCCTTCACCGTGTCACCCCCCGCTTCACGTCCACGCCATCCTCTCGATGTCCCCCGGTTGTGGTGGAGCCACGATAGCCAAGGGACTCGGCGAGCCGAGGAGAGTCGCTGAGGTGGGGGCCTGCCTGCCGTCCCCAGAGGCAGCCAGGTCCGGAGCTCCAGCGGAAGTGGGCCCGTTTGAGAGCGCTCTCCGCCCCAGGGAGGCCATACCCCAGGGAGGCCATACCCCAGGGAGGCCATACCCCCAGGGGGGCCATAGGTGTCCCCGTTGCGCACCAGGCACCCTCCCCCCCGGCCCTCCAACACCCGCCCCGCCCCCGCCCTCGGCTGCGGACTGCTCCATCCGGATGGTTCTTCTGCTCGCCGGTGTGCGCCGTGGTTTCGGGCCCGGCGGGGCGTGGCGGCCGCGCGTGGTGACGGCGGAGAGCCGTGCTGAGGGAGGTTCCTGCTGTGAGGCGGGCGGGGCGCGTGGGGCGCGCGTGAAGCTTGGCTGTTGGCCCGCTTAAGAAATCCTCGATGGACTCGGAGGCCGGGGCTCGGCAGATTGGTGATCAGTCGGATCGGCCGGCCCTCTCGGTCTGCCCGATCTGGTCACCCAGCACGTGCGGGCCAGTACGTCCGGCCGGCCGTCACGCCGTACCCCGGCCACCGTTTCCGTGGCCGGCAACCCTCTCCGTACGCCGGGAGCCCCGCCCATGAAGGCACTTGTCAAGCAGCACGCCGAACCCGGACTGTGGCTCATGGACGTACCCGAGCCGGAGACCGGGCCCGGTGATGTGCTGATCAAGGTTCTTCGTACCGGCATCTGCGGTACCGACCTGCACATCCGTTCCTGGGACGGGTGGGCGCAGGGCGCCGTCGAGACGCCTCTGGTCCTCGGCCACGAGTTCGTCGGCGAGGTCGCGGCTGTCGGCGCGGACGTCGCGGACATCGCCGTGGGTGATCTGGTCAGCGGCGAGGGGCACCTGGTCTGCGGAAAGTGCCGCAACTGTCTCGCCGGGCGCCGCCACCTGTGCCGCTCGACCGTCGGCCTCGGCGTGGGGCGCGATGGTGCGTTCGCGGAGTACGTGGCGCTCCCGGCCTCCAACGTGTGGGTGCACCGGACCAAGGTCGACCTCGACATCGCCGCCATCTTCGACCCGTTCGGCAACGCCGTGCACACCGCGCTCTCGTTCCCGCTGGTGGGCGAGGACGTGCTGATCACCGGCGCCGGCCCGATCGGCATCATGGCCGCCGCCGTCGCCAAGCACGCCGGTGCGCGCAACGTCGTCATCACCGACGTCAGCGAGTCCCGCCTGGACATCGCCCGCAAGGCCGGCGCCACCCTCGCGCTGAATGTCGCCGAACACGGAATCGCCGACGCTCAGCGGCAGTTGGGCCTCAAGGAGGGCTTCGACATCGGCCTGGAAATGTCGGGCCGCGCCGAAGCCATGCGCGACATGGTCGCCAACATGACGCACGGCGGCCGCATCGCGATGCTGGGCCTGCCGGCCCAGGAGTTCGCCGTGGACTGGGCGAAAATCGTCACCTCGATGATCACCATCAAGGGCATCTACGGACGCGAGATGTTCGAGACCTGGTACGCCATGACGGTGCTGCTCGAGGGCGGCCTGGACCTCAGCCCCGTGATCACCGGCAAGTACGCGTACCAGGACTTCGACGCCGCGTTCGACGAGGCCGCCACCGCTCGCAGTGGCAAGATCATTCTTGACTGGACCGCCTGACCGCCTGACCGCCTGACCGCCTGACCGCCTGAGTGTCGCCGTGTCAGGGGGCAGGGGGCAGGGGGTCAGGGTGTCACCGTTCGGCGGGCCTGCCGAGGGCCGGGCCTCCGGTCGGCCCGGGCCTTCGAGTCGGCCCGGCAGCCGGGGTGGGCCGGGCCCCGGCACGCCTGTCCTGGTCGGCCCGCACCCGCGCAAGCCGGCCCCGTAACGTCCCTCCAGCCGCGCCCTCCCGCAGGCCCGCCCCGCCTTCCGCCCGCCCAAGGAGCACATCCCGCATGTACGCGAACGTCCGCGACGACCTCCAGAAGACCCTCGACGAGATCAAGGAAGCCGGGCTCTTCAAGCCCGAGCGCGTGATCTCCACTCCGCAGAGTTCGTCCGTCACGGTGCCCACGGGCGACGTGCTCAACTTCTGCGCCAACAACTACCTCGGCCTCGCCGACCATCCCGAGGTCGTCGCCGCCGCCAAGGACGCGCTGGACCGCTGGGGTTACGGCATGGCCTCGGTCCGCTTCATCTGCGGTACCCAGGACGTGCACAAGGAGCTGGAGGGACGCCTTTCGGCGTTCCTGGGCCAGGAGGACACGATCCTCTACTCCTCCTGCTTCGACGCCAACGGCGGCGTCTTCGAGACCCTGCTCGACGCCGAGGACGCGGTCATCTCCGACGCCCTCAACCACGCCTCGATCATCGACGGCATCCGGCTTTCCAAGGCGGCCCGTTTCCGCTACGCCAACCGCGACATGGCGGATCTGGAGGCCAAGCTAAAGGAGGCGTGCGGCGCGCGCAGGCGTCTGATCGTCACAGATGGCGTGTTCTCGATGGACGGCTACATCGCACCGCTCAAGGAGATCTGCGACCTCGCCGACCGCTACGACGCCATGGTGATGGTCGACGACTCGCACGCCGTCGGCTTCACGGGTCCCGGTGGCGCCGGCACCCCGGCCCTGCACGGCGTGAGCGACCGCGTCGACATCATCACCGGCACCCTCGGCAAGGCACTCGGCGGCGCCTCGGGCGGCTATGTCGCGGCCCGCGCCGAGATCGTGGCCCTGCTGCGTCAGCGCTCGCGCCCGTACCTCTTCTCGAACTCGCTGGCCCCGGTCATCGCCGCCGCGTCCCTCAAGGTCCTCGACCTCCTGGAGTCGGCCGGCGATCTGCGCGAGAAGCTGGCCGCCAACACCAAGCTCTTCCGCACCCGGATGTCCGAGGAGGGCTTCGAGATCCTGCCCGGCGAGCACCCCATCGCCCCGGTCATGATCGGCGACGCCGCCGAGGCGGGCCGCATGGCCGAGCTCCTGCTGGAGCGTGGCGTGTACGTGATCGGCTTCTCCTACCCGGTGGTCCCGATGGGCGCGGCCCGCATTCGCGTGCAGCTCTCGGCGGCGCATTCCACCGAGGACATCGAGAAGACGGTGGCCGCGTTCGTGGACGCCCGGGCGTCGATGAAGGGCTGAGGTCCGGTTTGGGGGTGCGGCGCCGACTGGTGAGGCGATGGCCCCGAGGACGGCGAGTCGGGGAGGTGGCACGGAGAGCGCTCTCAGGGCGCTGTCGTGAGTCATGGCGTCACGGCGTCATGACCTCACGGCGGTGGGGCGTCGCATCGTCCCCTGGAGCAGCCTCGGGGCGGCTTCGGGGCAGGCAGGCTCGGGCGCGCGGGTGAGAGCGCTCTCAGGGCCGTGACCGGGGCCGCAGCCTCGGACTTGGCCCCGGTGTCCTAGCTCAGACACCAGCCGCAAGGTAACGGGTGATCATACGCTCGCCGTCGTGGCGGCCTTCTCGTCGTGCTCGCGGAGCATTCGCATGACGGTGGCGGGTGAGGGGTGCTGGCCCTTCTTCGTGCCGGTGGTGATGACGAGCCGCTTGGCGATGTCGCGCAGGCTCATCTCCTGGTCGCGCAGGTGGAGGGCCATGGACAGCATGTCCGGGTCGGTGACGCCCGCGCCGCCGATGGTCTTGCCGCGCTTTCGGGCGGACTCATGGCCTTCGAGGGTGCGGTCGCGGATGTACTCGCGCTCCATGCCCGACATGGCCGCCAGCACGGTGAAGACGATGCCGGACGGGTCGTGCGAGCCCTTCAGTTCCCCGGTGAGGAACTCCAGTCCGACGCCACTGGCCTTCAGTTCCTCGGCGAGCATGGCGAGTTCGATGCCGCGGCCGAGCCGTTTGTGCTCGTGGACGACGAGGGTCACGGCGGCGCCGGAGGAGCGGATCTCCCCGGCGAGCTTCACGACGGTCTCCAGTTCGGGGCGCTTCGTGGCGCGGGCGGAGATCTTCTCCGAGAAGACGCGGGTCACCCCGCCCGCGGCGAGGGAGTCGAGCTGCGCGTCCAGGGACCGCCGGGCGGTCGAGGCGCGGGCGTAGCCGAGGCGGATGTGTCCGACCGGTTCGGCGCCGGCGCTCACGGGCCGGGGCAGTTCGGTCCACGCCGAGCCGGGATTGCGCACGGCGGGGGGTCGGCACGCTGAGGGCCTTGGCGAGGTGGGACACGAGGCGGAAGCGTGCGGTGTGGTACTGGATGGCCACCTTGCCCTTGCCGGTCCGGCAAGGCGAGCCCGCGGGGGCCGCGCAGGAGGACATGGGGCAGTCGCGCGATTCCACGCGGCTGAAGTCGTCGCTCACACCTCGGGACGTTTCATGGGTGTGTTTCAGTAGGCAAGTCGTTTGCAACAACTTATGAAACATGATTGCCGCGGGTGGGCCGCCGGGCGGCCGGGTGTTTCACGAGCGACCACCTATGAAACGCGCTGAGGCGAAGTCGCATTATCGGTGCGGGTCTCCGGGTTGTGTTGGCTGATCAGCTGTGTGCTGGGAGCGGTCTTGGCGCCGGGTGGCGTGGAGGGAGCCGAGCAGGTGGAGGGAGTGGGCGCTGGGGCTGCCCGGTTCGGCGTGGTAGATGACGAGCTGCTGGCCGGGTGCCTCGCGTACGTCGAACGCCTGGTAGGTGAGCGTGAGCGGGCCGACATCCGGGTGGAGGAAGTGTTTGGCGTCCTGCGTCTTGCCTCGCACGGTGTGGGACTGCCACAGGCGCGCGAAGTCCGCACTGTGCTCGGTGAGGGTGCCGACGAGTTCGCGCAGCCGCGGGTTGTCCGGTTCGAAGCCGGTCGCCTCGCGGAGGTTGGCGACGGTGGCTTGTGCCGCCCGGTTCCAGTCCGTGTAGAAGGTGGGGCCGGCCGGGTCGAGGAACGTCATGCGGGCGAGGTTGTCCGCCGGGGTGAACGCCGAGTAGAGGGCCTGGGCCAGCGCGTTGACCGCGCGGAGGTCGAGGGTCCTGTTCATGACGAACGCCGGGGTGTTGGGGTAGCCGTCCATCAGCTGTCGCAGGGCGGGGCTGACGCGCCCAGTGGAGTGAGGCGAGAGTCGGTCGCCGGGCGTGGCCCCAGCCAGCCGGTACAGGTGCGCCCTGGCGTCCTCGTCGAGGTGCAGCGCATGACTGAGAGCGTCGATCACCTGGGGTGAGGGGTTGCGTTCGCGGCCTTGTTCGAGGCGGGTGTAGTAGTCGGCGTTCACTCCGGCCAGGACGGCGACCTCCTCGCGCCGCAGTCCGGCGACTCTGCGGGTCCCGTGGCTCGGCATGCCGACGTCGTGCGGGCGCAGGGCGGCGCGGCGTGCGCGCAGGAAGTCCCCCAGATGGTTGTCGTCCATGTCATCAGGCTAGGCGGCGCGCCGGTGGGCTGCCTGGGTGTGGTGCACCCAGGGAGCATGCGTCCTGGGTGGTCGCCGCTGACCTGTGCAGACTCGGTGGAGCGGGAGGGACCGCACCGTTCGAGGAGAGGGGGCAGCCATGGCGGCGATCGAGGACGGCCACGTGGACGTGGTCGGTATGTGGGTGACCGAGGACGGGCACATTCGGCAGGAGCTGCTGCCGGACGGCCGTTACGACGAGGCTCGCGGCGGGCGGGCCAGTGCGTACACCGGCCGTTACACGGTCACCGGTAGTCACCTGGACTACGTCGACGACACCGGGTTCACCGCCACAGGGGACATCCGCGACGGAGTGCTCTACCACGAACACCTCGTGCTGTACCGAGAGTCGAGCCCGTCGTAGCGGGGCGGCGAGCGTAGCGGGACAACGAAGTTCGGACAGCAGCTGCTCCGGTCGAGGAGACCGACCCTCGTGGGAGTGGACCGACTGCCGAGGCAGGCAGCAGTCGCTGACAGACGTATCAAACGCAAGGAAAGGACCGTATTCATGACCGGACGACGTCTTGAGGGCAAGGTGGCCCTGATCACGGGCGCGACCGGGGGGATCGGTGTGGAAACCGCCGAACTCTTCGCCCAGGAGGGCGCCCGGCTGGTGATCACCGATGTAGCCCGGGAACCCCTCCAGAAGCTGGCGCGGCGCATCGAGGCGGGTGGCGCGGAGGTGGCGACCGCCCACCTCGATGTCTCCTCCGCCCGGGAATGGGAGGAGGTGACGGCCCTCGTACGCGATCGTTTCGGCGTGCTGGACGTGCTGGTGAACCTCGCCGGAATCCTGGACTGGCCGGGTATCGAGGACACGCGGGAGGAGGTGTGGGACCGCGTGATCGACGTGAACCAGAAAGGCACCTGGCTCGGTATGAAGGCGGCGATGCCGCTGCTGCGAGCGAGCGGCAACGCGTCGGTGATCAACACCTCGTCCGTGCTCGGCCTGGTGGGCAGCGGCGCGGCCGCGGCCTACCAGGCGTCGAAGGGCGCGGTGCGCCTGCTGAGCAAGACGGCTGCGGTCGAGTACGCACGGCAGGGCGTACGGGTCAACTCGATACATCCCGGAGTGGTCGCCACACCGATGATCCAGGACCTCCTGGAGGAGCAGGGCGACCAGCAACCGGACATCCAGCGCACCCCCATGCGCCGAGCCGGCCGCGCCGATGAGGTCGCCCCCGCGATCCTCTTCCTCGCCAGCGACGACTCTTCCTTCGTCACCGGCTCGGAACTCGTCGTCGACGGCGGCCTCACCGCACACTGAACAACCCGCCCGCCGGGCGTCCACGACGCCACCCGTGCGCACGCCCGGCAAGCGCGCTCATCTCCTGTGCCGTCTGCCTCGCGAGTGCGTGACCGTACAGCAGCCAAGACAGCCGGCGCAGGAAACTGCGCGCGACCCCGATCTTTACGAGAGGACCTCATCATGACGCCCACCGCCGCGTCTGCCGAAGCATCCGAGTTCGCCGGGAAGACCGCCCTGGTCACCGGGGCCGCGCGCGGCGTGGGCAAGGAGACCGTGGCACTGCTCCATGCCCGTGGCGCCCGCGTCGTCGCCGTCGACCTGCGTCCCGACGTCACGACCCTGCAGGACGAATTCCCCGGCGTACTCGCGATGCGGGGCGACATCACGCGGGAGGAGACCGCCGTCCACGCGGTCCGCTCGGCGCTGGACACCTTCGAAGGACTGGACATCCTGGTGAACAACGCCGGACGCACCCTGAACAAACCCGTCACCGAAACCACCGCCGAAGACTGGGACACCGTGATGGCCGTCAACGCCCGCGGATCCTTCCTCTGCGCCCGAGAAGCCTTCCGGGCCATGCGGAGCCGGGGCGGCGGGAGCATCGTCAGCACCGGGTCCTACGCCGGCACGGTCGCCCTGCCCGAAGGCGCCGCCTACAGTGCGTCCAAAGGCGCCCTGGCCCAACTGACCAAGGTGCTCGCCGTCGAAGGCGGACCATGGGGCATCCGCGCCAACCTTGTCGCCGCAGGCGTCATCGAGACCGACTTCCTCGACACGATCCGCCCCGACAGCCGCGCCTACCTCGCATCGTTCGCCGACGCCCAGCCCCTGGGCCGAGTCGCACAGCCCGACGAGATCGCCGAGGTTCTCTGCTTCCTCGCCTCACCACGTTCCAGCTTCATCACCGGAGCCGTGGTACCCGCAGACGGCGGCTTCACCGCCGTCTGACGTGACGGGGCCGATCAGCCGTTGCTCGGACACACCACCCTGCCTGCCGGACGGCGGGTTGCCGGAAGTTCGTCATCGCGTCTCCGTACGTGATCGACCGGCGGTGTCTGTCGCGCCACGGGCACGGGGCACCGTGAGCCCCAGGTCGAGTCGCTGGTCCATGTCCAGGCGGAAGGTGCCGTAGGGGTTGACGTTGGACCAGAACAGCGCGGTCAGGCCGCGCCGATCCTCCTCGCTCAGCCTCGGTGCCCAGGCCGGTTCGGCCAGGACCCGCTGCACCAGCAGGGAGTTGACGTGCACGAGCGCGGACTGGAGCAGGTGCAGGGCGAGCATCGAGGTCTCGGCATGCTCCTTGTCCGGGCCGGTCAGGGCGCCGTCCTTGCCGTAGTGGAGCACGGTGTTCGCGCTGTTCCAGTTCTCCACGGCCTGAAGCCCGCCGTGGATCTCCCGGCGCAGGCCAGGACTGGCCAGATAATCGCAGGCGAACACCGTACGAACTGCGCGGCCGAGTTCTTCGAGAGCCTGGTAGGTCGGGTGCTTGGGGCCGCCGCGGGTGAAGCGCCGCAGAACCTGCTCGGCCTCCGCCGTCCCGAGCCGGAGCGCGGCGGCGTACTTCACCATCTGGTCGTACTGCTGCTCGATCAGGTCCCAGCGGATCGGCCGCGTCAGGGAGGGTCCGAGTGCGGGCCGGCCGGCCGGGGTGTCGTCCGGACGGTACAAGCGGATACTGCCGATGTTCTTCAGACGCGGCAGCAGGCGGAAGCTGAGCAGCTCGGTGAAGGCGAACCCAACGACGCTCGCACGTGGGTATCGACGTAGTTGGACTCGATCTCGGCGTCCGTGCAGTGCCGCAGCAGGCCCTCGATCATCGCCGCGACCTCGGACGACGAACAGCTCTTGAGCTGGGAGTAGATGCAGACGTTCTTCCGCTCGACGTGCCAGTAGATCATCACGCCGTTACCGCCGTAGCGGGCGTGGTACTCCGTCATGAAGTTCGAGGACCAGGACCCGAACTTCTTCGAGTCCGACGCGCACGCGGTGCCCTGCCCCCACCAGTCGGTATCCCGGGCGGCGAAGGTGGCGTTCACCAGCTTCGTTACAGCGGCCCGCAGATTGTCCACGGTGATGAAGTGCCGGCGCACGTGCCGCAGCGCAGCCTCGCTCTCGCGGTGCTCGCCGGTCGCCACGATGGCGCGGATGCCCATGTTCGTGCCCAGTGCGAAGAGGGCCAGCAGCAGGCGGCGCTGGAGGACATCACGCTCGATGCGCTCATACGCGGCCACCGAGGAGAACTCCCCGGTGAAACCGGTGAGGAAGTCGGCGTTCTTCAGCACATCCAGCAGATCCAGGACGCCCCAGCGCCGTGCGACCTCCTCCTTGAGGGCTGGAGGCCGGTGGGCTCGGCCAGCGGCTCCTGCTTCGGCACGGTGATCCACGACTCGCCCTTGCGAGTGGTGACCTTCACCCCGCCCGCCGAGCCGTCCGCGAGCGCGCCGGACAGCCCGTCCAGGCCCGCGGCCATGCGCTGCCTCAGATCCGCGATGAACGCCCTCGGGTTCAGCGGCTGGCGGATCGCGGCGTAGTGCACGGCGCGAGTGGCCTCGAAGTCGCCGGGCAGATCGTCCTCCGGGTTACGCCAGCGCGCGGCGCCTGCGACGTAGATCTCGCGGCGGCGCACCGCGTCCCGCAGCGCGACCAGGACACACAGCTCGTACGGGATGCGCTCCACCTTGCCTTTGTCGTCGACGACCGCCTCGCGCCAGTCCTTGCGCACCACGCCGTCCATCGGCACCACGTCCGTGGCATCGTAGAAGCGGGTCTTGCCGTCGACGTCGGCGTACTTCTTCAACAGCTTCATCGCGTCCATCACCGGCCGACAGGCGGTGTTGTTGCACTTGAAGCCGAGCGTGTTCAGCAGCGGCGGAAGCATCTGCCGGTAGTACGAACTGTACGACGACCGGAGCGTGGTGCGGACCTTGGCCTTGAAGACCTTCTCGTTCGCCTTCGCCTCCGCCACCAGCTCACGGAGTGTCTTCTCCCCGACCACAGGGAACAGGGCACGGCGTACGACCTCGTCGGGCTTGTCGACGGCGGCCGTCGCCAGCTTGAAGAGGATGCCCTCCTTGCCGCGCACCTTCTTCAACTCGGCGGTGAGCTGCTTCTCCACCCGCCGCTCGGCCCGGGCGTTGATCTTGTGTACCAGGGCGGCCAGCAGATCGACCAGGGCATCGGTGATCTCCGCCTGACGTGACGAGCACAGCGCCGCGAGCAGGGCGATCCGTACGTCCTCGCTCGTGTCGCGGAAGTCCGAGGGGTACATCTTGATCGCCCGCGCCCGCCACGCGGCCACCAGCTTCTCCGAGCAGTCCGCGAACAGCCCGTCGGGCAGCCCGAGCTTGCGTACGTCGTCGAGCTTGGTGATCTCCGTCAGCAGCGAGTCCAGGCCGACCGCTCCAGGGCCGCGTTTGAGCGCGGCCAGCAGGGCGGTACCCGGCTCGTTGTCCTCGGCCACCAGGGGCAACAGCCGCGCCGTGCCCACCTCGCCCAGGCGGCCGATCGTGCGGGCGCAGAAACGTCTTCTCCCACTTGCCCCGCGCCGCAACCTTTGCGGCTGGTGTCTGAGCTAGGACTCCGGGGCCGACTTGGCCCCGTCCCCCGGCACGCGGCACCGCCCCCGCCTGCGGCACCGCCCCGCCTGCGGCAGCACCCTGGCGCAGGCCGCGCGGTGCGCGGCGGTGTGAGCGCTCTCAGCGGCGGCGCCGGGCGGGAACGTCGTAGAGGGCCTGGCCCGCGCGCGACAATGGCTGAGTGATCGACCCCCGCCGGCTGCGCATCCTGCGAGCCGCGGCGGACCACCGCACGGTGACCGCCGCCGCAGCAGCGCTGTATCTGACCCCGTCCGCCGTCTCCCAGCAGCTCGCCGCCCTGGAACAGGAGACCGGACACACCCTGCTGACCCGCAGCGGCAGGGGCGTACGGCTCACGGCTGCCGGGGAGATCCTGCTGGAGCACGCCAACGCGGTCCTGGCCCAGCTCGAACGGGCCGAGGCGGAACTGGCCGCCTACGCGGGCGGAGCAGCCGGCGAGGTCACGGTGGCCGCCTTCGCGACGGGGATCGCGGAGGTGCTTGCCCCCGCGATCGTGCGGCTGCGCGCCAGCCACCCCGCGATCCGGGTACGAGTACGCGACGCCGAGGGCGACGAGGCGCTGCCGCTGGTCCTTGACGGCGAGGCGGATTTGGCGCTGGCCGTGGAGTATCGGGGGGCGCCCCGGGAGGACGACAGCAGACTCTCGCGTGTGCCGTTGTACGCCGAACCGTTCGACGCGGTACTGAACGCCGCGCACCCGCTCGCCCAGGACTCCCACGTGCCGCTGTCGGCGCTGGCCGACGACGACTGGATCGGGCCCTACCCGGGCAACCCCTGCCACGACGTAATGCTGCTCGCATGTGAACTCGCGGGATTTCAGCCCAAGTTGGTGCACTCCTCGGACGACTTCCGGGCGGTGGTGGCGCTCGCGGGCGCCGGCGCGGGGGTGGCGCTCGTGCCCCGCTCCGCGCTGCGCGGCATGGAGCAGAAGGATACGGTTGTACGCCCTGTGGCAGGCACGGCGGCGACCCGCAGGGTGTTCGCGGCGGTACGCAGGGGAGCGGAGAGGCATCCGCTGTTCCGACCGGTCCTCGAGGCCCTTGCGGAGGCGGCGGAAGGCCTTCCGACCGATTGAAGCCGCCGGGTCGCCCGACCGCCCCGCTGCGCCGGCCGCCCCACTGCCGGGCGACCCGCCGGGTCGCCCGATCGCCGGACCGCCCGGCCGCGAGGGTGCTGAGGCGCTGAAGCAGCCGAGACGCTGAGGCGCCGAGACACGCTGGGTGGGTGTGGTGTGGGGGTGGGGCTGCTAGAGAGCGCTCTCGGCCGGCCCCCAGCTGCGGTACGCACCACGGAACCACCGAGAGAGAGCGCTCTCAAGCGCCGCGAGGCCGTGATGTGGGGTCCCTAAGCCGCCCGGGCAGGGGAGAGCGCTCTCAAGCCCCACCCCGCCTGCACTCCCTCCCGCAGCCGCCCCGGACGAAAGCGCTCTCAAGCCCACCCAAGCGATCAGCGGCGGCGGCCCCCGCCAGCCCCTGCCCACCTCACGCCCACCTCACGCCCAGGCCGGCGCCGTGCCCGTCAGCTGGCAGACGACCAAGTACAGCGGGATCGGAGGAGTGTAGGGCGTCGGGCCCTCCGGGAAGTTGATCAGGCGCGGCCGGTCGGCGTCCGGCACTACGGCGCCCGGCGCGTAACGCACCGGGCGTGGCCAGGGCAGATCATGGTCGGAACCGGCCGGCACGATCCACCACCACCACTCGGCCGAGGCGAACACGCAGCCGGACCGGGGAAGCCGGGACAGCAGCCTGAAGCCGTGCCGGGCGGGCACTCCCACAGCGTCCCGGCCCAGCGTGGCGGGCCGGACCGACGGCAGCAGCACCCCGCCGCATGGAGCGGCGGAGCCGCCGGGCCCGGGCTCACCGTGCGCACCCCCACTGCGCACGGGGCCACGGGGCCCGGCGGTTCCGGACCCATCGGGTCGCGGGCCCTGTCGCCCGGCCCGGGGTCCCCAGGGAAGCATCTCTCTCAGCACTCAAGGACCGCCTTGTTCGGCCCTTCGTGCGCGAGCTCGGCCCAGACGACGCGTCCGGGGCCGTACGGGGCATCGTGCGAGCCCCAGGCACTGCTCACCGCGTCCACGAGCAGCAGCCCGCGACCGCGTTCTTCCTCGTCGCCGGAGTGGCACAGCCGAGGACCGGCCGAACCGCAGCCCAGGTCCCGGACGGCTATCAGCAACGCCCGCCGCAGGTCGGTGAGTTCGCACAGTATGTGGTCCCCGGCGGTGTGCACGACGGCGTTCGTGACGAGCTCCGAGATCACCAGGGAGACGGTCTCGTGCAGCTCCTCGTCGTGCCCCCAGCCGGTCAGCATGGCCCTGCTGCGACGGCGCGCCAGGGAGACCGACTCGGTACGGGCCGGCACGTCGAAGGCGTACCGTCGAACGGTGGTCCCGGAGCATGCGCCTGTCAGCTGCGGGATGAGCGCGTTACCAGGAGCCACGACCGGAATCCTCACAGTGGGGAAGCGGTGCTCCGTACGGCCTCCCCCAAGGCTGTACTCGACGACCGCGTGTGAACTGGTTCACCGACCCACCATGTACCTCCGGCGGACACTTGGCAAGGGGCACTCTGAAAAATGCAGAGTGCCGTTCTCCTATCTGCAGCGACGTGGCACACTGCTCGCAACAGTGCGTGGGGAGGTCTGAAGTGAGTGAACCCCGGTCCGCCCCGACCGTGGGCCAGGTCGTGCTGGGCAGGCGCCTCCAGGACCTGCGCGAGCGGGCCGGCCTCAGGCGCGAGGAGGCGGCCAAGGTACTGCGGGTCGCCCCGGCCACCATCCGGCGCATGGAGATGGCCGAAGTCTCCCTCAAGATTCCCTACGTCGTCCTGCTGCTGAAGGCGTACGGGATCGCGGACACGGAGACGGAAGGTTTCGTCGCCCTTGCCGAGGAGGCCAACAAGCCGGGCTGGTGGCAGCGCTTCCACGACATCCTGCCGGACTGGTTCAGCATGTACGTCAGCCTGGAGGGCGCGGCCTCGCTGATCAGGTCGTACGAGCCGCACTTCGTGCCCGGACTGCTGCAGACCGAGGAGTACGCCCGTGCCGTGATGCGCACCGGCGCGCTCGGCGCCACCAGCGAGGCCGACATCGACCGGCACGTGGCGCTGCGCATGGAGCGCCAGTCGCTGCTCACCCGGGACGACGCCCCCAGGCTGTGGGTCATCCTGGACGAGACCGTACTGCGCCGCCCGGTCGGGAGCCCGCAGGTCATGCGGGACCAGATCGACCGTCTCCTCGAAGCCTCGACGCTGCCCAACGTCACCGTTCAGGTGGCGGAGTTCGCCTCCGGGCACCATCCGGGGACGTACGGGCCCTTCGTCCTGTTCCGTTTCGCCGTGCCCGAACTGCCGGACATGGTCTACAGCGAGTACCTGACCGGCGCCGTCTACCTCGACGCGCGCCCCGAGGTGGCCACCCACCTGGAGGTCATGGACCGCATGGCGGCTCAGGCCGCCACTGCACAACGCACGAAGGAGATCCTCAAGGGTCTCCGCAAGGAGCTGTGAATGGATCACATATACGACGGCGGGCCGGCGGCCGGGCGCATCTACAACGGTATGCCCGCCGCCGAACTCGGCGCCGAGGGCTGGCACAAGCCGTGGAGCGGCGGCAACGGCGGCAACTGCTTCGAGGCCATGAAGCTGGCCGACGGCAGGGTCGCGGTCCGCCAGTCCGCCGATCCCGAAGGCCCCGCGTTGATCTATACCCCCGGTGAGATCGCGGCGTTCATTCAGGGCGCGAAGTCAGGCAAGGCCGATTTCTTGCTGACGTGACGCAGCGCGAGCGCGTGACGCAGCGCGAGCGACACAGCGCGCGTGACGCGACGCGGCTCGACCGCCGCTACGGCCGGCCGCTGCTCCGGCCGCCGCTCAGGTCGACCAGCCCGCTCCGACCCACCTGCGTCGCCGGGCCCCCGACTCTCCCTCATCGGCCCGCCCTACGATCCGAGTCACAGCCGTCCCGACCAACAACCATCCGATCTGCCAACTCCCGTACTCCTTCAACTGCCGTACTCCTCCCTCCTGTTCACTGACCTTCATCTCCATGGAGCGCACATGACCGGGCAAGACCGCACCGCCATTCAGATCGACACCAGCAAGCCTCATCCGGCGCGGGTGTACGACTGGTTCCTCGGCGGGAAGGACAACTATCCGGTCGACGAGGTGCTGGCCGAGCAGCTGCTCGCCCTCGACTCGCGCGGCCGGGACATCGCGCGGGTCAACCGCGCCTTCATGCACCGCGCCACACGGTGGCTCGCCGAGCAGGGCGTACGACAGTTTCTTGACATCGGTACCGGCATCCCCACGGAGCCCAACCTCCACCAGATCGCCCAGCGCACCGCTCCCGACGCCCGCATCGTGTACGCCGACAACGACCCGATCGTGCTGCGGCACGCGGAGGCGCTGTTGCGTTCCGCCCCCGAGGGGGTCACGGAGTACATCCAGGCCGACGCCCGCGAACCGGAACGCATCCTCGAACTGGCCCGCGACACCCTTGACTTCGAGCGTCCGGTCGCGGTTTCGCTGATCGCTCTGACTCACTTCATCGGGGACGACGACGATGTGTACGGCATCGTCGACCGGCTCCTCGATGTCTTCGCGCCGGGCAGCTACCTGGTTCTGTCGCAGATCACCGGCGACTTCGACCCGGAGAGCGCTGCCCGCGCGATCGAGCTCTACAAGAGCGGCGGCGTCACACTGCGCCCACGGACCAAGGCGGAGGTCGCACGCTTCTTCGACGGCCGTGAACTGGTCTCGCCGGGCGTGGGACTCGCCGCTTCCTGGCATCCGGAGCTCGGTGAGAGCGCTCTCGACGGCGATGAGACCCTTCCCGTCTACGCGGGCGTGGCCCGCAAAGTGTGAGGCGAAGGGCGGAGTGGCCGACTGCCCGAGTCGTCCGGGGTGCCGCACGTACCGGTCGCCCAGGGCCTCGCCCGCCGGACTCCCTTCGCCAGCGGTCCCAGTCCTCGGGGGTGGCGTTACGAGACGAACTCCTCGTCCCCGTAACGCACTTGCGCCGTGTCCCAGTCGACCCCGAGGGCCTGGGTGAGCTCCTTCGCCACCGGCAGGTCGGCGACCGGAGTGACGAGGATGAGCCGCCCGTCCAGGGTGACCGAGCCGCCGCCCAGCTGGTCGCGCGCCTCGGGGTCGGCGAGCAGCGCGTCGCGGAGCGCGGTCGGCGAGACACCGGGCGCCTGAATCTCCACGGCGTCGGTCGCGGGCGACATACGCGCAAGGCAGCGGAAAGTCAGCACTGACTCCTGGTAGTAGCGCTTTCCGATCACTCCGGCGATGTGGCGCAGCCCGTCCGGGCTGACGTGGCCGATGTCGAACTCGCGCGAGCGCTCATAAGTGGTCTGCTGCAACTCCCTTGACCAGAAAAGGCCGTTGAGGAGCTTCGAGGGGCCCGGCCGCGCCCCGTTGGCATGGATGATGCCGCGCACCTCGTGGTCGAACCGGGTCAGACGCGTCTTGAGCCTGGGGTCCGCCGGGTCGGTGATGATCGCTGTGTTGTCGGTGGCGAAGATCTGCGCCGGGGGACAGTCGCGCGTCGCCGCACCCGCGTTCGCGCTCTCCGCGCCCGTCCCCACTCCCGCCCCTGTTACGGCCAGCGTCAGGGTGCTGACCGCGACCAGGACGCGCAACCTCAGTTTCATTCCTCAACTCCCTGTCCGGATGCGGGCGGGCGCTCGGTCGCCAGAGCGGTTCACTGGCCGCGCCAGATGTTGTCGAAGGCGGCGTCCTCGATGGTGCGCCGCTGTCGCTCGCCGGCGAGTTCCGTCACCGCCTCGTCAACGGCGGCCAGCACGGTGACGATCGTGTCCGAGGTCAGGCGTGCGAGCTCGTCGGCCGCCGCGTCCTGGATCCGGACGGCGGCCGCGAGGGCGGCGAGCACGGGCTCGCCCGATGCCCAGCGCTCCGCCGCGCGGCGCCGATCCGGTGAGTCGACGACCACGGTCCGGCCCGAGCTGAGCGGGTGGAAGCGGTGCCGCTGACGGATGAGGCGGCCCTCGGACTCCATGGTGGCGAGGTAGGCGGCGCGCAGGCCCCGGCCCCGGCGCCACAGCCATTCCTCGACGGTCTCGTACGGGGGCTGTCGCGTGAGCGCCGATGCCGCTTCGGCCAACTGCCGTTCGCCCAGGGCGTCCAGTGTGCTCGGCGCGTACATCGGGTCCGGCACGATGCGGTCAGCCTCGACGGTGAGCGCATGGGCGGCGGCGAGGTCGAGGAGTTCGGCTCCGGCCAGGGCGAGCGAGAGATCCCCCTGCTCGACGGGACAGTCTGCGGCGGGGACGTCCATGCTGACGATCAGCAGGTCCCGTGCTGTGGTCATGTGGCTTCCCTGTCGGAGTCGGAAGGGGCGATCGGTGCCGGAGTGTACGGCGGTACGGCTCGGCACACCCCCACCATGTGGTGCGGGCGCCCGAATGCCCGGCAGGACGAGCGGCGCACGGCGAGAACGAGGCCCGCGCGTCGCCCTGTTGGAGCAGCGGCACGAGGAGAGGGTCCGTGGCTGGGCCCCGGCGGGTTCCACGGTAGGTGCTCGGCGACCCGTCCCGGCCCGGCCCAGCCCGTCACGGCCCCGTGCCTGCCGGGCCGCTCGGTGACGCGGTTGAGAGCGCGATCAGCGAGCGGCGGGCGGCGAAGTTGCTCTGGACGCTGCCCCTGCGCGCGGTGGCTGGAAGCCGCGGAAACGGGGGAGAGGGCAGGGGGTCGGCAACCCCCAGGGCGACGGTGCCGATCGCCCGGCCGCCCAGGCACGGACCTCGGCCGGCCACGCCACGACCGAACGCCCAGCCGGCAGGCCTTGGCGGAGCACCGAACGCCGAGCGCCAAGCACCGAGGACCGAGCGCCAAGCACCGAGGACCGAGCGCCAAGCACCGAGGACCGAGCGCCAAGCCGATCTGGTCCAGCCCGGGACCCGGGACGGATCTGGTCCAGCGTGGAGCCACCGGGCCGGACCCATGGGGGTGCGGGAAGCCGGGGCCCGGGGTACAGAGCCGTGCCCCGGCGCCTGGCCGGCCGCGCTCCAGGCCATGGCTGGGACGCGGCCCGAGTCGGGCCTGCCACCCACTCCGACAGAGGAGGACGGCGTAACCGTACGCCTGTGATCAGATGGACCCATGTCCCGTCGCACCAAGCGTCCCGCACGTCCCGCACGTCCCGCCGCCGAGAGCCCAGGCCCGAAGGCCTGCCCCTGCGGCCTGACTGCCACCTACGCCGAGTGTTGTGGCCGCTACCACGCGGGTACGGCCGCCGCCCCCACCGCCGAGGCGCTGATGCGTTCCCGGTTCAGCGCGTTCGCGGTCCAGGACGGCCCGTATCTGCTGCGCACCTGGCATCCCGACACTCGGCCCGCGAGCCTCGACCTGGACCCCGGCATGTGCTGGACGCGTCTGGAAATCCTGGGCACCACCGACGGCAGCGCCTTTCACTCCACCGGCACGGTCACCTTCCGGGCGCACTACACCCACGGCGCGGAGGCGGGATCGCTCCACGAGCAGAGCCGTTTTTCGCGGGTCGAGGGCAGGTGGGTCTATCTGGACGCGGTCTTCGCCGACTGACGCCACTGACGCGACTGATGTGACTGACGCGACTGACGCCACGGACGCGACTGACGCGACCCGGGACGCGCTCCCCCGGCCGGTGTGAATTGAGTGGTCACGTGCCTCCACGCACGCCGTTCAGCGGCCGACGGCTGAACGCCGGCATCCAGGCCACATCCAGGCCACCCCGGCACACCCGGCACACCCGGAACGCACGGAACGGACGGTGACACGAGAAACGCCGGTGAGAGCGCTCTCAGGTCTCTCAGGCGGGGTTGGACGCGAACGCCTTTTCGCGGATCGCCGGTAGGCCGTTCGCCAGGTCCTCGGCCATCAGGCGCTTCGCGATCACGTCGGCGGCGGCCCGCAGTTCCGCGCTGCGTGGCCGGCCTCGGTCCTTCTCCAGCTGCTCGTTCAGCCAGGCCGCCCAGGAGTCGGTGATGGTGGCGACCTCGCGTTCCCCGGCGGGGGTGTGCGAGAAGTAGCTGCCCTCGCGGCTGAGGAAGCCCTCGTCCACCATGCGCTGGAACACCGGCACCAGCACCTCCGGCGGCACCTGGCGGCGCGCGGCGATCAGGCCGAGGCTGGCGTGACCGACCATCCGCGTGTACTGCTCGACCTGCATGACCGCCCAGGCTCCCGCCACGTCGAGCCGGGTGTCGGAGGCCGCGACGATGCGCCGCGCGGTGTTCATGTCCGCCCCGCGCACGATCTTTCCGACGGCGAGTTCGAGCACCTTGGCCGGGTCGCCGGTGGTCGGCTGCGCGAAGCCCTCGCCCATGTCGGTGGAGGCGGAGCGCGCGGTGTCGCGCAGCTCGACCTGCTTGAGGAAGAGCGCTACCAGGAAGCCGACGGCGGCGACGGGCACCGTCCACAGGAACACGGTGTGGAGGCTGTCGGAGTACGCCCTCACCAGGGGGGCGGCCGAAGCCGGCGGCAGTTGGTGCAAGCCCGTCGGGGACTGCGCGGCCCGGGCGAGCGCCGCCGGGTCCGTCCCGCCGGCCCGTGCCGCCGCGGCGATCCCGTCCTGGAGGTTCGTCTTCAGTGTGTTGGCGTAGATCGTGCCGAACACGGCGGTGCCGAACGAGCTGCCCAGCGTGCGGAAGAAGGTGACTCCGGACGTCGCCGTGCCGAGGTCCGCGTAGTCGACCGTGTTCTGTACGGCGATGGTGAGGACCTGCATGCACAGCCCGATGCCGAGCCCGAGCACGAACATGTAGAGCGATTCCAGCCAGGCTCCCACCCCGGGCCCCATCAGGGACAGAAGATACAGACCCACCCCCATGACCAGGGCGCCGACGATGGGAAAGACGCGGTACTGACCGGTCCTGCTCACCACGTTGCCGCTGAAGATGGATGCGATGAGCAGGCCGACGACCATGGGCAGGGTGCGTACGCCGGAGAGGGTGGCCGAGTCGCCGTCCACGTACTGCAGATAGGTGGGCAGGAAGGTCATCGCGCCCAGCATCGCGAAGCCCACGATGAAGCTGAGGACCGAGCACACCGTGAAGACTGGGTTGCGGAACAGGCGCATCGGCAGCATCGCTTCGACGGCCCGGGTCTCCACCCAGCAGAACAATGAGAGCGCTATCACGCCGACCGCGAACAGCGTGATGATGGTCGCCGAACCCCACGCGTACTCGTTTCCGCCCCAACTCGTCGCGAGAATAAGGGCACTGGCGCCCGCGGCGACCAGGCCGATGCCGAGGTAGTCGATGACGGGCTTGGCCGTCGAGCGGACCGAGGGGATGTTACGGGCCGCCGCGATCACCACGAGCACGGCGATGGGCACGTTCACGTAGAAGGCCCAGCGCCAGCTCAGATGGTCGGTGAACACCCCGCCGAGCAGGGGACCGATGACGGTCGACACACCGAACACGGCGCCGATCGCACCCTGGTACTTGCCGCGTTCGCGCAGGGGGATCACGTCGGCGATCAGTGCCATCGCGGTCACCATCAGGCCGCCGGCACCGATACCTTGCAGCGCCCGCCAGGCGATGAGCAGGGACATGTTCGTCGCGAGCCCGCACAGGAACGAGCCGGTGATGAAGATGATCGCGGATACCTGGAAGACGACCTTGCGGCCGAACAGGTCACCGAACTTGCCCACCAGAGCGGTGGCGACGGTCTCCGCCAGCAGGTAGGACGTGACCACCCATGACATGTGGGCGGCGCCGCCGAGGTCCGAGACGATGGTGGGGAGAGCGGTTCCAACGATGGTCTGGTCGAGCGCGGCCAGCAGCATGCCGAGCATGATCGTGCCGAAGACGATGTTCCGCTGCCGGACATCGAGCACGGGTGGCGCGGACACGGGTGCTGTATCGCTGGCGGTGGTCACCCTGGCAGCGTCACACCGCCGCAGGTGGCGCGCATGCGGTGTAGGCCGCGCGGATGAGGGGGCGCCGGACGCCGGCACGGGGAGCGGGGGAGTCCGGGGCGACCGGTGCCGGGGCGGCGGGGCCCCCGGGCTGGTGCTGGGAGCGCAGGGCATGGGCGTCGACCACTGCCGGGTCGGCGGACGCGCGGCCTACTCCTGCCGCGGACGAAGCGCGCGGTCGGCTGTCCGGCGCTGGGGGCGGAGGGCGTCCGGGGCCTCCGGTGCCGAGGCGAAGAGCGTCCGGGGTGCCGGTGCCGGGCTCAGACCCCAGCACGGTCGCGACCCGCGCTGTCACGTGGGCCCGGGCCCCCGGCCAATACGGGTCGTGACCGGTTACGTCGGCTCAGGCTCAGGTCCTCAGCGCGACGTCGGAACCGGTCGCCGGTTCGGGCAGGGGTCGCACGTGTGGCCCGGCGCGGTGCAGCCTGGGCAATGCCGGTACGGAGGCGAGGAAGACCAGGGTCGTGAGCACGAACGGCCAAGTGAAGGCGTGTCCGCCGACCGGCGCGGAGAGCGCTCTCACGGCGGGGCCCAGCACGGTGGCCACCACCGCGCCCACCACCGCGAAACCGAGGCTCCACCGGTCCGCGGCCAGCAGCACCCCGCAGAGCGCCATCGCCACGAGTACCGCGTTGTAGCCCATGGTGCCGTCCACGATCCGGGCGGTGGGCGCCCCGAGTGCCCACGCGGTCACCAGGCCGACGGAGCTTCCCACGCAGGCCATCGCCCCGGCCGTCCGGCTGGCCGCGAAGATGCCGACCAGGAGGATCAGGCCCACGTACCACTGCGGCATCAGGAAGATCTGGGCGATGTTGGCGAAGAAAGCGCGTCCCACGTCGTCGACGGCGAGGGCGACCGAACCCTCGGCCGCGCGACTCAGTTCAGCCGTCCCCGGGCCGTGGTGCCACACCCGCTCGAACCCGGGCGCCGCGATCGTCATCGCGCTCGCCGTCAGGCAGAAGGGCAGCGTCAAGGTGGGCAGACCCCAGCCGCGCAACAGCGTGGTGGAGGCCGCGGTGACCACGGTGACGACCGCGCAGCCGCCGGCGGCCAGCACCATCGTGGAAGGGTACTGGGGCCCGAGGAACACGGCGAAGCCGACCGCGACCAGGCAGGCGTTGAACCCCTCCAGGCCGGCCGACACCCGGCTCCGGTCCACGCCGAGCAAGTGCGCGGTGCCGGTACCGAGCGCGGTGCCGAGGATACCGTAGAGGCCGTACTGCCATCCCGCGGCGAAGAGCGCGACGGTGAAGATGGCCCCGGTCACGGCGCTCGGCATGAACGGCACCTGTGCCTGGCCCCGCAGCACGTACACCGCGAACAGCCCCCGGTGTGCGGTGCGCGGCAGTCGCACGTGAGCCTCCCTTGAGAACCGTGAAAGCGGCCGGTCGTGGCCAAGCGCACTGTAAGGGGCGGCATGGGGGATCCGGCAAGGGTCATATAGGCGGCGAACCGTCATGAAGCAGCCCGAAGTTCGCGCGTAGGTAAAGGTTTGTACACGACGACAGCGTGCTGAGAGCGCTCCCAGACGATGGCACGAGTGGTCCGCGCCCGCGCCCATCGGCCCCCCGCCCCCGAGCCCAGCCCGGCTCGGCCCTGTTCGGCCCCGCCCAGCCTCGGCCCAGCCCGACCCCGCCGCCCCGCCGGGATGACCCCTCACCTGACGAGACGCGCACCTGGTGGCGCGTCAGTTGGCCACCGGCTGCGGCAGTTCAGGGAGTTTCTTCTCGTAGAGCCACATCTGGAGCAGGGGCCGCACCTCGTCACCCGCCATCGCCTGCGCGTGGGCGATGAACGCGACGGTGTCGCCGATCCGTCCGCGTCGGGCTTCGTGCCATCCGCGCAGCACCGCGAAGAACCGGTCGTCGCCCAGCGTCAGACGCAGCGCGTGCAAGGTGCACGCGCCCCGGGTGTAGAGCCGGTCGTCGAAGATGCGGCGCGGGCCCGGCTCGGCGAGCCGCAGGTTCTGGCCGCGCCGCGCGAGACCGCGCCACTCCCGGCGCGCGATCTCGTCGGCGCTGTCCTCGCCGATGTGCTCCGACCACAGCCACTCGGCATACGTCGCGAAGCCCTCGTTGAGCCAGATGTGGCGCCACTCGCGGATGCCCACGCTGTTGCCGAACCACTGGTGCGCCAACTCGTGGGCCACCAGGGTCTCCCAGCCGCGCCGCCCGTCGATGTGGTTGCGGCCGAACACCGAGCGGGTCTGGTTCTCGACCGGCGCGCCGAGGTCGGCGTCGACCACCACCGCGCCGTACGCCTCGAACGGGTAGGGCCCGAACAGGTGCGAGAAGTGCCGCAGCATGTCGGGCTGGCGGCCCAGATCGTGGCGGGCCGCGTCGGCGAGCCGCGACGGATAGGCGTTGTGCACCGGGATCGACCTGCCGCCCGGCAGCCCGGGCGCCAGCACGCTGTCGTGCTGGAAGCGGCCGGTGTAGAGCGCGGCCAGATAGGTGGCCATGGGACCGGGGTGGTGATAGGTCCACACATCGGTGGCGCCCTCGCTGCGGCACTCGGTGAGCGTTCCGTTGGCGAGCGCCTGCCGGTCGCGCGGCACCGTGACCCGGAAGGTGTACGCCGCCTTGTCGTCGGGCCGGTCGTTGCAGGGGAACCAGGACGGCGCCCCGAGTGGCTGAGAGGCGACCAGGGTGCCGTCATGGCTGTCTCCGGTACGGTCCCAGCCGATGCTCCCGAACGGCGAGCGGATCGGTCCTGGCCGCCCCCCGTACCGTACCTTCGTCGTGAACGACGCTCCGGCCGCAACCGGTTGACTGGGCGTCAGGTACAGCTTGCCCTGGCGCTGCCGGACGCGGGCGGCCCTGCCGTCGATGTGCGCCGCCTGGGCGTTGAGCCGGAACAGATCGAGTTCCACCCGCTCCAAGGGCCGCAGCGCGACGGCCTGGATCAGCGCCGTACCGGCCAGGCGGCCGCTTGTGGAGTCGTAGGCGATCCGCAGATCGTAGGCGAGGGTGTCGTGCCCGTAGGAGCCGTGCTGGGGGAAGTAGCGGTCCCGGTGGCCGGTGGCCGACTCGTCCGCGATCGCGAGCGCGCCGAGCGTGGACAGGGCGGCGACCCGGACCAGGGACCGCCGGCTGTACCGGGTCACGCGGCGCTCCCTTCGCGGGGCGAGGCGCCCTGATGTGCCGTCAACTTCGTTCCATTGATGGAGAGTTGGGTATGCACGGGCGTTGACTGCTCACCCGCGATGGGGTTGCCCGCCCAGCGGGTGTCCGGCGGTACGCTCTCGCCGCGCATGACCAGTGAGGCGGCGCCGACCGAGGCCCTGGCGCCGATGTCGGTGCCGGGCAGCGCGATGCTGTGCGGGCCGAGCGACGCGCCCTCGGCGAGCCGCACGGCGTCGAGGCGCATGATCCGGTCGTGGAAGAGATGGGTCTGCAACACGCACCCCCGGTTCACGCTCGCCCCGTCCCCCAGGGTGATCAGGTCGGTCTCCGGCAGCCAGTACGTTTCCAGCCACACCCCGCGTCCGATGTGGGCCCCCAGGCTGCGCAGCCACCAGTTGAGGACCGGCGTCCCGGTGAAGGAGCCCGCCATCCACGGCACCGCCAGAGACTCGACGAAGGTGTCGTACAGCTCGTTGCGCCACACGAAGGAGGACCACAGGGGGTGCTCGCCGGCCTTGAACCGGCCGACCAGGGCCCACTTCGCGGCGGTCGCCGTCAGGCCCGCCACGGCGGCCGCCCCCACAAGGAGCAAGGTCCCCGCCAGCGCGGCGAGCAAGAGCCCGCCCCGGTTGAGAGCGCTCTGCTCGCCGATGAGTACGGCTTCGGCGAGCAGCACCGAGCAGATCAGGGGCGTCACCCTGCACAGCTCGACCGAGGCGCGGGCGAGCACGAGCCGGCGCGGCGGGTCGAAGGTGCGTCCGGGGTCGGCGGTGGCCGCGACTCTCGGCAGCGGAAGGGCCGGCCGCCCGAGCCAGGAACTGCCCGGCTCGCTGTGGGCCGGCGCGTCGCACAGCACGCCGATCAGGGCGCCGTCGGGCACCCCGCGGTCCGGGCCGACGATGCCGGAATTGCCGACGAAGGCGCGCCGTCCCACGCTCGCCCTGCCCAACTTCAGCCAGCCGCCCCGGATTTCGAACGGCGCCATCAGGGTGTCGTCGGCGAGGAAGGCGCCGTCCTCCACCGTCAGGAGAGAGGGCAGCGGCAGCACCGTCGAGATCTCCGCGCGCCGTCCCACCCGGGCCCCGAGCAGCCGCAGCCACACCGGGGTGGCCAGGCTCGCGTACAGGGGAAAGAGGCTGCCTCGGGCGCCGCCGACCAGGCGCGTCACCAGCCAGGCGCGCCAGGCGACACCGCCGCACACCGGGTGGAAGCCGGGCTTCAGGCCCCGCCCGAGGATCCGTACCAGGACCGCGAGCGTCAGCATGGAGAGCAGGGTGGTGGCCACCGCGATGGGCGGCGCGGCCACCAGCAGGCGTACCGCCACGGCTGAGAGCGTGTCGCAGGAACGCACCAGGTAGTAGACGCCGACCAGCGCGGGCGCGGTGTACAGGAGCGAGACCAGCGGCAGCGCGGTCAAGGAGAGCGCGTAGGCCACGGCCCAGCGGCGCGAGCGTTGCGGACGCGGCGCGGGCCAGCCGGTCCCGGCGACGCGCTCGTACGCCTCGGCCTGGCGGGCCGGTGAGCCGAGCCAGCGGCGGCCGGGCGGGACCTGGCCGTCCAGGCAGGCGCCCGGCTCGAGTTCGGCGTCCGTGCCGAGGACCGCGCCGGGCATCAGGGTGCTGCGGTGGCCGACCCGGGCGCCGTCCCCGACGCGTACCGCTCCGATGCGCAGCGTCGCCCCGTCCAGCCACCAGCCGCTGATGTCGGCCTCGGGCTCCACGCTCGCCCCCCGGCCGATCGTGGCAAGACCGGTCACCGGGGGCATGGCGTGCAGGGCGACGCCCTTGCCGACCCGGCAGCCCAGTGAACGCGCGTACAGACGGGCCCAGGGTGTCCCGAGCAGGGAGGAGACGCCGAACGCCGCCACGACGCGTTCGGCCGTCCACAGCCGCAGATGGACACGCCCGCCCCGGGGATAGGCACCCGGCTTCACTCCTCGGGTCAGCGCACGCGCGGCTGCCGCGCCGATGGCGAAGCGGGCCGGCGCGCTGAGGAGGACCACGGCGCCGATGAGAACGAACCACCAGGAGGTGTGCGGCGCCCAGGCCTGGGGCGCGAGCCAGCCCATGATGTTGTCGAGCGTGGCCAGCGCGATCAGCCCGCGCAGTCCGGCGACGCCGAACAGGGCTGTCGTCACCAGGAGTTGGACCACCCCGGCGCTGCGCGGAACCGGCTGGATCGTGCGTTTCTCGGCGGCGGGACCGGCGAGTGATTCAAGGTGCAGGGCCATGTCCCGCAGCAGGGGCCGGCGGTAGAGGTCGGCGACGGACACGCCGGGGTAGTGCTCACGCAGCTCGGACGCCAGTCGTGCGGCGCTCAGGCTGGAGCCGCCGAGAGCGAAGAAGTCGCTGTCCGGCTCGGGGCGCACGCCCAGCATGCGCTCCCACGCCCCGGCGAGCCGCGCGGCGGTGGAGCCGTCCTGTTCGGCCGGGGTGAGGGGAGCGCGTTGCGAGGGGAGCGGCCAGGGAAGCGCGTCCCGGTCGACCTTGCCCGAGGTACGCGTCGGCAGATCGGCTACCTCCACGAGCAGCGGCACCAGAGCGGCCGGGAGGCGTTCGGTGAGGATGCCACGCGCCTCATCGGCGCGGAATCCTTCCCGTTCAGGTACCAGGTAACCCACCAGGATCTGCCCCCCGGCCGGGGTGCCGCGCACCGCGCAGGCGGCGGCGCGTACGCCTGGAAGCGCTCTCAACGTGGCGTCGATCTCGCCGAGTTCGATGCGGCGCCCGCCCACCTTGACCTGGTCGTCGGCCCGCCCGAGGTGGACGAGGCCGGCGGCCTCGGCGCGCACGAGGTCTCCGGTGCGGTAGGCGCGCCGGGTGTCGAGGAGGGCGAGCGGCGTGAACCGTTCGGCGTCCTTGACGCCGTCCAGATACCGCGCGGTGCCCGCCCCGGCGATGACCAGTTCCCCCTCGCCTCCGTAGGGGACGGGGTTTCCGGCCCGGTCGAGGACCGCCAACTCCCAGCCGGCCAGGGGAAGTCCGATGCGTACGGGCTCCCCGGGCATCATGCGGGCCGCTGTCGCCACCACCGTGGTCTCGGTGGGCCCGTAGGTGTTCCACATCTCACGGCCCTTGACCGCGAACCGGTCCGCGAGGGCGCCCGGGCAGGCCTCACCCCCGACGATCAGGAGCCGTACGTCCTCCAACGCCTCGTCCGGCCAGAGCGCGGCCAGGGTGGGCACCGTGGAGACCACCGTGATGCCGCGCTCCATGAGCCAGGGGCCCAGTTCATGGCCGGCCCGCACCAGCGAACGCGGCGCCGGAACCAGGCAGCCGCCGTGCCGCCAGGCCAGCCACATCTCCTCGCACGAGGCGTCGAACGCGACGGAGAGGCCGGCCAGGACCCGGTCGCCGGGCCCCAACGGCCGCTCGGCCAGGAACAGTTGTGCCTCCGCGTCCACGAACGCGGCGGCCGAACGATGGGTGACCGCCACGCCCTTGGGCAGCCCCGTCGAACCGGAGGTGAAGATGATCCAGGCGTCGTCCTCGGGCCGCGCGGCACGCCAGTGGGCGCCGAGCGGTGCCGTGGACCCCGGCAGTATCCGCTCTCCCGCCTCGATGACGGCGCACACCCCGGCCTCGCTGAAGACCGTCGCCGCGCGTTCATCGGGGTCGTCGGCGTCGACCGGCACATACGCCGCGCCGCACAGCAGCACCGCGAGGATGGCGAGATACAGATCGCAGGTGCCGGACGGGATACGGATGCCGACCCGGTCGCCGGGGCCGATGCCGTGGCGGGTGAGCCGCACGGCGCGTTCGGTGATCCGGTCGCAGAGGTCTTGGTAGGTCAGCCGCTCGCCGCCCGCGTCGAGTGCGGGTGCGCCCGGGTGGGCGGCCGCCGTCGCGTCCAGTATGTCGAGCAGGGTGCGGGGGTGCGGGGCCGCTGCGCCGCGGAAGACGGCCGGCAGGTGCGAAGACATCGGTATGCCTCTGGCGTAGTGCGGGTGGTACGGACATCCTTCGGACATCCGCCCATCCAGACGGGCATACCGAGCGGCGGGTTCGCACCCGCCCTGGTACTTGACGATATTTATCCGTTGTTTTCGAAGTGATTCGGATGATTATGGCGCCGATCGGGGCAAGTTCAGGGGCGATCCCGGCGGCAGAGGTCCCTTGCGCGTAGCACTAGTTCGGTGGCGAACCGGTGTTCGGGGTCGGCGAGCCGGTCGCCGAAGATGGACTCGAGGGTGCGCATCCGGTAGCGCACCGTCTGCGGGTGCACGGCGAGGAGTTCGCCCATGTGGGCGGCGGTGCCACGGGTCGCGAGCCAGGTCCGCAGGGTGTCGATGAGGCGGTCGCGCCGACCGGGTGTAAGCGCTTCCAAAGGGGCGAGTTCGCGGCGGGCGAGGTGTTCGAGCAGCGCCGGATCGGAGCGCAGCCAGAGCGTGACCAGGTGGTCCTCGCAGTACAGCCGGCCGGACTCGCTCTCGATGACGCCCGCCGCCGCGAGGTCGAGGACCTGGCGCGCCCAACGCAGGGAGTCGGACGCGTCACCGATGGGGACCTCGAGCCCCACCGCGGCCCAGGACCCGTGCAGGGCGGCGTCCAGCATCCGTCTTCGCGTCTCGTCCACCGGGCCCGGCACCAGGAGGTGGGGGTGCGGTTCGCCGGAGTCGACCAGGACATCGTTGTCCAAAGCGGCGCGCGTGAGGCCCGCCCCGGAGCGGAGCGCGATCAGGGTGACTCGCTCGGGCAGTGGCCAGCGGGCGCGGTCGGCCAGTTCCGCGATGGCGGCGCGGGGCACTGGGGAGCCGGCGAGGACCAGATGCAGCAGCCGTCTGCGCAGCGCGTCGGAGCGCTCGCCGGAGAAGGACGTTACCTCCAGATACCCCTCTCGTGAGAGCGCTTCCAATTCCTCGACGTACGTGAAGAGCGCGTCCGCGAAGCTGAGCATCAGGGCGGGGGAGAGGTTGTAGCGCCGGCCGATCTTCTTGGCCCGCCGCAGCGCGACGCGGGCGCCCAGCCGGTAGGCCCCCTGGAGCGTTTCCAGGCTCCGGCCCTCGTAGGCCTCGAACCGGCCGAAGCGCCGGCACATCTCGTCGCGGAGGGTGGAGGGCGCGCTGGGGGAGGCGACCTGGTCGACGAAGACGGTGAGATTCTGTTCCACCCCGACCCTGATGGCCTCCCCGTAGGGGCCCTCGAGCAACCGGGCGTACTCGGGGTAGGCGCGCGTGACCTCCGCGCCGATCTCCTTGAGGAGTCCCGGAAGTTCGGGACGCATGATCGCGGCGAACTCCTGTGGGAGCGGTCCCAAGGGCTCCTGGGTGTCCGATGACTGCGCGGCTGTGGGCATCTCACTCCCCTTGCACTACGGCGCTCCGGTGGGGGGATGACCGATGGGGAAAGCGCTCCCATCGACCGACAGGTGCGTACCTTGGCGGACTGCTGAACCTAGAACAACTGCCGTGCCAGGGACAACACTTGGGTCGGTGCCGGGCTCAGGGTGCGTCGGTTGTCGGCCGATTCCGGTGCGGCCCGGCCGGAGCTCGGCCGGGCCGCCGCGCGTGGGTGGTGGCAGACGTCACTGGGCCGCCGAATGCCAGTACTGAGAGAGGAGTTTGCCGTTGTTGGGAACGACCGTGCCGGGGGCGTGCAGTCCGGCGAGGTAGGTGGACGCGTTGTTGAGGACGAGGTTGTTGCGGCCGCCCGCCGAGGGAAGGCCCGTCTTGAGGTTCACCGCCCAGTCGAGCAGGCCCGCGAGGCCGCAACCGCTTGCCCCGGGCACCGCGAACGTGGTGTCCGTCTGGTCGGCGCCGGTGAGGCTGAGCCGGTTCATGACGCCGGCCGTGTTGGCCGTGCCGTTGCCGTCGAAGCGCTGGATGCCGAGCTTGGGCACCGTGACGTTCTGGGGGCGCAGAACGATGGGGTGGGCCGCCGATCCGAGGTAGCAGGAGCCGCCGAGGAGTGGGTTTTGCAGATGGATGCGGACCGGGATCGCGAGAATCGGCTGACCGGAGGTGGCACCGGCGGTGAGTTGGAAGTCGCTGGGCGTACCGACGGATTCCATGGTCGCGGTCACCCGGTTGAGACTGGCGTTGGTGATGCCCTGGCAGATGCCGCTGACGACGGGGATGTCGCTCGGGCACATCAGGCCGAGCAGCCCGCCGGGGATGTCGGCGGGGTCGGCGACCAGCGCGCCGCCGGCGGGGGCGACGAGTGTGGATGTCCCGCCCGAGTGCTGGATGACCCCGACCTGCAAGTCGCTCGCTCCCGTGGTGACGTCGGTGTTGCCGAGCTTGATGGAGCCGCCGGGCGAGTGGGAGGCGATGCACTGCACGATGTCGGCGCGTCCGTCGGCCGCGAGCATGGCCGGGTCGTCCACGGGACACCGGGTGAACGGGGCCCAGTCACCCGCCAGTTGACTCGCCGACGTGGTGTCGGCGGAGGCGGTCCCCACCGCACCCAGCACTGTCAGGGCGGTGCCCGTGGCGAGCAGTGCGGCGCTCAGGCGGTTGGATACGGGTCTCATGGAGTCGTCCCCTCTGGACGTCCCGACACGCGACGTCCTGTACGGATATGGGCGGCTGCGCCAACAACTGTGTACCGAACCGGAGTTGGCCGGAAGTCAGCGCAGGGGCGGCGGGATGGTCGTGGGCTGCTTGTCCGGGGTGCACAGCTTGGCCGGGTCGTCCGGGATGCCGGACGCGCACGGCGCTCCCTGGTTCTGCTTCACCGTGTTGGCGGGCCCGGACACCGACGCGGTGAACAGCGGGCTGAGGTCTTCGCCCACGCCGCAACCGGTGAACGGCGGAATGGTCACCTCGCCGTCCAGGGGACCGCCCCGGGAGAGCGAGTAGCCGCGCCAGACGGTGTCCTTGCCCTTCTTGAGCTGCCCCAGCAGAACCATGTGGTCCTTGGTGTTGTTCGACGGGTCAGGATCTCGGGAGTAAATGGGGCCGCTGGTACGGCAGTTGGGGCCGACGTCCATCGGTGTGCCATTGACCTTGACGTCGCTCAGGCGCAGGGTCAACGGAATCCTGATGTAGGTCTCGCCGTGCCCGGCGGTGTTGTTGAGATCGGAGTCGATGGACATGGGACCGGTCTGTTCCAACGTCATCGTCGCGGTGGTCGGCATGAACCCGAAGGTCAAAAATGTGGCCGGGGCCGGAGGAGTCTGGGCCCGGCCCTGGTAGTCGAGCCGGCCCTGCGACTTCTGGAGCAGATGGAGTTCGAAGACGCCGGGTCTCACCTCGATCCGCTTCAGCTGGTTGAGGCCCTGGACGATCTGGGCGCAGTAGACGGGGATCAGGGAGGCGCCGTTCAGCTTGGTGACATTGGAGTACCCGGTGACGTACGCCGCGAGGGCGAGGGGCTGGGCGGTGTCACCGTGGCACGGGGGCACGGCGGCGGGGGGAGCGCTTCCCGCCGTGGGGGCGGCGACCTTGGGGGCGGCGAGGGAGGGGTGCGGCGGGGTGGCGGCGGCCGTGGGGCTCGGCGTCGAGGCGCCGGGCGCCGACGACGGTGTGGAGCCCGAAGTGGCCCCGGACACCGGCACTTTGGCCAGCTGATCCGATCCACCCGGGGTTCTCGTGCATGACACCGACAGGGTCGCCGGCTGCGTGGCGCGGCCCTCGATGGTGACCGGTTGGAAGTCGAGCGTGAGAGCCGTGGCGGTCACCGTGAGGTCGCCGGGGTCGTTGGCGGTGATGGTGGGGACGTCGCCGGTGGCCGTGAGGACCGCGTCGCCCGCGGGCGGGAGGGGGACCGAGGGCGCGCCCAGCTGCCACAGGGCAGTGACGTCGGCGCCGTTCTGCGCCACCCGCGTCGTCAGCCGGATGCTCGCTCCCGTCGTGGCCGCGTGCAGCGCGGTGAGTTCGGCGACGGCGGACGCGGGCAGCGTCACCCGTGTGGCGACGTCGACGGGCCGGATCGCCACACCCGGCGCGGCCCGCTCGGGGAACTTGGCCGCGACTCGTACCGACACAGACCGCGCTCCGCCCGGGAACGCGCAGGTGTAGGCGAGATCGGTGCTGACCTGCTGATCCCCGAGCGCCGCGGTCGCGCCCGGCACGATGGCGGCCAGCACGACGGTCGCCGCCGCGACCGCACCCCGGCCGCGTACGGTCTGCCAACGGCCGCCGGAGCCCCGCTTCCTCGTCACGTCGCGATCAGCTCCACTCACTCAGCTCCCTTGCCTGGGGTGCACACGGACCCACCGTCCGGCTCGGCGGACGGGGGGCGTCCGCGCCGCGTCTGGGGGCCCGCCCGACAGGCCGTGGGCCGGCCGGGCGGGCCCGGGGCGAACGCGCTGCGCCATGCGGTACTACGAGCCGACGATGGTCGGGTGCGTGCTGGTGCCGCTGACCACCGCGTAGTAGTCGCCGTTGAACGACGGATGGTCACCCGCGGAGACGACCCCCGCACAGCCGGCCGTCGGCGCCGACACCGTCAGTTCGGTGGGGTTGGCCGCCACCGCCAGATCGCCGGTGGAGTTGGTGTACGTGCCGTGCGCCGTACCGGTCACGGTGAACGCGCAAGTCGCCACCGACACACGGGCGTTGACACCGGATATGTAACCCTGCGAGACACCGGTGCCCGCGTCGTAGTCGGTCACGTTCAGCGTCCAGGGTGTGTTCGCCACGGTGTCCACCGTGCCGAGGAAGCTGGTGCACGGCTCACTCGAACTGCCGAAGTGCGCGGGGTTGATGCTGCCCACCGCGGCCGGGTTGCCGGTCGCGCTCTGCAAGCTGCCACCCGCGTCCGCGTAAGTGCAGGTCATGTCGATGCCGTTGATGGAGAGCACGACATCGCTCGAAGTGGCGGTGAAACTCTCCGGCGAGTTGGGGCCGATGACCCAGTGAGTGGGCGACGCGGCCAGGGCGGGCGCGGTCGCCAGGGCGAACGCGGCACTCGCGGCGCCACATACCAGCGCGATCTTTCCTAGGGTGCTTCGCACAGCGATATCCTCCGATTTCACCTGCTACGGATACGGATTCGGCCACGTACGATCCGTGACGACGCGGACGTTACTTGCGGGAAACATGGGCGCACAATCCTGCCGTTCAAGATTGTGCCGAGCAAGACCCTGCGTTGTGTCGCAGGTGAGTAACCGGCCGCCCTTTCTTGTCGGTTGGTGCGCAATGGAGAGACGCAGGGCGGGCGTCGCGTGCCGAACTTCCCAGCTCGCTCCCCATGAAAGAGGGCCGCACGCGAGGTTACAGGTGAAATCCGTCAAGGAGTGACAACTTACCCAGGGTAAATGCGCGGGAAATGACAAGTTGTCGATGGCCGGGTGAGGGCTCGCGGAAACTTCTGGAACTGGTATTGCAGAGCGAGGTTACCCAGCCGTAGCGTCCGGTGTGCGGCCGGTCCGGACAGCTCACCCGGGCCCCGCCCGCTCGGCGCCCCCGCTCTCCCGGCCACACCCCGAAGGCCGGGACCGGTCGGGGCAAGCCCCCTTGGCCGCACCGCTTTGAAAATTCCAGGCCGGCTCGTCGGGGCGGGGCGGCGCCGCTCAGCTCTCCTGGACGCGCCACCCCCGTCCTCCGTGCGTTCTGACCGCTCAATTGCTGCGCAGTCAGGGATCAGGAGGACGCCGGAACTTGTCAACCAGTGACAAAGGAAAGAGGAATTGACGAATGCGGCCCTCCGGGATCTTGTTTCGGTGGCGCCGCGCACCTTACCGTGCGCCCCTTGGTGATCTCGCGTCGCTCTACGCATGTCGCGCATGCCTGCTGGAGGTGGGATGGGAATTGAAGTCGTGGTCGAGGATCTGACCAAGTCCTTCGGCAAGCAGAACATCTGGCAGGACGTCTCGCTCACGCTTCCCGCAGGAGAAGTCAGCGTCATGCTGGGCCCCTCCGGCACGGGAAAGACCGTCTTCCTCAAATCGCTCATCGGTCTCCTCAAACCGGAACGCGGCCGGGTTCTCATCAATGGCGTCGACATGGTGAACAGCCCCGAGCGGGAGATCTATGAGACGCGGAAGCTCTTCGGGTTGATGTTCCAGGACGGCGCGCTGTTCGGATCCATGTCGCTCTTCGACAACATCGCCTTTCCGCTGCGTGAGCACACCCGCAAGAAGGAGTCCGAGATCCGTCGCATCGTCATGGAGCGGGTCGACATGGTCGGACTGCTCGGCGCCGAGGAGAAGCTTCCCGGGGAGATCTCCGGCGGCATGCGCAAACGCGCCGGCCTCGCCCGCGCCCTGGTACTCGACCCCCAGATCATCCTGTGCGACGAGCCGGACTCGGGGCTCGACCCGGTGCGCACCGCGTTCATCTCGCAGCTCCTGATCGACCTGAACGCGCAGATCGACGCGACGATGCTGATCGTCACCCACAATCTCGACATCGCGGCGACCGTCCCCGACAACATGGGCATGCTCTTCCGTCGCAACCTCGTGACCTTCGGCCCGCGTGAGGTGCTGCTGACGAGCGAAGAGCCCGTCGTCGCGCAGTTCCTGAGCGGACGCCGCGAGGGTCCCATCGGGATGTCCGAGGAGAAGGACGCGGCGACCCTCGCCCAGGAACAGCTCGACTCCCCGTCCGGACCCGGGCTTTCACCCCGCCCGCTCGTCCCGCAGCTGGAGCCCTCGCCGGGGCTGCCCGCACGCCAGGCGGTGCTGCGCCGCAAACTGCGCGTCATGGCGATGCTCGACCAGCTGCCGCCCGCGGCCCGTCGCGCCATCGAGAATGGCCCGGCGCCGGAGCGGGAGGCCACGCCATGACGATGGAGGCCGAGAGAACGCCGCCCCCACCCACGCCCCCGCCGACCCGGCCACCGCGCGGGCCGCTTCCCGGACTCGGCGCGTTCCGCCAGACGGGACGGCTCTTCGCCCTCGCCGCCGCCGTCATCCGGGCGGTCTTTCGCCGGCCCTTCCAACTACGCGAATTCATCGAGCAGTTCTGGTTCATCGCCAGCGTCACCATCCTGCCCGCAGCCCTCGTCTCCATCCCGTTCGGCGCCGTCATAGCGCTCCAGGTGGGCTCCCTCACCCAGCAGCTGGGCGCCCAGTCGTTCACCGGCGGCGCCTCCGTCCTCGCCGTCATCCAGCAGGCGAGCCCCCTGATCGTGGCCCTGCTCATCGCGGGCGCCGGCGGCTCCGCGATCTGCGCCGACCTGGGCTCGCGCACCATCCGCGAGGAGCTCGACGCGATGGAGGTCATGGGCGTCTCGCCCGTACAACGCCTGGTCGTACCAAGGGTGTTGGCGACCATGTTCGTCGCCGTGCTGCTCAACGGAATGGTCTCCGTGGTCGGCACACTCGGCGGCTACTTCTTCAACGTCATCCTCCAGGGCGGCACCCCCGGCGCCTACCTCTCCAGCTTCTCCGCCCTGGCCCAGCTCCCCGACCTGTACGTCAGCGAGATCAAGGCACTGATCTTCGGATTCATCGCCGGCATCGTCGCCGCCTACCGGGGACTCAACCCGCGCGGCGGCCCCAAGGGTGTCGGCGACGCAGTCAACCAGTCCGTGGTCATCACCTTCCTGCTGCTCTTCTTCGTGAACATGGTCCTTACCGGGATCTATCTCCAGATCGTTCCCCCGAAGGGCGGCTGACCAATGGCCCCAGTCAGCCTCCTCGACCGCTCCGGCGACCAACTCGCTTTCTACGTACGGGCGTTGCTGTGGATACCGCGCACCCTGCGGCGCTACCTCAGGGAGGTCCAACGGCTGCTTGCCGAGGTCGCCTTCGGCAGCGGCGGCCTCGGAGTCATCGGCGGGACCATCGGCGTCATGATCGCCATGACCCTGTTCACCGGCACGGTGGTCGGCCTCCAGGGGTACGCCGCGCTCAACCAGATCGGCACCGCCGCCTTCACCGGCTTCGTCTCCGCCTACTTCAACACGCGCGAGATCGCCCCGCTGGTCGCGGGACTCGCGCTCTCCGCCACCGTGGGCGCGGGCTTCACCGCCCAGCTCGGCGCGATGCGCATCAACGAGGAGATCGACGCCCTGGAAGGCATGGGCATCCGCAGCCTCCCCTACCTCGTCACCACGAGGATCATCGCCGGGGTCGTCGCGATCATTCCGCTGTACGCGATCGGGCTGCTCAGCTCCTACTTCGCGTCCCGGATGACCACGGTCTTCTTCAAAGGCCAGTCACGCGGAACCTTCGACCACTACTTCAACCTGTTCCTCTCCCCGACCGACGTCCTGCTCTCCGTGCTCAAAGTGCTCATCTTCAGCGTGATGGTGATCCTGGCCCACTGTTACTACGGCTTCCGCGCCAGTGGGGGGCCGGCCGGTGTCGGCGTGGCGGTGGGCCGCTCGGTGCGCAACGCGATCGTGCTGATCGCGGTCACCGACTTCTTCCTCTCCCTCGCCCTGTGGGGCGCCACCACCACCGTGAAGGTGGCCGGATGAACGCGCGTACCGTACGCCGCCGCCTCGCCGGGGTCGTCTTCCTGCTCGTGCCGGCGCTGCTCATCTGGCTCTCGATAGCCGTCTACAACAAGGACTTCACCCGCTCGGACACGGTGACCGTGCTGACGAGCAGCGTGGGCAACGAGATGCACCGGGGCGCCGAGGTCAAGCTGCGCGGCGTCGTCGTCGGCGAGGTCCGCGCCATCAGCACCGACGGCGACGGAGCAAGGCTGACCCTCGCTCTGCGCCCCGGGGGACTCAGCCACATCCCCGCCGACGTCCGGGCGCAGATGCTGCCGACCACCCTGTTCGGCGAACGGTTCGTGGCGCTCGTGCCCCCGCCGAACCCATCCACGAGAGCGCTCTCAGCCGATGCGACCATCCCCCAGGACCGGTCCCGCAACGCCATCGAACTGGAACAGGTCCTCGACCACGTCCTGCCGATGCTCACCGCCGTCAAGCCGGACAGACTCTCCTCCACGCTCTCCGCTGTCGCCCAGGCGCTGCGCGGACGCGGCACCGAGCTCGGCGACACCTTCGCCACCCTGGACGCGCACCTGAGGAAGTTCAACCCCGAGCTGCCCACGCTCAACGCCGACCTGGTGCGACTCGTCAAGGTCACCCAGACCTACAGCGACGCCGCCCCCGACATCCTGAGAGCGCTTACCGACGCCACGACCACCACGGGCACCCTGGTGGATGAGCGCTCCCAACTCCTGGCTGTCTACGGGCGGACGACCACAACCGCCCAGGACCTCACGGCCTTCCTGCAGCAGAACAAGGACAACATCATCCGGCTGAGCGCCGTGAGCCGACCGACCCTGGAACTCCTCGCCAAGTACGCGCCGTCCTTTCCGTGCACCCTGCGGACGCTGGCCGGCTTCGTCCCCGCGATGGACAAGGCGCTCGGCAAGGGCACCGGCCAACCCGGGCTCCACGTCAGCGTCAAAACGGTGCCCTCGCTCGGCAAGTACGTGCCCGGACGCGACACCCCCGCGTACACCGCCGATGGCGGCCCGCAGTGCTATCCGGTGCCCTACCTCGGCGCCCCGCTCCCCGCTGAGAGCGCTCTCACGCATACGGACACGAACCCGGCCGCGACCTCGAACACCGGTCTCGGCCTGCCGAACTCGCCCCAGGAGAACCAGCTGGTGAACGAGCTGCTCGCGCCAGGCCTCAAGGAGTCCGCCGCGTCCCTGCCGGACTGGAGCAGTCTGCTCGTCGGGCCGGCCCTGCGCGGAGCGGAGGTGAGCATCGGGTGAACCGTCGCAGCATCGCGGGGCCCCTGATCAAGTCCCTGGTCTTCGTCCTGGTGACCGCGCTCGCCACCACCGTGCTCGCGCTGTCCATCGCCAACACCGGGGTGGGGGACACCGTCTCCTACCGGGCGCGCTTCACCGACACGACCGGCCTGATCGAGGGCGACAGCGTCCGTATCGCCGGCGTGAAGGTCGGCCAGGTCGACCAGGTGCGGGTCGTGGACCACCGGCTCGCCCAGGTCACGTTCTCCGTGCGGCGCGGCCAGACCCTGCCCGGCACGACCACCGCCGCCATCAAATACCTCAACATGGTCGGGCAGCGGTATGTCGAGCTGGGCCGGGGCACGGGCCAGGTCGGGGCGACGCTGGCACCCGGCGCGACCATCCCCCTGGAACGCACCACGCCCGCCCTGGACCTCACCCAGCTCTTCAACGGCTTCCAGCCGCTGTTCGAAGGGCTCTCACCCAAGGACGTCAACCAGCTGGCCGGCTCCATCGTGCAGGTCCTCCAGGGTGAGGGCACCACCGTGGACAGCCTCCTGCGGCACATCGGCTCACTGACCACCACCGTCGCCGCCAAGGACAAGGTGATCGGTGAGGTCATCACCAACCTCAACACCGTCCTGAGCACCGTCAACGACCGTGAGGCGGGCTTCAACGACCTGGTGGTCACGCTCCAGAAACTGGTCTCCGGGTTCGCCGGGGACCGCAAACCCCTCGGCGAGGCCATCGCCGCCATGGGTGACCTCACCACGGTGACCGCCGGCCTGTTCCGGGACGGCAGGGCCCCGCTCAAGGAGGACATCAAACAACTGGGCAGGCTGTCCTCGAACCTCGCTGAGAGCGCTCCCACCATCGAGAACTTCCTGACCAGGACCCCGGCCAAGATGCGGGCCGTCACCCGTATCGCGTCGTACGGATCCTGGCTCAACCTCTACCTCTGCGAGGCCAAGGTGTCCGGCGTGAAGACCGAGGACGGCAGCGCGCCGCCCACCGGAATCCCGGTCAGCGAATCGAGGTGCCAGGGATGAGATTCCCCGTGCCGCGCCGGCGACGGCCCGGACGGCGGCCGCGCCCCGCCGTGCGGCGCTTTCGCCTCAAGCCCATGAAGGAACGCAACCCCGTCGCGGTCAGCCTCGTGGGGCTGCTGGTCCTGGCGCTCATCGGCGTGGCCGCCTACAACGCCGACTCGCTGCCGTTCATCGGCGGCGGCACGACCTACAGCGCCGACTTCTCCGAGTCCGCCGGGCTGCGCGACGGCGACGAGGTGCGGATCGCCGGGGTCAAGGTCGGCGAGGTCAAGGCGGTCACCCTGGACGGCGCCAAAGTGAAGGTCGCCTTCAAAGTGCGGGACGCCTGGATCGGCGACGCGTCGACCGCGGCGATCGCCATCAAGACACTGCTCGGCGAGAAGTACCTGGCCATCGACCCGCTCGGCAGCGCACGGCAGAACCCGGGCAGCCGCATACCGCTGTCCCGCACGACCTCTCCGTACGACGTCACCCAGGCCTTCGAAGGGCTCAGCAACACGATCGGCGACATCGACACCGCTCAGCTCGCCAAGAGCTTCGAGACGATCTCGGACACCTTCAAGGACTCGCCGCCCGAGGTGCGCACGGCCGTGTCCGGCCTGTCGGCGCTCTCCAAAACCGTCTCGCAGCGCGACAGCCAGCTCGCCCAACTCCTCAAGGGCAGCGAGCAGTTGACCAAGACGCTGGCCGACAAGAAGAGCAGTTTCGAAACCCTCATCGACGACGGCGGTCTTCTCCTGGGTGAGCTCAAGCAACGCCGCGACGCCATCCAGGCACTCCTCACCGGAACCCGCGGACTCGGCACCCAGCTCACCGGCCTGGTCAAGGACAACAACGCCCAACTCAAGCCGGCACTGGCGGCGTTGGGGCGCGTCACGGATGTCCTGGTCAAGAACCAGGCGGGTCTCGACCGCACCCTGGCGCTGGCCGGCCCCTACTACCGGCTCGTCGGCAACACCGTCGGCAACGGCCGCTGGTTCGACACCTACATCTGCGGCCTCGTCCCCAGGAACTACCTCCCGGCGAAGTCGCTCCCGGGCACCGGCTGCATGCCGCCGAAGAACGGAGGCTACGCGTGAGCCGGCGACGCGCTCTCTCCATCGTGCTGGCCCTCGCGGCCGTCGCCGCCACCGTGGTCGGCGGCCTGCGGGTGTTCGCCGGCTCCGGCGGCAAACACATCACCGCCTACTTCGACCGGGCGGTCGGCATCTACCCGGGCTCCGACCTGCGGGTTCTCGGAGTCAAGGTCGGCGAGGTCGATTCCGTGACCCCGCAGGGCCGGCAGGTCAAGGTCGTGGTCACCCTCGATCCGGGCGTGAAGGTGCCCAAGGACGCGCGGGCCGCCGTCGTCTCGCCCAGCGTCGTCGCCGACCGTTACGTCCAGCTCACCCCCGCGTACACCGGCGGACCCGAGATCGCCGACCGGGCGGAACTGCCCGCTTCCCGCAACGCCACCCCCGTCGAGGTCGACCAGCTGTACGCCTCGTTGACCGAGCTCAGCAAGGCGCTCGGCCCCACCGGGGCGAACTCGGCGGGAGCGCTCTCAGGGCTCCTCGACACCGGCGCCCGCAACCTCAACGGCAACGGCGCCGCGATCGGCGACTCCATCGAGCAGTTCGGCAAGGCCGCCAAGACGCTCGACGGCAGCAGCGACCACCTCTTCAACACGCTGTCCTATCTCCAGACGTTCACCACGATGCTGAAGAACAAGGACGGCGCGGTGCGCGACGCGCAGAACCAACTCGCCGACGTCACCTCGTTCTTCGCCGACAACAAGGACAACCTCGCGGGCGCGCTCAAGGAGCTCGGCACTGCGCTCGGCGACGTCAAGACCTTCATCCAGGACAACCGCGCCGGCCTCAAGGCCGAGGTCGACAAGCTCACCCCGCTCACGCAGATCCTGGTCGATCAGCGCGCCTCGCTCGCGGAAGCCCTCGACACCGCGCCGCTGGCCGCCGGGAACGCTCTCAACGCCTACGACCCGGTGCACCGCACGCTGGACGGGCGCGGCGACATCAACGAGATCAGCATGGGCGGCGACCTCGTCCGTGCCCCGAACCCGGCGGTGGCCGGCGACGCGCCGCTCGTGCCGGTGCCGCAGGCGAGTCTGAGAGCGCTCCCAGCGCTGCCGCTTCCCCCCGTGGGCACGGTGTACGGGACGTCCGTCGACACCGCGAAGGACTCTGGCAACCCGGCCCCCTTGGGCGCCCCGGCCCCCTCAAGCGGCCCGGGCGAGCCGTCGGGCAGTTCTCCAGCCGGCTCGTCCCCGGGCTCCGGGGCCAGGAGCGGGGGCCAGGGATGAAGGGGCGTATTGGCCGGCGCACGGGCGCGGCGCTGGGGGCAGGCGTCGCGGTCGTCGTCGCCCTGGCCCTCACCCTCGGCAGCTGCTCGCTCCCGTCGTTCTCCGGACTCGACCAGCTGCCGCTGCCCGGAGGCGCCGACCTGGGGAGCCACCCGTACGACATCACCGCCGACTTCGCCGATGTGCTGAGCCTGGTCCCGCAGGCCGCGGTGAAGGTCAACGACGTCGCAGTCGGCCGCGTCACCAGAGTGACCCTCGCCCCCGACGGCTGGTCGGCCAAGGTCACCATGCGGATCCGGGGTGATGTGGCGCTGCCCGCCAACGCGTACGCCCAGCTGGAACAGTCCAGCCTCCTGGGGGAGAAGTTCATCCAGCTCTCCGCGCCGGCGAAGGGGACCAAGGAGGCACCCCAGGGACGCCTTGGCCCGGGCGCCGCCATCCCGATCGCACGGACCAACCGCAACCCGGAGGTCGAGGAGGTTTTGGGAGCGCTCTCCATGCTGCTCAACGGAGGCGGCGTCAGTCAGCTCAAGACCATCACGACCGAGCTCAACAAGGCCATCGCGGGCCGCGAGCCGCAGGTCCGCTCCATGCTCCAGCGCGTCAACACCCTCGTCACCGACCTCGACGGCCACCGCGGTGACATCACCGACGCCCTCGACGGAGTCAACCGCCTCTCCGCGACCCTGGCCACCCGCAAGCAACAGGTCGGCACGGTGCTCACCGGACTCTCCCCGGGACTCAAAGTCCTTGAGGATCAACGGGGTTCACTTCTGACGATGCTGAAGTCGCTGGACTCCCTTTCCACGGTCGCCGTCGCGACGGTCAACAAGAGCAAGGACGACATGGTGGCCGACCTGAAGGCGATCGCACCGACCCTCAAGTCGCTGGCGGATTCCGGCAAGGACCTGCCGGACTCGCTCCAGGTGCTGCTCACCTATCCGTTCACCGACGAGGTGCTGCGGGGCGTCAAGGGCGACTACCTCAACGTCTACCTCGATGTGACGGCCGCGCCCGGCACGCAGATCATTCCGCCGCTCACGACGGGGCCCGCTCCGACGGCGTCACCGACGTCACCGGCGTCGACTGCGCCGAAAGCGGCGGCCAAGTCGCCGGACACGCCGAGCGGTCAAGGTGGTCAGGCCGGTCAGGCCGGTGGGGGAGGCCGAAGCAGCCAAAGTGGGCAGAGCGGCCAGGGAGATCCCGGTAAGGGCAGCGGGCGCGGCACAGAGAGTCCGCCACTCGGCCTGCCGCCCCTCGGGGGCCAGGGAGGTACGCGCTGATGCTGACCCTGGCGACCAGACTCAAGAACGTCGCGTTCCTCGTCATCGGTGTCCTGGTGCTCGGCTACACCGGATTCCGGTATGCCGACGTCGGCCACTACATCGGCATCCGCGACTACTACACGGTGAAGGTCCATCTCGCTGAGACGGGCGGGCTGTTCACCCACTCCAACGTCACCTACCGGGGCGTCTCGGTCGGACGGGTGGGGCCGATCGGGCTCACCGACGACGGCGTCGTCGCCGAGCTGCGCATCGACAACTCGGCGCCGCCCATCCCGAGCGCGTTGCAGGCGGTGGTGGCCAACCTGTCCGCCGTCGGGGAGGAGTACATCGACCTGCGGCCCACTTCCGCCGGCGCGCCCTACCTGGGAGACGGCGCCGTGATCGCGCAGTCCGACACGCGCACCCCGGCGCCCGTCACCACCGTACTGACCAGTGTGAACGATCTCGCCGCCTCCGTGCCGCTGGAGTCGCTGCGCACGGTCGTCGACGAGTTCGGCAAGGCATTCGAAGGGCGCGGAGACGACCTCCAGGCGCTGCTCGACAACGGCAGCGACTTCGTGCGGGCCGCGGACAGGGCGTTGCCGAGTACGAAGACGCTGCTCGCCGACGGTGAAAGCGTTCTCAGTACCCAGGCCGACGAGGCGCAGGCCATCAAGACCTTCGCGTCCGGAGCGCGGAGCCTGGCGGCCACGCTGAAGGATTCGGACACCGATCTGCGCCGTCTGATCGCCGCCGCGCCTGATGCCGCCGGGCAGGTCAGCGGGCTGCTCAGGGATCTCGACCCGCAGCTCAGTGTGGTGCTCGCCAATCTCCTCACCACGGCGGACGTGGCCGTGACCCGGCAGCGTGGAATCGAGGAACTGCTGGTGAAAGTACCCCCGTTGGCCGCCGCCGGCGCCACCGCCATCGACGCGAAGGGCGCCCACCTCGGCATGGCGACCACCTTCTTCGCGCCGCTGCCCTGCACCGACGGGTACGGCGGTACCACCTACCGCAACGGCCTCGAAACCCTCGACACCCCCCAGCTCAACACCAAGGCCCGATGCGCCGCGCCGGCGAGCAGCGGCATCGACGTACGGGGCTCGGCGCACGCCCCGAGCGGAGGGCCGGTTCCGGACCCGGCCCGACCGGGGTCCTTGCCGGCCGGGTCGTACCAGGCGGCCGACCGGTCTTCCGCGCCGGGAGCGTCACCCGAAGCCGTACAGGAGCAGCTTCCCGGCGCACTCGGACTGCCGGCCCTGCCCGGCGGCGGCCCATCGGACCTGGCCGGACTACTCGGTCTGAGGCGTGACGCGGCAGGAAACGCTCCTGGACAGGACGGGCGGCCGTGATGCGGTGTCCGAGTGGGATCCGGCTCCGTCGCGTCCTCGTGGTGGCCGTGATCGCGCTCTCAGCGGCCTTCACGGTGCTCGGGGGATGGGCCTACCTCGAGGCGCGCGGCGACTCGTCCCTGGCGTACGCCGCCTCGCGCGACGCCGCACTGAAGGCGGGCCGTACGCAGATCGCAGCGCTCTCGACACTGGACGCCGCCCACCCCGACGCGGCGTTGCGCACCTGGCTCGACGCCTCCACGGGGCCCCTTCACGACGAGCTCCGTCGGGCGGGCATCGCGAAACCGTCGACCTCGGCACGCGGCGATGTCACCGACGCCGCGCTCACCGCGCTCGACGACCGGGCGGGCAGCGCAAAGCTGATCGCGACCGTGCAGGTCCGGCTCACTCCGACGAGCGGCACCGCCACCACCGACCGCAAGCGCTTCGAAGCGGCGCTCGAACGCACCGACTCCGGCTGGAAGTTGAAGGCACTCAACGCGGTCCCGGTCGCCGCCCCCTGACCCCGCAGCGATAGGGAGAAGACAGCGTGAGCACAGCAGAGGTGGAGGCCACCCCGGGCCCGGACGGAGACCGGGCAGCCGACGAGGACCAGGGCGCCGGACGAGCGAGTGGACCCGAACATCCGGGCCCGGGCTCGCAGGCCCAGGCCCAGGCGGCCCCGGCCCAGGCCCCGCACGCCGGCCCGACGGATCACGACGGCGCCCAACCCGCTGACCCGGCGGATTTCGGCGGCGCCCGCCCCACCGACCCGATGGAACCCGACGGCGCCCGCCCCGCCGACGACGTGCCGTCCGGACGTCCACGTCGGGTGCTCGTCCTCGCCTGCGTCCTGATTCTTCTCCTGAGCGGCGGCGGACTGCTGTTCGCGGCAAGGCAGTTGACCGACGCGCCGGCCGCGAACAACCGGGCGCTCACCGACGCCGGGGCGACCACGCAAGTCATCGGGGACGTCAGCGACACGCTCGGCAAGGTGTTCTCCTATGTGCCCCAGGACACCGGCGTCACCGAGGACGCGGCGCGGGACCTGCTCGGCGGGCGCGCCGCGAGTCAATACGCCGCGCTCTTCGGCGAGTTGAGGCAGCGCGTGGCGGAGCAGAAGCTCAGCCTGACCACTCATGTGGTGCGGGCCGCGGTGGTGCGGCTGACCCGCGACCAGGCAGAGCTGCTGGTCTTCCTCGACCAAAGGGCGCAACGAGACGGAAAGCCGGCGACCGCTGCCGCCGCCCAACTGCACGTTACCGCCCAACTCATCGGCGGTCACTGGCAGATCACCGACATGCAGGCACGTTAGACGGCGCCGCCCGGCGCCCCTCGTCCCCAGGGCCACCACCCACCGAGACCTCACAGCCGCCACACAGAGGGAGCCCCAAGAACATGGCACGCATGACGATCCAGCCCCTGCTCGTCGTCGCTATGGCGCTCACGTTGCTCGCGGGCGGGTTCGCGGCGTGGGCGGGCTGGTCCTGGTACGGCGCCGCGCACGACGACTCCGCCGCTTACGCCCGTTCCCGGGACAGGGTCCTCGCGGCGGGCGAGCAGGCCGTGCAGAACCTCTCTACCCTCGACCACAAGGACCTCGCCCACGGTCTCGACATGTGGCAGGACTCCACCACCGGCGACCTGCACCAGCAACTGGCAGCAGGGCGAGGCGAGTTCGAGAAGCAGGTGCAGCAGGCGCAGACCGTGACCACCGCCAAGGTGCTCGACGGCGCGGTCACCGAGCTCGACGACCGGGCCGGCCGGGCCCGGGTCATGGTGGCTCTGCGCATCACGGTGCAGGCGCCCAAACAGCAGCCCGCGGCCAAGGACAGCCGGATGCTCGGCGAACTCACCCGCACGCCGGGCGGCTGGAAGCTCAGCGCACTCGGCCAGGCCCCGGTCGGCAACAGCGCGGCCAACTGATCCCTCTCTCGTACTCCGGACAGGAGCCGCACATGTCGACCACCCGCCACCTGGTCAACCGCCAACGCCGCCTGGCTCACGCGGACGCCGCCCGCGCCGCAGTCGAGTCGCCGCCCGAGGCGGGGCGCGGCGCTGGGAAATCTGCTACATCCCCCATCTCCCCAGCGTCCCCTACGAAGCCTGGTAAGTCCCTTGTGCGCAAGGGGAATTCGCGTGGCAATGTCCCAGGGGCAGGGGCAGGGGCAGGGGCAGGGGCGGAGCCCGCGGCATCCTCGGCGTCGCCGACGTCTTCGGGTGCCCCGGGCTCTCAGGCGCGCAGCCGCTTCCCCGCCCCGCGACGCCGGCCTGGCAGGGGGGACGGCGAAGACGCGGGCGGGGCGACCGGTGTCGGAGGTGGGGACCGCGGTGAGGCCGGCAGGAAGGTTGGCGAAGAGGCCGGCGACGGGGCGGACGTCGGACGTGTCGTCTCGGTTCTGCGCCGGGTCACCCGCGTCCCCCTACCCGTCGTTCTGTGCGTACTCGTCGTCCTGTTCGGCGCGTTCGGCGGCCTCGCCCTCACCCGGGCCGAGGCGCTGCGTTCCGACCCGGCCGCCCGGAACGCCGCCCTGACCGATCCCGCCCGTACCAGCGATGTCAAGGGCCAGACCGCCAAAGCCGTCGCCGCGTTGTTCTCGTACAACTACGCGGACACCGCCCCCACCGACAAGGCGGCCTCAACTCTTGTGACCGGCAAGGCGGTTCAGCAGCACCACGACATGCTGGCCGCCGTCCGGTCCCAGGGCAAGGACCAGAAACTGGTGCTGACGACCACCGTGACGGAGAGCGGAGTGGAGATGATCGACGGCTCCCGCGCCCGGGTTCTCGTCTACGCCGACCAGAGCAGCACGCGGACGGCGGGCAAGAAGCCCGAAACGTCCTACGCCGCCGCGATGTTCGCCGTCGACGTGGTGCGCGGAAGCGGCTCCAGTGGTTCCAGCGGTTCCACCTGGAGGATCTCCGGCATCGACACCTTCGGGCAGGGATCATGAAGGCCCCGCAAGGGCTCGTCGGTGCCTGGCCCATCGCGCTCCGGCTGCCCGGCGGAAAGCGCTTTCGGCGGGGCCTTACCGGTACGGCGGTGGCGGCCGTCACGATGGCCGCGCTCACTGCCTCGCAGGCCCCCGGCCTGCTGGGTACCGTGCCCCAGCGGCAGGAGGGAGCGGCTGCCGGATCCGGGGTCACGCCGAGCGAGCAACCGCCGTCCGACGGTTCCTACCACACGGAACTCCCGCCACTCATCCCGCCGCAGGACTCGCAGAGCCCGCAGTCCCCACCACCCCCGCAGGACTCTCCTGGGGCGGCGGTGTCCGATCCGGTGTGGGACCAGGAGGGCATCCCGGCCACCGTGCTCGCCGCCTACCAGCAGGCGCAGAGAGCGCTCTCACGCACGGTGCCGGGCTGTCATCTTCCCTGGCAACTGCTCGCGGCCCTGGGCAAGGTCGAGTCGGGGCACGCGGGCGGGGGGCGAGTCGACGCGCACGGCACCACCCTCACGCCGATCCTCGGACCGGTGCTGAACGGCGCGGGCTTCGCGCACATCGCCGACACCGATCACGGGACGCTGGACGGAGACGACCACTACGACCGTGCCGTGGGGCCCATGCAGTTCATCCCGTCCACTTGGGCCACCTGGGCTCAGGACGGCAATGGCGACGGAAGGAAGGACCCCAACAACGTCTTCGACGCGGCGCTCGCAGCCGGCGTGTATCTGTGCGCGGACGCCCGGAACCTGGCCGTCCCGGCCGACCTGGAGCGCGCGGTCCTGAGCTACAACCACTCCGCCGACTATCTGCGTACGGTCCTGTCGTGGCTGGACTTCTACCGCCGGGGCACCCATACCGTGCCGGACGGGAAGGGAGCGCTTCCCAGCACGCCGGGAGCCGGCAGCGCCGGGCAGATGGACGCCGACCACGGCCGTAAGCAGGGTGGCGGGATCGTGATCGGACCCCAGCCGGGAGGCGTGCGGCCCTCGGCCTCGGTGCCGACGCCGCCCGTGGGCAGCCCCACCTCCTCGCTTCCGCCGCATCCGCCCTCCGCGTCCCCCTCCGGCTCCGCTTCGCCGTCCCCCTCGGCTTCGCCTTCGTCGTCCGAGGGCCCCGGTCAGTCTCCGTCGCCCTCGCCCTCTGAGAGCGCGACCAACGGCCCCTCGCCGTCGGGGAGCCCCGGCGGGCCGGCCTGCTCCAGCGGGCCGCCCTCGGCCTCCGCGACGCCGGACCCGAGCGTTCCACCATCAGGCCCGGGCTGCCCGTCACCTACTCCCTGACGTTCTCCTTGACGTGCTCCCTGACGGCGTTCGGAGCTTGCGGAGCCCCGGCAAGGCTCCGATCGGCCCCCGAGGCTCACCCGCCGTCCGTCGTCTCCTCCGGCGAACCGGCCCCCGGCGAACCGGCCCCCGGCGTCAGGACTTCCGGCGACAGGACCTCCGCGAGGTCGTAACCGACCGGCTCCTCCAACTGGGCGTAGGTGCAGCTGCTGGGAGCGCGATCAGGACGCCAGCGCCGGAACTGCGCGGTGTGGCGGAACCGGTCTCCCTCCATGTGGTCGTACGCCACCTCCACCACCAGCTCGGGCCGCACCGCCACCCACGACAGGTCCTTCTTGCCGGTCCAGCGGCTGGTGGCACCCGGCAGACGTGCGCCCTCGTGTGCGGCCTCCTCGGCCCAGGCGGCCCACGGGTGGCCCTCGGCCACGGGATCGGTCATGAGCAGCGGGGCGAGTTCTTCGATCAGTTCCGCTCGGCGCTTCATCGGGAACGCGGCGCACACGCCGACGTGCTGCAGAGCGCCCTCGGCGTCGTGCAGGCCGAGCAGGAGCGAGCCGACGACCGGACCGCTCTTGTGATGGCGGTAGCCGGCCACCACGACATCCGCCGTGCGCTCGTGTTTGATCTTGTACATGAGGCGGGCGTCGGGCCGGTAGGGCAGATCGAGCGGTTTGGCGACGACGCCGTCGAGTCCCGCGCCCTCGTACTGGTCGAACCAGCGGCGCGCCACCTCGATGTCGGTCGTGGCCGGGGCCAGGTAGACCGGCGCTGAAACCGCTCTCAACGCCTCGGTCAGCAGGGCCCGGCGCTCGGTCAGAGGTGTGTCGAGCAGCGCCGTGTCCCCGAGCGCCAGCAGGTCGAAGGCGACGAAACTGGCCGGGGTCTGCTCGGCGAGCAGTCTCACGCGGGACGCGGCGGGGTGGATGCGCTCGGTGAGCCGGTCGAAGTCCAGGCGCCCCTGGTACGCGATGACGATCTCACCGTCCACCACGCAGCGCTCGGGCAACCGCTGCGCCAGGGCTGCCGCCAGTTCGGGAAAGTAGCGGGTCAGAGGCTTGCCGTTGCGACTGCCGATGACGACGTCGGCGCCGTCCCGGTGCACGATCGCCCGGAACCCGTCCCACTTCGCCTCGTACTGCATCCCGGGCGGAATCTTCGCCACGGACTTGGCGAGCATCGGCTTGACGGGCGGCATCACCGGGAGATCCATGCAGCCGATTCTTACCGATATGCGCCATTGTCGCCCTCCGCCTACCGTGGCCTGCATGGGTAAGGGTGAGGCGATCGAGCTGGAGGTCGGCGGGCGGACCGTGCGGCTCTCGAATCCGGACAAGGTGTACTTTCCCGAGCCCGGCTACACCAAGCTGGACGTGGCGCGGTACTACCTGGCCGTCGCCGACGGCATCACCCGTGCTGTGCGCGACCGGCCCACCACGTTGGAGCGCTATCCCGACGGGGTCGACGGCGAGTCGTTCTTCCAGAAGCGGGCCCCCAAGAACCTCCCCGAATGGATTCCCACCGCCAGGATCGAGTTCCCGAGCGGACGGCACGCGGACGAGATCTGCCCCACCGAACCGGCCGCCGTTGTATGGGCCGCGCAGCTCGGGTGCCTGACGTTCCACCCGTGGCCGGTACGGCGCGAAGCCACCGACCACCCCGACGAACTCCGCATCGACCTGGACCCCCAGCCCGGGACCGACTTCGATGACGCCGTCCCCGTGGCTCACGAACTGCGGGCCTTTCTGGGGGAGTTGGGCATCACTGGCTGGCCGAAGACGTCCGGCGGGCGGGGCATCCACGTCTTCGTGCCCATCGAGCCGCGCTGGACGTTCACCGAGGTGCGCCGCTGCGCCATCGCCATCGGGCGTGAGCTGGAGCGCCGCATGGCGGGCCGGGTCACCACGGCCTGGTGGAAGGAGGAACGCGGCGAGCGGATTTTCGTGGACTACAACCAGACCGCGCGCGACCGCACCATCGCCTCCGCCTACTCGGTGCGCCCCAAGCCGCACGCCCCGGTCTCGGCGCCGCTGCGCTGGGACGAACTCGACGACGTGCACCCCACGGACTTCGACCTGCGGTCCATGCCCGCGCGCTACGCCGAACTCGGCGATCTGCACGCGGACATGGACGACCACGCCTTCGGACTTGAGCCGCTGCTGGAACTCGCGGAGCGGGACGAGCGCGACCATCGGCTCGGCGACATGCCGTACCCGCCGGACTATCCCAAGATGCCGGGGGAGCCCAAACGGGTGCAGCCGAGCCGCGCCGCCAAGGACCCCGCCAGGAGCCCCGCCAAGGACACCTGAGCACGGCAGCTCGCCGACACGGACACGGCGATACCCCGGCACGACAGTCGGGCAGCACGTCAGTCCGGCAGCACGTCAGCGCGGCCGTGCGGACCAGAGGCGAGTCAGGCGGCCGGGGCTGGCGAGGCGGGCGCGAAGGCCGCCGAGCCCATCCCGCGTTCCTTGGTGTCGGCGTCGGTGAAGGCATCGGTGAACACGAAGGAGCCGATGGGCACCTTGCGTTCGTCGCTGAGCGCGGCCACCAAGTCCTGTGCCGTTACCGTCTCCAGGACGGCCCGGGCGCTGGGAGCGCTCTCAGGCAGGCGTGCGATGCCCAGGTTGCGGGCAGAGGCGACGTTTCGGGTGGTGATTAGGCGGCGGTACGCGCTGGGTCGGTCGGTCGGCGCACTCCGGGTGACGCCGTGGTGAGAGCGTTCTCGGGGCCGCGCCAGACCGGGGAGAGCTCGGGCCGGCGGTCCCTTTGGGAGCGCTCTCAAAGGTTGGGCCAGCCTGCCGGCCCTCGGCCAGGGGGCACCGTGGGAGCGCTCTCAGCCCCCTCAGGCCCCCAGCCGCCCCCGCCCCTTCCGTACCGAATTGTCAGCACCCGGTACAAGACTCAAGATGGCAGGACAACGGGATCCCCGACGGAGCTCACGCTTCACGAAGGAGCTCATCATGCTCACCACCCGTTATGTCACGGGCTCTCCCAGCTGGTTCGATCTCGGCACACCGGACATGGACGCAGCGGCGGCCTTCTACACGGGCGTGTTCGGCTGGAGTTTTCAGCCTGGCGGGCCTGAGGTCGGCGGGTACGGCACGTTCCAGGCCGGGGGCAAGACCGTCGCGGGCGGCATGGCGGCCGACCCCGGGCAGGGCGAGCCCGCCTGGAAGGTGTACTTCCAGACCTCGGACATCGAAGCCACGGCCCGATCCGTCGGGCAGGCCGGGGGTAGCGTCACCGCGCCGCCCATCGACGTCATGGAGCTCGGCCGCAGCGCTTTCTTCCGGGACCCGGCGGGCGTCGGCTTCGCGGCCTGGCAGCCGCAGCGGATGAACGGCATGGAGGCGGCCGGCGACCCCGGCACTCTGGGCTGGGTCGAGCTGTATACCCCGGACGTCAAGGCGGCCACCGAGTTCTACCACGCGGTGTTCGGCTGGGAGACCTCCGAGGTGCCTTTCCCCGGCGGCACCTATACGACCGTCAACCCCGCCACCGCCGGGCCGGATTCCATGTTCGGCGGCATGGTTCCGTTGGACAACGACGCGGTGGAGGCCGAGGCGGGCGCCTACTGGATGCCGTACATCGAGGTGGACGACGCCGACGCGACGGCTGCCAGGGCGCGGGAACTCGGCGGCACCGTCCGCATGGCCCCCATGGACGTGGCGGGGGTGGGGCGGCTGGGCAGGATCGCCGATCCGTTCGGTGCGCGCATCGCCTTCGTCACGAGTTCGGCGGCGTCCTGACCGCGGGTCGGGCGCGGGCCGGGCGGACGTTCCGGCGGAGGCCCCGGCGGTGCCGGGTCCCCAGCGGTGCCGGGTCGGGCGCGGCGGGACCGATACGGCCCGCGACGCCGACCGCGCCCCCGGGGTGATCGACGTCGGCGTTCACCGTTCGTTGACCGGACGTTGATCGGCGCCCGGGAGCGTGGCAGACATGCTGAACAAGACCATCGACACCGGCACGGAACTCGCCTGGCAGGAGAACGCGTTGTGCGCGCAGGCCGGGCCCGAGTTCTTCTTCCCGGCACCGGGCAGTTCGACGCGCGAGGCCAAACAGCTCTGCGGTGCCTGCGAGCAGCGCAAAGCCTGCCTCGAGTACGCTCTGGCCAACGACGAACGGTTCGGAGTGTGGGGCGGCCTCTCCGAGCGGGAACGGCTCGACCTGCAACGCGCCCGGCAGCGCTGAGAGCGCTCTCGGGGCTGCGTCCGCGCCCGCCCCGGCGCCCGCCCCCGCACCTGCCCTAGCCCTTGGCCCTTCCCGGCGTCCGCCCGCCCGAACGCCTGCCCCAGCGCTTGCCCAGGCCTCCGCCCGGCGCACCCGGACGTACGCCCGAACGCCTGCCCCGACGCACGCCCGGACAGCACGCCAGGGCGCCGCCGTGTACCCGGCAGCGCCCTCGGAAGATCAGCGACGAGCCGCCATCCGCGCCTTGCGTGCGGCCAGCTTCTCGTCGAACTTGGCCGCCTCGGAGTCCAGCCCACCCATGTACATGCCGAGCTCTTCCTGAGCCTTCAGGCCCTCGGGGCCGAGCCCGTCGATCTCCAGGACCCTGAGGTGGCGCAGCACCGGCTGAAGGACGTCGTCGTGGTGGATGCGCATGTTGTAGATCTCGCCGATCGCCATCTGCGCCGCCGCCCGCTCGAAACCGGGCATGCCGTGACCGGGCATCCGGAAGTTCACGACGACGTCCCGCACCGACTGCATCGTCAGATCCGGGGCGATCTCGAAGGCCGCTCCGAGCAGATTGCGGTAGAAGACCATGTGCAGGTTCTCGTCGGTCGCGATGCGCGCCAGCATCCGGTCGCAGACCGGGTCGCCCGACTGATGGCCGGTGTTGCGGTGCGAGACGCGCGTCGCGAGCTCCTGGAAGGCGACGTAGGCGACCGAGTGCAGCATCGAGTGCCGGTTGTCGGACTCGAAGCCCTCGCTCATGTGCGCCATCCGGAACTGCTCCAGCTTGTCCGGATCCACCGCGCGCGAGGCGAGCAGGTAGTCGCGCATCACGATGCCGTGCCGGCCCTCCTCGGCGGTCCAGCGGTGAACCCACGTGCCCCACGCGCCGTCGCGGCCGAACAGCGAGGCGATCTCGTGGTGGTAGCTCGGCAGATTGTCCTCGGTGAGCAGGTTGACCACCAGGGCGATCTTTCCTATGTCGGTGACCTTGGACTGCTGCGGGTCCCAGGCCTCGCCGTCCTCGAAGAGGCCGGGGAAGTTACGGGCGTCGGACCAGGGCACGTAGTCGTGCGGCATCCAGTCCTTGGCGACCTTGAGGTGCCGGTTGAGCTCCTTTTCGACTACCTCTTCCAGCGCGAACAGCAGCCGGGCGTCAGTCCACGCGTCCGAACTGCCGAGGTGGGGAGAAGTGATCGTCACGGGGGTGCTCCAGGGGGACGGAAAAGGGGGACGGCAGGCGTACCTACGCATACGTAGGTTACGAGACCGTAGGTTAAGGCGGCCGTAAGCCCCAGCCAAGTCCGTCCTTCCCTTCGTCCGGTTACGTTCTGTTATAGGCGCAGGCAGGCGAGGTCGAAGGAGCGGCAAGTCACCTCCTCGAACGAGGGCATCCTGTGAAGCGAAACACGTGCTGGGCCCATGCGGAAACAAGACGCGCGCGGGGCCCGGCCGGATCGCGTGCGACCCGGCCGGGCCCCGCCCCCGCCCCGTGACAGCCGCCGGGCCCCGCCCCCGCCCCGTGACAGCCGCCGGGCCCCGCCCCCGCCCCGTGACAGCCGCCGGGCCCCGCCCCCGCCCCGTGACAGCCGCCGGGCCCCGCCCCCGCCCCGTGACAGCCGCCGGGCGGCGGCCGACCCGGCGTACCCCCCGGCGGCCGACCCGGCGCACCGCCCGGCGGCCGCCAGCTCAGCGCACCGCCCGACAGCGCCCGGCTCAGCGCACGCCCCGGGCGCCGCCCGGCTCAGCGCACCGCCAGACCGTCCCTGACCGCTTCCGCCGTCGTGTCGGTGAGTTTCCCGTCGAGCAGCAGCCAGCGGGTTACGCCGATCGACTCCAGGAACGGCACGTCGTGGCTCGCCACGACGAGCGCGCCCTCATAGGCTTCGAGCGCGGCCTTGAGAGCGCTCACACTGGCCATGTCCAGGTTGTTGGTCGGCTCGTCCAGCATCAGCAGCCGGGGCGCGGGCTCCGCCAGGAGTAGCGCGGCGAGCGTGGCCCGAAAGCGCTCTCCGCCCGAGAGGGTCCCCGCCGGCCGTTCCGCCCGCGCCCCCTTGAACAAGAACCGGGCCAGCCGCGCCCGGATCGCGTTGTCGGTGGCTCCGGGGGCATGGCGGGCCACGTTCTCCACCACGCTCGCAGCGTCGTCGAGTACGTCCAGACGCTGGGGCAGGAAGCGCAGCGGCACATGGACCTCCGCCTCGCCTGCCACCGGCTCCAGCTGTCCGGCGAGCGTTCTGAGCAACGTGGTCTTGCCCGCTCCGTTCCGCCCGACCAGCGCGATCCGCTCGGGGCCGCGCACATCGAGTTCGCCCTCCACTCGCGCCCCGTAGGCAAGACGAAGGTCCCTCAGGGTCAGGACCCTGCGGCCCGGGTGCACCGTGGTGAGCGGCAACTCGATCCGGATCTCCTCGTCGTCACGTACGGCCTCCGCCGCATGGCCGAGGCGTTCGCGCGCCTGGTCGAGGCGTTCGGTCTGCAGGACGCGGTGTTTGCCCGCCGACACCTGCGCCTCGCGCCGGCGGTTGTTGGCGACGATCCGCGGCACCACCTTGTTGTCGTAGCTCTGCTGGCCATAGCGCTGACGCCGCGCCAGTTTGACCTGTGCTTCGGTCAGTTCACGCTTTTGGCGCTGGACATCGGCCTCAGCCACTCGCACCATCCGTTCGGCCGCCTCCTGTTCGGCCCGCAGTGCCTCCTCGTACGCCGTGAAGTTGCCGCCGTACCATGCGAGTTGCCCCTCGCGCAGGTCGGCGATGCGGTCCACCCGGTCCAGGAGCTCCCGGTCGTGGCTGACCACGAGGAGCACCCCGTTCCAGGAGTCGACGGCGTCGTACAGGCGTCGCCGGGCGGGCAGGTCCAGATTGTTCGTCGGCTCGTCGAGCAGCAGGACATCGGGGCGCTTCAGCAGCAGTGCGGCCAGGCGCAGCAGCACCGACTCGCCGCCCGAGAGTTCGCCGATCGTGCGGTCCAGGCCGATGGCGCCGAGACCGAGCTGGTCGAGTGCGGCCCGGGCGCGCTCCTCGACGTCCCAGGCGTCGCCCACCGTCTCGAAGTGCCGCTCGTCCGCGTCGCCGCCCTCGATGGCGTGCAGCGCGGCGCGTACCGCGTCGATGCCCAGGGCCTCGTCCACCCGTGAGGTGGTGTCCAGGACCAGGTTCTGCGGCAGGTATCCGACCTCGCCCGCCGTCCTGATCGACCCCGAGCTCGGGGTCAGGGAGCCCGCGACGAGCTTCAACAGGGTTGACTTTCCTGACCCGTTGAGGCCGACGAGGCCGGTGCGGCCGGGACCGACGGCGAGCTGGAGGTCCTCGAAGACGGGCGTGCCGTCTGGCCACGCGAAGGACAGCGCGGGGGAGCTGATCTGGAGGGGGGAAGATGACATGCGGGTCTCCCGGTTGCGGGGAAGAGGAATGCGGGCAACGGGGGTTCTGAGACACCGCTCAGGGCACGAAGAAGGCCCTGGTCGTCTGGGGGACATGGCTCGGAGGCAGAGGTCACACCGGACGCGCCGCACGGAAGGGAGTGCGCGTGGCGGTGTCTCAGGGCCTCAGACGAGCAACGTCCTGCTCCATTCGACGACAACAGGGCCAGTCACGAACGTACGCCGCCGCCCGGCGCACGGGCAAACCATTTAACGGCCGGCGTCGGCAGGCCGGGCGGCGGGCCGGGCGGCGGGCCGGGCGGCAGGCAGGGAGCCGGGGGAGCCGGGAAGGCCGGGAGATCCGGGGCACCGCCCGGCCGGGCAGGATCGGAGACGGAGCGGGAGGGGGCGCCGGCCCCGGCGGATCTGTTCAGCAGGCGTCGCGCAGCAGGACGGCCAAGTCCTTGTCCAGATCGAGGTACTGGTGCTCACGGCCGGCCGGCACCAGGAGCTGGGCGCGCTGGAGGAAGCGGCGGACCTCGGAAGTGCGGATGTGCACCATGGCGACGCCCTCACGGGCGTGGAACTCCAGGACGGTGCGGTCGTAACCGTAGGGGCGCACCCGTACGTCGCCGACCCCCGAGGGGGTGTCGACGCCCGCTTCGAGCAGTTCGCGGGCGAACTCCCAGGAGACGTCGGTGCCTTCCAGGGTGGCAGGCGCCGGGAAGGCCATCCGCACGGCGAAGGGATCATCGGGGTCGTAGCGCAGTGTCGCGGGCACGGTCTCCATGCGGGGCGCGGACGCGATCAGGCGTACCTGGACGGGCTGCTCGATGACGGTGGACAAAGCCCTGCTCCCTCAGCCTCGGGGGTTCTCTCCTGCCGCCCGGAGAGACGTCGAAACGCAGTGTTGCGTGCACCGGAGGTTCACGTGACCTGCGTCACTGCCGACCGTCAACGCGCGGCGCGCGAGGCACATTGGTCGTCATGGCGCTGGTTCCCCCTATCACTCCAGCCACACTGGATCACTCGCGTCTCGTATGGCTCAACGGCTGGCCCCTCGTTTCCCCTCGTTGTCCCTCGTTGTCCCTCCTTGCACAGTGGACTTCAGTGAGTGGTGCGCGATTGCCTTACGCCCCGCCGCTCGGTCGCCGGGGGCCTGCGGCGTACGCACTCTGGACGGGCGAGTGGGGCTGGGCTAGCTTCCGACGCCATGAGGTCCATGGGGAAGACGCGACGCATGCTGTCGGCGGGGGCGGGCGCGCTGGCGCTCGCGGCCGCGCTGGCGGTGCCGGCCCAGGCGCACGAACACCGCACGCCCGGCTGGCAGATGAAGGACACCGCGAGTGACGCCCGCTTCCGGGGGCTCGCCGCCGTCAGCCGGTCCACCGCCTGGGTGGCCGGGACCAAGGGCACGGTCCTGCGGACCCTGGACGGCGGCCGCACCTGGAAGAACGTCTCCCCGCCCGGCGCGGCCGGTCTCGAATTCCGCGACGTCGAGGCGTTCGACGCCCGGCGCGCCGTGGTGCTGGCCATCGGCGAGGGCGAGGCGTCCCGGGTCTATCGCACCGAGGACGGCGGAGTCACCTGGAGCGAATCGTTTCGCAACACCGACCCGAAGGCGTTCTACGACTGCCTGACGTTCTTCGACCCCCGGCACGGCCTGGCGATGAGCGACCCCGTCGACGGCAAGTACCGCATCCTGTCCACCGCGGACGGCGGCCGATCCTGGAAGGTCCTGCCAAGCCGCGGGATGCCGGCCGCCGAGCCCGGCGAGGCGGGCTTCGCCGCGAGTGGCCAGTGTCTGGTGGCCTCCGGACCGAGGGACGTGTGGCTGGCCACGGGAGGCGGCGCCACCGGACGCGTGCTGCACTCCGGCGACCGGGGTCTGACCTGGACCGCGGCGGAGGCGGGCATCGACGCGGGCGACCCGGCCCGTGGGGTGTTCGGGCTCGCCTTCCGCGATCGTACGCACGGTATCGCGGTCGGTGGCGACTACCGGGCGGGACAGCCGTCACCGAGGGCCGCGGCGGTCACCGGGGACGGCGGCCGGCACTGGGACCCGGCGGCAACGCCCGTGGCCGGCTACCGCTCGGGCGTCGCCTGGCTCCCGCACACCCGGGCGTCCGCGCTCGCCGTCGGACCGACCGGCACCGACGTGACCCGCGACGGCGGCCGCACCTGGACCACGGTGGACACCGGTTCGTACGACACGGCCGACTGCGCCCACGACGGCGGCTGCTGGGCCGCCGGCGAGCAGGGCCGGGTGGCGCGGCTCACGGACTAGAGGAGCGCTCACGCGCCGGGCGGGCGCCAACGCACTGGACGGGCGCTCGCGGATTGGCCCGGTGCATACGGGCCATATGCGGGCGTACGCGACTAGACGGGCAACGTCTGCTGGTACGAGGCGAGTTCGGGGGCGACCTTGGTCGCGATGAACTCGGTGATCGTGTAAGCGCATACGCCGTTGACGAGGAAGGGGTCGTCGGCGACGAGCCGTTCCATGGCGGCGCGGTCGTCGCCCACAGCCAGGATGATCCCGCCGTCGCGCGGCTCCTTTCGGCCCGACGCGATGAAGACGCCGGCCTCGTAATGGCCGTTGAGCCAGGTGACATGGGCGTCGAGCAGCGCGTCGACGCGGTCCAGAGGGGCGGTGTAGGTCAGCTCGAGTATGAACATGATCGCCAGATTACGCGCAGCCCGAGGGGCGGCTCGGGGGCGGTCCGGAACAAAGCCCGGGCCGTAGGCCCGCGTTCGTCGCCGGGCGCTTCGTTGGCCGCACCTGCGTGGCGCCCGGGTCCGTCGTGCTTACGCGCCTGCGTCAACCGCACCTGCGCGCCCGGGTCCGTCACACCTGCGCGTCCCCGTCCGCCACACGCCCTTCGCTCGCCGCCCACGGCCTGCGGACGGCCGAAAAAGGGGCGTCCCGGCGCAGCACCTAAGGTGGGCGCCATGGAGATCATCACGGGGATTCCGCAGGGCTGGCCGGGCGATGAGGCGGCCGCGCTCGCCGTGCAGGACGAGCTGCGCGGTCGCGTCGTACGGGACGAGCCGGGGCCTCCGCCGGGCACCGGGCTCGTCACCGGCGTCGACGTGGCCTACGACGACGAGCGCGACCTGGTCGTGGCGGCCGCCGTGGTGCTGGACGCCGCGACCCACGAGGTCGTCGAGGAGGCGACCGCGGTGGGCCGTGTGGCCTTCCCCTATGTTCCCGGCCTGCTCGCCTTCCGGGAGATCCCCACCGTGCTCGCCGCGCTCGATCGGCTCCGCTCGGGTCCGGGGACGGTCGTGTGCGACGGGTACGGGCTCGCACATCCGCGCCGCTTCGGCCTCGCGAGCCACCTGGGCGTCCTCACCGGGCTGCCCGTCATCGGGGTGGCCAAGAACCCGTTCACGTTCACCTACGAGCCGCCGGGGCCGCGCCGCGGCGAGAGCTCACCGCTGCTGGCCGACGACGGCGCCGAGGTAGGCCGCGCCCTGCGTACCCAGGACGCCACCAAACCCGTCTTCGTGTCGGTCGGTCACCGGATCAGCCTGGACGGCGCGTGCGCCCACACCCTCGAACTGGCCCGCCGCTACCGCCTCCCCGAGTCCACCCGGCGCGCCGACTCGCTGTGCCGCCGGGCTCTCAAGGAAGCCCAACAAGCTTTGACGCAGCCCTGGTTGGGCGTCCGGTGACCGGCGGGTGCGGCGCGTGTTGCCGGGCTCTGCCGGGCTCCGGCCGTACGAGGCATCCGGCCGTACGAGGCATCCGACCCGCACGAGGTCTCACGCACGCGGTCTTCCGGCCGTGTCAGCGTGTGTGCGCGACCCGGAAGCGCATCCCGGCGGCCCGCAGGCGCTCGATGAGGGTGGTCCCCATCGCGGTCGCGGGCGTCAACTGGCCCGCACGCTCTGGGAGTTCGTCGAACGCGAGGCAGAGTGCCGCCTCGGCGAGGATCTTCGCGGTCTCGTCATAGCCCGGGTCGCCGCCGCGGACCTCCGTGAAGACACGGCGGCCGCCGCCCTCGCCGACGAAGCGGACCGTGAACCAGCTGCGCGCCCGGCGCGCCTCGTCCGGTCCCTGCCCACCTTCGTAACGGTTCATCAACCAGGCCCGGGCGGGCGGGAGTTGGCTGGCAGCGGCGACGGCGCCCACTGCCGCCACCCCGCCGATGGCGAACGGCAGGTGCTTGACGGCGGCGAAGTGCCGGTAGCGGAAGTCGGGCCCGTACCGCTCGTCGGCCGCCGCGGAACGGGTGATGACCTGAGGGTCGATGGTGGGCATCGGCAACGCCCAGGCGCCGGCCTCCTTGCTGAAGTGCGGCGCGCCGAGCTGGGCGCGCGCCTGCCGCCCCACCAGGCGCGGCTCGTGCAGGCGGCGCTCCCGCGCGGCCCGCGCGGTCTGCGTGCCACGGCCCAGCGCGGTCAGCGCGGAGGCGAGCGTACCTCCGGAGAACATCGCGTTGGTCCGCACGAAACCGTCCACCCGCAGCGGTACACCGGTCGGGAGTTGGCGCACCGTGAACAGGGCGCCGAGGTCGTGCGGCACCGAGTCGAAGCCGCAGGCGTGCACCAGACGGGCGCCCCGCTCACGGGCCCGCGCGTCGTGACGGACGTACATCGTGTCGACGAACTCCGGCTCGCCGGTCAGGTCGAGATAGTCGGTACCGGCCTCGGCGCACGCCTCCACCAGGCCCTCGCCGTACCAGACGTAGGGACCGACGGTGGTGGCGATCACCCGGCTGGACTCGGCGAGCGAGCGCAGTGAGACGGGGTCGGTGGAGTCGGCCGTGATCAGGGGCAGCGTGGCGCAGGCCGGGTTGAGTTCCGTCAGGCGCTCGCGCAGCCGCTCCAGCTTGGTGCGGTTGCGGCCGGCGACGGCCCACCGGCAGTCGTCGGGCGCGTGCAGGGCGAGGTATTGGGCGGTCAGCGCCCCGACGAAACCCGTCGCGCCGAACAACACGATGTCGTAATTCCGCTTCGAGGGTTCCACCTGTGCCTCCGCACTTCTGCTGCTGGGTGACGCCGTCGGCCGATGCCGGGTTGTGAGGCTAGCGTGCGGCGACCGGTCGCGGCATCCGGGCCCGGTCGGAGCCGGCCGACGGGCGACGGGGGTGGAGCACGCGGTGCGCCGGGCGTGCGCCGGGGTGGGCCAGTCGTAAAGCCGGGCGTACCGGGGCAACCCCCGCCCCGGCGGGGTCGCGGCGCGCTGAGTGGTTGCTCATGAACGGCTTGTGCGCGTTGCCCATGAGGGCTTGTGCACAGTGGAACGTGTTCTTAGCATCATTGATGTTACATCAGTTGTGTCACAGTGCTGGGGGCTTGATGGCAGTGACAGGAACCGGCCCGCTCGCCGGGGTGCGCGTGGTCGAGCTGGCGGGCATCGGGCCCGGCCCGTTCGCCGCCATGCTCCTCGCCGACCTCGGCGCCGACGTGGTGCGGGTGGACCGCCCAGGGGGTCCTGGCCTCGGCGTCGACCCGGCCCATGACCTCACCAACCGCAACAAACGCTCCGTGCTCATCGACCTCAAGGCGCCCGAGGGGCCCGGCCTCGTACTCGACCTGGTCGAGCGCGCCGACATCCTCATCGAGGGCTACCGGCCCGGCGTCGCCGAACGACTGGGGGTCGGCCCCGAGGTGTGCATGGGCCGCAATCCCGCCCTCGTCTACGGACGGATGACCGGATGGGGCCAGGACGGGCCGCTCGCCGCCCGGGCCGGACACGACATCGCGTACATCGCCGTCACCGGCACCCTCGGCATGATCGGCGACGCGACGGGCGGCCCGGTCGTCCCGGCCAACCTCGTCGGCGACTACGCCGGCGGCTCGCTCTACCTGGTCATCGGCGTCCTGGCGGCCCTCCAGCACGCCCGGGCCCAAGGAGCGGGCCAGGTCGTGGACGCGGCGATCGTCGACGGCAGCGCCCACCTCGCCACGATGATCCACGCCATGGTCGCGGCCGGCGGCTGGCAGGACCGGCGCGGCGTCAACCTCCTGGACGGCGGCTGCCCCTTCTACGGCACCTACGAGACCTCGGACGGCCAGTACATGGCGGTCGGCGCCCTTGAACAGCGGTTCTACGACGAATTCGTCCGCCTCCTCGGCATCCAGGACGTGGCCCCCGCCCGCAACGACCCGGCCGCGTGGCCCCAGCTGCGCACCGCCGTCGCCGACCGGTTCCGTACCCGCACCCGCGAGGAGTGGACGGCCCTCTTCGAGGGGTCGGACGCCTGTGTGGCGCCCGTGCTCTCCCTCACCGAGGCTCCGCGCCACCCGCATCTGGCCGCCCGCGCCACCTTCACCGCGTACGACGGCGTCACCCAGCCCGCGCCCGCGCCCCGCTTCTCCGCCACCCCCGGATCCATCCGGCGGCCCCCCGCCCTGCCGGGCGCCCACACCGCCGACGTCGCCCGCGACTGGGACGTGCCCTCGCTCACGGCGGACCCGACGACGACACCAACTCCCGCACAGGAGGCTTGAGTTGAAACGGCAGATCTTCAGTGCCGAGCACGAGGCGTTCCGCGAGACCGTCCGCACCTTCCTCGCCAAGGAGGTCCTGCCGTACTACGAACAATGGGAGAAGGACGGCATCGTCTCGCGCCAGGCGTGGCTCGCCGCGGGCAAGCAGGGGCTGCTCGGCCTCGCGGTGCCCGAGGAGTACGGGGGTGGCGGGCAGAGCGACTTCCGCTACAGCGCCGTCCTCGCCGAGGAGTTCACGCGCGCCGGGGCGGCCGGGCTCGCGCTCGGCCTGCACAACGACATCGTCGGCCCGTATCTGACCGGGCTCGCCACCGAGGAGCAGAAACGCCGCTGGCTCCCCGGGTTCTGCGACGGCTCGCTCATCACCGCCATCGCCATGACAGAGCCCGGCGCCGGCTCCGACCTCCAGGGCATCCGCACCACCGCCGAGGACAAGGGCGACCACTGGCTGCTGAATGGTTCCAAGACGTTCATCTCCAACGGCATCCTCGCCGACCTCGTGATCGTGGTCGCGAAAACCACCCCGGAGGGCGGCGCCAAGGGCCTGTCCCTCCTGGTCGTGGAGCGCGGCGCCGAGGGTTTCGAACGCGGCCGCAACCTCGACAAGATCGGCCAGAAGTCGCAGGACACCGCCGAGTTGTTCTTCCACGACGTACGCGTACCGAAGGACAATCTCCTCGGCGAGCTGGACGGCGCCTTCATCCACCTGATGACCAACCTGGCCCAGGAGCGGATGGGTATCGCGGTCGCCGGCATCGCCGCCGCCGAACACCTCCTGGAGATCACCACGAGTTACGTCAAGGAACGCGAAGCCTTCGGCCGGCCGCTCGCCAGACTCCAGCACATCCGGTTCGAGATCGCCGAGATGGCCACCGAGTGCGCCGTCACCCGCACCTTCCTGGACCGGTGCATCGTGGACCATTCCAACGGCGAACTCGACGCCGTCCACGCCTCCATGGCCAAGTGGTGGGCCACCGAACTGCAAAAGCGCGTCGCCGACCGCTGTCTCCAACTGCACGGCGGATACGGCTACATGACCGAGTACCGGGTGGCCAGGGCGTTCACCGACGGCCGCATCCAGACGATCTATGGCGGCACGACCGAGATCATGAAGGAAATCATCGGCCGCTCCCTGCTCGGCTGACCGCGCATCCCGAACCACCCTCATCCGAAAGGCCCGACGTTGAGCACCGAAGCGTACGTATACGACGCGATCCGCACCCCGCGCGGACGCGGCAAGGCTACCGGCTCCCTGCACGGCACCAAGCCGATCGACCTCGTGGTGGGTCTGATCCACGAGATCCAGCACCGTTTCCCCGGCCTCGACCCGGCGGCCATCGACGACATCGTGCTCGGCGTCGTCGGCCCGGTCGGCGACCAGGGGTCCGACATCGCCCGCATCGCCGCGATCGCCGCCGGACTGCCCGACACGGTGGCCGGCGTCCAGGAGAACCGCTTCTGTGCCTCGGGCCTGGAAGCCGTCAACCTGGCTGCCATGAAGGTCCGTTCGGGCTGGGAGGACCTGGTGCTGGCGGGCGGCGTCGAATCCATGTCACGCGTCCCGATGGCGTCCGACGGTGGCGCGTGGTTCGCGGACCCGATGACCAACTACGCCACCAACTTCGTGCCCCAGGGCATCGGCGCCGACCTCATCGCCACCATTGAGGGCTTCACGCGCCGCGACGTCGACGAGTACGCCGCCCTGTCGCAGGAACGGGCCGCCGAGGCATGGAAGGAGGGCCGCTTCGCCCGCTCCGTCGTGCCGGTCAAGGACCGCAACGGCCTCGTCGTCCTCGACCGCGACGAGCACACCCGCCCCGGCACCACGGCGGACTCGCTCGCCGGCCTCAAGCCCTCCTTCGCCGGCATCGGCGACATGGGCGGCTTCGACGCCGTGGCTCTTCAGAAGTACCACTGGGTCGAGGCGATCAGCCACGTCCACCACGCGGGCAACTCCTCGGGGATCGTGGATGGTTCGGCCCTCGTCGCCGTCGGCTCCCGCGAGGTCGGAGAGCGGTACGGAATGACGCCGCGCGCCCGCGTCGTCGCCGCCGCCGTCTCCGGCTCCGAGCCCACGATCATGCTGACCGGGCCGGCGCCCGCGACCCGCAAGGCGCTCGCCAAGGCGGGCCTGAGCATCGACGACATCGACCTCGTGGAGATCAACGAGGCCTTCGCGGCTGTCGTGCTTCGCTTCGTCAAGGAGATGGGCCTCAGCCTCGACAAGGTCAACGTCAACGGCGGCGCCATCGCGATGGGCCACCCGCTCGGCGCGACCGGCGCCATGATCCTGGGCACCCTCGTGGACGAGCTGGAGCGGCGCGACCTGCGCTACGGCCTCGCCACCCTGTGCGTCGGAGGCGGCATGGGCGTCGCCACCATCGTCGAGCGGGTCTGACCGCCCCCTCTCGGCGCCCCCTCATACGGCTCACCCGCCCATATGGCTCGCCCGGCCCATCCGGCTCATACGGCTCATACGGAGATCGCAGCAATGACCAAGAGCACGACCATCCGCTGGGAACAGGACGAGAGTGGCATCGTCACCCTCGTCCTGGACGACCCCAACCAGTCCGCCAACACGATGAACCAGGCCTTCAAGGACTCCATCGCGGCCGTCGCCGAGCGCGCGGAAGCCGAGAAGGACTCCATCCGGGGCATCATCTACACCTCCGCGAAAAAGACCTTCTTCGCGGGCGGCGACCTCAAGGACATGATCCAGGTAGGCCCCGAACTCGCCCAGCAGGCCTTCGACACCGGCACCGCCATCAAGAACTCGCTGCGTCGCATCGAAACCCTCGGCAAGCCGGTCGTCGCCGCCATCAACGGCGCGGCCCTGGGCGGCGGTTACGAGATCGCTCTCGCCTGCCACCACCGCATCGCGCTGGATGCGCCGGGCTCCAAGATCGGCCTGCCGGAGGTCACCCTCGGGCTGCTGCCCGCGGGCGGCGGCGTGACCCGCACCGTACGCCTGATGGGCATCGCGGACGCGCTCCTGAAGGTGCTGCTCCAGGGCACGCAGTACTCCCCGCGACGTGCCGTTGAGAACGCTCTCGTGCATGAAGTCGCCGCCACGCCCGACGAGATGATGGCCAAGGCGCGCGCGTTCATCGACGCCCACCCGGAATCCCACCAGCCGTGGGACGTCAAGGGGTACAAGATCCCGGGCGGCACGCCGTCCAACCCGCGCTTCGCCGCCAACCTCCCCGCGTTCCCGGCCAACTTGAAGAAGCAGCTCCAGGGGGCGCCCTACCCGGCGCCGCGCAACATCCTCGCGGCCGCCGTCGAGGGCTCGCAGGTCGACTTCGAGAGCGCTCTCACCATCGAGGCGCGGTACTTCACCGAGCTGGTGACGGGGCAGACCTCGAAGAACATGATCCAGGCCTTCTTCTTCGACCTCCAGGCCGTCAACTCCGGGGTCAGCCGGCCCCAGGGCATCGAACCGCGCCCCGTGCGCAGGGTCGCGGTCCTCGGCGCCGGGATGATGGGCGCGGGCATCGCGTACGCGTGCGCCCGGGCCGGCATCGAGGTCGTCCTCAAGGACGTGTCGCTCGAAGCCGCCGAGAAGGGCAAGGCGTACTCCGAGAAGCTGTTGGTGAAAGCGCTCTCACGGGGGCGTACGACCGAGGCCCAGCGGGACGAGCTGCTCGCCCTGATCACGCCGACCGCCGACCCGCAGGCGCTCGCGGGCTGCGACGCGGTCATCGAGGCGGTCTTCGAGGACACCGCTCTCAAGCACAAGGTGTTCCAGGAGATCCAGGACATCGTCGAGCCGGACGCGCTGCTCTGCTCCAACACCTCGACGCTGCCGATCACAGGGCTCGCCGAGGGCGTCACGCGCCAGGGCGACTTCATCGGCCTGCACTTCTTCTCGCCCGTCGACAAGATGCCACTCGTGGAGATCATCAAGGGCGAGCGCACGGGCGAGGTGGCGCTGGCCCGCGCCTTCGACCTCGTACGCCAGATCAAGAAGACCCCGATCGTCGTGAACGACTCGCGCGGCTTCTTCACCTCGCGGGTGATCGGCCAGTTCATCAACGAGGGCGTCGCGATGGTCGGGGAGGGCATCGAGCCCGCCTCCATCGAGCAGGCCGCAGGCCAGGCCGGCTATCCGGCCAAGGTGCTCTCCTTGATGGACGAGCTGACCCTGACCCTGCCGCGCAAGATCCGCAACGAGACCAAGCGGGCGGTCGAGGAGGCCGGCGGTGTCTGGCCCGGTCATCCCTCGGACGCGGTCATCGACCGCATGGTCGACGAGTTCGGCCGCACCGGCCGCAGTGGCGGGGCGGGGTTCTACGAGTACGGCGAGGACGGCAAGCGGGGCAGGCTCTGGCCCGGCCTGCGCGAACACTTCACCAAGCCGGGGCACGCGATCCCGTTCGAGGACATGAAGGAGCGGATGCTGTTCTCGGAGTCCCTGGACACCGTCCGCCTCTTCGAGGAGGGCGTTCTGACCTCCGTCGCCGACGCCAACATCGGCTCGATCATGGGCATCGGCTTCCCCGCCTGGACCGGCGGCGTCCTCCAGTACATCAACGGGTACGAGGGCGGACTGCCCGGCTTCGTGGCCCGCGCCCGTGAACTCGCCGAGCGCTACGGAGAGCGCTTTCAGCCGCCTGCGCTGCTGGTGCGGAAGGCGGAGCAGGGGGAGACGTTCCGGGACGCGTAGCGCTGCGCGGGGCGGGGGTGTTGGCGCGGGGGCGTGGGCGCGGGGGGCTGGTGGCGGGGCTTGTGGTTCTTGGCCCGGGGCTGGGCTCAGGCCTGCGGGCGCGGGGGCTGGTGGCGCGGCTCCTCCCCGCGCGTGCGGCTTCCCGCACCCCCTTTTTCGGCCAGTCAGGACTCTCGCGGACCCGTCAGGTCTCGGGGGCAGCCTCTGCCGAGCCGAAGGCCGCCCTCAGCTCTTCCTTCAGCGAACGCTGGAAGGCGGTGACCAGAGCCTGCAACACCATGGGCTGCATGTGCGCCGAGAGCGATTTCATCGCCTCGACGTGATCGGGGTCGGACTCCCGCTCCCGGTAGGGGTTCCACACCTCATCACGGAAGAGCCGGGTCAGCTCGTGCGCGGCCGAGCGGGTGTGCTCCATCAGGACCGTACGGGCCGCCAGGATCGTCTCGTGCGCGATGGGAACGTCCAGCAGCTGGACGCCGAGCGCGAGCAGACCCGGATCGACGCGGAAGGTGTCGGCGGAGTCCGCGATCGGCTCAAGGACGTTCATCGCGGCGAGCCGGTCGAGGTCGGTGGCGGACAGTGGCCGCCCGGCCCGGCGTTCGAGCTCGGCCCGGCTCACGTCGTCCGCCGAGTCGGGTGCCCAGGAGGCCACCACGGCCCGGTGGATGGCCAGGTCGTGCGCGCTCAGGTCGGCCGGCAGCTGCTGGAGGTAGCGTTCGATCGCGGCCAGCGTCATCCCGTGGTGCTGCAACTCCTCGATCAGCGCGAGCCGGGACAGGTGAGCGGGGCCGTAGTGCCCCACCCGGCGCGGTCCGATCACGGGCGGCGGGAGCAGGCCCCGGGTGCCGTAGAACCGGATGGTGCGGACGGTGACACCGGCGCGCGCGGCCAGCTCGTCAACCGTGAGTGTCGGCTCCTCGGTCTCCGTCGCCATGGCTGTGCCTCCCCGGTGTTTCCGGCCGCCGGTGTGCGTGGCCGATCCGGTGCAACAGTATTGCTGTCTCACCGGCACTGCTCAATATGGCCGGGCCGGGGCCGGGGCCGGGGGCTCCGGAGCCTTGGGGCCTTGGGTCCTGGGCCCCGAGGGTCCTGGGGGTCCTGGGGGTCCCGAGGTCCGGCCGGGCGGGCCCGGGCGGGGCCGGCCCGCGCGCGATGTGGGCGCCGGCCGGCTTGCGTGGACCTCACCAGGGTCTGATCACGCTCTGCTTGAACGCGCTCTCTCCCGGTGCGTTCTGATCCGACGGTCGGCCGTCAGCCGGGGGCTGCGGCGTTATGCGGTCCGGCCGGCCTGGAGGGGGTAGTGGTCGCTGAGGTTGGTGTACGTGTAGTCGGTGCCCCAACTGCTCACCTTCCAGGGCGCCGCGGTCTCCTGCACCACGTTGTTGTTCCAGTTGGAGGGGCGGGCGTGGCCCGCGACGTGCAGGACGTAGTCCAGGTCCTCACTCGGGTCCGTCGGGTAGCGGTAGCGCGCTATGGAGTTCTCGGTGGTGTCGAAGGAGTACGCGTGTCCGGTGCGCGAGTCGGCGCCGACCAGGCCGCCGTTCGCGAGCATCGAGGCGTACTCGGACCCGTGCGAGTCCACGTTGAAGTCCCCCGCGACCATGACCTCCTCGCTCGCCGGAATGTTCTTCGCGTCGAGGAAGGACTTGATCGCCTTGAACTGGAGGGCGCGGTCCTTGACCGCCTCGCCCGCGCCGCACCCGGAGTCCGTCGACTGGGTGTGGGTGGCGACCATGTGCACCCTGGTGCCGTTCACGTCCAACACCACATAAGTGAAGCCTTTGTTGGACCACCAGTCCGAGCCGCAGGCGTCCTTGTAGATGAACTGCTCCTTGCGCACGATGGGCCACTTGCTGAGAAGGGTGACACCTCCGTCCTCGGGGCTGGTGGCGGAGTAGGAGCCACCGGTCGCGTCCCACCCGTCCTTGCTCCGCCCCACCACCGGTGTCTGGTACGGGTACTGGGCCGAGGCGTTCCGCTTCAACGCGTCCGAGGCGGCATTGTCGAACGCCTCCTGAAGCACCACGACGTCGTTGCCCTGGAAGAAGGGGGCCGTGGGAATGGCCTGAGCCCGGTGGTCCTGGCCCCAGTTGGGGTACAGGCTCTGGCTCATCAGGAACGTGTTGTACGTCAGCACCTTCAAACGGGGCGGTTCGGCCGCAGCGGCCGTAGCGGGGGCGGCGGCCGCGATCGTGGCGGCGCTGAGCGTGACGGCGAAGGCGGCCCCGGAGGCCCGGCGGAACGAAGAAGGCGACACACGAACTCCTCTATGGACAACGGATGTTGAACTGCGTGCCTCATCAAATCAGCTGCGGTTACCTAGAGGTAACCTCCCTGCGTCCGCACACTTGTCTCTGTCATACGATCAGGGGTGCGACAGCCTGGGCGACACCGCGCCGGGGCGCGTGAGATAGGGGTGTCAGTAGTGAATCTCATCCCAATAAACGTGGGTCCCCTCAACCCCACGGTGCAGGACCTCGTGATCGGCCTGGTGTCGTTCGCGTTCTGCTTCTGGATGCTGGCGGGTGTGCTGCTTCCGCGCGTCAGGCGGACGTTGGAGGAGCGGGAGGCGCTGACCTCGGGCCGCACACAGGAGGCGGAGGCCATCCTCGCGGAGGCGGCCGAGGTGCGCGCCCGGTACGAGGCCGAACTCGCGGGGGCGCGACACGAGGCCGCGCGCATCAGGCAGCAGGCCAAGGAGGAGGGCACCGCGGCGATCGCCGCCGCCCGCGCCGAGGGCGCGCGAGAGCGCGATCACATCCTGGCGTCCGGCGCCGCGGACATCGCCGCCGCCCGCGCGTCCGCCGAGGCCGAGCTTCGCCCGTACGTCCATGTCCTCGCCGCCGAGCTGGCCGGCCGCGTCCTCGGCGAACCACTCCCGACCCCGGCAGACCGCTGACCCGAGTCGTGCTCGACCGCACTCCACGACCTGATAGCGCCGCCCGGGCGAGCGTCCATGCGCGTCGAACGCGTCGCGTGACGTGAGCGTGCCTCACGGTGACCACCTTGAGGCGCCGGCGCGGTGGTTCGTGGTCGCCGGAGAGCGGGGCCGCGGGGCCCGCCCCTTGCGCGGCCGGCTCCGCCGCCCCCTGGGTGCCGTCGTGATCGGGACACTTGCATACTGGAATCCCTGCAAACACGGCAGTGCACCACATTCCGGCCAGTCCCAGGGAGCCCAGTCATGAGCCGCCGCGAGCATGCGCCCCCGCCCCCGCCGCCCGGAGGCGTCCTCTGGAGCCTTGCCGGGGACGTGAGGATGCTGCTTACCCTGCCCGCCGCGCTCACCATGCAGGTCGCGCACCCCGCCGTCGGAGCGGGTGTGGACCAGCACTCGGTGTTCCGCACCGACCCCTGGGGCCGCGGAGAGCGCTCTCTGCGCTCGCTCCAACTCTGGGTATACGGAGGCGACCAGGCCGCGCGGGAGGGGCGCCGGCTGCGGGAACTGCACAAGAAGATCCAGGGCACGGATGCCACCGGGCGGCGCTACCACGCGCTGACCCCGGCCTATTACGCCTGGGTGCACGCCACCGGTTACCCCGTGTACGCGCACGCCCAGGAGTACATCGGCCGGCCCTTCACCGAGGCCCAGCATCGCAAGCTGTACGCGGAGTGGCTGCAAGTAGGCCGGATCCTCGGGATCCACGACCGGGACATGCCGCAGAGCATCGAGCAATTCTGGCCCTACTACCGCAAGGTCCTCGCGGACGAGATCCGGTCCAACGTCGTGGTCGAGGACCTTGTCGCCACCGACCGCCCCATACCGGCTCCCGACCGTGGTCCGCTGCCTCTGCGGTTGCTGCTGAGAGCGCTCTGGCCGCTACTCCTGCCCCCGCTGGCGCGCTTCCGGCGGTTCGTGACCATCGGGTTCATGCCGCCGGACGCACGCGAGGCGATCGGGCTCGAATGGACGGACGAGCAGGAACTCGCGCTGCGCCGCATGGGCCGGGTGGTCCGCGTGGCTGTACCCCTGCTGCCCGAGCGGTTGCGCTACTTGCCGCTCGCGCGCCGGGCACGCGCCGACTTCCGGCGTTCGGCGGCTCGCGGGAAGCGCTCTCAATGACGCGAGGGCCCCGGTCCGCCGAGCGGCCGGCTCCGGGGGGGGGGCGACCTCGGGTTGACCCAGGCCGCCCGCAGACTGACCTCAGGCTGAGGCCCGGCGGACCAGGGTGGTCGGGGTGATCACGGAGGCGGGCGGGGCTACGACGGCGCCGCCCTGATCGAGTCCCCGCAGCAGCAGCCGGGCCATCAGGCGGCCCATTTCCTCGATCTCCTGGCGCACGGTCGTCAGAGGCGGGTCGGTGGCCTCCGCGACCGAGGCCATGTCGTCGAAACCGACCAGGGCGACATCCTCCGGTACGCGCCGGCCGCTGTCCCGCAATACTCGCAGCGCGCCCGAGGCCATCAGGTCATTGCCGGCGAACACGGCGTCCAAGTCCGGCCGCCGGGCGAGAAGTCGGCTCATCGCCTCGGCCCCGCTCTCGGAGGTGAACGCGCCCTCGGCGACCAGCGCCGGATCCGCCTCAGGGAGTACATCGCGGTATCCGGCGAGGCGGTCCGTCGAAGCGGTCTGGTCCAGTGGGCCGGCGATGTGTGCGATGCGTTTGCGCCCGATCGCGAGCAGGTGGCGTACGGCCTCGCGTGCGCCACCCCGGTTGTCGGCGTCGACGTAGGGGACGGAGGTCGGGAAGCCGGGCCGACCGCCGAAGACCGTCAGCACACCTGCTCCCCGGGTGATGGCCGGGAGCGGGTCCTCCTCGTGCAGCGAGAAGGCGAGCGCTCCGTCGACGTGACCGCCCGCCAGGTACCGGGACACCCGCCCGTAATCGTCGGCGTCCTCCACGAGGAGCAGCACCAACTGAGTGTCATGGGCGGAGAGTTCCTTGCCGATGCCGCGAATCTGCTGGGAGAAGAAGGGGTCGGAGAAGAACCTGGTTTCCGGTTCGGCGACGATCACGGCGACCGCGCCGGTGCGGCGGGTCACGAGTGAACGGGCCGCCGGATTGGGGATGTAGCGCAACTCCTCCACGGCCTGGCGCACTTTCTCCACCAGATGGGGGCGCACCCCTGTACCGCCGTTGACCACCCGGGAGGCGGTGGCCCGGGATACACCGGCGTGTGCCGCTACGGCGTCGAGGGTGGGACGGATCCCGAAGTACCACTCGGTCAAGGCGAGTTCTCCTCATCGGCAGGTGGCGAGCGGACGCGGGTCGGCGGCCCCCGGGCGAGCGAGCAGGCGCACAACTTCCCCGTCGCGCACGGTAGTAGCCAGGCGGCCAGAACCGTGTTGCCCGGCAGGGTATCGGGTGCCTGCCGTCCGCGAGAGCGCTCTCGCCTCCGCGCGCTGGCGGCCCTTATACCCGGCCATACCTGGTGAGAGCGCTCTCATCTCCATAAGCGCCGGGCAGGCCTTGTGTCCGGTCGTACCCCGTGAGAGCGCTCTCGCCTCCACACGTGCCCGGGGGCCTTGCGTCCGGCCGCGCCCTGTGAGAGCGCTTTCCGCCCCTCCTCGCACCGCTTCTCACCTTCTGGGCTCCACCCCTTTCCCATGTCCAGGCATCGGTCTTTTCCCATCTCCATTCATCGGTCTGGGTGATGGCCGCGCGGTTGGTCGTTCGGCCGCCGGGGCCGTCGGTCGTTTGCCGACCCCGGCGGGGGCTCCGCCAAGCCCGTCGGCTGGACGCCGAACGGCACAACCGTGGCCATTCGGCGCCCGGCCGGCCCCACGGCCTGGTACGGCCTCAGTGCTGAGCGGGTACCGTGTGCGACTCGACGATCTTCTTCCACGACTTCGGTTCGGCGGGCGCACCCGGCTCGGCGGGCTGCGCCGACCTGGCGGAAGGCGACTTGGCGAGTCCTGCCGCAGTCCCCAACTTGGCCTTGACCGCAGCCGAGTCGGAGGGCTTGGCGGGCTGGAAGAGCCAGGTGTCGAAGAGCTCGGCGAGCGGCTTGCCCGAGATCTTCTCGGCGTACTTGACGAAGTCAGCGACCGCCGCGTTGCCGTAGGCGTGCTCGGTCGGCCAGCCCTTGAGGATCTTGAAGAACGACGCGTCGCCCACCGTGTTGCGCAGGGCCTGGATGGCGAGGGCGCCGCGGTCGTAGACGGCGCCGTCGAACTGGTTGTCCGGGCCCGGGTCGCCCGGCTTCACCTTCCAGAACGGGTCGTCGGCGGGGTGCTGGGAGTACACCCAGTCCGCCAGTTCCTGGGCGGTGCCGTCACCCTGCTTCTCCGACCAGAGCCACTGGGCGTAGGAGGCGAAGCCTTCGTTGTCCCAGATGTCCTTCCAGCCCTTGACGGAGACGCTGTCGCCGTACCACTGGTGCGCCAACTCGTGCACGACCACCGACACGTTGGCACCGTTGGCGAACTGCGCCGGGCTGTAGAACGGGCGGGTCTGGGTCTCCAGGGCGAAGTGGCTCGGCACGTTGGGGACGTAGCCGCCGACCGCGTTGAACGGGTACGTGCCGAAAACGCTCTCAAGCCACTCCGTGACGTCCTTGGTGCGCTCGATGCTGGCGCGAACGGCGCCGTCGTTGTCGCCCAGGTCCTTGCTGTAAGCATTGAGGATGGGCAGCCCGCTCGCGGTCTTGTCGGTGGTGATGTCGAACTTGCCCACTGCCAGCGTGGTCAAGTAGGACGCCTGCGGCTTGTTGGAACGCCAGTTGTATGTCGTCCAGCCGAGCTTCGAACTCTGGCTCTGGAGAACGCCGTTGCTGATCGCCTGCGTACCGTTGGGCACCTTCACCGACACGTCGTACGTGGCCTTGTCCAGCGGGTGGTCGTTGGAGGGGAACCACCACACGGCCGAGTCCGGTTCCTGGGCGGCCACGCCGCCGTCCGGGGTGCGCTGCCAGGCGGTCCAGCCGTCGACCTTCAACTCCGAGGGCTTGCCCGCGTACTTGACCACGACGGTGATCGACTTGCCCTTGGCGAGCGGCGTGGCCGGGGTGATCTCCAGTTCGTGACTGCCGGAGGTGGCGAACGTGGCCTTGACGCCGTTCACCCGCACTTCGCTGACGGCGAGTCCGAAGTCCAGATTGAAGCGGGAGAGGTCCTGCTGGGTGGTGGCCAGCAGCGTGGCCGTACCCTCCAACAGATCGGTGGCGGGCTGGTACTTGAGCTTCAGGTCGTAGTGCGAGACGTCGTAGCCGCCGTTGCCGCTGGCCGGGTAGTAGGGGTCGCCGATGCCCGGGGCGCCCGGAGTGAAGTCCGCGGCCGATGCCGGGATCACCAGCAGCAGGGAGGCGGCGAGCACGCTCGGGGCGAGAATTCTGCGGTACACAAAAGCTCCAAGTCGTCAGTGTCGTCGTGGGGTGAACGATGGTGAACGATCTCTTCGGACCTTATTCAGCCCCCGCCGCCCCGGTCATGTCCATGGCCCCTGTTGTCACACGATCGCCATTCGGCCGACATGGTGCGTGCGCACTCGCGCGGCGCGCCCGCTCCCGTTCGTCCGCCTTTCTTCCCCGACCGCCCCCTGTCGCAGGGCAGTTGACCGGGGGTACCTTCCGCCCATGCCGATACGCGCGCGGGGCGCCCGCCACAGAACAGGACCCCTGAGGTCTCCCGGATTCCTCAGATCACTCGTCTTCGCGGCCGTGGCCGCTCTGGCGGCGGTGCTGCCGGCGCCGGTGGGCGCCCAGGCGGCGGCCCGTCCCACGGAGAGCCGGCCCATCTACTCGTATGAGAGCGCTGTCCGCGAGGCGGTCTGGGTGGACACCGGGCTCGACGCCGACGGGGACGGCAGGGGCGACCGTGTCGCGGTCGACATCGTCCGCCCGCGCGAACCGGCACAGCAGGGCCGGAAGGTACCGGTCATCATGGATGCCAGCCCGTACTACTCCTGCTGTGGGCGCGGCAATGAGAGCCAGCTCAAGACGTACGACGCCAAGGGTGACGTCGTGCAGATGCCGCTGTTCTACGACAACTACTTCGTGCCGCGCGGCTACGCGTTCGTGGGCGTGGACCTGGCCGGAACCAATCGCTCGGACGGCTGCGTCGACGTGGGCGGCCGCTCCGACGTCCTGTCGGCGAAGGCGGTCATCGACTGGCTGAACGGCCGGGCGCGGGCCTATACGTCGCGTACGGGCACAGAACGCGCCACCGCAGGATGGACCAACGGCCGCACCGGCATGATCGGCAAGAGCTGGGACGGCACCATCGCCAACGGCGTGGCCGCCACCGGCGTCGAGGGCCTGAAGACGATCGTGCCGATCAGCTCGATCTCGTCCTGGTACGACTACTACTTCGCCAAGGGCGCCCCGCTGTACGACGGCGGTCCCGCCGAACTCGCCGACGCCGTCGAAAGCCCGGACGCGCAGGCACACTGCGCCGCGGCGCGGCAGAAGCTGGTGGACGGCTCGCCACGCAGCGGCGACTGGACGCAACTGTGGAACGACCGGGACTACGTGCTGCGCGCCGATCACGTCAAGGCCAGCGTGTTCGTGGTGCACGGCATGCAGGACCTCAACGTCCGCACCAAGAACTTCGGCCAGTGGTGGGACGCGCTCGCGGCGAACGGGGTCGAGCGGAAGATCTGGCTGTCGCAGACCGGGCACGTGGACCCGTTCGACTACCGGCGCGACGCCTGGGTCCCCGTCCTCCACCAGTGGTTCGACCACTATCTCCTCGGCTACGACAACGGCATCGAGCGCCGGCCGATGGCGGACATCGAGCGCCACCCCGACCAGTGGTCCACCGACCGGGTGTGGCCCCCGTCCGGCACCTCGGCCGCCACCGTGCACCCGGTGAACGGTCCCGTGCCGGGTGTGGGAGCGCTTTCAGCAAGCCCCGCTCCCGCCGGGACGGCCTCCACCTTCACCGACAACCCCGCTCTCGACGAAAGCAGTTGGGCCGCGAACATCGACAAGTCGACGCCGGACAAGGCCGGGTTCGCCACCGCCCCGCTGACAAAGGATCTGAGAGTGTCCGGCTCGTCCAGGGTGAGCGTCACGGTGACGCCCACCACCAGCAGCGCCCACCTGTCGGCGGTCCTCGTCGACGTCGGGCCGGACACCATCCGCAATTACGCGGGCGAAGGCGAAGGCATCCTGACCGGCACCGACCGCACCTGCTGGGGCGTGAGCACGGCTGGTGACAGTTCGTGCTACCTGACGACGTCGGCGGACAAGGCGGACGTCGGCTTCACCGTCTTCAGCCGTGGCTGGGCCGACCTCGGCAATTACGCCTCCGACCGCAAGGGTGTGCCGCTGACCCCGGGCAAGGCGTACACCATCACGCTCGATCTCGCGGCCACGGACCATGTCGTACCGGCCGGGCATCGCCTCGCGCTGATCGTGGCCGGCACCGACAACGGCCTCATTGACCCGCCCCCGAGCAGGCCGACCCTCACGCTCGACCTGGCGCGTTCGGGTGCCAGGGTGCCGTTCGTCGGAGGGGCCGGCGCGTTTGCGCGGGCCACGTCCGGCGCGCGCCCGAACGTCGCGGCGGGCGTCCCGGACGGTACGCCGTCCTCGCCAGGGATCCCGGTTCCCCGGATGGCGGCGCAGCGCCTGCCGGGCGGCGCCGGTCGCTGACGACGCTGAGACGGAGAGCGCTCTGCGACCTTCGCCAAGGTCAGGAGCGCTCCCGGTCGCGCTGAGGTCGGGAGCGCTCTCAAGAGTCTTCGTCCCTGAGAGCGCTCCCCGGCCGGCCGCCGGCCGAGAGCGCTCCCAGTCCGCTGGTCGGCAGAGAGCGCTCCCAGCCAGTCGGCGGGCCGGGAGCGCTACCAAGCAACCGGCGCGCCGAAAGCGCTCCCAGGCGGCCGACCGGCCGGGAGCCCTCCCAGGTAGTCACCCGCCGGGAGCGCTCGCAAGCAGTCACCCGCCGAGAGCGCTCGCAAGCAGTCACCCGCCGAGAGCGCTCCCAAGCAGTCACCCGCCGAGAGCGCTCTCGGATCTGGTGCCGCCCGGCTCCGTACGCGTCTCAGGCGGTAGTCGGCGCCACGTGTCGCCGGCCGTAGCCGGTGCCACCCCTCTCAGGCCGTAGCCGGCGCCTGTACTGATCTCGCGGCCTCGGCGAGGGCACGTAGGACGGGGTCGGGGTCTGTGCGCAAGTAGAAGTGGCCGCCCGGGAATTGACGTACCGTCAGGGGCGCGCTGGTGTGGCTCTGCCAGGCGTCCAGCTGTTCCGGTGTGTGGTCGGCGCTGCCGCCCAGGATCGTGAGGGGCACGGGGAGGGGTTCCGCTTCTTGCCAGGTGTAGGTCTCCAGGACGCGGTAGTCGGCCCGCAGCGCGCCGACGATCAGTTCGCGCAGCTCCTGACTGTCCAGGACCTCCTGCGGTATGCCGCCGTGCATCGAGGCGACGCGCTCGATGAGGGCGTCGTCGGACAGCTGGTGTACCGGGCCGAAGACGCGCGCCCTGGGCAGGTGCGGCGCGGGGCAGCCCGAGAGGATCAGCCGCGCGGGCAGCGGCCGGCCCGCGTCGCGCAGGGCACGCGTGATCTCGTAGGCTACGAGGGAGCCCAGGCTGTGGCCGAAGAAGGCGTACGGCTGCGGACTCAACGGCACCTCTTCGAGGAACGCCTCCACCAGGGCCCGCATCGTGGGGAACATCGGCTCTCGAAAGCGCGACCCTCGGCCCGGCAGCTGTACGGCGTGGAACTCGGCGTCCGTCACGCCCCGGCCCCAACGGATGTACTCCGTGGCCGAACCGCCGGCGTGCGCGAAACAGTAGAGCTTGGGGGCGCCGGGGCGCGACTGTCCTGCGATGAGCCAGCTGGGCGACGCGGGGGAGTGCATGGTGCGGGAACCTCCGGGTGAGCGGGCGGGCGAAGCGGCGGGCGGGGAGCCGGCCACGCGCCGGGGCGCCTCCCCGTCGGCCCCATGCCGATGAGTCTCCCATTCATCCGGCGCGTACCTGGCTGGTTCTGGCCATGTGCCCGCGCCGGGATGGCGGGGCCGGAGACGGCCGGCCCCAGGCCGGGTGGGTGGAGGGGCCGGGGACGGGGTCCGGCCCGGTTCGGTGACCGCTTAGGATCGGTCACCTCATGACTGCCACTCTCGTCGCCAAGGACCTCGCCGCCGGCCACGGCGACCGCACCCTCTTCGCTGGGCTCGACCTGGTGGTCGCCCCCGGCGACGTCATCGGCCTCGTCGGACCCAACGGGGCGGGCAAGTCCTCCCTGCTGCGCCTGCTCGCCGGGCTCGACACCCCAGAGGAGGGCGAGCTGCGGCTCTCCCCGCCCGGCGCGAGCGTCGGACACCTGCCGCAGGAGCCCGACCGGCGCCCCGGCGAGACGATCCGCGCCTTCCTCGCGCGGCGCACCGGTGTCGCCGCCGCCCAGGAGACGATGGACGCCGCCACGCAGGCCCTGGTCGACGGGGCGCCGGGCGCCGACGACGCCTATGCGGACAGCCTGGAGCGCTGGCTCGCGCTCGGTGGCGCGGACCTGGACGAGCGGGCGGAGGAGGTCGCAGCGTCGCTCGGTCTGACCACCGGCCTCGATCAGCCGATGACCGCGCTCTCCGGCGGCCAGGCCGCCCGCGCCGGGCTCGCCTCGCTGCTCCTGTCCCGCTACGACGTCTTCCTGCTCGACGAGCCGACCAACGACCTCGACCTGGACGGCCTTGAGCGCCTTGAGGCCTTCGTCAAGGGGCTGCGGGCCGGCACGGTCGTCGTGAGCCACGACCGCGAGTTCCTGGCCCGTACCGTCACCAAGGTCCTCGAACTCGACCTCGCGCAGCAGCAGATCAACCTGTACGGCGGCGGCTACGAGGCGTACCTCGAAGAGCGCGCCACCGCCCGACGCCACGCGCGCGACGACTACGAGGAGTACGCCGACAAGCGTTCCGCCCTCGAAGGCCGCGCCCAGATGCAGCATTCGTGGATGGACAAGGGCGTCAAGAACGCCCGTCGCAAGGCCACCGACAGCGACAAGCTCGGGAGGAAGTTCCGCAGCGAGTCCAGCGAGAAGCAGGCGGCCAAGGCGCGACAGACCCAGCGCATGATCGAGCGTCTTGACGTGGTGGACGAGCCGCGCAAGGAGTGGGAGCTGCGGATGGAGATCGCTTCCGCGCCGCGTTCCGGCGCCGTCGTCGCCACGCTGCGCGACGCCGAGGTGCACCGGGAGGCGTTCACGTTCGGGCCGGTCTCGCTTCAGATCGACTGGGCCGACCGCGTCGCGATCACCGGGGCCAACGGGTCCGGCAAGTCGACGCTGCTCGCCGCCCTCCTGGGGCGGCTGCCGCTGGACGCCGGGCACGCCACGCTCGGCTCGGGTGTCGTCGTCGGTGAGGTCGACCAGGCGCGCGGGCTCTTCCTCGGGGACGACGCGCTGCTGGAGGCGTTCTGCGCGGCGGTACCCGACACGGAGCCCGCCGAAGTCCGCACGCTGCTCGCGAAGTTCGGCCTCAAGGCGCACCATGTGCTGCGTCCGGCCGGGTCGCTCTCGCCGGGGGAGCGGACCCGCGCCGCGCTCGCCCTGCTCCAGGGCCGGGGGGTCAACCTCCTCGTTCTCGACGAGCCGACCAACCACCTGGACCTGCCCGCCATCGAGCAGCTGGAGTCCGCGCTCGACTCCTACACCGGCACGCTGCTGCTGGTCACCCATGACCGGCGCATGCTGGACGCCATCCACACCACCCGCCGTCTGGAGGTCGCGGACGGCAGGGTGACCGAGCGCTGAGCCCCGCCCGGAAGGGCTGGAGCCGTCATACGAGTGCGGGCGTACGCCAGTTGGTCGTACGCCCGCACCGGTCATCCGGCAGGTCAGCGGCCGCCGCGGCCCTTCGGGTCGACCAGGCCCGCCTTGCGCAGGGCGTCCGCCATCGCGCTGTTGGCGGGGGCCGGCGCAGCGCCTCGGCCCTGTCCGCCACCCTGCCGGTCGCCACCCTGCCGGCCGGCCCCTTGCCGGCCGGCGCCGCGCGCCTCGCCGCCGCCGGAGCCACCCCGGCGCTGCTGCCCCTGCCCCTGCCCCTGGCTCTGCGCGCCGCCCTGGCGCTGGCGCGGGGGCCGGCCGCCCTGGTCCTGGCCGCCCTGGCCCCGGCCGCCGCGCTCGCGCTGGGGCGCGCCGCCCGGCGCGGACGCGTCGTCGTCCAGCCGCAGCGTCAGCGAGATCCGCTTGCGCGGCACATCGACGTCGAGGACCTTGACCTTGACGATGTCGCCCGGCTTCACCACATCGCGCGGGTCCTTCACGAAGGTCTTCGACAGCGCCGAGACATGGGCGAGCCCGTCCTGGTGGACGCCGATGTCGATGAACGCGCCGAACGCCGCCACGTTGGTGACAACGCCCTCGAGGACCATCCCGGCCTCCAGGTCGCCGATCTTCTCGACGCCCTCCTTGAACGTGGCCGTCTTGAACGCGGGACGCGGGTCACGGCCCGGCTTCTCCAGCTCGCGCAGGATGTCCGTCACGGTGGGAAGGCCGAACTTCTCGTCCACGTAGTCGTCGGGCCGCAGCGAGCGCAGCACGCCGGTGTTGCCGATGAGGGACGCGACCTCGCCGCCCGCCGTCTTCACCATCCGCCGCACCACCGGATACGCCTCGGGGTGCACGCTGGAGGCGTCGAGCGGGTCCTCGCCGTCGCGGATGCGCAGGAAGCCCGCGCACTGCTCGTACGCCTTGGGGCCGAGCCGCGCCACGTCCTTGAGCGCCCGGCGCGAACGGAAGGGGCCGTTGGTGTCGCGGTGCGCCACGATGTTCTCGGCCAGGCCGGAGCCGATGCCGGACACCCGCGAAAGCAGCGGCGCCGAGGCGGTGTTGACGTCGACCCCCACGCCGTTCACACAGTCCTCGACCACCGCGTCCAGCGAGCGCGACAGCTTCACCTCGGACAGGTCGTGCTGGTACTGGCCGACCCCGATGGACTTGGGGTCGATCTTCACCAGCTCGGCCAGCGGGTCCTGAAGGCGCCGGGCGATGGAGACCGCTCCGCGCAGGGACACGTCCATGTCGGGGAACTCCTGCGAGGCGAACGCGGATGCCGAGTACACCGAGGCGCCCGCCTCCGACACCATCACCTTCGCCAGGTTCAACTCCGGGTGCCCGGCGATGAGTTCCCCGGCGAGCTTGTCCGTCTCGCGGGAGGCGGTGCCGTTGCCGATGGCGATCAGCTCGACCGCGTGCTCCTGGCAGAGCGCGGCCAGCTTCTTCAGCGCCTGGTCCCACTTGTTCGCCGGGACGTGCGGGTGGATCACATCGGTGGCCACGACCTTGCCGGTCGCGTCCACGACCGCAACCTTCACGCCCGTGCGGAAGCCGGGGTCGAGACCGAGGGTGGCGCGGGTGCCGGCCGGGGCGGCGAGCAGCAGGTCGCGCAGGTTGGAGGCGAACACGCGGACCGCCTCGTCCTCGGCGGCGGTGCGAAGGCGCAGCCGCAGATCGATGCCGAGGTGGACCAGGATGCGGGTGCGCCAGGCCCAGCGCACCGTCTCGCCCAGCCACTTGTCGCCGGGCCGGCCCCGGTCGGCGACGCCGAAGCGCCGCGCCACCATGTTCTCGTACGTCGAGGGGCCGGGCTCGGCCGACGGCTCCTCGGGCTCGAGGACGAGGTCGAGGACGCCCTCCTTCTCGCCGCGCAGCATCGCCAGGACCCGGTGCGAGGGCAGCGCGGCGAAGGGCTCGGTGAAGTCGAAGTAGTCGGCGAACTTGGCGCCGGCCTCCTCCTTGCCCTCCCGCACCTTCGCCGCGAGCCGTCCCTTCGTCCACATGCGTTCGCGCAGCTCGCCGATCAGGTCGGCGTCCTCGGAGAACCGCTCGGCCAGGATGGCGCGTGCGCCTTCAAGGGCGGCCGCCGGATCGGCGACGCCCTTGTCGGCGTCCACGTAGGCCGCGGCCGCCACGAGCGGGTCGCTGGACGGGTCGCCCAGCAGGCCGTCGGCGAGCGGTTGCAGACCGGCCTCGCGCGCGATCTGCGCCTTGGTGCGCCGCTTGGGCTTGAAGGGCAGGTAGATGTCCTCGAGGCGGGCCTTGGTGTCGGCGGCCCGGATCTGCGCCTCCAGGGCGTCGGTGAGCTTGCCCTGCTCCCGTACGGACTCCAGGACCGCCGCGCGCCGGTCCTCAAGTTCCCGCAGATAGCGCAGCCGCTCCTCAAGGGTGCGCAGCTGGGCGTCGTCCAGCATCTCGGTCGCTTCCTTGCGGTAGCGAGCGATGAACGGGACGGTGGACCCGCCGTCGAGCAGTTCGACGGCGGCCTTCACCTGCCGCTCCCGTACGCCGAGTTCTTCGGCGATCCTGCCTTCGATGGACGTCGTCACGTTGCCGTACCGCCTTCTCGCTGAGCCTGAGGCGCCATTGTGGCAGGCGGCGGTGACAATCGGCGATCAGCCCTTGCCGATGAGGTCGGCCGGGAATCCCCCGGCCAGGGCGGCCGTCGTCAGGAACTTCTGGGCGAGTTCGGTGAGCCGGGCCACGCCTTGCTCGCCGAGGTGTTCGTAGGGGGCGAGGTCGAGGCGGTCGGTGCGGTCCTCGAGGCCGGCGCGCAGCGCGGTCCCGGCCTCGGTCAACTCGCCCTCGGCGTCGAGCAGTCCGCGCTCGCGCAGGCGCCCGGCGGCGGCGTCCCAGTCCGATTCCTGCCAGCCACGGGTGGCGAGCACCCAGCGCGGGACCATGCCCTTGCCGGTCGCGGTGTGGCTGACCAGGGCCTCCAGCGGGTCGAGTCCGGCGTCGAGCAGGGCCGCGAGGTGGCCGTCGCCCCGGTGTTCGCGCAGCAGCGTCGCGGCGTGCCAGAAGGCGAGGTGGGGCTGGTCGGGCACGGGCAGGTCGGCGTGGGCGGCGTACAGCGGGCGGGCGTGGCGGGTGCAGCCTTCGGTGGCGCGCAGGGCGAGCTCTGCGGCTTCGGCCAGTTCCGGCGAGGCGAGCGCTTCGTCGCCGAGGAGGCGGCGCAGGGTGGCGTCGGCGGCCCGCAGGCGTGCGGCGAGGACCGTCTCGGGGGAGGCGGTGCGCCACACCGTCGGCAGGTGCCGGGCGATCAGGGCGTGGTTGAAGTTGTAGAAGGAGGCCGCCACCACTCCTGGCCCGACGGCGCCCATGGCGGCGGCCCGGCCCGCGAAGTAGGCGGCGGCGCGGTCCTCGATGCCGATCGCGGCGAGTTCCCTGGTGAAGTCGGGCGAGAAATAGATCGTGGAGTGCAGGGAGTTGACGGGGCTGTGGCAGCGGCGTCCGGCGCGCGAGGGGAGAGAGCTCATGCCCCGCACGTTACCGACTGGTCGGTACGCCCGGGAAGGGGCGGGCCGGAACCTCGAGGACCCCGGCCACCCTGGAACCCCATGGCAGGAAAGGTGGGATTCTTGTCATTGCGGCCACCGTCGCGGGACCCCAAGGATGGGAGCATGACGCAGCGTTCCGTCCTGGTCGTCCTCTTCGACGGCGTCCAGAGCCTCGATGTGACCGGCCCCGCCGAGGCGTTCACCGCGGCCGGACGCGTCCTTGGTGACCCCGCCGCCTACCGGCTGCGCTTCGCCTCGCTCGACGGGGCGCCGGTGACCGCGCACAGCGGACTGCGCCTCATGGCGGACGCCTCGCTCAAGGACGCAGGACCCAAAAAAACGGACATCCTGCTCGTCCCGGGCGGTGACGGCGCCCACCACCCCGATCCCGGGCTCCTCGACTGGCTGCGCGCGCACGGGCCAGGGGCGGACCGGCTCGTCTCCGTCTGCTCGGGCTCGCTGCTCCTGGCCGAGGCGGGGCTGCTCGACGGGCACCGGGCCACCACGCACTGGGCGTCCTGCGCCGACATGGCCCGGCGCTATCCGGCGGTACGCGTCGAAGCCGACCCGATCTTCGTGCGGGACGGCCGCGTGGCGACCTCGGCCGGGGTGAGCGCGGGCATCGATCTGGCGCTCGCCCTGGTGGAGGAGGACCACGGCAGGGGCGTCGCCCTCGCCGTCGCCCGCATCCTGGTGGTGTTCCTGCGCCGCCCGGGCAACCAGGCCCAGTTCAGCGCCCAGCTCGCGGCGCAGACGGCGCGGCGTGAACCCCTGCGCGAACTCCAGCAGTGGATCACCGAACACCCCGGCGACGACCTCAGCGTGGAGGCCCTGGCCCGGCGCGCCAGACTCTCGCCGCGCCACTTCGCCCGCGCCTTCCACGCCGAGACCGGCACCACGCCGGGCCGTTACGTCGAGCGGGTCCGCCTCGAACACGCCAGGCGCCTGCTGGAGGAGACCCCGGACGGCGTGCGGGAGGTCTCCCGCGCCGCCGGATACGGCACCCCCGAGGCGATGCGGCGCGCCTTCGTCAAGACGCTCGGCACGGCTCCCGCCGAGTACCGCCGCCGCTTCCGTCCCACCCCCGCGTAGCTCGCGCGAGGACCACGCGCGCGGCGCGCACGCCCGCACCGGCCCGTTCGCGGCCTCGGGGTCCGCCGTGCCCGCGCCCGATCTTTTCTCGATGAAGGACAGCCCATGCTGATCGCCGTCGCCCTCTACCCCGGCTTCACCGCGCTGGACGCGGTGGGCCCCTACGACACCCTCGCCCGCCTCCCCGGCGCCGAGACGGTGTTCGTCGCCGAGCAGGCGGGGCCGGTGCGCAACGACGCCGGGGGCCTGACCCTGATGGCCGAGAAGTCCTTCGAAGAGGTGCCGCGGCCCGACATCGTCGTGGTGCCCGGAGCCCCGCCCGAGGCCGTCGAACCGTATCTGGACGGCGGACCGCTCCTTGACTGGCTGCGCGAAGCCGACATCGCCTCCACCTGGACCACATCGGTGTGCACCGGCTCGCTGCTGCTCGGCGCGGCCGGGCTCCTCAAGGGGCGCCGGGCGACCTCGCACTGGCTCGCCCTCGACCGGCTCGCGGCGTTCGGCGTGAACACGACGGGCGAGCGGGTCGTCGTCGACCGCAAATACGTCACCGCCGCCGGCGTCTCCTCCGGCATCGACATGGGGCTCACCCTGCTCGGCGCGATCGCCGGGGACCGCTACGCCCAGGCCGTGCAGCTGCTCATCGAGTACGACCCGCAGCCGCCCTACGACGCGGGCTCACCCGACAAGGCCCCCGCCGACCTGGTGGAACAGTTCAGGTCGAACGGATTTCCCCGGGACTGAGCGGCCAGAGGAAGCGCGGGGGCCTGCGCTCAAGGAACGCGGCGATCCCCTCCTCGGTGTCGCCGCAGGCACGCTCCTGTGCGGCCCAGTGCTCCTCGCGGCCCGTCCTGCCGTCCGTGAATTCCTTGGCCGCCGCCTGCGTGAGCTGGGAGCGCGCCGCCAGCAGGCGGCTGAACTGCTCCACACGCCTGCCCAGTTCGCCCTCGGGCAGCACCTCGTCCACCAGGCCGGTCCGCAGCGCCCGCCCGCTGTCGATCAACTCGCCTGAGAACAGGAGGTACTTGGCGCTCGCGGGCCCCACGAGCGCGGCCAGGCGCCGGGTGGAGGAGGCCGGGTAGACGATGCCGAGCTTGGCGGGCGTGATGCCGAAGAGGGCGTCCTGGCGCGCGAAACGCAGATCGCAGGCGGCGGCCAGCTGGCTGCCGCCGCCCACGCAGTGACCGCGCACCGCGGCGAGCGTGGGGCGGGGAAAGGCCGCAAGCGCCTCCTCGGCCCGTACCGCGAGCGCTCTCGGGTCCTCGCCCGGCTCACGCAGTGAGGAAATGTCGGCCCCCGCGCAGAAGGTGTCCCCCGCTCCGGTCAGCACCAGCACCCGTACGCCCGGATCGGCCGCCAGGGTGTCGAGCAGGGGCGGCAGCGCGCGCCACATGGCCGAGGTCATCGCGTTGCGTTTGGCGGGGTTGTCGATGACGACGGTGGCGACGCCCTCGCTGAGGCTGTGCCGTAGCTGCGGCTGCATGCGCCGGATGCTATCCGGGCACCCGCTCCTTATGATCGCAAGGGGGGTCGCACGCGGATCGATGAGGAGACGCTGATGGCCAGACCCAGGCGCGACGTCGGAACCGCAGGCACCGGACGCGCAGGCACCGGACGCGACGGCACCGGGCGCGACGGCGTACGCGAAGGCAGGAGACTGAGCCGGAGCTTCGGGCTGTTGGCCCTGCTCGGCGCGATCCTGGTCGTGGCCGGTCTGGTGGGCCTCGGCTACACCGAGTTCGCCACCCTCACCACCATGCTGCTCTTCGGCTGGCTGCTGCTGATCGGCGGCGTCGTGGGCCTGGCGCACGCGATCCAGTCGCGCGGCTCGGGCTTCTTCTGGCTCGCCGTCGTGGTCGCCGCGCTGAACCTGGCCGCGGGCGTCGTCATCATCCGCCGCCCCGAGGGCAGCGCGGAGGCGCTGACGATGTTCGCCGCCCTGCTGTTCCTGACCGGCGGGGTCTTCCGCCTGGCGGGCAGCGTGGTGGTGCGCGGGCCGCAGTTCGGCTGGACGCTGGTGCAGGGCGCCTTCGGGGTGCTCCTGGGTGTGCTGGTGCTCGCGAGCTGGCCGAGCAACAGCCGGTACGTCATCGGCTGCTTCTTCTCGCTGGCCCTGCTGTTCGACGGTCTCGGGCTGATCGCCATCGGCGTGGGCGGGCGCAGAATCGTCACTCTTGTGAGCGACGCGGTGGCCTCGCCGGGCGCCGCCAAGGACACGCCTCCGATGTCTCCGACACCCCCGCAAGCCGTGGCAAAACCGTCAGACGGCGAACAGTACCCGCCGCCGAGGTGACACTTTCTTGCTTCGGCGGTCAAAAAGCGGCGATAGATGGGGACTTCTGGTCAGTCGGGCGGTCCGGACCAGCGCACTTTGGACACTCGTCAGGAGTGGGGGTCCCCCGTCGAGCCGTAAGGGTGGGTGCCAGAACATGGAGATCCGCGGGAGCCTTCCGCCCGAAACCGCCGCTGTTGGCGGCGCGCGGTCCTACGAAGGCGTGTGGCGGTTCACCGCTCCCGCCGTCGACGTCTCGGTCCCAGGGGCCCGGCACGCGGTGCGCGACCTGCTGCGCCGCCAGGACGTGCCGGCCCACGACGACCTCGTACAGGGCCTGCTGCTCATCGTCTCGGAGCTGGTCACCAACGCGGTCAGACACGCGGCGCTGCTCTCGCCGCAGGTCGCCGTCGAGGTGGCGATCGGGGCCGAGTGGATCCGGGTGTCCGTCGAGGACGAGCACCCCTACCGGCCCAAGGCCCTGGAGGCCGACTGCGCGCGGACCGGCGGGCGCGGGCTGCTCCTGGTCCGTGAGATCACCGAGGAGGCCGGCGGGGTGTGCGACGTCGAGCAGACCGCGAGCGGCGGAAAGATCGTGTGGGCCGCACTCCCGCTGGCCCCTCTGCCGGGGATCACCAGCCCGCGCCGGGCCCCGTGAGCTCCTTGATCGCGGGCCGCGCGGCGTCGAGGACCGTCATGAACCACGCCGAGAACGGCGTACTCGCGTGCCGCTCGGCGAGCTCCTCGGCGCTCACGAACGCCGTCTCGCCGATCTCCTCGGGATCGGGCCGCAGCGCGGACTGGGCAAGTCCCACGAAGAGGTGGTTGTACTCCTGCTCCACCAGACCCGACTCCGGGTCGGGGTGGTTGTAGCGCACCGTGCCCGCCTCGGCGAGCAGCGTGGGTGAGATGCCCAGCTCCTCATGGGTGCGCCGGGCGGCCGCCGCGAACGGGGACTCGCCGGGGTAAGGATGGCCGCAGCAGGTGTTGGACCAGACACCGGGGGAGTGGTACTTGCCGAGCGCGCGCCGCTGCAACAGCAGCCGGCCCTTCTGGTCGAAGAGGAAGACGGAGAACGCCCGGTGCAGCTGACCGGGCGCCTGGTGCGCGGCCAGCTTCTCCGCGGTCCCGATGGTGTTGCCGCTCTCGTCGACGAGTTCGAGCATGATCTCCGGTGCGGCGCCCATGGTCCCGTTCGACGAGTTGTTCGCCGTGGTGGCTGGTGTGCTCGGCATAACCATCCTTCGCTTCGGTCCTCGGCTGCCCAGTCTGCCGTACAACGGCGGCGTCTTCGCCATTGAGCGGCACCCGCATGTCCTGCCCCACGGGTCGCCCCGGGAACCGCCGCAGGTCAGTGGCAGAGCCGCGCCTCGTGCTCGGCGTGCCCACCGGGCTCCAGCTGGAAGGTGCAGTGCTCCACGTCGAAGTGGTCGCCCAGGCAGCCCTGCAATTCGTGCAGCAGCTTCTCGTGTCCCACCGAGTCGAGCACGTCCTGGCTGACCACCACGTGGGCGGAGAGCACCGGCATGCCCGAGGTGATCGTCCAGGCGTGCAGATCGTGGACGTCCTCGACGCCCTCCAGCGCCACGATGTGCGAGCGGACCTCCGCCATGTCCACCCCTTTGGGGGCCGACTCGAGCAGCACGTTCAAGGTCTCGCGCAGCAGCTTGACGGTCCTCGGCACGATCATCAGGCCGATCACCAGGGAGGCGATCGGGTCGGCCGCCTGCCAGCCGGTGGTGATGATGACGAGGCCGGCCACCACCACGGCCCCCGAGCCGAGCGCGTCGGAGAGCACTTCGAGGAAGGCGCCGCGCACGTTCAGGCTCTCCTGCTGCCCCTTCATCAGCAGGCACAGGGAGACCGAGTTCGCGGCCAGGCCCACGAGGCCGAAGACCACGGCCGTGCCGCCCGAGGTGCCGGCCGGCTCCACGAATCGCGAGACGGCCTCGAACAGGATGTAGCCACCCACGCCGAGCAGCAGCAGGCAGTTGGCGAGCGCCGCAAGGATCTCGGCCCTGGCGTAGCCATAGGTGCGGTTGCCGCCGGCCGGGCGGTTGGCGAAGTGGATGGCCAGCAGCGCCATCGCGAGCCCGAGGCCGTCCGTCGCCATGTGCGCCGCGTCCGCGACCAGCGCCAGGGAGTCCGCGAGCAGGCCGCCGACGACCTCCACGACCATCACCGTCAGTGTGATGGCGAGCGCGATGCGCAGCCGTCCCCGGTAGGCGGCCGCCGCGGTGCCCGTCGGCGGCGGTGCGCCGTGTGTGTGTCCGTGGTCGTGCCCAGCCCCCATGAAAGGCCTCCCGGATCCGTTCCTGATCAATCCTGGCGTCTCGTACGAGGGGCAAGTGAACTACGGGTAGGGGGTATCCGCAACACGGCACTGAACACCGTTGTCATAGTCTCTGACCTGCGCAAATGCCCGCAGGTCAGAGCGTTGTGGCGATCTGCGGGCGGCCTTGGGGGGCGACGGCGGCGCGCGGGCGGGGCGGCCGCCACGGGCAGGCGGTTTGTGGGCGGCGCCCCCGATCGACGATGATGATCGCTGCCGTGCGGCAGCGGGAGCCGGTGGGCCTCAGCGGGCGTGAACGGCCAGTGAATTCCCGCTTCCGCGCATCCGATAGCCTCTGCCGACGTGCCGCCCGCCTCCCGTTCGGGCCGGGCCGTTGGACTACCGCCATGTCAGTCGCAAGGAGTGAGTTCGTCTGTCGACCGCCATCGTTACCGGCCCGCCGGTGCCCGGATCGCAGCTCGGACCCGACCTGCGCGCACTGGGTTTCGACGTACAGAACGCCTTCCTCCCCGACGACCTGCCCGGCCTGCTCGAGCGCGTGCCCGCGGGTGAGCGCGTCGCCCTGGTCGATCCGCGCTTCCTCGGCCACGTCCACGCGCTGCGCCTGGCGCTGACCGACCCCCGCTTCCCGGCCGCCGCCGTCCCCGGCGCCCTGACGGTCCAGGCCGAGGCCCGCCCGGCGCTGGCGCGCGCCCTGGCCGGGGCCGCCCCCGCACCCGTGGCCCAGGTGCCCGTCGCCGCCGTGCTCACCGACGACGTCGTCCGCGCCCTGGAAGCAGACGGCGTGGCCGTGCACCACCCCGAGCTGGGCTCGCTCGTCGCGACCGTCCCCGCCGACGCGGTGGCCGCGGCAGAGGCGGCCCGCGCCGTCGCCGCCGTCGACGACGAGGCCGTACGCCTGCGCAACGCCGTCAAGTCGCGCGACGGCTTCTTCACCACCCACTTCATCAGCCCCTACTCCCGCTACCTCGCCCGCTGGTGCGCCCGCAGGGGACTGACCCCCAACCAGGTCACCACCGCCTCGCTGATCACCGCCCTGATCGCGGCGGGCTGCGCGGCGACCGGCAGCCGTGGCGGATACGTCGCGGCCGGTGTGCTCCTTCTCCTGTCCTTCGTCCTGGACTGCACCGACGGGCAGCTCGCCCGCTACTCGTTGCAGTACTCCACGATGGGCGCCTGGCTCGACGCCACGTTCGACCGCGCCAAGGAGTACGCCTACTACGCGGGCCTCGCCCTCGGAGCCGCCCGGGGCGGCGACGACGTATGGGCGCTCGCGCTGGGGGCGATGGTGCTCCAGACCTGCCGCCATGTCGTGGACTTCTCCTACAACGAGGCGCACGTCGTAGGCACCGACGCCACCGCCAACACCAGCCCCACCGCCGCCCTGTCCGACCGGCTCGACTCGGTCGGCTGGACGGTGTGGGTACGCCGCATGATCGTGCTGCCCATCGGCGAGCGCTGGGCGATGATTGCGGTGCTGACGGCCCTCACCACCCCCCGCGTCGTTTTCTACGCGCTGCTCATCGGCTGCGCCTTCGCCGCCTGCTACACCACCGCGGGGCGCGTCCTGCGCTCCGTGACCCGCCGGGCCACCCGCACCGACCGCGCCGCCCGGGCGCTGGCCGACCTCGCCGACAGCGGCCCGCTCGCCCAGCTGATCGCGGCGAGGGCGCCCCGGATCCCGGGCGCCCCCGTCCTCGCGGGCATCGGCGCGGCGTTGCTGATCGCCGCCGCCCTCACGGTGCCGCCCGGCGGCGGCCTGGTGATCGGCGCCGCCGCGCTGTACGCGCTCTTGTCCGGCCTCGCCGTCGCGGCCCCCCTCAAGGGCGCCCTCGACTGGCTCGTTCCGCCACTCTTCCGGGTGGCGGAGTACTGCGTGATCCTCATCCTCGCGGCCCGCTCGGACGTCCCCGGGGCCCTTCCCGCGGCCTTCGGGCTGGTCTCCGCGGTCGCCTACCATCACTACGACACGGTCTACCGCATCAAGGGCGGATCCGGCGCGCCGCCGGCCTGGCTGGTCCGGGCGGTCGGCGGGCACGAGGGCCGGGCGCTCGTGGTGACGGTGCTCGCCGCCGCGCTGGCCGCGCGCGACACAGACTTCACCCTGGCGCTCACCGCCCTGGCGGCGGCCGTCGCGCTCGTGGTGCTCGTGGAGTCCATCCGTTTCTGGGTGTCCTCCGGAGCACCTGCCGTACATGACGAAGGAGAGACAGCATGATTGGCCTTGTTCTGGCAGCCGGTGCCGGACGGCGTCTGCGCCCCTACACCGACACGCTCCCGAAGGCTCTCGTGCCGGTCGACGGTGACACCACCGTCCTGGACATCGCGCTGAAGAACTTCGCCGAGGTCGGCCTCACCGAAGTCGCCGTCGTCGTCGGCTACCGCAAGGAAGCCGTGTACGCGCGCAAGGAGGCCCTTGAGGCCCGGTACGGCGTCACGATCACGCTGATCGACAACGACAAGGCCGAGGAGTGGAACAACGCCTACTCCCTGTGGTGTGCGCGTGAGGTCCTCAAGCGCGGAGTGATCCTCGCCAACGGCGACACCGTCCATCCCGTCTCCGTCGAGAAGACGCTGCTCGGCGCGCGCGGCGAGGGCCGGAAGATCATCCTCGCCCTCGACACGGTCAAGAGCCTGGCCGACGAGGAGATGAAGGTGATCACCGCCGAGGGCAAGGGCGTCCAGCGCATCACCAAGCTGATGGACCCCGCCGAGGCCACGGGTGAGTACATCGGCGTCACGCTCATCGAGGCCGAGGCCGCCGAGGAACTGGCCGATGCCCTGAAGGCCACCTTCGAGCGCGACCCCGACCTCTACTACGAGGACGGCTACCAGGAGCTCGTGGGCCGCGGCTTCACCGTCGACGTGGCGCCCATCGGCGAGGTGTCGTGGGTCGAGATCGACAACCACGACGACCTGGCGAAGGGCCGTGAGATCGCGTGCCAGTACTGACGCGGCTCATCCCGTCACCCGTCGTCGTCGACATCCGGCGCGGCGCCCTGGACGATCTCGCGGTCGTCCTGGCCGACCAGCGGATCTCCGCCAACGGCAACCTCGCCATCGCGGTCAGCGGCGGCTCGGGGCAGAAGCTGCGCGAGCGGTTCGCCCCGGTCCTTCCCGGCGCCGAGTGGTACGCGGTGGACGGCGGCACCATCGACGCCGCCGTCACCCTGGCCGACCAGATGCGCGGCAAGCGCTACGACGCGGTCGTGGCGCTGGGCGGCGGCAAGATCATCGACGTGACCAAGTACGCGGCGGCCCGCGTCGGTCTGCCGATGGTCGCGGTCGCCACGAACCTCTCCCACGACGGCATCTGCTCGCCCGTCTCCACCCTCGACAACGACAACGGTCGCGGCTCCTACGGGGTGCCCACCCCGCTGGCGATCCTCATCGACCTGGACGTCATCCGCGACGCCCCGGCGCGCTATGTGCGCTCCGGCATCGGTGACGCGATCTCCAACCTGTCCGCCATCGCGGACTGGGAGCTCTCCCACCGCGAGACCGGTGAGCCCGTCGACGGCCTGGCCGCCGCCATGGCACGCAGCGCCGGCGAGGCGGTCCTGCGCCACCCCGGCACGGTCGGCGACGACGACTTCCTGGTCACGCTCTCCGAGGGCCTGGTCATGTCCGGCATCGCCATGTCGATCAGCGGCGACACCCGGCCCTCGTCGGGCGCCTGCCACGAGATCAGCCACGCCTTCGACCTGCTCTTCCCGCAGCGCGCCGCGAGCCACGGCGAGCAGTGCGGTCTGGGCGCCGCGTTCGCGATGCACCTGCGCGGCGCGACCGGGCAGTCCGCGCTGATGGCCGAGGTGCTGCGCCGGCACGCCCTGCCGGTGACGGCGGAGGAAATCGGCTTCAGCGCCGAGGAGTTCGTCCAGGCCGTCGAGTTCGCGCCGCGGACCCGTCCCGGCCGCTACACCATCCTTGAACATCTCGACCTGTCCACCGACCAGATCAGGGACGCGTACGCCGACTATGCCAAGACCATCCGTAGCTGAACTCCGCCCGGTCGTGCACCCGGCGGGTGTCAAGGACCGGGTCAGCGGAGAACACTGGGGCGGCCGCCTGTACATGCGCGAGATCTCGCTGCGCGTCACCCGCCTCCTGGTCACCACCAAGGTCACGCCCAACCAGCTGACCTACCTGATGACGCTCAGTGGTGTCCTCGCCGCGCCCGCCCTGCTCGTGCCGGGCGTCTGGGGCGCCGTCCTCGGCGTCGTGGCCGTCCAGGGCTATCTGCTGCTCGACTGCGTCGACGGCGAAGTGGCCCGCTGGAAGAAGCAGTTCTCGCTCTCCGGGGTCTACCTGGACCGCGTCGGCGCCTATCTGTGCGACGCGGCGGTCCTGGTCGGTTTCGGCCTGCGCGCCGCCGACCTGTGGGGCCCCGGCCGCATCGACTGGCTGTGGGCCTTCCTCGGTACGCTCGCGGCGCTCGGCGCGATCCTGATCAAGGCCGAGACCGACCTCGTCGGCGTCGCCCGCCACCAGGCCGGCCTGCCGCAGGTCAAGGACGCGGCCGCGACCCCGCGCTCCTCCGGCATGGCGCTGGCCCGCCGGGCCGCCGCCGCGCTGAAGTTCCACCGGCTCGTCCTCGGCATCGAGGCGTCCCTGCTGATCCTGGTCCTCGCGGTCGTGGACCAGGTCCGCGGCGACCTGTACTTCTCGCGCCTGGGCGTCGCGGTGCTCGCCGGCATCGCGCTCCTTCAGACGCTGCTGCACCTCGTGTCCGTCCTGGCTTCGAGCAGGCTCAAGTGAGCGCCCCGGCGCAGGGCGGCCCCCTGAAGGTCGGAGCGGTCGTCATCACCATGGGCAACCGCCCCGCTGAACTGCGCGCCCTGCTCGACTCGGTGGCCGGGCAGGACGGCGACGCGGTCCAGGTCGTGGTGGTCGGCAACGGCGCCCCGGTCCCGGACGTCCCCGAGGGCGTACGCACCGTGGAGCTGCCGGAGAACCTGGGCATCCCGGGCGGGCGCAACGTCGGCATCGAGGCGTTCGGCCCCTCGGGCTCCGACGTCGACGTGCTGCTCTTCCTCGACGACGACGGCTCGCTGGCGAACACCGACACCGCGGAGCTGTGCCGCCAGGCCTTCGCGGCCGACCCCGAGCTCGGCATCATCAGCTTCCGCATCGCCGACCCGGACACCGGCGTCACCCAGCGCCGCCACGTCCCGAGGCTGCGCGCCTCCGACCCGATGCGCTCCTCGCGCGTGACCACCTTCCTCGGCGGTGCCAACGCCGTGCGCACCCGGGTGTTCGCCGAGGTCGGAGCGCTGCCGGAGGAGTTCTTCTACGCCCACGAGGAGACCGACCTCGCCTGGCGCGCGCTCGACGGCGGCTGGATGATCGACTACCGCGCGGACATGGTCCTGCACCACCCGACGACCGCCCCGTCCCGGCACGCGGTCTACCACCGGATGGTGGCCCGCAACCGCGTCTGGCTGGCCCGGCGCAATCTGCCGGCGCTCCTGGTCCCCGTCTACCTCGGGGTCTGGCTGCTCCTGACGCTGGCCCGCAAGCCCTCGGGCCCGGCTCTGAGAGCCTGGTTCGGCGGCTTCAAGGAGGGCTGGACCACGCCCTGCGGGCCGCGCCGCCCCATGAAGTGGCGTACGGTCTTCAAGCTCACCCGCCTCGGCCGTCCCCCCGTGATCTGAGAGTTTCGGCTCCACGACCATCGGGCGTACTTCTTGAACACGAAAGTTTCCACTTGTGAGTGACACAACCCTGTCCCCGGCGGATCTCGCCGCCAAGCACGGGCTGTCGGTGAGCGGTGCCCGTCCCGGGCTCACCGCTTACATCAAGCAGCTGTGGGGTCGGCGCCACTTCATCCTGTCGTTCTCCTCGGCCAAGCTCACCGCCCAGTACAGCGAGGCGAAGCTCGGCCAGATCTGGCAGGTGGCGACGCCCCTGCTGAACGCGCTGGTCTACTACTTCATCTTCGGCGTGCTCATGGGAACGAGGAAGGGCATCCCCAACGATGTCTTCATCCCGTTCCTGGTGACCGGCGTGTTCCTGTTCACCTTCACCCAGAACTCGCTGATGGCCGGCGTACGGGCCATCTCGGGCAACCTGGGCCTGGTGCGCGCGCTGCACTTCCCGCGCGCGTCCCTGCCCATCTCCTTCGCGCTCCAGCAGCTCCAGCAGCTGCTCTTCTCGATGATCGTCCTGATGATCGTGGTGGTCGCCTCCGGCTTCGCGCCCGGCACGACCTGGCCCCTGATCATTCCGGTGCTCGCGTTGCAGTTCGTCTTCAACACCGGCCTCGCGCTGATCTTCGCGCGGCTCGGCGCCAAGACACCCGACCTCGCGCAGCTGATGCCGTTCATCATGCGTACGTGGATGTATTCCTCCGGCGTGATGTTCAGCATCACCGCGGTGCTCCACGACAAGCCGAGCTGGCTCAAGCACGTCCTTCAGGTCAACCCCGCCGCGATCTACATGGATCTGGCGCGCTACGCCCTGCTGGACGGTTATGGCAGGGGGTCCCTGCCCCCGCACGTCTGGGCCCTGGCGGTCGGCTGGGCCGTCGTCGTGGGCGCCCTTGGATTCGTGTACTTCTGGAAGGCTGAGGAGCGGTATGGCCGTGGCTGAGGACATCAAGGACCGCGTCGCGGTCGAGGACGCGCGGATTCCCACCGTCATCTGCGACGACGTGCACATCGTGTACACCGTCAACGGTGGCGGGGGCGGACGGGGCAGCGCGACGGCCGCGCTGAGCCGCATGGTCAAGAAGGACAAGACCGGCGGCGCCACCCGGGGCATGCGGCGGGTGCACGCCGTCAAGGGCGTGTCGTTCACCGCCTACCGCGGCGAGGCGATCGGGCTCATCGGCTCCAACGGCTCGGGCAAGTCGACGCTGCTGCGGGCCATCGCCGGCCTGCTGCCGCCCGAGAGCGGGCGCGTGTACACCGACGGGCAGCCCTCGCTGCTCGGTGTCAACGCGGCGCTGATGAACGACCTCACCGGCGAGCGCAACGTCATCCTGGGCGGCCTGGCCATGGGCATGTCGCGCGAGGAGGTCAAGGAGCGCTACGAGGAGATCGTGGAGTTCTCCGGGATCAACGACAAGGGCGACTTCATCTCGCTGCCGATGCGGACGTACTCCTCGGGCATGGCGGCCCGGCTGCGGTTCTCCATCGCGGCGGCCAAGGACCACGACGTCCTCATGATCGACGAGGCGCTTGCCACCGGTGACCGCCAGTTCCAGATCCGCTCCGAGGAGCGCATCCGGGAGCTGCGCAAGCACGCGGGCACCGTCTTCCTGGTGAGCCACAGCATCGGCTCCATCCGGGACACCTGCGACCGGGTGCTCTGGCTCGAGCGCGGCGAGCTGCTGATGGACGGGCCGACCGACGAGGTCGTCAAGGCCTACCAGAGGGAATCCGGCCGCTGACGCGTCGTCACCTCAAGAACTCCGCAGTCGTGGCCCCCGCCGATCAACCCCGGTGGGGGCCGTTGCGTCCTAGGGTGTGGTCGGACCGTCAAGATCCCGTCAAGTTGCCAGTACGGGGGGAAGGTTGGACCGGATCGCCGTGTTCTTGTAATGCTCGCAACACCCCGGCGCGGTGGCGGTCGTTGTACAACGTAAGCTGTACCGGTGCTGATTCGCGGCAAGTGGGGCAATACGCTCCCGGCTCCGCGCGCGGCGGGTCATCCCGTCCGGGGAGGTCAGGCGGCGTGTCCGAAATAGGATGTTTTAGGTCGGCGGTGTAGAACGGGAGATGTGACGGCCATGGCTACGGAAGATCTCCAGCTCCAAGGGACGGCCGCCGTTCCCGCCCCGGGCGGTACCCGGTGACCCCAGTCCCGGACGTGCGCACCGGATCCGCGTCGCGCGCCACACTCGACAAGGCCGCGGACGAGAACTTCCCCGTCGCCCCCTTCTTCCTGCCGCGCGCCTGGCGCGAGGACCTGATGGCCGTCTACGGCTTCGCCCGGCTCGTCGACGACATCGGCGACGGCGACCTCGCCCCCGGCGGCGCCGACGCCCGCCACCTCGGCGTCGGTCCCGGCGACCCCCGCGCCCCCGACGACCCCGACGGCCGGCTCGCCCTGCTCGACGCCTTCGAGGCGGATCTGCGCCGGGTCTTCGACGGAAGCCCGCGCCACCCCCTCCTCGAGGCGCTCCAGCCCACCGTGCGGCGCTGCGCGCTCACCCCGGAACCCTTCCTCGGCCTGATCGCCGCGAACCGCCAGGACCAGCGGGTGCGGCGCTATGAGACGTATGAGGAACTGCTCGCCTACTGTGAACTTTCGGCCAACCCTGTAGGGCGGCTCGTCCTCGCCATCACCGGCACCACGAGCCCGGAGCGCCTCCGCCGTTCCGACGCGATCTGCACGGCGCTTCAGATCGTCGAACACCTCCAGGACGTCAAGGAGGACCTCGGCCGTGACCGGATCTATCTGCCGGCCGAGGACATGTCACGTTTCCATGTCACGCCGGCCGATCTGGCCGCGCCGCGAGGGAGCGCTTCGGTGCGTGCGCTGGTCGCGTTCGAAGCGGAACGCGCCGGGTCGTTGCTGAATGAAGGCACCCCCCTGGTGGGTAGCGTCCACGGCAGACTCAAGCTGTTGCTGGCCGGATTCGTGGCCGGGGGACGCGCCGCGCTCGACGCGGTCGCCGCCGCCGGCCACGACGTACTCCCGGGGCCGCCCAAGCCCACCAAGGCAAGGCTGATGCGCGAGGTGGGAGCCGTCTTGCGAAGAGCGCGTAGAGAGGGGTGAGCCGGACAGTGGAGGCACAGGCACCCGTGTCCGCACCGGTACAGGCCGCATACAGCTACTGCGAGGCCGTGACCGGGCAGCAGGCGCGCAATTTCGCGTACGGCATCCGGTTGCTGCCGGCCGACAAGCGGCAGGCGATGTCGGCGCTGTACGCGTTCTCACGCCGGGTCGACGACATCGGTGACGGCACGCTGGCCAAGGACGCCAAGGAGACCCGTCTGGAGGAGACCCGGGCACTGCTCGCGCGGATCCGCGACGGCGCGGTCCCCGAGGACGACACCGACCCGGTCGCGGTGGCGCTGGCGGACGCGGCGCGCCGTTTCCCGATCCCGCTCGGCGGCCTCGACGAGCTCATCGACGGCGTCCTGATGGACGTCCACGGCGAGAGCTATGAGACGTGGGAGGACCTGAAGGGCTACTGCCGGTGTGTCGCGGGCGCCATCGGCCGGCTCTCGCTCGGCGTGTTCGGCACCCAGCCCGGCGCGCCGGGCACCGAACGCGCCGCGGAGTACGCCGACACGCTGGGGCTCGCACTCCAACTCACCAACATCCTCAGGGACGTTCGCGAGGACGCCGGTACCGGGCGGACCTATCTGCCCTCCGATGACCTCGCCAAGTTCGGCTGCTCCCTGGGCTTCGACGGCCCCCTGCCGCCCCCCGGCTCCGACTTCGCCGGCCTCGTCCACTTCGAAGTGCGGCGCGCCCGGGCCCTGTTCGCCGAGGGCTACCGGCTGCTGCCCATGCTGGACCGGCGCAGCGGCGCCTGCGTGGCCGCCATGGCCGGCATCTACCGGCGCCTGCTCGACCGCATCGAGCGCGACCCCGAGGCGGTGCTGCGCGGCCGGGTCTCGCTGCCCGGCCGCGAGAAGGCGTACGTCGCGGTGCGCGGCCTGTCCGGACTCGACACCCGGTACGTCTCGCGGGGCACCGCCAGGAGGCGCGCCTGATGCACCACCCGCACCTCGACGAAGGACCGGGCACCACGCCGGTGCCCCGGCGCGCCCCGCACAGCCCCTTCGCCGCGGCCGGGGCCGCGCGACGTGCCACCGGCGCGGCGTGCCCCGGCGGCGCGCCCCACGCGTCCCCACGGGAGACGGCATGAACGACGCGCGCCCCACCCGCGCGGTGGTGGTCGGCGGCGGCCTCGCCGGCACCACCGCCGCCCTCCAACTGGCCGACGCGGGCGTGGAGGTGACCCTCGTCGAGGGCCGCCCAAGGCTCGGCGGACTCGCCTTCTCCTTCCGCAGGGGCGACCTCACCGTCGACAACGGCCAGCACGTCTACCTGCGCTGCTGCACCGCCTACCAGTGGTTCCTCGACCGCGTCGACGGCGCGGACCTCGCCCCGGTCCAAGAGCGCATGGACGTGCCCGTCCTGGACGTGGGCCACCCCAGGGGCCCCCGGCTCGGCCGGCTGCGCCGCGACCCGCTGCCCGTACCGCTGCACCTGGCGCGCGGCCTCGCGGCCTACCCCCATCTCTCGCTCGCCGAACGCGCCGGTGTGGGGCGCGCCGCACTGGCGCTCGGGCGCCTCGACCCGGACGATCCGGCTCTGGACGACGAGGACTTCGCCGGCTGGCTCACCCGGCACGGCCAGTCCGAGCGGACCATCGAGGCTCTGTGGGACCTGGTGGGCGTGGCGACCCTGAACGCCACCGCGCCGCACGCCTCGCTCGGGCTCGCCGCGAAGGTCTTCAAGACCGGGCTGCTCTCCGCGCCGGGCGCCGGGGACATCGGCTGGGCCCGTGTCCCGCTCGGCCATCTGCACGACACGCTGGCCCGCAAGGCCCTGGACGCGGCGGGCGTACGCACCCTGACGCGCGCCAAGGCCGAGGCCATCTCCCGTACGGGGCACGGCGGTTGGCGCGTCGAGCTGACCGGCGAGACGCTCGAGGCGGAGGCCGTGGTGCTGGCCGTGCCGCAGAAGGAGGCCCACGGTCTGCTGCCCGAGGGCGCCCTCGAGGACCCGGGCAAGCTGCTCGCCATCGGCACCGCGCCGATCCTCAACGTCCACGTCGTCTACGACCGCAAGGTTCTCAGACAGCCCTTCTTCGCCGCGCTCGGCAGCCCCGTGCAGTTCGTCTTCGACCGGACGGACTCCTCGGGGCTGATCGGCGGCGGCCAGTACCTGGCCGTCTCCCAGTCCGACGCCGGGGACGAGATCGAACTGCCGGTGGCCGAATTGCGCGCCCGCTACCTGCCGGAACTGGAAAAGCTGTTGCCCGCGGCGCGCGGCGCGAAGATCCTCGACTTCTTCGTCACCCGGGAGCGGACAGCGACGTTCGCCCCCACCCCCGGCGTCGGACGGCTGCGGCCACCGGCGCGGACCCGCGCGGACGGTCTGTACCTGGCCGGCGCGTGGACCGCGACCGGCTGGCCCGCGACCATGGAGGGCGCCGTGCGCAGCGGGTTCAGCGCCGCGGGCGCGGCGCTCGCCGCGCTGGGCCGCCCCCCTGTTCATCCGCTTCAGGAGGCGGCATGACTGTTAGCAGTACTGGAACAAGAGGAGAGACTGTGCCGACTGTGCCTTCGGCTTCGGCGAATCCGGCTGTGGACACCGTGGACGTCAACGCCCTGCTGGAGCGGGGGCGCGAGCTGTCCACGCCGGAGCTTCGCGCGGCCGTCGACCGGCTCGCGGCTCCCATGGACACCGTCGCCGCCTACCACTTCGGGTGGATCGACGCCGAGGGGCGCCCCTCGGCCGGTGACGGCGGCAAGGCGGTGCGGCCCGCGCTCGCCCTGCTCTCCGCGGAGGCGGCGGGGGCCGCGGCCGAGGTCGGCGTGCCCGGCGCGGTCGCCGTGGAGCTCGTGCACAACTTCTCGCTCCTGCACGACGACCTCATGGACGGCGACGAGCAGCGCCGCCACCGCGACACGGTGTGGAAGGTGCACGGCCCGGCGCAGGCGATCCTCGTGGGTGACGCCCTGTTCGCGCTCGCCAACGAGGTCCTGCTTGAGCTGGGCACGGTCGAGGCGGGCCGCGCCACGCGCCGTCTGACCACCGCCACCCGCAAGCTGATCGACGGTCAGGCCCAGGACATCTCCTACGAGCACCGCGAGCGGGTCACCGTCGAGGAGTGCCTGGAGATGGAGGGCAACAAGACGGGCGCGCTGCTCGCCTGCGCCGTCTCCATCGGCGCGGTCCTCGGCGGCGCGGACGAGGCGATGGCCGACACCCTGGAGGCGTACGGCTACCACCTCGGCCTCGCCTTCCAGGCCGTCGACGACCTGCTCGGCATCTGGGGCGACCCGGACGCCACGGGCAAGCAGACCTGGAGCGACCTGCGCCAGCGCAAGAAGTCCCTGCCCGTCGTCGCCGCGCTCGCCGCGGGCGGCCCGGCCTCCACCCGGCTCGGCGAGCTCCTGGCCGCCGACGCCAAGAGCAATGACTTCGACAGCTTCTCCGAGGCGGAGTTCGCCACCCGGGCGGCCCTGATCGAGGAGGCCGGCGGCCGGGAGTGGACCTCCCAGGAGGCCCGCAGGCAGCACACCATCGCCATCGACGCGCTCGGCGCCGTCGACATGCCGCAAACCGTCCGCGCCCAGCTCACCGCGCTGGCGGACTTCGTCGTCGTACGAAAGAGATGATCACGATTCCCATATGACGCGCAGTCGCCGGCAGGGCCCGGGCAATCGGGCTCGCGCCGACGTCACACCCCAGCACAGCAGAAGTAGCCACTGCACGAAGGGGAAGCCATGACAGCGACGACCGACGGAAGCACCGGGGCCCCGACGCCCCGGGCCGCCGCGGCCAGGACGACCGCCGGGACGGCACCCGGCGCGGACCAGGTGCTCGACGCCGCGAAGCTGGCCGCACAGCGCGGGGTGGAGCACCTGCTGGCGAGACAGGACGCCCAGGGCTGGTGGAAGGGCGACCTGGAGACCAACGTCACCATGGACGCCGAGGACCTGCTGCTGCGGCAGTTCCTCGGAATCCAGGACGACAAGGTGCTGGCCGCGGCCGCCCTGTTCATCCGGGGCCAGCAGCGCGACGACGGGACCTGGGCCACCTTCTACGGCGGGCCCGGTGAACTGTCCGCCACCATCGAGGCGTACGTCGCCCTCAGGCTCGCCGGCGACTTGCCCGAGGCCCCGCACATGGCGCGAGCCTCGGCCTGGATCAGGGCGAAGGGCGGGATCGCCTCGGCCCGGGTCTTCACCCGCATCTGGCTGGCCCTGTTCGGCTGGTGGAAGTGGGACGACCTGCCCGAGCTGCCGCCCGAGCTGATCTTCCTGCCGCCGTGGGTCCCCCTCAACATCTACGACTTCGGCTGCTGGGCGCGGCAGACCATCGTGCCGCTCACGGTGGTCTCGGCCAAGCGCCCGGTGCGGCCCGCGCCCTTCGCGCTGGATGAGCTGCACACCGACGCGCGGCGGCCCAATCCGGCCAAACCCCTTGCCCCGCTCGCCAGTTGGAGCGGCGCCTTCCAGCGGCTCGACAAAGTGCTGCACGCCTATCGCAAGGTGGCGCCCCGCAAGCTGCGCCGGGCGGCGATGCGCGGGGCCGCCCGCTGGATCGTCGAACGCCAGGAGAACGACGGCTGCTGGGGCGGTATCCAGCCACCCGCGGTGTACTCCGTCATCGCCCTGCATCTGCTCGGCTACGACCTCCAGCATCCCGTGATGCGGGCCGGCCTGGAGTCGCTGGACCGGTTCGCGGTGTGGCGCGAGGACGGTTCCCGGATGATCGAGGCCTGCCAGTCCCCGGTGTGGGACACCTGCCTCGCCGTCATCGCGCTGGCCGACGCGGGCGTGGCGCCCGACCATCCCGCCCTCGTCAAGGCGGCCGACTGGATGCTCGCCGAGGAGATCACCCGGCCGGGCGACTGGGCGGTGCGCCGGCCCCAACTCGAGCCGGGGGGCTGGGCGTTCGAGTTCCACAACGACAACTACCCCGACATCGACGACACCGCCGAGGTGATCCTGGCGCTGCGCCGCGTCAAGCATCCCCGTCAGAACGAGGTCGAGGCGGCCATCGCGCGCGGGGTGCGCTGGAGCGTGGGCATGCAGTCCAAGAACGGCGCGTGGGCCGCGTTCGACGCGGACAACACCAGTGCCTTCCCCAACCGGCTGCCGTTCTGCGACTTCGGTGAGGTCATCGACCCGCCGTCGGCCGATGTCACCGCCCACGTCGTGGAGATGCTGGCCTACGAGGGCAAGGCGCACGATCCGCGCACCCGGCGCGGCGTGGAGTGGCTGCTGGCCGAACAGGAGGCCAACGGCGCCTGGTTCGGGCGCTGGGGCGTCAACTACGTCTACGGCACCGGCTCGGTGGTGCCTGCCCTGACCGCCGCCGGCATCCCCGCCTCGCACCCGGCGATCCGCCGGGCGGTCGGCTGGCTGGAATCCGTGCAGAACGACGACGGCGGCTGGGGCGAGGACCTGCGCTCGTACGGCGAGACGGAATGGATGGGCCGCGGGCCCTCGACGGCCTCGCAGACCGCCTGGGCGCTGCTCGCGCTCCTCGCGGCGGGGGAGCGGGAGGGCAGGGCCGCCGAACGCGGCATCGCCTGGCTCGCCGAGAACCAGCGCGAGGACGGGTCCTGGGACGAGCCGTACTTCACCGGCACCGGATTCCCCTGGGACTTCTCGATCAACTACCACCTCTACCGGCAGGTCTTCCCGCTGACCGCGCTCGGGCGTTACGTCCATGGAGAACCGTTCTCCCCCAACGCCGCCAAGGGGAGTTGATGGACACACCCCAGCCGCCGCACGTGCCGCTGGTGATCGCGTGCGCGCTCACCATCGAGCGCCTGGCGCTGCGCGGCGCCCACGGCGGCGCGGCGGCGCCGGTCACCGTGGTGCGCAGCGGGATGGGCCCGAAAGCCGCCGAACGCGCTGTCCACGAGGTGCTGGGCGCGCCCGCGACCCGTGCGGCGGCGGTCATCGCCTCAGGCTTCTGCGCCGGTCTCGTCCCCGGGATGCACCCCGGGGACCTGGTCGTCGCCGAGGAAACCCGCGACCCCCGGGGCGCCACCGTGTGCGCCGGCGTCGACGTGCTCGCCAAGGCGCTCGCCGAGGCGCTGCCGGGCCGCACGGTCCACACCGGCCCGCTCGCCGGGTCCGACCATGTCGTACGGGGGCCCGAGCGGGCCGCTCTGCGGGCGACCGGAGCGATCGCGGTGGACATGGAGTCCGCCGCCACGCTCTGGACCGCCCAGCGGCGCGGACCGCGTCCGGTTGCGGCCGTCCGGGTGGTCGTGGACGCTCCAGAACATGAACTCGTCCGGATCGGCACGGTGCGCGGTGGAATATCAGCCTTCCGCGTTCTTCGTGCCGTTCTTCCCGCTTTCTTTGAATGGCACCGTTCTTTGCCGCTCCCCAGGAGGTGAGCCAGATGGCCATGCCGCTTCGCCAGTCCATCAGGGTCGGGACCTATCTTTTTGAACAGAAGTTGCGCAAGCGTGAGAAGTTTCCGCTGATCGTCGAGCTGGAACCGCTTTTCGCCTGCAATCTGAAATGCGAGGGCTGTGGAAAGATCCAGCATCCGGCCGGGATCCTGAAGCAGCGTATGCCGGTGGCCCAGGCCGTCGGGGCGGTCCTGGAATCCGGTGCGCCGATGGTGTCCATCGCGGGCGGCGAGCCACTGATGCACCCCCAGATCGACGAGATCGTGCGTCAGCTGGTGGCCAAGAAGAAGTACGTCTTCCTGTGCACCAACGCGCTGCTCATGCGCAAGAAGCTGGAGAAGTTCACCCCGTCGCCGTACTTCGCTTTCGCCGTGCACATCGACGGCCTGCGCGAGCGGCACGACGAGTCCGTGGCGAAGGAGGGTGTGTTCGACGAGGCGGTGGAGGCCATCAAGGAGGCCAAGCGGCAGGGCTTCCGGGTCACCACCAATTCCACGTTCTTCAACACCGACACCCCGCAGACCATCATCGAGGTGCTGAACTTCCTCAATGACGATCTCAAGGTCGACGAGATGATGATCTCGCCCGCCTACGCCTATGAGAAGGCGCCCGACCAGGAACACTTCCTCGGCGTCGAGCAGACGAGGGAACTCTTCAAGAAGGCGTTCTCCGGCGGCAACCGCGGCCGCTGGCGCCTCAACCACTCGCCGCTCTTCCTCGACTTCCTCGAGGGCAAGGCCGACTTCCCGTGCACGGCGTGGGCGATCCCCAACTACTCCCTCTTCGGCTGGCAGCGCCCCTGCTATCTGATGAGCGACGGGTATGTGCCCACCTACCGCGAACTGGTCGAGGACACCGACTGGGACAAGTACGGCCGGGGCAAGGACGACCGCTGCGCCAACTGCATGGCGCACTGCGGCTACGAGCCGACCGCGGTGCTCGCCACCATGGGGTCCCTGAAGGAGTCGATCAGGGCGGTCCGCGAGACGATCCAGGGCAACCGGGGCTGACGTCACGGGCCCCGGGGAGCGGACCTCCCCGGGGCGGCCGGGGCCGCCATGGCGCGGACCCGGGGTGACCATGAGCTTGACAGGATCGGGAGGAGGGGGCCGGGACGTGACGATCCTCGACGGCACGTCGGCACGTCGGCACGTCGGCACGTCGGCACGTCGGCACGTCGGCACGTCGGCACGACGGCACGTCGGCACGTCGGCACGGCCCGCAGTGCGCGGTCGGTCGTCGGCCCCCGCCGGGCCGAGCCCGTCGACGAAGCGCCGCCCCGCCGACCACGGCGCGCCGCTTGGGCGGCGTCGTGGAGGACAACGTCCCTACCGGCGTTGCCGGTTGGGCCGCCGGGCAGGCTCCGAGGGACGCCGACCTGGACGCGCCGCCGCGCGGTCTCGGCATCCCCGAGGCGGTTTCCGCTCCACGCCTGGCACGGCGAGGTGCCGGCCGACACCGGGCTCACCCCCGTGGGGATCGCGGGACCAATCGGCGCCGCGCTCGCGGCCATGGAGGATGCCGCCACCGCGGCCCGGAAGGAGAACGACGCATGACCGACGGCGAGCCGAAGGCCTTCGAGGCCCCTGGGCCCCCGGCCCCTTCGAGCAAGGGGTTCGACCTGACGCGACTCCTCGCCGAACGCGGGGCCGAGCGCTATGACCTGCACACCCGCTACCTCAACCACCAGCTGCCGCGCATGCTGCACACCATCGGTTTCGACAAGGTGTACGAGCGCGCGGAGGGCGCCTACTTCTGGGACGCCGATGGCCATGACTACCTCGACATGCTCGCCGGGTTCGGCGTCATGGGCCTCGGCCGCCACCACCCCGTCGTGCGCAAGGCGCTGCACGACGTCCTGGACGCCTCGCTCGCGGACCTGACCCGCTTCGACTGCCAGCCGCTGCCCGGCCTGCTCGCCGAGCGGCTGCTCGCGCACAGCCCGCACCTGGACCGGGTGTTCTTCGGCAACAGCGGCACCGAAGCCGTGGAGACCGCTCTCAAATTCGCCCGCTACGCCACCGGCAAACCCCGGATCCTGTACTGCTCGCACGCCTTCCACGGCCTGACGACCGGCTCGCTCTCGGTCAACGGCGAGTCGGGTTTTCGCGACGGCTTCGCGCCGCTGCTGCCCGACACGGCGGTGCCGCTCGGTGATCTGGCCGCCCTGGAGCGGGAGTTGAAGCGCGGCGACGTGGCCGCGCTCATCGTCGAGCCGATCCAGGGCAAGGGCGTCCACGAGGCGCCCCCCGGCTATCTGCTCGCCGCGCAGGAGCTGCTGCGCCGGCACAAGGCGCTGCTCATCGCCGACGAGGTGCAGACCGGTCTCGGGCGCACCGGTGACTTCTACGCCTACCAGCACGACGCGGGGGTCGAGCCCGACCTGGTGTGCGTGGCGAAAGCGCTCTCAGGCGGTTATGTGCCGGTCGGCGCCACCCTCGGCAAGGACTGGATCTTCAAGAAGGTCTACTCGTCCATGGATCGCGTCCTGGTCCACTCGGCCAGCTTCGGCTCCAACGCCCAGGCCATGGCGGCCGGGCTCGCCGTCCTGTCGGTCATGGAGGAGGAGGCGATCGTCGAGAACGCGCGCACCACCGGCGATCTGCTGCGCACCCGGCTCGCGGACCTGATCGGCCGCTACGAACTCCTTGCGGACGTACGCGGACGCGGTCTCATGATCGGGATCGAGTTCGGCCGGCCGTCCTCGCTCAAGCTGCGCGGGCGCTGGACCATGCTCCAGGCCGCGCGCAAGGGCCTGTTCGCGCAGATGGTGGTGGTGCCGCTGCTCCAGAAGCACCGCATCCTCACCCAGGTGTCCGGCGACCACCTGGAGGTGATCAAGCTGATTCCGCCGCTGACCATCACCGAGCGCGAGGTGGACCGGTTCGTGGCGGCCTTCACCGCCGTCATGGACGACGCGCACGGTGGCGGCGGCCTGATGTGGGACTTCGGGCGGACTCTGGTGAAGCAGGCGGTCGCCAACCGCTGACCGCTCGGCGTCCCCTCCCGGCGCGTCGCCTCCCGCCGGCTTTGCCTCAGAGGCAAAAAGTTTGCCTCTGAGGCAACCGCCTGTCTGAATGGAGTGCATGAGCACTCCTGGCGACGAAGACGTCGCGGCGCTTCCGGGCGTCGCGCCCCGGCTGCGCGAACTGCGCCGCCGCCGCGGTCTCACCCTGGAGGTCGCCGCCCAGCGAGCCGGCCTCTCGCCCGCGCATCTGTCCCGCCTGGAGACGGGCGCGCGCCAGCCCTCGCTGCCGATGCTGCTCGCGCTTGCCCGCATCTACGGTACGACGGTTTCGGAACTGCTCGGGGAGATGCCGCCGGAGCGCGAGCCCGTCATCCGGGCCGGCCGCGCCGCACCGAGCGAGGCCGACGGCTGGACGTACCACCAGACCGGGGGACCGGGCCGCGCCATGCAGGCGCTGCGCGTCGAGGTCCCCTACGGCACCCAGCGCGAGCTGGTCCGGGTCCACCCCGGCGAGGAATGGCTCTACGTGCTGACCGGACGGCTCCGGCTGAGCCTGGGCGAGGCCACCCATGAACTCGACCCGGGCGACAGCGCGCACTTCGACTCACTCACCCCGCACCGGATCTCCGCCGCCTCGCACGGCGGAGCCGCGTTCCTTTTCGTGCACACCCTGCTCCAGAGCCCCGACCCGCATCCGTACCACCCGCACAGCTGAAAGGACGCCACCGCCATGTCCGAGCACGAGACCGCTCCCCTTTCGGCGACACCCCGCAAGAACATCGAGGAGACGGCGGAGACCAAGTTCCCCAGGGGCCTGGTGGTCAGGCTCTTCGCCTACCTCGTCGCGGGACACGTCTTCGCCGGTTTCCTCTATCTGCTCTTCGAGGTGGGCGGCAAGTAGCGCCCGCCGCGCGGGAGCGCAGGCTCACACGGAGCTCTCCAGGAGCCGTTCACGCAGCCGCCGGCGGGTCTCGGGAGCGAGCCCGAGGCCCTGGCTGAAGTAGCGCTCCGAGGTGCCCCAGGTCTCCTCGATGGTGTCGAACGCGGCCCGCAGATAGCTGGCGCGGGCATCGAAAAGGGGGCTGAGGAGTTCCATCACCTCCGCGGACATCGCATCGGCGGACGTGCCGGCGCGGCGTACCGGGTAGCGACGGTGCGGGGCGTTGGACTTGAGGTAGTCGGCCTCGATGGCGTCCCGCTCCACGCCGACCGCGAGCAGGGCCAGGGCTATGGACACGCCCGCCCGGTCCTTTCCGGCCGCGCAGTGCATCAGGGCAGGCACGCTGTCCGTGGCCAGCGCGTGCAGCACCCGGCCGTGTTCGGCGGTGCGCCCAAGGACGAGCTCGCGGTACGACGCGATCATCCGGTCCGCGCCCCTGCTTCCCGACAGAGCGGCCCGCAACTCCTCGAGCTCGCCCTCGCGGACCATCTTCCAGAACTCCGCCCCGTCGGCCGGATCCGTCAGCGGAATGTTGATGTTGCGAACGCCCGGCAGCTCGATGTCGGGCCCCTCCAGTTTCTGGTCGCCCGCGTTGCGGAAGTCGAAGACGGTGTGCAGTCCGAGCGTGGCGAGGAAGGCGGCGTCGGCCGCGGTGGCGTGGGCGAGATGACCGCTGCGAAACAGCCGCCCACGGCGCACCCGCAGTCCGTCCACGGTCGGCAGCCCGCCCACATCACGGAAATTGCGCACGCCCGTCAGCTCGGAAGGGGTCGAGGGGGCCTGCGGTATCTGCTGGGTCACGGGGACTCCTGACGTCGATCCTGGCGGCGCGGCCTGCGCGTCTTTCGACGATACGACAAGCGTTCCCGGGGCAACCATCTCCTCGGACACCGCACAGACGTGCCCCGGCGGGCGGGCGCCCCGGTCAGGGAACGGGACGCCCCACCGAACGATTTCGGCCTTCTACGCTTGAACTCGCCGCCGTGACAAGGGGCTTGCGCGTTCCGGTGTGATCTCTTCACCGCGCCGCCACCAACGGAGCGAGCGGACACAGAGTCGAGAGAAAGCCTTTGCTCTGAGGCTCCTGTCAACCAGTGGTGCGCGTCGGTACGTTCAGGACTGCCCCCACTCGCCGTGGTGGCAATCCCCGAACGTCAATTTGTCATGCACTCGACGTTTCTTCGCGTCCGCCCCGACCCAGGAGCGGACGACCCCCCATGGAGGAAGAACGTGCACCACATACGAACCTCCCGTCCCAACCGGCGCTCCGCCGGTACGGCGCCCGCGCTGCTGTCCCTGCTCGCCCTCGTCACGGGCGGACTGCTGGCGGCGGCGCCCTCGGCCTCGGCCCAGCAGGCCGGTGACCCCGCTTCCAACGTGAAGCAGTTGTGCGCGACCCGGGCACAGCCCGGCATGATGCACTGCCTCGCCCTGGAGCGTACGGACGTCAAGCAGCACAGAGGCATCACCGCCGACGCCACCCCCTCGGGTCTTGGCCCCGCCGATCTCCAGAAGGCCTACAACCTCCCGGCGGGCGGCGGTTCCGGCGCGACCGTGGCGATCGTGGACGCGCAGGACGACCCGAACGCGGAGGCCGACCTGGCGACCTATCGCTCCCAGTACGGTCTGCCCGCCTGCACCACCGCCAACGGCTGCTTCCAGAAGACCGACCAGGACGGCGGCACCAACTACCCCAAGGCGGACGCGGGTTGGGCCGGTGAGATCTCCCTCGACGTCGACATGGTCAGCGCCGCCTGCCCGCAGTGCCACATCCTGCTCGTCGAGGCCAACTCCGCCAACATGGAAGACCTGGGCGCCGCGGTGAACCGCGCGGTGGCCATGGGCGCCAAGTACGTCTCCAACAGCTATGGCGGCGGCGAGGACACCGGCGACACCGCGGCCGACACCCAGTACTTCAACCACCCGGGCGTCGCCATCACCGTCTCCTCCGGCGACAACGGCTACGGCGTCGAGTACCCGGCCTCCTCTCCGTATGTCACGGCGGTGGGCGGCACCTCGCTGAAGCGGGACGGCAGCACGCGCGGCTGGTCGGAGTCGGTGTGGGGGTCGAGCGGCGGCGGTGAAGGCGCGGGCTCGGGCTGCTCCGCGTACGAGACCAAGCCGTCCTGGCAGAAGGACACCGGCTGCGCCAAGCGGGCCGTCGCCGACGTCGCGGCCGTCGCCGACCCCGCCACGGGCGTCGCGGTGTACGACAGCTACCAGGCCAGCGGCTGGAACGTGTACGGCGGCACCAGCGCCTCCTCGCCCATCATCGCCGGCGTGTACGCGCTGGCCGGCACCCCCGGTGCGAACTCCACCCCCTCCTCCTTCCCCTACGCCCACACCTCCGCGCTCAACGACGTGACCTCCGGCGCCAACGGCAGTTGCAGCCCGGCCTACCTGTGCACGGCGGGCTCCGGCTACGACGGCCCGACCGGGCTCGGCACCCCGAACGGCACCGCGGCCTTCACCGGCTGACCCGGACCGCCGACACCAGGTGGGGCCGTCGCGTTCGCGGCGGCCCCATCCGCCGTGCCCGCCCTCCGCCCGCTCCCCGTACCGCTGTTGTGATCGCCACCGGCACTATTCCCGGTCCCACGAAACTGACCGGGTGGTCTATATCACCCCTCGTCAACCCCTCCCTACGGTGGCGTAGGTCACTCGCGTTGGAGGAGTATGAGCCCTCGTGGCAGACGATTCGAGATCATTCAGCAACGGCACGTTCGGGTCGTACACGGCGATCGGTGACAGCTTCACGGAAGGCGTCGGTGACCCCGGCCCGGACGGGACGTTCGTCGGCTGGGCGGACAGGTTCGCCGTCCTCCTCGCCGACCAGCGGCCGGAGGGGTCCTTCCGCTATGCCAATCTCGCGGTGCGCGGCAAGCTCCTCGACCAGATCGTCGAGGACCAGGTGCCCCGGGCCAAGGAGCTCGCCCCGGACCTGGTGAGCTTCTGCGCCGGCGGCAACGACATCATCCGCCCCGGCACCGACCCCGACGAGGTGGCCGAACGCTTCGAGCGGGCCCTCGCGGACCTGAAGCCGGCGGTCGGCACGGTCATGGTGACGACGGGCTTCGACACCCGGGGCGTCACGCTCCTGCGCCATCTGCGGGGCAAGATCGCGACGTACAACGGGCATGTGCGGGCCATCGCCGACCGCTACGACTGCCCGGTGCTGGACCTGTGGTCGCTCAAGTCCGTCCAGGACCGGCGGGCCTGGGACGGCGACCGGCTGCACCTGTCCGCCGAGGGGCACACCCGGGTCGCGCTGCGCGCGGCCCAGGTGCTCGGGTTCGATGTGCCGGCCGACCCCGACCAGCCGTGGCCCCCGCTGCCGCCGCGCGGCACCCTGGAGGTGCGGCGCGACGACATTCACTGGGCGCGCGAGTATCTGGTGCCATGGATCGGGCGGCGGCTGCGTGGTGAGTCGTCGGGCGACGCGGTGTCCGCCAAGCGCCCCGATCTGCTTCCGCTCTGAGGTTGTGTCAGATCTGATGGTCCGTCACCAGGGCGCTGGGCAGAGGGAGTCGTCGTGCCGTCATTCGGCCAGCACCTTGGCCTCCGTCTCCGGGTCGAGACCGACCCGGGGACGGTCCGGGCGCTGAGGCGCGGTCCCACCGATCGAGCGCAGCCAGGCCCAGGTGTCGGCGACCGTCTCCTCCACGGGCCGACAGCGCAGTCCGGCCGTGAGCGCCTTGGCGACAGCCGTCCCGTGGACCGTGTCGTGCTGCTCGCCAGGTGGAACCCACACCGGAAGCTGAAGCCACGGCTCGATCCCGGCCGCGAGGATGGCCTCCGGGTCCGTCCAGCGCGGCGCGGCCCGCCCGCCGGTGACCCGTACGCACGCATCGAGCAGGGAGCCCATCGTGGCGTGGCCCGGCGGACTGACGAGGTTGTATGCGCCGTGGAGCCCGCCCTGCGCCGCGTCCAGGATCCACTCCGCGAGATCGCGGCAGTCGATGTACTGGATCCCCAGATCGCGCGGGCCCGGCGCGAGCATGGCGCCGCCGCGCGCGGCCCGGCCCAGCCACCACGGCAGCCGGCCGATGTTCTCCCAGGGGCCCAGGATGAGGCCCGCCCGCGCCAGCACGGTCCGCTCGGCGCCGAACTCCGCGACGGCGGCCAGCTCGCCACCGCGCTTGGCCTGCGGATAGGGCACCACGCCCGCCTCGTCGGGTGAGCCCTCCACCAGCGGTGCCCGCTCGTCCGCCTTGAGGGGAGTGGGGTGTCGGTACACCGACAGGCTCGACACATAGACGTACCGTTTCGCGCGCCCCGCGAGCAGCCGGGCCGTGTCGCGCACCGAGGCCGGGGTGCTTGACCAGGTGTCGACGACCACGTCCCACGTGCCGTCCGCGAGCGCGGCGAGTCCGCCGGGCTCGGTGCGGTCGCCGCGCAGCGACACCGCCGGCGCGGGCGGCTCGTGGTGTCCCCGGTGGAAGACCGTCACCTCGTGTCCGCGTGCCAGCGCCGCCACGGTCACGGCCCGGCCGACGAATTGCGTTCCGCCCAGCATCAGCACTCTCATGGCCGTCACTGTGCCCGCGGGGTGGCCCTCGGGAGGCGTGTCTTGCTCTGGGCGTAATCGAAAGGGGGCCCCGGCGCACACCGGCGAGCACCGAGGGACGCCGGAGCGATCACCTCCCCGCCATGGCAGGGCGTCCGGCCGTCCGGGCGTCCGGGCGTCCGGCCGTCCGGGCGTCGCCGGGGAATCCGGACACCCCGTGCCGGCGTTCCCCAGCCATGACGGCATTCGAGGCACCCCAAGAAGCGCTGCTCGACCTGCTGGCGGAGGCCAAGGGCGGCGTGCTGGTCACCCTGAAGCGGGACGGGCGGCCCCAGCTCTCCAACGTCACCCACGCCTACTCTCCGGCGGATGGCGTCATCAGGGTCTCGGTCACCGATGACCGGGCCAAGACCAGGAACCTGCGCCGGGACCCGCGGGCCAGCTACCACGTGACCAGCGAGGACCGCTGGGCGTGGACGGTCGCCGAGGGAACGGCCGACCTCACACCGGTCGCCCACGACCCCCACGACGAGACGGTCGAAGAACTGATCTCCCTCTACCGGGCCGTCCAGGGCGAGCATCCCGACTGGGACGAGTACCGCGCCGCGATGGTCCGCGACCGGCGGCTCGTGGTGCGGCTGCGCGTGGAGCGGGCGTACGGCCAGCCACGCCGGGACGGAGCCTGACCCGCCGCCCACCGGCGGCTCGCGGGGGCGGTCGCGTGGGGGCGGACACGGGGGGCGCACATAATGGAATTCAACCCGAACCCCCAGGAGGTGCCGTGACCGGCGCTGGTTCTCTGCTTCCGCTCCGCTCCAGACTCCGCGAGCTGCGGCCCGACGCGTTCGGTGCCGACTCGAAGGGGGAGCGGTGGGCCCGGATCCTCGGTTCGCCGAACTTCGCGGACGGGGTGTTCCAGAACCCCGAGGGCGCGCGCGTGCGTCCCTCGGGGTCGACGATGGAGTTCGCGAAACAGTTCTTCGCCAAGGAGCAGCGCCTGCGTCGGGCCCCGATGGGCACCATCCCGGTCCACCCCACCACGCTCGCGGACATCGCCGAGCCGGCGGCCGGCGGACTGCGCCTCACCTGGATGGGTCATTCGAGCGTGCTGGCCGAAATCGACGGACGCCGGGTGCTCTTCGACCCGGTGTGGGGCGAGCGCTGCTCCCCGTTCGCCTTCGCCGGGCCCAAGCGGCTGCACCCCGTCCCGCTGCCGCTCGCCGCCCTGGGGCCGGTCGACGTCGTCGTCATCTCCCACGACCACTACGACCACCTCGACCTGCCGACCATCCGCGCGCTTGCCAGGACCAGCACGGTGTTCGCGGTGCCGCTCGGGGTCGGCGCACACCTGGAGCACTGGGGGGTGCGCCCCGACCGGATCCACGAACTGGACTGGAACGAGGCCGTGGAGGTCGAGGGCATCACCCTCACCGCGACCCCCGCCCGCCACTTCTGCGGCCGGGGTCTGCGCAACCAGCAGCACACCCTGTGGGCGTCCTGGGTGGTGGCCGGGCCCGACCACCGGATCTACCACAGCGGCGACACGGGGTACTTCAGCGGCTTCAAGGACATCGGCGCGGCGCACGGACCGTTCGACGCGACCATGATCCAGATCGGCGCCTACAGCGAGTTCTGGCCCGACATCCACATGACACCGGCCGAGGGCATGCGAGCCCACCTCGACCTCCAGGGCGGCGCACCGCACGGGGTGCTGCTTCCGATCCACTGGGCCACGTTCAACCTCGCCCCCCACGCGTGGGCCGAGCCCGGCGAGTGGACGCGGGACGCGGCCCAGGAAGCGGAGCAGGCGGCGGCCTTCCCCCGCCCGGGCGAGCCGTTCGAGCCGGGGGGTGAGCTGCCCACGGCGCCGTGGTGGCAGCCGCTGTCCGCGCCGCTCGACCACCCCTGGCGCGCGTCCGCGGCCCCGGAGCTGACGCCGGAGCCGCTGGGCGAGCTCGACCTCGCAGGCGAGCGGTGACGCGCGGCTGATCCGGCGGCGCCGCGCCGGGGCGGGGGCCCGGATCTACGCCGCGCCCAGGGCCCTGGCGCGCGGGTGCAGGGTGGCGTACTCCAGGGGGGCCGAGGGGTCGATGGACACGTCCAGCGGGGCCGGCCGCGCGCCCGCGCGTACCAGGAGGTCGCCCACGGCGGCGATCATCGCCCCGTTGTCGGTGCACAGCTTCAGGGGTGGCACCCGCAGGGTGATCCCGGCCACCGCGCAGCGCTGTTCGGCCAGCGCGCGCACCCGCGAGTTCGCGGCGACCCCGCCCACCACGACCAGCGTGCCGACCCCGTGGGCGTGACAGGCGGCCACCGCCTTGCGGGTCAGGACGTCGGCGATGGCCTCCTGGAGGGCCGCCGAGCCGTCGGCGACGGGCAGTTGGCGGCCCGCGTGCCCCTCGGCCCAGCGGGCGGCCGCCGTCTTCAGCCCCGAGAAGGAGAACGCGTACGGGTCGTCACGCGGCCCGGTCAGCGGCCTGGGGAAGGTCACGGCGCCCGGATCGCCGCCCCTGGCCGCCCGGTCGATGGCGGGGCCGCCGGGGTAGGGCAGCCCGAATACGCGGGCCACCTTGTCGAAGCATTCGCCCGCCGCGTCGTCCAGCGTGTCGCCGAGGTGCGTGATCGGGTCGCGCGCCAGGTCCCGTACGAGCAGCAGCGAGGTGTGGCCGCCCGACACGATCAGCACCACGCACGGGTCGGGCAGCGGGCCGTGCTCCAGGGTGTCGGCCGCGACGTGTCCCGCCAGGTGGTGGACCCCGTACAGCGGTACGTCCAGGGCGTACGCGAGGCCCTTCGCGCCCGCGAGACCCACCTGGAGCGCCCCGGACAGGCCGGGTCCGGTCGTCACGGCGACCGCGTCGATGTCGGACATCGTGAGCCCTGCCTCGTCGAGTGCCCGCCGGACGACCGGGGTGAGGGAGTGGACGTGGGCCCGTGCGGCGATCTCGGGGACCACCCCGCCGTAACGGGCGTGCTCGTCCATGCTCGACGCCACCGCGTGACCCAGCAGCCGGCCCGCGCGCACGAGACCGGCGCCGGTCTCGTCGCACGACGACTCGATCCCGAGCACCACTGGATTGCCCACCCGCACACCTCTTCTGCCTGTTGTTCGTTGTTGCGAATGATGTGCAACAACAGGACACAAGGATAGGGGGAGTGGGGGTGCGCGATGATGGGGGGCATGCGTACCAGGCCCCTGCTCGTCTATGACGGAGACTGCGCTTTTTGCAGCAGCTGTGTGAGCTTCGCCGAGCGGCGCATCGGGCCCCACTGCGAGAGCGTCCCGTGGCAGTTCGCCGATCCGGACGCGCTCGGCGTCACCCAGCGGCGCGCCCAGTACGAGGTGTTGTGGGTCACCCCGACCGGGACGGTGTACGGCGGGGCCGGGGCCGTCGCCAAGCTGCTGCTGAGCTCGGGCGGCGGATGGAGCGTGCTCGGGGCGCTGCTCGCCCTGCCGCCCGTGCGCCGGCTCGCGCATGGCGTCTACCGCCTCGTCGCCGACCACCGCGACCGGATGCCGGGCGCCACCCCGGCCTGCGCTCTGCCCGGGGGCCGGCCCCCGGGGCCCGCCGCCGCGCCCGCGCCGACCGGGCGCTGAAGCCCGACAGGGACGCGGACGGCCGGCGCGGTGGGCGGGGCCGTCAGCCGGCGGACTGGGTGGGGAGCGCGGCGGGCTCGGTGGGCGTCGCGGGCTCGTCGGGGCCCGGCCGCGGCGTCGATCCGCTGCCCGAGGCGACCACGAGCGAGCGGCCCCGGCGCGGCCGCAGACTCAGATGGCGCTGCATGTGCTGCTCCTCGTGCAGATCGACCCGGCGGGCGTGCAGGAGCTGACGCAGGCTCACCAGCCCCTCCAGGCGCGGCAGTTGGTCACGGCTGACGATGAGGATCCGGGTGATGTCGTGCTCGGCCATCCGGTTGGCCAGGGTACGCAGCGTCTCGTCCTCGAAGGCCGTGACGGCGGGGCGTGCGAGGTCGGCGAGCGGGGTGCTGTCGTCGTCCGAGCCGTGCACCAGCTGGTGGCGGGTGACGACACCGGCGAGGGTGTCGCCGTCGAGTACGGGGTAGAGGCGCTGCGCCAGGAGCTTGTCGGGGTCGCCCGCCTCGTATGCGCGGTGCAGCGTCCGGGCCGCCTCGCCCACCGTCCGGCCCGCTTGGAGGGTCAGGCGCAGCGGCGTCTCCAACTGCCGTACGAGATGGACCTCCAGCGGGTCCACGGAGTACTCGCGCGTCAGGTGCATGCCCCGCCGGGCGAGCTTTTCGGTGAGCACCGAGCGCTTGAGCACGATGACGGACAGGAGGTAGGCCGCAGACGCGGTGATGACCATCGGGATGAGGGCGTTCATCTCATGGGTCAGCTCCAGGCAGAACACGATGCCGGTGAGCGGTGAGCGCATCACGCCGCCCAGTACGCCCGCGAGCGAGACGAGCGCCCAGAAGCCGGGGCTGACGGCGGGAAAGACGAGCCCTTCGGCGGCGCCGAGTGCCCCGCCGATCATGAACATGGGGGCAAGGACGCCGCCCGAGGTGCCCGATCCGAGCGACAGGCCCCAGATGAGCGTCTTGACGAGGAGGATGCCGACGATCAGGCCGGTGGTGGCGCGTCCGGTCAGGAGCTGGTCGATGACGTCGTAGCCGACACCGAGGGCGCGGGGCTCGAAGAGGCCGCCGACGCCGATGATCGCGCCGCCGATGGCGGGCCACCACATCCAGTGGAAGGGCAGCTTGGCGAACAGGTCCTCGGAGAAGTAGACGAGCCAGGTCGCGCCCAGGGCGAGCACTCCGGCGGCCAGGCCCGCGACGACGCACAGCCCGTAGGCCGACGTGGCCAGGTGCGCGGGGACGTGGGCGCCGCCGAACAGGGGCGCGGTGCCGAGGAGCGGGCCGCGCACGAGGGTCGCGGTCGCGGCGGCGACGGCGACCGGCAGATACGAGCGCGGGCGCCACTCGAAGAGCAGCAGCTCGATGGCGAGCAGGATCGCGGCCAGCGGCGCGTTGAACGTCGCGGCCATGCCGGCCGCGGAACCGGCGACGAGCAGCGCCTTGCGTTCGTCGGTGGTGACGCGCAGATGCTGGGAGATGATCGAGCCGACGGCGCCGCCGGTCATGATGATGGGGCCCTCGGCGCCGAAGGGGCCGCCGGTGCCGATGGATATCGCGGCCGACAGCGGCTTGAGCGCCGCCACGCGAGGCTGTACGCGACTGCCGCCGATCAGGATCGACTCGATGGCCTCGGGCATGCCGTGGCCGCGGATCTTCTCCGATCCGTACCGCGCCATCAGGCCGATGACCAGGCCGCCGACGATGGGCATGACCACCAGGAGCCAGCGGTGCGGCGTGCCGTGCGGCGCGGCCGTGGAGAAGGCGAACCTGCCGTAGAAGCAGAGGTTGGTGAAGAGCGCGATCAGCTTGAGCAGGCCGACAGCGACCAGTGCGGCGGCCGCGCCGATGGGGAGGGCGAGCGCGGTTATGGCCACGACGCGCGGCGGTACGTGGAAGTCCCCGAGATGCGGGATCTTCACGGCGGGGCGTGCGGGCGGATGGGGATGGGCGGCATGGGTGAACGGCATGGCGGGGCTCCGGATCCGGGGCGGGGACGGGGGTTGGCGGGACGGGTCGGTTCCGGGCGCGGCGTGGTGCCCGCGTGGCCCGGGGCAGCGGGAGGGGACGGGCGGCGCTGCCCGTCAGGAGGGGAAAGAACGGAGAGGTGCGGAAAGGGACGGGAAGGGGACGTCGTCGGGGTGCGCGGGGCGTGCCCCGCACGCGCCCCGAAGGTGCGGCGTGCTTCGTCGAACGCGGTGCCTCGGGGGTGCGGTCCGGTCAGTCGCGGACGGGGCGGGCCGCCGCGACGCGGCCGGGGCGCAGGACGCGGATCGTGGTGCTGTGGCAGGTCCGGCAGGTGTTCTGGGTCAGCGGAGAGGGCTCCCGCACGCCCCGGACGTAGTAGTCCGTGCGCGGGACACCGTTGGCATCCGTCGCGTGCCTGAGGTCGTACGAGCCTTCCCAGCCGTGCCCGCAGTGCAGACACACGAACGAATAGGCTTCGCGTGTGGGCTCCACCCTCATCGTCAATCACTCCTAGCTGACCGTTCCCGTCGCGCCCGCGCAGGTCCGGTCGATCCGAACACAGGCTAACATTGCAGACTGCAATGATTACAGGGGCCGCCCCTCCGTCTTGAGGCAGCCTTGACACAGCGGGGTGTACCGATGTCCAAGACGCACGGCCAAGCGGCTCCGCGGCAGCCGCAGAAACCTTCCAGCAGCGCCGCGGGACCCGAGCGGCAGGCACTCGACCAGGAGGCCGAGGAGGTCGCCGTGGCCGTCATGGCGGCCTCACGTCTCCTGGTCGCGATCTCCGCCCGCGCTCTCGCCTCGATCGACGACACGATGACGCTGCCGCAGCTACGCGCCCTGGTGGTCCTGGAGAGCTGCGAACCGCTCAAACTGGCGGCCATGGCGACGACGCTCGGAGTGAACCCCTCCACCGCCATGCGCATGGTCGACCGCCTGGAGGCCGCCGGTCTCGTGGACCGCAGGACCAACCCCGCGAGCCGGCGTGAGGTCGTCCTGAACCTGACCGACGCGGGCCGCTCCCTGGTGAGCCGGGTGATGGCGCACCGTCAGGCCGAGGTCGGCGCGCTCGTCGCCCGCGTGCCGGCCGAGGAGCGGGCCGGGCTCGTGCCCGCCCTGCGCGCCCTGACCCAGGCCGCAGGCGAGCTGGCCGTCGACCCGTTCGACGAGGTGCGGCGCATCGGCGGGCTCGTCGAGGACCCCCTCGCGCCCGGACGCTGAAGCCGGCCGGGAAGGGGGTGCGCGGATGAAGGTGCTGGTGGCCGGCGCGACCGGTTATCTGGGCAGCCGGATCGTGCGGGAACTCGCGGCGCGGGGTCACCGGGTACGGGCCCTGGCCCGCACCCCGGACACGCCGGCGCCCCTGCGGGCGTGCCTCGACGACGTCCACATCGCCGACGCCACCGACGCCGCGTCGCTGGCAGGCTGCTGCGACGGCGTCGACGTGGTGATCAGCGCCATGGGTCTGGTCGGCAAGCGGACCAAGCAGACCTGCTGGGACGTGGACCGAGGCGCCAACCGCGCCCTGCTCCAGGAGGCGCGGCGAGCGGGGGTGACCAAGTTCGTCTATGTGTCGGTGGTGCGCTCGCCCGGACTGGAGCGCGTCCAACTCGTGCGCGCCAAGCGGCAGTTCGAGGCGGATCTGCGCAGCGGCGGGCTCGCGTACACCATCCTCTACCCCAATGGTTTCTTCTCCGACATGGACGAATTCCTCGCCATGGCGCGCAGGGGCCGCGTGGTCGTCTTCGGCGGGGGCGGCCTGCGCATCAACCCCGTCGACGGGGCGGACGTCGCCGTGGCGGCCGCCGACGCCGTCACCGAAGCCGCCGAGGAGGTCGACGTCGGCGGGCCCGACGTGCTCACCCACGAGGACATCGCGCGGGCCGCCTTCGCGGCCCTGGGGCGCCCGCCCCGCATCACCCGGCTGCCCTCCTGGACGCTCACGGGCGCGCTCGCCGTGCTGCGGCGCCTCACCCCGCTGCGGGTGCACGGCCGGCTGGAGTTCCCGCTGACCGTGCTCACTCAGGACGTCCTGGCCCCCGCGACGGGCCGCCGCCACCTCGCCGACCACTTCCGCGAGGCCGCCGCCGACGGCTGACCCGGCGCACGTTCACCGGGTCAGCCGTCGGCGGCGGGACGGTCAGCGCGGTACGGGCCGCTCGTGCCCCGGGGTGACCCCGGCGGCGGGGTGGCGATACGGCGTGGCGCGGGCCCGCGAGCGGTAGACGACATAGGGCCGCACCAGATAGCCGAGCGGCGCGGTGAAGGCGTGGATGAGCCGGCTGAAGGGCCAGGCCGCGAACAGTGTCATGGCGAGCAGCGCGTGCAGTCGGTACACCAGCGGGGCGTGCGCCATCGCGTCCACGTCCGGGTCGAGCGCGAACAGACTGCGAAACCACACCGAGACGCCGAGGCGGTAGTCGTAGGGGTTGGTGGCGCTGGTCGCGGTCGCCGTCAGACCCGCGAGGAGCACCAGCACCAGCAGGGGGTAGACGAACCGGTCGCTGCGGCTGGTCGCGCGGCGCACGCCCGGGGTGCGCAGACGCCGTACGAGCAGAATGCCGAGGCCGGCGGTGGCCGCGAGGCCCGCGACGCCGCCCATGGCGAGCGCCGAGGCGTGGTACATCTCCTCGCTGACCCGCAGGCGCTGGGTCACCGCCTCCGGCACCAGCAGGCCCATGATGTGCCCGCCGATGACGAGCAGCAGCGCGTAGTGGAACATCGGGCCGCCCACCCGCAGCAGCCGTGACTCGTGGAGCTGGCTGGAGCGGGTGGTGAAGCCGAAGCGGTCGTAGCGGTAGCGCCAGGCGGTGCCGGCCACGAGGACGGTGAGGGCCAGATAGGGCAGGACGCCCCACAGGGCGATGTGCAGATGCGTCACCTGCGGGCTCCTTCGGTGGGCCGCGAACCTTGGGGCGGGAAGGGGGCGAGACCGACGCTCTCGGTGGGCGGCCCGGTGCGCGCCAGGCGCAGCGCCTCGGCGTGATCGGCGGGCGCGGGCCCCGGCAGGGTGCGGCACACGGCCCGCACCACGTCGGCGTAGGGACTGCGGAACTTCTCCAGTGCGTGTCCGAGCAGTTCCAGGGCGGCCCGGTGCTCGACCAGCACGGCGAGCCCCGGCTCGGGGCAGCGGGCGGCGAACTCCAGGACGGCGGGCAGGAAGTCGGGCAGCTCCCCATCGCCCTGCTCCCAGCCGTGCGCGCGGAAGAGGGCTTTGAGGCGGGCCAGGGACGCGCCGCGGCGGCGGGTGTCGCCGTCGGTGTAGTACGTCAGGTGCAGGGCGCGGCGCCTGCTGCGGTCGAAGGTGGCGACATAGCGGGCGCCTAGTTCCAACGGAGGAACCTCGGCGACGCTGTCGCAGAACCGCAGCAGCAACTCGGTGTCCTTGGACGGCAGTTGGGCCAGAGCCGCGCGGACGACGCCCAGCCGCCGCGGCCAGTCGGTGTCCGGGTAGGCGAGCAGCAGCGAGGCCGCCTGGTGCAGGGCGGGCCGGATCATTTGCCCTCCTCCTCGCGACGGCGCGGGAAGAGGCCGCGCGGGGTGCTTGTGCCGTCCCAGTTGAGGAGGTTGACCCGGCCGCGCAGCGCGGTGTCCGAGGCTCCGCCTGCGCCGGCCGGCGCGGTGGCGGGCGGCGCGTGGAAGGCCTCCATGCCCGGCAGCCCCGCCTCGTACATGCCGGGGCCGCCCTCCCCGTCCAGACTGCACCCGTCCCCGGGATCGCTCGGGACGGAACCGGTGTAGCTGGTGGGGATCACATAGCGGTCCTCGTACTTCGCCACGGCGAGCAGCCGGTACATCTCCTCGATGCGCCGCTCGTCGAGGCCCACGCCCCGCGCGATCGCCGGGTCGCGCTCCTCGCCGAGGTTGACGCGGCGCATATGGGCGCGCATCGCGGCCAGGCGGCACAGGGCCGCCTCCACCGGTCCGGTGTCGCCGGCGGTGAAGAGCCCGGCGAGGTATTCCAGCGGGATGCGCAACGAGTCGATGGCGCCGAAGAGCTGGGCCGGGTCCTCGCCGTCGTGTCCGCTGCGGGTCAGCGAGTCCACCACGGGCGACAGCGGCGGCACGTACCAGACCATGGGCATGGTGCGGTACTCCGGGTGCAGCGGCAGCGCGACCCGGTAGTCGGTGATCAGCGCGCGGACCGGCGAGCGGCGCGCGGCGGTGATCCAGTCGTGCGGGATGCCCGACTCCTCGGCGGCGCGGGCGACTTCGGGGTCGTGCGGATCGAGGAAACAGCCGAGCTGCGCCTCGTACAGGTCCTTCTCGTCGGCGACGGCGGCCGCCTCGCCGACCTTGTCGGCGTCGTACAGCATCACGCCGAGATAGCGCAGCCGGCCCACACACGTCTCCGAGCAGACGGTGGGCTCACCCGCCTCGACGCGCGGGTAGCAGAAGGTGCACTTCTCGGCCTTGCCGCTCTGGTGGTTGAAGTAGATCTTCTTGTACGGGCAGCCCGACACGCACATCCGCCAGCCCCGGCACCGGTCCTGGTCGACCAGGACGATGCCGTCCTCGATGCGCTTGTACAGGGCGCCCGAGGGGCAGACCGCGACGCACGACGGGTTCAGGCAGTGCTCGCAGATCCGCGGCAGATAGAACATGAACGCCTGCTCGTACTCCAGGCGCACCGATTCGTTCATCTGCCGCAGGACGGGGTCGCCGGTCAGGTGGCCGGGGCCGCCGCCCAGATCGTCGTCCCAGTTCGGGCCCCAGGTCACCTCGGTGGGCCGGCCGTCGATCAGGGAGTGCGGCCGGGCGGTGGGTACGTCGTCGCCGAGCGGGGCGCTGATCAGGGTCTCGTAGTCGTACGTCCAGGGCTCGTAGTAGTCGGCGAGCGAGGGAAGTTCGGGGTTGGCGAACAAGGTGGCGAGGCGGCGGGCCCGGCCGCCGGAGCGCGGCACGAGACGGCCGTTCTTGAGCCGCCAGCCGCCCTTCCACTTCTCCTGGTCCTCGTGGCCGCGCGGATAGCCCTGGCCGGGCCGGGTCTCGACGTTGTTGAACCAGGCGTACTCGGTGCCACTGCGGTTGGTCCACGTCTGCTTGCACGTGACCGAACAGGTGTGACAGCCAATGCACTTGTCGAGGTTCATCACCATGGCGACCTGCGCCATGACGCGTCCCCTGCGTGCTTCACGACGGGGCATGGTCTCAGTACTCCACGTTCTGCGAACGGCGGCGGATCACGGTGACGGCGTCGCGCTGGTTGCCGGTGGGCCCGTAGTAGTTGGGCGCGAATGACAACTGGCCGTATCCGCCGATCAGATGGGTCGGTTTGATGAGGACCTTGGTGAGCGCGTTGTGGACACCGCCGCGCCGGCCCGTGGTCTCGGACCTGGGTACGTTCACCAGGCGCTCCTGCACGTGGTACATGAAGACGGTGCCGGGCGGCATGCGGTGCGAGACGACGGCGCGGGCCACGACGACGCCGTTGGCGTTGACCGCCTCGATCCAGTCGTTGTCCGCCACCTCGATGGCCTCGGCGTCCTGGACGCTCATCCAGATCACGGGTCCGCCGCGCGCCAGAGTCTGCATCAGCAGGTTCTCCTGGTACTCGGAGTGGATCGACCACTTCGAGTGCGGCGTCACATAGCGCACCGCGACCGAGCGGGCGCCCTCCTCCTGTGCCTGGGCGTGCTCGCCGAGCGCCGCGAGGTCCAACGGCGGCCGGTACAGCGGAAGTTGTTCACCGAGCTCGGCCATCCAGTCGTGGTCGAGGTAGAAGTGCTGGCGGCCGGTCAGGGTGTGCCAGGGCTTGCGGTGCTCGGTGTTGATGGTGAAGGGGGAGTAGCGGCGGTCGGGCGCCTCCTTGCCCGACCACTCGAAGCTGGCCCCTACCTGGACCGGCCCGCGCTGGGTGTCGGAGAAGACCACGCGCCGCTCGGAGACCGTCTCGGACAGCGTGATGAGAGCGCTCTCAGGGCCGCAGCGCAGGGCGAGCTGGTCGAACCCCTCCGCCGCGAGGCGCCCGTTGGTGGTGCCCGAGAGCGCGAGGATCGCCTCGCACAGCTTCACATCGGTGTCCAGGAGCGGCCGGCCGCTCGCGGGCCCGGAGGCCGCCGTCCCGCAGCGGCTGGCCAGCCAGCGCAGCTCGGGGCCGGGATGGACGGTTACCCCCTTCACCGTCATGCCGTGCTGCTCGGCCAGCGGCCCCAGCGTCGCGAGCCGGGCGGCGACGGTGGTGTAGTCGCGCTCCACCACCGTGACGTCGGGCATGTTGAACCCGGGGACGGGAGCGGGGCCGCCCTGCCACTCGGGGGTCACGCCGCCGGGCTGGGCGACCTCGCCCGGGGTGTCGTGGTGCAGGGCGGTCGCCACCAGGTCATAGGCGGTGTCCAGGTGTCCCGCGGACAGCTCACTGAGCTTGGCCGCGAGCCCGTGGAAGATCTCGAAGTCCGTGCGGGCCTGCCACGGCGGGTCGATCGCGGGTGAGAACGCGTGCACATAGGGGTGCATGTCCGTGCTGGACAGGTCGTGTTTCTCGTACCAGGTGGCGGCGGGCAGGACCAGGTCCGCCATGAGCGTGGTGGAGGTCATGCGGAAGTCGAGGGCGAGCAGCAGATCGAGCTTGCCGCGCGGCGCCTGATCGTGCCAGACCACCTCGCGGGGCCGCTCGTCGGGCGCCGCCTCCTCGGCGCGGGCGTTGTCGCCGGTGCCGAGCAGATGGCGCAGGAAGAACTCGTTGCCCTTGGCGGACGAGCCGATGAGGTTGGCCCGCCACACCGTCAGGACCCGGGGCCAGTTGGCCGGGTCGTCGGGGTCGGCGCCCGCGAACTGGAGCCGCCCGGCGGCGAGTTCGGTCGCCGTCCACTCCCCGGGTTCGTGGCCGCTGGCGTGCACGCGCGCGCCGAGGTCGAGCGGGTTGGCGCTGAACGTGGGGTAGGAGGGCATCCAGCCCAGGCGCGCCGACTGCGCGACCAGGTCAATGGTGTGCCGTCCGGCGAAAAGGCCCTGGCCGGCCGGCGAGGAGAGCGCGTCCGCGCCGTACCTCTCGTAGCGCCACTGGTCGGTGTGGAGGTACCAGAACGGTGTGCCGGCCATCTGGCGCGAGGGACGCACCCAGTCCGCCGCGGACTGCGTCTGCTGCCAGCCCGTATAGGGGCGGACCTTCTCCTGCCCCACGTAGTGCGCCCAGCCGCCGCCGTTCACGCCCTGACAACCCGTCAGGAGCAGCAGGGACAGGAACGAGCGGTAGATCGTGTCGGAGTGGAACCAGTGGTTGGTGCCCGCCCCCATCACGATCATGCAGCGCCCCCGGGTCTTCTCCGCGGTGTGCGCGAACTCCCGTGCCGCGCGCACCACCGCCCCCGCCGGGACGGAGGTGATGGTCTCCTGCCAGGCGGGCGTGCAGGGCTGCGAGGTGTCCTGGTAGTCGACGGGCCACTGCCCGGTCAGACCCTCGCGCCATACGCCGTACTGGGCGAGCAGCAGGTCGAAGACCGTGGTCACCTGGCGCCCGCCGATCTCCCGCACCGGCACCGCGCGCCGCACCGTGCCCGCCTGGTCGAAGCGCGGCAGCAGGATCTCGGTGCTCGGGGCGCCCGTGGCCCGGTGGAAGGTCAGCTCGGGCACGACGTCACCCAGCTCCAGGTTCCACCGTCCCTCGCCCTCCTTGGACCAGCGGTCGCCCAGGGTGCCGCCCGGCACGACCGGCCGCCCCGACACCTCGTCAACCAGGACCGGCCGGAACCGGTCCGCCGCCGCGCCCGGCTCGTCCCCGAGCCCGAGGTCGGCCGCGGTCACGAACTTGCCCGCGACGCGGCTGCCGTCCTCGCGGGCCGTCACCTCCACCAGGAAGGGCAGATCGGTGAACTTGCGTACGTAGTCCGTGAAGTACGGCACCTGGCGCTTGACGAAGAACTCGCTCAGGACGACATGCCCCATGGCCATGGCCAGCGCCCCGTCGGTGCCGGGATGCGGATGCAGCCACTCGTCCGCGAACTTCGTCGCGTCCGCGTAGTCGGGAGAGACGACCACCACCTTCTGCCCCCGGTAGCGCGCCTCGGCCATCCAGTGCGCGTCCGGGGTGCGCGTCACCGGCACGTTGGAGCCCCACAGCATCAGATACGCCGCGTCCCACCAGTCACCCGACTCCGGCACGTCCGTCTGGTCGCCGAAGACCTGCGGGGAGGCGATCGGCAGGTCCGCGTACCAGTCGTAGAACGACAGCATGGGCGCGCCGATGAGGGAGTGGTAGCGGGCGCCGACCGCGTGCGAGGCCATGGACATGGCGGGGATGGGGGAGAACCCGGCGACGCGGTCGGGGCCGTAGGTCTTGATGGTGTGCACCTGGGCGGCGGCCGCCATCTCCAGGGCCTCCTCCCAGCCGACGCGCACCAGGCCGCCCTTGCCCCGCGCCGTCTGGTAGCGCCGGCGCCGCTCGGGATCCTGGGTGACCTCCGCCCAGGCGGCCACGGGGTCCTTCAGCCGCCCCTTGGCCTCCCGGTACATCTCCACGAGGACGCCGCGCGCCAGGGGGTGACGGACACGGGTGGGGGAGTAGGTGTACCAGGAGAAGGAGGCGCCCCGGGGGCAGCCGCGCGGCTCGTACTCCGGCCGGTCGGGTCCCACCGAGGGATAGTCCGTCTCCTGGGTCTCCCAGGTGATGAGCCCGTCCTTGACGTACACCTTCCACGAGCACGACCCCGTGCAGTTCACGCCGTGCGTGGAGCGCACCACCTTGTCGTGGGCCCAACGCTCGCGGTACGGCTCGTCGTTGACCTTCTGGTCCGCGCGGTACACCGCCCGCAGGTCCGGCGTCGTCGTGGTCCGCCGCAGTATCCGCCCGGCCCGCAGAAGCTGTTCCGTGGCGTAGCCGGCCACCTTCTCCGCTTCCATCCGAGCACCACGCCGTACCGCCACCGTCGCTCCTTTCAGGGCTGCCCGGAACACGCCGGTCCTCCGTTCTGGCTTACGGTGGCCGGTGTTCCGCTTCACCTCAGACTGCATCCCGGGCGCGGTGGGCAAGGGTGCGACTCCGGAGAGTTGATGCGAGCTATACGCTTTTTGTCTTGCTCTTTGCAATACTTGCAATAGGCATGTGTGTGCGGACGACGGGGCGGCCCACGGAAGAACCGTGCCGGTCGCGGGGAGGATGAGGGACAGATGGAGCAGGGGACCGCGCGGGTGGTGGCCGACCTCGGCCGGGAGCTCGCGGCGGCGGCGCCGGACACGAGTGGCGCGCTGTGGCGGCTGAGCGAGAGCGGACGGGGGCTCGACGCGAACCTGCTGCGCCTGCCGCCGGGCCGGACCATCGAGGAGCACACCGATCTCCGGCTCGACGTCCTCCTGGTCGTCCTCGAAGGCGGTGGCCGGCTCCGCACCGACGCGGGCACCCAGGAGCTGCGCCCCGTCACCGCGCTCTGGCTGCCCAGGGGTTCGCGGCGCGCCCTGATCGCCGGGGACGAGGGCATGGGCTACCTCTCCGTGCACCAGCGCAGGCCCGGGCTCACCATCGGCGGGCCGCCGAACGAGGAGGGCGGAGAGGCGGCGTGCTTCCTCACCCGGGTGTGCCCCGAGTGCGGGCGGGTCTGCGGTGAGCGCGGGGCGCGCTTCTGCTGGAGCTGCGGGACGGCGCTCGACGGGTGACGGCGGCATGGGGCCGTGCCGGGCGGGGCGGGCCCTCGATTTCGGCGGCGGGCGGGGCCTGCGCCCACCTCGGCGGAGTCTCGGATTCGGCGGGCGGGCGCGTGCCGGGCGGAGTCTCGGATTCGGCGGGGGCCGAGCGCGCCATGCCACAGCCGAGCCCGGCCGCGCGGGGGACTCGGGACTCTGTTCACGCCAACGGGTGAATCGGTGAATGGGAGTCCGGGACCGCTCCCCGGCGTGCGCTGTGCTGGTGCACGACATCCCGTCTCGGGACTTCGGGGGAGCGCATGGGCGTGTTCGTGCTGGGTGCGTGGCTGCTCACCGCCGCGCTCGGCGGCTATCTGGCCGTCGTGTGGATCCGCCACGGCGGGCTGAGCCAGCGGGCCCCCGGCGTGACGCGCCTGCCGCTGTGGCTGGTCGGGGGTCATGTGGCGGTCGCGGTGGCGGGACTCGCGGCCTGGAGCGGCTACCTTCTGGGCGACCTGGCGAGCCTGGCCTGGGCGGCGTGCGCGGGTGTCCTGGTGGTGGCCGCGTTCGGCTTCACGATGCTGCTGCGGTGGCTGCCCAGTTCCGGACGGCACTCCACGGGCGGCGCCACGGCGGAGCGCCACTTCCCCTTCACCGCCGTCGTCGCCCACGGGGTGAGCGCGGGCGCCACCGTGCTGTTGGTGCTGTTCGTGGTCGCCCGGCAGGTGTGAGGCGCGCCGGACCCCCCGACGTGACGGCCCGTCAACTCCACGTCGTGAGGCGAGATTCGGTCAAGTGTCGCGCTTTTCGTTTGCGCCGGACGGCGCGAGGGTGCGCCGCAGCCAGCGGACGCGGGTCTCCTGGGCGTCGAGGCTGAGCGCCGCCGTCGGGGCGAAGCTGTCGAAACCGTGGAAGGCGCCCGGCCACACGTGCAGTTCGGCCCGGCCGCCGGCCTGCCAGATCGCGTTCGCGTAGGCCACGCCCTCGTCCCTGAAGGTCTCGGCAGACCCGACCTCGATGTACGCCGGAGGCAGCCGCGTCAGATCGGTGGCCCGTGCGGGCGCGGCATAGGGCGGCACGTCCGGCGTTCCGTACAGGTCGCCCAGCAGGGCCTGCCAGGCGGTGGCGTTGGAGGTACGGTCCCAGAGGTCGGCGCCGGCCATCTGACGCGTGGAGAAGGTGGTGGCGCGGTCGTCGAGCATCGGGCACAGGAGCAGTTGGCCGGCCGGCTCCGGGCCGCCCCGGTCGCGCGCCATCAGGGCCAGCGCCGCGGCGAGCCCGCCACCCGCGCTCCGGCCGCCGATGACGAAACGGTCCGGGTCGATCCCCAGGTCCGGGGCGTGCGCGGCCGTCCACAGGAGCCCGGCGTAACAGTCCTCGACCGGTACCGGATACCGCGCTCGCGGCGCGAGCGGGTACTCGACGGAGAGGACGGCGAGGCCCAGTGGGAGCGCCCACTGGCGCAGCACCTTCGGCAGGACGGACCACGCGTTGCCCATGATCATTCCGCCGCCGTGCAGGTAGTACAGCAGCGGAAGCGGACCGGTCAGACCCGCGGGACGCGCACTCACCAGGGTGACCTCCCGCCCCGCGCGGGCCCCCGGCACCCGCAGCTCGGCCACCTCGAAGCGGCCGTCGGCGCACAGGTCCCGCGCGGTCGGCCGGGGGCGCGCCGCCGCGTCCTGCTTCTGCCGGGCCGCGAGGTTCGCCGGGGTGAACGGCTCCCTGGCGGCGTCCCCCAACCCCCGCAGCGCGACGAGGAGTTCGAGGTCCACCGGCACAGGGATCGCCGGGTCGATCGGATCCGGGGCGGGCGGTGGTGGGAGAGCCATGCGGGGTAGTCAACCATCCGGCGGGGCGGGGGGCGGAGGGGGTCTCAGGGCGGGGCGGGGGACGGGTGCCGGGGGTGGAGGCCGGGGGCGGAGGCCGGGGGGACTCCGGTTGATGGGTGGATGCCCGGGGCCCGGTCCGGCCGGGGGAGCCCGGGTCGGCCAGGGGGCGCGGGGCGGGGCCGGGGGCCGTACCGGGGCGAGGGGAACCCGGGCCGGGGGCCAGGGGCCGGGGGCGGGGCCAGGGGGAACCCGCGCCGGGACCGGGGCCGGGGCAGGGTCGGGGCCCGGGGCTGGGGGCCGGGCCGGGGGGCAAGCCCTGGGGAGCCCGGTTCGGGGAATGGGGAACGGGCGGCATTCCGGCGACCGCATCCGGGAAGGCGGTTCGTGTTGGTCGCGGGCGCTGCCGCCGCCTTCGGCCATCCTGCGGACGACCACCGAGTGGGAGGACATCATGAAGATCGCCGTCACCACCCCGACCGGCAACGTCGGCCGGCACGTCGTCACCGCCCTGATCCGTGCCGGCGTCCGGCCGCGCGTCCTCGCGCGCGACCCGGGACGGCTCGCCCCGGACGTGCGGGGCGAGGTCGATGCCGCGCGGGTCGACCAGTACGACGCCGATGCCGTGGCCGCCGCCACCCGTGACGTGGACGCGCTGTTCTGGGTGGACCCGACCACCGGCGGTCAGGACCCGCTCGCGGACTACGCGCGGGCCACCGCGAGCGTGGTCCGCGCCGTCACCGAGAACCGGATCGGCCGCGTCGTCTTCCAGAGCAGCGTCGGCGCCGAAAAGCGGCACGGCGCCGGCGAGATCGATGGTCTCGCCCACACGGAGAGCGCTCTCGACGGCCTCGGTGTCGACGTGACCCACCTGCGCTGCGGCTACTTCTTCACCAACCTCGACCTCCAGATCGACGCCCTGCGGGCCGGCAAGCTCCAGGTGATCCTGCCGCTCGACCAGCCCATGGCCTGGGTCGCGCCCCGCGACATCGCCGAGGTGGCCGTCGGGCGGCTGCTCTCGCCGGCCTGGTCGGGCCGGTGCGTACAGGCGGTGCACGGTCCCGCCGACCTCACCTGGCACCAGGTCGCCGGCATCCTGACGGCGGCCACCGGGCGGCGGATCGGCGTCGAGCGCGTCACGGACGACGCGATGCGCGCCCAGCTCCGGCGGGCCGGGATGAGCGAAGGCCTGGTCGAGGCCGTCATCGGCATGTCGACCGGCCTGCGCGAGGACTTCGTACCCGAACAGCCGCGAACCGTGGGGACCACCACCCCGACCACGCTCGCCGCGTGGGCCCATGACCACCTGAGGCCCCTGCTCGGCGAGGGCGGTCCCGGGTGAGGCGGTTTTAGGTGGAGGTCGGGAGTGCGGTTGCGTAAGCGGCACTTGAGCGTACGCCGGCGCGTAACTGCCCTATTGCCGCTGCCAGTTGACGCACCCGAGCAAACCAACCCACCTCGCCGGACTCACGCGCGCCGCCGTCGAGATCCGGTGCTATGTTCCCCCGGTGATGGATGTCGCGGCGGCTCAAGCGGTTCTTGACAGCAGCCCCTTCGGGCCCTGGTGGGGGTTCCGGGTCGAAGCACTCAAAGAGGGGTGGGCCAAGGTCGCGCTGCCGCAGCGCCCCGAGCTCTTCAGGCCGGGCGGCGTCCTCCAGGGCGGGTGCGCCATGACGCTGGCCGACGTGACCTGCTGGATCGCCATCATGTCGCTGTCCGGCGCGGACGACCCCAGCGTCACGCAGCAGATGACCACGAGCTTCCTCGGTCCCGCACGCACCGATCTGATGTGCGAGGCGACCATCGTCCGCGCCGGCCGCCTGATCGTCTACGGCACCGCCGAGACGACCGACACCGAGGGGAGGCTGGTCTCCCACCACACCCTCACCTATATCCGGCCACCCGCCCCGGCAGCCGGATCGACACCTCGTACATAATTCTTTGATGTGATTCATAGGTGTACTGCGTATGTTTCGCCGTATGCCCTTCACGCGTTCCCGTCCGGATGGATCCGGATCCGCCCTCAGTCGTACGTTTCGGTTCCTCGGAGTGAGTGTCCTGGCGGGCGCGATGGCCGCCGGCGTCGCGCTGCCGGTGGCGGGTGCGCTGGGGGTGGGCGCCAAATCCGCCGCGGAGAGCTTCAACAGCCTGCCCGACGAGTTCAAGACGCCCCCGCTGTCGCAGGCGTCGGGGATCTACGACGCCGACGGGGGGCTCATCGCCACCGTCTACGACCGTGACCGCACCGTCATACCCGGTGACCAGATCGCGCCGGTCATGCGCCAGGCACTGGTCGACATCGAGGACAACCGCTTCTACCAGCACGGAGCCGTGGATCTCCAGGGCGTACTGCGCGCGCTGAACAAGAACGCGGCCAGTGGAAGCGTCGCCCAGGGTGCCTCCACCCTCACCCAGCAGTACGTCAAGAACGTCTTCGTCGAGCAGGCGGGCAGCGACCAGAAGGCGGTACTCGAAGCCCAGCGCCAGACCCTCGGCCGCAAGATCCAGGAGCTGCGCTACGCGATCGAGCTGGAGCAGACCCTGCCCAAGGACCAGATTCTCACCAACTACCTCAACATCACCTTCTTCGGTGAGCAGGCGTACGGCATCGAGGCGGCCTCTGAGCGTTACTTCAGCGTGCACGCCAAGGACCTGAGCCTTCCGCAGGCGGCTCTGCTGGCCGGGCTCGTCCAGTCGCCGTCCATGTACGACCCGGTCAGCAACGCGGCCCTGGCCAAGCAGCGCCGGGACACCGTGCTGAGCAAGATGGCCGAATACGGCTCGATCACCTCCGCCCAGGCCCAGGAGGCGATCGCCACTCCGATCCAGCTCAAGATCAGTGCGCCGCGCCAGGGCTGCATCACCGCTCAGCACGGCGAGGGCTTCTTCTGCGACTACGTGCACCGGACCGTCCTGAGCGATCCGGCCTTCGGCAAGACGGCCGCCGAACGGCGCGCGCTGTGGAGCAGGGGCGGTCTGAAGATCCACACGACGCTGTCGCCCAAGGCGCAGAAGTCGCTCCAGGACTCGGTCACCTCGCACGCGTACACCACGGACGACGCCGCCGCCGTGATGAGCCTCGTCCAGCCCGGCACCGGAAAGATCGTCGCGATGGGCCAGAGCCGCGACTACGGCCTGGGCGCGCACCAGACCGAGATCAACCTCAACGTCGGGACGAAGATGGGCGGCGGCCTCGGCTTCCCGACCGGCTCCACGTTCAAGCCGATCGTGGCGGCCGCCGCGCTGGAGAAGGGCACGAGCCCGTCGCAGAAGTACCCGGCGCCGTACTCCATGCCCTGGCCCGCGATGTCCGACTGCGCGGGCAACACCTATCCGGAGAACGGCGAGGTCCATAACGACAGCCACTCCCTGGTCGGGCCGTTCGCCATGCCGGACGCCATGGCGCAGTCCGTCAACACCTACTTCGCGGAGCTGGAGGCGGACACGGGGCTGTGCGAGGTGGCGAAGATGGCCAACTCGCTCGGCATCAAGGCCCAGGCCGGTGGCACCAAGTTGCAGGTCGTCCCCTCGCTCACGCTGGGCAGCAACGACCTGACGCCGCTGGAGATGGCCAACGTCTACGCGACGTTCGCCAACCACGGCACCTACTGCGCCCCCGTCGCCATAACCTCGGTGACCAAGCCCGACGGCGGCAGCGTCCCGGTGCCGGGGGCCGACTGTCACCAGGTGATGTCGCCGGAGACCGCCGACACCGTCACGACCATGCTCCTGGGCGTCGTCCAGGACGGCACCGGCAAGCCCGCCGGGCTCACCGACCGTGACAGCGCGGGCAAGACCGGCACCACCGACGACAGCAAGCAGGTGTGGTTCGCCGGCTACACCCCCGAGCTGTCCGGCGCGGCCGTGGTCAGCGACACCAAGAGCCCGCACGACCTCGACGGCCAGAGCATCGGTGGCACGATCGTCGGCCAGGCGTTCGGCGGCACCCTCGCGGGGCCCGTCTGGCGCGACTCGATCGAGGGCGCGCTCGCCGGGGTCCCCGCCGGCACGCTGACCACGACGACGCTGCCCGGTTCGGACGGCTGAGAAGGTACCCCGCAGCCGGAAAGGTGCCCCACGATCGGTCGGGCAGGGGCAGGGGCAGGGGCAGGGGCGGCGTGCGCCCCTGCCCGATATCGGTCGGCCGTACGAGGCGTCATACCAGAGTGGGACGCCGTCCGGGGAAGTTTGCCAACTGCGCACCGAGGGTGATGGATTGGCTACTACGGTGAGGCGCCGACGAGCAACGTGGGCCTTGCGGCAGCCGTGTCGGGCCTGCCGAAGTGATCCATGGCACCCCACGCACCGAGGACGCCGATGTCACATCTCCGCGCATCCGCAGCGCGGCCGGACCGCCGCGAGGGCGGGCGGCACGGCCGTAACGCCACCCGGCCGCACGCCCCCGCCGACGCCGGCCGCAAGGACCCGGCGGGCCGGGCCCCGGCGCCCCAACGGTCCCGCCCGCCGCACGAGTCCCGCATACGACCCCAACTGCTGCGCGCCGCCGTGCTGCCCGCCACCGTCGCGGTCCTGTGCGGCGCGGCCGCGGTCGCCTTCACCCTGCACTCCACCGGCAAGCACCCCTCCCTCGGGCTCTGGGCGCTGCTCGCGGGGCTCGCCGTGCTGGCGATCGCCGCGCTGGTCGCGGCGGGCATCGGCGCCGACCGGGTGGCCAAGTCCGTCCTCGGCCGCGCCAACGGACTGCGCCGCGGCAGCGCGCGGTCGGCCGCCGATCTGCGTACGGTCGTGGAGGCGCTGCGCCGCGGCGAAGGGCCGCCCGCGCGCCGCGCGCCGGCCCAACTGCCGCCGGGCGCGGACGCGTTCGAACTGCTCGCGCACGAGCTGACCCGCTCCCACGACGCGGCCGTGGCCGCCGTGGTGCAGGCGTCCCAGCTCTCCAGCAGCGTCGGCAACGAACAGAAGGTCGAGGTCTTCGTCAACCTCGCCCGCAGGCTGCAATCACTCGTCCACCGCGAGATCCAGCTCCTGGACGAGCTGGAGAACCAGGTGGAGGACCCCGAACTGCTCAAGGGCCTCTTCCACGTCGACCATCTGGCCACCCGCATCCGCCGGCACGCCGAGAACCTGGCCGTGCTCGGCGGCGCCATCTCCCGGCGCCAGTGGTCGCATCCGGTCACCATGACGGAGGTCCTGCGCTCCTCTATCGCCGAGGTCGAGCAGTACCCCCGGGTCAAGCTCGTCCCGCCGATCGACGGGACGCTGCGCGGCCACGCCGTGGCCGACGTGATCCACCTGCTCGCCGAACTCGTCGAGAACGCCACGGTGTTCTCCGCCCCGCACACCCAGGTCCTGCTGCGGGCCCAGTTCGTGACGGCGGGCCTCGCCGTGGAGGTCGAGGACCGGGGCCTGGGGATGCCGGTCACCGAGCAGAACAAGATGAACGCCCTGCTGTGCGACCCCGACCAGGTCAACGTCGCCCACCTCCTACAGGACGGCCGCATCGGACTGTTCGTGGTCTCCGCGCTCGCCCGCAGGCACGGCATCGCGGTCCGCCTGGGGACCAACATCTACGGGGGAGTGCAGGCCGTACTGGTGCTGCCGCAGGACCTGTTGGGCGCCGAGCCGGGCGAGGGCGGCCAGCACCATCGCTCCGACGCGCAGGCGGGCCGGAGCGCCGCGCGGGAGGGCGCGGGCCAGGTCTTTGGGGCGAAGGCGCCCGGCGGGCCGGCGGCCGCCGCCGAGGCGAGCCCCGCGCTCCCGGCCCCCGCCCCGCTCCCCGCCCACGCCGAACCTGCCCATCTGGAACCGGCCCACCTGGAACCGGCCCATCACGAACCGGCCCACCTGGAGCCCACGCACCGCGAACCGGCTCACCGCGAACCGGCCCACTCGGAGCCGGCCTTCGACCCGGCGCAGGCAGAACGCGCGAGGCCGCTGTCCGCATCCGTACCGCTGGATCCCGCCCCAGCCCCTGCCCCCGCGACGCGGCTCCCCATGGATCCGGTGCCGCCGCCCCGGCAGCACCGCGCGGAGCCGACCACGGTGGGGCACGGCAACGGGCCGCTCCCCGTGCGCGGGGCGGACCCGCAGCGGCCCAACCCCGCCGCCGCGCCCCCCGGCATCCACCACGGCGTGACCGGCGTGACCGGCGAGAGCGCCGAACCGCGCGTCTCCAGCGCGCCGAGAAACCAGAGCGCCGCCGTGCGCGGCACCATGGGCCGCCCCGATCTGCCCCGGCGCCGCAGCCAGGAACACCTGGTGCCCCAGTTGCGCGACGCCCCCGCGCCCCGCAGGAACGACGAACACACCCTGCACGATCCGGGGTTGATGGCCGCCTTCCAGCGCGGCATCGGGCTCGCGGAGGCGCAGCAGCACCACTTCGCAGAGCCGACCCACCAGTCCCCCCAGGCGCTCCAGTCGGAAACTGACGCCGAACACTCCAAGGAGTAGATGCACCATGGCGAGCGATGCGCCGACCGGACACGTCTCGGACCTCGACTGGCTCCTGAGCGGTCTTGTCCAGCGGGTGCCCTACACCCACAACGCGGTTCTGCTCTCCTGTGACGGACTGGTCAAATCCGTGCACGGTCTGGACACCGACAGCGCCGACCACATGGCGGCCCTCGCCTCGGGCCTGTACTCCCTGGGCCGCAGCGCCGGGGCGCGCTTCGGCGACGGGGGCGAGGTGCGCCAGGTGGTGGTGGAGCTGGACTCCACCCTGCTGTTCGTGTCCACGGCCGGCTCCGGCACCTGTCTCGCCGTACTCGCCGGCCGGGAGGCGGACGCCGCCGTGCTCGGCTACGAGATGGCCATGCTCGTCAAGAGCGTACGTCCCTACCTGGTGACACCTGCGAGGCAGAGCGCCGGAACACCGAGCGGTCTGAGGAGTTGACGGTGGCGGCCCCTCAGGACGGGCCGTGGCTCGACGACGCGGCCGGGCGGCTGATCCGCCCCTACACGGTGAGCAACGGCCGCACCAGGCCGACTGCCACGCTCGATCTGCTCTCCCAGGTCATGGCGACCGGCACTCCTCCCCTGATGCACCTGGGCCCCGAGCACTCACAGGCACTCGGCCTGTGCAAGGGCCCCACATCGGTGGCGGAGATCTCGGCTCACCTGCGGCTGCCGGCCGTCGTCACCAAAGTGCTCCTGTCCGATCTGGTGGACTGCGGGGCGGTGACCGCACGGGCCCCCCGCTTCACTCACACGCCCACCGACCGATCTCTGCTGGAGGCAGTGCTCGATGGCCTACGACGACGGCTGTGACACCCGCCCCGAACGGGACGCCGTGGACCTGTTCCCGACCGCGCTGAAAATCCTCGTCGCGGGCGGGTTCGGGGTCGGCAAGACCACCTTTGTCGGAGCGGTCAGCGAGATCGAACCGCTCTCCACCGAAGAGCTTCTGACCACGGTCAGCGTGGCGCACGACAGCCTCGAAGGGGTCGAGTCCAAGACCACCACCACGGTCGCCATGGACTTCGGCCGCATCACCCTGGACGACCGCCATGTGCTCTATCTGTTCGGCACGCCCGGCCAGGAGCGCTTCTGGTTCATGTGGGACGAGCTGTCCGAAGGGGCGCTCGGCGCGGTGATCCTCGCCGACACCCGCAGACTCGACGCGTGCTTCGCCGCCGTCGACTTCTTCGAGCGGCGGGGCATCCAATTCCTCGTCGCCGTCAACGAGTTCGACGGTTCGTACCGCTACGAGCCGGAGGAGGTGCGGGCCGCCATAGACCTCAAACCCGAGGTCCCCGTCGTGCTGTGCGACGCCCGCATCGGCAGCTCCGGCATCCGGACGCTGGTCACCCTGGTCCAGCATCTGCTCGCCACCGTCCCGGCAGCCACCAGCCATGGAGCCTGACTATGACGTACGACCCGACCGGACATCTGCTGCTCACCCCCGTCGACCGGGAGGCGCCGGCCCGCGTGCAGCGGCTGCGCCAGCTCGGCATGGGGCGACTGCCCGATCCCGCCTTCGACGAGTTCGCCCACAAGCTCGCCGAGGTGACCGGCGCCCCCTTCTCGATGGTCAACTTCATCGATGAGAACCAGCAGTTCTTCGCGGGCCTGCACACCCCCCAGGGCGCCCACACCGGCTCGGACCTGGGCGCGGCGGTCGCCGGCACCGGGGGAGTGAGCCGGATCATGGCCCGCGACCACGGGTACTGCCCGCACGTCGTGGTCCGGCGCAAGGCGCTCGTCCTTGAGGACGTGTGCGACTACCCGCGGTTCGCCGGCAACCCGGTCGTCGACGAGATCGGCATCCGGTCCTATCTCGGGGCGCCGCTCATCGACCGCACGGGCATCGCGCTGGGCACGATCTGCGTGGTGGACACCGAACCCCGGCCCTGGGGCAGGGCCGGGCTCGAAACGATCAAGTCCATGGCGGCGGAGCTGATCGAGCAGATCCACCGGCGCGAGGACGGCGGTTTCTGACGTCCTCGCGCGCGGTGACGGTCAGTGCAGGGGTGCGGGCTCTTCGAGGCGCACCCGGTCGGACAGCCGCTGCGACCACTGCCCCTTCGCCATGCCGAGCGCCACCTCGGCCAGCCGCAGCAGCTGGACGTCCGAGGTGCCGGCCGGCGCGAAGATGTGGTGGGCGTCGCGCAGATACCTCTCGATGGGACGGTCGGTGAACAGGCCCGCCGCCGCGTGGATCTCCATGGCGTTGCGCGCCGAGTCCAGAGCCGACTCGACGTTGACCACCTTGGCGTTCATGAGTTCGGCATCGCAGGGCAGCCCCTGGTCGAGCATCTGGACCGCGTGGTAGGCCACAAGTCGCGCCGTCATCACCCGGGACTGCAATTGTCCCAACTTGATTTTGATGTTGGGCAGTTCGTACAACGGCTTGCCGTAACGAACGCGTTCCCGGCAGAACTTGGTGGTCTCCTCCAGGATCGCCTGGTGAATGCCCAGGGACACGGCGGTGAGATTGGCCCGCCCGTACAACACGCTCGAGGAGTACGCCACGGCGAGGCCGTCGCCCTCCTGTCCGAGCCGATTGGCCACCGGAATACGACAGTTGTCAAAACGGACCTCGCCGAAACTGAAGCCGTGCAGCCCCATCGCCGGCCGATGCTCGCCCAGTGAGAAGCCGGGCCGGCCGGACTCGACAAGGAAGGCCGAGAGCCCGTGGGAGCCCGGCCCGGTGCGAAGGATCACCCCGTGAAGATCGCCGACATGGCTATTGCCCACAAAGACTTTGCGGCCCTGAAGAATGTAGTCGTCGCCATCGCGGACCGCGCTCGCGGCCATCCCCAGGACATGCCCGCCCGACTCGGGCTCGGTGACGGCGATCGTCGGAAGGCAGTCGCCCGCGCAGACCGCCGGAAGCCAGTTCTTCTTCTGTTCCTCGTTACCGAAGTGCACGATCTTGGCGACGCCGAGCTGCGAGGCCTGCACCATGGCGCCCATCGCGCCGCTGACCCGCGACAGCTCCTCGATGATGATGGTCTTGCCGAGGTGGCCGACGCCCATGCCCCCGTACGCGGGGCTCACGGTGGCGCCGATCCAGCCCTGGCGGGCGATGAGCCGCGACAGTTCGTGCTGGACGGTGCGGGCCGTCTCCATCTCGGCTATCCGGGGCCTCACCTCGCTCTCCGCGAAGTGCCTGACGTCTTCCCTGAGTTGTTGGTACGGCCGGCTGTTGACGTATCCGTGCATCCGCGAGCCTCCTCCGCGAAACGCCTGCCATGGGTGGCCCCGGCAGGTGGTGCATCGGCAGTGGTCCCGTCCTGAAGGGGCCGGCCTCTCCAGTTGTGGCTCCCCAGCTCCTGGTGTGGTTCACCATCGGTTCCTGTGCCATTTTTTGCCAACGTTGGCCAGAAGCAGCCGAGTTGACGTTGGATGGCGATGTGTTGTGTGCGGCCCGGCCCCGTCCGGTCCCAGTCGATTGCATCCCCTTCACACAAGTTCCTGCCACATGCCCACGGCAAAAGTTTCGTGGCCATGTGGCACTGAGGGACAGCAAGCGGAATCGGATGAGCATGGACGTGACATCTGAGAACAAGTGCAGAACCGATTCAGCTTCGAACCTGACGCAAACGGACTCTTTTTCACGCGTGTGGGTGAATGAACGGGGCCCGCGCCTCTGCCCCCACCAGCACCCTTGCGCTTCCGGGGTGGCGGGGGGTGGCGGGTCGAGCGCACCCGTCGGCATGCCGCGCCGGGCGTATGTGTCCTGTGCGCCGGGTCGTGAGGGCGCTGCGGTCGCCTCTCTGCCCATCTGACCTGGTGTTTTTGTCGGTGGACCCGCTGGCGGTGGAGGGGTGTGGGCACGACGGAGATCGATTGCGCGGGGCGGGCGGGGGTGGCGCGGCGCGTCCACGCGTCGGCACGGGCCCGCCGGCTCGGGCGGGCCGTCCGCCCATGATCGAGGGCGTCCTTGGTCCTGAAGGGGAACGGGACGGTTCGGGTCCAGCTGTGGGACCCTGGCGGTGTCTTTTCGGTGGCCCCAGGGGGAGGCGCGTTGGGGCACGGACCGGCGTGAAGGGGGCGCGAAGGTGGTGCGGGGCGCGCGGGGGAGTGTGCGATGTGGAACCGGACGCCTCCCTGACCGCGCTCGTCGCGTGCCGTCGAGTTCCGGCCGCCGACCCGTCGCATCCGGACACGCGCCCCTGCCACGTGCTCCGGAGGCGCGGGGCGGGTCGCCGCGCTCGCGTGGGCGGGCCGCCCCCGAGGTGTGGGGAAATGGTGAGGAATCCGGCCATCGCGCGGGGCGGAGCGGGGAGCTGGACGGTGCTTCTGGGGCCCGGGGTTCGCGTGCGGGGGGGTGGCCGACGCCGACGCGGACAGCGCGTGGGGGTACGCGCCCGGGTGGCAGCCGCGAGGTGCGTGTTCCGGCGCGGACGCCGCGCGGTCGAGGGGGCGAACCCGGGCCGATCACCTCGCACCTCGCGCCTGTGCCTCGCGCCCCGTATGTCACGCCCCGTATCTCACGCCTCACGCCCCGTACCTCGCGCCCCGCGCCCCTTACCTCGCGCTCGGCCGGTGCGGGCTCCTGCCCCAACTCCCCTGAACCACAAGGAAGGTGACATGACCGACCTCCGTATCGGCGCCATCGGATACGGCCTGCGCGGCAGCATCGCCCGTACCGCGCACCGGCCAGGACGCGGCGCGGTCGTCGCCGCCGTCGCCGACCCCGACCCCCGGGCGCGGGAGGCGGCCGCCGCCGCTTTCCCCGGCGCGCGCGTCGGCGCCGACCACCACGAGGTGACCGGCGCCGCGGACTTGGACGCCGTGCTCGTCCTCACCCCCGACCACACCCACGCGGACCTCGCCCGCGCCGCCCTGCGCGCCGGAAAGCCGGTGTTCGTGGAGAAGCCCCTGGACATCACCGTGGAGCGCTGCGACGAGATCCTGCGCACGGCCCACGAGACCGGCACCCGCCTCTACGTGGGCCACAACATGCGGCACATGCCCGTGGTGCGGATGATGCGCGACCTGATCGGCCGGGGTGTCATCGGCGCCGTCAAAACGGTCTGGGTGCGTCACTTCGTGGGGTACGGCGGCGACTGGTACTTCAAGGACTGGCACGCCGAGCGCCGCTACACCACCGGCCTGCTGTTGCAGAAGGCGGCACACGACATCGACGTGGTGCACTGGCTGTCCGGCGGCTACACGCGTGACGTGCAGGCGATGGGCGACCTCATGGTCTACGGCGACAGCCCGCACCGCAGGGCCCCGGGCGAGCCGAAGACCGATGACTGGTACACCAAGGACGGCCACTGGCCCCCGGCCGCCCAGCGCGCGCTGAACCCGGTGATCGACATCGAGGACGTGTCGCTGCTCAACATGCGCCTGGACAACGGCGTCCTCGCCTCGTACCAGCAGTGTCATTTCACCCCGGACTACTGGCGCAACTACACGGTCATCGGTGACGCGGGCCGCCTGGAGAACTTCGGCGACGGTCCCGGCAGCCTGGTGAAGGTCTGGAACTCCCGCCGCTCCGCCTACCGGGCCGAGCCCGACGAGACGTACGAGATCAAGGGCGGGGACGAGCGGGGGCACGGTGGGGCCGATCCGCTGATCGTGCAGGAGTTCCTGCGCTTCGTGCGGGAGGGCGGCGCCACCGACACCTCGCCGGTGGCCGCGCGGATGGCGGTCGCCGCCGGTTACGAGGCCACGGCCTCCCTGCGGGCGGGCGGCGTCCCGCGCCAGGTACCGCGCCTTGATCCGGACCTGGTGGCGTACTTCGAGCGGGGGCAGCGGTAGGGGCGGCCGGGGCCCGCGCGCGCCGGGCCGGCCGCGCGGTCGCCGGGGGCGTCGGGGGGCGTTCGGCGAAGGGGTTCGTGACCACCCGGGGAAGTGCGGTATTGTTCTCATGCACGAACGGCCGGGGGAAACCCCAGGTCAGACGGGCATCGGGACGTGGCGCAGCTTGGTAGCGCACTTGACTGGGGGTCAAGGGGTCGCAGGTTCAAATCCTGTCGTCCCGACCATGCTTTGAGCAGGTCGGAGGCCATTCTCTCGCTGGAGAGGATGGCCTTCCGCATGCCCGGACCCTGGTCGGTCACCGCGTACACCCGTGTCCGGACCTCGGACCTAGCCTCGTACCTGGGACCTAGCCTCGTACCTAGGACCTCGCCTCGTACCTGGGACCAAGAACCTCGGTCCCCAGCGCCCAGCCGGGTGTTTCCGCACTCTCTCAGCTGCTGTGGGCGCACGTCATCCTGTCTCCGGCGTTTTCTGCGCCGGGCGGACCGGATGCCCGGGGCGCCGCGGCGTGGGGGGTTCGCCCCAGGGGGTCTCCAGAGCCGCGCGCAACGCGTCGACCGTGTTCCGGCCGATGCGTTCGGCGAGGTCTTCCTCAAGGCGGTCGAGAACGGCCGTGGCCCGGCGGTGTGCGTGTTCGCCCTGCGGGGTGCGGCGGATGAGCCGGCGCCGGGCCGAGTCCGGGTCGGGGGACTGGGCGAGCAGTCCGGCGTCGACCAGGCCGTGTACCGCCTGATGGGCGGTCTGCCGCGTGACTCCCATGCGTCGCGCCAGCTCCGAGACGGTCGTGCCGTCCTCGTCGAGGACGGCGAAGAGCTGGGCCTGGGTCGGCGACACCGGGGTGGCCCCTGTCGCCTCCATCGCCGTGAGCAGGCCCTCCTCGAACCAGCGCCGGGCTTCGGTGAGCAGCTGGGGGAGGCTGTGGCGGGTGGAGTGCATCTGATCCTCACGAGGATGGCTGACGGCCGGGGCGTCACTTGCCCGTGCGCCCGGTTTAATGTCAGGCTACCTGACATTGGACCCGTCGACCTTGGAGACGCCATGACCATCGAGTACGCCACCCGGTACCGGGCCGCCTCACGCATACCCGCTGACCCGGGCAAGCCGTACTTCATCGAGAAGGGCGAGGGGGACCGGGCCCATCTGTTCGGCGACCTGATCACCATCTACGCCGGCGGTGAGCAGACCGGCAACGCCTTCAATTTCTTCACGGTCGAAGGCCCGAAGGGCGACCTCATCCCCGCCCATCTGCACCCCGATACGCACGAGGTCTTCTACGTCACCCAGGGCGCGGTGCGGCTGTTCGTGGAGGACACCGAGGGCGTTCAGCAGGAGAAACTGCTCACGCCGGGCGACTTCGGCTTCGTGCCAAGGAACTGTCCGCACGCCTACCGCATGGAGCGCCACCACAGTCAGCTCGTCGGCGTCGCGGCCGGACCGGGCGGCACCTTCGAGCGGTTCTTCGAAACCCTCGGCGCCCCGACCACGGGGCACGGGCTGCCGGCCGAGCCCCTTGTGCCGGAACCCGAGAAGTTCGCGACCGTGCCCGGACGTTACGACGTGCGGTTCCTGCCCGACCAGCGGTGGCGGACGAGTTGACGGCCGGTTGACGCCCGCCCGTGGGGGCACTCGACGTGCACACGGGGCCGGTCGTCCGCGCGTCGCGCGGGGTGCGCCCCCGCCCCGTGACCGCCGTACCGGCTGACCGTTTCGCCTCAACGCGCCGTGCCACACGGCGCGTTGGGCCTGAAGGAGGGCATCGTGAGCTCGTCACCCGCACGTCACTCAGGAGCAGGGAGTCGCGCCCTGGCCTCGGTCAACCGGAGGTTCACCCGGCGCTCCGCGCAGCGCGAGACGCTGAGCGCCGCCGGGCGGGCGGGATTCGTCGCCCGGGGTGTCGTCTATGTCCTCATCGGTGTGCTGGCCATCCGGATAGCCCTGGGCAGCGGGGGGCAGGCGGACCGGCAGGGCGCCCTCAACCAGGTCGCGGCGCAGCCCTTCGGCAAGGTGATGCTGTGGCTGCTGGTGGTCGGCTTCGGATGCATGGCGCTGTGGCGGGGGGCTCGCGCCGTGCTCACCAGAGGGCCCGGCCGCAAGGCCGGCTCACGGGTCCTGGACGCCGGCCGGGCCGTCTTCTACGCCTCCGTCTGCTGGGCCACCGCCACCTTCGCCACCGGCGACAGCGGGGGCTCGGACGGCAACGCCAAGTCGCGTGACTGGACGGCCACCGCCCTGGGGCTCTCCTTCGGCCGGTTCCTGGTGGGCGCGGCGGGGTGCGTCCTGATCGGCGTCGGCCTCACCCTCGCCGTGCGGGCCGCCATGCGGCGCTTTCTGCGCCAGCTGAACACCGCCACGATGAACTCCCGTACGAAGATGGCCGTCACCGCGCTCGGCGTGGGCGGCGGCGCGGCGCGCGGCATCGTGTTCGCCGCCGCCGGGGTCTTCGTCCTGGTGGCAGCCGTCCGCTTCGATCCCAACCAGGCCAAGGGCATGGACGCGACCCTGCGCAGCCTCGCGGACACCCCCATGGGCCCCTGGCTGCTGCTCGCCGTGGCCCTCGGCCTGATTCTCTTCGGCGTCTTCTCCTTCGCCTCCGCGCGCTGGCGGCGCCTGTAGCGCGGCGTTCGCGCCCGGCTCCCCGGAATCAGAGCAGGCCGTGCAGGCGCAGATCCTGCACGCACTTGGCGATGAACTCGGGCGACAGAGAGGGCACCGCCCCCTCGTTGACGCCCAGCGCGCCGACCGCCTCGGTGAAGCGGGCCGCCGGAGCGTCGGTGCCGGACTTGGGCTCGCCAGGCCGGGCGTAGGCGTCCATCAACGGCAGCAGGGACAGGGCGCGTTGACGCTCGGGCAGGCCGCGCATGGCCGCCAGGGCGCGCATGTGCCACTGCGTGTGGTCCTCGAAGCGGGCGATCGGGTGCCCCGCCTCGGTCAGCCAGTCCACGAACGCGTCGAGCGAGATGCCGTCGTCGTGCGGGTTGACCGTGTTGTAGGTGACGTACCCCCGCGGCGCGTCCAGGGTCAGAGCGGTGATCGCGGTGGCGGTGAAGTCGACGGGCAGGCCGCTGTAGTGGGCCCGCGAGCGGGCGCCGTCGGGGCCGGGCCGGTAGAACGAACGCGGCGCCATGCCCGTGGCGAGGACGCTCAGGAGCAGACGGGTGAAGCGGTCGGTGAGGTTCAGCCGGCCGGGCAGGCGGCTGTGGGCCAGGATCATGTCCGGCCGGAACACGGTGACCGGCAGGCCCGTACGCTCGTGTGCCTCGCGCAGCAGTACCTCCCCGGCCCACTTGCTGGTGGCGTACCCGTTGGCGTCGGACTCGTCCAACTGCCGTAGGGGCGAGGCCGTTCGGATGTCGGCGCGCTCGTCGAGGACCGGGCCGCCGGGCAGCATCGCGGCGGCCACCGTCGAGATCTGCGCGAAGCGCTTCATTGTGCGGGTGAGAGCCAGCTCGATGAGCGTGGCCGTCGCGGCGACGTTCGGTACGAACAGGCGGTGGTAGGGAAGGACGTGGTTGACCAGCGCCGCGGCGTGCACGATCTGGTCGGTCTGCTCGGCCAGCGCCTCCCAGTCGGCCACGCCCAGGCCCAGTCTCGGCGCCGACACGTCCGAGGCGAGGACCCGCAGGTGCCGCGCGGCGGCGGCCTCGAACCACGCGCTGTCCTCACCCGCCGCCGTGCGCAGGGTCTCCAGCACGCGCGCCCGTGCGCCGGCGTCGTCGGCGGCCCGGGCGAGGCAGGTCAGCTCCCCGCCACTCCCGGCGAGGCGCCGCAGCCATTCGACGGCGAGGAACTGTCCGAGATAGCCGGTCGCCCCGGTCATCAGGACACGGCGGACGGGGGCCGAGGCATCCGGCGCCGTCCGCTCGGCCGTGAGCACGTGCTCCCCGAGGAACCGGTCGAGCGTCAGATCGGTGGCCCGCACCTCGCGCGCGCCCTGGCCGTGGACGGAGGCGAACGTGGGGCCCGAGGCGCCGGGCTCCCGGGCGACGCCGAGCCCCTGGGCGATGCGGGCCAGCGTCGAGGCCGGCGCGAGGACGGCCTGGATGGGCACCTCCTGGCCGACGATCTGTTCGAGAACCGTGGCGAAGGTGTGCGCCGACAGGGAGTCGCCCCCCAGATCCGCGAACGCGGCGTCCGCCCGGACCAGCGACGAGGGGCAGCCGAGGGTGATCTGCGCGGCGGCCAGGACCGCTTCGAGCGGGGTGACGTCATGGCCCCGGGCCCGCAGCTGGGCGAGCCGGCCCGCGCGCCCCGCCGCGAGGTCGGCGTACATCCGCTCAAGACGCGGCCCGTAGTGCTCTTTGAGGGCTGGCCGCAGCACTTTGCCGACGCCCGACAGCAGACCGTTCGCGATGCTGAAGGGCCGGCGCTCGACGAGGACGTCGTGGGGGATCTCGTACGCGTGCAGGCCCGCCCCGTGCGCGAGTTCCCGTATCGAGTCGAGCACTCTCGCCCGTACGGTCTCGTCGTCCACGTGCCCCAGGCGCCCCGCGTCGGGGACCACCACGGCCAGCAAAAACGCCTGCTCGCTGCTTCCGTACACATAGATCTGCGCGATGTCCGCGCTGGTGGAGTACAGCGCCTCGAGTCCCGAGACGGCCACGAACTCGCCCTGGGAGAGCTTCAGGACGTTGTTGATGCGGTCGACGTAGACCAGGCGGCCCGGGGCCGTCTCGGCGAACACGTCGCCCGTGCGGTAGTAGCCGTCCTCGTCGAAGGCGCGGGCGGTGACCTCCGGCTGGCGGTAGTAGCCGGGGAAGAGGCCGACGGACTTCACCCTCAACTCCCCGCGCGGGTAGGGCTTGTCGGTGGTGAAGTAGCCGAGCTCGGGCACGTCGACGAGGCGGTGGTCGGTCACCGGCGGGTTGCGCAGCACCTGGTCGACCACGATGGCCCGGGTCGTCTCCGTGGACCCGTAGCAGTCGATGACCGGGGTGCCGAGGAGTGAGGCGGTGAAGGAACGCATGCCGTCGGACAGCGGTGCGCTGCCGCACAGGGCGGAGACGATCCGGCCGCCGAGCATCCCGTCGCGCACCAGCGTGGCCGCGCCCGCCTCCGCCTCCGGGCGCGGGGTGCCCGCGCGGCCGAGCCGGTCCGCCTCCAGCAGGTACCGCTGGTGCACCATGTCGCAGATCCTGGGCACCAGACTGAGCACCGTGGGACGGGCGAGACGGATGTCCTCGAACAGCGTCGACATGTCGCTGCGGGCCGTGTAGTAGCCGGTGCCGCCGGAGGCGAGCCCGTTGATCAGCCAGGAGCGTCCGTTGACGTGGCTCATGGGCATGTAGTGCAGCACGATCACCGGATTGCCGCTGCCGCCGGGGGTGTTGAGGCCGCCGCGCGCGTTGTGCCACATCCTGGTGATCATGGAGGAGGTGTACATGGCGCCCTTGGGGGTGCCCGTGCTGCCGGAGGTGTAGATGAGGCCGACCAGACGGTCGGGATCGTCGTTCTCGTACGGTTGGGCTTGCGGCAGCAGGGCCCCGCGCGCCAGGTCCTCGTGCAGCGGTGCCACCTCGGCGCGCCCGGCCAGCTTCTTTGCGGCCGCCTCGAACGCCTCGCGTTCCTCGTCCACCAGCGGGTCGTAGTCGAAGACGACCAGACGCTCGATGGAGTCCGACGCGAGGACCACGCCGACCGCGGCGTCCAGCGAGCCGATGTCGGCGGCGAGCAGCCGGGGCGACGTCTCGGCGACGACCGGGGCGAGACGCGCGGCGGGCGCTCCCGTGGCCAGCGGCACCGAGACGGTCCCCAGATACATGCAGGCCAGATCAATGACGGCGTAGTCCACACCGGTGAAGCCGAGGGTTGCGACGAAGTCGTGGGCCCGCACTCCCGTCGCGCCCTCGCGCCAGGCGGCCGCGATCCGGCCCACCCGCTGCCACAGCTCGGTGTACGTCAACGCCTTGTAGGCGGGCAGGAGTTCACGGACGGCGCGCCCGGTGGCCCGGTCGCGTACGACGTGGTGGGCGCGGCGGGCGAGGGCCGGCCGGTCTCCGTATCCGGCCATGGCCGCCGCGATGGCCCCGGTCAGCGTGGCGCGTCCCGCGATGGCCCCGGCGACCTCGGGGGAGGGCGCGGCCCGAACGAACTCGCCGTCATTCAAGCGCAGTTGGGCGATTCTGGACGCGACGTCATGGCCTGCCTTGTGCTCTGACATGAGTGCTCCGGTGGTGGAAACGTGCGGTGGGAGGTGTCCGGGCGGGCAGCCGGCGCGCGGCCGGGGGGTGTCCGGTGGATCAGGGTCGGTCAGGGTCGGTCAGGGCGGCGTCTGGTGCGGTGCATCGCAAGGCGCCGGAGCGTCTCGATGGCGGAGCTGCCGGGGCGATTCGGCAACGCCGTGAGGTGCCGTGCCGGACGCCGCACCCCCGGCCATGGTCCACCAGACACCCCCTACGCCTCGGCGGGCAGCTTCCGGGCGCCGAGCGCGGCGGCGAGACCCATCAGGGCGTAGACGGCGACGAGCGCGAGCGCGGGGCCGGTGATGCCCGCGCCCGACTGGAGGCCGGCCAGCAGCGAGATCCCGACCAGCGATCCGGTCGAGCGGCCGGCCGAGAGCAGCCCGGATGCGATGGCCGAGCGGTGTCCGGGCGCCGCCGCCATGGTCAGCGTGATCTGAGGCACCGTCACCAGGCCGAAGCCGAGGCCGATGAACACCAGACCCAGACAGGTGCCGAGCGGGGCGTGGCCGCCGACGAGCACGAGTGCCACCCCGCCGAGCAACGAGAACGCGACCCCGGCGCCCAGCACCGCGCGGGCCCCGTACTTGGCGGCGAAGCGGCCCGCGAGCAGGGGCATGAAGGTGATCGGCACGGCGGACGACAGCAGGCAGAGCCCGACGGTGACCGGGTCGTAGCCCCGCACCTGCTGGAGGAAGACGCTGAGGGTGAAGATCAGGCCGTTGTAGCCGACGAAGAGCAGCAGGCCGACCGTGACATAGCTGCGAAACCCCGGGGCGCGGAAGAGGTCCGCCGGGATCATGGGGTGCGCGTACCGGCGCTGGCGGACGACGAACGCGGCCAGCGCGGCCAGCGCCGTCACCGAGGCCACCACCGGCAGGGGGCGGCTCCAGCCCAGGTCCTGGCCCTCGGCGAGGGCCAGCGCGAGGCCGCCGAGGAAGACGATGGAGAGCAACTGGCCGGGCACGTCCTGCGGTTCACGGGCGGCGGCCGGCCGCTCGCCCCGGGGCATGTGCCGCCTGGAGAGCCACAGCACGAGCAGGACAAAGGGCACATTGATCCAGAAGATGCTCCGCCAGCCCACCGTCTCCACCAGGGCGCCACCGAGCGTGGGCCCGAAGGCGACCGGGCTGCCGGCCACCATCGACCAGATGGATATGGCCTTGGCGCGCTGCCCGGTGTCCCGGTAGGTCTCGGTCAGCATCACCAGGGCGGCGGGCATGACCAGGACCGCGCCCACTCCCTGCGCCGCCCGCAGGGCCACGAGCACGGCGCTGTTGGGGGCCAGCGCGCACAGCACGGAGGCGAGCCCGAACAGCGCGACCCCAAGGCGCAGCATCCGCACCGCGCCGTGGCGCCCCACGGCCGCCGCTCCGGCGAGCATCAGGCCGGCGATGACCACCACGTACGAGGTGACGACGAACTGCATCGCCGGCAGGCTCGCGTGGAGGTGGTCGCGGATGGTGGGGATCGCGACGTGGACGATGCTGGTGTCGACGACGATCATCCCGTGCGCCAGGCAGGCCACGGCCAGGACCCGGCCGGGGCGCACAGGAGCGCCCACGGTGTCCGGGGCGCGTTTGTCGAAGCTGGTCGATTCGGCCATGGCCTGCCATTTCGCGTGAGGCGGTGAATAGATGCCGGGCAATACTGCGAAATCCTAGTGGTCAAACCGGAGGCGTCAACCGTGGAACCGGTCGGTCCGGCCCCGGTGTCCGAATAGCCCGATTCCAGGGTCAGGTATAGAGGACGGTCTACTTCCCCGCCGGGTCCGGCGCTCCCTAGTCTCGAAGCGCTGAGAACGCGAAAGGTGCAGCACGGAAGTGCGAGGGGGATCACCATTGTCCTTTCATCGAGATTCTTGGACAGCCGCACAACATCCGTCATCCATGCCGTTCCACCGGTATGCGCGGGACTCCGTGTCCCCGACTGTCGGCTGGTCGCGGCGGTGGCCCGACAAGGCGCTCGACCGGGCCCCGCTGTGGGCTTCGGTGGACCTGCGGGACGGGAATCAGGCTCTTGCCGATCCCATGGACACCCACCGCAAACGGCGGATGTTCGATCTGCTCACCGCGACAGGATTCAAAGACATAGAAATTGGATATCCTGCGGCGAGCGCGCACGATTTTGATTTCGTACGGGAGCTGATCGTCAAGGACGCAATTCCGGACGATGTGACGGTCTCGGTATTCACACCGGCTCGCGCGGAACTGATCGAGCGGACCTTCGAGGCGATTAGGGGGGCGGACCGCGCGGTGGTGCATTTGTGCCATGCGACGGCCTGTCTGTGGCGCGAGGTCGTGTTCGGCCTGACGGCCGACGAGGTCGTGCGGATGGCCGTGGACGGCGCGGAGCACATGGTGCGGCTCGCGGAACGGGAGCCCGGCACCGACATCCGGTTCGAGTACTCGCCCGAGACCTTCAACCTGACCGAGCCGGAGCTCGCCCTGGAGATCGCGGGCCGGGTCGCCGAGGTGGTCGACGCCACGACGGAGCGCCCGCTCATCCTCAACCTGCCGACCACCGTGGAGACCCACGGCCCCCAGGTCTTCGCCGACCAGGTGGAGTGGATGCACCGCAACCTCGACCGGCGCGAGGCGATCATCCTGTCGGTGCATCCGCACAACGACCGGGGTACCGCCGTCGCGTCGGCCGAACTGGCGCTGCTCGCCGGCGCGGACCGGGTCGAGGGCACGCTGTTCGGCAACGGCGAACGCACCGGGAACGTCGACCTGGTGACGCTCGCGCTCAATATGTTCAGCAGCGGCGTCGACCCCGAGCTCGAACTCGGCGACATCGACGCGGTCCGCGCGGTCGTCGAGGAGTGCAACCGGCTGCCCGTCCACCCGCGCCACCCCTACGCCGGCGACCTCGTGTACACGGCGTTCTCCGGCACCCACCAGGACGCCATCGCCAAGGGCCTGGCCGCGCTGGACGCGCGGGCCGCCCAGGAGGGCAGGACCGTGGAGGAGATGCCCTGGCAGGTCCCCTATCTGCCCATCGACCCCAAGGACGTCGGGCGCGACTACGAGGCGATCATCCGCGTCAACGGCCAGTCGGGCAAGGGCGGTATCGCCTATGTGCTCAAGGCGGGCTGGGGCGTGGACCTCCCCGTCGAACTGCGCCGGGACTTCGCGGCCGTGGTCCAGGCCACCACCGACGCCCTGGGCCGTGAACTCGAAGGGGCCGAGATCTGGCGGCTGCTCCTGGACACGTACGGCCTCGACGACGCGCCCGCGCTGCCCGGCGGCGCCGACGCCGATGAGGTCCTGGCCCAGCTCGCCGCGCGGCACGGCGTCGCCTTCACCCCGCCGCGCCCCACCGGCGACGCCGCACGGGCCGGCGCGCGAGCCACCTGCTTCATCGCCCTGGACTTCGAGGGGCGCACCGTCTGGGGACTCGGCCAGGCAGCCACCGCCGCGGACGCGGCCCACAGATCGGCCCGTTCCGCGCTGCGCCGCGCGGGCCTGCACGAAGGAGAACGGTGAAGAACAACTCGTTTCTCGCGGTCGGTCCCGGCATCTACCGCGAAGACAGCGGAATGGTCTACGAGGACTACGTCCCCGGCGAGATCGTCGAACACCGTCCCGGCCGGACGATCACCATGACCGACAACGTGTGGAGCTCGCTGCTCTGCCTCAACCAGCACCCGCTGCACATCGACGCGGTCTGGGCCGAGCAGAGCGGCTTCGGCAAGATCGTCGTCTCCAGCCTGGTCACCTTCGGCATCGTCAACGGCCTGACCGTGTCGACCATCAGCTCCAAGTGCGTGGCCAACCTCGGCTGGGACAGCGTGCGCCTGACCGCTCCGGTCTTCGTGGGCGACACCCTCTACGCCTCGACCCGCATCGTCTCCTGCCGGAAGTCCGCCACCCGCCCCGACCAGGGCATCGTGACCGTCCACACCACGGGCCGCAACCAGGACGACGTGACGGTGATCGAATTCGACCGGACGATTCTCGTCCCCACCAAGGAAGCAGCCGCATGATTCCGGTGATCGACCTGGCCCCCGCCCACCGCGACGAGCGCAGGACCGCGGAGGAGATCTCCCAGGCGTGCCGGCAGACCGGCTTCTTCGTCGTACGCGGACACGGCATCGCCCGCGAGGTCTTCGACGACGCCTACAGCGCCTCGCTGCGCTTCTTCCAGCTCCCGCTCGAAGCCAAGCGCGAACTGCCGATGCGCACCTCGACCGCGCGCGGCGACAACGACTACAGCCCCTACGGCTACAGCGCCCTGCTGTCGGAGAACGCCTACGCCTACACCGGCAGGCCCGGCATGCCGTCGGACTACGTGGAGAAGTTCAGCGTCGGACGGCTGATCCTCGACGACGACGAAGAACTCCCCTTCCCCAAGGACGAGTCGGGACAGCGGCTGCGCGCCAGTCTGAAGGCGTACTTCGCGGCCTGCGAGAGCGTGGCGGGTCACATCGCCGAACTGCTCGCCCTCGCCCTGGATCTGCCCCGCACCTTCTTCGCCACCCGGACCAACACCTCCAACGACTCACTGCGCTCCCATCTCTACCCGGGAGTCGCCCCGGAGTTCCTGAACGACCAGGGCATGGGGCAGCACACCGACGGCACCCTGATCACCCTGCTCACCCAGGACGGCCCCGGGCTCCAGCTCCAGGACCGCGCGGGACGCTGGCTGGACATCGACGTCCAGGAACGGGACAGCTTCATCGTCAACATCGGTGATCTGATGGCCCGTTGGTCCAACGACGAATACGTCTCGACGCCCCACCGGGTGCGCCTGGCGGACCGGCAGCGCCAGTCCATCGTGTTCTTCAAGCTGGCCAACGACGACACCGTCATCGAGTGCTTCCCCAAGTTCGCCGCGGACCGCGCCCCCAAGTACGAGCCGATCCGCTACGAGGATTTCTCACTTCAGAAGATGAATCTGCTGTTCGGGAGAGAAGGCGCGCGATGAAGTCCTACGCAAGCTTGCTGTACACCCCGGCGCTGCTGCTCGCGTCGGTCGCCCGGCCCGGCAAGGTCCGCGCCGACATGCTGGTCCTGGACCTCGAGGACTCCATCCATCCGGGCAGGAAGGCCGAGGCACGCGCGCTGATGGCGAGCACGGACCTCACCGGCTCCGGCATTCCCGCGCTCGGTTTGCGGGTGAACACCCTGGCGACGCCCGACGGCCTGGAGGACCTGCGGGCAGTGATCGCGATGGACGCCCGCATCGGCGGCATCCCCCTCGACGTGGTCTTCATCCCGAAGATCTCCGGCCCGGGCGACGTGATGATCTACCGCTCGCTGCTGTCCCACACCTCCAACCCACCCGAGATATGCAGCTTCATCGAGAGCGTCGACTCCGTCGAGAACGCCCTGGAGATCGCCTCGGTGAGCGACGGCCTGTGCTTCGGACAGGCGGACCTGACCGCGGACCTGTACGCCGAGAACGCCTTCTACCTCGATCACGCCCGGGCCCGGCTGTGCGCCGCCGCGGCCAGGCACCAGGTGCCCGCCATCGACACCAACTCCTTCGAGCTCCACGACCTCGATGTCGTGGCCGCGCAGTGCCGGGCGGCCCGCGACGCCGGTTTCACCGGCAAGGCGGCCATCCATCCCCGGCAGGTCGACGTCATCGCCGAGACGTTCACCGTCGGCCCGGACGCCCTCGCCGAATTCCGCAGCGTGGTCGAGGACTACCACTCCACACCGTACGGCTTCGCGGTCGACAAGGACCGTGTGCTGGCCCCGCCCTTCGTGCTGAGGGCCCAGCGCATGCTCCAGCTCCACGCACCCGAAGCCCAGTCGAACGCCCGCACCAAGTAACCGGGGGATCCCATGAAGAAGCTTCCGCAGCACGTGATCATCGACGTCTCCGCCTACGAGACGCGGCTGGCCGACGGCCGGCTCCAGGCCGTCGGTGACGAGATCGTCTCCACCCTTGTACGCCTGGTCGCCGAGGGCGACGGCGTCGCCGTCTGCCACGGCCTGGCCAAGACGCTGGCGCGCCACGGCCTCGACGTCCGCGACCAGGACCACGCGGGTCTCGCCCGCGACTACCTGGAGTCCCTGTTCCGCGCCTTCGGCGAGCGGGTGGACGTCGCTCGCTTCAGTCCCGTGGAGATGGACTACGACCGGATCGCCGGCATGGACGTCGACGGCTACAACAAGAACACCCACTTCACGCCCAACGGCGACCACACCACCGAGCGCGAGTTCCTGACCACCAAGTGCGTGCACTTCGACGCCGGCACGCCCTTCATCGGGAACATCTACGGCCCCAACACCAACATCGTCGGCGGCATCCCGCTGGTGTGCGACACCCGCGCCTACTGCCGCGAGCGGGGCGTGGACCCCGCGGACCTGCTGGAGCTGATGCCGCACAGCTTCAACGTCGCCGTCCGCGAGGAGCACGCAGGACCCGTCCTCGACGGCTACGCCGCCGCCGTGGACGTGGACCTCTCGGCCGACCTGGTCATGGTGGTGCTCCTGAACGAGGTGGACGGCGGCCTCGCGCACGCCGGCTCCGAGCCCCGCCCCGCCGACGCGAAGCTGCCGGCGCGCCGCCCCATCCGGCACCTGGAGTACCAGTTCGCCGAGGGCGTGGAACTGGACAAGTGGTACCGGCACTACCGCCTGGAGATCCCCCAGCCGAGCCTCCAGGTCCCCGACGACGCGGCGCGCGAGCGCTACCACCGCGGCGTGGACCCCGTCGGGACGGGCCGATGAGTACCTCCGTGCACTTCACGGTGCCGGCCATGTCCGACCACGACCACCAGGAGCTCGACGCGCTGCTCGCGGCGCTCGCCGCGGACGAGTGGCCGATGGACATCGGCAGGGCCCGGCTGTTCTACGACGCGTGGGGCATGCCGATCGCCGACGACATCGCGGTCCAACAGCGCGACGGCGGCCACCTGTTGACCCCGCCGAACGCCGAAGGGCGCCTGACCGCGCTCTACCTGCACGGCGGGGGCTATGTGTACGGGTCGCTGCGCAGCCACGGCCACATGGTCGCCGAGATCGCGAGGGTGGCCCGCTGCCGCACGTTCTTCGTGGACTACCGGCGGGCCCCCGAACACCCCTATCCGGCGGCGCTGGACGACGCCGTGGCCGCCTACCGGAGCCTGCTGGACGACGGGCTCACGGCCGGCCAGATCGTCCTGGCGGGCGACTCGGCGGGCGGTGGCCTGGTGCTCGCGACGCTCCTGAGGCTGCGCGACGCGGGGATCGCGCTGCCGGCCGCCGCGGCCTGCGTCTCCCCGTGGACCGACCTCACCGGCAGCGGCGAGAGCTACCGCACCCTGGAACATGAGGACCCCATGCTGGACAAGCCGGTCGTGGACCTGGTGACCTCCTCCTACCTGGGGGACACCGACCGGACCGACCCGTATGTGTCCCCGCTGTTCGGGGACCTCGCCGGGCTCCCCCCGGTACTGCTCCAGGTGGGCAGCCGCGAGATCCTGCTCAGCGACGCGGAGCGCTTCGCCGCCGGCCTGCGCCGCGCGGGCGGCACCGGCGTCCTGGAGGTGTGGCCCGGCATGGTGCACGTGTGGCACCTGCACCACGCCCGCCTGGGCAAGGCACGCGAAGCGGTGAACCGGCTCGGCGGCTGGCTCCGCGCCCAGGCGGTGGGCGCCTGATGAGCGAAGAGATCACGGACGTCGCGGACATCACAGGGCCCCACCGCTACCGCAACAACCGCAAGATGGTGCCGGCCGGCGAGGAGGCCTGGGGTCTGTCGCGCAAGCACGGCATGCTCGGCCTCGTCGTCGAGGCCGTCGAGGGCCAGAACCGGCTGCGTGACCTGCGCACCGGGCACGAGTTCGCGAACCTCTCGTCCTGCTCCTACCTCGGTTTCAACAGCCACCCCACGGTGGTCGAGGCCGGGCGCGCCGCACTGGAACAGGAGCAGATAACCGGCCTTTCCATGGGGGAGTTCCGGATCCGGCTCGGCATCATGGAACGCCTGGAGGAGGAGCTGAGCGCGCACTTCGGCGCCCAGGTGCTGCCGTCGGTGTCCTGCGGTGTGCTCAGCGCGGCGATCCTGCCGCTGCTCGCCTCCGGACACCTCACCGACGGGGAACCGCTCGTCGTGGTCTTCGACCGGTTCGCGCACTTCTCCATGAACTTCCTCAAGCCGGTCATCGCCGACGAGACGCTGGTGATGACCTGCCCGCACAACGACACGCAGTTCCTCGAAGACGTCTGCAAGCGCTACCCGAGGGTGGCCTACGTCGCCGAGGGCGTCTACTCCACCGGCGGCCAGGCCGACCTGTCCGGCATCAAGGACCTCCAGGACCGGTACGGCATGTTCGTCTACCTCGACGACTCGCACGCCCTGTCCGCCATGGGCGAGCGCGGAGTGGGCTACGCGCGCACCGTGTTCGACACCCTCGGCCCCCGTACGATCGTCGTCGCCTCCATCGCCAAGGCCTTCGGCGCCACCGGCGGTATCGCGATGGTCGGTGACCGCGACCTCTTCGACTTCCTGTACCGGAGCGGGCCACTGGCCTGGTCGCAGGGGCTGCGGACGGCCGCGATCGGCACGGCCCTCGGCGCGCTCGAAGTCCACCGAAGCCCCCTGCTCGGTGAGCGCCAGCGCCAACTCGCCCACAACATCGCCCTGTTCGACAAACGGCTCGACGGCCACGGCCTGCGCGGCGAAGGGTCGCACATCAAGTTCGTGACCGTCGGCGACAACGACCGGGCGGTGCGCCTTTCCACCGAGCTCTACCGGCGCGGTTACTACTGCTCCGCGATGTTCTTCCCCATCGTGGCCCGTGGCCAGGCCGGCGTGCGGATGATGCTGCGCGGCGACATGCCCACCGAGCTGACCGAGCGCTTCGCGACGGACCTCCTCGAGGTGCTGGCGGACGTCGGATGACCCCGCACGGCAAGACGACCGGGCACGGCAGCACGGGAGACCGCACCGACGTGCTGGCCGTCGCCGCGCTGATGCGGCAGAGCCTGCGCGGCGGCGCGGTGCGGCGGATGGCCGTGCCGCTGCGCGAGGTCGTCGAGGACGGCCACGGCACCCGGTTCCTCTCCATGCCGGCCGTCAGCGCCGACCTCGGCCTGTGCGTCAACAAGACCGCCACCATCACCGACGGCCCGGGCCCCACCGTGACCTCGGTGGTTCCGGTGTTCTCCACCGCCACCGGAGACCTGCTGGACGTACTGGACGGCGCACTCGTCACCGACCTGAAGTGCGCGGCCGTGACGGCGCTGGTCACCGACTGCTGCGCCGCTCCTGACGCCACGAGCCTCGCGATCATCGGATCGGGCGTCCAGGCCTGGCAGCAGTACCTCGGGGTCACGGCGGCCCGCCCGATCACCGACGTACGCATCCACTCGCGCACCGCCGCCCACGCCGACGTGCTGTGCGCGCGCGTCCGGCGCGCGGACCCCTCGGCACGCGTGCGGGTCTGCGCCTCGGCGCGGGAGGCCACCGAAGGCGCGGACGTCATCTCCACGGCGACCACGTCCGTGCGGCCGCTGCCGATCGCGGCGCGGCTCGCGCCCCATGTGCACATCAACTGCATGGGCGCCCACACCACCGACTCGCGTGAGGTGTCCCGCACGCTGATGGAACGTGCCGCGCTCGTCGTCGAGGACATCGAGATCGCCGTCGCCGAAGCCGGCGAGATCCACCGCGGGGCCATCGACCTGGAATCCCTGGTGAGCGGCGACCACACCGGCCTGCCCGGGCGCACCACCGTCTTCAGCTCCACCGGGCACGCATCGCTCGACCTCATCACCTGCGCCCACCTGGTGACGCGGCAGGCATCCACCGCACCGAAGGGGCGACCGTACGTGGCACAGCCCGGCACACAGGAGAGCGCCGGCCCCCCCGGCACCCAGGAGGCCCAACTGGCGGCCGCCGACCGGGAGTTCACCGACGCCCTCGCGCGCCGCGACATCGTGATGCCGCCCGATCTGGCCCCCGGCGTCCTGGCCGGCGCCCGCTCCCTGCGGGCGATGAGCGAGCTGCTGCGCGCAGTGGAGGTCTCCGATGTCTGAGACCGTCACCGCGGACCCCGGCGCCCTCACCGAACTGTCCGTCGTGGAGGCCGGCGCGCTGCTGCGGGCCGGACGCCTCACCTCGGTGGAGCTGGTGGAGCACGCGCTGAGCCTGATCGACGCGCACGACGGCGACCTGCACGCCTTCGTCCTGGTCACCCGCGACCTCGCGCTGCGCCGCGCCGCCCGGGCCGACCGCGAACTGCGGGCCGGCACCGACCGGGGCCCGCTGCACGGCATCCCCTACGCCCTGAAGGACATCCTCGACGTCGAGGGCCTGCCCACCACCAACCACTCCCACCTCACCCTCAATGGCGTCGCCACCGAGGACAGCGCCGTGGAGGCCCGCCTGCGGGCCGGCGGCGGTGTGCTCCTGGGCAAACTGGCCACCTACGAGTTCGCCTTCGGCGGCCCGAGCCACGACCTGCCCTTCCCGCCGGCCCGCAACCCGTGGAACAGCGACCACATCACCAGCGGCTCCTCGTCGGGAGCGGGCGCGGCGGTGGCCGCCGGGTTCCTGCGCGTCACCTTCGGCTCCGACACGGCGGGCTCGCTGCGCGGCCCCGCCTTCCACTGCGGAGCGGTCGGCCTGAAACCCACGTACGGCAGTGTCTCCGGCCACGGGGCGACCCCGCTGGCACCCACCATGGACCACTTCGGCCCGCTGGCCTGGACGGTGGCCGACGCCGCCGTCGCGCTCCAGGTCGTCTCGGGCCCCGACCCCCGCGACGCCCGCACCCGCGACACCCCCGCGCCCGACTTCCTCGGCGCCCTCGACGGCGACGTCAAGGGACTGCGCGTGGCGTACGCCAAGGACTGGTACGCGGCCGACCCCGGGACCCTCGGCGAGATCACCGAGAGCATCGACCGGGCCCTGGACCACCTCGACAAGCTCGGCGCGATCGTCGAGGAGTGCCATCTGCCGCCGTACGAGGTCTTCGACGCCTGCGGCCGCGTCGTCCTCATGGCCGAGGGCTTCGCGGTGCACGAGGAGAACCTGCGCCGCTCGCCCCGCTCGTTCGGCCGCTACACCTACCAGAAGCTGATGCCCGGCGCGGGCGTCGGGCCGGCCGAACTGCGCAGGGCCCACGAGGTGCGCGAGCAGCTCACCGCCGCGCTCGACCGGCGGATCTTCGCCGGTCACGACGTGCTGGTCACGGCCTGCGGGCAGACCACCGCGGCCCGGGTCGACGCGTTCGGCACCGACTGGCCCCCGCCGAAGCTCGCCAACGACATGCAGACCATCCCGTTCGCCGTCACCGGACACCCCGCCCTGTCCGTGCCCCTGGGGTTCGCCGGCAACGGCCTGCCCATCGGGGTGCAGCTGGTGGGGCGCGCCTTCGGCGAGGCGGACCTGCTGCGGGCCGGTCTCGCGCTGGAGGCCGAGTTCGGCCGGCGCGAGACCCGGCCCGTCCTGAAATGAGAAGACAAGCCGGACCGGCAGACCCGTCCGGACCCAACACGCCGGACAGAGCGGAAGACACCATGGAAGACACCTCGGCGGCGCTGCGGGTGGGTGCGGCGCGAGGGCCGCACGTACCGGATCCCCGCACCCTGATCAACGCGTTCGACCACCAGTTGCGGGGCTTCAGGACGTTCTGGTTCGACCGGATCGCCCCGGCGGGCCCCGTCGTCAGGCCCGCCGCCCAAGGAGCCGAACTGGAGGGCGCGGTCGCCTACTTGGCCGACCTGCTGCGCCGCGCGGTGCGGCACCTGGGCGAGGACTGCCTCGCCCGGCACCGCGCACTGGGCCTGGACGAGCGCCTGACGGCGTTCTACGGCGACGAGGAGTTCGAGAACGCCTACGCCACGGTGATGGGCCGCCCGGACGTCATCCTCACCGACGCGGGCTGGAAGTTCATCGAGTTCAACTTCTGCTCCTCCACCGGCGGGCAGGTCTACCTCCATCTGCTCAACGATCTGTGGCGGCAGCTGCTGTCCGAGGCGGTGCTCGGCACGCTCATCCTCGCCGACCCCCTCAAGGCACGCGCGGACGTCCTGCGGAGCGTCCTCGGCGAACTGGGGCTCGATCCGGGCGTGGCGGTCGTCGGCTATCTGCCGGACGTCTTCGTCGGCGGGTACACGGGGAGCCGCAGGTACTACGACATCGAGGTCGAGTCGCTGCGGAAGTCCGGTATCGCCGCCGATTACTTCGACACCGACGAGTTCATCGGAGCCCTCGACGCCGGCCGGGCGCCCCACCCGCTGGTCCTGGAGCGCACGGTGCCGCAGGAGTGGCTGGACGCGGGCCGCGACATCCGGCCGCTGCTGAGGATCAGGAAGTGCGGCTCGGCCGTGCTCACCCCGCAGAGCTCCTACCAGGCGGCGAACAAGCAGCTGTTCGCGCTGCTGTCCAAGGGCCAGGACTGGATGAGTGACGAGGACCGCGCGTTCACGCGGCGCTACCTGCCGTGGTCGCGCGGCATACGGGAGGAGAAGGTGGAATTCCAGGGCGAGACATGGCAGTTGGAGGAGCTGCTGCGCCGGCGCCGGGAGGACTTCGTCGTCAAGCGTTCCGACGGCGACCAGAACTTCGACGTGCACATCGGCTCGAGGACCGAACCCGCCGCCTGGGAGCACGTGATCACCAGGGCGAAGGCGGCCGGCACCTGGATAGCGCAGGAGGCCGTCCACAGCACCAGGATCCGCGCGGACGTCCTGGACCGCGACCGGGACAGCTACCTCGGCATCAGCACGGGCGCGGTGTTCGGACCGCTGTTCATGGGCGGTCGCATGACGGGATGCGGGGTGCGCTACGACGTCCCCGCCCCGGGCGGGGCCGAACCGGGGGCGGCGGCGTCGAGCATCCTGGGATCGGTCGGCTGGTACGAGGACTGAGCGCCCCGGCACATGGCGGTCCGGACGGCCCGGGTCAGCGGGCCGCCCGGTGGTCGTCCTTGCGTACCAGCGCCATCAGTTGGACGCGCGAGCGCACCTGCAACTTGCGGTAGATCCGGGTGAGGACCGCCTCCACGGTCTTGACGCTGATGTACAGGGCGGCCGCGATGTCACGGTTGGCGAGCCCTTCGACGACGAGCTCGGTGATGCGCCGCTCGGCGTCGGTGAGCCCGGCCTGCCAGGCCTGCGCCCGGGCGGCCTCGGACCGCGGCGGCCCCCACAGCGGCGCGCCCGCCCCGCGGAACACCGCCTCGGCCGCGGCCTGGAGTTCCCTGGCGCGGGCGGGGCGTCTGCGGCGCTGCTCGACCGACGCGTGGGCGAGCAGCACCCGCCCGCGCTGCAACGGATGCCCCAGCGCCTCGAAGGCGCGCCGGGCTTCGTCCAGCAGTTCCTCGGCCCGGTCGAAGTCGCCCGCCGCCGTGTGGCACAGGGCCTCCGCGCGGGCGAGCGAGGCAAGGACGCCACGGCGTCGCAGGTCCTCGGCCCGGCGCCGGGCCGATGCGACCGTCCGCAGCGCGGCCGGGAGGTCACCGGCGGCGAGCAGCGCCTCGGCGAGGTCGGCGTCGTAGCGGATCTCCGCCGGATCGCGCATGCCCAACTCCCGCGCCAGGTCACGGACGCCGAGCAGATCGGCAAGCGCTCCGCCGGTGTCGCGCAGCAGCAGCCGGGTCGCACCGGACAGATGCAGACAGTGCGCGGCAAGGACCGTGTCGGCTTCCTCACGTGAGGCCGTGAGGCCGAGATCGGCGCACGCCAGGGCCTCTTCCAGGCTGCCGCCGGCGAGTTCGGCGAGCGCGGCCGCATGCCAGGCGGGCCCGGGGGATGCCCCGAGATCACGGGTGAGGGCGAGCAGGTGGCCCGCCTCCTCGCGGGCGGCGGCGCCCTCACCGCGCAGGGCGTGGACGCGGACGGAGCCGGCCAGCAGCCGAAGCCGGTCGGCGCGACAGGGGGCCGGAGCCTCATCGAGGAGCCGGGCGGCCTCGTCGACCCGGTCGTCGAGGAGGGCGAAGGCGACAGCGGTACGGCGTGGTGTCCCCGGGGCGGGGCCCGCGCCGTGGCCGTGACCCGCCGCCAGCGCCCGCCCGAGCAGCGCGCCGTGGCCGGCCGATCCCGAGCCCTGCTCGATCAGCGCCGTCAGGGCCAGGGCGGCGGCACGGGTCGCGGCGTCACCGGCGCGTCCCGCCCACTCCTCGGCGGACCAGGCGTGGCCAAGGGCCTCGGGGTGGCAGCCCCGGCTCAGCCGCAGGCCACGGGCCAGCCGCAGATGGGTCGCCGCGATCAGACCCGGATCGTCGGCGGCCGTGGCCTCGGCCAGGGCCTGGGCCGCCAGGTGTTCGACCAGTGCGGCCCCCCGTCCGGCGGCGTCCACCACGGCGAGCCGGGCCCGGGCGCGGGCCTCGGGTGCGGCCCGGCCGCGCTCCAGTTGGTCGAGCGCCGCGCGGGCCAGGTCGAAGCGGCCCGCCGCCTCGGCGTCCTGGGCGGCGGCGACCAGCAGGCGGTGCTGGTCGCCGCCGGGCCTCGCGCCCGCGAGGAGGCCGAACTCGGCGGCCCTGGCGTGGTCGGCGCCGGCCCGCGCCTCTGCGGCGGCGCCGAGGAGCGCCGGGACCAGATACGCGGGCAGCCCGGCCGGGGCCAGCGCGGAGGCCTGGTGCCAGACCCGGTCCTCATCGGCGGAGGAGGCGGTGGCGAGGGCGAGATGGGCCTGGCTCACCGCCTCGCCGCTGGCCTCGGCGATGATGCCCTCACGGACGACCGGGGCGGGAAAGCGCACGGTGGCGCCCACTTGGATCAGACCCGCGGCCTCGGCGTCCGCCAGGGCCGTGTCGGCGCACGGGCCGCCCGCGCGCCGGACGGTGTCGAGCGAGGGGTCGGCGGCCAGCGCGGCGAGCAGCAGCACCCAGTGCACCGGCGCCGCGAGCCCGGAGAGCCAGGCGCGCAGTGCCTTGCGGGCATAGGGGGCGAGCGGCTGGACGTCGAGCACCGCCGGCGTCCCGGCGCGGGCGAGCCCGGCGGCGATCTCCGAGACGAGCCGGGGGTTGCCGCCCGTCGCCGTGTGGATGCGCGCGGCGGTGCGCAGCGGGATCCCGAAGGACCGTACGACGGCGGCCGACTCCTGCGGTCTGAGCGTGGGCACCGTTATCTCCACGGCGTCGCCGCCCAGGACGTCGTGCGCGGGCGGCCCGCCGGGCCGCAGGGCGGCGAGCAACGACACGCTGCCCCGGCTGCGGCGTGCCGCGTAACCGAAGACGCCCAGGCTGTCCCGCCCCCACCAGTGCACGTCGTCGACGGTGAGCAACAGCCGGGCCCTGCGCCCCCAGGCCTGCAGGCAGGACAGGACCGTGACGCGCAGGACCGCGGGATCGGGCTCGGGACCGGTGACCCGCCGCAGGACCCAGTCGATCGTCGACCGCTGCACGTCGGAGAGTTCACGGCTGACGTCGTCCGGGCAGACGGTGAACAGATCCATGAAGGGCACATACGGCAGATGGGTGTCGCCGGGCGCCGAACTGAGCCTGACCACCGGGTCCCCCGAGGTCTCCCACACGGTGCACACCGCGTCGAGGACCGCGGACTTGCCGAACCCGGTGGGTCCGACCACCGCCACCGCACCGGCCTGCCGCAGCTGTCCGCAGACCTGGTCGACCAGGGGGCGGGGGGCTCTCACCGCGACGCGCCCATCCACGCCTCGACGTCGTCGGCGGCGCGTGGCAGGCCCGACGAAAGACACTCCGCGCCGTCGGCCGTGATGAGGAAGTCGTCCTCGATGCGCACGCCGATGCCCCGCAGCTCCTGAGGGACCGTCAAGTCGTCGGGCTGGAAGTACAGTCCGGGCTCGACGGTGAGCACATGGCCCTCGCGGAGCACGCCCCGGGCGTAGGTCTCGCTGCGGGCCGAGGCGCAGTCGTGGCAGTCGAGACCGAGCATGTGACCGGTGCCGCAGACGGTGTACCTGCGGTACAGGGCCGACTCGTGCGCGACCACGTCGCCGCCGGGCCGCAGGCCCCAGGCGTCAAGGCCCTCGGCGATGACCCGCGTCGCCGCGTCGTGGAACGCGCCGTAGGGCGCGCCGGGCCGAAGAGCGGCGATGCCCGCGGACTGCGCGGCGAACACCAGCTCGTACACCCGGCGTTGAGCGTCGGTGAAGCGGCCGCCGACCGGCAGCGTCCGGGTCACGTCCCCGGTGTAGAACGTGTCGGCCTCGGCGCCCGCGTCGAGGAGCAGCAGATCGCCCTCGCGCACCGGACCGTCGTTGTGCATCCAGTGCAGGACGCACGCATGGTTACCGGCCGCCGCGATCGTCTCGAATCCCAGGCCATAACCTTCCAGCCGCGCCCGCCGGTTGAAGGTGCCCTCGATCCAGCGCTCGCCCCGCTCCAGGCGGGTGGCGTACGGCAGTTCGGCGGCGACGTCGTGGAAGCCGGCCAGCGTGTTCCCCACCGCCGTACGCAGCTGCTCGATCTCCCACTCGTCCTTGACCAGGCGCGACTCGGCCAGAAAGGCGAGCAGTTCGGCGTCGCCGGGCGCGGACGGCGTCACCAGGGCGTCGACGACCGCGTCCTCGCCCCGCACGGCCCGGGTCGGCACGCCGCCGGCGAGTGCCCGCTCCAAGTCGTCGCGGGAGCGCGTCTCGATGCCGAGGTCACCGGCGGTCTCGGCGAGCGTCCGGCGCCTGCCGACCCAGAACTCGCCGTGCCGGCGGTCGCTGTAGAACTCCGCGCCGCGCGGCCCGGCGTCACGGGGCGAGCGCGGCCGGGTGAACAGCGTGACCTCGTGCCCCTGCCCGGTCGGCTCGAAGACCAGCACGCTGTCCGGCACCGCTCGCGTGCCCAGCTCGGCGGTGAGATGGATGTACGCGGAGTGCGGCCGGAAGGCGTAGTCGAAGTCGTTGCTGCGGGTCTTGAGGCCACCGGACGGAACGACGATCCGCTCGCCGGGGAACCGCTCGGACACCGCGGCCCGCCGCTTGGCCGCCCACGCGGCTCCCGACCCGGGCCTCGCGGGCCGGCTCGTGTCGGCCCAGCCGTGCCGGAAGACCTCCGCCACCGCGTCCGGTACTTGATGATCGTGGCTGCGCAACCCGCGCGAACCGTCCTGCTGTTCCATCACTCGCGTCCCCTCGTGTGGTGATCCGTTCTCGCCGGAGGACCCCGTGGTCCTGGCCGTGGCCGGCCGCACGCCGTTGTGCGGCCGGCCACGGCGGTCGCCGTCAGCCCCGCAGCCGGGCCATCCAGGCCTCCACCTCGTCGGCGGCCCGGGGGAGGTCGGCCGACAGGTTCTCGTTGCCGTCCTCGGTGACCAGGATGTCGTCCTCGATCCGGATGCCGATGCCCCGGAACTCCTCCGGGACGGTCAGGTCGTCCGACTGGAAGTACAGCCCGGGCTCGACGGTCAGCACCATGCCCGCGGCGAGGGTGCCCTCGACGTACAGCTCGGTACGGGCCTTGGCGCAGTCGTGGACGTCGAGGCCGATCATGTGCCCGGTGCCGGCGAGGGTCCAGCGCCGGAAGAGCCCGAGCTCGTACGCCTCGTCCACCGAGCGGCTGCCGAACAGGCCCCAGGAGGCGAGGTGTTCGGTCAGCACCCGCTGGGCGGCGTGGTGGAAGTCCCGGTACTTGGCGCCCGGCTTGACGGCGGCGATGCCGGCCGACTGCGCCGCGTACACCGCGTCGTACACCTTGCGCTGCGCGGGAGTGAAGCGGCCGTCGACGGGCAGGGTGCGGGTGACGTCGGCGGTGTAGAGATTGCGGCTCTCCACGCCGGCGTCCAGCAGCAGCAGGTCGCCGGGGCGGGCCTCGCCGTCGTTGCGCACCCAGTGCAGGGTCGTTGCGTGCGGGCCGGCGGCGCAGACCGAGGCGTACCCCACGTCATTGCCCTCGATCCGCGCGCGCATCCAGAACGTGCCCTCGATGGCCCGCTCCAGGGTCGGCCGGTCCGTGCCGAGGATGCCCACGACGTCCTCGAAACCGCGCGCGGTGGCCTGGACGGCGTGACGCAGGTCGGCGATCTCGAACTCGTCCTTGACCAGGCGCATTTCGGAGAGCGCGATCCGGAACTCGATGTCCCGCTCGGCGGTGACCTTGTCGCTCAGTGTGGCGTCGACGGCCGCGTCGTACCCGCGCAGCAGCCGGATCGGTCCACGCGCCTCGGCCAGCCGGCCGGTCAGGGTGCGGACATCACGGCAGGGCAGGCCTAGCAGGCGCTCGTTCTCGCTGAGGCTGTTGCGCCGGCCGTCCCAGAGCTCGCCGTGGTAGTCGAGCCAGAACTCGCCGGACTCGCGGTCGGAGCGGGGCAGCACGTAGGCGACGGCCTGGTGCCCGCCGCTCTCGCCCGGCTCGAGAACCAGGACGGCGTCCTGCGACTGATCACCCGTCAGGTACACGTAGTCCGACGACGGCCGGAAAGGGTAGTCCGTGTCGTTGGAGCGCACCTTGGGGTTGCCGGCGGGGATCACCAGGAGCTCACCGGGGAACTGGGCGGACAGCGCCGCCCGGCGGCGCGCGGTGTGCGGCGCCTGCGCGATGGGCTGGAGGTCGCGGCGTTCGGTGTCCGCCCAGCCCTGCCTCATGTTCTCGGTGAGCTCGGTGCTCACGCCCCCGTACAGGCCGTTCTTGCGCGTCTTGTTCTCGTCTGTCTCATCCGTCACAACAGCCTCCTGAGGCGAATGCGTCACTCAAGTCCTCCTCGACCGCCGACAGTCGGCGCCCCGAGGGGACTCGACGGCCGGAGAAATCTCTGGGCGTGGTCATCGGCAAAAAACTCCGGGCCTGGTCATCGGCGCAGGTGAGCACAGCTCATCACGGACCGCGTGGTGCCGCCGGAACCCCCAACTCCGCGACCGGACCGGCTCCTTGTCGCGAACCGCACTCTCGCAGAACCTCCCCGCCCCCACTTCGTACAGATGTATGAAAGGTCGGTGGCGCTTTTTCGTCATCTGTCGATGGGCGGAACGCCGACAGCGCCACCGGGATGTGCCTCCGTCACGTTCGGATCATGCTCGCGGGAGGGCCGGCGCGGGTGGACGCGGGCGCGCTTGGCGCAGTCGCGAAGGGCGCTGTCCGAGGGGGATGGGGGTGGGGAGCCGTCCCGAGTGGCCACGGGCGCGCGTGTGGTCGGCGCGCCCGGCCTGGGCGCCCCGCCGAGGCCCACATGACCAAGGCAGGCCACATGACAGAGGCAGACCACATGACAAAGGCAGGGAGACACTTCTCCCCGCCTGTCTCAAGATATAGCGCACCGGGGGGCTTGCCACAAGGCCCAGGGGGGAGCGCAGAATCGGCGCCCGACACCAGCCGAAAGGGCCGGGCGGCCAGGACGCGACCGTCCGCCGCACATCGACGGAGCACCACGCCTCGGAGGCAACGCAGTGACTGAGCAGTACGTGCTGGATCTTCAGGAGGCCGACGGGACGCCGCTCGCGCTCGTCGGCGGCAAGGCCGGGCACCTGGGCGCCCTCGCGCGGATCGAGGGGGTGGAGGTGCCGGACGGCTTCTGCGTGACGACCGAGGCCTTCGCCAGGGTCGTGGCCCGACAGCCATCGGTCGGCCAACTCCTCCAGCGGCTGGCCCGCGTGGAACCGGAGGACCGGGACGCCGTCCGTACGCTCAGCGCACAGCTGCGCCGGACCATCGAAGAGATCCCCCTTCCAGGCGACCTCGCCGCCGAGATCACCGACGCGCTCACCCGGCACGGCGAGCGGGACGCGTACGCCGTGCGGTCCAGCGCGACGGCTGAGGACCTGCCGACCGCCTCCTTCGCCGGTCAGCAGGACACGTACCTCAACATCGTGGGGCCGGCGGAGATCCTGCGGCACATCAGCCGGTGCTGGGCCTCGCTGTTCACGGAGCGGGCCGTGACCTACCGGGAGCGCAACGGCATCGACCACCGCGCGGTGCGCATGGCCGTGGTCGTGCAGCGGATGGCCGAGCCGCGGGCTTCGGGCGTGATGTTCACGGCCGACCCCGTCACGGGCAACCGCGCGATCGCCACCGTGGACGCCGGGTTCGGCCTTGGTGAGGCCCTGGTCTCCGGCCTGGTGAATCCGGACGTCTTCAAGGTGCGCGACGGCCAGGTCCTCGCCAGGACGATCGCCGCGAAGGCGTGCGCCGTCGACGCCGTGCCCGGCGGCGGTACGCGTGAGGTGGCCATCGACGCGGGGCGTCAGGAGGAGCCGGCGCTGACGGACGCGCAGGCCGTACGGCTGGTGGAACTCGGACGACGCATCGAGGCGCACTTCGGCCGCCCGCAGGACGTCGAATGGTGCCTGGTCGGCGACACCTTCCACATCGTGCAGAGCCGCCCGATCACGACGCTGTTCCCGGTCCCGGACAGCGGGGACGAGGAGAACCACGTCTATCTCTCCGTCGGCCACCAGCAGATGATGACCGACGCCATCAAGCCACTGGGGCTCTCGGTGTGGCAGCTGACGGCCATGGCGCCGATGCCCGAGGCCGGCGGGAGGCTGTTCGTCGACGCCACCCGGCGGCTTGCCTCGCCCACGAGCCGCGCGGGCCTGCTCGACCTCATCGGGCGCGGCGATCCGCTGACCAGGGACGCGCTGGAAACCGTCCTCGCCCGCGACGGGTTCCTTCCGTCGCTTCCCGACGCGCGGCCCGCCGGTCCGGCGCCCGGCGGCGCGCCCGCCGCCCCGATCGAGACCGACCCGGCCATTGTCACCGGACTGATCGAACGCAACCGTGCCGCCGTCGCCGCCCTCAAGCGCGACATCGAGACGAAGAGCGGACCGGCGCTCTTCGACTTCCTGCTCGACGCGTTCGCCACGCACAAGCGCGAGCTCGGTGATCCGCTGAGCATGCGGGCGATCATGGCCGGCATGGAGGCTACCTGGTGGCTCAACGACAAGCTCCTTGAGTGGCTGGGCGAGAAGAACGCGGCGGACACGCTCATCCTGTCCGCCCCCGACAACGTCACCTCGGAGATGGGCCTGGCGCTGCTCGACGTCGCGGACGCCATCCGCCCGTACCCGGAGGTGGTCGCGTACCTGGGGGGCGTCGGGGATGTCGCGGGCAACGGCTTCCTGGAGGAGCTGGGAAAGCTCACGGGCGGGGCCGAGGCGCGTGCCGCCATCGAGTCCTATCTCGACCGGTACGGCATGCGCTGCGTCGGCGAGATCGACATCACCCGGCCACGCTGGAGCGAACGCCCCTCGACTCTCGTGCCGGTCATCCTCGACAACGTCAGGAACTTCCAACCGGGCGCGGCGCAGCGGCGGTTCGAGCAGGGGCGGCAGAAGGCGCTGGCCAAGGAACAGGATGTGCTGGCCCGCCTGCGGGCCCTGCCGGACGGGGATGACAAGGCCGCCGAGACCGAGCGCGTGATCAGGCGCGTCAGGACCTTCACCGGATACCGGGAGTACCCCAAGTACGGCATCATCAGCCGGTACTTCGTCTACAAGCAGGCCCTCCTGAAGGAGGCCGGGCGGCTGGTGCGAGCCGGGGTGCTCGACGAGGAGGAGGACATCTTCTACCTCAGGTTCGAGGAACTGCGTGACGTCGCACGCTCGGGCCGGGTGGACGGCCGTCTCCTCCAGGAGCGCAGGGAAGCGTTCCGCTCCTACCAGGCGCTCACGCCGCCCCGGGTGCTCACCTCGGAGGGCGAGGCCCTGAACGGGGCCTACCGGCGCGACGACGTACCGCCCGGCGCGCTGAGCGGCATCCCGGTGTCCGCCGGGACCGTCGAGGGGCGGGCCCGCGTCGTCCTGGACATGGCGCACGCCGACCTCGAAGCGGGCGACATCCTGGTCACCACTTTCACCGACCCCAGCTGGTCGCCGCTGTTCGTCGCGATCGCGGGTCTGGTCACGGAGGTGGGCGGCGTGATGACCCACGGCGCGGTGATCGCGCGGGAGTACGGCCTGCCCGCCGTCGTGGGCGTGGAGGGCGCCACCCGCCGGATCCGGGACGGGCAGCGGATCCGGGTGCACGGGACGGACGGGTACGTGGAGATTTTGGCGTGACAGGTTGACAGGTTGACAGGTTGGCGGGCTGGCGGGTTGGCGGTCGTGACGGGCTGGCGGGTGAGGCGGGCCGGCTCGCTGACCCGCTGACCCGCTGGCCGGCTTCGGGACGGCCGGGTCCGGGCGGCGCCGGGCAACACCCTGGCAGAGACCTACGCGGCCGCCAAGGGAGCGGCCGAGGCGATGACCCGCGAGTGCCGGCCCGATCCTGGCCCGAGCTGCGCGGCCGGACAGCACCGTTAGGGCCGTGGCCCCGGCCCCGCCCCGCCGCGACCCCGCTGTTCCTGGACGGCAGGAGCCACGAGCCGGGCGGAGCGCGGCGCCGCCCGGCCGGGGTGCCGGCTGACGCGGGGGCTCGGCGGGGACTTGGAGCGGGCGCGTCGGCGGTCGGGTGATACCGGTTTTGCCGGGCCCGGGCGCCGGGGACTGATCACCCTGTTCCTCATCCAACCGCTCGAACAGGAGCAATCATGCGCATGCGTACCACCCTCACCGCCGGCGTCCTCGCCGTCGCCGCGATCCTCGGCAGCACCGGCACCGCGCTCGCCCACGACCGGGACGACCACTACTCCGGCGGCAGGAAGGGCAGCTGCGCCACGTTCGCCGCGGCGCACGGCGGGAACGCGTCGTTCGGCAGCGCCTGTAAGCACTCCGAGTGGATGGGCCAGATGGGCGGCTGGATGGGTCACCACTCCCACTGAGGCCCCCTCGTTCCGGCGCTTCGCGGGCCGGTGCGAGCACCCCAGGGCGCGTACCGCCGCGACGCGGCTGCGCGCCCTGTCGTGTGCGCGCGGGGGGCTCGGCGCGGACGTGACGCGGCTCACTGGAAAAGGGTGACACGACGGTGTCGCGGACGGCTGCGACCGTGCCGCACATGATGATCAAAGACGAGGACTGCCTCACCGAGACCCTGGCGTTCAATGAACGGTTCGCGGCCGACGCGGACAGCCGGGTACGCCGGGGAGCGCCCGACGCCACCATGCTGGCCGCCCTTCGCCGCAACCGCCTGGGCGGCGACACGCCTCCCGTACGACTGCCCCATGGGCACGACCGCGTCCTCGCGGGCGGGGTGCGGGTCCGGACCTTCATACCCCCGCGCGTCGACGGCGTGTACCTGCACATCCACGGCGGCGGCTGGGCGTTCGGCTCCGCCGACGGGCAGGACGACCGCCTGTGGCGTCTGGCGCGAGACGCCCGGGTCGCCGTGGTGAGCGTGGAGTACCGCCTCGCGCCCGAACACCCCTTCCCCGCCGGGCCCGAGGACTGCGAGACCGCCGCCCGCTGGCTGGTGGACAACGCCGAGGCCGAATTCGGCACCCGCCGGCTCCTGATCGGCGGCGAGTCGGCCGGCGCGCACCTGAGCGTCCTGACGCTGCTGCGCCTGCGTGACCGGCACGGCGTCAGCGGAGCGTTCCGGGCGGCCCACCTGCTGTTCGGGCCCTACGCCTGTCGATGACTCCGAGCCAGCGCCTGTTCGGTTCCCGGCGGTCGCTGAGCAACACGGACACCCTGCGCTCCACCTATGAGCAGTTCACGCCCGGCATGGACGCCGAGCGGCGCCGCGATCCCGGCATGTCCCCGCTCTTCGCCGACCTCACGGGACTGCCGCCGGCCCGGATCGTGGTCGGAACCGAGGACCCGTTGCGGGACGACTCCCTCTTTCTGGCCGCGCGGTGGCGGGCGGCGGGCGCACCCGTACGGCTCGATGTCGTCGCCGGGGCCATGCACGGCTTCACCCTGTTCCCCCTCACCATCACCGAGCGGGAACTGCGACGCCAGGGAAGCTTCCTGGCCTCGGCACGGTAGCGTCCGACGACGTGAACCGTACTGCCCGTCTGTACTGGCTGGTCGAAGAACTGCGCGCGGCGGCGCCGAGGCCCCTGACGGTCGCGGCGCTCGCCGCGCGATGCGAGGTGAGTACGCGCACCGTGCAGCGCGACCTCCAGACACTGATGGAGACCGGCGTGCCGGTGCGCACGATGACGGGGCGGGGCGGGGGGCTGGTCGATCGACCCCGGCATGACCCTGCCGCCGGTGCGGTTCACCGCCGATGAGGCCGCCGCCCTCACGGTGGCCCTCGCGGGGGTCGGGGCCGGCGCCCCGTACGCGGGCGCCGCCCGTACGGCCGCCCAGAAGATCGCGGCCTCGATCACCGGTCCCGCGTCGACCGCGGCGCGCGAACTCGCCGCCCGGATCGTGACGCTGCCCTCGCCGGGCGACCGCGGTGTCCGTAGCGCGGTGGAGAGCGCTCTCAGCGCCAACACGGCCCTGCGGCTGTCCTACCTCGACGCGGGCGGCCGCGCGAGCGTCCGCGTGGTGGAACCGGCGGGACTGCTCACCGCCGAGGGGCGCTGGTACCTCATCGCCTGGTGCCGTACGCGCCGGGCGGGCCGGGGCTTCCGCCTCGACCGGATCGCGACGGCGCAACCCCTCGCCGAACAGGCCGAACCCCGCGACTTGGCGGCCCTGTTGCGCGGCTCCGCGGCCACCTCGGCGGTGCGGCCCGCCACCTTGGACGCCCTCGCGCCCGCGCCGTGAGGGCATCGCGCCCGTACGGGCGTGGTGACGAGCCGTCAGCTGTTGTGGCGGCGGTTTGGGAGAAGGCATGGCCGGGGTGGGACACGGTAACGGGCAACGATTACGATCCGGCTCATGAGCACCTCGGATCAGGACCAAGCGGTGGACGCGACCCCGGAAGCCCCCGGAACGACCGGAGCGAAGCCATCGCCTGCGGCGAAGCCGCGTTCGGAGCGGGGTGGGGCCGAGGCAGCCGGCGATCGGGACGCTTCCGAGGGCACCCGGGCTCAGTCCGCGAGCGCCGGGCGGGCCCCGGAGGCGGGGGAGCGGCAGGGCGGGGAGGCGTCCCCTCGCGCCGCTCAACTTCCGCGTGCAGAAGGGGACTTGAACGCAACCCAGGACCCGGAAGGCGCGACGGCGGCTGATCCGGGCGCCACCGCCCACCCCAAGGCCGCGTCCGGCGGGCGCGTGGCGGGTGGTTCGGGCTCTGGTTCGGTCGAGGCGGCCGTGGACGCGCTTGACGGGGCCACCTCGGGCGGAGGCGGGCGCGTGGCGGGTGGTTCGGGCTCCGGTTCGGTCGAAGCGACTGCGGACGACGCTCTTGATGCGGCCGCTTCGGGCGGGCGTGCCGAGACTGGCTCTGAGGCGGCCATGGGCGCGACTGGTGTGGCCACCCCGGGCGAGCCCGTCAAGGGTGCGGCGGCCCACCCTGGTGAGATATCCCCGGGCGCCCCGGCAGCGGGTGACCCGGAGATCCGTGGAGCGGTCACCCCGGACGCCCAACGCGGGGGTGGTGGGAACGAAGGCGCCCCGGACGCTCTCGACGACCAGGCCCCCGCCGACGCGACCCCGCACGCTTCCGCCGAGGGCGCCCCGCCCCAGGACGCGCCCGCGCGGGGCGGTCTTGCCCCCCGGCAGGCGCGCCGCATCCGCATGGTCGCCGCCGGTGTGCTCATGGTGGCGATCGGCGTGATCCTCGTCGTACGGCTGGCGACCCGTTCCTCGGTGCTGGTCGTCGGCGTTTATGGAATCGCTCTCATCCTGTGCGGCGTGGTCATCGAGCTGAGCCGCAACGGGCGTACCCGGCTTGCCTCCTGGCTCCTCGTGGTGGGCCTCGCCGCGGCGTTCGGCATGGACTGGTTCGTCCTGCCCTGACAGGCCGCCTTCGGTTGCTTCCCTCCCTGCTCCCCGGCCCCACGCCACGCGGGCCGGCGGGCACCCCGGCACCCCGCAGGGCTTCGCAGGGCCGACGAGCGCCCCGTCCGAGAGCGCTCTCAGGCCGGTCAAATTCGAAAGCCAACCGGCGCCTCAGGCAACCCCGCCCTCGGGCCCACCCGCCCAGCGGGCCACCCGGTCCCGGCACCCCTCAGCAACCCCGCCCCGCCCGGGCACCCCCCAGCAACCCCGCCTCCCCGTGCCGCCTACCCCACCCCGTTACGGCTCACCGCATCTCGCGCCCTCGCTCCACCCAGGGTCTGAGAGCGCTCTCAGGCTGCGCCCGAGCCCGAAGCGGCTGCCCTCACCGGCCCTCGTGGCAGCCGGCACAGCAGACGGCCCGGCCCGGCGCCGCGTGCCCCGCCTGCCAACGTGCCCGAGGCTCCCCGCGCCCCACCCACCCGCACTTGCCCTCCCCCCACCCGTTGACATGTACCCGCCTCACGGTGAATCTTGATGCTCGAAACTCCACTGTTCCAAGCATGAACGCGCACACCCGCCCCGGCCGTCGGCATAACCGCGTACACCGCCACCGGCTGTTGGCGTAAGCGCGCACACCGCGCCCGGCTGTTGCTCGGTACGAACGGAGAACGACTCTTGCGGACCCTCTGGTATCGCTTTCACCCTCCCCGGCGCCCCGCCGTCGCCGCCCTCTCGGCGCTCGCGCTCGCCCTCACCGCCCTGACCGTCCCGGCCGCCGCGCGGGCCGAGGCCGCGGCGCCGCCCGGTGGCGTCCTGGACAGCGGGACGAAGTCATTGACCTGGCAGAGCCCGATCTACGAGAAGGGCACTGTCGACGCGCCCGACAAGTGCCCGCCCCCCGCGCAGGACCCGGCCGGCGCCGTCTGCGCCCGCTTCGACCTGACGGTGCGTCCGCCCGCCCACCAGTGGGACGACAACCCGGAGGGCGGCGTGCCCGTCTCCGTCCAATGGGCCACGCCCACCGACGACTTCGACCTCTACGTCTACGACGACGCGGGCAAGCAGGTCGCCTCCAGCGCCGGTACCGCCGACCCCGAGGCCACCGTCATCCCGAAGGCGTCGGGGACCTACCACGTGGTCATCGTCCCTTACGACGTACACCACAACTCCTTCACGGGTACGGCGTACCTGCCCGAGCCCACGGACGCGGGGAACCTCACCGCCTTCGCCGGCAAGGACGGTACGTACGACATCGCCGCCGGCGCGCTGAAGGCCCGCGTGGACTTTCTCGCCGACGACACCCTGCGGCTGCGCGCCGCGCCGGACGGCACCTTCACCGACCCGCCCGGCAGCCACATGATCCAGACGCAGCCCAAGGCGCAGAAGGACACCAAGTCCTTTGACGCGCACGGCTATTACGGTATCCGGAGCAAGGACACCGTCCTGCGTGTCTACAAGAAGCCGCTGCGCTTCGCCCTCTACAAGGGGGACAACGAAACCGTCATCTGGTCCGAGGCCGACCCGCTGCGCTGGACCTCCGGTGGGATGCGTCAGAGCCTGACCCGTGGCGCGGATGAGCAGTTCTTCGGCGGCGGCGAGCAGAACGGCAGCTTCTCGCACCGCGACCAGGTCATGAACGTGGGCAACAACACCAACTGGAACGAGGGTGGCTGGAACAACTCCCAGCCCTTCTACATCTCCTCGGCCGGATACGGCGTGTTCCGCAACACCTTCACGCCGGGCGTCTACGACTTCGGGCCGCGCGTGCGAACCGGACAGCAGGAACGGCGCCTGGACGCCTACTACTTCACCGGCGACGTCAAGTCGGTCATCGGCAAGTACACCTCGCTGGTGGGCAAGCCGTTCATGCCGCCCGTGTACGGCCTCGAACCGGGCGACTCCGACTGCTACTTGCACAACGCCAACCGGGGCGAGCGCCACACGCTGGACGCGCTCAAGGTCGCCGACGGCTACACCCAGAACCAGATGCCGCTCGGCTGGATGCTCGTCAACGACGGCTATGGCTGCGGCTATGAGAACCTGGCCGAGACCGGCAAGGGCCTGCGGGCCCACAACGCCCAGCTCGGCCTGTGGACCCAGGACGGCCTCGGCAAACTCGCCGACCAGGTCAAGGCGGGCCAGCGCGTGGCCAAGCTGGACGTCGCGTGGGTCGGCAACGGATATGGCTTCGCCCTGAACGCCTGCGACCAGGCGAAGGCCGGCATCGAGGACAACAGCGACGCGCGCGGCTTCGTATGGCTGCCCGTCTCCTGGGCCGGCGCCCAGCGCTGCGGCGTCCTGTGGAGCGGTGACCAGAAGCTCAGCTGGGACTATCTGCGCTGGCAGATCCCCACGTACGCGGGCGCCACGTTGTCGGGCATCGCGTACAACACGGGTGACGTCGGCAGCATCTTCGGCCACGACCCCAAGATGTACACGCGTGACCTCCAGTGGAAGGCGTTCCTGCCGGCCATCATGACGATGGACGGCTGGGCCAAGGACCTCACCACCGGCAAGGCCGCCGACCAGCAGCCCTGGCTGGACGGTGGGCCCTACGCCTCCATCAACCGCAAGTACCTCCAGCTCAAGGAACGTCTCATCCCGTACATGTACGGGCTCTCCAAGGACGCCACGAAGACCGGTGTCGGCGCGGTCCGCCCGCTCTCCCTGGAGTACCCGGACGACCCCAACACTCTGGGCGCCGACGCCAAGTACGAGTTCTTGGCCGGTCCCGACTTCCTCGTCGCGCCCGTCTACAGCGACACCAGCGTCCGGGACGGCATCTACCTGCCCAAGGGCACCTGGACCGACTACTGGACGGGCAAGACCTACCAGGGCCCCACGACCATCGACCATTACGCCGCGCCCCTGGACACGTTGCCGCTGTTCGTGAAGGGCGGCTCGATCGTGCCGATGTGGCCCCAGGGCACGACATCCTGGGAGACCCGGAACAAGGGCGAGCTGGACTACGACATCTATCCGCGCCTCGGCACTTCCTCCTACACGCTGTACGAGGACGACGGTGTCACACGGAAGTTCGCCCAGGGCGCTTCGGCAACCCAGCGGGTCCAGGTGACCTCGGCCGGACGGGCCTCGGTCGTCAACGTCGGCCCCAGTGTGGGCAGTTACCAGGGCAAGCCGGCCAGCCGCGCCTACCGTCTCACCGTGCACGGCAGGACCGCGCCCACCATCGTCGCGCTCGGCGGGCAGCGGCTGCGCCGGTACGGTTCGGCGGCCGAGCTCGGCGCGGCGGGCACCGGCTGGTTCTTCGATCCGGCGACCGGAGTGACGCAGATCAGGACGCCGTCGCAGTCCACCGGGCGCGGTTTCTCCGTCGAGATCGCGTGAGGGTGGCCTGACGCCCGGCGCCGGGCCGGGGGCCGTACCGTGAGCCGTCCGGTACGGCCCCTTCGCACGTGCGGGAGGTGGGTTGGGGCAGGATCGGCGTACGGCTGAACAGGCACTCCACCGTCAAGGAGATCGATCCGATGTCATTCCGTGCCATCCGTGTCACCAAGGACGACGAGCGGGGCCACCACGTCGAGACCGTCACGCTGGAGGAGGAGGAACTCCACGACGGCGATGTGACGGTCGCCGTGGACTACTCCACCGTCAACTACAAGGACGGCCTCGCGCTCGCCCACGGCAAGGGCATCGTGCGGACGTATCCGCTGGTGCCCGGCATCGACTTCGCGGGCACCGTCGAATCGTCCACGCACCCCTCGTTCGCGCCCGGCGACCAGGTGGTGCTCAACGGCTACGGCGTGGGGGAGGGGCACGACGGCGGCTTCGCGCAGAAGGCCCGGGTCAACGGCGACTGGCTGGTCCCGCTGCCCGCCGGGCTCACCACCCGGCAGGCGGCCGCGATCGGCACCGCCGGATACACGGCCATGCTCAGCGTGCTCGCCCTTGAGGACGCGGGCCTCACCCCCGACAGCGGTGACGTGCTGGTGACGGGCGCGGCGGGAGGCGTCGGCTCGGTCGCCGTGTCGCTCCTGGCGGGACTCGGCTACCGGGTGCTCGCCTCCACCGGTCGGGCCGCCGAGGCCGACTATCTGCGCGGCCTCGGCGCCGCCGAGATCATCGACCGCGCCGAACTCTCCGAGCCCGGCCGCCCGCTCGGCAAGGAGCGCTGGGCCGGCGCGGTCGACTCGGTCGGCAGCCACACCCTGGTCAACGTCCTCGCGGGCACCCGCTACGGCGGCACGGTCACCAGCTGCGGCCTGGCCCAGGGCATCGATCTGCCGGGCACGGTGGTGCCGTTCATCCTGCGCGGGGTGACCCTGACCGGTATCGACTCCGTGCAGGCGCCGATGGAGCGCCGGATCAGGGCGTACGAGCGGCTGGTACGGGATCTCGATCTCACCCGCCTCGAAACGATGACCACCCTCGTCGCCCTCGACGAGGTCCCCGCGGTCGCCGAACGCATCCTGAAGGGCCAGGTACGCGGCCGCACGGTGGTGGACGTCAACGCCTGACCGACGGCGCGGGGTCCGGCCGCCCAGTTCGAGCCGTGCGCGCCAGCCGTCCGGGGGCACGGCCGGATAGCCCGCCTCGCCGAACGCGGCGTCCGCCATCAGGAGCACCAGGTCGTCCTTGCCGCCGACATGCCGGTACGGCGACATCGCGGCGACCCCTAGCCGGGCGGCGACTGCGCGCATGGACAGCGCGCCCGACCCTTCACTGTCGGCGATCTTCATGGCGGCCGCCACGATGCGTTCGGGCGTCAGATCCCGCTCCTGCGGGTGCTCTTCATCGCGCCGGACGCGCGTCCGTGCCCGTGACGCGCTCGTGCGGACGCTCACCACGGTGCCGACCCGGGGAAGGGTCTCCACGACGCCTTCCAGGCGCAGGGTGGTGAGCGCTTTGGTGGCGGTCGCCAGCGCGACACCCCACTCCTTGACGATCCCGCGCGTCGAAGGCACCCGGTCGCCCGGCGCCAGCTCCCCGCTCGTGACACGCCGCCGGATCTCCCCGGCGATACGCAGATAGGGCGGCTGCTCACCTTCCCCTTTCCATGCCCGGTCCCCTTTCCACGCGGCCGCCCCGCTGTACTGGGACGGCGGGGGTCGCGGGGTGTGCCCTCGCGTACTGGCTGGGTCGGTGCGGCTTCGTTCCGACGGTCGTCGAGCGCGCTCCTGGGGTGCGGCCCGGCGGGCAGGCGGTCGATGTCAGGGGAGTGGCGCTCGGCGTCGTGGAGCGGATGGGGCTGCTCCGCCGGGTGAGGGAGGGGGCCACCCATATGCGGGGCATGTCCGTGATCGACGCGAACGGCAAGGAGCTGCACCGTTCCACGGAGGCGACGTTCAGCGCCGGCAGACTCGACAGCGGGGATGTCGAGTTGCTGCGCGAGGATCTGGTGGGCGTCCTGGAGCAACTGGGCGCGGGTCAGGCCGAGTTCATCTACGGGGACCGGATCGTCGCACTCGACGAGGGCGAGCACGGGGTCCACGTCGCCTTCGAGTACGGCCCCGCACGGACCTTCGACCTCGTGGTCGGCGCCGACGGACTGCACTCGACGGTGCGTACGCTCGCGTTCGGCCCCGAAGGAACGTCCCCGCACCACCTCGGCACGCACCTGGCGATCTTCAGCGCCGAGAATTTTCTCGGCCTGGACAACTGGCAGCTGTGGCACCGCGACGGGGACGCCGGATACGGGATATATCCAGTGCGCGACGACAGCGAGCTGCGGATCACCTTCGGCTTCGCGTCCGGTCCGCTCGACCCCGCCACGCGCGACCCGCAGGTGCTGAGGCAGGAGGTCGCGGACAGGATGGGCGCGCTGTGCTGGGAGACTCCCCGGCTCCTCAAGGCGCTGTGGACCGCGCCCGACTTCTACGCCGACGCGATGGCGCAGGTCAGGCTGGACCGCTGGTCGCGCGGCCGGGCGGTGCTGGTCGGGGACGCCGGATACTGTGCCTCGCCGCTCTCGGGCCAGGGCACCAGCCTCGCGCTCGTGGGCGCGTACATCCTCGTGGACGCGCTTCGGCGCACAGGCGGGGACCACCGCGCCGCCTTCGCGCGGTACGAGGCGCGGATGCGGCCCTTCGTCGCGCTCAACCAGGCGTTGGCGACGGAGAATCCGGGCGGCGCGGCCGGCGAGGAGTCCCTGGAGCGCGCCAAGAACGCCCTCACACTCGACGCCTGACCCGCGCCCCCCGCCCGGGTCGCCCTCAGGCGGGGATGTGTACCGCCGGTTCGGTGGAGTGCACGTCGCCGGCCAGCGGCGGCAGCGGCAGGGGCAGCGGTGGCAGGGAAAGGGTGGGCGGGAGGTCCGCCGGGGGTGTCGGCGCTTGGTGCGGGCGGGGCGGCGTGGGGGCGAGTGCCGGGGCCGGGGGCGTGGCGCCGGTCAGCATGAGGACGCCCCGGGCCGCCACACACGCGGACGCCGCGGCGGTCAGCCAGCCGAGCGGGCCGCCGTGGAAGCTCTCGCCGAGCAGCGCGACCCCGATCACCGCGGCCGCGGCGGGGTTGGCGAGGTTGACCACGGCCAGGGGGGCGGCGAGCCCGCCCCGGTAGGCGGCCTGCGAGAGCAGCAGCCCGCCGACCGCGAACGCCGCCACGAGCACAGCGACCAGCGTAGTTCCCCACCAGGCCGGCGGTCCCGAGGGCAGCTCCCTGGCGAGGGAGGCGGTGACCGTCTGGGTCAGGGCGGACGCCACGCCGGACGCGACACCGGACGCCGTGGCGAGGCCGAGGCCGCCGCCGTGCGCGGAGTGCGCGCCGGCCCGTACCAGGAAGGCGAGCAGCAGCGCGGTGCCTGTCGCGATGGCAAGGGCCTCGTTCACGCTGAGCGCGTCACCGGGGCTCGCGGGTCCGGTGACCGCGATCAGGCCGGTGAGCCCGGCCAGCGTCCAGGCCGCCCCGCGCCACTCGCGCCGGCCGACCCTGCGGCGCTCGTAGTACGCCGACAGCGGCAGCGCGGCGACCAGGGTGAGCGCGCCGAGCGGCTGGACCAGAGTGAGCGGGCCGTAGTGGAGCGCGGCCACGTGCATGAGGGCGCCGGCGGCGTTCAGGCCCACCGCCCACCACCACAGCGGCCGGGTGAGCAACTGGCCGACGCCCTTGCCGCCCTGGGCGGCGAGGCGGGACTGCGCGACGGCGGCCAGCGCGTAACCGGCGGCCGACGCGAGCGAGAGCAGGATCGCGAGCAACGCGGATTCGTTCATCGCACGGCCTCGGAGAGCTGGGGCGCGGGAGCGCGCGGGGGAGTGGGTGTCTGCCGGGACGCGGGCGTGGTGGCCTCGGCGGCGGGCAGGGGGGCCGGCGCGTACCCGGGCCTGGACCGGAGCTCGACACCGGCCGCCGCCCGTGGCCCGTGTGCCCGTTCGGCCGACTTGGATGCCGCAGGCAACCGTGCGGGCCGCGGGGGCGCGGGCACGAAGCAGAGCACCGCTCCCAGCAGCGCGGTGGCCACGATCGCGTCGAGCCAGTAGTGGTTCGCGGTGCCGACGACCACGAGCAGGGTGAGCAGCGGGTGCAGCAGCCACAACCAGCGCCAGCGGCTCCGGGTCGCCATGATCAGCCCGATTGCCACCATCAGCGCCCAGCCGAAGTGCAGTGAGGGCATCGCCGCGAACTGGTTCGCCATGGTGTCGGTGCCCGGCGTCGCGGCGTACACGGAGGGCCCGTAGACCTGCGCCGTGTCGACCAGTCCCGCCGTGGTCAGCATGCGCGGCGGGGCGAGCGGAACCGTGATGTGCAGCACGAGGGCGGCGGCGGTGAGCCCCGCGAGCACCCGGCGCGACCAGAGGTAGTGGCCGGGGCGGCGCAGGTACAGATAGACCAGGAAGGCCACCGTGGCGGGGAAGTGCACCGTCGCGTAGAAGGTGTTGGCGACCTTCACCAGGGTGTCGCCGTGCAGCAGCAGATGCTGTACCGAGCCCTCGCCGGGCAGACGCAGCGCGCGCTCCCAGCTCCACACGCGGTCGGCGTTGTCGAAGGCGCTCGCCTCGTGCCCGTTCGCGAGCTGACGGCCGAACTTGTAGACGAGGAAGAGCGCGGTCACGAGCAGCAGCTCGCGCACCAGGGGCGGCCGGGAAGCGGTCGTCTCCGGTTCTGCGGGACGGGTCTGGCGACGCGCCCCCGTGGTTATACCGGCAAACATGCTCCGGCCCCTTTGAACCTGGATCGATACGTGGAAAAAGCGCAAGCGAACACAGGAAGGCTAGATCGAAACTCATCGAGACGCAAACGTCTCGATACGTTTGCGTCTCGATTGAGCGGAGCCTACTCTCGTACGTGCAGAAGCACCCCGTGCTCTTCCCTCGGAGGCAACGATGTCGACGCAGGCCGCCACGGCCGCTGCCCGCCGCAGCAAGATCAGCCCCGAGCGCGAGCTCGAGCTGTACGAGGCGGTGCTCGACCTGCTCAGAGAGGGCGGCTACGACTCCGTGACCATGGAGGGCGTCGCCGCGCGCACCCGGTGCGGCAAGGCGACCCTGTACCGGCAGTGGAAGAACAAGCCGCTCCTGGTGACGGCGGCGCTCGGCGCGAAGCGCTGCTCGTTCTTCACCGGCATCGACACCGGGACCCTGGCCGGGGACCTGCGTGAGGCGGCCCGTGCGGTCGGCCGGCGCGAGGGCCCCGACACGGAGCTGATGGAAGCGGTTGGCCAGGCCTACATCAAACACCCCGACCTGCGCGAAGCCCTGCGCGAGACCGTCCTGAACCCCGAGATCGCCGCGCTCGACGCGATGCTCGCACGGGGTGTCGAGCGCGGAGAGGTGGCGGCGGACCATCCCGCGCTCGGCTATGTCGCCCCCATGATCATGGGCATGTTGCGCATCGAGCGGTTGTTCGAGGACCGTTTCCGCGGCGAGGACACCCTGCTCGGCCTCCTGGAGGCCGTGATCTTCCCGGCGCTGCGGATCGGCTGAGGTGCGGGGCCGACTCGACGTATTCGTACGCGAGTTGACGCTCACTCAGACGGCGATGACCGTCACCCCGGCCTCGGTGAAGCGAGCGACCGTCTCCTCGGTCACGGCCGTGTCCGTCACCAGCGTGCCCACCTGGGATGTCGCGCAGATCCTGGCGAACGAGCGCTTGCCCAGCTTCGTCGAGTCCGCGGCCACCACGACCCGCTCGGCGCGCTCGCACAGCAGCCGGTTGATGCCGGCCTCGTCCTCGTCGTGCGCCGAGGCCCCGTGGGTCACGTCGAAGGCGCCGACGCCGAGCACCGCCACGTCCATCGTGATCTGGTTCAGGACGCCGCCCGCGAGTGGCCCCGTGAGCTCGTAGGTCTGGGGGCGGGCCACCCCGCCCGTCACCACGATCTTGAACTGCGGCCGCACCGCGAGCTCGTTGGCGATGTTGAGCGCGTTCGTCACGATCGTCAACGCCGGTGCGCCATGGGCCAGTTCGGGCCGCACCGCGAGCGCGCGGGCGACCTCTGTGGTCGTGGTGCCGCCGGTCAGGCCCACCGCCTCGCCCGGCGCCACCAGATCCGCCACGGCCCTGGCGATCCGCTGCTTCTCCGACGCCTGGCGCGCCGACTTGTAACGCAGCGGCAGCTCGTAGGAGACGCCGTGCACCAGCGCTCCGCCCCGGGTGCGCACCAGCATCTGCTGCTCGGCGAGCTGGTCGAAGTCGCGGCGGATCGTGGCGGCCGACACCCCAAGGGCGCTCGCCGCCTCGTCGACGTCGAGGCGGCCCTGATCCACAAGCAGCTCAAGGAGCGTTTGCCAGCGGGCGTCGCGCGACATCCGCATCCCCGTTCTTCGTACCGGTAACCGTCCGTAGTGACCTTAGCGCACGTCCATATGCTTGATCGTGCTCGAAATCTCGCTATATTTTGCAGAAACAAGCACGTGGACGCGGACTGACCAGTGTCCAGTGACCTCAAGGTCCAGTGACCTCAAGGGTGGGAGTGCCCGGATGAGCCATGTCGAGAACGAACTGAGCAGTCAGCCCGAGTGCTGGACGCGGGCGGCCGAGGTGGCCGTCCAGCACAAGGAGGCCCTGCCGGCCCCCGGCGAGCGCGTCGCGGTCGTCGGCTGCGGCACCTCCTTCTTCATGGCGCAGGCCGTCGCCGCCCTGCGCGAGAGCGCGGGCCTCGGCGAGACCGACGCGTTCGCCGCGTCGGAGTTCCCCGAGGCCCGCTCCTACGACCGGGTCGTCGCGCTGACCCGCTCCGGGACCACCACCGAAGTGCTCGCCCTGCTGGCGCGGGTGCGCGGCCGGGCCCGTACCACCGCCATCACGGCCGACCCCGCGACGCCGGTCATGCGGGCCGCCGACGACATCGTGGTGCTCGACTTCGCGGACGAGGAGTCGGTCGTCCAGACCCGCTTCGCCACCACCGCCCTCACCCTGCTCCGCGCCCACCTCGGGCTGCACACCGAGCAGGTCGTCGCCGACGCCCGTACCGCGCTGGCCGATCCGCTGCCCCAAGGCCTGGTGGAAGCGGCCCAGTTCACCTTCGTCGGCCGGGGTTGGACCAACGGCCTCGCCCAGGAGGCCGCCCTCAAGATGCGTGAGGCCTCCCTGTCCTGGACCGAGGCCTACCCGGCGATGGAGTACCGCCACGGCCCCATTGCCATCTCCACCACCACGACCGCCACCTGGATGTTCGGCGAGGCGCCCGAAGGCCTCGCCGCTCAGGTGGCCGCCACCGGCGCGCTGTGGATCGAGGGGCGCCTGGACCCGCTGGCCGAACTCGTCCGCGCCCAGCGTCTGGCCGTCGCCGTCGCGACCGCCCGGGGTCTCGACCCGGACCGCCCGCGCCACCTCACCCGCTCGGTCATCCTCGACGGCGCCTGAGCCGCAGACGACACCGCACGACACGGCCGCACAACGCGGCACAGGCGGAGACGCCGCACCACGCGGCACAGGTGAGACGCCGCACCATGCGGCACAGGTGAGACACCGCACAACGCGCCACAGGTGAAGGGGAAGCACAGATGCCACTCGCACGGACCGGCACACTTGTCGCCGAGGCCGCCGTCAAACGCCGCGCCGTCGCGGCCTTCAACATCATCACGCTGGAGCACGCCGAGGCGGTCATCGCGGGCGCCGAGGCCGCCAAGTCCCCGGTGGTCCTGCAAATCAGCGAGAACGCGGTCAAGTTCCGCTACGGCCGGGTACTGCCGCTGGCCCGCGCCGCCGTCGCGGCCGCCGAGGCCGCAGCCGTACCGGTCGCGCTCCACCTCGACCACGTCACCCGGGACGAACTCCTGCGCCAGGCCGCCGACGCGGGATTCAGCTCCGCCATGTACGACGCCGCCCACCTGCCCTACGAGGAGAACCTGGCGGCGACCCGCGCGGCCGCCGACTGGGCCCACACCCAAGGCCTGTGGATCGAGGCCGAGTTGGGCGAGGTCGGCGGCAAGAACGGAAAGGCGCCGCTCGACGCCCACGCGCCCGGCGCGCGCACCGACCCCGAGCAGGCGCGGCAGTTCGTCGCCGACTGTGGCGTCGACGCGCTCGCCGTCGCCATCGGCAGCACCCACGCCATGACCTCCCGCACCGCCCAACTCGACCACGCCCTGCTGGCCAGACTCGACGACGCGCTGAAGGTGCCGCTGGTCCTGCACGGCTCATCCGGGGTGCCCGACGACGCCCTCGCGGCCGCCGTCGCGGGCGGCATCGCCAAGGTCAACATCGGCACCGCCCTGAACCTGGCGATGACCGACGCCATCCGCGCCTACCTCGCGGCCCACCCCGAGGCGGTCGACGCCCGCACGTATCTGACGGTCGGCCGGCAGGCGATGGCCGCCACCGTCACCCGCCTGATCGGGGTGCTCGACCGCGACGCCTGAGACGCACGCGCCCGGCTGCCGGTCCCCTCGCGGGCCCCGGCAGCCACGGCGCCACGTTCCGCCAGTGCGGCACTCTTCCGATGTGGCCGGACGTCATAGACGATGGGCCCTGTGGACAGGCATGAGCACGCTCGGCTCGACGCGCTTCAGCGCGACCCGTATCCGCTCTACGCGCGGGCCCGGCACGCCGAGGGCCTGACCTTCGTACCGGAGCTGGACGCGTGGCTGGTGGCCCGCGACGCGGACGTGCGCGAGGTGCTGCGCCGCCCCGAGGCGTTCTCCTCCGCCAACGCGCTGCGCCCCGACGTCCTGCCGGGTCCCACGGTGCTCGCCGAAATGGGCCGGGGCTTCGGCGGCCGCCCCGTCGTGGTCAGCTCCGACGGCGCGCTGCACCAGCGGCTGCGCGCCCCGGTCGTGCACGGCCTCTCGCCCTCACGCGTCGCCGCCGTCGTGCCGTACGCGGCGGAGCGGGCCGGCGTGCTCATCGAGGGCTTCGCCGAGCGGGGCTTCGCCGACCTCATGGCCGAGTTCGCCCTCGTACTCCCCGGCCAGGTGATCGGGCACCTGATCGGCCTGGCACCGGCGGACGTCCCGCTCGCCGTGCACGGCGGCTACCGCGCCGAGCAACTGCTCTTCCGGCCGATGGCCGAGGCGGACCAGCTCGCGGCCGCCCGCGACGTCGTGGAGATGCAGCACCTCCTGGACACCTATGTGCGCGAGCGGTACGCCCGCCCCGAGGACGACCTGTGCAGCTCGCTGATCACCGCGCTGGTGACCCCCGGCGAGCCGGGCGGTGGCGAGCTCACCCTCGACGAGCGCCACGAGATGGTCGCCCACCTACAGAACTTCCTGCTGGCCGGGCACCTCACCACGAGCGCCCTGATCGGCTCCGCACTGCTCCACCTGATGCACCACCGGGCCCAGTGGGACCTGCTGTGCCAAAAGCCCGAGCTGATTCCGGCCGCCGTCGAGGAAGCCGCCCGCTACGACAGCCCGATCCAGGGTTTTCGGCGCATCACGACCCGGCCGGTCGTGCTGTCCGGCACCGAACTGCCCACCGGCGCCGTGGTGTTCGTCGCCTTCGGCTCCGCCAACCGCGACCCGAGCCGCCACGAACGCCCCGACGTCTTCGACATCACGCGTCCGCCCGCACGCCACCTCGCCTTCGGCTACGGAGTGCACGGCTGCCCGGGCTCCCAGCTGGCCCGCGAACAGCTGCGGGTCACCCTGGAACTGCTCACGGCGCGGCTGCCGGGACTGCGCCTGGCCGAGGAGAGACCCGTGGTCATGCGCCCCACCATGATCCACCGCTCGCCCGAAGAGCTCCCGCTGATCTGGTGAGCGTGCGGCATATCCTCCGACCATGCGCGTCGCACTCTTCGTCACCTGCGTCAACGACGCGGTGTATCCCGCCACCGGCATCGCGACGGTGAAACTGCTCGAACGGCTCGGGGTCGAAGTCCACTTCCCGCCCGGCCAGACCTGCTGCGGACAGCCCATGTTCAACACCGGCTACCGGCACGAGACCGAGCCCCTGGTGCGCCGCATGGCCCGGGTCTTCGCGGGCTACGACCACATCGTCACCCCCTCCGGCTCCTGCGCGGCCATGATCCGCGACAACTACCCCCGCATCGCCCGCAAGGCCGCCGCCGAAGGAGGGGACCCGGAACTGACCGAGGCCGCCCAGGCGCTGGCGCCGCGCACCTACGAACTGACCGAGTTCCTGGTGGACGTGCTCGGCGTGATCGACGTCGGCGCCTTCTTCCCGCACACCGTCACCTACCATCCCTCCTGCCACGGAGCGCGCCTGCTGGGCCTCGGCGACCGCCCGCGCCGCCTGCTGGCCGCCGTCAAGGGCCTTGAGCTGCGCGAACTGCCCGGCGCCGAGGAGTGCTGCGGCTTCGGCGGCACCTTCGCGCTGAAGAACCCCGACGTCTCCGCCGCGATGGGCACCGACAAGGTGCGCAACGCCCTTGCCACCGGGGCCGAGGTGCTGTGCGGCGCCGACAACTCCTGCCTGATGCACATCGGCGGCATCCTGCACCGCCAGGACGCCCCGACGCGGGCTCTCCACCTCGCCGAGATCCTTCTCAGTACGGAAGCGGAGCCCCACGTATGAGCGGCACCTTCATCGGCATGCCTGTGCCTCCCCCGCCCACCCGCCCTGTGCCTCCCCCGCCCACCCCCCGTGCCTTCCCCGAGGCCGCTCGCGACGCCGTACGCGACACCACTCTGCGCGCCAACCTGCGCCATGCCACCCACACCATCCGCGACAAACGGGCCAGGGCCGTCGCCGAACTCGAGGACTGGCAGCGGCTGCGCGAGGCCGGCAAGCGGATCAAGGACCACACGCTGCGCCATCTCGACCGGTACCTGGAGCAGTTGGAGGCGGCGGCCACCGCCGCCGGCGCGACCGTGCACTGGGCGGCCGACGCGGACGAGGCCAACCGGATCGTGACCGGCCTGGTCAAGGCCACAGGGGAGCGCGAGGTGGTCAAGGTCAAGTCGATGGCCACCCAGGAGATCGGTCTCAACGAGGCACTGGCCGCCGAGGGCATCCACGCCTACGAGACCGACCTGGCCGAACTCATCGTCCAGCTCGGCGACGACCGACCCTCGCACATCCTGGTCCCGGCGATCCACCGCAACCGCGCCGAGATCCGCGCCATCTTCCGCGAGCGGATGGGCAGATGGGGCAGGCCCGCGCCCGACGACCTCACCGACGAGCCCGCCGACCTCGCGGAGGCCGCCCGGCTGCACCTGCGGGAGAAGTTCCTGCGGGCGAAGGTCGCCATCTCGGGCGCCAACTTCATGGTCGCCGAGACCGGCACCCTGGTCGTCCTCGAGTCCGAGGGCAACGGCCGCATGTGCCTGACCCTGCCCGAGACCCTGATCTCGGTCGTCGGCATCGAGAAGACCGTCCCCACCTGGCGCGATCTGGAGGTCTTCCTGCAAACCCTGCCGCGCTCGTCGACGGCCGAGCGGATGAACCCGTACACCAGCATGTGGACCGGCACGTCCGACGACGACGGCCCCCGCACCTTCCACCTCGTGCTGCTCGACAACGGCCGCACCGACGCCCTCGCGGACGACATCGGCCGCCAGGCGCTGCGCTGCATCCGCTGCTCGGCCTGTCTCAATGTGTGCCCGGTGTACGAACGGGCCGGCGGCCACGCCTACGGCTCGGTCTACCCGGGCCCCATCGGCGCCATCCTCACGCCTCAACTCCGGGGCACCACGAGCGAGATCGACGCCTCGCTCCCGTACGCCTCCTCCCTGTGCGGCGCCTGCTACGACGTCTGCCCCGTCGCCATCGACATCCCCGAGGTCCTGGTCCACCTCCGTGAGCGGGTCGCGGACCAAGGCGGGCGCGGGCACCGCGCGGAGAAGGCCGTGATGCGGGCGGCCAGTTGGGTCATGGACCACCCCGCGGCTCTGGCGGCGGGGGAGCGGGCGGCGGCCAGGACCCGCGCGCTGCACCCCGGGCGGCCACCGGGCGCGGGCGCCTGGACCGAGAGCCGCGACCTGCCTCCGCTGCCCGCACAACCCTTCCGTGACTGGTGGAAGAAGAACCGCACATGAGCTCACGCGACCGCGTCCTCGCCCGGGTCCGGGCCGCCGTGGCCGGCGCGCCCGAGGCACCGGCCGTGCTCCGCGACTACCTCACCAGCCACACCCGTGACGACCCGGCGGCCCTGCTCGACCTGCTGCACGACAACCTCGCCGACTACCGCGCCCTCGTGCACCGCGCGGACCCGGCGGGAGTGGCGCCGCTCGTCGCGCGGCTGCTGGCGGCGCGCGGGGCGAAAAGCGTCCTGGTTCCGGCGGGGCTCCCCGACGCGTGGCTCGCGGACACCGACTGCGTACGCGTGGCGGACCGCGTGGAAGCGACGGCGGCCGAACTCGACGCCGTGGACAGCGTCATCACCGGCTGCGCCCTGGCCATCGCGGAGACCGGCACTCTCGTCCTGGACGCGGGACCGGCCCAGGGGCGCCGGCGCATCACCCTCGTACCCGACCACCACATCTGCGTCGTACGGGCGCCCGAGCAGATCGTGGCCTCCGTCCCGCGCGCCATGTCACGCCTCGACCCGCGCCGCCCGCTGACCTGGCTCTCGGGCCCCTCCGCCACCAGCGACATCGAGCTCGACCGGGTGGAGGGCGTACACGGACCCCGCGCCCTCGAAGTGATCCTGCTCAGCGGGTGAGCCGGGGCGCGTCGGTTGCGGCGTCGACCGGCCCCGGCAGCCGGCCCGCGAGCTCGTGCGCCCACGCGGCGAGCCCGTCCAGATCCAGCCCATGGGCCCCGGCGCCCGGACCCGCCCCGTACCGGGCGAGCGAGCCCGTACCCCGTTCAAGGAGCGAGCGGGCTCCCTTGGCGTTGCCGCGCGCGGCATGCGTGAGCCCCACCGCGAGCTGCGCCAATCCCCGCCACAGTGGCTCCTCCTGGGCGGGGCCCGACTTCCACGCGTCCTCGAACACCTCGTGCGCGTGGAAGGGCATCCCCGCCCCCAGCAGCCGCTGCGCCTCGCGCACCGTCTCCTCGGGGGAGCGCGTCACGCCCTCCGGCTGCCGCGCCACCCCCTCGGCGCCGTACGGCAACGGCCGCCCGAGCCCGTCCCGGGGCCGGGCATTGCGCGCCCGCCCCTCGGCGTCACGATCCCGGGCCGCAGAACTGTCCATACGGCGATTGTGCCCCGTTCCTGGTCCGCCCCCGGAGTGCGGTATGGTTCTCATGCACGAACGGCCGGGGGAAACCCCAGGTCAGACGGGCATCGGGACGTGGCGCAGCTTGGTAGCGCACTTGACTGGGGGTCAAGGGGTCGCAGGTTCAAATCCTGTCGTCCCGACTCGTGAGAGTCGCAGATCAGGGGCCGTTTCAGAGCAATCTGAAACGGCCCTTTGATCGTTTCTGGGACGGATGGGGATCAGCGCATTTGACCGGACCCGAGTGCTCTGTGACCGGGTCGAGGCGGGCCTTGATCGCAGGGCGCCGCTCGGCGGAGCCCCTTGATGAGCTGTGACGCCTTTCAGCCCGATGGCCATGGCGTGGCGGGAACCGTGCTCAGGACGCGCGATGCCGTTGTGCTGCTGCCGGAAGGATGCGACGGGAGAGCGGGGCAGCTTGCTCATGTCGGTCGAGCCGACGTGGCCTGCTCCACCCATCGTGGAGCGAGTCCGTTTGTCTGTGACCAGCGATGCTGTCAGTGCCTACTGGGGTCTTGGGGTTGCGCGACAGGCCGGGACTGGCTCCCGCCAGCAAGCGGAGGAGTAGGTGTAGGGGGTCGGCGGCGGCTGCGACCGCACTTCTTTGCGACTTGGCCAGAGAGTCTTTGATGAACCCGCGTCGGACCGCGGCCGTTCGGTGGCGGGGCCTTGGATGCGTGAAAGGTAGGCGTGTTTCGGACGTTTGATCACATCGGAGGTATGGCCGCACTTGCGGTGCGATGATGTGCGGCATGGTGCTTCACGTGGGGGTGGCTGCGCTCCGTAAGCGACGGACGCAGTTGCGGGACAGTGCGGGCAAGGTGGCGGACGGTGGGGATACGGTCACTTCCTGCCTTCTTCTCTTCTACGCGGCGGAGTGTGCGCTCAAGGAGAGGGTGCTGGCGCGACGAGGCCTTCGGGACACCTCGTATCTCGAGCCGACACATGATCTCTGGAAATTGGCAAAGGACCTTGGCCTGCCACGGCGTCTGGGGACCGCGCTGAAGGGGATGAAGAACTGCCGTGCCGCAGGGCAGCCCGGGGTGAACGTGGCCCTGGCCGAGCTGCATCAAGCCTGGCGTTATGGTGTGAAACTGCACGTCGAGGACGAGAAAAGGGCCCGTGAACTGTTGGACGAGCTCATCTCATGGTGTGAGCAGGATTGAGGGGGGCAAGTCGTGGCAGAACTGGGAAAGCTGGAGATCATGGACAGCGGAATTGTGCCTCCCAGCCACCTCTTCAGCTGGGTGGATGTGGATGAGCACTTGACCAGGCTGGCTCTGGCGGGGGAGTGGCCCGACTGGCTTGTTGCCGCGGACGGGTGGTGGGACTGCCTGGAACTGGTCACCAGGGCTTCTGTCGAGCCCGCAACAGTGAAGCGCTGGCTGGACGAGGTGTTCGGCACCGGGTCGGCCGGGTGGGTGGACGGCGATCTGTTGCTGGGGCTCGACGATCCTCGGACCACCGAGTTCACCGGATTGCGGGTCGAACTCAGCGTGGACGTTGAGCAGACTGGCGGGGCGAGGAGACGCGTGCCGTTGCTTCGGGAGAAACACATCACGCGCCAGCTGGCAGAACCCCTTCACCGGCCCGACGCGCCGGCTTTTGCTGACGATGTGCAGCTCATGGCCTTCCACTCCTTCAAGGGCGGAGTCGGGCGCACAGTACACGCGGTGGCCGTCGCCGACAAAGTGGCACGGAGCGGGGGCAAGGTCCTGCTGATCGACGCCGACCTCGAGGCTCCTGGTATCACGTGGATGCACAAGGAGCAGGGCGGACAGTGCGACTTCACGTACGAGGATTTCATCACTCTTCTGCAGGGTGATGAAAACGGGGAGTATGCGACTGCGGTCGATATCGCTACCGCCTATTTGCCCAATCAGCAGGCTGGCCACTATGCAGGCGGCGGCAGCATCACCGTCATGCCGTCGAGCCGTCGTGTGACGTTGGCTCCGCCTCGGATCGAACCGGCGGACCTGCTTTCCCCGGGGAGGTCGACGTACTTCGTGACGGAGGCGCTGGCAGCTCTGGGAGCGCGGCTCGGGGTGGACACGGTGGTCGTGGACCTGAGGGCGGGCGCCTCCGAACTGTCTGCTCCGGTACTTCTCGACCCTAGGGTCCAACGCATCTTCGTGACCACGCTCAGTCATCAATCTCTGGCCGGCACGGAATTGATGATTCGTCAACTCGGAGCGAAGGCGCCCACCGTTCAAGGCACCGACCCTGCGACGGCGGTCATCGTCACCCAATATCGGATGGATACTCACACTGCACAGGCCGATGCTGCACGCAATATGCTTTCCGTAGCGCTAGGAGCCGCGCTTCGCAGTTCGGCGGGGACCGACGGAGACGAAACTGAAACCGTCGACGCGGCGTTGCTTGCCCAGCCAGTATTGAGCCTCTTCAGGGAGGAGCTCCTCGCGCTTCCTTCCTCCTGGGACGCGGTGTTGGACGTGATTTCGTCGTGTGGAGTCGCCGACGGACTCGAGTTCCTGCTGCCGGCTCCGGCATCCCGAGCCACGGCTGGATCGGTGCCCGGGACAGTGCCGGACTATGGTCAATTGCGCCGCAATCTCGCCCGGACCGCCGGTAACCTCGTATACGCGGAACAGAGCGGGCTCTCCTCGGCGGGCGGCTTCCTCGTGACTGAACCGCTCCGTCGTCTGCTTGCCGACCACCGAACTGAGTTGCCGCAGGCGCTCGTGGTGGGAGCCAAAGGAGCAGGCAAGACTTTCATGTACGCGAAGGCATGCGCCGCGCGGACATGGCAGACGTTCGCCGAGCAGTCCGGAATCACAGGTGTCACGGTCGAAGCGCCCATCGTTCCTGTTCTGGAGTCAGCGAACCTGGAGTATGGGGATCTCGTGCCGCAGGACCTGCGTGATGCCTTCGCTTCGGCTTACGAAGACTTGCCGCCAGGGGATGTCACCGCGTCCAGCATCTCGTACAAGCTGAAGGCTGGGCTAGGAAGGCTCGATGGTCATGATGAACTCGGCTGGCGGAGCCTGTGGCTGGAATGCTTGGCTGTGGCCTGTGGATTGGAAGTCTCCGAGCAGCGGACTCCAGAAGAGGCGTTGATCGATCTTGGCCGACGGGCCAAAGCGGTCTTCGTGATCGACGGGCTCGAAGATCTCATGCAAAACCTGGACAGCGATACGAAGCGCACGGCATTGAGGGTTTTGCTGATCGATGTCCTGGGGTGGCTTCGCTCGCTGCGAGGCCGCCCGTTCGGCCTCGTGGTGTTCGTTCGGCGAGACCTCGTCACTGGGGCGGTTCGGCAGAACAGCGGCCAGCTCCTCGGCAGATACGATCACTACGCCCTGCATTGGAGCAAGGACGAGGCGTTGCGTCTCGCACTCTGGGTGACTGCGCACGCCGAAGCACTACCCGAACCTGTTTCGCTCTCCGGGATCACGGATCTCTCGGCGGATGAGCTCATTGACAGCCTCATCCAGGTATGGGGCTGGAAGATGGGTAGCGCGAAGTCTCGCGAGGCACGCTCCCACCTGTGGGTCCCGGCGGCGCTCGGGGACTTCAACGGCCAGGTGCAGGCCCGAGACGTAGTCATGTTTCTCGCGACAGCGGCCAAGAAATCCGAGCAGTACAACGACACCGTGGACGATCGCGTGCTCGTCCCGACTGCTATGCGTAAGGCCTTGCTCGAATGCAGCAGGAACAAGATCGCTTCAGTGGGGGAGGAGGACAAGGAGATTGGGCGTCTGCTGGTGCACATGCAGGGGCTCGGCCACTCTGTCCTGGTTCCGTTCGAGCTCGAGCAGGTTCAGCTGACGGTCGCGGAGGCAGACCTCCTGATCGAATCCGGAGTCTTCAGCAAGGGGTCCGACGGACGCTACTGGGTGCCGGAGATCTATCGACACGGTCTCGGATTCAATAGTGAACGGCGTGCGAGGGTGCTCTGGTAGCAAGCGCGACCTCAGGTATGGGTGAGGAATACGCCGAGCGCGTGGTCTTCGGGTATCAGCTTCCCGCCCGACCTTGGCCGAGTTGCCGCTACTCCAGGTACGCCAGCGAGCGGTCGCGCGTGCATTCGCCGACCGGGAGGCGTGAAGAGTTCTCCGTCTGACGGCGTGTGTCAGTGCTCAGCTCGCAAGACGGGAGAAGCGGGTTCGTGCGCGACCGCATGCCGGCAGCCGATGTACCGCTCGGGCCGTTGGAGGGCACCGTTGTGCTCGGGTTGCGCCGTGGGCTGGGGGCCAGAGGCGCAGCCGACATCCGTGCTGGGCGTCTTCATGGGAGCGCTCGGCGGCGCGGGCCCGCTTCACCAGCTGCGGGCTTGTGCGGAGCCGGAGGAGGACGTGCACTGGACGCAGGGCGAGGTATGGGTCCGCAGCCGAGTTCCTTCAACTTCAAACGAAATACCGAGGATGACGAGAGCGACGACGGGCGGTGGGAAGCGCGTAGGGAGGCCGACCGCGGAGGCAGGACTTGCCCCTTTGGCGTCATGCCACAGGAAGCCTCGACCAAGCGCAGACCGCTATCCATCACTTTCCTTGGCTGACGGACGGGGCCCGGCCGATGTTGGTGGCGAAGGAGGGCTACCTCGATAGTCTCCGGCCGCAGGCGCCCTCTTCGTAAGCCGACTGGCCTCGCCGTACGCTGCGGCTCCGACGCCTGGAACGCCCACGCTGCCGCCGATTGGCCATGCGGTGCAGGATCGCCCAGCCGCGTCGGCGGAGAGGTCGAGACGGGACAGCGTCGCGCGCCACACCGCCGACTCTCGCAAGACGCGGCCCGGTCCCTGGCGGCACAGGGCGTAACGGCCCCCTGGATGGACGGCGCCCTCCCAGAGTGGGCGACCGGTTCCGTCGATGACAACGCCCTGCCCGTCCTGGCGCTCCGCTTCACGCCAGCCGAAGTCGAGGCCGGCGTGCTCGGCGGCCTGCGGCGCCAACTCCTCCTGCGCGCGCCACTGTTCGAGCAGCGCCCTGACGCGGGGATCGTTCCCGCCGGAGGGTGTGCAGGCGTCCGGCAGCGCCGGCAGGCGCCGGCAGGTTCGGCAGGTTCGGCGTTCGGCAGGTTCGGAGGCCAGGCCTGCCGGTAGCCGGGCTCGCCGGTGTACACATGGGCCAGCAACCGCGTGAACTCGGGGGCGCCGGACGCAGCGGGCCCGGATTTCCTGGTTCACGCCAAGGGCGTCGGCCGCGCATCGGGCGCGGGCGCGCAGGTGCTGGTCGAGGACATCGGGGAGCGGCGGGCGAGCGTCCACGTCGTACCGGCCGCCGTACTTGGCGTCCGCCGACAGCCGGTGGTCGAGGAATTTCAGGACGACGGTCAACGCGGCTCCAGCGATAGGGGGTTGTCGATCCTAGGCGCCGCCGTGGCGTCGCGAGGCCCGGGCGGTCGCACGGACCGCGCCCGCGCCCCTCCTGGACGGTGGACCCGCTCACGACATATGTCGGTGAATGACATATGGTGGTGCCATGACTGATCGGGCCATGCAGGAACCGACCTTGCTCCTTCTCACCGCGCTCGCCGACGAGCCACGCCACGGCTACGCCATCGCGCGCGAGGTGGAGGTGATCTCGGGCGGGCGGATGAAGATGCGGACCGGCACGCTGTACGGGGCGCTGGAACGCCTCTTGCAGCAGGGGCTGATCGAGGTGCACAGCGAAGAGGTGGTCGACAGCCGGCTGCGGCGCATCTACACGCTGACCTCGCCCGGCCGCGCCGCACTTGCCGCCGAGGCTGAGCGGATCGCCGCCACCGCGCGCGAAGCCACCAGGCGCCTCGGCGTGACCGGTGAGGCCGCCACCTCGTGAACCCCGTACTGCTGCGCCTGTACCCGGCCGGCTTCCGCCGTGCTTTCGGCGATGAGATAGCCGAGTCCTACCGCGAAGCGACGGCCGGCGCCGGCCCGCGCGACCGGCTCCGTGAAGCCGCGGACGTCGTCGCGCACGCCCTGCGGCTGCGCCTCTGGATCGGGTCCGCCCACGCGGGGGGAGGTCTCATGGCGGCCGCCGCGCCCTTCGCTCTGGCCGCGACTGCCGCGTACGCCGCCTTCAACCTCAACGCGAGCGCGGGAGACTGGTATGTCATGCGCGGCGTGGGGGCCGTGGCCGACGCCGCGCCGCTGCTGACGCTCATGAACGCCGGCTATCTGCTGACCCTGCTCGGCGCGGTGGTGGCGCCGGCCGGACGTTACGTCCCCGGCGTGCTGGCGGCGACCGCCGGGGCGGTGGTCAGTTCGGTGAGCTTCCTCCACCCCGTCTGGCCCTCCCCGGCCGAGGTGAGCGGGCAGTTCGTGGGCTTCCTTCTCGCGCCGGTCGTGTTCGCCGCGCTGCCGCTGGCCTGTCCGCCGGATCTGCGCCCGGCCCGGCGTGCGCGCGGAGCGGCGGGCGTGGTCGCGCTCGCGGTGTGGGCCGTGCTCCTGGTGGCGGCCCTCGTGGTCATCGACCCGCTCGGCATCGGCTTGCGCGTTCCGTGGCGCTTCGGTGTCCCCATCGTCGCGGCCCTGGTGCTCGCGGGCCGCCGCGCCTTCGCCGCGATCCGCACCACCGGCCAACTTGCCGCCGCCGCCACGCCGTTCATCACCATCCTGTACTTCTCCGGATGGGTGCGCACCGACGAACTCCTCACCCTCATCGGCGCCCTCGCGGTCACCGCTGTGGTCCTGAGGCTGCGGCGCACCGGCGACGTCGACCGGATCAACACCGCCTGAGGGAGCGCGCGTTGCGGTGCCCGGCGCGCGCTTTACTCACCGCGTCGCGGTGCCCGGCGCGCGCCTTGCTCACCTTCTCCCCCCTCCTCGTCTGCCAGCGGCCCCCTCCCGTCCGGCCGCCCCACCTCTGGAGCCCCGATGCCCGCGTCTGCGCCCGCGCCCGATTCCCCGCACGGCGGCGTGCGGGGCAGCATGAGCCGTCTTCCCCGGGCCGCCTGGCGGCGCCTGTCCGGCGCGTCGCCGAGCGGGGCGGGGCGGCTGGCCGCCGTCGACGGGCTGCGGCTGCTCGCCGCGGCGGGCGTGGCCGCCTACCACTACCTGGGCACTCCCACCCCTCGTTTCTGGGGCGAGAATTACGACCTGCCCCGGGCGGCGCCGCTGCTGCACGCGGCCGGCGGCTACGGCTGGCTCGGTGTCGAGGCGTTCTTCCTGATCAGCGGGTTCGTCATCTGCATGAGCTGCTGGGACCGCACCCCGGCGGGGTTCGCCGTCTCCCGCATCGCCCGGCTCTTCCCGCTGTACTGGGCCGTCGTCCTGATCATCGTCGTGTCGGGCACCGTCACCGTACTCATCGGCCAGCGGTCGGGCGCGCCCACGGATCTGCGCACCACGCTCGGCAACCTCACCATGATCCCGCGACCACTGGGTGTGGACTTCACCGCGGGCGTCGCCTGGACGCTGTGGGTGGAGGCCCGCTTCTACCTCCTGATGGGCGCCCTGCTGCTGATCGGTCTGACCTACCGGCGGATCGTGGCCTTCGGGTTCCTCTGGCTCGTACTGGCCTCCATCGGCCGTGAACTGCGCTCCAGCGCCGTGGACGAGTTCCTGCTGAGCCAGTACGCGGGCCTCTTCGTGACCGGGATCGCGCTCTACCTCATGCACCGCTTCGGATCCGACCTGCTGCTGTGGCTGCTGGCCGGCTTCGCCTGGTGCTACACCCTGACCGTCCTGGAGGACCGCGTCGCCACACACCCCACCTCCACCTGGGGGCCGAGCGCGGCCGTCCTCACCGGTTTCCTGGCGCTGCTCGTCCTGGCCTGCGGCCCGCTGCGCCGCGTCCAAGGGCGCCTCCTCGTGTACGCGGGCGCCCTGACCTACCCCTTCTACCTCGTGCACCAGAGCCTGGGCATACCCGTCACCCGGGGCGTTCTGAGATGCGTACCGGCCCTTGGTCTGCTCCCCTCGATCGCGGTCGGCCTCTCCTTCTCCCTCCTGCTGGCCGCCGTACTGAACCGCCAGGTGGACCGGCGATTCGGCCCGGTCGTCCGCCGCCACCTCACCACCGCGATCCGGACACCGCCGAGGATTGAGTGCCGGTCAGGTGGTGAGGGCGTGCCCGGTCGTTGAGTCGACATGCTGAGGGATCTCGTCGTGGCGGTCACCCACGGTCGGTGTCCCGGTGGGCTCGAACATGAGGATCGCGGCGCCGGACGGGGCGGATGGCTTGTGCTCTGTGCCTCTGGGCACGGTGAAAACGGCCCCCTGCGGGAGCAGTACCGTGCGCTCCCCGCCGGGCTCGCGCAGGGAGATGCGCACCTCGCCTTCGAGTACCAGGAAGAACTCGTCGGTGTCGTCGTGGGCGTGCCAGATGTGTTCGCCCTCCACCTTGGCGACGCGAACGTCGTAGTCGTTGACGCGCGTGACGATGCGAGGGCTCCAGAGGGCGTCGAAGGAGGCCAGAGCCTTGCTGAGGGGGATGGGTTCGCTACTCATGGGCTCATCCTGAGCCGTTCCGTACCGCCGCCGTGAGTGCTAGGAATCGCACATGGCGAAAGAATCCTCGCAAACGGCTCACGCGGCGGGCGTTCACCGGATCGTCGTGATCGTGGACGAGAACTCGAACCCCTTCGAGCTCGGCTGCGTGACCGAGGTCTTCGGTCTGCGCAGACCCGAGATCGGGCGTGAGCTGTACGACTTCAAGCTCTGTTCACCCGAGCCCCGCACTCTGATGCGAGACGGATTCTTCACGCTTTCGGGAGTCGCCGGCCTGGAAGCGGCCGACGCGGCGGACACCCTGATCGTCCCCAACCGCCCGGACATCGCAGTCCCCCGCCGCCCCGCGGTACTCGATGCCGTCCGCCGGGCACACTCCCGCGGCGCACGCCTGGTCGGCTTGTGCAGCGGCGCCTTCACACTGGCCGAGGCCGGAGTCCTCGACGGGCGCCGGGCCACCGCCCACTGGCAATGGGCGGATTCCTTCCGGGCCCGCTTTCCCTCCGTCCTGCTCGAAACGGACGTCCTGTTCGTCGATGACGGAGACATCCTCACCGCGGCAGGGAGTGCGGCAGCGCTCGATCTCGGGCTGCACATGGTCCGCCGCGACCACGGCGCGGAGGTCGCCAACTCCGTGAGCCGGCGGCTGGTCTTCGCGGCGCACCGGGACGGCGGGCAGCGGCAGTTCGTGGAGCGTCCCATGCCGGACCTGCCGGACGAGTCCTTGGCGCCCGTCCTGGCCTGGGCCCAGGAACGGTTGGACTCACCCCTCACCGTGTCCGGCCTCGCGGCGCGTGCGGCCGTCAGCCCGGCGACTCTGCATCGCCGCTTCCAGGCTCAGCTGGGCACGACGCCGCTGGCGTGGCTGACGGGGGAACGGTTTGCTCTGGCGTGCCGGCTGATCGAGCGAGGTGAGTCCCGGTTCGAGGTGGTCGCGCGACGCAGCGGGCTCGGCACCGCTGCCAATCTGCGCGCGCTGATGCGCCGCGAGACCGGCATCACACCCTCGGCGTACAGGCGCAGGTTCGGGTCGGCGGCGATCTGACGATGGGTGCCTTCCGGTGACGATGCACGTGTGTCTCATCGTGTGCTGTCGTCGGGCGCGGGCCGGTTGGCCGGCTCCGGAGGTGGCCTCGTGGGAGAACGGCCATCAGCATCGGGCCACCCCTGCGCGCGGCGGGTTCGGCTCCGTCGATGCCGCCCCCCGCACAGCACCGAACGTGAGGTCCGATTGGCGCCAGCTCTGGGCGTCGGCCGACGCGATGCTCTTACTCATGAACCGACTTGAAGAACATGTGGTGTTGGTGACGGGCGGCAGCAGGGGCATCGGCGCTGCCGTGGCGTTGCGACTGGCCGAAGAGGGCGCCGATGTGGCGCTGACGTACGAGAACAACGCGGAGCGCGCCGCCGAAGTGGTGGAGCGGGTCAAGGCCGTGGGCCGCCGGGCGCTGGCCATCCAGGCCGACTGCGCGGTGCCCGAGAGGCTGACCGCGGCGGTGGAGGAGACCGTCGAGACGTTCGGCCGGCTGGATGTGCTGGTCAACAACGCCGCCGCGTTCCTCGTGGGCCCCCTCGAGGACATGGGGGCCCAGGAAATCGACCGCACTCTGGCGGTGAACATCCGGGCGCCGTTCCTGGCGTCCCAGGCAGCGGCCCGGCACATGGGCCAGGGCGGCCGCATCATCAGTATCGGCAGCAACATGGCCGAGCGCGCCGTCTTCCCGGGGCTTGCCCTCTACTCGATGAGCAAGACGGCGCTCGTCGGGATGACCAAGGGCCTGGCCAGGGAGCTCGGTCCGCGGGGCATCACCGTCAACGTGGTGCACCCCGGCCCCACCGACACGGACGCCAACCCCGCCGACGGGCCCAACGCGGCGGCGATCGCCGGATTCACGGCGCTGGGGCGTTATGCGGGCGCGGCGGAGATAGCCGCCACCGTGGCCCATCTGGCGAGTTCGGACGGGGCGTACATCACCGGAGCGGCGATCAACGTCGACGGGGGGTTCACCGCCTGACGGACGAACGCGGCGGCGATGCGCGCGTCCGTCATCCGTCGGATGCGCGTGTCTTCCCGTCGGTGGCCCCGAGGCCGTGAGGCTTTGCGGCCCCGAGGCCGTGAGGCCGTGACGCGGTCACGGTCGTCGAAGGCGTCGGGGGAGCGGGATGCCGTGGCCGCCGTAAGGTAGTCCATGATCAGGGCGGGTCTCCGTGCCGCCGCAGAGCGGCCCGGAGACCCGCCCTTCGTGCGCGCGGGACGTCATGGAGTGTGGCTCCATGGGTAGGGAGAGCCTGTTCACGCGCTGTGGGTGAGGGCTGAGTGGGAAGGGGCACGGGATGGTGCTTGCGGTCGGTGCGGTGGAGCCGTCCGGGCAGGGCTGGCTCCAGGTCGGTGAATTCGGCCTGGCGTTCTTGCTGTCGGCGGCCATCGGGCTCGAACGCGAGATCCGTCAGAAGGCGGCGGGGCTGCGGACGTACACGACGGTCGGCGTCGGATCGGCCCTGTTCACGCTCGTCAGCAAGTACGGGTTCGGAGACGTCCTGCACCCCGGGACCATTGAGCTGGACCCGTCACGCGTGGCGGCGCAGATCGTGTCCGGGGTCGGCTTCATCGGGGCCGGGGTCATCTTCGTGCACCGGGGGTCGGTGCAGGGCCTCACCACGGCGGCGACGATCTGGCTGACGGCCGCCGTCGGCGCCGCCGCGGCCGCCGGTCTGCCGCTGCTCGCGATCCTGGCGACGGCCGCGTACTTCGTCGCCGCCTATGTGGTGCGTCCCGTCGTCCACCGGCTGCCCGCGATGCGGTCGGTGGCGCCGAGCTTCCGGATCGCGTACGAACAGCGGCCCGGGCTGCTGCGAGAACTCATGGAGCAGTGCGAGCGCGCCGGGTTCGCCGTCGCGGGGCTCCAGATCCTCAGGCCGGGCGGCACCGGGGAGATGGGCGAGGTCCTGATCTCGGCGGTCGGCCGGGGCGATCCGGGCGCGCTGACGGCCCGGTTCGCCGATGTCGCCGGTGTGGTGGCGTGCAGCCGAGGGGGCAACGAGGACGAGTGAGCGCGCCTCGGGCCGGTGCGTCGGGCCCCGCCGTTCTCAGGCCGCGAGCCTCGGAGCGAGCCACGCGGGCCATCGCGGGGAGCGGGCGGCCAGGAGGCCGAGCAGCACTGCGAACGTGATCGCGACGATGTGCTCGCGGCCCGCCAGATTCGGCTTCTCGAACGACCGCAGCACCGTCGGGCCCACGGCGCACAGAAACAGGACGGGCGCCCGCTTCAGGACGGCTATGTGGGCGAAGAGGCCGACCACGGCGGCGGAGGCCCCGGTGTCGATCACATGGGCCGCCTCCGGCGGCAGGCCCCACCACCGGGGCCCAACAGCGATCATGACCCGGGCGCTGAACGTGCCCGCGAGCGAGACGGCGTACGCCACCACCAGGGTCCGGGTGCGGCCCAGTACCAGCTGAGCCAGCGCGAATCCGAGGAACAGCACGGGGATGCCCGGCAGCGCGGGCAGGTCGCGCGCCGGGACGAACAGCGAGAGCGGCGTACGCAGCAGCACGAGCGGGATCGGGATGTCGCCCCGGACGTGCGAGATCAGCCGCACCAGCGTGGCTCCGGTGCGGGACTGGTCCACCGCGTGCAGCACCAGGACCGCCACGGAGGCGAACACTGCCACCGGGACACCGCGGAGACCGTGCCGCACGAGGGCGCGGACCGGCTCCACGACGACGCCGCGGAACTCGCGGCGCAGGTTCCGCCGGAGGAAACGTACGCAACGCGTGAGGCCGCCGTGTTCGGTCGCGCGTGGCGGCTCGGCCGCCGGGGCCGCGAGGGGGCGCGCGCCGGCCGCGCGCTCCGACGCCGGCTCCGCCGGCCTTGACCGGACTTCCGTCTCCCCGCGCACCATGAACCCCCGCAACCGCCCTGGCCAGGGACTTCCCGCCGGCCTCCGGACGATCCTGTCACGGGGCGCGCGCGAAACCCGGGGCGCCCCCCGGCCTCTTCGGCCGCGTGCGCGAGGCCCCTGCGCGCAGTGCACATGTGTACATAACGACATAGGGCTTACGTATCTGGCACCTACTGACGCAATCGAAAATCAGGCCACTCGATGGGGTGAAAGACGTACTGGGCATAACCCATCTGGCCCTGCCCCCGTTGATGGCGGTGCGGGCGTGTGGTCCGCGACCGACTCCGGAAGGCAGGAAACCAATGAGACGGGTCGCCATGAAGGGCCTGGTCACGGCGGTGGCCACAGGCGGAGTGCTGGCAGCGACCGGCTACGCCTACGCGGACTCGAGCGCCGACGGGAGCGCCGCTTCCTCCCCCGGGTTGCTCGCGGGCAACGCGGTGCGGCTTCCGGTGAACGTGCCGGTCAACGTGTGCGGGAACACCGTCGATGTGCTCGGGCTGCTCAACCCCGCCGCGGGCAACACCTGCGCCAACGCCTCGGGCGCCCACCGGGGCGCCCGTTCGGGTCCGGGGCACGCGGGAACCTCCGGGAGCGGCAACGCGGGGGGTGCCTCCGCGTCCGGCGTCGAAAAGGGCTCGCCCGGGCTGCTCTCCGGCAATGGCCTGGAGCTGCCGGTGGACCTGCCGGTGAACATCGCGGGCAACTCCGTCGGTCTGGTGGGCGTGGGCAATCCGGCCCTCGGCAACAGCGCGTCCAACCACTCGACGCCGCCGGTCCGGCACCGCCCCACACCGCCGCCGGCCCCCGCGCCCAAGCCCGCCCCGCCCGCGCCCGAGGCTCCCGCCCTCCCGGCGCCGCAGCCGCAGGGGGCCGCCCTCGCGCACACCGGCGCCGACGGGCTCGGCTTCGCGCTTCCGGCCTCGGCCGCGCTGCTCCTGAGCGGCGGGGTCCTCTACCGGAGGTTCCGCCGGGCCGCGCGCTGACCACGAGGTGGCGGCGCTGACCACGAGGTGGCCGCGCGGTACGCGCAGTGAGCTGTGGCCCCGGTGGCGACGCCGGGGCCACAGCCACGCGTCTGCCGGGTCAGGGGTGCCCGGCCGGGCACTCGACGCGGACGACCGGACTCCAGTACGTGTCGCTCGTGGAGAACAGGCCGGCGCCGTACTCGTAGTAGAGGTAGGAGGAGAAGCCCAGGTCCCGCCCGCACGCGGAGTCCGGGGCGACGCGGTAGGTCAGCGTGACCGTGCGGCTCTCGCCGGGGGCGAGCGGCGGCGCGTAGCTGAGGGCCAGGTTGCCGGTGCCGGGGTCCGCGCAGGGGCCGTCCTGGGTCCGGCAGGACGCAAGCGAGTACTTCAGACCGCTCTGGTGGCTGGTCTCCCAGGTCGGCCGGATGGACTGGTAGACGAACCTGACGTCGGTCGACTGGGTGTTGGTGAGCGTTATCGTCAGCTCCATGGTGGAGCCGGGTGTGACCGAGGCCGTGTCCGTGCTGAACGTCAGATCCGCCGTGTCGGCGTTCGCGGGTGTGCCGACGCCGAACAGCAGGGCGCCGGCGCATGAAAGGACCGCGGCGAGGCCAAGACCCGCGATGCGTGTCATCTTCATGGCCCCGCAGAGTAGAAGCCGGCCGGGCCCGCCGTCCTCCCCCTACGCGCCCAACGGCTCGAAACCGTCGTTGCCGGGCCAATGCCCCGGCGGGGAGGCTCCTGAGCGTTCCGGCAGCACGGCGCGGTGCGGCTCCGTGCACGTCGCGGCAGGCCGGCCCGACCCGGCACGGTCGGCCCGGTGCGGTGTGAGAACCCGGCCTCCGCCCGAAGGACGCGCCGCCGCCGAAACGGCCGGCCCGGCACGGGTGGTCCGCCGCCGCGACGCCCGGTGGAAGCGGGCGGCCGCGAGGTGGCGCCGGGAACTGGCTTGATGGCCCCGGGCGTTGGGCAGGCAAGCGGGGGACCGGCTCGTGCCCGGGCCGGTGAACCGACCGCATTGGGGGCGGATGACGTCATGGAGCAGAGGGCCTGGCGATTCTCGGACGACCGTGGACAGGTGGCGACGGCGGCGGCCCCGCCCACCCGGGTGCTGGCCTACATCCAGGCCGGCGCCACGCTGGAGGATCTGGGCATCCGCCCCGTGGCGGTGTTCGGCTCCTTCCACGACGGGCCGCTGCCGGACCCGGCCAAGAGCGGCGCGCTGCCGCTCGACGACGTCGGCTATCTGGGCGCGGGGGGCGATCTCACCGCGGAAGCACTGCTCGCCGTCGCCCCGGACCTCGTCGTCGCCGTCAGCTATGGCGGTGGACAGGTGTACGGGCTGGATGCGGAGGCCGCCAAGCAGTTGGAGGAGCGGGTCCCGGTGATCGTTCTCGACGTGGGCCAGGCGCGCACGGCGGCCCGAACAAGGGCCCGGTTCAGCGATCTCGCACGGTCGTTGGGCGCGCCCGCCGAGGACGTCACCTCGCTGAACGCCGCCGAGAGCCGACTGCGGGCGGCCGCCGGGAGGGCACCCGCGCCGCGCGTCCTCGCGCTCTCCCCGGCAGGCCCGGACGAGGTCCATCTGGCCCGCCCGGGAGCCTGGCCCGATCTGCGCGACCTCGTTCGGCACGGGGTGGCACTGATCGAGCCGGAGGAAAGTCCTGGCACCAACTGGCTGACCACGTCCTGGCGTGCGGCCGCCGCGCTGCGCCCCGGCCTGGTCCTCATGGACATCAGGTCGAACGCGGCCCCGCTGGAGGTGGTGCGCGCCGACGCGTCCTGGCGCGCCCTGGAGGCCGGCGCCCGCATCGTCGCCTGGAACCCCGAGCCGCCGGGCAGCGCCGCCGCCCACGCCGCGTTCTTCGAGCGGGTCGCGGACGCGCTGGAGGAGACCCGGGGCACGGCTTGACGACGACAGGCCCGCTCGCCCGGCGCCGTCCGTCGCGAACCGCCATCCGGCGAGATCCGCCGCCCGGCGAGATCCGCCGCCCGGTGAAAGCGCGGCCCGGCGGGAACCCGGCGCCGGCGGGGAGGGCGGACTCCCCGCGACACCCCTTGAGATTACGGCTCGCTCCCCTGTGACACACGCAACGCGAGTATCTAGATTGGCCGTTGACGTAGCGACGTATCCCAGGAGACACACCCGTGACCGAGAACCCCGAGCCCTCCTCGACGCCCGACCATGTGCGTGACCGCATCAACACCGCACAGCCGCACACCGCCCGGATCTGGAACTACTGGCTCGGGGGCAAGGACAACTACCCCGTCGACCGCGCGGCCGGCGACCAGATCCGCGCGTTGCACCCGGGCATCGGCGACTACGCGCAGGCCGACCGGCTCTTCCTGGGCCGGGCCGTACGCCATCTGGTGGGTGAGCGGGGTGTGCGCCAGTTCCTCGACGTCGGTACGGGCCTGCCCACCGCCGACAACACCCACGAGGTCGCCCAGGCACTCGCGCCCGAGGCCCGGATCGTCTACGTGGACAACGACCCGCTGGTCCTCGCGCACGCCCGCGCCCTGCTGACCAGCACCCCCGAGGGGCGCACGGACTATCTCGACGCCGACCTGCGCGACACCGCCACCATCCTGGAGCACGCGGGCAAGACCCTCGACCTGAGCCGGCCGGTCGCCCTGATGCTGCTCGGCGTCGTCATCTTCATCGAGGACGAGGCCGAGGCGCGCGGACTCGTACGCGACCTGATGAAGGAACTCGCCCCGGGCAGCTACCTCGTGCTGTCCCACACCATCACCAGCCCGGCGATGCCCGACGTCGACGACGCCGTGGCGTTCTGGAACGAGCACGGTACGCCGAAGCTGACACAGCGCACCCCGGAGCAGGTGGCCCGGTTCTTCGAAGGGCTCGACCTGCTCGAACCGGGCGTGGTGTCGTGCTCGCGCTGGCGCCCGGAGCAGGCGGGCGAGCTGCCCGACGAGGTCGCGATGTTCGGTGGTGTCGGCATCAAGCGCTGAGCCGGGTACGGGAGTTGAGGCCGGCGCCGGACCCCGCCCGGAGCCCGGCGCCAGGGGCGGGGTGGTCATGGCCGGGGCTGTCCGGGCGCGGCCGCCCCGCCCGTGTGCAGGCTGCCGACGAGCGTGAACAGCGCGGTCTCGTTGCCCGCGAGCCCCGCCCGCGCGAGCGCGTCGTCCGCCTCGGCGATGACTCCCTCCAGCGCGAGCGGGGCCTGCGGGCGGTCCATGGGCGCGTCGAGGGCGGCGCGCACCGTGCTGAGCAGGCGCAGATACGCCTGGGCGGCGGAGCGTTCATGGGACGTCATCACAGCGGTGGCGGTCATCGGCAGCCTTTCCTCGGCAGTTCGGACTCGGATCGGACCCCGATCAGAACCGGTTCAGGCCCGGAGCGGACCCCGGATCAGACCCGGACCGGACCCAGTTGGGCCCTCACCCTTCACGATGCCGTACGCCACTGACAATCGTCCGTCACGGCCCGCTGACGCGCGGTCGTTCGGGTCCCGTGGCGTCCGGACGGCGACGCGGAATCTCGGCGCCGGGCCCGGTGGCGCCCCCAGGGCCGTCGCTCGCAGCCCTCACACCACCAGCCGCAACGCCGTCCGCGCCACGCCGAGGCTCACCGCCTGACCCCACGTCAGGTTCAGGGCGTCGGCTTCCATTCCGTCCCCGAAGGCGACCAGGTGGTCCGACTCGACGGTGACGCGCAACCGTTCGGACCCGCAGAGCTCTCCGCCGATGAACGACGTGCCGGTCACCGGCGAGGGCCACGCCTCGCGCACGAACCACGCCAGGCGGGGATCGGAGCGGCCCGGCAGCCCTGGGGCCCCGGCCCGTTGGCGCCACAGCGAGCGCAGCCAGCCGGTGGACCCCGTGCCCGTGCCCACCAGGACGCCCGACGACGCCTGCGCCTCACAGGCCGCAGCCGGGTCGTCGGGTCCGATGCGGTATCGCGCGGTTTGGTGGCCCGGAGCGCCGAGGTAGATCTCGTTGAGGGCGAGCAGGCGCTGACGGTCGTCGGTCAGCGCCTCCGCCATCGTCAACTCCTCGACCGGGCAGCGCTCCGAGACCGCGGAGGTCAAGAGCGCCGCGGCCGACGCGGGCCGGTGGCGTACCAGAACGCCGGGGTTGCGCCCCGGTTCGGGGTCGACGCCGATCACCGGCTGCCCCGACAGGTACTTGGCGGCGTTGGCGACCAGACCGTCCTGGCCGACCACCACGACCACGTCCCGCGCCGCGAACAGGAAGCGGTCGAGGTCCCCGCGTTCGGTCCTGGCCCGGCGCCAGGCCGGGGGGATCGCCGCCGCCACGTCGGCCAGCGCCCGCGCGGTCCGGTGATGGCGCTCGGTCACCTCCTTGATGTCGCGGCCCCGCGAGGAGGGTCGCCGCGCCAGGCCCCCGTGTCGGGGTCGATCGAGAAGTCGAGCCGGTCGGCGGCGGTGTCCGGCTCACTGATCCGGCACGTCACGGTCGCCTGCACGGTGACGTCCTGGAAGTCGGCGGTGCGGGCGTGGAAGGCCATGGCCGGCTCCCGGTCGTTGACCGGCACTTCGGACAGGGCGGCGCTCAGCGGCCTGAACCAGAAGCTCAGGCCGGCGCCGTCGTGGGCCGGCCTCCCGTTCCTGTGGTGGCGGATGTGCGAGGTGGGCGCGGAGCGCAGATGGCGCCAGCCGAAGCGCCGGGAGATGTCGGCCATGAGGGACACCCCTCTCTTTTCGTCAGTTCGACGATAGGGAGCTTCTTGTTGTCGTCAATATGACGCTAACGCCGGGAAGGTGGGCGCGGTCGGTGCGAGTTGGGGGTGCGCGAAGGGTCGCCGTGCGGGATGGGGAGCTCTTTAGCCGCGCTTTGCCTCCCCTGGGGGCGAGGGGGACGGTCTCGTTACGCGCGCTGGGCCAGGGGGCTCGTGCGGCGGGGCGGGAGGCTCAAATTAGGTGGAAATCGGGTTATTTCACCCCTCACTGGTCTACACATCTGAGGTCCGTGGGATCTGTGACGGGAGCGGGAATGCCAGACATCACTCGAAGGGGACTGCTGGGCGCGGGACTTGGGGCGGTCGCGGTGGCGGGGCTCGCCGGGTGCGGCTTCGGGGGCGAAGGCTCCGGGGAGGCGGGCCGGCCCGGGCAGGGGCAGGGGCCGGGGAAGCCGGCGAAAGCGCAGGCCAAGCTGATCGGCGACGGCTCGACCGCGGACACGGGCAAGCAGCCCAACCAGCCCGACGCACCTGTTCCGCTCGAACCGGGCGAGACCCCACCGCAGTTCGTGATCTTCTCCTGGGACGGCGCGGGCGAGGTGGGCAACGGACTCTTCCCGCGCTTCCTCGACGTGGCGCGGGACCACGGCGCGGGCATGACGTTCTTCCTCTCCGGCCTGTATCTGCTCCCCGAATCGAAGCGGAGCCTCTACCGCCCGCCGAACAACCCCGTCGGCGCTTCCGACATCGGCTACCTCAGCGACGCACACCTCAAGGAGACGCTGAAGTACACCCGGCAGGCCTGGCTGGACGGGCACGAGATCGGCACGCACTTCAACGGCCACTTCTGCGGCGGCTCGGGATCGGTCGCGGGCTGGACGCCCGCGCAGTGGCACAGCGAGATCGACCAGGCGGTCTCCTTCGTCACCGAATGGCGCACCAACACGGGCTGGCACGACGAGGACCCGCTGCCGTTCGACTACCACAAAGAGCTCGTCGGCGGCCGTACGCCCTGTCTGCTGGGCCAGGACAACCTGCTGCCCGCGGCGAAGGAGCGGGGGTGGCGCTACGACGCCTCGTCGCCCGGCGGACGCCAGAAGTGGCCGGACAAGCGCCATGGCGTATGGGATCTTCCGTTGCAGGGCATCCCGTTTCCCGGGCACTCCTTCGAGGTCCTGTCCATGGACTACAACATCCTCGCCAACCAGTCGAAGAACAGCACCAAGGGCATGACCTCGCGCTACGCCGGCTGGCGCTCCCAGGCCACCTCCTCCTACCTGGCGGGCTTCAAGCGCGCGTACGAGACGAACCGCGCGCCGTTCTACATCGGCAACCACTTCGAGGAGTGGAACGGCGGCATCTACATGGACGCCGTCGAGGAGGCCCTGAAGGGCATGGCCGGCAAGCGGGACGTACGTCTTGTCTCGTTCCGCCAGTTCGTGGACTGGCTCGATGTGCAGGACCCGAGGGTCCTCGACCGGCTGCGCTCACTGGAAGTGGGGCAGGCGCCGCCCGGCGGCTGGAACGCCTTCTTCAAGGCGGCCTGAGCGAGGCCGGCCGGGTCGGTCGGGACCGGGGTGCGCGAAGGCGGCATGCGGGGTGCGCAGTTGGTGTCCCCTCGTCTCCGCGCTTCACCCGTTCGGGCGCGCTCCCGCGTATTTCGCCCGGGCCGACTCCGACCGGCGTACCCGCGACGACCTGCGCCGTCGCGGGCGTCGCGGGGGATTTCGCCGGACGTGCCGCACGGCGCCGGGAGGCGGACGCGCGGCGCGCGGGGTCTGCTCGAAGAAGGCAAGCGCGACCCCGGCCGGACCGGCCGGCGGCCGCGCGCCCACCGGCAGTCCCGGCACCGGAGCGCGAAGCGGCTCCGGCTCGGCCCGGGGCGGAGGGAGCACACCATGCACGAAATGCGAGCGGAATCGGTTCTCGACGGGCCGGGCGCGGAACGCGGTGACACCCTCCTGTGGCACGTCATGAGCGACCAGGATCCCACCACCCTGTGCGGCCGCAGCCTGGAGCGCCACGAGGCGGCCAAACCGGTCCCGCCGGAGCTGACCGACGCCGACCGCTACTGCGGAATATGCATGGCCGCGTGCTGAGGCCGGTTCGGGCCGGCGCCACTCGCCGGCCTTGCGCGGAGAGCGGCGGGGAGACCGGCGTGGAACGGGCGCGGAGACCGGCGCGGAGACCGGCGGGGGGACCTCGACCGCGGCGGCCGTCTTGTCGCGCCGCTGTTGAGCCGACTCAACCCGCTTGTATGTCCCGGGAGTTGCCGCCCCCAGGGGGCGCGGTCGCGTCCGGGTCGGTCCCGGCGGCGCGCGCGGACGGTTCGGCCCCGCGCCGGCGCACGATCAGCACGCCGGGCGTCGTGGCGAGCGCGGCGAGGCAGAGCCACAGTGAGGCGAACAGCCAGCCGCCCAGCACGTCGCTCGCCCAGTGCACCCCGAGGTAGACCCGGGAGAGCCCGACGGCCACCGCCCACAGGGACAGCACGGCGATCGTGGGACGGGCGGCCGAGCGGCCGGAGCGGGTCACCACCGCCCAGGCGAGCAGCCCGGCGGTGAGGGCGCTCGTGGTGGTGTGTCCCGAGGGGAAGGAGTGGCCCGACGCCGTGGTCGCCCAGTCCACGGCGGCGGGGCGCGGCCGGGCCACCGCCGCCATCAGGCCGTAGCGCACCACCTGGCCGAGTGCGAGCACCGCGAGTACGCCGGCCACCGCGTACCGACGCCCCTTGCGGCCACGGCCCGCGATCAGGCCCGCGACCACGGCCAGGACGTAGGGCACGACGCCGGTCCCGGTCGCCGTGATGGCGCGCGCGGTGGCCACGGCGACCGGCGGCCGGTGGGCGAGGGGCCAGTGGTGCAGGGCGCGGTCGCCGGGCAGCGGCGCCCCGTGGCGTACAGCGACGGTCACCGTGAGCAGGACGAGAAGCGCGAGCAGGAGGCCGGCCGCCGCGCCCGTGCGCCGGACCCTCGTCATCGCGCGGTCACGCGGCACGCGCCAGGGGACCCCGCGCCCATCACCGGGCGTCCTCGGTGCGCGCACGAGCGCGTCGGGCGCGCAGCACCTCCAGGACGACCGGAGTGAGCGAGACGGCGACGACCAGCGCGACCAGCGGCAGCAGGTAGCGGTCGATGTTGGGCACGGACGAACCGAGCGCGTAACCGCCGAGCACCAGCGCGCAGGTCCACACGAGGCCGCCCGCGATCTGCCAGAGGGCGAACACGCGGGCCGGTACGTCCAGGGCGCCCGCGAGGGGGTTGAGCACCGTGCGGACGATCGGCACGAAGCGCGCGAGCACGATCGCCTTCGCGTGCCCGTACTTGGCGAGCAGTTCCTCGGCGCGAGCCGCGCCCTCATGCAGTTTGCGCGACTTGCTGCGGGCCAGCAGGGCGCGGCCGCCACGTCGGCCGATCCAGTACCCCACCTGGGCGCCGGCCAGGGCGCCGGCCACCGAGCAGATCAGGACCTGGGGGAGCGAGAGTGAGACGGGCCCGTTGCCGCCCGGCACGCAGAGCAGGCCCGCGGTGAACAACAGGGAGTCTCCCGGCAGGAGGAAACCCACGAGCAGACCGGTCTCGGCGAAGAGCACCACGGCGATGCCGATGGCCCCGAACGCGGACAGCAGTGAGCCCGCGTCGAGGACGTTCACGGCCGCTGGGGCCGAGGCTGCGAACAGGGGTGCGACAGCCATGTCAGTGGGCCCTCCCATAATGGTGGTCGGGCCGCTCGTCCCGGGGACGGGCGGCTCGGCTGACTACAGTGAAGTAGGCGGTCTACAGCACTGTAGACGAATGAGGCGGGAGGAGTGCCCCATGGCGGTCAGGGGAGACACCGGGCACGGGGAGTCGAGACGCCCCTCGGGAGAGCTGGAGGCCGGAGTGCTCGCCGCGCTCTGGGCCGCAGGAGCGCCGCGCACAGCCGCCGAGGTCCAGGCCGGACTCGGGGGTGACCTGGCCCGCACCACGGTGACGACGATCCTGACCCGTCTGTACGACAAGGGCGCGGTCACCCGTCGGCGCGTCGGACGCGGTTACGCGTACACGCCCACCGAGGACGCGCCGGGCCTGACCGCCCGCCGCATGCACACCGAGCTGGCGAAGGAGGGCGACCGCTCCACCGTCCTCGCCCGCTTCGTCTCCCAGCTCGGCGACGAGGACGAGCGGCTGCTGCGCGCCCTGCTCGACGAGTCCGGAGGCGACGGCCAATGATCTTCTGGGTGTGGATCCCGCTCGCCGTGCCCTTCCTCGCGGCGCCCGCGGCCCGCCGGCTCGCCGACGCGCTGCCGCCCCGGCCGGCCGGCTGGCTGCTCGCGGCCACGGCCACCGGTCTCGCCGCCTGCTCGACCGCCGCCCTCGGTCTGATCGCGCTGGCCGGAGCGCTCCGGCTGCCGTTCTTCGCCTCGCTCGGAAAGCTGACGGCGCCGCTCGACGCGCTTCCCGCCTGGCTCGGCTTCCCCGCCGCCGTCACCGCCGCCGGACTTGTCGCCCTCACGGTCGCGTCACTGGTGCGCGCCGCCCGGCGTCACCTCGCCGAACTGGGCGCCGCCCGCGCCCAGTTGGGCCCGGCCACCGGCGAGCTCGCGGTGCTGCGGGACCAGAATCCGGACGCGTACGCGCTGCCGGGGCGCCCGGGACGGATCGTCGTCACCACCGGCATGCTGGGCGCCCTCGGTCCCGCCGAGCGCGAAGCCCTCTTCGCCCACGAGCGGGCCCACCTCCTGGGCCGGCACCACCTGTTCCTCGCCGCCGCCGAGCTCGCCGGGCACTGCCACCCCGCGCTGCGTTCGCTGCGCGCCCCCCTCGCCTTCGCCCTGGAGCGGTCCGCCGACGAGTACGCCGCATCGGCCGTGGGCGACCGCCGCCTCGCCGCACGCGCGATCGGCCGCGCCGCCCTCGCCTCCCGCGTCGCCGCGCCCCGGCCCCGCGCGGTGCTCGCCGCGGCGGCGGGACCGGTGCCGCGCCGGGTGGCCGCCCTGCTCGACCGGCGCCCCGCGACCGGCAAGGCCCGCGCGCGCGGTGCCCGGCTGATAGGCGCCGTCCTGCTGGGCTGTCTGTGCGTCTCGGCCGCGTCGGCGATCGAGGCGGCGGCGGATCTGCACGGCGGCATCGAGACGGCCCAGGGTGAGACTGGCCGCTGACCACGGCCGGAACGGGGTGGCCCGCTGACCCCCATGACGCCGGTGACCTCGGTGCACCGCACGTCCGGCGCCGACGCATGCCGGGGCGCGCTCGGCCGGCCCCAGAGCCGCACGTCCCGTCCACCCGGTCGCGTGGCGACCCCCGTCCCCTCCACCCGGTCGCGCGGCGACCCCCGCACGTGGCCTAACTCGGTCGCGCCCAGGGCGTTGTAAGCCGTGCCGCGCGCCGGGCCCAGGACACACCCCCGCACGCCCCGTCCCCGTACGTGCCAGCCCCGCACGTGCCCGTCCCCGCACGCCCCCGCCCCGTACGGCCCAGCATCGCTGAGGGTCGCCCGGGTGCGCGCCTGAGACTGGTCCCGAGCCCATCGGCCCCACGCTCCGGGAGAACCCATGACCTGCCTCAACCGACGTGACCTCGGACTGCTCGTGCTGCGGACCGGCACCGGCGCGGTCCTGATGGCGCACGGCGCCCAGAAGCTCTTCGGTTGCTTCGGCGGCGGCGGGCTCGAAGGCACGGCGCTCGCCATGGAACACATGGGCTTCCGCCCGGGCAAGCAGAGCGCTGTCGCCGCCGGTCTCGGAGAGATGGGCGGCGGCGCACTGCTGGCCCTCGGCCTCGCCACCCCGGCGGCGGGAGCCGCCGCGGCAGGCGCCATGGCGGGCGCGGTCTCCGTCCACGCCCCGGCCGGCTTCTTCGCCCAGGGCGGCGGGTTCGAGTACCCGGCGTTCCTCGGCTTCACCGCCGCGGCAATCGGCCTGGCGGGAGCCGGCCGCTACTCCCTCGACCACGCCACGGACCACGTGATCGACCAGCCCTGGACGGTCGCCCTCGCCTTCCTCGGCAGCGCGGTGGCGGCCGCAGCGGTGGTCGGCCGCCGCGCGAGGGACCGCACCGAGCCCGACGAGGAGCCGGCCGGCTGAGACGGACCGAGACGGCTGAGGCGCTCCAGCAGGCGTCCGCACTCAGGCCGGCTGCCGAAGCGGTCGCGTACACCGAACGGGTCGCATACAACCGCACCGGTCGCGTACACCGGGCCCCCGACATGCTCCCGACGCGCTCTCGACGGGCATCGGGGACCACCGGAGTGACGGTGATCACGGGCGCCGTTCCGCCAGTGCTGCGTAGGGTGGTCCGTGCCGTCGTGGGGACCGCTGTGGGCCCTGCCCGGCGCGCGTCCGCGTTGTACAGTGGGAAACCGCCCTTGACCTGCAAAAACGCAGGCAGGGAGCCTATGTCCAGGAGTACCTCGATGATACGTACGATGTTCAAATCCAAGATCCACCGAGCCACCGTGACCCACGCGGACCTGCATTACGTGGGCTCCGTCACCGTGGACGCCGATCTGATGGATGCCGCCGACCTGCTCCCCGGTGAGCTGGTGCACATCGTCGACATCGACAACGGCAACCGCCTGGAGACGTACGTCATCGAGGGCGAGCGCGGTTCCGGTGTCATCGGCATCAATGGCGCGGCGGCCCACCTCGTGCACCCGGGGGACCTGGTGATCCTCATCAGTTACGCCCAGGTCGACGACGTCGAGGCCCGCGCGTTCAAGCCCAGCGTGGTGCATGTCGACGGCGCCAACCGGATCGTCGAGCTCGGCACCGACGCGTCCGCGCCCGTGCCCGGCAGCGACCAGCGGCGCAGCCCGCACGCGCGGATCCCCAGCCCGCAGAGCTGATCCGGCCGTGCCCCGGCCAGCGGGGCCCGGCAGCCCGGTGTCGGCACGAGGAGAACGCGAGGAGAAGAGGCCCCCGTACCCGTGGCACAGATCCGCGACGACCGCCCCCGAGGCATCCTGGAGGCGTTCGAGGACGAACGCGTCGTTTACCTTGTCCTCGATCCCCTTGCCCTCGATGCGCCAAAGCCCGCGCTCGTGGCGGTGCACACCGTCGTCGAACCCGCGCACGAGGGCAAGGGGATCGCGGGCGCGCTGGTGCGGGAGCTCTACGCCATGGCCGGGCGCGAGGGCGTCTTCGTCGTGCCGCTCTGCCCGTACGCCGCCGACCGGGCCGGGCGTCACCCGGACGAAGCGCCCGTCGCCCCGGCCGAACTGGTCGAGGCGGCCTGGGCCGCGGTCGCCGCGCACCCGGAGCTCGCATGACCACGCTCGCCCTGCTGCACACCTCGCCCGTCCATGTCCCCGTCTTCGACGCCCTGCGCGACGAGGATGCCCCCGGCCTCGAGCTGCGCCATCTCGTGGACGAGCAACTGCTCAGCCGTGCGCGGGAGTTGGGGCCAGACGCGGTGGCCGGGGCAGTGCGGGCCGTCCTGACCGACGCGGTGGCCCAGGGCGCGGACGCGGTCCTGTGCACCTGCTCCACCATCGGGGCCGTTGCCGAGGCGGCCGCCGCCTCGCTCGGGGTTCCCGTGCTCCGGGTGGACCGGCCGATGGCCTCGGCCGCCGTCGCGCTCGGCGACCGCATCGCCGTGGTGGCCGCTCTCGCGTCCACCTTGGAGCCGACGGCGGCGCTGATCCGCGAGGAGGCCGACGCCCGGACGCCGGCGACGGCCCCGGAGCAGGGAGACCAGCCGCCGGTCCTGGCCAGGGGGCCGGGAGCCCAGCGGCGGGCCCGGGGCGCGGACGCCGACGTTCCGGCCCCACCCGGCCGCGCCGGCCCGGCCCACCCCCCGGGCTCCGAACATGCCCCGGGCTCCGAACACGCCCCGGGCTCCGAACATGCCCCGGCCCCGGCGCATGCCCCGGCCCCGGCGCATGCCCCGGCCCCGGCGCATGCCCCGGCCCCGGCGCATGCCCCGGCCGCCGTACGCGCCACCGCGTCGTCGCCCGTCCTGCGGCTGGTCCTGGCCGACCGCGCCTGGCAGCACTTCGAGGCCGGTGACACGCGGGCGTACCACGACGAGATCGCCAGGACCGTTGACGCGCTGCTCGACGTCGATGTCGTCGTGCTGGCGCAGGCCTCGATGGCTCCCGCCGCCGCACTCACCACGCTCGGCGTCCCCGTCCTGGCCAGCCCCCGGCTCGGCCTGCGCGCGGCGGCGGAATTGGCGCGCTCGTACGGGGCTCACCTGACCGGCCCGCGACAGGTACAGGTCCCCGAGGCCTGACCCGGACGGGTTGAACCGGCGGGCGCCGGGCACGCGCGCAGGTGAAGCTGGACTCGAACGAGGAGGCCGACCATGACCGTGCCGCACCCGGAACCCTCTCCGCCGTGGCCCACGCCGCTGCCCGACCCCCAACCGGGCCCGCTGCCGGGTCCTGGCCCCGGCCCGGGCCCCGACCCCGTGCCGCCGAGGCCCGGTCCCGGCCCGGGTCCGGTGCCGCCGAGCCCGGGACCCGATCCGCAACCGCCGAGGCCGGACCCGGACCCGGATCTGCCCGACCCGGTACCGCAGCCCCCGGGCCCCGACCCCGTGCCGGGTCCGCCCCAGCCCGAGCCCGCCGGCTGAGGGTCCGGGGAGCCGCCGGGGAACAGGCGCCGGTCAGCCGGTGCCTGCCCCGGCCTCTCCGGCCCGGGCCCTCTCCGGCCCGGCGCCCTCAGCCCGCGCTCTGCTCCGAGCGGTCCCCGCCCCACAGCGTGTGGAACGAGCCCTCCCGGTCCGTGCGCCGGTAGGTGTGCGCGCCGAAGAAGTCGCGCTGGCCCTGCGTGAGCGCTGCCGGAAGCCGCTCGGCGCGCAGCGCGTCGTAGTAGGCGAGCGCCGCAGAGAAGCCGGGCACCGGAACGCCCTGGCGGGCCGCCGCCACGATCACCGCGCGCCAGTCGTCCTGCGCCGCGCCGATCTCGTCGCGAAACCCCTTGTCCGAGAGCAGGCTCGGCAGGTCGGGCTGGGTGTCGTAGGCGGCCCGGATGCGGTCGAGGAACGCGGCCCTGATGATGCAGCCCGCGCGCCAGATCGCCGCCACCGCGCCGGGGTCGACGTCCCAGTCGTAGTTCTGGCTGCCGGCCTGGACCTGGTGGAAGCCCTGCGTGTACGAGACGATCTTGGACGCGTACAACGCCTGCTCGACCTGGTCGGCGAAGGCCGCGGCCTCCTTCTCCTCCAGCGGGGCGACCGTGGGGCCGCTCAACGCACGGGCGGCTTCCCTCAGTTCGGCGTGGCCCGAGAGCGAGCGGGCGAACACGGCCTCGGCGATGCCCGACACCGGCACACCGAGGTCGAGCGCGATCTGCACGGTCCAGCGGCCGGTGCCCTTCTGCTCCGCCTGGTCCTGGACCACATCGACGAACGGCTTCCCGGTCGCCGCGTCGACATGGGCCAGCACCTCGGCCGTGATCTCGATCAGATACGAGTCGAGGCGGCCGGTGTTCCAGCCGCGGAACGTTTCGGCGATCTTCTGGGGGGAGTAGCCCGCGACCGTACGCAGCAGGTGGTACGCCTCCGCGATGAGCTGCATGTCGGCGTACTCGATGCCGTTGTGGACCATCTTCACGAAGTGGCCCGCGCCGTCCGGTCCCACGTGGGTGACGCACGGGGCGCCGTCCGGGGCCTTCGCCGCGATCCGCTCCAGGAGCGGGCCGAGGGAGTCATAGGATTCCGCGGAGCCGCCGGGCATGATGCTCGGCCCGTTCAGGGCGCCCTCCTCGCCGCCCGAGATGCCGACGCCGACGAAGTGGATGCCGCGCTCGCGCAGTTCGCGCTCGCGCCTGCGCGTGTCCTCGAAGTGCGCGTTGCCGCCGTCGATGATGACGTCGCCCTCTTCGAGGAGCGGCGCGAACTCCTGGATCACCGCGTCCGTCGGCTCGCCCGCCTTGACCATGATGACGAGCCGGCGCGGCCGCTCCAGGGCGGCCACGAAGTCCCGCGGTGTCTCGGCCGCGACGAAAGTGCCCTCGGAGCCGAACTCGTCGACCAGCGCGCGGGTCTTGGCGGCCGTCCGGTTGTGCACGGCGACCGTGAGACCGTTGCGCGCGAAGTTACGGGCGAGGTTGCGTCCCATGACCGCGAGTCCGGTGACGCCGATCTGGGCTGTTCCACTCATGCGTGTGCTCCTGGATCCTCGGGGTTCGCGGCGCCACGAGCAACCGTCACGACGCGCGGTTGCCATCCACCCTACGGAACGCACCACGTCAGACGGCACGGACTCGATTCCCGACACGGGCGCCGTAAGTCCCGCCCGGACCAGGGCGTGGCCTCCGTTCGTCCGACCCCTTGTCATGGCCAGTTGGCAGCCCCTATTTTGGCGGCTCTTGATGCCTTCGAGGGGGACTCATGGCCTTACGCGGCCGGCACCGCCGGTATCAGCCGAGCCGGATCAACCAGGCTTCCTTGACGGTGACGGCCGGCGGGGTGGGCATCGCCCTTCCACTGATCGCCGCGGGCGCCGCCGACGCCGCGTCCGTCGATGTGTGGAACAAGGTCGCCGCCTGCGAGTCCACCGGCAACTGGCACGTCAACACGGGCAACGGCTTCTACGGCGGGCTCCAGTTCACCCAGTCCACCTGGGCGGCGTACGGCGGCCACCGGTACGCGCCGCGCGCGGATCTGGCCACCCGCGACCAGCAGATCGCCGTCGCCGAGCAGGTGCTCAGGGGGCAGGGGCCCGGCGCCTGGCCGGTCTGCTCGGGTGAGGCGGGTCTGTCCCGGGGCGGCTCGGCCCCCCAGCTGACCACGACGACGCAGCGCCGCACCGAGATCAAGCCGGCCGCCGCCCACACCGCGACCCGCGCCGCCGCTCACACCGCGACCAAGGCGCCCGCCGCCAAGCCGGCCGCCCCGAAGAAGGCCGAGCAGGCGAGTCCGACCAAGGTGCCGGGCCCACGGGAGTCGTACACCGTGCTGCACGGCGACTCGCTGTCCGAGATCGCCGAGCGCGAGCGCGTCCAGGGCGGCTGGCCGCACCTGTACGCCGAGAACCGTACGGTCATCGGCGCCGACCCCGACCTCATCCGTCCCGGTCAGCGCCTCACGCTGCCCGGCGCCGCCCCCGCGAAGCCGACGGCTCCGCCCAGGAGCGCGCCGAAGCCGGCGGCCAGGCCACCCGCCGCCAAGCCGGTGGCGAAGAAGCCCGCCACGTCGGCCGAAAAAACGTTCACCGCGCCGGTCGACGCGCACCCCAGCACCCCCTACCACCGGGCCGGTTCGTCCTGGGCCAGCGGCTATCACACCGGCGTCGACTTCCCCGTCTCCACCGGCACATCGGTCAAGGCGGTCACCTCGGGCACGGTCGTGGAGGCCGGCTGGGGCGGTGCGTACGGATACCAGGTGGTGATCCACCATCCCGACGGCCGCTACAGCCAGTACGCGCATCTGTCCGCGCTCACCGTGAAGGCGGGCCAGAAGGTCAACACCGGCCAGCGGATCGGCCGTTCGGGCGCGACGGGCCATGTGACCGGGCCCCATCTGCACTTCGAGGTACGGACCGGACCCGCCTACGGCTCGGACGTGGACCCGCTGGCCTATCTGAGGGCGGGCGGCGTCGCGGTCTGATCCGGGTGGTCGCCCTGGCGTTCACGGGCCGGGGCGCCGGGCGCGCCCGAGGTCATGACCGGCTTGTCCGGCCGGGCGGCGCCGGGCCGCCGCGTGGTGAGCAGGACAAGGCCGCCCGCCGCCACCACGCCGAAGCCGAGGGCGAGCGCGGTGCCCGCCGTCCCGTACCGGAAGGACTCGCCGAACAGACAGAGACCGATGGCGGCGGCGACCACCGGGTTGACGACGGTGACCGTCGCGAGCGGCGCCGCGAGGCCCGCGCCGCGGTAGGAGGCCTGGGAGAGCAGCAGCCCCGTGGCCGCGAACCCGGCCACGACGAACAGCAGGGGCACCTCGCCGAGGGGGAGTCCCGACTGCCAGTCCTCGGCGACGGACTTGGTGAACACCGAGGCGAGGCCGAAGGCGGTGCCCGCCGCAGCGGCGAGCAGGACGCTGCGGGTGGCTGCCCGGCGCGGCGCCCTGGACGTCACGAACAGCGCCGCCACCGCGCCGAACCCGGCGGCGGCAAGCACCAGCCGCGACCCCGTGGCCAGCGCGTCGGCGTCCGCCCCCTTGGTCAGCGCCAGCAGACCCGCCAGACCCGCCGTGGCCAGGACGGCTCCACGCCACGCGGCACCCCCGGCCCTTCGGTGGGCGAAGACCGCCGCCATCGGCAGCGCGAAGACGATGGTCAGCGCGCCCATCGGCTGCACCAGCGTCAGCGGCCCGAACGCCAGGGCCGCCACGTGCAGCGTCGCGCCGAGCCCATTGAGCCCGACCGATCCCCACCAGGCCGGACGGCGGACGGGAGCGTACGCGCGGCCCGGGCCGGCCGCGGCGACGCGCTCCTGAATGATCGCCGCCGCCGCATACGCGACGGCGGAGACCAGGGACAGCAGCACGGCCAGGACCAGGGCGCTCATGACTCCCACGATGTCTCGTTGTCGACCCCGTGTCGTCGTCCCTGAGCACCGAATGCGCCGTACTCCAGGAGGAGTAGGGGCGTACGACCAAAGTCGTCCCAGATATCGGACTTTCAGTAAAACCGCAGCTCAAAAGGGGCGTCAAGGGAGGGGGTGCGCGCCTTGCGCGCGGGTGGGGGCGTGAGTAAGCGCCCGGCCGGAACATCCCTGTCCACGGCCCTGGATTCGGCCATGGCTTATTCGTGTCGCCGTGGCACGGTATGCCGTGATCCGGCCGGGTCCCGGCCCCGGGGGCGGGCGGTTTGGTGCGGGGGCCACTCGCTCCGTACCATGGCGCTTTTGGGATCGTGGTATTCACGACGGATCCAGACGGATCCACGACTGATCCCATGACTGATCCCACGACTGATCGAGGACGCGGCGGCCATGACGGTGACAGAGGACTTCCAGGACCAGGGGCACGGTCTTGGTGTCGACGAGCGGCCCGCCCAGGGCGTCGACCAGGACTTCGGCCCCGGCATCGACCCCGAGCGGCTCGCGCTCTGCCTGAGTGTGCTCGCCGAGCTCGACACCATCGACGTCGACCACCCCGACGCGATCGCCGTGCGCCGCGCCACCGCCGGCATCTACCGCACGGTGAAGCAGCGCCGCCGCCAGGAGCGCCGGGCAGCCAAGACCGCCCACGACCGGGCCGTCACCGAGGCGACCGCGACCGGCTCCGCCGAGCGCATCGACGACGAGACCGAGGGCCTGCTGCCCAGCTCGTCCGTCACCGGCGAGATCGCGGGCATACTCCAGCGCCCGCGCTCCTGCTACATCTGCAAGGGCCGGTACGTCGAGGTCGACGCGTTCTACCACCAGCTGTGCCAGAAGTGCGCCGCCGAGAACCGGGCCCGGCGCGACGCCCGTACCGACCTCACCGGCAAGCGCGCCCTGCTCACCGGCGGCCGCGCGAAGATCGGCATGTACATCGCGCTGCGGCTGCTGCGCGACGGCGCCCACACCACCATCACCACGCGCTTCCCCAAGGACGCCATCCGCCGCTTCAAGGCGATGGAGGACTCCGCGCAGTGGATGCACCGCCTCGAAGTCGTGGGCATCGACCTGCGCGACCCGGCCCAGGCGGTCGCCCTCGCCGAGCGGACCGCCGAGGCGGGCCCGCTCGACATCCTGATCAACAACGCCACCCAGACGGTGCGCCGGCTGCCCTCCGCCTACGCCGCCCTGGTCGACGGCGAGAGCGCCCCGCTGCCCGCCGGTGAGCTCCCCGCCCACCACGTCATCGGAGCGTTCAACTCCGGCGCGGTCGACGGCCTGACCGCCCTCCCCGTCGGCACGTCGAGCCTGGATGCCCAGCGGGTCGCCGACCTCGCCCTGGTCGCGGGCAACGCCAGCATCGCCAAGTACCAGGACGGCACCGCCCTGGACGCGGGCGGTCTGCTCCCGGACGTCGTCGACACCAACACCTGGGTGCAGTCCATCGAGCAGATCTCCCCGGTCGAGCTCCTGGAAACCCAGCTGTGCAACTACACGGCGCCGTTCATCCTGATCAGCATGTTGCGCCCGGCGATGGCCGACGCCGCCCGCAAGGCTCCGAACGGCCGCGCCTACGTGGTGAACGTGTCCGCGATGGAGGGCGTGTTCAGCCGTGGCTACAAGGGCGCGGGACACCCCAACACCAACGCCGCCAAGGCCGCCATGAACATGGTCACGCGCACCAGCGGCCAGGAGATGTTCGAGACGGACAAGATCCTCATGACGTCGGTCGACACCGGCTGGATCACCGACGAGCGCCCGCACCACGACAAGCTGCGCCTCGCCGAGGAAGGCTTCCACGCCCCGCTCGACCTGGTCGACGGCGCGGCCCGCGTCTACGACCCGATCGTGCGCGGCGAGCTGGGCGAGGACCTGCACAGCGTCTTCCTCAAGGACTACGCGCCTGCCAACTGGTAGCAAGGACGACGCGCCCGCCAACTGGTGGGCCGGGTGCCAAGGCCGCCGTGAAGAGCCCGCGCCCAAGGGGCGTCGCGTGTCCGCGCGGCGCCCCTTCGCCGTCAGCGGGCGCCGTGTGCGGACCGGCCGGCCCGCCGGGCGAGGATTTCAAGGATCTCGCGCCAGTCGTCCATGACCCCCGCGTCCAGCCCGACGACCTTGCCCGCGTCGTCCGCCTGGCGCAGGGTCACCGCGTCCTCGGCCAGCGGATCGCGCGCGAAGGCCGCCGCCTCCTCGGGCCCCATCACCCCGCCCTGCGCGCGCAGCGTCAACGCGCTCCGCGACGAGAGCGTACGGTCCGGCTCGGCCGAGGCCAGATAGCGCTTGGCGGCCACGTGCAAGCGCACAAGCCCTGCCACCCGCCCGCCCAGGAGCGGTCGCACCGCCCGCGCCGCGGTGTCGGCGTGCCCGGCGTCATCACCCGGACGGAGCAGATGACCGAGATCGTGCACGAGGCCCGCGACCTGGAGCTCCTTGTCGGCCGGGTGCGAGCGGCGCAGCAGGTGGGCGGTCTGGAGCGCGTGGTCGTGGAGATCGACCGGATCACCGCTGCGATCGGGGGTGTCCCAGGCGCCGCGGCAGGCGCGCAGCAGCTCCATCAGCTCCTCGACCGAGCCGACCGGCCGGCCGGCCCCGGGCCCCACCCGCACCTCGGGCCCCTGGGCACCGGGTCCGCTGGACAGCTCCATCCGTGCTCCTCCCCGCGCGCGGCGGCCGACCGGGTCAGCAGATCATGGCGGGATGAACACCGGGCTGAACGCCCGGAGAAGGAAAGTTGACGCAAAGGAAGTGGCGCTATCGAGCGCTACCGCGCTCATTTGGTTACTCTGGTGCGAACGGTAGCCACAGCGGGTCCACCAGCCCTCGAGGCCCGTTCCGGATCCGTCCCGCAACCTGTGGCCGTGATGCGGACAGAGTGCCGGCGCCACCGCGTCAGAACTGCCCAAGACCCTGCCCAAGGGCGGATGGACACCGGGTCGCGGCGCGACGCGACCGGGACGCCCAGGGTTACGCGACACAGAGGAGTGCGCGGTGACACCAGAGACGACAGAGCGCGAACGCCGGACGCCCGAACGCGGCGGCGAGCGGCCCGGACGACCCGAGAAGCTTCGCAACATCGAGGTCTGGGCCCGCTCGGCCCCGATCCGTCTCGCCGGTTACGAGGACGACCTGGCCGAGCCGCACATCCTGCCCGGCATCGACTGACCCGCGCGAGCCGTCGGCCCGTGTTCCCTGAGGGGGCACGGGCCGACGGCGTACCTACCGCGCATCCTGCGAGATGCGCGCCACCAAGGCGCCGCCATCTCAACGCCCCTCCCGAGCACAGCAGCTGACGCAGCGTCAGGCCTGTCGGAGCTTGCGAGGCTGTCGGTGATGTCGGGAATGTCCCAGGTTTCTCCCGTTCCTTGTGGGCCGCGAGTGCCGCGGGCACGATGGCCGCCATGCCCGAGATATCAGGTGAGCCCACCGCCTTCCACGACCTGTCCGCCTTCCTCGCGACGCCACGCGTCAGCCGGCTCGCGCTCTCGCCCGACGGACAGCGGCTGGTCGCCGCCGTGCAGGGCCTCAACGCCGAGGGCAACGGATATGTGCCGGGCCTTTGGGACATCGACCCCTCGGCGCGCCGCGAGCCCCGTCGGCTGACCCGCTCCCGCGCCGGCGAGTACGCGCCCGCCTTCCATGCCGACGGAACCCTCTTCTTCCTCTCCGGGCGCGCGGACAACGACCCCGGGACGGCGTTGGACGAGGCGGAGGGCCCCGGCGTGTGGGCGCTGCCCGAGCACGGTGAGGCGGCGCTCGTGGCCCGCCATCCCGGAGGCATCGCCGGGTTCACGCTCGCCGGCAACGCCCCCGTGCTCGCCTACACCGCCGGCCTGCTGCCGGGCGCCGCCGACGCCGAGGCGCACGGCAAGCTGCGCGCGGACCGCGCCGGCGCCAAGGTCACCGCGATCCTCTACGAGACCGGGACGACCCGGTTCTGGGACAGCGACCTCGGCCCGGACGAGCCGCACACCTTCGTCCGCGCCACCGCGGGGGACGGCGTCGCGGTCGACGCGGGCGGCCAGGGCGCACCGAGCGAGGCGGAGACGGCGCTGTCGCCGGACGGCACCCGGGTCGCCCACACCCGTTACGCGCCCGGGCGCCTGCCGGCCGACCATCACGCGGTCGTCGTGGTGGCCGACGCCGCCACCGGCGAACAGCTGCTCGTCGTCGACCGGGACGGCTACCAATACGGCGCCCCGATGTTCACCGCCGACGGAACCGCGCTCCTGTGCGTGCGCCGGCGGATCGCGACCTACGAGACGCCGTTCTCCTACACCCTGGTCCGCGTCGATCTCGCGAGCGGCGCGGAGAGCGAGCTCCTGGCCGGCTTCGAGCACTGGCCCATGGGGGTCGTCGTCTCGCCCCTGGCCGCTGACGCGACGCTCTGGTTCACCGCCGACGAACGCGGCCACGCCCCGGTGTTCCGGCGCGACCCGGACGGCACGGTCACCCGGCTCACCGCCTCAGGCGCGTACACCTCGCTGTGCGTGGCACCCGACGGCCGGACGCTGTACGCCCTGCGCGCCGCCGTCGACGCGCCGCCCACTCCGGTCCGCCTCGACGCGGCCGCGCCCGATCAGGAGCCCGTGGTGCTCAAGGCGCCCGGTGGCGTGGGCCGGCTGCCGGGCACGCTGACCGAGGTGCACACGGTGGCCGACGACCAGTTCCCGCTGCGGTCCTGGCTCGTGCTGCCCGAAGGCGCCTGCGCCGAGCGGCCCGCGCCCCTGATCGTCTTCCCGCACGGCGGGCCCGAGGTCTCCTGGAATTCCTGGACCTGGCGCTGGAACCCCTGGCCCTTCGCGGCGCGCGGCTACGCGGTCCTGCTGCCCGACCTCGCGCTCTCGGCGGGCTACGGCCCCCGGATGCACGAGCGCGGCTGGGGCCAGTGGGGCGGGCGGCCCTACCACGATCTGATGGCCCTGACCGACGCCGCCGAGACCCGCCCCGACATCGACGGGACCCGCACCGGGCTCGCGGGCGCCTCGTACGGTGCCTACCTGGCCGGCCGCGTCGCCACCCTCACCGACCGCTTCAAGGCGATCGTCTCGCAGGCCACGATCTGGGACATGCGCTCCTTGCAGGCCGAGTCGGACGCCTCGCCGTACTTCCGCGAGATCTTCGGGGACCCGCTGACCCGGCCCGAGCGCTACGAGGAGAACTGCCCCTCCCGCGCGGCCGACCGCATCCGCACGCCCATGCTGGTGGTGCACGGCGCCAGGGACTACCGGGTGCCCGTCGGCCAGGGCATGGCCCTCTTCCAGGAGCTCCAGCGCCGCGAGGTACCGGTGAAGTTCCTGTACTTCCCCGACGAGGGCCACTGGATACTGCGGCCCACCCACGCCCGGCTGTGGTACTCGACACTGCTCAACTTCTTCGACCACCACGTGCTCGGGGCGCCCTGGCAGCGGCCCGAACTGCTGTGACTCGCCCGTTCTGACCCCGTCCGTTTGCGCGGGGCAGGAGGCTCCCGCACACAATGAGGGGCCAACTCGGGGCGTACAGGTGGGAGATCCACGTGCCCTCGACCCTGCGCACCATCGCCGCTGCCGCCGCCGTGCTGTCCTTCGGCGCCTTCGCCGCCGGATGCGGTGGCGGCGCGAGCGGCGCCGACAGCCGCCAGGACCTCGACCTCCAGCCGATCGCGGCCCCGGGCCCCGACCCGTTCACGCGGTCCACCGCCGAAGCGGCGGCGACCCCCGCCCCGGCCACGCCCTCCGCGCCGAACGGCACCGCGCAGCCGTCCGCGGTCCCGGCGGCGCGCCCGGTCTCGGGCTCCACGCCCGGCCTGTACGGCGGCACGCAGTCGGTGGCCAGCTGCGACGTGGAGAAGCAGATCCGCTTCCTCAGCGGTGACCGGGCCAAGAACCGGGCCTTCGCCGGCGCGGCGGGCGTCGATCCCGGCTCGGTCCCGTCCTTCCTGCGCGGCCTCACCCCGGTCGTGCTGCGCGTGGACACCCGGGTCACCAACCACGGTTTCCGCGCCGGCGCGGAAACCAGCTTCCAGTCGGTGCTCCAGGCGGGCACCGCCGTCCTGGTGGACGACCACGGCGCGCCACGGGTGCGGTGCGCCTGCGGGAACCCGCTGAAGCCGCCCGGCGCCCACCAGGGCGGCTTCAGTGCCAAGGGCAAGCCCTGGCCGGGCTACCGCGCCGACCGGGTGGTCGTCGTGCGGCCCACCACGGTGGTCATCAACAACCTGATCATCGTCAACGTCGTCAACAACACCTGGATCGAGCGGCCCACCGGCGACGACGGCCGGCACGACCGGCGGCGCCCCGACATCCACATCGACCCTGCCGAGCCGCTCGTGCCCGCGCCCGTGTCCCCGCCGGCGAGCCCCAGCACCTCGCCGCCCGCGACCAGCCCGGCGCCGAGTCCCGACTGCCCGAGCCCGGCGCCCACCGTGACCGTCACCCCATCGCCCCCGTCCACGCCGTCCGCGCCGGCCACACCGTCCGCGCCGGCCAGCGAGCCCGCGCCGTCCCCCAGCGGCTGCCCGAGGGCCACCGTGACCGCGCCGCCGGTCTCGCCGCCCGCCTCGTCGCCGTCGTCGCCGCCCGTGCCCGAGCCGAGTTCGTCCGGCGACATGCCCGCGCCGCCCACCGATGTCCCGAGCGGCGTACCGAGCAGCCCCGACTACGACATTTACGGACCGTCGCCGGAGACCGAGAACGTCTGAGACCCCGGCGCCCGGCCCGGTTCGGGGAGTCACGAAAAGGCGGACCAAGGGGTGCATATAGGCTGCACCCCTTGTCCGACTCGTTCGTCGCCCCTTTGAGCAGCCAGGAGCGTTTCTCCGTGACCGTCGCGATCGACCTGCCCGAACCGTCCGCGCCGCCCGTCTGCGAGGTGCACGAGAGCGTGGCCCGCGACGCCCGGGAGTTCGGCGCCTACGCCCGCACCGGCGGCTGGGCGTTCGCCCTGAAGGTGGCCCGCAGCGTGCGCCCCGGCGGGCAGGCGGCCGGCGAGACGCCCAAGGTGTCCGCCAAGGAGTTCGGCGCGCTGGCCGGCTGCTCCGCCGAGCGCGTCATGCGCTACTACAAGGCGTGGGACAAGGCATCCGACGACGGTCTCGTCCCGCTCTTCGAGGCGCTGGTGCCGGGCGAGGACATCGAGCTGCCCGACGCGGACGTGTGGCTGACGTACTACGTGTCGCGCTCCAGCGCCACCTCCGAGCGGGGCAGCGCCATCACGGCCGCCGCCGAGGCCGAGGGCATCCGCCCCACCAAGGCCCTGGAGGTGGCCGAGAACCCCACCGCGCTGCGCGCCGCGATCCTCGCCGACCCCGGCACGGCCCAGGCCGCCCGCACGGCGCTCCTCGACCGCGTCCGCGAGGACCCGGCGCTCGGGACCGAGCTCGCCCGCGACATCGCCCGTACCGACGTCCTGAAGAAGGCGGTCGCCACCGAGGCCCGGGCCGCCGACCGCATCGGCTACGTCCGCCAGATCGTCGAGAACGGCCAGATCCGCACACCCGCCGGGCAGACCGTCCAGGCCCCCGCCGAGCTGCGCGCGGAGGCCGAGCGCCACCTCTCGCTGCTCGACGAGCTCGACGACGCCGACGAGTCCTGCGAGTGGGCCACCGAGGCGTACGACACCGTCAAGGGCCTGGTCGCCGACGCCGTGGAGGCCGACCCGGAGCTGCGCGTCCAGGAGCGCCGCACGAAGTTCTACAGCAGCCTGCACAAGGCGACCAAGGTGTTCGAGGAGCTGACACTGGACGACGCGGGCGACTTCTACGAGGACGACATGGTCCAGCGTCTCGAAGCCCTCCAGTCGGCCATCGGCAGCTGCATCACCGCCCTGCGCCAGGCGTCCCCGGCGCGCTGACCGTTCGGGGCCCCCGCGCCCCGCGGGCGGGGGCCCGCGCTCTGCGCGTGCGCACGGTCCTGGCTGCGCCTAGCGTGGCCCCATGGACGTGGCTGAAGGGGACGCCGGCGCGGCCGAACTGTGCCACTGCGGCGGTCCGGCCGACGGCGAGGAGTGCCGCTTCCTGCACTCCTACGGCCCCGACCTGCGGATGGGCAGTTTCGACTGGGACCTGACCACCGGTCTCCTGCACATGGACGAGCCCGCGCTCGGCGTCTTCGACCTGCGCGCCGAGGACTACGACGACCGGCCCGACACGCTGGCCGCCCGGGTGCCGCCCGCCGAGGCCCTGCGGCTGGACGCGCTCGTCTCGCAGGCGCTGAAGAACGGCAGCGTCAACTACGGCGTGTATTTCCGCATCCGCCGCCGGGACGGCAGCCTGCGCTGGACGCACACCCAGGGCTTCGTGCGCCGCGACGAGAGCGGCCGTCCCCTGCGCATCATCGGCATCGTCCGCGACGCCACCGAGGAACTGACCGAGGCCACCGCCCGGGTCGGCCTCGACGACGAGCGGCGCCGCACCACCAGCGTCGTGGAGGCCACCACCGCCGCCCTCGCGCACGCCCGGACGGTCAAGGACGTCATCGACGTCATGAGGGACTCCCGGGGCCCCGAATACCTCGGCGCCACCAGTCTGGTGATGGGCCTGCTCGAAGCGGGCCGCATCCATCTGATCGCCGAGGGCCCCGAGGGCAGCTTCGTGCCGGGCACCCGCTGGACGCGGGTGGACGAGCAGTACCCGATGAGCGAAGTGGTCCGCACCCTCGCCCCCCGGTTCATCGAATCGCCCGAGGACTTCGCCGAGTCCTATCCGGTCCTGTGGCCGAACATCAGCGGACTCGGCATCACCTCCGCCGCCTACCTCCCGCTCATCGCCCAGGCCCGCCCCATCGGCGCCATCGGACTGCTCTACAGCGGCAAACGCGGATTCAGCAGCGACGAACGCAACCTCCTGGTGGCGCTGGGCAGTTCGATCGCCCAGTCCCTGCAACGGGCCATGCTGTACGAGCAGGAGCACGACCTGGCCGAGGGGCTTCAGCAGGCCATGCTGCCGCGCCGCATCCCCGACGTGCCCGGCGCCCAGCTCGCCGTGCGCTACCGCTCGGCACGGTTCGGCCGCGACATCGGCGGCGACTGGTACGACGTGGTGCCGCTGCCGGGCGGCCGGGTCGGCGTGGCCATCGGCGACGTCCAGGGACATGACACGCACGCGGCCGCCGTGATGGGCCAGCTGCGCATCGTGCTGCGCGCGTACGCCGCCGAGGGACACGCGCCGGCCACCGTCATCGCGCGCGCCTCGGTCTTCCTGCACGAGCTGGACACCGACCGCTTCGCGACCTGTACGTACGCCGAGGCCGACCTGAGCACCGGGGTGCTCCAGATCGTGCGCGCCGGGCACGTCGACCCGCTGGTGCGCCTCCCGGACGGCAGCTGCCGCAGAATGCCGGTGGAGGGCGGCCTTCCACTGGGACTCTCGGCGGAGTTCGGACGGCTGGAGTATCCGGTCTCGACCGTCGAGCTCGACCCGGGCCAGACCCTGCTGCTCTACACCGACGGTCTGGTGGAGCAGCCCGGCGCCGACCTGGACGACGGCATGCGGCTCCTGGCGTCGCTTGTCAGATCGGGACCCGAGGAGCTGGAGGCGCTGGCGGACCGGCTGTGCGACGAGGTCGACGAGCGGGGCGGCGACGACGACGTGGCCCTGTTGCTCCTGCGCCGCGACGTCACGGAAGTGCCGAGGGGCGGCGGCCGGCTGCGCCAGCACGTGGCGCAGAACGACCCCGAGGCGCTGAGCTCGTCGCGGCACATGATCCGCGCGGCGGTCCGCGCCTGGGGCGCGCGCGAGCGCTCCGACGAGATCGAGCTGGCCGCCGACGAGCTCATCACCAACGCCCTGATGCACACCGACGGAGGGGCGATCGTCACCATCCGGGTGCTTTCGGGCCCCGAACGCCGTCTGCGCGTCGAGGTGGAGGACCGTTCCAGCGCGCTGCCACGCCGTCGGGAGGCCGGCGCGTCCGGGGTGTCCGGGCGCGGCCTGATGCTGGTGGACCGGCTCGCGGACGTGTGGGGCGTGGAGTCGCGGGGCGGCGGCAAGTGCGTGTGGTGCGAGTTCGTCGTCCCCGAGCGCGGCGCCGGGCGGTGACCGCCGCCCCGGCGGGGCCTTCGCGGCCTCCCATGGCTCGCTGAGCGGGCCCGGCCGGGGCACCCTGGTACGTATGCCGGAATTGCCCGAAGTCGAGGCCCTGCGGGACTTCCTCTCCGACCATCTGGTCGGGCAGGAGATCGCCGGCGCCCAGCCGGTCGCCATCAGCGCCCTGAAGACGTACGACCCGCCGTACACGGAACTGGCCGGGCGGAGCGTCACCGGTGTCGCTCGGCACGGCAAGTTCCTCGACATCGACGCCGAGGGGCTGCACCTGTGCGTCCACCTCGCCCGGGCGGGCTGGCTGCGCTGGCACGACACCCTGCCCGCCGCCCCGCCCAAGCCCGGCAAGGGCCCGCTCGCCCTGCGGGTCACCCTCGCCGGCGGCGCCGGCTTCGACCTCACCGAGGCGGGCAGCCGCAAGAGCCTCGCCGTATACCTCGTGCGCGACCCGGCCGAGGTCCCCGGCATCGCCCGGCTCGGCCCCGATCCGCTGGCCCCCGGCTTCGGCCGCGACGAGCTCGCCGCGCTCCTGGCGGGCGAGCGGCGTCGGCTCAAGGGCGCACTGCGCGACCAGTGCCTCATCGCCGGCATCGGGAACGCCTACAGCGACGAAATCCTCCACGTGGCGCGGATGTCCCCCTTCAAGCCCGTCGCCCACATGACCGACGAGGAGATCACCGCCCTGTACGAGGCGATGCGTACCACCCTCACCGAGGCGGTCGAACGCTCACGCGGTCTTGCGGCCGGGCGCCTGAAGGCGGAGAAGAAGAGCGGGCTTCGCGTCCACGGCAGGACCGGCGAGCCGTGCCCGGTCTGCGGGGACACCGTGCGTGAGGTGTCGTTCGCCGATTCCTCCCTCCAGTACTGCGCCACCTGTCAGACCGACGGCAAGATCCTCGCGGACCGCCGCACCTCGAAGTTCCTCAAGTAGCCCCGCCGGGTGCGGAGCCCGTCCTCAGCCGGGCGTGATCGTCGCCAGCCGCGTCCCGCTCGCGCCGCCCCGTACCTCGAACCGCGCGATCGTGTCCTGCGCCAGGGCCGCCGAGCCCAGCATCCGCACCGGAGCGCCGCCCCGTTCGGCCCACGTCGCCACCGTCTGCTGCGTGCCGTCCCGTCCCACCACGACCAGCGTGCACGTCCCCGGCGCCGCGCCCGCCAGCGCGAGCTCCACATCCGTGCCCCAGCCCCGCGCCCGCGTCGCCAGGGACGCCGTCACACCCGGCGTGTGCGCGGCCACCTGCCACTGCGGAGGCGTCGGGTCCAGGGCGACGCCGAGCCCGCCCGCCACCAGCGCCCCCGCGGCGGCCACCAGCCCCATCCACGCCACGCGCCCGCGCCGGCGCCGCCCGGCCGCCGCCCCCAGCATCCGGTGAAGGATCTCGGGCGACACCGGCCCGGCCGGCGCCGGCCCGTTCGCCGAGTACGCCGCGAGCAGCGCCGCGACCTCGCCGAACCCGGCGAGCGCCGCCCGGCACGGGGCGCAGCCGTCGAGGTGGTCCTCGAAGCGGAAGGCGTCGGCGGCGCCCAGCACGCCAAGGGCGTAGGCCCCGGCGTCCCGGTGGATCTGCGGCGAACTCATGCCCACAGATACGGCGCGACCGTGCCGAACGCTCAGACACCGCGCCGCCCGGGCCCCTACACTCCGGCCCCATGCTGCGCGTACTGGCGGTCGACGACGAGGCCCCCGCCCTGGAAGAACTCCTCTATCTGCTGCGCTCCGACCCTCGTATCCACTCGGCCGAGGGCGCGACCTGCGCCACCGAGGCCCTGCGGCTCATCGGCGCGGCCCTTGAAGGGTGCCAGGAGGGCGATCGCGGACTCGACGTGGTCTTCCTCGACATCCACATGGCCGGCCTCAGCGGTCTCGACATCGCGCGCCTGCTCGCCGGGTTCGCCCGGCCCCCGCTCGTCGTCTTCGTCACGGCCCACGAGGGCTTCGCCGTACGGGCCTTCGACCTCAAGGCCGTCGACTACGTGCTCAAACCGGTGCGCGGTGAGCGCCTTGCCGAGGCGGTGCGCCGGGTCGCCGAGCTCGTCGGCGACCGCGCCACCACGGTCCAGGAACCCGAGCAGATCGCCGTCGAACTCGGCGGCGTCACCCGCTTTTTGGCCATCGCCGACATCACCTACGCCGAGGCCCAGGGCGACTACGCGCGTCTGCACACCGCGCGCGGCAGTCACCTCGTAAGGATCGCGCTGTCCACCCTCGAGGAACGCTGGCGCAGCCGGGGCTTCGTCCGGATCCACCGCAGCCACCTCGTCGCGCTCGACCGGATCGACGAACTCCGCCTGGAAGGCGGCAGCATGAGCGTGCGCGTCGCAGAGGCCGAACTCCCCGTCAGCCGACGCCACGCCCGCACGGTGCGCGACCGGCTGCTGGGGCGCGCCCCGCACTGAACCGGCTCTTTCGCCGGGCCCCGGGCGCTGCGTACACTCCGCGCCATGGCGGCAGAGCAGGCGGCGCGCCGCGAGAGGGTCACGGGGGAGCCGAGAGGGGTCCGCCCGCTGCCGCGCCACCGCGCCCAGTCCGAGATAGACGAGCAGACCGCGCTCGGCGGCGCCTATGTGCGGTCCCTGATGCGCAGTCAACTGCGTGCCGCGCTCACCGGGTTCGCGGTTCTCGCGCTCACGGTCGCCACGCTGCCGCTCGCCCTGCGCGCCCTGGACGACCCCACGGTCACCTGGTACGTGCTGGGCTTCGCCCTGTATCCGCCGCTCGGCCTCATCGCCTGGTGGTACGTGCGGACCGCCGAGCGCAACGAACGCGACTTCGCCCGCCTGATCGCCGACCGCCCGTTCGAGGGCCGCGCACCGGGGAGCCACCCGACACGGGAGCACCCGACGCCGAACCACCCGCCCCAGGGCCGCCCGACGGAAGGCCGCGTCGCCCCGTGAGCCAGACGTACGCCGTGGTGGCCGTGGCCACCGTCGTGCTCGCCACCGTCCTCGTCGGCGGGTTCGGGCTGCGCCTGTCGCGCACCACATCCGACTTCTACGTCGCCTCGCGCACCGTGGGCCCCGGCCTCAACGCGGCCGCCATCAGCGGTGAATACCTCTCCGCCGCCTCCTTCCTCGGCATCGCGGGACTCGTCCTCGTCCAGGGCCCTGACATGCTCTGGTACCCGGTCGGCTACACCGCCGGCTATCTGGTGCTGCTCCTCTTCGTCGCGGCCCCCCTGCGCCGCTCGGGCGCGTACACCCTGCCCGACTTCGCCGAGGGGCGGCTCGAATCGCGGGCCGTGCGCCGCCTGGTGAGCGTGTTCGTGGTGGGCGCGGGGTGGCTGTATCTCGTACCCCAACTCCAGGGCGCCGGGCTGACGTTGAAGATCCTGACCGGCGCGCCCGGCTGGCTCGGGCCGGTGCTCGTCGCCGCTGTCGTGGTCCTGGCGGTCGCCGCCGGAGGCATGCGTTCCATCACCTTCGTCCAGGCCTTCCAGTACTGGCTCAAGCTGACCGCGCTGCTCGTCCCGGTGTTCTTCCTGGTCATCGCCTGGCGCGGCGACGGCGCGCCGCGCCCCGTCTATGGCGAACCGGCCGCGCTGCGCCAGCAGCAGACCGTGCGCGTCGCCGACCCGCTCGCGCTGCGCCTGACCGAACCGCTGCGCGTCCACATCAACGGCGTGGTCGACGGCCGCCGTCACGACGGCGAGCCGCTGACGCTCGGCGCGGGCGAGCACCGTGTGGAGGCCGGCGCCCGGCTCGGCCTCGACGCCAAGGCGCGCGTCCCCGGCAGCGCAGCCCGCGCCGGCCACCCGCTGTACGCGACGTACGGGCTCATCGTGGCGACGTTCCTCGGCACCATGGGCCTGCCCCATGTCGTCGTCCGCTTCTACACCAGCCCCCGGGGCCGCGAGGCCCGGCGGGCCACCGTCGTGGTGCTCGCCCTGATCGGCGCGTTCTATCTGCTGCCTCCCGTGTACGGCGCGCTCGGTCGGCTCTACACCCCCGAACTCGCGCTCACCGGTGACGCCGACGCGGCGGTGCTCCTGCTGCCGGGGCGTCTCGTCGGGGGCCCGGGCGGCGACCTGCTGGGCGCCCTGGTCGCGGGTGGCGCCTTCGCCGCGTTCCTGTCCACCGCTTCCGGCCTGACCATGGCGGTCGCCGGAGTCCTGACCCAGGACGTGCTGCCCGCCCGGGGCGTGCGCCACTTCCGCCTCGCGACCCCGCTCGCCATCCTGGTGCCGCTGCTCGGGGCGCTCCTGGTGAGCGGGCTGCCGGTCGCCGACGCCGTCGGCATGGCGTTCGCGGTGTCGGCCTCCTCCTTCTGCCCGCTGCTCGTGCTCGGCATCTGGTGGCGGGGGCTGACCCCGCCGGGCGCGGCCGCCGGGCTGCTCCTGGGCGGCGGCTCCGCGCTGCTGGCCGTCGCCGCCACCGTTCTCGGAGCGGTACCGCCCGGTCCCGCGCGCACCCTTCTCGCCTGGCCCGCGGTGTGGTCGGTGCCGGTCGGCTTCCTCACCATGGCCGGAGTGTCGCTCGCGACGCCGGGCCGGATCCCGGCGGGCACCAACGCCGCCATGGCCCGCCTCCACCTGCCCGAGGCGCTGGTCCGCCGGGGGGTGAGCCGGTGACCCTGGCCGCCCTGCTCTTCCTCGGCCCCCTCCTGGCCGCCGCCGGATTCCTGCTCGGCCGCCGCAGCGCGCGGCGCGCCCGCACCAGCGACGTCGGCACCCCCGTCGAGCACGCCACCTTCGAAACGCTGCACACCGCCTCGCTCGCCGCGCCACCGCTGCGTGCCGGGTTGACCGCGGAGGCCGCCCGAAAGTCGGCCCGGGGCCTGCGCTCGCTGCTCGGCACCGACGCGCTCTGTCTCACCGACCGCGACACCATCCTCACCTGGGACGGCGCGGGGGAGCAGCACCACGGCTCCCAAGTGATGGACCAGGTAAGGGCGTTGCTCGACACCGGGCGCGACAAGGCGTTCGCGCTGTCCTGCGCGGACGCCGGGCCCGACTGCCCGCTGCGCTGGGCCGTGGCCGTCCCGCTGAGGGTGGACGACCGGGTGCTCGGCGCGCTCGTCGCCTACGCGCCCCGCGAGTCGGCGGTCCTGGCGCGCGCGGCGGGCGAGGTCGGCCGCTGGGTCTCGGTCCAGCTGGAACTGGCCGAACTCGACCGTTCCCGCACCCGTCTGATCGAGGCCGAGATCAAGGCACTACGGGCCCAGATCTCCCCGCACTTCATCTTCAACTCCCTCGCCGCGATCGCCTCGTTCGTACGGACCGATCCGGAGCGCGCCCGCGAACTCCTCCTGGAATTCGCCGACTTCACCCGCTACTCCTTTCGCAGGCACGGCGACTTCACCACGCTCGCCGAGGAGCTGCACTGCGTCGACCAGTACCTCGCGCTGGTCAGGGCCCGCTTCGGTGACCGCCTGTCGGTCACCCTCCAGGTGGCGCCCGAGGTCCTGCCGGTCGCCCTGCCCTTCCTGTGTCTGCAACCGCTGGTGGAGAACGCCGTCAAGCACGGCGTCGAGGGCGCGTCCGCGGACCCCCGGGGCCCCCGGCCCGCGCGGGAGCGGGAGGCTCCTTTGCGCATCACCATCAGCGCCCTCGACGCGGGCAACGAGGCCGAGGTCGTCATCGAGGACGACGGCGCCGGCATGGACCCCGAGCGCCTGCGCCGCGTCCTGCGCGGCGATGGCGGGCCCTCGGGTGGCATCGGCCTGCTCAACGTTGACGAACGCCTGCGCCAGGTGTACGGGGACACCTACGGTCTCGTCATCGAGACCGGCGTCGGCGCGGGCATGAAGGTCACCGCCCGCTTCCCCAAATACCGCGCCGGAGTGCACAGCTGACGTACGCGCACAGCTGACGCCGGCGCACAACTGACGTACGCGCGTAGCTGACGTACCGTCAGAACAGGTGGATGGCCAAGTGGCCGAGCGGCAGGCCCAGTTCCCAGGCGGGCGTCCACACCCGGGGCTCGTCCTCCTCGCGCTCGCGGGGGTCGACGCCGCCGGGCACCACCGCGTCCAGGTCCGTCGCGAGGAGTTCGGTCTCCTCCAGCCAGCGCCAGGCGGCCCGCGCCAGCGCCAGATCGGGCCCCGTCTCCTGATCCCGGGCGCGCAGCCGCCCGCGCACCCAGCGCCGCCACGGGCCCCCGGCCGCGGTGAGCGAGCTCCACTCCTCCAGACGGCCCACCACCCGCGCCCCGCCGACCGCCCCGTCGGACAGGAAGATCGTCAGGGCGAGCGCATGGCGCCCGGCCCGGAACTCCAGTGTCGTCGGCGGCATCAGGTCGCCGGTACGCAGCAATTCATCGGCGATGTACTCCGCGTACATCCACGCCATCGGCACCACCAGTTCGTCACCACTGGTCCCGCTACTTCCCTCCGGACGCATCCTGTCTCGCCTCTTTCATCGACCGTCCCGGCGCTCCCGGGGAGCTCCAGGGAGCATTGAACCGGGGGCGCGTGCCCGCCGTGGCCAGAAGGGCAGGATCCGTCACACGACCCGAGGTGCTCATGCATGTGCGGCAGCTGCTCGGTGCCTATGTCCTTGGCGCGCTCGCGCCCGGCGACGACCGCGCCGTCGCCGCGCATCTGCGCCGCTGCGCGCCGTGCCGGGGCGCCTACGCGGAGGTCGCCGAGGCGTTCTCGCTGCTCGCCCTGCTCACCGAGGCGGACCTGGAATGCGACGGGGAGAGCCCTTCGGGGCCTGACGCACAATAGCCGGGCAGCATCCGGGCCAGCGCGCGCAGGGCGTAGTACGAACGGGACTTGACGGTCCCGGGCGCCACACCGAGCACGTGGGCCGCCTCGTTCACACTCAGGCCGCGGAAATACAACTGCACCAGGACCGCCCGGTGTTGTGGTGTGAGCGACCTCACGGCCATCCGGACGTCGAGGACCGCCGCGCACCGCTCTGCGGGATCGTCGCCCGGGGCGGGCCGCGAAAGCAGCACCTCGTCGCCGACCTCGGCGGGCCGCGCGAGGCGGCTGCGCCGGGCGTCGATGGCCAGGCGCCGCGCCACCGTGAACAGCCAGGGCCGCATCGAGCCGTACGGCGCGTCGAACGCCTCCGGGTGCTGCCAGGCCCGCAGCAGGGTCTCCTGGACCAGGTCCTCGGCCCGCTGACGGTCCCCGTAGGTGAGCCCCAGCAGGAAACGCAGCAGCGCGGGACCGTGTACGCGCTGTAGTTCGGCCAGATCCCGCTCGCCGGTGTGGCGCCGTATCTCCGTGACCACCGTCGCCACCGCGCACGCCCTTTCCCCGAATCCGTGGACCGCTCCGTATCCGAGCGCGTCCGGACGAAGCGGGACAAGGGCGCCGCCGCACGCTGCGACGAGCGGTCGAACCGAGCGGCGAGTGGTGCGCCGAACGGCGCACGGCACACGGACGGACGACGCACTCGTGCGTCCGTTCCAGCGATCTTCAGTCGTATCACCGGCTTTTCGGCTTGACCGGCCGGTTCTCGCGGGGGTGAATTTCGGACACATGTCCCCACGCGTCCATCGGCCGCGCCCACGACCGGCCCCGACCGCGCTCCGCCCCGCTCGTGCCCGCCCCTCGACCGATGGAGCCCCGCCGATGCACCAGCCGACCCGGCGCACCCGACGAAGCGCGGCGGCCGTCGCGGTCCTCCTGCTCGCGGCCACGACAGGATGCGACGGCGGACCGAAGGCCCCGCCCCGCCAGGACGCCCGGCGCTCCCCGGCCTCGGGCGCCGCGAACGCCCTACGCCCCTTCACTCTGGTCGCCACCGGCGACGTACTGCCCCACGACTCGACCATCGAGCGGGCCAAGTCCGACGCCGCGAACGGGAGTTACGACTTCCGGCCGATGCTCGCCGGGGTCAGGCCGGTCATCTCCCGCGCGGACCTGGCGATCTGCCACATGGAGACGGTGTACGGCCCGGACGAGGGCCCCTTCACGGGTTACCCCGCCTTCACCTCACCGCCGCAGGTGGCCGCCGCGCTCAAGGACACCGGGTACGACTCCTGCTCGACGGCCTCCAACCACAGCCTGGACGACGGCGCCGCCGGTGTGGCCCGCACGCTCAATGCCTTCGACAAGGCGGGCCTCTCGCACACGGGCTCCGGCCGCACCGCGCAGGAGTCGGCGCGGCCCGCGCTGATGCGGGCGGGCGGCGCGCGGGTCGCCCAGCTCGCCTACACCTACGACACCAACGGCTACCCCATGCCCGCGGGCCAGCCGTGGGCGGTCCACCTCATCGACCAGAAGAAGATCATCGCGGACGCCCGGGCGGCCCGCGCGGCGGGCGCCGACGTCGTGGTGGTCAGCATCCACTGGGGGACCGAATGGCAGACCGAACCGGACGAGCGACAGCTCACCCTCGGCAGGGCGCTCACCGCGTCCAGGTCCGGTGGCCGCCCCGACATCGACCTGATCCTCGGCACCCACGCGCACATCCCGCAGGCGTACGAGAAGGTCAACGGGGTCTGGATCGTGTACGGGGAGGGCGACCAGATCGCGGGGGAGATGTTCAACGAGTCGGGGGAGCGCGACGAGCGGGGCAACATGAGCTCGATCGCCCGCTTCACCTTCGTCCCGCCGCGCACCCCCAAGGCGCGCTGGGAGGTCAGCAGGGCCGAGTTCATCCCGCAGTGGATCGACGTCGACCGGGGCCGCGTCCTGAACCTGCCCGAGGCGCTGGCCGCGTCACCCGGCCGTGAGGACTACGCCGAGGCCGAGGACGAGATCCGCACCGCGGTCCTGAGCCGGGGCGCGGCGAAGGACGGCCTGACGATGTCCCACTGACCGGGCCCCGCCGGACCGGCGCCGCGGCTACGGCACCACGGTGACCGGCCAGCGGCCCGCCTTCACCAGGCGCACCGCCACCGACCCGATGATGCGGTGCCCCGCCGACTCCGACGCGCCGACCACCACCGCGTCCGCCGTGAGCTCGTCGGCCGCGGTCACCAGGCCGGAGTAGGGATCGCCGCGGAAGGTGTGGAACTCCCAGCGCACGTCCCAGATGCCCCGCAGCCGCTCCGCCGCCTGCCTGATCTCGGCGGCCAGGCCCTCGGCGATCTCGCCGGTCGTGTCGGCGACGGGCGCACCGAGCGCCGCGCCCGCCGGCAGCACGGGCTGGACGTAGACGAGGGCGAGCAGGGCGTTCTGGCGCCGGGCCAGACCACTGGCGTACGCCGCGGCTCTGAGGGAGGAGTCCGAGCCGTCGACGCCTGCGACGATCACCTTGGGACCGTCGGTGCCGCGTTCGAAGCGCTGGGACTCGGGGTGGGGCTGGGGCCGCTGCTCTGTCACGCCCCGAGGCTAACGGGCCGGGCGGCGCTTCCGACAGGCGGCCCGGCCCCGGCCTCCCTAGAGTGCTGAGCATGACTGTCAGCGAGACGGCGCCGATGCCGTCCCGGACCGGCTTTCGGGGGCGCGTACCGGAAGCGTTCGCGATGTTCTTCGGGGCGCTCGGCCTGTTCTGCGCCGTCATCGCCCTGATCCCCGCGCTGCGCAGGCTGCTCCACCCCGTCTCCTGGTTCCTGGACCGGGTCACGGTGCCGGTCAGCGCCAACCTCGCGTACGCGGTCTTCCTGCTGCTGCTCGCGGCCGCGATCGGCGCCCGCAAGAAGGTCGCCTGGTGGCTGGTCGTCATCTACCTGGGGCTGCTGCTCCTCCTCGACGTGCTCCTGATCTCCGTCACCGAATGGGCGTGGATCCCCAACGGCGTCTTCTGCGCCCTCGTCCTCGCCGTCCTGATCCTGGCCCGCAAGCAGTTCTACGCACAGACCCGCAAGGGTGCCTTCCGCCGGGCGGTGGGGGTGCTGTGCCTCGGGCTCGCGGCGGGCGTCCTGGTGGGCTGGGGCCTGGTGGAACTGTTCCCCGACACCCTGCCGCGCGGCCAGCGGCTGCTGTGGGCCACCAACCGCGTCTTCGGCGGCCTCGCGTCCAGCGGCCAGTTCGACGGGAGCCCGCCCCGGCCCCTGTACTTCCTCCTCGGCCTGTTCGGCGCCATCGCCCTGCTCACCGCGGCCTCCACGCTCTTCAGGTCCCAGCGGATGGAGGCCGCCCTCCACGGAGACGAGGAGCCCCGCATCCGGGCGCTGCTCGGCGCGTACGGCCGCCAGGACTCGCTCGGCTACTTCGCCACCCGCCGCGACAAGGCCGTGGTCTTCTCGCCCAACGGCAAGGCCGCCGTGACCTACCGGGTCGAGGCGGGCGTGGCCCTCGCCAGCGGCGACCCGGTCGGCGACACCGGCGCCTGGGGCCCGGCCATCGACGCCTGGCTCGACATCGCCCGCAAGTACGCCTGGGCGCCCGCCGTGATGGGCGCCTCCGTGGACGGCGCGACCGCCTACGCCCGGCACGGGCTCGGAGCCATCCAGCTCGGCGACGAGGCGATCTTGAACGTCGCCAAGTTCGACCTCGACGGCCGCGACATGCGCGTCACCCGTCAGGCCGTGCGCCGGGTCGCGCGCAGCGGCGCCACCACGCGCGTCCGGCGCCACTCGGCGCTCACCGACGAGGAGATGCAGCAGATCATCGACCGCGCCGACGCCTGGCGCGACACCGAGACCGAGCGCGGCTTCTCCATGGCGCTGGACCGCCTTGGTGATCCCGCCGACGGCGACTGCCTGCTCGTCGAGGCCTTCGACGCCGACGGCCATCTGATCGCGCTGCTCTCCTTCGTGCCCTGGGGCAACGACGGCATCTCGCTCGACCTGATGCGGCGCGACCGCAGCGCGCCCAACGGCGTCATGGAGTTCATGGTGGCCGAACTGTGCGCCACCGTGGGCAAGTTGGGCGTGCGCCGGATCTCGCTCAACTTCGCGGTGTTCCGCTCGGCCTTCGAGGAGGGCGCCCGCATCGGCGCGGGCCCCGTACTGCGGCTGTGGCGCCGGCTGCTGCTCTTCTTCTCCAAGTGGTGGCAGCTCGAAGCCCTCTACCGCTCCAATGTGAAGTACCAGCCGCAGTGGTTCCCGCGCTTCTTGTGCTACGGCGACGCGGGCTCGCTCGCCCGCGTCGGCCTCGCCTCCGGCATCGCCGAGGGCTTCGTCTCCGTACCGAGCCTGCGCAAGCTCTGGGGCAAGGGCCACCATCGGGGCGTCACCACGCCGGTCACCACGGCGGGCCTGCCCTCCATCGAAGCGCTCGGCCTGGCCGGACCCGGCACCCCGCAGGTGACGGAGCGTCAACTCTCCGACCAGGTAAGGGTGCGCCACCGCAAGCTGGAGCGGCTGCGGTCGGAGGGGACCGACCCCTACCCCGTCGTCATCAAGGCCCGCACACACACCCTGGCCGGCCTCAGGGCCGAGGGCGAGGGCGCGGTCGCCACCGTGGCCGGGCGCGTCATGGCCGTACGCGACTTCGGCGGCGTCGTCTTCGCCGTCCTGCGCGACTGGTCCGGCGACCTCCAGGTGGTCCTCACCCGCGAAGGCGCCGGCGCACCCGTCCTGGACCGGTTCACCCACGACATCGACCTCGGCGACCACATCAGCGCGAGCGGCACCACCGCCCGTACGGACAAGGGCGAGTTCTCCCTCTTCGCCACCGGCTGGCAGATGACCGCCAAATGCCTGCGTCCGCTGCCCGACAAGCGGCGCGGCCTTGCTGACCCCGAGGCCCGAGTGCGCCGGCGCTACCTCGACCTGGTGGCCGCCCCCGAGGCCCGCGAGGTCGTCAGGGCCCGTTCCACCGCCGTCCAGGCCCTGCGCCAGGGCCTGCTGGAGCGCGGCTATCTGGAAGTCGAGACGCCGATGCTCCAGCAGATCCACGGCGGCGCCAACGCCCGCCCCTTCACCACCCACATCAACGCCTACGACCTCGACCTGTACTTGCGCATCGCGCCCGAGCTGTACCTCAAGCGGCTCTGCGTCGGCGGCGTCGAGAAGGTCTTCGAGATGGGCCGCACCTTCCGCAACGAAGGCGTCTCCTACAAGCACAACCCCGAGTTCACGATGCTGGAGGCCTACCAGGCGTACGCCGACTACGACGTGATGCTCGACCTCACCCGCGAACTGATCCAGGGCGCCGCCACCGCCGCCTTCGGCTCCCCGATCGCCCGCAAGCAGGGCCCCGACGGAAAGGTCGTCGAGTACGACATCTCCGGACCCTGGCCCGTCAAGACGCTCTACGGGGCCGTGTCGGAGGCTTTGGGCGAGGAGATCGACGCCGACACCGGTGAGGGGGAGCTGCGCCGGCTCTGCGACCGGGCCGGGGTGCCGCACACCCCGGACGCGACACGAGGCGACGTCGTGCTCGAAATGTATGAGCGGCTGGTCGAGGAGAGGACCCAGCTGCCCACCTTCTACAAGGACTTTCCCACCGAGGTCTCCCCGCTGACCCGCCAGCACCGCACCGACCCGAGGCTCGCCGAACGCTGGGACCTCGTCGCCTTCGGCACCGAACTGGGCACCGCCTACTCGGAGTTGACCGATCCGCTCGAGCAGCGCCGCAGACTGACCGCGCAGTCGCTGCTCGCGGCGGGCGGCGACCCGGAGGCGATGGAGATCGACGAGGACTTCCTGGACGCGCTCGAATACGCGATGCCGCCCACCGGTGGCCTCGGCATCGGCGTGGACCGGCTCGTCATGTTCCTCACCGGCCTCACCATCCGCGAGACCCTGCCCTTCCCGCTGGTGCGCCGCACCTGAGCGTGCCCGGGCGGCGCCGTACCCGGGGGGCCGCGCGAGCAGTACCGCCGGATGACTCCATTCGTGCCGGTGTGGCGGGAGTGCTGACGTTTCGCGGGCCCCGCCACGGCCGGAACGGCCTAATGTGCCGCCATGACGAACAAAAGACGTATGTCATGAAAAGGGATCAGATGGTCCCCAGTCGGCGGACACTGCTCCGCGTCACCGCCTGTCTCGGCGCCGCCGCGGCGGTACGCCTGCTCACGCCCGAGGACGCACCGGCCCCGCCGCCCACACCCCGGGCCGCCCCCGCCGGCGGCCCCCCGGCCGCCGCGGCCCGTCCACGCGCCAGCGCGTACCGCCTGGAGCCCATGACCGCCTACACGCCGCCGCGCTACCACACCGCGCTGCCGCCGGTGCGCTCCAGACCGTTTCTGAGCATGCCCCAGCTGGGGGAGCGCTCGATGGTGCTCACCTTCGACGACGGGCCCGACCCGCGCTACACCCCCGGCATCCTCAAGACCCTGCGCGAGCACGACGTGCGCGCGGTGTTCTTCCTGTGCGGCGAGATGGCGACCGACAACCGGGACCTGCTGCGCGAGATGCGTGACGACGGGCACGTCATCGGCAACCACACCTGGACCCACCCCCAGCTCAACCTGACGGCCCCCGCCGCGATCCGCTCCGAGATCGGCCGCACCAGCGAGGTCATCGAGCAGGCCACCGGCGAGGCGCCGCAGTGGTTCCGCGCGCCGTACGGGGCGTGGAACCGCAACGTGTTCGAGATCCAGGCCGAGATGGGCATGGAACCGCTCGCCTGGACCGTCGACACCCTGGACTGGACCACCCCCGGCACCGCCGCCATCATCCGCCGGGTCCTGGACGGCGCGGCGCCCGGCGTCGTGGTGCTCTCGCACGACGCGGGCGGCGACCGCTCGCAGAGCGTGGCGGCGCTGCGCACGTATCTGCCCCAACTCCTGTCCCAGGGCTATGCGTTGAAGGTTCCGCCGCGCCGCAGGTGAACGCCCGGGCGGCAGCCACGAAGGCGCCGCCCGGCCGCCGGGACCCACGTGCGTGCCGGGCCCACGTGACGCGGCCTACGCGCCGGCTCTACTTGACGGACACGAGGCGGGCGAAGGCCACGACGTTCCCGTCGTACCCCCGGGCCCGCGAGAAGCCCCCGCCGCAGGTGATCACCCGCAGCTCCGGGTGCCCGGTGTCGCCGTACACCCGGGCGCCCGGGAAGGTCTCCTTGGAGAAGACCTCGACGCCGTAGACCTCGAACACTGCGGTGCGGCCGTCGAAGCGGGCCACGTCGATGTGGTTGCCCTTCTGGAGCGAGCCGAGCCCGTAGAAGACGGCCGGGCCCTTCATGTTGTCGACGTGGCCGACGATCACCGATGTGCCGCGCATGCCCGGAGCCACGCCGTTCTGGTACCAGCCGGCCAGGTTCGGGTCCTGCGGCGGGGGCGCCTGTACCCAGCCCTGCGCGTCGGTGCCGACGTCCATCAGCGGCGCGTCCACGTTGATCGCCTCGATCCGCACCCGGGAGGCCGGGGCGAAGGGGAGCGGTTCAACCGTGCCCGCCGCCGCGGGCGCGGGGCCGCCGCTCCTGGAACTGCTGGTCAGCGCCGCCGCCGCGGCCGGCTGCGGCGGGCCCATCGTCACATCCGCGCCGTTCTTCATCAGCGCGATGCCGGTCAGCATCACCAGGGCCAGAGCCCCCCACGGGGAACGCCTGCGACGCTCCATGCCGCTGTCTTCATGCGCCATCGTCTCTTCGTCAACTCCTTCGCCGTCCACCCTCAGCGCGCCTCCGAGCACCGTAAGGGCGCCTCGGCCGCCCGGCGATCGGAGGGCGGCGAACGGGTGCACGTCCAGCGGGCCTGACCCATCCGGGTAACGCGGCGCCGAAAATGATCTGACGCCCTGTGACCTGCGGGTCCGTCAGATCCCGGGGCCGAACGGGGGTCACGCGGTTCACCAGGGTGGATGAGCGCCGAAATGCGGCTTGTATGACCGGCGGCGAGGGTTCGACATGGGAGGCGTACTCGTCGATCATCCCGGGGCACGGCTCCGGGGCGTCCTCCCATGGAGGTTCAACGATGCGTGCTTCACGCGCTCTCACGGTGGCGCTCGCGGCGGGCGCCGCGATCGCCTTCGCCGCCCCGGTGGCCGTCGCAGGGGGCCCGTCGTCCGGCGGTCCGACCAGTGTCGAGGTCGACCCCTCCGCGGTCCACCAGGGCGCCACCCTCAGGATCACCGCAAGGGGCTGCCAGAACGGCGGCAGAGTCAGCTCGAACGCCTTCGACGAGGTCCACCTGTCGTCGGGCGACATCAACTACGCGACCGCCCGGATCCACGACCACACGACGCCGGGCACCTACAGCCTCGCGGTCAAGTGCAACGACAACGACCGCGTGGCGACGCGCAGTTTCCGGGTCCTCGAAGGCCGGGGCGCCGACGGCGGACTCGGCGGCGCCGCGGGCCCGACCGACACCGAGATGGCGGTCGGCGGCGCGCTCGCCGGTACGGCCGCGATCGGCGGCACGCTGTTCGTCGCCCGCCGCCGGCGCATGGGCGTAGGGGTCTGACCGGACGAACCTCCCGGAAGGATCCCGCGGCCCCTCGCCCCCGAGTCCTGGCCAGGACTCGGGGGCGAGGGGTTTCCCGGGTGCCGCGCCCACGGGTCCTGGAGCGTCGCGGTGCTCAGTGCCGCCGTCCGGTGGAGCGCCGGCGCAGCGCGTAGAAGGCGCCGCCGCCGGCCAGCGCGATCAGGCAGGCGCCGACCGTGAGTTGGACCGTGTCGAGCTCGCCGCCCGCGCTGCCGCCGAGCCCGCCTCTGACGCCGAGCGGGGAGGTGATGGTGGGCCGGACGGTCGGTCGCACGGTCGGTCGCACGGTGGAGCTGGTGGTCGGCGCGCCACCGGCGATCGTGAGCTGCGTGGTGGCGCGCACGCTGTCGCAGGAGAACGTCACGGTGTAGGAGGCGCCCCGTCTGGCGCCCGGGTCGACCGTCGCGTTCCTCGAACTGTCCTTGGGGATGATCACGGTGTCGAAGACACCGGAGGAGGCGGTGGCGTCGCCCGAGCAGCCGATGGCGTTGAGGGTGACCTGCCCGCCGGGCGCGATCACCGACGGGGTCACGCTGAAGGCGGGCGGCGCGGTGGCGCCGGTGGCGGCCACGGCGGTGGACGGGGCGAGCGTCAGCGCGCCGGCGCCGATGAGTGCGGCGGATGCGATGCGTATCGCGCCCATGGTCGGTCCTCCGGTCCCCGAGGAGCACTGCGGAACCTGATTCCACATGGGGGGTGATGCACCTCGATGCCCGAAACGCTAGGAGGCGACCCGGTGTGTCGCGATCGCTGTCCGGCGAATGGGGCATCGAGGTCCCCCGCCCGGCCGAGCGGGTCCGTCGCCGACGGTCGGCCGATGCCGGGTCAGCCGATACCGGGGAACAGATCGAGGAAGGGCCCCGCCGTGGCCGAGATGCCCCGTCCGAAGGGGGCGTCGAAATCCCAGATCAAGAAGAGCAGGAACGCGATCAGGGCACTGAAGAGCCCGGCCAGGAGCATTTCCCGCCAGCTGCGCCTGATCTTCAGGGTGAAGATCAGGCCGACGGTGACGAGCGCCCCGGTGATCAATCCGAACCAGACGACCCCGGGCATGGTGGCCCCGGCCCCCTGGCCTCGGGCGGTGCGGGCGGCGTCCACGGCGCCCACCTGGTCGACCAGCGGCTGGTAGGCCTGATTCTCGTAGTCGTTCGCGGGGTGATAGTCCGTCACGTCGCGGCGGATGGTCTCCAGCTTCTGCGCGCTCTCGTCGGTGAGATCGCCGTGCTTGGCCATGTGGTTCCACTCGGTGTGCACCACATAGGAGGCGTACGCCTCGACGTCGGCCCGCGTCTTGTCGCGCACCGGCGCCGGGTACACCTGGACGCGCTGGCTGATCTCGTGCAGGGCCTGCGCCTCCTGCTGCACATCGGCCTGCGCGGCCCCGCGCCCCTCCCAGACGCCCGCGATGGCGAGGCCGAGGACGATGGCGTACACCACGCCGATCATCATCGTCATGTACTCGATGACGTCCGGGGTGTCGGAGCGGTCGTCGTTGTCCGGGTCGACCCGGCGGTTGCTGAACAGAGTGATGGTGAGCACGACCGCACATGCGGCGGCCATCGCGATGACCAGGACGAGCCAGTCGGACAAGGGGGGCCTCTCAGAAAATGCGGGGGCTCAGCGCGAGCGGGAGCCGGAGCGGGTGCGCAGCAGGGCCGCGCCGAGCACGGCGGGCGCGGTGATGAGCAGCGTCAGGGTGACGGGGGAGAGCTGGGGCGCGGGCTTCATGCGCGGCGGCATCCGGTAGGCGCGCGGGGTCAGCCGGTGGGGAGCAGGCGGCCCCGGGCGCGGCACCGCGGAGGGCGCGGGCGGGGCTGGTGGCACGGCCGGCGCCGACGGTGGCGCGGGGGGAGCCGCAGGCGCGGGCGTGGCCGGCCGGTGGACCACCGGGGGCGGGGCGGGGACGGGCGGCACGGGGCGCGGCGGCGTGGGCCGGGGCGCGGGCGGTACCGGCGGCGGTGGCGGGGTCACGGGCGGCGGAGGCGCGGGCACCCGGGTGGGCGAGGGCCTGGGGTGGCGCGGCCAGGGCGGGAAGGGGCAGTGGGCGTGGCCCGAGCCCGCGACCGCCCAGGGCGAGCCACCCGCGCTGCCCTGCGAGACGGAGGCGTACGCACAGGCGTCGGCCCGCGCGGCCGGTGCCGGTGCGGCCAGGAGCGCGGTGAAGGCCATGGCGGCGAACAGCCGCCCGGCTGGGTGTCGTCCTTGCACTCGGTGATCATCGGGCCATCGGGGCCCGCTCCGTGGGGCAGGCGGACCGATTCGCCTGATGGAAGGAGTTACCGGCTCTCCCCGGTCACCACGTTGACCGGCTGTTCGGGTTCGTCGCGAAAATTTCCGGCCCCGCGTTGAGCACACCGCCACCCGCCGCCCGTACTCAAGGCCATCAACCGGTGCCACCGGCGCCCCAACATCCTTACGGACAACAGGAGTTGACATGACCACCTGGCGCAGCGCGGCGCTCGCGGCAGCGGCGGCAGCAGTACTGGCACTGACCGCGACGGCCTGCGGCCAGGACAAGGGCAGCGCCTACGGCAGCGGCGGCGGACAGCCGGTCGCCAACGCGGGCAGCGCCACGGCCTCGGCGGGCGACGGCTACGGATCGGCCGGCGCCTACGGGCAGGCGGGCGGCGCGGTGTCCGCCGCCAAACAGGCCGGGCAGCTGACCGTCACCGACACCAAGGACCTCGGCAAGGTCGTCACCGACAACGCCGGGTTCACCCTCTACCGCTTCGACAAGGACACCGCGAGTCCTCCCGCCTCCCGGTGCGACGGCGACTGCGCCAAGACCTGGCCGGCGGTGCCCGCCGACGGTGTCACCGCAGCGCCCGGCACCGGCCAGTCCGAGCTCGGCTCGCTCACCCGCGCCGACGGGACCAAACAGCTCACCATCGGGGGCTGGCCGATGTACCGCTACGCCAAGGACACCAATCCGGGCGACACCAACGGGCAGAATGTGGGCGGCACTTGGCACGCGGCGGCGCCCGACGGCAAGAAGGCGTCGGCCGCTGTGCCCGCAGCGCCTGCCGCGTCGGCCGCGGCGCCCGCAGCGTCACCTGCCGCGTCACCCGCCGCGTCCCAGGACCTGCCCGGTCTCTCGGTCCGCAAGGACCCCACGCTCGGGGACGTCATCGTGGACGGCAGGGGCATGACCGTCTACCGGTTCAAGAAGGACTCCGCCTGGCCCATGAAGTCGGCCTGCGTCGACGCCTGTCTGCGGAAGTGGCCGGCGGTGGCGCCGGTGGAGAAGAAGAACACCCAGGGCATCGCCCTCAAAGGCTTCGTGACCTTCGACCGGCCCGACGGCGTCAAGCAGCAGTCCATCACCTGCTGGCCCGTCTACACCTTCTCCGGCGACACCAAGCCCGGCGACACCAACGGCCAGGGCATGGGCGGCACCTGGTACGCCGTGTCGCCCGAGGGAAAGCTCGTCGGCGCGCCCAAGTAGCCCTGGGTTCCCCCTCGTCGACGCTCGTTCGCCCGGCACCGCGACCCCCGCGCGGTGCCGGGCCTACGCGTGTGTCCACCCACCGGTACGCTTGCGCCGGTCGCCACGGCTGCCCGTACGATGTGGCGCACATGCCCTGGGCCTGTGACCAAGAACGGACGAGCATTTTCCGTTTTTACTCGCTCTCCCGGCGGACGATCAGTAGCCTCAGGCGCAAACAATGGTCATGGTCATGGCCTCCTGCGGCGACTTGTTGGAGACATTGATGGAGCGTCCCGCCTGGGCCCCCCAGGGCATCGACATCTCGGTGCCGAGCGTGTCCCGCATATACGACTACTACCTGGGCGGTTCGCACAATTTCGAGGTGGACCGGGAAGCCGCGCGCGAGGCCATGCGGTTCATGCCGGGGCTCCCCAAGGTCATGCAGGCCAACCGCGCTTTCATGCGCCGCGCCGTACGCTTCGCCGTAGCTGAGGGGATCACGCAATTCCTCGACATCGGATCCGGCATCCCGACCTTCGGGAACGTGCACGAAGTCGCCCAGGCCGCCAGCCCCGAGGCCCGCGTCCTCTACGTCGACCACGACTCGGTCGCCGTCGCCCACAGCCGTGCCGTCCTGGAGGGCAACGAGCTCGCCGGGATAGTGGCCGCCGACCTGCGCAAGCCGCACGACATCCTGGGCGCCCCCGAACTGGCCCAACTCATCGACCTGTCACGGCCGGTGGCGCTCCTCCTGGTCGCGGTCCTGCACTTCGTCGAGGACCAGGACGACCCGCGCGCCGCGGTCGCCGCGCTGCGCGACGCGCTGGCTCCCGGCAGCCTCCTCGTCCTCACCCACGCCTCCTACGAGGGCATCCCGCTCAGCGAGGAGGAGGCAGGCGGCACGGTGGGCGTGTACCGCGACATCAAGAACCCGCTGGTCATGCGCTCGCGCGAAGAGATCGCGACGTTCTTCGACGGGTTCGACGTGGTGGAACCCGGGCTCGTCTCGATGCCGCTGTGGCGCCCGGAGAACGAGATGGACCAGGAAGATCCGTACGCCTTCTCCGGCTATGCCGGTGTGGGGCGCAAGGCGTGAGCACCCCGCCCCACGCGCCCGCTCTGGACATGACGCCGGACAGCCCCGAGGACCGGCTCAGACGGTTCGCGACGATCTGGAGCCGGGCGATCTTCCCGGTGACGGCGACCTCGCTGACCCGGCCCGAGTTCGAGCAGCACCTCGTGCCGCTGGCCCGCCGCCTCATCAAAGCCCTGCACGGCCGGCACTTCGACCCCGCGCCCGCCCAGGAGGCGGGCGCCGCCCTGGTCGACGCGCACTGCACCGACCCGGACGCCCTCAGCCGCAGCCTCGGCGTGGTCGAGTCCTACCTCGTCCTGTACTGCGGGACCGGATCCGAGCTCACCCTGGAAGAGGCGCGTGCCCGCTGCGCCCGGCTCCAGCACGCGCTCGCCGCCGGTTTCGCCGCCGCCCTGCGCGAGCGCACCCGCTCCGAGCAGGAGGCCATCGCCCGCTCCGCGATGTCCGCGCGCAGCGCCGCCCTTGAAGCCCTGCACGCCACCGAGACACGTTTTCGCGCCGTTTTCGAGGGCGCCGCGATCGGCATCGGCATCGCGGACCTCGAGGGCCGCGTCCTGGAAGTCAACGAAACCCTCACCCGGATGTTCGGCGGCATAGAGGGCCAGATCCGCAGCCGCAACGTCAGCGAGTGGGTGCACCCCGAGGACGCCCCGCAGGTCTGGCGCCTGTACGACGAGCTCGTGCGGGGCGAGCGCGACCACTACCGGGTCGAGAAGCCCTACTACCGGGGCGACGGAACCGTGCTGTGGACCAACCTCACCGTCTCGCTCCTGCGCGACGCCGAGGGCCGCCCGAAGTACCAGCTGGCCCTCATGGAGGACACCACCGAGCGCCGGCTGCTCAATCTGCGGCTGCGCTACGAGGCCACCCACGACGCGCTCACCGGACTGCCCAACCGCACCCTGTTCTTCGAGCGTCTGGAAAAGGCGCTCGCCCCGGGCGAGGGCAAGCGCTTCGGCCTGTGCTACCTGGACCTCGACGGGTTCAAGGCGGTCAACGACAGCCTGGGCCACTCGGCGGGCGACCGGCTCCTGGTGGAGGTCGCCGACCGGTTGCAGAGCTGCGCCACCGGGCCCGGTGAGATGGTGGCCCGGCTCGGCGGCGATGAATTCGTGGCGCTCACCACGGGCCCCGACACCGAGTTCGAGGCGGACGAGCTGGCCTGCCGCATCCTGAGCACGCTCGCCACCCCGATCCGCATCGAGGGCCGCGAGCTGACCGTGCGTGGCTCGATCGGCGTGGTCGAGGGTCCGGCCGGCGAGCGCAGTGCGGCGGAGGTGCTGCGCAGCGCGGACATCACGATGTACCGGGCCAAGTCCGCGGGCGGCAACCGCTTCGAGTGGGCCGACGCCGAGGCCGACGCCCGGGCGATCACCCGGCACGGCCTCACCAACGCGCTGCCCGCGGCGCTCGAGCGCGGCGAGTTCTTCATCGAGTACCAGCCGCTCGTGCACCTGGGCGACGGCAGCGTGCACGGCGCGGAGGCGCTGGTGCGCTGGTCCCATCCGCAGCACGGTGTGCTCGGACCCGACCGGTTCATCCCGCTCGCCGAACACACCGGGCTCATCGTGCCGCTGGGGCGCTGGGTGATGCAGGAGTCGGTCCGCCAGGCCCGGGCCTGGCAGGAAGCCCACCCGGGCGCCACCGACGGCGGCCCGCTGCGCATCAACGTCAACCTGTCGCCGACGCAGCTCTACCATCCCGGTCTGGTCGCCGACACCGTCGAGATGCTGGAGCGCACCGGGCTCGCCCCGGGCGCGCTCTGCCTCGAAGTCACCGAGTCCGCGCTCATCGGCGCCGACGACGACCTCCTCAAGCCGCTGCGCCAGCTCGCCGACATGGGGGTCGACATAGCCCTGGACGACTTCGGCACGGGCTACTCCAACCTCGCCAATCTGCGCCGCCTGCCGGTGAGCGTGCTCAAGCTGGACCGGTCCTTCACCCAGTCCATGCAGCAGCTGCCCGCCGACCCCGTCGACATCAAGATCGTCGAGGGGATCGTGTCGCTGGCCCACAGCCTGTCGCTCGCGGTGACGGTGGAGGGCGTGGAGACGGGCGCCCAGGCCGAGCAGCTGAAGGAGCTGGGCTGCGACACGGCGCAGGGCTGGTACTACGCCCGGCCCGGAGCGCCGGACCGCATCCACTCCCTGGCGCTCGTGGACGCGGTGTGACCTGACGGGGCGGCCGGGAAGCACCCCGCCCGCCCCGCTCGCGGAACACGCCTTCCGGCCGCGCCGCCCGCCTTCCGGCCGCGCCGCCCGCCTTCCGGCCGCGCCGCCCGCCTTCCGGCCGCGCCGCCCGCCTTCCGGCCGCGCCGCCCGCCTTCGCCTCCCGCCCGCGCCACCTCCCTGGCGGCCCGCGTACGAGACGTCAGCCCTCCTGGCGCTGGCTCGCCCCGCCCCCGATGCCGAGCAGGACCCGCTGCAACTCCCGCGCCGCGCGCGGCGGGTCGACGTCGCTGCGATGGGCGAGCGCGATCGTACGGCGCAGCCCCGGGCGGGCCAGCGGAGTCACCCGCAGGTCCCGCGAGCGCGCGGCCACCATGCTCGGCACCACGGCGAGCCCCAGGCCGGCCCGCACGAAGCCGAGCACCGCGTCCATCTCGCCGCCCTCCACCGTGAAGGACGGCTCGAAGCCCTCGGCGCGGCAGGCCGCCACCGTCAGCTCCCGCAGGTCGTAGCCGTGCCGGAACATCACGAGCGGCGCGTCGCGCAGCTCCGCGATCCGCACGCGGGACCCGGAGCCGGGCGGCTCCTCGTCCGCCGACGAGACGACCACCAGGTCCTCCCGCAGCAGCTCGATCGTGGTCAGCGCGGGTGACCCCGTCGGCAGCGGCAGCACGATCAGCGCCAAGTCCAGTGCGCCGCGCGCCAGTTCACGTACGAGATCGTGCGAGCCGCCCTCCTCGATGAGCAACTGGATGCCGGGATGGCTGGCGTGGAAGGCGCGCAGCACATCGGGCAGCAGGCCCGTGCACAGACTCGGCGTCGCCCCAAGGCGTACCCGCCCGCGCCTGAGCTGGGCCAGCTCCTGGACCTCGATGCGGGCGGTGTCCGCGTCCGCCAGGATGCGCCGGGCCAGCGGAAGCAGTGCCTCGCCCGCGTCGGTGAGCGCGATGTTGCCGCGCGCGCGGCTGAACAGCTCGGCGCCCAGCTCGTTCTCCAGCGCCTTGATCTGCTGGGAGAGCGAGGGCTGCGAGACGTGCACGCGTTCGGCGGCGCGCGTGAAGTGGCGCGTCTCGGCGACCGCCACGAAGTAGAGGAGCTGCTGGAACTGCATGCCCCTACGATAGGTCATATCTATGGAGATGAGCCGAACCATGTCTTGGACCTCTTGGGTCCTGCGCCTCTAGCGTCATGAACATGGCTCTGGCAACGCGGACGGACAAACGGCCGTCCATGACGCGCACCCTCTGGGACTCGACCGTCGGCAAGAAGACGGTCATGGCCGTGAGCGGTCTGATCATGCTGTCCTACCTGGTCGCCCACATGATGGGCAACTTGAAGATCTTCTTCGGGGCGGGCCAGTTCAACGCCTACGCCCACTGGCTGCGCACGATCGGTGAGCCCTTCCTGCACTACGAGTGGGCGCTGTGGCTCATCCGGGTGGTCCTGGTGGCCGCCGTCGTGGGCCACGCGGTCTGCGCCTACCAGCTCAGCCGGCGTGACCTGAGGGCGCGGCCCCAGGGATACGTCCACAAGCGGGCCCGCGCCGGCTACGCCACCCGCACGATGCGCTGGGGCGGCGTCATCCTCGCCCTGTTCATCCTCTGGCACATCCTGGACCTGACGACGGGCACCGTGCACCCGGGATTCCGGCCCGGCCACCCCTACCAGAACGTCGTGGACACCTTCTCCACCTGGTACGGGAACGCGATCTACATCGTGGCCGTGGGCGCGCTCGCGCTCCACGTCCAGCACGGCCTGTGGAGCGCGGCCCAGACGCTCGGGGCGGGCAACGCGCGCCGCGACCGCGCCCTGAAAGCCCTGGCCAACCTCTTCGCCGTGCTGCTGTTCGCCGGATTCGTCTCCGTACCCGTCGCCGTCATGACCAAAGTGGTGAGCTGACATGACCTCCTACACCCACTACACACCGGGCGGCCCCGTCACCGACGGCCGGGCGCCCGGCGGCCCGATCGCCGAGCGCTGGGACACCCGCCGCTTCGAGGCCAAGCTGGTCAACCCGGCCAACCGCCGGGGACGCACCGTCATCGTGGTCGGCACCGGCCTCGCGGGAGGCTCGGCCGGGGCCACCCTCGCCGAACAGGGCTACCGCGTCGTCCAGTTCTGCTTCCAGGACTCCCCGCGCCGCGCCCACTCCATCGCCGCGCAGGGCGGCATCAACGCCGCGAAGAACTACCGCAACGACGGCGACTCCGTGCACCGGCTCTTCTACGACACCGTCAAGGGCGGCGACTTCCGGGCCCGCGAGTCCAATGTCCACCGCCTCGCACAGATCTCCGTCGAGATCATCGACCAGTGCGTGGCCCAGGGCGTGCCGTTCGCCCGCGAGTACGGCGGCCTCCTCGACACGCGCTCCTTCGGCGGCGTCCAGGTCTCGCGCACCTTCTACGCCCGTGGCCAGACGGGCCAGCAGCTCCTGCTCGGCGCCTACCAGGCGCTCTCGCGCCAAATCGCGGCCGGCAACGTGGAGTTGCACGCCCGCACCGAAATGCTGGACCTGATCGTGGTGGACGGCCAAGCGCGCGGCATCGTGGCCCGCGACCTCGTCACCGGGAAGATCGACACGTACTTCGCGGACGCGGTGGTCCTCGCCAGCGGCGGCTACGGCAACGTCTTCCACCTCTCCACCAACGCCATGAACTCCAACGCCACCGCGATCTGGCGGGCCCACCGGCGCGGTGCCTACTTCGCCAACCCCTGCTTCACGCAGATCCACCCCACCTGCATCCCGCGCTCCGGCGAGCACCAGTCCAAGCTCACTTTGATGAGCGAGTCGCTGCGCAACGACGGCCGCATCTGGGTGCCCAAGGCCAAGGGCGACACGCGCCCGGCGGCCGAGATCCCCGAGGACGAGCGCGACTACTACCTGGAGCGGATCTACCCCGCCTTCGGCAACCTCGTCCCGCGCGACATCGCCTCGCGCGCCGCCAAGAACGTCTGCGACGAAGGGCGCGGCGTCGGCCCCGGCGGGCAGGATCAGAGGCGTGGAGCCGAAGGCTCATCGGTTGAGGGTGGTGGCGGGCGACGGGAGGGCGTCTACCTCGACTTCGCCGACGCCATCGCCCGCATGGGCCGGCCCGCCGTCGAGGCGAAGTACGGCAACCTCTTCGACATGTACGCGCGGATCACCGCCGAGGACCCGTACGAGACCCCCATGCGGATCTACCCCGCCGTGCACTACACGATGGGCGGGCTCTGGGTCGACTACGACCTCCAGACCACGATCCCGGGCCTCTTCGCGATCGGCGAGGCCAACTTCTCCGACCACGGGGCCAACCGGCTCGGCGCCTCCGCCCTCATGCAGGGCCTGGCCGACGGCTACTTCGTCCTGCCCGCCACCATCAACGACTATCTCGCCCGCAACCCGCACCAGGAGCCCGTCACCGACGCGCACCCGGCGGTCGCCGAAGCGGTCGCCGAGACCGAGGACCGCCTCAACCTGCTCCTCGCGATCGACGGCGACCGCACACCGGACTCCTTCCACCGCGAGATCGGCGAACTCATGTGGGAGTACTGTGGAATGGCCCGCACCGAGCAGGGCCTGCGCAAGGCCCTCGACCGGATCCCGGCCATCCGCGCGGAGTTCTGGCGCCGGATCAAAGTGCCGGGCAGCGGCGCGGAGTTCAACCAGTCCCTGGAGCGGGCCAACCGGATCGCCGACTACCTGGAGCTCGCCGAGCTCATGTGTCTCGACGCCCTGCACCGCGCCGAATCCTGCGGCGGCCACTTCCGCGAGGAGTTCCAGACCCCCGACGGCGAGGCACGGCGCCGCGACGAGGAGTTCTCCTACGCGGCCGCCTGGGAGTTCACCGGCACCGGCGAGGCCCCGGTCCTGCACAAGGAAGACCTCGTCTTCGAGTACGTCCACCCCACCCAGCGGAGTTACGCATGAGGCTCACCCTGCGCGTCTGGCGCCAGCAGAACGCCAACTCGCCCGGCGCCATGGCGACTTACGACGTCGAGGACATCTCGGCGGACATGTCCTTCCTCGAAATGCTCGACACGCTCAACGAAGAACTCACCCTCAAGGGCGAGGAGCCGGTCGCCTTCGACCACGACTGCCGCGAAGGCATCTGCGGAGCCTGCTCCCTCGTCATCAACGGCGACGCCCACGGCCCCGAGAGGACCACCGCCTGCCAGCTCCACATGCGCTCGTTCAAGGACGGCGACACCATCGACGTCGAGCCGTGGCGCGCCTCGGCGTTCCCGGTGGTCAAGGACCTGGTGGTGGACCGCTCGGCGTTCGACCGGATCATTCGGGCCGGCGGCTACATCAGCGTGCCGACCGGCGCCGCCCCCGAGGCGCACGCCACCCCCGTGCCCAAGCCGGACGCCGACTTCGCCTTCGAGCACGCCGAGTGCATCGGCTGCGGCGCGTGCGTGGCGGCCTGCCCCAACGGCTCGGCGATGCTGTTCACCTCGGCGAAGATCAACCACCTGAACGTGCTGCCGCAGGGCGCGCCCGAGCGCGAGACGCGGGTCCTGGACATGGTGGAGCAGATGGACGCCGAGGGCTTCGGCGGCTGCACCCTGACCGGTGAGTGCGCGACGGCGTGCCCCAAGGGCATCCCGCTCCCGTCGATCGCCGCCATGAACAAGGAGTGGCTGCGCGCGACGAGGAAGGCACGCAAGGCGGGCCGCTGACACGCGCGGACGCGCCCCCGGGGGTTACCCGAGGGCGCGTCCGCGCGCTCAACTCACGTACGGGCCGGGACAGTTGGTCTAAGCGACGGAGAGATCGTCCCCGTACACCGCGCCCTGCCCGTACCAGCCGTGCAGATAGACGGTGACGGTGCCCGAGGCGCCGGTGGTGAAGGGCACGGACAGCTTGGTCCAGCCGTTGGAGCTGGTCCAGGCGCTGCCGGTGGCGCCGCCGCGCACCCCGAGGTAGGCGTAGCTGCCTTGCGCCCAACCGCTCAGCGTGTACTGGGTGTTGGGGGACAGGGTGAGCGTCTGCGCGCACTCACCGGTCTGCGCGGAGGTGGGCACGGTCTTCAGGGCGTACGAGCCGCCGTGCACCGGGCTGGAGACCACGGCGGCGCCGCTGTCACAGGTCCACGGCGTGAGGGACCCGCTCTCGAAGCCGCCGTTCACGAGCGCGCCGGTGTTGCCGCCGGGGCCCGAGACGGTGAGCGTGAAGGTGGCCGAGTGGGTCAGGGTGCCGGACGTGCCGGTGATGGTGATCGGGTACGTTCCGGGCGCCGCCGAGGCCGACGCGGCGAGGGTGAGCTGGGCCGATCCGCCCGCGGTGACCGAACCCGGGCTGAGCGTCGCCGTGACGCCCGCGGGCGCGCCGGCAGCGGTCAGGGTGAGGGACTTGGCGTTGCCCGAGGTGACGGCGGTGCTCACCGTCGCGGTGGTGGAGCCGCCGGGCGCGACCGAGGCCGAACCGGGGGTGACACCCACCGAGAAGTCGTCCTGGACGGGTCCGCCGCCCCCGGTGAACGGCTCGAAGGTGTGGCTGAAGTACCACGTGTCCTGGGCGATGCCGGAGCAGGTGTCCGAGCCACCGGTGCCGGGGCAGCCGCCGTTGTCCCGCTGGAGGGCCCAGAAGGACAGCGTGTTGATGCCCTTGGAGACGGCCCAGTTGTAGACGGCGGTGGCGTCCGCCGTGGTGAACGTCTCGGCGGCGCCGTAGTCGTCGATGCCGGGCATCTCGGTGACACCGATCATCCCCCACAGCTGGGCGGACGACGTGCCCGGGTAGAGCGAGGCCAGTTGGTCGTGGAGGCCGGTGGCCGCGGTCTGGGTGTCGTTCGCCATGTTGTGCGTGGCGCCGTCGTAGTAGTCGAAGGTCATGAGGTTCACGACATCGACCTTGGCGCCGTACTTGACCGCGCTCTTGAGCACGGCGAGACCGCTGTCGGCGAGACCGCTCGTGGTGGTAGGCAGGGTGTAGGAGATCTGCACGGAGCGCCCGTTGGCCGCCGCCCAGTCCTGCACCTTCTTGATGGCCTGGTTGCGGCGGTCGACGCCGGCCTTGTTGGTCAGCGAATTGTCCTCGATGTCCATGTCCAGTCGGGACAGGTCGTAGGTGGTGATGACCTTCTCGTACGCGGCGGCTATCGAGTCCACGCTGGTGCAGCTGTCGGCGATCTCGGTGCCGCCGTTGTCGGCCGCGTACCCGCCGAAGGACGGGATGACGTCGCCGCCGCGCGAGCGGATGGTGGTGATGTCCGCGCCGAACACGGACGACGAGATCGGCTGACTGGTGGAGCCGTTCCAGTACGGGGTGCACGACCCCTTCGCCTCGGTCTGCACGAACGCCATCGTCAGGTATTTGGCGCCCGACTTCTGCGCGATGTCGGCGGGGCTGTCGGAGGAGTAGGCCTCGAAGTAGGGCGCGAAGATGTGGGCGGGCAACGGAGTGGCGGCGTGCGCCGCGCCCCCGGCCCCGAGAACGAGGCCGGCGGAGGCGGCGACAGTACTGAGCGTGGCGAGCAGGGCGCGAACGGATCTCGGACGTCTCATCGGGGCTCTCCGACGGGGGTGAGAGAAGGGTGCGGACGCCCCATGATTGGTCTGGACCAGCACCCGGTCAAGGGTCTAGGCCAATTAATTCCGCGTGTTTTTCCGTGCGTCCAACTGTGTTGCGGAGCAAGGGAGTCGGCGACCGCACGCGCCAATGACGCCCCCGGAAGGAAAGGGGACCGGGCGCTGTCAGTGAGCCCCGATAGCCTGTCGGCATGATCGAGACGACCACTGACGACCGTCACTTCCCGCCTGCCCTCGCCGCTGTCGCCGGGGTCGCTTTCGACTACGGCGAGGAGGGCGAGGGCATCGACTTCGAACCGTACGAAGGCTTCGACTCCGCCGAGGAGACCACCGACTGGCTGCGTCAGTGGACCGGAAACCAGGACCTGGACGGCGACGCCTATCGGGTCTTCGGACAGGACGGTGCGGGTGGCCTCGCTGCCCTGTGGCACGTGCGCCCGGGTCGGCCCCTCGCGGAGCAGCCGGTGGCGTTCATGGGCTCGGAAGGCGAGTGCGGGGTGGTCGCCGGCAACCTGTCCGACTTCCTCTGGGTCCTCGCGGACGGCTTCGGCCCGGCGGAGGCCGTCCGGGACGAGGGCCGCGAACCCCGACCGGACGCGGCCCTGACCGCACTGGCCGAACAGCACGCGACCACCCCGCGCCGCCCGGCCCGCGACATCATCACCGAAGCCCGCACCGAGTTCGCGACGTTCGCCGCCGACCTGGACGACCTCTGCCGCTGAGCCGCGGGGAACGCCCTGGGCACGTTCAGGCCCGGGCCGCGTGGGCGCGCCGGCGCTCCGCGGCCCTGAGCCCGTGCCGGATCCGAACCCGCGACACCCGCTTTAGGAGAACGGCGCTCGCTCCCGGCGCCCGGGCCGCTCCCTCACGCCAGTGCTCTGGCCAGATACGGCGCCGTGCGGCCGAGGCCCGTGTTGGCCACCTCGGCCGGAGGGCCCGCCGCTACGATCCGGCCGCCCTCGTCGCCGCCGCCGGGGCCGAGGTCCAGCATCCAGTCCGCGCCCGCGACCACCGTCATGTCGTGCTCCACCACGATGACCGAGTGGCCCGCGTCCACCAGGCCGTGCAGTTGGCGCAGCAGGATGTCGACGTCGGCCGGGTGCAGTCCCGTCGTCGGCTCGTCCAGGACGTACAGGGTGTGGTCGCGGTGGGTGCGCTGCAACTCCGTGGCCAGTTTGCTGCGTTGGGCCTCGCCGCCCGACAGCTCCGTTGCGGGCTGGCCCAGGCGCAGATAGCCGAGGCCGACGTCGAGCAGGGCGGCCAGGCTGCGCACGGCGGACGGGGTCGCGGCGAAGACCTCGGCGGCGGCCTCCACCGTGAGGTCCAACACCTCGGCGATGGTGCGGCCGCCCAGGGTGACCTCCAGGGTCCGGGGGTTGTAGCGCGCGCCGTGGCAGTCCGGGCAGGGCGCGTACGTGCTGGGCAGGAAGAGGAGTTCCACCGATACGAATCCCTCGCCCTGGCAGGTCTCGCAGCGGCCGCCCGCCACATTGAAGGAGAACCGGCCCGCCTTGTAACCGCGTGCCCTCGCCTCCTCGGTCTCGGCGAACAGCTTGCGCACGACGTCGAACAGGCCCGTGTACGTCGCCAGATTGGAACGCGGGGTGCGGCCGATCGGCTTCTGATCCACCCTCACCAGCCGTCCCACGCCCGGCAGTTGGTCGTGCAACTCGTCGACCAGGGTGGACTTGCCGGAGCCCGAGACGCCGGTCACCGCCGTGAACACCCCCAGTGGGAACGCCGCGTCGACGCCGCGCAGATTGTGTCGCGTGACGCCGGTCAGTTCCAGCCAGGCGCGCGGCTCGCGCACGGCACGACGCGGCGTGGGGGAGCGGTCGAAGAGGTAGCGCCGGGTCGCCGACTCCTCGACGTGGGCCAGATCCTGCGGGGGGCCGCTGTGCAGCACCCGGCCGCCGTGCTCGCCGGCCAGCGGGCCCACGTCGATGAGCCAGTCCGCGTTGCGCATCACCTCCAGATGGTGCTCGACCACGAAGACCGAGTTGCCCGCCGCCTTCAGTCGGCCGAGCACCGTGAGCAGCGCCTCGGTGTCGGCCGGGTGAAGTCCCGCCGACGGCTCGTCCAGGACGTACACCACGCCGAAGAGCCCCGACCGCAGCTGGGTGGCGAGCCGCAGGCGTTGGAGCTCACCCGCCGAGAGTGTGGGCGCGGTGCGGTCCAGGCTCAGATAGCCGAGCCCCAGCTCGATGACCGGGCCGATGCGGGAGAGGAGGTCGCCGGTGACGGCGGCGGCGGTCGGCCCGCCGGCCGTGTCCCGGAGCAGCCGGTCGAGCGCGGTCAGCGGAAGCGCCACGAGTTCGGCGATGGTACGGCCCGCGAAGGTGACGGCCAGCGCTTCGGGCCGCAGCCTCGTGCCCTTGCAGACCGGGCAGTCGGCGGCGGTCAAAAACCGCTCGGCCTTGGCCCGCAGCGTCTGGCTCTTGCTCTGGGCGAACGTCTTCATCACATAGCGCCGGGCACTGAAGTACGTTCCCTGGTACGGGCGTTGGATACGGCCGGCCTCCCGCACCGGATGCACCGTCACGACCGGCTGCTCCTCGGTGAACAGGATCCAGTCCCGGTCCTTCGGGTCGAGCTCGCGCCAGGGCCGGTCCACGTCGTACCCGAGCGTGTCCAGCACGTCCCGCAAGTTCTTGCCCTGCCACGCGCCCGGCCAGGCGGCGATCGCGCCCTCGCGGATCGACAGGGAGGGATCGGGGACGAGCAGCTTCTCGCTGGTGCGGTGGACGCGGCCGAGTCCCTGGCACTCGGGGCAGGCGCCCACCGCGGTGTTGGGCGAGAAGGAGTCCGAATCCAGGCGCTCCGCGCCCGGGGGATACTCGCCCGCCCGGGAGAACAGCATGCGCAGCGAGTTGGACAGCATGGTGACCGTGCCGACCGACGAGCGCGAGGAGGGCGCAGAACGGCGCTGCTCGAGGGAGACAGCCGGCGGCAGACCGGAGATCTCGCCGACGGCGGGCGCGCCCACCTGGTGGATCAGGCGCCGCGCGTAGGGCGCGACCGACTCGAAGTAGCGCCGCTGCGCCTCGGCGTAGATCGTGCCGAACGCGAGCGAGGACTTCCCCGACCCCGAGACACCCGTGAACACGGCGAGACAGTCACGCGGGATGTCGACGTCCACCCCGCGCAGATTGTGTTCGCGGGCGCCACGGACACGGACGAACGGGTCAGAGGGACTTTGCATACCGGAATCCTACGGGGGCGCCGTCGCCGCGCGATCTTCACGCCCGGGGCCCCGCGCCGCTCGCGTGGACAGCGCCCCCTGCCGTGCGCACCGTGCCGTGCGCCCCCTGCCGTGCGCCCCCTGCCGTGCGCACCGTGCCGTGCGCACCGTGCCGTGCGCACCGTGCCGTGCGCCCCCTGCCGTGCGCACCGTGCCGTCCGGTGCCGTGCCGGTCAGGCCCCCGCCGGCGCGGGCAGTCCCGACAGCCGGGCCAGCGCGCGGTAGGAGCCGAACAGGGCCGCACGGTCGTACGTGCTCGTCGTGACGAGGAATTCGTCCGCGCCGCTGCGCCCCAGGAGCGTGCCGAGCGCGTCCGCCACCTCCTCGTCCGTTCCGTACAGCTGCCCGCGCAGGGCCTCGTCGAACAGGGCCCGCTCGCGTTCGGTCATGTCCAGCGCGGCGACCTCCTTGGGTGGGGAGAGCGGCGGGAAGGCGCCTCGGGTGCGGGAGTACGCCGTCGACCAGGCCTCCGGAAGCAGGAGCCGGCGGGCCGCCTCGGTGGTGTCCGCCACGGCGACCGCGCCCGACACCACCACGTACGGGTGCTCCAGGTGCGGGGAGGGGCGGAAGGCGGCCCGGTAGTCGTCAATGGCCCGCAGCATCGCCTCCTGGCCGCGTACGTCGGCGATGACCAGCGCGAGCCCGGCCTCGGCTGCGACGCGGGCGCCCTTGCCCGTGGCGAGGACGAACGCCGGCACAGTCAGGCCCTCGGCGGGGTGGGCGTGGACCTGGGGGTGGGCGCGCTGGGTCCCGTCGAAGTAGCCGAGCAGTTCGGCCAGCTGCGCGCCGAAGTCGTCGGCATCCTCCTTGCCACGGCCGAGGGCCTTGCGGATCCCGTCGGTGAAGCCCACGGAACGCCCGAGCCCCATGTCGATCCGCCCGGGGAAGAGCGATTCCAGGACGCCGAACTGCTCGGCCACGACGAGGGGCTGGTGGTTGGGCAGCATCACACCGCCGGTGCCGACCCGGATCGTCGAAGTGGCCGAGGCCACCGCCGCCGCCAGCACGGTCGGCGCGGAGCCCGCGACGCCGGGCACGGAATGGTGCTCCGAGACCCAGAAGCGGTGGTACCCGAGCCGTTCGGCCTCGCGGGCCAGGGCCACGGTGTCCCGCAGCGCCTGCGGTCCGTCGTGCCCGGCGCGCACGCGCGAGCGGTCGAGTACGGAGAGACGGGTCGTCGCGATTACTGGGCTCACCCTCGCTTCAACGCCTGCGGCACGCGGTGATTCCCGGCCCCGGGGTCCATGGCGCATCCGGCCCGCCTAGCCTGGGGGTGTGATCGACAGAACCCGGCCCCTGGCCGTCTTCGACCTGGACGGCACGCTCGCCGACAGCTCCCACCGCCAGCGCTTCCTCGAGCGCTCGCCGCGCGACTGGGACGCGTTCTTCGCGGCGGCTCCCGCCGACCCCCCGCTCGTGGAGGGTGTGGAACTGTGCCGTGAGGTGGCCGGGGAGTGCGAGATCGTCTACCTCACCGGGCGTCCCGAGCGGTGCCGCAGGGACACCCTGGACTGGCTCGACGACCAGGACCTCCCGTCCGGCGCCCTGCACATGCGCCGCGACAACGACCGGCGGCCGGCCCGCGCCACGAAGATGGAGCTCCTGCGCGAGCTCGGCCGGGGCCGCGAGATCCGCATGCTGGTGGATGACGACGAGCTGGTGTGCGACGCCGCGGAGCGGGCCGGATTCCCAGTCGTACGGGCGCGCTGGACCAACGCGAGCGAGGCGCTGAAGGACGCGCAGGAACGCGAGGGCCGCACCTGAGAGTGGCCCGGCCACCACCGTCCACGCGCAGAGCGGGCATTGATTGTCGGCCCCGGCCGCCACCGCCACCGCCACCGCCCACGCGTAGGACGGACATCCCCAGCCCCGGCCCGGCCTCAGCCACCTACGGCGCCGCGGCCCGACCGCACGCGCCCCCGCTCCCGGCCGCCCCGACGCGCAGGTCTGAAGCTGAGGTCCAGGGTGAGACTTGGCTGACGCCGAGCTGACCGCAGCGGAGCGATACGGAGGCTTGCGCCCGGCGTTGAGCGGCCGCCTCCGAGCCCGCAGCCGAGCGGCACGGAACCGAGCGGCCGAAGCCGGGCGACCGCAGCCGAGCGGCCGAAGTCGGCGGCCGAAGCCGGGCTGACCGGCGCCGAGCGGCACGGAGCCCAGCCGTCATGGCCGAGCGGCGCGGAGCCCGGTGACCGCGTCCGAGCCTGCACCCGAGCGGTGTCGAGCCCTGCGACCGAGGCCGAGCGGCCGACGCCGGGCCCGCAGCCGAGCGGTCGAGCCCTGCGCCCGGCGCCGAGCGGTGCGGAGTCCTGCCACCGCTGCCGAGCGACCAGCGTCGAGCGACCGCCGCCGAGCCTGAAGCCGAGCGGTCGCAGAGCACTCCCCGACCGGGGCCGAGGGGTCGCAGCCGAGCCCGCAGCCGCGCGGTGCGCAGCCCTGCGCTCCGCAGCCGAGCGGAGTCGTGCCCCTGCGACCGGCGCCGAGCCCTGCCACCGCAGCCGAGCGACCGCAGAAGCCCCGCGGAGCCCTGCGCCCGCAGTCGGGCGGCCGCATCCGGGCAGCGGAAAGCGAGCCGCCGCAGCCCGGTTACCGCACCCCACCCGCCGCAGCCCGCCAGCTCAGTGGTCGCAGTCGGCCGATCCGGCCCTCGCGGCCGTGCGGCGCGGCGGGTCTCAGACCTCCGCGTCGTCGTCCAGTCGGAAGCCGACCTTGAGCCCGACCTGGTAATGCTCGATCACGCCGTTCTCGATGTGGCCGCGTACTTGGGTCACTTCGAACCAGTCCAGGTTGCGCAGGGTCTGGGACGCGCGGGCGACCCCGTTGCGGATGGCCTGGTCCACGCCCTCGTGGGAGGTGCCGACGATCTCGCTGACGCGGTACGTGTGGTGGGTCATGGACGTGCTCTCCTCTCGTAGCGTTACTCCACCGTGCCCCACCCGGCCGCGCTCCGCGAGACAGCGGGCCGGGGCGGCCGACCCACGCGGCGGGCCACGCGGCGGGCCGCCCCTCGGCGCCGGCCCGGGCCATGGCCGGAAAAGTTCGCTCCCGCCGGGACTTGACCGCCTCATTGGTCCATACCAAACTCACGAACCGCACCCGAACAAGCCACAGCGCGCTTGCCCCACGTCGGGTCATGACTGCTTGCCCACACGCAGAAGGTGACCTTTCGTGATGATCCGCCGTACTCTCGCCTGCTCCGTAGCGCTCGCCTCGGTCTGCGCCCTCAGTGGCTGCGGCGCACTGCCGGGCTTCGGCGGGAACACCACCAAGGTGACCGTCTGGCTCATGAAGGACAGCGCGTCCGACGACTTCGTGCAGCGTTTCAAGAAGGGCTTCGAGAAGGAGCACGACGGCGTCGAGCTCGACGTCCGGATCCAGGAGTGGACCGGGATCAACCAGAAGATCACGGCCGCGCTGAAGGACGGCGACGTGCCGGACGTCATCGAGGTCGGCAACACCCAGGTGCCCCAGTACGCGGCGAGCGGCGGCCTGCTCGACATGACCCTGGAGTCACTGCGTGACTGGGGCAGCGACGACTGGCTCCCCGGCCTCGCCCAGCCCGGCAACGTGGACGGCATGCAGTACGGCATACCGTGGTACGCCGCCAACCGCGTCGTGATCTACAACAAGGACCTCTTCGCCGAGGCCGGCATCAGCAAGCCGCCCAAGGACCGCGCGGAGTGGCTGGCCGACACCAAGAAGCTCAACTCCGGCTCCAGGCAAGGGATTTACCTCGCGGGCCAGGATTGGTACACCCTGGCCGGATTCGTCTGGGACGAGGGCGGGGAGCTCGCCCAGGAGGACACCGGCGACTGGAAGGGCGCGCTCGACAGCCCGGCCGCGCTGCGCGGCATGGACTTCTACAAGCAGCTCCAGGCGCTCGGGCGCGGCCCGAAGAACGCGGACGAGGAGACGCCGCCGCAGGCCGGCGTCTTCGCGCGGGGCGACGTCGCCCAGATGATCGCGGTGCCCGGGGCCGCGAAGGCCATCCAGAAGGCGAACCCGAAGCTCGCCGACAAGCTCGGCTACTTCCCGATCCCGGGCCCCACGGACGCGAAGCCGGGCGCGGTCTTCACCGGCGGCTCCGACTTGATCATTCCGCGCAGGACCGGGCACCGAGCCCAGGCGGTCCAGGTGGTCGCGGCGCTGACCGGGCAGAAGTGGCAGACCGATCTGGCCCTGACCATGAACTACGTACCCAACAAGTCCCGCCTGGCCCCCGCCGTCGAGGCCCAGGTGGGCACCGCGGCCATGGCCAAGGGCGCGGCCCAGGGCCGCGCCACCCCCAATTCGCCCCAGTGGGCGGCCGTCGAGGCGGACAACCCCATCAAGCCGTACATGACGGCCGTGCTCGCAGGAGACGACCCGAAGAAGGCCGCGAAGACCGCGTCCGACCGGATCACGACGCTGCTCTTCCCGTGAGCTGCGGCCCGCCTCGCGGCGCCGGGCAGGGCCAAGGGGTGAGCCGGGATCGGGTCACGGAAGGCGGGATGCCAGGATGGGGGGCATGCAGAATGTTTACTTCGACATCACCATTGGCGGCGAGAAGGCCGGCCGCATCGTCTTCCGGCTCTTCGACGACGTCGTCCCGGAGACGGCCCGCAACTTCCGCGAGCTCGCCACCGGACAGAACGGCTACGGCTACGCCGGTTCCTCCTTCCACCGCGTCATCCCGGACTTCATGCTCCAGGGCGGCGACTTCACCGACGGCAACGGCACCGGCGGCAAGAGCATCTTCGGCGCCACGTTCGCCGACGAGAACTTCTCCCTCAAGCACGACCGGCCGTTCCTGCTCTCCATGGCCAACCGCGGCCCGAACACCAACGGCTCGCAGTTCTTCGTGACGACCGTCGTCACCGACTGGCTCGACGGCAAGCACGTCGTCTTCGGCGAGGTCGTCGAGGGCCAGGACCTGGTCAAGCAGATCGAGGCCCTCGGCACCCGCAGCGGCGCCCCCCGCGCCGCCGTCGTCATCAGCGAGAGCGGCGTCGTCGCCTGACGCACCCCACCACACGAACGGCGCCATCTTCCCGGTCCCACCCGGCGAGATGGCGCCGTTTCATGTGTCCGGGCCGGGGCATGCGGTGGTGCGGCGGTGCTCCGTTGATCACTATGGAGATGTTGACGAACGCCGGTCAGGGGCACTCGGGCAGTGGACGGCCCCGTACTCGTCCCCCTTCGGGGGTCCCCAGGGAAAGGACGCACACCGTGGCACGACCGAGGATTCTCGTCGTAGGCGCCGGCTTCGCCGGAGTCGAATGCGTACGGCGCCTGGAACGCCGCCTCACCCCGGGAGAAGCGGAGATCTCCCTGGTCACGCCGTTCTCCTACCAGCTGTATCTGCCGCTGCTGCCGCAGGTCGCGGCCGGGGTGCTCACCCCGCAGTCGGTGGCGGTGTCCCTGCGGCGCAGCGCCAAGCACCGCACCCGCATCATCCCGGGCGGCGCCATCGGAGTGGACCCCAAGGCGAAGATCTGCGTGATCCGCAAGATCACCGGCGAAACACTCGACCAGCCGTACGACTACATCGTGCTGGCCCCGGGCAGCGTGACCCGCACCTTCGACATCCCCGGCCTTGTCGAGAACGCCCGTGGCATGAAGACGCTCGCCGAGGCCGCCTACATCCGCGACCACGTCATCTCCCAGCTCGACCTCGCCGACGCGAGCGAGGACGAGGACGAGCGGGCGTCCCGGCTGCGCTTCGTCGTGGTCGGCGGCGGCTACGCGGGCACCGAGACCGCGGCATGCCTGCAACGGATCACCCAGCACGCGATCAAGAAGTACCCCCGCCTCGACCCGCGCCAGATCAAGTGGCACCTCATCGACATCGCGCCCAAGCTCATGCCCGAACTGGGCGACAAGCTCGGCAAGGTGGCCCTGGAGATCCTGCGCAAGCGCGGCATCGAGGTCTCGCTCGGTGTGTCCATCGCCGAGGCGGGCGCCGACAAGGTGACCTTCACCGACGGCCGCGTCCTGCCCTGCCGCACCCTCATCTGGACGGCGGGCGTCGCCGCGAGTCCGCTCGTGGGCACCCTGGAGGCCGAGACCGAACGCGGCCGCCTCCTGGTCACCCCCGAGATGACCGTGCCGGAGCTCGACGGGGTGTTCGCGCTCGGTGACGCCGCCGCCGTGCCCGACCTCGCCAAGGGCGACGGCGCCTTCTGCCCGCCCACCGCGCAGCACGCCATGCGCCAGGGCCCCAAGGCCGCCGACAACGTCGTCGCCGCGCTGCGCGGCGAGCCGCTGGTGCCCTACGTCCACAAGGACCTCGGTCTGGTCGTCGACCTCGGCGGCCGTGACGCCGTGTCCAAGCCGCTCGGCATCGAACTGCGCGGCCTGCCCGCCCAGGCGGTGGCCCGTGGCTACCACTGGTCTGCCCTGCGCACCAATGTCGCCAAGACCCGCGTCCTGACCAACTGGATGCTGAACGCGGTCGCGGGCGACGACTTCGTCCGCACCGGCTTCCAGGCCCAAAAGCCCGCCACGCTCAAGGACTTCGAGTACACCGACGCCTACCTCACCCCCGAAGAGGTCCGCTCGCACACCGCCTCACTGACCGTACGGGGCTGATCCGGCGGGGCCGGGCGCGGCCTGAGGCGCGGGCTGCCCGGCCCGCGCCGCCGCCCTGCGGACCTCATGGGCGAGGCGGCGGGCGCCGGCCGTGTACCACTGGAGTCCGATGACCACCGCGAGGGCGATCTCCACCAGGTCGCCGCCGTAATACATGACCTCGGCGGCCCTCGCGAGGTCGCCCGGCGCGCCCCGGGTGCCGGGCGGGGGAGCGGCGTAGAGGGTCTTGGCGAGGACGGAGTGGGCCGCGCCCGCGCCGATGAGCGCGGCCGCCCGCAGCGCTGTCCCGTGCCGGCACGGCAGCGGGTCGAGCGAGCACACCGAGACCGAGAACAGCAGCCCGGCCGCGAACACGTGGAGCGGGATCAGGACCGAGAGCCAGGGTCGCTCGTGTGCGGCCGCGAACAGCGGGGTGCGGTAGAGGAGCCACAGCCCGCCGACGTCGAGCAGCGCGGCCACCGCCGGGTTCGCCACGAACGCGACCGGCCGCGAGCCCAGCACGGCCAGGAGCCGGCGGCGGGGGAGCGGAGGCAGAGAGCGCAAGGTGAGCGTGATGGGGCGGGCCAGGGCGAGCAGCAGCGGCGCCGCCATGCCGGTGGTGAGGTGCCGCGCCATGTGGGCCGTGAAGGGGCCGCCGGGCGGCGGGGCGAGCGCCGCCGCCATGAGCGCCGCCGCGCCCGCCACGAAGGCGGCGTCCCGGGCGGGCGGCCAGCGGTCGCCCCGGCGGCGCAGCCGGACCGCCGCGAGCAGATAGGCCACCGCGCCGCCGAGCGCGCCGGCGGCCGCGAGGAGCGCGGCCGCACCCGGTTGCCCGGCGCCGTGCTGATGCGGTGCCAACTCATAAGCGTTCACCGCGCTTTGGGCCGTCGCGCGGACCGGAGCAGCAGCACCCCGCTCGCCAGGAACACCACGGCGAGGATGTTCCAGGTCAGGTCGTAGGGGACGAGGTCGACGTGGTAGCGGATCTGGTGCAGCTTCATCAGCTTGTGCTGGACGGTGCCGTCGTACAGCTGGAAGGCCCCAAGGCCGGTCAGGACGCCCCCGGCCAAGGCGCGCCCCGCGAGCGCCGCGCGGTGGCGCAGATCGGCGACCATGAACAGGCCGATGACCACGGCGAACCAGCCGAAGGCGTGGAAGAGCCCGTCGGAGACCAGGCCCACCTCCGGCGTGGAGCGGTCGTAGAAGTGGTGCCAGTGCAGCAGCTGGTGGAAGACCGTCTCGTCGACGAACGCGGCGAAGCCGACCCCGATGAGGACGCCCGACCAGGCAGAGCGGGCGCGCAGGGAAGGGGTTCGCCCGGGCTGCGAAGAAGCCGGGGGAGAGGCAGGGGAAGAGGCCGGGGGACCGGCGGGGGAACCAGGTGGAGTCGCCATCGGCGGCACGTCCTCGAAGGAGTATGCGGACGATCGTCCGACGTGGGGCAGGGCACCCGGTCCACTGCCCGGCCCGGGCCCGGACAAGCGTCCGGATCCGGTCGTCCTGCTCCGTACGGCCGTGCCCCCCGGCGCGTGAGCGATCACCGGAGGGGAAGATGACAGAAGGCACCGGCGTTGTTCCGGGAGCAGACACCGGCGTTGTACCTGAGGCCGGCCGCACCCGGGCCGGCCCGCGAGTCACCGACGAAAGGACCCTCCACCATGCCTCTCGAGGGCGAGTACGAGCCGAGTACCGACAAATGGGTGCGTGACCAGGTCGAGACCATCGAGCGATCCGGCGGCTCGGAAGGGATGACGATGCGCGACAGGCCCGTCGTCCTGCTGATCACGCGCGGCGCCAAGAGCGGCAAGATCCGCAAGACGCCGCTGATGCGCGTCGAGCACTCCGGGCGCTACGCGGTGGTCGCCTCCAAGGGCGGCGCGCCCGAGCACCCCGTCTGGTACCACAACGTCGTCGCCGACCCGCGCGTCGAGCTCCAGGACGGCTCCGTGCGCCAGGACATGAGGGCCCGTGAGGTGACGGGCGAGGAGAAGGCGCAGTGGTGGGCGCGGGCCGTCGAGGCGTGGCCGGACTACGCGGAGTACCAGAAGAAGACGGACCGCGAGATCCCGGTGTTCGTCCTGGAAGCGGTACCCGGAGGCCACTGACGGCCTTCAGGGCGGGGCCCGGCCCGGCGCGTCCCCGACGCCGGAGCCCCGCCCGGCCGCTCAGCCCGCCGTCGCGAGCGAGAGCGCGAACCGTCCGGCGGCGTCCGTCCACCAGCGCGAGGGCACGAACCCCGCGGCGCTCAGCTCCTTCCGCACGCCGTCCTCACGGAACTTCGCGGACACCTCGGTGCGCATCTCCTCACCCGCCGTGAAGGAGACCGCCAGATCGAGGCCGGGAATCTTGACGGTCAGCTCGCGCCGGGCCCGCAGCCGCATCTCGATCCACTCCTCCTCGCGGTTCCACAGCGCCACGTGGTCGAAGTCGTCCGGATCGAAGTCCGCGCCGAGCTCGCGGTCGATGACACGGAGTACGTTCTTGTTGAAGGCCGCCGTCACCCCCGTCGCGTCGTCGTAGGCGCGGACCAGGGCGCTCTCCTCCTTCACCAGGTCGGTACCGATCAGCAGGAAATCGCCCGGTGCCATCAACTTCCGCACCGAGATGAGGAATTCGGCTCGCTGCGCGGGCAGCAGGTTGCCGATGGTGCCGCCGAGGAACGCCACGAGCCGGGGCCCGGGCGCCTCGGGCAGTTCGAGCACCTGCGTGAAGTCCGCGATGAGCGCGTGGACGCGCAGACCGGGGTGGTCGGCGAGCAGCCCGTGCGCCGCGCCGGTGAGGGCGCTCTCACTGACATCCACCGGGAGGTACGTGAGCGGCCCGGTCAGCGCGTCCAGGAGCAGCCGGGTCTTCTCCGACGAGCCGGAACCCAGCTCGACCAGGGTGCGCGCCCCGGTCGCGGCGGCTATCTCAGGAGCGCGATCGCGCAGGATCTCGCGTTCGGCCCGGGTCGGGTAGTAGTCGGGCAGCCGGGTGATCTCCTCGAACAGCTCGCTGCCGCGCGCGTCGTAGAACCACTTGGGAGGAAGGGACTTGGGTGTCCGGGTGAGCCCGTGCAGCACATCGGCGCGCAGTGCGGCCCCGGTGGCGTCCTCGGGCAGGGTGCGGGTCAACTGGAACGGGCGCACTACTGGGGCTCCTTGAGGGGGGTGAGCAGGACATCGGCGCGGTCCGCGGCGACCAGGGTCCGGTCGGGCACTTCGCGCCAGCGGGGATCGTCGTCGTACGGTTCGGAGGCGACGACGGCGAAGCGGCCCGGGGTGTGGAGGTACCACAGGGTGTCGCCCCACGCCGTCGCGGTGATCGTCTCTCCGTCGGTGAGCAGGAGGTTCAGGCGTGAGCCGGGCGCGGCGGCGGCCAGTTCGGTGACCGTGTCCGCCATCGCGGGCCCCGCTTCGTCGCCGCGGTCGAGGCGGTGCGCGAGCAGCGCCCACACGAATGCGGAGTCGCACCGGGCCTCAAGGCCGAGCAGCACTCGTGCGGGCAGGCTCGCGGCGAGTTCCGCCGCGCAGTCCGGCCAGTCCCGCAGGGCGCCGTTGTGGCTGAAGAGCCGGCGCCCCGAGGCGAACGGCGCGGCCGCCGCCTCACCGTCCGCGCCGGCCTCGGTCGCGTCCCTGACCGCGGCGAGCAGCGCCCGGGTGCGCACCACGCGGGCCAGATCGGCGAAGTTGGGGTCCGCCCAGATCGGCCCTGCGCGCCGGTAGCGAGCCGGCACCGGATCCCCCGGCACGTACCAGCCGACACCGAAGCCGTCGGCGTTGACCGTCCCGTGACGCTGCCGGCGCGGCGCCCACGCCTGCCGGTACAGCCCGGACACCGGCCGCACCAACACGTCCTCGAGCGCGGACTCCTCGCCCACGAAGGCGATATGACGGCACATCAGGTCGCATCCCGCGCCGTGCGGAAGCCCGCGAAGATCTGACGGCGCACCGGCAGGTCCCAGTTGCGGAACGTGCCGCGGCACGCGACCTCCGCCACGGAGAACGCGCCCCCGCGCAGCACCTTGTGTCCGGGCCCGAAGAAGACTTGCGAATACTCCCGGTAGGGGAAGGCCACGAACCCCGGGTAGGGCAGGAAGTCGCTCGACGTCCACTCCCACACGTCGCCGATCAACTGCCGTATGCCCAGGGGAGATTGGCCCTCGGGACAGGCCCCGGCGGGCGCGGGGCGCAGATGGCGCTGGCCGAGGTTGGCGCGGGCGGGGGTGGGGTCGGCGTCCCCCCATGGGTAGCGGCGTGAGCGGCCCGACACCGGGTCGTGGCGGGCCGCCTTCTCCCACTCCGCCTCGCTCGGAAGGCGGCGCCCGGCCCAGCGCGCGTACGCGTCGGCCTCGTACCAGCTGACGTGCAGGACCGGCTCGTCGGCGGGCACGGGCTCGGTCACCCCGAACCGCCTGCGCAGCCACTGGCCGCCCTCGCGCCGCCAGAACAACGGCGCGGTCAGCTCGTGCTCGCGGACCATCTCCCAGCCGGCCGGCTCCCACCAGCGGCTGTCGCGGTACCCGCCGTCGTCGATGAAGCGCAGATAGGCGCCGCACGTCACGGGGGTGGTGTCCAGATGGAAGGCGGGCACGATGCGATGGTGTGCGGGACGTTCGTTGTCGAGCGCCCAGGGCTCGGCCGAGGTTCCCATGGTGAACGGGCCGCCGGGTACGAGGACTTCGGCGGGAAGTCCCTCGGTGTCGGCGGGGTCCGGATCGGGCGCGGTGAGCGCGGCGGGACCGCTCCTGAGCTGATGCGTGATCAGCATGGTCTCGTCGTGCTGCTGTTCATGCTGGGCGATCATCCCGAAGGCGAACGCGGCGTCGGTCAGGGGCCCGCCGCGCAACGGGGTGTGCTCCAGGACGTCGAGCGCTTTGGAACGCACATCGGCCGCGTAACGGCGCGCCTCGGCGGGGGCGAGCAACGGCAGGGAGGGGCGGGCGGCGCGCGGATGCTCGAAGGCGTCGTACAGGGAGTCGATCTCGGGGCGGATCGCGTCCTGGCCCGCGACGGCGCGCAGCAGCCACTGCTCCTCCTGGTTGCCGATGTGGGCGAGGTCCCAGACGAGCGGTGACATCAACGGCGAGTGCTGGGCGGTCAGTTCGTGGTCGTCGACGCTGGAGGTGAGCACACCGGTACGGGCGCGTGCGGCGGTCAGCGCCACCAGGGCGCGTTCCCTCAGCAGCTCCGGGTCGGTCATGGCAGGAGGTCCTTCGGTGCGGCGGGTGAGGGGGCGTCGTCGGCGGGGCACCGGCCCAGCAGGACGTAGTGCTCGGCGAAGGCGGCGACCCGGTCCTGGAGCTCGCGGGACGCGCCGAGGCGGGGGAGCGCGTCGAGCGCCGCGGCGAAGCAGGCCGTGGCCGCCTCGCGCAGCTCGGGATCGGCCAGGCCGTCCCTGGCGGCCGACCGCCACAGCGGATTGCGCGGGGCTGGCAGCGAACCCGCGCGCTCCGCAAGGGGTTTGACGGTGCGATAGGCCATCTCGGCCGCCTGGGGATCGTCGAAGAGCGCGCTGGTCACGGCGAGCGGCACACTCCAGCCGTCGTCGCCGGGCTGCGCGTCGATCATGCGCAGTTCCAGATGCCCGCGCGGCCGCACGGGCGGGAAGAGGGTGGTGAGGTGGTAGTCGAGATCGGCGCGGGTCGGGGGCCGCGGCAGCCCGGTGCGCAGCCACTGCCGGAAGGTGAGCCCCGGCGGAGCCGACCAGGGGCCGTGGTCGGCGCGTACGCACATGACCGGGGCGTCCAGCACATGCGCGGCCCAGGCCGCACGCGGCGCCGCGTCGAGAGCGGGGGCCAGCGCGCACACCGGGTCGAGAGCGGCCCAGTTGGCCTGTCGGGTCGACCGCCATCCGGTCAACCGTCCTTCACTGGCGGGGGAGTTGGCGAACGCGGCGACCAGGACGGCGCCCAGAAGGTGCGCCATCAGCCAGCGCCGCCCGTAGCCGAGCGGACCGGGCTCCTCATATCCGGCGTCGACGCAGACCTGCACGGACGCGGAGGAACACATCATGGCCCGGCCGGCAGGACCCGTCCGGTCCAGATGCGCCTCCATCGCGTCGTACCGAGCCTGACGCAGCATGCGGCGCGGGGGATGCACGGGGTCCTGACCTGCGCCGACGAGCGTGAGCCCACGCTCGCGCAGCGCGGCGCGCACCGCGACCAGGTCGGCCGAGACGCCTGAGACACACTCCATGAGGGATGCGGCGGGCAGCGAGCTGAGCTCCAGCTGGCCGCCGGGTTCGAAGGTGAGCGCCGAGCGAAGCGGCAGAGTGCGCAACGCGGCGAAAGCGGATTCCAGACGGTCGTGCGGGACACGGAGCCCGGGCCGGGCCCCATCGTGGACGAGCCATTCCAGCTCCACGCCGACGGAGCGTGGCGGGCCCGTCTTGAAGCAGATACATCGCAGCAGGTCGTCGGCTGCCGTCTCGGTCAACTCACGTGCGGTCATGGGCGAAAGCGCACCTTTCTCAAGGTCCTGATACACATGCCGTCCCACCTAAGTCTTCGGCGCCGCGTCGCACAAGAGCGCCTTCACGGCCGGGATATCCGATTGCGGCCGCCTGCCGCCGACGATCATGCTGACCGGCATGAGTGCACGACTGCGCGACATCGCGCGCCAGACCACCGCGATCACCGCCAACGGCAGGTACGAGAGCCACGCCGGCCGCCACGTCTCGATCGAAGCTCAGGTGGCCGCCGCACTCGCGGGCACCGCCCTGTTCGGCCCGGCGCCCCTCACCGTCACTGTAGACCGGGACCGGGTGACGCACATCACGGTCACCGGCGAGAGCAGCCTCGAAGCCGCGCGCCGCATGGTGGGCGCGGCCCCCGGTGACGTCGCCGTCCTCACCTTCGCCTCGGCCCGCAACCCCGGCGGCGGCTTCCTCAACGGCGCCCAGGCCCAGGAGGAAGCGCTGTGCCGGTCATCCGCGCTGTACGCCACGTTGCTGCGCGTGCCGGAGTTCTACGCCCACCACCGCGCCGAGCGCGATGTGTTCTACACCGACCGGGTCATCCACTCGCCCGGGGTCCCCGTCCTCCGTGACGACCGGGGCCGGCTCCTCGACGAGCCGTTCCTCGCCGGGTTCCTGACCTCGCCCGCGCCGAACGCCGGGGTCATCAGGAGCCGCACGCCCCATCAGGCCCACCGCGTCGGCCCGGTGCTCGACGCGCGCGCCGAACGCGTCCTGGAGACCGCCGCCCGGTGCGGCTACCGGCGCCTGGTGCTCGGCGCGTGGGGCTGTGGCGTCTTTTGCAACGACCCGGCCCGGGTGGCCGAGGCCTTCCACGGGCACCTCACCGGGGACGGCCGGTTCGCGGGCCACTTCGACGAGGTGGTCTTCGCGGTCCTGGACCGCACCCGTGACCTGACCACACGCGGCGCCTTCGCGGACGCGTTCAGGAACCACACGCGCCTCCCGGACGCCGAGCGCCGGCCATAGCGCTGCCGTGGCCGGTCCCTGACCGGCGTGGAGCGCGGCAGGTCCCGGGCGCACGCCTCGCGCCGCCTGCGCGACGACCTGACCGTCCCCCCGCGCCGCCCGGCCACAGCGTCCCGGCGCGACCACCGGCCCCCTGTACGGCCCAGCTCGTGGGGCGGGCCGGGCGAGCGCGCCGCAGGCTCAGGACCATGATCCAACGCTTCGCCGCACTGGTACGCCTGTCCGCGCTGTGCCTTGCCACGGTCCTGCTCGCCGCCCTCGCGCCGCCCCGGGCCCTGGCCGACGCGCCCCCCGCGCGCACGGTCTCCGGCTGGCTCCCGTACTGGGACCAGGAAGGCGCCTACCAGGACGCGCTGCGCCACGCCGCGCAGCTCCACACCGTCAGCCCGTTCTGGTACCGGGCGGCGGCGTCCGACCGGATCGAGGGCCACCCGGGCGCGGGCGACGCGCGCGTCATCGACGGACTGCACGCCGCCGGCATCAAGGTCGTACCGACCGTCATGGAGACGATGAAACCCGGCGAGCTCGCCGCGATCCTGACCGACCCGGCCGCGCGCGCCACCCACGTCGAGACCCTGCTGGGTGTCGTACGCGCCCGGACGTACGACGGGCTCGACATCGACTACGAGTCCATCGCCCCCACCGGCGACGCCGCGTATGTCGCGGTGCGCGCCGCCTACGCCGCCTTCGCCACCCAACTGTGCGCGAAATTGCGCGAGTTGGGCAAGACCTGCGTACTCACCGTCTCCCCGCAGACCGCTCGGACCGGCCGCGTCTGGGACTACCCGGCGCTCGGCCGGGCCGCCGACAAGGTCCGCGTGATGGGGTACGACCTCCACTGGCGGGGCGGCGACCCCGGCCCGCTCGCCACCCCGCAGTGGTACGAGGAGATCATGCGCCGGGCCACCGCGCTGATCCCCGCCGCGAAACTGGAGATGGGCCTGCCCGCCTACGGCTGGGACTGGGTGCCGGGCGGCACGACCCGCCACGTCACCTGGAAGGAGGCCGAGGCACTGCGCGCGGCCAAGGGCGTCCCCTACCAGCTGGACCCCGTCTCGCAGACACCCCATTTCACGTACGAGGAGGGCGACAGCGTCCGGCAGGTCTGGTACCAGGACGCCACGGGCGTGGCGGCGGACCTGCCGGTGCTGCGCCGCTACGGCATCCGCGACACGGCGCTGTGGGCCCTCAACTTCGAGGACCCGGGGCTGTGGCCGGTGCTCGCCCGGGTGTGAGGGCCGACGCGAGCGCTCCCGTTCAAGGCGCGGGCAGGGGCTCGCCCGTCTCCAGGAGGGACTTGAGGCTGGACAGGACGGTCGGCCAGCCATCCTCGCACAGGGCGTACACCCGGCCCGCAGGATCGAAGTCATGGGTGACCGTCAGCTTCACCTGGCCGTTGAGGGGTTCGATGGTGAACGTCACCGAGGAGCGGCGCTCGGCCGCGATCGCCGCCCGCACGTCCTCGCCGAGGCCGACCGACTCCGCCCACCGCTCGGTGAACGTGTGCCAGGTGTAGGCGAGCCGGCGGCCGGGAACGGCGGCGAGGACGATCTGCTCCGGGCCGGCCACCGTGACCCCCGCCTGCGTCCACGCCAGGGGCGATTCCTGGGTCCAGTCGCTCTCCAGGCGCACGCCCCAGTACCGCTCGGTGAGGGCGGGATCGGTCAGCGCCCGCCAGACCTGCTCGGGCGTGGCGCGGATGTAGGTGGTGTACACGAAGGTCTTGCTGTCCACGGGGTCTCCTCCTGCACCCTGGTCAGGTCCACGCGTCAAACGTAGGAGGCCGGTCCGGCGCGTCGCGGTCAGCGCGCCGAGCGCCGCTCGAAGGCGACATCCCGCGCCGTGCCCAGGGCCGTCGCCACCGCGCCGAGCAGCACCGCGTCCTCGCCGAGGGAACTCGGGGCCACCTTGGGGCGGAGCGGGGTGAGCGTGCGCAGCGTCTCGCGTACGGGACGAAGGAGCAGGTCGGCGCCTCGGCCCACGCCGCCGCCGAGCACCACGAGGTCGGGGTCGAGGACGGCGGCGACCACCGCGACGGTGTGCGCGATCCGCTCGCCCTCCAGCTGGACCGCCGCGACCGCCGGGCGCGTTCCGGCCCGCGCCGCGTCGAAGACGTCCTTGGCGGTGAGCGGGCCCGCCATGCCCAGCGAGCGGGCCGCTTCCACGACCGCGTCGCCGGAGACCGCGTCCTCAAGCGTGTCCGGCTTCTGGCGCCCGGGCCACGGCAGGAAACCGATCTCACCGGCGCCGCCGTGCGCGCCGGTGAAGAGCCGGCCCTCGCTCACCACCCCCATGCCGAGCCCCGTGCCGATCATGACGTACACGAAGAGCCGGCTGCCGGCGCCGGCGCCGAAGGTGTACTCGCCGAGCGCGGCGAGGTTGGCGTCGTTGTGCACCGCGAGCGGCATGCCGAGCCGTTCCCGCATCTGGTCGAACAGGCCGGGCCTGCCCCAGCCCGGCAGGTGCTGGGCGTAGCGCACACGGCGCTTGTCGGCGTCGAAGACGCCCGGCGTGCCCACCACCGCCTGGGCGACCCGGCCCGCGTCGACCCCCGACTCCTCGACGAGCCCGTGCGCGCCGGCGACGACGAGAGAGGCCAGGGCGGCCGAGGTGCGGGCGTGGTTGCGGACCTCGGCGCGCGCCACCACCGAGCCGTCCAGGTCGGCCAGGGCGATCCGCAGCCAGGCCCGGCCGATGTCGATGCCGAGGGCGTAACCGGCGGTCGGGTCGGGGGCGTACAGCACGGCGGCCCGGCCGCGCCCGGGCACGACCGTGCCCGCCTCGCGGACCAGACCCGCACCTTCGAGCGAGGCGAGGGCGCTGGACACGGTGGGCTTGGACAGGCCGGTGTCACGCGCCAGTTGGGCCCGGGAGGCGGGCCCCTGGGCGCGCAGCCGGTCGAGCAGCAGACGTTCGTTGGAACTGCGCTGCCGCTGCGGGTTCCAGGGCAGATCGCCGCCCTCGTCGCTGCTGCTCATCGCCTCATTGTCACGCATGGGTCTCCGGATCTCACCGACGACCCCTTGACCCTGAAGGCGATGCCCCCTTGACCCTGAAGGCGATGACCCCTTGACCCTGAAAGTAAAGGTACCTAACTTAATCACGCCCCCGCCGAGGGAGTCCCCCCGCCGGTGCGTCGGCAGTAGCTTCCATTCCCCGACACCAGCCCAGGGAGGACCCCGTGTCCGCAACCCCACCGCCCGTCGGCGGCTTCGTCCGCCGGATCGGGCTCTTCCAGGCCACCGCCATCAACATGAGCCAGATGTGCGGCATCGGACCGTTCGTCACCATCCCGCTGATGGTCGCCGCCTTCGGGGGTCCCCAAGCCGTGCTCGGCTTCGTCGCCGGCGCGATCCTGGCGCTGGCCGACGGTCTGATCTGGGCCGAACTCGGGGCCTCGCTGCCCGGATCCGGCGGCAGTTACGTGTATCTGCGCCAGGCGTTCCAGTACCGTACGGGCCGTCTCATGCCGTTCCTGTTCGTGTGGACGGCGATGCTCTTCATCCCGCTGGCCATGTCCACCGGCGTCGTGGGCTTCGTGCAGTACCTCGGCTATCTGGCGCCGGGGCTCGGGCGCGGCGCGGGCGACCTGATCGGGCTCGGCATGATCGCCCTGGTGATCCTGCTGCTCTGGCGCGGCATCGAGAACATCGCCAGGATCACCGCCGTCATGTGGGCCGTGATGATCGCCTCGGTGGGGCTCGTCATCATCGCCGCCGCCACCGACTTCAGCCCGCACCTCGCCTTCGACTACCCGTCAGGAGCCTTCGAGTTGACGAGCAGTCAGTTCTGGATCGGCTTCGCGGGCGGCCTGACCATCGGCATCTACGACTATCTCGGCTACAACACCACCGCCTACATGGGCGCCGAGATCAAAGACCCCGGACGCACCCTGCCGCGCTCCATCATCTACTCCATCTTCGGCATCATGGCGATCTACCTACTGCTCCAGATCGGCACCCTCGGCGTGATCGACTACCACCGGATGCTGGACCCGGGTGACATCGCCTCGTCCTCGGTCGCATCCGCCGTCCTTGAGAAGGCATGGGGCAAGGGCGCCGCCGATGTGGTGACCGTGCTCATCCTGGTCACCGCGTTCGCCTCCGTCTTCGCCGGACTGCTCGGCGGCTCACGCGTCCCCTACGACGCCGCGCGCGACCGGGTGTTCTTCAGTCCCTACGCCAAGCTGCACCCCCGCCACCGCTTCCCGATGCTGGGCCTCGCCACCATGGGCGTCATCACCGCCGTCGGGTTCATGATCGGCCGTCGTACCGATCTGACCACGCTCATCCAGCTCCTGACCACGGTGATGGTCATCGTCCAGGCGCTCGCGCAGATCCTCGCCGTCACCGTGCTGCGCAAGCGCCAGCCGGACCTGCGCCGCCCCTACCGGATGTGGCTCTACCCGCTGCCCAGCCTCGTCGCCCTCATCGGCTGGCTCACCATCTACGGCTACTCCGACAAGAACTCGCCGGGCCGCCACCCCATCGAGTGGTCGCTGGCCTGGCTGGCGCTCGGCGTTCTCGCCTTCGCCGTGTGGGCACGCCTCGAAAAGGTGTGGCCGTTCGGGCCGCGCGAGATCCACGAGGAGTACCTGGAGCCGACGCCACCGGAGGAAGTCACCGCCTGACCGACGAAGGACCGGCCTCGCCCGGGAACCCCGGCCCATGTCCGGATGTGACAGGGAATCGTCATTGCGGCCCCCCGGACGCGGCGGTGAGGATGGGGGCATGTCCCCTTCACACCGGGTCGTCATCGCGGTCTTCCCCGATGTCGACCTCCTCGACGTCACCGGGCCGGCCGAGGTCTTCGCCCTGGCCAACCGGGTGACCTCGGGCCGCGCCGGATACGAGGTCCGGCTGGCAGGACCGGACGGCGGCGAGGTGCGCACATCGGCCGGTGTGCGGCTGGTCGCCGATCTGTCCTTCGCCGAGGCCGGCGCGCGGGTGGACACCCTGCTCGTCCCCGGCGCGGTGGACCTGACCGACGCCGGGCCCGTCGCCCGCGTCGACCAGGACGTGGTGGCCTGGGTGAAGGAAACCGCCCCGCACGCCAGGCGGGTGGCGTCGGTGTGTGTGGGCGCCCATGTGCTCGCGGCGGCGGGACTGCTCGACGGGCGGACGGCGACCACACACTGGTCGACCGCCGCCCAACTGGCCGCCGAACACCCCGCCGTCACGGTCGACCCGGACCCGATCTTCGTGCGGACGGACCGGGGGCGGCTGTGGACCGGCGCCGGAATCAGCGCCTGTCTCGACCTCGCCCTCGCGCTCGTGGCCGAGGACCAGGGCGAGGACACCGCGCTCGCGGTGGCCAGGCAGCTGGTGATGTACCTGAGACGGCAGGGCGGCCAGAGCCAGTTCTCCGTGCCGCTCAGCCGGCCCGCGACGTCCCGGCGCGACCTCGACGAGCTGTGCCTGTGGATCACCGACCACCTCGACGAGGACCTTTCGGCGCGGGCGCTCGCCGCGCGGATGTGCCTGAGCGAGCGGCACTTCGCCCGCGTCTTCACCCAGGAGACCGGCGTCGGCCCCGCCGCCTATGTCGAGGCCGCGCGGGTCGAGATGGCCCGCCGGCTCCTGGAGACCACCGACGCCCCGCTCGACGAGGTGGCGGAGGGCGCCGGGCTCGGCTCGGTCGAGACGCTGCACCGGGCGTTCAGGCGCCGGCTCACCACCACACCGGCCGCCTACCGCAGACGCTTCCGCGCCCAGGCCGCCTGACACCGCCCGGCCGCGCCGCACGGCCCTGAGCCCGCATGGCCCTTCGCCCGCACGACCCGGTCCTTCGCCCGCACGACCCGGTCCTCCGCCCACACACCGGTCCTCCGCCCGCACGACCCGGTTCTCCGCCCGCACGGCCCTTCGCCCGCCCGCCCGCATGCCGCACGGCCCTGAGCCCGCACGGCCCTGAGCCCGGCCGCGCACACACGGCCCTTCGCCCGCACGGCCCGGCCCTCCGCCCGCACCCCGGACCTCATCCGCGCCGTCGGGCTGGACGGCTCCGCCCTGCCCTGAAGTCCGGCACACCTTTCCACCCCGTCGAACCGCATCTCTTGCCCGCCCGCCCCCAACTCCCTTACGAGAGGCCCCCGATGAGCACCCAGCAGCCTTCCGCGAACGTTCCCTCCGTTCCCGTTCCCGTTCCCGTTCCCGTTCCCTCCGCCACCCTGCGCGAGGTCGTGGGCTTGGACGGCCGGCCTGCGAAGCTGAGCGAATCCGTCCTGGTCATGATCGACTTCCAGAACACCTACCGCACGGGCGTGATGGCCCTGGACGGCGCAGAGCAGGCCCTGGCGGCCGGAGCGCGGCTCCTGGAGCGGGCCAGGGACGCCGGCGCCCCTGTCGTGCACATCATCAACGACGGGGGCGAGAACACCCCGTACGACATCCGCGCCCACATCGGCGCCATCAGCGATGAGGTCGCCCCGAGGGACGGCGAGCCCGTGGTGGTCAAGCAGTTCCCCGACTCCTTCCACCAGACCGCCCTCGCGAAGACCCTGATCGGTCTCGGCGCCGCGCCGGGCAGCGGGAAGGACCTGGTCATCGCCGGGTTCATGACCCACATGTGCGTCAACTACACCGCGCAGGGCGCCTTCAACCTCGGCTACCGGCCCACCGTCGTCGCCGAGGCCACCGCCACCCGCGCGCTGGCGGCTCCCGACGGCACCGTCCTGTCCGCCGCCGCGCTCGGGGCGGCCGCGCTCACGATGGTCACCGACCTGTTCGGCATGGTCCTCCCCACGGTGGACGCTCTGCCGGTCTGAATTCCGGGCGGCCGGAACTCAGACCGGCGGCCCCGCGGGCCGGCGGCCCGGGTGCCCGTCGGCCACGCGGGTCAGATCCAGCCGTCGAGCGAGGCCATGAACCCCGCGAAGTCGTCGCGGTGGATGGTGTGGCCCGCACCCTTGACGGTTCGGACCTCGAAGCCGCGCGCTCGCAGGCGGGCCACCTCGTCCGCCTCGTACAGGAAACTCGCGTCGGCGAACTGGACGAGCGAGGGGACGACGGCTTCGGCGGGCGCCAGATCCGCGCCGAACATCGGGGCCAGGCCGTGGGCGGTGTTCTCGTCCCAGAGCCGCAGGGTCTCACATTCGATCTCGACGTCCTCCTGCTCCCAGCGCGGATTGAACCCGGCGATCATCTCCCTGGTGGCCGGCTTGAACTGGGCGAAGACCTCCGGAGTGATGGATATTGAACCGGCTCCGCTCCGGCGGGAGTCGACCGACCAGGCCGGGTCGGAGTACACCGCGCGGGACGGCCTGAGCCGGTCGACGGCGAGCGAGAGGCAGAGCCCGCCGAGCGAGTGGCCGATCGCGAGCTCGGCACCGGCCGGAAGGGTCTCGACGAGATCGGCGGCGAAGAGCTCCGTGGTGTACGCGCCGCGCCCGCTCGCTCCGTGGCCGCGCAGGTCCACCGCGAGCACCCGGTAACCCCGCGCGGCGAGCGCGGGGCCCACCTTCCGCCACGTGCGGTGGTCGGACATGATCCCGTGAATCAGGAGCGCGACGCGCTCGCCGTCTCCCCAGGTGTGGGTGTGGAGCCGCACGGTCCTGCCTTTCCCGTGGTGACACGTGTAAGTATGGGTATGAGCACTGTCTAGCACTGGAATCCGGCCATCCGCCAGCCCCTGGCCCGCACGCGTCTGGAAAGATGCCGAGCGCCATGAGCCAGACACCCAAGCAGCCCGCCGACCGTCCCGTTCCGACGAGCGCCGATGTCGCCCGCCTGGCCGGGGTCTCGCGGGCCACCGTGAGCTACGTGCTCAACAACACCTCGGCCGTGCGGATCAGCGAGCCCACCCGGATCAGGGTCCGCGCCGCCGCCGAGGAGCTGGGGTACGTGCCGCACGCCGCGGCCCGCAGCCTGCGCGCGGGACACACCCGGATCGTGCTGCTTCCTACCGCGCACATCCCGGTGGGGCCGCTCTACAGCCGGTTCTTCAGCGAGCTCCAGTGGGAGCTGCGCCGGCTCGGTTACACGGTCGTGCAGTACGGCAGCCTCGGTCTCGGCGCGGAGGAAGCGGCCCGCGCGTGGGCCGAGCTGCGGCCCGTCGCCGTGGTGTCACTCGGCGAGATCGCCCTGACCGCCCAGGGCGTACAGCTCCTCAAGCGCTCGGGCGCCCGGGCGGTCATAACGCTGGGTCCGCAGCGCGTCGAGGGGGCCCACTCGCTCGTCATGGACCAGCGCGAGATCGGCGAGAGCGCTGTCGCCCACCTCCTTGAGCGGGGGCGGCGCCGCGTCGGCGTGCTGATGCCCGCCGAGCCAGGCCTCGGACTCTTCTCCGAACCGCGCCTGGCCGGCGCCCGCAGGGCCGCGCGCGGCGCCGACGCGTCGGTCGAGCCCGTGACGATGGCGTACACGGAGGAATCCGCGGCCGAACTGGCGGGCCGCTGGCGGGAGTTGGGGCTCGACGCGATCTTCGCCTACAACGACGAGTACGCGATGCTCCTGATGCGCGCCCTCCAGGACGCCGACATCGGTGTCCCCGGTGACACCGCCGTGATCGGCGCCGACGATCTGCTGCTCGGCAGGCTGCTGCGTCCCCGGCTCAGCACGGTCCACGTGGAGATGGTGACCGGACGGCACCTGGCCGAACTGGTCGATCGCGTCGTCCGCGACCCGGACGGCGCCCCCGAGCGGCACGACCTGATGGGCGCGCGGGCGCTGCCGCGCGAATCGAGCTGACCGACACCCCGAGGCCGCTGCCGCTGACCCGGGTGAGAGCGGGCCCCGGCAGCTCCGGGCGCCGCCGGCCCGCTCGGCTACCGCACCGTCCACCGGCCGGTCCCCGCCCGTGGGTCACGTCATCGGGGCCGGTGTGGCGCGTGGGGCGAATGAGGTGCGGGATGGCGTGCGCCGGGCGCCCCGGGTGTCTAGCGTCGGAGCATGAGCACTCAACCGTGGCACACGAGCCGTCACCCCCGGCGCTTCGAGATCTTCCTGGTGCCCGAACACGTCGAGGACCGGGGCGGCGCCTCGGTCGCGGACAGCGCCGTACGGTCCGCGGTCGTCGAGGCGACCGGCGAGAGCGGGGTCTCGGGGTACCCCCGGTACGCGGGGCACGGCATCGAGGCCGAGATCGACGCCGCCTCCCACGCGGTGGAGGCCCTGCTGGTCGACGGCTCCGAACTCGACATCGGTCTGACCGCGGTGGTCAGGGAGGTCCCGGGCCCCGCGCACGGCTGAGGCCGGGGCCTTTGGAGGCCCGTTGACAGCGGACGGTGGGGGGCAGAGACTCGGGCGCAGCCATTCATGAACATCACTTCACTGGGCGAACAACCCTGCTGTGACGGGTCCCGTGCGGTGGAGAGATCCGTGGGAGAGACCCGATGAGCATCCGCGACGTGTACATCGTCGACGCCGTCCGCACCCCGATCGGCAAGTTCGGGGGCGCGCTCGCCTCCGTGCGGCCCGACGACCTCGCAGCGCACGTGGTGAAGTCTCTGGTGGAGCGCGCCCCGGAACTCGACCCGGCCCGCATCGACGACGTGTACTTCGGAGACGCGAACGGCGCGGGAGAGGACAACCGCGATGTGGCCCGCATGGCGGTGCTCCTCGCCGGGCTCCCCGTCTCGGTGCCCGGTGTCACCGTCAACCGCCTCTGCGGCTCCGGCCTCGAAGCCGTGATCCAGGCGGCCCGTGCCATCGCTGTCGGTGACGCCTCGATCGCGGTGGCGGGCGGCGTCGAATCGATGTCGCGCGCCCCCTTCGTCGTCCAGAAACCCGAGCGCGCCTTCCCCGCCGGCCACCAGCAGATGTACTCGACCACGCTCGGCTGGCGCATGACCAACCCGAGGATGCCCGCCGAGTGGACGGTCGCGCTCGGCGAGGGCGCCGAACTCATCGCGGACCGGCACGGCATCACCCGCGACCAGCAGGACGCCTTCGCGCTGGACAGCCACCGCAAGGCCGCCGAGGCGTGGGCCAAGGGCAGCTACGACGGCGAGGTCGTCCCGTACGAAGGGGTCGATCTCGTCCGCGACGAGTGCGTCCGAGAGTCCTCGTCCCTGGAGGCGCTGGCCCGGCTCAAGCCCGCCTTTCGCCCGGACGGTTCGGTGACCGCGGGCAACGCCTCCCCGCTCAACGACGGAGCGGCGGCTCTGCTCCTCGTCGACGAGGAGGGGCTGCGCGCCACCGGCCGCGAGCCGCTTGCCCGCATCCGCAGCTCCGCCGTGACCGGCATCGAACCCCAGCTCTTCGGTCTTGGCCCCGTCGGGGCCGTCCGCAAGGCGCTCGCCAAGGCGGGCAAGGGCTTCGGCGACCTCACCACCTTCGAGCTGAACGAGGCGTTCGCCGCCCAGGCCCTCGGCTGCCTCGCGGCATGGCCCGACCTCGACCCCGCCGTGGTCAACCCGCGCGGCGGCGCCATCGCGATCGGCCACCCGCTCGGCGCGTCCGGCGCCCGGCTCGCCGGAGCCGTCGCCCACCAGCTCGCCGCCGCCGGTTCCGGCACGGGTCTCGCGGCCCTGTGCATCGGCGTGGGCCAGGGCCTCGCCCTCGTCCTGGAACGCTGAACCGGCGCATCCGTCACGGCGATTGAGGTTCCACCGGCGGAATGCGGCGACCCCGCCGGTGGACGGCGCCGACCGCGCCCCCACTACTCTGCGCCCTGAGGGAGATCCCTTCGGACGACCGAGTGACTGGAGTTGTTCCATGGCCCTGCTCGACCCCAAGGCGTGGCAGCCCACACAGCTCTTCGGGGGTGAGCGGGAGATCGTGGAGCCCGCCACCGGGGAGTCGCTGGGCGCGCTCACCCTGGCCGCAGGTGAGGACGTGGAGGCCGCCGCCCGGGCCGCCGCCCGGGCCCAGACCGCCTGGGCGCGCACCCCGCACGTCGTGCGCGCGGCCGTCCTGCGCCGCGCCGGCGACCTCTTCGCCGAGCACGCCGACGAACTGCGCGCCTGGCTCGTCCGCGAGTCAGGCTCGGTGCCGGGAAAGGCGGACTTCGAGCTGCACGTCGCCGCGCAGGAGTGCTACGAGGCCGCGGCCCTGGCCTCGCGGCCGCTCGGCGAGGTGCTGTCCAGCGAGCAGCCACGGCTCTCCTACACCCGCCGCGCGCCGGTCGGCGTGACGGGCGTGATAGCCCCGTTCAACGCCCCGCTCATTCTCTCCATCCGTTCCGTCGCCCCCGCGCTAGCACTCGGTAACGCGGTCCTGCTCAAGCCCGACCCGCGCACCGCCGTGTGCGGAGGGCTCGCGCTCGGGGCCGTCTTCGCCGAGGCGGGGCTGCCCGAGCACCTGCTGCACATCCTGCCGGGTGGCCCCGAGACCGGACAGGCCCTCGTCGCCGATCCTCGCGTCCCCGTCATCTCCTTCACCGGATCGACCGCCGCCGGACGCCGGGTCGCGGAGGCGGCCGGGCGTCAACTCAAGCGCGCCCACCTGGAGTTGGGCGGCAATTCCGCGCTGATCGTGCTGGCCGACGCGGACCTGGAGGGCGCGCTCGCCCAGGCCACCTGGGGCTCCTTCTTCCACCAGGGCCAGATCTGCATGACCACCGGGCGCCACCTGGTGCACGACTCCTTGTACGACGAGTACGTGGAGAGGCTTGCCGCCCGGGCGGACGCGCTGGCCGTGGGCGACCCGTACCGCGAACAGGTCCACCTCGGACCCGTCATCGACCACACCCAACTCGCCAAGATCGAGCGCCTGGTGGAGTCGAGTACCGCGCGCGGCGCCCGGCTCGCCGCAGGCGGCACCCACCGCGGCCTCTTCCACCGCCCCACCGTGCTCGCCGACGTCGACGACGACACCCCCGCCTACGCCGAGGAGGTCTTCGGCCCCGTCGCGCCGGTACGGTCCTTCGCGACCCTGGACGAGGCCGCGGCCCTGGCGGCAGACGGTCCCTACGGACTCTCGCTCGGCATCGTCACGCGCGACACCGCGCTCGGTCTGGAACTCGCCGACCGGATCCCCACCGGGATCGTCCACATCAACGACCAGACGGTCAACGACGAGGCGGTGGCGCCGTTCGGCGGGGTCGCGGCGTCCGGGACCGGAGCCCGCTTCGGCGGTTCGGCCAATCTGGACGCCTTCACCGAACTGCGCTGGACCACCGTGCGCCGCGAACCGGCGGACCACCCCTTCTGACCGGGCCTGCCGGGGCCGTCGCCACCGTGCGACCCCGGGCGCGAGCGGCGGACACCCGTCAGGCATCCTGAGCCGGTGCACTCGGTCGTATCCGGTTTCCTGCCCATCTGGATCATCACCGCGTTCGGCTGGGCGGCCGGCCGGTTCAACCTGCTCGGCGATCAGGCCGGGCAGGTGCTCGGACGGTTCGCGTTCACCTTCGCGATGCCCTCACTGCTGTTCCTGACGATGGCGAAGTCGCGGCCGGGCGAGCTCGCGCAGCCCGGGGTGGCGGTCTTCGCCATCAGCCTGCTCGCCGTCTTCGCCGCGGGACTGTTCGCGAGCGGGCGGCTGTTTCGGCGCAAGAAGGCCGAGCGGGCGATCGGCGCGATGGCCGCGTCCTATGTGAACTCCGCGAACCTCGGCATCCCGGTCGCTGTGCACGTCCTGCACGACACGTCGTTCATCGTCGCCGCCGCCCTGTTCCAGATGCTGTTCATCACGCCCCTGATCCTGGTCCTCATAGAACTCGACGTACGCCGCGACACGGGCGGCCGCCGGCTCCGGATGCTCCAACTCCCCGTCCGCAACCCGGTGGTGGGGGCGTCGGCCGCCGGTGTCCTCGTCGCGGCGCTCGGGCTCCACCTGCCCGACGAGGTGACCTCGCCGCTGACCATCCTGGGCGGCGCCGGGGTCCCAGCGGCCCTGTTCGCGCTCGGTATGTCGCTCACCGCGCGGGCCGCGGCCGACCCCGGGGAGCGGGCCGAGCGGGCCCTGCTCGTCACGCTGAAGACCGCCGTCCAGCCGCTGCTCGCCTACGCCCTGGGTAAGTGGGTCTTCGGGCTCGGCGGGCACGATCTGTTCGCGGTGGTGCTCTGCGCCGGGCTGCCCACGGCGCAGAACGCGTTCATCTTCGCCTCCGAATACCGCCTCGACACCGCGCTGCCCCGGGACGCCGTCCTGCTCTCGACCCTCCTGTCGATGGCGTCCCTGTCCTTGATCGCGGTCCTTCTGGGCTGAACCGGCCGCCGCGTCAGCAGGGCTGGCGCCAGACGTCCAGCTTGAGGTTCTTGCGCATCGAGGAGAGCCCGAGCTTGTCGGACTCGGCGCAGAAGTCCTTGGTGGGCAGCTCGTACTCGACGTGGAACACCGCCTTGTCCGCCTTCACGAAGGGGGTCAGCTGGGCGCACTCGTCGTACTGCGCGCACTGCTCGTTGACGGCGAAGTCGAAGGAATCCACCAGCTCCGGGATCTGCTGGAGATCGTTCTTGAGCCCCACCGAGAGGCCCCGGGCATGGGCGATCGTGGCGAGCATACGGTTGTAGGCCAGCTGGTCCGCCGCCTTGAGCGGAAACCCCGTCTTGTTGAGGTAGCCGTCCATGAGATCCGGCTCGACGCCGTCGAAGCCCTTCTCCTTGCACATGTCGAAACGGCGCTCCATCAGCGGCCGCAGCACGTCGATCCTGCGGATGTCGAGCCAGCGCTCACCGTCCCACCCGTTGCTCCCGCCCTGGACCTCGCGCGGGAAGGACTCCTTGTCGGGCCGGAAGTTCTCCCAGGCACCGGCGTTGATGTAGCAGATCGCCTTGCGGCCCTGGCTGTGCAGCTTGGCGACGTCGGCCGCGGTGTTCTCGAACCCGTCGATGTCGTACACCGGCACATCGGGCCCCTCCTGCACCCGGCCGTTGAGCTGCCACTGCCAGGCGGTGCCCGGCTTGGGCTGCCAGATCTTCGCCGGGGCCCCACCGCTCGGCGAGGCGGACGCGGAGGGGGAGCCGGCGGAGGGGGACGCGGCGGGCCCGCTGGGCGAAGGCGAGCCGCGGGTGGCGGAGGGAGTGGGCGCATGCGCGGTGGGGGTGGGCCCGTCCGGGCCGTCCGCGTCGTCGTCGGACGCCTCGGACGAACAAGCGGTGGCGAGCAGCAGCAGCGCGGCGGCGGCGCACAGCAGCGCCTTCGAGGAACGCGCGGGGGAGTGGTTCATGTCGTCTTCCCGGGGAGCACGGGCGGCAACTCCGCCCAAGGATTGGGTAGTTCGCGCCCCACGACACAGCACACACCCGCGCCGCGTTCGCCCGTGGTGCGCAGGGCGAGCGCGAGCAGCGCGTCGGGCACCCCGTACACCAAATGGCACAGACGCTCCGGTGGCTGACGGTCGGCCCAGCCGGGCCGCGTGAAGGCGGACACATACGTCGTCCAGTGTCCCTCGAACGTGACGATGAGATCGGCGACCTTCAGATATCCGGGCGCGGGATGCACACCGGGGTTGAGCACCACGACGCTCCCGCCGGAGCGCCGGGCCGCGCGGGTGGCCTGCCGCACGAACGGCAGGCCGGTGCGGTCGGCGGGGGCGCGGTCGAAGAAGAACCCGTCGGCCCCGTACCAGTCGCGGTGGCGCTCGATGTCCCGCAGAACGGCGGCCGGCGGCCGGGCGCCGTAGTCGAGGTCGACATAGCCGAGCACCCGGACGCCGGCCGCGCGCAGCGCTCCCACCGGCCCCGCGAACGCCGGGTCGGGGACGGCGCCGGGCCCGTCCGCCGCGTTCAGGACCACCCCGTAGAGGCCGGCCGCCGCCTCGGTGAGCCGCTGCCAGGCGACCGGGTCCTCGGCGGGGTGGACGTAGAGCGGAACGAGCAGCATCAGCGCACCGGTTCCCGGTCGGGACCCGAGCGTACGGCCGCCCACAGCGCGGACACCGAGTCGGCGAGCGAACGCCGGGCCGACCAGCCGAGCGTGGTGCGGGCGGCGCCCGGGTCGGAGCACTGCCAGGGCACGTCGGCGGAGCGCTCCGAGCCCCCGGCGTCCTCCTCGATCCGGCCCCGGAATCCGGCGGCCCGGACCAGTTCACCCACCAACTCCCGTACCGGAACGGCCCGTCCACTGGCGATGTTGAGCACCGGCGGCAGCGGGCTCGCGCCGGTCGCGGCCAGGACGGCGGCGTGGGCGACGTCCCGCGCGTCGACGAAGTCACGGTGCGCGGACAGGTCACCGAGGCGCACCACGGCGTCGGGGCCGAGGTCCCCCAGCTGCCGGGCGAGCCGTCCCGGCAGACCGGCGGCGGGCGCGCCGGGACCGACGGGGTTGGTGATCCGCAGCACCACGGCGTCAAGGCCGCTGGTGGTGACGGCCATGGTGCCCGCCAGTTTGGTGGCGCCGTACAGCGTTGTCGGGCGGGCCGGTGACTGCTCGGTGACGCGCTCACCGATGCCGGCCGGCCCGTACTCGGCCGCCGAGCCGAGATGGACGAGCCGGACGGCGGGCACGGCCTCGCGCAGCGCCGCACACAGCACGGCGGGCGCCCGGACGTTGACCTCGGCCAGCGCCACCGGCTGCGGGCCCACCGCGCCGGCGCAGTTGATCACGGCGTCGGGCGCGAGCGCGAAGAGCCGCTCGGCGAGCGGCCCCGGGGTGACGGTGGCGAGGTCCACGGCGAGGTCCGCCAGCGGCCCCCGCCCCCCGGTGAGGAACCGCACACCGGGCATCTCGCGCAGCTCCCGGGCGACATGGCCGCCCAGGTAGCCGCTGTGGCCCAGTACGAGGATGCGCATGGACGCCTCAGGCCCCCTTGAGGAGCAACGAGCGGTACGTCGTGAACTCCGCGTTGGCCCGGTCGTAGTCGTCCGGGCGCCCTATGTCGAGCCAATAGCCGTCGAAGGCGTAGGCGTGCGGCGGGGTCTTGGCCTTGAGGAGGTCCAGGACCAGCTCGTCGAAGCCCAGCGGAAGCCCCTCGGTGTAGCCGGCGAGCGTGTCGCGGGTGAGGCCGTAGACCCCCATCGACACCCGGTAGTCCATGCTGGGCTTCTCGGTGAAGCCGACGACCTTGGTGTCGTCGGTGGTCAGCACCCCGAAGTCGATGTGCACCTTGCGGGCGTAGGTGGCGATGGTCAGCGGCGCGCCGCTGGCGCGGTGGCGGGTGAGCACGTCCGCGTAGTCGAGGTCGGTCAGGATGTCCCCGTTCATGACGAGGAAGGACTCGGGCAGCCGGTCGCGCATCGTCAGGAGCGGGCCGATGGTGCCCAGCGGGCTCTCCTCGGTGCTGTAGTCGACCTTCAGACCCCAGCGTTCGCCGTCACCCACGTAGGCGCGGATGATGTGGCCGAGATGGCCGATGGCGATGGTGCAGCTGGTGAAGCCGGCGGCCGCGAGCTGGCGCAGCACGATCTCCAGGATCGCGTGCTGGTCGCCGATCGGGACCAGAGGTTTGGGCAGCGCCGTGGTGTACGGCCGCAGCCGGACTCCCTTGCCTCCGGCGAGTATCACTACATGCATGGGTGCCTCCCTGAGAGTGGGGACCGCGAAGTCAGATGTTGTAGATGCCGGTCTTGTAGCGGGCCAGGTTGCCCGGGTCGCGGAAGAACTCCGCAGTGCGCTCAAGGCCGGCTTCGAGGCTGAACTCCGGCTGCCAGCCGGTCGCTTCGGTGAGCCGGCTCGCGTCCGCGACCAGCCGCATCACCTCGGAGTTGGCCGGCCTGATGCGCTGTCCGTCCTCCTGGACGTCGAGTTCGGCGCCCATCACCTTGCCGATCAGGCGCACCAGGTCGCCCACCGATATCTCGGTGCCGGTCCCCGCGTTGAAGGTCCGCCCCACCACGCGCTCGGCGGGGGCGGTGCCCACGGCGAGGAAGGCCCGCGCGGTGTCGACGGCGAAGGTGAAGTCACGCGTGGGGCGCAGGTCGCCGAGTGTGATGGTGCGCGAACCCGCCGCGACCTGGCCGATGACGGTGGGGATCACCGCCCGCATCGACTGGCGCGGGCCATAGGTGTTGAAGGGGCGCAGCGTGACGACCGGGGTGGCGAAGCTGGCGTAGTAGCTGTCCGCGAGCCGGTCTCCGCCCGCCTTCGAAGCGGCATACGGCGACTGGGTGTTGATGGGGTGGTCCTCGGTGATCGGCACGGTCCGCGCGGTGCCGTACGTCTCGCTGGTCGAGGTGTGCACCAGGCGCGGCGTCTCCAGGGCGCGGACGGCCTCCAGGACGTTGAGGGTGCCGGTGACGTTGGTGTCCACATAGCTGTGCGGGGCCTGATAGGAGTACGGGATCGCGATGAGGGCCGCCAAGTGGTAGACGGCCTCGGCGCCTTCGGCCAGGGCGCGCACCGAGCCCGGGTCGCGGACATCGCCCAGGACGATCTCCACCTGGTCCAGGACGTCGGCGGACAGGGTCTCGAGCCAGCCGTAGGAGGAGAAGGAGTTGTACTGGGCCATCGCGCGGACCCGGTGCCCGGAGGCGACCAGGGCCTCGGTGAGGTGCGATCCGATGAAGCCTTCGGCTCCGGTGACGGCGACAAGCGGTGCGGAGGTCAACTTCCGCTCCTTCCAAGGTGGTTCGGTACATCGAAGTGCCGAAACGTGCGGTGATCGTTCAGGTGCGTTCGGTGAGGCCCGTGGTGCGGGTGGTGCCGTTCGGGCCGTGGTGCGGGGGTCAGGCGTGGACGGTGGGCCGCCCGAGCAGGTGCAGGGTGGCGCCGGTCAGAGCGAGCGCGGCGGCCGTACAGCAGACGTACTGGTCCAGCGGGCTCGGCTGCGCGGGCAGGCCCAGGGCGGCGACACCGGCCGCCGCCGACAGGGTGACGGCGGCCGGCAGCCAGGCGATGCCGAACGCCTGGAGCAGCAGCGCCGTCCACAGCAGGGCCGCGAGCGCGAGCAGCGGGGCGGGCTCGGCGCCGGTGAGGAGTGCCGCGGGGATCAGGGGCAGCAGATAGACCAGGAGGCAGCCCGTGAGGATGGCCGCCGAGCGCCACCGGAAGGCCGCCGGGGTGGCGGTGGCCCGCAGCGCGGCGACGGACAGGCCGCGGAAGCGGTACAGCAGCCACTCGGCCGGGCCCATGCTGAGCGTCAGCGCGATCACCGCGAGCGGATGGCGCTGTCCCGCGAAAGCGACGAGCACCCCGGCGGCGAGGCCGAACAGACCGTACGGCAGCGACGCCACGAGCCGGGGTCGCACCGGCGCGGTCGCCGCGGGCTGTGTGAGGACCTCGCGCAGACAGTGCGCGACCGCACCGATCACCAGGGCGAGGGCGAGCGAGGAGAGCCCGACGCGAAGGAACGGTCCCGGCTCCCTGAAGGGCAGCACCGCCGCTCCCAGGATCAAGGGGGACAGCGCGGCGAGCAGCAGCCGCTCGCGCGCCAGGACCAGCAGGATGCCGGCCGCCGCCAGATAGCAGGACTGGCCCACCACGAAGAAGTCGGCGGGTCCCGGGCCCACGATGGCCAGTCCCGTCACGCCGGAGAGCAGCGCGCCGAGCGGCGCCCCGGCCAGCAGCGTACGGGCCGCCTCACGCCGGCCGGACGCCATCCGCAGATAGGCCCGGTGGCCAAGACCCTGCCCCCAGGCCCAGGAGATGAGGCCCGCCACGATCAGGGCGAGCACCGCGCGCTCGCTCTGCCACAGCCGGGCGGTCAGGGGGTAGGCGAGGCCGGGCAGCGCGAACAGCGCGCCGCGCAGCGCGCAGCGCACCGGGTCGGGCGCCCACGGGTCGGCGGCGAGCGGCGGTTCGGGGAAGCTGCGCGGCACCCGCTTGTACAGGTCCTCGGCGAGCGAGAACAGGTTGCGGTGCCCGTACTCGTCCGCGATCTGCTGGGCCGTCAGGCCCTCCGACTCCAGGACCGCCGCCACTTCGTAGGCGTGGACGGCGGGCCCTATCTGCTCGGCGAGTTCGGCGGCGAGCCGGTCCACGGCGGCGTCCTTGCCCCACCGCGCGGCCCGCCGGCCCGGCAGGCGCAGCGTCACCGTGGATTCGGTGGCGAGCCGGAGTGTCAGCGTGTCCTCGCGGCCGTCGTGCGGCTCAAGGCGGATGGGCCCGCTCATCCGGCCACCCGGCTCAGCTCGTCGGGCCCCGGCCCGGCCGGCACCAGGCGCAGGGCCGTGGTGGTGTCGGCGGCGCCGCTTCGCCGCGCGGGAACGGTCGCGCCGCGCACGGAGAGTTCGAGGTAGATGGCCCGGAAGGTGTCCACGGTCTGGCGCAGGGTGAACTGCTCGACCACCCGAAGCCGCGCCGCTTCCCCCATCGCGGCCCGGCGCGCCGGGTCACCCAGCAGCTCGAGGGCGGCCGCGGCCATCGCGCCCGGATCGCGCGGCGGCACCACGAGCCCGGTGGGGCCGACCGCCTCGCGCACCCCGCCCACATCCGTGGAGACGGTCGCCCGGCCACAGCTCATGGCCTCGATCAGCGTGAAGGGGAAGCCCTCGCTGATGCTGGACAGCATCACCACGTTGCCCGCGGCGTAGGCGTCCCTGATGTCCTCGACCCGGCCCTCGAAGGTGACCGCGTCGCCCTGGCCGAGGGAGGCGGCGAGCGCTTCGCAGCGCTCACGGTAGGCCTCACCGCCCCGGGGCGTGCCGCCGAACAGACGCAGGGTGGCCGCCGGGAGTTCGCCGCGCACCGTGGCGAAGGCGCGGATCAGCGTCTCCAGGTCCTTGATGGGATCGACCCGCCCGGCCCAGCTGAGGGTCGGGGCGGCCGGCTCGGGCCCGGCCGGCGGGAAGGCCGCCGGGTCGACGCCGTTGTACACGGTGCGTATGAGCCCCGGGTCGGCCCCGCCCTGCTCCTCCCACAGCCGGTTGTACTGATTGCCCGGTGTGATCAGTGCGGCGCGCCGGTACGTCTCCTCCGCGAGCAGCCGGAAGAACCCGAGCAGCACCGCCTTGACCGGCCAGCGGTAGGGGGCGGTCCGGTAACCCAGGTAGCGCTCGCGCAGATAGACCCCGTGCTCGGTCAACAGCAGCGGCACGCCGTGCAGTTCGGCGCCGACGAGCCCGGGAAGCACGGCCACGCCGCCGCTGACGGCGTGGGACACGCCCTGGCTCGGCGGTATCGCGGCGAGCGGCCGCAGCGCGTGTTCCAGGAGCCCGGTCGCGGTGACCGCGTCGTGCAGGGTGGGCCGGGCCTCGCGCACGGCGAGCCCGGGCCTGTTCCACACCTCGGTCATGACCTGTATCGCCGCGTCGCCGCGCAGGGCGGGGCTGAGCTGCCCGTCGCGGGCGGCCCGGGCCAGCTCGTAGAGCGCGGGGCCGAACCCGCTCTCCGCCGAGGGGTCGAGCAGCGCGGTGAGGAAGCGTTCGTACGCGGCCATCAGACGTCGCTCCTGGCGCCCGCGCGGGGCCGAACCCCCGGGCGCGGGGCCCCACATGGGGACGGAGACGGCTTCGCTGACGTGCGGCGGCAGGTCCCACACGGTCGGTTCGCGACCGGTGCCGGTCACCGCGATGATGTCGAAGTCGATGTCGGGCATTCCGGTGACGAGCTGGTCGCACCAGACGCTCACCCCGCCGTGGCTGTGCGGATAGGTGCCCTCGGTGAGCAGAGTGACCCGCGCAGCGCCGGAGCGCGGCGCGCGGTGTGGTACGTGCATGCGTGCGCTCCGCGGCTGAAGAGAGCGGTGAGTGGTGACATCGGCCCGGTCGGCCCGCCGCCGCGCGGGCGGCGGGCTCCGGGGTTGTGCTCGACCGGGTCAGCGCGGCTCGACGCCGTACGGAACCGGCTTGGCGACGCCGGCGGGGACCGGTGTGCGGGGCGCGCTCGACGTCGGCGCGCGGCCGGCCGGCGATGCGTCGTGTGCGCGCGGCGCCAGTGCCGCGGCGGCCGTCGTCGGGAGCGCCAGAGCGACGCTGCTCTGCCCCGGCTGGGCGGTGGCCCAGCCCGACACACTCCCGGCGTAGGCCTGGCCGAACGCGGTGGTGGCGCTGCCCAGGACCTGAGTGGTGCCGCCCGGCATCGTCGCGGTGACGGCCACGCCCGCCGGAGCCTGCACGGTCACGCTGTCGCCGATCCGGTACGCGGTGACCTGGCCCGCCTTGACCGCGGTGTTCCAGGCGCCCCGGTCGCGCAGCTCGGCGCCGATGTCCTTCATCCGCAGGTTCACCAGCGGGGCGCTGGCCGCGTACAGCGCCTTGTACTGGTCGAGCACCCCGTCAAGGACGGGGTAGCCGATGCGGTCCTCGGCCAGGTTGGACTGGTGGATGAAGTGCGGTCTGGGGTCGTTGCCCAGGACGTGACCAAGGGCGGTCCGCGTCTCCTGGGGCACGATGTATCCCGTGTAGCCGGTGGCCGCGTCCAGGGCCGCGGGCAGGCAGGTGGTGTTGGGCAGGTCGTCGCACAGGCCGCTGCCGCCCTGGGCGCGGCTGGTGTAGATCCAGTTGTACTCGTCGACCTGCTCCGAGACGTGCCCCGCGTTGTAGAAGATGTTGATGGGGTAGCGGGCGACGGTCTGGGCGGGGCCGACCTGGCGCTGCTCGGGGTCGCGCGACATGTCGGCGCCGAGCCAGCTGATGTGGTTGGTGCTCAGCGCCGGAGCGAGGTAGGGGTTGTCCTGCGGCTGCTGCGGCAGGAGCCGCATCCCCGAGTGCTCACCGGTGATCAGCTCGTCGGGCTCGGTGGGCAGTCCGACCCCCTGGGCCCACTGCTGGTTGTCCGATATCTCCTTGGATATCTCGGACTGGCTCACATACTTCGTGGAGCCGTCCGGATTGGTCGCGCACTTCCACGGGACGGCCGAGACGTTTTGCTCGCAGCCGAGGAAGGCGTGGTCGTAGGTGTGGTTGATCCAGCGGAAGTCGCCCTTGTCGGCGGCGAACTGATCGGCGAGCTCGTCGGCGCCGTTGTGATTCTCGCGGTACTCCACGCTGCCGCCGCCGTTGTAGGCCAGGTCGAGCGTGAAGCCACGGGACTTCTCCCAGGCGACGGCGTTCCGCACATCCGCAGGGGACATCCGGATCGAGTCCTCGACGCCCTGCCCAGGCGGGCAGTCCACGTCGCCGGGTGTGCAGTTGAGGGCGGGGTCCCAGCGGTCGTCCCCGGCGAACACGTCGTCCACGTGGACCGCGAAGTAGTTCCGCGAGGCGCCGAGCCGCACGTTCTGCGTCATCCAGTCGACGATGCCGCGGGCCAGCAGCTTGAACTGCTCCTGGTACTGGTTGTACGCGAAGGTGACGACCAGTTCGCGCCGGCCGTCGTGGCGGTACTCGCCGACGAGCGAGCCGCTGGTGGTCCTGCCGGGGATCGGGGCCTCGACATAGCTCGTGAAGTCCGCGCCCGGGGCCGGCTGGGCCAGGAAGGCGTAACTCTCGCTCACAGACGGTGAGTTGTCCTCGAAGGGCACCTGGCCGTTGAGGTAACCGAACGGTCCCGTGGTGCGCCCGACCGCCGTCACCTGGGCCTTGAAGCCGTCCGCCGAGCCGCTGTAGCCGCCGGTGACCGGCGTCTGAAGACCGACCTGGGGGCGCGCGTAGGTGTAGGCGTCCACCTGGGGTATCGCGTACGTCTTCTCGTACGCCACGAGCGCGGCCATTTCGGCCGAACCGGCCGGGAAGGGGTTGTCGTTGGGCAGCACCACGGCCTGGTACTTGGCCCGGGGGCCGCCGCTCACGGTGTCCGCCAGGAACGCCGCGTCGATGACCGGACGCCCGGCCTTCTGGAGGTCGACCAGGGTGTACGGAGTGCCCTCGCCGTCCAGCTCCGCCGTGATGGCCCCGGTGGCGGGGCCGCCGTCCGAGACCACGAGGACCTTCAGGTCCACGCGGGGCGCGGGCGCCGCCGCGTACGCCGGCGCGGCCGGTAATCCCATGGCGAGCAGCACAGTGCCCACCGCGAGACCGATGGTGTGTCTGCGTTGTGTGTTCCGCTTCACGCGGTGAAGTCCCCTCCCCTGGAGGTCCGTTCGGCTCCCCTGCCTGCCCGGACCCCGCCCACCGCACAACGGCCGTGCCCCGATGAGGAGGGCCCGCCGTTCCGCTCTGATGGGTCACATAGTGCGGGGCTTCGAGGAGTTTTCGAGTGGCTACTGTGAAACATGACGAAAAAATGTGGCCGTCATGATGGGGCGCAGAGCCGTGCGCGGCCCCCCGGGCCCGCCGACGGGTGATCGCGCCGGGCCGCGCCGGGCCCGGAAAACCGGAGCGGCCCGGCGCGGCAAACGCTTTCGGCGTGGGGGGCGCACGCGGGCGCACACCACCAAAGGTCCAGACAACCAGTCGATCCGGGACGTATCCGGTTTTCGGCCACGCGAGCGAAACGTGTGAGCGAATCCGCGCCCCGACCGAGGTGTTTCGGCCATACGAAACCGGCCGACCCGGGGGGATGGGCCGACCGGTGATCGTGGGCCGCCGACGTCGGCGGCCGGCCGCGCGCTACCGAGTGCCCGCTGGGGCGGGAGTGGCGCAGTTGACCCGCATCGTCGGGGAGTTGAAGACGCCGTCCTTGTGGCTCTGGCTGTCGTTGTACTCGTAGTAGACGTACGAGTAGAACGCGATGTTGCCGTTGCAGCCGGAGTCCGCCGCCACCCGCACCGGGATGGTGACGGTGCGGCTCGTGCCCGGGGCGACCGGCACGGAGTAGTTCACGCCGAGTGTGGTGGTGCCGGTCCCGGTGCAGGTCACGCCCGTACCGGAACACGAGGCGAGGGAGTACTTCAGGTCGGGACGCTGGGTGGTCGCCCACGTCGGCTGAACCGACTGGTAGACGAACCACACGTCGGTGGTCTGGTTGTTCGTGAACGTCATGCTCAGATTGACCGTGCCGCCCGGCGTCGCCGCCGTCTGGTCGGCGCTGAAGCTCACATCGGGAGTGGCCGCGTCGGCGGACTGGCTCACGCCGAACAGGGCGAGGGAAGAAGCGAGGGCCGCGGCGAGGCTGAAACGCCTCAGGTGTGTGGTTCGCATGAGGACGGAGAGTAGGAGGAACACCACGCAACGTCCGCTGGATCGCCACACTGTGGAGACGCGCTGGCTCGAACCGTACGGGCGTCAACTGGTCGTGGATTGGCGCTCGTTGACCTCTTGACCGCAAGCCCGCCGCAGACCGCGGGCCGCTGCCCGCCGCGCCGCGCGGGGCCGCTGACCGATAACCGACGCTCCCCGCGCCCCCCAGCATTGGCGCGT